>CAWGYT010000031.1:0-41120 GCA_963826795.1 uncultured Planctomycetales bacterium | reverse complement strand
AAACCCAGACGGTCTACATTCCAACTCCCGTCCGCGCCCGCCACGCCTCTGTCCACCCTTCGCGCGAAACTCACGCGGGACACGAGGGGACTGCGTTTCCATTTACACCACCCGACGTCGCCAGCGGGAATTGTAGACCGTCTGGGTTTGTGCATTGTAGACCGTCTGGGTTTGTGGTCGTCTGGGTTTGTGGTCTCCGTAAACTTCGAACCCGATGGCACACACACAAAGGGATGGAATGACGGTGACTTCACCGGGGATCGCATAGTGGATTTCGCGGACTTCCTGCTACTGTCTTCTAACTTCGGCGAGGCTGACTTGGCGAGTGTTCCCGAGCCAGATAGCGTGGGGTTACTCTTGCTTGGGCTGTTTCTCGTCAGACGTCGGCTCAATTGACGCTGCGGCAAGCATCGCGATTGTCCGTTCCGCTCGCAGCAAACTGAAGGAGGTTGATGTGCTCGTGCAGTTCGGGGAGCTGCCCAATTGCACGAGGTTAAGTCGTCTTGCTCAGCCGACGCGAGCCCAACCGCACAGCCAGATCACCGCAGCCAGACACAGGCAAGGCACGATGACGTCCTTGGTGACGGCAGACCATGTCCCGCGTCCGCTGATCACCGACAACTGCGTAGAGCTGAGGCCAATGTGCGCGACGGACGACGAGGATCGTAAAGCACCATCGTGCCTGATTCTTGGTTCCACTTGGCGAACGTTGATCGATGAAGTAACTGACACCATTGACCTCGAAGCTCGGAACAACGCGTTGACTGTCTCGTGTGGCAGCAGCCAGTTGACCGATACGTAACAACTGAATAGAGCAAAGGTTGAACCAATAGTGAGCAACGATTCCAAACGCAAGCACCAGCATCACTCCAAGCGGGATCCACACGACCCAGCTTGGCGTGGATCTCCGCCGCACTCCCTTGAGATGACTGGCGTCGGGGCGGGCTGGGTAATGAACGACTTCCACGGAGTCGTCGACAGTGTGCTGTTGGCCCAGTTCGTAGCTCGCAATCGAGTACGTGCGGTTGCCGACTTGGTACCGCATTTGGCACTCGTAGACCTGCTCACCGAAAGTGTATTGGTCCATCGGCGACACACTTACGATCACTGCCTCTACGACCTGGCCTTCGCCAGCCGACATATCTGCGATCCATTCGGGGCCGTCCATCATCGAAAACCAGAACGTAAAACCCACTAGAAAGGCCCAGGCGACCTGTATCGACGACGGCAGCGACAGCAAAAAAGCCATGGCGGTAACAAGCGATACACGCCGGGGCGGCGGGGACAACGCCACCTCTGATAGTTCGCCAACAGCTTGTGGCTTCGTCCAGTCGTGCCAACAGCTGTAGCCCAACGCGGCGCCAATCGCCAGGAACGGAAAGGCCAAAAGGAGCAAGTTTCCGGCACCCGATCCGCCGTGCTCGCGATCAAGTACTGCGTGCCCTGGATCCGCGGGATCAACGTAGCAAATCGACTCGGAACCAACGGGGTGGCGGTCCTTCAAGGCAGCTTCCCAATCTCTATCGTCTCCCATGCGTCCCGGCAGCATATCGATTCGGTCGGACGTATAACGCTGGCCTTCGTATTCGTAGCTGAACAGCATATTAAGGATTCGCTCTCCGGTGTCGTCGTCGCGCACGAACTCAGCTTGCTCAATAACGCAGGGCTTCGGCTCCCAGTTCCGCGCCGATTCGATACCGCTGAGCGTGACCTGGCGCAGAACTAGGAGCCCGAATCCGATGGCGAACGTGACGGCGGAAAAGAAGGCTCGAATTCGCTGGTCGTTGTTCGCGTCGGCCTTGGTAGGAGATTCCAACGACGACGAAGCTTGCGGGTGTCCGCGTCAATCGTGGCCAGCCGTCGCAATTTCTTGTTTCTCTTTCTACGTTTGCGAGACTTGCGACTCACGGCTTGATTCCTCCCCCGCAAACCGATTCCATCAACCGCCAAGGGTTCCTTGGTTCAACCTAGTCCTAGTCGATGCTGTCGATACTTTTAGCGGCTTGCCTGACTGCGACACATTTGTGTGACAATGCGACCTATTCCAATCCGACTTTAGCACCGCAGCCAAAGCCATGACGGTGCATCCTGACGAGGCTTCTGAAAACGGAATCGCGACGTCGGTTTCGACGTATATACACCCAACAGCGGACCGCTGCTCTTTCGGAACATCGCTTGAGAACTGGTGTGTCTTGCGACTCTCATGAACGTTTCCCTTCACTTATGACTGATTGTCAAGAGCTTTCAGCCGTTCCGAATCATTCCCTATTCCGGACGTCCACTCCGGACGACCTCAGTGTTAGCAGGAATGAGGGTGGACTTTCCCAAAGGTGTTCGTCGATTCCTTTTGGGTAAAGTTAGTGCCGCCAAGCGAATCAAGTGCTACGTCATTCGGACTGTTTAAGCGTTTGTCATCCCACGAGTCCGCAAGGATTTCGACACTGTCGCCGTGTTTGCGAGTCAACTGCCGGGTATTGGGTATTTTGCTCAGCTGCGAGCAATCGCCGCTGGCCATCGAATATCAGGCCGTTGGCCCCGCCGGAGTCCGCGTTTTCGAGGGTCGTCAGTCAACGGGGCCTCCTTCCTGCCACTCCTGATATCCACAGTTCCGACAGAGGTCCCAGTGGCCGGGTTCTCCGGAAAGAGAAAATATCCGTTTCAAAAAGTTGATGAAATAAATTCCTTCTTCGCCCAGCGCATACTTACCGCATGATGGGCACCGGCTGTATCGCATGCAGTAGCCATACACATTTGCCCATGCCGCTAGCAAACACAATACCATCCAGGTCAATGAATCGTCGAAGGGGTTGTTGTCCGCTTGTATCATCAAGCGCACGAACCATCCGCCCAATGCGATGCCTAACAGTAACAGGACAACTGTCCGCCGTCGCAAGTGAAACCACGCACGATTTCTTTGGGGTTCGTCTTTGTCGTCGTTCAACTTTTGATGCTCGAAAGCCATTTGTGAGTTAGCGTTTACAGAAGCATTTCTCTACGGCGTTTAAAGCCTATCGCCGAGGAACCATCGAGATCGTCGCTCTTCTTCGTGACCATTCTACTTGCTCCTTAGGGGTGCAGTCAGCGTGATAACGTCTTTCTTCGGGAGTTTTCATCGCCGGGATCCTGACTACGACAGGCTATCGTTGGAAGTGGTGATGAATCGTCGAGAATGCGAGACCAGATCCTTGTCCTCGATACAGATCAAGCAGGCCCATGTCGTGCGACGGGCAGATCGCATGTCCCGCCTGTTCGAGCTTCGGATTGCGATAAGCGTCGTCAAGAAAGTCGGCTGCTTTCCGAGCGATAGTCAGTAAACTGTCTTTTCCCGTGACTTCATGATGCACACAAGCGGCCGTCATCAGGTGGCCCATGTTGTACATCTCAAAGTTGAATCGATCGCCGAATGGCATGACCGTCTTGTCGCCGTTGCGCTTGGCGATCAGCACGGGAGTATGGATGTAACCGTCCGCTCGCTGTGCCTTCCCAATGATCGCGATGATTTTTGTCCAGACGCGCATCCCAATTTGGGGGCAGGCTCGGTTGCCTGTAGCGCAGAGACCGCTTCCATCCATTTATAGAAGTCACCATCGTTAAAGGGCGCACCGCGGTACTTGCCTTTCGACATTCCAGCGGCGCTTTAGATACGTCTTCGTCGGGATGCTTCTTGATGACGCAGTTCTGAAAGACGTAACCGATTCGGTAGACGTGTTTACCGTCCTTGAGTTTCTGGCTATGTGCGGTGATATGAGAATTGTGGCAATTGACGATCGTGCAGTCTTCAAACAACGCAATTCCATCTCCGTAAATGAAATCGGTTGTGCCTTCGATGATGCACTGTTTGTGATACGACCGCTTGTTGCGACCAGTGTGGTACGTGTCCTGAAAACCCATGATTCGACACTGAATGAACGCTGCTCGATTGCCATCGACTCGCAACGCAGCAGCCTGGCCGCCATCGATACTGGAACGACTGTCGATAGTGTTCTGGAACGTCAGATTGCGAGCAGAACAGTCATCGGCCAAAATTCGCGTACTGGCGTAGTCGGACATTTTCCCTGCATAGTCGTCGAAAGTTAGGATTGTGGTTTCTTACGATTCGCCAATCAGCGACAAGTTCTTCCTGCTCGATGGCACGCGAAGTGTTTCTTTGTAGATGCCGGGCTTGAGGAAAATCACGGCGCGTGTTGAGCTGTTTGCAGGCGCGGCTTCGATTGCATCCTGAACTCTCAGAAAGTCACCGCTGCCATCGGCGGCAACGACGAAATCGGCGGTGGCTGCGGGTGACGTTTCAGCCGTCGGCAAGGCGACTTGTTGCGAGTACGCGAGACTGGAGAAGCACAGGAAGGCAATCGATGCGAAAACGACTTGTCGTACATCTTCGATTGTCATCTCAATTGCCTTTGATATTGCAGACGACGCGTTGATAGCCAATGAGTGGTGGCGTGCCGTCGTCGGTCACTTCGAGAATAATGTGAACTTGTTTGCCCGGTTCCTCTGGTGCCGCGGAGCCCTACTCGAGCCAGAATTCACCCCAGCGTTGCAGAAAAACTGCTTTGTGGCCAAGCCTTCGGGAGGGCGAAGCTCCTGCTGAGCCTTCTTTGACAGCGTCTTCCGCTCCTGCGGCTCGGCAGGAGCCTCGCCCTCCCGGTGCGCCTGGATCTCACCGGATGTGAGATCCAGCAACAAGCGATGGCAAGTTCGAAGACCCCTGGTTTTCTCAGTCCAACTCACACTCGCAAAGAATCCTTTATGCAACTACAGGGTTCACCCATAGATTCTGCTAAGGGGGCAAAAAAAAGAGCTTGGCCCCGAAGATCGAGACCAAGCTCCCATGAGTCAAGCGGACTAAGTCAAGCCACTTGAGCAAGTGGCTGCCTGAGGCAGCCCGCCGGCCGACTCAGGCGAGACCACCTCGCTGGCTACTACAGAAATAATTCAAAGAACACCTCCTTTCTACCTAGATTCCCTCGCCGCGCCTGAATGCCAGAGACAAACGCGTTCGCGAGTAACTAGTCCGTCGCGCTGCGTGTAACGCGACACGCCAACCCAATCGTTACAGAATCTCTCGAAAAAACAAGCTAGTTTCTTAGACGCGAACCCAGAAGCAAGGTTCGGCAGAACTAAAGAGGGGGAAGTCGACACCCAGGAGAACCATTCGCCGGCGCGTGGGGTAGACGACTTCGCTCCTTAAGCCGCCGGGTCAAGCCCCTCGCGGCGTGTCGCGGTCGCCGTTAGCGGAAACTGCCCTCTGTGCCAACAGATCACGCTGTGACAGCGTGGGACGCTGCTCGCCGAAGTTGGAAGCCACGGCATTTTGAGTGGGGCCGAGTCCGATGTTGGCAAACACGTTGTCGATTGCCACCACGTTCGTCGCCGATCCGGTCCCGACCGTTTCGCTGCCCTGTCCGAACAGCACCGGCTGAGTCTCCCGGACGTTATAAGTCCCCGTGGGAAGGTCCAGAACTTGATACATACCCGACGCAGCGGTCGTCACGTCACGACTGACCGTCTCCCCCAAGCCGTCGCTACCGCTTAAGGAGATGGCGACGTCGGAAATCGGGGTTCGCCCGAATCAAACACGCCGTTGCTATTTCGTCAAGCTGTCGGAGGCCGCGCCCGAAACCGTGCCGGTCAACGTGTAGTTCACTCGACTGCCAACCGGAAAATTGAGCAGGTCGTTGATGCTGCCCGATCCGCTCGTGATGCCCGTGGCCCCGCCCGACGCACTCCTCACATACGCCGCGTTGTTGACCGAATCGGAAACCGCGTCAACGATTGAGGCGCCTGCCACGTCGCTCGGGCCGTCGTTGGTCACGGTGATCGTGTAGGTCGCCGCCAGAAGCTGCGGCGGGAGATTGTCGGTAATGATCGCACCCGACACGTCGCTGGGCCCGACATTCGTCACCGTCGCGATGTCGTTCAGCGTCTCGCCCGGAACCGCGGTGGCGCGGCCATCGGACTTCGTGATCGTCAGATCGGTCTCGGGAGTGGAAGCAAAGTTAACCACCTTGGGACCAAAGGCTCGATAGAACACACGTTCGGTGGATAACCGTCAACTTCACGACGTCGCCAACTCGACGATGCACTCGACATCGTCGACCAAGCGCACGTGCATCGTGGGCTGCTTACCAGCGCCAATCCAATTACCAGCGCCAATCCAATTACCAGCGCCAATCCAATTACCAGCGCCAATCCAATCCGACGTTCAAACCTTGCAGCCAGTAACCGGAATCGTTCAAGACGAACGCCGGAGCGTTGAGACCGGTCGTGTCGATCGCCGGCGGCAGAAGATCAGGGTTGACATTCAGGTCGATCTGCTCGCCCGGCCGCGCCGTGTTGCCCCAGTAAATGAAGGTGTAACCGACTAAGAACCGCATGCTCGGCGCAATCTGATAGCCGAGATTGAGGCCAAGTTCAGGAACGACCACAAACTCATCGTCCTGGTAAACGCCGATGTTGCTGGGCAACGCCAACAGCCCACCGACGTCGGTGAAGGTCGCCCCTTGGACGGCTGAGGTGGTACTTCCCTGGATCGCGATCGTCCGTCGATTGTTGCCCAGCGCGAAGCGCGAGAGGAATTCCAGCGACCAGGGACCGCGATACGTTTCCCAAACCAGTCCCAATTCGACACCGTTGAATTCATTCTGCGTTTGAAAGTTGTCCACCAAGGCGAAGCTGGCGGGGACGTCGGTCGCGGCCGAGGTGAGGTTCTCCGAAATGCTCAAGCCGTCCTCCAGTTTCATGTAGCGGTAGCCCAGCGTGAAATCCACTCGAGCGCCACCCATCGGAAGACAGTACGTATCCCCACACGCATTGCACGCCCCACACCCGCAGGCCGGATCCGGCAGGAAGTTTTGGCATCGGAGATTGCGGCGATATCGCGGTGAGAAGGCTCGAAATTTCGACGTCGCGTCGACCGCCACCGTACCGCTCACAATTCCGGGGTACGCCACCAGCTCCGAATCCTGCGAATTGAGCTGCGTGTTGAAGAAAGGCCGCGCCAGAATGGGTGCCCCGTCCGAGGTTTGCGAATAAGGCTCGGTCTTGCCCTCGAGGTAGAAATAGTCGAGCTCAAAGCCACGCCACTGACAGGGATCGATCCAGCCGCCAAAGCGAAATCGACCGCCGTTGCGAGCGCCATCCAACAGGTCGCCGTTGCCGTAGATCACGTTCGTCCCGCTTGTTCCCAAGACGCCCGCAGTGTCCGCCGGAGGAGTCCCCGGGCTGGTCGTGACCAGCGCCGGTACCGACATTCCGGTCGCCCACCAGGCGAGATACTCCGCCCGTAACCAAAATCTGCCACTCGGGCCACATGGGCAACAGCTGCTGCTGCAGACGCCCGAGTTCGAACAGGAATCACACCCCGGGCGACCACACCCTTCTGCCGACGGCGCCATCTCGAAATCCGCGTAGTATTCATCCAGCGGCATTTCGGCCCCGTCGGCCGGAATCGACTCCATTGGAACGGGCATCAGCTCGTCGCTGACTTGGTAGCCCGCTGGCACAACGCCTGACCCGCTCTCCGGCTCGTCACCCCAAAAAAGGGCCTCCAGGTCGTCCGCCTCGGGCGCTTTCCCGCCCACGGCACGAGCACCCGTCCCGGTCGCTTCACGCACCGAGGCATCGTCCGCAACGTCCGGCAGAATTCGCGGCTCGTTCAAAGGTTGTGAGTCCGGCTGAGACGGAGCCGGCTGAGACGGAGAACTTGGCGCCGCAACGGCCGTTGCGCTGTCAAGGGAAGTGCCGTTACCGGGAACTGGCGAGACTTGTTGCGCCAACAAATAGGCCATCCCGTCGTTCCCGCGAGAGACGCGTCGCGCCGTCACGGCAACGTTTTCACTCACATACCCGCCCAGGCTCAAACCCGCCGAGGGCACGACATAGGCCGTGATCGATCCATCGTCACCCAACAGGGCAAATCGAGGCGTGCCGTTACGAGCTTTTCCAGCGCGGATCAAACGCCCCACCGTCACGAGCCGACTCGAGGCAGCGGTGGGCTGGCGAGCGATCTCTTGGGCCCGGATCACCTCCGAATCCCAGCTCCAGAACATAACGGTAACCGCTGCCCATGCAGCGAAACGTGATGGCGAGCATTTGATCATGATGTTTTGACTGCTCAAGCAAATGGGAAACGAACCGGCGGACGCGAGTCCGGAGACAAGTGGGAGGCTTTTAGAGAAATAATATTTGACAGTCAAGCCCGTTCCGTTCGTTTTTGGGAATCTGCGGACGGGCCGATCGACGTGCCGTCGTGGGAGGCGCGTGCGCGGGCCGTCTCTCGGGCGGCTACCTGAGCAGCGTAGAGAAGCGGGCACGAATCGGCCCAAGTCAGCTTGACCGGGCGGGCCCCGATTGGTATTCCACTTCCCCGGCCGGATCCCGGGCCCGGCCGGATCACGGGTCGGCTTCGTATCCAACGTGCCCTGAGCATTCGAGGCTCGCGTGTTGTCAATTGAAAAACGCATCTGCCGACGGCTGATGGCCCTGCTGACGGCGAGCCTGATCGGCGTGTCGGGTTTCGGTCAACAGGTCCAAGTCCCGCCGAACTACGGGGCGCCGATCGGCAGCACGGGCGCGGGCATGATTCCGCCGACGGCTCCGGGTGCAGGGGCAGGACTGAGCCCTGGAATCCAGCCATTCGACCCCTATGCCATGCCCACGACACCACCGCCGTCGCTGGGTTTTCCAGCGCCAACGACCCCCGGCTACGCCGCCCCTCCGACCGGCGCCGCCCCGCCTACGTGGCCGGCACCCGGCATCTCCGCCCCGACTCCCTACGGGGCTCCCGCGTATCCACCACCTCCCGGAGTGGCTCCTTACGGCGCTGCTCCCTACGGCGCTGCACCCTACGGCGCTGCACCCTACGGACCACCGCCCTACAGCGGAGCGCCGACCGGGGCTTCGCCGTATGCGGCGCCCTATGCCGCGCCGGGGACGCCCGCAACCGCGCCCCCCGGAAGCACGGGACTGCCTTTACAGCGATTGTTTCAGGACACGGGGTTCACGTATGCGTGGCTTCCAGGCGGGACCGGAAACAACATGCAGATCAACGAGTTCGATATCAGCACGTCACTGTATTGTCCGAACTTTATGGGCGGGGCGGGCCCCTTGCGAGTGAAGCCGGGCTTTGCGTTTGACTTGTTGACTGGGCCCAGCCCGCCTTCGGTCGCCACGATGCCTCCGGCGCTGTACGCCGCGTACGTCGATTTCGACTGGGCGCCTCAATTCGGGCCGGCGTTTGGCGCGGACATCGACTTCCGTACGGGTGTCTACAGCGACTTCAGTTCGGTGACCACGAATAGTTGGCGTTTTATGGGCACGGGGCTGGGGGTGATCCGCCTGTCACCGACCACCTCGCTGAAGCTGGGCGTAACGTACCTCGATCGGAACAATATCAAGATTCTGCCCGCAGGCGGGATTCTCTGGCAGCCCAACCCCCAAACTCGCTGGGACATCTATTTCCCTGCACCGAGGTTATCGTGCTATCTCAACACGATCAACAATCAGCAAGTGTGGTGGTACCTTGGCGGGGAGTACGGCGGTGGCGCCTGGACGTATGAACGGGAGGTCAATCCCGACATCGGTGCCGCAGATCGGGTCGACATCAACGACATTCGCGTTTTCGTGGGGATCGAGTCGCAGAACCTCAACCGCTGCCATAGCTTTCTTGAGCTCGGCTATGTCTTCGACCGCGAACTGTACTATGTGCTGGTTCCGGCGGAGCGAACGACGCTGTCCAGCACGCTGATGCTGCGGACCGGCATTGCATTCTAAGCGACCGGCTCTGTGGATCGCGTTCCGCGACGTCGGCCCGCTCAGCCGCCAACCCACCACCGGCCGCGATTGGATCGGTTATGTCGACGAGCAGCCGACGTGGCCCGGCGCGGACTCACGGTTGCTCCCCTTTCTCGACCGAGGGAATTACAATAAAGACCGTGCTCGGCTGTTTCTTTCCTCGACGCCCGGCGGTGGTTCATGAGCGTACTTGGCCAATGCCCGGAATGCGACGGCTGGGTCCAGCCCGCCGCTGACTCGTCGGCATGGCGGGTGAAGTGCCCCCACTGCGGGACGCAATTTACCGCCGAGCGACTCAACTGGTCACCCGCTCTGCCGTTGATCCCCGTACCAGCCGCCTGGGAATCGACCTTCGGCTCGATGCCTGAAACGCCGCGGTCCGCGACGGGGACGACGGGCGAGACTGCCCCGACGGCGACGACGGGCGAGACCGACCGTCCGGTCGATTCGGCGGAGGGCGATGACTGGCAGTTGGACGCGCCGATCGCGGACGACCCGAATCCGTCCTCGACTGGCCCCGATCTCGAGTTGCCCGCGTCGCCATTGCCCCGGATTGACGTGGGGCAGCCGCCAGCCGGAGCCGACGAAGTCCAGATCGACGTTCCCAGTCCGTTCTCCGCTCCTTCACCTCGCCCCAGAACGGGTGCCGCGCGGCGACGACCACTCCGCGAATTCGGCAAGATTGTCGCGGGAGGGATCGCCGGACTGATGCTGGCCCAGCTGATCCTCTGGTGGCTGCCCGGTTCCCTCCGACGCGACCCGCTGCGACTCGCCCCTCACCTGCCCGACTGGCTCCAGTTCGTGCTGCCGGGTGAGCTGCAGGCGCCACGCGGCAGGCTGAGTCCCCAGGTGGATCGGCAGTCGCCCGACTGGGATCCGGTGTCAAGAACCCGGCCCCGGTCCGTCGGCGATCCCGTCCTCAGCCCAGACCGCCCGGCTCCGTTGACAGAAACGGAGGTCGACCACCTGGCGACCCGTTTGCTCGAATCGGCCGTCTTCCCTTCGGCGACTCCGGATAGGGCTCCCACCGATGTGGCAGGCCAGGCCGACTCCGCGCCGAGCGAAAAGGAAAAGGAAAAGGAAAAGGAAAGGGAAAGGCCTCCCGTCACGGCTTCGACGCAAGTTCCGCGGCCGTCTTCCAGCGGCATTGCGCCGCACGCGGATTCGCCGCACGCGGATTCATTGACGGATCAAGATGTCTTGGCCGATGAGCAACTCTCGGTGCCAGCACCGCCCGAGCAAACTCCCGGGCCGGCCGAGCCAAGTTTCGGGCCGGCCGAGGGCTTGGCCGAGCCCGATTCGACAGGGCTGCCCGTCGCGCGTCCGGCCCACCACACACCCCTTTACTCAGGAGCCGACCTGCAACACGCGTTGGCCAAGACACTTTCGGCGCTGGCACGGATCGACGAGCAGCGTGACATGCCGCGCGAGAATCGGCTGGACGCCGCCCGGTTGATGTATGAACGACTCTGCGACGTCGCTCAAATCGTCTGTTATGTCGACTTGGACGATCCGCAACTGGGGCTGCGAATGAACGCGACCGACGCCCTGTTGCAACGGCTGGCTGCGGACGACCCGCTTCGGAAACTCGTCGGTCGGACGGCCGCCAGCTGGATTTCGTTCTCCTCGCGGGTGAGCGACGGGATCGCGATCGCCGGTGACGTCACACGCATTGAACCAGCAGGTGTCTATTACGCGACGCACGTCCGACTGCTCGGCAAACCCGACCACGTTTTGCGGGTGATTAGCCAGGTCCCACCCTCGCTCGATCCGCGCAGCCCCTACGACGTCGGCCAGCAACTCCTTGTGGTCGGCTCCATCTTGCTCGACCCGGAATCCGAGCTCCCGGGATATCAGGGGACGGGCCCAGTCGTCTGGCGCGGCCTGCATGTGCTGATTCCCCCGCCCTCCCGACCCGCGGACGATCCCGCGCCTGCTCCCTCCGAAACCGCGTCGCGCGGCTCTCTGGAAAATTGACGTGTTTCGACGCGGATCTACTTGCAGCCGGCTCGGCCAATTTCTATGATGGGATCACGCCAATTGAGATCGAGTATCATTACCAAATGACGGGCGAAGCAAACGAAGGGCGTTGATTGGACAGGCCTCCCCGGGCGGGCGGCCCTGAGTCTCAGCTTCCTCTCACGGAGCATCGAATCCACGTGCGTGACATCATTCCCTTGACGCTGCTGTCAGCTGGACAAAACGCGGAAGTCTTCAATGTCGGTGGCGTCTCGGAGCACTCCAAGCGACTCGGGGAGCTTGGATTCCGCACGGGAGCTCGCGTGCAGATGGTCCGCCAGGGAAGTCCTTGTATCGTGCAGCTTGACAATAGCCGGCTGTGCTTTCGAAATTGCGACATGACGCAGATTCTAGTGCGGACGGAGAGCCCCGCATGATGACGTTGGCGGAAATCGGAGCGGGTCAGACCGCGCGAGTGGAAACGGTGACCGGCAGTGACACGATCACGCTTCGCCTGCTGGAAATGGGCCTCACGCCCGGTTGTGAAGTGCATTTCGTGGCGAAGGCTCCGCTAGGGGATCCGCTTGAATTCGATCTCCGCGGGTACCGCCTGAGTCTGCGTCGGACCGAAGCGTCACGGGTGCACGTCAGCTTGGTCTAGGTAGGGCGGCTGGCGAGCGCGTTGTCAACGTAAAGAAGTTGGGATCGGCTCGGGAGGGCGAAGCTCCTGCTAAGCCGTATGGAGGACGGCGCAGAACGCAAGTTCGGCTCGGCGGGCGCCTCGCCCTCCCGGTGTACGTATCCCGTTAAGAAAAAGGTGTCAGTCCCCACAAGTCGATGCGAGGCGGCCAATGGTCAACTGGTGGGGAATTACCGCCGAAGAATCGCCGCGGGGCCGTTCATGGCGTCGCGCGAGGGCGATGCGGCAACCATGACCCTTTCTACCTCGCGTCGCCCGATTACGGTCGCCCTGCTGGGCAACCCCAACACGGGAAAATCCACGCTGTTTTCGGCGTTCGTTGGGCTGCGCCAGCGAACGGGCAATTATCCGGGAGTGACCGTCGAAAAGAAAATCGGGAGAACGTCGCTCGGCGGAGTTGCCTACGACGTGGTCGACTTGCCGGGAACCTACAGCCTGGCACCGCATTCACCGGACGAAATGGTCGCGGTCGACGTCTTGTTGGGGCGTCAACCTGACGTCCCAGCTCCGGACGCCATCGTGTGCATCGTCGACGCCAGCAATCTGCCGCGCAATCTTTACCTTGTCAGCCAAATCCTGGAATTGCAGCGCCCGACGGTGATTGCGTTGAATATGACGGACGTGGCCGAGGAACGTGGCATCCGTCTGGACGCGGCGCGGCTACAGGCCCAACTCGGGGTCCCGGTGATCGCGGTTCAAGCGAATCGCAAACGAGGCGTGCTCCAGCTGAAGCAGGAATTGGCCTCGGTGTTGGAACAAGCGACGCCGCCCCGGCGAATCAGCCCGCTGCCGGACGACTTACAGGCCGAAGTGGATGCGTTGGAGCGATTGGCGGCCGAGGGCGAGGGCGAGCCGGTCGCCCGGTACTTATTGGAACGGCTGATCCTGGACACCGGTTATCTGCAAACCGGCAACATCGCGGGCCTGGATGACCGACTGCGGGCCGCCGCTCAAGCCGCCCGGGCTCGTCTCACCGCCGACGGCCAGTCACTGGCGGCAATCGAAACCATCGCACGCTATCAGTGGGTGGCGCGCGTCACCGAGGGGGTCATCACGCATACCTCCGAAGGACGCAAAACCACGAGCGACCGACTCGATCGCGTCCTGACTCATTGGCTATACGGACCGCTGATCTTCGTGCTGTTGATGATCTTGATTTTTCAGGCCGTATTCCAAGGCGCGGTCTGGTTCATGGACGGCATCGAGACCCTCTTCGGCCTGCTGAGCGAACAAATCGTCACCTCGGTGCCCGACGGCCCGCTGCAATCGATGTTGGTCAATGGGGTCGTCGGCGGCGTCGGCAGCGTCTTGATCTTTTTGCCCCAGATTTCCATTCTCTTTTTCTTCATCGCGTTGCTGGAAGACTGCGGCTACATGGCGCGTGCCGCGTTCCTGATGGACCGCTTGATGTCTCGGATCGGCCTGAGCGGAAAATCCTTCATTCCCTTGCTCTCGTCGTTTGCCTGCGCGGTTCCGGGGATCATGGCAACTCGCGTGATTGAGAATCGGCGCGACCGGCTGGTGACGATCCTGATCGCGCCGCTGATGACCTGCAGCGCCCGATTGCCAGTCTACATCCTGTTGATCGCCGCCTTCATCCCCCACCGTGCGATGTTTCAACTCGGCAGCGGTCGCTGGAGCTGGTCGTTTGGGCTCCAGGAGCTCACAATGACTGGTCTGTACGCCTTGGGCGTGGTGACGGCCATGGCGGTCGCATTGCTCTTGAAACGCACGATCTTGCCCGGCGAAACGCCGCCGTTTGTGATGGAGCTACCCAGTTACAAGACACCCGAAGTGCGGATCGTATTATTTCGGATGTTCGAACGGGGCTGGTCCTTTGTGCGTCGCGCCGGGACACTGATCTTTGCCGTCTCGATTCTGGTCTGGGCAGCCGGCTATTTCCCTCGCAATTCCGAGCGAGTCGAGGGCCCCTTCCAGGCGCGGCGGTTGGAATTGCAGGCCACCCTGGACGAAGCCGGCGCTGGGACGTCGACCGCCGAGATCGAGGCCTGGCGCCGTGAATTGGACGACCTGGACCATCAGATCGCGGGGGCCTATATCCGCCAGAGTTACCTCGGTCGACTTGGCCACTGGATCGAGCCGGCCGTTCGTCCGCTGGGCTGGGATTGGCGAATTGGCTGTGCGGTGATCGCCTCGTTCCCGGCGCGAGAAGTGGTCGTCGGCACATTGGGCGTGATCTATAACCTGGGAGAGGACGATGGCTCGCAGGCGCTGCGAGATCGACTCCGATCGGCCCGCTGGGACGACCAGGATCGGCCCGTCTTTAGTGTTCCGGTGGCCCTCTCGATCATGGTGTTCTTTGCCCTCTGCGCTCAATGCGTCTCGACGCTGGCCATTATGCGTCGCGAGACAAACAGCTGGAGATGGCCCATTTTTTCATTCGCCTACATGACGGCGCTCGCCTACCTGGCAGCCTTGCTGACATACCAGCTGGGGGCCTGGCTGGGATGGTGAGCCGAAACGCGTCGCCCACAACCTGAACCGCGCCGAGACAATCGATCGTGCTTGCAGCTCACTGGCAAACCCTGATGGTGGTCACCTGCGTCCTCGCCTCGGCCATGTACGTGGTCCGACAAGCGTGGCGACTGACGCGTGGGACGGGACGCGGTGCTTGCGGGGATTGCCCGCAGCGTTCGTTCAGCGGCATCAAGCAGACGCCGTTCGTCCCGCTCGAATCGCTGGTTAGCTCGCCGCGCGGCGAAACGGTTGGCGCCGATCTGCGGCCGTCCCGTTCAGGGTGAGCTCGCCGGGGATTCGACGAGTAACGGGCGGAGCAGATCGGACCAGCGTTGGTAGCCGGCTGCGCTCAAATGCAATCCGTCCTCGGCAAACAGCTCCGCGCGTGGCGGCGCGTCGCCGTCGAGCATCACCGGGCCGACATCCACGAACTCGCAGTCGGGTTGCTCGCGGCAGCAGGCAGCAAAGCCCGCGTTGGCACGCTGCATTTCCGGCCACCGAGCCCAGCGCCAGGCTGGGCTTGATCGACACCACGATCAGTCGCGTGCCGGGCAGCGTTTCGCGCAGGCGAGTCACGAACTGCCGCAGTTCGGCCACGACCTGCTCGGCGGTCTCCCCGGCGGCGAGGTCGTTGTCGCCCTCGTAGAGCACCACGACGCGCGGTCGGTAGGGGACAACGATCCGATCAAAATAATGCAACACATCGCTCAGCTGCGATCCGCCGAAACCGCGATTGAGTGTGGGCAGATCCGGAAAGCTTTGGGCCAGATCCCACCTGCGAATCGTCGAGCTGCCGACGAACAAGATCCCGCCGGCGGGCCAGGGGTGCTCCGCATCGTATCGCTCGAAGTCGCGGATTTCGGCCTCGAACCGCACCGCCGGCTCGTCGGCCAACACGCGGCGATCCGCCGCGCCGAGCACGCAGGCGAAGCAGCCGATGGAAACGAGCATCTTTGTTTGATTTGCTATCACTGCCGTCGCCTCGCCAAAAGCCTGAATTTTAACGCACGTTTCGCGGGCCGCGAACGCTTTTCGGGCCTCGCGCAAGCTCGGCCGCGACGCCGGCCAGCCAGTTTTTCACCAGGAATATTCTTAACTCACCTTGTTGCAAATTGGCTGATTCAGTATCAGTACGCGACCCAGCCAAACAGCCGGGCCACGTGGGCCGGCGTTTCGGTTGGCGACCAACCCGCGAATGACCGTTTCCCTCGTGGAATCGACCTTCGAGCCGACACCCGGGGATGTCGTACTCCCAAGCATGATACACACCATCTTCTTAGAGCGTCGCATGCCACCAGCGAACCCGATGCGTTTCGGCCTGGCGATCTTGCTGTTTCTCTCCGTCGGTCCAGCGACCGCACGTGGACAATTCGGCGGATCCGGGCTCGGTCAGGGCGGGGCCGGCCCCGGTCCCCGCGCGGAGGAACGCCCGGAGTATCGCCCACCGGTCTTTGAAAAGCGGGAACGCGGCGAAGCCGTCGTTGCGGTCAAGATCATGGGCAACGAAGTGATCGACGAGGCCAAGATTCGAAGTCATTTACAGACGCGGGTGGGCCGAGACTTCGATCCGGAAGTGGTTCGAGCCGACGTTCGCCGCCTATCGACCACCGGCATGTTTCGCAACGTGCGCACCTATCGGACCGCCGTGGAGGGTGGCGTGGAGGTGACGTTTCAGGTCTTCGAACTGCCGCTGATTCGACACCTTCGATTCGTGGGCAACAAACGGATCAAGGTCAAGACGCTGGCCAAAGAAGCGGAACTGAAAGTCGGTGATCCGTTGCAGCGTTATCGCGTCGAGGAGGCTCGACGCAAGCTGCAGGAGATGTACCTCAAGAAAGGATTCAGCGAAGCACAAGTCGAGATCCAAGAGGGGATCGAGCCGGAGGACGAGGGCGTCGTGTTCTCAATCTATGAAGGACAACAGCAGCGGATCTTTCGCACCGATTTCGTGGGCAACACCATCGCCTCGGATTCTCGGCTGCGGACGCAAATTCAGTCCAAACCCGGCATTATGTGGATGTTTAAGGGTCAAGTTGATAAAGAGCAGGTCGATGCGGACGTGGAACGGTTGACGAACTACTATCGCAGCCTGGGGTTCTTTAAGGCCCGCATCGGGCGAGAACTGATCTTCAGCGAGTCGGGAAAATGGCTTACCGTCCGGTTCGTCATCGATGAGGGCCCTCGCTATCGGATCCGCCAGGTCTCGCTGGCCGGCAATTCAACCTTCACCACCGAATCGCTCATGGAACGCCTGGAACTCGATTCGGGCGACTATTTCGACGCGCGACGAATGAATCGCGACCTGACGGTACTGCGAGATACGTACGGGGGCCAGGGCTACGTCCACGCGGACATCCAGGCCGATCCTCGCTTTCTGGAGGAGCCAGGCATGATCGACCTGGTTTACGATGTGGAAGAAGGTGAACAGTATCGGGTCGGCAAGATCATCGTGAATATCGAGGGCGAAAACCCCCATACCAAACGGAACGTCGTGATCAACCGCCTCTCGTTGGTCAGCGGAGACATTATCGACATCAACGAGATCCGTGCCAGTGAACGTCGATTGCGCGCTTCGCAGCTATTCCTGAGCGATCCAACGCGAGGAGCGGTTCCGACGATCGCGATCCGCCCGCCCGAATACAGCGACGAGGGCCCGCGATACGCCGACGAATCAACGTCCAAGCCGCCGTTCAGCCCCCGTTGACCCGATTTCGCTTAATTCGTGCAAGGAAGCCACGTTGACGACGCCATCACGAACCTATCCCGTCTGCTTGCTGACACTGCTGTGTCTGGGGCTGAGCGGTTGCGTGAGCTGGACAGGCCCGCGCGTCGCCCAAGTCTCGCCGCGCACGCAGGCCCCTTATTGCCGAGCCGTCAGCAGCAGCCCGTCGTGCGCGGTGCCGAACTCACCGCGCCGCCCGTGCGGCGGACGGAGGTCGCGTTGCCCGCAACGACGCCCCAGGGAGCATTGCCGACGGGTGCGACGCAACCGCCCCAGGGTACTTCCGCGGGGACGATCGTGCGAGGCCAACAGCCCGAGTCGGGTCGTGAGTCGACTCCGAGCGTCGACTACCCACGCGGCCCCATGCCCGTCTCGGGCGTGCCGCGATCGAATCCTAGTGCCACGAGCCCAGCACGTGACGCGAACGTCGTCCCGGCCCAGTTCGGGACGCCCTACGACTCGCCCTATCCGGGCTCACCGGGTTACGGTCCGGCGGCCTTCGACGGCAACCCGGCCTACGACGGAGCGCCGCCCTACGGCCCACCGGGGACGCTGCCAGGGACAATCGGCTACGCGAATCCCGCCCTGAATCCCGCCACGCCCACGGCCGAGTTTCACCCGGGTCCGACCGACATGCCGGGCCCCCAACCGTTCACCGGTCGACTGGCCGACCTGATCGTGAACGTCCGCGAGCAACAGACGGGCCGCTTCATGTTTGGCGTCGGCGTCAACTCCGATGCCGGACTGACCGCCCAGATCGTGGTCGACGAATACAACTTTGACTGGAAGCGTTTTCCGCGCAGCGTCGACGACATTCTGAATGGCACGGCCTGGCGGGGCGGCGGGCAACGCTTGCGGATCGAGGCGATTCCGGGCAACCGGCTGCAACGCTATCTGGTGAATTTCACCGAGCCTTATCTGTTTGACACGAACATCAGCTTGAACCTGAGCGGCTACCTTTACGATCGTCAATACTATGATTGGAACGAACAACGTCTGGGTGGACGCATCGGACTGGGTTACCGGCTGACGCCCGACCTCTCGCTGACAGGCGGCATGCGATTCGAAAACGTCAAAGTTTACGACCCGCGGGTCCTGGGCGTCGCCGAACTGGATGACGTGCTGGGAAATAGCGCGCTCTATAGCGGTCGCATTGGCTTGACACACGACACTCGAGACTCGCCCTTCGCGGCCACCGAAGGCCATTTCCTGGAGCTGTCGTTTGAGCAGTTCTTCGGCACCTACGAGTACCCGCAGGGCAAAATCGACTACCGCAAGTACTTCCTGCTGAGCGAACGCCCCGACGAATCGGGCCGGCACGTGCTGGGCACGTCATTGTCCGTCGGCTTGTCCGGGCCCGACACCCCGCTCTACGAAAACTTCTTCGCGGGCGGCTATTCGACGCTGCGTGGTTTTCGCTTCCGGAGTGCCAGTCCGCAGGTGCAAGGGGTGTATGTCGGTGGCGAGTTGAGCCTCTTGGGATCCGTCGAGTACATGTTCCCCATTACCGCCGACGACATGCTCAAGGGCGTCGTCTTCTGCGACTACGGGACCATCGAGGAGGAACTCAAGTTCAACAAGGACGACTTCCGCGTGTCGTTCGGGGCGGGTCTGCGGATTGCCATTCCCGCGATGGGTCCGGCACCGATCGCCGTCGACTTTGCGGTTCCGGTGGCCAAGGAAGAAACCGACCGGGTGCAGAACTTCAGCTTCTTCGTCGGCTTCGGACGCTGACGCCGCACGTCAACATTCAAGATCCTTGCCGAGAGCATAAATCTCTTCGGCGTCCAGGACACATCGGTTCTCGCTGTACAAACGTTCCAACGCGGCACGATGGATCTTCATCTTCGTGCCGCCGACCCCAATCGCGCCGTAACAGACGACATGGTCCTGGTGACGTGCGTTATCCGTCGCCGCAACGCCCTCGATTCCCGCCGGAGGAACGGCATTCAGGTCGATCATCACCCGCAGCTCGGAGCTCTGCCCCCAAGCCGCGGCGGTCAGCAACTGAACTCCCGCGGCGCCCGCCGCGATGACGACCTGCACCCCGTCCAGGGCCTTAGCCGTCGCCGCCGGCGAATCGGTCTGGCAAGGCGTCAACTGTCCCCTCTCCGCCGCGCGTGGGGCAAGCTCGTCGCACACCGCGGCCGCCCGTGCGAGCTGGCGTGACGCCAGGCGGACCCGCGTTCCCTGCTGGACCAGCAGCCGCGCGGCACGCTGTCCCACCGGGCCCGTCCCCGCCAAGATCAATGCCTCCGCGCCTTCCAGGCTCAAATGACGACCGGCCGCCACCACGGCCGCGGCAGCTGTCGTATTCGCCCCGTTGGCGTCCAGCATCACGGATACGCGGAGCGGACCGAAGAAGGTTTCCTTGACGCATTCCAACAGCCGTTCGCCCGCCCGCACGTCCGTCCCACCGATGAAAATGGCCGTCTGCTGCAAGTCGGCCGGCGACCGCGTAAACATCGCCCCGTGAACCAGTCCCCGCACCTGATCCGGCTGAACCGCCGAATACTGCAGAAGATGATCAACGTGCGCGTCGACCGCCACCACCGCATCAAACACACTTGCGTGCGGATCGGGATCCAGCTGGATCAGAATTCGAGGTTTGATCATCGAATCACGCGAACT
The DNA here is from genome assembly GCA_963826795.1 of uncultured Planctomycetales bacterium. Lineage (GTDB taxonomy): Bacteria > Planctomycetota > Planctomycetia > Pirellulales > Pirellulaceae > CAWGYT01. The sequence continues at coordinate 20,835 of CAWGYT010000031.1, read as the reverse complement.
AGCAGCCTGGTTTTCGAGGCAGGCACACCGGGAGGGCGAGACTCCTGCCGAGACGAACGAATTTAGGAAGGAAGGAAGTCAGGAAGGACGGCGACGTAACGTGAGTTCGGCTCGGCCGGAGCCTCGCCCTCCCGAGACGATCCCGAGACGATCCCAATCGTCACTTTGACGATGCCCTAGAAGCCCTTGAAGGGATGATTCGCACTGTCCTTCTTGGCCAGCATCTCGTCCACGGAGGGTCGGCCCGCCATGGCGCTCGCGATCGCCTCTTTCGTGGCCTCGTAGTTGAACTGGTAGATCTTTTGATCGTCCTGAGCTTCCCAATGGATGAAGACGCCACACGTGATGACGTACTCTTCGCACTTATCCTTGGGGATGACACCGTTGGCGACGGAGTCAGCGACGGCCTGAGCGACGGCGGCCTGAGCGGGACCGAACATCTGGACGGCTTGGCGAGCCCCCTTGATCGTGACCTTGGTGATCATCACCGTCGACGGTTTCACCGCCAGATTGGGCTCGAGCACAGCCAACAGATTCGAGTGCCCTTCGCTTTGACGCGCTAGTGCGTTGGCGAACGCGATTCCCGCGGGACCGTCCTTGCTGCCGATGATCAGGTCGATGTGCGCAATCTCGTTCCCTTCGCCGACCAGGGCCTCACCGATAAACATTGACATGGTTTGTTGCTCCGTTCTGTTGACTTCTCGATCGTGGCACTCTTGCCTGAATCTCGAGAAGGTAACATAACCGAGCGTGAATGCAAGGATAGCGACGCGCGAAGCCGTGGCCGATCAGCGCGTTGTCGGCGTGGGCATTTCGGCGGCCGGCGTATCGGCCGCGAAACGCGCGTTAAACTCGGCGGGATCCAGCGGGTCCACCGGGTCCGAAGCGAGGCCCGCCGCGGCGGAATCGGATGCGGAAGGGAAGGCCGAATCGCTCACCTGCGCCGGCTCAACTCCCCACGGCTCGCCGTGGGAGGGCAATCCGCCCTCGGCCTGCGCCACCTCTCTCACCCAGCCAACCAAACGCTCGTATTGACGAACTTCGTGGGGTTCGATGGATGACCGTTGAGCGGGACCATGAACCGACACGGCCTGCAGCAGAAGCGGACTCCGCTCGGCGTCGTGCTCGTCAATTTGGGCCAGCACGGCCCGCAGATTTCGCAAGGTCAGATCGCGGCGAGTCATCTTGCCCGGCGCCAGTCGCGACAGTTGAAAGGTGTTGCGTGCCGCGTTGCCGTGACACGTTGTCTGGCCACATCGATTCAAGAGCAGCGGCTGGATGGCACGTGTGAATTCGCCCACCGCGTCGCGCGGCAAAGGCGGCAACTCGTCTTCGCGGTCGGCCGCATCCGACAAGGGCACGCTCTCGGTCGCGAGGTCCAGTCCCGCGCGCACGACTTCCGGGCTCGCGCGCGACGCAATTGAGCTTCCAACGCCGCCACCGCGGGATGGTGCGGATCGAGTCGAACCAGATGCAACAGGCGATCGCCCGCTTTACCGTCCAGGTCGTGCCGCAAGCACCATTGAGCCAGCCGCAGGTGCTCGTCAAACGCAAGGGGCGAAATTCGCCGCAATTTGATTCGGTAGGCCGCCGCCAGGTCGGCAGCGACAAAATCCACGTCCCGCTGCGGAACGCGAACGCGGTGCCACGGGCCGTTTGTGACGAGCCATCCGTCCTCGGTCGGCTCCGCCTCGCCCTGAATCACGCTTTCGTTCTGAAGCACCACCACACGTGGCGCGGTCGTGGCAGGCAACGCTTGCCCCAGTAGCGCCAGCGGCAGCCCCAGGTGGACGACCGCAACCAGACTCAGGGATGGGTAAACAGTCTTCATAGCGGGCGGAGGCTAAGGCAACCCGCCCTTTCAGTCAAGAGATATTGCGCGAAAATCAAGCTGTGACAAAGCACTAGCCGAATCGAATTTCAAACCCTGTGAACTCGCCGGTCGGCGGCAGCGTATGGACGTCGGCGTGCCGGATGTAGCTCGACATCACCTGACTCAGTTCGCGGACGAAGGCGTGAACTTCCCCCGCATCGCCCTCGACCACCAGTTCCACGCGTCCGTCCGCCAGATTTCGCACGTAGCCACCGACCGGAAACCCGGCCGCCACCCGCTGGGCCGTATAGCGGAACCCGACCCCCTGGACCTGGCCGGAGAAGTACACAAGTTGACGTGTCTGGAGAACGTTAGGGGACATCGATCGATTCGCCCTCGCGATTGCCTTTTCACCCGACCCGGTTGAGCCCCTCGGAGCGCGACTACTAGATTACCATCAAGCGGCGACGGGGATCCAGCCACTCGAGAACTTAGACCCCGTCTGCCATCCCTGCTTCGTCTTGGTCCATTCCGCATCTCGCTCCACCGCAACCTTCAACCCAGTGACGGGATATGAACACGTCCTTTCTTTTGTCAGCGGTCGCAGCGGATTGGTTGGTTAGCTGGCTCACAACCCTCTGGCTGATCGGCAGCGGGTTTCTGCTGGGGCTGATGGTGCTGCTCGCAATCTGGGGGCTGTTGTTCGTGGTGCGTCGTCAAGCGGCATTGCAGGTGCCGTTGGCGCTGAGCGAGAGCATCCTGTTGCCGACGACCGTGATTGCGGGGCTGGGCGGCCTGCTGGCGGTTGCCGGATCGTTCATCGTTTACGATCCGCTGGCGATGTTGGAATCCCTGGCTCGTTTGCCCCTGGTGGGTGAGCGCACGATTCGCGAGACAATTGCCGCGGAGGCAAGTCTTGCACCGGTGCGAATCGACGTCCGCGGCAGCGAGGCGGTACGGTTGGAGGTGCGGTCGGACGAGCTGGTGGAAGTCGCCAACGCCGAGCGTGAGGAGGATCAGTTCGGTCCGGCGGTGGAGGTGGGTCCCACGCAGGCCTTCGAGTGGTCGCGGCGAACTCAAAGTCAAAGTCTGTTCGGCGGGCAATATGTCGAAAATCTCTACATCACCAACCTGGCCGATCGAGCGGCGACGGTGGAGATCGTCTTGACGACCGGCCCGGCGTATCCCGAGATCATTGCCATTCCCATCACGGCGCTGGCGACGATCGGATTCTACCTGCTCTACTTCGTGCAGGCCTGGTGCTTTCCTCGGCTGTCGGCGATTGCGTTGGTGACCACGAAGTCGGAGATCGCGCAACCCCTCTTCGGCATTCTCTTGGCCCTCGGTATCTTCCTGCTCGTCCTGTTCATGTACCTGCCGTACAACACGTTCGGCGAGGACATCAAGATGCTGAAGGACTCGGGCCTGACGTTGGTGATGATCCTGGGCATCATTCAGGGCGTGTGGGCTGCCTCGAATTCGGTCTCGGAAGAAATCGAAGGGCGGACTGCGCTGACGGTCTTGTCAAAGCCCGTCTCGCGGCATCAATTCATCTTAGGCAAGCTGGCCGGCATTCTTTGGACGGTCGCCCTCATGTTCCTCGTGTTGGGACTCACGTTGCTGATTGTTGTCGCCTACAAGCCGGTCTACGACGCGCGGGAAATGGGCAGCGAGACCCCGGAGTGGACGATCGCCAACTTGGAAGTCATGCTGACGATTCCGGGACTGGTCTTGGCCTTTTTCGAGGCGACGGTTTTGATTTCACTGAGCGTCGCGATTTCGACGCGGTTGCCGATGTTGGCGAATTTCGTGATCTGCTTTTCGATCTACGTGTTGGGCCACATTACGCCGTTGATCGTGCAGTCGCCGATCGAGTTCGCGCCCGTCGTGTTCGTGGGGCAATTCATTGCCACGATCCTGCCGGTGCTGGACCACTTCAATATCCAGGCGGCGGTCGCTGCGGGGCGTCCCGTGCCGCTGGCCTACCTCGGCTGGTCGCTCGTCTATTGCATGGCCTACAGCGGGATTGCCATCCTGTTGGCCCTGGCCCTCTTTGAAGACCGGGATCTGGCCTAAGCCAAATCCAAACGGTTTCCTCCGTGCACTCCGCTGGCAAAGCCGTTAGACTGCGGTAACGAGGACGGTTTCTTTTGAAGCGAAATGCGGAGGGGAGTGCACGAATGTTCAGACGAGGACGCATGGGACTCGGGGGCTATTTCCTGATCCTCGGCAGCGTGGTGCTGGGGAGGGTCGAAGCCGCCCCGTTTGCGATCCAGGGACCGGGGGTCGATCCGAACGATTTTCGGATCACCGAGTTTGCGGAGGGCCTGAATTGGCCGGTCGGGATGGTGGAACTCGGCGACGGATCGCTGATGGTCGCCGTCACGAACGGATCGGCTTTCTTCGGATCGCGCAGCGGTTCCCTGATTCGGTTGAACGACACGGATGCCGACGGCGTGGCGGACGAGCGCATGACGCTGGTCGACGACGTGCCGGGCGGGAAGCTGTCATCGCTTCGAGCCGCGGGCGACCTGGTGTTCGTCACCGGCCAGGGGCCTGCGGTTCCCATTTCGATCTACCGGCAGGGAGCCAGCCCTTCGGATCCGCTCGCGCTGGCCGGTTCCCTCGAGATCGCGTACTCCGGCAGCTGGCTCCATCCCCATTCGGCCCTCGCGGTCCGTGAGACGCCCGGTCAGCCGGGCTCGTACGACCTGTTCTTTCAGCTCGGCTCAAAAGTCAACTTCGCCACGACCACCGACACGCTCTCGATGAGCAGCTCGATGGGCCCGGGTGGCGAGCTGGCGGGTGATGCGATCCATCTGGTGCACATCGTGGACGATGGCAACCAGCTCAGCTCGTCGGCGCCGAGCCAGATTGCGACGGGACTGCGCAATCCGGCGGGCATGGCCTTCCATCCGACGACGGGCGATTTGTATCTCCAGGACAACGGAATCGACGGCTTGGTCGACGCCAACGAACCGACGAGCGCGGACGAGCTGAACGTGATCACAGCCGCGGAGTTGGGCACGAGCGTCATTGATTTCGGTTTTCCCGAAAGCTATGTCGAGTATCGGACGGGCAATGTGATTGGCGACCGTGGGGTCCAGCCGCTGGTCGCATTTCAGCCGCTGCCCTCACCGGACGGCGAGGAAGCGGAAGGACCGAACGATATCGTGTTCGCGCCGCCTGAGTTTCCGGAAGGGTTGAACCAGGGCATGTTCGTCGGGATGCATGGCAAATTCAGTCTGGGTGGACTCCGTAACGAAGAAAACCCGTTGGTGTTCGTCGACCTGGACGACAATTCGTATTTCCATTTCATTTCGAACGACGAGCCGGAAGTGGGCCATTTGGACGGTTTGTTAGCGACGCGCGATTCCCTGTTCGTCGCCGACATGGCCCCGGGCGGAGCGTTCGGTTCGTCGAGTGCGAACACGGGAAAGATCTATCAGATTCGCAGTCTGGTGCCGGAGCCGGCCAGTGGAGGCTTGGCCTGGATCGCGATTCTGTCGTTGGCCGCGACCCGTCGCGGGCGCCGCATGCGCTGAGGACGGATCGGCGCAGGACCTCGCGCAAGTCATCCGGCGAGCTCAGCCGCGCGGCGGCACGACGACTCAATGCGAAAAACAGGCCCGGGCGGACGATAAATTCGCAAAGGCTTGAGGTCGCCAGGCCGCCGAGCATCACGGTGGCAATCGGCAGCAGCAATTCCTTGCCCGGCAAGTGACCACCCACCATGATCGGGATCAGGCCGATACCCGTCGTCAGGGCAGTCATCAGAACCGGCGCCAAGCGGTCCAAGCTCCCCTGCAGGATCGTCTCGGCGCGGTACCCGCGTTCGGGAATGAGGCTCAGGTAGGTCGAGACCAGCAGCAGGCCGTTGCGAGCGGCGATGCCCCCCAGCGAGATGAAGCCAACCAGGCTGGCCACGGAAAACGATTGGCCGGTGAACCACAGGGCAAGTACGCCGCCGACGAAAGCGGCGGGCAGCGCCATGAGAATCTGCAGCACGATGCTGACCGAGGGAAAGTTCGAGTAGAGGACACCGAAGGTCACGACCAGCGCCACCGCGCTCAACCAGGCGACACGTCGCGTCGCGCTTTGCTGGGCTTCGAACTGACCACCGTAAAGCACCAGACAGCCTTCCGGCAAGTCGACTCGGTCACGGACGACCGCTTGAATCTCCGCGACCGCACTGCCCAGATCGCGTCCCAACGTATTTACCCGAACAACGATGCGTCGCCGCCCGTCCTCACGATTGATCACACTCGGTCCGGCCCCTAGCCGCAGTTGAGCGACGGCGCTGAGCGGAATCTTGCCTCCGTCGGGCAGTTCCAGCGGCAAGCGATGAAGTTGCTCAAAATCCGCTCGGTCTTCCTCCGAGAAGCGGACCATCAGATCGAACGCTTTTTGTCCTTCCAGCACGCGCGAGACGACCTTGCCGCTGAGCGCGGTTTCGATCAGGTCGTTCACGTATCCTGCGGTCAAGCCGTAGTCGGCCAAGGCTTGATAGTCCAATTCGATCCGCAATTGTGGAATCAATTGCTGCTGCTCGACCAAGGGCGGAGCCAGCCCCGTGACGTCGGCGATCGCCTCCTTTACCTCTTCGCCCAGGCGCCGCAGCACGTCCAGGTCATCGCCGTAGATCTTAATCGCGATCTGAGCCGTGACACCTGACAACATATGGCTGATCAGATGCGCGATCGGTTGCTCGACCTCGGCCTCGACGCTGGCCACGTGACGCACGGCCTCGTGCAACTGCCGGATCACCTCACCGCGCGAAAGGCCACTTTCGGAATTCAGCGAGATCACATATTCGCTCACGTTCACTCCCATCACGTGCTCATCTTGTTCCGCTCGTCCCGTACGGCAAGTAAAGTACCGAATGGGGCCCTCTGGATTTTCGGGAGTTTGCAGCAGCGGCAGGAACTGATGATCGGCAATTTGGCTCAGCCGTCGCGACGTGTCGAGCGACGTGCCGGGCGCGGCGAACAGATTCACCTGCACGGCGCCTTCATCGAAAGGGGGCAGAAAATCCTGTCCGATCCGCGTGACGAGCCAGCCGCTTCCAATCACCGAAAACAGCAAGATGGTGGCCGTCGCCATCACGCCAGTGGGTCGCATGCTGAAGCGAATCAACGGAGTAGCGAGCCGCTTGAGCAGTCGCAGCAAGATCCCGTCAGACCCTCTTTCCCGGGTCCCAAACTCGCCCAGCAGATAGTAGGACAGGACGGGCGTGACCGTCAGCGAAACGACGGTCGACGCGATGATCGAGACGATGTAGGCCACGGCCAGGGGTCGAAACAAGCGACCCTCCATGCCGGTCAGCGCGAACAAGGGCGCAAACACAACGATCACCAGAATCGTGCTGATGATAATCGCGCCCCGGACTTCGGAACTGGCCTCGAAAATCACGCGCAAGGCAGGCAGCGGATCGGCGCTGACACGATTGAGCTTGAGCCGCCGATAGATGTTCTCGACGTCCACGATCGCGTCGTCGACCAGTTCCCCAAGCGCGACCGCGATGCCTCCCAACGTCATCACGTTGATCGACATGCCAAAACCGCGGAAGCAGAGTGCCGTCACCAGCACCGAGAGCGGAATCGCGGTCAAGGTAATGAAGGTCGTTCGAAGGTTGAACAGAAACAGAAAGAGAACAATGACGACCAGGATCGCGCCGTCGCGGAGAGCCTCCAGGACATTGGCCACCGAATGGTCGATGAACTCACGCTGCTCGTAGGTCACGCGCACCTGCACGCCGCTGGGCAGTGTCCGGTGGAGCTCGTCGACCGCCGTGCGAATCTCCTCGGTCAGTCGTCGCGTGTCGGCGCCGGGCTGTTTCTGGACCATCAGCACGACCGCCGGAACGCCATTGACCGAGGAGTCACCGCGTTTCGTCTGCGCCGCTTCACGCACCTCGGCGACTTGCTCCAGGACCACCGGACGCTGCCCCGCGACCGGTTTCACGACGACGCGGCGCAAGTCGTCGGGCCGCTCGATCCTGCCGATCCCGCGCACCAGGACCTCTTGTGCGTTGCGGTTGACGTAACCGCCGGTCACATTCAGGTTGCTCGCGCGCAACGCTCGTTCGACGTCCGGCAGCGTCACCTCGTATTTGCGGAGGAGGTCGGCGTTGACGAGCACCTGATATTGTTTGCGACCGCCTCCCATCGTAATCACTTGCGAAACGCCGGGAATCGTCATGATTCGCTGACGTACGACCCAGTCCGCCAGCGTACGTAGCTCGAGCGGATCCATGGCTGCGTCGTCGCTGTACATGCCCAACAGCATGATCTGCCCCAGCAGGGACGAAATCGGCCCGAGTTGCGGCTGCACGTCGTCGGGAAGCTGGCTGGCAACGGTCGCGATCCGCTCCTGCACAATCTGTCGCGCAACATAGATGTCCGTGCCCCAGTCAAACTCGACGTTAATCATCGAAAGCCCGATCCCGGACGAACTGCGAACCGCCATCACGCCATTCGCGCCGTTGATCGCGGTTTCCAACGGAAAGGTGACCAATTGCTCCACCTCTTCCGGAGCGTATCCGTGCGCCTCGCTCATCACGACCACGCGGGGACGCGTCAAATCCGGCAGCACGTCGATCGGCAACGACTGCGTCACGATGGAACCGGCAACGATCACCACCAACGCGAGGGTCAGGATCAAGAGTCGCTGGTTGAGCGAGAACTGGATTAAGGAATTCAGCATCAGGGGTTACTCGGTCGCTGAGCGGAACAATCCGCGCGAAGTGCTCGATCCGCCGCATGAAGCCGCCGCCGACTCGAGACCGGCAACGGCCCGATCGAACCAGGTGCGCAACGCATCAATGAGCGTGGTCATGGGCGTGCCCTCCCCCGCTCTGTTGAACTTTCAGCGCCAGATTCAGTTCGTACGCCGACGACAGGGCGATCGTGTCGCCCGGTTGAACCGGCCCCGTCGGGTCGACGACCGCCACGTCCGTGTCACGATAGAGCACATGCACGGGCACCCGCTCAAACTCGACCTCCACCGCGTCATCGGCCGAGATCGACTCGGTTGGATGCGGATGCGGATGTGGATGTGGATGTGGATGATCGTGCGGATGATCGTGCGGATGATCCTCCGTCGGTTCATGCGTGTGTCGTCGGAAGACGTAGAAATTTGGCCCTTCCTCGGCGATCGCCGCTAACGGCGCGACGAGCTGATCGCTCCACTGCTCGACCCGAATTCGCAGGCGAGCTCGCTGCCCGGGCTTAAAGCGCCACGTCCGAAACCGAATGCCCTCGGCGTTCGTCACATCGCGTGTGACTTCGTTTTGCAGCGGGACGAAGCAGGAAAAGGTCTGCGTCGCGGGGTCGACGTGATTATCGATGAACTCGATCTTCAACTGCTCGCGCTCGTACCGGTGTTGATCGAACCCGAATTCCGCTGTCACGGGCCAGTCCATCCGGGTCGCGATGCTGATCAACTCCAACTCGTCTTCAAAGGCTTGCCCGCGCAGGTACAGCTCTCGGTGATAGGCGAGGTGAACCAAGTCGTCGCCGCGTTTGACCGACGTCCCGGGCATCGCGACGAGGCTTTCGACCGTATAGTCTGGATCGACCGCCTCGGTTGGCAACAAATCGGCCTTGCCGCGCTCCGCCGCCGAGTGCCGATGGCCCTCGAGGCGGACGACGAAGTCGCGAACGAGCTGCTTGGTCGCGAGGATGTTCGCCACTTGTTCCTCTGACAGACCACGGACCAACAGTTCCTGCTCGTGCAACTTCCGCTTGGCCTCCAGCTGCTTTTGCTCGTACAACAGCTCACGCTGCTGACGCACGGGAACGGTCCCCGACGCGATGAGGGGTTCCAGCCGCTGGAGTTCGGTGGCAATCACCTCCAGCCGCGTAAGATCCTGGAGCAAATCAAGCTGAGCCTGACTGAGTGCTTCGTCGGTCACGCGCAGTTCGACCAGCACGTCGCCGGTCGCAACCGCCTGGCCGGGAACCGCAAGCAGTCGCGTCACCATGCCATGGACGGGCGCCGCGAGCGCGTGATTGCTGTGGCCCGGCTTTTCGATCACCGTCGCCGGCACTCGCAGCGTGCGCCAGTATTCCTGCGGCTGCAGGGAACCTTCCCTGATTTCCAGGTTCCGATACGCCTGCGACGTCAAGGTCACGACGTCTTCCTCGTCGTGAACATGGACCTCCGCCTCGTCGCCAGCCGACGCCGACTTGACGGGAAGCTTCGGCCCCTCCGTCCCCGGCACCGGAACTCCGCAGCCGACCAGCGTGCCCAGGCTGGCGACCACGGGCGCGAGGCAGAATCGATCCGTCGCGCGACGGATCACCGTTGCAATCAATGCGAAATTCATGGATCACCGTCCTCTGATGTCCATCGTGGCGACCGCGTCGTCGACCGCCTGATGGTCGATGTGACCAAGGTGAATCCCCGAGCAGGGGAAAACATGGAAGGGAACCGCGGGGGACGCGAGTGAGGTGAGCGTCTCGGAGTTCGTCGAGCAGGCTGCAGGCCGCGCACGGTGCGCGCACGGAGAGCGCGCGGCGGAACGATTAGAGTCGGAAGACCTGCAGGTCCGCCCGCGCGAGCGCTCCTGGTCGTAACGCCGCGGAGAAGCTCGCCTGCCGCATGCGTTCCGCCATCCGCGAGCAAGCGAAGGCCTCATGCTCGGCAAGACTTCCCCAAGGCGGACGCGTTTCGCGGACGGAATCGAGCGGCTCAAGCTCTCGCTGCGTTCGCTCGCCGCGCTGCATCACCCGACGGGAACCGTGCGCACAGTGCGAACCAGTTGGATCGCCTGCCCGGTCCATCACGGACGGCTCCGAGCGCGAGTCATGAAACGGACCTTGGGCAGGGCAATCCAGACGCCCGTGCACGGGCCCGACCGGTGAGTTCAATCGCACAACCCGGCCGCCAAGCCCCGCAGATGGGGACCGGCCGCCAAGCCCCGAGAGATGGGCGTGGCAGTGCGGCGTCGCCACAACGCACCCCACCGTGTGCGCCAATTCAGACCAGACGCTACCCTCCCAGCAACCTCGCGCACAGGCCCCGACCTGATAGACCATCGCCATCAGCAGGACCGTAACGATGCGAATTTGGACGGGTCGCGATCTCATCCCTGGAGTCTAGCAGGTTCGGGGTGGAGGGCCAATCGCAACCATCCCGCACCTCGTTCTGGACTCGTGGCCCTACGATCTCGGCGGCTACTCGGGTCAGCCCACGGCGACGGCGACGCGAGTCGATGCTCCGATTCGGGGGCCATTGTCTCAAACGTTAGCGTCCCGCTATCTTGAATACTCTGCCTAATGCTCAATGTCGCCACGGCTCGAGGACGACACTGAAGCTTGGACTTTCGCATTCCCCTCGATCCCGGGTTTCCCATGATCTTACTGGCCGCCCCTTCCACCAGACCCAACCTCTGGCTCGGCACCTGGGCGGCCCTTTCAATCTTGCTGGGGACGGCGGCAAAGGCACAAATTCCGGCGACCACGGACGCCCCGCAAGCGACCGTCAACGAGGAGGTGATTCGCAGCCGAATTCAGCAGCTTGAGGCCAATTCGACACTCGACCCGCCGACCCGGACGCGTGCGATCGATTTGTACCGCCAGGCGTTGACCGGTTTGGACGCGGGCAAGGCTTTTGAAGCCAACCGGCAAGAGTGGCAGAATCGCAAAGCTCAGATTCCCACCGAGCTCGCCCGTGTTTCCGCGCAGTTAGAAGCGACAAAGTCGGATGTGACGATTCCGGACACCGCGGAGATGCCTCAAGAGAAACTCGACGAACAGGTGCGGCAGCAGCAGATCAAGTTGGACGATGCCAAGAAGGCCCTCAACACCTGGCGAGACGAGTCCAAACGGCGCGACGATCGTAGTCTCGAGATCCCGGGTCTGATTGCCGGTCTGCAACAGCAACAGCAAAATCTCGACCAAAATGCGGCGGAAACGGCCAATCCCACCAATTTGGCCGCCGAAGTTCGCGCCGCTCAGGAAGTCTCGAAGAGCGTCACGGAACGGAACAAGGGTCTTGAGGTCGAGATGCTCCGCGATGAACTGTCGTTCTACGTCGCGGCCGTGGAGTTGCTCCCCAAACAGGTCGCTCTGGCGCAGCAAACGGTCGACCGAGCGGCAGCCGAACAGCAGTTGTGGACTCGCGCGGCAGAGGAGCGGCGGCGGCAGAGTGCGGCCAGGGACGCCGCCGAAAAAGAATCCAAGGCCAGCGAAGTTCCCAAGGAGCTCAAACCGCTCGCCGACCGGAACCTCGAGCTGTCGCGGTCCTCGCAAGAATTGGTCCTTGGAATCGAGCAGACAAATGCTCAGCTGACGCAGGTTCAGCGGCAGCTGACCAACTTGACCGACCAGTTCAAGCGTGCCCAAACCTTAATTCGCGACCAGTTGGGCGTCACCGAAGATGTCGGCACCAAATTGCGGGAGCAGCGGTCCGAACTTCCCGACGAGAGTCGACTTCGTCGCGAGAATGGAGATCGACGCCAGCTGATCTACAAGAATCGATCGGCCGAGTTTGAGATCGGCGAGGACCTCTTGCAACTGGCTGACCTGGATCAGCGAGTCGAAAGCGAACTGCGACAACTGCGGGATCAGCAGGACCTATCCCCTGCTGGCCTCGAGGCCCTGCGGACTGAAATTCGACAGCTGCTGGAAGCTCGCAAGAAGACCCAGGAGGAACGCCTGGCGAACACAAAGATCTACCTGGCCAACCTCGTCAATTTGAATGTCGAGCAAGACAAGTTGATCCAGCTGGTCGATCGTTACACCAGCTTCATTGATGAACGAGTTCTTTGGATTCGCAGCATTCCGCCGGTTGGGCTCGGTGATTGGGCCACAATCCAGAAATCGCTGAATTGGTTTCTCGCGCCGGCGGCTTGGGCCGGTGTCGCCCAGACATTCGTGCAGAAAGTCCGCGAGCAATGGCTGTCGAATCTGGCCATCGCGTTGCTGTTGGCCCTGTGCTTCAGTTATCGCCATCGCGGCCTGAAGCGGCTGCAACAACTTGGCCAAGAAGCGCGGAGTCGCGTTTGCCGCCGGTTTAGCATTACACTCGCCGCCCTCCTCTGGACTTTGGTCGTCAGTCTTGCGTTGCCCGCGATCTTCCTTTGGCTGGGCTGGATTCTGAACGCAGGTCGCGGCGCGACCAAGGCGGGCCTGATCACTCCCTTGTCCCTCGCGGCGACGCGCACCGCGTTTGTCTATTGGCCGCTGGCTTTCTGGTTGCATGCCGTGCGGAAGGGTGGCTTGTGTGACGCGCATTTCGAGTGGTCTGAGCAACTCTTGGGGCTCACCCGAAAGCACCTCACCTGGTTCGTCCTGGCGTTGGTTCCCTCGATCGCCACCTTCTATTTATTCCAGGAAAGCGGCCGGCCCGAATGCGAAGTCTCGCTCGCCCGCCTGGCGTTCGTCGCAGCGGTCACTTCGGTCGGGATCTTCGTGCAACGAATGTTCTCGCCTCATCGTGGCATCGTACATCTTTTTCTGCGTCGGAACCGCGCCGGCTGGATCTATCAGCTGCGATTCATCTGGTATTCCCTCTTGATTGCGATCCCCACGTCGTTCGCGATTTTGTCGTTGACCGGCTATCAGTACACGGCGCAGCGATTAGCCGAGTGCCTGTATCTTTCCGCCATTTTCTTGTCATTGCTGTACTTGATGGAGGCGATGAGTCTCCGCTGGATCCTGCTGAATCGACGCAAGCTCGCGATTGCCCAGGCCCGGGAACGCATCGCTTCCGCGATGGCCGGCTCGTCCGAGAAAAAGAGTTCCGAGTTGGGCGGAGGGGTTGCGGCCGCGGAACAAATCGACCTGGGTCAGATCAACGACCAAACGCGCCGGCTGCTGACCAGCTTGATTTTGGCCGCCGCCGCAATCGGCCTCTACCTGATCTGGATCAATGTGCTGCCCGCCTTGCAACGACTGGATGATATCCGTTTGTGGGAAACCACCGTCGACCAGCCCCCCACGATGGCGAATTTGGCAACCGACTCCACCTCGATCAATCCCCCTGCGCCTCAAGGCAGAGCACAATACCAGTGGATCACACTGGGTCATCTGATTCGAGCCTGCGCGGTTTTGGTTCTTACCTTGATCGCGATCCGCAACATTCCCGGTCTCCTCGAAATCGCCATCCTGCAGCACTTGCCGCTGGACGCCTCCATCCGCTACGCGATCACCACGGTCACACGCTATGCGCTCACGATTGCCGGACTGTTTTGGGGCTTTGGCACGATCGGCTTCGGCTGGTCCAAGATCCAGTGGCTGGCGGCGGGGATTAGCGTCGGACTGGGTTTCGGTTTGCAAGAGATCTTCGCCAATTTCGTCTCGGGCCTGATCCTGCTGTTCGAACGCCCGCTCCGAGCCGGCGATGTTGTCACCGTCGGCGACGTCACCGGAACGGTCGTGCAGATCAAGACGCGCGCCACGACAATTCAGGATTGGGATCGAAAGGAACTGGTGGTACCCAACAAGGAGTTTATCACCGGACGTTTGCTGAACTGGACGTTGACCGACACGGTCAATCGACTCGTCATCCAAGTTGGCGTCGCCTATGGATCCAACATCGCCCAGGTGCGTTCGCTGCTTCTGAATATTGCCGATTCCCATGACGAGATCCTCAAGGATCCCGAGCCGAACGTGACGTTCGACCTGTTCGGTGACAGCGCGTTGAACTTTACGCTCCGCTGCTACCTCGCGCGACTGGACCAACGTCTGCAGGTCACGCACGAACTTCACGAGGCAATCTACAAACGCTTGGCCGACACGGGAATCAGCATTCCCTTTCCACAGCGCGACGTTCACCTGCATGAACATCATGCGCCCACGGCGTGATTCGAACCGGAGCGGGGCGAAACAAGGCGGGGCGAAACGGAGCGGGGCGAAACGGAGCGGGGCGAAGCGGAGCGGGGCGAAACGACCGATTCTTTTCGAGCCGACGCTTGTTCCACGCCGGATCGGCGGGGTATCGTAACAGACAACGCAAACCGACGCGTGTCCCGGAGAAATGCACCGATGACGACGATTCGACGACCGGTTCCAGGAATCATTTTGTTGATCGTTTTCTGGAGCGCCACCACGTTTGGCCAATCGCCAATCCCGACCGACGCCCGGCTGACGATTGCCGGGCAGGTTGCCTTTGTGGAAGGGCCCGCCTGGCATCCGAGCGGCAATGTGTATTTTACCGACATCGTCAACAATCGCATCATGCGTCGCGATCCCGACGGTCAACTGCACATCCACCGGACTCCCTCGGGCCGCAGTAACGGACTGCTGTTCGACCATCAGCTCCGGCTTGTCTGTTGCGAAGGCGGTGGACCGGAGGGCAATCGCCGGGTCACGCGTCTCGAACTGAACGGAACGATCCGCGTGCTGGCCGAACGCTTCGAAGGCAAACGTCTCAACTCGCCCAACGATGTCACGATCGATTCCCGCGGGCGACTGTACTTCACCGACCCGCGGTACGGCGACACAAGCGATGCCGAGCAAATCGACGCCGAGGGTCGCTTGATTGAAGGCGTGTATCGGATCGATCCGGCGGGGCAAGTCGCTCGAATCATCACGCATGAAGTGGACCGCCCCAACGGGATCGTCGTCAGTCCGGATGATCGCTATTTGTACGTCGGTGACAACGTCAACACCGGCCCCCACGCTCAAGGCGGAAATCGAAAGCTCTGGAGGTTCGACCTTCAAGAGGACGGGACGGTCCTGGCCGAAAGCCGGCGTCTCCTCTTCGACTGGGGCGCCGATCGTGGCCCTGACGGAATGACCATCGACCGGGAAGGACGGCTCTACGTCACTGCCGGATTCAACTTCCCCAACCCGCCCGTCGAAACGGCCGAACGATTCAAGGCGGGCGTGTACGTCATTTCGCCAGGTGGCGAACTTCTGGATTTTATCCCCACGCCGGAAGACATGGTCACCAACTGCACCTTCGGCGATGAAGATCTCAAGACGCTCTACGTCACCGCCGGACACACGCTATGGAGCATCCGCACCAGCGCCACCGGAATGGCAAGGCCCGCCCCCAAGGCAACGACGAACTCGAACCGGGAGGGCGAAGCTCCCGCTGAGCCGGACCCGCGTTGAGCCGCAACGCGTCTCGCTTCACCGCGTCCCACGTCGCGGCGCCCCGTTTCGCCTCACCCCGCCGCAACCCCCGCCTCTGCTACGACGCCTCCCCAAATACCTGGATCGCCAGATCCTTCAGTCCGCGCAGGTCAAGTTTGCCGGTTCCCAACACGGGAATCTCATTGACCTGATGGAAGCTATCGGCGGACGGGATAAACAGATTGGGCAGGCCTTTGGCCTTGAGTCCTGCCACGAGCTCGGCGGGGGATTGCTTCAGCTGCGTGTGGAGCACGACCAATCGCTCGCCCTTCTTCCGATCGGGGACGGACGTCACGGCCACGTTCAACATCCCTCCCTCCTCATCCATCCCGATCAGTTCCTGCAGGATTTCTTCGATTCTCAAGTGCGGCACCATTTCTCCGCCGATCTTCGAAAAGCGGCTTTCGCGTCCGGTGATTGTGATGAAACCATCGTCGTCGATTTCCGCGATGTCCCCGGTCACGTACCAGCCCGCCTGCATCACCTGAGCCGTCTTGTCGGGCTGATTCAGATAGCCCTTCATCACATTGGGCCCGGAGATCAGCAGCATCCCGGAACAATGGGTCGGCAGTTCCTGTCCGTCCGCGTCGACGATTTTGGCCGCCACACCGGGGACCGGGCGCCCCACGGTCCCCTCGCGCAAATCCACCTGGTGACTTGCAGCGGCGCGGCTGGGCGGCACATTTACCGAGACCAAGGGCGACAATTCCGTCGTCCCGTAGCCTTCGACCGGGCGCACGCCAAATCGCTGCTCGAACGCGTCGCACAGCTCTTTCGGCAGTTTTTCGGCGCCCGCAACCACGGTGTCCAACGTCGCGAACTCGTCTGGCGTGCAACGCCTCAGATAAGAGCGTAAGAACGTCGGCGTCGACAACAGAATCGTGCCACCGTGCCGTTCCACCAGCTTCCCGACTTGCCGCGCGTCGAGCGGATTGAAGTGGTAGATGCCTTTGATATTCAGCGCCATCACGGTCCAAAGCGTCACGGTGTAGCCGAACGAGTGAAAGAAAGGCAGGATTCCGACAATCACGTCGCGCGGCTGGAGGTGGACAACTTGATTCACGGCATCCACATTCGAACGAATATTGGCGTGCGTCAGCATCACGCCTTTGGGCACCCCGGTCGAACCGGAGGTAAAGATTATGGTGAGCACGTCGTCGGGTTGGTTATGCTGCAATCCCAGCCAGCGGCAAAGCCAGCGGCCCGGCACGACGTAGGTGGCCAGTGCAGCCGCCGCTTTATCGCGGAGGCCAACCTTGGGCCGCAGGTCCTCCAGATAGACGACCTCGGCGTCCATCTGGAAATCCAGCTTTTCCATTACTTTGCGGCTGGTCAACACGTGCCGGATCCCCGCCAGCTGGATGCATTGATTCATCACCTCGGACGAGACGGTGTAGTTGAGATTGATCGCGACCCGGCGATCGAAGGCCAATGTCAAGTTCGTAATCACCGCTCCAGCGCTCGGGGGCAACAGCACGCCGACGTGCGATTCTGACTGCCCCAGGACCTCGCGGCGCAGCAGTCGTCGGAGGATCAGCGAGCGCATGAGCAGGCTGCCGCCGGTCAAGTCGGAGCCCGCCGAATCGGCGACCTTGGACTTGAACTTGCGGCGTTTGCAGGCGCGGATCACCGACTCGGGCAACTCGGTCTTTCGATGCAAACGTTGATCCACCGCCTTCGCTCCTAACTGTTGAACCGCCTGTCGGATCGGATGGAGTGCCGTCACGGATTCCAGCGGCTGTCCGAAATGGATATCGATCGGGTACCGACAACGACGGGGAATCTTCCAGAAAAACCGTTGCCGCTCGAAGCTAAAGATACTTCCCCAGAGGCCGTCAAAATAGAGCGGCATGACGCGGGCATCCGTTCCCTCGACGATTCGCATCAATCCCGGACGGAATGACTGCATGATCCCCGAGCGAGAAATCCCGCCTTCCGGAAAAATCCCCACGACCTCGCCTGCCTGGACGGCCCGTCGCGCCACCTGCAGCGCTCGCACGATCGACTTGGGCCCCGGGCCGATCAGAATCGCTCCCCAGCGTTGCGCGGCGCGTTGCATCAGCCGCGACCGAAAATTGCCCTCGAAGATGATCATCCGTACGTGCCGTGACGTCGCGATCAGCATCAGGAAACCGTCCAGCCAGGAAATGTGGTTGGCGATCAACAGGACACCGCCCGAGCTCGGCATCCGCTCCGGATCATGTCGACGAATCCGGTAGACCAGTTGAAGCAGACACCAGGCGCAATTCCGCGAGAAGTTCTGGGGGAAAACAAAGACCAGTAGCACCAGGCCGCCGAAGGCCAGCATCCCCAAAACCACGGGGAGCAGGACCAGAATCAGGAAGGTGACCCACATCCAACCGCCCACGCCCAGGCCGGGCCAAACCGCGACCCACCGCGCGCCATCGCCAGCCCCCAGCCACTCAAGGGCCCAGGATCCGTTCATGCATACTCCCTTCCAAGACTCCGCCCAATGGGGCTCCAGTTTGGCCTGCTTCCGACCGAGAAGTCAACTTCGACCTCGCAAAGAAGGCCATCCTTCGACACGAAATTTTTCCGGGTCGGCACCGCATCGCCGGTACCATGCAGCCGGTACCATGCAGCCGGTACCATGCAGCCGGTACCATGCAGCCGGTACCATGCAGCCGGCACCATGCAGCCGGTACCATGCGCCGACCGGCACCGCGCCGCAATCTCCCCACACACGGCAGGCCGCGCCTCCGAGTTCCGCGATCTGACACAACCCGCAATCCGTGCCGACCGATTGAGTCGCCCGGGCTGTCACGTCGATCCTGGAAAGTGGCATCAACTCGCGCGGAGGGAGCAATCGAGATGGATACCCATCGACTCTTTATTTTGGGCATTGTTTTGCTGTTTCTCGGGATTCAGCTCCGAATCGTCGAATCGGTGACGTTCAACGGCAAAGCCAGCCAATTCATCGAACAGCGATTGCTTCCCAAGAAATCGGGAGTCTCCACGACCAGCTATGTCGGATACGAATCCTACGACGACTCGTGGCTCGGTTCGCCCGTCACGTCCGGCGCCCGAAAGCGGACCGTGACCCCGCCCCGGTGGCTCGGATTCTCACTGATCTCAGTCGGCGCCGTGCTCGTCGTAACCTGCCGTCGCTTCCAGTAGTCCGGCGGCGTCATTCGCTCCGCGGGTCGGACCCTGCCGAGGTTCACGTTGCGTGAGCCGGATGCCTGGCGATGGGCGATCGCGCGAGGTCCCCGGCCCCGCCGCTTCCCGCCGACTCCACCGTCCAAGGCTTTCGCGCTGGACGTACAGGCATTAGAATGATCCGTCGTCAAAGAGCGGGGAGGGGCTCGCCGTACCGGTCGCAGCCACTAAGCCACGTTGCGCATCCCTCGAGTCCGTTAAGTCAGGAGCCGATTAGATGGCTGAACATCAGCGTATCCAGGTCACCGAAATCGACAAAGTGACGGTCGTTCGGTTCACCGACCGAAAGATTTTGGATGAGCTAATCATCCAGGACCTGGGTGATGAGCTGTTTGCGCTCGTAGAGGAGAAGAATCGCAAGCACCTGCTGCTCAACTTTACAAGCGTCGAGTTTCTCTCGAGTGCGGCCCTGGGCAAATTGATCTCGTTACACAAGAAGATCGAGCGGGCGGGCGGGGTGCTGAAACTGAGCAATATCCGCCCGGAAATTTACGACGTTTTCAAAATCACCCGCCTGAACGAGAAATTTGACATCAAGGACGAGCAAGAAGAAGCCTTGGCGGATTTCGCGTCGGTCGGATAATAAACTCAGGGGAATAACCCGCGGGCACGGCACGTCACCGTTCGGGCCAACCGGCGGTGTCCCCGGCAGGAGGAGTCGACGAACAAGGGAGTGGATGCGGAGGTCAGGCCGGGTCGCGAGTGCGATCCGAACGTATGGTTCCCCGGCGACCAATTCCGCTCGCAAAAACGGCCCGCGGCAGCCGCCCCAAGAGCCGCAACCCCCCCCGAAAGAGTGTCGCTCGAGCTGAAGTCGTTTTTCGCGATGAATCAAATTCAAAAGCGGCGAGGGCCATTTGAGGGCATGATGGACAACTCGGGCGGAATCACCACAGGGGCAGCAGCGGGTCGGCCCTGGACCCGTGCGACATGTTGGCCGAGCGATTGGGTGTGGCATCTTCGGCAAGGCCTTGATGGGCGGACCAAATGACCGAAACAAGAACGGTTTGGAGCTGGACACTTGAACGCGAGATCCCCAGTTGTTCGCTCCAGGGTCATCGCCTGATCCTGGAAATCATCGAGCAGCTGCAGCGTCATCGCTGGGCCCAGCGGGACGTCTTCGGGGTCCATCTGGCGCTGGAGGAGGCGGTAGTCAACGCGATCAAGCACGGTAACGGCGAGGATCTGGACAAAAAGGTCCAAGTCGCCTGCAAAATCTCGTCCACACGGTGTTGGATTCTGGTTGAGGACGAGGGTCCGGGCTTCAACCCCTCGGCCGTTCCGGACTGCACTCTGGACGAGAACTTAGACAAGCCCAGTGGCCGCGGACTGAAGCTGATGAAGAACTACATGACGATGATCGAGTATAACGAGAGCGGCAACCGAGTCGTGATGGAAAAGGTGCTCCCGGAGGCTTGAAACGACCGAAAGCTTCGACTACGATTCGAGATCCCTGTCGCAAAAGCCGATCTCAAGGGGGGCGACGCAACGGACGCAGGCCTTGGGTCGGCAGCGACGCCACTGAAGAGAGCAGCACAAAACGCTCGGAGCTGCCGAGGAAGAGGCCGAAGATCCTGAGGGAAGAATCGGCGATGCGGTGCTTCGCGACCCAGACGAATTCCGATGTTAGACTCGCGGGTCAGGCGGGCAGACCTGCGAAAACCGACCGTCGCCCGCGCCGACGTTTTGTCGAGCCATTCACAATTCCCCTGTAGCCAGTTGTAGAGCAAGCGGCTGTTAACCGCTGGGTCGTAG
>CAWGYT010000030.1:0-69378 GCA_963826795.1 uncultured Planctomycetales bacterium | reverse complement strand
CAAGTCAGGGGATGTCGTGCTACCGATCTGTATGGAAAACGATGGCCGTCAAACCGTCCGACTGCGCTGCGTGACCGAGCCGGACTCCGAACAGAAACTCCTCCTCCACAGGCTCGGAATTACCCTCCCCAAACGGCTAGGATCCCAACTCTTGCCACCCCAAATGTAGTGAAGACTTTGGCCAATAATCGACGTAAGTCCTTATCTGATGGACGATTTGGCCCGTAACTCCGTAACTTGGGCTAACTCGCCGCATGTCCCTTCTCCCCCGCGCGGGAGAAGGTGGCCGAAGGCCGGATGAGGGGGCACGCGCGCTCCTCGTCCGCCCGCGCCAACATCAGGTCACGGATGCCTGTTTTCGAGAGACCGCGATCCGGCGTCGCTGGAGATCGACGTCCAGCACCTTGACTCGAACCACGTCCCCGACCGAGACGACTTCGCTGGGTGCTTGAACGTACTTGTGAGCAAGTTCCGAGATATGGATCAATCCGTCCTGGTGCACGCCCAGGTCGACGAAGGCGCCAAACTTCGTCACGTTTGTGATCACCCCCTCCAGAATCATTCCGGCTCGCAGGTCTTCCAGCTCATTTACGCCCTCGGCGAATCGAGCCACCTTAAAAAAGATCGAAAAAAATCCAGACAAAAGATCCAGACGGTCTACTTTGCGTTTGGCTCGCCGGGTGTCTCGGGTCGACGAGTGCGGCCGCGGGACGAAAACTCCAGACGACGAAAACTCCAGAAAACTCCAGACGGTCTATCAAAGAACGAAAACTCCAGACGGTCTATCAAAGAAAGCTCCAGACCCAGCACTCGATGCCCCTCACATCACCTTCTGCGCATTTGCCGTAAGTCGCCTCGAAAAAGAGACCTGACCCCTTTTTTTTTCTATCGATGTTTGGATCCGGATTGCAACGCACACGGTAATCCACTCGACCTATGGGCTGCCTTCCACCAACTACCACTCCATGAAGCCGCGCTCGACCTGGCCAAACGATTTCAATTGACGCTTCAACCGGAACAGAGAAGAGGCAACCCGTAACTCAGGCAAATCAATCCGGCTCCCATCCCGAAATCTGTGCCGACTCCAATAGCAAGGATTAAATAGCGTGCGAACTTACCACACAGAAACGGCGTCATCACGCCTGACGCCACTTGACTGTTATCGGTACATCTGACCCTTTTTTTTCAGCTGGCTGGGACGCTTAGGACAGGCAGGAAGAATAGGATGCACTCCTGCTCGAGGAAGCGGTCGAGACGAGGTTGGACGATCGGACTGTCGATGCGGCCGCCGACGTTGAGGAAGATGAGGCGCCGGCGGAGCAGGTCGATGGGTCGTAACACTCCGGCGACGACACCCACCGCAGTCAGGCCGTTGACATCGGCCGTGACGTCGACATCAAGCGATCCCTGGGTGCGGACGACGCCCTCCAACCAGAGGCGGTAGTCCGGCGAGACCATGGTCATTTCGTCGATCCGCGCCACCCCGCGCTGCAACCTGCCTTGGGCTTTCGTTTCGGAAAACGTCGCGCCCGCGGGCGAGGTCAGTCCAAGCGAGGTGGTGAGCACGTCCAGAGTCGGCAGCAAGAGTGCCTGCGACTGTTGCAGCACGAGTTGGAACGATCCGGTCATGTCGTCGATCGATCGGATTTGCTTCCCGGCGAACGTCACTTCGCCTGAGAGCCTGCCACCCAGTGCATCGCTAAAATCCGGGACCGATCGCGCGATGGGGGCCACATTGATCGAGTCGAAACGGCTCCGGCCTTTGACCGACAGCCGTCCATCCCAGGCGAAGTCGGCCGACCCGTTGACCGAGCCGTCGCTCACTTCCATCTGGCGTAGAT
Source organism: uncultured Planctomycetales bacterium (assembly GCA_963826795.1). GTDB lineage: Bacteria > Planctomycetota > Planctomycetia > Pirellulales > Pirellulaceae > CAWGYT01. Next base: position 67,537 of record CAWGYT010000030.1, on the reverse strand, counting down.
TGACGCGCCCCGCCACTCGTCCGCCGCGAGGATCCAGTGTCCACTGAAATGGGGCCCGCAGCCGGCTCACGCGAATCTTGCTCACGTACCCCTGTGCCAGCCGGAGCTGTCCACGCCCTCGCCAAAGCGTGCCCGCTCGTCCCTGAACGCTGAGATCGCAACGGCCGTCCAGGTGGCCCCTCCAGGTCGGCGAGCCGGTGGCGACTCGGCGCAGCGAGATGCCGCGCAAATCCAGATTAAACTCGGGCTCCAGATTGCTCGACAGAGGCACCAGGATTTCACCCGACAATTCACCGTCGGCGACGCGACCGCGAATCTCGTCCAGACGTAGGCTCGACGAAGTCAGTCGTACTCGAGCGGACAGTTCGTCTGCGAACCGATCGCGTCCGACGACGAAATCGCGAACGGTGATCTGCCCCGTTGCAATCGGTGTGGCCTCGTCTTGAACGGCCTGGAGTTTGATTTCCGCGTCCACCCGACCACGAAGCGGCGGCAACGAAAATCGCTCGGTCCACTGTTTTGGTAAGCGATCGAGTTCGGCTCCCTCGATCCGCAAGTTCCCGCTCAGCGGAGGAAATGCCGTTGTCGTCGCGCGTGGCGGAAGTTGTCCGTTCCACGACAACACGCCCATCAGTGCACGGCCGGTAGCGCGGAGACGCCACGCTTGGTCTTCAAAGCGAGCTTGGCCCTGTAGCTGATCGAGTTCCAGGCCTGCCATCGCCACGGCCGGTCCGCGAAAGGTCACCTCCGCCGTGGCGAGCGTCGAGCGATCACGCGTCGCCAATTGAAACGCGCCGGACGCAGTTCCACTACCGCCGATCTTCAACTCGGGAAACTGGGTCGCCAAGGGGCCGATCCGGATCCCGTCAAAGCGTCCCTCGATCCGCCCGCTGCCGACGGTCTCCAGCGGCAGATTTCCGTGGAACTGGATTGTTCCTTCCGACCAAGTTACAACGGCGTCCGCCAGGGTCAGTGTCTTCGCGTCGAGTTGCCATGCGAACTTCGCGGCCGCCGGCGGCAGTTGATCCGAGATCAAGAGATCGGCCGTTCCCCGGCCAGAACCGCTCCACTGCAGCGGTTCCCAAGTTCCGTGAATTTGCCCCTCAAGCTGGGCCGTTCCGCGCAAGGGAACATCCAGCTCGAGCTTGCGGCCTGCCAGTGCCGTGGCCAGGTCGATATCGGGCAGCCCGGCCGCGAGCTGGAACTGGCGTCGATCTGACAAGTCGACGCGGGCATCGGCCCGAATGGCTTGGCCCTGAAGTCTTGTTTCAACGCCCCGCACGATCAGTTGGCCCGCGTCCAACTCAAAGGGCACCGTCGTCTGATCCGACAGGGTCAGCATTCCGCAGGATGACCACGTCTTCACGTCCTGAATCTGGGTCAGCGGCGCAAGGGTACTCACCTGGCCCGAGAGGCGCGCGACCAGCGGAACGAGCTCGGGCGGCAAGTCCGGCAGCCACCGGCCCGCGTCCAACTGCTCAAATTCAGCCTCAAGCTGGATCTCGCGGGCGGGCGCGAAGCCGGCCATCAACCGACCTCGAACTCGCCCCGCCTCACCCCAACTCAGCTCCGCGTCGTCGACGATCAAATCACCGCCACGAAGGGTAAAGCGGCAGCGAGCCGGCCCCAGATCGTCGCCGGCCAGAGTGAGCTGGCGACTGGAGACCTGACCGACGCACTGCACGTCGCGCCATCCCACCTTGCCGCCCAACGGGATTTCCAGGCGGCCCTTGCCAGAAACTTGGCCAGAAACTTGGCCAAGTTCCTGCCCGGCGATCCACCGGGCCCAGCGGCGACTCAATTCGAGCGGCGTGCCGTCCTGTGCGTTGTCGCCAGGGAACGGGCCCTCGAACAAGCGGCCCAAATCGAAATCGGTCACGGACAGGTCCGCGCGCAGTTCACCGGCCAGCGTATCTTGCGACGTCGGCGAGTTGTCGAACCGAAGGTCCACTTCAAACGGGATCGGGTCCAAGCGCTGACTCCATGCGACGGCGTCTTGGACGTTGCCGACAAGCTGGCCTGTAACCTGCAAGCTCGCCGGGCTTAGCTCAACCTCGAATTCGCCATGGCCCGAGGCCTTGCCGTGCCAATCGTCCGACAGATCCGTCCAGGCCTGCGCAAGTTCCAACGGAACCTGACGGAAGTCCCCCCGAACCTGTCCGCGGAGTGGCCATTGTCGGCAGTCCAGGCTGCTTTGCAGCACCAGCCTTGCGTCGCCCACGCGGCCCTCGGTCAAAGCCAACTCGGCACGCTCATTTCTCCAGCGGACCGTACCAGCGACGTCGCTCAGTGGAGGCAGCGGTGCGGGCAGCTGAAGCTCGCCTTGCTGCAATCCAATTCGAAAATCGTAGGAGGGCGAATCCGGTGCCCGCTGCCGCGTCACGCGCGCCTGGAGCGAAACCGTTGCCGATCCTGCAAGCGGGGCTCGCGCCAGGGGAATCAGCGGAAGTTCGGCGAGCGAGGCCGTGTCCACGCGGCAAGCCTCCGTGGCGAATTCGATCCAACTGGCTCCCGTGGCCGAGTCCAATTCCCCGTTCAGCGACCAGTCCGCGCCAAGAGCCTGCAATCGCTGACACGATAGCGTCACGGACGACGCTTGCTGTCGCACCAGGAGGGCTGCGGTTTGCAAGTGCACGGGTCGACGACCGACCTGGTCGATCGTGAGCTGGGCGCTTCGGACGTCAATGCGATCGCAGGGAAGCGTCCCTTGCGGGCCCGAGGGCAGTGGCGTCACGAGCCGCCCTTGATCGTCGAAATCAAGGCGAACCACCACCTTGTCCAGCAAGACTTGGCGGGGTTTCCGGCGTCCGGCGATCGCTTCGCCGAGCGGCAACTCGAGGTGCACGGCTTCGACCGCCAACCACTCGTTCGGGTCCGCCCCCGCGCGAACTCGGACGCCGAAGGCGCCGTGCCAGCGGAAACCCACGCGGACCTGATCGACCTGAACCGGCGCGCCGGCTGCTTGCGACAGTTCAAGCACAATCTGCTGCCGCGCATAGCGGTTGGCCCACCACCATCCCGCAGCGGCCACAAGCCCCACCAGAAGCGTGACGCGGAACAGCCAACGCGGAAGTCGACGGGCTTTAGCTTTCACGAGACCTCGAATTCGGGGCGGCATGTTGCCGGGGATCGTATCCTGCCGACGAATCGAGAGCAACAGAGACTAGGCAACTCGCGTTGGGAAAAGGGGTCAGGTCCCAAAAGCCGGAACGGCCCTACGGGTGCTTCGCACTTTTGGGACCTGACCCCTTTTCCCAACGCTGACCCCTTTTTCCAACCGAAACGGGTTTGGACGAACAACCGACTTGCTTGGACCTCCGCTGGACCGTTACGATCCAGACTGCGGCAGTCATTTCCAGCGTCATCGACATCCCCGCCGATTCGGGAGGACCGTCTTGTGCCCCGCGAGTTTTTGCTGAAGGTCAACGGAGCGGACCGCTCGACGATCACCGACGGGGATCGTCCGCTTCTGGAAGTGCTCCGCGAAGACTTCCAGCTGACTGGCGCCAAATATGGTTGCGGCGAAGGCCAGTGCGGCGCCTGCACGGTGCTCATAGGTGGCGTACCGAGACGTTCCTGCATCACCTCGATCGTCGACGCGGAAGGTCAGACCATTGAAACGATCGAGGGCCTGAGTTCATCCGATCGGCTCCACGAAGTGCAGCAGGCGTTTCTCGACCATCAGGCGATGCAGTGCGGCTATTGTATTCCCGGCCACATCATGACCGCAGTTGCGCTGGCCCGCGACAACCCGGGCACCTCGCGTGAGGCGATCGTGGCGGCCATGAGCGAGCACATCTGTCGGTGTGCCAACTATCGGAACATTCTGGCCGCCGTTGAACAAGCCGTCCGTCGCGTTTGACCGACAGCTCAACTCACACGACTTCTGGGAGCCCTCTGATGGCCCTGAATCCTTTCGATGGTCCGCTGTCCGAGGTAGAGCGTTACGAGCTGCGCGAAATCCGACCGATTCAGTTCGAGCCGAATCGGCGAGCGTTTGTTCAGACGCTGGGCGCAGGCTTGATCGTCGCGGTCTCCGCGCGCGGCTCGAGCGCCCAACGTCGTGGCGGACGAAACGCGCGGCGAGATGAACCGCTTTCGGCACGATTTCACGTGGGCATCGACGGGGTGGTGACCGTGTTCACCAGCAAGGTCGAAGTCGGTCAGGGAGCGAGGACGCAAATTACGCAGGCGGCCGCGGAAGAGCTGCGGCTGCCGCTCAGCCAAATACGCCTGGTGATGGCCGACACGCAATCCTGCCCCGACGACGGCGGCACCGCCGGCAGTCGAACCACGCCCTCCACCGTCCCGCGCATGCGCAGCGCGGCGGCCGCGGCACGCGAGGCGTTTGTCAGCTTTGCCGCCGAGCACTTGGGCGTCGATCGCGCGGAAGTTACCCAGGAAGAGGACGTATTTCGAACGCGCGAAGGGAAACAGGTCACGCTCGCCGAGTTGGCAGTTGACGGGCAGAGCAATCCACTGCGCCAAGCTGGAGTCTTTCCCTACGCCCGACGGCGTGACGATCACGCCGGTCGATCGCTGGCGCGTGCTGGGGACACCCGTTCCCAAGGTCGGCGCCCGCGAGATCGTAACTGGAGCCGCCCGGTTCCCGTCCGACATCACCCGGCCCAACATGCTCTACGGCAAAGTGCTTCGACCCATCTCATACGGTGCCACGCTCAAGTCGCTGGAACTGGGTCCGGCTGAGGCGATGGACGGAGTGATCGTCGTGAAGGACGGCAACTTCGTCGGCTGTGCCGCGCCGACTTCGTGGCAAGCAGCCAAGGCCCTTGACGCGTTGGCTGAATCGGCCCAGTGGGATCGACCCAGTCACCCTTCGAGTCGGCAGCTGTTCGAACATCTGAAGCAGACCGCACGTGACAACGACGACGATCGGCGCGGCAATCGAACGTCGGGCGATCCGGAAGCAGCCCTGGCCGACGCGGTGCGGAGGCTTTCGGCAGACTATTCCGTTGCGTACATCCAACACGCGCCCATGGAGACTCGAGCGGCGGTGGCCGAATGGGACCAAGGCAGGCTGACGGTTTGGACGGGGACGCAGCAACCCGCGCGTCCAACAAGAACTCCAGCAGGCGTTCCGCCTTGCCGACGACCAGGTGCGCGTGATCGTCCCGGATACGGGCGGTGGGTTCGGCGGCAAGCATACCGGCGAGGTGGCGATCGAGGCGGCGCGGCTGTCTCAGGCGGCGGGCCGCCCGGTCCGCTTGCAATGGACGCGTGAGGAAGAGTTCACCTGGGCGTACTTTCGCCCGGCAGGGTGGATCGAGGTCCAGGCGGGCCTGAACGCTTCCGGGGATTTGATCAGCTGGATTTTTGTCAACTACAACTCAGGCGAGTCCGCGCTCGAGACGCCTTATCAAGTGCCCAGCCGACGGACTCGGTTTATCGCCGCCGACTCGCCCCTTCGTCAGGGTTCGTATCGCGCACTGGCCTCGACCGCGAACACCTTCGCGCGCGAGTCGTCGATGGACGAGCTGGCCGAACTTGCCGCCGCGGATCCACTCGAGTTTCGGCTCCGCCACCTTGAGCCGGGCCGCTTGAAAGACGTGCTGCAAGCGGCGGCCCGCAAGTTTCAATGGTCCACGCGTCGGAGCGATCGGTCGCCGAACCGCGGAGTCGGGCTTGCCTGTGGAACCGAGAAAGGTTCGTACGTCGCCGCCTGTGTCGAGGTCGAAGTCGAGGGCTCGGCCGTGCGTGTGTTGCGGATCTGCCAGGCTTTCGAGTGCGGTGCGATTCAGAATCCGGCGAACCTGCGCACCCAGGTGGAAGGCTGTCTGGTGATGGGGTTGGGCGGCGCTCTGTTTGAGGAGATCGAGTTCCAGCAGGGACAGATCATGAATCCCCGCTTTTCACAATATCGCGTCCCGCGGATGCACGACATGCCCGAGCTGGACATTGAGCTGCTCGATCGACCGGACCTACCTTCGGTTGGCGCAGGCGAGACGCCCATCATTGCCATCGCGCCGGCCATCGCCAATGCAATTTTTCACGCCCGCGGCGTCCGCTGCCGCTCGCTTCCGCTGCGGATCACCTAAACGACCGAGCGCAATCTTCGCGGATTGACATTGGTGAAATTGGGCATTTAATAAGAAATGTGAACTCCAGATCCTGCAAGATCATCTCGCGAGCGGAGGCTCGCAAGGAAGAGTTCCCATGGCACGAGACGCGAACTTAGACGCGAACTTAGACGGTCTACTTCCGTGCCCTCATCGCCGCCGGTCACGCCTGGGGCTTCCCCTTGCTGTCGAATGACTCTGGAGCCTGTAGGTCGTCTCGGACTTGCGTAGACCGGCTTGGACTTGCGGACTGCCCGGATAGCGGACTTCTCGTTCGCTCGACCGCTGGCGTCGGCGCGGAGCCGCTTACTCTTCCTCGGGAGAGGTGACAGCGCCACGTCTCCGCACCGCGTTCCTTCTTCGTTCCTACTCCAACCGCGCAAAAAACAACCGCACCCCGTCCCTTCTCCCCAGGCGCGGGAGAAGGTGGCCGAAGGCCGGATGAGGGGGCCCCAACCACGATCCCAGACGGTCTACGACAACCACGATCCCACACGATCCCAGACGGTCTACGACAAGACGACGACGCCAGACGGTCTAGCATCTGCGATCATCCGTGCTCACAATTCCTTGGTCCACCTGTCGCCCGAAAGGACTCCGATTGGACGCGCTCGGGCTGCCTTCCCGCGTCCCGGAAGCTGACAGTCGAGAAGTAGACCGTCTGAGTTCGTCGTCTGAGTTCGTTGAAAAGTAGACCGTCTGAGTCCGTTCGGTCTCGTTCGCTCGACCGCTGGCGTCGGCGCGGAGCCGCTTGCTCTTCCTCGGGAGAGGTGACAGCGCCACGTCTCCGTACCGCGTTCCTTCTTCGTTCCTACTCCAACTGCGCAAAAGAACAACCGCACCCCGTCCCTTCTCCCCAGCGCGGGAGAAGGTGGCCGAAGGCCGGATGAGGGGGCCCCAACCACGATCCCAGACGGTCTACGACAAGACGACGACGACGACGCCAGACGGTCTAGCATCTGCAGAGACGACGCCAGACGGTCTAGCATCTGCGATCATCCGTGCTCACGATTCCTTGGTCCACCTGTCGCCCGAAAGGACTCCGATTGGACGCGCTCGGGCTGCCTTCCCGCGTCCCGGAAGCTGACAGTCGGGAAGTAGACCGTCTGAGTTCGTCCGTCCCGGAAGCTGACAGTCGAGAAGTAGACCGTCTGAGTTCGTCCGTCGAGTCGTCCGAGAAGTAGACCGTCTGAGTCCGTTCCGTCGACCGTCTGAGTTCGTTGAAAAGTAGACCGTCTGAGTCCGTTCGGTCTGAGTTCGTCTGGAAAAGTAGACCGTCTGAGTTCGTCTGTGGAAAAGTAGACCGTCTGAGTTCGTCTGAGTTCGTCTGAGTTCGTTGCAACGTTCTTTTTCGACACCCGCAGATCAATCTCGCGGCGGACGCGTTGGCGGCCTGCCGATGCACGATCTCGCAGCGATCGTGAAGCTCCCGCCGGCGAGCGGCGGGCATCTTCCCTTGCCACACGAGAATCGAGCCGAACAGGATGGGGCCAGGTGCCTTTTCCCTGCCCCCTTTTCCCAACCTCGTGTCGGCGAGATTTACCGCAGGTCGTCCTCAACCAGCTCCGCAAAGGCTCTTAGCAGGCCAGGAGCGACGCGAATCGTGAAATCCAGCGAGGCGTCATCGCTCGTCGCCTCGATCTCAATTTGACGAGCTCCATCTTGCTTCGCCAGAACCGCGGTCAGTTGTTGGGCCTTGGGGTCGGTGTCCAGTTCACCCGCAGCCGCAATCAAGTCCCCGACTGAAATCGCCGACCTGAACACGGGAACATCCTGTCCGACTTCGGATGACGAATTCGCGATACATTCCTTGATCAGCGATTCCGGTTGTCGGCCAACTCCCACGTACAGGACATCCTCTCCCAGGCCGATCATCAAGCTCATCTTGTCGCCGAAAACCTCCCGAGCCTCGTCGTCTTCGTCGACGGGCATGCGAAATTGATGCCACGAAATTCCGTCCACACGGGTGGAGGCGATCGAGAACGAATCGTCGCGGGGCGTAAGGATCGTGACCAGTCGGTCCACAGCAGCCGCTGCCTGGGCGTCCCTGACGATCTGGTATCCAAACACCAGATTCAGGTCTCCGGGACGAAACTTCACCTGCCCGCCAAAGTCAACCTCGTCGGAAACCAGCGTGCCGTGCACAACCTCCCGCAGATCATTCAGCGATTGCACAGCCAACTCCAGGTCCGGATCCCGCAATTCGGCCTCCTCAAGCCGCGCCACGACCCGATCATGGATCTGGTCCAGCGTTTTTTCGATCACGTCCTCGTGTCGGCTCAAGGCATTCGGAAAAGTGCCATTGACGGCAAACGTGGCGTCGGGCCGAACAAACCCTGCAAACCGACTACGCCGCTGATCCAGCTCATCAAGCTGGCGAGCCAGATCCGTTCCCGGTAAAGCCTCTAGTCGGACGTCCAACGAAATATCACGCTGTTGCTCGTCCAATTTGACGCCGATCGTGATCGAGCGGCCTTGCTGGGCGAGCATCAGCAGCGTTTGGGCTCCCATACGTTCCACGACTTCGGTCAGGATCTGCTTGAGCTCCGTCTCGCCACCTTCAACTTCATCATCATCATCATCATCATCTTCTTCGTCTTCTTCTTCGTCTTCTTCGTCGTCTGCGCCGTCTTCATCGTCGTCGTCGTCGTCAGCGTCGTCTTCGCTTTCCACTTCCGCCACCGCCGCGACGACACCCTCATTGCCTTCCAGAAAGTCACCCGCTTCGCCCGGTGCCGCGTCGTCTGTGCCGGGGCTCGCCATCAAGCCGATGAGGAAAGCCTCGCGAGCTTGAATCGGAACGGCTTGCAGGTTAATTTGAGCGGCAAGGTCAAAGCGAGCGGCAAGTTCTTCGAGATGCCGGGAGGGCTTGTCTTGGATGTATTCGAAGAACTCGGTTTCCGGGGCGACCATCGCGTATCCGGCGTTCTCCTTGACGAAATACCGTTGGCCGAGATAGTCGAATCGAAACACCCCCGTGGATCGTTGGGTCAGCTCGATCCCGGTCATCAACTCGAACGTGTCGGCGACCTCTTCGAAATCGCTCACGGGCAGCAACGCGATCGGGGCCATGTCATCCTGATGTTCGTAGACGACAAGTCCCCAGGGTTGGGTCGCGTCGATCCCTTCCAGCCCTCGCCCTTGAGTCGACATGGCAATCAGTCCTTCGACTGCTTGGCGAACGGCGGGTCGGTCACACAATGCCCCCACCATCTCCAGATCGGCAGCGAAACGATCGTAGCCCGCGAACGACGCCACGAACATGGGCGTTTTGTCACCAGAGGCAGATCGAACCACGCAGGCCGTAAGAAGGAATGCAAAGACGAGCGGCAAGAAGCGATAAAGGAAAGATCGTTGCACGGTCGAAACCTCCGAAGCGCCGAGGGAGAGAAGAGTAGGGTTTCGAAACCTTAGTTCAATCTTGCGTGACGCTCAAACGGCAGCCCGAGGCGCAATCGGGAGGGGCGAGGCGCAATCGGGAGGGGCGAGTGCAATCGGGAGGGCGAGGCGCAATCAGTAGGGCGAGGCTCCCGTAACACCTCGCCCTCCCGTAAATGGCTCGGCCTCCCGTCCCTTGGAGGAACCTCGATATGGAAACGATTACGTGGTCGGATTTCGAGCGGATTGAGCTGCGGGTGGGTACGATCATTTCCGCGGAAGAGTTCCCTGAAGCCCGCAACCCGGCCTACAAGCTCCAGGTCGATTTTGGCCCCGCAATCGGGGTGAAGCTGTCGAGCGCTCAGATTACAACGCTATATTCCCGTCACGAGTTGGTGGGGCGACAGGTTCTCGCCGTGGTGAACTTGCCTCCCAAACAGATCGGGCCGTTTCGATCGGAGGTGCTCGTCACCGGAATTGTCGGAGCAGATGGCGCGGTCGTGCTGGCAGTTCCGGACCGGCGTGTGCCGAATGGGCTGCGATTGGCCTGACCCGGTCGTTTCCCACGCGATCTGCCGCGAGTCGGGCCGCCACTTCGGTCGGGCGGGGAATCGTCGTTGGCGTTACCAGCCCCACCGCTTCGGCGACGTAGCTCCCGGCTTGCAATGCGGCGATCAGGTCGTCGGACGTGAACTCACCATCACAGTTCCAGTCTCCGGTTGCCCACGACGAATTACCGACCACGCCATCCTCGTATTCGTTCACCAAGAAGACGGCCACCAAATCCTCGGAGTTGAAACGGCCGTCGAGGTTGGCATCACCCGCCGTGGTTCCGAGAATCAAGGCCAACATCATCTGCCAATCGCGGGAGTTGACGAAGCCATCCAAATTCAAGTCAAAGATGGCCGAATCGTCGTCGAAACGAATGGCTTCGCACAACAGATCGATGTCCTCGACGTCCACCGCATCGCTGCCGTCGAAATCACCGGGAAGCGTCTCTTCAGGAAGGACGCGAATCGTCACCGTCGCGATGGGCGAACCCTGTTGAAGCGCGAATGCCTGATAGTAGAATCGGACATCACCCGAGAATCCGGGCGGCGGCTGGTAGCTGAAGCCACCGTCATCCTGCACCGTCAGCATCCCAACTTCCACGTCATCGTACAGACTCGCCGTAACGTGCGCGGCGGGATCGAAGAAATCGTTGGCCAAGACACCGTACGCAGCGTCGACAACCAGCGTCACTCCACTCGCCGCCAGGTACCCGTCGTCGATCGCCAGCGGAGGGAACTGCGTGCCTTGTTGGTCCCAGTACCAATACCACCAGCTTCCCAACAACTCGGAAATCAGTTCGGGAAGGTCCAGGTCGGGGACGGACGGTAACGAGTCGAGGAAATCTTGCCACAGGAAGGGGTCCTCGCTGATAATCCCACCCGGGTAACAAAACAAGGGGTCGCTGCCCGGACACTCGAAAAACGGGTCGTACGATGGGTCGTCCGGGTCGACGGCAAAGGGATCGGAAACGGACAGACCGAGCAAGCGGAACGACAACGGCTTCGACCGCAGGGAACCCAGCGTGATCGAGTCGAACCGCATCCGGTACGTTCCTGGCAACAGCAACACACTGTGAGTCGTGCGGGTTTCGCCCGCAGGCGCGCTCATCGTGTGGACGAGTCGATCGGTCGCGTCGAAAAGCGATGCCAGGACGAGCTCGTATCCCTCCGCTTGAGCAGGTCCCGCTTGCAAGATGAAATGAAATAGTTGAGGCGTGGCGACATAGAGCACGTATCCGGACGGGGCGGCCGTCGCATCCGAATCGTTCAATGCAGGGACCACGTCACGATTGGAGTCTTCCTTCGAGCCCGTGGGACGCCCCGTCGAAGGCGGGGGATTCGCGCTCGGTGCTTCCGTTACCGCCGGCCAGTGTCCCTGGGCGAACGTGACCGGCTCGAGCGCGGTTTCGACAAAGGTCAGTGACACTCGGTAATTCCCGCGATCGAACAATCCGTTGTCCGACGCTGCCTTGACGCGAATGTAGTACCGCTCACCGGGAATCGCCGGCGCTTGCAGTACCACCTCGCCGCCGCCGTTGACCAGCAGGGTGGCGTGGATCTCGTTGCCCCGTCGGTCCAGCACACTGACGCTGGGGATCAAGCCGGCCAGTTCGAGGGGACGAACCGTTAAATGCAGATAGGGCGAGACCGAATCATCGGCGTCGGCGGCCGTGAAAAAAAAGTAATCCACGTCGCGAGCGCTGGAGATCGCGCCCAGCGCTTCATAGTGGGAATACAATTCGAATCCCACTTGGGGCGGTAGATTGACCGCCGCCAAGATGCTGTCGACGTCGTTCTCTCGTGCGTCCAGCAGGTACTCCCGATCGGCCAGCAGCGCCTGGAGGTCGCGTTGCGTGATCTTGCGTTCACGTGCCACCGTCAAGAGGTCCAACGTTTCTTCGGCGATCGGAACACCAAAGTCTCCCTCGAACCGCGTGATGAGGGAATAGCCGCCGACGTCGAAGGCAGTGCCCCGCGCGGCGCGAACCTCAATCAAATACGTTCCACCCGGCACCGGATCGTCAATCAGGATCTCCACCGTCGCCCCTCCCACACGCCGCGACTCGGTCCTGGCAATTTCGGTGCCATCGACCGTTGAGATGCGGAGTGACGGGGCCAGCAAGCTGATCTGTCGGGATTGCAGCCGGACCGTGATCGCGCCCGCGTGCGCGTGGGCAACGACAGCGAAAACACGTCCACGTCGTCGGAGGTCGTGATATCGCCATAAACGAGGTGAGTCTTCGCCGAAACGTCAAGCGCCGGGTTCAAGCTCAGTTCCAGCGGCGTTGCCGTCCGGGGAGTTTCGTTGCCGTGGGGACCTTCATTCGAATCGGGGACACGCTGCCCATGCTGACGCTGGATGTCGGCGAGATCTTGCGGCGTTGGCGACGTCTTGGGCGAGATGCCGTGCACGTGCATCGGCGACTGCGGATCGTCGCTGTGTTCCAGCCCAAAGACGTGCCCTGCCTCATGAACCGCAACCGCAAACAGGTCAGCGAGACTCGCGAAGTCGGCGTCGCTGTTAAAGATCAAATCACCGCCCCACGTTCCCGATACCACGGTGTCATGGGCAACGGCGATCGCCATCACGTCGTCCGAGAGCGGTCGTGCGCCGACGCGAATATCGCCAAACCGGTGGTCGCCCGTCCGAGGTCCGGGCGTCCCGAACGGCAGCGATCCGACATCCGAGACAACGCCAACGTTGCTGCCCGTCGATCGAAGCCAGGTTTGGAAGCCGAGCAGGATCGCATTCTGCCATTCCGCGGGCCGTCCCAAGGTGCCGAACCGTTCGAATAACTGGCTGGGTTCTCCGGCGATGTCAGTGGAGTCGTTCGCGAAGCTCAGCGTCAGCTGCGATGTATCCGCCCATGTCAGACCGCTGGCTCGACCCGCCCCGTCAAGCAACTCGCGTCCTTCCAGCCGTTCGAAGGCGCGACCACGCGCTCTCAGCGCGCGTCGCCCCGGGAGGCGTCGTGCGCAGGTCGTGCGTAGCCAATTCAGCAAGGTGGTCATTGTCGGCTCGTATTATCTGGCAGAATCCTGCCGGCTCACACCCGAATTTTGCTCGCCCACGGGATGGCCGGGGGAGGTGATTTCCACGGATTGGATCACACGTTGCATCGAACTTGCAGTGCGCAGTAACTCGCGAAACTTTGCATTCCGGCGGAGTGACGCCAGGTCCGGATCGCGCTGAGCAACCTCCAACCAACGCGGTTCGACTTGGATCGCTTGGCCCACGAGCTGGATCGCGCGGTCGGCGTCCGCGGTCCCCTCTTGGGCACAGAGCGCGTAGATGCACGCGACTTGAAATAACGTCTTTCCGTCCTGACCCGTCGCTAAAACCGCTTCGCCATCCGAGATGGCGGCGGACCGGTTGCCCGTGCGAGCGTAAAGTACACCACGCGATACGAGATCTTCAGGACGACGACCGAATTGCGCGACCAGGCGGTCGATCACCTCGATCGCCGCCTCGGTTTCGCCGAGTCGTTCCGCCAGCACGTGTGCGATGTTGCGGAGTGCCGAGTGGGAGCCGGGATCCATGGCGAGCGCCGTGCGATACCACGCCAGCGCGTCCTGCGCGTCCCCCTGCAACAAAGCGTTCCCGAGGACGATGCAACTGACCGGATCGGTTGGGCGCCGAAGCATTCCTTGTCGTCGATCTTGCGCCGCCCCCTCGTGGTCGCCCAGGCCGACCCTGGCCTGTGCCCGCAAGAAAAACACGCGTGTCTGCGTCGCTCCCTCCCGTAAGGCAGCCGAAAAGTCACGCTCCGCGGAAACAAAATCCTGCAACTTCAGCGACGCCACGCCGCGGTTCAATTGCGCACCGGGATGCTGCGAATGACGCGCTAACGTCTGGTCGAAGTCCGAGATCGCCGCCGGGTAATCCTGGCGAGTCAGATAATAGACGCCTCGGTGAAAGTAGCAGGTAGGCGAGTCAGGCCACAATGCCACGCTCGCGTCGTAACATGACTTGGCGTCACTTGCCGCTCCCACCGACAGATAAGCGTCACCCAGCAGCACCCAGGCCGAAATGTCGTGGGGATTCTCGTTGCGCAGGCGGACCAGCAAGGGAATCGCTTCGCCGCAATGGCCCTGGCGGATCAGTTCCAGCGCGAGCAAGTGTTCGTACGCGTCGCCATTCAGCGGCATTCGCTCCGCGAACGAAGCACTCGGACCATCGGCAGTCTTCGCCTCGAGCACCGTGTGAATCCAGTCGCGCTGCAGTTCAAACGCCTTGGGGACTTGACGCGAGTCGTCGCTCCAACACGCAGCGGCGCACTGGTTCAGCCATTCGGCCAGGCGATATCGGCTTGCGGAGGGAGGACCCTGCGAAGGCTCATCCTCGGCACGGACCAGTCGCAATTCAGCGACCGCCAACAGGTAAAACAGTTCCGCGACCTGGTGCTGCCAGCGTTGCTGATCGATGGGATCCAGCCACGCGGCATGCGACGATCGCGCGGCGTTCAAGCCCGTCCGTGCGGGATCGAGCCTGTCCGGCGAACGCGGGATCGCATCCAACTGCGTGAACTTGCCCAGCTCATCAAGGATTGATCGTGCGGCCTCGCGGCCCTGCTCCAACATCTGCGGGTCCGACTCAGGCGAGCTCAGCTGGAGGCGAATCATCGGAAGGCGTTGCTGGACCTTATCCAGAGCCAGATAAGCCTCGGTACGCTGCAGTTCACGATGCTGGACCGACAGCCGAGTAACGGCCACGGCGATCACGATCAACAACGTGATGCCCACGGTCGTCAGTGAGGCCAGGCGAGGATGGCGGCGCCGCCACTTGCCGATCCGTTCACGCCATGACGTATTCGCCGCGTAACGCAGTGGCCGGCTCGCCTGGTGCCGAATGAGATCTTCAAGGACCTGGTGCATCGACTGGTAACGCAGGGCAGGATCGGGCTCCAGACAGCGGGAGATGATCGACGCGACATCCGGGGGAAGCATCTTGGGAAGTGCGCGAACTTCGATGTTCGCCGAGGCAAGGCACTCCGAATTCGCGGCGGCGCAGGATTCGTCAAGGACCGCACCGCCAGAGTCTGTATCTGACGCGGTGGCCGCCGTGGCCTCCACATCGCTCGCCGATCGGATCGGACGGCATCCAGTCAGCAATTCACAGAGATTGACGCCAAACGAGTACACGTCGCTGCGGATGTCGATTCCCCGACCTGTTTCGAGTGCCCGCAAGTGTTCCGGCGCCATGTAGGGCAATGTGCCGCCGACGAATTGACACGCCTGCTCGCCGACCGCCGTGTCGTCTGAAACATTGAAGTCCAGCAACATCGGCCGACCCTCTTTCGTCAGCAACACGTTCGCCGGTTTCAAGTCGCGGTGCACGACGCCTCGGTCATGTGCGTGGGCAAGGCCCTCGGCCAGCTCGATCGCCATCGTAATGCTCGCCTCGACGAAACTCATCGCGGCGATTTGATCCAGCCGTGCCTCGGCAAGGTGATCGAACCCGTTCGCCTCGCCGTCACCGGCCTCACACTCGCGAGATCCACGCAGGAGACGAGCGAGAAATTCGCCGGTCGGCGGCATTCCAGCGAGCCGGCGACGCGCGCAGATCGCGTCGGCCAAGGTTTTCGTACCGAGCAGCGGCATGCAGATGGCAAACAGCGAACCCTGCTGATGAAACGAAAAGATCGGGACGATGTTCGTATGCTGGAGTCGGGCGAGCCGATCGGGCTCGACCGACCGTGTCGAGGTGATCTTGAGCACCACGTCGCGCGAGGCCAGTTCCCCTTGGCTGGCAAGGTAAACTCGCCCGAAGGAACCCTCTCCCAGCTGTTCCAGAATGCGAAATTGGCCGAACGTCTCACCAACCTGAGGGAACAGCTGAATCGCGTCGGCCAGCCGTATCACCTCGGGTTGCAGGCTGGCCAGCGATTTCGCGGACGTCCCGACATCCAAGGGGGCATTCGTGCGTGGCCATCGAGCGGTGTCAATCTGGTATCGTTCGACGTATTCGGTCGGCTCGACATCTTCGCCTGACTGCAGGCGGAGGCGATATTCTTCGAACGCCAGTTCGCGAATCGCGCCCGGGTCGCGAAGCAGGTCGGCATGCGTGGCACGATAGTCCTGCACGGAAACCGGCAGACCGCGTTCCCAGCGGCACTCCAGATCCACACGCATCAACTCCAGGCCGATCGTTTGGTATTCCGCATCGGTTCGATCGGGCAGGAACGCAGCCCACTGCACGTCCCCGTCCCGGGCGCGCGCCATCTCGTATCGCTCGACAAATTCGTCCACACGGCGGTTCGGGATGGTGCGGTGAAGAAGCATGGGATCGTGGCTAGTTGTCGGGTCGGGACGAGTCTTCAATCAGTTCGGAGAGTTCGTGTCGGAACCGCTGCAGGACACGCTCCACGGTCCGTTTGGAACGATCGGTTTGGGCGGCAATTTCACGGACATCAAAACCGTCGATTCGCAGCCGGATCATTTTTTGCTCCGCCTCCGGCAGCCGGCTAATGATGTCATCCATGACCAGCTTCAGTACCTGTCGTGGTGCCTCGTCGGCCGTTCCGGGATACGTTTCGACGATCGCCGACCCCGAGGTCCGCGTGACGTCCCGCTTCTGGGCTCGATGATGAATACTCAACGCGCGAACCTTGTTCAGGGCGATCACCAGGAACAGCTGCCACAGCTGGTCACCGGGTGGAACATCGTACAGTCCCGCGGCGGCCCGGCGAAAGAATGTGCGAAACACGGATTGGACGACGTCTTCCGGGTCGAATCGGGACGAAAGCGACGGGGAGGTGTGCGCGTTGGCCAGCGCCAGCAGCCGGCTCGCGTAACGAACGTAAAGC
Source organism: uncultured Planctomycetales bacterium (assembly GCA_963826795.1). Lineage (GTDB taxonomy): Bacteria > Planctomycetota > Planctomycetia > Pirellulales > Pirellulaceae > CAWGYT01. Next base: position 50,725 of record CAWGYT010000030.1, on the reverse strand, counting down.
TCGGTTGCCGCGTCGTGCTCGCCCGCCCGAAAGCGTCGCAACAGCGAACGATCGGACAGGTCGGCCACGGCACGCCCATCGCATTGGCTCATGGTTTTTCCCCAAGGGGTATTCGAAACGCGGCTGCTCATCCGCCACGCGAACGCGAAGAATTTCGCATTTTCCTCCAACTGGCCCACTTAAGTTTAATTGGGCTGCAGATTTAGAGCAAAGCATTGGTCTCCGACTCAGCCCGAGACTCGCGCCCCGCACCGCCCGAGGCGGGCAATTCTCGCGGATTTTTGGCGGACCGGAGTGACCTTTTCCACTTCTCGAGCGACCAGAGATACAATACGCAAACGCATCCACGAAAGGGAACTGCCATGTCATCACGCTCTGCTTCGCGACACGTGAACCCGCCGTCAACTCGGACTTGGCGACCCACGATTCGGCGCGGCTCGCAGCGGTCGACGGCCCGGATCTTGGCGAGGCCCTTGCACCTGGAAGGGCTTGAGACACGGCAACTGCTTGCCGCCGACGCCTTGCTTGCGGCCATCGATTCCGTTCACGTCGATCCGATTGAGACTGCCCCGATCGACGCCGAAGCGGGGCCGATCCGCCTCGCCTCGGTCCATGGTCGGAAATGGTCCGATGTCAACGGCAATGGCGAACTTGATGCGGGCGAACCCGGCTTGGCCGGCGTGACGATCTACGCGGATCTGAACCGCAATGGCGTCTTGGATCCGCGCGAGCCCTCGACGCAATCGATGCGCGACATTCCCGCCACCGACTTCGACGAGTCGGGACTCTATCACCTCGCCGGACTTCGGCCCGGAACGTATCTGATCCGTGAGGTTGTCCCGGATGGTTTCGAGCAAACGTTTCCGCCGATTCAGCCTCCCATTCTGGACGAATCGGATCAGGTGCTGGGCAACGATTTCGCGACGGTCGATCCTGAAAGATTGGTGTTGAAGTTAGCCGCGGGCGAGCGCCATGTCGAGGCCGTGGGCGTGACGGTTCACCCCTATTGCATTCGACCCATCCAGGTTGACGTCGTTGCCTCGGACCCGGAGATCCGACTCGAAAACCTGACGGGGCCTCAGCTCAACGGATGCGGCGGTGATTCGTCGAAGTTCCGTGTCGCGTTTGAGGGCGATGGGTACTCGCATCGGTTCACGCTGCAGTTTGTCGATACGCTTTCGCAGGACCCATTCGCTCAGATCCCGGTGCTGATCATGGCACCCCGCAGCGGCGGAGCACACACCGTCGTGCTGTCGGCAGGCCAAAGCGTCGATGGTCTGAATTTTGGGAACCAACGAGTCCGGCCCACGACGGGTTCCATCCAGGGGACCAAGTGGCTGGATGCCAACGGGAATGCCGAGCGAGACCCGAGGGAACCTGGACTGGCCGGCGTCACGATCTACTTGGATCTCAATCGCAACAATTTGCCCGATCGAGACGAGCCTCGGACGCTCACACAACGCGATGACCCGCAGACCGACTTTGACGAGGCGGGTAGGTATCGATTCGACGATGTCGAGCCGGGAACGTACGCAGTTCGCGAGATCGTGCCCGATGGTTCGATGCAAACATATCCGCAATTGATCTTGGTCGATCCCCTGCCGCCGCCGGGACCACTGCCGCTCGGAGCGAGCCACGTGGTGACAGTCCGACCTGGCCAACAAGTGGACGGCGTGGATTTCGGTAATCGACCCGTTCAGCCAGGTACGATCCAGGGCCTGAAATGGCTGGATCGCAACGGGAACGGACGACGCGAAGATCATGAGCCGGGACTTCCCGGTGTCACGATCTATGTCGATCGGAACTTCAACGGGCGGTTGGACGCCGACGAACCCCGCGCCGTCACAATGCGAGATGACTTGAACACGCGCGTCGACGAGTCCGGTCGCTATTCCCTGGAGAACATCCGCCCCGGATACATCTCGATCCGCGAAGTGGTCCCCGCCGGATACGAACAGACCTTTCCCCGCGTGCCGAACGACCCACCACCGCAGGCAAGCGTGCTCCCCAGCCGCCCGATCGCCTACGGGGGTCAGCATCTCGTGTTCTTGAACTCTGGCGAAACCGTCGACGGAATCGACTTCGGCAATCGACTGGTTGATCCGGCCCAGGTGCAAGGCACGAAGTGGCTTGACCGTAACGGCAACGGGAGCCGCGAGAGCCGTGAACCCGGCTTGGCAGGAATCACGATTTACTCGGACCTGAACTTCAACCGCCGATTGGATCCCGACGAACCGTTCACGATCACGATGGACGACGACCCCAAGACGGCGATTGACGAAACAGGTCGCTATTGGCTGACGGACCTCCGCCCGGGTCAGCACCTGATCACCGAGGTGTTGCCGGACGGTCAGGTTCGAACCTTCCCGCCCGAACGGAACATCCTGGCGCCTTATCCCATCAGCGAGCCCTATTTCTTCACCTTGCAACCGGGTGACCGTCTGCGAGGCATCGACTTTGGCAACCGTCCCCAGGAACTGCTGGGGGATTTTGACCACGATGGCGATGTCGACGCCGCGGACATCGACCTGCTGGGAACGGCGATTCGACAGTTCGATATGGATCCGAAGTTCGATCTCTCCGGCGACGGACGAGTCGATCTGCGTGATTGGATCGCGATGATCAAGGACGTCCTCGAGACCGACTTTGGTGACGCGAATCTTGACCGCCGTTTTGATTCGAGCGACCTGGTCCAAGTCTTCGCCGCGGGCGAGTATGAGGACGGGATCGAAAATAACTCCGGGTGGGCCGAAGGCGATTGGGATGCCGACGGCGATTTCGATTCGAGCGACCTGGTCGTGGCGTTCAGCGACGGCGGCTATGTCGTCGGAGCCCGCGGTCTCGCGGCGGCCGCCGTGGACGCGGCCTTGGCTGATGAGCAGGCGCCGCGACGCAAGGGTGCTTGGGTGGCTTGAATCGCGGCGCACTCCCGCCCCCGCCCCGGCCCCGGCCCCGGCCCCTGCCCCGGCCCCCTCATCCGGCCTGCGGCCACCTTCTCCCGCGCTGGGGAGAAGGGACACCATGTTGTCACCTCTCCCGAGGCCGGGAGAGGTCGCTCGGGACCCGCTCGCGGGGACCGGGCGGGTGAGGGTTGAGCATCTGGGAGGGCACGGGACCCCCTCATCCGGCCTGCGGCCACCTTCTCCCGCGCTGGGGAGAAGGGACAAGATCATGTCACCTCTCCCGAGGCCGGGAGAGGTCGCTCGGGACCCGCTCGCGGGGACCGGGCGGGTGAGGGTTGAGCATCTGGGAGGGCACGGGACCCCCTCATCCGGCCTGCGGCCACCTTCTCCCGCGTTGGGGAGAAGGGACAAGATCGTGTCACCTCTCCCGAGGCCGGGAGAGGTCGCTCGGGACCCGCTCGCGGGGACCGGGCGGGTGAGGGTTGAGACCCGGCCAACGCTTGCCCCCTCATCCGGCCTGCGGCCACCTTCTCCCGCGCTGGGGAGAAGGGACACCATCGTGTCACCTCTCCCGAGGCCGGGAGAGGTCGCTCGGGACCCGCTCGCGGGGACCGGGCGGGTGAGGGTTGAGACCCGGCCAACGCTTGCCCCCTCATCCGGCCTGCGGCCACCTTCTCCCGCGCTGGGGAGAAGGGACACCATGTTGTCACCTCTCCCGAGGCCGGGAGAGGTCGCTCGGGACCCGCTCGCGGGGACCGGGCGGGTGAGGGCTAAACACGGTCGAGCGTTGACGGAATGACCGAAAGGGCCTGCCCACGCTGCAAAACTTGCAATCTCGCATCCGTTCGCGTATCCTCATGCTCGAAACAGTGTCCGGGGAACGGTAACGAGACACGATTCGAGCGGCGAATTTCTCGCTCAAATGCCGGAGCGAAACGGACCGCCGTGTTCGAACTGGCTCGAGATTATCCAAATCAAGGTGGACTCCGGCAAACATGAGGGCGGATATGAAACGTGTTGATATTTTTCGCAGCGTGGTGAGCCTGATCGTGCTATGCCTTGCGACTTATCCGCTTGCGGCGATCGAAATTGCTGGCGAGTTGTTCGTCGACCTCGACGCCGCGACGTACGGAGACGGAGACCCGATGTGGTCGAATGCTGGGACGTATACCGATTTCGAGGCCGTCGGGACGCCGACGAAAGGTTTCGTCGAAACGACTCCGGCGATTTTTTTTGACGGAGCATCGGCTTTCATGGGCCTGGATTCGGCTCCGCTCGGGCTGACCGGCCCCAGTCCAACAAGGTCGATCGAGGTCTGGGCGCTGAATCCCATGATTAGCCAGGAAGAGACACTCGTGTCGTGGGGGCATCGCGGTGGCCCGGACGGTACTAACATGTCCTTTAACTACGGGTTTCGAGGTGAATGGGGCGCCGTGGGCCACTGGGGTGGAGGTGGGCCGGATATCGGATGGATCGACAATAGCTGGACGGGCGGTGCGCCGGAGGCGAACCAATGGCACCACTTGGTCTATACGTTTGATGAGGATACGACGCGCGTCTACTCGGATGGCGTGTTGTGGAACGAGGAGAACGTGTTGGAGGACTTTGGCATCGAGCTGAACACGTACGAATTGCCGCCGATTGCCATCGCCTCGCAGTGGGACAATGACTTCGATTTGACAGCGGGAATTCGGGGAACGCTCGCCATCGGGCGCGTCCGTATCCATGACGAAGTCCTCACGGACGCTCAGATTCAAGCCAACTACGATGAAGAGAAGTCAATCTTCGTCAGTCCCCCGAAGTCGATGCCGACTCCCACTCCGCTCTCATCGGGGCCAGTTCATCGATATAGCTTCGATGGCAACGCGGACGACTCCGTGAGTGGCGCGAATGGCACCTTGGTCAACAACACGGGAAATGCGGCGTATTCTGGCGGCGCCGTCGTCCTGGGCAATACGGGCGTCGAAAACTCGAACAATGAAGACGGCGATTACGTTGATCTTCCCAACGGAATCATTTCTGGCTTGGGATCCAACGCGACGTTCGAAGCCTGGACCACCTGGGACGGCACTTCGCCCGGTTGGTGGCAGCGCGTCTTCGACTTCGGCAATAGCGACGCGGGCGAGGACACGTCGGGAGGAGCCCCAAACAGCACCTACATCTTCTTGTCACCCTTTGGCGGCAATACCTCGACGCGGCTCGGCTATCGGTTGGGGCCTGAGGCCAACGAGCGGATCGTTGAGGATACGTCGACGTTGGCACCGGGCGAGGAGAAGCTCGTGACCGTTGTCTGGAATGGCGACGAGGCCGTCGTTTCGATGTACGTCGACGGCGAGCTCGTCGGGGAGAACGATCTCCACTTCGAGCTGTCCGAAATGGACGACGTGAACAATTGGTTGGGTCGCTCACAATGGGGCGACACGATGTACGTTGGGAGCTACGACGAATTCCGTCTCTACAGCTATCCGCTCACGCCAGGCGAGGTGTACGGTAATTTTCTAGCCGGACCGGATGCGATCAACCTGGGCGGTGCGGGTGACTATAATGAAGACGGTCAATTGACGGTCGCCGACTTGGATCTTCAAAGCCAGGCCATTAAGGACAATGGTCCGCTGCAGCCGTTCGACGAAAACGGCGATGGCGTAGTTGACTTGGCGGATCGCACGATCTGGGTCAAGCAATACAAGCACACCTGGATGGGCGACGCCGATTTGGACGGAGAGTTCAACTCGTCCGACCTGGTGGATGTCTTTCAGGCCGGCACGTACGAAACCGGTGAGCCGGCTACTTGGGCGACGGGCGATTGGACTGGCGACATGCAATTCGACAGTTCCGACTTAGTCGAGGCATTCCAGGATGGCGGATACGAAGAAGGAGTGAGGCCTGCTATAAACGCGGTTCCCGAACCCGTCGGGTTCGTGCTGCTCACTCTCGGCATCCTGATCTCCGTGCCGTCACGAAGGTCTCGGCGGTAGGAGTGCCCGAATCTGCCCCCTCGACCGAAGGTACTTCCGATGAAGGCGTGCTACTGGGTTGCTGCCGCAGTGGGTTTGCTGTGGAGCGGCGCGACGTTGTTCGCCGTCGAACCGACACGACCGATTCCGCTGATTTTTGATACGGACATCGGCAATGACGTCGACGATGCGCTAGCGTTGGGCGTGATCCATGCGCTGCAATCTCGCGCGGAATGCCGACTCTTGGCCGTGACGATCACCAAGGACCACGAGCTTGCCGCCCCGTTCGTCGATGCGGTCAACACGTTTTACGGTCGAGGCGACATACCGATCGGCGTCTGCCGAAGCGGTGTCACCAACGAGGTGGGGAAGTTCCTGGGCTTGGCCAACGAGCGGGATCAGGGCCAGCTGCGCTATCCGCACGATTTGCTCTCGGGCACTGAGGCGCCGCCGGCGGTCGATGTGCTTCGCGCGACCCTGGCGGGCGCCGATGACGCGTCCGTCGTGATCGCTCAGGTCGGGTTCTCGACGAATTTGGCCGACTTGCTCAAATCCAAGCCGGATGGCCACAGCCCGCTGGCAGGGATCGATCTGGTCCGACGCAAGGTCCGTCTGCTGTCGATCATGGCGGGCGCCTTCACGCAGATCATCGGTGATCAGGGGCAACCTTACGACCACAGGGAATACAATATTGTGATGGACGTCGCGTCCGCCCAGAAGCTTGCCGCAGAGTGGCCCACGCCGATCGTCTGGAGTGGCTTTGAAATCGGCTTGGCACTTGCCTATCCTCACCAGAGCATCGAGCGCGACTTCGCCTACGTGACGCATCATCCGCTGGCCGAAGCCTACGTCCGTTACAGCCCGCCACCTCATGATCGCCCGACGTGGGACTTGACCAGTGTGCTCTACGCGATCCGCCCCGACCGAGCCTACTTCGGCGTCTCGCAGCCTGGCCGAGTGACCGTCGCTGACAACGGACTGACAACGTTTGTGGAAGCCGCCGAGGGTCGAGATCGCATTTTAGTGATCAACGAGGACAAACGCCGCACGTTGGAGTCGCTGCAGTTGCTCTCGAGCCAACCGCCCCTGAAGGTGCGAGATTCAGGCGTCGCTCAATAACTCAAGGCCAAGCGATGAACCCTCGCGCGCCTCGCATCACCGTTCTGGGCTCGATCAACATGGATCTGGTCGTTCGATGCGACGTGCTTCCTCGCCCAGGCGAGACGCGACTGGCCGAAACGTCGCGGGAGATTTGCGGGGGAAAGGGCGCCAACCAGGCCGTCGCCGCGGCGCGCGCCGGGGGCGACGTCAGCCTGATCGGTCGCGTTGGCGACGACGCGTTTTCCAGTCGCTTGGTGGCGAACCTCCAGCGGGAAGGGATCAACTGCGAATCGATTTTGGCGACTGAAGATTGTGCCAGCGGACTGGCCGTTGTCGCGGTTGAGCGGAGTGGGCAAAACTCGATCCTCGTCGTGCCCAACGCGAACGCCCGGCTGAGCGTCGCCGATGTTCAGGCGGCGCAGGCCGTGATCGAAGCGAGTGACGTCTTGCTGGTCCAACTGGAAGTGCCCCTTTCCACGGTCCTGGCCGCACTCGAAATCGCCCGGGCCGCCAAGGTGCGAATCATTCTCGACCCGGCACCGGCCCCGGCCGCCTGTCCTGCGCCGCTACTGGACGTCGATTTGATCTGCCCCAACGAGACCGAGGCGGCGGCGATCGTGGGAATCGGCGGCGATCGCGTGGATCAGGTCGAATTGACCGCACGCGAGTTGCATCGGCGGGGCGCACGCAATGTGGCCCTCACGCTGGGACCCCGCGGGACTTTCTTGTTGAACGAAGAGAAATCGGAAATAATTGCGTCCTTCCCGGTCACGGCCGTTGATACAACCGCCGCGGGGGACGCCTTCGCCGGGGCATTGGCCGTCTTCTGGGCAGAAGAAGCCGACCTCGCAACGGCCGTGCGGCTGGCAAATGCTGCCGGCGCACTTGCCGCAACTCGCGAAGGAGCGCAACCTGGGATGGCGACACGAGACGAAATCCAACAGCTTGGAAGGATTCCATCATGAGACGTCTGCTTCCCTGCTTCGCACTGCTGCTCCTCGGCTGCACGTCAGGCAGTTCGACACCTTCGCAGGAGTCCGAGCGGGCGGCTTCCGACCGCCCGCACCAAATCGGCAAGCCGCGGGTGGCCCTCATCATGAAGTCCCTGGCGAACGAGTTTTTTTCAACCATGGCCGAGGGAGCCAAGGAACACCATCTCAGCCACCTGGATCAGTACGAGCTGATCGTCAATGGCATCAAGGACGAGCGTGACTTAAGCCGCCAAGTCGCGTTGGTTGAGGAAATGGTTGCCATGGGTGTCGATGCGATTGTGATCGCGCCAGCCGACTCGAAAGCCCTCGTGCCCGCTCTGCGGCGAGCTCAGCAAGCGGGTATCGTGATCGTGAACATCGACAACCGACTCGATGCCGACGTGCTGCAGCAAGAAAAGATCACGATCCCCTTCGTCGGACCCGACAATCGAGCGGGAGCCAAGCAGGTGGGCGACTACCTGGCTTCGAAGCTGACTCCCGGCGATGCCGTCGCGATCTTGGAAGGCATCCGCACTTCGTACAATGGAGTCCAACGACGTGAAGGGTTTGCAGCGGCGATGCGGCAGGCGGGAATCCACATCGCTGACAGCCAGTCCGCCGAATGGGAAATGAGCAAAGCCAACACGATCGCGGCGTCAATGCTCAGCGAGCATTCCGAGATCAAGGCGGTCCTCGCCGCGAATGACAGCATGGCCCTGGGGGCGATCGCCGCCGTCAAAAGCGCGGGCCGGGCCGGCGAGATTCTGATCGTGGGCTTTGATAACATCTCGGCCATTCAAACAGCCATCCGCGAAGGAAAGGTCCTGGCCACCGCCGACCAGCACGGCGATCTGCTGGCAGTGTTCGGAATCGAAGCCGCCCTCACGATGTTGGCTGATCCGAGTGCAGTGCCGAACGATGTCGAAACACCCGTCGACCTCGTTACCGCCGAGACGCTGGGCCTGTGAACGTCAACGTCGACGTTCACGGAACGAGAGGTACCGGAACGATGAGCCGCCGAAGAGTTGCGCACGCGTTCCTGCAGTACGTCGGGCTGGTCACGGTGCTTCTGTTGCTGGTCGCAGCCTTCAGCTTGCGCAGTGAGAATTTCTTTCAGAAATCAACGCTGGTGTCCATCGCGAATCAGATTCCCGACTTGACACTCGTCGCCGTCGGCATGACGCTTGTGCTGATCATCGGAGGCATCGACCTGTCCGTCGGAGCCGTGCTGGCGCTCTCCTCGGCGGTTCTGGGCACGCTGATGGTGGACCACGGTTGGTCCCTCTGGGCGGCGATTCCGGTCGGTATTCTCACCGCCGCCGCGTGCGGTCTTTTCAACGGACTCGTCTCGATCGGCTTCGGGATCCCGTCTTTTATCGTCACTCTGGGAATGCTCGAACTGGCGCGTGGAGCGACCAAAGTCGTCACCGATTCGCAAACGAAATACATCGGGGCCGCGGTTGAGGCAATTGGTGAGCCGCTGCCGGGAATCCTGTTGTCACCCGCCTGCCTGTTTGCAATTCTAAGTGTGATCGGAGCTCAGTTGCTGCTGACTCGCACGGTGTTCGGAAGGTATTGTCTTGCGATCGGAGCAAACGTCCAGGCAGTCCGTATGTCTGGCATCCGTTCCGCCCCGTACGCCGTTACCGTGTTCGTGATCAGTGGTGTCCTAAGCGGACTGGCCGGAGTCGCTCAGACGTCTCGCCTCTCCAGCGCCGACCCGAACGCAGCCATCGGAATCGAACTCGCAGCTATCGCCGCCTGTGTGATTGGTGGCACGAGCTTGATGGGAGGCCGGGGTAGCGTAGTGAGTTCGTTTCTCGGAGTCCTGATCATCGCCGTCCTCCAGACAGGCCTCGCCCAGGTGGGTGTCTCGGACGCGCAGAAACAGATCATTACAGGAGCCGTCATCGTGATCGCCGTCGTGCTGGATGCCACTCGTCGCCGTCTGGTAATCGACTAAGTCGCTCGTCGCACAAGGACCGTCCCAAGATGACATGGATAATCGTCGCCTCAATCGTAGTCGTGCTCGGAGCCGGTGCATCCTTGATCGGATCGCTGGATGACCGGCGCGACTTGGCCACCGGTCGGCCCTCATTCGATACCATTGCCAGTCTGGTCGGAACGTGGGATCGCCCAACCATCACGAAGTACCTGGGCGAACCCGATCGCGATGGACGATTCTCGGTCACGCCTGAGCAGGTGCGGATGATTCCGCGGACTTGGTGGAAACGGTACTTCGATCGACCCTGGCAAGATGGCCTGTGCATGATCGGCGCGATTGCTGCACCGTTCTTATGGCCTGTGCAGCAACCCGCAGCGATTGCCATCGCGGTAGCCTCGTTAACCTACGTGCTGGCAGGCTACTTGCTCGCGATCGTCATGACCGTCCGTTCTGGGATCTGGAAAGATTGGCTTTCCGAGCCGGTCGACTTGCGGGACGCGTCCGACAACGCACCGAATGAGGCAGAATAGGCGATATTCACGACACCCTTAAGCGGTTGCACAGCTCAAGATTGGGGCAGGCCGGGAAAAGGAGTCGGGTCCCAATCCTGTTCGGCTGGATTCTTGCTTGCGAGGGCAAGATGCCCGCCGCTCGCCGGCGGGAGATTCTCGTTCGCCGCTAAATCCCGCATCGGCCGGCCGCCAACGCGTCTGCCGCGCGATTGATCTGCGGATGTCGGAAGAAAACGTGAAATCGTGGCCTGGGTGTGAGCTGTCACGAAGAGATCAAACGTCTGGGATCGTGTCGTAGTTGGTCGTGTCGTCCTCTAGCCCGCGCGAAGCGCCCATCACCCGCAGTCGACGACCGAAAATAGTCCTGACCCCTTTTTTCACTCGGCTTTGATCCACTCGATCTCAAGTGTGAACGGACCGGGCCGCTTGTCGCTTAACAAGAAGCCGATTGAGTTCACCTCGGCCGGATTGACCGGGCCGGCGTTCGGCACGACGCGGCCAAATGACGTTGCCACGAACTCATTCAAGGGCGAGCGGACCTCAATCCATGCGTCCTTCTTCGTTTGGAACTCGGTGCGATACGAGAAGGCGACGAGTCGACGCGGGACGTAAAGGTTAAGCGTGTACGGGCGACCATCGCCCCGAACTCTGGCCACAATCGTATCGCCTGGCCGCAAGCCAAACGAAGCGGACTTTGACCGGATGGACGCAAACCCGCCATTGTTTTCCAGCGAGAGCGTTCCGAAGAACTTCAGAGTCTTCGCCTCCGTCAGCGTGAAACGGCCATCGGACTTTCCGCCCATGACGCCGTCATTGACCGCCTGCCATTGGCGGGCCGCCTCCGGGCCAGCGAAAGGAAGTAGCACTCGGCCGCCGTCCTCGGCCATCAACGTCCCTCCTGCGAGCATCGTCCATGTCAGAGCTTTCAGCATCGGCATCCGCATCATATTCATGTTCATGTTCATGTTCATGTTCATGTTCATCCGGTGTTGGTGGCGTATGCCTGGATAACTGGCGGTCAGAATCCTGAAGATGCGATGCCAACTTGGTGGCCGAACATCGGCTTCTTGATCATCGCGGCGAGACATCCAACCGTCGCTCAATCGTCATCCAACTCCCGAAGGAGACGCGACTTTGTTGCCTCGGTCAGCTGTCGCCAGTCTTCACCATTTAAACCCGCGGCAATTGCCCACAGAAGATTGAGACTCGCTCCCGCGTTTTGTTGTCGTACCAGTCGATAGGCAACGACGGGGCCCACATTTTCCAAATCGGCGATCGTGCGAATTCCGGCGTCGCGCAGCCAACGACCGCTTTGGGGGCCGAGATTTCGCAAGGATTCGATCGGCGACCGACCGTCACTCATACTGTCTCCAGTCGGGTAGACCTCGACGCATCGCCTTCGTCGCCCGCTCGGCATCAAACGCCTCAGGATCGAAGTCGCCCACCCACGCCTTGTAGTCGTCGTAGCTCTCGTGCGACGAATCGGCGAGTGCTTCCAGAAACTCACTGTATCCCCAGACGCCGCCCACATCTTCCGGCGGGCACGAACGCTCACCCTCGAGACACAGCGGATAACGGACCCCCTTCTCCGCGCGGAGACACCCTTCGAACAGCACCTCGTGCTCCCAGCCATCCCCGAAATCGTATTCGTAGAGAAATCGGAATCGGTTGCCGTTCTTGGGGACGACCTGGCTGATCTTCGTCACCGTGGAATCAACGCAATGAAAGTCGGCAAAGCCGTCGTCGAGCAACTCCGGATCGCCATAGCGTTCGCCATTGATCTCGAATTGATGGAGATGTGAATTTGTCCACCCCATCGACGTCTGAATGTGCTCGTGCAGACGGTCCAGCGTGCAGTCTTTGATTTGAATTCGACGCCAAATCGGCGGATCGGATTCGTTCAGGGCGATGCGGAACTGATACAGCCGAATGGCGGCGGGGATGGATTCAATCCCTTTCGCTCCGTCGATGGCATCGGTCGCCGCTTCAATCACGCGTCGCAGCGAGTTGCGTTTCAGGCCGCTATCCGTGCGACGCAAGGCTTGGCTGGCCTTTTGCTTCACCGTTGCCAGGTCATCCAAGCTGAAGGCGATCGCGCGAGGATTCTTTTCCCCCAATTTGAGGCGATCCGTCAGCTCGGGAACAACTTCCGCGATCGCTTTTCGCTGAGCGAGGGTGAGTGAAACGTTGATTGAGATCTTGCTTCCCATCGAACAGCACTTCCTGGTCTCAACACGTATCCACCGCGGCTTAATTGGTCACCCACGCCCCGCGGCAGCTCAACCGCGGCTCCTGACCAAGTCCCCGACGATGCACGAGTAATTGAACGGCACTGTCCCTGTTTTACCGCCTGAGCGACGCCAACCGCAAGCTGGGTTGCCATTTCAGGCCCGAATCCGGGTCGAGGCTCCCGTGTTCGCCCTGGTGGTCTAACGTGCCCAGACCGCCGGCAGGTGCTGGGATGACGGACCGTATGTTTGCGAGACGACGAATCCGCTGGCCTGTGAGACATAGAAGATTCGTCCATTGGATACCACCGCGCCAGGCATTCGCGCGAATCGATTGCCGGCCCGGTGGAAACGAGCTTGCCGTCGGCGGAAAGATCGATCATGTCCATATTCGCTCCCAGCACAAACGGCTCGGACAGCGTGAATCGACAGCAGGCGTAGTTGTGGCCGATGCGCCTTGTCACTTGACCCGAGCGAGCATCAAAGACGTTTCCTTGACCGCGCAGCGCGTTTGAAAAGATGTAGCGTTGACCCACCGTGACCACATTCAGCGCCGACGTCACCGGATCGGACTTCCACTGCAGCGAGCCATCCTCGGCATTCAAGCACCAGACGAAGCGATCCTCCGTCCCCTCGGTGGCGCGATTGTAACCACCCAGATAGATTCGCCCGTCGCGAGCACTCAGGGTGCACTTCGATGTCACATAGTATTGGTTCGTTTGCCACAGGACCCGGCCCGTCGTCGGTTCCAGACAAGCGGTAAGTCCGTTGTTTTCAACCGGCAACCCGCGACGCCGGCGCTGGTTGGCGGAGTAGCCGAAGAAGACGGAATAATAGAGCTTGCCTTGGTGCAGGCAGATGCCGCAGTCATTTCCACCGCGCCCGAACTCGGAAAAATCCTTCTCCCACAGCAGCTTCCCGGTCTCCAGGTCCCATGCCCAAATTCTCGGGTGGTGGTCCTTTGGGTAGTAAGGATTGTCGTTCGAGTAAATCCAGCTCATCACCTCGCGTCCGTCTCGTTCAACCGGAGTGCCGCGAAAGACAAACGACTCTTCCGTTCCCTGAGGGGCATACTCACCGGATCCCGAGGCGTAAATCACCACGTTCTCGTGCACCACGGGCGGGAATTGACGACTCCAACTGGGAGACCCCGTGAAGGGCACCTCCCACAGCAGCTTTCCCGTCGCCGCATCGAGGCAGCGCATCCTCGAGCGTTTGATACCCGCCTGCGGCACAATCAGCTTGCCACGAAGATACAGCGGCGAGGTGAAAGAAAGGTAAACGTCGGGCCAGTACCGTCGCCAAAGCAAGCGCCCCGTATCCTGCTCAACGGCCAGGATCTGCCCTTCTGCCGTGTGCAGGTACATCCGTCCGCCGCCGCATACGGGCAGGTGTTTGACCGTCCCTGCGAGCCGGCGGACCCAGCGCATTTGCAGCGGCGGCGCGAGCCCTTGGTCATTCGCGTTCGTGCCGCTGAAGTCGCCGTAGTTCGTGTACCAATCGAACTCGGCGTCGGCCCAAGGTCCGCTCAACGGGCTGCGAATCTTCCAGAGTCCCAGATCTTCCTCAGGCAGAGCCGCTTGGCCATCCGGTCCGAAAATGTACACGTAGCCGTCTTCGCAAGCCACCAACACGCGGCCGTCCGCGACCGCGACCGGCGCCGAGATCGGTGCGCCGAATGCCGTGGCGAAGGCCGACGTTTCACCGCCATCCAGCGGGACGCAATAGAGCTTGCCATCCAGTCCCCCGTAGACGGCGTGGTTGCGGGTTAGGACGGGTGGACAAATTCCGCCGGCGACGCAGCGCACCTTGGGGTCCTGACCCGCCGCAACGGAATGCTGACATAAACCGCGCCCTTGTTCGGGCCGAACGCGATACACGTCGCTGCCCCGAATGCTGACCGACGCAAAACTCAACAGGCCATCGCGTTCAATCGAGGTTTCCGTCCCAGGGACGAAACTCGTTTCGACGACATCACCCTCCAGCCGCAAAATCTCGACGCGTCCCGCGTTGTCGCGCCGATGCCACTGGACGTACACATTTCCGGAGGCATCGGCACTCTGGCCGAATGTGGCGGGGTACTCGTTGCCCGCGTACTCAGGAATTTGACCAATCGGCGCAGGCGCGGTCGGTCGCCCTCATCGGCCAAGAAAACCGTTCGGCCGCCCGCCGGAATCACGACGGTCTCGCCCACCAGGCAAAGGTCACGTGAACAGACAAAGTGGTCTCGCCAAGTGACACGATCGCCGCGAAACGCAAGCCACTGTTCGCCGCTCCAACGGTCGCCGTCAAAGCCAATCACTTCCTTGACGAAGTCCCATGTCCAAACGAGCTCACCGCGGGGCGTTACGGCAAAAACCCGCGCCCCGAGCGTTGCGAAGTAGACGCGGTCCGTCCCCACGGCCGGCGCCGAAAACACCGGTTCCTGGCAATCGATCTCTCGCACGACCGTTCCGTGTTCGCGGTCCAGTACATAGTAATCGCCCGCCATCGTCCCCACGTGAACAAAGTCGCCCACGACTGCCGGAGCGGCCACGTTGTTGCAGTTCTGCGGACCTCCGCGCGTCGCAAACTTCCAGACCACTTGCATCGATGACAGGTCGATCGCCGTCACGACCCCCGAGCCGTCGATGACAAACGCCTTCCCGTCACTCACGACCGGCGCGGCCAGACCGGCATCCGTCATCGGAATCGCCGCAACCAGTCCGAGTGGCATCCGCAGGGAAATCTCCGGTGCGTTTCCCGACCGCAGGGCGTCGCCCTGCAACTGCGGCCAATCCTCGCTCGCGGTTAACGGGTTTGCCTTCGCCAAGAAGTAAACGACCGCGAGCACCGCCAATGCCATCGGCAGACACGGGCGGCGCACGCCAATTCCTGCCAGCCGCTTGGCCACCGCCGGCGCGCGGTTCGCCACGGGCCGGCTGAGTGGGTTGTCCAGCGCGAAATGCCGCCGTCTCATCGCATGCCTCCCGCTCCCCGTGCCGACCGAATCGGTCTCGTCCCCAAGCCGTTTCGGCCTATCGCCATCGCCGCGACCGTTTCTTGTTGAAACCCATTGTAGGCGGAACCATTCGTGTGAAAACAGTCTGGGCCCAGTCGATTCGCTTTACGCGACACTCGGTGGCAAGTACGATCGCCGTTGGCACCAGGACACGCGCCGTGCGTGATCCGTCCTTTTATTCCTTTGATTGGGCCGTCGGACTTCGAGCGGAGCTTGATGGCCGATGGATGAGGTGGAATTCATGTCCTCAACTGCCGGTAGCAGGTTGACTCGGCGCCGCTTCGTGAAAACGGCAACACTCGGGACCGCAGCCCTTACGTGGCCCGTACCCGCGGTCGTCCGCGGACAGAACCTCAACGAAAAACTCAACCTTGCGGTCATCGGCACGGGTGGCCGCGGGGGAGGCAATCTGGAGTCGGTCGCATCGGAGAACATCGTCGCCCTGTGCGACGTCAACGAATACAACTTGGCCGCGGCGGCCGACAAGTACCCGAGCGCTCGCAGGTTTGCCGACTTCCGGGACCTTTACAACTTCGCCAACGAGTTTGATGCGGTCGTCGTCAGCACGTGCGAGCACACCCACGCGTTTGCCACGCTGCCCGCCTTACAGCTCGGGAAACATGTTTATTGCGAGAAACCTCTCACGTACAACGTGTGGGAAGCGCGGGTCATTCGTGAGGCGGCAGCCAAAGCCGGCGTCGCGACGCAGATGGGCACTCAAATTCATGCCGGCGACAACTACCGGCGCGTCGTCGAGCTGATCCAGACCGGGGCCATCGGCCCGGTGCGCGAGGTGCACGTCTGGGTCTCTGCGCGTGGGGATGGCAAGGAAGTGAGGAGGAGGCCCAACGGAACAATGACATCGTGCTGGTCCAGAATCGTCCCGCCGAGTCGGAACCGGTCCCGCCCAATCTCAACTGGGACCTCTGGCTTGGACCCGCTCCTGCACGTCCCTTTCACAGCGTCTATTTCCCCGGACCGAAGTGGTACCGATGGTGGGACTTCGGCAACGGGACCATGTCGGATCTGGGAAGCCACTGGATCGATCTCCCGTTTTGGGCGCTGAAGCTCGATGCGCCGCGCACGATCCAGGCCGAAGGCCCCGCTCCGCATCCGGAACTCGCGCCCGCGTCGATGCAAGTCGTCTATGAATATGGCCCGCGTGGGGACTTGCCTCCGGTGCGATTGACGTGGTATCAGGGCGTCAACAAGCCCACGATCTGGAAGGAGGCCGCGATCCCGCAATGGGACAGCGGCGTCCTGTTTATCGGTGACGAAGGCATGCTGCTGTCCGATTACGGCAAGAATCTGTTGCTGCCCGAAGACAAATTCGCGGACTTCAAACGCCCTGACCCCTTCATCCCCAAGTCGCGAGGACACCACGCTGAGTGGCTGCATGCGTGCAAGACGGGTGAGCCGACGACCTGCAATTTTGAGTACGCCGGTTGGCTCACCGAGGCAAATCATCTTGGCAACGTCGCCTTTCGAGTGGGAAAACGCCTCGAATGGGATCCGCGTGCACTGCGAGCCACCAATGCGCCCGAGGCCGAACCTTTTATTCGCCGCGACTATCGAGCTGGCTGGAAACTAATCTGACCGCGTGACGCGTTTCGCGCCAAAAACACCGGGTCGGCCCTCAGTCGATGAATGCCACGTGCCGCATCGCCTCCGATTGCGTCTCGGTGTTCATCAGCACTTGATGCCAGCCGCGCAGTACGATCGTCTTGTGATCCCGATGCCGCACCTTCCCCCGCACCAAGACGAGCGGGTTGCGGCGCTGCGCGATCCACTGCACCTTCCGCAACTCAGGTTGACGGGTCAGCAATTGCCGATATCGCTGCTCCGTCAGCCCCTGGCGGTACCGCCGACTGACATAGACCAGTTCGCCGCCTTGCCGGATCAGTTCCTCGCAATAATGGGGCTTGCCACCGTTACCGCGCGAGATCGGCTCATTGCGCAAAACCACACGCGTATCCACGTGGATTCCCCGAGTGATCGGCACAAAGAACCATTCACCTTGCCGGACGAAGGCTTCATTGCGCCGACGGTTTCTTTTGCGCGGTTTGACCTGCAACTGGTTCTCGCGATGTCGGACAACGGCGGGCTTCAAGGCCTCCATCGCCGTCTTTACGCTCGACACGGACGCACGTTCCGGTACCGCCGCCACGAACCAATGCCGCTCGTCATGGCCGCACAAGAATTTGTGTTTTCCGTCGGCCTGCTGTGACATCAGCAACAAATGGCGAATCCGCGGTTGAACGTCAATGACTTTCAGGTCGGTCGTCGCTGCGGGAGCCAGCGCGATATCGAAGAACTCGCCTCCGCCGTTTTGGCCGATATCGATGGTGACGGCACCCGCTGCGTTGCGTCGTGGTTCGGAATGGACCCTGGCCACCGCTCCCATCTTGGCGAAATGCCGTTCGATCAGTTTGTTATTCATGACTTCCACAACCATTCGATTGGAGACTCACCACACACACCTCGCGGCGTCACGAGTTGACCGCGGCGCTCTCGGGCTGAATGGTTAGAGACGAATCACGGGAACGGGTTCGCCTGGAACTTTTGTAAGAACGTTTCAACGAGCGCGGGAGTGCGTTATACTGCGTCGACGGCGGACACGCATCGGTCCGCCATCGCATGCCTTCCTTCGCCGCGAGAGGCACGCCTTGCCCACCTTTTCAACCGTGAACACGCGCATGCAGCCACGACGGTCCCCCAGCGACCGGCGGACGTTCTCTCGCGTCGTGTTTGCGACGCTCTTGCTGAGTGCGACTTTCGGCGGAACCGTTGGGCAGGCCCAGGAATTATCACCGGCCGAGCAGACCGCGTTTTTTGAGAACCGGATTCGGCCCGTCCTGGTGGAACATTGCTACGAGTGTCATTCGGAGCGTTCGGACAACCCGCAGGGTGGGCTGCGGCTGGACTATCGCCAGTCCGTTCTCGAGGGCGGGGAGAGCGGGCCCGCCGTGGTCCCGGGGGAGCCTGAGCAAAGCCTGTTGATCGAGGCGGTGCGGTACGAGTCGCTGGAGATGCCGCCCAAGGGGAAGCTGCCGGAAGCCGCAATTGACGATCTGGTTCGTTGGGTTTCGATGGGCGCGCCGGACCCGCGCGAAGGAACGGCACCGGCCGCCGCTTCTTCCAGCCCCGCCGAGGCTCCCGACCACTGGGCGTTTCAACCACTCCTTTGCCCACCGCTGCCCCCTGTCCTCGACCGAACGTGGCCCACCGCCGGCAGCGACTATTTTATCTTGCGCCGCCTGGAAGAACTCAGCCTGCGGCCCGCCGACGACGCCGATCGGTACACCTGGCTGCGGCGGGTCAGTTTCGACCTGACGGGCCTGCCACCCACCATCGCGCAAATTCGCAGCTTTGCGGACGACAAGTCGCCTCGAGCCTACGAAACCGTTGTCGACCGGCTGTTGACGTCACCCGCGTTTGGCGAGCGATGGGCACGGCACTGGCTGGATCTCGTCGGATATGCGGACCAGATCGGGACATCGAACAATGTCTTTGCCGAGCATGCGTGGCGGTATCGAGATTACGTTATTGATTCATACAACCATGACCTGCCCTTCGATCGCTTTATTCGCGAACAACTCGCCGGCGATCTGCTGTCATCTGACTCGGTCGAAGCACAGGCCGCCGCGATTACCGCGACCGGCTTTCTGTTGCTCGGCGACCTGGAAATCGTGGAAGCGGACAAGGCCAAACTGCGCGTCGACATTGTGGACCAGCAAGTGGTCAAGACGAGCAAGGCGTTTTTGGGCATGACCGTCGGTTGCGCTCGGTGCCACGATCACAAATTCGACCCAATCTCGCAGCGCGAATACTACGCGATGGCCGGTTTTTTTCATAACACGCAGTCGGTCTACAAAACGCAGCGCGGAGTCTGGAGTGACGTCGTTCAGCGTGAGCTGCCGGAGACCCCGGCGCAACAGGCTGCTCGCGCCGAAGCGGAGCGTCAACATGCCGCGCGTCTGACGCAATGGACGGCAGAGCGCGATCAGGCACGCTCGCAACTCGCCGAAATCGAAAAACAGCTTGGGCCGGAGACATCGCCGGACGCGCCCTCGACGCGCGAGGCCTTGATGGCCCAACGGAGCCAACTTGGCCAGCGAATCGCGCAACTGGGTCGTCAGCTCGAACACGCCCAGTTTTTCGCGCCGGGTATGCCGCGCGTTTACGCGGTGCGCGATCTGGATAACCCGACCGGAATGCGAATTACGATCCGCGGCAACCCGAGGGCACTGGGCGACGAGGTTCCGCGTGGTTTTCTGCACGCCGTCTCACCCCCTGCGACAAGGATCCCCGCGGAGCAAAGCGGTCGTAGGGAGCTGGCCGACTGGATCGCCAGCCCTCGCAACCCGCTGACCGCGCGGGTGGCTGTGAATCGCGTCTGGCAGAAACTGTTTGGCGCTGGCCTCGCGCCGTCCGTCGACTATTTCGGGCTTCGCGCCGAACCACCGACACATCCCAAGCTACTGGACTATTTGGCCACCGAGTTCATCCGTGGCGGCTGGTCCCAAAAGTCGTTGATTCGAACACTGGTGCTCAGTCGAGCCTATCGGATGTCCAGCGCACACGACGAAGTGGCTGACGCCGTTGATCCGACGAATCGGCTGCTGTGGCGGATGAACCGACGTCGACTGGACGCCGAAGCGTTGCGGGATGCACTGTTGGCGATTGGCGATCAACTTCTGTTTCAAGGAGGCGGCCCTGCGCTACCACTGGAGTTGGTTGAGAACGTCGCGAACCTTGACCCGAAGAACGTCAATCCACCTTCGTTTTCGCTGAGCCGATGGCGCCCGGAACAGGCATCGCAACGCACGATCTACTT
This sequence comes from uncultured Planctomycetales bacterium, assembly GCA_963826795.1. Classification (GTDB taxonomy): domain Bacteria; phylum Planctomycetota; class Planctomycetia; order Pirellulales; family Pirellulaceae; genus CAWGYT01. Next base: position 30,273 of record CAWGYT010000030.1, on the reverse strand, counting down.
GCCGATCATTCGTTCGGGTGCTCAACCTGGCCCCGCGGAGATTCGGAATGTGTTCGATTTCGTGCAGCCCGCCGAGTTCACCGGACAGCGCCCAAATACGGCCGTTCCAACCCAGGCGCTCTTCCTGATGAACAGTCCGGACATCAAGCAATACGCGTCGCAGCTGGCGGAACGAATTCAGCGAGAGGCCACGGATGCGGGAGCACAACTTGAATCTCTCTGGCTCTGCACGCTGAATCGACCGATCACGATCAACGAACGACGGCAGGCTCAGCAGTTTCTGGCCGAAGTCGGTGAGACCGGCTGGGTCGAATTGTGCCACGCGATCGTCGCCGCGAACGAGTTTCTGATGACGCTCTGAACAGTGCTGCCTCGGGACGGAGGTCCATGATGAACAATTCGATGAACCGCTTGATCACGGTCAGTTCGACCCGCCGACAGCTGCTGCGAGCGGCCGCGTGCGGGTTCGGAAGTCTGGCCTTGCAGGGGCTGATGGCGGACGGCGCGAACGGCGCGACGACAAGCCCTCTCCGTGTCCGTGCTCCGCATCACCCACCGCGTGCGAAGCGAATCATCTTCCTGTTCATGGCGGGCGGACCCTCGCAAGCGGATCTGTTCGATCCCAAGCCGTTGATCGTCGAGCACCACGGCGAAACCGTGGCTGCCCCCGTGGATGATCAGCAGCTGCGGGTGGGTGTCGAAAAGTTCTTGGCGATGGGTCCCGTGGCGCCGGTGCGCCCGCGGGGCGCGTGCGGAATGATGATTTCGGACCTCATGCCGCACCTGGCCGGCGTCGCCGACGAGCTCTGTTTGCTGCGCGGGATGTACACCGACAACAAAGCTCACGCACCCGCGACGCTGCAGCTTCATACGGGTGTCATCGCGGAAGCACGGCCCTCCATGGGCGCCTGGATCAGTTACGGCCTGGGGACCGAGAACGAAAACCTGCCAGGCTTCATTTCGATCCATCCGCCCGCTGACGTGCGCACCTACGGCGCGTCGTTCCTTCCGGCGGCCCATCAAGGCACGCCGCTGAACGTTCCCTCCGATGCGGCGGACCTGGCCATCCGCTATTTGCAGGATCCGGCGACGAACGAAGGCGTCCAACGCCGTCGACTCAACTTCTTGCAAGACATGAACCAGGGGTTGCTAGAGCGTGTCCAAGCGGACGCCCAAATGGAAGGGATCATCCAGTCGTTTGAGCTCGCGTTTCGCATGCAGTCCGAAACGCCGGCCCTGGTCGACTTGTCGGGCGAGTCCGCGGAATGCCTTGCCCTGTACGGCGTGGGAGAAGGGGCGACCGACCGCAACGGGCGCGCGTGTCTGCTGGCCCGGCGCATGAGCGAAGCGGGCGTTCGCTTCGTCCAGGTGACGATTGACGGCTGGGACCATCATGGCAACATCGCGCAAGCGCTGCCCAACAGCTGTCGTGCGGCGGACAAACCCATCGCGGGCTTGCTGCAGGACCTCAAACGGCGCGGGCTGCTGGATGACACCCTGGTTGTCTGGTCCGGCGAATTCGGTCGCTCGCAATGGAGCCAGGATCTGTCGGGCACGTCTCCGATCGAAACGCACGGACGCGAGCATCAGCAGGAGAGCTTTTGCACTTGGTTGGCAGGCGGAGGTATCCAGGCGGGCCGGACGTATGGCCAAACCGATGACTTCGGCTACCGCCCGATTGAAGGACGCATCCACCTGCACGACTTGCATGCCACGCTGCTGCACCTGCTGGGCCTCGATCACGAACGGCTCACGCACCGCCACTCCGGCCGCGATTTTCGCCTGACCGACGTCTATGGCTCCGTCGTGCACGAGATCCTGGCTTAGGCATGACTCGCGCGGGCTTATAAATCGAGCGGTCCGCCTTCGCAGAAGCGAGCGGTTCCGAAGGTCTCCAGCTGCTCGTCACCCAGGGACCGAGCCAGCGTCAGCCAGAGCCGATTGTGAGGCACATCGCCCAGGTCGAGCGCTCGATTTGTCCGAAATCCGGCGCCGCCACCGACCAGCAGAAACGGGATGTTCGCCAGCGTGTGCGAATTCCCTTTGCCCAGTTCGTTGACCCAAATCACCTGCGTGTTGTCCAACATGCTGCCCGTGCCCTGCCCCGGCTCGGGCGTCTCGGCCAGACGGCGGAGCAAATACGCCAGCTCGCCGGCGAACCACGCGTTGATTCGCCGCAGCTTGTCGTGCGCATCTTCGTTGTTATCCGGTTCGTGTGAGAGCGAATGGTGGCCCTCGTCAATCCCCAACCAGCGCATTCTGGCCTGTCCGACCGAACGCATATACTGCAACGTCGCGACGCGCGTCATGTCGTTCGCCAGCGAATTGACGAGCAGGTCGATCTGCATCCGGCTGATCTCTGGCGTATTGTCATTGACCAACTCGATGGTCGGATCAATCTCGGGCTCCGGATGGGTCAATTCCTTCTGAGCCTCGGCGGCGACAATGTCTTGCTCTAGCTGTCGCACGGTTTGGAGATGTTCTTCGAGCAGTCGGCGATCGTCGCGGCTGAGCTGTCGCTCAACGCGGCGCAGATCGTCGCTGACCAGATCCAAGACGCTGGCCAGGAGTTGACGGTCCTTGGCACCTCCATACAGCTTGTCGAACATTTGCCGCGGATCGTCGATCGGGGCGACGGGCTTATCCGCGCCTGCATAACACATTCGAGTCCACGGGTCCGCTCGATTCGGCACCGCCACGCCGAATTCCAGCGAACCGAATCGCGTATTGGTCGTCGGCTGTGCCTGGAAATGATTGCGAACCTGCTGGTCGATCGAGATTCCGCTGGCCCAGCCTGCGGGCGTATCCGAACCGCCCTGAATATTTCCAGGACTCAATTCGGTTGCCGTCAGCAGGCAGGACATGCCGCGCATGTGATTATCGCCATCGCCGCGGATCTGGTTGCTGACGCCTTTCAGCAACAGCGTCTGCTCGCGGAAGGGCTCAAGCGCGCTCAACATGGGCTTCAACTGCAGCGGCACGTCCGCGCCAAACTGGTCCGACCAGAACTCATCGGGCAAGGTTCCATTGGGAGTGAACATGATCACCAGGCGCTGACGGCGTGCCGCATCGCGATCCTCTCCGGCCCGCAGGCTCGAAAGACCTGAAAGGAAGGGAATGGCGGCGGCGCCGAGACCCAGATCTCGCAAAAAACGGCGACGGCTGCTTGCGTAGCTCACAAACTGGCCTCCTCAAACTGCGGGGAATTCGCGGCGGGGATTGGCGACGTCGAACTGCCGTGCGTGGCAGCCAAGACCGCGATCCGCACCATTAGATTCTGAATGTTGAATTGGTCCGCTTCAAACGCGGCTCGCATCCGTTCCACGGTGGCCGGCCCGTACGCACCGGGCGATTGCTTCGTCAGATGTTGCACCAACTGAACGACAAAGGAGCGGTGAGCGGATTCGCTGGACAACGCCAACTCAGAAATGTCGCGCGCGCTGTCCACTTCCACCGTTTCGCCGTTCTCGGTCGTGTATTGACTGCGAGTGTCGAGCGCCTTTTCGGATTCACTCGTTCGCCAACGCCCCACGGCGTCGTAGTTTTCCAGCGCGAATCCGAGGGGATTGATCACCGAATGGCAGGCCATGCAATTGGCGTCGCGTGTCAATTGAGTCACCTTTTCACGCATCGTCAAATCCGGCGCGAACTCGTCGTTCTTGAACGCCACGGCGACCGGCGGCGGCTTGAGCGCCCTTCCCACCACGTTGCGAGTCAGAAACACGCCGCGGTGGATCGGTGAAGTATTGTCATGGTACGCGAAGGCGCTCAAAAGGTAAGGGTGAGTGAGCACGCCGGCGCGCACTTGTCCGGCGAACGTCATTCGCCGAAATTCCCCGGCCGGCGAAAGCAAATCGGCGACGGTCGACGCTTCCGCCTGATCCGCGGAGCCCGGGGGATTCGGCGGTGTGTACATCTGAACCAATCGATCATTGAGCAGCAGATAGTCGGCCGACAACAGCTCGCGGTAGTCCGAAGCTTCGCTCCAAACCACGTCTTCCAGGAACAGCTCAAGCGACTTCCGCAGATCCGCGATCACGTGCTCGTCGAAATCCGGAAACATCTGTTCGTCTTTGGACAAGTCGCGTTCTTCCAATTCCAGCCAGTGTTGGAAGAAACCTCGCATCTTGGCGCGTGCCCGTCCATCTCGCAGCATTCGCCGCGCCTGGGCTTCGACTTGCTCGGCCGACGCCAACTCTCCCGCCTCGGCCGCGGCAGCCAACTCAGCGTCCGGCAGCGAATCCCACAAGGTCAAAGCCAGACGGGCCGCAATTGCATCCTGGCTAGGTGACGCATCGGGAGGTGTCAAATCGGCGTAGACGAATCCCGGCGAGCAAAGAATCCAGACGATCGCCCGCCGCACAGCCGCCTCGGGTGACGACTCGCCCGCGAACGGCAACTCCCGCAGTCGTGCCTGTTGCTCGGCGGTCAGCGGCTGGCGAAAGGCAACCTCCGCGAAACGCACGACAAAATCCTGCAAACGTTGCTGCCGATTCGCCGCGTCTTCGGAAGACTCAGTCGACGGCGAATCAGAACTCGAATCCGACCTCGAATCCGAATCCGCATCGGACCGGGGCTCCTGATCGGATGGGGCCACACTCAGCTCACCGCTCAACAGGTCAAGGCGATCGACCACTTCGTCCGCGACCCGCACGGCAGCGTTGGCCGCGGCCACCTGCCACTCGTGCGAGATCGAACTGCCTCGCTCGTAGCCCAGACTGCGGTCGTCGGCCGGGAAGGCCGTTTCCAGCACGAACGTTCGACTCACATCGGCCGTCGTCAAGTCATACTGATCGAGCACGGACCAAGCACCGTGCGGAGGCTTCCATTCAACTTTGAGCGACGCGGTCGGCTCTTGATATTTGAAGAACTCAAGCCGCAAGGGGTACAGGCGTCCGCCCAGCAACGAAATGCTCGCCGATACCTCGCGCAGCTGCTTGGAACTGACCCAGGCGTCGACCAGCGCGGACTGGCCGGCAGCGGAGCTGTCGTCCCGCAGCTTGCGGAGACCGGATGTCGGATCGTCGTTCAGGTACAGGCGGGCTCCATTGGGAGTCGTGATTCGGAACAGGTATTCACCGGTCGTTCGGGCAGCGAGCGCGCCCTCCCAGACGATCGCGAACTGGTCGGTGGGAATTCCCTCCGCCGGCGCCCCTTCCTGGAAGTCGAATTCCATCCGCCCATCGATCCGCTCGAACGAAAGCGAGTCAGCCTTGCTCATCCCCTTGGACGAATAGTAGCTGCCGCGCAGTCCCGCTTCGACCGCGTCGCTCGCCGAGTTCGCCCCGTCGCGATTGGACCCGTCGCGATTGGACCCGTCGCGATTCGCGCGTCTGCCTTCCGGACGACGACGTCGACGCGATGGCTCTCGTTCCGCAAGCAGCTGCCGGGTTTCGGCGGGGTCGGGCGTGAAGCGGCCGATCAAGTCGGCGACGGCGTTACGATACTGGGGCACGGTCAAACGCATCAGCTCAACCTTCTGCACCGGGTCGAGTCCCAGGCGTTGTCGAGCCGTCGGCGAATAGAACGCGTCATAGATGTAGGCCGCCACCTGCCGTGCTTCGTCGCCCACGCAGTTTTCCGGCTCGCCCTCCGGCATGGTCCGCTCGATCAGGCGGGTCAATTCGTCGACCGACCTCGCTCCGGCCAGCGGCACTTCGTAGTTGCCGACGACGCCCTGGCCATCCGCCGCGTGACAGCTCGCACACTTCTGCGAATACAGCGCCTGACCGGGAGGTGGCGACTCCGCGCGAGATCCGGGCGGCAGCGCCCCGCCTGCAACGCCAACCGCAATGAGCCGGACGAGAAGCGATCGAAGAAAGCCCATGCGCGCCATTTCCATCCCCATTTCTGTCCCTCAACTGATGTCCCTGAACTGATGTCCCTCGACCATCAATCGGGCCCCTCACCCTCGGCCCCGATTGTAACACAGAGGACCCTGACCCGGCTACGCAGCGTGGCCATCAGGCGGAGGCCCGAGCCCTATTGCCGGGGTAACGTATTGTTTATGCTCGGGGACATGCTCCAAGCCCCTCCATCGCGGCCCGATTATCGAGGGAATCATGCACCGATCGATTGGCATCCTCACCAGTGGCGGTGACTGTCCGGGACTGAACGCGGCGATCCGTGGCGTTGGCAAGGCGGCCATGGACGAGTTCCAGATGTCGGTGGTCGGCTTTCGCGAAGGCTTCCGCGGGCTGGTTCAAGATCGCGTGCTGCGATTTACCGGCGACGAGCTGGTTGGCATCCTCACGGACGGCGGGACGATTCTGGGCACCAGCCGTGACAAACCGCACAAAATGGCGATCGGCAACAAGATCGAGAATATGACCGAATCCGCGGTGGAGACTTACCGCCGGTATGGGCTGAGCGCGATCGTTTGCATCGGCGGCGGCGGCACGCAGAAAAATGCAATTCGCCTTTCGGAATCAGGCCTGAACGTCGTCACACTTCCCAAAACGATCGACAACGACATTCACGGAACGGACGTCTCGTTCGGTTTCGATACGGCGCTGCAGATCGCCACCGAAGCGATTGACCGACTGCATTCGACTGCGACGAGTCATCACCGCATCATTGTCGTCGAAACGATGGGACATCGGGCCGGCTGGTTGGCATTGGGTGCGGGCATCGCCGGCGGCGCCGACGTGATTCTGATTCCCGAGATCCCGTACTCGATCGAGATCATCGCCGATGCGATCCGCCATCGAGCGCAGCGCGGCCGGCGTTTTAGCATCGTGGCGGTCGCCGAGGGTGCGATGACGCGTGACGAGGCGGAAGCGATCGAGGCGCTAGTCCATCAGAAGAAGTTCGCCCAATCCAAATCCGAACGAAAGGAAGCATCAGCGCGACTTGCCCAATTCCACGAAGGACATGTTGGGCACACGGTCAAGCTGACGAAACAGCTCGAGGAGTTGACGGGGATCGAGTCGCGGCTGACCATCTTGGGCCACCTCCAGCGTGGCGGCACGCCGAGCGCCGCCGATCGGATTCTCGCCACGCGACTGGGCACCGCCTGCGCCGAACTTCTCCGAAACGAAGTTTACGGCGTGATGATCGCCGCCCGAGGCGATGGTGTTCAACCGATTCCCTTGGCGGAAGTCGCCGGCAAGAAAAAACTGGTCCCGCTGGACCACCAATGGGTCAGCACAGCGCGACTAACGGGCGTCTGCCTGGGCGACGAATCCTAGTGACGTGTTGGGAAAAGGGGTCACTCTTTTCCTTCTGCCTCAGCGGCCGCCTCCACCTGCGCCGCCGATTGATACCTCAAATCGACGCGAATCTTCTCGTCCACCGGATAGAACTGGATCTCGATCAATTCCTTGCCGGGGTTCCGAAAAATCAGATGATCGCGAAAATCGATCCGGATCGGATTCTCCGTGGTCGCTTCCCACGTTGCCCCTTTCAAGACTTCCTTGAAGTAAGCAATCAGCTCCGCCTGCGATTTTCGACTGTCAAACAGCATCCCGCCGGTGGAATCAGCGTACTGAAGCGACTCCGCGTCAGCGGGAGCTGGCAAGTCCGCCGAGAGTTGCTCCGGGACTAGCTGGATCGCGGTCTTCCCGCCTTGGGCCGGAGCCGGGTTGACCATGACTTGCAAGCGCACCGCATTCTTCTTGACGAAAAACGAAACGGTCGTCTCGCCGAACGGTTCCCAGCCTTGAGCTTCCAACAGCCGGCGACAAGCCTTGCCGGCCTCCTCCACGCTCAGGTCACTCACGTAGGCGATGGCGACGGGCAGCGAATATAGCAGCTTTGAGCCGGCGGGAACGGGAATCGCCTGCAGGTTCAGGTTGCCGTGGTTCTTCAAGGAGACACTCACGACGTCCGGCTTATTGCCCGGCGAAACGGACAGGCTGACCAGGAAACCCGCGCGCTGGTACGTCGCGTTGGCATATGGCTCAGCGAAAGACGCGCCGTCCAGTTCGCGAAAGCCGGCCGCTAACAACTGAGCCCGCACCTTGCGGGCGACATCCAAGAGCTTGCCCTTGGCCGAGTAGTTTTGCGAGGCGATCACGCGAGCGTTAGGCTCACCATCGGGATCGACCATCGGAAACGTGGACAAGTCCAAGACCGCCGCCGCCTGACGCGCGGTGGCGGGCGACGGTGCCTTGTCTCGTGCGTCTTGTCCGAACACGGGAACGCCGACAAAAAACCCCGCCATAAGAAGACGGACTGCACGCCCCTGCATAGTCTTGCGCCTGATTTGAGAAGAGGACCCACGGCCGAACGTCGCAAAGTTACGACGGTCGGTTCGCGGGCCGCCTTGATTCTATCCGCCGGCGAGCCGCTTGGAAGATCTCGCCGGACGCGACGGTTCCGCCGGTCCGCAATGACGCGGCTCGGCGACTATCGCACCGGCTTATCTTGCAGGCCAAAAAGATGGCAGCGAACATCGCGGCATTCCAGCCCTGCATCGGAACGCCGGCCTGTTTGCCGGTGACCCCGTGAATCTATTCGTGCGGGATCGAGTCTCCCGCTTCAACCAGGTCGGTACGAGTAACCGTCGCAGTTGACGATTTCCTGCGTGTCGGCATGCAGCTCGCAGGAGCCGTGTGTTCCGAGGGCTTGAGCCAATCCCGCCAGGCCAACCAACAGAATTGGCCCGAGCCGCCAAGATGAGCATTTTTCCTGGGAGTGGTTCACTGTTGCCTTCATCCGAGGGAAGTCCGATTTGGAATGACGAGCATATCTCAATCGCAGTCAGCCTAACGGCCGCAAGCCTAAGGGCCGCAGCGGAAGCCGTATCGCCCGATGCCCGCCGCTCGCCGGCGGGCATCTTTATCCAGGGGGCGGGCGTGAAACTCCCGCCGGCAAGCGGCGGGCATCGTCGTCGGGGCGCGGACAAACGGCCTTGCGCAGGCAGCACGCCTCCGCCCCTGTTGCGAATTCCATGATTGTACGCGCCCAGACTTTCTGAGAAAATAATTTGCCAAGGCCAGAGACTCTGGACCGATGTGCCCAGTTCGGCGAAAAAGACGCCGACGGCAACCCTCGACGGTCGGCCCACCGACGCGACGCTCGCGCAGATACGTGTTCGAGTTGTCGAAAACGCGAGAAACGGGCCAGATGCATGTAGTAAGGGGCATCTCACGGCGGTATGCTGTCAACTTAAGTTCATCCAGGCATTTCGTGTCGGCTGCGTTTGAGGACCCAGGCGGTGTTCGGCGCAACGCATCTTTTTCTGGACGCGATGCGATCCACTTGATCAGGAGATCAGCAATGTCGAAGAAGCCAAGGCAACTTCATCGGCGTCGGTTTTTGAAGACCACGGTATCGGCTGCGAGTGCCGCGATGGTGGCACCGACGATCATTCCCAGCTCGGCCCTCGGGCTGAACGGGGTCGTCGCGCCCAGTGAGCGGATTGTGGTCGGCGGCATCGGCATCGGGAATCGCGGAACCTACGATCTGGGCTGTTTCCTGGAGCAAGACGACGTCCAGTTCGCTGCCGTTTGTGACGTCAAAGAAGCCCGCCGCCTTGCCGTCAAGAAAATGGTCGATGGCAAGTACGGCACCGAGCGTTGCGAGATGGTTCGCGACTTTCGCGAGTTGCTGGACCGTCAGGATATTGATGCTGTCTTGATCGCCACGGGACCGAACTGGCATGCCACAGCGGCCATGACCGCCGCCAAGGCCGGCAAAGACATGTACTGCGAGAAGCCCGTCACCAAAAACATCGCTCAAAGCCTGATCCTGGCAGAAACCATGCGCCGCACGGGACGCGTGTTCCAGGCAGGCACGCAGCGACGAAATCTCCCGCACTTTGCGTTTGCGTGCGAACTGGCGCGAACCGGCAAACTGGGCAAGCTCAAGAAAGTCTACGCGCACCCGGCCGGGATGCAGGCCATGATGAGTGGCTGGCTGCCTGCCGAACCTGCGCCGAATCCGGAAGTGGTCGACTGGGATATGTATCTCGGCCCCGCAGCCTGGCGACCGTTTAACGCCAAACTGCTCGACGGCTTTAATTTCGAAAAGGGCGGCGGACTGGTCGGCGGCGGCGTCCTGGAATGGGGATCGCACTGTGTCGATCTTTGCCAATGGGCCGTCGACGATTGCCCACCTCCGATTCAATACGATGCGCCAAAGGACGGTCAGCTGGTCGCCCGTTACGAGAACGGGGTCGAGTTGATCTTCCGCGAGACCGGCTGGATCCCCCTGGGCTCGTGCCCGGTCCGATTCGAAGGCGAGACGGGTTGGGTCGAAGCCGGTGACAGCGGCAAAATGGTGTTGAGTTCACCGGCCTTGCTGGCCGGTCGCACGGTCGCCGAGATCGGCGGCTATCCGGCCACCTACCACGTGCGGGATTTCCTGGACTGCGTCAAGTCACGCGCCCTACCCAAGGGCAACGCGGACGCCGCCTGCAACGCGCACATCGCCTGCCACGCGGCCAACATCGCGCTGCACTTGGGTCGCCAGGTCAACTACGACCTGCAGCGGAACGAATTCATCAATGACGAACAGGCGAATCGTTTGCGATCGGAAGCACTCCGCGAACCATGGCGACTGTAGGCTTGCGATTGCTCCATGCAGCAGCAACCAGGCTACGCAGCAACCAGGCGGCGTCCAACCACCGGCCCGCTTGGCCCCTACCGAAGAAATCCACTTGAGGTCCGGCGAACGCTCAATTGGCTCATTGGCCGACTCCGCTGAATCGTCACCGAGCCGCTCGAGCACTTGCCGACCGCGGACAACTCAAGCAATCACGCCGTCCTCCTTGTTTAGGACTGATCACCATGCATACAAATCGCCGCTGGACTGGTTTTCTTCTCTTGATGGCCATCACCGCCATGGCGACGCGTGCCACTGCCGTGGACGCGGACGGCCCGAGTACATCGCCCGAAAAAGAAAGCGAGTTGCTCGCCGTACTTCGCTCGGACGCGCCGAAATCCGAGAAGGCCATCACATGCAAGCAACTGGCAATTTATGGCTCCAGCGCCGCCGTCCCGGACCTGGCACGACTGCTGCCCGACGAACAATTGGCCTCGTGGGCGCGGATCGCGCTGGAAGCGATTCCGGGCAGCGAATCGGACGAGGCGCTGCGGACGGCAACCGACTCGCTGCGTGGCCGGCTGCTGGTGGGCACGATCAATTCAATTGGCGTGCGGCGCGATGTTGACGCCGTGGATCGCTTGACGACCTTCCTACAGGACCAAGAGGCGGACGTCGCCTCGGCCGCCGCGGTTGCCCTCGGTCGCATTGGTACGGCCAACGCCGCCAGCGCTCTGCGACAATCATTGACATCCGCTTCGCCCGCCGTTCGGTCGGCAATCGCCGAAGGCTGCGTGCTGTGCGCCGAGCGTTTACTGGCAGAAGGCAAATCGGCGGAAGCGACAGCAATCTATGACGAAGTCCGCCAGGCGGACGTTCCCACAGCAGAGAATCCTGGAGGCGACACGCGGCGCGATCCTGGCTCGCGGCCAGGAGGGCATTCCGCTCTTGATCGAGCAGTTCGAATCGCCCGACAAGGCGCTGTTCCAGTTGGCGTTGAGCACCTTCCGGGAGTTTCCGGGCAGCCAAGTTGACAAGGCGCTGGCCAATCAATTGGAAGGAGCAACTCCCGACCGAGCCGCCCTGATGATCCAGGCCATGGCCGACCGTCCGGAAACCGTTGTCCTGCCCGCCGTCGTCCGCGCGGCCGGAGAGGGCCCGAAACGCGTCCGACTGGCGGCCATCGGCGCACTCGGACGCGTGGGCGACGGCTCGTGCCTGGCCACGCTGCTGGAGATTGCGACCGAACCCGACGCCGAACTGGCCGAGGCGACCCGAGCGGCCCTTGCCGAACTGCCGGGCGAGAAGGTCGACGGCCAGCTGGTCGCGCTGCTGTCCGAGGCCAAAGGCCCGGTGTACCCGTTGTTGATCGAAGTGGTCGGACAGAGGCGAATCGACGCAACCCCCGCCCTGCTCAAGGCGCTGAACCAAGGCGACCGAGCCGTCCGCCTGGCCGCCCTCTCGGCCCTGGGTGAGACGGTGAAGCTGGACAACCTGTCGGTCTTGATTTCGCAGGTCGTCGAACCGCAACACCCGGAAGACACGACAACTGCCCGACAGGCCCTCAAAGCCGCCAGCGTGCGGATGCCCGACCGCGAAGCATGCGCCACCCAGCTGGCCGCCGCCCTGGAACGCACATCGTCCGTCTCGACAAAAAGCGCCCTGCTGGAAGTCCTCGGCGCGATGGGAGGAACCCGGGCACTCGAGACCCTCGGCACCGCGGCCAAGAACGATGACCCCGAACTGCAAGACGTCAGCAGCCGTCTGCTGGGCGAGTGGATGACGGCGGACGCCGCGCCCGTGCTGCTCGATCTAGCGAAAACCGCCCCCGGCGAAAAATACCAGGTCCGGGCACTAAGAGGCTACATCCGGATCGCTCGGCAGTTCGTCCTACCGGATCAAGAACGTGCCGAAATGTGCCGCCAGGCGATGGAAGCCGCCAGTCAGACCGCAGAGAAGAAGTTGGTTTTGGACGTGCTGAAACGCTACCCCAACCCCGCCACCTTCCAGCTGGCCATCAACGCGGCCGACGACCCCAAGCTGAAAGACCAGGCGACGGAAACAATGCTGGTCATCGCCCAAAAGCTAGGCGGCGCCGGCGTCGACGTCAGCGAAGCCCTCGCCAAAACGGGATTCGGCAACGTGAAACTCGAGATCGTCAAAGCCCAGTACGGCTCGGGGGCCACCCAGCGGGACGTAACCGAGACGGTCCAAAAACAAGCAGGAGACCTGCCGCTCATCACGCTCCCGTCATCCAGCTTCAACGCCGCATTCGGCGGCGACCCAGTCCCCGGAAGCCCGAAGCAACTGAAAATCCAGTATCGAATCAACGGCAAACCCGGCGAAGTCTCAATCCCCGAAAACGGCCTGATCATCCTACCGATGCCAAAGTAGCCCGGCCGTTCGTCGCTGCGAGCGTGAGCCACCACCGGGGCATCGTAGCTGCGAGCGTGAGCCACCACGGGGCAAGCCCGTGGCATCGGTGGGAGTGGGGGTCGCGGGCGGTGGGGTAGCTGCGAGCGTGAGCCACCACGGGGCAAGCCCGTGGCATCGGTGGGAGTGGGGGTCGCGTGCGGTGGGGTAGCTGCGAGCGTGAGCCACCACGGGGCAAGCCCGTGGCATCGGTGGGAGTGGGGGTTGCGGGCGGTGGGGTAGCTGCGAGCGTGAGCCACCACGGGGCAAGCACGTGGCATCGGCGGGAGTGGGGGTCGCGAGCGGTGGGGTAGCTGCGAGCGTGAGCCACCACGGGGCAAGCCCGTGGCATCGGTGGGAGTGGGAGTCGCGGGCGGTGGGGTAGCTGCGAGCGTGAGCCACCACGGGGCAAGCCCGTGGCATCGGTGGGAGTGGGGGTCGCGAGCGGTGGGGTAGCTGCGAGCGTGAGCCACCACGGGGCAAGCCCGTGGCATCGACCCAACCGCGACGCTCGCCGCTACGTACCGAGCCTCCCTCTCACCAGCCCCCCAAACCGATGCCACGGGCTTGACCCGTGGACCGTAACGCTCGCCGCTACGTACACCGAGCCTCCCTCTCACCAGCCCCCCAAACCGATGCCACGGGCTTGACCCGTGGTGGCTCACGCTCGCAGCTACAGTGCTAATTCAGCTCCCGCTCCTCCCATTGCCTGACATACCGTGCGATCTTCGGGGATTCTAAATCTCCATAACTCCCCAGATACGCGCTGGCTTGCCAGAGCCGCTCGGCGCCTGCCCTGACGATCGAATTGGCGAACTCGGCCCACATGAGTTCCTGCGCGGCGTTCATCAGCTCGACAATCAGCGCGGCGGGCGAGACCACGGGGTGGACGCGTAGGGCGAGGTGCACGTGATCGGGGACGAACGAGACCTTGAGCGGGGCAGCGGGACGATCGCTCAACAGCCGCCGCCAGCACTCGGCAACCGCCTTGCCCGATTCGTCGGAGAACACGCCCCTGCGCCGCCAACTTGCCAAAACCAGGTGGTGCTGCAGAAACGTCTGCGCGTGGGCCGCCTTCAGCCGCGCCTCGTCGGCAGGACGTAATTCATACTTGCCGACGTAGATCGGTGGACGCGGTCGAGTTCCGTAACCGTGGTGGTCGGCTTGGTTCTCGAGATACTGTTCAACCGCCAGCGCTGCAGTTTGGCCGGTCGTGCAGGCGAAGTAGCCCTTGCTGAGCAGGTTCGCCGGGGTCGTCTGCGCGAGCGTTTCGCGTAACCACTTGCTGATGTTTCCTTTCAGCTTGCTTGCGAAGGCGGCGACCGATTCTTGGGGACGGAGGCTGGCCAGCAGAAGGAGTTCGGTGGCGCTGGAGTTGGCTTCCAGAATGTGGATGCCGTAGCGATCGGCGATCGCTTTGAGGAAGGCGAGATCGAGCTCGGCCAACGCGGGCTGCGGTTTCGCTCGGTGGGTTTTGAAGCGGAGGTAGACGCGGTAGCAGTACGCGAAACGGAGCTCGTCGAGCTCGTAGGGTTGGATGTACATGGCGGATGTGGCCGCTGCTTTAGCTGCTGCGGCTGTAGCGGCGAGCGTTACGGTCCACGGGGCAAGCCCGTGGCATCGGCTTGGGGTGGTGAGGGATCGAGGTGGTAGCGGCGAGCGTTACGGTCCACGGGGCAAGCCCGTGGCATCGGCTTGGGGTGGTGAGGGATGGTAGCGGCGAGCGTTACGGTCCACGGGGCAAGCCCGTGGCATCGGCTCGGGCCGTGGCTGAGGGATGGCAGCGGCGAGCGTTACGGTCCACGGCGGCAAGCCCGTGGCATCGGCTCGGGCCCGTGGCATCGGCTTGGGCCCGTGGCATCGGCTTGGGCCTGTGGCATCGGCGCGGGCCTGTGGCAATCGGCTCGGGCGTATTGTATCGTGGGGAGCGCTTTTTTTTCGGTGGGCATGAGAGACCGCAGATGCCACGGGCTTGCCCCGTGGTCGTTCACGCTCGTTGCTACTTCAAACTGGGGGGGATTCTCGTCGCATGCCAGAGCTGCCCTTTCGACGTCCCTGCCCTTGTTTTGTTGACCGAATACCCTACGATGGAGGGTATCTGAGGAAAGGCCAGCGAACCTTTCCGGAGCGTCGTTTCGGACGACTCGATAAAGAGCAGCCGGGTGATCCCGCGAGGCTCGTTAGAAAGTAAGCCGATGTGGCAAAACTCCCGTGGGTGTTTCGCCACATCGGTTTTTTTTTTCGCGTTCACTTCCAGCTGAAAGCAAGCCGACGCATGCCTCACCCTACAAAGGATCCCGTGTGTTTACTGCTGTGAGTCAGCTGGCCGCCATGTCGATGGCCAACGCGATCGTGATCGCTGGCATCGCCGTGATGATCTTCGGCGGCCTGGTCGCGTCTCTTGTCTTCTTCAACTACGGAGCACTTTGGATTCAGGCCTACATGGCCAATGCCGACGTCAGCTTCGCAAGCCTGATCGGGATGGGTTTCCGCGGCGTCAAGCCGAGCATGATCGTGACGGCGAAAATTATGGGCGGTCAGGCCGGTCTGAGCGTTGACCGTCAGCGGGGGATGAGCACGGCGCGGCTTGAGGCGCACTTCCTGGCCGGCGGTGATGTGATGCACGTGCTGCGCGCGATTATCGCCGCTCATCGCGCGGGCATCGACCTGGACTTCGACCGCGCGGCGGCGATCGACCTGTCCGGACGTGACGTGCTGGATGCGGTGCGCATCAGCGTCTCGCCCAAAGTGATCGACTGTCCCGATGTTCAAGCGAGCGGACGGACGGCGTTGAGCGCCGTCGCAAAAAATGGCGTCGAGCTGCGAATTCGAGTGCGAGTGACCGTTCGCACGAACCTCGATCGCTTGATCGGTGGGGCGACCGAAGAAACGATCATTGCCCGCGTGGGACAGGGAATTCTGACCGCGATCGGATCCTCCGAAACGCATATGAAAGTCATGGAGATGCCCGATCGTATCTCGCGCAGCGTGCTGGAACGCGGGCTCGATTCCAACACGGCATTCGAAATCGTTTCGATCGACATCGCGGAGATTGATATCGGCGAAAACATCGGGGCCCGTTTGCAAAGCGACCAGGCGGACGCGGACACACGCATGGCCCGGGCGAACGCGGAGGCACGTCGCGCGGAGGCGATCGCGTGCCAACAGGAAATGAAAGCAAACGTGACCGCCCGTCGCGCGGCGCTCGTCCTTGCCGAAGCCCAGATTCCGGCGGCGATCGCGGCGGCGTTCCGCGCGGGCCAGATTGCAAAACGCTCAAAGACCTCGTCTCGAA
The DNA here is from genome assembly GCA_963826795.1 of uncultured Planctomycetales bacterium. Classification (GTDB taxonomy): domain Bacteria; phylum Planctomycetota; class Planctomycetia; order Pirellulales; family Pirellulaceae; genus CAWGYT01. The sequence continues at coordinate 14,078 of CAWGYT010000030.1, read as the reverse complement.
CGAGTCGCTTCGGAGTCACCGATTCGCGCCCCGGGGCGAGGGTCGCCGATCCGATCGCGAACCCCGGCCCGGTCCGCGCCCCAACCAAGTTCGGCGCGGGAGGGCGAAGCTCCGGCTGAGCCGTTTGAAGGACTGCGCAAAACACAGTTCCCGCTCGGGATGAACCACGGCCGACCGGTGGACCGAATGCCACCACGGAGCCGTGTCAACGCTCGTTCACGACGACGGAGACCTTGGGGGTGACTCCCTGAATCATGAATTCTGTCCAAGCGGACATCACAATCGAAGTTCGGAGACAAATACCAACAATGGCAAAGTATCGACACAATGTTTTCGAGATGTACGACTTTCGCGACGAAGCCATCGACGAGCTGACGCCCAAGACGGTCAATCCCGCGGCAGCAACCACGTCGCCGGAGTCGTGGACGTTCGAACACCTGGCGATTTCGCGTCGCGAAGGTGTGACGCTCATCCAGTTCAAGGACGCGCAGGATCTCGGCCCCGCGTCGCTCAACTCGCTCCGCGCCGACTTCACTCAACTCGCCGAGCGATTGGTTCGGGACAGCAAGGTCCTGTTCGACTTCTCCCACGTGAACTCGATTTGCGCGGCCTCGATCGAGGAACTTGCGCTGTTGAAGCAAAAGCTTCGCAACAAGGGAAGCAGGATTGCCCTTTGCTGCCTCGCCCCGGCAGCCCGCGAGTCATTCTTCCGCTCCTCAGCTCCCTCCAGGCAGCCGAACGAACGCTAGAAACGGCGACCACGCCCGAACCGGACCGCATCCCAGCTTTTTTCAGAACGTCAGGGTCCTTTACATTCACTGACCAGCTGATACCATTTCTCCCTCGGTCGCTCTGACGTGATCCCACGGTTGTGTCAACGCGGCGGACCGGCTCGCGCGATTGTCGCCGCGAGCTTTCTTCCAGTCTCGTTCGAATAAGCGAGCCACCATGACGATTCCCAAATTATTTCAGCGATGTCTCGTGATGGCCGCGGCCACGGCCGTTGGGATGACGGTTGCGGCCGATCCAGCTTTCGGGCAGCAGCGCAAGCCCAACATTGTGATCATCTGGGGCGACGATGTCGGCCAATCCAATGTCAGCGCCTATTCGCTGGGCCTGATGGGTTACAGCACACCGAACATCGATCGCGTCGCGCGTGAAGGAATGCTCTTCACCGATTACTATGCGGAGCAGAGTTGCACGGCGGGCCGAGCTTCTTTTCTCACCGGTCAGCATGGCCTGCGGACGGGCCTTACGAAGGTCGGTTTGCCCGGGGCCACGCTGGGGCTGCAAAAGGAAGATCCAACGATCGCCGAGTTGCTGAAGCCACTCGGTTACGCCACGGGCCAATTCGGTAAGAACCATCTGGGCGATCGCAACGAGTTCTTGCCAACCGTGCACGGTTTCGACGAGTTCTACGGCAACCTCTACCACCTGAATGCCGAGGAAGAGCCTGAGCTTCCTGATTATCCCAAAGACCCGGCGTTTCGCGCCAAGTACGGGCCTCGCGGCGTATTGGACTCTAAGGCGAGCGAACGGGACGATCCGACGGTTGACCCGCGATTCGGGCGGGTCGGCAAGCAAATCATCAAGGACACCGGCCCGCTCACAAAGAAGCGGATGGAAACCATTGACGACGACATCGCCGCTCGCGCCGCGGACTTCATTCGGCGGCAGGCGGAGGCGGACAAGCCGTTCTTCGTCTGGGTCAACTACACGCATATGCACTTCCGGACGCACGTCAAGCCCGACAGCAAGGGGCAGTCGGGACGCTGGCAGAGCGAATACCATGACGCGATGATCGACCATGATCGGAACGTCGGCACGGTCTTGAAGGCGATCGACGACGCCGGCATCGCCGATAACACGTTCGTGATGTACAGCACCGACAACGGGCCTCACATGAACTCCTGGCCCGATGCGGCCATGACGCCGTTTCGCAACGAAAAGAACTCCAACTGGGAAGGCGCCTACCGCGTGCCGTGTATGGTCCGCTGGCCAGGAAAGATCAAGCCGGGTCGCGTCTCGAACCAGATTGTGAGCCACCACGACTGGCTGCCAACCTTGTTGTCCATCGCGGGTGACCCAGACGTCAAGCAGAAGCTGCTGAAGGGATATCAGATCGGGGAGATGACCTACCGCGTCCATTTGGACGGGTACGATCTTTCGCCCTATTTGACCGGGAAAACCGAGACCGGGCCGCGTGAATCGTTCATTTATTGTAACGACGACCAACAGGTCACCGGCCTGCGATTCGACAATTGGAAGTTGGTGTTCATGGAGCAACGGGCCCCTGGAACGCTTCAAGTGTGGGCCGAGCCTTTTACCACACTCCGCATTCCCAAGATTTTCAACCTCCGCACCGACCCGTACGAGCGAGCGGATATCACCTCCAATACCTATTACGACTGGCTGCTCGATCATGTCTTCCTGCTGGTTCCGGCGCAGGACTATGTCGGTCAATTTCTGATGACGTTCAAGGAGTACCCGCAGCGGCAAAAGGCCGCCAGTTTCAACTTGGACGAGGTGATGCAAAAGCTGCAAGAAGGCGGGGGCAGCAAATAGCGGACGCAACATCCGCAATGTTCAAAACGGCAGGTTCGCCATCAAGGACGTCCTGCCGAGATTTCCGCCTTGAAGTCGCGGAGTATTCGTGATGACCCGACAAACGTCTGCCAGATCGCTCGTCGCTTTGAGCACGCTTGTCTGCTTGACCCACGGCCCTGTTGGGCTCGGTGCTGATCCCCTGCCCTCCTGGAATGAAGGGCCCGCCAAAGAGGCGATCCGCGAATTCGCTTATGACCGCGATTCAGCTGTCGGTCGTCTCGACAAGGCGTTAAACGAGGCAACCCGAAACGGATGGATTGTCGCCGAGATGCAACGCGACTGGCGGACCATCTACCCCCAGCCCTGACTCGCCCGTGGCAATGGCTGAGCATTTGCGACACGCATGGTGTCATCGCTTCTCGGGAATAAAGGAAGCCCGGATGGCATCCTCGCAATCGTTTTACGATGAGGATCTCGCCTACATCCATGACGAGGGTTTCAGCCAGCTCGGCGAGGACCTGGCACCGGGCTTACTCGAAATTCTACGCCCGCCGAACGTCCAATCCGAAACCGTTGTCGACCTGGGATGTGGGGGCGGCCGCTGGGCCAAGCATTTGGTTGAGGCGGGATACCGGGTCATTGGGATCGATGTTTCGCGGTCGATGATCAAGCTCGCTCGGCAGCGCGTTCCGGCGGCGCGGTTTCAGGTCGGCTCGCTCTGGTCCTGCGAAATTCCACGCTGCCGCGCGATCACGGCGCTGGGCGAGGTCGTCTGTTATCGCACTCAAGGCGAGCCGGGAGGCAATCTGTCGTCGTTCTTCGCGAAGGCGTTCACGGCGTTGGAGCCAGGGGGCGTGCTGATCTTTGATGTGGCCGAACTCGGCCTCGATCGCCACCGAGACAGGACATTTGCCGAGGGCGACGATTGGGCGTGTCTGGTGCAATATGAGTACGATTCGAAGCGCGACCGTTTGACGCGGCAGATCACTTCTTTTCGACAAGTTGGAGCAGCCTTTCGGCGCTCGCGCGAGCAGCATCTCGTCCAGCTCTACGACGGAAGTGACGTGGCGGAGAAGCTCAGACAGACGGGCTTCCGGGTACGAAGGGTTCGCAAATTCGGCTCGCATTCACTGCTCGCGAAGCGAGCCGGCTTCATCGCTCGAAAACCGCAATAGCGAATGTCGCGGACGCCCGTCTGTAGCGGCGAGCGTGAGACTCCCGCCGGCAAGCGGCGGGCATCTTCGTCGGCGAGACGCCCGTCTGTAGCGGCGAGCGTGAGACTCCCGCCGGCAAGCGGCGGGCATCTTCGTCGGCGAGACGCCCGTTGTGTAGCACGGCTACGGGTATACTTGAAGCAGCCACTGCTTCCTCGGAGCGGTGGCGCTGGTTGTATTTGTGGCGAGGGTCAAAACGGCCTACTCAACTTGGAGAACACAATCATGGCAATCCATCATGCACAACCCGGAGAAGTGATCGACGTCCGTCCCTTGGGATCCTCCTTGGCGGAAACTCAGACCAGGACTCTTTTCAAGACACGGCACGTTGAGGTGATACGGATCGTCATGCATGCGGACAAGATCATACCCGAGCATGAAGCACCCGGTGAAATCATCGTGCAGTGCCTCGAAGGTCGCATCGCGTTCACGGCTTCCGGTAAGACGCAAGAGCTCAGCGCCGGCGAAATGCTGTACCTGGAGGCCGAGGTGCCGCATGCCGTTCGCTGCCTCGAGGCGGCTTCGTTCCTCGTTACGATCCTCGTGAACCGATAACGACGGAGCGAATTCCGTCCCATCGATTCGAACAGAGTGCTGCGCCGCGACGTTCGTTGAGGCAAGTCTAGTCCTCGTGCCGTTGCAGGAGTAGAACTCGATCTCGATCGTGTGGTGATGAGTCACCTGTCCGTTCGACTACTTGGCCAAATAGCCACCATCGATCGGCAGCGAGATGCCGGTCGTGAAGGAAGCGGCGTCAGAGGCCAAATAGAGCACGGCAGCGGCGATTTCTTGAGATTCGCCCAAACGGCCCATCGGATGCAAGGAGGCAAGGTACTGCCGATTCTCGGAACCCTCCTCTCCTGCGAATCGATCGATCATGTCCGTGGCGATCGCGCCGGGAGCGACCGCATTCACGCGGATGCCCTGGCCCGCAACTTCCAACGCGGTGGCCTTGGTGATTCCCTCGACGGCATGCTTCGAGGCGATGTAGATGCTTGCGCCCGGCATCGCCTTCTGCCCCACGATGCTGGAAGTATTGATGATCGATCCACCGCCCGACTTGAGCATCGCGGGAATCTCGTACTTCAGACTCAGGAATACGCCCAGCACGTTGATGTCAAATACCTTCCGATAATCCTGCTCGGCAAACTCCGTGATCGGACCCGTCTGCTCGACGCCTGCGTTGTTGAAGGCGATGTCCAAGCGCCCGAACCGCTCCAGCGTGTCATCGACCAGTCGTTTGACTTGGTCCTCCTTCGTCACATCCGTCTGCACGAAAATCGCTTCGCCGCCCGCCGCTTCGATTTCCTTGACGGCCGCCTTCCCTTCTTCCAGACGGCGTCCGGCCAAGGCGACCTGGGCACCCGCCCGTGCGAACTGAAGCGCCGTCTCTCGACCAATCCCCGAGGTGGCACCGGTGACCAAAGCGACTTTTCCTTTGAAGCTCATGACGTGTTTTTTCCCTCATTAGTTGACATGGCAGTACTTGACCTGTCACGTAGTTACGTAAAAAAACTTACGATTCCGAGCTCGACCGCAAGCTCTCGCGGGCTGTGTCCAGCAGGCGACTGAGCTCCTTGAGTTCCGCGGGGGCCAGATGGCCGATGAGTTGTCCGTGCAGGGCCTGGACCGGGCCATCCATCTGCTTGAGAATGCTCTTGGCCTTCGCCGTCAATTCGACGTACACGACGCGCCGATCCTGCGTGCATCGCTCCCTCGTCACCAATTCCTGCTTCTCCAACCGATCCAAGAGTCCGGTGATGGCGGGCACGACCTGAATCATCCGTTCCGCGATCTCCAAACACGGCAGGGGCCTGCCCTCGCCTCGCAGAATCCTCAGCACATGATATTGAGAAGACGTCAGGCCGAATTCCCGAAACAGCCGACCGAACCGATTCTGAAATTGATCGTTCGTGCGCAGAATGTTCAGGATCGCCTCCTGCTCGAGCGAATCAAACGGACGCTTCTTCTGCAGTTCATGTTTGAGTCGACTGGGTGACATCAGGCTCGAATCGCCCCCTTTCGCCGGATAGTTTACGCATCACTCATCGTCGCGTCAACCGATCAATTGTCGAGTATTCGGATTCGCATGACTGGATTACAATTTCGGCACCCGATGCGCGGCAAGCGGTGAACGGGACCGACTTCGGCGCGCGCCTCGCAAGCTTTCTCGCCTTGAAACCATCGGAGTCAACTCATCTTGCGACGAACTCGACTTCACTCTTCCTCGGGCCGGTTCGCGAGGACCGAGCGGGGAGGACAAGGCGCGGCCCCCTCATCCGGCCTGCGGCCACCTTCTCCCGCGTTGGGGAGAAGGGACACGATCGTGTCACCTCTCCCGACGTGCAGACCAGCAAACTCCTGCAGACCAGCAGACACAAACTCCTGCAGAACAGCAAACTCCTGCAGAACAGCAAACTCCTGCAGAACAGCAAACTCCTGCAGACAAGCAAACTCCTTCACACAAGCAGAATTTTCCCATGACTTCATCTTCATTGAAACGGACTCGCTGTTCGTTCTTGCGAACCGCGATCGTGATGACGGCAACGATGCTTTTTTTGGGCGGATGGCTCCACACTCAATCGTGCCAATCCGCCGAACCTTTGATCGCGTATGTGGGAACCTTCAGCGCTCCGCTTCGAGATGTATTGCCGACCCAGGTGGATTTGCCGCCCGGCAATGGTCGCGGCATTCATCTTTTTCAGGTGGATCGCGTGACGGGGGCCATGGCACCTGCCGGAATTCTTGAGATGGGCACCAGCCCCAGCTGCCTGGCGATCGATTCCGCCGGACGCTGCCTGTATTCCGCGAATGAAACCGATCGTGTGGGCGACGAACGAGAGGGCACCGTGAGCGCCATGGCGATCAATCCACGGGACGGGCAGCTGACCCTGCTGAACACCGTTCGTTCCGGTGGCGCGGGGCCGACGTTCGTGAGCGTCCATCCGAGCGGGAGATATCTGCTGGTGGCGAACTACTTCGGTGGGTCGGTTGCAGTCCTGCCGATATTGGCGGACGGTCGCCTGGGCGATCCGACGGATATCAAGTCGGATACCGGTACGATTGGCCCAACCCGAGCGACGAACGCTCCGCCGGGAAGCTTTGCCATTAGCGGACATGATCGAACTCATGCGCACATGATTCAGTCCGATCCATCGGGGCGTTTCGTGCTGCATGCGGATTTGGGCCTGGATCAAATCTTCAGCTGGAAATTCGACTCGGCGCGGGGCGTGCTGACGGCGAACGCGCCGCCTGCCGTCTCACTTCCGCCCGGAGACGGTCCGCGACATTTTCATTTCCATCCCGCCGGCCAATGGTTGTATTCGCTTCAGGAAGAATCCTCCACAATCGTCCTTTTTGACTACGATAAAACCACCGGTCGGTTGACTGCACGGCAGACAATCTCGACGCTGCCACCGGGTTTTGCGGGCAGTAGCTTCGGTTCGGAAATTCTCGTATCTTCGGATGGGCGGTTCGTCTATGCGGGCAATCGACTGCATGACAGTATCGCGATGTTTTCGGTTGGAACGCGCGGGGAACTGACCTATCTCGGCGAGAGATGGACCGGAGGGAGTTACCCGCGCAGTTTTAACTTCGACCCGACGGGCGAGTTCCTCTATTGTTGCAACCAACGGGGTGACAACCTCACCGTCTTTCGAGTCGATCGCACGACGGGCGGCCTGAGCTTCACAGGCCACTATGTGCCGGTCGGCAATCCTTCGATCGTGGTGTTCCTCGACCTGGCGAAAGCGGACTGAATTGCCCTTCGGCGTCGAGTTGGCGGGAGACTCGGTGTCGCGCCAAGTGTGACACTCTCGCCGGGCGGCGACAGTCAGCTTATCGCGATTTGCGAGAATCATGGCGCACCGATTGAAGCCCGGCCGGAATGCGGCCCGCCAGCTGGCCACTTGAGTGCCAAGGGCGGTTATACTCACGTCAGGCAAGCCGGGTTCTAATCACTCCAAGCCGTCCCCTTTTTGTTCGGTGTTTCCATGAAGTGCTCTGTGCGCCTGCTGCTCCTTTTCGTCGCACTGGCGGTCTCCCGATACTCCGCCCTCGCGCAGGTGTCTCATCTCAACAACGCGCCTGCTTCGGGCGATTCGCAGGAGGCCGGCGCAGGCGGGCTTAGCGATTCGCTCGAGCTGGCGGACCGTGTGCCGGCCGCCGTTGGGCGAACCGTCGATTTCGTCAAAGAGGTGCAGCCGATTTTTCGCCAGTACTGCTTCGAGTGCCACGCGGCTGGCAATGAAGAGGGCGGCCTGAATCTCGGGATCAAGGCGCGCGTGATGGAAGGGGGCGAACACGGCCCCGTTCTCGTGCCAGGTGACGGCTTGTCGAGCTCGCTTGTGCATCGCGTCGCGGGTCTCGATCCCGACCACATCATGCCACCGGATGACATGGAGCGGCTGAGTCCGGAGCAGGTCGGCGTGTTGCGAGCCTGGATCGACCAGGGAGCTCCGTGGCCATCCGACGCCGACGTGCTGGATCCGCGTTTGGAGCGTGCTCGTGAACATTGGGCCTTTCAGCGATTGAGGCCCGTCGGGCGTCCGCCAGTCAATGACGGAGACGTTTGGTGCCGCACAGATGTCGATCTCTTCGTGGCCGAAAAGCTGGTCGGAAACGGCATCTCCGCATCGCCTCCCCTGCCCGCTCGCTCACTTGCGCGCGGATCTACTTTGATCTGATCGGCTTGCCGCCGACGCCGGAACAGACGGAACAATTCCTCGCGACTTTCGGCCGAGATCCGATCAACCCGGCACGCGACCTGATCGATCAGTTGCTCGACTCGCCCCACTACGGCGAGCGTTGGGGCCGACATTGGCTGGACCTGGCGCGCTACGCCGATAGCGACGGTCAGGAGTCGGATCGTGACCGGCCGCACGCCTACCATTATCGCGATTTTGTGATTCGTGCTTTCAACGACGACATGCCTTTCGACCAGTTTGTGCGCTGGCAAATCGCGGGTGATGAGTATGAACCCGGCAACTCGGAGGCGATTGCGGCGACCGGTTTCCTCACAGGCGGGACGCATTCGCAATTGGAAGCCACGTTTTTGGAAGAGGAGCGACTGTTCAATCGCTACAACGAACTGGACGATGTCATCTCGACCCTGGGCCAAAGCTTGCTGGGATTGACCGTCGGCTGTGCGCGTTGTCACGATCACAAGTACGACGCGTTGTCGGCTCGCGAGTACTATCGACTGCTCAGTGCCTTTCACAGCGGCGACCGGAAAAGCGGTCAACTTCCCAACGGTGAGGAGGGCTTGTTTTTTCAGGATTTCGACTCCCAAGTTCGCACGACCTGGCTCTTTCGCCGCAGCAATTTCTACGATCGCGAGCTACAGGTCAAACTGGGATTCCCCGCGATTCTTACTTCTGGCCGGGACGCGGAGCAATATTGGGCCGACGCCAAGGCAGTTGCCGGCAACGTCAACAGTACGCTTCAGCGCCGGGCCCTGGCAGATTGGATCACGGATGTCGAACACGGCGGAGGCGCGCTGCTGGCCCGAGTGATCGTCAATCGCGTTTGGCAACATCACTTCGGCCAGGGACTCGTCCGTACCGAAAGCGACTTTGGAGTCCGCAGCGACCCGCCCACGCATCCCGTGTTGCTGGATTACCTCGCCTACGACCTGGTCACTCACGGCTGGCAGCTTAAACGACTCCACCAGAAGATTCTCAACAGCGCCGTCTGGCAGCAGAACAACGGTGAGTGGACGACGAACGCGGTGGCGGCACAGGACCGGTCAGGCCCGGCGCAACTCGATGCGGAGAATCGCCTGTTGTGGAAGATGCCTCCGCGGCGGCTCGAAGCCGAAGTGATTCGCGACGCCATGCTCGCGGTCAGTGGCACGCTCAACCTGCAGCCCGGTGGACCGGGTTTCAAACCGTTCATTCCCGCCGAGGCAAACACCGCTCGCAATATCCAGGGCGGGGACTATCCGACGGATGCGAAAGACGATGCCGAAACGCGTCGACGAAGCGTCTACATGTTTCACAAGCGGCTGGTCCCTTATCCGTTGTTTCAGGCCTTCGACCGCCCTGATTTCCTGGTCAGCTGCGCGCGGCGACAGAACACGACCGTGGCACCGCAGGCGATGGCGCTGCTGAACGACGGGTTTGTGCGGGCTTGTGCCGGCGACTTTGCACAGCGTCTGATCGATGCCTGCGGCGAGGATGACGCGCAGGTTGTGCAAACCTCGTTCGAGTTGGCCTTTGCGCGAGCTCCCACGGAGTCGGAAAGCCAGGCATCGCTTGACTTCATCCAGTCGCAACTCCAGACGCGAGCCGCTCGCAACGAGGCGAACTGCCGCCTCGAATCGTTAACCGATTATTGTCAATCGCTTTTTGCGCTGAACGAGTTCATCTATGTTGACTGAAATGGATCTTGCCGCGCAGTCAATCCGCTCCAACTCGGCAACTGTTTCCTTGCGGTCATGTCGCCGGCATGCTCAGTCGCCGCGAGTGGCTTTGTCGCGCGGGCGGCGGAGCGGGAATGGTCGCCCTGGCGAACTTGCTCAATCAGGAACGTCTGCTCGGCGGCCAGCCGGCTGACGCCAATCCGCTCGCACCGCGAACCGGCCATTTTCACGCGAAGGCCACGTCGGTGATCTGGCTGTTTATGGAGGGCGCACCGAGCGCCGTTGATCTGTTTGACCCCAAGCCCGAACTAACTCGGCGGCACGGGCAGACCACGGACATCAAGGCTTTTTTCGGCAACCCGGGTCCGCTGATGAAGTCGCCCTTTCAATTCCAGCAGTACGGCGAGTGCGGACAGTGGGTGTGCGACAAGTATCCGAACGTTGCGAAACACGTGGACAAGCTGGCGTTGATCAAGTCGTGCTACAGCGATTCAAACGACCACGTCCCCGCGATTTATCAGATCAACAGCGGCTTGGCGCACCCGGGTTTCCCACGGCAGGTGCCTGGATCACCTACGGGTTGGGAAGTGAGAACCAGAACCTTCCCGGCTATGTGGTGATGGGAAATACGAAAGGTGCGAAAGGGGGTCCGCACAACTGGGGCTCCGGATTCTTGCCGACAACGTATCAAGGCACTCTGTTTCGCTCGCAGGGGACTCCCATCCTCAATCTCAAGCGGCAGCCCCAGGTGACTCGGGCCGACCAACGGGCGCAGCTCGATCTGATGGCAAGGCTGAACGACGAGCATCTCAAGCGTCATCACGCCGATGCGGAGTTCGCTCAACGTATGCAATCCTTCGAATTGGCGTTTCGGATGCAGACCGAAGCGACGAATGTGGTGGATTTGTCCCAGGAGTCGAAGGAAACGCATGCCCTGTACGGAATCGACAATCCAGAGTCGCGATCATACGGATCAAAATGCCTGATGGCCCGCCGCCTGATCGAGAGCGGCGTTCGCTTTGTGCAGGTTTACAGCGACGGAGAGTGGGATGCCCACAGCAATCTGCCGAAGAATCACACCGAACACTGTGCGGCGACTGATGTCCCGATCGCCGGTCTCCTCACGGATCTGCAACAGCGCGGACTCCTGGATTCGACACTCGTGCTGTGGGGAGGCGAATTCGGGAGAATGCCGATTTCACAAAATGGCAACGGACGCGACCACAATCCAAACGGTTTTTTGCAATGGATGGCGGGCGCCGGTGTGAGAGGCGGCGTCAGCTACGGAGCGACCGACGAAATCGGCTATGCGGCCGTCGAAAATCGCACCAGCGTGAATGACTTGCACGCCACCATGCTCCACCTGTTAGGTCTCGACCACGAGCGGCTAACGTATTTCCACAATGGCCGAAGTTATCGGCTGACCGACGTCGCGGGGAAAGTGATCCAGGAGATCCTCGCCTAATGGGCACGCACGTCAGCAAACGCCGCTGATCACCGCCACCCAAATGAAAATGGCGGCTTCTGCAAGTCGTTGCGAGACACCTCGCCAGGGCTGCAACTCGGGAACCATCATGAGTGCGAATCCGGCGGCGCCTAGCAAGCTGCAAACCATCGTGTAGTTCGACAGACGTTGCCACGATGCGTGCTCCGAAGCGTTGCCGCGATTCGAAACATGCTGAGGAAGGTAGCCGGATAGCAAACCAGTGACGCCAGATTGTGGACTATCTGTGCCGTTGAACCTTGTCCGGGACAACCCGGATCACAGGGAAAACACGCGGCAATGACGTAGGCCCATCTCACGCCCGGCCTAACCAGACGGTCTACATTCCGGTTGGCTCGCCCGACGTCCGAGGGGGCCCGGTGCGTCGTGCTCAGTCGCTCGAGTCGCTGAGTACATTCGAGTTCATGCGTGCCGGTCGGGACCTAACCAGGACCAAACCAGACGGTCTACATTCCGGTTGGCTCGCCCGACGTCCGAGGGGGCCCGGTGTGTCGTGCTCAGTCGCTGAACCTAACCAGACGGTCTACCCCAGCGTTGCAGAAAAACTGCTTTGTGGCCAAGCCTTCGGGAGGGCGAAGCTCCTGCTGAGCCTTCTTTGACAGCGTCTTCCGCTCCTGCGGCTCGGCAGGAGCCTCGCCCTCCCGGTGCGCCTGGATCTCACCGGATGTGAGATCCAGCAACAAGCGATGGCAAGTTCGAAGACCCCTGGTTTTCTCAGTCCAACTCACACTCGCAAAGAATCCTTTATGCAACTACAGGGTCTACGTTCCAACCTAACCAGACGGTCTACATTCCGGTTGGCTCGCCCGACGTCCGAGGGGGCCCGGTGCGTCGTGCTCAGTCGCTCGAGTCGCTGAGTACATTCGAGTTCATGCGTGCCGGTCGGGAGGGTGGGCCGTCAAGTCGAGATCTGAGTTGCAAGGAGGGTTGCGGCGGAGTTGTAGGGACGGAGATACTACCTGGCGTTCCAGGAGGTCGTCTGTTTGCCAGGAGGTGTCCCATGCCGAGCTCTCCGCGCCGAACCGTTGTCTCTCAGGGGGAAGTGGGCGTCTATCACTGCTGGAATCGCTGCGTGCAGCGGGCGTGGCTCTGCGGTCAGGATCCGGTGACGGGGATCGACTACGAGTCTCGTCGCGAGGTGATCGAGGAGGTCGAGCGGCAGCTGGCCGGCTTGTTTGCGATCGACATTGGCTTTCATGCCGAACAGGCCAACCACCTCCACCTGATCCTCCGCACGCGTCCGGATCTGGCGGCGACCTACAGCGACGACGAGGTACTGCGGCGCTCGTGGATCGTGGCGCGGCTGAAACGAACGGGAAACAGCCAGATCGAGGAACCGACCGACGAGCAGCTCGAGCAGCAACGCCGCACACAGGACGTCGACAAGTTGCGGCGGCGTTTGGCGGATGTCTCGTGGTACATGGGGACGCTTTGCGAGCATCTCGCGCGGCGCTTTAATCGAGAGTCCGGCACCAGCGGCACCTTCTGGGAACATCGCTTCGGCTGCCGGAGTCTGGAAGACGAAGCGGCGATTCTGCTGTGCGGAATCTATGTGGATTTGAACCCGATCCGGGCCGGGGAGGCTTCGGTCCCGGAAGAGGCGCGTCACACGTCCGCCTACAATCGGATCCAGGGACGGCAGTCGAGCGGATCCCGGCCGGCGCAGGGAAGCACGCCGGGTCCGGACGACTGGCTTTGTCCGCTCACAATTCGGGAAGACGATCCCGTTCAACTCGACCCTGCCGGTGCGCAGCGGCCCTGGCGCGCCTCGAACAAGGGACTGCTGCCGATCAGCCTGGAAAAGTACCTCGAGCTGCTCGACTGGACCGGCCGGCAGCAGGGGTCGAAGAGCCGTGCTGCGATTCCCGCGTCGCTGGCCCCGATCCTCCAGCGGCTGGGGATCCGGGCGGAGCACTGGCTGGAAAGCGTTTTCCAGTTCGACCGGCGTTTCGGCCAGATCGTCGGTTCGCTCGCTCGCGTGCGCATGGCGGCCAGCGCCGCGGGCCGGCGCTGGTTCCGCGGCACGACCGCCTGCGCCGCGATCTTCGCGTAATCGACGATCGACCGTTTGCAATCTCCGCGCCGTCTCACTGCCCGGCCTCGCCGCTTAACGGATGCGAACGCCGTAATCCGCCGGCTCACACGCGCACGGCCCGGCGCAAACGTTCGCTACACCGCTTCGTCCGACCGACCGATCCCCCAGACCGCGACCCAGACCGCGAACGCTGCGCCGTGACACAAACGTCGGGCTGGACGGCTCCTTCGGCACGCGGCGAATCGGCCTCCATTGCGACTCGACCGACTGACATTGCTCGTGGGAACGTAGGCGCTCTCGGTTTGCTGTCTAAGGCTGGATCAACGGCCGCCGACATCACGTGGAGGAGCCGGAAGCAAACGGTCTGAAGTCTGCCTTTCCTGCCACCGCCGATTAGTCCGTCTCGGTCTCGGTCTC
>CAWGYT010000029.1:0-120289 GCA_963826795.1 uncultured Planctomycetales bacterium | reverse complement strand
AGCCTGGATTCCCATACCCCCAGGTGAGCCTAAGTGGTTCGAAGAATAGCAGCCGAATTTCTCGCGAGGAATCTGCAAAACTGATATAGGTGACTGGTTTACTCAAATGATATGCTTCCACCTTGTCACGGTGGACACACGACCTTGGCGTTACGTAGGGTGCATTGCGGATTTGGCTGGTTTTCCCGTGGTTCTTGCCCATTTTTGCGACAATGCCGCCACACGCCCTTCGGACCACTCCGGGTCTGACGAGGTGGAAGCATCGTTATGGGTAACCCTTCCGAACTAAGCGACCTGGCGAACGTCTTCCTTACGCCCCGCAACACGGCCCATCGGCAGTACGAGGCACTCAGGGCCTATTGTGTCGATAATCGGCCTGGAAGGGAAGTCGCCAGCCAATTTGGCTACACGCTCGGCAGCTTCTGGCAGTTGGTCCATGAGTTTCGACGCAATCCCGATCGCGACTTCTTCGTCGTGCCGCAGCGAAGCTCGCGATCGGCTGAGGAGGAACGTGTTCGCGGCCTCATCGTCACACTTCGAAAGCAGAATCTCTCTGTCTATGACATCAGCGAATCGCTTAAGAAGGATGGAGTGAAGCGATCGCCGATGGCCATCTCGAAGGTTCTCCGGCAAGAGGGGTTCGCACCGCTGCCTCGGCGACGTGATGAAGAACGCCCCGAGGGAACTCGACCAACTGCTGCTGATCGTTCGGATGTTCGAGAGTTGTGCCTGGAACCGAGGGTGGTCCGCACCAGGTTCGGTGGTTTGTTTCTGTTCCTTCCCTGGTTGGTCGAAATGTCGTTCGACAAGATCGTTGGCAAGAGCAACCTGCCCGGAACGAAAATGGTGCCAGCCGGACATGCCGTCCGCAGTCTGCTGGCACTGAAACTGTTCGGCACCCAGCGCCACACACACGTCATGAGCGCCGTGCTGGACGAGGGACTGGCCTTGTTTGCGGGACTCAACGCGATTCCCAAACGTTCCTTCCTGACGGAGTACAGCTGCCGGATTGATCCCGCTTGTTATCCAAAGTCACTTGCCACCGGTTCGACGCCAGCAGCAAACTGGGTTGGAGCACGGCAACTCCTTCGATTTGGATTTTCACACGATCCCGTTTCACGGCGAGGATGCGTTGCTGCAGAAGCACTACGTTTCCAAGCGCAGCCGCCGCCAGAAGGGCATTTTGGCGTTCTTGGCCCAGGATGGTGACAAGCGATTCTTCTGCTATGGCAACGCCGACTTGCGGAAGGAGGATCAAAACGACGAGATACTCCGGTTCGTCGAGTTCTGGAAACAGCGAGCGGGCAACGTGCCAGGTGAACTGATCTTTGACTCCAAACTCACGACGCAGCGGAACCTGAGCGAACTGAACCGCCTGGGCGTTCAGTTCATCACACTTCGACGAAGAGGCCCCAAGATCGTTGATGACATTGAGGCCCGGCCCCGCTCCGCTTGGCGTCGGATCAACTTGAGTGGCGTGTCGCGTCAGTATCGAACGCCACGCATTCTTGACGACCACATTTCCCTCGATGACTATGAAGGCACCTTGCGACAGATCGCGATCAAGGACTTGGGTCACGAAGAACCGACGCTGCTGCTGACCAACCAAATGCGACGCACACCCGCGGCGCTGGTTCAGCGGTATGCCCAACGGATGCTTATCGAGAACGGCATTGAGGATGCGCTTCTTTCACATGGACGCGCCGTCGTCGGCCGTTGCCATGAAGGTCAACTGCGACGTGCAATTGACGCTGATGGCCAGCAGCTTATACCGACTGTTGGCACAGCGCGTCGCCAACGGTTACGAGACGGCAAAGCTCACGGCATCTCTTCCGGGACTTCATCGACGCCAGTGCCAACATCATCATTGCCGAGCGTGAGATCGTTGTGCAGTACCAGAAATGTGGCCCACAACCCGCTTCTCATCGCCGCCGGTTTCGCCGACTCCGATACTCGTGTCCCTTGGCTCGGACGCAAAACGCTCCGCTTTCAGCTCGGCTAAAGCTCCGCTATGGTGTAAACCGATCACCTACACTCCGCCGACCACTCCGTGCCCGGACGGGCGGAAAAGTTTAGGTCAATTCCGACGTATGGGAATAGGCTTGGTCGCCAAGGGGGCAGTCGCCAAGGGGGCAGTCCCCTTTTGAGAACGAGCGTGCGGGTGTCACGATCGGCCCTGACCTCTTTCCCGTTCCCCGCTACGTCGAATTTACTGTCTTCTCCCCGCGGTGTGTGATGTCTCGTCCCCTTCGATCTTTGCGAACACCGATGGAACTGTTGGCGCCCGCGGGCGACCTGGAATGCCTGCGTGCCGCGGTCGAAAACGGAGCCGACGCTGTCTATTTCGGTTTGGAACGCGGCTTTAACGCCCGCGCTCGTGCCGCAAACTTTTCGTTGCAAAATCTTGAGTCCACAATGCAGTTGCTTCATGAGCGGCAGGTGCGGGGCTATGTCACACTGAATACGCTCGTGTTTTCTGATGAGTTGACTGAGTTCGAGGCGGTCGTCCGGCAGGTGACCGCGGCCGGGGTCGATGCCATCCTGGTTCAGGATTTGGGTGCACTTCGGCTGGTCAAGGAGGTCTCGCCGGACCTGCCTGTTCACGCCTCGACGCAGATGACCTTGACCAGTGCCGAGTGCATTCAGGTTGCCGCGGAGTGGGGAATCGACCGTGTCGTCTTGCCCCGTGAGTTGTCGCTGGACGAGATTCGAGCCGTGTCAGCAGCCACGCCGGTTCCGCTGGAAGTTTTCGTGCACGGCGCTCTGTGCGTCGCTTACTCGGGGCAGTGCCTGACCAGTGAATCGTTGGGGGGCCGCAGTGCGAACCGAGGGCAATGTGCGCAGGCGTGTCGTTTGCCTTACGAGCTTTACTGTGACGGTCAGCGCGTCGATCTCGGCCAAGTGAAATACCTCCTGAGTCCCCAGGATCTGGCGGCGTACACGCTCGTGCCCGAACTCTTGCAGGCGGGTGTTCAAGCGCTGAAGATCGAAGGGCGCTTGAAGAGTCCGGAATACGTCGCGGCGATTACTCGGCAGTATCGCTTGGCGATCGATCTGGCTCTTGCCAATTGCCCCGTTCAGTTGAGCGACCAGCAACGAGAAGAAATGGAACTGACGTTCTCGCGCGGCTTGGCGCCCGGCTGGCTGGAAGGCTGCGATCACAAACGCCTTGTGCCGGGCTTGAGTTCGGCCAAACGCGGCGTCCTGGTCGGCACGGTTGAACGTGTTCGCGGTCGGCGAGTCGTTGTGCGACTCAAGCGCGGTTTGAGGGTCGGCGACGGCGTGATGTTTGATTGCGGTCTGGCGCAGAATGAGCAGCCCGGCGGACGGATTCGCGAGCTTTGGCAACGCGGAACGACACAGGCCGACGCAGTCACGTCCGGTTCGGTTGAACTGGTGCTTCACGGCGATGCAGATTTCGAACGATTGTCGCCGGGGACGGATGTCTGGAAGACCGACGATCCGGTGGTGAAACGTCGCCTGCGTCGTTCCTTTGAAGCGGCCGATCCACAGCAGTGTTTCGGCATCGACTTGGAGGTGACCGCCGCCGTGGGGCAGCCCCTCCGCGTCCGAGTCAGCCTGGACAACGAGTTGTCACTGGAGTTGGCCTCGGAAATGCCGCTTCCGCGGGCGACCCGACACCCGTTAACCGAGGCGACGCTGCGCGAGCAGTTGGGTCGCTTGGGTCACACGCCATTCCAGCTGCGGACACTGACACTGATTGCCGAGGGCGATCCGATGGTTCCGCTAAGCCAATTGGGACGATTACGGCGAGGCATGGTCGACGAACTCTCGGCCCGGCTGCGCGGCGCCCGCCCGGCGGTTGGCCAACGACTCGAAGCTCGATTCACTTCGCCCTCTCGCGCCGACACGGACACGATCGAGTCAACTCGAGCTTTCTTCGAAAAAGCTTCCGTCGAAAAGGCTTCCGTCCGATGAGCCGCGTCTGCACGTGCTGTGTCGGTCGCTGGATCAACTGGCGGCGCTATTGCACTTGGGTGTCCAGGACGTGACGGCTGATTTTGCGGACATTCGCCAATACGCGGCCGCCGCCGAGCTGTCGCGGGACGCGGGAGCCCGCCTCTATCTGGCCACACCACGGATTCATAAGCCGGGCGAGACAGGCATTTTTCACGCGCTGGCGCGGCACGGCGCTGCAGGAATCCTGGCGCGAAATCTGGCGGCGATTGAATTCTTTCGCACTCGAGAAACGTCGGTTCTCGCGGACTACTCACTGAACGTGGCGAATGAGCTGACGGCCGCGGTCGTGATGCAGTTGGGTGTGGATCGGCTGACGGCTTCGTACGATTTGAATCGCAATCAATTGCTGAGCCTGATGCATCAGGTTCCCCCGGCCTGGCTGGAGGTGGTCGTGCACCAACACATGCCAATGTTCCACATGGAGCACTGCGTGTATTGCGCGGTGCTCTCGCCCGGTACGAACAAGACGAATTGCGGGCGGCCCTGCGATCTCCACCAGGTCCAATTGGAGGACCGTGTGGGGATGAAGCATCGACTGGCCGCGGACGTGGGCTGTCGCAATACGTTGTACAATGCTCAGCCGCAAAGCGCTGCCGAGATCGTGCCTTCATTGATGGAAGCCGGCGTGCGCTGGTTTCGGATCGAATTATTGGACGAAACGACGACCGACCAAGTCCGGAGGCTCGTTCAGCTCTATCAGCAGTTGCTGCGAGGTGAAGTTCGCGGGGCCGCCGTTTGGAGTCAACTGCAGGCGGCGAATCGAGTGGGGGTCACGCGCGGCACGATGGAAGCCAGTCGCGATCCGCTTGCAATCTTGTAAACGGGACAAGCTTCCACCGCTCAACGCGGCAAGTAGTAGAAGTGTCCGTCCTCCGCACCGATCAGCAAGTCGGGAACCCCGTTCCGATTCCAATCGACGGTCGTGGGACTCGTGGTGTGGCTCGAAAGCACGGTTTCGCTCAACGGTCCCTGATTCACGAACTGCACTCGGTCGTCCTGGGTGTTGACCTGGCGATACCAATCGGCGTTCTTGCCGTTGACCAGCAAGTCGAGTTGACCGTCCTGGTCCCAATCGACAATCGATAGTTTGCGGCGACCGCTCCCGCCCGCCGGGCGATCGTTCAATCTCAGCGGATGCCCGTCACTGTCGATGAAAACTCGTTGGGGCGGATCGAGCGTCAACCGGCCTTGTTCACGCCGACGTGGGAAGAGCACCAGGTAGCCTTCGTGGTCGAGCATCACCAGGTCGCAAAGCCCGTCACGATTCCAGTCGATCGCGACCGGCGTGGTGCGCCATTGCGTGACCAGCTGACGCGGCTCGGGATCCCACCAATTCCAGGCGGGCTTGGGCGCGGGACCGTCCCACTCGACCTCGACATCTCGAGCGGCTGCCAACTGCGGCGCGTTCCGCGATCCGACGTTGCGGTACCATTGGACGCGTCCCCAGATTGAATTGACGATCAGATCCGGGCGTCCGTCGTGGTCCCAGTCAGCGGCGGACACGGTCGTGTAGCCCCATTTCGCCTCGCAGGGACCCTGGATGGATCCGTTCGGTCCCGCTTGAATACGAATCGTGACGCCATCCGCCTGTAAGTTCCGGGGAGCCGCCCAGCGCGGCAAGGTCGGCTCGTCCGATGCGCCGAGATTCTCGAACAGCACGAGATAGCCCGCCGTATTGCCTGCCACCAAATCGTCGTCACCGTCCCCATCCCAGTCGACTCCGCAGGGCGTTGCCAGGGCGCCGCATTTAAGTCGATCGGCGACTTGCTGGAAGTAGACGGGCGGCAAGAATTCGGGGGTCCCTTCGTGCACGCGACCCGTGTGCTCGATCCACGCCACGCGTCCATCTTCATCCCCGACGATCAGGTCTTGATCTCCGTCGAAGTCCCAGTCGATGGCCACCGGAGCGATCATCTGCAAATCCATCCGCAACGGCGTTTTTCCTGTTTTCAGTTTCCGTCCCTGCGCGTACGACGGACCACGGCGAGTTCCCTGGTTTTCGAAGTAGGTGAACCCGTCCAGAAATTCGCCGCACAACAGGTCCAGGTCTCCGTCGCCGTCGAAGTCCGCGAGATTGGGCGAGGGGCGTCCGTAGACGTCGATCGGTTGTTCGCCCGCGCGAAGCAGCGTGGGCTGGCCGTAAATCGGCTGTTCCCGGTTGCCCGTATTCTCGACCCAGTAGACGAACCCGTGCAGCGGCCCGCGCGTCCATTGACCCTGACGGTCGAAGGCATCGTCCCAGCCATAGTCGCTCCAGTCGCCAATCCCGATCAGGAAGTCGAGGTCGCCGTCCCCGTCGAAGTCAACGACCTTCCACTGGTTCGCCCGAACCTTTTGGGATTGCGCACCGACCGGCGCGTGAAACTCAACCGGGATCGGCAGCGGGGCAGGGTGCTCAAGTCCCGAGATGCGGAAATCGGGAAACGATGATCCGGGTGTCAGGACCCTCGGTTCGCCGTCCGACCAAGAAAGCTGCACGTTCTGCAGCCCTCGGCTGATCCGCCGCGGCGGCATGAAAACGGGCCGCGTGCTTCCGCCGGGGTTTTCGAAAACGTACGTGCCGTTGAACGGTTTGTCAGGCGAGCTGACGAGCAGATCCAAATCGCCATCTCCATCGAAGTCCATCGGGAGTGGCCAGGCCCAGAGTCCGACGCCCAAGTCGACGGTCAGTCCCGGATTCCGATATTGCACCGGCTCAAGCTCAACGGCCACCAGAGTTGACACCGCGAGCACCGAAGAAGAGGCGATTAACGCCACCGCGCAGCGAAGTTCGCAGGATCGTTGCCACATGATTCGTTCTTAGAGGAATCCCCTGGCGCGTCGCCGACTCGCCGCCCTCCCGGCCTCGCTGGTGTAGGTTCCCTGCTGGAATGCGAAGACGAAATCGGCCGTCGTAAAATCGCCGTCTCCGTCCCAGTCTCCCTGCTCGAATGTCGAATTCCCTGGAATGCCGTCCTCGTATTCGCCGATCTGGAAAACGAGCACCAGGTCGGCTGAATCGAAAATCCCGTCGCCGTTGGAATCACCGGCGACTGGGCGGCCGGCCGTCCCCGGGGAGCCGCCGGGTCGGGAGCTGGGCCGCCAGGCTTCTTTTGAGTTGAGTGTGCTCCGATCGGGATTGAGCGGATCCACCAGCTCGAGCGTAAATCCTTCGCCGTCCGTGGACGGGTGCCAGGCGTCATCATAACGAAATTCCAACATGGGCGCTGCATTGACCACCAGGCTCAACGCCTCGCCGCCATTGGACAGTTGCCCGGACCACTCGCCCGCGACCGCGATCGCGGCTCCGTAGCGCAACTGAAAGGCTGCCAGATCTTCGACCACGACGACCCGTTCGCCAGGCGCGAGTTGCGCAACCGCACCCTCAGAAAAGGCAAATGCAATGCCCTCGTCCTCCGCCGTGCGTCGGAACTCAACCTGGGACAGGTCGATCGAGTTGTCTGAGGTATTGAGCAGTTCCAGGAATTCGAAGTCGTTGGCGTCGTCGAATCCCGCGGCGATTTCCGACCGAGTTGGTTGACCGGGATGGTAGTTGATCTCAGAAATCCTTAGTCCGAGATCGGCCGTCTGGCTGGGCCGCGCCGGCGACGAATTCAAGCGGCTCCGACCAGTGACTCCAGCGTCCCGTTGCGTCCTCGTACCGAACTCGAACTCGATACGTCTGTCCCAGGCTCACGGCCGTGGGTGGAATACGGATCTGGGGACTGAATTCATCGCTGATTTCGCTCGCCCAGACCTCATCGATCTCGTAGACCCAGCGATCCGAGGCCGAGAACCCGGGCGTGGTCGGGTTGCTAACGCGTCCGAGCCGCCATTGCATTCCGGCGAACGACTCATCGCCTTGTGGATCGCGGAATGGGCTCGCTGCGAACGAGAGTTCATCGGCCGGAAAACCCTCGGACCCCACAAAACTCACGGCGGGCGTTTCGGGGATTTGGGGATCGTCAGCCAGGGCCTTGAGCCTTCCCCCGCCGAAACCCGCTTCCGAAATGAATTCCTTGACCCAGTTCACCATCCCCTCAAAGCCGACGGGATGGATGGCTCGCCGCACTTGGCCTGCCGCGCCGTTTCCCGAAGGATAGCGGTAGACTTCGTTGTAAAAGGCACCCACGTGCTGCCCGTTGGCCGGCGCCCGCGAGGCCCGCGGATTGTAGTCCCAGAGGGCGCGGTCGATCGCCGCGAAGGGCTCCACGTAGCGGGCATACTCTTCAACGACTTGAGCTCCTTGATCATCGTTCAGCAGCAAGTCTTGCAGCGCGGCGCCTCGTTCTGAAACTCGATCTGCAGCTCTTCGTGGACCAAGGCCCTGCGGAACTGCTCAAGTGCCGAGGCGTTTTGGACGCCTTCGGGACCCCAGCGGTCGAATTCTTCGTACAGCAAGTCCACATCCCAGGGCAGCATGGACCATTGTTCGGTCTCGGGATTGAAGAACAGCAGCATGTTCTCTCGGTCGCGAATGTCGGAGTGGTTGATGGCCTCCACCACACTGCGATATCGATAGTATCCGTTCAGGTCCACGTGCTCACGCCACCAATCCACGGGTTGACTCGGGCGCAAGTTGTACCCGGTGCGCGTGCTCGTGAAGGCGTTCAGGTCCGAGAGATCGCCCGGTAATCCAAGACCGTGGTTTTCCAACTCGCTCGCTGTGTTTTGCATCCGGAAGAGATTGCCATCGGGCAGATCGTGGGCCCTGAGGAAGTCGCCGCTGGGGTTTTCGAAGGCGAGGTAGAGGCCCCAGAGATCTCCCTCGTATTGGCTTGATGAATTGGCTTCTTCCCGCGAATCGATCACACGCAGCTGCATGGGGCTGACGTTGGGGGCGGCGACGCCGACCAGGTTGAAGAGGCGGAAGGCGAGGGCCTCGTCCATGCCGGCAAGTCCCCGATTCGCGGGAGCCCAGGGGGAGGCGGCCGTGCCGAAATTCAGAGTCCCCAGTTTCTCCGGCCAGGGATCCCCGTCGGCGTCGAACCCTTGGAACTCGTGTCCCAGGTTGAATTTCAGCTTCCATTTGTTCTTGCCGGAGACATAAGTCGAGTACTGGCCCCGGATCCGATACCGAATGTGGTCGTAGACTTTGCCGCCTGCGACCAGCGTGCCTTCAAATCGAAAGTCGCCCGTGTTGTAACTGGTGTTGTAGTTGCTGGCCAGCACGTCCGACTCGAGCGAGATCAGATGAAACGCGGGCAGCGACCGCGTGATGTCGGTGCCATAGGTCACCGGCTCCGTTTCACCCGGGCGGTCGGCTCCCGTCCACTCGGGGACCCCGTCGTAAACGAAATAGGCAAAGTTGCCCTGCGTGTCGTCGGCATACGGCGTTTGCACGCGGTTTGCCAAACGATCGCTGACCGTAATGCGGTAGCGCACCAGACGCCGATGAATCTGGATCTCCGCCGGTAGAGCCACCGAATACGTCGCGTCTCCAGCCACCGCGTCCGCTCCCACGCCGTCGTCGGCCATCGGCAGCGTGACCCACTCGGACTCGTACCGAGCGTCGGATTTGCGAATATAATTTCCCGCGTCGACGACCTGGTAGGCAACCGTCACCTCGCCGACGCCGTCCGGATCCGTGACCTTGGCCGTCAGCACGACGGCTTCGTTGGACCGAGGTTGCTCGGGATCGATTTGCACTTGGCGAATTTGCGGCGGGGCGTCTTCGGTCAAGACCCAGTTCACGCGGCCGGGCGACGGCTGTCCCGACGCGGAATCACCCGAGGAACGCCAGCTCCCACCGAGGTCGTTGTCCAACGACGGATGCAGCAATTCCAGAGAAGGTCCGCCACCGGCGGCGGCGGTGGGCCAGGGGAATCCCGGCTGATACGTCACCGTGTCGACCACGGCCCCCTCGGCATTGCGCAGCGTGAGCGTTTCGCCGGAATTGGAGAGCTTCCCGGTGTACACACCATCGGCAGCGTGAAACGCAACGTCCGACTCGAAATCGAAGCGAAACGATCCGGCTCCGTACTGGTGAGGATGTACGTCGATGTTGCCCGGAAAGAGCTCTGGATCGTCTCCCCAACGCGAACTTCCCACAAACGCGAGGCGGCCTCCCGCGTCGTTGACTTGTCCGGCCCCCTCGGCACCCCCGTTGAGGAGTCGCTCGCCGAGGCCATAGCCTGAGGCGACAATCGAGTAAGCTCCCGGAGCAAGGATAAGCGGTGAGGCAAGGTCCTTAAAGCGCGTGCTGCCTTCCAATTCACCAGGCGAATCGGCAGAGAACTCCAACTCGGCCAGCACCCGCTGGCCCGTGTCGTCGCTGGGCGAATTGGGCGTGCCTGCGTCGTCTCGCTGCCAAAGCTGGACGGTAATGCTGCGGCTCAATCCGTCGGATCGCGAGTCGAAGGCACCGAGACTTGTGACCAGAATCTCGTCATTGACGACGAAATCCATGCCCAGGGCGCCCCCAAAATTCTGCAGACCCCGCGTGCCCTGGGCGATCTGATAACCCAAGAACGGCCCTTGCCCTGGATTGAACTTGGCAGCAAACGCCTCCGCGCTCTCGGCAAGAACGTAGAAACCACCTGGTGGGATCGACGTCCCCGGCGAGACTCGAAAATCAATTCCATCCGACAGGTACCAGCCTGAGATGTCGGCTTCCGAATCGCCGGCGTTGTGAAGCTCGACAAACTCCGAAAGACTCTGGGGATCAAGGGGATTGTAGTGAATCTCGTTGATCACAACATCCGCTGCGAGCAGGCGACGACTCTCGAGTGGTTCAAGTGTCCTGACGAGCCCGGAATGGTTCCGGTGGCCGGTGGTGCGCATGGTCCGTGTCGCCCTGACGCGACGGGGAAGGCGATGGCAATTCACCACCTCCTCGCGCGACGCGTCGTTACCTCTTGGAAAATCCAAACACGTGATCCGTCACGGATGGACGGTGGGTCAGGACCTGGGACGACGTTTTACAAACGCCCACAATCCCACCAACATTAAAGCCATTCCGCTCGGCTCGGGAATCGGAATCGGGCCGATCGCAACCGCATCCGAGAAGATGAAGGTGTTCGCGTCGAGTCCCGTGATCGAGTCGTCGACGGAGACGGTGAGATCTCCGTCGGCGATCGTCACGCTGCCGATCAAAGCGAAATCGATGTCACGTGAACCGTCGTTCAGATTGAGTGCCGAGACGGCCGTGGATCCGGTGCTCAGGTCGATGTCGGCCATCGGGCCAGAATCGGACATTGTGAAGCGGGCGAGGGAAACGTTGGCCTGAGGGACATTGCGCCAGGAGGCGTAGACGTTGTAAGTTCCGGACACGAGTCCCGTGAAGTTCCACGTCGCCTCGGTCGCCGCGCCGTCGTTGCCCCAACGCCGATCGCCGTTCCACGAATCCGGTTGGTCAACGTCCTGTCCGCCGAATTGGCCCGGCTCGGCGTAGTGATCGGTATTGGTATCAACCGGATCCGACGTCACGTTCGTACCTCCCGCCGCGACAATGCCGTTGTCGGCGACAAGATAGTTCTGGCTGCCGTCCGACACCAACACAGGCGCTGCATGGGCCGTCCATCCGCGGCTCACGAGTGCGACCACACTGATCGCAATCCAGGGAATCTTCGTTCGCATCGTCAATTGCCTTCCGAAAAGAAACAGAGAATCACGTCAAAGCAGAATTCAACTCACTGCGGGGTGTCCCGAATTCGGGATGCATCTCGCCTCGGGTTGCACGCGCGGCCCACGTGCTCTTTCGCCTTGCAGGCGTCGCCGGGCGAGGCCCATCGCAAGGACCGCCAGTGAGGGCAGCAGGAAACCTGTCGGCTCCGGAACAGCCGCGGCCGCCGGCCGCGGACCTAGTTCATAGCCCCCGTCTGAGAAAGCCGCGACAAAGTCACCGCTATCGAACAGCATGTCGCCATCCCAATCGCCTTCCGTCCATCCCGCCATTTCGCCGGTTTCATACTTCCCGGTCGTAAAAACGTCGACCAAATCGCCCGAAGTGAATTCGCCGCTGAAGTCAGCGTCACCGATCCACGTGCCTTTCAACTCGTGTACCCATTCAACTCGATCGTCATAATCCACGGTCCCGTCGCCGTTGAGATCGAACGTGAGATCCTGATCCTTGATCCCCTGCGACTGCAAATCCAGATCACCCGAGTCCAACGCGCCGTTGTTGTTGTAGTCGCCCGTCAGGCCGCCGCCGCGAAGTGTCAGCGGAGTCGCCGCCCCGCTGTGCAGCGCCTCGATGTCTTCCAGCGACAAAGCTTCATTCCAGATCGAGACGTCATCCATCAGCCCACTGAAATTGCGAGCTCCGGCAAAGCCGTCGTCTTCCGCCCAGCGCCATTCGGCGAAATTGTCCTGTGGGAAATGAGGGATCTCATTGACCGCGTATTCCAAATCGCCACCCTGGACGCCGGCGTACAGCGTTGCCTTCTCCGGGTCGATCGTCAGGGCGACCAGCGTCCACTCGTCTTCGGGAACCGCGACGTCTGAAATGAATCCCCAAGTCTCGGCGCTGTTGTCGTTCCAGATGTAGGTGAGCGTTCCGTCAAAGTCATGAAAATCCAGTCCAATGGGCTGCGGGCTGGTTCGCGAAACAACCAGTCCGGCCCAGGCACCGAGCTGAAGGCCATTGACCCAAGCGGTGATTGTAATTTCCTCGAACGTCTCGTCCGTGGCGGGAATCACAACGTAGTCATCGTCCTCGCCGGGAAAGCTCACGGCATAGTCGCCCGGCAACCCGGTATGGCCGTCGCCATCGGCGGTGAACTCGGCGCCGAAGATCTCTCCATCCAGGTCCGAATTGCCTTGGTCGTTTACCAGCAGAGTGCCAGTTCCCGAGCTCGAGTCGGCGGACCAGTAACCCAACAAATCGGCCCGAACGTCAAGGGAACAAAACAGGCAAACGCTCAGGCCAAGCACCGATATCTGAAAATGTCGCATTGTCAAACCCCCTGCCAACTCCGCTTCCCCAAGAATCGCACGCCAAAGTAACCGATCGCGACCTCGTTTGCGAGCAGATTCGAGGAGAAAATCGTAGGACTTTCAGCAGCAACGTCGGAGGAAGGGGCCCCGCGTGGGGCGCGTCGACGACGTTCAGAGATCGAATCCACTCCGGCTCTCAGTTGACCGGCGTGGCGCGAAGCTGTTCGAGTCGGCTTTGCAGTTCGTCTCGTCGCACGTCCGGCGAGGCCTCAAGGCACCGCTCGAGCCAGTGGATCGCCAGCGCCGTCTGCCCATCCGCGGCGTACGCCGCCGAAAGCGTGTCCAGGACGTTCGGATCACGGTATTGGACTGCCTCGGCCGCTTCCACGGCGAGTCGGACGGCTTGGCGTGAATCTCGAACCGATTCGTCCGGCGCGGTCGCCAGCAGCCACGCCAGGTTGTTTTTGGCATCCACGGATGAGGGATCGTTGGCAATCGCTTGCCACAGCAGCTGGGCGGCGGCCGGAAAGTCCCCCAAATTTTGACGAGCCAATGACAAATTGACCAAGGCCGCCGAGTCTTTTGGGTCCCTGGCGAGCACCAACTCCAGACACTGCGCGGCGCGCTCGAACTCTGACAGCCTGAGATAACACTCGGCGAGACGTCGATTGGCCGTCGAGTGCGATGCCTCAAGGTCGGTCACATGCCGTAGTGACTCAACCGCCGCCGAGAGCTCGCCCAAGTGCAGCTCGATCGCACTCCGCTCCAGCCAGTTCGGGATCCGATTGGCGCAAGCTCGGAAATCCGCTGGCGTTGGTCCAGGGAAGCGCGAAATTGACCTCGCTGAATCAGCTGACGAGCGTATTGGTCGCGTGCGTCGACGTTTTGCGGCTCTCCGCGAATCGCGGCTTCGTAGATCTCAAGCAGATCGTCCGGATACCCTGCCCGCGCAAAAGCGTTTCCAATGGCAGGGACGTTGGGAGAACCAAGCTGAGCCCGCCAACGCCCGACGAACGGGAGCGCGTACGCCACGCGATCGGAACGCGACATCTCGAGAGCTCGAAGATCGTCGGCGATCTGCTCGAAGGAGATTGCGCCCCGATAAAAAGCACCAAGGGACCCGTTTTTGTCGATCAGCAAGCTGGATGGCAGCAGCAGCGGATGCGAATTGTCGAACAGGTGCAGTTGCAGCGCCTCCAGGCGACGCATCAGGTCGCGGTTGGCAAATCCCAATTGGAAGGGCACGCTCAGCTGCTGGAACTGTCTTTCCGCACGGTCACGGATCGCAGCCTCATCGACCGCTTTGCCCTCTGCTGACTCCAGGAGGGAATCCACGTTCAAGGCGATCACCTCGAACTTCGCAGCCCGCAAACGATGAATGTCCCGGCTCCATTCGCGAAGCTCCGCCAGGCACGTGGGGCAACTCGCGGACCAGAGCGTCACGAGGGTCGTGGCGTCGGATGAGCAGACCGGTCGAATTCCATTGGACGACTCGCAGGTCAGCCGCGGCAACGGAACCGCGACGGGCATGAACGATCGGGCGCTCGTGTTGTCCTCGCTGACGACCAGATCTTGGGGGTTGAGTCGGCTGGCAGGCTGCGCTGGCAGCAGCTCAGGGTCCGCGGATTGTCGGACCACAATACCGGCAGTTAACCTCCAGATCCTTGAAGCGATCCACTTGACCGTCGGGCCAAGAAATGGTGAGCGTGACTTGGCCTGAGTCGTCTCCCAGGCCGAAGTGAATCCATTTCGAAGATTGCGCCAGGTAGCCGCTACCGGCCCGCAAGGTCTTGCACAGCGGGTTGCCTGGCACCTCACGCGATAGCTCGATCCGAGCGCCGATCGCGTCGCGGTTGCAATTCGTTCCTTGCAGCAAAACCTTCAACCAGGCATGGTGGCTGGAGTTCGCGTTGGACAAGAATCGCACGCGAGGTGCGGTGCGGTTCGTCACCCAGACGTCCAGATCTCCGTCGTCGTCCCAATCGGTCAGAGCGATCGCACGCGCGTCGTCCTGGAAATCAAAGCCGCTGACGGCGGACGCATCCGTGAATTCGCCTCCCGCTCGATTCAAGAAGCAACAGTTGCGCTCGTAACCGCTCCAACTGTATCCTTGACGCTGAAATTGGTTGACTTGCGACAAGCCTCGGCGAAACGGTCGAATTCCCTCAGTGACATCCGCCGATGTGGGAACGAGCGACACGACCTGCCGCCAGAATAGACTTCACAAGTCATCTTTTTTCGAGCCCGAGTAATACCCGTTGGCCACGAGAATGTCATCCCAGCTGTCGTTATTGAGGTCGACAAAGTTCGAACTCCAGGCCCAGCGGCCCATGGTGACGCCGGCGGCCAGCGACCGATCCTCAAACGCACCCTTCCCATCGTTCAGCAAGAGGGTGTTGCCGCTTGCCAGCTTACGATGACGCTCACGCAGACCCGGACTTTCGCTCGGTCTGAATTCCGCCTGGGCCGTGACGCGCATGCCGGCCGCTGAATACATGTTGGCGATGTACAGGTCCGACCAGCCGTCGTGATTGACGTCCGCCCAATCGACCGACATTCCTGTCGACGCATCCGAGGCCCCCACGGAAGTCGCTATTTCGGCGAACGTTCCTCGGTCGTTTCGATACAGGTAGTTTGGCCCGAAGTCGTTCGCGACATAGAGATCCTGGTCCCCGTCGCGGTCGAAGTCTTCCCAAGCCGCCGCGTAGCTCCAGCGACAGTTGTCGCGGCCGATCCCTGCTTCATCCGTTGCGTCGTGGAAGGCCCAGCTGCCGTCGTTGCGAAGCAAAATGTTCCGCGGACCGTTCCGGGCATCGTGGTAGGGAACCGGCGCCGAGAACCTGAGCCGGTCCGTGTCGTCCGCGCCGCCGTCGGGGTAGTAACGGCAGGCAAAGATGTCCAGGTCGCCATCCTGATCGTAATCCGCGGCGGACAGTGAGAAGGCGTCACGTGCTGCACGATGGTCGGCGGCCAAACGGAAATGTCCGCGTCCATCATTTTGCATGAACAGGAGGAATTCGCGGGAAGCGATCACCAAGTCTTGATCGCCGTCGTTGTCGATGTCGATCAACAGGGCACTGCGACTGTCGTCCAGCCAATCCGTCCCGGAGGACGTTGAGATGTTCTGCAGCGTGCCATCGGCGCGATGCCGGTAGAGCTGATTCGGAAGACCACCGGGCTGGCAGAAATAGACGTCGTCCAGTCGGTCTCCATCCACATCGCCGACTGCGACCCCATGGTCACCCCAAGGAGCGATGCCCAGTGCCGTGGGAAGGCGATTCGTCCAATGGTCGGTGCCGTCCTGCAGCTGGTCGCGAAATGCTCGATCGCCCTCAAACACCGCCAGCGTGCAATCTTCCAGCCACTTACCGGAACCGCTCCGGATTTCCTCGTAATTGGCGACCTCTAATCGCTCCATGACGCAGTCGCTCTGGCGCAAGCCAGCGGATGTGCCAGATTGCATTCTGCTGGACGCTCGTATCATCGATGATGCCTGAAATTTGCACGAGCGCTTTGGTCCGAAAATGATCTGATTCAAGCGTCACGTCGACGATCTTGACATCGATGCGGTCGAGCGCGGAATACCGACCACGAAACGTCTGAACCGCACCGTCCAGTTCGCTCACGGGAAGCTCGGAGCGCACAGGATCGTTGCCGCTCGACCGATCTTTCGCAACTCGGGCACTCGCGTCGTCGAAGACCGTGGTCACGTCGCGTGGCTGGAGGGGCGTAAAGTGGAAGTCATCGGCAACGAGGTCGAGCAGACCCGCCTTCTCGTCCCCGGACATGAGCATGGCTGCGAACCGCTTCAGTTGAACGGCGGCCCTGTCCGCAAGTTCTTCAGATTTCCAAGCGATCGTCTCATTCTGGACAGCGTCACTGGAAGAATTCTTGAGATAGACCCGCGCGGCATCGGCCGCCGTCGCGGATGCCCGCTCTGCTGGCACCGTCGTGCTTTGCTGGCACCCTGAAAGCAACGCCAGCCCCAAGGCGAGAGCGAACCGATGAGCTTCAAGTCGTTGCATCAATGCCGGTACCTGTGAATTCGCACCGCGGCGAGACTCGACGCAAGCCGCGACCGACCTTCCAGTTTAGCCGGCACAACGCGGAATTGGAATCCATCCGCCTGCCTGTCGGTGATGCGTCTTGCCGGCGGCGGCGCGAGCGGAAGGGCGACGACAAGCCGTCCTGGCGAGCGTCCAGCGGTGACTTCGCCAGCAGTGCCAGCGTGGTCTTTTGACTACCCGCGGCAAGTCGACTTCGCAAGAATCGAAATGTCGGGTACAACTCGCCCTGATTCCGAGGCTGCAAGGGAGTGAGCCATGATTCCGTACACGACGATTCCGTTCGTCTCCGCGTTTTTTCTGGTCCTGGTCGGCGTGCTGGTCGGTCAGCTGGTCGGGTATCGATTTCGGGACGAGCATGAGCGGCGCGCGCGTCTCCTGTTCGGGAAGAACCGAGAGCTCCGCCAGTTGCTCCAGCAGCAGGGGGCGACGTGTGAGAGCCTGACACGGGAGCACCAGGACGCTCAACAGGCCCTCGCGGAAGCCCGATCCTCCGCGGCAGAATGGGAGCGGCTGGCGCGCCAGCATCAGCGCGAACGCGAAGACGCGGGGCGCATGTGCGATCAGGAACGTCAGGCACGACGGGATCTTGCGGCCTGTTTGGCGGATGAAACCACGCGCCGAGAGCAACTCGATCAGGAGGCACGTGAGACCCAGCAACGCCTGGCCGATCAGGCCCGGGTTCAGGCCGAGCTGGAGGCGATCTGCGAGGAGCTCCGTCAAGCCCTGGCCCAGGCCCAGGCGGACGCCACGTCCCGCGGCGAGCAACTGCGGCAGGCCGTCGGGCAAGTCGCGGAATTCAAAGGAACGTGCCGGGAGCAAGAGCAAGTCATCGAACAGCGGGAGCGGCGGGTGGCGCTGCTGGAACAGCGGAAACAGGAACTGCAACAAGAGCAGGTCGTTTGCCAATCGCAGCTGAGCGAAATGCGGGAACGCCTGGGAGCGGCCAAACGCGGGGTCGAGCAGCAGACAACGCAGTTGGCCGACCTGCAGGCTCAGCTTCGGCAGGAACGGGAAGCACACGCACGCTTCCGCGAAGAACACGACCTGCTGGTCGTCGAACACCACAAGCTGGCGTTGGATGGCGAAGCCGCACGGGTCCGAGCGGACCAGGCCCATCGCGAATCACGGCTGTTGCGTGAACGGTTGGGTCATCTGGAAGCAAGTCACGACGAGTTGCAGGCCGAGCTGGACGCGGCTCGCGGTCATGCCACGCAATTGGCCACCGCCGCCGTCGCGGCCCGCGATGAGCTACAGCACGAGCACGCCAGGATCGTTGCGCTCGAAACGCAGCGCGATCAGCTTCAGCAACAACAACACTCGCTGCGCTCCGAATCGGACCTGCAGCGGCGCGAGCTGCAAGAATTGGCCGAGAGGCTGGAGGCTGCCGAGGCGATGCGCCACGCCTACCAACTGGAGCAGGCCGAATGGCGACAGACGCGTCTTGAGCTGGACGCCGCCCAGGAATCCCATCGACTGCTGGACTCGCAGTTGGCAACCTGGCGTCGACGCGCGGCAGAACTCGAACGGGAGCAGGAGGCCGTGGCGCGGCGGCAGAACGCGGTCCAGATCGAATACGACCAACTGCTCGAGCGACTCACGGTTGCGAACTTGGAAAACGAGCAGCTGACGGTCCGCCTGCAACAAGTCCACGCGACCTACGACGAGGCGCGAGAAGAGCTCGAAAAACATATCGCGATGTTGAAATCGATGACGGACGAGCGGGAGCAGTTGCAGGTCCGCTGTGACGAGGCGGAAGCAGCAATTCAGGCGGAATCACACGCCCATGCGGAAACTCGGCAGCAAATCGGATCACTCCAACTGACGCTGGCGGCCAGCAAGGAAAAGATTGCGGCCTTGCGTCGCGACCTGGAGCGTTTGGAGCACGTCGAAGATCAACTCGTCGAGATGGAAGCAGCGTTCAATGAGGTGCGGGCGGAACTGAAGTCGTTGGGCAGTCAACGGGATAAGGCGGCGGAATCGGAAGCGGCGATTCGGCAAATTGTCGTCGAACTTCGCGAGGAACTGAACGAGCAGTTGGATGCCATCCAGATCGTGCGACGCGAAAAGGACGCGGCGGTGAGCCAGCTCGAATTCGAGCAACGGCAACGCCAGCAAGTGCAAAGCGCGCTCGGGCAGGCAGAACAGCGGATCTCGCTGCTAGCACAGGAAGCCGAGAGCATGGCAGAGCGCCATCGCAAGCTGGTCGCCCAGAACGCGGATCTGTCCGAACAGTTAAACGACTCGAAGGTCGCGGCGCGAGATTTCGAGCAGCGATGTCACCACTCGGAGCGTCAGCTGGTCGAACTGAGGGAACAGCTGGATGCGCAGCAGCAGCTCGCTCGCAAGCTTCGCCGCCGGCGCTTCGCCTCGATTGAGAGCGAGTCGCTGGCCGAGGGAAAGTCGGCTTTCTCCTTTCGCGACATGCGACTGAAAGAACTCACGCTCCGCGAGGAAGAGGAAGCAAAGCTGTCAAGGCATCCGGAGCTCGGCAGCCTATACGACCAACCGCCGCGTCGGCGAGATGACCTGAAGAAAATCCCCGGGATCGCCGAGAGACAAGAAGAGCAGCTCAATCGGATGGGTGTCTATACCTTCCGGCAAATCATGGAGTGGAGCGAAGCGACCACCAAGGCGTTCGCCCGCCAGCTGGCTTCCGACGACACGGCGTCGATTAACGAATGGGCAGGTCACGCGCGCCAGCTGTACCATCAGGACGATCGCTCGGCGGCGTGACCCACGGATCAGCCGCCGCACCGACAAACGCCTTCGGCCAGTCGCGTGTCACTTCAGATTGACGCGACCCCCAGCGGCCTGCGGCTCGAGTACCTTGAAGTTGCGAACCTTACTAGGGAGATTAGATCGCGATGAGTCGTTTCCCCACTCACGTCGTACGATTCGTTCGCTCTGAGCCCATCCGGCAGTCTGCACGTGGATTGCCGTTAGCTCTCGTGCACATCAACAAGACCGCGGGCACGACCTTCACGACCTACTTGCGTTCGCATTTCCTGAGCTACAAGTCGGTCGCTCCACCGTTCCTGGGCAACTTCGATCAGATCGGGATTGCGGACCGCTCGCGCGAACTCTATTGGGGGCATTTCACGTTTGCGCAGTTCATCGAACACCGCCCTGAGGCTTGGTTCTTGACGTTTTTGCGCGACCCGACCCAGCGCGTGATTTCCCAGTATCGATCGTTTCACAATCCGGCCAACTCCGGTGGACGGTGGGATCAAGTCTTGCCCGAGCACGCCAAGCGAGCCTTGGAATTCGCTCGCGGCGCTTCGTTCGAGGAGTTTGTTTTGAGCGACGATCCCTTTATCCTGGGGCATATTCAGGACTTGCAGACACGGTTCGTCTCGTCTCACGCCGATGGAGCGCATCCCGAGTTTCTCACGTCGGCCAAGCGGAATCTCGAGCAGCGATTTCTGTTTGTGGGAACGACCGATTCGTTTGAGGACTCAATTCGCCTGTTCCGCTACCAGCTCTCGTCCGACCACGAGTACCGAGCCAGCGACCATCAGCGCAACGTGTCGCCACCGATTCCCGTCAACATGAGTGCCGCGGCCAAGCAACGCGTCGCGGAACTCGTCCGCAACGATCAGGCCCTGTACGACTTCGCGGTCGGGCTGCTCGCGAAGCGGATTGAGTGCTTGCGTCAACTTGAGGGCGAGGGGGACCATCGATGGGCGGCCTGATGCGGGGAAACTTGGTCGAGGTTGGGTTGCCGCGAGGCGCGGCGAGCGGCTGCTATCGACTGGGCTTGACCACGCTTCGGGACGCCGTTACCTTCCCGCCTCAATCCTATGAGTTGTGAGGGGGGATTCCCCGTTTTAGGAACCAACGCACGCGGTTGACGTCACGGTGACTGAACCGTCTCGACTCCGACGTCAATTCAATGCGGGCTGCTCGCTTAATTGGACTCCTGCGATGTCGAAGCAAAACCCACCAAGTGCACCGCTGCGGTACGTCGCCTGTGTCAGCTATCCCCGCTCCGGTCACCACTTGACCGTGCGTGTGCTGAGTCACTATTTCCGCCAGGACTTCCGCTATTGCCAGTTCTACAACAAGCAAGAGGGGGAGTGCTGTCGCAGTTTCCCTTGTACGGACGCGTCGGTCAGTTTCACGAAGAATCACGATATGGACTTGAATTTTCCGACGAACCCCGGCGTCCCGAAGGTGGAGGGAGTTCCGTATCTGGTCCTGATTCGCAATTTTCTGGAAGCCGTCGTGTCGGATTACAACCTCTTCTTGCGCGAGCACCAGGAAGATACGCTCGAGGCATGGAGAGGTTTTTCGCAGCGAAAATTGCGATTCTATCGGAGGTTTCTCCGGAAATGGGTCTTGGCTGAGGACGCGATCGAGAAGCTGGTCGTCCCCTACGAACAATTGACCGGCGAGCCGCTGACCTGGTTTGCCCGAATGATTGACTTCTTTCACCCCGCTCGGCCCGTCGACGGAGCCCGCCTGGAGAAGATTGTGGCCGAGGCGGTGCTGGAGGACGTGAAACCGACGGGAATTGAAGTGATCCGCAACTTTGGCGTCCGCAATCGGCGCCGGATCGAGGATTTCCAGCACTTTGATCAGGCTTACTTCGCCGAGCTCGAAGGGGCGCTCACGGCCGAGTTGACGGAACTTGGCTATCCGCGCCGCTTTGCCGCCTGACGCAGGGTCCACGGAGGCCCTTTGGAAAACGCGTCGCGGCTGGAGCGACACGAATGGGGCGACAACCAATCGACTGGTATGTTAGACTCGCGGGATTCCCAGCCCACGTGGAACTCACTCGACGTGGCGCGCGTGTCGGTTGACGGCACGGGGGTGTCCCGATTTCCTATCCCTCGTTCGCCATCTCGCCATCTTGCTATCTTGCCGGCGTGACGCGGTGACGCGGTGACGAAGACGAGTCTGCCATGGTTGATGCCACTTTTCTTTTTGCCTGTTGCCAGACGGGCGTCGAGTCCGTCCTGAAGTCAGAAATGGCGCGCAACCATCCCGAGTGGCGATTCGCGTTCTCGCGGCCTGGATTCTTGACGTTTAAATGGCTTGGCGAGCAACCCCCTTCCGAGCGACTGCAACTGAAGTCCGTCTTCGCGCGGACCTACGGGTGGTCGCTGGGGTCGATTGAAGCGGGCGACGAGGCGGGCGGCTGGACTTCGCTGCTGGAACGTGTGCAGGGGATGGAGTTCCAACAACTGCATGTCTGGCGGCGACAGCCTCGGGGCATGTCGGCGGGACTTCCAGAAACGGTGACGGCTCAGGAGCAACGTGTCGGGGAAGATGTTCTGGGGCGGCTGCAGGCGGCCGGACATCTGCCGTCCGAATCGCAGCTAAATCAAGTGGCCGGGACC
The DNA here is from genome assembly GCA_963826795.1 of uncultured Planctomycetales bacterium. Classification (GTDB taxonomy): domain Bacteria; phylum Planctomycetota; class Planctomycetia; order Pirellulales; family Pirellulaceae; genus CAWGYT01. Next base: position 98,043 of record CAWGYT010000029.1, on the reverse strand, counting down.
GGACAACGGGTCTGCGACGTCGTGTTGCTGGCCGAAAAGCAGGGATGGGTGGGTTGGCATCGGGCCAATGCGCTAGCCCAGCGTTGGCCGGGCGGCGTGCCACCGATCGACGTGCCCGAATCAATGGTGTCGCGTGCGTTCTTGAAAATGGAAGAGGCGCTGCTCTGGTCCGAGTTGCCGATTCGGGCAGGAGATCGCTGCGTGGAGATTGGCAGTGCACCGGGCGGGGCCAGCCAGTCGTTGCTCAACCGCGGCCTGCACGTGCTGGGTGTCGATCCGGCCGAGATGCATCCGGACGTGCTCGCGCACCCGAATTTTCGCCATCTTCGAAAACGAGGTGCCGACGTGCAACGCAGCGAGTTTCGCGGGTACCGCTGGCTGGTGGACGATGCCAACGTCGCGCCGATGCATACCTTGGACACGGTGGCGGCCATTGTGGCTCACCCCACAACCAAGTTTCAAGGACTCCTGCTGACGCTGAAACTGATGCAGTGGTCCGAGGCCGAGCGAATGAGTGAGTTTGTCCAGCGCGTCCGTTCGTGGGGCTTTGACTACGTCCGCGTTCGCCAATTGGCGGGCAATCACCAGGAAGTCTGCCTGGTCGCCCTGCGGTCACGCGGGATGCGCCGGCCCCGTGTCTCGCCCCCGGCTCAAGCGGCCCGCAAGTAGAAACTGTTGACCAGGTATTCGCTGTCCTTCACGTAGCCAAGCGTGCCGCAACTGTTCGTCCAGCGCCTGGTTGGGATCGTGTCCCGTTTCGATGCAGATCAGTTTGGGAAAGTACCGCTTGTCTCGCATCCCTTTCAGGACATGCGATTCGTGCCCCTCGACATCCAGACTCAGGACGTCGATTCGTGGAAATCCGCTTGCCTCCACCAGCGTGTCGTAGGTGATTGTCGGGACGTTGATCACACGGAACTCGCAACCTTGTTCTGCGAGCTGGCGTTGATGATCCGCCGTGTGCGTCAGCGAGCCGTTGCCAAAGTCGTCGCCGTGGCGTGGATGCACGACATGGGTGAACTGTTGGACCCCGTTCATGGAAGACAGGGCGCAGTTCATGTTGACGGCGGCAGGCCGATTTCGAATCAGTTTCTGATAGTGGTGGGGAAACGGTTCAACGTTGATCCCTCGCCAACCGAGCGATTCCTCGAGAAACTTGCAGTTTGATTCGGTGACGCCGTCGAAGGCTCCGCTTTCAATGAAGACCCCGGGCACGTCGCCCAGGATCCGGGAGTAACGATCGAAGAGCACCTGATCGACTGGCGGGTTGAACTGTCCGTAATATCTCATACTAAACCTCCCACGACCGGAGTCGGTTACAACGGTTCGCTTACGCTCGCCCCGCCGGTGGGTCGCCCACCCTGGCGGGCCGGGTTGCAATGCGTCCCGGCGGCCCCAGGGCACGGCCGCCAATTCGAGGCCGCCCCGGCACGCGAATGTCCAACGACTCAGAACAACGACTCAGAACAACGACTCAGAACAACGACTCAGAACAATCACGAGGAACAATCACGAGGAACAATCACGAGGAACAATCACGAGTTTGATCAGGCGGCCCGCCGAGGGCGTACACGAGGCGCCGGTTCGGTGGGAATCGATTTTTCGGAGGTGCCTGGGTAATGCCAAATGACGGCCTGCCGACCGGGCAGGAGGTCGAGCAAGCGAATCAGCTTGGCGGCGTAGCGGTCGAGACTGCGGTGCTTCCGTCCGTAAACGGCGATTAGGTTGGGGTTCAAGTAGGTTCGGTCGTAGCCGCGGCGGTGCATCTCGCGATGGAAGGTGACGTGTTCGATGTCGGAACCGTCGTAGCGGCCCGACAAATAGGCGGCCATCCGGTAGATTCCGACTCCGCCAAAACACGAATAGACGTGCTTCAGCGGTTCGCCACGGAAGAACAGCATCCGATTCACGGCCCGCGTGGACAGCGGCGTGAATTCGGGATCGTTGCGAAACGCCCACGCGTCGTAGTGGGCGAGCATGTTGGGCTGGAGCCATTTGCGGCGATAGATGATTCCGTTGGCCCCGACGAAGTCCCAGTTTTCTTGGCCGAAGGTATGTGCCACTCCGTCCAAGCTCCAGCCGCCGGCGAGGTCGGTGTCGACGAGGATCACGGCATCATAGCGCGGAAACTCGTGCGTGATCAGCTCGTGGCATCGCGCCCGATAGTAGGCCATCCGCGCCGCCCGCGACAGACAGCGGCTCGGTTGATTCACCGGATCGCCGCGCTGTTCGCAGATGGCGGTGACTCGCGGGTTCCGCGCCGCCCAGTCGTGTAGCAGCTCGCAGGTTGCGTCGGACGAGTCGTTCTCGTAGATGATCACGCGGTAATCAAGAAACATCTCACCTTGCCGCTCGATCCGTTGAATCGTCTGAGGCAGGACTTGATCGATGTCACGCGCCAGGCCGGCAATCACCACGCGTCGCTTGCGGATGCGGTCGTAGCCTTCGGCAACTTGCGCGTAATATTCGGGCTGGGTCGCCGGCGGCGGCGAGAACAGCAGCTCGTTGAAAGCGGCCGCGCGCCGCACGGCACGACCGCGACGGCTCGGTAATTCGGTTCGATTGACCGGGAGGATGAAGCGATTCATCGCAATCATTCCTTTCTCAAGGCACGACGTGTCAGGCCGTCATTTTCAGAGGCGTCTGTCTCAAGGCTTGGTAGAGCGGGCACCGCGTCAACAATTGATCGTGCGTTCCCAAATCCACCACGTTGCCAGAATCCATGACCAGGATCCGGTCAGCCAGCTCGAGCGTTGAGAGACGGTGGGTAATCATGAGTGTCGTACGATGCTTGGTGAACTGGCTGAGGGATTCCCGAATCAGCTGTTCGCTTTGGGGATCGATCTGGCTGGCAGCTTCGTCCAAGATCAAGATGTCCGGATCACGCAAGATGGCGCGTGCCAGAGTGATCCTCTGTTGCTGTCCTCCGGAGAGTCGCTTTCCACCGTCACCGACGTTCGAATCGTATCCGTTGGGCAGGCGTTGTACGATAAACTCGTGCGCGTGGGCGCGGCGAGCGGCGGCGACCACTTGTTCGCGACTGGCCTGATGCGTGCCGTACGCGATATTGTTGTAGACCGTGTCGTTAAACAGGACGGCCCGCTGCGTCACCAGCGCGATCCGTCGGCGGAGGTTGCGGCGGCGAATGTCCTGGAGATCCAGGTTCCCCAGCAAAATCCGGCCTTGCGTCGGGTCGTAAAACCGCAACAGCAAGTTGATTAGCGTACTCTTTCCGCAACCGTTCGCGCCAATGATCGCCAGGGTTTCGCCCGGTTCGACGCGGAAGGACACGCCTTGCAGGACGGGCTGACGCTTGTCGTAGTGAAAGTGCACGTTATCGAAAATGATCGGCTGCCGCGCGTCGCGAATGCGAATGCGGTACTTGTCCGGCGACGCCTTCGTCGATTGGATAAAGGGCATGATCCGATCGGCCGCCGCCGCGCCCCGCTGCACGGCTCCGTAGACGTCGGCCATCTTCCGAAGCGGATCGGTGCAGCCAATCAGGAAGGCGTAGAACAGCATGATCTGGCCGAAATCCATCGGCCGCGCGGCCAGAGGCAAACCGAGCATGGTGGTTCGTTGGTTGAGCACCAGATAGCCGCCCGCTAAGGCCGAGAGGCAAAGGACGCCAATCCCCAGCAGCTCGTTGTTCGAGCGAATCAGGCCCTCGTACCAGGTCATTTTCATCTGCTCGCGATAGACCTTCTGCGTATGATCCCAGAATCGCCGCCGCTCGTGGCTCTCCATATTGAACGCCTTGACCACGTGCAGGCCTTGGAACGTTTGCAGCATCCGGCCCATCAAGAGACACTTTTGGTCGAAAGCTCGCAGACTCGCGCGACGAATCGATTTGGCGAGGGCGACGAGCAGCAGGCTGGCGAGCGGGCAGGCGAGTAGCGAGAAGACCAACAGCCGCCAGTTGACGGTGGCGGCCCCGATCAGGCAGGCGCCCATCTTGAGCGGCTCCTGGACGGTTCGTCCAAACAGCGTCTGCACCGCGGCGCCGATGGCCCCCACATCGCCCCCGACGCGAGCTGCCGCGTCGCCTGCTCGACTGGCCATCGGTTGCCGGTCCGACAACAGGGAGCGGAAGAACTCGTTGCGAATATCTGCCGTGGTCCGCTCCGCGGCGCGGGCGACGAACAGCAAGCTGGCGATCCGAAACACCGACTTGATCAACGTGCCCAGCACCAGAAACACCACGATCCCGACCAGCGTCTGGAAAGGATCCCGCGGCGCATACCGGCTGATCCAGCGTTTCGCCGAGCGGAGTCTTCGCAGTCGTCCCTCCACCGGGTCATTCTGCCCACGCACCCGCTGCAAGACCCGGTTCTCAGGCCCTCGGCCCAGTGGTTGCGCCGCGTCGGGCGTGGGTTTCGCGCGCAACTCTCGCTCGGCGACAGCGATCTTGTCATCCACCCAGTTGTGCAAGGTCTTACCCTGAAATACAACCTCCACAAACGGATAGACCGCCGTGATGTTGGCGCCCCAAAAGATAGCCACCATCGCCGAACATGCGATCGACGTGGCGAGCGAATACTTGTACCGGGCGGCCATCCGAAGGGCCTGAAATAGGTGACTCATGGCGAAGTCGTTCTCAACGGAGGGACGGCGGGGCGGGGCAGCCCGTCGCGGAGACGACGCCGTCTGTTCGCGAGCTGTCCCGTTGGCCAAGCCGAAAGTCAATGCCTTAAATCGATGCCTAAACGCGTGTACTTTGAGCGTCTGTCCAGCCCGTGCCGGATGGATCTCAACTCACCAGCCGTAACGGAGGTCGCGGCGTGGCCTCCGCCCGATTGTCTCCGGAATGTTCGGCCGAATCGTCCGGCCAGTTCGCGGAGGCGGCGGCACGCTGAGGTCGGGCCGGGATGCCGTAGGCGACGACCCCGGGCGGAAGATCTCTTACGACAACCGCCCCGGCCCCAATCACGCTATCTTCCCCCAGCGTGACCTGCGGGATCACACTGGTGCCGGTTCCCACGAACGTACGCGCTCCCACCTTCACGCAACCTGCGAGTGTGACTCCCGGCGCGAGGTGACAAAAATCGGCCAGCTGACCGTCATGGTCGACCGAGGCATGCGTGTTGACGATCACTCCGTCGCCCAGGCGGGTCTCGGGCCCCAGATTCGCGCCGGCCATGATCGCCACTCCCTGACCCAAATGGACCGAGGAGGAAATCGTGGCGTGGCGACTGATCGCATTGGCCAATTGGAATCCGAGCTCGCGAGCTTGCGTCGTGAGTTGCTGTCGCAGCCGATTGTCACCGAGTGCGACGAACGCGAAACGCAGGCCCTCGGCACGTAACGTCGACAACATGTTGTCGGTGCCGATCAACGGCACGCCCAAAACCGATTCCACCGAGCCGGCGGCAGGGCCCAGGCAGGCGACCGGCCGATAGAGCTGACCCTCGCGCAATAGTTCAATCACCACTTTGGCATGTCCGCCACTTCCAAGCACCACGAGATCTTGCATGCTGGCCCTTCCCTCTAGTGTCGAGACCACGGATGGATCGGTTCGTTGTCGACCGACGCGACAAGACGCGTCGTCGCATCGGCTGGCCCGGCTTCAGGCCGCTCGCCTCCCCGCCAGGCCGACAAGACTCTTGAGTTTCTTGCGCAATGGCTTTCGGAAGTAGGACCCGGGCAGGTACCTCAGAAGTCGCTTTCCGAAGACGATTCCGCGAACGGCGACACCCAGCTCACGCGTGTCGCCGAGACCCACTTCCAGCTGATTGGGAACAAACGTGTCGCTATTGAGTTCAAGTTTCAACTGATGGAAGACCCGCGCTTCGGGCAGGCGGGCCATCAGCGTGCAACGGCCCGTGATCAGCACGTGTTCGCGGAGGACCCGACCATCAACCGAAAGTCGGACGCGAGCACCGTGGGGCGCGGTGGCGGCAATCTCCACCCAGATGTATTGGAGCTTCGCCGGCTCCACGAAGAAACAGTCCACTTGCGCTTCGCCGCGGGTCCAGATGTAACGACGGTCACCGAGCGTTTCGGGCTCGTGGAATCCGGTGAAGGCGCACCGCGCGAATTGCTCGGCGCACCGCCGGAGTGCCACGAAGACCGGCACGGGCAAAGTCTGCGCGACGTGCGTCTGGCTGGGGCCAGGTGCGAGCCGCGAACGTAGTCGATGGCTGGGAACGAAGTCCATGGGTTTCCTTCTCGTTGATCGCCCGAGGCCTCAAGCTGCCGATCGTTTCTCGGCGGCACGGTCGCCGAAGAGATCGTGCATCGCGAGGTCCAAGCGTCTCATCAAGTGTTCATCGGCCGGCACGTTCCACCGGCGTAATTGATTGGCGAAACGATCTGCGATTGCCAAGACCGGACGATTGTGCAGGACCTGATTGGCAAACTGAAGTAGTTGCTGAGCATAGGCGGAGGGATGGTGACGCTGGCGTGCCCACTGCTGAGCGAATCGTGCCCGCTGGCAGGCGGCGTCATACTGCGTCACGATTTGTTCCAGCGCCCGTGTGAGTTCCTGGTGTTCCCGCTGCGGCGCGACCTTGAACACGGCTTCGTCCGGTATTTCCTGGTAGCAGCCCGTGTCGCAAACGATGACCGGCTTGCCGGACAGCAGGCCTTCGATCACGCTGGCCGAGGCACCTTCCAAGGCCGGATACCGGAGACAGGAAATAATGTCGGCGTTTTGCAGTTCCTGTCGTAACGTCTTCCGATCGACCCGACCGGTCAGCGTCACGTCCGGTCGGTGCCGCTGAGCGTTGAGCGTTGTCGCGATCAATTGCTGTCGCGGCTCATCCGCGGGGCCTACGATCCGATAGCGACAACGCTCTCGCAGCAACGGCGACTCGGCTAACGCACGAATTACCGCCTGATAACGCTTGTTGGCATTCACGGCTCCGACCGTGACGATCGTCAACTTGTCCCTCGGTCCGGCGGGTTTGGCATCGTCATCCGACAGCGGCGAGTCGTAGGCCAGGGGAATCGTCGTTGTCGGGCAACCCAGACGCTCGGCCACCGTGGCGCGGTAGAAATCCGCGTGCGTCACGACTCCCAATGTTTCCGACATCGCCCAGCGATAGACCGGGTGGCGTGCGATTTCCGCGTGCCACCAGTGGTGCTCGTTGCCGTGAACGGTGGCCCCATCGTAGGCCGCGGTGACCTCGACGCCGCACTCCGCATGCAGATGATCGCGGTAGCTCCCGTTTGCCGGCGCGGTCGCGTGGCAATACATCAGCATCGCGTGGTGCAAGCTGTAATCGTGGAGGATGGACAGCCCAGGTGCCTGAGGCTGGTGACGGTAACAATAGGCATGGAAGTCGTGGTGGTCGCCCAGGTTGTAGACAATCAGGTCATAGGACGCCAACACCGCTTGCGGCGCTTGGTTGAAGTCCGCGGCCCAGGCCCATTTTTCCGTCCGGCAGATCGGCGGAACGGACCGCACGGCCGCCGTTTTTTCTTCGCTGCGGACCAGCAGAACCTCGACGTCCAAGTTGCGCAGAGCTTGCACCACCAGCTGGCTGAAGTGGCCGATCGCCGAATTGGCGGAAAAGGGCGTGTACCAAGCGATCCTCATGCGACCAACCTCTTGACCGTAGCGGGCCAGTTGATGTTCTCTTGATGGATTCGATCACGAGCTTGTTCGCCCCAGCGTGTCGTTTGCAGGCGGTTTTCACTCAGCTCGTCGATCGCCGCCGCCAGCGCGCGGTTCGGGAGAGACGACGCGACCCGTTTGCTGATCCGTGACGAAATCCAAGACGCCCCCGGAATCGTGGCAGGTGAGGACCGGTTTGCCTCCATAGAAGGCCTCCAAGGTGACGTATCCGTAGTCTTCGTCGAAAGGTATGTTGGCACAGGCAAGTGCGCGATTGACCCACGCTGCCAGCCGCGGTCGCGGATGGAATCCCAGTTCGATCTGGACTCGGTCTTGCAGCTTGTGCGCGGCGACCAAATCCAGCAGACGCTGACCATCTTCCGGTCGGTCGGGCGGACCCGCCACGATCAGGCGAGTCCCGTGCCGGACATAACGCATCGCCTCAACCAGCAAATGCTGCCGCTTGGCATCATTGATTCGGCCACCGGCGAACAAGTAGTTGTCACTCGCTTCCGGGTGAAAGATGTCGGCGTCATCCAGAGGCGGATGGAGGACGTGGCTATCGAAGCCGTTGAAATGGTTCAGACGCTCTTTCACGACCCGTGAGATCGCAAAGATATTCTGGGCGGAATTGAAGCATTCCTTGTCCGCCGCGGCGATGCAGTGACGCAAGTTGCGGCCTTCGTCGTTGTCCGGAAGATTCGTCAGCGACGTCTCGGCCAGATCGTAAGCCTGGCGATATTGATGGATCAGCCACAACGTCTTGTCCGGATGCGGAATCAGATAGGCGGGAAACTTCAGGCCGATTACACGGTCGACGTTGTACAGCCGCATCATACGACAAGCAAACAGTTCGTCGTAGAGCCGCTCGGGAGGGTCCCACCGAAACGGAATCCGCAACAGCTCGGCGTCATGGCCGTAGCGGTTCAGATTGCGGACCAGGTTATCGGCCAGCTTTTCCGCTCCGCCGCGCAGGAACGGCACCATATTGTTGATCACCAGAATTTTCATGCGGTCAGCCTACGAATCACGTGGTCCCAGTTAATACCCAGCTCGTGCATGCGGCGGGGGCCCTCGTGACCCATCCGCTGCGCCAGTCCCGGCGTCTCGACCAGGCGGTCGATCGCGGCGGCGATTGCCTGTGGATCCGGGTCCGTGATGAAGCCATTCTCGCCGTCACGGACCAATTCCAGGACACCGCCGCTATCGTGCGTGGTCAGGACCGCCTTGCAGGCGTGTTGAGCTTCGATCGACGGATAGCCGTACGAGTCCTCATCGAAAGGCAGGTACGCCGCGCCGCACAACGCGCCAGCAATTGGCTTTTTTCGTCTTCGGAGATCCAGCGATCGAGAATCTGGACCTTGGCTTGCAGACAGTGCTTCAGGACCATCATTTTCAACTTGCGCGGATAGCTGCCCGAGTGACTCTTGCCCGCCAGGATCAGCCGCGCCTTGCTCCGCGTGTAACGCATTGCCTCGACCAATAAATGTTGCCGCTTGTGATGTTCCATGCGGCAGATACAGACCACGACGGGATCGTAGGACTCGCTGTAAAAACGGCTTGGCTCCAGCACCGGAGGGTACAGAACTTCACTGTCGACGCGGTTGAATTTCTGGAGTCGATCCGAGACGATCTGCGAATTCGTGAACACCTGTTGGGCCTCGGCCAGCCCGACTTGGTCGGCGTCCATCAGACGCTGGCGGAAGGCCCGCGTCCGCGGGTTGTCCGGGATCCCGCAGTAGTCCGAACCCCACAGGTCGTAGTAAGCTCGTACATGATGAATGAACCACAGCACCTTGTGAGGGTGGCGCAAGAGATACGCGGGGGGCCGAAAAGCGACCAGCCGATCGGCCGAGTCGGTGAGATCCAACAGCCGGTAGCTGAGCATTTGATCGAGCATGTCATCCATCGACTCGACGAATGGCAGGAAAATCGTCTCGACGCTGTGCCCATACTCAAGCAGTTTCGCCTCCAGCCACTCGACGATGGCGGTTCCACCCCCTTTAATGAAAGGGACATAGCTCGATGCCAAGATGAACTTCACGTGACCCGTCTCTTCCTTGGTCTAAGGTTGAACGCGTGAAACCGCGACGGCTGCTACGCCGCGCGCCGACTTGGTTCGGAGACCGGCGTGTCCTCTCGAACGGACGAGCGAGCGAGCCGCACAAGTTGTTCGGAAACGTAGCGAACGTCCTCTTCCGTGAGGCGACCGTGAGTTGGCAAGCTGATCCCGCGACGGGAGTGGTATTCGGCGACCGGGTAGGTACCGACAGCCTCCTGGTAGGGCGGCATCCAATGGACGGGATAAAAAATCGGGCGAGTCTCGATGCCGCATTCGGCCAGTTGTGAAATCAGGTCGTCGCGGGACGCCGAAATGGCCGACCGCATCACGACCGAGAACATCCAGTAGCAGTGATGGGCGTTCGGTGCGGAGTCGGGTAGCAGGAACAGGTCGCGGTGACCGTCTAACGCGCTGAAGTACCAGCTCGCAACTTGTTGTCGACGCGCAAGGTGGTCGTCGATTTTCTCCATTTGAGCACAACCAATGGCGGCGGCCACGTTGGTCATCCGATAGTTGAAGCCCACCTCGTTGTGCCAATAGCAGCGGTCCGGCGACACGGCCTGTCCACGCAGCAGTCGGAGTCGCGCCGCCAGTTCCGCGTCGTCGGTGACGACCATGCCCCCTTCGCCCGTCGTGATGATCTTGTTGCCGAAGAAGCTGAACGTGGCGCAGGTGCCCCAGGCGCCGACGGGGCGGTCCTGAAAACGTGCCCCCAACGCCTCGGCCGCGTCCTCGACCACACTCAACTGGAACTGGTCGGCCAGCTCGCTCAGTGCCGTCCAGTCAACCGGATGTCCGTACAGGGGAACCGGGACGATGCCGCGCGTCCGACTCGTTATTTTTTCTTCGACTTGCTGCGGATCCAGGGCGAGCGACGGGCTGGAGCAATCGACGAAGACCGGCGTCGCACCGCAATATCGGATCGCGTTGACCGAGGCGATGTACGTTAACGTCGGTACGATCACCTCGTCCCCCGGGCCGATGCCCAGGGCCGCCAAGGCCAGGTGCAACGCGGTCGTGCCATTGTTGGTCGCGATGGCGTGCCGCACGCCGACAAACTCGGCGACCATCGCCTCGAAACGTTCGATGTATTTGCCGCGGGATGAAATCCACGTGCTGTCCAGGCAATCGAGCACATACGCCCGTTCGTTTCCGTCCAGCACCGGCTCCGCAACACGAATCGGTGAACGCCGCATGGTTGAGAATCTCCTGATCTCCGCTTCGACGATTCACACGACGCTAAGCTGCCACGCGCCCGCCCGTGACGCTCGCACGAGGCATCGACTTGAGCTCGGCACTGGCCAGGGAAAGGTCGTAATCGACCATCATTTGGACAAGCTGCCGGAGGTCCGTCTGCGGTTCCCAGCCCAGTTTCTCTTTCGCCTTGCGGGGATTCGCCAGCAGCAGACTCACCTCCGCCGGGCGGTAGAACTTGGGATCGATCACCACGTGGTCTTGCGCGTCCAGACCCAGATATTCAAACGCCAAATCGACGAAGTCGCCGACCCGCGTCGTGTGGCCCGTGCCGATCACGTAGTCGTCCGGCTCGTCCTGTTGCAGCATCAGCCACATCGCCTCGACGTAGTCGCCCGCGAATCCCCAGTCACGGCACGCGTCGAGATTTCCCAACCGCAACTCTTCTTGCAGACCCAATTTGATGCGAGCCGCCGCGTGGGTGATCTTGCGGGTTACGAAGTCCAGACCTCTGCGAGGCGATTCATGGTTGAAGAGGATCCCGCTGCAGGCGTACATTGAGTAGCTTTCGCGATAGTTCACCGTGATATGGTGAGCAAACACTTTGGCCACCGCGTAGGGACTGCGCGGATAGAAACGTGTCGTTTCACTCTGCGGCGTTTCCACCACCCGCCCGTACATCTCGCTGCTGCTGGCTTGGTAAAACCGAATCTGGGGATTGACGCTGCGAATCGCCTCCAAGGCCCGCAAGGCACCCAGCCCCGTCACCTCCGTCGTGAACGTCGGTTGCTGCCAGCTGACCGGCACGAAACTCATGGCCGCGAGATTGTAAAACTCCGTCGGCTGAACTTGCTCGACCAGTGTCGTCAACGAGCCCTCGTCCAGCAGGTCGGCCTTGTGCAACGAGACCCGCTCCCGCAGATGATCAATCCGTCCATACGTCTCCGTGCTCGTATGCCGGACGACGCCATGAACCTCATATCCCTTGCTCAGCAAGAACTCGGCGAGATACGACCCGTCTTGACCCGTGATTCCGGTGACCAGTGCGACTTTGTTCATGAAACCAGATTCCCTTGGGTTGGATGTTGGCTTGGCTAACACGCTTTTCGGCAGGAAACCTGGGCTGACTTTTCCGAATTTTCCAATAATTCCATGTGCTCCCGTCATTTCGAGGGGAAGTGACAGCGGCGTATGAGTCGCCCGAAGGGACCCAAGCTGGCCCCCGCGAGCCGGGACGAAGGTGCGTGCTGGCACTCCGGCGGACCAGCAGCTTCGCACCTCCGACTTCCTCGAGACAGCACGTCTGCCGACGAGCCCTCACGGTCCCGTCTTTTTCTCCTGACTGCGCTTCCTGCAGCTGCTTCAGCTTGCGTTGCTGGCTGCGCGTGAGGACCTCCTTCAGCCGATTCTCCCGCTCGGCTTCCATCGCTCGAAGCTGCTCGCGGAGCCGCTCCAATTGCGCCGCGTATTGCCTCAACAAGGCGTCGATCTGGTCGCGTTGGGTGGCTTCAAGATCCAATTGAGCGAAGTAGCGTGGCAGCCGTCGCCGAGGTGCCTGCGCGTCACTCCCTTGGGCTTCATCGCTCCCTTGGGCTTCATCGCTCGGTTGGGCTTCATCGCTCGGTTGGGCTTCATCGCTCGGTTGGGCTTCATCGCTCGGTTGGGGTTGGCGTTTCCTCGGGCGTGCGTTACGCTTGGCCGCCCGTTTCTGGGGCGTCGACTCGGGCACATCGGTCACCCCGTCCGGCGCCTCGGCGGCGTCCTGCGGATCCTCCGGCGGGTCGGACCGGTCCACCTCCTGTGCCAAGTCGGGTGGCAGTCCGCAGGCGTCGAATGGCTGAACGGGTGTGCTGGCACTTCCCTTGCCCGCCGAGATCCGCGGTCGGGCCAGCGATTCCAGGGCGGGAGCGTCAAAGGGCAGGGGCAGGAGTGAAACAAAGTGGATCAGGAAATTGAACATCATCGAGAGCATGTCGGGGACTCCTTTCAATCACAAAGCATGGCGTGACAGAGATCACGTTTCGCAACTTCGGCGGCAGTTGAGGCCGGAGACTCACGGCCGAAATCGTGATCCGGCTTGCAGCGTATTGGCCTGCCCGGCCGGGGGTCAATCAGACTCTCAGCCGGTGGGACCTACCGCGTGCGTTCCTGCGCGGGGAAGCGAATCGACACCGGACGTCAACGACCGAAGAACGACGCCGAATGGCTCAAATGGCGACGGGAGGACCGCGAGAGTCCTTGCTGCAGGGACCTCGGAGGTCTAGGGTAGACTTTGGTGCGTCCAGGACGGGGGCCGTGGACGCGTCACGCGACTTGGAATCCACATCGAACGGAAACGAGGGTCTGAAGGCGGGTTGAGCTTGGAAGCATCGAGCTACCGGCGTCGATGTCGTTCGAGCGCAGGTTCGCCTGGGGCAATTTGATGGGTCTTAATGCGAATACGAGAGCGGCCGGCGAGGGGAATTCGCCGTCAGCGACGGAGCTTTCGCAGGTGGAGCCGCTGGAAGTTGGGGGAGTGCCCAGGGGTTGTTCTCCCGCGGGTGGCGGCGACTACGGAGCGGCTTTGATTCTTGGACGGCAAGGGTGCTCCCGCGGGGCACGATTCCGACGCTGCCCTTGATGATTCTGCTGGCCGGCCTGATCGGAGTCCTCGGCGGGCTCGGAGCCACCGGCTTTACGTATCTGATCCACTTCGTTTCCGAGTGGACCGTCGAGCCGGTGTTTGCGTGGGCCGAGGCCGATCCGATCTATTACGGGCTGCTCTGTCTGGTCCCCGCGCTGGGCATGGTCGTCGTCAGTTGGTTTACGAGAACCTTCGCGCCGAGGCGCAGGGGCACGGCGTGCCGGAGGTCATCACGGCGGTCGCTCGGCACGATGGTTTGATTCGGCCGCGCGTCTCGGTCGTTAAGATTCTGGCCAGCGCGCTGACGATTGGAACCGGAGGATCGGTGGGGCGTGAGGGGCCGATTGTTCAGATCGGCTCGTCCTTGGGCAGCGTTTCTGGTCAGCTGTTTCGCTTATCGGCGCCCAACATCAAGGTCCTGGTGGCGTCGGGGGCCGCCGCGGGAATCAGCGCGACATTCAACGCTCCTTTGGCGGGAGTGATTTTCGCCAGCGAGATCATTTTGGGAAGCTTTGCGGTCGAGAGCATGACGCCGATCGTGATTTCCAGTGTGTTGGCCAACGTCGTCCAGAAACACGTCGGAGAGTACGGGCTGAACGCCGCGTTCCCGGCGGTCTACTACCGGTACTTCGGCTCGTGGAGCCAATTGCCCTCGTACTTGATACTGGGCCTGCTGGCAGGCCTGGTGGCCGTCGGCTTTGTCAAGCTGTTGTATTGGACCGAGGATCTGGGCAAGCAATATTTTTCGAACTACCTCTGGCGGGGCCTCGTCCTGGGCCTCATCATGGGCGGAGTGGGTGTCGCATTCGCGCGGCCGGCCCCCAACGACCGTGGACCGTCCGATCATCGCCCGATCCCACCTCTGTTTGGCGTCGGATATGGCATCGTCGAGCATGCGGTTCGGCTGGACACGGTCGAGGTGTCCAAGAGCGCCCAAGGTAAGCCCGTCGATCACGGAGACCGGATCATCCCATTGGATCGCGATGCCATGTGGCGGGAACTGGCGTGGCTGTTGCCCCTGATCTTTCTGAAGCCGCTGTTGACGAGCGTGACGCTGGCCGGGGGTGGCTCGGGCGGAATCTTCGCGCCGTCGTTATACGTCGGAGCCACGCTCGGAGGGGCCTTCGGGCTGATCGCGAATCTCTTCCTGCCCGGATTCAGCGCCAGTCCGGGCGTGTACGCGATTGTCGGCATGGGCGCCGTGGTCGCCGGGACCACCCAAGGGGTGCTGAGCGCGATCCTGATCGTCTACGAAATGACCAACGATTATCACATTATCTTGCCCATCATGACCGCGGCGGGATTGGCGAGCGTCGTGGCGAGAGCGATCGACCCCGAAAGCATCTACGAAAAGAAACTGACGCGTCGCGGCGAGCGAATCGCGCGCGGGCACGATCTCCACCGGGTCGAGCACGTCATGGTCCGTGACGTGATGATCCGCGACTATCCGACCGTCCGCCATAGCGACACGCTAAATAAGATCATTCGTGTGGCCCGTGCCAATACGCACATCGAGAGCCTGCCGGTGATGGACGACGCGGGTCGATTGGTCGGCATTATCCGCCCTGAAGATCTGCACCGCGTGCTGGATACGGATGTTTCGCCCGGACTGGTCAACGCCGACGACATTGCCTTGACGAGTCCCTTAGCCGTTTCACCCGACGCGAACCTGCTGGAGGCTCTGCGCGACTTCGGACAACGCGACGTCGAGACCCTCCCCGTCGAGGAGGTGGTGGGCGGCAAGCGGCGCCTGGTGGGGCTGCTGCTCCGCAACGACGTGATGCGGCGTTATCGGGTCGAAATGCTGCGCCGGCACTAGTGCTTTGTCACAGCTGAAATTGAGGGTTGGGTGGCCGGGGTCGAACGAAGTGAGCCCCCGGAAAATTGCGGTCTGGGGGCTCACTTCGTTCGACCCCAGGCACCCCAAAATCAAGCTGTGACAAAGCACTGGCCGTCGTTGCGGCTTCGCTCCCAAATTCTTCACTTTGACAATACGCGAGCTTCCCTTTGAAAACCGTCGGAATCGCGTAAACTCAAGAGCGTCAAGACACTCGCGACGCGGACTCAATTGGAGGCAGAGCCATGAATCACGAATTACAATCCAAGATCGATCAACTGGTCGCGGGCCTGGCGGACCGTGAGCCCGCGACGCGGCAGCTTGCCCGCGAAACGCTGGCCGAGATCGGTGCGCCGGCCGTCGCCTCTCTGTTGCCCTTATTGAACAACGCGGTACAGCACGTTCGCTGGGAAGCGGCGATGACGTTGGGCCAGATCGCCGATCCCGCCGCGACGCATTCCCTGATCGAAACCCTGGGCGACGCCGACCCGGATGTCCGTTGGACGGCCGGCGAAGCCCTGATCGCCATTGGACCGAGTGTGCTGCGACCGCTGCTGGAGGCCCTGTCCGTGTCGACCGATTCGGCCGCCCTCTACAAAGGGGCCCACCAAGTCCTCCACGAATTCGGCCAGCGTCGCGATCTGCAAGGCAAGCTGGCGAAGGTCCTGGCAGCGTTCGACAAGCCGCAACCCGAGACGTCCGTCCCGATGGCCGCCTTGAACGCCCTGCAACCGGCCGACGAGTAGACCGGAAAAAAGGGTCAGGTCTTTTTAATTCGGAAGGTGGGAGAAATAGCGAGGCTCATGATTCAGGACAAGTCGGCTCCGAAGTCGCCCGCACGTCGGGCGTTCGCGGTTCCTCGGCGGTTCGATCTGGCCACGCTGCTGGTGATCACGCTGGCCTATGCCGTGCTGTTTGGCATCCTGCGCGGATTGGAGGTCTCGCTCGAGGCCTACCTTTTTTGGGTCGGCCTGATCACCTGGGTGGCCGTGGCCCAGGCGATCGGCGGACCCGAACGCTCGCCGCGAGGGGTCTCACTGCTGGCCGGACCGATCTACTTTTATGTCTATTTCGGCGGCATTCTGATTTACGACGGCCTCGTTCGTGGAATCCCGGTGCCGGCGGACGAGTGGGCCGTCCTCTTCGTCGCAGGCATTTTCTATGGCTTCATTTTCGGATACGCGATGGGTGTCGTTGCAGCGGGTGTCTTTCTGGTGGCACACCAGGTGCGAGTCCGCCTACCTCACGAGCCGGAATCCGACATCGGTCGATGACGGCTATTGCAATTCCTGTTCGGCCTGGTGGATCAACGCGACCTCTTCCTCCGGGGCCTGGGCGACGAGTCGACTGCGGCTGTAGAGGAAGTAGTAGGCCAGGCAAACCGCCAGAAAGACGGCCGTGCCCATGACGCCCGGCGCGTAATCCGGGTCACAGAAGCAGGCGACCAAGGCAACGATGGCCAACGTCATCCCGACGGCAGCTCCGGGAATGCCGAGCGGACTTCGATAGGGGCGCGCCAATTCGGGGCGTTTGATTCGGAGTTGGATGTAGCTGTACATCACCAGGATGTAAGACAGCACGGCGCCGAAGACGGCCATGTTGAGCAGCGCCGCACCGACGGCTTTACCCGAACTGAGGTGGATCAGCAGCGCGCAGCCCAGTCCGACCACGGCACCGACCAGGAGCGCATTTTGAGGCGCGTGATGGTGGTTCACCAGCGAGATCCAGCGCGGGAAATAACCGGCGCGCGAGAGCGAAAACAGGACGCGGCCATAGGCGTAAATGATCGTGTGAAAGCTGGCAACTAATCCCGTCAGTGCGATCAAGGTCAGCAGCCAGGTCGCGGCCCCACTCCCGAACACCGCGATGAATCCGTCGGCCAGCGGCGCATCGGATTGGCCAATGGCTGCCGCCCCGCCGCCCACTCCGGAGTTCAAGACCAGTGTCAACAGAGACAGCAGCAGCAACGTCGCCGTGGCCCAGATCAGGGCCCGGGGCATGTCACGGACCACGTCGTGCGTCTCTTCGGCCGCCAAGGGCAGTTGCTCAATCGCCAAATAGAACCAGATCGCGAAGGGCAGGGCCTCGAACACGCCTTTGAACCCAAACGGCAGCCCGCGCGCGCTGTGACCTGGCGAGGGTTCGAGGTTAAAGAGCAGGTCGACCTGAAAAGCGCCCGTCGCGAGTACGCCGATGTAGAACGTCACCAGTACCAAGGTGGCAAGGGCGGTGATCACCAGGCCGACTTTCAATGTCAACTCGACGCCGCGCAAGTTGATGTAGACAAACACCGCGTAGGTAACAATCCACCAAAAAAACGGTGCCCAACCTGGGGCGGCCTCGGCGGAACCGAAGACGAGCGTATTCAGATAACCACCGATTCCGACCACGATCACGGCCGGTGTGATCACATACTCGATCGTGTCGGTCACTCCGCAGATAAAGCCTGGTGTGGGGCCGAGCGCGTTACGGACGAACGAGTAAAAGCCGCCCGCATGCGGTAATGCGGCGGATAGCTCGGCGATCGTGAATACCAGGCAGATGTACATGACGGCCATCAGCGAGGTCGCGATCGCCATGCCCCAGAAGCCACCGGACCGCAGCCCGAAGTTCCAGCCGTAATAGTCTCCCGAGATCACCGCGCCGACGCCGAGTGCCCAGAGCAGAAACCAGCCGGCACTTTTCTTGAGTTGTCGCTTGCTGAGATAGTCGTCGGCAACGTGTTGATATCGAGCCAGACCGTCTTTCCGTTCTTTCATGCGGGACCCCTGAGAATGGCTGGCCGTGAATTCATTCCGGCGTGACGTAGGCCGACGTGATGCCTCCGTCCACCACCAACTCCGCTCCCGTCATGAACGAGGACTCGCTCGATGCCAAGAACAGGGCGGCATCGGCCATTTCACGTGCCAGTCCGAATCGTCCCATCGGAATATGCACCAACCGCCGCTGCTTCTTGGCGTCGGTGTTGAGAAACTTCATCAGCAGTTCCGTCTGCAGCGGGCCTGGGCACAGCGCATTGACTCGAATACCCTCCCGAGCGTGAATCACCGCCAGCTCACGCGTCATCGCCAGCACGCCACCCTTCGAGGCCGTGTAGGCCAACTGAGGCGTGGCGGCTCCCAGCAAGGCGACGAAGGAGGCGGTGTTGATGATCGAACCACCGCCGGCCCGCCGCAACGCCGGAATGCCGTATTTGCAACCGAGAAAGACTCCCTTCAAGTTGACGTTCATCGTCAGATCCCACACCTCCTCGCTCGTCTGCTCGGCGTCCCCGTCGTCCGAGAGCATGATCCCGGCGTTATTGAACAGCACGTCCAGCTTGCCATATTCGCGTTCCGCCGCCGCAATCATCCGCTCACAATCCGTGGCCAGCGCCACGTTCGCCTGCTCGAAAATCGCGGCGTGCCCGGCGGCGCGCAGCTCCGCCGCGACCGCCTCTCCCGCGTCGACGTGCAGGTCGACCGCCACCACGCGGGCGCCCTCCGCGGCAAACCGAAACGCGGACTCGCGTCCAATCCCCGATGCCGCGCCCGTGATCAGCGCCACTTTGTCGTGGAGTCGCATACAGAAAAGCTCCTGTCTGGTCGTGAAAGAAAAGTCGAAAGCCATGCCGGATCTGAGGGGAGTCAGAATCGGGACCGCGACGGTCCGCGACGGGCAACGCGTCAGCGGTGGCTGCGCTGGATCAGCTGGTCAAATAAGGCTTGCTGGGCTGGATCGTCGTGACTGGTTAATTCCGGGTGCCATTGAACCGCCACCAATTCGGGGCGGTCGTCCAGTTCGATCGCTTCGACAACTCCATCTTCCGCGTGGGCGACCGGGCGGACACCCCTCCCCAGTTGATCGATGGCCTGGTGATGCCATGACATGCCCGAAAGGTGTTCCGTTTCCAGCGTCGCGACCAGCCGCGAGTCCGGCGTGAGGCGGATGGGATGCAACGTCGGCTCGCGGGGCGGCAACCGATGCGTGACCTGCTCGCCCACGACGTCAGGCAAGTGAGGATGAAGCGTCCCGCCCAGGGCC
Organism: uncultured Planctomycetales bacterium; assembly: GCA_963826795.1. Lineage (GTDB taxonomy): Bacteria > Planctomycetota > Planctomycetia > Pirellulales > Pirellulaceae > CAWGYT01. The sequence goes on along the minus strand of CAWGYT010000029.1, from coordinate 78,746 downwards.
ACATTCAGGATCTGGAGGCCGCGGCAGATGGCCAGCGTGGGCAGTCGTCGGGCGAGCAGCAAATCGACCAGCCGCAGTTCCGTTTCGTCGCGCTCCGGATTCACCATATAGATCGTTTCGTGGCCCCGCCCGCCGTATCGGCTGGGACAAATGTCGCCGCCTCCGGCCAGAACCAGTCCATCGATCGTATCCAACACGGACTCGAGCTGTGTTTCGCCAGGAGGGATCAATAGCGGAATCCCGCCCGCTCGACGCACGCTGTCGACGTACTGAAAGGGGAGCGGAATCTCGCCCTGGCCGTTGATGCTGTAGGTCGTGACACCAATCAGAGGCATGGTCGTGTACGAAGGTATTGGGTGGGGGATCAAGTCGGTGGCAAAGCCACCACGGTCGCGTGGTCTGCCAGCGGAAAACCGATCGTGCACGTCCGGCGAGCCGTGCACGACCCAGGGATCCGTACCGGGTCGGCGTCAAATTCTCTCGAAGTAGCGGAGCCGTTCCCAGTCGGTGACGGCGCGGTCAAAGGCGAGTTGTTCCGTCCGAAAAAAGTGAGCGTAGTGCTCGACGACGTCGGGCCCGAACGCCTGCTCCGCCAACTCGCTGTTTTCCCAAAGCGAAATCGCGTCGCGCAGAGTGGCGGGCACACGTGTCACGCCCTGAGTCGTGTAGATGTCCCCTTGGACGGGAGGCGGCGGTTCGATCTGCTGCCGAATCCCCTCCAACCCGGACGCCAGTGAACCGGCCAGGGCGAGGTAGGGGTTGCAGTCGGCGCCGGGCAAGCGGCATTCGATGCGCAGACTGGGACCATGCCCGACCACGCGAAATCCGGCCGTGCGATTGTCGATCGCCCAGGCCAGTCCGGTGGGCGCCCAGCTGCCGGAGAGAAACCGTTTGTAGGAATTGACGGTCGGCGCGTAGAACACCATCATCTCGGGGGCGAACTGCATCCAGCCTCCCAGAAACCAGCGGAACTCGTCACTGCAATGGACTCCGTGCAGGTCCGAATCTCCCGGGAAGAGATTCTGGCCGTCACGCCACAGGCTGATATGAATGTGGCAACTCGAACCGGCCTGCTGCGCGTCGTACTTGGCCATGAACGTGACGCTCATTTCCAGCGAGTCGGCAATTTCCTTGAGACACTGTTTATAGAGCGTGTGACGGTCGGCCATTTCCAGGATCGAGGCGTACCGCAGATTCAATTCGTGCTGGCCACATCCCCATTCGCCCTTGGTACACTCGACGGGCACCCCGGAGTGATGCAGGTGACGGCGCGCGGCGGCATTCAGCTTCTCTTCCCGTGTCCCCTGCAGGATGTGATAGTCTTCGATGTAGGTGGCCGCCGCGTTCAGTTTTGAAAACGACTTGCGGTGGCCACGGCGATAGGTTTCCTGAAAAATGAAGTACTCCACCTCCGTACCCGCCATCGCCGTCAACTTCAACTCCGCGGCCGCCGCGACTTGCTGCCGCAGGAGGGACCGCGGGGCGTGCCAGAGCCATTCGTCGGATCCGTGCGGCAACACGTCGCAAATGACCAGCGCGGTCCGTTCGAGCCAACTCGCGCGGCGCAGCGTGCTCAGGTCGGGAACCAGGCGAATGTCGCCGTAGCCCTTTTGCCAGTTTGCCAGCTGGTACCCCGCGACGGGTTCCATCTCCATGTCGACCGTCAGCAGATAGTCGCAAGCGTGCGTGCCCGTTGTGGCGACTGAATCCAGGAAGTAACCGGCATCGAATCGCTTGCCGACCAACCGCCCGTAGAGATCGGGAAACGCCGCAATCACCGTGTCCACTTGTTCGGCCTCAACGTGCCGATTCAGGTCGTCGACCGTCAGGAAGCCGTGCCGTGATGTCATCGTGATGCAATTCCCCGGGGCGAAGTGAAGACGTAGTTTAATCTTCCCTCCCGCCGTTCGACAACGGGCGCACACCGTCACTCGCAAATTTGAAATCCGAGTCTTGAGATTCGGATTTCAAAGATTCTAGAATTCGCGCACCCGCCGCGGCTTCAGCGCGCGGCGAGCGAGACTTGGTCGACCGAAAATACGCCGGTGGCTCCGAACAGGCCGATGCCCACGACACCCAACTGCGCGGCGGGCGGAACGGCAATTGTCTGCACCTGCTCCCTCCAGTCGAACGATCCGGACCAGGGGCCGAGCACGACGTGGCCCACGGTGGCCCGATCTTTGGAATAGAATTCGATGATCAGCCGCGCGACCTGGTCGCGTTGCGGGCCGGGACGGATCCGCTGACCTCGAATCCACGCGCGAACCTCCAGCCGCTTGACCACCGACCCGTCGACGCCGAACGACTGCAGCGCGTGAGCACTGCGGCCGGCGACCTGGTTATTGAACTCCATCACATGGCCGCCATCGGGGGCATCCGCGGCAGCGACCACCTTGCCTTCGCGGATGTAGTACCAGGCGGCCGGCTGGTCCGTGTCGCCGATCGTCGCTTCGAAGCTTCCCTCGGCCAGTCCGGGTTGCGTGTTGTCCGGTTTGACCCGCCGTTGTTCTTCCGACTCGCCCGTCATCGGCACAAAGAACGTCGCCTGCAGCGGCTCGCGTTCCAGCTGAGTTCCCTTTTTGGTCAAGCGAACGAGCGTCTGCTGGAAACGTTCACCGACCGGAATCATAATCTGGCCCCCCTCGGCCAACTGATCAATCAGCGGCTGAGGGATGTCTTCGGGTGAGCACGTCACGATAATCTTGTCGAACGGTGCGTGCTCCGGCCACCCGGCATATCCATCGCCGATTTTGGGATGGACGTTCGCATAGCCCAAGCGGCGGAGGACCTCGGCGGCGCGCTGGCCCAGCGGCTCGACGATTTCGATCGTGTAGACGTCCTTGACCAACGGGCTCAGCACGGCGGCCTGATAGCCGCTGCCCGTGCCGATCTCCAGGACTTTGTCGGTCGGCTGAGGATTCAACTGGGCGGTCATGAAGGCCACGATGTAGGGCGGCGAAATCGTCTGACCGTGGCCGATCGGAATGGCCATATCGTAATACGCCAGCTCGCGCTGATTCGCGGCCAGAAACTCGTGCCGAGGCGTCGCTCGCATCGCCTGAATCACACGCGGATTGTTGATTCCCGCGGACAGAATGTGCTGACGCACCATCTGCTCGCGCGCCGCGAAGTACGGATCGGCGGCAAAGCCGGATGAAGCCAGCAGGGCGACCGCCAAGCTCAACATCCACCGTGGTGACGCGAGCTTACGGGGCGTCGGGGGCACGAAGGGAAACACAAACCAACTCCTTATCATTGCGTGCAAAGAGGCAGCGGTCGGCGAACGCAGGGTGACTCCAAACCACGGCCCGCCCGAATGCGTCTCCGGTGGCTTCCAGGATCTTTTGGCGTCCGAGTTCCTCGTAACCGGCCGGCGTCAGCTTCGCCAACACCAATTCACCGGAATCGTTCATCAAGAAGAATCGGTCCTGATGCTTCACGATGAACACCGTGCCTGAATGGACCCGTCGCCGCTCGGGCATCAAATCATAGTTCGACCACGCCCGTTCGCCGTCCTTCATCCGCAAGGCGCACAACTGTCCCTGCCGATCGACCCCGTAGAGATAACCATCTGCGGCAAAGGGGGTGCTATGGACGGGGTCGATTCCAACGTCGCTCGTACCCATCCACGCCAGCGTCGCGCGGTTGGTTCGGGTCCAGCTGGATCATCATCGACTTGTTGACGATCCCACCCACGAACAGCAGGTTGCCGGAGACGCGGGGCGTCACGATCGACATCCCGTAGTTGGGATCCAAGGCCTCCGACCAGAACGGCTCACCGGTCTCGGGATCGAGACTGGCCAAAGCGGCCGGGTGCCAGATCAATAGCTGGCGGCGTCCGCCAGCCTCAATGATCGTCGGGGCGCTATAGCCCGGTTGCTCGGCGTCCAAACTGCGCCACAACTCGCGGCCGGTTTCCTTTTCCAGAGCGACAACGAGGCAGTCGGGGCCGCCCACGATGCAAATCAATTTGTCTCCATCGACTAACGGATGACCACAGAAGCCCCAGATCGGCGTCTTGGCTTGAAAGTCTCGCTTGAAGCTGCGCGACCAGACGAGCGTCCCGCGCTCAGCGTCCAGGCAGCACAGATCCCCTTCGGCACCCAGCGTGTAAACGCGTTGGCCGTCCACGGTGGGAGTCGCCCGCGGTCCGGCAGGATACGAGATCTCGTAGGGACAGGCGTACTCGTGCTTCCAAATCAGCTGGCCCGAATCGGCGCCGAAGCACAGCACTCGCTCGGTGCCGGTCAACTGATTGCGTTGGTCGGGATTGGGAGTTTGATCGCCACTGGTCACATAGTCCATCACGTAGACCCGGTGACCGGCCACCGCCGGGCCCGCGTAGCCTCCCGAAATCGGTACCCGCCACTTGACGGTCAGCCCGCCCTCGGGAAATTTCGAAACGATCCCGTCTTCGCGCCATTGGCTGTCGCGCTGCGGCCCCAGCCATTGCGGCCAGTCGTCGGCCACCCCGGAGGTACCGATCATTAGCGCCAGTCCGCCTGCCAACATCAGCCACCAAAACGCTCGTTCCGGCCAGGCTCCCAACACGTTCCACATCCACGCGACGAAGCGACTCATAGGTTTCTCCAAAATACGACTGGGATGATGTCCCGTTTTCGGCATCACGCCGGCACACTCGGAGGGCGAGGCTCCCGCAAGCGGAGCGATCTCCAGCAGGCTGGCGAGTTAGTTCGGGCTGCGATACCCTGGAGGTTAACTTACACCGACCTGAGCACGAAGGCGAGGGTCGGCCTGGGCCAAGCGCGTCGTGGGCCGTCACGGGGCCATGGGCCGCTCGGCGGCTCGGCCGCTCCGCCGCGGAGGCGGGACTTCGTCGTCATTCACTGAACACCCGCGCACGACATTCCGGAACTCGAACCCTCCTGGCACTCGAACCGACCGACTGAAATCCTCCCTTGGAAACGCTCAATCTGCCCCTGGAAGACCTGTCGATCCGTGACCGAGTGCGGTTCGAGCGGACGTGGCGGCGTTGGACGCGTCGGGCCGAGGGAGCGGACTGGGAGCAGCAGCGGGCGGCGATGCAACCCGAGATCGACGCGGCGGTCAAGCGACTCCGCGAGCGTCGAGAGGGACTGCCCCGCGTCACGTACGACCTGGATTTGCCCATCCTGGACCACCGCGAGGCGATCACGGCGGCGTTATCCGAGCGGCAGGTGCTGGTGGTTGCCGGCGAAACGGGCTCGGGCAAATCCACTCAGCTTCCCAAGTTTTGTCTCTCGGCAGGACTTGGTGTCCGCGGTCTGATCGGACACACCCAGCCTCGTCGCATCGCCGCTCGGACGATTGCGGCGCGTTTGGCCGAAGAACTCAACGTACCGCTCGGCCGGCAGGTGGGTTACAAGATCCGATTCCAAGACCAGACGGACCCTCAGACCTACATCAAGCTGATGACCGACGGGGTGTTGCTGGCGGAGACGCAGAGTGATCGCTTCTTGGACCAGTACGAAGTGATCATTCTGGATGAGGCTCACGAGCGGTCGCTGAACATCGATTTCCTGTTGGGTTACCTGAAACAGCGGCTTCAACAGCGGAGCGACTTGCACCTGATCATCACTTCGGCGACGATCGACGCGGAACGCTTTGGCGCGCACTTTGCCGACGAGCGTGGGCCGGCGCCGATCATTGAGGTTTCGGGACGCACGTATCCGGTTGAGATGCGCTATCGTCCGCTGGTGACGCACGAGGGGGAGGATCTGGACGTGGCCGAAGGAGTCGTCCAGGCCGTGCACGAGCTGGCTCGAATCGATCGCGGCGACGTGCTCGTTTTCCTGCCCACGGAGCGTGACATTCGCGAGCTCGCGCGGCGACTGCGTGGCGAGACTTTCGCCGGGGACGGTCGGCGTCAAACCGAGGTCTTGCCCCTGTACGCGCGCCTCTCGTCACGCGAACAACACCGGATCTTCGAACCCAGCGACTACCGACGGATCATCTTGGCCACCAACGTGGCCGAATCGTCGCTGACCGTGCCCAATATCCGCTACGTCGTCGACTCGGGCACGGCGCGGATCAGCCGCTACTCGCCCCGCTCGAAAATTCTTCGGCTTCCGATCGAACCCGTTTCACGCGCCTCGGCCGATCAGCGGGCCGGCCGATGCGGCCGCGTGGCTCCGGGCGTCTGTATCCGGCTGTTCGACGAAGACGACTTCCAGCGTCGCGACATGTACACGACGCCCGAAATTCGCCGCACGAATCTGGCGGCGGTGATTCTGCAGGCGAAAGCCATGTCGTTGGGCGAGATCGAGCAGTTTCCGTTCCTGGACCCGCCTCGTCCCGAGTCGATTCGTGACGGCTACAAGACGTTGTTTGAGCTGCAGGCGCTGACGCGCGAACGCGAGCTGACCGAGATCGGCAGGCAGCTCGCCCGGATGCCTGTCGACCCTCGCATCGGTCGCATGATCCTGGCCGGCGCTGATGAGAACTGTTTGCACGACGTCCTCGTGATCGCGGCCGCACTCGAACTGCAAGATCCCAGGGAACGGCCTCACGACAAGCAGCAGCAGGCCGACGAGCGGCATGCGCCGTTTCAGGATCCCGAATCCGACTTCCTGAGCTACCTCAAGCTGTGGGACTTCTATCACCACTTGAAAGAAACGGTCTCTCGCAGCCAGCTCCAGAAGGCATGTCAGCGGAATTTTCTATCGTTTTACCGGCTGCGAGAATGGACCGAGATTCATCGCCAGCTGCTCCAGGTCGCTCAACAACAACGATTGCCGTTAGGGAGTCGAGGTCGCGAGTTCGCCGCGATCCATCGGGCCTTGCTGACCGGGTTGCTGTCCGGTGTGGCCTTGCGCACAGGTGATTCGGAGTACACCGGCGCCGGCGGCGTCAAGCTGAGTCTGTGGCCGGGATCCGGACTCTTTCGCGAACGACCCCAGTGGATCATGGCGGCGGAGCGGCTGGAAACGAGCCGGCGATATGCTCGGGTTGTCGCGCGGATCAGTCCAACCTGGATCGAGCCGTTGGCCGAGCACCTGGTGAAACGCAGTTATAGCGATCCGCACTGGTCCAAGAAGGCGGGCGCGGTGATGGCCTACGAAAAGGTTTCGCTGATGGGGATGCCCGTCGTGGCCAACCGACGGGTGCCCTACGGCAAAATCGACCCTGAGACGTCGCGGCGCCTGTTCATCGAAGGGGCGCTGGTTGACGAGCGGGTAAACGGGGCCGAGGGGGTCTTGCGGCGAAATCGTGAAGTCCGCGCGGAGCTGGCTGAATTGGCCGCAAAGACGCGGCGCCGCGAATACCTGGTGGATGACTTTTCGATCTTTCTGTTTTACGACGAGCGTCTGCCGGCCGACATCTGCGATCTTGCGGGACTGCGTCGCTGGCTGCGTCGTGATACGTCCCACCACGATCAGTTAACGATGACCTTGGCCGATCTGGTCCCGGAACAGCCCCCGCAAGAAAAGAGCGAGCTGTTTCCGGACCATTGCCAGATCGATTCATTAACGCTGCCGGTCCATTACCATTTCAGCCCCGGCTCCGAGGACGACGGAGTGACGTTGACCGTGCCGGCCGCGGCCGTCCAGCAGCTCAGCGCCCAGCGGCTTGAATGGCTGGTCCCCGGACTGCTCGAAGAAAAGGTCGTCGCGCTGATTCGCGCGCTGCCCAAACAACTCCGCAAAAACTTTGTCCCGGTTCCGGATACGGCCAAACGCCTGACGGTGGACCTCGTGTTCGGACAGGGAGCGCTGCGAGAAACGGTGGCCAGCCGGCTGAGCGCTTGGGCGGATGAGCGGATCGGGGCCGACGATTTCGACTTGCAGAAATTGCCCGTGCATTTGCAGATGAATGTCCGCGTTGTCGACGACGAAGGGACGGTCGTGCAAATGGGCCGCGACCTGAATGCCCTGCAGCTGGCGTCGCGGCCAAAGGAATCGGCGGCCGAACTGCCGAGCCCGATCGGTGAGCATCCCTGGCGACGTGACGGAATCACCAGCTGGGATTTCGATGCGTTGCCCGTTGAGGTGCCGCTCGAGCGGAGCGGCATCCAGATCGTCGGCTTCCCGGCCCTGGTCGATCAAGGCGAATCGGTCGCGCTGCGGCTGCTGGACGACAAAGCGGAAGCCGAATACCAAACGCGGCGCGGAATCAGCCGCCTTTATTGCCTGGCCCATCGCAAGTCTCTTCAGACCCAAGTGCGGTGGTTGCCGCGGTGGGACGAAACCTGCGTCTGGGCAGCCTCATTACTCGACGCCAACACCCTGAAAGCGCAGCTGCAGCTGCGCATCGCCGAGCTCGCCTTTGTCGGCCGCAAGGCATTGCCCAGGGACCCGGCAGCATTTGCGGCGCGATTGGAAAACGCGACCGAGCGGATTGCCGTCGCGACGCAGGAACTCGCGCCGCGGGTCCCTCAATTGTTTGAAGCGTATCATCAAGCTCGCTTGGCCTGGGAAGCCGTTACCGGATCGCGCGCAGCCGACGCCCGCGAAGACATCGGCACGCAACTGGCAGCGCTGATGGAGCCGGGCTTTCTGGTCGACGTCCCCTGGAACTGGCTTCAGCAATTCCCCCGCTACCTGCATGCGATCGTGTACCGGCTCGAGAAACTCGGTTCCGGCGGACCGGCGCGTGATGCCGAGTTCGCCGGCATCGTGCGGCCGTACTGGCAGCGCTACCAGCAACGCGCCGACGAGAACCAACGCCGCCGTCGCCACGATCCCGAACTGGTTGAGTTTCGCTGGATGATTGAAGAACTGCGCGTCTCGCTGTTTGCCCAGCACCTGGGAACGGCGATCAAAATTTCGCCCCAACGGCTGGATAAGCAATGGAGCAAGGTCGCGGCTGCGATGTAAGCCGTCGTGACGTAAGCAGCAGCAGCAGCAGCGACGTCGGCAGCAGCGACTTGAGACCCGGCCCAGGAACTAATCCCCATGACACCTCTCTCCGAGATTTACGGCGTGGCGGACGAAGCGGCCCGAGCGGGCGCGCGCGTCTTGCTGGATTACTTCGGCCGCGCCACCGTCCACGAGAAAAGTACGCAGAACCTCGTGACCCAGGCCGATCTGGAATCCGAACGCGTGATCGCCGAGATCATTCACGCGCGTTTTCCCGGTCATACGTTGATGCAGGAAGAAACCGAGTTTCGAGGCGATCTCGGGGCCGCTGACCTGTGGGTCGTCGATCCACTGGACGCCACCAACAATTACGCCCATGGGATCCCGCATTTCTGCGTCTCGGTGGCCTACGTCCGCCGCGGTGAGCTGCAGGTCGGCATGGTCTACGATCCCTTGCGCGATGAGATGTTCTCCGCCATGCGCGGCAGCGGCGCCCGAACTGAACGGCAACCCGATTCACGTCGCACAGCCGTCGGGGCTGAACCGATCCATCATCGCGACCGGCTTCTACTATGATCGTGGCTACCTGATCGATAAAACGCTGGCGTCGATCGGCCGCCTGTTCCGAGCCAATATCCGCGGAATCCGGCGCATGGGCGCCGCGGCGCTCGACCTGGCCTGGGTCGGCTGCGGACGATATCAGGCGTTCTTTGAATACCACCTGGCACCGTGGGACTACGCCGCGGGAGCGTTGATCGTCCAAGAGGCGGGTGGCCAGTGTTGGGATCGAGCGGGAAAACCGCTGACGCTGGACTCACGCAGCATCATTGCAACGTGCCCCGAGATTGCGGTCGAACTGTCGGAGCTCGTCGCTTGGACCGAGGCCGACGAGCGGACGTGACCGACGGCCGTTGGCGACCGTTCTGTGCCTGAATCCTGTTCCGCGCGATGGATGCAGTCGAGTCGGTTTCGCCCGATGCCCGCCGCTTGCCGGCGGGAGGCTCACGTTGGTTGCTACCCTCATGATTGGTTCGAAACCACCGACTTTTTTCAGTCGATCGGTGCGCATGAGGATGAACCCACCTACGGCCGTGGCATGTGCATCACGGGGTTTTCTACAGCGGGAGAAAGCAGGATGGCTGCGCCACCCACATCGAACGGCCGGACGAATCCGGTCACATGACCGAACAACAGCAATCCAACGCCGATCGCCAGCGCACCGTTCATGACCGTCCAGGACGGGTGAACGACTGCCATCACCCAACCGCAAAGTGAGATCGACGAAGTGAAAACGCCCGACTTCGCGGCTCCCGTGCATGCGATTGGTCAGTGTGGTGCCACGAGCGATACTCGGATCACGCAATAAGGTCCGGGCTCTGCCTTTGCGTCACAAAGACGGTCAGCATAATCGATTGCGGTCGCCGCGTCATCAATGAGACAGAATTCGTTGGTGGTCCACTCGTCGGCCATGGCGTTGCACGACAGGGGCGAACACTCAAACGCGGAATCAGTCGAACGTGAGACGAGATCGTAGCCAAGTATTGTGAGACAATCATGCGCGAGTTGTTCCGGCGCGACGACACTCAGGTCCCATGGTGTACGCACGTGACGGTCGAATCGAAATGGAAATGCCCTGTACTCGAAGACGTCAAAGTCATCTAATTCTTCTGCCCGCAGCACCGACCGAGCCAGCGTCGGTGAATCGAACAGAAACAACGCGTTGTGTCGCCACTTGGCAATCCAGTCCGTGGGCCCCGGAACGATGCACTCGCTGACACTGCAAATCTGTCGGATCGTTGCGTTTTGGAACCAATCGGGGACTGGTTGGCGTCGCTTCGGAAAGTAACCAATTAGCGAAGGTTCCATTCTTGTTGACCCTGTAGTTGCATAAAGGATTCTTTGCGAGTGTGAGTTGGACTGAGAAAACCAGGGGTCTTCGAACTTGCCATCGCTTGTTGCTGGATCTCACATCCGGTGAGATCCAGGCGCACCGGGAGGGCGAGGCTCCTGCCGAGCCGCAGGAGCTGTCAAAGAAGGCTCAGCAGGAGCTTCGCCCTCCCGAAGGCTTGGCCACAAAGCAGTTTTTCTGCAACGCTGGGGTTGACTTTCGAAAGTTTGCCGCTGGCAAGGCAATCATCCAAGTGAGTTTCTTCGACAGGTCGTTCTTCCGATACGTTAGCGTGAATCGAGCATCTTAGATGAGTAATCCGTCACGATAATCTTCAGGCTGGGTCGATTTTCTAAAATCCGTATTGCGAGTAATCCAGGCCCAGCTCCAACCTCAAGAAGGATTCAGCCATCTTGAATCCGGCTCAGAAACTTTGCGACGAGATCGTCCCAGTGCACTTCTGCTCAAAGTGAACGCTTAAGCGACATCATACCCACAAGAACGCAGATCGCCACCGTCCAGGGCATGGCCCATAGCATCCCGCGAAAATCAGGCGACCACGAAAGGGCGATGTTCTTACCGTCGATCTCGATGATTCTCGTCCAGGCCCATTTGTTGACCGATTGATTTACAGCCATGGCGTCGAAAATCGGACCGTCAACCTGGATGCGTCGATCCGCGTCAAGGGTGACGATATAAACATCGTCGACGCCCGGTGTTTTTTCGATCAAGCGTTGTTTTTCCGTCAGCTGCCCGTGCAGTTCCAATGGAACCGTCGACCGCGCCGCAGCAAACCATAGATTCGCACCGGCGAACGACATGCCGAGCAGGATTAGCGCGAGAATCGAGAGAAGCCTAGCTGACGGCAAAATAGCCTCCGATCATCAGAAAGACCGCGCCAATTGCGATCACGCAGCGGAAGGCGACATCTGGCGGTTTTGCACCATGAGCGATGTGCATCGCAACGAGTCCCGCAAGCACCGCGCCGAGGTTTTGATTGCAATAGTCAATCTCGTCGAACTTAGCGAGGCGAAAAACGGTCGCCTCAGTTACCGTTCCCGCCGCGATACAAAGAAGCGTGCAAGGGACGACGGCCAAAGATGCCTGCTGCTCGAATCTGGTTGCCGGAATGGCCGCCAAGACAATTGCGATCGCACTTAACGTACCACCGTACCCAGCAGCGTAGTGCCCCAGATAGTCGCGACGGTGGCCAAGCAGCATGTAGTAGAGTAGCGACACAAGAGTCGTGGGAACAATGCCGACGATGAGAGTGCTTTTGAGATTCGGTTTCACATTGCCACTTCACGGAATTGACGCCATTTCTAATTCGTTCCCCCAACTCCTCGATATCTCTTCCCGTGGCTTCGGCATCGAGCCCATCTGGGCAGAAATCGACCCCATTGGGCCAAACCTGTGTGCCGGCTTCTTCATCGACCGCGACCTGAGCAAAGAAGTCTATGTTGTCTCGAGATGCAAATAAACCCCCCCGCCCGACGATCCGTTTTCGAGAATCGAGGCTTGCGACCGTGCCATCGGAGAAGCTGATTTCAAGTTGGTAATCGCTAATGTGGCGAACGCCAGTCACGCGTGGAAACATCGTATTCGTTCCCCGTTCCGAGGATCAATTCTTTGGGGCGCTTTGTCATTGTGTAGCCGCTCTCAGTTGTCGCGCAATTCGGGTTGGTGCACGGCCGCCTGTTCCAATATCATCCCGAGCGCATCGGGGAAATTGCCTACGAAGGACGGCGAGCGGATCAATGCCGAACTCGACCTCGGCACCAGCGTCGATCGCGTGAAACTGCGTCGGATTGTGGTCATCGAGGTACCTGCAAATGGAGGTCCCGAACAAGCGGCTTACTTCTGGCATCGAGGTTAAGCTCCGTCCTTGGGCATAGCTTTGTTTCTCTCTGTTCCGGGTAGCACACCAGCCCCCTTTTTCAAACGCACCCCACGATCAAGCTGTCACACAGCACTCGTCTCCGCCAGGCGCTCGGGAAACGCACGTCGACAACTCCGGCCATTTCGCGATACTCTGGGGATTATCGTGGGAGGATTCGGCTCGAGAAATCCGCAGTTTCGAGAAAGGACGGCAGAGATCGTTATCTTCGCTGGCTCAAAATACCGCCCCTGGCAGTTCAGCCTCGGGATGCTCTTAATCGTGACCACGGCCGTGGCGGGGCTGTTGAGTCGTTCGCTCCGCCACGCAGAGCGTCAGGCGATGCTCGTGCGGAAAATCGAAATGCGACGTGGACGAGCGGGCTTCGAGCGGCGCGACAGCCTGCTCGGAGCCTTGCTCTCGTCGCGGCCCAGCGGGCTGAGCCGCGAGCTGAATCGGGAGCTGACCGAAGTATACTTGCGGACGCGCGACGCGGATGACGAACTGGTGTCACAGATCTGTCGCGTCAGACCGCTCACCCTGCTGGACGTCAGCCAAACGGCGATCACGGACCGCGGCTTGAAGCAACTCCACCGTCTGACCAACTTGCGCGTGCTGGATGTCGGCCGGAACGCCGTATCCGACGCCAGCCTGCAGGGCATCGCCTCACTGCGTTACTTGCGGCATCTGAATCTGGGACAGACCGACATCACGGACGCAGGTCTGATCCACGTGGCGAAGCTTCCCGACCTCAAGTCGCTGGGGCTTTTCGGCGACCGCATTACTGACAACGGGCTGCGGACGATCGAGGGCTTGACGAGTCTGGAGAGCCTTGATCTGGGAGGGACGCAGGTTACGGACGCCGGGCTCGCATCGCTCTTGGCATTACCTCAGCTAACTCGTGTCCGCTTGGCCCGCGAGCCTGACGCGGACGGTGCGGCGGGCGCAATTACGGACGAAGGACTGGCGACGCTCGCCCAGATTCCCGGCTTGCGCTACCTGGAATTAAATAACCAGTCAATTACGGACCGAGGACTGGAGTTGCTGGAAGCAGTCTCCAGTCTGAGGTATCTGAATCTGTTTTCCGTCCAGCCGCAGTACACGGAGGAAGGTCAAGCGCGGCTGCAGCGGGCTTTGCCTCAATTGACAATTCATCATGCCGAGCGAGGCGAGCCGGAGGTCGAGCCCAAGACGGGACGAGGCGGTTGAGCTTGGTCCAAATCGCCCGCCCTCCTGAGGGCCCGCCCGCCCTCTTGAGGCAAAGCCTGGTCAACTGCGACGATTTGCGTTCACGCGGCGTTGCAGGAAATGCGGACGCGGCACGGATTGCGGCGCGGCGGTCTCCTTTTCCTCGATCCAAAGATAGTAGTCCAGCATCTTCAATTCGGCTGCAGCCGACCGATCGAGGAAAGAGACCACATCGCGATGCAGTTGCAGGGCGCTGGCCGTGATCATGCTGGTCACCGGTCCCTCGATGGCCGAGGCGATCGCCGCGGCCTTGCTTTCGCCGTGGGCCAGCAGCATGATCGATCGCGCCTCGAGAATCGTCCCGACGCCCATCGTGACCGCGTAGACCGGCACGTCCTCGGGGCGATCGAAGAACCGCGCGTTGTCTTGAATCGTCTGTCGGGCCAGCGTCTTGATCCGCGTGCGGGACCCGAACGAACTGGACGGTTCGTTGAACGCAATGTGGCCGTCCGAACCAATGCCGAGTACCTGCAGATCGATCCCGCCGCAGTCGAGGATCCGCTGCTCGTACCACTGGCAGTACGCCGTCGTAGTTCTCGGTCGTTCCCGAGGGAATGTGCATGTTTTGCGGCGAAATGTTGATGTGCCGGAACAGATTCTCGTGCATGAAGTAGTGGTAGCTCTGAGGATTGCTCGGCGTCAGCCCCACGTACTCGTCCAGATTGAAGGTCGTGACCTTGGAAAAATCGAGCCCCTCTTCTCGGTGCATGCGAATCGAGTTCCTGATAGAACCCCAAGGGGGTGCTGCCGGTGGCCAGGCCGAGCACCGCGTTGGGCTTGGCACGCAGCAGTCGGGCGATCTCGTCCGCCGCCGCCCGGCTTAACTGCTCGTAGTCGTCGCGAATCACGATTCTCATGGGGATCTTCTCCGGGTTCTGTGGCGAGCGGGGCAGAGCCTTGCTCACGCGGTCTCGCTATTGGAACATCAGGTCGTTGGGATTGCCACGCGACAGGAGGTAAGCGAACAGGTCGAGTAATTCCTCTTCGTTCAACACATTCAGCAGTTTTTCCGGCATCAGCGATGTGCCGGACGGCTTGAGCGTCGCGATCTGGTCCTTGCGGACGTGGGAAATCTGTGTGGCGTCCTCCGGATGCGATCTGAACCGTCAACTCCTGATCATCTTCGGCGACGATCCGGCCCGTGATCACCTGTCCGTCTTGCGTTTCGATGACACTCGCCCGGTACTGGTCCGAGATCACGTTGACTCGGATGAACCAAGGCCTCGGCGAGGTCCTTGAGGCTGAAGCGGCCGGCCACGCTGGTCAAATCGGGACCGGTCGCTCCGCCGTGACCGTCCAGTCGGTGACAAATGACGCAGCGACTGGCGGCGAACATCTCACGCCCATGTTCAAAGTTACGGCCCAGCAGTTCAGTTTCGACGATCCCCAGAATTTCGTCGACCGTCCACTCGCGACCGGGCCCTTTCGGTTTCGGCAATTCGCTGTCCGGCGGGGGTGGTGCGACCGCATCTGACTCGAGTGCCACCCGTTCGGCATCGGACAAGTTCGCCAGCGCGTCTTGGCGCATATTCTCGATGAACCCTTCGTAACTCGCCCCACCGCTGCGCCGCTTGGCATCGCTCAGCCAAGCGAAATACTGACGTCGCTCTTCCAGCGTCCAGCCATAACGCATGTTGCGGAGGACAAAGGCGTAATGCAATTTCTGCAGTTCGGGATGGTTGGCCAGCATCTCGGCAATCGTTCGCCCGTACCCCGGATTGCGACTGAGCAGATCGTCGATCGCCTCCTTCGGCAGCACGTAATCCTGTTGCATCAAGGCCAGCGTTTTCTGCACGACCGCCGGGGCATTCAGATAGACCAGGACGCGGGCCAACTCGCGGTTGACCGCGATCATCCGTGTCGGGAAAATAGGGATCCAACCGCGCCAGCCACCTCGGCGGCCTCGCGCACCGACGGTTGGCCGAGGCGAATAAAGACCAGCGCGTAGGCCCGCAGCAGATCGACGTTGCTGAGTGGTCGTGCAGCGCGTCGATGTCCAACCCGTTGAGTGACTGCAGGAGATCGACTTTCAGAAGCGTTCGTGCCGAGTCCTGCGACTCCGCCCCGGCGGGCTGGACGCTGCCCGCTCGTGCCAGTGCCACCGCCGCCTGAATTCGACGCTCCGAATCCGAATCCGTCAGGGCCCGGGCCTGCCATTCGCTCAGCGGTTGCCGTTCCAGTGCCACGCGTGCCGCATAGCGAATGAAGCGATCCGAGTGGCCCAGATTGTTCCCAGACCAAGTCCAGGTCATTTCGGGCGTTGGATCATCAAACCGAGGGTGGCTCCGTTCCAGGCGATGTCGTACCTGGCGGAGTTCGGCGCCTTCCGGGTCATGCCCTGAGATCGGCTCGGTCGACGCCTCGCCGACATAAGTCACACGATACAGTGCGGACTGCGTTCCGCGACCGCCCACGGCAAAGTACAGCGACCCGTCCGGTCCGACGACGGCATCGGTCAAGGGTAATGCCACGCGCGAGCACGAACTCTTCCTTCTCGCCCAGATAGCTCGCTCCCTGCGGGCTCAGATGCACGGCGTAGATGGTGCCGAACGTCCAGTCCAGCAGGTACAGCGCCTGCTGGTACTTGGCGGGAAACCGGGTTCCGGTCCCGAACGTCACCCCGGTCGGCGATCCCGGACCGATGTCCAAGGCGAGCCGGCAAGCTGTCGACGTAGTACTCCGGCCATTTGCCCGTGCCGCTTCGCCAGCCAAACTCGCTGCCGCTGGTGGCATGCAGCAGCCGAGTCGGCCGGTACCAGGGCATGCCCAGGTCCCATTCCATGTCAGCGTCGTAGGCGAACATTTCGCCATCGGGGTTGAAATCAAAGTCGTAGGTGTTGCGGTAGCCGATGCTGACAATTTCCCATTGGCGTGCCCTCGGGATCGGTGCGAGCGATCCAGCCACCCGGGGCGAGTCGGCCGCGCGCATGTCCGCGCGCGTCCCACTGACGCGGCAACAACAAGTCCTCGCCCCATTGCGGCAGCAGGCGGCTGGCGTCGAAGTCCGGCGGATCCGTGTGGTTGCCGCAGACGACGTACAAAGATTTCCCGTCGGGACTCAGTCGAATCGCGTGCGGTCCGTGCTCGCCGCCGCCGCGAAACTCGTGCAGTTTTTCGACCTGATCAAGTTCGCCGTCCTGATTCAGTCCCGAGCTCGATACAACCCGCTGCCCGGTCCGCCGTTGACGAGACATAGAGGCTGTCGAAGGCGATACAGCATGCCTTGGGCGGCGGTGATCGGCAACTCCAACCGTTCCACCCGCGTCGGTTCGTCGCTGCCAATCGGTGGCATGGTCACGCGACTCAAACCCAGCTGGTCCTGGTCGCAGGCCAACAGGCGTCCTTGCGGCGTCAAAGGCCAAACTGACCCACGAGCCGTGTGTCTCTTTGGGCACTTCAAACAGCCGCTCGACTTGAAACCCCGGCGAAACATGAAACGCTTCGCGACTGGGCTTCGTTGGATCGGCGCCGGTCACCAGGGTCGGCATGACTTGCGGCTGCTGCGTGACCCAGCGCGAGGGCTCATCGGCGGTCGACGCGGGCTCGTTGGTGTCCTGGCCTGACGCGAGCGCGGGTGCCAAACCTACCACGACGACGCACCAGGCCAGTCTTCGTCCACAATCGTGATCCCGCTTGGATCGATTCATTCGTCGGTTCCTTCGCAGCAGAGCAATGATCAAGCCGGGTTCGCGATGCTTCATCAACGACCGGGCTTATCAGGATAGTTTCCAGACCAGACGGCTTCGACAACCACGCGACGGGCCACCGCAGCGTCCCAGGGCGAACGCGCGAAAAAGGGTCCGCGGACGCGCATCGGTTGCACCATGTCGGGGCAGTCCGAGATGGGTTAAGGAGGGCGCAGTGCGTGGGGGGCATCGATTGCCGTACCGCCCCCGAGTCCCGCCGTGCGCCGATTGTAAGGGGAAATCGCTTGGAATTCAAAGTCTCTCGTCCAGATGAGGGGGCGGGCGGCTGGCAGGGGCTTGCCCTCACCCGCCCGGTCCCCGCGAGCGGGTCCCGGTCGACCTCTCCCGGCCACGGGAGAGGTGACAACACGCTGTCCCTTCTCCCCAACGCGGGGGAAAGTGGCCGCAGGCCGGATGAGGCGGGCGGGCCGGCTGCCAGACGCTCAGCCCTCACCCGCCCGGGCCCCGCAAGCGGGCCCCGGCCGACCTCTCCCGGCCGCGGGAGAGGTGACACCCTCCTGTCCCTTCTCCCCAACGCGGGAGAAGGTGGCCGAAGGCCGGATGAGGGGGGCGGGCCGGCTGCCAGACGCTCAGCCCTCACCCGCCCGGGCCCCGCAAGCGGGCCCCGGCCGACCTCTCCCGGCCGCGGGAGAGGTGACACCCTCCTGTCCCTTCTCCCCAACGCGGGAGAAGGTGGCCGCAGGCCGGATGAGGCGGGCGGGCCGGCTGCCAGACGCTCAGCCCTCACCCGCCCGGTCCCCGCAAGCGGGCCCCGGCCGACCTCTCCCGGCCGCGGGAGAGGTGACACCATCCTGTCCCTTCTCCCCAACGCGGGAGAAGGTGGCCGCAGGCCGGATGAGGCGGACCGGCCGGCTGCCAGACGCTCAGCCCTCACCCGCCCGGTCCCCGCGAGCGGGTCCCGGTCGACCTCTCCCGGCCCCGGGAGAGGTGACACAATCCTGTCCCTTCTCCCCAACGCGGGAGAAGGTGGCCGAAGGCCGGATGAGGGGGACCGGCCGGCTGCCAGACGCTCAGCCCTCACCCGCCCGGTCCCCGCAAGCGGGCCCCGGCCGACATCTCGCGGCCGCGGGAGAGGTGACACCCTCCTGTCCCTTCTCCCCAACGCGGGAGAAGGTGGCCGAAGGCCGGATGAGGGGGACCGGCCGGCTGCCAGACGCTCAGCCCTCACCCGCCCGGTCCCCGTGAGCGGGCCCCGAGCGACCTCTCCCGGCCTCGGGAGAGGTGACACAATCCTGTCCCTTCTCCCCAACGCGGGAGAAGGTGGCCGCAGGCCGGATGAGGGGGCGGGCGGCTGGCAGGGGCTTGCCCTCACCCGCCCGGTCCCCGCGAGCGGGTCCCGGTCGACCTCTCCCGGCCACGGGAGAGGTGACAACACGCTGTCCCTTCTCCCCAACGCGGGAGAAGGTGGCCGCAGGCCGGATGAGGGGGGCGGGCGGCTGCGAATCGCCGTTGGTTTGTCTATTCGGAATTCGGCAATCCGAATAGACTGAGTGCGGTAGCAGAGTCCGTCCAAAATCGACGCGAGACTGGGTCGACGTCCGACTCGGAGCGTAGGCGGCACGACGCCGCGGGGAATTCTGTCATGACGTTGATCCGCAAGGGCAACCCATCGTGGTCTGTCGGCCTCTCGCGCTGGTGCGGAGAATGCCTGATCGCGCTGAGCTGCATCGGGTCCCTGTTAACCGAGACGGCACCGAGGGGACACGCGGCGGAGGTCTTCACCTATAGCTACAGCAACTTGTTCGACGGGGGTGTTGATCGGCAATCGAATCTCTCCGAGTTCGAAATGCTGCGCACGGTCGAGGAGTCGTTGGCGTTGTGGGCGTCCGTTGCCCCGCTGACGTTCGTGGAAGTTGCTGATGTGGGCCCGGAGCCGACGGACAA
The DNA here is from genome assembly GCA_963826795.1 of uncultured Planctomycetales bacterium. GTDB lineage: Bacteria > Planctomycetota > Planctomycetia > Pirellulales > Pirellulaceae > CAWGYT01. The sequence goes on along the minus strand of CAWGYT010000029.1, from coordinate 59,345 downwards.
CGAGTATTCGGCGGTGGGCACGGCCGACATTCGGATCGGCCATCACGACCTTAGCGGCAATACGCTGGGACATGCCTATTTTCCGGGATCCAGTGGCCTTGCAAGTGACGTCCACCTGGACAGCAGCGATCGGATCTGGAGCGAATCGCTCTTCTTCACGACCGTGGCCCACGAATTGGGGCATGCCTTGGGGTTGGACCATATCGACGCCCAGCTTTCCTTGATGAACTCGACAATCGGCGGGGAGAATCTGCTGCCGAGCATCGATCGAGGCTCGCTCTTCATGCCCGAGATTGCTGCCCTTCAGGGCCGGTACGGGAGCGGCGCCGGCGAAGTGATTACGGAGCGTACTTGGGCGGGGGGCGAGTCGACGCCGTGGTTGGCCGATGCCAATTGGCAGGAGGGGTGGCGGCCGACCGAGCATGCAAACGTCCAGCTGCAAAACGACGGTTTGATTGAGGTCACTTCGGGCGACCAGGCCGCTCGCTCACTGACGCTCGGGGCGGGGATCAATCAGCTGTCGATCGAGTCGGATGCCAGCCTGGCCATTCAGCGCGACATCGAGATCGGCCAGGCATCGGGAGGCCAAGTTCTGCTGGCCGCCGGGGCCGCCGCGCGGATTTCGGTTCCCCGGAATAGCCAGGATCAAGAGACTTGGTTCGCGCCCGAGTTCGACGACGGCCAGTGGCAAAGCGGCCCCACGGGGATCGGCTACGATCGGGGTTCGGGGTACGAAGCACAGATTGCGACGGACGTGGAGGCCCAAATGTACAACCAGGGCACCAGCGTTTACGCGCGGCTGGATTTCACCGTGCAGGACCCCTCGGAATTCGATTTCCTGCAGCTTGACATGAAGTACGACGATGGCTTCGTTGCTTACTTAAACGGTGTTCGCATCGCCGCGGCCAACGCTCCGACGACGACCGCCTGGAACGCGGCGGCCCGAAATTCGCGCGATGACGCGCAAGCCCTTGCAATCGAGACGTTCGACCTTTCGGCCGAGATCGGTGCGCTCCAGACCGGACGAAACGTGTTGGCCATTCAAGGCCTAAACAATCGGGTTAGCAGCTCGGATCTGCTCTTGGTTCCGATCCTTCGCGGCGGCGCAATCCAGAATACGCTGGAAGTCGATGGCGGGCAGCTCGTCGTGGGAGGAAGCCTGACGCTGGCTGCAGCGAAAGACAGTGAATCCATCCTGCGAATCGCGCAGGGGGAGGTGACCGTGAGCGGCAATCTGTCGCGCGGAGACGGCGAGAGTCGAATCGAGCTTCGCGGCGGGTTGCTGCGGGTCGAGGGCGGTGCCGCGCCCGAGGTGCTCTTGGACGTGGGAGCCACCGCGTCCGTGCTCGTGCCGACGCAAGCCGAACAAGTTGCTTCCTGGGCGGCGACCGACTTCGACGATTCGGCTTGGGAGGTCGTGCCGGCCGGTCTGGGATATGACCGCACCGGGCGCCTTGCACCGTGGCTCGAGACGGACCTTGAAGACACGCTTTACGCCACCAATGCCTCCGTCTTCACCCGCTTCGAGTTTCAACTGGACGACCCGCAGGACGTGGGGCAGCTGGACTTCAATCTGATGTTCGACGACGGCTTCGTGGCCTATCTCAACGGACAGGAAGTCGCTCGCGCCAACGCGCCCGCCGAGCCCTCGTGGGACTCGGCCGCCACGCGTTCGGTTGCCGCGGACGCGGCCACTTCGTTTGTGACGTTTGATCTCACCCCGTTTACCGGGCTCTTGGTCGAAGGCGGGAACCTGCTGGCCATTCAGGGACTGAACAGCTCCGCGAGCAATTCCGATTTGCTGCTGGTTCCGCAACTGGTCAGCCGCAAAATCGATGGCACGGTGACGGTGGGGACGCTCGAGTTCTTCGAAGGTGAGATCGAAGGCGTTTCGCGCCTGGAAGGCACGGTCGAGCATCGCGCAGGCGTGCTATCCCCGCCTGACGTCAGATCGCCCGCGAACCCCTTCGGCGCGTGGACCATCGTCGGCGACTATCACATGCAGGACGCGGCGACATTGGAGATTACGCTGGGGCCCGGTGACGGCGCCCGCGACGCTCGGGTGGACGTGCAGGGCGTCGCTCAATTGGCCGGCACGCTGGCCCTCGTCACCGGATCCAGTGCCGCGGAGGCCGCTCTCACCGAGCGAGGCGCGGAGCAACAATGGACGGTCCTGCAAGCGGAATTGATGGAGGGAGAATTCGCCTCGATCGAGCTCGATGGAAACTCGGTGCATCCAGGGCATCAGGGTGCGGGTCGATTTCAGCAACTGATCTACGGCGCCCACGACGTCCGTTGGGTGACCTATCTGGCGCGGCCTGGCGATGCCGACGGAAACGGGCAGTTTGACTCGCGGGACCTCGTCGCGGTGTTTCAAAGCGGACAGTACGAAGACCCGCTGGAGGACAACTCGGACTGGACCACGGGTGACTGGAACCTCGACCTGGATTTCGATTCGACGGATCTCGTGCTGGCCTTTCAGGGGGGGCAGTACGAATCGACCGCGGCCCAGCCCGCCCCCGAGCCCCCGGGATTGGCCGGGTTGGCGCTCGCGGCTGGATTGAGCGGGCTGCTGCGGTCGCGCCGGTTCCACGCCGGGCAAGGCGGCGTTTCCGACGGCCGGATGGAGGGTCGTCGAGCGTAGGCGAAAACGCAGTGGTCGATTATGATCGGAGAATGAACACCTTGACCCGCCGCCTCGCGGTACTTCGAACGTCCTGCCGGATTCCTGCCCAGCGGATTCAGCCGAGGCGGCTTGCTTTCGTCGCCTTGCTGACCCTGTCCTGCGTCGGAAAGGGGCCCGTCCTAGCGGGTGCCGAGTTGGGCCTGGATTTGCTTCCGAACACGTTTCCGGATCCGTCGTCGGTTCGTGTCTCGATCGATCCAATTTTGGGGAACCCCGTCGCGGACCAGTCATCGCTCGGCGGCAGCGGCTCGCTCGTCCTCGCGCAAGATCAGGCACCCTACGGCACGGCCCAGATTACGGATTTGCTGCTCGAACTGCGGGACGGGATGAGTTTCAATCTGTTGGTACTCGGCCAAACTCTCTCGGCCGTCGCCGAACCAGGCGCCGTCGGAGTTCGGTTGGTCGAACCGGGCGCGGCGGGGAACGTCGTTGGCAACCAATTCGATCAGCTCGGCAATCTCTTCCAGTTTGAGGGAGAAATCATCCTCTCGACCCAGCCGACACCCTACGATCTCAGCTCGGTCGCGCCGGTTTCGGCGGACGTGCTGGGGATTCGGCTGAGCGAAGCGGCGGGGCAGATCTCCGCCTCCGCTCCGATCGACCTGCTGTTTGACGTCGAGATCCCGACGCTGCTTGGGCCGTTCCCGATTCAGATCGAGATCGTCGGCGGCCTGTTGGGCGTCGCGCCGAAAGGGACACTGGGGGACCTGGATGGTGATGGGGTCTTGGGCGGATCGGATATCGATCTTCTGTACGCCGCGATTCGTGCCGGCAGCCAGGATCCCGCGTTTGATCTGAACGGGGACCAGAGCGTCGACCGCGGCGACACCGATTTTCTGGTGTCCGACCTGCTCAACACCTACTACGGCGACGCGGATCTTGATTCTGAATTCAATTCGGCGGACCTGGTCGCGATGTTTCAGCTGGGACAGTATGAAGATGCGATCGCCTTGAATTCGACGTGGGCCACCGGAGACTGGGATGGGGACCTCGAGTTTTCCAGCGGCGATTTTGTGAAGGCGTTTCAGGACGGAGGCTTTGAGCTCGGCCCGAAACCCGCCGCTCAAGTCATTCCCGAGCCCCGCTCCGGGCTCATTATGGCCAGCTTCGCGATCTACGCCGTGCTGCTCTGCCGAGCGGAGCTATCTCGCCATAACAAATTCTGCGGCCCGGGGCCCTGAGCTACTTGCAATGGGCATTCGAATTCGAGACACTACGAAAGGTTTCGATTCTCTTCCGGGATGCCTAATGAAGTTGAACGCGTCAATAGTTCCGCCCGGCGAGTGATCTCGGATCGCTTGTCAGATTGCAGGGACCCTTCTCGAAGACGCGAGGCACCAGCGTGACGCCCCCAGCGTTCGCTTCCTTTTTCTGCGGAACCGCGGCATCCGGCGAGTCTTTGGCGGGTCTCGAACTTGGAATTCCGTGCTTGCGACTTCGCGGTTCGTAGACCAGACCAACCCGGGGCTCCGTTCCTGTTTCCAGATCGCGTTTGCAGTTTGAGGCAGTTTGAGGCATTTGGCCACTGAGAGATTTCATCGGGAAGGATGTTCGATATGGGAAAGCTTGAAACACTGGCCGCATTCGCCGTTGGCGTGATGTTATGGTTCTGCGCTGCGGTCCGCGCCGAAGTCCCATTAGGCGGCCGAGTGGGCGACGACGTCGTCTCGCTGATTTACAATCCCGCGAATGGAAATCTCAGCCTCGATTCAGCTGGCAAAACGCTTACGACGCTCCAGGTCACGTCGGCCAGTGGCGTCTTCACGGGCAGAAAGCCCGCTCAATTGAACGGGGACTTTGATGTTTACGTGCCGGGCAAGCTGTTCATGATGGACCCCGAGGGATTCGGGGATGAGGAGTTTGGGTTCACGGTCTTGCCCGGTCTCGACGCGGGGCTTGCCCGGGACCTTTCGATCGACGGCTCGGTGCACGGCGGAGGGAATCTGGGAGCCCCCGACCTGATTATTGTGCCCGAGCCGGCCGCAGTGGCCTTGGTGGGACTGGGTTTGCTGAGTCTGGTGGGCGTGGCCCGCCGGCCACGCTGAGATTCACGTACCGCGTGGACAAACCTTCGTCGAATCGAAAAAGGGGCGTTGCAAATACGGTTTGTCGCGAGACGCTACAGTCCCGCCGCCATTGCGTGGCGGGACGGGCCGCGGGAGGCCGGACGTGCCAACTCGTGCTCCAAAGGTTTCTCGTCCAATTTCGTCTCTAACTCGTGGACGTCGTCCAGGGCATCTTGGTACCGCGTATACAAGTCCCAGGCGATCCAACCCAGATAGAAATTGAAACCGAGTGAGCCGAAAAGTCCCAGCACGGCCATGATGAGCGGCGGCCATCGCCGCTCGCGATCCAGGTCATTCGGATCGTCGCTGCCGTCGCTCGGGCCTTGGACGCCCGCCAGCGATTCATCCGCCGTGCTCGGCCGCTGCGTCGTGACGGTCGGTGGCGGGGGAAGACTGGACGCGGCACCAAATTCGAGCGGACCCGTTTCGGGGGTTCCCGAGGGAGAATTGATTGCGGGCCCCCCAGCGGCTGTCGGCCAGCCCGTGGGTTCCGCCTGAGGGATGGGAACCAGGGAATTGCCGGTACCACGGGAGTCCTCGCGGGCCGGCGGCGCCAGGTAGCGACGGCCCGTTTCGTTGGCGGCAAGCCGTTCCTCATACAGCACGTCGCGCCGCGGCCCGGGTTCGGGAGATGCCGCTGTCTCCTCGGGTGGTTGTTCGAGCCACTGGCGGATGTTTCCCCGCGATGGAACCGGGAAATCGCCCGCATTTCGCTCGGCGTTGCGGGCTGCCGCAGGGGTTGTCGCGGCCTGGGGAGATGCCGCGGCGCGGGTCGCGGCGGCGAGCGGGGGCGTTGGGGCGGGCGTGAGGGTGTCGCCGCGGCGCATGCGACCGCCCGGGCCACCCTGTTTGGGCGAGCGTGCCTCGGCTGGCGGAGCCGGCAGATCCAGCGCGCCCTCGACCTCGGGCCAGTAGCGTGAGCCAGAGACCGTCCGCGTCGCGGCAGCCGCGCTTCGATTGGCACCGTCCCTGGGCGTCCCGTTAGGGCCCGCATAAAGTTCTTGCTCGAGACGGCTGCGAATCGCCTCGGAGGCGGCGTCCACCATTCCGTTGACATCGCCCCGGGACGCGGCATTCACTCCATTGGCAATGGTTTCCGAAGAGGGCCAGGGGGACACGGCCGTGGCAGGCTGAACCGCGGATGCTGCGGATGCCCGTCCGGAGCCCGCGGGGGCGTTGGGCGTGGTCCGCCAGCCGGAATCGTCGGCTCCGGTCGCCGCACACAAGATCAGAATCGCCATCCCTGCCATTTCGTGGTTTCCTCCGTTGAACGACGCGGCTGCGTGGATGCCCCGCGCAGTCACCCGCCTTGATGCGTGCCGGGGCAGGCGCTCGCAAGCCATCGTACCGCTTGATCGCTTGCCGTGTAAATACAACTTCACCGCCTCGGCAGGTTTGGCGGACTCGGCAGTCTCGGTCGGCTTCTAGTGCTTTGTCACAGCTTGATTTTGGGGTGCCTGGGGTCGAACGAAGTGAGCCCCCAGACCGCAATTTTCCGGGGGCTCACTTCGTTCGACCCCGGCCACCCAACCCTCAATTTCAGCTGTGACAAAGCACTAGCCTTAGGGGCTTGTGGAGGCTCGACCCGCCCGGCGATCACGAGCCGACCCGCTCGGGCCGATCCAAGGCCTGCAGTTCTTGCTGCAAGATATTCAGCAGGGCCTGCAGAAACGAAACGATCATCGGACCCACCAGGATTCCAATCGGCCCCAGGGCCTGCACGCCGCCCAGCACGCTCAGCAGGGCCAACAGGGGATGCAATTTGGACTGTCCGTGTAAGACATAGGGCTTGATCACGTTGTCCGCCATCGAAATCACACCCACGCCATAACCGAACATCAGCATCGCCGCGAAAAATCGTTCTTCGACGAACGCGAGCCACAGGCACGTCGGCACCCAGACGGCGGCGGCACCAATGAAGGGCACCATCGCGAAAAGCAGGGTCAACGCGATCAGCAGGAAAACGGAATTGAAGCCGGCCAGCGTGTAAGCGATGCCCGCCAGCAGGGACTGTCCGAGGGCCGAAAGCAGTGTGGCCAGCACGACCGCCCGGCTGACCGTATCGAATTCACCTAAGAGTTCCTCCTCGTAGCGGTCGTCCAGCGGAAAGAGTCGCATCAGGGAGCGGATCATCGCCGGACCGTCTTTGAGGAAGTAAAAGATGCCGAGACTCATGATGGCCAGGCCCAGCACGACGCTCCCAATCCAGGCGGTTGCCTGTCCGGCCACCGACGGCAACCAACCGCGCAGGTACCGCTGCGCGTTGGCTCGCAGGGCGTCGATTTGAGAGGCAACGGGATTGGCAAAGTCGGTCAACCCGGCCCAGAACGCGCCCCCCATCAAATCGATTCGAAAACCGAAATAGCTCGCCTTCATGCGGCCAAACCGCTTCCTCAATTCGCTCATTGTCCAGCGATCGTCTTCCAATTCGGGCACGAGCGGCGTTAGGGTTTCGGCATCCACGTCCGGCGCTGCGTCCTGCTGGGCGGCCTCCCCGGCAGCCTCCCCGGCAGCCTCTTCGGCAGCCTGTTCGGCGGCCTGTTCGGCGGCCTGTTCTTCATCTTCAAGTCGCAAGAGTTCCTCGAGCGTCGGTTCGGGACGGAGGGCTTGGACGCCGTATTTGGCGAATTGCAGGGTCTGCACCAGCGTCGTCGCAATTTCATCCAAGGGCTCGAAGGCCGAGTCTCTTTGCGTTCGCAACATCCGTTTCACGCGCTCCATCTCCAGCGAGTCGTCGTCGTCCTGTGAGTCGGCTTCGGCGAGGCGGCGCATGTCGCGAAGGTGGTCGGAGAGTCGTCGAACGGCGGAGAGTGCCTCCAGCATCTCGTCCCGCCGCTCGCCGGAGATCTCTTCCTGGGGTGGCAACTGGTCCGGTAGATTTCCAATCAGCCGGTCTAATTGAGGCAGTCCGAAGGGGGAATCTCCTTCGTTGCCCGGCAGCATGCGGAAGGGAATGTCCAAGCCGATCCGGCGACGAAACTTCGCGATTTGAAACTCGGCGCGGTCCAAGACGTCGCCGCTCACCGCCCCAATTCCCTCCCGGACGGCCAGCGTCAGCACCAGCCCCATCGGGGCCAGGACGACCAGCAAGATCACAATCGTGGTCAGCAGGGCGGCGAGTCCCGCGCGGTCCCTACAGCGAGCTCGAATCCAAACGTGGACAGGTCGGAAGATCACCGTCAGGACGGTGGCCAGAAACAAGGGCAGCAGAAAGGTTGCCATCACGCGATACAGCACGGCACCCGTAATGGCGATGATTGCCAGGAGAACGATCAGGCTGATCCAGCGTTGCATAGGACGGCGACCTGTGGCTTGGTTTCGGCGGCCCGTGACACGAGGAGACGGGGCAGGGACAGAATTTGCGTTCCTCCCCGCAAGGTGATACCTGATTTTGAGCTCGCACAGAACCGGAAATCTTAGGATCATGCCCCCAGCGCGAGTGCCCCGTCGCTCTCGCGCCGAGAATCCGTTTGGACTGAACGCGGAGATCGAAGACCTTTGTCCTGGCAAGCGACGACTTCTCGACGGCGCGTCATCGCGAGCCTGAAATGGCTTGTCGCCGCGGTGGTGCTGGTCTTCGTCGGTCGATCGTTCCTCGAGGCACAGCGGTCATTCGGCCAATCTGGGTCGTTCTCGTGGAGTGAGCTCGAGCTGCGCTGGCTGGTCCTGTCGGGCGTGATCTACTTCCTGGCCATGCTTCCGATGGGGTGCTACTGGTGGTACCTGATCGGCCGTCTGGGGCCGGCCCCGCCACGGTATCGCACCCTGACGGCGTACTATGTTGGGCATCTAGGTAAATATGTGCCCGGCAAGGCAATGGTCGTGGTGTTGCGCGCGGGCCTGCTGCAGTCCGCGGGGGTGAGCGCCCCGTTGCTGGCGGTCAGCGTCTTTATCGAGACGTTCACGATGATGTCGGTTGGTGCCGGGTTGGCGACGCTTTTGATCGCGTGCCAGTTTGCAGAGCACCGCCTGCTATTGGGACTGGGCGCGGTCTTGCTGGTGCTTTCCAGCCTGCCCACTTGGCCACCCTTTGTGCACTGGGCGTTGCGGCGGCTGAGGGTCGCCGCGTGGAGCCCCGAGACGGAGACGGCGCTGCGAAGAGGGTATACCTGGCGGGTCATGGCGATCGGTTGGCTGATGGAGCTGGCGGGATGGTCGCTCATGGCAGGCAGCCTTTGGGCGGTCTTACGTGCCTTGCCCTTGCAGCCGCCACTGGACGGGCCCTGGACGCTCTGGCCGCGACTCACTGCATCCGTCGCGCTGTCGCTCGTCGCCGGTTTTCTCTCGTTGCTGCCCGGTGGCCTGGGAGTCCGCGAATTGGTCCTCGATCAGCTCTTGAAACAACCCTTTGGCCCTGTGGTGGCGCCGCTGTCGGCGATCCTCCTGCGTTTTGTCTGGCTGCTGACGGAGCTGCTGGTTTCAAGTATCCTGTATCTAGGGATGGGTCGCCGCCGCCCGCCCTAGTTCCGCCCGCTTGACGTCTCCCTTCCCCCGACCCGCCTGCGGCGGCCGGCTCGTGGCGACCGCCCGGATCCCGATCAATCCGTTTGGAGCACAACGCTCCGCTGAGGATCTGCCATGCTGTCGATTGTGATTCCCGTTCTGAACGAAGCCGAGAGCCTGCGGGAACTGCATCGCGAGCTGGCCGAGGTGGCGCAGGTGGAAGGCTACGAACTGGATCTCGTGTTCATCGATGACGGCTCGACGGACGACTCGTGGCTGATCATCCAGTCCCTGAGCGAGCAGGACGGGCGCGTGCGGGGCATCCGCTTCCGCCGGAACTTCGGCAAGGCGGCGGCGCTGAGCGCAGGATTTTCCGCGGCACGCGGCGAATGGGTCATGACCATGGACGCGGATCGACAAGACGATCCGCACGAGATTCCCAAGTTCCTCGCCGCCATGCGCCAGGAAGTTGACGTCGTCAGCGGCTGGAAGCAGGTTCGACACGATCCCTGGCACAAAGTTGGGCCCTCACGTGTCTTCAACTGGCTGGTCAGCCGCCTGACCGGCGTGGTGCTCCACGATCACAACTGCGGATTCAAATGCTACCGCCGAGAGATCTTCGATCGGTTGCGGCTGTATGGCGAGCTGCATCGCTTCGTCCCGGTCCTCGCCGCGGCGCGGGGCTGGAAGGTCGGCGAAGTCGTGATCCGCCATCGCCCTCGCATCCATGGTCGCTCGAAATACGGCTGGCTGCGGATTCCCAAGGGCTTCCTCGACCTGCTGACCGTAAAATTCCTGACCGGCTATGGTCAGCGGCCGCAACACCTCTTGGGTACCTTCGGGCTGGCCAGCTTTCTCATGGGCTCGTTCGGCATCGCGCTACTCACCGCTTGGTGGATCCTGTCTCGTGTACTGCCAGGCTGGGAGGTTCTGCATCTGACGGACCGCGCCATCTTCTTCTATTGCCTGGGAGCTGCCTTGCTGGGCGGACAGTTCATGTCGATCGGTTTCCTGGCCGAGCTGTTGACCGCCTTCCACGGCCGTGAGGCGGACACGTATTCCGTGGCGGAGCGGGTCGGAGGGGAAACGAATTGGCAAACCGCCGAGGACCGTGCCGCCCCGCCGGAGCGAACCGTGCCCCGTGCCGACTCGCTGAACCCCATTGGGCCCCGGCGCGAGGTGGGACCGAGCGGACCACATTTAAAGTCAACCCGATCCGGCGAGCCCCATCGCGACACGCCATGAACGAAGACGCTGGTGAACTTGGCTCGTTGAGGCGCACCGTCTACGCCCTGTTGATTGTCAGCTCACTGGCAACCGTCGCCGGTCGCATCTTGGCCACGCAGTCCCGCGACGGTCACACGCCGTTCTTCAGCGCCAACGACCGCAGCCGTTGGTCGACCATCAGTGCCCTGGTCGACGAGGGAACGTATGCCATCGATCAGGTCCGCCGCCGCCCCGGCTGGAAATCAATCGACATGGTTCGCCATCCGGATCGGCAGCAGAAAATGCGCTACTATTCCAGCAAGCCGCCTCTCCTGCCAACCCTCCTGGCCGGACCCTACTGGATCATCAAGACGGTGACCGGCGCCAGTTTCGCGACTCACCCCTTCGCCGTCGCGCGGGGCATGCTGCTCCTGACCAACCTGCTTCCCTTGGCCGCCTTTCTGATTCTCTTGACCAGCTGGGTGGAGGCCCACGGGCAGTCGGATTTCGGTCGCATTTTCGTCGTCGGCTGCGCCTGCTGGGGGACCTTGCTGATTCCATTCGCCAATTCGCTGAACAATCACCTGCCGGCCGCCATTTGTGTGCTCATCACGTTGCTGTGCGTTCTGCGCGTCTGGCAGGACGTTCGGCGCGGCTGGCAGGACGAGGAACCGCCGAACTGGCTGTTCGCGGTGGCCGGTCTGTCCGCCGCCTTCGCGGCCGCGAATGAACTGCCGGCCCTGTCGTTCCTGGTCTTGGCAGGACTCACCCTCGGCTGGTTGTGTCCCAAGCAAACCATCTTCGTCTTTGTTCCCGCGGTCGTGATCGTCGCCGTCGCGTTCTTCGGGACGAATTACCTCGCACATGACAGCTTTCGACCTCCTTATGCACATCGCGAGCCGGGCAATAATTGGTACGACTATCCGGGCAGCTACTGGATCCAAAATCGACAGGGCGTCGATCTGGGAGAGCCCTCGCGAGCGGTTTACCTGTTCCACGTGCTGATTGGCCATCACGGCTTCTTCTCGCTGACCCCAATCTGGATCCTTAGTCTGGCCGGATCCGTCGCCTATCTGGTGGGGCGTAGCGGGTCCGATCGCTATCTGGCCGGAGCCACGCTGGGACTGTGGGTCGTCTGCGTTGTGTTTTATGTCGGCATGCGTCCGCTGGGAGACCGCAACTATGGCGGCGTTGCAAGTGGCTTTCGCTGGCTCTTCTGGCTGATCCCGCTATGGTTGATGTGCCTCGTGCCCGCCGCCGATTGGTTGGCCGAGCGACGGTGGCGACAAGTTCTCGGACTGAGTTTGTTGGCCGTTTCAATCGTGTCCGCCACGATTCCCGCCCAAAATCCCTGGACCCACCCTTGGATCTACCGCTGGCTCGCCGGAGGCTAGATCGTTCATCGCCTATAATGCAGGCAACCCACCGCTTGCACGACGGTCATCTCGCCATGCAGAATCCCTACGAAGCTCCTGTTGCGGAATCCGTGACGATCCCGCCCGTCGCGGCGACACTCTCGCCGGCCGAGATCCTACGCCGAGGAGGGGTCTGGACCTTGATCTGTGCAGTGACCGCGGTGCCAAGCTTCATCTGGGGCTTCGGCACCAGCCAGCAGCCGCAGGGCGCGGTCGCGATGATGGGCGGAGTTCTGCTCTTTGCCCTGGCCTATACGGCGATTGACGCCCAGTGGCTCCACCGCCCATTCCGAGGCAATCCCGCGTTTCGCCGCGCGGTCATTTGGGGGTTCGGAATGAGGCTCTTCGCCTCGCTGGTGTTCCCGCTGGGAATGTTCATCGACCTGTTTCCTGGTCTGTTGAGCGTCAGCCTGATCCAGACCATTTTCATCGAGGGCGGGGGGATCGATCCCCCGCTGCGCCTGACCGATTTCATGGCGACTGTCGCGACGACGGTGGTTCAGGGGGTTTTGTTGAATTGCGAGCTTTGGGTCGGTGTCCTCTCGCTCTACGGCGTGCTGATCTTGGCGGGCGTGCCGCGCTGGCCGGCTCCGAGGTCTGAGGCTGATCGTCCCACGCGGCTGAGATCTGCCTAGTCGTCCTTGACGGCGTTTTGCAGCAGGCTGAGCGACATCGCGTCAAAGACCTGGGCGAGGGAATCGAAATCGCGATTCTCGCCCTGCATCAGAATGGCCAGCGGCAGTCGGAGTCCGGGGCACTCCAGGACTTGGGCGGTGACCAGCATATCGAGGCAATAGAAATGGAGTTCCACGCCGACCAGATCATGCGGTCCAATTTGCCGCTCGATCGGCTGCGACTCGACTTCTTCGTATTCCTTCGAGAGGGCCTCGACGATGCGTTCGAGCAGCGAGTCGCAGGGCCAGTTGTCGGCCGTGACGGACCAGAACGCGCCGCAGGGGCTATGGACGGAGACGGAGCGAGGCCATTCGGCAGATTCGTCGGCCGCTCACTTCCAGCTGTCGGGATACAGGAATCGAAATCCCAGTTTATGGTATTCCGCAGGCATGAAACTCCTTTGGGCACGGTGAAATCGCCGAGAAAGAAATATGGTATCGGTCTCGGGAAGGCAGGAAAAGCCGAGACGCGATCGGGGCCCTCCAGATCGTGCTTGTCGGCTGGCTCGACAAGTGCTACCTTCCCCCCGGCGCCAGGTGGAGACGTTCCGGTGCGGCACACGACAGGGAATCGAACGGTGCTCAGCCGAAGTGATGGTCGACGACGCGAATCAGGATCGAGCCGGCGTGAACAGCGCGCGGGCCGGGGACGCGTTTCGATTGCGCTGGGTCTGGTTTCCGTACTTCTCGTTTCGGGCCAGGGCTGCACGACGATGCGCCGCCATGGTCGCGTGGGGCATGAAGTCATGCTTGCGCGACAGTTTTCGCAGCAGGGCCTGGACGCACTGCACCACGGCCGCTATGCGGAAGCGGAGATGAAATTCCGACGGGCCCTTGAGCAATGTCCGGCGAATACCGACGCGCAGTATCAGTTGGCCAATTGCCTTTGGAAACGCGGAGCCCGACAAGAGGCGATGCAGCACCTCGAAACGGCGTTGGAATCGAGTGGGCATGAAGATCTGGAGATGATTGTCGAATTGGGGTACATGCAGGCGAACGTGGGCCGGTTGGATCTTGCGACCGAATTGGCCGAGCGGGCGATTCGACTGGCTCCAGATCACGGCTTGGCCTGGCAACTGCGTGGTGACGTGCATCGGGAGCAGCAGCAGTGGGATTCCGCACTGGCTTGTTATCATCGCGCCCTGTCACATCAGCCGGACAATGTCGAGGTGCAGTTGTCGTGCGCCGAGGTCTACGACCAGCTCGACCGACCGGCGCGGGTCTTGGCCACGACGCACCGCGTGGAAGACTACCTGCCAGTCAAGCATCAGCCCGAACGGCTATTGGTGCTCAAATCGGCCGCCTTGCAGCGATTGGACCGACTGGACGAGGCGATTGAGGTACTCCGCCGAGCGGCCGAGGAGCGAGCGTTGTCCAACGACGGCCTGATTCAGCTCGCCACCGCCCAGTTGGCTGCCGGCCGATCGCGTGACGCCGAATTGACGATCGAGCGGGCAATTCCGGCGGCCACGGCGGGCGAGCAAGTGGCGTTGCGTCGCCTGATGGATCGCCTGGCGGCCAACGAGACCGCCGTCCCGCGGCCCCGTCGCTAAACGCGAGTTGTTTCGACGACTCCGTGGTTGGCGCTCTCCGACGCTCAACCCTCACCCGCCCGGGCCCCGCGAGCGGGTCCCGGCCGACCTCTCCCGGCCTCGGGAGAGGTGAAAACCGGGAGAGGTGAAAACATCGTCGCGAGAGGTGAAAACTCGTCGCGAGACATGAAAACATCGTCGCGAGAGGTGACACGATTCTGTCCCTTCTCCCCAGCGCGGGAGAAGGTGGCCGCAGGCCGGATGAGGGGGCCCGGTGCCGAGATGTTGCCTTTTTGTTGCGAGTCGCATTTTTGACGCAAGGAAGGTTGTGGAGTAGGTTTCAACGCACGCCCAGCCAGCCACGATCGCGCTGATCCGTGGGGGCTGAACGCCTCTTACCTTGGAGCCATTCGATCCATGACTGACACGACGCTTGCCACGAACTCCACGTTTGTTAACCGTAGAACGTCGCCACCCGTCGTGCTGCCCACGGTCGAGCGACGCCAATTCACGAATAGCCATGATGAATTGGAACCGGAGGTGCGTGAGCTGGCCTTGGCGATCGACGAATACAAACTTCGCCATCGTCGACGATTCATTTCGTACGACGAGATGTATCATGTGATTCGCGAGCTGGGCTATCACAAGAACTGAGTTCGTCAGGGCGCCGGACGTTTACCCATCGGGCGCCGGCCAGACGGGAGTTTCGCCCAGCGTCGGCTTTAGAGGGCCGTGCCCGTCGACTCAGCTAAGAAAGCCTGCACGAGGCGGTCGGCCAGCAGCAAACCGACGGTGCGTTGCTGGTGATCGATCACGCGGGCCCAGGGCTCACTCTCCGTCTGCAGCCTCACCAACGCCGCCACCGGCGATTCTTCGCGCGCAACCGTCAGCAGGTCGCGGTATCGGTCCAACGTCGAGCTTTCGTCCTGCTTGAGGTCGATCAGCCGCACATAGCCCAGCACACGTCGACCCCGCCGCTCCGTGACCAGCAGCATGGGTATCCGGTTGCGCCGCACGATCCGCTCAATTTCAGTTTTCTCGGTGCCCAGACGGACGGACGCGATTCGGGCGATGGGGATACAGTACCTCGTGAGCGGTTCGTTGGTCAGCGACAACATGCCTTGGGCGATGTGCCGTTGGGCCGGTCGCAGCAGGCCGACGTCGTGACCTTCCTGGAAGACGCGCTGGAGTTCTTGGCGAGCCAACGACAACTGCAACCGCTCGGGTGACGCGCCCACCACGAACCGGAGGACTCGGCCCAGCAGCCAGAGCACTCCGGAGGCGGGAAGAAACAGGATCGAGCAGGCGAGGAACAGCGGGCCGCCCAGGCGAAGCAGTCGGTTGGGTGCCTGATAGAACAGGTTTTTTGGCAGCAGTTCGCCATAGACAAAAATGAACGGGGCCAGCAACAACGGCGCCAGTGCGTCAACCGCCTCTTGATGGCCCGGCCACAAGCGGGTCGCGGCCAACACGACGGCAAGTGACGTGAGGTAGTTGGCCAGGTTGTTGCCGATGAGCGTGGTTGCCACAAACAGAGCGGGATTGTTGGCCAACCAGATCAATCCTCGGGCGGTCCGGTCGCCGCTGATCGCGTCCAGGCAGAGCCTCACGCGCGTGACGCGGTAGAAGCCGGTTTCGCAGCCGCTGAAGAAGGCGCTGAGCAGCACACCAAGCAGGAACAGCAGCAGGATGGCGGTCACCGTTCGATCTCCGGTGGCGCAAGCCGCCGCAGCTGCACGACGATGGGCTGCTGAGGGACCGTTTCGGTCACCTCCATGGCAAACGGCCCCCATTCAATTCGATCCCCGACTTGCGGAAGCCGCTGCAAAGCCTCCTGAATCACGCCCGCCACCGTCACGCTGCCCGTCGGCGGCAAGTCCACCTGAAAGTGCTCGGCCAGGACCCGCAGATTGCTCATCCCGGTCGTCTGCCAAAGGCCCTCACTCAGTTGCAACACGGGTTGGCGATTGAGCAACCGTTCGCTGCGGCTGGACCGTTCCGTGAAAATCACGTTCAGGATATCGTTCCGCGTCACGGCTCCGATGGTCTCTCCCATTTCGTTCACCACGACCGCCGTGTCACGCTCAAGACGCTCCATTTCCTGCAGGACGTCAGCGACCTGGGAGGACCATGGGGCGTAGATCACGGCTTGCGAGTAACGCTCGAGATGTTCGTCTGGAATTTCCAGCAGCGAGCCGAGATCGACGGTGGCCACAATTTCGTCGCTATCGGGTTCGGCGATAAACAAACGCGTCGCGCCGCTCAGCTCAGCCCGCGGATCGCGCCAGTGGACCGGTGGTCGCAAGAGCCGCAACTGGGCGCGGGGACACATGCACTCGTCGACGCGCAAGTCGGAAAGCGAAATCACGTTGCGAAGAATCCGCTGCTCTTGATCGATCAATTGGGCATCGTCGGTCGAAAGCTCGATCGCCCGGGCTAAATCGTTGATCTGCAAGTAGGGCTCGGCCTGGAACGTCGGCCAGATCAGTCGTCGCGATAATAAATTGACCACGCGCAGGGTCGGCATCAGCGGATCAACCAGGCGCACGAAGGCCGACAGCGGCAAGCTGAGCCAGGCCGACAGCCTGCGGGCCTGCAAAACCGCGAAGCTCTTGGGCAACATTTCGCTGAAGAAAATGATGCCCAGCAAGGAGCCTCCCGTAAATGTGGCAAAGACGGTATTGCCCAGTTCCGTCTGGCCTCGCAGCCGCAGTCCCACGTGCGAGACGATGGCGAAGTAGCCGATGTTGACGACCAAATTCCAAAACAAAACGGCCGACAGCAAACGGTCGGGATCGTCCAGCAGCCGATCCGCTCGGCGCTGCCCACGTGTGCCCACTCGGAGGATGGCCAGATCGGTGGCGCGGAGCGAAAACAACGCGGCTTCGCTGGCCGAGAAGAATGCCGAGAGAATCAGCAGCACGAGCATGGCTGCCAGCAGTGGCGTCAGCTCCCATCCTGCCTGCATGGCCCATCCCAATTCAACACGCGTTCGGAAGCTCGTGCCGCCTGTCCTGCGGCTGGCAACGAATCGTCCGGAACGATCCCCGCCCGAAAGGTCCACCCGTCGCCGTGCTACTCCTCGTCGACCGTATTGCGGCCCATCGCGAAATCGAACTCGGCCAGGGCCGGAACCATCATGGCCGCGGTTGTGAACGAGTAGGCGACAGCCATCACGAGGAAGACGGCGAGCGTGTAGTCCATCAGGAAACTGGTTATCGCATAGAAGGTTGCAAACGGCAACACAAGCGTCGCCAGCAAGATGGCTCCGGAGGGATTTCGGGCACCGAGCGAGGCGTACAGCCCGACGCCGCCGCCGAGGATAAACGCCAGAAACGGCGCCAATTGAACCTGGAACGCTCCGCTGAACGAAATCATCATCACGATGCAAGTCGCGATTCCCAGAAATAGAAAGAAGACCGTTCCGAGACTGACCGCGATCGCCGCCCGCGAATTGGCGTAGGTCATTCCGCAATGAATTCCCAGCATCGCGACGAACACGTCCAGGACGAGCAGCCCCGCTGCGACATACACGAGATTTTGCGAGTCAAGGACCCGCAGCCACCACAGGAATCCGCACAGCAGCCAGGGCAACAGAATCATTTCCTTCGTGACCCAGAACACGCCGCCCAATTTCCCGAACAGAAATTCGCTCGGCGCCAAATCGGTCACGAGCAGTAAATCCAGCGACTGCCCATCCCGCTCGTTGGTGATCGACGTCACGGCCAAGGCGGCGACGATCACCAGGCTGACGACAAAGAACGGGATCGTCGGCCAGGCAACGGCCGGAAGCACTTGCGACGACGATACCGCGCCCGACAGCTCCGCTCGATTGCCCCAGACGACGCCCGCCACGGCCATCGCGAACATGAACAAGTAGACGGCGCGGATCCCGATCATCTTCCGGCCGTAGGCCCAGGTGCAGACTTCGCGCCAAAGGATCGGGTTGGTCCACACGTGACGATGGGGCGGATGCGACCGCGGAGCCGACTGGGTTTGCTGCCCTCCGGTGCGGTCCGTCGATTCGGCAGCCGAGCTCTGCGGAGCCGCTGTCTGATCGGCCAGCCGCGACTCGGCGCCCCAGATGCTCTCCTGGTCGCGAGTGACCGTGCCCGCCGGTGCGCGGACCTCGCGGGACGGATTCCAAACCCGCACGCGCGCGATCGCCAGCGCGTTCAGCAGAAAGGCGGCGGAAAAGGCCAGAATCAGGTAACGCGCGACGTCTTCCCGATACCACGCGGCCTGGTGCAGGTCGGCGGTAGGACGCGCCGCGGCGAGAATGGCCCGCAGCGGGCTCAACCACGTCGCCCACCGGGATGCCTCGAAACCGAATAGCGTCTCGCCGAACAGTCCCCCACCGATCGCTTCACAACCCAACGTCCACAAGACCAGGACGAGCGCCGTCAGGGCAAGCGTCTGAAAGGTCTTCTCGCGCCACAACGCCAACGTCGAACCGACGCTGCCCGCCGCCAAGCCGGTGGCGAGTGTCACCAGGCTGACTCGCATGACCTGTTGAAACGACACGCCTCCGAATAGCACGATCAAGGCGAACACGGGGACGCCCCCCAGGATCATCACGACCACGTGCAGCAGACTCGCGAACAACTTGCCCAGCACCAATTCGCTGTTGCTCAGCCGAGTCAGCAGCAGCAGAATCAGCGTCTTGCGGTCCTTTTCTTGAGCGACCGCGCCGGCTGTCGAAAGCGCCGCAAAGAAGACGACCATCGCTAATTGCAAGGGCGCCATGAGCTGAAACAAGATGCCCCCGAACCGCGCCATGTCCCCCACGTTGGAAATGACTTGAGTGCCGGTCAAGATCAGCCAGGCGGTACACATCACGCCAAACAAGACACTGGCGTAGACCGCGCGGTAAACGAATAGCCGCGGCCGCCGGGGCGACGTCACCAGCTCGCGGGTGAAAACGGGTCCAATCAACAAGGCAGGGCGCTCCTTGAGTTCAAGCCGCATCGCAGCCAGCCGATCTCCTTCGGCCGGCGACTTTCCCCCGTCCAGTTCGAGACAGTTTGCGTGGCGGCTCGACCAAGATTACTATGGCAGCGGGATTTCTGAAAGCCTGCGGGTCGCAAGGCGGCCGCCGTCCTTTCGCCCGCGCTGCCCGACGCCCTTGGATTTGCGGCGATGAACCTGTCCACCCGCCCCCCAGACGACGACATCCCCGTCGTTTGCAGCGTCTGCAACACGCGACTCTACGCCTCGGCCGATCAGCTGGGTCAGATGGTGACTTGCCCGGACTGCCAGAGCAAGCTGCGGGTTGTCGCGCCTCCCGCCGCCGCGCCGAAGCGGCCCCCCAAGTTTACGGGCGACGAGTACCGATTGGCCGCGGACGACGCACCGCCCAGCGCCCCGACTGAGCAACTCGTGAAAGTCGTCTGCGGCACCTGCTACTCGCTGATGTACGCCAAGGCGGCCCACGTGGGAAAACGTGTCCGTTGTCCGGAGTGCGGAGCGGCCAATGTCGTGCCGCGCCCTCCCGATCCACGACCCGCTTTCCAGCTTCCCGACGCCAGCGACGTTCTGATCGAAGAGAGCCCACCGCCCCTGGCGGATGAGAAGCGCAAGGAGATCGCCGATCGGCTGATGGCGGAGGCGAAAGACCATGCCGAGCGGCGCGCGTCCGAGCGTCCCAAGCCGGTGACCTCACCCCTGAGAACAGGGATTTACAGTTTTCCGTTTTATCCCAACGTGCTGCCGCTGTGGATCGGCGCGAGCCTGGGCGCTTTGCTGAACTTGAAGATCTTCGAAGTGCTGCTGGACGTCATTAATGGCGGCGGATATATGGCCATTATGGCCGCCTTCCTCGCCCCGATCTTGGCGCTCTGCGTGTTCGCGTTTGTCGCGCTCGTAGCCCCCCACTTGGTGACGATCATCGAGTATACGGCCGATGGCTACGATCGGATCCCTTACTGGCCTCCGCAGGACTTCCTGTCGCGTCTGCAGGCGGTCGTGTTGGGCGTGAATGCACTGGCGATGAGCACGATGCCGGGGATGCTCATCGTCGGACCGCTGAATCGGTTGGGTGTACCGCTCACCTGCGGCCTGATCTCGACGGTGCTCCTGTTGCCCCTGGTCCTCCTCTCGATGCTGGAAAACAATTCGATTTTCCTCCCGTTTTCGCCGTTTGTCTTTCGCAGCGTCTCGCGACACCGCGGCGCGTGGCAGCTCTTTTATCTGCACGCCATCCTGCTGGCCATCGGGATCGTCTTGCTGGACTTCCTGGTCTGGCAGGTTGATGCGCGAGCATCAAAGATCGTCACGACGGTCTCCATTTGCCTGTACGTCGTGATCTATAGCCGGCTTGTCGGGCGAATCGCCTGGATCTTGGCACAAGATACCGACCATCTCGCTGAGGACGAACTGGAAGACGAATCCGACTTGGACGAGAGGGAGGCCGAACAGGAAGATCGCGAGGTCTCGGACACGCTCTAACGTTTTCTGGCGACGACGGTCCGCGGCGAGGAGGGTCCGCGGTCTCTCGGGCTCGGAATTGCCAAGGATCGGGGTTGGTCACTACAATGGCGGCGTCGGACGCGACGCGTGACGGGCCACCGCGTGGTCGCGGTCATGCGTGAGCTCCGAACCTGCCCCAACCCGGTCGATCGAGAGACCCCCTGCCTGGAGATCCTGCCGATGTTGACCCTGCGTGGATCGACTCGTCGGACGTGCGATGGAGTGAGCCGTCGGCGGTTCATTCAAGTCGGCGCGTTGTCCTACTTTGGTTTGACGTTGCCGGACCTGCTGCGCGCCGAGGCTCAAACGCCACGGCAGTCGAAGCGCTCGGTCATTCTGATCTGGCAACACGGCGGTCCTTCGCAGCTTGACACCTTCGACATGAAGCCACATGTCGCCGAAGAAGTGCGGGGTCCGTATCAGTCGATCGGCACCCGCCTTCCCGGGCTGCGGATCTGCGAATTGATGCCGTACCACGCCAAAGTCATGGACCGCTGCACCGTGATTCGCTCGTTCACCCACGGCAATGGCGATCACTGGGCCGCGGCGCACTGGATGCTGACCGGTTACCTGGGCGCGAATGGATCCGACCGGACCCGCGCAATCCGTCCATGGGGGCCGTGATGTCGCACCTGCTGGGGCCTCGACGACCGGGAGTACCGGCCACGGTCAACATCAATGACGGCGGCTTTGGGTTTCACGGCGCCTCCTATCTGGGCGTGGCGCACAACCCGTTCCGGACGGGCGAATACAGTTACGGCAACGAAGCGGGACGATTGCCCACGGGCAGCGACAAGAGCTTCCAACTGGTCGACGGCCTGTCAAAAGACCGACTGCTCAATCGGCTGTCACTACTCAAGCAGTTTGACCGCATCCGGCGCGAGGTCGACGCCAGCGGGACGTTCCGCAACATGGATCGAATGAGCGAGCAGGCGCAAGACATGCTGCTGTCGGGCCGTGCCGCGAGGCCTTCAACCTGGAAAAGGAAGACCCGAAGATCCGCGAAAAGTATGGCCCGGGATGGGGCGAGCAGGCGCTGCTTGCGCGGCGGCTGATCGAAGCGGGCACGCGCTATGTCACTCTGAATACCGGTTACTGGGACGACCACGGCAACATCAAGCGGGCGCTGGATGACAAATTGGTGCGACACGACCGCGCGGTCGGCGTGTTGATCGAAGACCTTGCCGAGCGCGGCCTGCTGGACGATACGCTGGTGGTGACCGCGGGCGAATTCGGCCGAACACCTCGCATCAATGACAATGCCGGCCGGGACCATTGGCCGCAGGCCCAGAGTATCCTGATCGCGGGCGGAGGCTACCGACACGGACAGGTCATCGGCAGCACCAACTCCAAAGCAGAATATCCAACCAGCCGACCCGTTTCGCCCGCCGACCTGAATGCGATCATCTACCGCTCCGTCGGACTCACTCCCGATGACACCATTCGCGACCCATCCGGCCGACCGACGAAACTCGTGCCCGGTGGTGAGGTGCCAACCGAACTGGTTTGAGCGAGGGCGAGCGCTGGGACCTGTGAGTCATGTGACGGGCCAACTCCAGAAGGGACAGGTGACCGAATGGCAATCCAAAGCTGGGGGCGTTCAGCAAGCGGCCTAAGGTGCCGCCGCCTTGGATCTCCACGACGACTTCCCGTCGTTTGCCGCGGAGTGTTGATTGGGCTACTGATGGCTGTGCTTCCGAGTGGTCCTGGGCGAGCCGAGGGACTGGTGGCCGACGGAGCTTCGCTGCAGAAACTGGCGGGCGACTTTCGGTTCACCGAAGGGCCGGCCGCCGACGCTGTCGGCAACGTCTACTTCACCGACCAGCCCAACGATCGAATCCTCAAATGGTCGGTCGAAGGTCAGTTGTCGACGTTTCTCCATCCTTCGGGCCGATCGAACGGCCTGTATTTCGATCGGGACGGTTCACTGTTGGCTTGTGCCGATGAGCAGAATCAGCTCTGGTCCATCGCCCCGGACGGGACGCATCAGATCTTGGTCGAGCGATATCAGGGCAAACGACTGAACGGTCCCAACGACCTCTGGGTGCATCCGTCGGGGCAGATTTTTTTCACCGATCCCTACTACCAACGGCCCTACTGGGACCACACCGCCAGCGAGCAAGATGGCCAGTGCGTCTATGCCTTGACCGCCGATCGCAAACAGGTGATTCGCGTGGCCGATGGACTCCAGCAGCCCAATGGAATCGTGGGAACGCCCGATGGAAAGACGCTGTATGTCGCCGACATCCGGGCGGGGAAGACGTATGCCTACTCGATCCAAGCCAACGGATTGCTTGGCGAGCGACGATTGTTTTGCGAGGCGGGCTCGGATGGGATGACACTCGACGCGGAGGGCAATGTTTATCTGACGGGCCGGCCCAGCGTCAGTATCTATTCCGACCAGGGCGTTCTCCGTCAGACGATTGAGGTTCCCGAGCAATGGACGGCGAACGTGTGTTTTGGCGGAGCCGAACGACGGACGCTGTTCATCACGGCCAGCCAGGGCCTCTACGCGATCCAAATGCAAGTCGCCGGGGCGGCGACGGTGGTCCAACCGCTCGCGAGTTCTCGCCGATGAGGAAGGTGGAGTGACGGCGCTCGACCCTCACCCGCCCGGGTCCCGCGAGCGGGCCCCGAGCGACCTCTCCCGGCCTCGGGAGAGGTGACACGATCCTGTCCCTTCTCCCCAGCGCGGGAGAAGGTGGCCGCAGGCCGGATGAGGGGGCCGCGCTCAGACTTTTTGCTCGTGCGTTTGCTGGTCGTAGATCTGGAATCCCGCCTTCAGATAGTTGGGCAGGGCGGCAGGATGATCGAGGTCGCAGGTGTGAACCCAGACGCGATCGGGCGAGCGGGCCCAGGCCTCATTGAGGGTCCATTGCAAGAAGCATTTGCCGAGCCCTTGGCCGATGAACTTCGGGAAGAGGCCAAAATAGACGAGCTCGATGTTTTTCGCGTCCGTCCAATCCAGCTCGGAGAATCCCGCCGGCTCGCCGTCGACCAGCAAGCGCGAGATCTGCACCGTGGGCTGTTGAATCACTTGCCGCAATTCGTCGTCCGGCAGTCGATTTCGGTCCGTCCAGTAGTAGTCACTGCCAACGCCGTTGTACAGGCTCCGATAAGCCTGCACGCTGGGTTGACGGAGGATCTCCACGCGGACGCTCGCCGGTAACGCGAGAGAGCAAGGTTGGCCACCCAACATCTGCAAATAGGTCACCGTGGTGCGAAGGCGAGTCAATGCAATAACCCCTGATGCACGGGAACCCGTTCCGCGGCGCTTGCCGCGGACATTCAACGCCGGGATTTCCTATTCGGAATTCGGAATTCGGAATTCGGACGCGGACAGTGGGCGTCGGGCGGGCTACCAGGTGGTATACGGCGATTGACAGAGATTCGAATTGAAATATCTCGGATCGTGCGATACCTCGACCGCGACCCAAGGTGGCAATTCAAACGGCTCATCCTCGCGCGTCAGCTCGATTTCGGCCAGGACCAGGCCGTGATTCGCGCCGCGGAACTCGTCAACCTCCCACCGCTTGTCGGCGAAGTGCACGATATATCGGCGTTTCTCGATCAAGGGCAATTCGCAGATCGAATCCAGCATGTGGAGGGCGTCGGCCACCGGGATCGGGTACTCGAATTCCAAGCGAGCTGCCCCCCGCGTGACCCCTTTGATTGTCAGATAGGCACTCTCGCCGTCGACGCGTACCCGGACGTTTCGCTCTTTCGATCGATTGAGATATCCCTGCCTCAGGTTACTGAACTCGTCCGACCGCCAACCCTCGCCGCGGACGAGGAATTTGCGTTCAATCTCCAGTCCCATGCGCAGATCCCCCCGAGCAAATCGAATCGAATCCACTCGGCATGCGTCCCGACCCGTCGAACAACCTCACCAGCGACCGCGTGCCGAACGGTGTGGGGCGCATTATACTCAGTCCTGGCGTCGCGCGGTGGGAGCGGGGCCGAGCGGGCCGTTTTTCTCGAGGAGGTTGGGCGATGTCGGGGCACTTGTTCGGACTTGTGGTTGAGCGGCGGTCGCGCGTGTTCGTCGCGAATTGTTGGGGCGTCGTGGCGTCGCGTCTGCCGAAGGTCGCGTTGAGCGTGTGCCTGAGCGGGTGGATTGCCACGCTGGGTTCCGCGGTCGCGGACGAGTGGTTTCAAGCCGAAACGATCGACGGGGACGTGAAGATCGGATACGGCGTGGCGGTCGGTGAAGTCGATGGCGACGGGCGGCCTGACCTCCTGCTCGCGGATAAGTCCGAGTTTGTCTGGTACCGGAATCCCGGTGCCACCGGAGAACCCTGGACGCGTCACGTGCTGGCTCGTCAATTGACGCCTTCGGATAATGTCTGTCTGGCTGCCCGCGATTTGGACCACGATGGACGGGTCGAACTGGCGGTCGGCGCGAATTGGAACCCGGGCGAAACCGACGACGTCGCCCGCAGTGGCGCGGTGTTCTACCTCCGACGACCGGACGACCCGACCCAGCCGTGGGAGGCGGTGCCGATCACGCCGCACGATCCGACCGTGCATCGCATGCACTGGGTCCGCTGGGGAGACGGGACGTATCGTCTGGTCGTGTTGCCGCTGCACGGGCGGGGGAATCGCAATGGCGAGGGCCGACCGGTGCGTGCAATGGCTTACGAGATCCTGCCGAGTGACGGGACGCTGGTGGGAGCCCAGACGATTCACGAAGAATTTCACCTGACGCACAATTTGGATGTCGTCTCGCCCGATGACCGTACCGCTGAATCGATCTGGATCGCGGGACGCGAGGGGCTGGCTCGAGTCACTCAGGCCGTGACTGACACGGTTGTCGCAGCCGCCCCGGGCCGCGGAGCTGGAGAAGTCCGGCACGCCCGGATCCGAGGCACCGGGACCGAGCTGGTTACCATCGAACCGATGCATGGGTTCGAGGTCGTGTATTACCAGCAGGCCGAAGATGGCTTGTGGCAGCGCGAGGTTCTGGACGCGAGTTTGAATCAGGGCCACGCCTTGGCGGCCGCGGACTTCCTCGGTCTGGGACGAGACCAGGTGGTGGCCGGTTGGCGAAATCCCAATGCCGACGGTCGCGTCGGCATTCGGCTGTATGTGCCCAATCCTGACCGAAGCGATTGGACGACTCACGTGGTGGACGACAATCACATGGCCTGCGAAGATCTTCGCGTCGCGGATCTGAATGGAGACGGCCGGCTTGACGTCGTCGCCGCAGGCCGAGCGACGAACAATTTGATCGTTTACTGGAACCAGGGGGCCGGCCGCGAGACGCCGCGCGATGAAGCCGGCCCGAGTGCACATTGACCTTGGTTTCGCAGGCGAGTAACAATGGAACTATCCAGGCATCGGGCTTGGATCCGTTTGGAGAGCTTCAGCGCAGGAGCCAACCGTTGGTGCAGGGTGCAGTCATTCGAGGATCTTCTTCGGCGGGAAGTTCGTCGCCCGCGGGCGCGACAAGCCCGCCGAGGGACGCGTGTGGATCCTCGGTCCCTGGGCCGATACGGTCTTAATCGTGGGGTCGCCCCTGCTGGTGATCGCGGCGTTGACGATCGCACGCGGCGTCTGGTCCGGGGCCGTGATTTCCTCGTTCGTGATGATCTGGGCAATCGGCCATCATTTGCCCGGGATGATGAGGGCCTACGGAGACCCGGGCCTGTTTCGGCGGTTTCGCATCCGCTTCATTCTGGCACCGCTGGTGCTGTTGTCCGCCTGCGGCTTCGCCTTCTGGACGGGGGTCAACAGCGGCGTCCTGGCGATCGCCTCCGTCTGGGGTTGGTGGCACTATCTGATGCAGGCGTACGGATTCTGCCGCATCTACGACTCCAAGGTGGGAGCCTTCGCGGCCTCGACGCGAGGACTTGATCAAGCGATGTGCCTGACCTGGTTCGGGGCGGCCGTGGTGCTGAACGACAACACCCTGTACGGCTTCATCAGCAATTTCCACAACAGCGGCCTGCCCATTCCGTCGGAGTCCTTCTTGGCCGGTTTGCGATCGGCGGTCGGGGCGGTCACGGCGGCGGTGACCGTCCTTTTCCTGGTCAATCTCGCCTGGCGCTGGCGCCTGGGCGAGCGATCGAGTTGGGTCAAGGTCGCGACGATGTTGACGACGTTCGGCTGCTTCTGGTACTCCGCCGCGACCGTCAGCAATCTCGTGGTGGCCTACGCCTTCTTTGAGCTGTTCCACGACGTTCAGTATCTCACCATTGTGTGGGTGTTCAACCGAAGTCGCGCCGCGAAGGATGCCACGCTGCGGGGTTTTACGCCCTGGCTGTTTCAGCCGAGGGTCATCTTCGTGTTGATCTACTTGGCCTTAATTTTCGGCTACGGATCGTTGAAGTACGGCAGCATGCGCGTCGAGCAAGCCAACTTGCAGCGATTGCTCGCCGGTGTCTTTTTGACCTCGACGCTGTTGCATTACTATTTTGACGGCTTCATCTGGAAGCTGCGCGATTCCGAGACGCAGGCGACGCTGGATCTGCCCCACAACGCCGCTCGCCGCCGCCGCTGGTCCTTTCCTCGCGTCGTCCGCCATGCGCTGCTCTGGTGCCTGTTCCTGGTTCCCTATGGTTGGTTGTCTGTCGCTCAGGTTCAGGATGCCATCAGCCGAAACGAACTGGACGAGGCCGGTCGGCTGCAGCGAAGAATGCAGGAATCCGCGCAGTTCGCGCAGGTCCTTCCGAACAGCTTCATGGCTCAGTTCACGTTAGGATTGGCCAGCGAATACGCGGACGAATTCCGGCAGGCGGGAGCGGCGTACGAGAAGGCGCTGGCCTGCTACCCAGGCCATCAGCCGTCCCAGGAAGGCCTTCGCCGGATTGCCCGCAAGCAACGTTCCGCGGCGGAATGATCCCTGCTGGCGACATCAAACCGCCAACCCTCGCTCTCGACTCCCCAAGCTCATTCCCGCGGATCCAGTTTGTTTAGCTTCAACTGCTTGATGGCTCCGGTCGTATGCCACGTCACGATGCCGAGCGGAGTGACGGGTTCTTGTTCCCACCAGATCGAGAACTTGTGTCCCTCGGTCGCGACGTCAATCACCTGCTTGTGATCGATACGGACCGTGATCCGCTCGTCCCGCACCGTTAGCTCGATGGCATACCACTTGCCTTGTTCGAAGTCGATCGCCTGCGTCGTCTCGTTCTCGATGGCCGAAAAGCCGTCGATGTTCGAGAGTCCGATGACTTGGCCGCCCCAACCGCCGAGAATCAACGTGCAGTATTCGGTCTTGACCGGAAACGTCAATCCGCAGAAGAAATCGCTGCCCTCGACACGTTGCCCCCGAAAGCTGAGTTGATAATTGCTGCGCGGGAGATCCGACTTCCAGGAAATTCCCGTGGCGGGCTTCCCTTTCGGCAGATAAATCACACCGTCACTGACCTACACTTTGCCGTGGTCCTCGAAGTCGAACTTCTCGATCACTCGCCAGCCGTCCAGACTCTTGCCGTCGAAAATCGGAACCTCGTTGGTCGCTGGCGACGTGGCGGGGGCAGGGGGCGCCGCTCGAACTGGCGAAAGGACCAGCAGCGGCCCGACGGCGGACAGCAGTACGCAGCGGGCTGTGAATTCCAGAAGTCCGACGTTCGCGACGTGCTGGGGCGAGGCATTGGGCGAGTGCCAGGACATGCAGAGCGAAAGCGAAAATGACATCACGAGGCTCCTCAAGCGAAACGCAAACGATCCTGCGCCGGCGGTGACGCTGCGGACGTTGCCGGCGAAACGCTCACACGAATCATAGTAAATTACCGCCAACAGCGCCATTTAAGTGTTTTCACGAAGATGGCCGCCCCGCTATCATACATGTTCATCCCAGTTGACGCTCAGTCCTTTCCCGGTTGGTGCACGAACCGAGGCGACGAATTCATCATGCGATGTCCCTTCTGCCATGTCGACAATGATCGAGTCATCGATTCGCGATCTCACCAGGACGGATTGCCATTCGGCGACGCCGAGAGTGCCTGGGGTGCAAACGACGGTACACGACCTACGAACGTTTGGAGGAGCTGGCCCTGAAGGTCATCAAGAAAGACGCGGTCCGAGAGCCGTTCAATCGCGAAAAGATCCACGGCTGGGATTGGCCAAGGCCTGTTGGAAACGTCCGATCAGCGAAGACCAAATTCAGGCGCTCGTGGCGGAGGTGGAGCAGGAGATCTACGATCGAATGAGAGTGAAATCGAGAGTCAGGTGATTGGCGAGATCCTGATGAAGAAGCTGCGACGAGTCGATCAGGTGGCGTTTGTGCGATTCGCCAGCGTCTATCGCGAATTCAAAGACGTGCGCGACTTTGTCGACGAATTGCAGCCGATGCTCGACGGCCGCGACGGCGCTGATCCTTAGCGCTTTGCCACGACGTTGCGCCGAAATGAAGGCAACTCGCCGCGCCGCAGCGGGTCAGATCGATCGACCGACGACGAAGTCGGTGATGTCCAGCGAGGTGTCTTTGGCGGGAGACGAGGGAAGCAGGTCGAACTGACGTCGTGCCTCGTCGGCGAAGCGACAGGCCGTCTGCACGGGCGTACTCGAGGGCGTCGAAACGTTCGAACCACGGCTGAAGTTGCTCACGCGTCGAGGTGTCGGGTGATTCCAGCAACGCCACCAGTTGCGTGACGTTCGGTGGCTGTCGCTCGTTGGTAACAGTGGATGAGCGGCAGGGTCGGTTTCTGCTTCTCCAGGTCGGTTCCCAGCGATTTGCCGGTCGTGGTCTTCTTCGCCGAGCAGGTCCAGCAGGTCGTCGGCGATCTGGAAGGCCATGCCCAGCGATCGCCCGTACTGTTCCATGCGCGGTGACCCGTTCGGGCTCGTCACAGGCATACTTGAGCTCCCAGGTGGCAGGCGCAGGCACACAATTCCGCCGTCTTGCCGTTAATAATCCGGAAATACTCCGCCTCGGTCAGGGCATGATTTCCGCGATTGCCGACCTGCCGCAACTCGCCCTCGCAGACCATGTTCGTGCTGCGGCCGATCCATTGGCAGGCGTACGTGTCTCCAGCGTGCTGGCGAGGTAGAAGGCGTGGGAAAACAGATAGTCTCCCAGCAGGACGCTGGTCTCGTTGTTCCAGCGAGCATTGACTGTCGCGAGATGCCGCCGCATCTCGGCTTCATCCAGCACGTCGTCATGGACGAGCGTCGCGGTGTGAATCATCTCGATTACGGCCGCCAGGATGTCGTGGGCGGGCCGAACGCTGCCGGTTGCCTGGGCCGTCAAGCAGCAGCAGGGCCGGACGGAGTCGTTTGCCGCCCAGCTTTCCGCCGTACTGCAGCAGTTCGTCGACGAAGGGTGAATCGCTGCGCAGTTCCCGCGCCAGCACCGCCTCGACTCGTTCCAGATCGGGCAGGATCGGGGGCGAACAGAGCGCGGACCGCGGTGGGCAAGATTGGACTTGTGTCTGACGGTTGGCGAGTTGACTCACGTGTGCGGCGCCCTTTCCCGGCTATCCTTCGACGCAGAAGATCGAAGCTTCGACCGCCCTCCCACTGCCGGCCTGGAACGGACTTAGGGGTCGGTGTCGATTCGGGCGTTTCGCAGTCTCCCAGGCGTTGGAAGTGGACCGCTGGCCCCGCCCGACTTTTCCTCGAGCTGAATCTGTAGCGATCACCATTCGCTCGGTCGATCGCCTTGCACATGTCGTAAATCGTGAGCGCGGCGACGGAGACCGCGGTCAGTGCCTCCATCTCCACCCCCGTCGGGGCCACCGTCTCGAACCGTCGCCTCGATCTGCACCGTCTGCTTCGTCCGGGAACGTAAAGCTCCACCGCGACCGCCGTCAGGGGCAGCGAGTGGCACAAGCGGAATCAGGTCGGTCCGTCCGCTTGGCGGCCATGATGCCAGCCAACCGCGCCACTTCCAACACATCTCCCTTTCGCCAAGTCCTGCGGTCTGGATGCGCGCGCAGCGTTGTCCGGCCGCATCAGGACGCGGCCGGACGCTCGGGCGATGCGGTGCGGTCGACGGCTTTGTCGCCCACGTCGACCATCCGGCTGGCCCCGTGCTCGTCGAAGTGGCTTAAATCTGTCATAGCCAACAATTTGCATCAAGAACCGCCGACTCGACCATAGGGGGTCGCTGATTTACTGCGCTGACCGCGGGCAGGCGGGGAACCAACGGCACGGACCAGGCCGGCGACCGGTCGCCCTGAGGGTGAAACCGCAATTGCAGCGGGCTCGACAACGCAGGATTCGGGGCGAGAAATTCGGCGAGAAATGCGTGGGAAGGACGACGGGCCGGGATCCCGTCGTCCTGTGATCGAATCATTCGATCACCCCATGCATTTTTATGAGAAAAATTATCCGTCGTAGGGGTCTAGCTACGACGGGTTAATCAGGAGTCGGCGAAATGAATATCCGGAACGGCCAGGGGCGGTTCTAGACGAGCTCCTTTTTGGCGCCAATCAGCGTGCGGAGTCGCTCAGCCAGCAAAGCCGCATCGAACGGCTTCTTGAATGTCTCATTGATGCTCGATCGATCGAAGCTAATCGTACTGCCGTCGTCTGGGAGCAAGGCGATAAGAATCGTCTTAGCAAAGTCGCTGTTGCGACGCAGATTTTGACAGATTTGAAGAGCTTCGACTTTACCGATCGAAAAATCAACAATGATACAGTCCGGATGGAAGCTTTCGGCTTGAATGCCGGCTTCAAATCCGCTGGCTGCAACGGCAACTCGGAACGATTTCTCCGGCGGCAGTTCCCGACGTAGGTTCTCGATCAAGACCTGATCTTGAGCCACGATCAGCACCTTGGCCATGGCCTCGTCTTCGAGGTCGCCCAAGGGCATACCGTGTTCCTTCAGGAACTTAATCAAGTACTCGCGCGGGATCCGTCGGTCTTGGGAACCGGGAATACGGTAACCCTTCAACCGGCCCGAGTCGAACCACTTGCTGACAGTGCGCGGGGCCACTTTGCAGATCTTTGCGACCTGACCAGTTGTGAAGACCTTCATTACAGGTTCTCCATTGCTCCACGTTGACCTAAACAACACCATGTCGGCAACTCCGTTACCTCCACGGCAAATGGCCCCTAATTCGTATGCTCCGCGCGAGCCTAGCGACGATCCGTCGTCGCTAGGCCATTGTCGGATTTGAATTTCTGGGTCGGGGCCGTACGCTACACAAGTTCGCTTCTGCGTGGCTTGGTGTCAGTTCCATCTGATCCGCGCCGTCACATCGAGTCAGCTTGGTTCGGCAGTGCTTGCGTCTCAGAGGAATTCCATCGCCCTGACGACAAGCACCGTTAAGCGACCGAGCAAGCTCAAGCGAATGTAGTCGTGGGACGCTAACATGCGCATGAGGTCCATAAAGAGATCGGCAAGTACGTATCGATTATGGACCCGTTCAGGCAGGAAAAAGCCTTTGGCAGGTCACCCCCCTTGGAAGGCGTTGTGCCATCACTTCGTGGCCTCGAGCGGTTCGAGGGCTGAAGTGTGCACACTCCTTCCGAAAGTATGTTTCGATTCAAGGAGGGGTATTACTTTAGAAACTTTCACCAGTCGTGTCGGAGTCGACACGTGGGCGACGCGTAGCAGCCCTGAGGACGAGGTCGGCTCTGTGCCGCTCGAGGACGACGCAAGCCGAATTGCGACGAACAGCTTGAGCGTCAGCAATGGCACGGCGGGACGCGCCAGCGAACGCGAGGCCTTGCCACGCGGTCGGCCGAGCGGCGACGGCGGCAAGATGTGATGTCTGGCACGCATCGCGATCTCGTGGCGACCGGAACTCATGCCGCGCCCCGTTCGTCGTCGTCGCGGGGACGGTTCATCGACCGCTGGCCGCCGCGATCGCGCTCAAGCGCCTCCGGAGCGAATATGCCCATCTTCGCTGACGTCTTCGAACTGCACCGAGACTCGTTTGGAAACGCCCGATTCCTGCATCGTGACACCATACAGCGTATGGGCGGCCGTCATCGTTTTCTTGGAATGGGTCACCACGACGAACTTGGTCCACTGCAGGAACTCGTTCAATACGTCAACAAAGCGACCGATGTTCGCCTCATCCAAGTGGACCATCGACTTCGTCCAACACGCAGAACGGGCTGGGGCGGTACTGGAAGATTGCTGAGCAACAGTGTGACGGCGGTCAGTGCCCGTTCGCCGCCGCTGAGCAGCGAAATGCCCAACGAGTGTTTGCCGGGTGGCGTGGCGACAATATCGATTCCCGCCTCCAGGATGTCCAGGCCTTCCTCGAGCACGATGTCGGCGTGGCCGCCGCCGAAGACGCGGCGGAAGAGGCCCTGGAAATTGGCTCGGATCGTCTCCAGGCTTTCGGTAAACAGGCGTCGGCTATCGGCGTTGATTTTGTGGATGATGCGGGCCAGCGAATCTTTGGCGTCGACCAGGTCCTGGTACTGATCGGCCAGCGCCGTGTGGCGCTGCTCCAGCGCTTCGATTTCCTCGAGGCCGCCATGTTGACCGCGCCGATATTGCTCAGTCGACGTCGCAGGTCGTGATCTCGCGGTCGATCTCCTCGCGCTGTCGCTGTTCGTCCTCCGAATTCGCTCGGATGGCTGCCGATTTCCGGCAGTTCGATTTCGTAATCGTCGCGGACGCGTTGCACGAGCGACTCGCGTTCGAGTCGCAATCGATTGATCTCCAGCTCGTGTTGATGTCTCGACTCGTCCCATTGCTGCGAGTCGCGTCGCCGCTGCTCGCATTGCTGTTGCAACGCACGCCGCTGATTCTGGAGCTCCGTTCGCTGTTTTTTCAACAGGGCGAGCTGTGTCTGCCGGGACTCGACCTGAAGAACAGTTCCGCCTGGGCGGAGGTGGTTTGGAGAATGGTGCGCTCGGCCTGTGTCTTTCGGTCCTGAGCCGTTTGCAGTTGGGCCCGTGTCTCGTTCAGCGACCGCTCGCGTTCGCGCTGATCTTCCTGGAAGCGAACAAGTTGGCCGCGGAGGCTATCCACCCGCTGCTCGCTCTTGGCCAGATTCGACCTTGACCTCCGTCACAAGCGAGGCCTGGGCCTGTCGCTGGGATTCCAGTTCGGCGAAGGCTGCTTCGTGGGCGTCGAGGGCTGCCTCCAAGTCCGCCAGAGTTGTGCCTGCCTGATCAAGTTGTGCGAGCTGCTGAGACCGCTGCTGGTCAGCTTCCGCGCGGCGGACCGCCTGCTGACTCAGCTCGTTCTCCAGTGCGGAAGATTGTTGCTCGAAGGCCCGACGCGATCCGCGGCGGTGCGCGTGGCAAGTCGTGCGTTCATCAGTCCCGACGCGACTTCGTCGTACTGACTCGTCAAGTGATCGACCTGGTGCTCCGAGGCGGTAATCTTCGCCTTCAATTCGCGGATCCGGGCCTCGGCTGCGTGCCAGTTGCGGTTCCAGCTCGACGATCTCCACGCTGCAGCGACCGCAAGTTCGCTCCGGCGCGAGACGAGTCCGAGTGCGGCCTGTCGGGGGCCGGCCAGAAGTCGTCCGTCGGCTTTCCAGAATCTCGCCGTCCGTGGTGACGAAACGAACGCCCGCCGCGATCCGAGTCGATGCATTGCGTTCCCAGCCCGTCGCGAGGCGATTGGTCGGCGAGGGATCGGTCGGGGCGGCCAACCGCTGCAAGCGAAGCGCGTCCTGAAGTGAGGCGACGCACCACGTTCGGCCGAGAGATGAGCGATCAGCCGTCGATGGGCCGGCTCGGCCTCGACGAACTGATCGGCTCGCCCCAGGATCGCCCGATCGGCGGCGAAGGTCGCGGAGTCGTCGGGGGGGGAGTTGGCGGCCTGGATATCGATGATCCCGACGCGACCCTGAAGCGTCACGTCGCCGGCGGCGATCTGATCGATCAGCTGCTGCCCTTCGACGACGACGTACTGCGTGAGCTCGCCCAGCGCGGCATCGATCAGCGGGGCCATCCGCACGTCGACGCGGATCAGATCGGCGACCATTCCGCGAACCGATGGCCAGGGGCCCCAGCGGCGTGTCCTGGGCCCGCAGCAGCAAGTCTTTCACGCCGGGGCTCAGCCCCTCGTGCCGCCGCTCCAGATCCTGCAAGACCTTCGCTCGTTCCGTGGCGACCGTGAATCGCCGCTGCAGGTCGACGGCCCGCTGCTGCTGTTCGTTCAACTGCCGTTCGTTGCTGTGCAGGCCATGCCGTGCCTGATTGAACTGAGCGCGCGCCTCTTCCTCGGCCTGCAGCCACTGGATCTCGGCTGCCGAATGTTCGCTCAAGTTCGCCCGAGCCGCTGCCAGTTGCTGGGCGAGCGCGGCCAGCTGCTGGCCAGCTCGCTCCTGCTGCTGGTCGAGCGACTGCAGTTCGCTTTCCAGGCCCCCGATGCGCCGGCTCAGGTCATGCGAAACCCGCAGTTGGTGGGCGTGTTCCTCGCGCTGCTCGTCGCGCTGCCGCCGATGGTTCTCCAGTTGCTCGTTGATGGCCGTCCAGCGCGACCTGTTCGGCATCGCGCCGAGCCCGAATCGAGTGCTCTTCCGCCTGAGCGGTCGCCAGCTGGCTGCTGTACCGGCTGCAGTTGCATGCCCGAGATCGCCGGCCCGCGTCGTCATCGCCCGCCACTGCCGGCGGATAGCGTTGGATCTCGTGTGCCAGTTCGTCGAGTCGCTGGTATTCGTACGAGATCGTCGATTGATGACCGGTCAACTCCTGCTGGACCTGCGCGGCCGTCGCCTCGACCTCGTGCAGTTCGGTTTCCAGCTGTTGGCCCTCTTGGTCGACCGTGCCAGCTGCGATTCGTGCTCGTTCAGCGTCGCCTGCAATCTGCTCGGCCCGAACTCGCTCGTCCCGCAGCTTGGTTTCCAGTTCTTCCAAGTCGTGCGAGAGGCGGCGCCAATCGGCCAGGCCGACGTGGGTGCGGAGCTCCTTGAGTCGGTCGGTGTATTCCTTGTAGCGTCGCGCCTTGGACGCCTGATTGCGAACGCTGCGTAGCTGGCTTTCGACCTCGTCGACAATGTCCGACAGCCGCTCCAGATTCTGCTCGACGCGCTCCAGACGTCGTTGGGTTTCGACCTTCTTCGCCTTGAAGCGGCTGATTCCGGCCGCCTCTTCGAAGATCGCCCGCCGGTCGCGCGGCGAGGCCTGCAGCAGCGTGTCGACCTTGCCCTGCTCGATCAGGCTGTAGGCGTCCGTCCCCATTCCGGTGCCGCGAAAAAGATCCTTGCACGTCGCGCAGCCGGCAGGGGTTGCCGTTGATCAGGTATTCGCCTTCGCCGCTGCGGTAGACGCGGCGGGTGACGCGGACCTCCTGCGTGTCGATCGGCAACAGCTCGCTTGAGTTGTCGAAAGACAATGGTCACTTCGGCCGTGCTGGCGGGACGGCGCGCCGAGGAAGTGCCGCCGGAACCCTTGAAGATCACGTCCGCCATCTCGCGGCCGCGGAGGCTCTTGGCACTCTGCTCGCCCAACACCCATTTGATGGCGTCGACGATGTTGGACTTGCCCGAGCCATTGGGGCCGACGACGACCGTGATCCCGGGTGGAAACTCAAAGCGAGTCTTGTCGGCAAAGCTCTTGAAGCCGCAGAGTTCGAGTGCCTTGAGCATGACTCACCGAGTGAGAGACGGTCGACAAGCAATGACGCGGTCCGCGCCAGACAATTTCCTCCGATTCTAACACAGCCGATCCGGCTCGTGCATGACCGAGGGCGAACGCCGCCCCACGCGGCTCGGGGCAAATCTGGAGGATCTGGGGCACCCTTGCGGGCCGTGCCCTTGCGGGACCCGTCGCGGGCTACGTCGTCGCCAGATCGGGCAGCGCTTCCGCCGCCCCCGACCCCGGTTCGGCCTCGTCATCCAGCTCGAGCCCTTCCGGCAGCTCGGCCTCCTCGACCTCGTCCGTCAGGTCGTATTCGCGACCCGGTTGGGGAATCGCGTCGAACTTGACGCGGGCCGTCAGGTTGCCCTTCTGCTTGGCGTCGTTGATCGCCGCGACGACATCGGCGTACGAGCCGCCGACGAGCACGATCGTGCGAATCGCCGCCGCCAAGTCGTTCGGGCAATACTCGGTTTGATCCCCGTCGCCCAGCGTAAAGTAGCTGACCTTCAGTCGATCCTGCCCCTCGGACTTGACCGAGATCCGCTTGCCGGCGAAGACGACGGCCGGGGACGTGCAGGCGATCCCGGAGCCAAACACGACGACTTCGGGTCGCTGCGTGCGCCGAATATGAACCAAGGCCGCCGTGTCGCTCGGAATCTGGTGCAAGGTCATGGCCTCGCCCAGAACCTCCCCCTGCACGGCCGGGTCGCGCGGGTTGAAGTCGATCAAGGCCTGAAAAGCCCCGTATCGAGTCTCGTCGCTCCGTTCGTGCAGCAATTCGGCCAGGCCATCGCGGGCGTCCGAGTCGGTCATGGCGCTGAATGCGGTGAGCGCGTGCCAGCGGAACGCGGACTCGCCTCGAGCCGCCTCGGTCAGGTGCGGCACCGCCTCTTCCTCGTTCATGTAGGCCAGGGCCTCGGCCGCCGCAAAACGCACCACGGGCTGGTCGATTCCAGTCCCTTGCGCAACGCCGGCAATGCCTCCGGTCCAATCGCCTCCAGATCGACGGCCGCCGAGTTGGCCGTTTGCGGCTCCAGCAGTTGCGATTCGAGTTTCTCCAAGCGGACCATCATCTCGCGGGGCGTCTCGCGAACGGGGATCGCCTGAACGACGCGGACGTAACGCAGCAAATTGTTGCGATACGTCTGTGGACGGCGAGTTCGATGAAATTGTCTCGCTTCGGTGTGGCAACGCCGCGTTGCGTGCCGCGATCGTAGGTGTGAAAGCGCGCGTTCACCGCTTGTCCGACCATGGCACTGGCTCGCACACTGTGGTGCTCGGAGTCGAGTACCAAGCCCAGCGAGCGGTCGAGTTGGACACCGCGCCGCCGAGGATCCGTCCCCGTGTCTCGGATCGAAGGTCCGATTCGCTCCGAAGCAGCGAATCGACCATCACCGAGCCCTCGGCCTGTCCGAGCACGGAGCCCTGCCGAATTCGATGCCAGCACGGCCATCTCCTGCAGCCGCGTCTGCATCAACCAGCCGTTGCGCAGGCTTTTCGTTTCGCTGCGCGTCGGCGTCATGACCTCCAGGTCCAGGCGATCCCCCTTCTGAACGCCGGCCGGCAGTTGCGTGCGAACCAGGACGAGTGACGTCGTGGGCGATGCCAGAATCGTATTCGGGCGATCGACGTCGCGGCGTTGCATGTCGTTCAGCAGCAGGTCGCGCTGCGGCGAAGCCGGCGGATCGCTGCCGGTATTTTCCAACTCCGTGACCAGTCCGATGCCTTCGACCGTGATCGGTCGGAGTCCCCAAGGACGGGCCATGTCGCGGACCAGGCGGACGGCTTTCGTTTCGTTGTCGGTCCGCTGATCCGGGGTCGCCTTGGACGACCGAAGGAAAGGGGACGAGCAGCCCGTGGCCAATGCCAGGCCGCCGATCAACCCACCAACCAGAAGCGCCGCGGAGCGCCGCTGAAGGACTCGGGCTCCCGCAACCAAAGGCGTGTGCTCCGCCACGTCCCGCTGGGGGCACATGTTCGAATTCGTCTCATGTCCAGCCCGCGTGGCAGCAGTCGGCATCCCGCCCATCGGTGCTCCAGCTCGTAAAACGCCCCGTTCGTCGCGCTCCTAGGGGCGTCCGTGCCCCATGAGTCGTGTCCGGCAGCTGGTGCACACCGGGTTCGCGCGCGAACCAACGGCCCGAGCGAGCGGAACACTAGGGACTTTGGCCGTTGACGTCAAGATCACACCGCGGCTGCCAGCGCGCGAGGCACCGCACGACCCATCGATCGGGCGATCGACCGCCGCGGCCTGGATGGCCAGCCTGGATTGCCAGCGGGACGAGTTGTGATTTATGATCCAAACACCATGGCCACGCCGCTTCACGAGAAATCCACAACGGACGAGATTCGAGCGCGCTTCGACGGCGATGTCGAGCGATTTTCCAATCTCGAATCGGGACAGGCCGCGACGATCGATGCCCCGCTGGTGCTGGAGCTGCTGGCCGCCGCCGCGGTGGCCAGCACCTCACCGATCCGGCATCTCTTGGATTTGGGCTGCGGGGCCGGCAACAACACGCTGAAATTGTTGGAACTCGCGGGCACAACCCCTGCCGTCGACCTGCTGGATCTTTCCGGGCCGATGCTCGAACGGGCTCAGGCGAGAATCCAGGCAGGCTACGCGTGCCCGATTCGGTTGATCCAGGGCGATTTTCGAGAGGCCGAATTGGCCACCGATCAATATGACGTGGTCCTGGCAGCCGCCGTGCTGCACCACCTCCGCGACGACGCCGACTGGGAGTCTGCCTTCGGCCAGCTCTTTCGCATCATCCGGCCCGGTGGAAGCGTCTGGATTTCGGATCTGGTCGCGCATGAAAGCCAGGCCGTGCATACGCTCATGTGGCACCGGTATGGCGAGTATCTGGTCGGAATGCGAGGCGACCAGTACCGGGACCAGGTGTTCGACTACGTCGATCGCGAAGACTCGCCCCGGCCCGTGACGTATCAGATCGAGCTGCTGCGGCGCGTGGGGTTTCGGCAGGTCGAGCTGCTCCACAAGAATTCGTGCTTCGCTGCGTTCGGGGCCATCAAATAGCGCGAGTCGTCCGCGCCGACGCGGCGATCTCAACTCACGGTGGATCGTATCCGCCCGGATGGAAAGGGTGGCAGCGGAGGATTCGGCGGATGCCGCGGTAGCCGCCCGACAGGACGCCGTCCCGGGCCACGGCCTCAATCATGTACTGGCTGCAACTGGGCACGAAGCGGCAATTCGGCCCCAGCCAGGGGCTGATCAGAATCTGATAGGCGCGTACCCCCAGAATCACTAGACGCCGCGGCAGACTCGTCAGTTGTCGGACGATTCGATTCATGGCGTCCGTCGCGTCCACTTGCGTTGCAGTCGCTGGAGCAGCGTCGGCAGCGACGCGTTGACCGAAGCAAAGTCGCACGGCGCTCCGCGGCGAGGAATCACGATCACATCAAGACCGGGGGCGAGAGTCGCGTTGTGGCGGTAGACCTCCCGAATCAGACGTTTCCACCGGTTTCGCTGGTGGGCCCTCCCAACTTTGCGGGAAACCGACAGACCGATCCGACCCGCGGAATTCGCGCTGGGACGTCCGTAAACGATCAGGACGTCATCGGCCACACTCATCCGATAGTCGAAAACGGCCCGGAACTCCGCCGGTCGACGCAGCCGTCGGTCGCGACTCAAGCCCGCCCCCGGCGGGTCCAAGGCGGGTGATCGACGGTCCGGCCGGGGTGTACGCTCGCTCATCGACGCCGCTGCCAATTCTCCCGCTCTCGGTGCCACGGTCGTGGCTTGGCGTCGATCACGACCCGAAAGGGATCGCCCTGCAGGACGGTACGCCGCAGGGGGCGATTGATGTACCAACGCGTGGCGCGGGCAGTCGCGCGAATGAACAGCAGCAGGAAGCCGGCGGCCACCAGCAAGATGCCGAGTCCTGCCAGCACGCGCAGACGCGTGACGGGATCCAGTTGCGGGAACAGCCACGGCAGGGCGCCTGAGTCGATACCCGAGTCGATCAATCGATCGACCGAGTCGACCCGGATTCCCGGGAACCGCTCCGTCACGACCAGGCTCGTATGCGTCATGGCTCGTTACTCTCTTCCCGCCTTGACACGGCGACGGTTCGGTTGCCGCCACGTTGGTGACGCGGCGCCGCCGGCGGATGCTACCAGATGATTTGTGCACGTGGGTCGC
Source organism: uncultured Planctomycetales bacterium (assembly GCA_963826795.1). GTDB lineage: Bacteria > Planctomycetota > Planctomycetia > Pirellulales > Pirellulaceae > CAWGYT01. The sequence goes on along the minus strand of CAWGYT010000029.1, from coordinate 19,250 downwards.
TGGGCCCAAGATTCAGCTTGCGGATCGTATCGGTCGCATGACCATCAAGTTTTTCGGGCAGCACAATCTGAATCTCGGCATACAAATCTCCGGGCGACTCACTGGTCTGGACACCGTGCCCCTTGATCCGCAACCGTTTGCCGCTGGACGTACCGGACGGCACGGAAAGCGTGATTGTGCCCCGCGGCGTCGGGATGTCGATCTTCGCTCCCAGGACCGCTTCGGTCAGGGTCACGGGAACCTTGACGATCAAGTCCTTACCCTGCCGCTGATAGCACGGGTGCGGTGCGACGCGGACGGTAATCAGGATGTCACCGGCCTGGCCTCCCGCCCGTCCCGGTTCGCCCTGTCCCCGGAGTCGAATCTTCTTGCCGTCCTGAATGCCTGCCGGAATCTTGACTTTGATCGTTTCGATCTTGCCGTTGTGACGCCGGACGGACAGTTGCGCATTCCCGCCCGCCACGGCGGTCCTGAACGGAATTTGGAGTTCATGCTGAATGTGGCTGCCTCGCGGGGCGTTGGCCGTCGGCCGCCGCCCGGTGCGCCGAGTGAACTGCCGAAACAGGTCCGAAAACCCGCCGCCTTCCCCGCCCTCGCCAAAGAGATCGCTCAGATCCACCTCCTCAAACGACGGGCCGCGGCCCCCGGGCGAGGCGCGCCAGGGACCCGCTCCGGCCCCGCCCATCGTTTCGAAGCCGGGACCATAGCGATCGAACATTTCGCGTTTCTTGGGGTCCTTCAGCACTTCGTATGCTTGCTGGACGGCCTGGAACTTTTTCTTGGCCGCCTCATTATCCGGGTTCAGATCCGGATGGTATTCGCGGGCGAGTGCCCGGTAGGCCTGGTGAATTTCATCGGGGGTCGCGGTCCGCGCCACACCCAGTGTCGAGTAGTAGTCCTCGGCCATAGTCCGTACAAGCTAGTCAAGCGTCAAGTGAAGGGCGGAACGGCGAGTCCGTTCTGGGCGGCGTGTGGATGGACGTATTCTCCGGGTCCCCTGCGGGACAATTGAAGCCCAACTGCACGATCGTTCCCGCCGAGATGACTTCGACCACGACCCAATTCTATGTCCAGATGAAGGCCCCCTTCAAGCGGGACCAGCCGCTCTGCGACCGACTTCGTCCCGTTCGTCAAAGTCCGTCCAGCTCGCGGCGATCTCGCCCGCCTGGGAATCTCCCCCGGATGCGGTGGCGGGGCACGTGCATCGATTGTAGGCTGGACTGCGGGATCGCCCACGTCGATCTCGGCCTGCGCTTGTCGACCCAATGGCCGATCCAAGAAGCTTGCCCGATCGCATCATGCCCACGCGTCCGAACGTTGATTGTTGCCCGCTCGTCAGGCGGCGTGCCAGCCGGGCATCGGCGGGACGAGGGAGCTGCGTGGCGACAGCAAAGGTCCCTCTGCCTCGCGTTTGGCCGACGGTCACCCGTACGGGACTCGGAGTCTTCCTATACGCGCTGTTGCTAGGGTCCTGGGCGGCGGCCGCTCCTGGGCAGCTCGAATTGAGCGTGATCGACGCGACTTCGGGCGAGCCGATTGCCGTGCAGCTTCAACTCTTCAACCAGCGGCAACGCGTCGTCCGGCCGCCGCAGTTAGTCCGCGATGGAGATTGGCTGGTGTTTGATGGTCGGACAGTGCTGACGCTGCCTCCAGGACGCTACACCTTTCGCCTCCAGCGCGGGCTTGAATATCGGGAGCGAACGGGGCATTTCGTGCTTGAATCCGGGGCGGCCGATCATCAGGAGGTGGCGTTGCCTCGATTCGTGACGATGGCGGACGAGGGGTGGCGGTCCGGCGATCTCCACGTCGCCGCCGGCGCCTTGCCCGAACTTCCCTTGAAAATGCTGGCCGCGGACCTGGACGTCGTCCCCGCGATTGGCTGGGACGCATCGGGTCCGATCCGAGCCAATCGTCTCCAGGATGACACGTTGAAACAGGCGGTTGGGCCGGCTCGGAGTCTGACGGTGACGGCCGGAGCCGACCGCCGGACGGGCAGCTGCACGCTGTTTTTCGGGCTCGAGCAACCGCTGGCGCTGCCGGCCGAAACGGCCTTGTTGCCCTCGCCTTTTGAGATCGCGCAGTCCGCTCGGCAAGAGCCCCCCAACGCCGCGCATCACGTCCACCTGACCCATGTCACGGCCCAGGATCTGCCCGTCTGGATTGCGCTTGGCCTGGTCGACTCGGTCGGACTGTTGCACGACGGATTGCGCGGGCAATCGTCCGTCGAGGTGGCCTCGGATCGGCCCTTGGATCCGGTCCTGTTTCCGCCCCCGGCCGGTGTCGGCCGGTGGTCGCAGCAGGTTTATTTCCGGCTGCTGGAGACCGGCCTGCGATTGCCGCCCGCCGCCGGCAGCGGCGCGAATCGGGGACCCAATCCGCTGGGCTACCATCGCGTCTACGTGCATTGCGGCGACAAGTTTTCGCCCGCCGCATGGTGGGAGGGCTTGCGCCGGCCGTGTGCTGCTCAGCAACGGTCCCTTGCTGCGGCCGTTGGTCAATGGTCAGCTGCCCGGACATGTCTTCCGGGCGCAGGCCGGGCAGCGGGTTGAATTGGAAGTGGCCCTGCAGTTGAGCACGCGCGACAAGATACAATACCTGGAGCTGATCCAAAACGGACGGCCGATTCAGCAGGTTCGGCTGGAGGACTGGGCGCCGAGGGCGGCCGACTGCCGCCCGTTGTGTTCGAGCAGAGCGGTTGGTTCTTGGTACGAGCGGTCGCCGAGGACCCCGATGCCTATCGGGCGGCGGTCAGCGGACCCTACTATGTCGAGTTGGACGATCAACCGCGGATCAGTCGAGCGGCCGTCCAGTTTTTTCTGGACTGGGTCTATCAGCGGGCTCGCACACTGGCCGCGCAACGTTCGGACGAGACGCGCGCCGTGCTGGAACCGCATCGACAGGCTCGTGACTTTTGGCAACGCCAACTGGCCCGGGCCAACGCGGATTGAGGTCGATTGGGAATGCCGGGTTTACCGTCAAATCGTCGCATACGACCTCTGCTGCAAATGCTTGGCGCGGGCGGCCCGTCACGTTGGATCGCGCTCCTGATCTTGCTGGGTCTGGGCGTGCTCGTGCTGGTTCAGCCCGGGTCGGTGCCGCCGCCTCAGGCTCCCTTGGCGCCGCGGCAGCCGTCGGCAAACTCATCCGCCGAGCGGGCCGAGACGGCCGGCCGTTCGACGTCGACCGCGACACCCTCGGCCGAATCGGCATCCTACGAGCGAATGGTCCAGGGGCCGCGGGGCGTCTTGCGCTCGCCCTTCGGCTTGGTCTATACGCGTGGGAGCGAGCACGGGCATCGTATTCAACATGTCCTCGCGCACGGGGACGACGAACCCGAGCGACCCGGGCAGCACGGGGTGTTCTCCGTCGGCAGCGACGCGGGAGTCCTGATGGTCGTGGACGAGGCCTACACGCAGGCCCAGCGCGGAGGGCCCGGCGTGCAGCGCCGTGAGCAAGGCGAGCGGACGGTCTGGACGGTCGACCTGGGGAGGATCGTCGGCTACGTAGGAGGTCAGGTCGGCAACCGACGGGGACGACCACCCGCCCGGCACGTCCGACTTGTTTTGGAGGATGGCAATCGAGTGATTACGGCGTATCCGGTGATCCCGTAGCGTGCGCATCATCGCCCACTTGGCATCGGCTGCTCACGCGGCCCAAGAGTTCGTGCGGTGGAATGACGATTTTGGGGAATGACGATGAATTCGACGCTTTACGTGCTAGGCTACTGTCCCGTGTGCGGTACCGGACCCTTGGGCGTTCGAGTGTGCGGGCAGTGCGGCAAAGCCGTCGTGCTGTGCGAAGAGTGCGATGCCCTGTGGCTCTCGCCGGACGCGTCGGCGGCCCCGATTTTTCCAAGGCAGCCGCACCTGCCATGTGTCGCCTGCGGGGCAGCCCTTCGCGCCGCTCCTGCGCATTGGGCCTGCTTTGCCGAATTGGAACGTATCGGCTGGCAAGACCACGTGATTGACGTCGGACGCGTCTGGAAGGCATCGGCGGGGTCACTCCACGGCGACAAAGAAGTCGTGACCCGGGATCCATCGCCGGACCTCGACGAGGCACGGCCGGCCTCGGGGGAACAGGTGTAGCATGCAGACGCGCGGGCCGTTGCGATTGCCGATCAGTTTGGCCGTGGTCATGATCGTGATGTTGCTGGCGCTGACCGTCGGCTGGATCGTGATGTCCGTTCGCTCGGCCAATGAGTCCTCCTCGTGGGCGCCGCTGTACTGGACGCTGCTGTCGGTCGGCGCGGTCCTGTTCGGATTGGTTGTGGTCGGCGTGGTCGTCTACCTGACGCTCTCGATCAAGGCCATTAACCTGTCACGCCGCCAGTCCAACTTCATTGACAGCGTCACGCACGAGCTTAAATCGCCAATCGCGTCGCTGAAGCTCTATCTGCAGACGTTGACACGGCACAACCCGACGGCGGAAGAGCGTCAGGAGTTTTACCGCTCGATGCTGGATGATGTCGAACGGCTGGATCAGTTGATCAATCACGTCCTCGATGCGGCTCGCCTGGATCGACCCGCTGCGGAGTCCGGCAAACAGGAAGTGCGTTTGGATGACCTGTTGCGAACCTGTGCGCGAGGTCTGCGGGCGACACCAACTCCCGGAAACCACGATTCAGTTGAAGCTCGCGCCGTGTCGAGTGGCCGGCTGGCCGGTCGACCTGGAACTGATCTTCCGCAATCTGATGGACAACGCCGTAAAGTACGCGGGCAAGCCGCCCGAGGTCGTCGTGACGATGCACCAGAATCTCACCGGACAAGTTTGTGTCCGCGTGTCCGACAACGGTCGTGGCATCCCGCACCAATTTCGCCAAAAGGTCTTCGGGCGCTTCGTGCGGCTCGGAACCGAATTGGAGCGGGACAAGCCGGGACTGGGATTGGGACTGTATATTGTCCGTACGTTGGTGGCGCGACTGCGGGGACGCGTTCGCGTGCGCGGCCACGGAAGCGCGCAGGGGACGACGTTTGAGGTGCTGTTGCCCGGGAATCTGGCCAAGCAGACGGCCGGCCCGCCGTCGCGGGCCCCGACGAGCGACGTCGCTTGATGCTGCCCGTCGGCGCTCCCAGCCGGCTTCGCGAAATCCAGCTCGGTGTGATAGGATTCCGGCATGCCGCACATCCTGATTGTTGAAGACGAAGATCATCTTGCCCGAGGGATTAAATTCAATCTGGAGGCAGAAGGCTATCACGTCACGACCGTCGACAATGGAGCCTCGGCGCTGGAACTGATCGAATCCGCATCCGAGTCGATCGATCTGGTCATTCTGGACCTGATGTTGCCGGGCATGAGCGGCTATGCCGTCTGCGAGCGTCTGCGGGCTCGCGGCGCAGAGTTTCCGGTGCTGATCTTGAGTGCCCGCACCTTGACCGAGGATCGAACCCGCGGTTTCGAGGCCGGAGCGGATCAGTATCTCACAAAACCGTTTGAATTGGACGAGTTGCTCGCCCGCGTCAAATCGCTCTTGATCCGGCACGGCAAACGTCAGGGACAACGCCCGGCGAAGGATCCAGCGGCTTGGCCGGAAAGCTGCCGCATCGGCGAAGCCACGGTCAACTTTCGCACATTCGAAGTGACCAAAGGCAAACGCGTCCGCCAAATGACGCCGCTGGAAATTAAACTGCTGCAGTTCTTGATCCAAAGTCGAGGCCGCGTCGTTTCGCGACACGAACTGCTGGAAGAAGTCTGGGAGCAGCCGGGATACCTCCAGACGCGTGCCCCCGATCAGTTCATCCGACGCCTTCGCAAATTCTTCGAACGAGATCCCTCCGCACCCCGCCACTTCGTGACGGTCCGCGACGCGGGCTATCGCTTTATCGCCAACGCCGAGGGGCCGGCGCCCGATACCGACGACACCCAGGCGGGATCCGGCGAAAAGGTCTGAAAGATGGAAAGATCATGTGGCACGGCAGAGCCTCCCCCTCATCCGGCCTTCGGCCACCTTCTCCCGCGTTGGGGAGAAGGGACAGGATGTTGTCACCTCTCCCGCGCCGGGAGAGGTCGAACCCGCGGCGGGAGAGGTCGAACCCGCGCCGGGAGAGGTCGAATCCGCGCGGGAGAGGTCGAACCTGTGCCGGGAGAGGTCGAATCAGGAGGACGACACACAGGGCTGCCATCGAAATCATTCCCGAAATCGCAGGCTCTGGTACGGCTCGAATTCGGCCGGGCGCCTCGTAGCCGCCCACCGAAAACGCCTCGACCAGGTCCGCACTGCTGAATTCCAAGTCCGCATCCCAATCGCCCGTCATCCAGCCCGAGTTGCGCGGAAGGGCATCTTCATACTCGCCCGCTTGGAAGACCTGGACGAGGTCGGCGGAGTTGAATTGGCCGTCCAGGTTCGCATCGCCGGGCTGGACGTTCAAAACGTAGTGCCGGTAGAACGTGGTGTCCTCCGAGCTAATCTGGCCATCGAGCGTGTAGTCCAGCACGGGGTCAAACGGACCGGGCTCAAGTACCGTGCGGGCGATCTCATTCAGACGCTCGGCGGCGTATTCGGCCGACTCCGCCTCGGAACAGCCCGTCGGGGAAGGACAGGGCACCGGTGGCTGCGAGCGCAGGTCGAGAGTAATTTGCCAGGGGCGATTCAGGACACCGCTGCTGGCATCCAGGATGACGGTCGGGTTCGAGCCGTCCAGCTCCGCTCGCTCCAAAGTGACCTTGCCATTGTCGACCCAGTAGAACTCACCTCGATCGACATCCAGCGCGATGCCATGCGGAGCGGCAGACGAGGGTGTGATCTGGAGCAGCGTTTCGATGTTTCCACCGTCGAGATCGCTGCGCTGAATCAGATCGGTGCCGCGGTCCACCCAGTACATCTGGTTGTGCTCGAGATCCAGATCGATGCCGCGCGGCAGATCCAAACCGGTGGTCACCAGATCGACGACCGCGCTGCCGTCCAAGTTGGCTCGCTGAATCTTGTCCGTCCCGTAGTCCGTCCAGTAGACGTGATCATGGGTTAGATCGAGCGTCACGAAGTACGGTGCGCCGAGACCCGTCACGAGATCTTCAGCCTGCGAGCCATCGAGATTGGCTCGCTGAAGCTTGCGATTGTTCGCGTCGGCCCAATACATTTTGCCACCGGCCACGTCCAGCGCGATGCCGGCCGGAAAGTTGAGCCCCGTCGTCACCAGGTCCTCGATCCCGGATCCGTCAAGCCGACTCCGCTGAATCAGGTTGCGGCCATTGTCGGCCCAGTAGATCCAATGATGCTCCCAGTCGACGGCCATGCCACGGGCTTCGCCCAGGCCGCTGACAAGCGTCTCGACGAACGAGCCATCCAGGTTGGCGCGGCGAATCGTATTCGATCCTCGGTCTGACCAGTACATCTTGGCCGCTCCCACGGCGCCGACCGGCGACGGCCAGAGCGCGAAGATGAGCAAGACTCCCAAGCAGGTACGTTCCATGAGGCGATCTCAACTTACATCCGCGTTGATGCGAGTGACAGGAGCTGGACGACGTTGCGAACGATTGTCACATGACGTGCCACGATTGTCCAGGTTCGAGATTGTTGCGTCGCCAATTGCTAGACGAACGTCTCGATCCGATTTAGAATCAAAGATCTTGTGGACGATCGACACCCAACGACCGCGTGGCACGGCGATTCGATGTTGGCCGAAAGGGAACACACAGTTCGAAGTGCGGGCGGTCCGGCAGCTGCTCGTTTCGCGAGTGGGTGGTGGGCGTTGATTCCCGTCATCGGTTGGTTCCTCGCCAGCGGGGGATGCGCGCGAACGGTGATGGCCGAAGAGGGTGGCCAGGCTCGCTCGTTTCTTCTCAACCTCGAGCTCCTCCAGATCGCGAAAGAAGCGTTACTGGCGGAGGATCCGTTTGTCACGCAAAAGTTGCGGTCGGTTGTCAGTCAGGCGAACGGCAAGCTCAACAAGGGGCCGTACTCGGTGGTGTACACACCCCTCGTCGCCCCCAGCGGTGATCCACATGATTACGTGAGTTACGGCGCGTACTGGTGGCCGAATCCAGACACCGAAGACGGCTTGCCGTGGATCCGCCGCGATGGCCACATTAATCCGGACAACGGCGTCGATTTCGCGCAGCTCTGCGACATGGGCCGATCCAGCGAGTTGCTGTCGCTGGCCTACTTCTTCACGGAGGACGAGAAGTATGCCGAGAAGGCGGCCGACTTGATTCGCACCTGGTTCATCGACCCCGAGACGCGGATGAACCCCCGCAACGAATACGCGCAGATTGTTCCGAATCGTTACGAGTATTATGATGTCGCAGGGTTTGGGAACTGCATTCCCATGGCGTTTGACACGGCCGGGCTGCTTGAGCAATCACCGGCATGGTCCGCGGACGATTCCGTGGCGCTCAAGGCCTGGACGAACGAGTTCGCGGCCTGGGCCCAGACGGCACCGAAGGGCGTCATCCAGTTCAACGAACCGTCGAACCACGGGACGAATTACGATTTCTTGCTGACCATGTTTTCGCTCTATCACGAGGACGAGGCGACGGCGAGACAGAGCATTCTGCACTACCTTGAGAATCGGATGCCAGGGCAAATCGATTCGGACGGCTCGAATCCGCTGGAGAAACTACGTGCCAACAGCTTACTGTACCATCGCTACAACCTCGGACGCGCTTTCGATCTGGCCACGTTGAGCCGCCACTTCGACGATCTCGACGCGTTCCAATACGAAACCGAGGACGGGCGCGGACTCCGCCTCCAGCTGGACTTCCTCCTGCCCTACATGCTCGGAGAGAAATCATGGGAGTTCTGGAATGGAGAAGTGTTTCCACGTGAGCCGGGCGAGTACTACGTTCTACTTCGCGAGGCAGCCGTCTATTTCCAGGATCCGCTCTTGTTGGATGCCGCTGACCAGCTGGGCTACACGTCGTACCACTATGTCAATCTCACCCATCCGCGGCAAGCGGTCGCTGAAAAGTTGCCGGGCGATCTCAATGCCGATGGCGCGCTCTCGGTCGAAGACATTGATTTGCACGCCGATCGCATGAATCGGCCGCAGGTGTTTTATCGCTACGATTTCAACGGAGATCGGAGGGTGGATCTGGAGGATCGGCGGATCCTGGTTGAGGAAATTTTTGGCACCACGTTTGGCGATGCGAACCTGGACGGGCAATTCGCGTCGGACGATCTGGTCGAAGTCCTTCAATGGGGTCAATACGGTGACGCGGTTGCCAACAACTCGACCTGGAGCTCCGGCGACTGGGACGGCGATCTTGAATTCGATTCGGGCGATCTCGTGTTGGCGCTCCAGGCCGGCGGCTATGAAAGGTCGAGCCTTCGCGCCGCGAAGCTGACTGCCGATGCGTGTTGTCAGCAGACGTTTGCGGTCCCGGAGCCGTCCGCCGCCGCGCTGCTTTCCCTCGGATCGTTGTCACTGGTTGACGTGGCACGGCGCAGGAAAAAACGCGTACCCGCGTCGTAAGCTGGCACGCGTTCTGAAGCTCAAGTCGGATTCTCACGTCTCATTGAACGCAACGCTTCGTCTCGCTGGCTGCGTCAGGCGGTCGCCTTGGAGCGCGTCTTCCGTTTGGAGCCTTGACCCCGTCGGGCTTGCTTCTCCAACTTCTCAGTTCCCCGCTTGTAGTCGACGACATCCCAGGCGAGTCCAAAGTACTGCAGCACCCGAATCGCCCAGAAAGTGACGTCGATTTCCCACCAGCGGTGACCGTGAGCTGCCATGCGGGGAAAAGCGTGGTGATTGTTGTGCCAACCTTCGCCGTACGAAATCAGCGCTACCCACCAGTTGTTGCGGCTTTGATCGGTCGTTGCGTAGTTGCGATAACCCCAGATATGACTCGCGGAGTTGACGAACCAAGTGGCGTGTAGCACGAAGCACAATCGCACGAAGATACCCCAAATGACGAACGAAGTGGCCATTGGCGTGCCTCCGAGGGCGTAACCTGCCGCGCCGAGGACGGCGGCCAGTACGAAATGCCACACGATGAACGTCTTTTGCAGGAATCGTAAGGTTGGATCCCGGTCCATGTCCGGTGCCCAGCGGGCAATATGTTTGGTGTGTTCCTCTTTCGGATAGCTCCACGTCAACCACAGCATGTGGCTCCACCATTTTCCGTCAAGCGGCGAATGCGGGTCGCCCTCCAGGTCGCTGTGAGCGTGGTGCTTTCGATGGTTTGCGACCCAGTCGATGGCCGATCCTTCGCCTGCCAAACCACCCAACCAAGCCAGTATCATGTGGACGGGGCGGGTCGTCTGGAAACTTGCATGGGTGAAGTAGCGATGAAATCCCAAGCAGATGCCGATCCCTCCCGTCAACCAATGCAGGACGACCGCCAATACGACCGCCTGCCAGGTGAAGAAGAACGGGGCGGCAAGGGCACCGACGTGGAGGACAACCAGCCAGCTGAGGACCGCCCAATCCAGTCGCGTTCGTCCTGCGTCGGCCAGCATTCCGCCGGTCGCCTCCCTTGCGGTACTCGGGTGGCTGGGGAGATTTCGAGCCCGCCGTTCCGGCTTGCCCGGCACGGTGACGAGGTCTTCCCCGGAAGGGCTGTTAAATCCAGGCGATAGTTCCATGGCGAAAGATTCCTGCGGAAAGAATGGAATCCGGGCCCGCTCAAATCCAACGCTTCCTTGGGCGTTGGGGGGTGGCCCGAACGATTTGTCGCTGTTCAATCGGCTGAATTCTAGAGCGGCAAGCCTCCGATTATGTTTGGCTCGTGTCGAAGTCCTGTAATACTTGTGTGACAGGACGCAAGTCCTGTTGCAGAAACAGAATGCGTCACAGGCGAGGTTCGCGCTGCGCGGTCAGGCACCCGCGCCGCCGCGGGCCCCCTCATCCGGCCTTCGGCCCAATCCTGTTCGGCACTCAGGTTGCTCGATAGGTCCGCGTGAGTGGAAAATTCGGCGGAAGGGGTTGAGAGCGAGTGAGGGTAAGGTGGAGAGATGGTTGTCGAGGCGAGGGGATCGGTTGAGCGCGCCGCAGCAACGGCCGTCGACTCCCATTGGGCAGGGCGGTTCTTAAGCGTCGTGTCGCTTGAGTTTTTCCAGATCCGCCAGCAGTTCCTCGTCGTCGGCCCAGCCGTTCCGCGCAAAAAGGGGTCAGGTCTCTTTTTCGAGGCGACTTACGGCAAATGCGCAGAAGGTGATGTGAGGGGCATCGAGTGGCGGGTCTGGAGCTTTCTTTGATAGACCGTCTGGAGTTTTTTGTCTGGAGTTTTTTGGAGTTTTCGTCAGACCGTCTCAATCCTGTTTCTTCCGTTGCGTAGCCCCGCTCGCGGAGAGCGGGGGTGGCGCGGCGTGGATGCGAGGCCTGCATGGCGAGATCGGCTGGGGGACGGGTTCGCCCCCCGTCTGCGCGACGGGGGCTACGGCGCGACGGGGGCCACGAAGCCAATCTAAAGCCAATCAATCTAAAATCAATCAATCTAAGACGGTCTACTTCCGTGCCCTCATCGCCGCCGGTCACGCCTGCGGCTACCTTGTGCTGCCGAATGACTCTGGAGCCTGTAGACCGTCTTGGACTTGTTGAGCCTGTAGACCGTCTTGGACTTGTGTCGGGCTGCAGCCCGAGGCTTCCCAGATTAACGCGCCGCACCGCGCTGCTGCAGCGGAGCGCGATCGCCTGTTGGAGCGGTCGCAGGACGTGATCGACCACGTGGTCATCGACGATGTCGCAGCAGAGCTTGCCCAGACGATCGACGGTGGCGGACAGGTCTTCGCCGGGATCAAAGCTGCCGTAGCGTCGCGCCGTGACGTAGACGCTCAACTGCTCTTCGGGAAAATCTCCCGTCTTGACATGAAAAGCGCTGGTCCGCGTCTCGACGCTCAACCGGCACTGGATGCGGCAGTCGTCATCAAGGGCGACCTGGATTGATGGCTCGAAGGCGACCACATTCGCCCCCGGGATTTCCATTAATCGCTCAAACGCGGGCGCCAAACCCAAGGCCTCGGCGACAAGCTGGTTGTGATTGCCGCGATACGTGAAGTCGAACCCAATCATCACGTTGAGTGACTCGCAGTCCAACGAGCTGACCGAGAGCGAATAGGGCACCAGCTTCATGATCGAACGGTGCAGTTCCATCGCCTCTTCGAGCGAGCTGGGATTGACGTGGCCAGCACAGATTCGACGGGATTCGACGGTCGTCCAGCGATAGTGGCCCTGCTCCTTTTCTTCCTCCAACACATATTCCGCTCGATCCCGTGCGTAGAAATTACGCATTGTGGGATACTTCTTTTGAACTTGCTCGAAGTAGTGCAGCAGCGTCTCGCGACTGCTGGGCAACTCCATCTCCGTATTCAGGTTGACGTTCACGTAGAAATCGTCACTGTAGGTGCTGTAGCGACTCATGCATGTCTATCCTCTCTGCTCCCCTGGGCCAAAGCACCGTGGGCTCGCTGGCGAATCCGTCTGGTGCCCAGTATAAATTGGGCAACTTCGGGGTGTCAAAGCGGCTCCCAGCCGCGGCCCGCCAAGTCATCCGCCGGTTCCAGGGTCAATTCGGATGTCGATCGCCGCTGCCAGCATGTACGAAGGCCGACTTCAGAAGGTCGTTCCGACGGAGCTCGGATGGATCGGCGTCGCGCTGACCCAGCTCGGGGTTGTTCGGCTCGTATTCGACTGCCTTTCGGCCGACGCGGCCCGTGAGGCACTAATGCTGAGCGAATTTGCATCGTCCGCGCGTACCGTATCCAAGTCGACGGCGAGGGAATTCGGAGAGGACACGTCGCCGAATGAGGGGATGCGGTGCTCGGCCGCAGCTTGGCATCGTTTGCCGATGGAGCTGCTTGAGCAACGGCTGCAAGGTTATGCCGCCGGACGGCGCGAACCGCTTGACGAGATTCCGCTCGACTTGTCCCGCTGCACTCCCTTTCAGCGGCGAGTCTTGCAGGCGTGCCGCGAGATCCCGTACGGACAAGTGCGGACCTACGCTGAGCTTGCGGTCGCCGCGGGCAGCCCCCGCGCGGCACGTGCGGTCGGCAACGTCATGGCGCGAAATCGGCTGCCGCTGTTGATTCCCTGCCATCGCGTGGTCGCCAGCCAGGGCGGACTCGGTGGTTTTTCTGCACGCTCAGGCTTGTCGATGAAGCGACGTCTGCTGCAGATGGAAGCCGGGAAATAGGGGCGATTCCAGGATGTTGTCACCTCTCGCGCGGCCGGGAGAGGTCGGCTGGGACCCGCTTGCGGGGCCCGGGCGGGTGAGGGTTCGCCGCGTTGACCGCTGCCCGCCCCCCCTCATCCGGCCTTCGGCCACCTTCTCCCGCGCTGGGGAGAAGGGACAGGATATTGTCACCTCTCCCGCGGCCGGGAGAGGTCGGCCGGGACCCGCTTGCGGGGCCCGGGCGGGTGAGGGTTCGCCGCGTTGACCGCTGCTCGCCCCCCCCTCATCCGGCCTTCGGCCACCTTCTCCCGCGCTGGGGAGAAGGGACAGGATATTGTCACCTCTCCCGCGGCCGGGAGAGGTCGGCTGGGACCCGCTTGCGGGGCCCGGGCGGGTGAGGGTTCGCCGCGTTGACCGCTGCTCGCCCCCCCTCATCCGGCCTTCGGCCACCTTCTCCCGCGTTGGGGAGAAGGGACAGGATGGTGCCACCTTCTCCCGCGCTGGGGAGAAGGGACAGGATCTTGTCACCTCTCCCGCGGCCGGGAGAGGTCGGCCGGGACCCGCTTGCGGGGCCCGGGCGGGTGAGGGTTCGCCGCGTTGACCGCCGCTCGCCCGCCCCTCATCCGGCCTTCGGCCACCTTCTCCCGCGTTGGGGAGAAGGGACAGGATGGTGCCACCTTCTCCCGCGCTGGGGAGAAGGGACAGGATGTTGTCACCTCTCGCGAGCGCGCTGCTCTACCTACGGCTGATCGGTTTGTGACTCGCCAAATCCCTCGGGCAGTTCCATGTCGAGTTCGTGGACCAGGAAGGACCATTGATCGGCCACGTTTTCGATCAGCTTCGAGGTCGGCGTTCCGGCCCCGTGGCCGGCTCGGGTTTCGATCCGAATCAGTGTCGGCTCATCGCCCGCCTGCGCGTGCTGCAATGCCGCGGCGAACTTAAAGCTATGCATCGGGACGACCCGGTCGTCCGTGTCGGCCGTCGTCACAAGTGTGGCCGGGTAGCGGACGCCCGGCCTGAGATTGTGATAGGGCGAATACTTTCGCAAGGCGGCGAACTCAGCGGCGTCATCGACCGTGCCGTATTCGTCCACCCAGAATCGCCCGGCGGTGAAGAGCGGATACCGCAGCATGTCCATCACGCCGACGGCCGGCAAACAGGCTCCGAACAGCTCGGGCCGCTGAACCAGCACGGCGCCGACCAGTAGGCCTCCGTTGCTTCTTCCGTGAATCGCCAGTCGCTGCGATGAGGTGTAGCCTTCCTCGATCAGCCACTCCGCGGCGGCGATGAAGTCGTCGAACACGTTTTGCTTGTGAACCGTCTTGCCGGCCAAGTGCCATGCTTCGCCGTATTCCCCGCCGCCTCGCAGATTCGCGACGGCGACGATCCCCCCCATTTCCATCCAGGCCAGATAGGAGATCGAGAACTGGGGCGTGATCGAGATATTGAAGCCGCCGTAGCCGTACAGCAACGTGGGTCGCTGTCCGTCCAGCTCGAGGCCCTTGCGATAGGAAAGGATCATGGGAATCCGGGTGCCGTCCCGGCTGGGATAAAAGACCTGGCGAGATTCGAACTGATCGGGATCGAAGTCGACTTCGGATTGGCGCCATCGCTGGCTGGTGCCTGTCGTCAGGTCGTAGCGGTAGATGTTCGACGGGATCGTGTAGCTCGAAAACGAGTAAAAGGTTTCGGTGTCGTCCGGATGTCCACCGAAGCCCGAGGCCGTCCCCAAGCCGGGAAGCTGAACCTCGCGGATCGGTTGACCCTCCAGTGAGACGATCCGAATCTGCGAAGTTGCATCCTTCAAGTAGCTGGCGATCAGCTGGTGGTTGACCAGACTGACGGATTCGAGCGTTTCGGCGGCGGCGGGAATGATCTCTCGCAATCGATCCCGCCCGGGGTGATCCAGATCCATCGCCACGACCCGCTTCGTGGGCGCGTCCAGGTCCGTGAAAAAGTAGAACGTGCGACCGTCGCTGCCGACCCACGAGAACTGATTGGCGAAGTCATCGACCAGCGCGATCCAATCACCGTCCTCGTCCGCGGCGGGACGATAGAATACCTGGTTCTGATTGTCGGTGCTCTTGCCGATCTCGATCACCAAGAAACGTTCGTCCTCGGTCAAGCTGAGGCCGAACGTCCACCGCGGTTCATCGGGACGCTGGTAGATCAGTCGATCTTCTTCCTGCGGCGTACCGAGCTTGTGAAAATAGATCATGTGGTTCAGGGCGAGCGATTGATACTCCTCTCCGGGTTCGGGCTGAGGGTACCTTCCGTAGTAAAACCCTTCGCCCGATTTCAGCCACGACACGCCGCCCCAGCGGAGCCATTTCAACTCGTCCGACCGCGGTTGTCCGGTGGACACATCCAGCACGCGAAGTGTCGTCCAATCCGAGCCGGCGTCACTCACGGTGTAGGCCAGCAGGTTGCCATCGCGGCTCGGGACGGCTGCCGAAAGGGCGACGGTGCCGTCGGCGGACCAGGAGTTCGGGTCCAGCAGCACACGCGGCTCGGCGTCCAGCCGGTCGGCGACGTAGAGCACCGCCTGGTTTTGCAGCCCGTTGTTCTGACGAAAGAAGTACCGGCCGCCGGCCTCGGAGGGAGCGGAGTACTTCGGGTAATCCCACAATTCGGTCAATCGCCTCTGAATCCGCGTTCGCTCGGGAATCTCCGCCAGATACGCCTCGGTGAACTTGCTCTGCGCGTCGACCCAGGCTTGGACCTCGGGCGATTGGCGCACATCTGCCTCCAGCCAACGATAAGGGTCGGCAACCTCGAATTCATGAAACGTGTCGATTTGGTCGACGCGGCGCGTGTCGGGGTAGGCGGTTCCCGCCACGGCGACATCACCGCGCTGGTTGATTCCAAGCCCGGCGTTACCTTCCACCGGGCCAAGGCTTGCTGTTAGAATCAGGACGGAGATCAGAGTCATCGGGCGGACCTCTCAAGGCGGGGGTGTGTCGCTTCGCACGGCTCCGGTTTGTTGTAACTCAGGAAAATTCTCGGGGGTAGGCCGGAGCCGCGGACTCGGACGGCGTCACCCACGATTCGACGACCCCGAGCACCTTCGAACCGCCCGGAGCCGATTCGGATTGCCCGGAGCCGATTCGGATTCGGCCAAAGGGCCAAGAGCGGGCCGAAAGGCCGAAGGGATCGGAGCAGACGAACCAATACCATGCGTGTCGGTCTATTTATCCCGTGCTTTGTCGACCAGCTGTACCCGGATGTGGGGCTGGCAACCGTTGATGTCCTGGAGCGATTCGGAGTCACGGTCGAGTATCCGGAGGCACAAACGTGTTGCGGCCAACCGATGGCCAACACGGGCTGTACCGAGGACACGCGGCCTTTAGCCCGTCGGTTTCTGGAGATCTTCCAATCGTTTCCCTACGTCGTCGCGCCCTCGGGAAGTTGTGTGGCGATGGTGCGGCATCACTACGACGAATATTTCGAAGCCGATGACGCGGCCTTTCAGGAGTTGAAGTCGAAAACGTTCGAACTGTGCGAATTCCTGGTCGATGTCCTGAAAGTGACTCGCGTGGAAGGCAGCTTTCCACATAAGGTCGGACTGCATCAGAGTTGCCACGGGCTGCGCGAACTGCGGATGGGCAGCTGTTCGGAACGCGTCGAGCTGGCCTACAGCAAGCCAGGTCAGTTGCTGGAAGGGCTCAAAGGTCTGGAGATCACGCAGCTCAAGCGGCCCGACGAATGCTGTGGATTCGGCGGTACCTTTGCGGTCACCGAAGAAGCGGTCTCCTGCCTGATGGGGCTGGATCGCCTGGCCGATCACCAGCAGGCCGGCACCGAGGTCCTGACGGCCGCGGATATGTCTTGCCTGATGCACTTGGACGGCCTGATTCGGCGTCAGCGAATGCCGATTCACGTGATGCACATCGCTCAAATTCTGGCGGGTCGCACGGTATCCCTATGATTCAAGCTTCACGAGATCACGCGCCGCGAGCGGCCGAGTTTGTCGGCAACATCGAGCGGGCTCACTGGCACGATCAGGCACTCTGGTTCGTCCGTTCCAAACGGGACAAGGCCGCCAACAGCCTACCCGAATGGGAGACGTTGCGCGAGCAGGCTTCGGCCATCAAGATGCACACGGTCACGCATCTTGCCGATTACCTGGAGCAATTTGCGGCTCAGGCAGAGCGACATGGAATTCAAGTGCATTGGGCGCCGGACGCCGAGACGCATAACCAGATCGTGCTGGAGCTGTTGCAGCGCCACCAGGCTCGTCGAGTTGTGAAAAGCAAGTCGATGCTGACCGAGGAATGTCACTTGAATCCGTATCTCGAGCAACACGGGATCGAAGTGGTCGACACGGATCTGGGCGAGCGAATCGTGCAGTTTCGGAAGGAGGCACCCAGCCACATTGTGCTGCCGGCCATTCACATCAAGAAGGAAGAGGTCGGCGAGCTGTTTCACGAGCACTTGGGCACCGCAGCGGGCGCCTCGGACCCCAAGTACCTGACCGAGGCGGCGCGCCAGCATCTGCGCGAAATGTTTCTGGCAGCGGACGCCGGGATTACGGGTGTCAACTTTGCCATCGCCGAAACGGGTGGCCTGGTCGTCTGCACCAATGAGGGGAATGCCGATCTGGGCACGTCGCTGCCCAAGCTGCACATCGCTTGCATGGGAATCGAAAAGCTGATTCCCCGCACGGCCGACCTGGCGGTCTTTTTGCGACTGCTGGCTCGTAGCGCAACCGGGCAGCCGATCACCACCTATAGCTCGCACTTTCATGGCCCCGTCGAGGGCGGTGAGCTGCACGTGATTCTGGTGGACAACGGCCGCAGTGACATCCTGGGCAGCGACGATTTCCGTCGTTCCTTGAGCTGCATTCGCTGCGGAGCCTGCATGAACACGTGCCCCGTCTACCGGCGGAGCGGTGGGCACAGCTACGGGACGACGGTGCCCGGTCCGATCGGGTCGATTCTCGCGCCGGTCCGCGACGGCGACGCGCATCACAGTTTGCCGTTTGCCTGCAGCCTGTGTGGCTCCTGTACCGATGTGTGCCCCGTCAAGATCGACCTGCACCACCAACTGTTGACACTCCGCCGCGAAATGCGCCGCGAAGGGCATCTGCCGTGGACCAAGCGGGTCGCGATGACGCTGACCAGCTGGATGATGGCCGACGCCAATCGCTTCCGATTGCTCGGCGGCGTGGGGCGCGCGGTGGTCAGTCGACTGCCCCGATTCCTGGTCTATCACCGCTGGAATCCGTGGGGCAAACAGCGCGAACTGCCCGCGATGCCGCGGAAGAGCTTTCGAGCCCTCTATCGTGACAGAAAGTCATCGTGAACGGACGCGAAAAAATCCTTGCCGCCGTGCGGCGCCATCGTCTCGAGCCGACCGAGTTGCCCCGTGATCACGACAACTGGATTCGCTACGAGTCGGCTCTCGAGCAATTCCGCCAAGTGCTCGGATCGGTCGGCGGCGAAGCCCGCTGCGTCGCGGATCCGGACGCGCTGATCGCGGATCTGCGTCACCTGCCCGCCTACCAGAAGGCCACGACACGCTGCTGCGCCGTTCTCGTGGCGAACCCGAGCGACACGAAAGGGGAGGGCATGGCAACGCCGGACCCGGAAGGCGGCGCAGCAGACCTTCGCGTCCAACTGCCAGGCGACTGGAATGTGGACTTAGGCCACGTGGGGGATC
This sequence comes from uncultured Planctomycetales bacterium, assembly GCA_963826795.1. Classification (GTDB taxonomy): domain Bacteria; phylum Planctomycetota; class Planctomycetia; order Pirellulales; family Pirellulaceae; genus CAWGYT01. Next base: position 545 of record CAWGYT010000029.1, on the reverse strand, counting down.
CGCACAGCCTGGCCGATTTGGACTTGGCGGTCCTGCCGGGCGAGTTTGCGGTGGCGGAGAACGCGGCGGTCTGGGTCACGGACCGCGACGTTCCGCAGCGCGCCGCCTACTTCATCGCCCAACACCTGGTGCTGGTCGTCCCGGCCGCCGAACTCGTTCACAACCTGCACGAGGCGTACGCCCGACTCCGCTTCGCGGGGCAATCGTTCGGCTGCTTCGTCTCGGGACCCTCCAAGACGGCCGACATCGAGCAGTCGCTGGTCATCGGAGCCCACGGAGCCCGCTCACTGACGGTTTACCTGCTGGCCCGTGGGTTGGAAGCGACGGGAAGCGCCGAGCCCCGGATGCTGCCTTCGCCGCGATGAGTCCAGCCAACGCGGAATTTTCGCCCCGAGGCGCCCCGGGCGGCCTTGAACCTGGAGTAACGAAGCGGTTACATTGCAGGCTTAGAAAGATCGGGCCGCCGCCCGCTGCGAGAGCGCGGTCGTCCGAGCGACTCGACATCGCCGCACCCCTAGCTCAATTGGATAGAGCATCGGTCTACG
>CAWGYT010000028.1:0-27892 GCA_963826795.1 uncultured Planctomycetales bacterium | reverse complement strand
TTTTTCGAGGCAACTTACGGCAAATGCGCAGAAGGTGATGTGAGGGGCATCGAGTGGCGGGTCTGGAGCTTTCTTTGATAGACCGTCTGGAGTTTTCTGGAGTTTTCGTCCTTTGATAGACCGTCTGGAGTTTTCGTCTTGTCCTTTGATAGACCGTCTGGAGTTTTCGTCTTCGTCTAAGTTCCTCTAATTCCTCTAAGACGGTCTACTTCCGTGCCCTCATCGCCGCCGGTCACGCCTGCGGCTACCTTGTGCTGCCGAATGACTCTGGAGCCGGTAGACCGTCTTGGACTTGTTTGTCTTGGACTTGTTTTTGTAGACCGTCTTGGACTTGTTGTCGTCTTGGACTTGTTGTCTTGGACTTGTTGTCTTGGACTTGTTTTGGACTTGTTCAGACCGTCTCAATCCTGTTTCTTCCGTTGCGTAGCCCCGCTCGCGGAGAGCGGGGGTGGCGCGGCGTGGATGCGAGGCCTGCATGGCGAGATCGGCTGGGGGACGGGTTCGCCCCCCGTCTGCGCGACGGGGGCTACGGCGCGACGGGGGCCACGAAGCCAATCTAAGAAGCCAATCTAAGACGGTCTACTTCCGTGCCCTCATCGCCGCCGGTCACGCCTGCGGCTACCTTGTGCTGCCGAATGACTCTGGAGCCTGTAGACCGTCTTGGACTTGTTGCTTGTTGTCTTGGACTTGTTGGACTCAGCAGCGGCATCAACTTGTCGAAATACTTAAGCCCTTGGATGTTCTGAGACGCGATCTGCTTGCGAGCTTTTCGCTTCCGCGGAGACGACATGGACCGCTTCCTGCCAAAACGACACGCCTTGACGCACGGCGCTTTGAAGGCGCAATTGCCGTGCCAAAGTAAGCGAAAATAAGTCGAGCAAAAAGTGTGCCGAACAGGATTGCCTGCGGCCACCTTCTCCCGCACGGGGGAGAAGGGACACGCGTTGGTCGCCGTTCACATCCGGTGCGGTCACTTCAGCTGGTACTGTGGATTGTCCGCGCTAAAGTCGGCGTCGGTCAGGCCCGGATTCAGCTGCAGCTTGCGGTACGTGTACTGTTCCAACAGCAGCGGCTCAAGCCCCGGTTCCGGTGGCCAGCCATACGACTCGAAATGGACCGGCAGGTTCAGCTCCCGATCCACGAAAACTCGTGCCTGATAGAAGTCCGGGCTGACCTCTTGCGAGCCATGCGTGACGATGATCCCCAGTGCGGGGCGGTCGGCGATCTTCGCGTCGGGCAAGAATTCCACGGCGCACGAGGCCGTGAGATTGCTGCGGACCGTTTCGATCAAGCGATAGAGGAGATTTTCGATTCCAAATTCCGTAATCGGATAACGGTTGCCACGCATCGCCAGTTCGCCGAACGGATCGACGCGAGTCGTGACGAAGGCAAAGCGAGTGCCGCCCCGACGCGTGAGCATTTGCCCCTCGTGGGCGCCTTCCACGTAAAGCACTTCTCGCCCGCGCACCGAATCGGGCTTGAGGAACTTCAGGTAGATGCTGAGCGGGACCAGGACCTGCTCACCTTCCTGCCGTCGATGCCGCACCTTGGCATAAATGAATTCGTGCGGCCGCAAACGTCCCTCGACCCGTTCGCGGCGAACCATGACACAGGTGTAGTCCCGAACTTCGCTGCTGAACTGGTCAAAACTGTCCATCGCCATCGTGAGGACGGTTTGCAGCGAACCCGCCCCATCCGGCGGACGGACGCCATCCGGCGGACGGGCCCCATCCAGTCGACCGGCCCGATCCAGTCGACCGGTTCGGTCGACCGCGCCCGTCGGCCCGGCGGGCGTCGGTAGCTTCCTCACGGTCCGAGCGGTCGCTTCGCCCGTCTGGGCGTGGCAAGTTCGCGAGGAGTTGCCGTCCCAGTCGGCCATGCCACCCCCGCACGTCGCCACCACGATCGCCAGAACCCGCGCACGAAGGCCACGACGGGCGACGAAGGCCAAGGACCGCAGCGGAATTGGGCTGAGTGATCGAAATGAGACCGACGAAGCGGGCGCGACATTCAACCCGGAGTTCATGAACCAGAACATGGTCTCGCTCTCTCTTTCGACTTCCGAACGAAAGCTCACAAGAGAAAATGCCGGCCGGTCCGTCGCCAACTCGATGGTACTCGAAACGATGGGTAACAAATCGACGGACTCGCCGTCAAGCACGTCGCCGTGCCTTGATCGCGCAAAACGCCAGAATTGAAGTCGCCCTGAACGAATCTAGCGAATGGTCGGAAAAGGAGTAGTTTCTTCCCTACGGATCCGGCGCCATCCAGTTCGGCGGCACGGGAACTCGGGTCCACGATGCCCACACGAGTCGGCCGATCGCGCTGTTGAAAAGGGGGGGTTCGAAAACAGACAAGACAGGAGAAAGGAGCGGAACCACGATCGCGATTCCGCTCAAACGTAGCTCAACTTTCGCTTTTTGAGCGACGTGCCTCCGAAGAGATGGGCGGCGACGACCGCCCGTGTGGCCGGAGGTCGGGCGAGCTACTTTCGTTCCCGGTGCCCCCGGAACACAATAAAGGGTCCAGCGCGCCAGCGAGGCGCTGCCTTGCCATTCCCCGCCTGACACCTTTTGACACCCAACGTGGGAGTCGCGGACGCGCGACGATCAGAAGATGTCTTGCACGTCGCCACCACACCGCCCAAGTCACAGCCCCCATGAACGATCCCAATTTCAACCGGCAGCTCGGCCCCTACCGCCTGCAGCACGTCGTCGGCCGGGGAGGGATGGGCACGGTCTACGCGGCCCGCGACGAACAACTCGGAAAAATCGCCGCCGTCAAACTGCTTTCGCCCGTGCTCGCGACGGATGAGAGTTTTCGTGAGCGGTTCATCGCCGAAATCGAGTCGCTGAAGAAACTTCGCCACCCGAATATCGTGCAGCTCTACGGGTATGGCGAGCAGGACGGGCAGCTTTTCTACGCCATGGAATTAATCGTCGGCAACAGCCTCCAGGGCGAATTGCAGCATGGCCGCCGGTTTACTTGGCGAGAGGTCACGCAAATCGCCGTCGAGGTGTGCGCCGCGTTGAAGCACGCCCATGATCATGGAATCATCCACCGCGACTTGAAGCCGGCCAACCTGCTGTACGCGCGGGACGAGTCGGTCAAGCTACTGGACTTCGGCATCGCGAAACTGTTCGGCAACACGGGCATCACGACGGGCAGTGTGATGGGAACGGCCGACTACATGGCGCCCGAGCAGGCCGAGGGCAAGCCCGTCGGCCCCCGCACGGATCTGTACAGCCTGGGATGCGTGATGTACGCCCTGCTCGCGGGTCGACCTCCTTTCTCGGGCAAATCGGTCCCCGAAGTCGTCCACAAGGTCCGGTTCGAGTCGCCGATTCCAATCGGCCGGCTCGCCAGCGACGTGCCCGTCGAACTGGAACATTTGATCGATCAGTTGCTGGAAAAGAATCCGCAGAAGCGAATTCCCACGGCACTTGCCGCCTCTCACCGGCTGCGGGCCATGGAACACGCCCTTTCGGTCCGCCCGCCCCCCAGTCCGACGCCGGATGACATCGACACCTCCGTGTCACGGCCACCCGCCAGCGATCTGACCCACGCCGACAAGACCACTGGCCAGCCGACCGTTCGGCTGGACGACCACGCCCAGCACGCCGAAGATCAGCTGAACCGCGTCACGGTCACCACGCGCGAGTCCGAGGCGGAAAGCGGGCCGAATCATTTCACGCTGGTCGATGACGAACGGGCGACTCGCGAGCCGACCTCGCGGCGTTGGCAGGCCGCGGCCAGCTTCGTGTTGCTGCTGGCCGCGGGATGGATCGGCTATCTGGCGTTTCGCGAATTCACGCGGCCGTCCACGGCGGACGAACTGTACGCCAAGCTACTTGAGGCGGCGAAGACGGAGGACGCGCGAGCGCAACAAGACGTGCGGACTCAAAGCGAGACGTTCCTCGCTAGTTTCCCGGCAGATCCCCGCTCGCTCGAAGTAAAACGCCTGCAGCATGAGGCCGATCTGGGGCTTCTCCAACGCCGCCTGGAAGCCAAAGCTCGACAGCGGAACCCCCAAAGCGACGCCCCGCTGGAAGCGTGGCTCGTGGAGATCCTCCGCGAGCTGAGGCGGGATCCCGATCAGGCGGCGCAGCGGCTGCAGGCCTTGGTCGACCTGAACGCAGGCAAGGAGCCGCGGGAAGAGACCGAATCCAACTTGCTGGAATTGGCCCAGCGGCAGCTCGCGCGGCTGAGGGAGGCTCAAGCGGCCGAGGCCAAGGTCCACGGCCCGCTGATGGAACAACGCGTGGCCGAGGCGCGAGCCCTGGCCGATCAGAATCCTGAACTGGCAGGCAAGATCTGCCGAGCCCTGATCATGTTGTACGGTTCCAAACCATGGGCTGAGATCTGGGTCGCGCAGGCCCGCGAGATGCTGGCCGAATTGCCGGCCGAACACCCACTGCAAACCACGCGCGGCGACGACGCCGGATCTTCGTGACCACGCCGCCAGGGCCCGCCGGCAATTCGCCCCGTTCCGAGGGTGGATCGATCCTCGCCTTACGAGTCCGCGGAGGGCGGTTTCCCGTCAATTTGCTTGGCGACCCCCCAGCCTTGCCTTAACATGAAGTTCACGGTTGACGGAACAGAGGTACAAAAGCCGGCGGACGGGCGAACCGGGGCAAAAGGCGATAAATGCAAACCAAGCGCATTGGGGCAGGCCTGCCGGCCTTCTTGAGGCGGGCTGTGGACTCGTGCTTCGACCTTGATCGATGGCTCTTCGGGGCCCGGCAGGCGAGTCCGATACAACTCACATGGGGAAACCAGCACGCGGGAGGGACCCGCCGGCGGTCGCGTCGAAAAGCGAGGTCAACGCGCTGCGAAGCGCTGGAATCCCGCCAATTACTGGCAGTCGTCATCAGCGAATTCATGGCGTCCAACGACACCACGCTGGCGGACAACGACGGGGAGTATTCGGACTGGATCGAGTTGCACAACAACGGGCCGACTTCCGTCGATCTGGACGGCTGGTACCTGACCGATAGGGCCGACAATCTCAGCAAGTGGCAATTCCCGGCGGTCAGTCTCGGGCCGGACCAGTACCTTCTTGTCTACGCGTCCGAGAAGGACCGCGCTAACCCCGCGCAGCCGCTGCACACGAATTTCAAATTGGGGGCTGGCGGCGAGTACCTCGCGCTGGTGCGACCGGATCGGATCTCCGTCGAGTTTGCCTATGCGCCCGAGTTTCCACCTCAGGCCACCGACGTCTCCTATGGCTTGAGCCCGAATGGCAGCGAGCGGGGATTCTTTCGGACTCCCACGCCGGGCCAGCCCAACGCGGAACCGGTTCCCGATTCGTCCCAGGCGGTGGTGATCAGCGAATTGATGTACAGCCTGCCACGCGCCTCGATCATCGATCCGGAAGATGTCTCGCGAGAATTCATTGAGTTACACAATCGCGGGCTGTCGTCGATCGATGTGACGGGCTGGCAGTTCACTCGGGGGATCACCTACACGCTGCCCGCGGCGACCATCCCGGCCGGAGAAGCGCTGGTGGTGGTGGCGGATACGGCGGCCTTTGCCGCCGCCTATCCGGACATCACGAATTTTGTCGGCGGCTGGCAGGGAACGCTCAGTAACAACGGCGAAACCGTCGAGTTAGTCGACGCGGACGGGCACCTGGTGGACCAAGTGCGCTACGCGGACCAGGGCGATTGGGCGACGCGTGCACCCGGGCCCTTGGACGCGGGTTCGACCGGTTGGATCTGGACGGCGGAGCACGACGGAGGTGGCAAGTCGCTGGAGCTGATCAATCTCGGTGCCAACAATGACAACGGCCAAAACTGGTCGGCGAGCCTCGTCGAAGGTGGCACGCCAGGCCGCGTTAACTCCGTTGCGGCCAGCAACATCGCGCCGCTGATCGAACAAGTTCAGCATCAGCCCGCGCTGCCCCGCTCCGACGAAAGCGTCACGATCACGGCGCGACTGACGGACGATCGATCCTCCCCCTTGACCGCCCAGGTCCATTGGCGACTTGGCGGAACGGGTGACTTCAGCGTGATCGCGATGGCGGACGACGGACAGCACGACGATGGCGCGGCAGGCGACGGCTTGTTTGGGGCCATTCTGCCTGCTCAAGCGGATCTGACCGTCGTCGAGTTCTACGTGCAGGCTTCCGACGCGGATGGCTTGCAGCGCAGCTGGCCCGCTCCGACGACCAACGGCCAGCAGGAAACGAACGCCCTGTATCAGGTGATGGACGCCTTCGACGCGAACGCGCCGCTGGAACCCGGAAGCCCATGGATCTATCACGTGATCATGACGCCGGCCGAGCGGAATGAGTTCAGCAACATCAACCGCGCCAGTAACGCCGAATTCAATGCCACCTTCGTCGCCGTCACGGGGACCGGCGTCGACATTCGATACAACACGGGCGTCAGGATTCGCGGCAGCGGAAGCCGGACGGATCCGATTCCGAATAACCGAATTAACTTCGCTCACGATCTGCCCTGGAACGGAGTCACCGCCCTGAATGTGAATCAGCGCCGCCCGATCGATCAGATCGCGGGGAGCGTGATTTTCCGGCTGGCCGGTATCCCCACCGCCGAAGTTCGCGGCGTCCGGCTGTTCGGCAACGGCGTCGACCTGAAGAACGGAGGGATCTACGCCGAGTCCGAGGTGCTGGACGGTGACTTTGCCGAGAACCACTTTCCGCTGGATGCCGACGGCAATCTCTATCGAGGCCGGCGACGGAACGAATCGCCGCCGGGCGGACAGGACGCGGGCCTGGAGTACCTGGGCGAAGATCCGGCCAACTACGTCAGCTACATCAAGAGCACCAACGCCAGTGAGGCCGACTGGTCCGACGTCATGCAGCTGACCTATAACCTGAACCTCGTGCCGGAACCCGAGTACGCCGACGCGGTCAAGGAAGTCGCGAACGTCGAGCAATGGTTCCGCGCGATGGCCGTCAACTCACTGATCGACAACAACGAATACGGCCTTTTTACGGGCGACCCGGACGGCGATGACTACGCCATGTACCGGGGACTGGAAGATCCGCGATTCCAAATGATTCCCTACGATTGGGATACGCTGTTCGGGAATGTGAATCGATCGATCCTGCGACCCTTGGGTGTGCCGGCCCTGGCGAAGTTGATCACGCACCCGGAATTTCTGCCGAGCTACTACGGTCAGTTCCTGGACGTCATCGACCATGTCTTGGGGACGGACGACTTGGATCTGGCGCTGAAAGAAGCGTTACAGAATGCGGCGACGCCAAATCAAATCGAGTCGATCACGCAGTTCCTGGCGTCTCGCGCGGATTACGTGCGGAGTGTCATCGGCTCACAGCTGACCGTTTCGTCCGCGCTGAACACGGTCGGGAATGTACCTCGATCACTGTCCTCTGCAATCATCGTGGACGGCCGCTATCCCGAAGCCGCGACGCGCGCGATTCGCATCAACGGCAAGCCGGGTGTCCTGGATGGCCAAGGCAACTGGCGATATGCATCGAACGAGGAAAATGCAGTCGACCTCCTGCCGCTGGGCTCTCGGTGGCGTTACCTGGACACAGGCGTTGATTTGGGGACAAGTTGGCAAACGGTTGGCTATGACGACTCGCTTTGGTCCAGCGGGCTGGCTCAGCTGGGATACGGCGATGGCGATGAGGCGACGGTCGTGGAATATGGCGGTAACGACAACAACCGCTACGTGACGACCTATTTCCGCACCACGTTTCAAGTCGACGATCCGACTCAGATCAAGGGCCTGATCGCACAGCTGATTTACGACGACGGAGCGGCGGTGTATCTGAACGGCAGCGAGGTGCTGCGGGTCGATTTGGCAGCGGGCGCCACGTACGACCAGCTCGCGACGGTGCTCCGCGGCCAAGACGTGGAGAACCGTCTGGAAACGTTCGCGCTGCCTGCGAGTGCGTTGAGTGCCCTGGTGCCGGGCGTGAACACTCTGGCCATCGAGATCCATCAAGGCGGCGTCGACAGTCCGGATATCGGGATGGACTTTGCGCTGGACGCCCTCATCGCCGTCAATGATCCGGACGGATACCGGCCCGGCATGAATCGGCTCCAAGTCACGACCTACGATAACGCGTCGGGTTTGGGCGATGCCCTGGCCGAACAGACCTACGACGTGTGGTACGACGATGGCAATCAGGTTCTGGTGAACGGAACGCTCAATGCATCCCAGACGTGGACCGCCGCGGCAGGTCCCTACCGGGTCCAGGGAGCGGCCGTGCTGGGCAGCGGCGCGACGCTGACAATCGAACCGGGGACCACCGTCTTCTTTGAACAGGATGCAAAGCTCACGATCAATGGCCAGTTGAACGCGAACGGCACGGCGGAGACGCCGATCTGGTTCACGCGACTGCCGGGCACGAATTCCTGGGATGGACTCCAATTCGTCGACTCGACCGGCAGTAACGAAATCACCCACGCGATTCTCGAGTATGGGATCACGGATGACGGCCTGGTCGGGGTCGTCGGATCGAACCTCACGCTCGATCATGTCACGCTGGATCACACCGACCTGAGACGGATCCGCTCGATCGACTCGTCGCTCGTCGTACGAAATTCAACGTTCACCGACATCTTCCAGCCCGATCAGGCACCGACCACGGACAATCGCAGCGAGCATATTTGGGGCCGCGGAATTCCCGCCGGCGGACAATGGATCGTGGAAGGCAATTCATTCGGGACGATTACCGGCCACAACGACTCGATCGATTTCGACGCGCCGCGCGGCGTCGGACGGTATGCCCAGATTCTGAACAACCAGTTCGCCGGGGGCGGTGACGACGCGCTGGACATGACGGGCGACGTCTACATCGAAGGCAACGTCTTTCGAAATTTCCTCAAGGACCGATTCAATACCGACCCGGGACAATCCAACACGATTTCGTCCTCCGGTGGCGACTTTTGGGCGATCCGCAACGTGTTCGACAATGTTCAGCACGCTGCTCTGGTCAAGGAAGATGCGTTCATGCACTTCCTGAACAACACGGTGGTGTCCTCGGAATTCGCGCCGCTTTACTTCGATTTACCGGGGCAGACCAGCGGCCCGGGCCGAGGTGCTCGCGTGGAAGGCAGCATTTTCGCCCAGTCGGCCGCGACCTTTGCTCAAATCCAGCCCACGACCGATTTGACGGTCAGCTATTCGTTCTTCCCAACGGTCGACGAGTCGCAAGTGACAGGGATCGGCAACCGATTCGGCGACGCACACGTAGCCGGAGCCGACGGTGCCTACCGGCTCCTACCGGGCTCGCCCGCGCTGACGACAGGACCCGGCGGAATCGCGATGGGCGCCGACGTGCCGGCGGGGGCCCAGCTGGTTGGCATCCCCGTCGCGATCACCAACCAAACGACCGCGAACATCACCGTCGCCGGCCCGGGCCTGGGCGAATACCGATATCAGTTGAATGATCAACCGATCAGCACTCCTCAGCCGATCGGGACGCCGATCCTGCTCAGCAACCTCGCGACAGGCACGTATCAATTGCAAGTCTGGGGCCGCAACGCACTCGGCCAGTGGCAGGTCGAGCCCACGGTCTCGCCCACGTGGTTCGTCGCGCCGGGAATCGACACGACGATTCAGTTGAGCGAGGTCCTGGCCGACAATCGGTCGGCCTTTGCCGTCAACCAGCAGTTCGGCGATGCCGTCGAACTCTACAACTTCGGCGCCCAAGCCGTGAATCTCGGAGGCTTCAGCCTGAGTGATCACGCGGATCAGCCCGGCAAGTATGTTTTTCCCAATGGCACCACGCTGGGCCCGAACCGCTACTTGGTCGTCACAGAGATCGGCGACCCAGAGCCAGGTGGGCTGCCGCGCCTTAACTTCGGACTCAGTAGCCGAGGTGAAGGACTGTTCCTGTTCGGAGCCGCCGGCGACCTGCTGGATTCGATCTTCTTCGGCCCCCAATTGCCCGATCGGTCGATTGGCCGCGTCGGCCGCGAGGGAAGTTGGACGTTGAACACGCCCACCCTGGGATCCGCCAACCTGGCGACGCCCTTGGGCGAAACAAACGAGATCGTGATCAACGAATGGTATGCCAACGGGGACATTCGCTGGCAAACGGACTTCATCGAGCTTTACAACCCCGTCTCGCTCCCGCTTGATTTGACCGGCGTTTCGCTCAGCGACGAACCGTTCGACATTCCTCGGATGTCGGAATTGCCTCCGCTTACGTTCGTTGACGGCAACGGCTTCCTGGCGCTGGTGGCCGATGGCAATCCGGCCGCCGGCGGAGATCATCTGGGCTTCCGGCTTTCCGCGGTGCTGGAGCACGTGGCGATCTTCGACGGATCCGGTCAGTTGCTGGACCAGATCATGTACTACCCGCAAACCAGCGAGGTCGCGCAAGGGCGCGTACCGGATGGGAGCGAAAACCTTGTGTTCCGCCCGATACCCACGCCCGGCGTCAGCAACGGGGGCGACACTGGTGGGACACAAGTCGTGCTGGATTTCGACTGGGACACGCAGTGGAAATTCGACGCCACCGGGACCGACCTCGGAACCGCGTGGCGCCAGCCCGGCTACGACGATGGCGATTGGGCCTCCGGCGTCGGCCTGCTGGGGCTGGAAAACGAGCCGCTCCCTGAGCCGCTGCGGACGGAGTTTGCGATCGGCGACACGACGTACTACTTCCGCAAGACCGTGAATCTACCCAGCATCCCGAGCGGGCTGGAGACCGTCTTCTCGACCATCGTCGACGATGGATTCGTGGTCTATCTGAACGGACAGGAAGTGCACCGCCAGGGGATGCCCGCCGGCGAGATCTCCGCCGGAACCTTGGCCAACCGCAGCGTCAACGAAGCGCAATTGGAGGGCCCCTTCGCAATTCCGGCCGACCGGTGGGTTGTCGGGAACAACGTCATCGCGGTCGAGGTGCACCAGACGGCCACCAACAGCTCCGACCTCGTGTTTGGTCTGGCCTTAACCGCCACCGCTCCACAGGAGAATACCGGCGAGCAGAATCTCCAGCAACTGCTCGACGATTTGCGCGTGTCGGAAGTCATGTACCACCCGGCGGCAAGCGGCGGACCGGAGTATCTCGAACTTGAAAATGTCGGCAGCCAGTCACTTGACCTGTCGGGCGTGCGATTGGGCGGCGGCATCACCTTCGTCTTTCCCGAAAACACTTCCCTCGCACCCGGCGGTTTCGTCGTAGTCACCGATGACGTCGTCAGTTTTGCCCAGACCTATGGAACCGCCGTGGGACTGGCGGGCGAATACACGGGCCAGCTGAATAACGGCGGCGAGGAATTGGTGCTGCAGTTTGCGGCACCGCTGGATACCGCCATCCTGCGTTTCAGCTACGAGCCCGACTGGTATCCCAGTACGGACGGCGGTGGCGCCTCCCTCGCGATTCGCGACGCCGGCATCGACTTTCGGAAATGGGGTGAGCGCACCAGTTGGCTCGCCGCGGCGCCCTCGCCGGGTCGCGCCACCGGGGATGCGTTGCCGGGGGATCTGGACGGCGATGGGACGGTCGGTATCAGCGATGTGGACCTGCTCTGCCAAGCCATTCGCACCGGCCAAACCGAATACGATTTGAACGGAGACCAGCAGGTCGACCAAGCCGACTTGGATTTCCTGATCCAAAGCATTCTGGGAACTTCCGCCGGAGATGCGGACCTGGACGGCATCTTTGACTCGAGCGATCTGGTCCAAGTCTTCGTGACCGGTGAATACGAAGACGGAATCGTCGGCAACTCAACTTGGGCCGAGGGGGATTGGACCTGCGACGGCGAATTTGATTCGTCGGATCTGGTCGCCGCGTTTCAGGCCGGGCGTTACACGGCGGCCGCCACCCCCGCAGCCCTGGATCTGGACCGCTCGACACTTGCCGCCGCGATTGGATCCCAACCGGAAACGGCAAATGACGCGCGCAACCGCTCCCGGCCGGACGTGAGAGCCGCCGATTCCGCTGCGGAGACGAAAAAATTCGAGCTGGACGTTCCCGCCATCGAAAGCCTTTGGGGCGATCAGCGGGCGGGCTGGGCCGAACCAGCTGAGCACGAGCTGACGGCGGAACTCTTGGACATCCTGGCCGCGTCCAGCGAGCCGGACCGCGGGCCGCCCGTTTAAGTCCGCGCGGCCAGCGGGTGGGCCCCAATCCTTCTCCTTCGACCAACACCCGCTCGTTCCGGTCGCCGATCCTCCCCGTCATCGGACGTCGAAGCGACGAAAATCGCGCCGAATTCGTTCCACGGCGGGGATTGGGTCGCGTTTTTTTCTGATCGGGCTAAAATGCCGCAAGCCCTTTGAAGGTCAGCGACATCCATTTCGGGACGGGCGGGCACTCGCCCCCGCCCCGGCACACGCTTGCGGTGAGCCGCCCCTCGCGGTTTACGCGCATTCGGGTCGGAACACGAGGCGCAACATGTCACAAGCAGGAGAGACTCTCATGATGAAAAACACCTTGCTGTTGAGCGGCTTTTGTTGGCTTGCCGCGGCCACCGTTTGGGGAATCGAGTACAACGTGGTGCTGGACGCGGGCCAAGAGATTCCGGCGCCGAGCCTGGGTGGTGCAACGCCATCCGGCACGGCCGCGGTGAGCGTCAACACGATCACAGGCGACGTCTCGGTCAGCGGCACCTTCACGGGGCTCACCAGTAACGCGACCGCGTCGCACATTCACGGCTTGGCCGCGCCGGGCTCCGCTGCGGGAGTGATCCTGCCACTGACGATCGATTCGGCGACCAGCGGCAGTTTGAGCGGCGGCGGTACGCTCAGCTCCAGCAACCTGGCGGGCCTGCTCGCGGGCTCGACCTACATCAACATCCATACGCCCAACAACGGCCCCGGCGAGATTCGGGGACAGATCGTCGACAGCGACATCCGGGTCTTTAGTCTCATGCTTGATCCCGGCCAATCCGTGCCGGCCCCGACACTGGGTGGAGCCACCCCCAGTGGTCAAGCGACCTTGGTCGTGGATTCGAGCTCCGGCCAGGTCGAAGTCTCAGGGACCTACAATGGCATGACAAGCAACGTGGCGGCCGGGCATCTGCATGGTTTGGCGGGCCCCGGCTCGACGGCGGGAGTCCTGATCCCCTTCACGGTTAGCGGCGGAACGGACGGTTCGTTCTCAGGCATGGGGACGCTCGACGCCAGTGGACTGGCGGGACTGCTCGACGGGCAGACCTACATCAACATCCACACCGCGAACAATGGCTCCGGTGAGATCCGAGCGCAGGTACCGGAACCTCAGTCCTTGGTGCTGCTCGTGCTCGGCTCCGTCGCGCTTCTCGGCAGACGGCGGGCTCGCTAGGGTCGGGGAGGTTGACCACAGAGTCACAGAGGGCACAGAGGGTCAGGGCTCGGCAGGGGTTGGTGATGCGATTTCGGGGTTTTGCGTGTTCCGCCCGGGCGGAACACGCAAAACCCCGAAATCGCATCACCCGCCGACCTGTGCCCGCCCCTTCCCTCTGTGCCCTCTGTGACTCTGTGGTCAATTCAGCCAAAGCAGGCAAAGCGACTGAATGTCCGTTATACTGCGACTCCGTGGTTCCAGGTTAATCGGCTCACGTCCAGCGCGGAGACTCTCGCAGATGTTCAGTTGTTTTGGCACTCGCCGCTTCGTTGTTTGGCTCGGTTTCGTTGCGATTCTCACCTCGTGGACCGACGTGTCGAGGGCTGCTGTTGCATTGCCGTCCATCTTCACGGACCACATGGTGCTCCAGCGCGAAATGAAGGTCCCGATCTGGGGCTGGGCAGATCCGGGCGAAAAAGTCTCGGTGGTATTTGCGGGCCAGACGCAATCCGCGACGGCGGATGCCGAGGGGCATTGGCAAGTGACGCTGGCGCCCTGTCGGCAAGTCATGAGCCGGGCACGCTGGTCGTCGAGGCAAGCAATCGCATTGCGATTGAGGACGTTCTGGTGGGCGAGGTCTGGGTGTGTTCGGGGCAGTCGAACATGCAATGGCCCGTCAGCGCGTCGTGGAACTCGGAGCTCACGATCGCCGCGGCCAAGGAACCGTCCATTCGCCTGTTGACGATCGAGAACGCGGGAGTCCAAAAGCCGCTGCAGGATTTCGAGGGAGCGTGGCAAGTCTGCTCGCCTCAAACGGTCGGCGAGTTTTCAGCCGTTGGATATTTCTTTGGTGAGCAACTGCAGCAGATCCTGGATGTTCCGATCGGGCTGATCGACAATGCCTGGGGCGGCTCGTCCTGCGAGGCCTGGGTGGAACGAGAGCGGTTGGAGCAAGCCGGGGCGATGTACGAACCGCTGATGGAGCGTTGGAAGGAAACGGAATCCAATCCCGAACTCCGGGACGCATATGCCGCCTACGAGGCGGCGTTGCTGAAGTGGGAAGACGAGGCAATCGCAGCTCGCAAAGCCGGCACGGAGGTTCCACGCCAGCCAGCTCGCCCGAACAGTCCGATGGTAACTCAGCACCGGCCGGAAAACCTGTTCAACGGTCGAGTCGAGCCGATCATTCCGTTCGCGATCCGGGGCGTCATCTGGTACCAGGGCGAGTCGAATGCGGGCCGAGCTTATCAATATCGCGACCTGTTTCCGCGGATGATTCAGAACTGGCGGGATGCCTGGCAGCAGGGCGATTTCCCGTTCTACTGGGTCCAGCTGGCGGATTTCCGAGAGGTGAAGACCGAGCCGGCTGAGAGCGATTGGGCCGAGCTGCGAGAGGCGCAGACGATGACGCTGGACGCACTGCCCCACACGGGCGAAGCCGTGATCATCGATTTGGGCGAAGCCGCGGACATCCATCCACGTAACAAGCTGGAGGTCGGCAAGCGGCTGGCACGATTGGCGTTGGCCCAGGACTATGAGCTGCAAGTCGCACACCGAAGCCCGCGCTATGCCTCAATGGAAGTGCAAGATGGCAAGGCGATTCTGACGTTTCAGCAGATCGGTGGCGGACTCCGCACGGTCGACGATCGAGATGTGCAAGGGTTCACGATTGCTGGGGCCGATCATCAGTGGCACCCCGCCCGGGCCCAAATCGAAAAAGACGGTCGCGTGACGGTGTCGAGTGACGCCGTCGCGGAACCCGTGGCGGTGCGTTATGCGTGGGCCGACAATCCCGTCTGCAATCTCTACAGCAGCGAGGGATTACCGGTCACCCCATTCCGCACGGACGACTGGCCCGGTGTCACCGCCGACAGCCGCTGAGGTGGTTGGCCGCAGCTGGTTGACCGGAGGTGGTTGACCACAGAGGCACAGAGGGCACAGAGGGTCAGGGCTTGGCAGGGGATGTTGGTGCGATTTTGGGGTTTTGCGTGTTCCGCCCTGGCGGAACACGCAAAACCCCAAAATCGCACCAACCGCCGACCTGTGCCCGCCCCTTCCCTCTGTGCCCTCTGTGCCTCTGTGGTCAACCCCAGCGACGGCGTCACAGCGGGAGCGGGTTACGGACCAGGACCGCATCGTACGCGGCGCGGGCCGAGAAGAAGGCGGCGCGGGCGTCGATCCAGATGATCTCCGCGTCATTCACGGCTTGCTCGTAGATATTCAGCTCGATCAGATCGATGTCTCCGGCCTGAAAGGCTTGACGTCCCAGCGTGAGCGACCGCTGGGCTAATTGAAAGTTAGTCAACGCCCGTTCGGCTCCCTCGGAGGCCGCGATCAAGGCGGAATAGACGTCTTCGACGGCGGCCACCGTCTTGTTGGCCACGAATTCTCGCTTCGCCCTCAACTGCGCCAGCTTGCCTTCCGCGGCGCATCTTTCCGCGGGCCTCGCGCCGCTGCAGAGGCACCTCGGCCAGCACGCCTGCTTCGAGTTGAAACGGGGTTTTGTCGCCCTTGGAACTGGCCGGCCGGCCGACGTCTTTGGCGGCGAGAAACGTGGCGTCCAACTTGGGCTGCACCAGATTGCGAGCCTGATTCAACTCAACGAGCGCCCCTCGAATCTGAAAGTCCAACTCGGCCAGTTCGGGTCGAGCGGCCAAGGCGACTTCGACGTCGGCGTTGAATTGTTCCCGCTTGACTGGGCGGATTTCCGGAAAGTCATCCGGCGATCGCTCGATGCCCGGCACATAGGGCGTGCCATCGTCCGCTCGAAGGAACAGCGACAGTTTGATCGCGGACTGTTGGAATTTCCGCTGCCGCTCAATCAGTTTGGTTTCTCGCGCGGCGATGAAGCGTTGGTTGTCGATATCGGCGATCTCGGCCAGGTCGCCACGTCGGATGCGTTCGGCGATTTGTGCGGATCGTTCCAGTGCCAAGTCAAGCAATCGTTGCTGGGCCTGATAGGAAAGCCCCGAGGCGACCCAGGCCCAGTACGTTTCGGCAGCGGCTTGCGAAAAGCCGAGCCATTGGGATTGAATCGCGGGATCCGCCGCCAAACGTTCCAACCGCGCCTGATAGTAGGCCGCGCGGCGTTTGTCAATCGCTCGATTCTGCCAGAGCGAGTATTCGAAGCCCAATGCCAGTTCGCCGCCTTCGTTCGTTTCGCGTTCCCCGTACCAGGGCTGGAAGGAACCATGACCAAGTTTGTAGCCACCAATCACCTTGCCGCCGTTGTTGGTGAGCGGTTGGTCGATCAACATCAGCGAACGATAGTTCTTATAAAAGCCCAGCGGCTCTGCGAGGCTATATCCCTTGAAGCCCGTATCGAATTGGCCCAGGGACGCGACCTCCTTGCCCGACGTGATTTGCCGTTCTCGCAGGGCCACTTGGAGCAGCGGATAATGGTTCACGACGGAGGCGAGCACATCGTCGACGGACAAGGGTGGGACATCCACCGTCTCGGCGCCGGACTCGAGGGGCTGACCGGTCTCCAGATCCAGATCCGGCAGGGGCGGCGGCAACTTCGCGGCATCGGTCGGGGGCACAGGCAAGGCTTCGCTTTCGCGAGCTGCGGGAACGTCCGAGGCGCTTTGCCAGCTGACCAGTCGAGTTGGGGCGGAGTCGTCAGGCACGGGCGAACCACCTTCAGCAGCGGCAGCGGCAGCGGCAGCGGCGGCGTCGAAATGGCTTTGGCTTGGCCCGGCGGCCTTCGGAAGCGGTTCGGCGGTCAGGCTTGGCAGTCGCTTGACGGCGGGAGACAACACCAGCTGCTTCTCCGGCTGGCGACAGCCGAAACTAAGCAGACCGAGTGTCAGGGCGGACCCGAGCCACCATCCTTGGCAGTTCATTTTGGTAGCTTGACTTTCTTTTGCTTATCGTCGTCTTTGGGTTCATCCTTCGCGATCACCGGCGGGAAACCGTTTAATTGTCGCCAGATCTCGTACCCCAATCGCACTCGCTGAAGAATCACCCAGCCATTGGCGCGGACGCCCTGGCGAAGATACATATCCGAGGGCCATTCCTGTTCACCGTCAGGCTTAACCAAGACTCGAAACTGTCCTTTGCCATTGTCGGTCGCGTCCAACGCGACGACGTTGCCTCCGAACGTCCCGACCGCCACCGAGGGCCAGCCCACAAACTGCACGGCGGGCCAACCTTCGAACTGGAGGCGAACGTGATCTCCGGTGTGGATCAAAGGAATGTCATTGCCGGGAATCCACAGCTCGACGGCGCGGTCGACCGTTTCCGGAACAATCGTGAACAGATCGTCCCCCTCCTTGATGACCTGTCCGCGTTCGAAAATCGGCATTCGCAGGATCGTCCCGTCACGCGGCGCTTTGATATCCAGCCGCTCGAGTTCCGACAGCTTGATTTGCAGATCCCGCATCTCCTTCTGGACCGTGGCCGCTTGCCCCTCGGCATCGGCCTTCATCGCTCGGGCATAGTCGATCTTGGTCTGGGCTTCGCGACGCTTCTGTTCCAATTCATGCCCTTTGGCCGAGAGTTCTTTCTCGGCGCCGGTCACGTCGTTTTCCGCCGCCTCGCGGTCGGCCACCGCGACGTCCAGATCCTTCTTGAATTTCTCAATCTCCTTCTCAGGAATAAAGCCCTGCTCGCCCAGTCCCGCTTGCCGTTCGTAGTTCAGCCGGGCCTGCAACTCTTTGGCCTGATAGCCCTGCAAGGACTTGCGTTTCGCGTCCAGCTTGGCTTGGGCCGCAAACACCATCTGTTCCGCCCCGTCCACTGCCGCTTGCTTGGCAGCCGTAAAGTCGATCACATTTTGGGCGTAGACCTCGGCTTTCGCTTCGGCCGTCGCCATCTTGGTCTCGAGATCGCGTAGCTGAGCGCCCAACTGATCCACCAGATTCGCGGCCTGAGGCTGAATCTCGACGATGAAATCGCCGCGACGAACTTGCTTCCCCTCGACCAGCCCTTCGGCCAAACGAGCGACCACTCCCTTGACCGGGGATTTCACCGTCTGCTGACGCTCTTGCGGTACAAATGCGACCACTTTCCCGGTGCCTCGAGCGGATTGTTGCCAGGGCAGAAATGCCATGCCCAAGACGGAGAGAATCAGCAGCACGAACATCACATTGGCCATCCGCCGAATCGTGCGCGACGATTGGACCAGGCGGAAGGCGGGCAGTCGTTGACGGGCCTTGGGATCAAACGATCCAGGCGGATTCTTTGTCTTGATCGGCATAATCGTTCTCTACCTTCAATCAGTGCGACTCGATTCCGGCATCCGACGTCGAATTGGCAGGATTCTCGGGGACCAGGGAAATCACCCGGTCACAGGCTTCCAGGATCTCTTGGCGGTTCGTGGCGATCACGAGCGTCCAGCGCCGCTCAGGTGTCGTCAGGCCCTGCATCACGTGGGACAGGACCTCGCCGCTCAGTCCGTCCAGCGACCCGTCGATCAGCAGCAGTTGCGGGCGACCCGCGATCGCTCGGGCGAGCATCAGCCGTTGGGCCTGGCTGGAAGAGAGGGGTTTGCCATCCGACTGGAGTAGCGTGTTGAGCCCTTCCGGCATCTTGAGCACGCCTTCCAGCAGTCCCACGGCGTCCAACGCGTCGCGGATGTCGCGTGCGTTGATCTGGGGACGGTGCAAATGAATGTTCTCTGCGATCGTGCCGTGGAAGATCTCCACGCCGCGTGAGAGCGCGATGTGGTCCCGCAACGAATCCGGCCGGAGCTCACGCAGATCGATTCCCTCGATCTCGACGTGTCCGCCCTGCGGCTTCCGCATCCCGCTCAGGAGGTCGATCAGCGTCGACTTGCCCGCTCCCGCAGGTCCCGACAACCCAACCCGCTCACCGGCTTCCAACTCAAACGAGAGTCCCCCCAGCACGGTGGTCGCTCCGTATCGATAGCTCAACTGGTCCGCCAAGACGGTCGCCGCGGTGTCGTCGCGGAGGTGGAACAGCTTGTTGCGAGATTCGACCGGCAAGTCGAACAGCAATCCCGAGCTTGTCCACGCTTGCCAGCAAATCGTAGAAGCTCTCCATATGCTTGCCCAGCTTGGCGAAGGAACCGACAATCATCATCACGATCAGCTCGGCGGCGACCAATTGCCCCAGCGTCAATTCGCCCATGATCACCAGCCAGCCGCCCAATCCCAACAGGGCGGTGGCGGCGACGGCCTGCAGCACCAAGGCGAAGACAATCTGACGCAGAACAATTCGGAAGTGCTTCTTTCGCGCATCCAAATAGTCGACCGCCAACTTGTCCGCCCGTTCCAGCGCAAGATTCATTCCGCCATGCATCTTGAAGGCCGTGGGATTGCGTGTCAGTTCCTCCATCCAGGCGGCCACCGCGTACTTGACTTTCGATTCCTTGACGGCCGTTTTTACCGCCCCACGCCCCAGCACGAAAATTGCAAACGCGATGGACACCAGCAGGGCGAAGTCGAAACCCAGCAAGAACGGATGATAGAAGGCCAACACCGCCATCCCGATGACCGTCTGAAGCACGATCGCAATCCCATCCAGCAACAGCGCCGCTGTCACCTTCTGCACCGTGACGACGTCAAAGAATCGGTTGGTCAGCTCCGGGCCGTACTGACCATCCAACGCCGCCTGCTCCACCCGAGGCAGCCGGTAGGCCAGGTCCTCGACCACGCGGACGAAAAGACGCCGCTGGATGATTTCGACGACGTACGTGTTCAGCGCTCGAATCGCCGCGGCAAATCCCAGAAAGGTCAACAACATCAAGGCCAAGATAATCACCGGCTGAAGGTACCGGCCGAAGGCGACGGTGTTGACGAGCGCCTCGACGGCAATGGGTGACGCGAGTGCCAGGATGCCGACCACGATCGAAAAGACAATGACAGCCCCGATATCACTTCGCTCGGGACGGATCAGGCCAAACAGGCGGCCCAACGGCGACGGATGCTCGTGATCCGCGGTGTCACTTCGGCTGGATGCCGGCTCGCAGGCCAGCGCCGGTTGACCCACGACCCAGCGGACTGACGCGTCGTCATCGGAAGTGCCCAGCATCTTCAACAACGCTCCCATCGAAATCCAGCGCGCTTGGTTGCGATTCTCGGTGCTGACCAGACGCACGGAATTGTTGCGAGCCTCGGAGATCAGGATCCACCGCAACCCGCCTTGGGCTTCCTGACACATCGCCACCGGGATCTGCTGCTGGGCAAAAACCAGCACGTCACTCAAGGGGCACTCGATACTGCGAATCCGCAGGTCCAGACTCTCGCCGACCTCCACCAACCGCCGGGCCCACGCCGTCGCGTCGTCCCCGGGAATCGCCCGCTGGACCTCCCCCAGCACGCGGGCTGCCAGCAGACGGTCGAAGCTTAAATTGGCCGCCTGGGCAAAAACGTCCAAGACGACCAGCGCCGCCGCCTGAGGATCGGGGCTCGTTTGTTTCGATAGCTCACTCATGGCATTGATCTCACGTTTGTGGTCCGCTTCGGGCCTTTCCCAAACCTTCAATCCCTAGGCCTTGGATCGCATCCGCGGAAGCGGGTTGACGGCCGTCGCCCCGC
The DNA here is from genome assembly GCA_963826795.1 of uncultured Planctomycetales bacterium. Taxonomy (GTDB): domain Bacteria; phylum Planctomycetota; class Planctomycetia; order Pirellulales; family Pirellulaceae; genus CAWGYT01. Next base: position 7,168 of record CAWGYT010000028.1, on the reverse strand, counting down.
CCCACGGGTCGAGACGCCGGGCCAACGTGCGCCCCATCCGGTCGGTCGCGTCCGCCACCACCGAGGCCAGTTCACCCCCCCGTCCGGTCACCGTTAAATCACCGATTTTCCGAGATTGAACCTGGATCCGGCACTCGCGTTCAAAACCGGGACGCGCCGCCTGAACCTCCAGGACCTCGAGGCAGACCCGCGTCACCTCGCCGGCGTATCGCGAGAGCGCGAAGTGCAAACGCCGCTCGATGCTTTCCAGCTCCCGAGCATCCAGCATCCCGCTGCGATCAATCACACGGCTCTTCATACGGCTCTCCCAACCTCATCCAGGGCACTGTAGGTTACCGAGCAACTTCCCTCTCCCTTTCTATACGGCTCTTCCCCCAGATTCCACAACTAGATATTTGACCGCTCATGCATTCAATATTTAAATACATGGCGGAACTGCCTTGATCGCCGCTTTGATCGCCCGGGTGCCCGATATCCCATGGACTGGTTGAATTACCATCATCTGCTGTATTTCTGGATGGTCGCTCGTGAAGGCAGTGTCGTCCGCGCGGCCGACCAATTGCATCTCGCTCAACCCACGCTGAGCAACCAGATCCGCAAGCTGGAGCAGTCGCTGGGCGTCAAGCTGTTCGATCGCCAGGGCCGCAACCTGGTGCTGACCGACACGGGCCAGGTGGCCTATCGCTATGCGGACGAGATCTTTTCGCTGGGTCGGGAGCTGGCTGAGGTGCTGGGGGGAGAGGCGACGCACCGCGAGTTGAGCTTGACGGTGGGCGTGCCCGATGTGCTACCGAAGCTCGTCGTGTATCGACTGCTCGAGTCCGCGCTGAGTCTGCCGGAGCCCGTGCGGTTGATCTTATATGAGGGCAAGCTGGACCAGTTGGTTGCCAATTTGGCGCAGCACCGTTTGGACGTGGTCCTTTCGGAGTCTCCCCTCGGGGCCAGCTCTCACGTTCGAGCATTCAATCATCTGTTGGGCGAATGCGACGTGTCGTTTTTCGGCGTCTCGCGCCTGGCGGAACGCGTCCAAGCGGGCTTTCCACGTTCACTGTCCGGGGCCCCGATGTTGTTGCCGACGCAGAATACGGCGCTGCGGCGGGCGCTGGAGCAATGGTTCGACGAATCGGGCATCCGGCCGCACATCAAACACGAAATCGAGGACAGCGCGCTGCTGAAGGTCTTTGGCCAAGCGGGTGAGGGAATCTTCTGCGCCCGTCGGCGATTGAGCAGGAAATCTGCCGACAGTACGGCGTGCTGCGGGTGGGCCGCGTGAGTTCCATCACCGAACGATTTTACGCGATCTCGGTCGAGCGGCGGTTGAAGCATCCGGCCGTTGTTGCGGTGACCGAGGCGGCACGGCGGAACCTGTTCCGATCACCGGCATGAATCAGCGAGCCCAAGCGAACGTGATCGCGCCATCCCACTTGGGGCTCAAGGATCGCGTTTCAGGTAGCCCGCGCTGGACTGAAAATAGCGTTGTTGCCGCAAGACGGCGGCCTCGAGACTGGACTGTTTCGACCGCAGGTCGTCCAGGTTTGCTTGGCACAAACGGCAGCCGATCTGTTCCAAGTGGAAGCGAAGATAGTCCTCTTGGTCGGCGTCCAAAACATGGAGCAGGAATCCGCCCAGGGTCTCGCGATCCGGGCAGCTGATCCGATGGCGGCGCCAGATTTCGCCGAGGGAATGGACTCCGGCGTCCCGCCGATCGTGAATCGCTCGCAAACGGTCGACCAGTCTTGGGTCATCCCGCAGCATCAGCTCGATCTCGGCCATCTCGGCCGGCATCAAAGCCTCGTCCAAGTACGCTTCTAACTCGGCCTGCGTGAACTCTCGCGGCATGGCATCGTGGCTTCGTTGAATTCGATCGGGGAATTAGCTCGACGAGGCCGCCGCCCGGGGCGGAATTCAGCTCTCGTACAGTTCAGGAAACACGTCTTGGGGAAGTCCCTGCTTGCGGACGTTGGTGCGTAGTCGTGCCAGGAAATCGAACTTGAAATTCGCCACCTGCTGCTCGGACAGCCCGAGAATCTCGGCCACGACCTGGTTGGGTTTCCCACGGACAAACAGCAATTCCATGCACTTCAACTTGCCCCAGTCCTGACGACGTACCCAGTGTTGTACCTGGTCGCGCAAGGCATCCACCAGCGACTGCTCTTCGATCTCGCGTCGTTCGCCACTGCGGGCGATACTGCTGGCCGGGCGCACCGGGCCTGGCAACTGCCACTGTCCTTCATGGCTGCCGCCCATGCCGTCCAGCGAGAGCGCCGGACGCCGTCCTTCGCGTCGCAGGCAATCGGTCAACTTATGGGCCGCGATCGTAAACAGATAGCTTTCCAGCGGTCGTTGCCCGTCGTAATTCGGGAGGCTGTTCAGGAACCCGATAAAGGCCTCCTGCACCACGTCCTCGCTGACGTCCCGCTTCCGCAACCGACTCTCGGCAAACGCGAGCAACCGGCCTTCGTAACGCGCGATCAGGTCGTTCCAGGCATCCGTATCGCCTGCGCGAATGCGGCGTACTAGGAGCGCATCGGCCTGGTTTTCAGTTGACATGGTTCTCGGTAAGCACCACGAAGAAGAGCAAGTCCCGGGGCGATCGTCGTCCGGAACCGGGGTGTATTTACCGAGTATTGCAGCCCAAGGATTCCGATTCAAGCCGCAAGGGGATCCGGGGTGCGTCGAGCCAGCCAGCTCGAGCCTCCGAAGACCACCGAGACGCCGAACAAGGCCCCGACGACGAGCAGACCGGTGCGGATCAAGCGCTGATCGACGACCGCGGCTTCCATCCGAGACGCCAGTTTCTCTTGGAAATCCTGATCGAAGACCGCCAACTGAAAGGCCTGCGTCATCTTGCCGACGCTCGTGTCGCGAATCGTGTAGTGCCGCTCGCGAATCACCGATCGGATCTCCTCGTCTGTCAGAGGAATCCGGAAATCGGGTCGGTAACCGTACGGCCGACCGTATTCGGCCGCGTATTGAAGGACCGCCTCGCGCCACCGTTGAGCCAATTGTCGGTCGCACTCGAAACGACTTTCGAAAGGATCCGAAACCATCACGACGGAAAGAAAGCCGTCGATTTCCGCCGGGGGCGAATCAACCCAGGCGGGACGCGGCGCGACTTGGGAGCGGGCCGCCACGGCGGGTTCAGGGGCCGCCCCCGACTCGCTCAAGGATTCCACCCGATCGCCCGTTTCGGCTCCCGGAGCGGCCACGGGCACCTCGCCAACCAGGCGGCTCGCAGCAGCCATCACGTCTTCCAATTCGACAGGGCCCGCTTCCGGATCCACGTCGGCCGAGGCCAACTCGGACGCGGCCGACGACATTGCCTCGCCCCCGCTGATTTCGCCACTCGGAGACGCTGCCAGGATCGGCTCCGACGCGCTGGCCACGGTCTCAACTTGCGGTTCCGGTTGAGCGACGCGCTCGAGTTGCTCGGGACGCTCGAGATGCTCCGGGTGCCAGGGAACTGGCGAGGTCCGTGAGATCGTCGACTCAAAGGCTTGAGGCAGCAGGTGTGACTCCCCAAATCGATGTTGCGTGGTTTGCACAGTTTTGACGGTCCCGACCGACCAACCCGCCACCAGGAGCCCGACGGCCAGCAAGCCAGCGATCAGCAGACCCGCCCCGCGACGCCGGTGCCGGCGTGAAAAGAACAGCAGCAGCACCAGGCCCAGCAGTCCCAGTCCCAGGATCGCCAAAAGGGAAAAGATGAGGATTGCGAACATGGCAAAACTTCCGTTCATCATCGTTGGTTTCCGCAGTCGTTCCCGCTTGGCTGCCGGCGTACATTGGATGTTGGCAACCCGTTGAAAGAACCGGTAAAAAGGTCGAGCGTGCCCCCCCGGCCAATCGCGTCCCGCCTTACGAAGTTCGTTCGTTCAAAAGCAATCTTTCCTTGAATTCCTCGCGTTTGCTGGGCGGCACCCAGGTGGCCGCCAGCTGCACGGCAACGCTCACCGTGGCAATGACCAAGAACCCGCGGGGGATCGGCAGGACCAGGTAGGCCAGCAGCGCCATTCCCCACGTGACCGCGGTCCCGAACACATTCAGTCGGAAGTTACGCAACGGATCCGTCGCCAGCCACCAACGCAGGATCAGGAACAGCCCCCCAAAGTACCCCACGTAGGCCAGCGTCCGAGGCTCGCCGGTGACCCGATAGAGGACCGGCACGTCGGCACCCAACGCATCGCGGTGGTCTTGCCAATTTCCCAGCAGGTAGATGGGTTCGAGCTTGAGACCGTAGGCCATCAGGCTGGCGATGCAACCGACGGCCATTCCGGCGACCAGCAGGCCAAAGCGGCGCAGCGCCGGATCGCCGTTGGAACCTTCCCAGGCCTTCCCCAGGCCAAGCAGGATCCAGGACGCGGTGAGGCTCACCACGGTCAGCCAGGCGTACAGCGGCCCCCAGCTGCGCCAATCGCCCGTCGCGTTCTGGCTGGCGATCGCGGTCATCGGAAGCGCGATCACCGCCACGACGAACGCGGCCATCAGCATCGATCCCGACAGTTCGCTCAGCTGCCGAAACCGGCTCTTGCGGCCCAGCGCGTTGCGCATCGCGTCGCTCAGCTGCTGTCGGGTCAGGTTGCGACGTCGGGGAACGGGATTGGCAGTCGGCGGAGGTGTCGAAGTCGGCGGCTGCGGTGCGGCGACTTCGGCTCGCACCGGCTGGATCGTCGCAGCCGCGCGCGGCTCCACCGGTGCTGGCGGCGGCGCCAAGTGGTAGCTTCCGTTGAGCAAGGACCACAGCAGGTAATAACACGCGTAGACGACAACCAGAGTAAACATGGCGCCAAACAGCCAATACGAGTTGGCAACGACAAACGCCGTCAACGCGATCGCCACAATCGCGCGGGTCAGCGAGTTTTGCTGCCGCCACCAACTGCGGAACTGGTGCAGCCGATTTCGGACGGTCGCCCCAATGGGCTCAACCTTCGCCTGCCCGTGCCAGGGCGTCCGGACGCGATCTTGCGACCCGGGTGGGGGCGGTGGCGGCGGCGTTGCCGAGCTGAATCGAGGCGGAACGGCCACGGTGTCGGCCAAGCGGGCGGCGGTGTTCTCGACCTGCAGGCGGTCACGCATTTCGGCGGCCGAGCCGAACCGATCGGCGGGATCCTTGGCCATGGCTCGAGAAATGATGACCCGATATCGGGGCGGAACGCGACTCAGGTCCGGTTGAGCCGTCAGGTGCTTCATGATGATTTCCTGACTGCTTTCCCCTTCAAACGGCACATGACCGGTGAGCATTTCATAGAGCAGAATGCCCAGGGCGTAGACGTCGATCTCCTTGCCGTAGCGTCCCAGTCCGATCTCGGGCGCCATGTAGTGGAAGGTTCCGACACTTTCCGTCTGGCCACTGCGACGACTGCAGGAAATGAATTTCGAGAGCCCGTAGTCACCGATCTTGACGGTGCCCTGATCGAGAAAAATATTGCCCGGCTTGAGGTCGCGATGCACGATCCCGTGCTCGTGCAGATAGGTGACGCCGTCGACGATCCCCTCGAACCACGATTCCACCTCGTCCTCAGGCATCCCGTTGGGATTCCGCTCGATCACGTCCTGCAGGCTCTCGCCGGCGACGTACTCCATCACGACCCAGGCCTGCTCCCCATCGTCGTAGCGAATGTCGTAGAGCGAGACCAGGTTGGGATGCTTCAAGTTGAGGCATTGGCTGACCCCGCGGAGTTCGACATCCAAGTTGCGCTGAATTCGCTTCAGCGCGACCTCTTTGCCCGCATCGCTGATGGCGTAGTAAACGTCCCCGAATCCGCCGGCCCCGATCCCGCGTTTGATCGCATAGCCCTCCAAAGGCCGCGATCCGCTCGCGTAGGCGAATTTCATCGGCCCTCGGCGACGCCCGCCTTCAGCGGGTTGAGGTGTCTCAGCTTCGTGCGGTTCAGGATTCATAACACTCGCTGGCTCTTGCATCGTACATCCCCACGGTTCACTTCGTGCCCCGCTCCTGTGACTTGTATGCGGTGGGTCGCGAGTCGAGCGTGCCACGCAGCTCGGTGCCCCATTTTAAACGATTCGCTCGAATGAAACGCAGAAATCTTCCCCCTGGATGTTTGAATCGAGCGTCACGGCCGCCCTCCGCTCGAACGGTTCGCCATCGACCGAGAAAGGCCTCGGCACGTGGCAGGTGAGCGACTGGCCTTGCCGCACGAGGACGACCTCATGGCTCCAGCCCCGACAGACCACGTGGTTGCTCAACATGGGCCCCATCAGGCAAGTTCCCGCCATCAGCAAAATCGCATCCGCCGAGGGGTGGGTCCGATGGTGACTGAGGAGTTCCAGGCGAGCGGTACTGCTGAGCGGATGCGGCTGCCGAAATCGCATCCAGAGACTGCTGCCCAACTGAATCTCGTCGCCGTCCGACAGGTTGTGCCGCGTCGCGATCCCACGGGAACCGACCCGCGTCGCCGCGTGTGGCTCGATGAAGTATCCCTCGCCCTGCCGAATGATGGTCGCATGGTGTCGCGAGAGGTCCCCCACGAGCGGAATCTCGACACTCGTTCCCGGAATCGCTTGCCCCAGGCGGACCGCATCCGAAAGACACGTCAGGTACCCGCCGACGCCATCGACCCACATCATGAACCTCGGACCCGCCGGCGGTTGATTCATCCAATCGTCCTGAAACAACGATCTTGTCTTCGGAGTCAGCGTCGTATTGGTCACAGTATGACTCCTGGTGTGACGAGCCCCTAGTGCCTGCGTGACAGCTTGATCTTGGAGTGCGCTGGGAAAAGGGGGCAGGTCCCAAAGGCCGGAACGGCCAATCGGGTGCTTCGCACTGTGGGGACCTGATCCCTTTCCCAACCCGCGAAGCGAGCGACGGCGTGGTTTCCCTCCCGGCCACCGTCGCCCTCCGCAGCGACCTACAGCTGCGGATCGCCCGTCACTTCCGCCGCGAGGGCCTGCGACCCCGGCTCCGCCGCCTTGAAGTACTCGGCGATTTGATCCACGACGTCATCCGATGCGGGTGCATCCAACGGGATTTCCTCGGCAAATTGCAGCTCCGCACTCAGCATCCGCTCGGTCACGTCCAAGCGGGTCTCGACCTCACGGACTAATTGGCTGGCCCGAGCCAGCACACTGTTGTCCAGATTAAATTCGCTGGAACTTTGAGCCACCGTCACCATCGTTTGCCGAGCCTTCAGCTTTTCGACTTCGG
>CAWGYT010000027.1:0-268238 GCA_963826795.1 uncultured Planctomycetales bacterium | reverse complement strand
TTTACCCCAGCTTACCTGGGAGTATCTCCGGCAGGTTGAGGGCAAACTCCCAAGTCACCTTGCTGGATACTCCCAACTCTTCACAATCGTAGTCGCTTCCCCAATACCCGTCAATTAGATGGTGGCGCCGCAGTCACTTCGGCCTTTCGCGGTTGGAGTGCGCCACCGTTTTTGGCCAAAGAACGGTAGAGAGGACAACTGCAATGAGCGCCGAGAGATTTGAAGCAACTGTTGACACCATGAAGCTGTCCAAAGTCGACAAAGTCTGGTTCCCACGGTGGATTCAGCGGTACGCCTCAAGCCTAAGTATTCCCAAAGACCAAACGCTGCCTGTAACGGAAGCCCAGGTAATTGCCTTTCTTCGTGAACAGCGAGATCGCGGCACGCCAGCTTGGCTGCGGCTTCAGGCCGCACGCGCCATCGAGGCCTACCGATCCAACATTCTTCACACTGACACGCCCTGCCTCGACCGAGTTCGGCAGACGCTCGAACGGATTGCCGCCAGCGAAAAGCATGGCGTCGGTCGCTCACTTTCGACTACAGCACCGCCCCAACTTCCCAACGATCAAGAACCCAAGGTCATTTGTGACATGCGCGCCGAACTGCGACTTCGTCACTATCAATACGAAACCGAAAAGGCCTATCTCGCATGGGTCCGACGATTCATCCGCCACTGCGGCTCCGCCGACCTCGCCAATGTAAACGAAAACAAGATCAGAGAATTCCTGACGGAACTTGCCGTCGATGGAAATGTCGCGGCAAGCACGCAGAATCAAGCGCTGGCTGCACTGCTCTTTCTGTATCAAAAGGTGCTGCGAAAAGATCTCGCGTTCCTCGAGATCACACGCGTCAAGAGAACCAAGCGCTTGCCTGTCGTATTAAGCCGTCAGGAGATCGTCCGACTCGAGCAAGAATTTGAAGGAAGAAACTTGCTGATTTTCCAACTTTTGTACGGCGCGGGTCTTCGGCACCGTGAATGCATTCGCCTGCGCTGCAAAGACATCGCCTTCGACGAAGGCCATATTGTGGTTAGGTCAGGCAAAGGCGAAAAGGACCGCATCACCGTTCTGCCTGAAGTTACTGTCGCAGCCTTGCACGAACAACTGCGCCACGTAAAGCTTCTCCACGAACGTGACTTGTCCGATGGCTTCGGGCATGTGTACCTACCCTTTGCTCTCGCGAAGAAATACCCCAATGCCGCCACCGAAATCCCTTGGCAATTCCTCTTCCCGTCCCGCCAGCGCTCACGCGACCCTCGCAGCGGACAGTTTCGAAGGCATCACATATCCGAAAGTCTCTTTGGCGATCAATTCCGCTCAGCCGTTTTGCGCGCTCGACTGGACCGCCGAGCGGTTCCGCATTCTTTGCGGCACAGCTTCGCGACGCATCTACTCGAAGACGGCGCTGACATTCGCACTGTACAGGAACTGCTCGGTCACAACGACGTCGAAACGACGATGATCTACACACATGTGATGAATCGACCGGGACTCTATGTCAAAAGCCCCATTGACCGCTTGGAACATCGTACGTAGTCGAGCATCCCGGTTTAACGCCGATTCACCGCGAGCTCCCAAGGTCGAATGGTCTTCGCGGCCACGGAATCCGACTCGAAAGTTGTCAGCGAAAAGATTCGCTACGAGGATTTCCGCCGCTCCTCGGCTGCTCGATCATTCGCCGCTGGATCAAAGCTAGGTCAGCTGCGGACCGGAGGTTGCAGTCGTGAGTGAGTATTCGTGCGTCGCGTTTCGAGCCTTCGATCGCCCGCTAACGAATCGCGACGTGGGTGGCGCTCGGAGACAGTCGCCACGTGCTGAAATCGACCATTGGTATTTCCAAAACGAATCTCTCGTCGGTGAGTTTCCCGGCAGCGCGGAAAGCTTGCTCCGGCACGGATACGACGTTCAATCGCACTACGGTGATGGTGGCATTCGAAGAATTGCGTTCCGGCTGCCATCCGACCCCAGACCATCCGACCCCAGACCATCCGACCCCAGACCATCCGACCCCAGACGGTCTACTTTTCCACTGAGGATTTCCGGGGCATGACACCACCCACGCTCTTCTGTGCTTTTCCCATCCACCGACCAAACAAGACCTGACCCTTTGTTTTTTCACGCAACTGGGCGGGGGAACTTCAGATACTTGCAAACCGATCGCGAAACGGGTCGCATGATCCGATCAATGCGAACAACTATCCACGGGACGCAATACAGAATCGTAGACCACACGAGCGTGTCGAAGACGAACTGGCAGCTTCCGCGAGCGCGCCTGGCGCCCGAACGCGTTTGATCGGGAGCGTCGCCCGTTGCCGGGCCGGCGGCTCCCCACCGAGGCCAGGCAGATCACGACGCGTCGCGCGACGGCGGCCCGATAATTTGCCTGAAAGTCAAGTTGATCCGCTCGCCGACCTTCTGCTGGGTCTTCGGGATCTCGTGTTTCCAGAAGGCCTGCATGGTCCCCGCCATGATGAGGAGCGTGCCGTTGCCAACCAGGAAGCTTCTTGTCTGTTTCGACTGATTGTGCTTGATCCGAAACGTCCGAGTCGCTCCCAATGACAGCGAGCCGATGACGTTCCCCATTTCCGGCTCATCGTCGGCATGCATGCCCATGCTGTCTTGGCCGGAACGGTAACGGTTTAGCAGGCAGTAGTTGTACCGACCATGGACCGCTTCGATCTGCCGCTTGATTTCCAGCAGGGTCGGGGTCCAGCCCCGCGCGACGTTCACCGTCCCGGAGTAGCGATAGCTGACGCCTGGTTCGCCGTAGGAGGCTGTCAGTCTCGGCTGCATGTGGCCGAAGATTCCTGGTTTCTGTTCCCAGGCACAATCGTCCCTCAGCTTAGCAAAATAGTAATCCGCGGTCTCGGACGGTAGAAAGGCTTCCTCGTAGAGCAGAATTTCGCCGTCCGTCAGCTCGATGGTTTCCATGGATCGTCATTCCTGTCGTTGCTCAAGAATCCCACCGCCTGGAGAAAACGAGCCAGCGAACCGAAGTTCGGGCGGAACATTTCCTCTTCCGCGCCGGGGTCTCGACACCTTCCGACCAACGGAAGTGTACCGTCCCGTCAAAGCGAGACAAGAAGTGAGCCGAGGGTAAGAGGTGAGTCGGGGGTCGCGTTTTCGCTAGGGGCCCTGTGTTCCCGCCATCGATGTCTTGCCGAGGAATGGCGCCGACTTCATCCGATAAACGACGGCGATCTTGGATTCGGTTGGGTGGACTCCCCTGGCCGCATCCGTGTCGACAACTCGAAGATGGATGTGTATATACGGAAACGTTGGGCGCCACGACGCGATCTGGGCAAGCGGCACTTCGTCGACGATTGTCAATGACGGCGTGATCTCGCCTTCTGCGATGGTTGAATTTGTCGGAGCGGGCGTTCACCGTTCGTGACCCGACGACATTGACAAATGCGCTTCGCATGATGTTTTGCGGGACCGGCAACTCGCCGTTGACAGCAACTCGCCGTCAAGCCCGCGCGGGGGCCAACAACGCTGGCGGTCGGGGCCGACTCAAGACCGACAAGACTCCACGTGATCACGTCTTGCCAGGAGGTAGTTCACGAAGAAGACCTCACCGATCCCGCCGCGGTGATGCGGGCACTTGACGACAAGAACACGACTGGCGCCGACGTGCAAGGGTTTGGTGTCGAGTCGCTGATTCGCCAGATTGCCGTGACTTTCTCGATCCATCCACTGACCAAACAAGACATCGTCCCTATTCCCCACTGTCCAGCCGCAGAAGTCTTCGACGACCAGTTGCTGCTGATCACCCGAACGATCAGCCTGCCAGGTCTGCGAAAAATTGAGATGGAGCAAGTCAGTATACGGGTAGGTGAACATGACGCGATCACCTTCCAGGAACACCCTGGCGGTGTGGTGGAATCGATCCTTCACCGCGGCTACTGAAGACGCTGAATCGCATGAAACACCCGTTGGTCGCTCTTCGACGCGTCATCTGGCCGCAGCGCGAAGCATTCCATCGGCTGGTGCATGACAATTCGCCGCTTTTTGAGGATCGCCTGCGAGTCCATTTGAGCGATACCTTCGGCCATTGCGTGCAGACGTCGGCAGTGATCGAATGTATCGCGAAATCGTGACTGGCCTGAGTAATACGTACCTGCCGTCCGTTACCAATCGCAAGAACGATGTCATGAACGTCTTGACGATCATGTCGTGCCTCTTCGTTCCCTTGACCTATTTGGCGGGTGTTGACGGAACGAACTTTGAAGCCGTGCCGGAACTGAGCTTCACACGGCCTTAACGTATTCTATGGGGTCTGATGATTCGCACCGCCGTTGGCGAGCTGATTTGCTTTCTGCCGGAAATCGTGAACTCCACGTTTACCGAACTGGTTGGCGATTAAAGCCGCCTCGAGTTTCTTGACGAATTCGTCGATCGAACGATTGGCTTCTCGTACGGACAGCATGCGTGAGTTCCCTTGAGCTTGCCTTTTCGACGTCGTATTCGTTGTTTCGATCAACCCTATCCATTCGTCCGACTCTTACCGAACTCCTGCAGTAGCTCCATTTGAATCTCCTGGATTTCCAACAGGCGTTGCCATTGGTGGGTCAACAACATGTCGAGTTTGGCATGCACGTGGCGGATTTCCAACTCTGCTTTCAGATTGATGCGGTAGTCGTGTTCGGCGCGTATTCGGTCTTTCGCTTCTTGCCGATTTTGGCTCATCATGATGACAGGAGCCTGAATCGCGGCCAGGCACGACAAGTATCAGGTTGAGTAGAATAAAAGGAAAGGGATCGAACGGCCTCAGGATAGCCAGTATCGAATTGATCACGATCCAGACGGCCATGAATGTCGCGAAGCAACATTAGAAATGTCCAGCTTCCGCCAAACGACGCAAGGCGATCAGACAGCCGCGCACCAATCGACTGATCGCCCTCGAACTGTTCGTTCACGTTTTCGGAAAGCAGCTCCTGTTCTTCGAGGCTGCGGACGACTTCCGTTTCCAGATCCGATAACTCACCGCGTTCTCGTCCGAGTGCACCTGCGACGTACAACGTGCGGTAGCGATTCAGGTCGCCAAAACAAATGAATCCGTCCGGGGACCATGCTGGGTGTTCTCCCTGAATCAACTCAGTAACCGCCGGACGTATCATCGCGGCCGGCATGACGTCAACGGCCGCGAACTCTTTCTGGCAGATGTCGCACTTGCGTCGCACTGGCCGATGCTTGGTCATATCGGAGCTCCAAACACGTATTCGACGCCTTCGCTCTCGGCGTCGGCTAGTTCACTTGCTTCACGTCGGGAGTCCGTTCATCGCCTTTGTGCTCCGTGTGCGGATCAACTTCCATTTTGTAGTCACCGATGATGCCCTTCAAAGGACAAACTGCAAACGCCGGACACTTCTTGCATCCGACTAGGATGGCGATGGGGCATAGTGTCATGCCAAGGCTCCTGAAAGAAGTTTCATTTGTGCTATCGAGCAGTTCATCGGTACGTTGAGAAGTGCTCCGCGCTCGTCGCAATTGGTATCCATGACGACCGATATATCACACGACTTTCACGACGAAATCGTTGCCTTCCCAATGATTTGTTTCCGGCCAGAAGAAGGAAAAGGTGATCGTCGATCCGACGAGCACGTCGACCGTCGGCAAGTCGGCGTAGTGAATACCCAGTTGCGTGTCCGTTGTGGGCGTTTCGGTCCACGTGCGTGCCGCGTCACTCGTCCAGCGAACGACCGCCGGCGCCCGGACTTCGATGCGTAGCCGCTGGCCCACGGGCAACCAACGGCATTTGTGGTTGAACCGCCAAACGTGGTGCGGCGATGCACGTTGCTCAATCAAATAGCGTTGCACGCCGTGCGGCGGCATGTCGAATACGCGGCCATCGCGCAGTGAACGCAGCAGCTTGATGTATTCCGCGTGGGCCCAGACCAGTGGCATCGCGGAACCGGATGGCTTGCCGCGAAACAGTTCGCGTTGCGGAATGTCTGTCGGACTCCCAGACCTGTTCCGGCAGCAAACCGCTCGCCCCCGCCAACTGGCCAAACGTGCCCAGCAAGCGTTCGGCTTCATGTCGGTTGCCGGCAGCCAATTCGTAATGGGCTCGCTCTCCGGTGAGCAAAGGCCAGACTCGGCCAATGCCAGTGCCGTCGAAGGGAGCTACCGTCCGCATGTTCGCCGTAACCGTCGTCGTTGTAGCGATACCAACTGGGACCGCACGGAAACTCCACGCGCAGCAGATGGTCGATCACCTTCACCGTGTTGACGATGCGCGGATCGTCGGCCTTGCGAAGTCCGAACCGCACTAAGCGCCAGCGCGTCGGGGCTGACCACGCTGGTGGCCGGCTGGCTGGTGGAATCCGGAGGTCGATTCTTGATCGCCACGAAGCCGTCGACCGGGCTTGCGGCGTCGCTGGTTTCCGGCGGCGCGATCCGCACGTAGTAACCATCCACACCGACCTGGCTTGCCAACTCAGTGCCGGTCGCGTAGATCCAGCGGTCGAGGTTGCTGTACCAAACATCGGCCGTCTCGCGAAGGTACTGTGCGATCGATGCCGTGGGTGCACCCTTCTCGGTGGTTAATTCGGCCATCTCTGCCGCGGCCAGAAGCGCCGTGATTTCAGCCGCCAGCGTGAATGGCGAATAGCCGGGATCTTCCTCCCATCGGTCTTGTTGCGTGACGGGTCCATTGCACACGATGTACGACGCCGCGCCACGCACCATGGGCCAGAGCCGCAGACAGCTCGTGATCGTCGATCGCGCCTTCGCGATACGCCAAATCCACGAGCAAGATGGGCAGCGCCGTTTCGTCCATCTGCACACCGTTCCAATAGGGGCGGCCGTCCAGCCACATATTCTGTGCCCAGTGACCGTCGGGCTCCTGGGTCGCTTGCAGATAGTGCAACACGCGACCGGCGTCGCCGTGCGCGTCGGCTGCGATCAACGCACCGGCCGTCTCCACCAGATCGCGAGGCCAGGTCAAGTGGTAGCCGCCCAGGTCCTCGTCCCCCTTGGCAAAGCCCCACGGGATCGACAGGCTGGCGATGATGCCACCGGGGAACCGCTTCTCTTCGTGCGTGCGGAGCACGGCGGCGCTGATGCGGAAACGATTAATGCACGCGTCGCGATGCTCCACCGGACAGGCTTCGTCCAGCGGCAGCAAGCGTGCCCAACCATTCGGTCCATTCATCCACATACTGGCGGCGGAGCTGCCCGTAGTCGTCCTCCAAACTTTCGATCGCACGCAACGCCGCTTCCGACGTGTTGGTTCCGAAGCCCAATGCCAGCACGATCGGTTCACCGGCGGGATCAAGACAGATTTCGCCAACCAGCGCGACGTTGCCATGCTCGGCTCGCTCGTGGAACCAAGTCATCTGCTTGTTGCGCGAGAGGTCCTGCCAGCCGTCCGAGAAGCCGACGAAGCCGGCCGACCGGTTCCGCCAGCCGCGCGAACAAGCCAGTGCCAGCGCCGTGCCGTCGCGCTCGGCAAACAACGAGCGGTGTCCCTTTGTACTCGCCGACCCAAGCCGTGTTGTCTGAGCCGTGATTGGCCAGATGGGGAGCCAGCAATGCATACAACTTGTAGTCTGCCGCACTCGACGCTTGCGGTCGAAAGTCGATCTGTTGCAGCACCACGTCGCGAGTCGGATCGGCAAAGATCTCCTTTTCGATGGTGTAACGGTTCTGCAAACAGGAATTGACGATCCGGTACGCCGGCACACCTTCGGCCAAATACTCGATTCGCGTCTTGGTATGCCGCTTTTCTTCGGAAAAGAATTCGCGCCCGTCCGTCACGATCAATCCCAGGTCGCGGATACAAGCCTGATCGACCCGTGAGTAGTAAACCTCGTTCAGAATCCCATGGCTGTGCGTAAACCAGACGCGGCTGACCGACCCCAGCGCAGTCCCCACGCCATCCTTTGCGCTGGATGTCCAGCGTGGTGGAATGCCGGGAAAGCCCGGAGCGATTGGTAATGCCGATGATTCGTGTGTCATGGTCGCTGTTTTCTGGGTTCGAAGAAGCAGCCTCCCTCGCCAACAAACCGGCAACCTGCTGTGTCAGAACTCCCTGCCAAACGGGAGCGCGGTTTCCAGATCCCCTCCCGGGCTTGGTGCCTTGACGGCGCGATCGCCATGCGCTGGTACCAGCGGAAACGTTGAATGCGACTTACGTGCCAAGCGTAGCGTGACGAATTCGGTTCAGATTCCATCATGCGCTGAGTTCCCAGCACGATCAATCCGCTAAACCAAACGCGTTTGCGACGGGGATGAGACGATCCGCAATACGCACAACATCGGACAGGAATTGGTCGCCGCGGGCAGACACTGGTCGCTTCCAGGACAATAGCGGAGTCATGGCCATCTTATCCTATCCAGCTGCCGGACGGCACGCGAATTGCCTAATTCAATCGAGAGTTCGTTACGTTGCTTGGGCAGCAGCCGCATTTCGCGACGCTGCACAGTAAGGAGCCGCCCGTGAAATGGTCTTTGAAGCTCGGTCAGATCGCCGGTATCGGCGACGTGGTCAAAGCCCTAACGCAAGGCGATGGCCATCACAAAGTGGCCGAGTTCGTACGCCGGAACTGTCTGATGGTCGACGAAAACGAACCGCTCGACCGCGTGCTTGACAAAATGAACGCTTGCGGCTGCCCGACGCTGTTGGTCAAAAGCCGGGACGAATTGGTGGGCATTCTCTCGGAGGAACACCTTGGCCAGTGGCTGATGCTGCACTCGTCCGTTCGCCCGCGTTCGTCCATGGCACCGTCGAGAGCTGCATAAGCATCCGTAGGATGGACATTTCGCTCACAGGAGAAACAAACATGGCATTCTCGCTTCCAGCGTTATGTGCGTTCTAGTTATCGTCGTCGCCAACGGCTGTTCGCCTCGTGTCAGGGCCAAGTTCGAAACAGACGTTTCCCGGGGCGACCAGAAGCTCTCCGGAGTCGACGAAACGCAGAAGGTCGAAGATGTCAATAGCAACGACTACACCAAGATGACCCAGCTTGACCCAAACCCGGAGCAGGAAGCCATGGCCAGCTACGACAAAGCAATCCAGGACGACCCGAACAACGCAGAGGCCTGCTACGCGCGTGGTTTCGCCCAACTGTCGCACGGCAACGCGATGACCAAGGCCGTCGTAGATTTTACCAAGGCCATCGAATTCAATCCGGAATACGCCCGTGCGTGCTTGATGCGCGGCCGAACCTATGAGGCTCTGGGTGATAAGGAGAAGGCCCCCGTTCGTCTACGAGGCTGCGGACCGGGTTGGTAAAGTGCTGTTTTCCGGTTTCGAGAGACATTAGCATTAGCCTCCGGTCTGCTAGGTTTTCATTCGTGCCGCGGGGGGTGGTCTTATTCCGGCGGTTCGCGACGCTAGCAGCGAGCCGACACCTCGCCGATTCACGGCTTACGCGTTGACGGTTTATTCCTACTTAGTCCAAGGATCTCAGGTGCGTCATCGTCCGTCTTGGCGTGGAAGTGCAATTCCCTAAAGGCAGTTTGTTTCAGCAGCCGATGCGCTTCTGCGACCAGCAACGGCTCCCCGTGCGCGATAACCAGCGGATGCCCATGGTCGACGAGATTTGCGTAGTGAGCGAGATGGGACCTGTGGACCCCCAACCTTCCATTCCGCCAAGCAACGAGCCAACCACCGCTCCGGTGGCCAGTCCGGCGAGCGGTCCGGCGAATAGGGCGACACCGCCGCCTGCCAATGCAACCACGGACGCGCCCGCCAGCATCCCAAGCAGGCCGCCTAAGCCCCCGCCGATGAAAGCGTCTCGCAGCGAATCGTCGCCGAAGTTCAGCTCGGTTTCGAGTTCAGGGTGATCTTCCAGGTGTGCCGCGACCAAGGATATCCGCTGTGTGGGAAAGTCGGACCGGTTCAAGATATGCACCGCCAGTCGCGCCTGCTCAACGTCTTCGTAAACGGCCACCACACATTCGTCGTACATTTTGCCGTTCCATTTTCGAGGATGCGGACGCGCTACGTCAGTTCATGTTCTTCGGCGGCTTTTTGACAACGACGACCGGGCAGGGCGCGCTCCTGATCACCGCTTCCGCGACGCTGCCAGCAAGCAAATGCGCCAGACCCGTTCGGCCATGGGTACCGACAACAAGCTTGGTCACGCCTTCCTCTCGGGCCAGCGTGACAATCGCCTCGGCTGGTTTGCCGTAAATCAAACGATGCTCGCAACTAAGATCGGCGTCCCCCGGCTTGACGGCCTGCAGATGCGCAAGCTCCACCGGCGACGGTTGACTGTCTTCGTCGAACGATTCGCCCTGCGGGTACTCTTCCAGCTCGGAAACGTGCGCAATTAGCAGCGTGGCACCCTCATCGCGAGCCAGCGATTCGGCCACGCATAACGCTGCTCGGCTGGGCTCCGAATAATCCGTCGCGTAAAGGATCTTCTTCGTCGTCATGTTTCTTGCCTCCTATTCGTCGTGATCGCTTGCGCTGATGGAGTGGAGAAGCAATTTTTGCGCCAGTGCGTTGGCGGACCTGTCGATAACAAACTGGCTCCACTGCGAACGTGAGTTGCGACACTGCCGACGAAACGCAAATTCACCACGCCGGTCAATGATCGGTCGTACCGACCAGACACTAATCGTGTTACGGACAAGACCTCACGGAATTCCCCAAGACACGCCCGGCATGTTAATTGCTCATTCAGATGAAGAGAAATATCTAACGCTGTTCGCACTGTAGCTCAAAGCAGCGATTTGCCATGAATAACACGGGGAGTCGGCGCTCCAGATGTGTTCGGGCTCGATCAGATTAGGTCGACGGATAAGGACGTCATCCTACCGCCAGGAACATAAACATGACTTCGAGCGCAGAGAGCAACGAGAATTGGGGGGCTTGCCCGACGTGTGGTGAGCCCGTGTTGATTGACCCGAATTCCGGCAAAGCAGAAGCGTGCGCCACCTGTGGCTCGCTGGCCGCGAAAGGTGTCGGAGCCATAGGGATCACGCTGCTGACCGCTGGACTCGCCGCCGTCGTTGGGCTCGTTTATCTGTGTGTCCGCATCTTGTTGTGATGACGCCGAAGGCCTTTCAGCAGTCCCGTTTTTTGCAACTGGAACCCGGCCATGACAGATCGCCACCACCAAAACGACCCGCACAGTCAGCGGCATCCACGCCGGCGAAACTGGAGCCTCTTGGTGGTCGTGGCACTGATGCTGATGGCGACGTTCGCTTACATTCTTTCGATGGACGAAGCCTGGCGTCCGTTTCGAGCCACGCCAGAAACGCCCGCGCCGGGCAGCGCAGGAAATGATCAATGACGAAACAAGCCGGAAGGTGCACGCCGCGACAGCCGGCGGTCAAGGGCGTGCGGCGAAGCTACTTGAAACTGCTGTCCGCAACCAACCGGGACCGTCGTGCGCTGACCCTACTCGCGGTCCTGATGCTGCCAGCCCTGTGTGTGGCACAAGTGTCCACCGCACAACCGGCGCCCGCAGCCGTGGAATCGGTAACCAAGACGGAAGCTGCGGCCACGACGCCGGATAAGGTCGAAGTTAAGCCAATCGCCCGCGATGACGAAATCAAGGATCGGCTGAGCAAAATCCTCGAGGCGACGGGATGGTTTCGCGGCGCAGAGGTGAGCGTTAACGAGGGGGTGGTCTTCCTCAAGGGGCGGACGGAGGGCGAACCGTTGAAGAAGTGGGCCGGAGACCTCGCGCGAAACACGCGGGACGTGGTGGCGGTAGTAAATCAGGTCGACGTGGACGAACCGCTATGGGATTCGAGCATCCTCGTGAGTCAGTTAAGTGACCTGAGCCGAGCGACAATCAGTGGCCTGCCGACATTGGTTTTCGCCTTGGTTGTGCTGCCGATTGCCTGGCTGTGCTCCCGGCTGGTGACGCGCATCGTTCATCACCTATTAACGCGCTCCGTGTACAGTGAGCTGCTGCGGCGCGTCATGGCAAACGGTGTCGGGATCATCGTCTTTCTTATCGCTGTTTATCTCGTGCTGCGTGTAGCGGGATTGACTCAATTGGCCCTTACGCTTGTTGGTGGTACGGGCCTGCTGGGGTTGGCGCTGGGTATTGCCTTTAAGGAAATCACCGAAAACTTTCTGGCCAGCATCTACTTGAGCCTCCAGAAGCCATTTGAGGTTGGCGACCTTGTGGAAGTCAACGGACTGCTTGGTTATGTCCAACGCGTGACAGCGCGCACGACGATCTTGATGAATCTTCAGGGAAATTATCTGCAGATCCCGAACGCAACGGTGTTTAAGAACACGATTCGCAACTTCACCAGCAACCGCAACCGCCGGGAGGACTTCGTGATTGGCATCGGCTATGAAGCGTCGATTCCGGCCGCTCAGGAAATCGCCCACCAAGTGCTGCGCGACCATCCGGCCGTACTCAACGATCCCGAGCCCTGGGTGTTGGTGGATGGTCTGGGCCGATCAACCGTTGATCTTCGGATCTACTTTTGGCTCGATGGAAAACAACACAGTTGGCTCAAAGTGCGGTCCGCGGTGATCCGGCTGACCAAAAGAGCGCTGCAGAACGCCAACATCTCCTTGCCCGATGAATCTCGCGAGATGGTGTTCCCCCACGGCGTACCCGTTCACTTGATCGACCGCCGGACGGAAGCGGATTCCGCGATAACGCCCTCGCTTCGAGATGGCGGCGCCGAGATTCCTGAACCCCACCCCGTGTCGTCGTCGGCCGAAGGCGGACTCAGCAGTGACGCCGGCGAGATCGAAGCGCAGGCCAAACATGCGCGGATGCCAGAAGCAGGTGAGAATCTCTTGCGCCAAACGCCGACGCTTCGCCTAGGGAACCGGTCGGCAACGCCGATTAATGATCGGGGACGCGCAATCGGACAAGAATGCCGATCCCCGAGGGCACAGTAATCGCCCAGTTAATGAGTACTGTAGTGAGTGTTTTCAACAGAGGAGAGATGTTATGGTGACGACCAGCAAAGCGTACGCCCCTGAATCAGAACCAAAACGCAACGGAAACGCATTGAGTACCGAGGAGGTGCGGATGAAGGAACGGTGCCAGAAGGCTGAGTTGCTGGAGCAAGAGGAGCTACGGCGCGAGGGAGCATTGGTAGCCAGCGCCGGTCGCATCTCGAAGCGAACCATGGCCATCGCTTTTGGAGCTGCCGCTATCTTCCTGGCACTGTTTTCCATATCAGCGCTCGGAGTTTGGGGCATCGGTATCCTTTCGCTAGCGGGTCTTCTGCTTATCATCTGGGGCATATTGCATTAGAACTCGATGAGCCAAACCGAATAGTGGCGTCGTCCCGGTAACAAAAGCCACCGACGAAGGCGTCATCGTTCGAACAGGTTTCCACTTTCCTTCGTCGCTTTGGTTCACGGGCTAAGTCGATCGCTCAGCCATTTCCGGACTCAGCGGGAAGGATGAACCAGTCTTGCTAGTCCTTGATCAAGCGAAAGCCGCACGGCCTTTGCTTGATCAAGGTCTAGCCAATCGCTATACGCCCGACGGCTTTTGGTTTGGGCCCGTTTAATCTATCCTGTGCAGAGCCCGATTTGCCGCACTATCGAAGTCCGGCAACCTAAGCTTGCTTCAGTTTGGCGGCAAGCTCGCTAATCATTTTCTCGATGCTTTGCAAGTGCATACCGAGCGTGTTGTGATCGTAGGTCGTTGTTTCGACGTCCCACCGCCCGTGATCGTAGAAGTCCGTGATAACCTTGCTGGTATCGGGACCGAATTCGTAGTGTGCCGAGTTGGCGGCGTGTTGCAGGTAGTCGGCTGCCAACGCCAAGTCACGACCGGCATCTTGTTCTTCGTTCTTGCCCCACGCCTCCTTGGCCTTGTAGTAGTGCCATTCACCCAACGCCTGCGCGGCGCGGCTCAGCGCCCCATCCACGTCAGCTGCCGACCTGATATTTCCTGCGCGTAGATTCTTCGCGACACTCGTGAGTTCCTTCGCGGCCGTGGTTAACTTCTCCTGAGTGATCGGCATTGCGTGGCTGAGCGGCTAGTGTCAACCAGCTCACCGCTTTGTCGATCTCATTAGCCGCAGCCTTTTCCTCGTTACGGCGATAGTGATAGCGAATCGCATCGAGCGATGCGAGCGGCTCGAAGCGCAAGGGGGTCCAAATGTCTTCCTCGACAATCAACCAGCCCGGAGACGCGGCTGGCTTCTCACCCTTGGCTTTCGTCTGTTCAGCAGCCATCACGGGCGTCGCTGCAAGAACGGCGAGAGCGAACGTTGCAAGACTTTTCATTGTCACACTCCTTCTGCTTGGGTAACCGAGTGAGGTAAAAAGGGCGGGCAACAAGCCGACCCCTCAATCGGCCCGAAAGCATCTCTCGTGCCGAACAGTACTAATCGACGAAACAACTGCGAGAGCCGAACTGCCAGCAACGCTGCACGGCACGGACATCTTTCGCCGCGCAAGCGTTTTTCGACGTGTGTGAAAACTCACCGGGGCAGATCTTCGAGCTAGCAGCGAGTGGCAGCTCGATCTTTTCCAAGAAGCCCCGGCGGCGAGCACCGTGGCGAATCGCTGCGCCCGTGTCATTCTTCCCCAAGTGGACGGACCGCGAATGGTGTTGGAAGGCCGCATCAGAACGTTCGCTGCCGGCTGAAGGCAAAGGCGAACCGGAATGCCCCACCTGCTTAGCGCGGGTTGCGTGGTTCTGGCCTGGTGGCTTGCTGAACGCTGCTCAAGCCGTCGGGGCAAACGACTTCGATTCGATTGACAACCGTCACGTTCAGTCCACGCAGAGCCTCCTGCGCGAGTTGCTTCAAGTGGAACGAAGGTAGTCGACCGCTCATCACCAAGCCTTGCTTTTCGACCCACACCATGCGAACCGTCTCGCAATGATGGTGAAAGTGGGGATGCGATTCCAGGCGTTGACGGGCAAGTGAAACGATGGCGGGCTCACCAGTCTGGCCCTCCGTGTCTCGCTCAGGCTTCTGAGTTCGTGCTGTCACCATTTTTTCCTTTGTGTGAAGACTCGCTGCCGCACAACAACGAGCAAGCAACGAGTGTGCCATTCCACCTGTCGTTCTCCGGCACAACAGTTGCTCGTCGTTACAAAGCGAATTGAGTCACGATCCACGGCAACGTGGACGCACCACATGTTTTCAAGGAGAAACCGAGATGACCACAGCTACAAAGCAGCAGAACTCCGTCGTTGCCACCTACGACACCCACACGAGCGCAGAAGACGCGGTCAAGGAATTGCAGAAGGCTGGCTTCGACATGAAGCAGCTCTCGATCGTCGGCCGCGACTACCACACCGACGAACACGTCGTGGGATACTACAACGCAGGCGACCGCATGAAGCACTGGGGTAAATTCGGGGCTTTTTGGGGCGGCATCTGGGGGCTCTTGTTCGGATCGGCATTCTTTTGGATTCCCGGCATCGGTCCGCTCTTGGTCGCCGGACCGCTCGTTGCGCTCATTTTGGGCGGCTTGGAAGGCGCGGCGGTTGTCGGCGGGTTGAGCGCGTTGGGCGCGGCGCTATTCAGCATCGGCATCCCCAAGGACAGCATCGTGCAGTACGAAACGGCGCTGAAAGCAGGCAAATTCCTCTTGATCGCCCACGGGACGCCTGACAACGTGACCACAGCCAAGAGCATCGTCGAAAAAACGAACTCGATCGCCGTCGATCATCACGTTTCCGCTGAGTGAAACGCAAAATAAATTCCTGTGAACCGTCACGCAGCCGACCAGCTTCTTGCCGGACCGACCAGTTTCTGACCGGTTAGCCAAAGGTGAAACGTTCTGTCGGTTGGATCTTCCTCTCCGACCGGCGGTCCGTCTTACTTGGCGAACGCTACCGGCGGCCTCACGTGGATTCCTGCTCCCCCGAATTAGGTCCGTGAAAACGAACGACCGCCAAGCGGGTTGTTCAGGCTGAGTCTCAATGGGAAAGTGTCAGAACGCTTTCGCGAATGACGAACGACGAGCACTTCAACCGAATCCTGACGATCAACAGCGGCTCGTCCAGCGTCAAGTTTGCCCTGTTCCATGTGGGACGGACTGAAACCCTTGTGTTCTCTGGCCGGATGGATCGAATCGGGCTCGGCGTTGGAGTGTTTCAGGTTCGGCGTGCCGATGGCGCAGCCTTGACCGAGCGACCGCTCGAATCGCCAGATCACGACAGTGCCTTCCGGGCCATCTTAGCTTGGCTGCGAGATGAAGCGGCTGCTCAGGGCTTGGATTCCGTGGGCCACCGGGTGGTACATGGTGGAACTAAGTACGTCCAGTTCCAGCTAATCGCGCCTGAGCTGACGGTTGTACCTGCTCCGCGAAAAACGCCGGGATATCGAGCACCTTGACCAGCTAGTGAATCAACAAGGCGGACCGTTGGGCCTGTCGGGCATCAGTTCTGATGTGAAAGATCTGTTGGGCCAAGAGCAGAAAGATCCGCGAGCGGCCGAAGCGATCGAACTTTTTTGTTACCAGGCGAAAAAGTTTCTGGCAGTACTGATGGCCGTCCTAGGCGGATTGGAGGTTCTGGTCTTCACGGCGGGCATTGGTGAGAACGCACCGGCGATTCGCTGGCGTATTCGCGGCGATCTGACTTTCTTGGGTATCCGGTTGGATCGCAAGCGCAATGACTCGAATGCATCGATCATCTCTCAGGACGATAGTCCCGTCACAGTTCGCGTGATGAAGACCAACGAAGAGCTGATGATTGCGCGATCGGTAAGCCGCCTTTTATACAGTTCGTAGCACGGCGGTCTCCGCCGCGAATCCACGGTCGAGACCAACTTGCTACTGGTTTCGAATGGCCTGCAACTTGCATTGTGGTCTTGCATCGGCCCGACTCAACCCGACCTGTGGTCGAATGCTCGCTTTGAATACCGATGGAACAAATATGACTACGATGACAATGGAACGAACGACCACGCCTTCGAAAGACCTGCTCCACAAGATCGACGCCTATTGGCGAGCAGCCAACTATCTTTCGGTGGGCCAGATTTATCTCTACGACAACCCACTGCTGAAGCGGCCGCTCGAACTCGCCGATGTGAAACACATGCTGCTCGGCCACTGGGGCACCACTCCGGGACAGAATTTCATCTATGCGCACCTGAATCGAGTCATCAAACACATACGACCTCGACATGATTTACGTCTCCGGTCCCGGACACGGTGGGCCAGCGGTGGTGGCGAATACGTATCTCGAAGGCACCTACAGCGAAATCTATCCCGACATCAGTCAAGACGAAGCCGGCTTGCGAAAGCTTTTCATTCAGTTTTCCTTTCCCGGCGGCATCCCCAGCCATGCCTCGCCAGAATGTCCCGGTTCGATCCACGAAGGGGGCGAGTTGGGCTATTCGCTCAGCCATTCGTTCGGCGCGGTGTTCGATAATCCTGAACTCATTGTGGCCTGCGTGGTCGGTGATGGTGAAGCGGAAACTGGACCACTCGCAACAGCGTGGCACTCCAACAAGTTTCTCAATCCAGCCAGTGACGGCGCCGTGCTGCCGATCTTGCACTTGAACGGTTACAAGATCGCCAACCCGACGATCTTGGCGCGCATTGAGCACGAGGAACTCGAACAGTTGCTCCGTGGTTACGGCTGGACACCCTACTTCGTCGAAGGCGATGACCCTAAACGGATGCACGAAGCAATGGCGGCGACGCTCGACATCGCAATCGATCAGATCAAATACATCCAAGGCGACGCCCGTGAGAACGGCAACTTGACCCGTCCGCGTTGGCCCATGATCGTGCTCAAGTCGCCCAAGGGTTGGACGGGCCCAAAGATCGTGGACGGCGTGCAGATCGAAGGCACTTTTCATGCTCATCAAGTGCCACTCTCCGACCCGGCAACTCATCCCGAACATCTGCAACTGCTGGAAGACTGGTTGCGGAGTTATCGACCGGAAGAATTGTTTGACGAGGACGGGCGATTGAAACCGGAATTGGCGGAACTTGCTCCCCAAGGCGAGCGCCGCATGGGTGCCAATCCGCACGCCAACGGCGGCATGCTACTTCGTGATTTGAAGATGCCCGACTATCGCGAGTACGCTGTCGATGTCCCCGAGCCGGGAGTCCAAGGTATTGGTGACACACATGAACTGGGACGATTCATCCGCGACGTGGTCCAGCTCAACGCCGAGCAACATAACTTTCGCGTGTTTGGTCCTGACGAAACGGCTTCCAACGGCCTGGAAGCCGTCTTTGATGTCACGACGCGGCAATGGGATGCGCCACCATTCCGAACGACGAGTTCCTTGCACCCGCCGGACGCGTCATGGAAATGCTCAGCGAGCACCAATGCGAGGGTTGGCTCGAAGGCTATCTACTCACCGGACGGCATGGACTGTTCAACTGCTACGAGGCGTTTATTCACATCGTCGATTCGATGTTCAATCAACATGCCAAGTGGCTGAAGGTCACCTCGCACTTGCCTTGGCGACGAAGGATCGCTTCGCTGAATTATCTGCTCGCCTCACACGTTTGGCGACAAGATCACAATGGATTCACACACCAAGACCCCGGTTTCATCGACCACGTTGTCAACAAGAAGGCCGAAGTGGTGCGAGTCTACCTGCCGCCCGATGCTAACTGTCTGCTGTCGGTGATGGACCATTGTCTGCGCAGCCGCCACTACGTCAATGTCGTCATCGCGGGCAAACACCCGGCGCCCCAGTGGCTGGCGATGGACGCCGCCGTCAAGCACTGTACCGAGGGTATCGGGATCTGGCAGTGGGCGAGCAATGATCAAGTGGCTGAGCCCGATATGGTGATGGCATGTTGTGGTGACGTGCCTACGCTTGAAACGCTCGCCGCTGTCCAGATCATGCGCGAGCATTTGCCCCAGTTGAAAATCCGAGTTGTCAACATTGTCGACTTGATGAAGTTACAACCGGAATCCGAGCATCCGCACGGCTTGAGTGACACCGATTTCGACGACCTTTTCACCCGCGACAAGCCAGTGATCTTTGCATTTCATGCTTATCCATGGCTGATCCACCGGCTGACCTATCGCCGTACCAATCACGACAACTTTCACGTTCGCGGCTACAAGGAAGAAGGCACAATCACGACGCCGTTCGATATGACGGTCATGAACGAACTCGACCGTTTTCACTTGGTGATGGACGCGATCGACCGTCTGCCGCAAACGGGCGACAAGGGCATCTACTTGAAGCAGCAACTTGCCGACAAGCTGATCGAGCACAAGCAATACATCAACAAGAACGGCCAAGACATGCCGGAGATTCGCAACTGGAAATGGAGCGTGCAATGAATCAAAACCAACAGATCAACCGCCGCATCGTATTGAATTCACGTCCGCAGGGCGCCCCGGTTCTTGATGACTTTCGTCTCGAAAATGCCGAACTACCCACAGCACACGCAGGTCAAGTATTGCTGCGGACGGTCTATCTTTCGCTCGACCCGTATATGCGCGGCCGCATGAACGACACGCCCTCGTACGCGCCACCGGTTGCGCTCGGTGACGTGATGGTCGGCGGTGCTGTTTGTCGTGTGATGGAATCGCAGCATCCCGATCTTACCGTGGGCGATTGGGTGCTGGCCTACGCTGGTTGGCAAGACTACTGCGTCTCCGATGGGACTGGGCTGATGCCGTTGGGCGAGCATCTTGAGCATCCGTCGTTGGCACTCGGCGTGCTCGGAATGCCTGGATTTACTGCCTACATGGGACTGCTCGATATCGGGCAGCCGAAACCGGGCGAGACCGTTGTCATGGCGGCGGCGACCGGTGCGGTCGGTTCGGTCGTGGGGCAAATCGCCAAGCTGAAAGGCTGTCGGGTTGTCGGGGTGGCCGGCGGACCGGACAAGTGTCGAGCCGGTGTCGAAACGTTTGGATTTGATGCGTGTGTCGATCATCATGCCGAAGATTTTACCGAACAACTCGCCAGTGCTTGTCCAAAGGGCATCGACGTTTACTTCGAGAGCGTCGGCGGAAAGGTATTCGACGCCGTGCTTCCGTTGTTGAACGCGAAGGCTCGCATTCCTGTTTGCGGGTTAATCGCGCATTACAACGATACCGAACTGCCAAAAGGCCCAGATCGTCTGGCGTTGTTGATGCAGACCATATTGATCCGCCGCGTCAAAGCTCAGGGATTCATTATCTTCGACGACTATGGATCTCGATACGGCGAGTTCGCTGCTGCCATCGGGCCGTGGGTCGCGGAAGGCAAGATCAAGTTCTTGGAGGATGTAATCGACGGACTCGAAGAAGCCCCCAACGCGTTCATTGGACTTCTCGCCGGAAAGAACTTTGGCAAACTCGTCGTCCGCGCTGGTAACGAGGACTTTTGATGAACGTTGCATTTCAGGCTTTGTGGCAAAACGAGCACAACATGCTACTGAATCAAGGCAAACATGATCGCTTGAATTTGACATACACCATTCATCAGTAGGGCAAACCATGCTCAATCACAAACTCACGCTGCCCGAAGGCATTCTGCTGCTGGAACCAGACGCTCCTCTCGATGCGGCGGATTTTGAAAGCGTCACCGCGGAGGTCGACCCGTACATTGCCGAGCATGGAAAGTTGCCTGGGGTGTTGATTCGCGCGAAGTCATTCCCCGGATGGGCGAACCTGGCAGCGATGATGGCACATATGCGATTCGTTGAGAGTCACCATGCAAAGATCGGGAAACTGGCGGTCGTCAGCGACAGCCTGCTGCTGAGGGAATTGCCGGCATTGATTGGTCACATGATCGACGTGGATGTGAAGCACTTTGCGGCATCGGCGTATGACGACGCTTACCGATGGCTCAGGGAGTAGCACGCAATGAACACGCGTCAATGGATCGACACCGCAACGGGGCTGACCACTGGAGACGAGGGATGGCCGACAACCGGATCGGTGTAGCTCGCTTTGACCTCGCCGTCCTCCTACCGCCGGAGGACCCGCGCACCCGCCGGAGGCAACGGTGTAGCGCCGTCGACTTCCCCAGTCCAAACTCTCGAAAAGATCAGCACGATGAAAGCTATTACCGAAGAACCCAAGCCGTCCTACTTGGATCCCCGTGCAGCCACCGCTTCGAAGTCCGAAGGGCAACTCGTCGGGCTTGGATTCAAGCCAAACGCGACGGAAGAATTGAAGTCCCTGTCGATGCCGGAGTTGGAGAAACGATTGGGCTCGTCACCGGACGGCCTCCGCCAGGCCGAGGCGACAAAGCGGCTGGCCCAGTATGGACCGAACGAGCTGGAAGAAAAGTCGCTCAACCCGTTGCTGAAATTTCTCAGCTATTTCTGGGGACCGATCCCGTGGATGATCGAAGCGGCTGTGATTCTGTCAGCGGTCGCCCGACACTGGCCGGATTTTTTCATCATCCTGGTGCTGCTGCTGGCCAATTCGATGGTCGGATTCTGGGAAGAACATCAAGCGGGTAACGCGATTGCCGCGCTGAAGGCCAAGCTGGCGATCAAGGCTCGAGTCCGGCGCGATGGGAAGTGGATCACTCCGGCCGTGCGTGAGATCGTGCCGGGCGATGTGATCCGTGTGCGACTGGGCGACATTGTGCCGGCCGATGCGCGATTGTTGGAGGGTGACCCGATCGAAGTCGATCAGTCGGCTTTGACGGGCGAGTCGTTACCCGCCACGCGCGAATCTGGCGACGAGCTGTTTTCGGGTTCGATCATCCGCCAAGGCGAGATCGACGCGATGGTCTATGCCACCGGTACGAACACTTACTTTGGCAAAACGGCGCAGCTGGTGCAGGAGGCACACACGACCAGCCATTTCCAACGCGCGGTGCTGAAGATCGGCGATTACCTGATCATGCTGGCGGCAGCTCTGGTGGCAGTGATTATTACGGTCGCTTTGTTCCGCGGCGACCCGATACTCACCACACTTCAGTTCGCTTTGGTATTGACCGTGGCGGCGATCCCGGTGGCGATGCCGACCGTGCTGTCGGTGACGATGGCGGTCGGCGCCCGGTTGCTGGCCAAGAAAGAAGCGATCGTGACACGGTTAGCCGCCATCGAGGAATTGGCGGGCGTGGACGTATTGTGTTCGGACAAGACCGGCACCCTGACCCAGAACAAGTTGACGCTTGGCGATCCGTTCCTGATGGACGGCATTTCCAAGGAACAACTTTTGCTGGCTGCGGCGCTCGCGTCCAGGGCCGAGGATCAAGACGCGATCGACCATGCGGTCTTGGCGAGCTGCGATGCCGCCAGGACCAGCGATTACGAAGTCGTTCACTTTCAACCTTTCGACCCCGTTCACAAACGGACCGAAGCGTCCGTTCGCGCCAAGGACGGCGGAGAATTCAAAACCAGCAAAGGTGCGCCGCAAGTCATGATCGAGCTCGTCGCTGATGCCGACGCGATTCGCGCTCAAGTGAACGAGGCGGTCGATCAGTTCGCAGCGCGCGGGTTTCGATCGTTGGGCGTCGCCCAATACGACGATGTTCATCGGTGGCGTTTTCTCGGCGTGTTGCCCTTGTTCGATCCGCCGCGTGAGCAGGCCAAAGCGACCATCGCAACCGCCCGAGCGATGGGAGTCAACGTCAAGATGGTGACGGGCGATGCACTGGCGATCGCTCGGGAAACGGCCCGGAAATTGGGGCTGGGGATGAACATCCTTGACGCCAGCGGTTTCGGTGATACCAAGCACCATGAGACGGGGCAACTGGCGGAATCCATCGAACAAGCGGATGGATTTGCCCAAGTGTTCCCCGAACACAAATTCCACATCGTCGACGTTCTGCAGCAGCGCGGCCACATCGTCGGCATGACGGGCGATGGAGTGAACGACGCGCCGGCGCTAAAGAAGGCGGACTGTGGGATCGCGGTTTCGGGCGCGACCGACGCGGCGCGGGCCGCGGCATCCATCGTGCTGATGACGCCCGGCCTGTCAGTAATCATCGACGCGATTAAGGAGAGCCGAAAAATTTTCCAGCGGATGAACAGTTACGCGATCTACCGCATCGCCGAGACGCTGCGCGTCCTGTTGTTCATGACACTGGCGATCTTGATCTTTAACTTCTATCCACTGACCGCAGTGATGATCGTGATGCTGGCGCTACTCAACGACGGCGCGATCCTGTCCATTGCCTATGACAACGTTCATTACAAGGACAAACCCGAGGCCTGGAACATGCTTATGGTCCTGGGAGTCGCCTCGGTGTTGGGCGTCATCGGGGTCGTCTCCGCCTTCGGCTTGTTTTATCTCGGCGAGCGAGTCTTTCATCTCGACCGCGCCCACATTCAGACACTAATGTATTTGAAGCTATCCGTGGCGGGACATCTGACGATTTTTCTCACGCGCACACGCGGCCCGTTCTGGTCGACACGTCCCGCACCGGTGCTGCTGCTGGCGGTGCTCAGCACACAACTGATCGCGACACTGATCGCGGTTTACGGCTTCTTCATGACACCGCTCGGTTGGGGCTGGACGTTGTTTGTCTGGGGCTACGCTCTGGTTTGGTTCCTCGTGAACGATCGCGCCAAACTGCTCGCGTACCGAGTGTTCGATCCAACTGCCGCGCCACTCTTGCGAAGAGAGCACCTGCCGGAGTGTCAAGATGACACAGCGTGGCAGTGGCGATGAACTACTTCCTCTGATTTACCTTGCCCGGCACGGCGAAACGGCCTGGACCATCACGGGCCAGCATACCGGCGTGACGGATCTTCCGCTGACCGAGCGCGGCGAGCGCAACGCGCGTCGACTGGGCGAACGGCTACAACGATTGACCTTTGCACACGTGTTCACCAGCCCGCTACGTCGCGCCTCGCGTACCTGCGAACTGGCCGGCTTTGGCATCGTTGCCACCGTGGATGACGACCTCGTCGAATGGAACTACGGCGATTACGAAGGAAAAACGACGCATGAGATTGGTCAGCAAAAGCCTGGCTGGGAGTTATTTCGCGATGGCTGCCCGGGTGGCGAATCGGTGACAGATGTGGCTGTTCGGGCGAGCCGAGTTATCCAGCGGCTTGCGTTCTTTCGATAACGAACGTGCTGCTCTTTTCGCACGGTCATTTTCTCAGCGTCCTCGCTGCTCGTTGGTTGGATCTGGATGCAACGGCGGGAAGGTTCTTCTTCCTTGACACCAGCCGCCTTGTGTAGCGTCGGTTACCACCACGGCCGAGACGATCCGGTCGTCCGTCTTTGGAACGATTGCAGTCACACACGGGATTGAACGAGCAGTCTGACTCAAAAGAGATAAGTGCCTTAACTTGCGAAGGAGTGTTCGATGCAACTTGGAATGATCGGACTGGGGCGGATGGGCGCGAACATGGTCCGCCGACTGATGAACGGCGGACATCAATGCGTGGTTTATGACCCGAATGTCGAGGCCGTGCAAACGCTGGCCAGGGAAGGCGACCCCGCACATTGTCGTTGGACGATTTCATTCGAAAACTTGCACCGCCGCGAGCGGTTTGGTTAATGGTCCCGGCTGCGGTGGTGGACTCATCCGTGACCGACCTTGCTGGCAAGCTGCAACAGGACGATATCGTCATCGACGGCGGCAACTCGTATTACATCGACGATATTCGCCGAGCCAAGGAACTGTGGGCCAAGGGCGTCTACTATCTGGACGTCGGCACCAGCGGCGGCGTCTGGGGACGGGAACGTGGCTATTGTATGATGATTGGCGGCGAAGACGCGGCGGTAAAGCGTTTGGACCCGATTTTCAAGGTCTTGGCTCCAGGCCAGGGGCACATCCCGCGGACGCCCGGTGCCGATCGTGTCGGTACCACGGCCGAAGACGGGTACCTGCACTGTGGGCCGGCTGGCGCCGGCCATTTCGTCAAGATGGTGCACAACGGGATCGAGTATGGCATCATGGCTGCCTATGCCGAAGGGCTGAATGTGCTTAAGCACGCCAACGTCGGCAAGACAGGCCACGCCGCCGACGCCGAAACGACTCCCTTGCGCACGCCGGAATACTACCAATATGAGATGAACCTGCCGGCGATTACGGAGGTCTGGCGGCGCGGCAGTGTGGTGGCGTCGTGGTTGCTCGACTTGACCGCGATGGCACTGGCCCAGGATCCAACACTGGCCAAGTTCACCGGCCGCGTCTCCGATTCCGGCGAGGGACGCTGGACGTTGTTGGCTGCGATCGAGGAAGGATCGCCGGCACCGGTGCTGAGCGCCGCGCTGTATCAACGTTTCGCGTCGCGGGGCGAGGAGGACTTCGCCGACAAGATCCTGTCGGCGATGCGATTCGAATTTGGCGGACACGAGGAGAAGCATGGTTAGGCCACATATGAACGTCCTTGTCGTCGATGTAGGTGGCTCGCACATTAAGATCAAAGCGTCAGGGCACGACGAGCGCCGCTCTTTTGCCTCTGGTCCGGAGTTGACGGCGCAGCAGGCGGTTGAAGGTATTAAGAAGCTGGCTGGTGATTGGACGTACGAAGCCGTGACGATAGGTGTCCCGGCGCCGGTGATTCATGGGCATGTCTTGCACGAGCCGCACAATCTGGGCGGAGGTTGGGTCGGCTTCGATTTCGAGTCGGCTTTTGGCTGTCCCGTCAGAATCATGAATGACGCTGCGATGCAGGCGTTGGGGGGCTACCACGGCGGCCGCATGCTGTTTCTGGGCTTGGGAACAGGCCTTGGATCGGCCATGATCGTCGATGGAATCATCCAGCCGATGGAGCTGGCCCATTTGCCGTACAAGCAGAAGACGTTTGAGGACTACGTGGGGATCGCCGGTTTGAAACGCCTCGGCAAGAAGAAGTGGCGGCAGGCGGTCTTCGATTCGGTGCAACGTCTGCGCACGCGCTCGAACCCGACTACGTGGTGATTGGCGGTGGTAACGCCAACCGGTTGAATGATTTGCCGGAGGGCGTGGAAACCTGCCCGAACGACGACGCTTTTGTCGGCGGTTTTCGTCTCTGGGACGACGCCGAATTAACGCCGAAATGAGTAACGAACAGAAACTGCAGAGCGAATCGATGAACGAACAACAAGATGTCGAAGCGCACATTGAGCCGCCCGGGCCCTGTGCGATCGTGGTCTTTGGTGCCAGTGGGGATTTGACCAAACGGCTGCTGATGCCCGCCTTCTACAACCTGGCCACTAACAATCTCTTGCCAGAGAGCTTCGCGGTCGTCGGCGTGGCGATCGACGCGATGGATACCGCCGCGTTTCGAGAACACCTGGCGCGTGGTGTCAGGGAAACGGCGACCGGCGAAATCGACGCGTCGTTGTGGGATACCGCCTTCGGCCAGCGGTTGTACTACCTGCCCGGCGACTTCGAGAAACCGGAAACCTACCAGCGGTTGAAAGGCCAATTGACGGAGATTGACAGTAGCCAAAAAACGGCCGGTAATTACCTGTTTTACCTGGCCGTTCCCCCGGCGTTCTTCGGCAAGATTATCCAACAGCTCACCGCCGCCGGACTAACTGAGCAGGCGGCCGACACGGAGGGAAATGCGGGCTGGCGGCGCGTCGTCATCGAAAAACCGTTCGGGCGGGACCTGGATTCCGCACAGGCGCTGAACCGTGGCATCACATCGGTGCTCCAGGAAAGCCAGATCTATCGCATCGACCATTATCTAGGCAAGGAGACGGTGCAGAACATTCTCGTGCTTCGCTTCGCGAACGGCATCTTCGAGCCCGTTTGGAATCGCCGCTACATCGATCACGTGCAGATCACGGTGGCCGAGACAGTCGGCGTCGAACACCGCGGCGCGTACTACGATCACGCCGGCGCGCTGCGCGACATGGTTCCCAACCATATCTTCCAGTTGTTGGCACTGGTCGGCATGGAGGCGCCTGGCTCGTTCGACGCGGACGCCGTCCGCGACGAGAAAGAGAAGCTGCTGCGCGCCATCCGCCCCTTGGAAGATGAGGATGTATTGACCGACGCCGTGCGCGGCCAGTACGCAGCCGGCGAAATTGCGGGCAACAAGGTAATTGGGTATCGAGAATCGCCCAACGTGGCCGCCGATTCGAAAACCGAGACGTTCGCGGCCTTCAAGCTGGCGATCGACAATTGGCGATGGGCGGACGTGCCGTTCTACCTACGCACCGGGAAATCGCTTCCGCAGCGAGTGAGTGAAGTTGTCATTCAGTTCAAACGAGCTCCCTTTCTGCCCTTCCGCGACACGGCGGTCAAACACATGCGGCCCAACATGCTGGTGCTGCGGATTCAGCCGGACGAAGGTATCTCGCTCGCCTTCGAAGCAAAACGACCGGGCATCGTGGTCTCGACCGATTCGGTGACGATGGACTTCAGCTACGCGCAGCATTTTGGTCCCACGACCTTTGTCGGCTACGAGACGCTTTTGTACGACTGCATGACCGGGGACCAGACGCTGTTCCAACGCGCCGATTTCGTCGAAGCCGGCTGGCGCGCGATAACGCCCATCCTGGATGTGTGGTCGAACCTGCCGGCGCGAAATTCCCCAACTACGCCGCCGGCAGCTGGGGCCCGCCAGACGCCGACGAACTGCTCAACAACGACGGCCGCCAGTGGCGCTGTCCGTGAACCGGTTTGCGGTGATGTGCGAGTTCGGATTCAATGTAGAACATGATTGCCAACGGGCATGGGAGCTATTGTTGTAGCCGAACTTGCCAGAGCTTGCCAGAGCTTGCCAAAGTTCAGATGCTTGCGGACTTATTCCCAATGTCGGTTGATTTCGGCTACTGGCAGGAACGAGGAAGCCATGAAGATTGCGATCGGTTGTGACCACGGCGGATTTCACCTCAAGACGGTCATCGTGAACGAATTGGAAAAGTTAGGCCATGTCGTGCTTGATTGCGGCGCAGCCGCGCTCATGCCCGACGACGATTACCCCGATTTCACGAAAGTAGTTGGTCAGGCGATTCAGCGCGGAGAGGCCGAGCGCGGGATCATGATTTGCGGCAGCGGCGTGGGGGCGAGTATTGCCGCCAACAAGATGCACGGCATCCGCGCGGCGCTCTGCCACGACACGTTTTCCGCACATCAAGGCGTCGAAGACGACAACATGAACGTACTCTGCCTGGGTGGTCGCGTCGTGGGCGACGCACTTGCCGCGGAACTTGTCACGACATTTCTTGCTGCACATTTCAGCGGTGCCGAGCGACATCGTCGCCGCCTGGCCAAAGTGACAGAACTGGAAAACAAGGAATCCTGACCGTACATGTTTCAAGGAGATGCACATGAAGGCGACACAAACACCCCACGAGCCGGGACCGAGCCTCTGGCTCGACCATATCACTCGCGATCTGCTCGCTGGTGGCACACTGCGGCGCTACATCGACGAGTTATCGGTCAGGGGACTGACCTCGAACCGGCCCCTCTTCGACCACGCCATCAAGAACAGCAGCGATTACGATGCCGCCATCCAACCGAGCTGAGTGAGGGAAGGACGGATCGACCGGATCGATGCCCTCCACCCATTCGGCGCTGGCCCTGAGCTCGGCCTGCGATCTTCCGTTTTCGCCGAACATCGTCCAGCTTCAGCTCTCGCCAAAGCCATCGCTACCGCCGGAAGCGAACGAACCGGTACCAATTGATGAACTCGAAGGAGAAAAGGAACTGCAAATATGACGACGAGTACTCCACTTTCTGAACGCCCGGCGTGGCAACGTCTCGAAGCCCACTGCGACAAAGTCCGCGGTCTGCACCTGCGGCAACTCTTTGCCGATGATCCAACGCGGGGTGAGCGGATGACGGCCGAGGCTGTCGGGATCTACCTCGACTACTCGAAGAATCGCATCACCGGTGAGACCCTCAATCTGCTCGTGAACCTGGCCGAGGAAGCCGGCCTGCGCGAGCGGATCGACGCCATGTTCCGGGGCGACAAGATCAATCTCACCGAAGACCGGGCCGTGCTGCACGTGGCGCTGCGTGCGCCGAGCAGAGTCGTGCATCTTCGTGGACGGTGAAAACGTGGTGCCTCACGTCCACGCCGTGCTCGACAAGATGACGGACTTTTCCACTCGTGTCCGCGGCGGCGACTGGAAAGGCCACACAGGCCAGCGCATCCGCAACGTGGTCAATATCGGCATCGGCGGATCGGACCTGGGGCCGGTGATGGCCTACGAAGCACTCAAGTCCTACAGCGACCGTGCGCATGACGTTCCGGTTCGTCTCGAATGTCGACGGCACCGATCTGGCGGAAGCGATTCACGGCCTCGATCCGGCGGAAACCCTGTTTATCGTGGCCTCGAAAACCTTCACGACGCTGGAGACGATGACCAACGCCCACAGCGCCCGCGACTGGTTGCTCAACGGTCTGGGCGGCGATGCCGCGGCCGTGGCCCGACACTTCGTCGCGGTTTCGACAAACGCCGAGAAGGTGGCGGAGTTCGGCATCGACACCAGCAACATGTTCGAGTTCTGGGACTGGGTCGGCGGGCGATATTCGATGGACCTCGGCCATCGGGCTCTCGACGATGCTGGCCATCGGGCCGGAGAGTTTTCGCGCGATGCTCGACGGATTTCACCAGATGGACGAGCACTTCCGCACCGCGCCGTTCGATCAGAACTTGCCGGTGCTGTTGGGTCTGCTGGGAATCTGGTACACCGATTTCTTCGACGCGCAGACCGTCGCTGTCCTGCCGTACGAACAGTACCTGAAGCGATTCCCGGCCTACCTGCAGCAACTGACGATGGAGAGCAACGGCAAGCACGTCACGCTCGATGGCACGCGTGTCGACTACGATACCGGCCCGATTTACTGGGGCGAGCCAGGAACCAACGGCCAGCATTCGTTTTACCAGTTGATCCATCAGGGCACGCGGCTGATTCCGTGCGACTTCATCGCCTTCGGCCAATCGCTCAACCCGCTCGGCCGGCATCACGACATGCTGATGGCGAACGTCTTCGCTCAAAGTCGAGGCGCTGGCCTTCGGCAAGACGCCCGAAGCAGGTCCGCGCCGAGGGAACGCCGGACTGGCTCGTGCCGCACCGAGTCTTCGAGGGCAACCGGCCGTCCAACACGATCCTCGCCGAGCGGCTCACGCCGGAAATGCTCGGCAAGCTGGTCGCCCTGTACGAGCATGCGGTTTTCACCCAGGGCGCGATCTGGAACATCGATTCGTTCGACCAGTGGGGTGTCGAACTCGGCAAGGTGCTTGCCCAACGGATTGTTCCCGAACTGGCCGCCGGCAACCAGCAGCCGCTGAACCATGACAGTTCCACCAACACGTTGATCCAGCGTTATCGGCATCTCAAGGAAGCGCGGGAGACCGAAAGCAAGCAGCCATGACAGCACAAGTGAAACTGGCGGCTTCGATTCTGGCCGCGGATTTTTCGCGGTCTAGCGAGCACGTGGCCGCGGCAGAACAGGCCGGCGCGGATTCGCTGCTCGTGCATTGGGAGGGCAACTGCACCCTGCATCGATGTGGAAACGGGGCCGCTCGCCGTGGCCGCCGGTACCAACGAGCTTGTATCAGGCACGGCGGTGTTTGCCGATCCAGCGGGCGAATTCAACGAAAACTCCAGTATCCAATAGCGGGACAACCATGCCAGACAAGACGAATCACAACGTGAAGCAGTCGCTTAATGTTTTCCGGGCCGGTCGCGTTGGACCGTTCCGATGAAGATTGAAATGCTCCCCGATGCCAATGCTGCGGCACAAGCTGCGGCGACGTTCATTGCCGGCAAGGCGCGCGAAGCGATCAGACAGCGCGGTCGGTTTGTTGTGGCCTTCAGCGGCGGAAGCACGCCGTGGCTGATGCTGCGCCATCTGGCCGGAGACGACGTCCCGTGGAGAAACGTCTACGTCATGCAAGTGGACGAACGGATCGCACCGGCAGGCGATAGGGACCGCAACTTGCCGCACCTGCAAGAGGGTTTACTGTCGCACACAGTTCTGCGGCGGGAACAAATCGGTGCCATGCCCG
Organism: uncultured Planctomycetales bacterium; assembly: GCA_963826795.1. Classification (GTDB taxonomy): domain Bacteria; phylum Planctomycetota; class Planctomycetia; order Pirellulales; family Pirellulaceae; genus CAWGYT01. The sequence continues at coordinate 237,538 of CAWGYT010000027.1, read as the reverse complement.
TCGAAGCAGACGATCTAGCCGCGGCCGCGGCTAGTTACGGTCAGAGGCTGCAGGCGATCGCCGGCTCGCCGCCCGTGCTCGACCTCGTGCATCTGGGATTAGGCACGGACGGTCATACGGCATCGCTCGTCCCCGGCGACCCCGTGCTGGACGTCGTCGATCGCGACGTCGCGCTGACTGGCGTCTACCAAGGCCGCCGGCGGATGACGCTGACGTTTCCAATGCTCGACCGAGCGCGTGCCATCCTGTGGCTGGTGACGGGAGATTCCAAGGCGGAAATGCTTCACCGCCTGCGCGGCGGCGACTCGGGGATTCCCGCCGGTCGCGTTCGACGGGACAATGCGACAATCGTGGCCGATCACGCGGCCGCTGAACGAGGCTAATTTTCCGATGATTTCCAGAATTCAAGAGCTCACACGCGGATGAACAGTCCAAGGCAGAACAGACGGCCTGGAAAGGCCATCCTAGCGTGCGTCGCGGGGCCTGTGGCGGTGGGATGCCTGTGCGCGCGAACTCATGGCCAGACGCCGGAAATGTTTGATCCGGCAGGGCCCGCTGCGGAGTCGATTCGCAACCAGTTTCTGTTGGTCTTGGCGGTGGCGGTAACCATCTTCGGACTGGTTGGTGGATCGCTGCTTCTGTTTGTGATGCGTTTTCGCGAACGCGACATGGACTCTGACACGGAGCCGCCGCAGATCTACGGGAGCCGACCGATCGAGATCGCCTGGACGCTGGCACCCTTTCTCACTGTTTTCGTGCTCGCTTTGGTTGTCATTCGCTCGGTCCGTGAAATGCGCCGGGACCACCCTCGCCAGATCGAGTTCGGGTGCGCGTGGTAGGCCATCAGTGGTGGTGGGAATTCGAGTATCCCGATCATGGCTTTACCACCGCCAACGAACTGGTAATTCCCGTGAGTGCCCTGGCTGCCGCGCGGCCGATCGACCTGCAGCTCGAATCAGCCGACGTGATCCACAGCTTTTGGGTCCCGCGGCTGGCCGGAAAGACGGACTTGATTCCGGGCAAGACTAACGAGATGTGGATTCAAGCAGATCACGAAGGGACGTATTTCGGACGCTGTGCTGAATACTGCGGAACGCAACATGCGAAAATGTTGATCCGAGTCGACGCCGTTTCGCCCGAGTCGTTTAGCCAGTGGGTTGCGGCTCAGCAGCAGATGGCCCGCTTGGACGATGCTGTTTCCGCCGGTCGGCAGCGGTTCCTGGAAATGGCCTGTGCCAATTGCCACACGATTCGAGGCGCCGACGCTCGCGGAAAGTTCGGTCCCGACCTGACGCACCTGATGAGTCGCAAGACGCTCGCGTCCGGCATCATCGAAAACAATCGTGACAACCTGACTCGTTGGATTTCACATCCCGAACAAGTCAAGCCGGGCTGCCGCATGGCCAACATGCGATTGAGCGACGCGGATGTCAAAAATATTGTCGATTACCTGATGACGCTGGAGTAGACATGGCGCTTGCTGAAACTCATGGTGCTTCGGCAACGCAACTGCCGCTCGTGTCGCGATTACACGGTTGGGTGACAACCGTTGATCATAAACGAATCGGGATCATGTATCTGCTGATGAGTCTCGTGTTCCTGATCGTGGGTGGGCTGGAAGCGCTATTGATTCGTCTGCAGTTGTGGTCTCCCGAGAACACGCTGGTTAGCGCGGCGACGTTCAATCAGCTCTTCACCATGCACGGCACGACGATGATCTTCTTCGTCGTCATGCCCATGATCGCGGGACTGGCCAATTATCTCATCCCGCTGATGATTGGTTGCCGCGACGTGGCCTTTCCGCGTTTGAACGCCCTGGGATTCTGGCTGGCTCTATTCGGCGGTGCCGTTCTGTACCTGAGTTACCTGACTGGAGACGCGTTCTACGGCGCGGGTTCGGCGCCGGACGTGGGTTGGTTTGCCTACGCGCCGCTCACTTCGCCGGCGTACGCGCGGGGAGGCAGCGTCGACTATTGGATTCTGGGGACGATGATCAGCGGCGTGGGGACACTGACTTTCGCCGTAAATCTGATCGCCACGATCCTCACGAAGCGCGCCCCCGGGATGCGTCTGAACAAGGTGCCGCTATTTGTGTGGATGATGCTGGTCGACGCGTTCTTGATCCTGTTCGCGTTTCCACCACTGACGGCGGCGCAGTTCATGCTGCTGCTGGATCGGCATTTGGGGGCTCATTTCTTCGACGCACAAGCGGGCGGCTCGGTTCTTCTTTGGCAGCATCTGTTTTGGTTCTTCGGACATCCTGAGGTCTATATTATGGCGCTGCCTGCCTTCGGAATAATTTCGGAGGTGGTGCCCGTCTTTTCGCGAAAAGTGATCTTCGGCTACACGTCAATGGCCATGGCGACGGCCGCGATCGGCTTTATCAGCATGGGCGTCTGGGCGCATCACATGTTTACGGTCGGCATGGATGACGCGCTGGACGCCTTCTTTTCCGCGGCCAGCTTCTTGATCGCTGTGCCGACGGGGATCAAGATCTTCAACTGGATGGCCACGTTGTACGGCGGGCAAATTCGTCTAAAGACGCCAATGCTGTTTGCCTTGGGATTCCTGTCGATGTTCCTCGTCGGTGGTCTGACCGGCATCATGTTGGCCGCGGTGCCCGTGGACTGGCAGGTGTCGGACAGCTATTTCCTGGTCGCGCATTTTCACTACGTTTTGTTTGGTGGAAGTTTATTTGCGTTGATGGCCGGCTTCTATTATTGGTTCCCCAAGGCAACCGGACGCATGCTGGGCGAAACGCTGGGGCGTTGGCATTTCTGGCTGCTACTGATCGGCTTCAATGTGTTGTTCGGGCCGATGCACGTTTCGGGAGTGATGGGGATGCCGCGGCGTGTTTACACCTACGCAGCGGGCAACGGTTGGCAGATCTGGAATCAGCTTTCAACGGTCGGCGCCTTCATCATGGGAATCGGGTTCCTGCTGTTCTTCTGGAATTTGGTCGTCTCGCTTTATCGAGGCACGACGGCTGGCGACGATCCCTGGGACGCCTGGACGCTCGAATGGGCGACCCGTTCTCCGCCGCCCGCTTACAACTTCGAAACTGTTCCCACTGTACGCAGCCGCCGACCGCTTTGGGATTTGAAACACCCGGAAGACCCGGATTGGAAATACGAGCCATGAGCGATGCGGCCACCCCAATCGCCGAGTATCCGGCGGGAACGAATGAACTCGAACTGACGGCGGCAAAGGTCGGCATGGCGGCGTTCTTGTGTTCCGAGGCGGCGTTCTTTGGCACGTTGCTAGTCGCCTACTTGACGTATCTGGGCAAACTGCACGTTTTGCTTGGACTGTGCCGACGCTTGTCCCCACGACAACGTGGCCTTGATAGCCGTCGCTCCGGGATCCGGTCTGACTGCCGATCCGCAACGTTCGGGCGTTGGACGCTACTCGCAGCGTCCGGACTTGGCCGCTTTGATCGTCGTGTTGCTGTTCGCGTCGCTAGTTAACGCAGCCTGGATGACCGCGCCGGTGGTCGGATGGGAAACCCAGTTGATTCGTGCTTCGGGCATCGGCCGCTTCGGGGTGGTCACACTGGGGATGGTGCTTGGCTTGTGCATCTTGCCCTTTGTTGTCGTCGCCCTGTTGGCTCGATTGAGCGATCGGTTCGGAACGAAACGAGTTGGCTGGAATTCAAATCTCCAACGATTCTCACCAGCGCTGATTCCGCTGGGTCTGGGCATGTGGCTGGCGCACTATTCGTTCCATCTATTTACGAGCGGTAATGCGTTCCTTGTTGCCGCCACGCGCTTCATACATGACTGGAAGGGCGGCGCGTATGCGATTAATCCGGCCCCGTGTGGTTGCTACAATGCCAGCGCAATCAGTTGGCTGTTACCGCTGGAACTGCTGATGATGGACTTTGGCCTGTGTGTTTCGCTGTACGTCGTATATCGCATCGCGCGCCTCGACTTTCCGCGACGCTCGTGGATTGGTGTGGCTACGCCGTGGTTCGCGTTCTTGTTCGTTTTCTTTGCCCTTTGCGTCTGGGTGCTGTTACAGCCGATGCAGATGCGGGGCGTCTCGATGTTGGGAATGTAAGATGCGTCGGTTCCGTTGGCGTTCGATCGTCTTATCTTCGGCGTTCGGCATCTTGCTGAGTGGTGCGTCGCGGGCAATGGCCGATGGGGGTCGAGTTCAGTTCAGCCAGATCGTCGCGCCCTATCGAATCACGGTCTTCACGTCGCCAACGCCTCTTCGCGCCGGAACCGTCGACATCAGTGTCCTGGTCCAGCAGGCCGAGACAGGCGACGTTGTTCATGATACGACCATCGACCTCGAATTGCATTCTGCGGAGATGACAATTCGCCAGCGTGCCACTGCCGAGATGTCCACCAACAAGCTTTTGCAATCGGCCACATTTGTGCTTCCTTCCACAGGGCTGTGGAATGTCTCGATTGGGGTCCGGAAAACATCAACGGTCAGCGTTGAATTCGACATGACGGCTTATGAATCGTCGCGGATTGGACCCACGTTGGTGTCGTGCCTCATGATACCGTTTATCGTCATCGCCCTATTTTTACTCCGCGAGTATCTCATGGCTTGCCAGCGTTCGGGCAAGGAATGGGCCGGGGGTTAGAAATTGTCTGCCCCGACGGCCCGTCATCGGCAAATCCGCGGTGAAAGACTTGGACTCGCATTTTGAATGATCGACCTCGGTTCAGTGGAGTGGATCGTACTTGTACGAAAACCCCGTGCTGAAAGTAAGAGTGCCATCTTCGCCCGTCGTAACCTCAGCCACGGAGGAAGGTCCAACGGCTTTGCGTGGGCGCTGGTCATCACAACTTCTCGGCCCACAGTCGGGTCCTTGAGCCCCAAGCTGGCGGTCGCGGTCGTGTCGCCCTTGCTCATGGCGTCACTGATAAGCGCATTCCGGATCGCGCTGTGCGTTGTCGGCCCCATGAGACTGCTGCTACTCTCCCCCAAGACATCGGTCATCGGTTCGGCCATCACGGTGATATTGATCTCAATTGGGTGACTAAACGGGTTCTGATACTGCCGCGCGGCATAGCGCACCGTGTCCTTGGCGCTGTTCGCGTCTGCGTCCGACAAATAGCAGTCGATCGAGGAGTCGGAGCTCAGGTCAGTGAAGAGGTCCGCGTAGGCCGTTTACGCGACGTTTATCGATAGCACCAGGGCGAGACACACGGCGGCGGCGTCAACCCGACGCGGCGCAACCCTTATGCCACCACCTTGCGCAGCCGACCCATGATCCCGCCCCGCGTCCACATCCGTTGCCTGCTCGCGCGATACTTCGGCGCGATACTTCGGCGCGATACTTCGGCGCGATAGTACGGTTCGCGCCAAACTTACAGGACAATCGGGCCCACGCAGAACGCCGCTGCGAATTTCGGCTCCAGTCCATCGAGTATCACTCCGCTGAGCGAAATCCGTCGAAACGTACGACTCCCGGACGGCCGACTGCGTGCCGATCTTCCGGAGAAGCCTTCGAACGAAACCGCCGGATGCGATTCAACACCTCCGAGCCCTTGAGCATCTTGTCTTCATCGTGGCTTTGGAGATCTCCAATCTCACTCCTCGATCCAGGCACGCGCCTTGTCGATATCCGTATGATCGAAATACTTGATTTTCGCCGTCGTGAAGGGACGGCAGAATACGGACATGCCCTTCTCCCATTTGGTCTCGCCGACGATTGCCAGACGTTCGATGTGGTTAAAGTGTTTCAGATCGAACTTCAGGTCTTCCCACATCGCACCCGCACTCCAGCCGTGAAAATCTTGCATCACAAAAAGGACGCGGACCTTACCATGCTCCTTGATTTTCTCTTCGGTTTCAGGCACGAACGCTTCGTAGGCTTCCTTTGTCAACTTGCCCGTGGCATGCACTTCGACGATGTTTCCAACGCTGGTTTCCATGATTTCAAATGACATGTTTTCCCTTTCATTTAATGAGTTGACTCTTCGACGCCAAGCCAGAGACGTTCTTAAGAAGGGACGTCTCTGCTTGGTACGGCCAAGTGGCGCCGTGATTACTTCTGCTCGGACGGTTTTTCCGCGTTGGCTGGCGTTACTGCTGCGGCAGTGGGTTTGCCCGCCTCAGGTGTCTTTGATTCGGCCGATTGTCCGCTGTCGATCGGGGGCGAAACCGGCTTCATCGCGGTGTGAGCGGTCGGCGTCGGAGCTTTGTCTGCCTGGGTAGAAGCAGCGGGCTTTTCCGTTGTTCCAGGCTTCTTGGCCGTGCCGCTTTGCTTCGTGCATCCGGCTACGAAGACCGCCAAGGCCAACAGCGAGATGCAAATGGTAATTCTCTTCATGAAAGTAACTCCTTTGACGTTGGATTGTCCCCGCCAGCGTGGCTTGCTCGCCGAGAACATTCTCGGCTGCCTTCCGGACTCGATCGCACTCGACTCGAGTTCCTTCGCCAACTGGTCGATCTCATGTGCCGACTCAATCAGCGAGGTCTTGGCGTCGCCGGTCGCATTGCTGGCCGCTGCGTGCAAACAGCCGCCGCCCAACCGCAAATCGCGAGCCGACGGCGATGACTATTTTCCGGACTTCAACTTGCTCGAGAGCTTCTCAAGCTCGGACTTGACGGTCATCAAGTTCGCTTCAAGCTTGTTCTTCTCCATTACGATCGTCTCGTCCCAGTATCCGAAAGGGGCGTAGTCGTCATAGATCGTGACGAACTCGCTGCCATATTCGTGATTCACCGAGCGTGCCGCGGCTTGAACGTGATCGACGGCCGCCATCAAATGACGACTGGCGGATTTTAAGTCACCTTCATCAAGCGCCTTTTGCGATTTAAAATGGTGGTGTTTTGCCAAAGCGGCCGAAGCATGCGCAAAGGCCGCGTCGAGGTTCTTCGCCTTAATCGGCTTGCCGGACCTTAAAGCCATCGCAAAGTCCGTTAAGTCCATGCGAGCCGTCGCAAGCTCTTCAGCCGTCGCCTTGTCGGCATCGTCTTGGGCGTATTGCAGCCAGGTGATCGCCTTATCAATTTCGGCCGCGGCAGCTTTTTCCTCTTTCGCGCGGTAATGCACGCGGGCCTTATGCAGAGAATCCAGGAAGTCGTAACGGAGCGGGTACCACCAGTCCTCTTCAATGACGACCCAGCCCGGCGACGCCTTGGGCTTCTCTCCTTTCGCGACCTTCTTTGTGTTCGCGTCAGCAGCAATTGCCAGCGACGCAATTCCAGCAACGACAAAGGTTGCGACAACAAAGTATTTGCTTTTCATGGGTTTTCGTCCTTTCGATGGGAGAGGAAACGTTGCGGACGAATTTGAGCGTCCGCTGGTTAAACAATGCTTTTGCTCGTCGGGCGATATCTCCCGAACGAGTGAGTCAATGGGCGGCGAAGCCCGCCCTCGTCACAACGTTTCGTATTCGGTTAGGAAGCCCACAAACTCGCGGCGATGAGTTTCCTCGTCGGCCAAGTTCGTAATGCAAAGATCCTGTGTGACGTAATCGACGCCGTCACACAGCCGAATGATTTTGTTGTATTGCTTGATGGCTGCCTCTTCCGCAGCGATGACGCCTTTGATCACGGCAACGACGTCGGTGCTCTTGGCTGGCGGCTGCAGCGCATCCTGAGAGGCTGCGAACGCCTTGCTTCCGGGCACCTTGCCGCCAATCTCCTTCAGCCGCCGGGCAAGGGTTTGGACATGTCCCAGCTCCGCCGGGACATCCGTTGCCAGGGCCTTCTTGATTTCCTCCGCCCTTACGCCGTCCAGGTTGGTCGAGTTGGCGACGTAGTTCATGATCGTCTCCATCTCCATCCAGTAAGCGACAGTCACGGCTTCCCGGATGTCGGCACTTTTCGTGTCAGTCATTCTTGGGGTCCTCTTGTTCGAGCTCCGTGTGGGTTACCTTTGAGCCAAAGACATCGCGTGGCAATACACCGTTCTGAACCGGCGCTGAGCTCCGACCGTAGAACACGCACACTCTGCGGAGCCTTGACCGCCAGTTGGACTCGATCGTGGCGAATCCGTAGCACGGTCACGACGATATCTTTGCCAATCACGATTTGTTCCGATTCCTTCCGGGCAAGTACCAACATCCTGTTTCCCTGCATGACAAGCGGGTTGTCTGGGCTTTTGGTTGAGAGCCGCATGCAACCGCAGACGACTCGACGCCGAGCGATAATCGCACGTGTTGTGCCAAGGTCAGAGTCGGACGCAAGAAATTGGCTTCGCCGGTCGACTACGCCGTTCTTTTGCTGGCAACACACGTCGAGTTTCTTGACGAAGCGTGGCGTAATGCCACATCAGCGTCGATCTCGTCGCGAGATGACTCATCGAAACCTTCACAGCTGCAGCGGTTTGGGGATCGCGGGCGATCAATACCTGGCCGCGCGAGCAAGTTCTAGTCGGCGCCGGCCCGCCGCCCGTTACCACACTGATCCGCCGTGATCTTAGCGCCACGGCAGCCATCAGGTCGCGCAAAGGCCCCCATACCAAGCGTGCGTGGTACTGGGACTCCAGTTCGCAGGCAGCTTCGGCGCGCGCCAGAGCCGCTACCCACTGTTGCTGTGTGAAGAGTTCGACCGCCGATGACGCCGCTGATTGGGCGTCACGAGCGTGCCGCTCGACTTGCTCTAGCCAGTGCGTTGCCGCGTCCCAGGCTTCCGATTCCTCACCGGAAGTCGCTTCCGCCAGCAAGCGAGTCTGTTTGGCTTTCAAGCCGCACAACTCCAGCCCCTGGGGACCAAACGAGGTGGTCCAATCGCACCCCTGCCATGACTCCGCGCCGGCCAAGTACGCCTTGGTGACTTGCGGTGATAGCTCGTCATTAGTCAAATGCGGCGCCTCGTATTGAGAGAGGAGGAGGCCAGAACGAATCGGCCGTAGGGGGAATCTCTGCGGTTGATCAACGCCTTTCGTATAAGCACAAGTCGTGCCAGTGGAGACCGGAAGACGAAGGCACGCCGAATTGATAGAATCAGAATCACGATCACGCGGGATTCTGAACACCTGGCTCCTTTCTATCCCGCGGCCGAAAAACATATCCAAAGCCGAACACGCCGGAGTTTGGCGGCCCACGTCTGGCGCCTTCGGCTACGGGAAAGGGCAAACCGCCTGCCGTATATTCGCCAAGGCTCGCTGGAAAATCCAATGCCAAACCGGAAACTCACGTCCCATCTTTCGCTGGCCATCGCCATCGTCTTTGTGGCGGTGGCCATTTTTGGATTCGTGACCTATCGGAACACCGTCGCGGTCCGCCAGGGTGAGGCGGCCATTGCCCACTCGTATGCCGTCAGCGAAACGACCCGAGAGCTGTTTTCGTCCGTCAAGGATATGGAAACTGGACAGCAAGGGTTTTTGATCACTGGCCAGGAAACGTATCTGGGACCCTTCCGAGCCGGCCTGGATGAAGTCGACGACGAGTTTGCGCGCTTCCGGAAGCTAACGCAAAACCATCCGGCGCAGCAACGCCGCCTGGACAAATTGCAGCAGCTCTTGCACGCCAAACGGGCGCTGCTGGCGGAAACAATCAGGTTGCGCGGCGAGGACGCAGGGTTTGACACGGCCCGTGAGGTGGTCATGGCGGGACAGGGAAAATCGCTGATGGACGAGATGCGACAAGTGGTTGGCGAAATGCTGCAAGAGGAAAAGCGGCTACTCGCCGAGCGTGAGGTGACGGCCAAGTCAAACGCCGTCCTCACTGAGCGTTTCATCGTCGCTGGCAACCTGATGACCCTTGCCTTGCTCGTGTTCAGTGGCGGTATCGCTCACTTCGACCGCAAGAAACGGAACGAGGCGGAAGCCGACTTGCGACTCAGCCAAGCGGAACTCGGTGCGATTTTTGAATCTGCTGCTGACGGCATCATCACCTTTAACAAGGACCTCAGGATTCGTTTGATGAATCCCGCCGCGGCCGAAATGCACCGTTGCGACAAACTTTCCGCGCTCGGTCGGCCGCTGCTCGATTTTGTCCCTTCACGGTTTCGTGAGTTCGTCGCCAACGACATTCGTGACTTTGTGCATTCCGATAGGCGGACGCGAGAGTTTGCCAAAGGCATTGCCTTGCGTAGCGACGGTTCCGAGTTTCCTTGTGACGGATCATTGGCGAAGGCAGCGACCGCCGGTGGCGAGCAATTCGTAACGCTGCTGTTCCGCGATCTGAGCGAGTCCCAGGCGCGAGACGCGAAGATCCGCGAACAGGTGGAAATCCTCAACCAGGTCCGCGACGCAATCCTCGTGTGCGACATGGACGACCGTATCATTTTTTGGAATCGAGGCGCGGAGTCACTCTACGGATATTCTGCCAAGCAAGCGATTGGGCAGAACGTCGTCGAGCTGTTGTTCGGCAGCCAAGGCGAATTATGGGAAGCCGGACGCGAAATCGTGCTCAAGTCGGGAGTATACTCGACCGAATTGCCGCAGTGCGACTCTGGCGGTCGCGATATCATCGTCGAGCACCGCCGATCGCTGATCCACGGCAAAGACGGCAAGCCGACCGGCCAGCTAATGCTCCACTTCGACATCACGGCCCGCAAAAACGAAGAGGCCCACCAACGACGTTCGCAGCGGTTGGAAAGTATCGGCACCTTGGCCGGCGGAATTTCGCACGACTTGAACAATGTGCTGACGCCAATCTTGATGAGTGCCAAGTTGTTGAAGCGTGGCGGGAACCATCACGACCGGTTGCTCGACGTGATTGGGACCAGCGCCGAACGCGGCGGAAAGATGATCAAAAAATTGCTGTCGTTCGCCGGTGGAGAGCAGGCCGCTCGCGAACGGATCGATCTACGAGAGGTCCTGTCGGAAACCGAAGAGATACTCCGGCACACGCTCCCCAAAAACATCGAGCTACATGTCGAGTATGCCGACGATCTGCATGCTGTAATTGGCGACGCCACGGAGTTGTCGCAGGTACTGATGAACCTGGCGATCAATGCGCGCGATGCCATGCCCGATGGCGGTCGCTTGGAGCTGCACACGGAGAACTTTCATGTCGATCCGGCGCGGGCAACGCAGAGCGACACGTTAACAGCAGGCCCGCACCTATTGATCCGCATCTCGGACACGGGCAGCGGCATTTCCAAAGTGAATCTCGAACGCAGTTTTCGACCCATTCTTCACGACGAAGGAACAAGGAAAGGGAACGGGCCTTGGCTTGGCCACGTCGTTGGGCATCGTGCGCAGCCATGGTGGCGACATGACCGTGTCTAGCCGATCCGGTGAAGGCACCACATTCTCGATCTATTTGCCCTCGGCAAAGCTGGCTGAAGCATCCACAATTCCATCGAATGCCGACCAGGTGCCGTCAGGAAACGGCGAGATGATCCTGTTGGTGGACGATGAGCCCCTGATTGCAGAAACAGCGAGGGCAGCCTTGGAAGCCGCCGGTTACCGTGTCACGTCGGCTGGTGGTGGTGCCGAAGCGATTGCCGTCTATCAACACAATGCCGTGTCCGTGGACGCGGTGTTGCTGGACATGATGATGCCCAGCATCGACGGCTTTGCGACGAAAGACGGCTTGCGGGCCATCAATCCGCACGTCCCGATCATCGCCAGTAGCGGCCTCCGCCGCCCAGGTGCGGAAGGAGGTCGGTTGGCCGACGTGGACGGCTTCTTGCCCAAGCCATACTCGGATGACCAGCTTTTGCGTATCGTGCGACGCGTGTTAGATTCGAGAGTCAAGAAACATCCGAAAGGAGATTGAGTGACCAGCCTGTTAGTGATCGACGACGAACCTCTCATCTTGGAGACGATTCGTGTCGCGTTTCCGGACTACGAAGTCACAGCTTGCACGGATGCTCAAAGTGGAATCGACGCTTTTCTCGCAGCGATTCCCGATGTTGTGCTGTGTGACATTCGCTTGCCTGAAATGTCGGGCCTGGAACTTTTCGAAAAGCTTCACCGGGTCGATGCGAAGGTGCCCATCATCTTGATGACTGGCTACGGCACGGCCGCCACGGCCATCGAAGCGACGCTGCGAGGCGCATTCGAGTACGTGCTCAAGCCACTGGACCCCGACACGCTAATCCCGATCGTCGAAAATGCCGCCGAAACAAGTCGCCTGATGCGGGTGCCGGCCGTGCTGGCGGATGATCGCTTGAACCACGAACTGGACGACTTATCCGCGGATGTGCTGATTGGGCAATGCCCCGCAATGCAAGACGTCTATCGGTCGATCGGACGCGTCGCTAAGCAGGACGTCACCGTGCTGATTCTTGGTGAGAGCGGTACGGGCAAGGAAGTGATCGCGCGGGCGATCTATCACTACAGCTCCCGATCGAAGAGCCGATTTCTAGCCATCAACTGCGCCGCCATTCCGGAACAGCTGCTGGAGAGCGAGCTGTTTGGGCACGAGAAGGGCGCATTCACCGGAGCGGATCGCAAACGCATCGGCAAATTTGAAATGTGTAACGAGGGCACATTGTTCCTGGACGAAATTGGCGACATGTCGCCGATGATGCAGACGAAGATTCTGCGTGTGCTGCAGGACCAAACGTTCGAACGGGTCGGCGGGAACGAGACGATTCGCACCAACGCTCGGCTGATCGCCGCCACCAATCGCGATCTGGCGAAGGCGATTGAGGAGAAGAAGTTTCGCAGCGACCTGTATTACCGGCTGAACGTCTACGCGATCCACTTGCCGCCGCTGCGTGAACGCGGAAACGATATTCGGCTTCTGGTGAACTACTTTCTTCGTCGCTTCGCCCACGAGTTGAGCAAGGACATCACCGGCATCGATCCCAAAGCGATGGACCTGCTGATGCGTTACCGCTGGGCCGGAAACGTGCGCGAACTACAAAGCGTCCTGAGGCGTGCCTTACTCGAAGCCACGGGTCCCGTGATCGTACCTGCGAACCTTCCCGATTTCCTGTACACAGAGACATCAACCAGCACAGCTGGGACGGAGGCGGAAACAAAGACGCCGAGTTTAGATTTCGCGCAGCTCACGCGCCAGCGACTGCAGGACGGATCTAACGAAATCCACCACGAACTAGTCAGCGTTGCCGAACGTCAGATATTTGCCGAAGTTCTCAAGCACACCGACGGCAATCTTACGCAGGCGGCCAAGCGACTCGGCATCACCCGCACAACGCTCCGCGCCCGCTTGGAAGCACTCGGGATGTCTGTCGAACGGTCCGCGACGTTGGAACAGAAGCCAACCGCGTAACCCAGCCTGTCTTATCCGCCGCCTTTCTCATTCGGCAATCGTCGAGTGTTAAACGAGTTGCTAAGTGCTTTTTGAGGGCAGCGCGGTTTCAGCCGACCCGGTAGCAAGCCCAACGGAGAAGTCATCGAATGAGCCAATTCGGCGGATCTGGTGCGGCCGTATTCGCGGATGTGTGTTACAGACAAGATCAGGCGCAAGAACAGCACGACGGCAATTGCCGTGACGAGTCGGTTTCTTCTCGCTTTCGCAAGGCCTGCCACGGCCCAGCACGAACCACCAGAGTCTCCAGCTGACGGCCCCACGTCTCGAGCATCGAAGAGCAAGGAGCTGCAGTAGGTCCGAGCAATCCAAGTGGTTTTGAGATTCCCACGGCCGGAATAGGCTGTGTCGAGAGGTGCACGCCGGGAAACGTCAACAAGGCGCGACGCGTCCCGCAAGTGAGTTGGATCCAACCGACCGACGCGACGAACATCAACAGAGAATCGTAAAACCGAGAGCAAGGAAAGGGGACGCTCAGCGAATACGGCCCTGGGTGATGGCAACCATCGCCGCCTTGGTACCGGTGCTGCCCTCCTCAGGACCTGGAGCGGACGTCGCACGTACCAAGGCACTAAGCCATGACTGATCTGCCAAGCCCCGACCCCCAATCTGATTGGCCGTAGATCGACGAAACGCTGGATAATAAGACGCCTGCCGGCGGTTGAAGTGTCCAGCATCTTCTTCCCGGCGCCGGTCGATAGGACCGTGTCTGCGACCAGCCAATCCGGATGAACCGCTAAAACCGAACCGGCCACATCAAGTCCAACGAACGACTCCAAGCTACGAAGTGGTTCGATGGAAGGGGTTCGCCCGATACTCAGGGAGGTACCGATTTCGACTATTGCGCTCAAGGAAGCCTCGGATGGCCAGGCGGGCAACCACACACGTCGAAGCGATGATTGCATTACTAGCCGGCTGTAGGACCGCACATCAAACGCGTGATCCGGAATTCGCTCAAGTTTCGCGTGCTGTCCATCGAGCCATGTACGCACCGTTGGACTCACCCGAAGAATTCGTCAATCCGGTGGTCTCCGAACTTGAGGGATCACACGCCGTCGAGGAGTACATTCGATTTGCCTTGCAACAAAATCCAGACATCCAAGCGGCTCGAAAGAACGTTGAGGCCTTCGCTCACCAGGTTCCCGTGGCCGCGAGTCTTCCAGATCCCATGTTGAACGTCACCGTTCAACCAGAGCAAGTGCAGACAGCCGCCGGTCCGCAGGACTTGATTTTATCGGCGAGCCAGAGGTTTCACTGGTTTGGAAAACTCGGGTCGCGAGCCAACGTAGCCGAGGCACAAACCAATGTAGCGCGTGCCCGCTTGGCCGCGACCGAATTGGCAACGATCGCGAAAGTCAAACGGGCATATTACGAGCTGTACTATATACAGCACGCGATTTCCGTGACGGAGGCGGAGCAGCGGCTACTAGGCGATATACGCGACGTCGCCAACACCCGGTACATGGCGGGTCGCACGAGTCAGCAAGACGTCGTGCGGGCGGAGCTCGAGATCTCGAATGTCGAAAAGGAATTGATCCAGCTACGTCAACAGCTGGAAAGCGGTCGAGCGAGACTCGCCCAAATCTTACACGTGGCTCCTCAAACACAACTGCGAGCCCTCGACCGGCTCCCGCCTGAACAGGCTCCCCAGGATCTCGACGCGCTACAGGCGCAAGCCATTGCAGCTCGACCTGAACTTCATGCCCAACTGGCTTCCCTCGAACGGGACCGACGTTCCGTGGAATTGGCACGCCTGGATTACAAACCGGACTTGACGCTTGGCCTCTCTTGGATTGATGTGGCGAACGCCGGACTCAGCCCCGTTGCCAACGGACGCGATTCCTTGTTACTTACGGCCGGCGTCACTCCTTCCGATTTACCAGAAGCGACTAGATTCCTCCGTACGTACTGCCGAAGCAAAGGCAGTTTCTTCGGCCCGCACGTATGACTCCCTGCCTGACGGCACTCTCGAAGAAGTGGCCGATCTCTTTGCGCAGGCCAAAAGCCAGCAAAACATGTTGGACCTTTTTCGAGAAGACATTTTGCCAAAGGCACGGCAGACTTTCGAAGTTTCCAGCCAAGCCTACAACGTCGGGGAAGTCGACTTTATGCAGTTGATCGACAATTGGAGGCAGCTACTGCGTTACGAAGTCACCTTCCGACAGTTGGAAGCATCCTTTCGACAAACTCTGGCGGAACTAGAACGCGTCGTGGGAGGTTTCTCCGTCCAGATAAGCGAGGCGGTTCCCGAGTCGGTCGCGGTGCCACAACCGATGCCGCCGTCCGAATGATCGGCTCCACGAGACCAAGATCGTAAAGTTTGCTGACGATTCATATGACGCAGACAAAGGGCGAAGCATGGCTAGAGCAAGACATTGGCTGTGTCCGGTTGGGCTGTTGCTGACGGCACTTGCCGTGGGTTGCGCCCTGCGTACCGCCGCTATTCTGGCTGCAGGGTGAATTGCAAATACTGCGTTCCTGCGCCAATGTCTTACGTTCATTACCGCGACTGCACATGTCACTCCTGCGCTGCGATGGGCTACTTGTCCGCAGCCCCGCCGCTGGCAGTCGGGACAACGACTCGAACGAGCGGCATCGACTCGACCAACTGAGTTGACGGCGGTTTGGCCGGTTTTGAACCGTCAGCACGATCCTCACACCCGGTGGGCGCTTTGGCCGGTTTTGATGCTTCCTTCAGATGACGCGTCACCGTCTCACGGTTGAGCGGTCTCGATTACGTATGGAAGCGACCACGCTATGTGCCGGCGCCCGATCCCGAGCGCGAGAAAGGAACGACGAATTCGCCGCAGAATTCGGCACTTGCCGCCTCGCAGCGTGTTGTTGGTAGAAGACGAGACGGATTTGCTTCTCTTCCCACCGCTTCGGGCCAACTGGAGCCGGCGCGGCGATCCGCAAGCGGCACAGTATGTCGATGGCAGCGCATTCCACTTGTACGAAGGCAAGCCGGTGGCCATGTCGACGCTCAACCGCGAGTCGTTTCAGACCGACTACCGAGCGGACGATTACATTTACGGTCAATTCATGAAGTTCATCCAACCTGGCGCGGTGCGAATCGCAACATCGGGATCCACCCAACTTCCACCGAATGTCGCGTCGACAAACCCGGTCGGCAGTTTCGTGTTGGTGGCGGCAAACCCGCGGACCGAGCCGCGCGACCTGTCGATTGCCTTTAACGGGAAGGTCGTAACCATGACGCTTGCCGAAAAGCCGGTCGTCACGCTGACGTGGCGCCGCTAGTCGTTTGCTTTCTTAAACTCCGATCAGAACACAAATTCAACATGAGAATCAGATCCCGGACTCGATCACGTTCGCTCTTGTCCTTCCCGTTCAAACGGGCCATCGGCATGCTGGCCGCTGTAAGTCTGTTCGCGATGACCGCCCGCGCGGGCACGCTTACCATTGAGGGCATTCACGTCGTCGCCCACTCCGGATGAGTTACGTCAGCAGGCTTATCACGCACTTGCCAGTCGGATGACAGACCCGCATGGCGTAACAGGGTTCGAATCTCGCGCCGGCCGCTGCCAGTTAGCTGAGATTCGGCGTTGCATACGTCGAGCCGCCGTGGCGCTCGAGCACTTCCGGGCCAACATCGTCTGCCAAGCTAAAGACGATGTTCGGCGATCCCATTCTCGAGTCAACACGGCAGCACATCCCCTGTGGCATGGGCAACCGAGGCCAATTAAAATCTTGCTCAAGTGCCACGAGAGCAAACAAAGCGCCATGCTTAACCAACATTTACGACGCGGAGTCGATATCATGCCATCGTATGTCAATCTCAATCGTCGTAAGTTCCTGAAAGCCGTCGGGACATCGGCGGCCACGTTTACGATTCTGCACGCTGGTTCGGCGCGAACCTATGCGGCCAATGAAAAGCTGAACATCGCCTGTATCGGCGCTGGCGGCAGGGCGGGAAGCAATATCCGCGGAACCGAGTCGCAAAACATCGTGGCTCTGTGCGACGTTGACTGGCAACGTGCGGCTGAGGCATTCGAGAAACTCCCGAGCGCAAAGCGATACAAAGACTATCGGGTCATGTTGTCCGAAATGGAGTCAAAGATCGATGCCGTCATCGTGTCGACTCCGGACCATCATCACTTTCACGCTTCGATGGCCGCGATTCGTCTTGGCAAGCACGTCTACTGCGAGAAGCCATTGACGCACTCGATTTGGGAAGCCCGGGAATTGGCGAAGGCGGCCCGCGAGGCGGGCGTGGCGACGCAGATGGGGAATCAAGCGCAAGCGGACAAGGATACGCGAATCGTCCAAGAGTTTGTCATGGACAACGCGATCGGGCCGATTCGCGAAGCTCACATTTGGACCGATCGACCTTCGCGCGGTCTGCATGGCGAATACTGGCCGCAGGGAGTTCCACGCCCAGCCGATAGGCCAGCCGTCCCTGACACGATGGCTTGGGACTTGTGGATCGGACCGGCTCCAATGCGGCCGTATCACCCATCGTATGCACCGTTCAACTGGCGCGGTTGGTGGGACTTCGGCACGGGTGCGTTGGGTGACATGGGATGTCATTACTTCGATCCGGTCTACCGCGCCTTGAAGTTGAAAGCGCCGACCCGTGTCGAGGCCGTCTCGACGCGAGTCAACGAGGAATCATATCCGCTTGGTTCGGTGGTGACGTTTCATTTTCCAGCTCGCGGCGCAATGCCGCCTGTGACCGTCAAGTGGCACGACGGCGGGTTGCGACCGCCGCGCCCGGACGTTCTGATAGACGGCAATGTCATGGCCGCCAACGGCGTGATGCTGGTGGGTGACGACGGAGTGATCCTGACTGATTGGGACCACGGTTGGCACCTGTTCCCCGAAGAGCGAGCGAAACAGTACGGAACGCCGCCCGAAGTATTGGATCGTTCACCAGGGCACCACGACGAGTGGATTCGCGCCTGCAAAGGTGGTCCGAAAGCTGGATCCAACTTTGACTGGGCGGGACCGCTGACAGAAGGCGTGCTTTTGGGCAACGTTGCGCTGCGGTCTCAGCTTCGCGACGATCTCACTCAGAAGATACTGCTCTGGGATTCCAACAAGATGGTGTTCACCAATCACGAGCCCGCCAATCAGTTCTTGCGGCGTGAATACCGTGAAGGCTGGCAGGTCTGATCTGAGAAGACAACCGCGAAATATGCAAGAGATGCGAAAGAACACGATGACTAACGACTTGCAAAGAGGATCAGTAATTCAATGTGCAGTCGAGATTGGAGATATTTCGGAACCAGCAGACAATCATCAATCGCAACATCCTCCGGATTTCGCGTTTTTCGCATATTTCGCGGCTTGTTTCGCGGTTACGCTCGCTTCCTCGACGGCCATGGCCCAGTTCACGGACAAGTCCGCCGACCTGCATTCGCTGCCGAAGGTCCCCCCGCATTTTCAGGTCACATTATTCGCGAGTGAGCCGCTGGTGAGGCAACCTTGCTCGATGGCGTTTGATGCGAAGGGACGGCTGTTTGTCGGCATGGGGCCGCAATATCGCAAACCACAACCAGAGACTCCAGGCGACAGCGTTGTGATGGTGCTCGACACCGACGGTGATGGGCAGGCGGATCAGACGAAGGTCTTTGCAACGGGATTCAATGCGATTCAGGGCCTGGCGTGGCATGGCCGTGACCTGTGGATTGCGAACGCGCCGGACTTGACGATCGTGCGTGACCATGACGGAGATGACGAAGCCGATGAGTACGTCAAGCTATACACCGATCTCGGCAACCTCGAGCACGGGTTGCATGGACTGAACTGGGCACCCGACGGCAAGCTCTACATGAGCAAGGGGAATTCAACGGATCTTGAGTTCGGTCCCGATGGCGCATTGTGGATACTAGGATGGAGCAGCGGCTATGGTGCCGAGTGGGAAGACGGCCAACTCATCAACGAAGGCCGCGTCTTTCGAATCGCGTTGGAAGACGCGCCGCCGGCCAAGGCCATCCGGCCGTCGATACCGCTCGAAGAATACTCGGTCGACGAACTGGTCGAGGAATTCGATAGCCCGCTCCCCGTGCGTCGCATTAACGCGCAGGACGAATTGGTCCGTCGTGGAGCTGCCGTCGCGGCGCAAATTCTAAGACGGCTGTCGGACAACCGACTCACCGAGAATCAGGAAACGTGGACGATCTGGTCGCTAGGGCGCATGCCGGCTGCGAGCTCGCTTGCGGAACTGCTGCAAGCTGCGCTGCAAGCTGAGAACAGCGCGACGCTCAACCGTCAGGTCCAAGCCGTGAGGATTCTGGCCTATCGCGCGAACCAGTTTCGGCAGACGGATCGACTTGCTGACTGCATGCGAATCGCGCTGCGACACGCGGAACCCCGCGTGCGTTTCGCTGCGGTTCAAGCCCTCCACGAGGCTCATCAATCGGAGCTCGTTCCCGACCTACTAAACCTGCTTGAACGCGAATCCGATGAGACCATCTTTTATGCAGGATGGCAAGCGTTGCGAGGTCTCAGCTCTGTCGCTGCGCGACGGGCACTGCTGTCAGACCCGCGTGGTGCCGTGCGCCGGGCCGCGCTGCTGTCGCTGCTGGAAACACAGGCGTTGACTCGAGCCGAAGTGCAATCTTTGGCTGAGCGGTGAAGCCGACTCCGCTGTCCGGCAAATCGCCGAATTCTGGCTATCAAAGATGGAGCAGGCCTCGAGGCCGACAATCAAAGGGCGATCCCTGGCGGAAGCATCGGGCATCGAAGAAGACGTCTCGTCCGCGAGTTCCGTCGCAGCGATTCGGGATTTGAAGGCTCGAGGCAAAAAGGCGTATAGGGTGCTACCCGGAGGTTTTGCAATCGGGAACCCGACTTATGTCGACCGCAACTATCGATTGAATGACATTCCACCTGAATTGGCAGGCTGCGACCTGATACAGACCGCAAACAGCGACGAAAGTTCGCGCGGAGAAGAATGGCTCACCGCCGAAGCGATCGCGCCGGTTCGCGTGTGGGTCGGCATCGACGCGCGGCAGGAGAAGCCGCCCGCGTGGTTGGCCAACAGTTTTGAGCGGGAGTCGTTTACGGCGGCGATCACAGAGGGTGCGAAGTTCACATTTTACGGTCGAACATTCACCGCAGGACCCATCCGGCTTGGCGGCAACACAGACGATGGCGATGGCGGTAGCATGGTCAACTACATCGTCGCGGTTGCTCCGTTGCCCCTTAAGCCCAACGGTTCCAAGGCGACAACCGATGCCGCGTTAGCGCTATTGGAGCAAGGGAATCGCGAGCGCGGTGAGTTGTTGTTTCGGCACTCGCGCGGAGCCGGCTGCTTTAAATGCCATAGCCTGGACGCAAAAACAAATGGTTTCGGCCCAAACCTCAGCAACATCGGCTTGCGATCCAACGCACCGCACATCGTGCAGTCAATTGTCGATCCCAGTGAGATCATCACGGAAGGATTCAATCAACTGACCGTCGTCACCGACGCCGGTCAGGTGTATTCCGGCGTGCTGTTGGAAGAAAGCGGCCTGATGTTGTCACTCGGACAGTCTAGCGGGGAACAAGTCGACATCCCGAAGTCACTGATCGAAGAGCGAACGCACCAGCGCGGCTTCCGCGATGCCCGATATGGCAGAGTCACTGACTCCGCAGCAAGTGGCCGACCTGGCGACATTTCTGCTTTCCATGCGAACACCGCTTGCGCCGGCTGCCTCCGACTCGGAAACGGCCACCTCAGATACCGCTTCGCCCGAGACGGGTTTCCATGTTGAAGAACAGGAAAAGCAACTTCGAATTTCACTGCACGGCAAGCCCATCGTCGATTTTGTCTTTCGCGACGGCAAGATCCTGCGTCCCTATTTCGCGAACGCTCGGCTTGTGAGTGGCCTGCAGGTGACTCGCAATCATCCGCCGGTCAAAGGTGTTGACGCGCTTGACCACGAGCAGCTGCATCCGGGAATCTGGCTGGCATTCGGCGACATCAACGGTCAGGACTTCTGGCGGAATAAAGCGGCGATGGAACATCTAAGATTCGTATCCGCTCCGACGATCGCCGACGGACGTCTGACGTTTGCAACCGAATGCCGCTTGATGACGGGTGATGGCCAGCCGCTAGGCCTGATGACGAACAACTTCACGTTGACGGCTCGGCCGCATGGCTGGCTGCTTGTGTGGAGCGCCGAGTTTCGCGCTGGCCAACAAGCGATTACGTTCGGCGATCAGGAAGAAATGGGCTTTGGTGCGCGCGTGGCAACTGCCTTCACCGAGGAGAACGGAGGCTTGATTCGCAGCTCGACGGGCAAACAGACTGCCGAACAGACGTGGGGCCAGCCGGCCAGTTGGTGTGACTACTCGGGAACCGGCCCGCGTTCCGGCGGCATCATGCTGATGGCGAGCCCCAACAACTTCCGCGAAAGTTGGTGGCACAACCGCAAATATGGTGCTTTTGTGTCCAACCCGTTTGGGCGGAAAGCCATGAAGCAGGGCGAAGTCAGTTCGATTACAATCGCACCGGGAAAGACAATGCGCATCACCTTCGGCGCGCTGGTTCACGACCATCGCAAGTTCGAAGCGGCCGCCGAGTACGAACTGTTCAAGCAGTTAATATCTCAATAGCTACGTCGGGCCGCGAATTGATCCAGCGGTGATTCCCGACTTCATCTTGTCGTACCCGCCTCGCAGGGTTTCGCTAGATGTCAAGCATCAACAGCGTAGGCTTGGTTGGTGTTAGACTGCTCGGCAGCGCCAGCCCGGAACACTTCCATCAAGAAGGCGTTTGCGTTGTCGGCTTTGATGCCGATCCGGCTCGCACGGACGGACTGGCAGCTTTGGGAGGTACCGCCAGCTCTGAAGTTGCCCACGTGTTCACGCAGTGTGATGTCGTATTTCCGAGCCTGCCTACCAGCCGAGTTGTACGAGAACTTGTAGACAATATCGCTGGCGCAGTTCCGGCGGATTCGACCCGAAAACGGCACGCAAGATACTCCAGCAAACTCCCGCTGCAAGTCGTGTCCTGCCGACGAACGGGCAAAGATGTTGGAGCGAGACTACGCGGCGCAGGCGCGATTGTCGCAGCACCTCAAAGACGTTCCGTTGATTCTTGAGGAATCGCGGCGCGCGGACGCTCGTGTCCCGTTGAGTGAGTTGCATCAATTGCTGTTGGAGCAAGCCGAGCAACTCGGATTCGGCTCCGCGGACACTTGTGCGGCAATTGAAGTCTATCGTCACCGCGCGGCAGGAGAAGAACATTCATGTTGATCGGAACAACAGACATGGCGTTTCATTGGATCGACTCGGCGGTCATCGTTGTTTGTCTAATTGGTCGCGCATCAGTTTTCGTGTTGGCGGTCAGAACTTAAGCGGCGTGATGCGAAATCAACGTCAATGAACAAGCGGGGAGCAACAAGAAGTCGGTGCAGCGGACCAAGTCCGACAACCAGGCGTTAGGACTTCGTAGACGGTCTTCGGACTTTGTAGAGGACTTTGTAGGCGGTCTTCGACTTTGGACTTTTGAACTTGCCGTCTGGGACTGGCGTCCGTAAACCGTCTGTGTTTCGTTTGGCTGGTTTATGCTGGTTTAGGCTGTCTGAGTTTGGTCCTGCCAGCACGGTCGAATCTGGGAGTGCTTCTGTCTAAACCACATTACCCCGCCAAGTAGGCCGAGCAGAGAAAGTAAGCCCGCTGATGGTTCGGGAACAACGATGGCTTGGAAGTAGCGAACCTCGGCCTGCACGGGACCGCTTTGTAGGTCGTAAACGGTGAATCCCACGGTACCTTCCGTCAAACTAGAATTGCGAGCTGTTGCGAGCGGGTCGGTTGGTCTTTCCTCGTCCGCCGGCCAGGCCCACAGGCTCAGTTGGTCGCCTAGGACCTGTAGCCGCATGACAACGTCCTTATCCGTCGCATTGAAATCGACGGGGGCCGCATCGCTTAAGGGCCGTACCGGCACCCCGCATCGGTATAGTCTGGCGTTGCCGTCGCTCAATTCGCCGTAATAACAGTCGGAAATCGCCGCTCCCACACCTCGGAGGGCGAGCGCCGCATTCGAACCTTCCACGATTCGAAACTGAGCCTCGATTGTCACGTCTTTCGCCACGAAATCGTTCACAAAGGCGCCTGCCAGCGAGGAATCGGCACTGATGACGAGATCTCCGCCCTCAATGGCAATGTTTCCATAGGTGGCTCTCCATGTTACGGGCGCTCGATCTGGATCGGACGGACTGGGGTTTGTGAAATCGTCAAGAAAGCTTTCAGCGGCCGTCGAGCAATTTGTCGGAAAACAGGCAAGTGCAAAGACGAGGTTCAACAAAGTAAAGATCATTCGAGATTTCATCGCTGAGCTCCGAGAAACGTCGGTTCGGGTTGCCAAAGATACATCCGGTGTGTGCTGAGACGCGGTAAGATTGTCTGGGATTGGTGAATACTTGGATGCATGCCGGATGCACACGTAGTTGAATGGATTCGCGAGAAGTTTGTCAACCTTGCGGAGTCGTTGCATGAGCGCGGCCGCAGCGCTGGGCCGCGATTGAAGCAAGATCGTTGGGGCACGGTGGTATTGCCGCGGTCACGGAAGCGACCGGAATGTCCGATCGCACCATTCGTACTGGAATCAAAGAACTCGAATCCGGCCAATCTCCTCCGCTGGGGCGACAACGTCGACAAGGGGCGGGTCGACGATCACGAAAGGCGGAGCAACCGTCGCTGCTTGCTGCATTGGACAAGATGATTGCGCCAACGACTCGAGGTGAGCCGACCAATCCGCTGCGATGGACATGCAAGAGCACTCGGACGCTCGCGGAGGAACTACGAAGACAAGGGTTTGAGGTAGGTGCATCGACTGTTCGTGGCCTGTTAGTCGACTTGGGGTATAGCCTGCAGGGCAACCGCAAGACACGTGAGGGAAGGCAGCATCCGGACCGCGACGCCCAGTTTGAGCACATCAACGCGCGCGTGAAGGCGAGAAAACATCGTGGCGAACCGGCATTGTCTGTGGACACGAAAAAGAAAGAAACCCTTGGAAACAAGAGCAATGTCGGCAAAGAGTACGAACCGAAGCGTCAGCCGCGAGAGACAGATACGCACGATTTTCCAGACAAGACCAAAGGCAAGGTCGTGCCCTACGGCGTGTATGACATTCACCGTGATGAAGCCGTCGTGTCAGTCGGCATCAGTCACGACACCGCAGAGTTCGCAGTTGCGGCAATTCGTTTGTGGTGGAAGAAGCTCGGCAAGAAACGGTACCCGTCCTGCAAACGTTTGTTGATCACTGCCGACAGCGGAGGCAGTAATAGCTCACGAAGTCGACTTTGGAAGTTAGAGCTTCAGCGTCTGGCCGATCAAACGGGATTGATCATCGAAGTTTGCCACTACCCACCTGGGACGAGCAAATGGAACAAGATCGAGCACCGGTTGTTCTGTCACATCACAAGGAATTGGCGAGGCGTGCCGCTTGAGACGCACGAAGTCGTCGTGTCGAGCATCGGTAACACACGTACCGCTTCCGGCCTGGAGATTCACGCTTGGCTTGATGGCAAGAACTACAGCAAGGGCATCAAGGTATCCGATGATGTCCTCTCAGAGTGTGTCATCAAACGCAACGAATTCCACGGCGAATGGAACTATGAGATCCATCCGAGAGAAGCATTCAAATCCGGTAAATAATAGTCGCGCGGTTCCTAAGTATCCAATTCGCTGCTTCGCATCTGCGTCGACACAGGTTTCACGTCACCCGTCATTAGCGATTGCCTGCATCAGCGTTCCCGCGATACCCGTAGGGTCGACTCCTCCGCAAGTCGGACGGAAAGCAGTTGAACGCCAACTCGCAACGAATCAGCCACGATGCAACGGAACACAACTTGACCCGCCCCGTACGTCGCAATTCGAGCGGATCGGATTGGTCTCCCAGATTTTTCGCGCCTTGACTTGCTCAAGTATCGAGAAGTCAGGCATCGTCCGACCGCGACACAGTCCGACCATCAAGAGCCGCCGTCACGCCGTCAGATAGTGCGAAATCGGCGGCGATTTTACCCAATAGAAAATGGGAAAATCCGCGGGTCGGTTCCGAAAAGGTCGTTTGTTGGTTCGCCCGGGGCTATTTACCATGCCCTGCGGTGATTCGCAGGCCGGGTTGCCCCAGCCTAATGGACGAACCCCCTGAGTGGGCTCACCCGGGCCATGAATGCGTGGATCGGTCGCGACACCCTGGCGTCGGCGCGGAGGCGCTTACTCTCCCTCGGGAGAGGTGACAGCGCGACGTCTCCGCACCGCGTTCCTTCCTCTGTTCCTACGCCAACCGCGCAAAAGAGCAACCGCACCCCGTCCCTTCTCCCCAGCGCGGGAGAAGGTGGCCGAAGGCCGGATGAGGGGGTGTGCACCCCCCGTCTGGCAGCTCGCCGGCCAAACTCAGCCGCCAAACTCAGAGCCAAACTCAGACGAGCCGCCAAACTCAGACGGTCTACTTTCGTGCCCTCACCGCCGCCGGTCACGCCTGTGGCTCCCCCTGTGCTGCCGAATGACTCTGGAGCTGTAGACCGTCTTGGACTTGTTGCCTTGTACGACAGTCTTGCATCGTCGCGACACAGTCCGACCATCAAGAGCCGCCGTCACGCCGTCAGATAGTGCGAAATCGGCGGCGATTTTACCCAATAGAAAATGGGAAAATCCGCGGGTCGGTTCCGAAAAGGTCGTTTGTTGGTTCGCCCGGGGCTATTTACCATGCCCTGCGGTGATTCGCAGGCCGGGTTGCCCCAGCCTAATGGACGAACCCCCTGAGTGGGCTCACCCGGGCCATGAATGCGTGGATCGGTCGCGACACCCTGGCGTCGGCGCGGAGGCGCTTACTCTCCCTCGGGAGAGGTGACAGCGCGACGTCTCCGCACCGCGTTCCTTGCTCTGTTCCTACGCCAACCGCGCAAAAGAGCAACCGCACCCCGTCCCTTCTCCCCAGCGCGGGAGAAGGTGGCCGAAGGCCGGATGAGGGGGTGTGCACCCCCCGTCTGGCAGCTCGCCGGCCAAACTCAGCCGCCAAACTCAGACCGCCAAACTCAGACGGTCTACTTCCGTGCCCTCACCGCCGCCGGTCACGCCTGTGGCTCCCCCTGTGCTGCCGAATGACTCTGGAGCTGTAGACCGTCTTGGACTTGTTGCCTTGTAGACCGTCTTGGACTGTTGTCTTGGACTTGTTCTGTGATTGGATTCCAGTCTGACTCCGAGGCGCAGGCATGTTTGGATGCACTCCGAACTCGTCTAGCCAAGTTTGGCTTGAAGCTCCACGAAGGTAAAACGCGATTGATCGAATTCGGTCGCTATGCGATCGAAAACTGGCAGCCACGCGGCGATGGTCGCCCAGAAGCGTTTGATTTTCTCGGCTTCACGCATTTCTGCTCGAAGACCAGAGCGCATGGTTGGTTCAAGATTCCACGTTACTCCATCGCCAAACGCATGCGTACGACGCTGGTGGCCGTCAAGGTCCGGCTTCACGAATGCTCCTCAGCCGGCCATTTGGACGGTTGGGCCGATTGAGAAACAACGCGGCTCGCAGAAATTTCCCGTGCTGTATCCCGATCGGACAGAGTCGGTGGTTAGCGGCCAGCATGTTGAAGAACAAGCTCGAATCTTTCTCGATGGGCATCGAGTCGATGGCGAAGTGTCGCTGAAGCAAAACGAGCTTGTCGCGATCAAGCTGGAGGGTCGTCCTGCAAATGGTCTGCACCTAACCTATTGCAGCGTCAGAATCCCAGCGGCCAATTCAGCAATGATTTTATTTTGACGGTCGCTCAGGCTAAACCCACCGACGACGAAGACGAGAGCAAACTGAAACAGCCCACGACGCTCGCTGAGGCTTTTGATCGGTCGGGCTGGGATCGCCTGATCGGTACATGGCTCGATGAAGGAAGTGAGGGCAAGGGACTGAAGCTGACGTTCCGTTGGAAAATCAGGGACCGGGTGATTGAGGCAGAATCGATCGATCCAGGCCGCACGTCGGTTTCACTGATCAGTGTCAACGCGGCCAATGGCGACGTCTTCCAGGTCGGAGCCGACAGCACCGGTTCGTCACACCTCGGCACCTGGAAATTCAACAAGGGCGGCGACGCGGTGCTGAACCCTGGCTACACTGATGGCGAAGGTTCTCAGGGACAGGTCACGCTTCGCGACAAACTGATCGATGACGACACGCTCGACTTCACGCTGGCACTTCCGCAGTCAATCCACGTTCGTTTGCTTTGGGCCTCCGAATGATCCGAGGCATCCACTCCGCCATGCCCGCTGAGGAGAATTGTCACTGATGAATCTACTTTGGGGAATTCTGATGGCGGCGTCCGGCCTGTTCATGCTGGTCTGCGGCACAATGCAAAGCGAGTTCATCATCTACCGATTATTGGTCGCCCGCTCCCGGCTCCTCTGGGGTGAGGGCAACGCCGTTCACCGCTTCTATCAGCTCACTGGGTTGATTCTCGTCGCCCTTGGCGTTCTCTGGGCTATGGGCTTTATCTGGAGATCTTGATCAAGTCTCTGCCCCTGTCAACCTGCTCGCAACCATCGACATCCGTCCCCGTGCGTCAAGCCTGGGCCACCTCCATCGCACACACTGTTTGCCGTTTCAGCCGACAAAGGCCACAACCTGTTGGCAAACAACAAAATGGTTTGTTTGCATGTCGACGACAGACCGATGACAACGTTCTAACGGTGTCGTCTTGTCACCCCGACTTGAAATCGAAACAGCTCGTCGCATGGATTTGCAGCGAGCTGATTCTTGTTGAATAGCAACAGTCTGCGTTGCCTCCCGGCAACAATCGCTTGCTCGGTTGAAACGGATGTCCGAATCTCACCGTCTCGGACAATCGCCTTCTGTAACCTCTTGTTCGGGAGCCATTGAGCGATTTCAATTCCCGTGGACACTTTCACGAGACTCGGTCAGTGATGATCGGCGCCCCCACCCACCCGGCGTCAGTTCGGAACCTGGCACGCGGATTTTAAGGTTCCCCAGAAACTTAGGAGAGTCATCGTATCTGCTCCTCGGCAGTTTCCGGTGGGAGATACCGGACCACCAACTCCAGCCTTGGCGGCGCGCTCGTCCGTCTGAGAGCGAACCTCACGAGTGCAACCAAGGTATCGCCAAGCGAAGGGAACGAAGTGCGGCGAGAGGGCAGTAGGATGTCGTATCAACCGCATCGTCCTGATGAAGCCGGGAACTGGTTCCGCTGGAGGGAAGGCAAAGCCGAAAGAGGGTGCCTGATGTTGGAACCTGGGTCGGAAATATGTCCGAGGCTTTGAAGCTGGAATCACGTATCAACGACACGGCCCAGGATAACATTCCGCGTGTGCAGCGTTGCTGCATGGCGACCCCAGGGCACCCCAGCTAAGCGGTCGTACCGGACTTTGGCGATTGCCGGCGCAAATCAGATTATTCAAGTAGTCGCGAAACGTCCGCCGAGAACGTGAGAAATACAACCGCCAGCGCGAAGACATTTCCACCTCTTTCGGACCATTCGCGGCCGATTCGTTATTTCGTGGAGTGGGCCCGGCGGAAGTTCTCAATCGCGATCCCCGTCACTTGCGCTCGTCGTCTCCCGAGCGACGGTCATCGACGATAAAGTCTGGGCATTCAAAGACGATCTCAACATCGTCGGTTGCCAATCTCGCGCATGCTGCTGGATCAACGCTTCGAATTCATCATCCCCAGCGGCTCCCCCGAAGAAGGAGTACTTGGACACGCCCTGGATCGTGTGCCCGAGTTCGTCGGTCGGTGATGCTGGGACGGCAGAGTTAAAGATCCGCTGCGAGAAGTGGAAGAGCGCTTTCTTCCAATGTTGGAAGTCGTGTGCATGACTATCTACGTGCCAAACATGAGGCACGTTGTGTTCCTTGAGGTAGGCGTGGACGCCTTGACTGACGCGAATCAGACTGTCCTTGTTGCCGCACGAGATGAATAAAAACTTCAACTGCTCGGCTGCTCGCTTCGGATCGGGAACCAGTTCCGCAGGAGGCTTCGTGTTGGGTGCTGAGGAGAAGCCACCAATCCATGCAAACGTGTCGAGGTGACCCAGACCGAAATTCAGCGACTGGCCGCCACCCATCGAAAGTCCCGCGAGGGCGCGCTTTTCGCGATCGGCTTTCACGGAATACTTCGATTCGACGAATGGGATGAGATCTTTCAATAGGTCCTGCTCGAATTTCGCGAATGCCGGAGCGCTTGCCATGACGTTACCCACGGCCCGGTCATTCTCTTGTGCGCGACCGTTGGGCATGACCACGACCATTGGCTCGGCCTTCTTGTCGGCAATCAGGTTGTCTAGAATGATCTCCGGCTGGCCACCTCGTCTCCACTCCTCTTCATCGCCTCCGATGCCATGCAACAGATAGAGCACGGGGTACTTTGTGTCGCTCGAATATCCGGGAGGCGTGTAGACGAGGACCTTGCGTCGCGTCCCGACGGTTGTCGAATCGTATTCAAGCATCTCAAGCTTGCCGTGCGCGATGCCATCACGAGCCTTATCGAATCCGGCTGGCGGATCGTCGAAAGTCGGTTTGTCGTCGGGGCCAAGCGTTATTGGGCCACCAAGACCACGACGACTTCGGCGCTGCGGTCGTGGAGCCGCCTGAGCATCGGGTTCTTCTGAGGGCTTCGTTGCGGCGGTGGCAGGTGGCGTCGCGGCTTCCTGTCCCAAGGAGATTCGGGTGAGGAGAACGAATGCGAGGAAGCAGAGCAATCGATTTCCGGTCATGCGATTCAACTCCTTCATTTTAAACGACGATCCGGAGTAACGGACCGAGCGGTTCAAATTGGTATTCCATTGTCGGTTGCCTCTTCGAACGTTGCCAATTCTCTGGTCGAGTCAATTCATTGGATGGTCTGCGCCCCGCAGCAAGGAGTGGCGCTAGTCCGCTAACGCAGATACTCAACCTTCGTTTTGCCGATCGTTCCGTTAAAAGAAAACGGTGCCTGATCGAAATAGTCAAGCGACACCGGCGAATCGAGATCGGTCCCGATGTCGAACGTGGCATTGGACGTGAAGTGCAGCGACATTGCCGCCGGAACGCGATTTTTGGCGACGACTTCGCCGTTCACTCGCAGCGTCACATCCATGGGGCCGCCAATCTTTGCGGCAAGGCGTGATTCGACTTCAATCTTGACTTTGCCGGTGGGTATTCTGTCTGCGGACCTGATCTTTGTCCGCCGGATCTCGAAAAGATTGAACTCATAGCACAGAAATCCATCCTTCACGAAACAAGCGACACCTCCGGAAAACCCGGCCAGCGCGTAGAGCACCCCGTTTGCGTTTTCCGGCACGTCAACTTCCATCGTCACGAGACTGTCGACTTTGCCCAGTTTCGGCGCGGCGGATTCGGGCATGCCGGTGATGGGAGCGTCGAAGGTCCACTCAGTGAGGGACGATGCTGGGGCGTCTTCGGGATGATAGAGTGCGGTGGACCAGAGTCCGCCGCCGATGGGTAGATTGTTGTTCTTCGCGGACTCAGTCAAAAAAAGTGCTTTCAGCTCCTCGAGTTTCTCAGGCATCTTGTCCGCCAGATCGTTGGCCTGGCTCCAGTCCTCATCGATCTTGTAGAGTTGCCATTTGTCGGTCAACGGTGACCATTCACGAATCCCTTTTGGGATGCCACCGACCCATGGCTCGCGCGGCCCCCGAGCGGAGGCGAACCAGCCGTCCTGATAGATGCCACGACTGGCCATGATGTCAAAGAACTGGGTACGCTTTCGCTCCTCTGCCATGGGGTCATCGAATGTGTAGACCATACTGACGCCGTCGAACGCGTCCTGGCTGAAGCCGTTAACGACTTGCGGCGCCGTGAGTTCCAAGATCTCGTAAATGGTCGGAACGATATCGTTGACGTGGTGGAACTGCGGTCGCGGAGTCTTGTCCGCTTTGATGCGATTGGGCCAGGAGACGGCCATTGGATTTCGGGTTCCGCCAAAGTAGGCGCCCTGAAGCTTGGTGCCTTGGTAGGGGGTACTACCAGCCCAGGCCCAACCGGCGTGATACATGTTGTCGGTCTTCGGACCGCCGAGTGCGTCAAGACCGCCGAGCTCCTCTAACGCTTCGAGATGCTGGGAAATCCTTGTCGGGATTCCGTTCTGGGCGAGTTGCTCGCTGATCGTGCCAGAGAGTCCTTCGGAAGAAGAACCGTTGTCGCCCCAGATGTAGATAACAATCGTGTTGTCGAGCTTTCCCTGTCGTTCGATTTCGTCGATCACCCGCCCGGCTTGAGCATCCGCATGTTCGGTGAAGCCCGCAAAGATTTCCATCAGTCGACGCTGGAAGGGTCTTTCACTTTCCGGGATCGATTCCCACGACGCCATTGATTCGGCACGCGGGGTGAGGCGGGTATTCGGCGGAATCCAGCCGAGCTTCTTCTGGTTGGAAAAAACTCGCTCGCGGTAGGCATCCCACCCGTCGTCGAATTTGCCCTTGTATTTGTCCGCCCATTCCTTCATCACCTGATGCGGGCCGTGGGAGGCACCGGGAGCCCAGTACATGAGCCAGGGCTTGTCGGGCGCGTAGGCCTTCTGTTCGCGGAGCCAGTGAATGGCGTCATCGGCGATGTCTTCTGAGAGGTGGTAATGGTCATTGCCGCCTGAAGTTTGCGGATGTTTAACGTAGGAAGTGTTGCGAACCATGGTGGGTTCGTATTGCGAAGCCTCGCCAGCGAGAAAACCGTAGAAGTATTCGAATCCGTAGCCGGTGGGCCAGTAGTCGAAGGGACCCTTCGAAGTGATCTGTTCCTCGGGGGTATTGTGCCACTTTCCCCATGCACCTGTGTTGTAGCCGTAGGCCTTAAGCACCTCAGCCAGGGTGGCCGATGACTTGGGAATGATGCCTCTGAAGCCGTCGAAATCGTTGGCGATTGCCGCAATCTGGCCGTTGCCAACGCGAGTGTGATTCCGCCCGGTCAACAGCGCTGCACGTGTCGGCGAACACATGGCGGTCGTATGGAAACGGTTGTAGGAAATGCCGAGGCCCGCGACGAGGTCGAGTGTGGGAGTCTGAATTTCGCCACCAAAGGTCGATGGAGTGGCCGGCCCGACATCATCCATCAAGATGATAAGAATGTTCGGCGCATCCGCGGGAAGTCTCCTTGGCTCCACTCGCTTCTTATAGGTCGAGCTCTCAATTGTGACTCCCGCCCGTGAACCAGAGGGTACAGGTGGAAACGGAAGGATATCCTGAGCCGGACACAGGTTGCCCACCGAAGCAACCAACACGACTGCCGCGGTGAACAGACGCTGGACGATGCGGTTCAAGAGATTCACTCCAGGGATGCGTTACTTAAGCTCGAATTGAACGTTTTCGATCGTTCCCGTGAATTCAAACAAGCCCTTGTCTTTGTAGGTCGGATCCACCGGAGTGATTGAGTCACGCCCAACTTCAAAAGGCTCCAGCCCATGGCGGAATGCAGACCGCTGGAGCTTTCCTTCACCCGCCGGCTTACCATTCACGGACAACTTCAGCGTTCCACCGCCGATCTTAGAACCATCGGGGGTAAACTCCGTTCTTAGAGTCACTTTGCCTTCCGGGATTTCGACCGTGCCTGGAATCGTGACGTCCGCGATGTCAAAAAAAGTGTAACGGAACATCGGTTTGTTGTTCATCACGTAGAGCGACCAACCTGCCGAGAATGCGCCGGCGCAGGTGACCACGCCCTCGGCCCCACCCTTGGGAATCGTCAGTTCGGCCGTAATTGAATGTCTCTGAGGGAAAATCAGCGGGCCGATCGGTTCGGGCAACCAGACTCGGTTTCCGTAGTAAGTCCAACTCGTCCGCGGCTCGCCCGACAACCGGTTTCGAGGATCCAGGCGTTCGGCCAATCGCGGATCGAGAGGAAAGACGGCATACTTCGCGGCTTCTTCCATGAACAGGGCTTGAAGCTCTTCCAGCTTCCGCGGATTGGTCGCCGCAAGATCCTCGGCTTGACTGAAGTCGGATTCGACGTTGTACAACTCCCAGGGCGCATCGGTGAAATCACCTTCCTTGCCGCCGGTCTGCCAAGGCACACCGAATCGACTGCACGCCACCCAACCGTCATGATAGATCGCGCGGTTGGTGAACATTTCGAAGTACTGCGTTGTACGCCTTTCTTTCGCTTCAGCGCTATTGAATGAATAGGCCATCGACACGCCTTCGAGCGGTTTTTGTGCAATCCCATTGACCTCCTCCGGAAATGCAACTTTGGCGGCCTCGAGGATCGTAGGAGCTACGTCGATCACGTGATGGAACTGTGTCCGCGTTTCACCTGACGACTTGATGCCTTTAGGCCAATGCACGACCATCGGATTGCGCGTCCCGCCGAAGTGGCTGGCGACCTGCTTGGTCCATTGAAACGGTGAGCACATCGCCCACGCCCAAGCCACGGGCACGTGAGGTTCGCTACTGGGTGTTCCGATCTCGTCGAGTCGGTCGATCGTACTTTCAAGTCCCAGCTGAACTCCCAGCAAACTCGCCAGCTCGCTGAACGTCCCTTCCAAACCACCTTCGGCATGCGCGCCATTGTCGCCCACGATGTAGAACACCAGCGTATTGTCAAGTTCCCCGGAGGCTTCCAGGCTATCAATGAGGCGTCCGATGTGATGGTCGGTATGGGCCATGAATCCCGCGTAGTTTTCCATTAAACGCAGATAGACCTTCTTCGCTTCCGGCGTCTGTTCGTCCCATGCAGGAATCTCTGCGGGACGGGGTGTAAGTTTTGTGCCCGCGGGTATCACGCCCATTTTCAATTGCCTGGCATGCGTCAATTCGCGCTGCTTGTCCCAGCCTTGGTCGAACCTGCCTTTGAACATTTCGCGCCATTCCGGAGGTGCATGATGCGGTGCGTGAACGGCACCGGTGCTGAAGTAGCAGAACCAAGGCTTGACAGGATTCGCTGCTCGAACATTGCGCGTCCAGGCGATCGCTTCGTCGGTAATGTCTTCAGTGAAGTGGTAACCCTGCTCAGGAGTCCTTGGCTGATCGACGGGTACCGTGTTGCGATAGAGCGTCGGATAATACTGATGCGTCTCACCCTGGTTAAAGCCGTAAAAGTATTCGAATCCTAATCCCGTCGGCCAGCGATCAAAAGGTCCGGCCGGACTGATGTCCATTTCCGGCGTGTTGTGCCATTTGCCGAACATCGACGTGGCGTAACCGTTCTCGCGGAGCGTCTGCGAGATCAGTCCGCAGCTCTTGGGAATGATTCCGGTGTAGCCCGGGTATCCCGTTCCGCACTCCGTAATTACGCCGGTGCTGATCGTGTGATGATTGCGACCGGCCAGCAGTGCCCCACGAGTTGGGCTGCAAAGAGCGGTCGTGTGAAATCGGGTATACGTCAATCCGCCATGGGCCAGCTTGTCCAGGTTGGGTGTGGGCACCGGGCCGCCAAAGGTTGAACACATTCCAAAGCCGACATCGTCCAGCAAGATGAGCAGCACGTTGGGACTGCCCTTGGGCGCGGTCACCGGTTGCGGGTAGCTGGGCGTCGAATCCTTGTAACTCTGTCCAATCTTCCCTTTGAAAGCTGGATCCGGACGGGGCAACTTGGATTGAGCGTTGACCGCGTGCGTCGCCAAGACAACGCATCCAATGGTGAAGCCAGCGCGTATTGACAGTCGTAAAAGCATGAGTCACTTCCTCATATCTCTCTTTCCGAAGTTCCCGAAATCGATATCGCGGAATGTCCTGGCGGCAACAGGTGCCAGTTCGCGGTGGTTGGCGTCGCAGCGAAAATACCTGCACCGCATGTTGGCGTTTGATTTGCCGCCGGTTTGCTCCACGAAAGGATGGTTGCGAGCTCCGTTCTTGGCGTGGAAACACTTGCACCGCGGTGCCGGAAAAGCCGTACCTCGCGTCCGAGGTTGGCGGCGTTCCACCTGGCGGCGGATGCAGATGTTATCGGTGTGATACTCCGCAGTGTGCTCCCGTCACGGGCTCGGATTCTGCGCAGCGGGAGTCGGTGCACGGCGAGTTTTAGCGACAAAAGCGTTTCGAAGAAACTCAAAAAAAGCGCCCTCGACGCAAGTTGAGAACTTCTGGACTTACGTCAATGGCTTTCGTCGTAGGTCGCGAGGCCGAGTGGTTTCATGCCGAGATACGCTTCACGCTCGGAGCCCAAACCGTTATATCGGTGGCCATGAGCAAACGCAAGAAGCCAGACGAAACCGGAACGGGACGATTTGAAACTTTGGTTGCGATCTCCCAGAATTCGTTTTCGAATGCGCCCCAAAGTCGAAGAGGCTCTCGAAAACATGCTTGCGACATCCACGGCAAGCAACTTCGTGCGAGTCGAGATTCGCGAGCAGGAGCAAGAATCCTTTACGCAGACACCGTGCGGCCGGCTGCTGGTGCGGCGCAAACGCTTCACGTTTCAATCGATAGAAAGTGCCTCCACGAAAGGGAAGAGCGATGACCCTTGCCGGACCGCCGCTGACGCTCGCGGGTCAAGTTGGAAATCTGCTGGGCCACGGGCTCAAAACGAAACCCGATGAACTGGCGCTGGCGTCAGCCAAAACACAAATGAGTTGGCGGGAGCTCGATCAAAGCAGTACCCGGCTGGCGGCACAGTACCTGGCGCTGGGCGTGGAGCCCGGTGATCGGGTCGCATCGCTGATGCCCAATCGCCCGGCGTTGATGGTTCACTATTTGGCTTGTCTGAAGGCCGGTTTGGTGGCGACGCCGCTCAACTATCGCTATATGCCACCGGAAATCGATCATGCTTTGGAAGTCAGCGGCGCATCGCTGCTGCTGCATCACGCCGAACGCGACGAAGACGTGGCCGCCAGCGTGTTCGGCAGGCAACTGCCCAAAGGCGTGATTCGTTATAAGGCCGACGACCGCCGCGGTCTGCATTACGAAGAGTTGGTCGCCCAGGCGCAAACCAACGACAAACTCCCCACGCCCGATCCCGATGGGCCGGCGTTTTCGCATATCGGCGGTTCGCTGTTCGGGTTGGCCGCGCTTGCCGCGGGTGCACGACTGGTCATCCCACGCGGCAGCGACGGCCCCGAAATATTGCCGCTTTTTGAGCAGTTTCGTCCCACGGTCCTTTGGATGCTGCCGGCGGCATTGCTCACTCTGGTTCGTGACCATGATGCCGGTGCGGCGCAGTTTTCATCGATTCGGCTGTGCGTCTCGGGAGGCGACAAGGTCGCCGCAGAATTAGAGCGCGAGTTCACCGACATGGCCGGCTTCCCGATCGACGAAAGCTACGGCATGTCCGAGATCGGCCTGGCGACGGTCAATCCACCCTCGGGCGAAAACCGGCTGGGCTCGATTGGCACGCTCTGTCCGGGATATCGAATGTCGCTTCGTGATGATAAGGGCGCTGAAGTCCCGGTCGGCACGCAGGGGCGGCTTTGGATTAACTCGCCGGCCAATACGGTTGGTTATTGGGGCAATCGGGAAGCCACTGCCGAGACAATCGTTGACGGCTGGCTCGACACGGGCGACGTGATGCGGGTCGACGAGGACGGCTACCTCTGGTTTTGCGGCCGCAAGAAGCAGATCATCATTCACGACGGCTCGAATATCTGCCCGCAAGAAGTGGAAGACGCCGTTGCGGAGCACGCGGCGATCGAAGCGGTCGGCGTCGTAGGCATTCACGATCTCGTTCACGGAGAGAATGTCCGGGCCTACGTGACGCTTAGGGCTGGCTCGGTGCGGCCCACCAGCGCGGAGTTGATCCGCTTCGCCCGTGAGCGAGTCGGCTATAAAGCGCCGGAGGAGGTCGTCATCCTCACGGAGATGCCGCTAAACGCCACCGGCAAAGTGGACCGCGAGGCGCTCAAGCGGATGGCGGCGGCGCAAATCGCGACAAGTGCAACAAGTCGGCTCGCATAACCGCCCTTATCAAGGCGAAAAGCGGCCTACGCTTTCACCAACTCAACCGTTTCTTCGGAGTCCCGAATATCGACCGATTGTCGACGCATTGAATGCCGCCAGAGGGTCCTGTGCGTCGGCGTGTGATTTGCGGTTGCTGGCGGGCTGTGAGCGCCCGCCCAACCGCACATCGATTACCAGCGTGTCCTGACTGTTTTATTCCCAACCCCAGATTCGGCCGTGACACGGCACTAAACGTCGCATAAGGAGGGGGTACGCATGATCACGATCAGGAAGGCCAACGATCGCGGGCACGCCGACCATGGCTGGCTGAAGTCCGACCACACGTTTTCGTTTGCCGGGTACCGCGACCCCGCACAGATGGGGTTTC
The DNA here is from genome assembly GCA_963826795.1 of uncultured Planctomycetales bacterium. Classification (GTDB taxonomy): domain Bacteria; phylum Planctomycetota; class Planctomycetia; order Pirellulales; family Pirellulaceae; genus CAWGYT01. The sequence goes on along the minus strand of CAWGYT010000027.1, from coordinate 200,252 downwards.
GTTCGCTGCGGGTGATGAACGAAGACCGCGTTGCTGCCGGTCAGGGGTTCGGAACGCATGGTCACCGCGATATGGAAATCGTTTCGTACGTGCTCGAAGGCGCTCTGGAGCACAAGGACTCCATGGGGAATGCCGAGGTGCTCCGGCCGGGCGAATTTCAGCGAATTACCGCGGGCACGGGGATCACGCATAGCGAGTTCAATGGCTCGCAGAATCAGACGACGCACTTCTACCAAATCTGGTTAATGCCGGAACGAAACGGGATCGAGCCGAGTTACGAGCAGAAGTCATTTGATTCGCGTGGCCGCCGCAATCGATTGCAGCTCGTCGCATCTCGCGACGCGGCGGAAGGTTCCTTGCGGATCCACCAGGACGCCCGGATCTACCTCGTCGACCTCGAGCAGGGACAGAAGGTCCGCCACGACATCGCGAGCGAACGACACGCGTGGATTCAAGTACTACGTGGTTCGGTGAGGGTCAACGGTGAGTCGTTGGCTACCGGTGACGGCGCAGCGGTCAGCGACGAAACGGTGCTAGGGATCGAAGCCACGTCAAACGCGGAACTTATGTTGTTTGATCTGGCTTAGGCATCTCTTTCCGCGGGGAGGCTCGCCCTCGACGCAACACGCCCGCGCCGCGGCTACTTAGTAGCGTCTTGCGAGACTCAGGTGTATTCTGGATGGGATGTCCGAAGTAACACGGCTGCTTTCCGAGATCGAACAGGGCGATTCCCGAGCGACCCATGCGCTTCTGCCGTTGGTCTATGCCGAGCTGCGCCGATTGGCGGAGCGAAGAATGGCGAAGGAATTGCCGGGCCAGACGTTGCAGCCCACGGCGTTGGTGCACGAGGCCTACGTGCGGCTGTTGGGGGACGGCGAGCCACGTGGGTGGGACAATCGGGGCCATTTCTTCGCGGCGGCGGCGGAGGCCATGCGGCGAATTCTGATCGAGAACGCACGTCGGAAACGTAGCTTGAAACGCGGCGGTCAGCTGATCAGTCACGAGCTGCGCGAAGGGGATGCCGTGATCGAATCAGGCGACCCCGAAAGGCTGCTCGATTTGGATGCCGCCCTGACAAAGCTGGCGGTCGAAGACCCCGATTCGGCGAAGTTGGTCGAGTTGCGTTACTTCGCCGGGCTGACGATTGAACAGGCAGCCAAGACACTCGGGGTTTCACCGCGCACGGCAAAGCGCAATTGGACGTACGCGCGAGCTTGGCTCCGTCGTCAGATGGACGACGAGGGCTGACGCGGTTCTGGACGGAAAGTCTATTTTGAGCAGATCCGTGGAAGATCCGCGTCCCAACTCGTTGACAGTCAGTCGCGGGCCACTCAATCTGGAGGCGTGGAGATGGCCCGCGGGTGGGCTGTTTCTCGCATTACCTAGGGCCGCGGATTTCGCGCGGGGATGCGGTGTACGTGTCGGACGAGCACTTTCCGCTTGAGAGTCTGCAGGCGATGCCAGTTTGGCCCGAAAAATCGATTTTCCTCGACGCCTTGGAGCTGGAAAACGAGGCGGAACGGGAGGCGCATCTTGCGGAGGTATGCGCCGGGGACGATCGGTTGCGTGCATCGGTGGACGAACTGATACGTGCCCATGAACGATTGGACAATCCCCTTGACGAGCCCCTGTCCGAACTGGGCGGGATTGGCTCCGGATGCGGCCCGAGCCTCGACGCGGCGTCCGATGGCTCGACGGAAAAATACGTCGGTACGTTGATTGGACCGTACAAGCTCATGGAGCAGATCGGCGAGGGCGGGTTCGGGCTGGTGTTCGTCGCCGAGCAGCAGCGGCCGGTGAAGCGCCGAGTCGCGTTGAAGATCATCAAGCCGGGAATGGACACGCGGGACGTCATCGCGCGGTTCGAGGCGGAACGGCAGGCCTTAGCGATGATGGAGCATCCCAACATCGCTCGCGTGTTTGACGCGGGAGTGACAGAGACGGGCCGCCCGTACTTTGTGATGGAGCTGGTCCGGGGCGTGCCGATTACCGAGTTTTGCGAACAACAGGAACTCGACGCGCATCGGCGGCTGGAGCTGTTTGTCGCGGTTTGCCGCGCTGTACAACACGCTCACCAAAAGGGAATCATTCACCGAGATCTGAAGCCATCGAATATCTTGGTCACGCTGCACGACGGCGTGCCTGTTGCGAAGGTGATCGATTTTGGCGTGGCCAAGGCGGTTGGCCAACGCCTTACCGATAAAACGCTGTACACTCGTTTCGCCGCGATGATCGGAACGCCACTGTACATGAGCCCCGAGCAGGCGGAGATGAGCGGACTGGACGTCGACACTCGAAGCGACATCTACTCGCTGGGCGTGCTGCTATACGAGTTGCTGACGGGGTCGACGCCCTTTGACCGTGACCGCATTCAGAACGCCGGCTTGGACGAACTGCGACAGATCATTCGTGAAGAGGAGCCGCCGCGTCCCAGCGCGCGACTGACAACGAGGAACCGATCGTTGTCGACCGTATCTTCCAAGCGGAAGTTGGAGCCCTCCAGTCTGCCGACACTGATTCGTGGCGACCTGGATTGGATCGTGATGAAGGCCATCGAAAAAGATCGCAACCGGCGCTACGAAACGGCAAACGCCCTGGCGGACGACGTCCGCCGGTTCTTGCGTGAGGAACCGGTCGAGGCGTGTCCGCCTTCGACGCTTTACCGCTTTCGCAAGTTCGCGCGCGCCACAAATTGACCATCACGACGGCGACGTTGATTGCCTCGGCCATGATTTCGGGTACGGGCATCAGCATTTGGCAAGCGACCCGTGCGGTGGACGAACGCAACAAGAAAGAAGCGGCGTTGACCGCGGCCCTGGAAGCCCGCACCGAAGCCGACGAAGCCAGAAAACAGGTCGAGCAGTTTGCGGAGCAATTGAAGCAGGCGAATGTCTTACTGGCGAGCGCTCGCACTCACGCCGATGCCGGCCGATGGTCCGCCGCGAACTTTGATTACACGCGCGCGGCCGAATTGCAACCACGTTACTATCTCGTCTGGATCGAGCGGGCATCGCTCTACGCGCGGCTTGGTTTGTGGGAGCGTGCCGCCGCGGATTACGCCCGCGCGGTGGATTTGAACGCGCCGGTTGATGGCCCAGGTTGGTGGGGAGTTCCCCATTTGCTTTGGTATACCGGCGACGAGCAGCGACAGAGAGAGGTTTGCCAGCGGATCTTGATGTCCGCGGACGCCTCGTCGGACGGTCTCTCGGTCTTTGCGATCCGCAATTGCCTATTGACCGATCTTCCCGAGGCCGATCCCGCCGCTTGGGCCCAGACGTGCGAGCTGCTGCTGAGCGCTGACGGTCGTCGCCGCCGCGATGATCGTGGCTTCGATGGCCGCCCCGGTCCGCCTCCGCCGCCCTGGAGCGATCGAGGGCCCTTGGAGCTGCCCGGCAGCTTTCCGGTTGCGATGCGTCCGCGCGAACGAGGCGGGCCGCCACGGGGTTTTGGCTTTCCCTTTGGAGCCAGCCTCTATGTCACGGGGTGGGCCCAGTATCGCGCCGGGAACTACGGACGCGCGATCGAGCTGCTGCAGCGATCCTGTACGGAAGATCCCGATTGGCCCGGGCAGGGGATCGGCTATCCGGTGCTGGCGATGGCCTGTCAGCGCGCGGGTCAATTTGACCAAGCGCGCGAAGCGCTCGCCGCCGCGACACATCGAATCGACGCGTGGACCGCGGAATTAACGCAGCAGCCCTTGGGCAGGCTACCGCTGCCGTGGTTCGACTGGATCGAATGCCTCGCGCTCGACCGCCAGGCGGCCCTTCTGATCCACGGACACGCGCCGCCCGAAGACCAACGATTGGCACGGTATGCTCAGCGAGCGACGGCCGCCATTGAACAGGGTACCAACTGATGGTGGCGCCGGCGACTCGGCAATTTGCTGCAATTTCCGTTTTCGATTGGCACTCGCCCGCGACGGATTTCGCATTAGTTCCACGGACCCGTTCGTTCGGCCCGTTCTTTGGGAATCTCAAAATCACGGAGTTTTCAGCATGAAAGTGACTCTTCCGCCTCTCACGCGGCGAAATCTGCTCCGCGGCAGCTGCGCATTCAGCGCCGCCGCGTTTTGCACTCCGGGACTGTTCGCGGATCTGCTCGAGACTCCGCAAATGACGGAAGGGCCATTTTACCCCGACAAGATGCCGCTGGATACGGACAATGACCTGCTGGTGATCAACGATTCGACCACGCCAGCGATCGGCGAAATTACGCACCTCACGGGGAAAATTCTCGATGCCAAGGGCAACCCCATCCGCAACGCGTTCGTCGAAATCTGGCAAGTGGATCATCACGCGGTGTACATTCATTCGGCCGACAACACCAATCGGACCAACCAGGACAAGAATTTTCAAGGTTATGGTCGCTTCTTGACCGATTCGAAGGGGCAGTACTACTTCCGCACGATCAAGCCGGTCCCCTATCCGGGCCGAACTCCTCACATTCACGTCGGCATTAGTCGGTTCGGACGGCGAGTCTGCACCACTCAGCTGTTCATCAGCGGCCACGAGCAGAATGCGAATGACGGCATTTTGCGTGGCGTACGCGACGCGGCGGCGCGGGAAGCGTTGATGGTCGATTTCCAGCCGATCCAGGATTCGAAGATTGGCGAGCTGGCCGCCAACTTTGATGTCGTCTTGGGAGTAACGCCTGAAGAGGGCGACGACGGGAAGCTGCATGGGATTGGACGTTCACAGCAACGGGGCCGATTCCGTCCGCGGCCGTAGCGCGTGGGAAATCGTGTCACGTCGGATCGCGCGAAGTGGCCGAAGATCATTGCGAGGGTTCGAGTTCGGCCCCCCCCCCCGGAAAAGGCTTTGATCCGCCCCCCAGGAACGTGGGAAACGACGAACTCGCACGGACATGCTCCCGATCCGCGGATGATTTTGTGCCCGAAGCTTGGTTTGAATCCGGAGTTGGGGTACCCTGGTCGACGATGAACGCACGCTTCACAAGGGACTGCGAAGTACTGCGCCAACCGGACACGTCGACGGGAGGCCTCCGCAACTGGACGCGAAGCGCTGCGACTCGCCGCGCTCCGTCGGGTGAACGACCCGTGTCCCAGCCGCAACGTTCCCGAGGCGAGCGCCGTGGAAATCAATTCAAGCCAGCCGCGGCCGGTCCTGACATTGGCCGAAACACTTGTTCCGAGCGTGGCGCTGCGCAACTGGCCGCTAGTCGATAGCGGCTGGCGCAGCTTTGCTATCGTGCTGGGCACGGTCGCCGTGGGGCGCTCGGCATTTGGCTTTCTGAGAGCGTCCCGATGGGACTATTGGCCATGGCGGCCGTTGTCGTCTCGATGTGGCGATTCTGGTTGCCGGTTCACTATCGATTGCAGGGACGCGGGATCGAGCAAGTTTGTCTGGGCTGGCGGCGGCTGATTCCCTGGCGGTCTGTCCGTCAGTGCCGTATTCAGCGGCGCGGTGTTTTGATACTCTTCGAACGAGACGATGTGCTCTTCGGCCGCTTTCTGGCTTCTTATGTCGAGTGGCACGATTCGCGCGAGGAAGTCGTCGACGCGATTCACTTCTATTGTCAGACCAACGTGATTGTTACGGCGCATTCGGCTCGACTGTCCGCTTCCCCTTGATCCGTCGGGATTTCAGATGACACGTGTGGCCTATCGGGAATTGACGATCGCGGCGGTCGTCCTGGGGGTCCTGCAGGGCATCGTGCTGAATGTGGCGTTCGTCTACGCGGCGCTCAAGCTGGGATTTTCGATAGGTGGTTCGACCGTCGCGGCGATTATGGGATATGCGATTCTGCGCGGGATCTTGCGGCGCGGAACGATGGTCGAGAACAACATCAACCAAACCATCGCCTCAGGAATCAACACCGCGGGCACCGGCATCGTCTATACGGTTCCGGCACTGTACATGCTGGACGCGAAGCTGCGTCTGGAAGGTGGATCGGGTTTGGATTTTCGGGTGCTGCCGCTGGCCATCGCGGGAATCGCCGGCGCGGTGTTGGGAGTCGCGGTGATCATTCCGCTGCGGAAGCAGATGATCGAGTTCGATCGTCTGCGTTTTCCTTCAGGCGTCGCCACCGCGTCGATCATCCGGGCGGGGTCCGCCGGGGTGGACAAAGCGAAGCTGCTGGGCGCGGGTTTTCTAATCAGCGCCGCGTGGAAATGGGTGGTCGATACGGGGTGGCTGGACCGTCCCGAAATGGTCGAATCGCTGGGGTTCGGGCTGATTGGCGACGAGTTGAGTTTTGGATGGCACGTTTTACCCGACTACGTGGCGCCTGTCGTTAGTCTGTCGCTGATGAACATCGCCGCGGGGATGTTATCGGGACGAGGTGGATTGCCGTTCTTCTTGGGCGGAGCCCTTTCCTGGTGGTTTATCTCGCCGACAGCGGTCAACCTCCAGTGGGTCCCGAGCGGCGTGGAGGCGGCGGACGTTGTGTATGCGCAAATGCTGCGCCCCTTGGGAATCGGCGTTCTGATCGGGGGCGCGTTGATGGGCTTGGTGATGTCATTTCCTGCGATCAAGGGCGCGTTTGCCGCCTTGATGAGTGCCGCGAAAACCGCGCGCGCTGGGGGTCGGACGGGCGACGAACTTGGCCTGTCAGCCGTGCTGCTCGGCCTTGTGAGCGGCCTGTTGCTGTTTTTTCTGGCTGCCTGGCTGACGCCTGAGATCACGGTGATGCAGGCGCTGCTGGCGGCCGTCGTCGGTACGCTGTGGCTGAGCGTCGCGGCTCTGATCGTGGCCCAAGCGACCGGTATGACCGACATCTCACCGATGTCCGGGATGGCGCTGATCTCGGTCACCCTGATGATGTTCTTGCTGCACAAAAACATCGCCGCCGCGATGGTGGTGGGCGTTGCCGTGAGCGTCGCGATCGGGCAGGGTGCGGACATGATGCAGGATTTGAAAACGGGTTTCATGATCGGAGCTCGTCCCCGGACACAGCAGCTGGTCCAATTCGGAACGACGTGGATCGGAGCGTTGGTGGCCTTGGCCGCGCTGCACATTCTCTGGACCGGGGGCAGCGGGGGAGCCAATGGATTCGGCAATGGCACGCGTCTTCCCGCGCCTCAGGGCGGAGCGCTGATGGGGATCATCGAGGCGGTGCGGGACAACAACGTTCCGCTCGATAAATACGCCCTGGGCGGTGCCATCGGGGCGGCGCTCGGGGCCGCTCCCTTCGCGGGGCTGGGAGTCCTGATCGGGCTGGCCATGTATCTCCCGTTCTCGATCACACTCGGCTACGGCATTGGCTGTTTTGTTCAAATGGGAATCGAGCGTCATTGGGGACTCGCCTTTTGCGAACGCAAGCTAGTTCCTTTCGCCGCTGGGTTGATTGTCGGAGAGGCAATCATGGGTGTGGCCAATACCGCCTATCGGATTTTACTTGCGTCACCGACCTAAACGGCATCGTCTGCGCCGGGAGGGAGTTTCGTGATGAACCAAGCCGGCAGCATGGTCGTGACGGCCGTCGGAATCGTGATTGCCGTGTGCGCTGCGGCGAAGCTTCCCGCTGCGGCGGGGCAGTTTCCCAGCACGACGGTCGTCTCGCTGGTGGGCGTCGCGATTGCCCTGATCGGGGTCGTGGGTTGGCGGCGCAGCAAGCGATATTCCGCCGGCGATTCGGACCTTACCGCCGCGCCCAACCGCAATCCCTTTGCGCTGATCGAAGGAATCCGCAAGCCGCTGTGTGACTTAGTGCAAGATGCCTCGCAATTGGACTGCGACGAATTGTTGTCGCGGCTGGACTCGTTGAACGAAGCCTTTCTGTTGCCCTTCGCCGAATCACGCGGGCTGATTGTCCAACGGCTGGGAGTCACGCGTGGGGCCGAGGTCATCATCGAAATCGCGCTGGTCGAACGGTATTTGAATCGCGCTTGGTCGGCGGCGGCGGACGGACATCATCCGGAAGCCGTGGATTCGATCCTGGCCGCTAACCAGGCGTGCGATCTGGTGCCGCTTCGCGCCGAGGACGGGACCAAGGCCTGAATTCTACCGCTCAAGTCGCGGTCGTTTTTTCCTTGATCCGATTGGTCAAGCCTTTGTTTTGCCTGTTCGAGTCGCTTAGAATACTGGCTGACGTGCAAGCGTAAGTTGGGGGGCTTGTCAGTCGATCGTGGTTCCTGTCACGTTCTGTGAGATCGACTGGGAACGAACCACAAAGTATCCGTGGCGAATCAGCGAACGGGATTTGAGGCCGGCGCGACGCGCCGACCGTCCATTTCGCGAAATCCGCCCGGGCACCATCACAGCTCGCGGAACAGAGGGATCACAGTTATGCGTCCTTGGACATCGCATCCAGCTGCGCCGGTCGACGATTCTCATCTCATTCAGTTACGCGAGCGTGTCGCATCCTTCAAGCTGCTGGCGGACGAGACTCGTTTACGCGTGCTGAGCCTGCTGGTGCAAAACGGCGAGCTGAACGTGACTTCCCTATGTGATTCGCTGGAACAAAGTCAGCCAGCCGTCAGCCACCATTTGGCGTTGCTCCGCGATGCCGGACTGATTTGTGCGCGGCGCGAGGGAAAGCACAACTACTATCGTTGCATTCCGGAACGCGTCGAGGCCGTCGCGGCGTTTCGTTGGAGCGATTTCCTGGCTCCGGACGACTCCGCAGACGACGCGCTGTCGGCATCTTGAGACCCACCGTCGATCAGACCATCCGCCGGATCAGACCATTAGCCGGCTGGGATCGGCGACAGGTCGCGTTGGGTTTCGATTCGAACGGAGGTGCGTAGAAGTCCTCATGGATCCATTCGTCCATCAGCGTCACAAGACGGCGACGACGTTGAAACGGCCACGCGAGATCGTGCTCGCACTGCCACCGTTACGCAGTCAGATCAATCTCGCGCGGATCGTACGGACGGCAGGGTGCTGCGGGATCACGCGCATGATCGCGTGCGGATCTGGCAGGATCGACCCGAAAATTGCGCGTGATGCACTGGAGCAAGTGGAGATTCAGCGGCGGCGCAGCCTCCCGCCGATTCTCAAGCAATTGCGAACGGAGGGCTATCGGCTGGTCGGGCTGGAGCAGGCCAGCGGCTCGCAGGATTTGCACACGTATCGATTTGCTCGCCCCACCGTCCTCGTCATTGGCCACGAGCGACTGGGTTTGGAGCAGGAGGTTTTGGATTTGTTGCAGGACGTCGTCGAAATTCCCGTTTATGGGAGACCGGCCAGCTACAACGTGGCGACGGCGACGGCGATGGCCCTTTACGAGTATTGTCGCCAGTTCCCCGAAGGGTGATCCATGGGAGCGGCGTCCCAGTTCGCGAGCGCGTGGGCAATTCAAGGCATGTGGTCAGGTGATCTTCGCTCGCGGTAATCGAACGCGCGGGAGCAGAGAGGTAGTGCGAGGAGTTCTTATCGCTCAAAGGTAGGGATGGCAAAACGGGGGGGGGGGCCGGTCCGCTCGCGACGAACGCGCGTCGGAGGGACAGGAGTGAACCTGCGGGCGTCGAATCGTTTGAATTCTCTCCGCGGCTTGATACGCGGCCGGGCAACCCATAGACTGGCGGGTTTGTCGTGCTCGCGGGCGGCGATTCCAGACGGGGGGATAACACGGTGCCAGGCACTTGCGTGATCGGACTGCAGTGGGGTGACGAGGCCAAGGGGAAGTTGGTCGACTTGTTGACCTCCGATTTCGACTTTGTGGTCCGCTACCAGGGAGGTGCAAACGCGGGTCATACGGTGGTGGTAGGCGATCAGACCTACAAGCTGCATCACATTCCCAGTGGGATCCTGAATCCGCAGGTGGTGAATCTGATTACACCGGGGGTGGTCTTGAATCCTCCCACGATTCTTCAGGAAATCCGATCCCTGCGCGAGCGAGGGATTCATGCCGGCGAGAATTTGCTGATTAGCGATCGCGTGCATGTCGTGTTTCCCTGGCATTTGGAGGAGGACCGTCTGCTCAACCAGGCGATCGTGGATGGCGAGAACATCGGGACCACGCTGCGGGGGATTGGTCCCTGCTATCGCGACAAGGTCGGGCGTCAGACCGCAGTACGATTGGGGGATATGTACCGGCCGGACTTCAAGGAACGCATTGATCGGCTGACGGCGATCAAGCAAACGCTCTTGGGGAGTCTGAGCCCGGAGCCGTTGACCTTGGACGCGGACACGATCTACCGCGAGTATTCCGGTTACGCGGCGGAACTCGAGACGCACGTGACGGACACGACGCCGCTCTTGTTGGATGCGGTGGAAGCGGACAAGCGGATCTTATACGAAGGAGCTCAGGGGGCGTTGCTGGACATCGACCATGGCACGTATCCGTTCGTGACCAGCAGCAATAGTTCGGGCGTTGGCGTGGCTGCCGGATCGGGTGTCCCGGGAAGCGCGATTCAGCGGGTACTGGGGGTAATCAAGTCCTACACCACGCGCGTTGGCGGCGGCCCATTTCCAACGGAGCAGGACAACGCGATCGGGCAGCACATTCGCGACCGGGGCAACGAGTACGGCACAACGACCGGACGGCCTCGGCGATGTGGCTGGTTTGATGCGGTCGCGGTGCGATATACGGCGCGGCTGAGCGGCGTGAATGCCTTGTCGCTGATGATGATGGATGTCTTGTGCGAGCTCCCCGAGATCAAGGTCTGCGTGGCGTACCGGATTGACGGCTGCGAGATTCGTGATTTTCCGAGCCACGTGGATGACTTGCGGCGGGCCGAGCCGATTTATGAAACCCTCCCGGGTTGGGAACAGGACGTATCCGAGATTGATCGCCCGGAGGATTTACCCGAGAATGCGCGCCGCTACATTGCGCGGATTGGTGAGTTGGTGGGGCGCCCCGTGGGAGTCATCTCGGTGGGACCGGATCGTGCCCAAACGATGTTTCTAGATCCTGATTTGGCCGCCACCTACGGGGAATTGACCCGCCGCCATTAGTTCCACACGGGAAACCGATCGTCGACCGGCCGAAGGGTGGCGGGTGGCGACGCCGCGTGGGAGCGGCCCGATTTTACAAGATGTTTCCGTGACGGACCGAGACGACGAGACTAGCGTGGCCAGTTCATCGACGACAACCGCGACCATCGACGTTGAGATTCCTGTCGAGCGTCGGCCGCGTCATATCGCGATCATCATGGATGGAAACGGTCGCTGGGCCCAGCGACGCGGCCTCCCGCGAATCGAAGGGCACCGTCGTGGCGTATCGAGCGTCCGGAGGACGGTCGAAGAGTGCGCCCGACTGGGGATCGGCCAGCTCACGCTGTATTGTCTCTCCAGCGAAAATTGGAAGCGTCCGCGAAAGGAATTGGACTTTCTGATGCATCTGCTCGAGCAGTACATGATCGAGGAACGCAGCTTGATCATGAAGCAGAACATTTTGGTCCGCGTGATTGGTCGGCGAGAGGGGATTTCCCCGGCGGCGTTGGGGGCGATCAACAAGACGATCGACATGACTCGATCCAACACGGGCACGTGTCTCTGTTTGGCAATTAACTATGGTGGCCGATCGGAAGTGGTTGATGCCGTGCGGCAGATCGCCCAGGCGGCGTGTGACGGAACGTGTCGCGTGGACGAGATTGACGAGGAAATGATCTCTTCGTACTTGGACACGGCTGGGATGCCCGACCCGGACCTTCTGATCCGCACCGCGGGCGAGATGCGGGTCAGCAATTTTCTGCTATGGCAGATCAGCTACGCTGAGCTTTGGGTCACGTCGAAATGTTGGCCTGAATTCGAGGTCAGCGACCTGCACCTGGCGATCCGCGACTTCGCCGCGCGCGACCGCCGCTTCGGCGGGCTGAATCGGGAAGACACCAGCGGTCAAGGTTGAGTTCGTCCATGCTACGCTCGCGACTGCTTGCCGCGGCTGCCATCCTGGGGCCGCTCTTGTTGCTCATCTGGCTGGACGACCAGTTCCATGGCGGGCGTCCCGGAATCTGGCTGGTGCCCCTGACGGTGCTGATCAGTTTGCTGGCGGGACAGGAGATCAACGAGTTGATTCGGTGCGCCCAGCTGCCCTGTTCCGGCGTGACGAACCTGGCGGCGATTGCCTGCGTCACCGTCTGCTCGTCCGCCCCCGTCTTGTGGCTCGAGTACCCGAGCAACTGTCCGCTGGGAAAGCCCGGAATGACGCTGATGGGTCTGACGATGGCGGTCTGGCTGGTGTTCTTGGCCGAGCTGGTCCGCTATCGCGAGCCGGGCGAATCCTTGATCCGCGTCGCCGGAGGCTGCCTGGCGCGCTTTACATTGGCTTGAGCGCGGGATTCTTGATCCAGCTTCGTCTGCTGGGTCCGGGTCGCGAGGGTTTCGTGGCGGTGATTACGACGATCCTGGTCGTCAAACTGGCGGATGTGGGGGCATATTTTGTCGGCAAGGCGAGTGGGCGGCACAAGCTGACGCGAGTCAGTCCCGGCAAGACCCTCGAGGGCCTGGTGGGCGGGCTTGTGTTTGCGATGCTCGCTGCGGGAGCGAGCCGAGCGACTCTACTGCCTTGGTTGTTGCCGGGTCACGACCGGGGAAGTCTGAGAGCGTATCTCCTGTTCGGGGCGAGCCTTGTGTTGGCTGGTTTGCTGGGCGATTTGGCCGAGTCGCTTCTGAAGCGAGACGCTCATCAGAAAGAGTCCAGTGCTTGGATGCCGGGTTTAGGGGGGGTAATGGACGTGATCGATTCACTCCTTGCGGCGGCGCCGGTCAGTTTCCTGTGGTGGGTCAGCGGCTGGTTATAAGCGGCGGAGGGGGCCTGCGTTCGCTCGGGATCCACCCCCCTCGCATGAGGCGTTCCGGGGCCTTGAGGGGCGACCCGTTGAAATGACACGAGATTTTCTGGGTTCCGTTGCGGAGGCGTCCGGGACTATAGTTAAGACAACTGGACTGGCTGATTCTTAGGAGGACCACGAGCGGGCCCGAACGGGTCCACGGGATTGAATGGCCGAAGCAACCATTTCGCTGGTCAACGCCAAGTCACTGCTGTCGCTGTTCGGGACACGTGACCAGCACATCAAGCGGATTCGAAATGCCTTTGGTGTCGATATCACGCATCGAGACGGACAGATCCGTATTGCGGGTTCGAGCCGTGCGGTCGCGGATGCCACCGAGGCCCTCAAGCAGCTGAAGGCTTGCCTGGAACAGCGCGGCTCGTTGGCCGAGGAGGAAGTGACGCGGGTCGTGGAGCAATACTCGGGTACGGCCCTCGCCGTGGCCAGTGAAGCGATTGTCGTGTTGCCCAGCGGCCGTCAGATCCGGCCTCGCACGGCCGGCCAAGCGGTTTACGTGGAGGCCATTCGCCCCCACGATTTGACTTTCGCCGTGGGACCCTCGGGCACCGGCAAGACGTATCTCGCGGTGGCCCTGGCCGTCGAGGCACTCAAGTCCGAGCAGATCCGCAAAATCGTGCTCGTCCGCCCCGCGGTCGAGGCGGGCGAGAGCCTGGGTTTCTTGCCGGGCGATCTACACGCCAAGATCAATCCCTATTTGCGACCCTTGCTGGACGCCCTCTACGAAATGATGGACTACGACCAGATCCGACGGCAAATGGAAGAAGACGTGATCGAAGTGGTTCCCTTGGCGTACATGCGTGGCCGCACGTTGAACGAGGCGTTTATCATTTTGGATGAGGCGCAGAACACAACGGTCTCGCAGATGAAGATGTTTCTGACGCGGATGGGCCACGGCTCAAAGATCGTGGTTGCCGGCGACGAGACCCAGATCGACTTGCCGCCGCACACGCGGAGCGGCCTGGTAGATGCGCTGCGGCGGTTGAAAGATATCGATGGGTTTGCGGGCGTCCGGCTGGGCAAGGCGGATATCGTGCGACATCGACTGGTGATGGAGATCGTGCGGGCCTACGAGGAAGGCTCGAATTCCAAGCGACCGTCTCGATCGGAGAGCGGCCCGAACTAATCGAAGGTCAGGTCCCCTCGCCGGACGGTCGCGGCGGGTTTCGCGCGTCGCTTCCAGCCCCGGGGAATCGACTTACTCTTCTGCAACAACCTGGATGCTCATGTCTTCAACACCCACGAAACGGACCCGCTCGGACCGCGTTGCGACGTTAAAGTTGCCGCCGGGAACGTTCGAGAAGGCGCGGAAGCTGGTCCGCCGTGGCGACGTCCTGACGCGGGTTGGGTTGTGTTGTGCCACCGCGCTGCTCGCTTGGCTATTGACGGGGGCCTGGGTCCCTCCGTTTCCCTACCGTGTGGGTGACATTCCGGCCCGCAACATTGTGGCCCGCGTGACCTTCGAGCGGGTGGACGAGCAGGGGACGATCGACGCCCAGGACGCCGCTCGCCGCGTGATCGACTGCGTCTACGTCCACGATCCGCGTCCCTTGCGGGAACTTCAATTGGCGTTGAAAGACAAGATCTTCCAGCTGCTGAGCGCCAACTCCTACGACGACGTCGACAAGGCGTTGTGGAGCGAATTGGCGGCGGCAGAGGACGAGAGCGAACAGCAGCTGTTGTCCCAGGCGGACGCGCTCAGTGCGATGGTGGCGGCCGCGGCGCAAGCCGGGGCCGGGCCGGCGTTGCCGGCGACGATTGGGACGCCGACCTCGCGGAATTGGCGGAAACGGGCCGAGTTCACTCGCTTCAAGCGGGCGTTTGCCGACGATCCGGACCTTTCGAAATTTGCCGGAGCGATCAGCCGGAGCCTGGCGGAATTCACCGATCATGGTCTGCTGGCGAACCTGCAGCACGACATGGGGCAGGGAAACCAAGCACGGATTCGCGTCTATCCGGTGGGCAATCCGAATTACCTCCGGCCGTTTGAAGTCGATCAGGTGCGGATTGGCCAGGCGGCACCGCGACTGGAGGCGAATCTCCGCCAGCAGCTTCCCTCGGCGGAATTGGCGGTCCAGGTTTTCGCCTGGTTACAGCCACGGCTGCCGACGACCTTGACGTTTGACGGGGAGTTGACGCGAGTTCGGGCCGATGCGGAAATCCGCGAGATGCCTCCCGTGATGATCACGTTTCAGGCGAATGAAACGGACTTGGCGCGGGCTTCGGAACCCTTGACTCCGGAAACCCTAGCCCTGCTTCGCGACGAGCATCAGCAGTACGTTTCCCAGCTGTCGTTTTCTCGCGAATTGTGCTATTCGGCATCGAAGTTCGGGCTCTATCTGGGCGGATTCGCCTTGTGTGGTCTGTATATTTTCTTCCGACATCGAGGGATGCTCAACGACCTGGTCGGCCTCGGCCGACTGCTGCTGCTGGTGCTGGTTACGATCGGCGTCAGCTACTACGCAGCTCCGTCTCGCTCCGAACTTGTGCCGCTGCTGCTGTTTAGCATGACGGTCGTCATTCTCTATCGTCAGGAGCTGGCGCTGCTGCTCTCGGTCTCCGTCGCGCTGGTCACGATTCAATCCTTGGATTACAACCTGGTCGATTTGGTGACCGCCCTGGCGGGGATGTCGACGACGGTGTTGTTGCTCAAGCACGTACGGAGTCGTACCAAACTGATTTACGTTGCGCTGTGGACGGCCGCCGTGACGGTGACCACCTCCATCGGGGCAGACGTCCTGGCCGGGCAGGCACCGGTCTGCAGTTGCTGCGCGAGGCCTTCTGGTCGGGCGGATGCGCCGTCGTGGCGGGCCTCTTGATGACCGGTTTGCTGCCTTTTATCGAACGCTTCTTTGATGTGCAAACCGATCTGAGTTTGCTCGAACTGGGCGACGTCGCGCATCCCCTGCTGCAAGAACTGGTGCGTCGCGCACCTGGCACCTACAATCATTCGATTAACGTCGCGTCCATCGCGCAGGCAGCCGCAGAATCGATCGGCGCAAACGGCTTGTTGGTTCGCGTCGGCGCCTATTTTCACGATATCGGAAAGATGCTCAAACCCGGCTATTTCGTGGAGAATCAGGGCGGTTCCGACAATTGTCACGAATCGTTACTTCCGGCGATGAGCACGTTGGTCATCATCGCGCACGTCAAGGACGGAGCCGACTTGGCGCGACAGCACAACCTGCCCAACGGGATTATCGATTTTATTCAACAGCACCACGGCACAACGCTGGTCGAGTATTTTTATCGTCGCGCTAACGAACAGCGGGAACTCGATCCGGAGTCGGCGAAAGTGGACGAGGGAAGTTATCGATATCCGGGTCCGAAGCCGCAGACCCGGGAAGCGGCCGTCCTGATGCTCGCCGACACCGTTGAAAGCGCGACGCGAACGCTGGCCGATCCGGCACCTGCCCGGATCGAGAGCTTGGTCGATGAGCTGGCCATGAGGAAACTTCTGGACGGACAGTTTGACGAGTGCGGCATTACGCTGAAAGAACTTCGGACGGTTCAAGATAGTCTGATCAAGTCACTCACCGCGGTCTATCACGGCCGCATCAAATACCCGGGACAGCAATCCGCCTGAATCGGGCAGTTTTCGCTTTCGCCGCACGGCGCTGCCAGGCGACCACCGGCGCTGGAGTCGTAGGTTCGTGAATCCCTCCCGGCCAGATGCCTCGATAATCTGCGATATCTGCAATCGGCAGTCGGCCTTGCCGGTCGATGAATCGCGCTGGAGGCAGATGTTAATCGATTTATTCGCGACGGAGGGAATCACGCGAGCGGAAATTAGCGTCGCGGCTGTGGGGGACGCCGAAATGCATCGGCTGAATCGGCAATTCCTGCAACACGACTATCCGACCGACGTGCTTAGTTTCGTCTGGGAATCGAACGAGAACTTCCGCTCGGGAGAAATCATCGTCAGCTCGGAAACGGCCATTCGCCGCGCCCCGGAATTCGGATGGTTGCCGACCCAGGAGATGGCATTATATTTGATTCACGGCGCGTTGCATCTGGTGGGATACGACGACAAGTCCCCGATGGATCAGGCAGAAATGCGAGACCGAGAATCGCACTTCCTTCGGCTGCTGGGCATTGTGAGCGAAGGTGCGGACTCGCCCGAAAGTCGCGAGTGGAAGGCGAGCAATTCCCAAGGAGCATCTTTGGCGTGATCGGGACCTCTTTGGCAATCGCGATCGGGGCCAGCCTCTCACTTCTCGCTGCCATTGCCACCAAGGCCTTGGCGGAAGTTTCCTGGCATGAATTGGAAGAATACTGCCGACGGCGACAGCGGACCACGATCTTCGATCAGATTCATGATCGCTCGGAAAGCGTGATTGCCACCACCGAAATACTGCAGCTATTCGGAACGCTCGGTTGGGTTGGCCTGGTTGCAATTGCTTGGCTGCCCCTGGATGGCTCCAGCGAAGCCGGTTCGCTGGCAACCGCCGCCGAGCTGCTGTTGATCGTCCTGATCGCGGTTGCGTTGACGGTTTGGATTCCACGTGAAGTCGCCCGCTGTTGGGCTCCGGAGTTTCTGACGTGGACGTGGCCGCTCTGGCAATTGGCGGATCGGTTGGGGGCCCCGCTTCACGCCTTTCCGTTCGTGATGCGCAGTTGTGACACGACGCTTGGACGGCCGCGCGACCGAGTGGAGTGAAGAAGAGGCGTTGGAAGATGAGATCCTCTCGATCGTGACCGAAGGACAGCATGACGGACTACTGGAGGACGATGTCCGTGAGATGATCGCCGGCGTCATCGAGCTGGACGACACGGACGTTGCAGATATCATGACGCCGCGTTCGGAAATGGATGCCATTCCGATCGAGATGGAGTGGTCGGAAATGCTGAAATTCGTGATGCACGTCGGCCGAACGCGAATTCCCGTGTACGACAAGAGCCTGGACGATGTGATCGGGCTACTGTACGTCAAGGATCTACTGGCCGAGTTGTGCCACGGTGACGAATCGAACCGTAACCTTCGCGAAATTCTGCGCGAAGTGAGACAAGTCCCGCGCAGCACCCGCCTGGATGAATTGTTGGAGAGTTTTCTTAATACGCGCAGCCACTTGGCGATCGTCGTCGACGAATTCATGCACGTGGTCGGCCTGGTGACGATCGAGGATGTGCTGGAGGTGATCGTCGGCGAAATCGTGGATGAATCGGATCAGGAAGAGTTGGACGACATTCGGTGGCTCGACGCGGATAACGTCGAGATTCAAGGGCGGGCTCATGTCGAGGACGTCAATGAAACGTTGGGCATCGAGTTGCCACTGAGTCCGGAGTATGACACCGTCGGTGGCTTGATCCTGCATCAACTCGGTCGAATTCCCAGCGAGGGCGAGAGTCTGCAATGCCAGAATCTGAAGATCACGATTCAGGCAGCGACCAAGCGGCGCATTGAGCGAGTTTCGATGGAGTTGCGTCAGAAGCCGAAAATCATCGGCGTCGTTTAGGCTCCTGACCGACGCTGCTCAGATCGGGCACTCTTCGTCGCTTTCATTCCGCGACAGCATAACGGGAAATCGTTTCCAATAACTGGTCGAATTCGCGGTGCAAGTCGCGACGAGGAACCAGGCCGGCTTCGCCCGTCACGAAGCAGAGTCCCTCGGGTCGCATGGCCGCTTGGCGACAGAGTTCTTGCAGTCGTGCTCCCGCCGCGAGAATTTCCCGCGGCAGGTCGTGGGTCAAATCGCCGAGCGGTTGCCATGCGTCCTCGACGGCGCGCCAACGTGACGCATCGACACGGTCGGGCCCCTGACGCCGATAGTCCGTCCATAACACTCGGACGGCCGCGACGAATTCCCCGATCGGCGCATGCATCGACTTATTTCCTTCCGCGCCGGTCGCCCATCCCGGCCGTGACTACATCTGGGCCTGGGCCACGTCGAGGTACTTGCGGGCCTGGGTATTCCCTGGATCCTGTCGGATGACCAGCATGAAATCCTCGGCGGCCTGTCCATAACGGCCGACGTTGAGGTAGGCGAGCCCGCGATTGAGATACGCCGGCGCGTAGCGGGGCGCGGCGGCGACGGAGCGCGTGTAGCTGCGAATCGCCGCTTCGAAGTCGCCTTTGCGAGCCAAGGTGACGCCGGCCCAGTACATGGCGCGCGGCTCGTAAGTATACGGGTTGGACGGATTCGTCGAAGCGGCTTGGAAATCCTGCAACGCGAGGTCCAACTGATCCTGATAGTAGTAGCAGATTCCGCGTCGCAGCAGGGCCTCGCTGTTGACCGCGCCAAACGTCTGATAGATCTGAATCGAACGCGTCATGGCCGCAATCGCGGGTTCGTAGTCCTTCAGCATCCGAAGCGCCAGGCCGCGAGTGAGGTTGGCTCGCGCCAAGTCCTCGTCCGAGGCGTCCACTTGCAGCAAACGATCGGTGTCCCCAATCGCCAACCGGTACAGCTCGGTTTGCTCTTCATCGGTAAGCTCGTTGGCCAAAGAAATCCGTGCGTCGGCTCTCGATAGCAAGACCGATTCGGGACGCTGTTTGAGAGGATCCTGCGTTTCCCAGGGGGGTAACTTTTCACCGTACTTGGCGTTGACCAAAAAGCCGTCCATCGCGCTCAGCGCTTTACGCAGGTCCTGGATGATCTTGTTCGAGTCTCCGTCCGGTTGGTAGCTTTCCTGCGACGCCCGCAGCGAGTATGCGACCCCCAGATCGGCAGCCGCGTCGCCGCTGGATCCCATCAAGCGCACCGCCTGCTCCATGTCATCGATCGCATAGTCCAATTGCCGCAGACGATACAGCACTCGTCCTCGCTCCAAATAGGCTTCGCCATCATCGCTCTTCAGCTGAATCGCCTGCTCCAGCGATTTTACGGCTTGAAACAGACTTGCTTGGCCCGATTGGTCCATGCCCTGCCCCGGCGACGAGATCACCTGCCGGAGCAACGCCTTGCCGTGTAACTTGTTGGCGTCGGGGTTCGATGGGTTGACCTGCTTGGCCTGCATGAAATCGTCCACCGCTTCACGGTATCGATTCGATTCCATGTAAAGATTGCCACGCTCCAGATACCCCACCTCCAACAACCCGGGTTCGCGCCCAGCCCCGGGCGAAATCAGGGCTTGTGAAATCGAATTGATGGCTAACTCGGTCGATCCTAACTTGCCGAAGCAAATGCCTTGCCCCAACAGCGCCTGCGGAGCACGGGCCACCGCCAGCACTTCGTTGAATACGTCAATCGCCTGAGTCCACTGCTCCTGTTGCATTAACCCCTGGGCCTCATTCAACTTGGCGATCAGCTGCTCGCGCGGGTCGACCGGTGCTTCGCCGGTCAAGACATCCTCCGTCAATCCCGGTTCGGCGGTCGATTCTCCCGTTACGAGCGGCTCGTCAAAGATGCCCCCCTCCTGCCCGCGCGCACGACCCACCACGCAGCAAAGTCCCAATATCAGTACCAGAGCACGCCTTGGCCAAGCCGGTAAAGCGGAACGAATCATGAATCAGATCCCAGCCGAAAAGAAGAAATTACGGGACAATGTCCTCAATTATAGATCGCACCCATTCCGCGGTGTTCAAAGAACCGGAAACACCCGGCGGACTCGAAGCGGACTCGAAGCGGACTTGGGAGCTGAAACCGCGAAGCCCGCCGAAGACGATGGTGTGCGAGATGAGCCGCGAACGCGATGTCGAGCTGAATCAGCCGAGTTGCAGCGGATCAACGCGTAAGCAACTCATGCAACCGCCGCCGTAGAAGCTCGGGGACTAGGATTTGAACCTAGACTGACGGAACCAAAATCCGTAGTGCTGCCGTTACACTATCCCCGAATTGGGCTGACATCTCGATTTCGAGCGGGCGAAGATCCGTACGTCGCCAACTGTACCGACAATTTACGAACTTGTTAACCGGTTCACAACCGCGAACGTGAGCTGTTCGAGCTCGATCGCCAAATCGACGGCGACGATGCGAATATCGTCCGGCAGCGAAAGAGTAACGGGAGCGAAATTGAGGATTCCCCGCAGTCCGGCCGCGACCAGCCGATCGGCGACCTCTTGGGCCGCCGGAGCCGGGACCGATAGGATGGCCAGCCGAATCGATTTTTCCTGGACGGCATCATCGAGGTCGTCCAGCGCGAAGACGGGAATACCCTCGAATTCGCCCCCGACTTTGCTGGGGTCGACATCGAAGGCCGCCACGATGCGAAAGCCCTGCTGCTGGAAGCCTCGGTATCCGATCAAGGCCCTGCCGAGATTTCCCAGACCCACCAAGGCAATGGGCCACGTCTGATCCGTGCCCAGGATTCGCTTGATCGCATCGATCAACTCGTCGCACCGATAGCCAATCCCGGGGTAACCGAACTGCCCGAAATAGGCCAAATCCTTTCGCACCTGAGCGTCCGTAAACCCAAGCAGTCGGCCAAGTTGCGTCGAACTAGTTGTTTCGCGACCAGCCCGCATCAGGTGCTGCAGTTCGCGGAGATAAAGGCTCAGTCGGCTCACCACGGCCTGAGGAACCGGGCTGTCCGAACCGCCGCGGGAATGGCCTTTCGATTGACTCATCGCACTCCGACACACCCACCTTGGGAAGCTCGTCACGACGGGTACGCCCGGGGTTGCGTCCGGATTGGCAACTACCGAGCTGGCAACGGTCCCGAGCGTCCCCCAACCAAAATCATTGCGGGGGGGGGCAGGTTCGTCCCTGGTGACCGCCACCCCCGTTTCCTTCAGTTTACCGATTGAATCGATCGGTGTGGTCGATCCAGACGCCTCCAGTTCGTGGATTGTACAGCCAGCCGCCCTGACCGTGAGGCGTGACATCGCCGGCGCCGGGCGGGTGATTCGCGATCAATCGGACGGCGCTTCGTGCTGGTCCGACGGCGCGGCTCAGCGTATTCTCCGGCAGGGCCTGGAGATAAGGCCCGAGCGGAAACGCGGTGCTGGGCTCTCGCCCGCGGCGACTTGCCCCGCGAATGTTCGAGACGCTGATCAGGTCCTCCAAACGGCTCGGGAATCGGCCCTCGTGCTCGGCGCTGTACTGACGGAGCTGCGCTCGTAGTTTACTTAGATTGTGATCGACGGCGAAGATTCGATCCTGCTGGTCCGTCCCGCGGATCAGACTGACAAGTGCGATGCCCAGAATGCATACGATCGTGAGCAGGATTAGAAACTCGGGCAGCAGAAACGCGTTCCGTGTGGCCCGGTTGCGACCCAAAAGCATGGTCATCTTTGATTGCCTCGTCGCTCTTCGTCGCTCTTCAGCCGCTTGATACGCGCACGGCGCAAAGTCTCGTGTTTCTACTTCGCGCCGGAGATGGCGTCAAACCGGAACGGATCAGGGTGCGGGCGAGCCGGCGGGCATCGCCCGTCCTCGTGTGGCGCCGCTGTCGGGACATGTCGCGCACTGCTGGGCGAGCGAGTAGGAATTGCCGTCGATGTGGCGGCGTCGCTCGTGATCCATCGTACATCTCGCTTCCGCTGTGTAGTTCCCGAAATGCAATGGTTCTAGTTATGACGCGCACTTCACTCAAAAGTTAGATTTTGCCCAGATCTTTCACTGCCCGCGATATACCCATCTTGTCGATTTTAGTCGACATCGGAATCGCAACTCGACTCGCGCCAACAGCGTTGGCCTCTCGTTTTGGCCACGCCAATTTCGCGTGGGGCGACCAGGGCATTTCGAAGCAACAGGTGAATGCGACAGCAGCATCGCCAGACTAGTTCCCGGTACCATGTGTTTGTGGAGGAGATCGGAAGATGAGCACGCGTTTCGGAGTGCCGTTGCTGGCGGTCATCTTGACCATCGCTTCGGCTAACTTGGCGAACGCCGCTTATTGTGGCGCGGCCAACTATGGCAATTGTAATTGTGGAGCGGGCGTAATGAGCGGCGCGATCGACAGCGCGACGCTCGATGCCGGGGCAACGGATGGCGCGGCCGCGAGCGGCGCCGCAGTGAGCCCGGGTGACAACGGCGACGGGACGTACACCATCTTGGTCAATCGAGCACGGGTTGTTTACGTGCCCGAGCAGTACACGGCGTACCGTACCGAACACGAAACGGTCTATGACCAAAAGACCGTCAACACGGTGAGCTACGTGCGTGAAAACCGCACGCGGACCGTCAACTACACCGTTCGTCGTCCGGTGTGGGAGACTCGCGAGAGGACGATCAACTACACGGTCATGCGTCCCGTTTGGGAGGATCGTCAGAAGACGATCAACTACACGGTCATGCGTCCCGTTTGGGAAGAGCGTCAGAAGACGATCAACTACACGGTCATGCGGCCCGTTTGGGAAGAGCGTCAGAAGACGATCAACTACACGGTCATGCGGCCGGTGTACGAGACCCGGACCAAAGAGATCCCTTACACCGTTCGTCGTCCGGTTTGGGAAACTCGTGAGAAGACGATTAACTATACCGTCATGAACCCTGTTTGGGAGACCAAGACGCGTACGATCAACTACACGGTCATGCGTCCGGTCACCGAGACTCGAACTCGACAAGTGACGACCTATGTGCGTCGCGCCGTGCCGTACACCCGGGAGATTCAGGTCCGCAGTGGACACTGGGAAACCCAGCAGTCGGTCATCCCCGGCCGGAGTTACACCCGGACGGTCCAACTGCCTGGCACTTGGACGTACGATCCGTGCACCTGCCGTTGCGTTTACTGCCCTGGCGGATGCTGTGAGGTCACGTGCCAAACGCCGGATACTGTTTGCTGCAAGAAGGTTTGGGTTCCCACCTGCTGCACGAAAACCATCAACTGCGTGAAGTATGTCTGCGAGCCTTGCACGAAGGACGTGGAGTACACCGTCTGCTGCATGGTTCCCGAATGCCGCACGAAGACCTGCACCTACAAGGTCTGCAAGATGGTTCCGGAGTGCCGCACGAAGGTTTGCACCTACAAGGTCTGCCGCTACGAATGCGAGCAGCGGGTGAAGACCTGCACGTATCAGGTTTGCAAGATGGTTCCCGAGTGCCACACGAAGGTTTGCAACTACAAGGTTTGCAAGATGGTTCCTGAGTGCCGCACAAAGGTTTGCAACTACAAGGTTTGCAAGATGGTTCCCGAGTGCCACACGAAGGTTTGCAACTACAAGGTTTGCAAGATGGTTCCCGAGTGCTGCACGAAGGTCTGCACCTACAAGGTTTGCAAAATTGTTTGCGAGCCGTGCACGAAGGAAGTGTGCTACACGGTATGCGTGCCGGTTTGCAGCACCAAGACCATCTGCGTGCCACGTTGTGTTTGCAAGAAGGTGGCCTATACCGCAACGCGTTGCGTTCGCAAGGTGATTTGCGAGCAGGTTCCTGTTAAGGTTTGCTGCCCGACGCCGTGCTGCTGTGACTCGTGCGGCTGTGACGCTGCCCCCGAACCGGGATGCGGCGCCTAATGCCTCTCGACTCTCCGCTTAGCTAGGAGAGCCCAACTGGTCTGGCGAGATCGTGGAGCGGCCTGGTCGAACAATCGATCAGGCCGCTTTTTTTTTGGTGTGCCGGTGAAGTGCTGCAGGCGCTCAGCCCGGTCCTGAATTCCCGCGGCTCAAATAGTACAGCACCACGAAGTCGTAGCTGGCATGAGCCATGATCGGTGTCCAGAGCGAGCCGGTGGCGATCCAGAGCAAGCCGAAGTAAGCGCCGACCAGGGCGGCCAGCCAGAAGTAAAGCCACGTGACGAAGTGGGCCAGCCCGAAGCACAGGCTTGCCAGGGCCAGGGCCCCGACTTGTCCCCAGGCCGAATCGGGCAGTCCAAGTCGAACCATTTCCTGCAGCAAACCGCGAAACAAGATCTCCTCTCCCAGGCCGGCCGCCAATGCCACCACGGCCAAGTCGCCGATCGTCGCGTCCGAAAAATAGGGAATCACCGCCTGTCGTAGCCAGTCGTCAATCCGCCTTAAAGCGGGCCAGGCGAAGTGTTCGGCCGTGAAGTACAGCCCCAGCAGCGGAGCGGCTCCGAGCACTCCCCCGGCACATGCTCGAATTCCTTCGGGGTCCCAGGAAAACGAGAGTGTTTCGCACGGGTTGATCTCCAGCCATCGCCCGACCGCCATCGCGGCCATGGCCAGCGAGAGTTCGAAGACGACCGCGATGATCAGGGGAGCCGGGCCCGTCCGTCCGGTCGGCGTCGTGGGTTCCATCTTGCGAGTTCCCCTCTGGCTTCGTTCTGCGCCAACCGAGCAGACTTCCTAGTCTACTGGAGCGGCTGTTTGGGTTTCGGTACCCGGGACGGTCGCCGGACCGAGGGCGGTTCCTTGACGGTTAACAAGACCGTTGCTAGACTCCCGAATTCATTTATTTGCACCCGCCATATCACTGGCAACCTGCGGGGGGGCGGCGGCCCTGAATGCCGCCGAGATCGCAGTCACCAGCGGCGGATTCGTTGCTCTGGTCGCTTCAGTTCCGCGAAGTGACTAGCCAAATCGGTCACGCTCGACTCTAAAATTGACCCTTCAAGGCCGCGATATAACAAGGAAAGACGCACATGGCAACTCGCAAACAAGCCCCTTCGGCGAACAAGATGATCTATTACTTTGGCAAGACTCGCACGGATGGACGGGGTGGTGCGAAGAGCTTGCTGGGTGGCAAAGGCGCGAATCTGGCCGAGATGACGGGAATTGGATTGCCTGTTCCTCCTGGCTTTACGATTACGACCGAGGTTTGCGATGCCTACTACAAAGGCGGCGAAAAGATGCCCGCCGGACTCATGGACGAAGTTGCGAAAAACATCCGGACGCTGGAAAAGGAACTCGGCAAGACATTCGGAGATGACGACAAACCGTTGCTCGTCTCGGTCCGCTCCGGAGCGGCCGTCTCGATGCCGGGCATGATGAACACGATTCTAAATCTCGGACTCAACGACGTTTCCGTCTTGGGGTTGGCCAAGGCCACCGGCAATGAGCGATTCGCGTACGACGCCTATCGACGGCTGATCAATATGTTTGGCGACGTTGTCTTGGGCGTCGATCACGAGCATTTCGAGGAGGCGTTCAGCAAAATCAAGAAGAAATACAAAGTAAGTCTCGATACCGACGTCCCTGCCGAGGGGCTGAAGGAGCTGTGCGCGGCGTATGAGCAGGTCCTGAAGAAGCACACGAAGCGAGAATTTCCGCAGGATCCGTTTGCGCAGCTGGAACTTGCGATTCAGGCCGTCTTTTCCAGCTGGATGACTGCTCGGGCCGTTCGCTATCGCGAAGTGGAGGGCATCCGAGGGCTCAAGGGGACCGCGGTCAACGTGCAGTCGATGGTCTACGGCAACATGGGGGACGATTCGGGCACGGGGGTCGCCTTCACCCGGGATCCCTCGACGGGGCAAGACGAGTTCTATGGCGAATTCCTGGTGAACGCCCAGGGCGAAGACGTCGTCGCGGGGATTCGGACGCCGTTGCACGTCTCGGAAATGCCCAAGTGGAACGCGCGGGTGCATAAGCAGTTGCTGGAAATCAAGAAGACGCTCGAAAGCCACTATCGCGACGTCCAGGACATTGAGTTCACGATCGAGCGAGGTGAGCTCTTCATGTTGCAGACGCGAACCGGAAAACGGACCGGTGCGGCGGCGGTCCGAATCGCCTGCGACTTGGTCAAGGAGAAGCTGATCGATGAAAAGACTGCGATTCTGCGAATCCCGGCGAACGATCTGACGCAGCTGCTGTTGCCCAGCTTCGATCCCGCCGCCTTGGCCACCACGCAGGTCCTGACACATGGCTTGCCCGCGTCGCCTGGCGCTGCGGTGGGTAAGCTGGCGTTCACGGCGGCCGAAGCCGTGGATCGGACGCACGCCGGCGAGACGGTGCTACTGGTCCGAAAGGAGACCAGCCCGGAAGATATCGACGGAATGCATAGTGCCGCGGGGATTTTGACCAGCACCGGTGGAATGACCAGTCACGCGGCCGTCGTGGCCCGCGGTTGGGGCCGCTGCTGTGTGGCCGGAGCCGGCGAGATTGCGATCGACGAGAAAGCTCGCAAGATCACCGTTAACGGCAAGACCTTTACTGCCAAAGACACGATTTCGATCGACGGCTCAACCGGAGCGGTCATGGCCGGGGCGGTGGCCACGAAGCACCCCGAATTGTCAGGTGACTTCTCGCGGGTCATGAAGTGGGCCGACAAGTATCGTCGCCTGGACGTCCGAACCAATGCGGACACTCCCGCCGATGCCCAGCGCGCCCGTGAGTTCGGAGCTCAGGGGATTGGGCTCTGCCGGACTGAACACATGTTCTTCGACGAGGCTCGCATCGGCGCAATGCGGGAAATGATCGTGGCGGAAACCCAAGAGGAACGCGAGAAAGCGCTCGCCAAACTCTTGCCATTTCAGCGAGTCGACTTCGAGGGCATCTTCACCGCGATGAAGGGCCTGCCCGTCACCGTCCGCCTGCTCGATCCGCCCCTGCACGAGTTCTTGCCGCATGACGCCAAGAATCAGGGGGAACTCGCCAAATCGTTGGGTATCGCACCCGCGAAGCTCAAGTCTCGCGTCGAGCAATTGCACGAGGCGAATCCGATGCTGGGCCATCGCGGTTGCCGGCTGAGCGTTACGTATCCCGAGATTCTCCGGATGCAAGTCACCGCGATTGTCGAAGCGACGATTCTTTGCAAAGAAAAGAAGATCCAGGCTCGACCCGAGATCATGATCCCGTTGGTTGGAACCGCGGCCGAGCTAAAAATGCTCCGCGCGCTGACGGAAGAGACGATCGACGCGGTTTGCAAGGCTCACAAGGTCCGAGGCAAGCTCGAGATCCCGATCGGGACGATGATCGAAATCCCCCGCGCGGCCTTGACGGCCGACGAGGTCGCCGAGTTTGCTGATTTCTTCAGCTTCGGTACGAACGACTTGACTCAGATGACCTTTGGTTACAGTCGCGACGACGTGAACACCTTTCTGCCGGATTATCTCAAGCAGGAGATCCTGCACGTTGACCCCTTCCAGTCGCTCGACGTCGCCGGCGTGGGACAACTGGTTGCGATGGCCGTCCAGAAGGGGCGTTCGACGCATGTTGATCTGAAGTGCGGGATCTGCGGCGAACACGGCGGCGATCCGGCGTCGATCGAATTTTGCAACCACGTCGGCCTGAACTACGTCAGCTGTTCGCCGTTTCGCGTTCCCATTGCTCGGTTGGCAGCGGCCCAGGCCGCGCTCCGGGCTGAAGCGTAACGCAGCGGGGCGATCGTCGTTGCCTGGTCCGGGTCCGTTGCTTCAGGCGGCGGAGCGTGTCGCCGAACCCTCCGACGTTTCGGCGTCGGCCGAATCCGGCGAATCGGGATCGGGCAGGTGCAGCCGAACCGTGGCCGCTCGCGGTGTGGCTCGTTCCGGAACGCAACCGCGTTTCGTCTCGGCCATGAAGGCGTGCAGCGCGGCGGCGCGCCCCGTCGCGAAACGCTGTCGCATCTCGAACAGCATCGCGTCCCAACGCAGCCCGCTGCGGAACGCCATGCGATAGGCCGCCTTCAGCTGACCGATCTCCTCGGGGGTGAACCCGGCTCGCTTCAGTCCGACAAGGTTCAGACCAACCACGCGGCTCGAAACGCCGTCGATCGTGACGAACGGAGGCACATCTTTCGTAATGTGTGCCTGGCCTCCGACCATCGCAAATTGGCCGATTCGGCAGAACTGGTGCACGCCGACGGCTCCAGACAGGTAGGCCCGATCGCCCACGGTGACGTGCCCGGCGAGTAGTACATTGTTGGCCAGAATGATGTCGTGACCCAAGTGGCAGTCATGGGCAATGTGGGCATTTACCATCACGAGGTTGTTCGAACCCAGTCGCGTTTCGGCGTCGGGCGTTAGGCCGCGATGAATCGTCACGTTCTCTCGAATCGTGTTATGGTCCCCGACGATCAAGCGTCCCGGCGCCCGGGCGCGCACTTGTGCTGGGGGAGTCCGCCCAGGATGGTCCCCTCGGCCAGATAGTTGCCGTGGCCCAAATGCGTGCCGCTCTTCACGGTCACGCGTCCTTCCAACTGGCACCCGTCGCCAATCGAGACGTCGGGTTCGACGACGCAGAAGGGGCCAATCCGCACGTCGTGGCCGATATCCGCACCCGCGCTCACCACACTCGTCGAATGGATTTGCGACACAAATGGCTCCCTATGCTGAATTCGAGCCCAGCGGCCAAGGAGATTGCCGTCGGCCGAAGTCCGTTCCTCTGGCCCTACCCGTCGAATGTGGGTCCTCTTCTGGTATCGGTCATGCCGATCGGTCAGATTAGGGCGAATTGAGCGATTATGCCGGGGGCCCGAGAAAGCGACGTGGACCCGTCGGGGTCTGACTTCAAAACTGCACCATTCTGCTTATAGTAATGGCAGTTCGAGACCCGGCTCGATGAGATCACGAGAATCGACGCCGCAGCCAAGAAACGAGGTGCCAGCATGTCGCAAGTGAGTGAGCTGTATAACGAAGCGGAAAAACTGAAGGATTCGGGGCAAAACGAGGAGGCGATTCGGAAATTGGGTGAGTTGTTGACGCAGGATCCCAATCACGTCCTCTCGCACTTGGCGCTCGCGGTCCTGTACGGGAAAGTCGGTCAGCACGAGAAGGCGATTGAGCACGGTCGACGAGCGTGCGAGATCGATCCGCAAGACGGCTTCAATTTCACCGCGATGAGTGTGACCTACCAACGGGCTTGGCAGGGAACGCAAAACGGCGAGTACATTCAATTGGCGGAGGAGGCCATGGCTCGCGCTCATGCGCTCCACTAAGTGACATCGGTTGGGACCTGACCCCTTTTTCCAACCCAAGATCTTAGCTGTGACACAGCCCTAGTCGCGGAGGCTTTCCCAGGCGGCGGCTAAGGCGCCACAGGCTCGCTGAATCTCTTCCTCGGACGTATTCCAGCCCAGGCTGAGTCGGATCGTTCCTTGGGCACGTTCGGGAGGCAGCCCGATCGCCTGCAAGGTGGGCGACGAGGCAGTCGCTCCGCTATGGCAAGCCGCACCGGTCGAGGCGCAGATTTCGGGGGCTCGATCGAGTACGTCCCGGCCGGAGACCTCCGGAAAATTCACGCTCAGCGTATTCGGCAGGCGTGCTGCGACCGGGCCGTTGAAATCCAGGCGTGGGCCGATGGCCTCCTGCAGGCCGGCGTAGAGTAGGTCTCGAAGGCGGGCGATTCGCTGCTGGTTCTCGGGCACGCTGCGGGAAGCCAGACGGGCGGCCTGTCCGAGTCCAGCGATCGAGGCGACGTTTTCCGTACCGGGCCGCAGTCCCTGTTCGTGCCCCGCTCCACGCATGACGGGCGCCAGCGGTGTACCCCGGCGGACGTAGAGGGCTCCGACACCCTTGGGCGCGTAAAGCTTGTGTCCTGCCAGCGAAAGCAGGTCGACCCCCAGTTCATCGACTTGGCAGCGAACTTTGCCGATTGACTGGGCGGCATCGGTGTGCATCAGGGCGCCGCGGTCTTGGCAGATTCCGGCGATTTCGCGAATGGGCTGGAGCGTGCCGATCTCGTTATTGGCGTGCATGATGCTGACCAGACGTGTATTGGGCCGCCACGCCGCTCGGACATCATCCGGGTCGACTCGCCCGAAGCGATCGGTCGGAACGACGGTGACCGCACATCCCATCTGTCGGAGAAAGCGGGCCGGCTGGGTTGTCGCCGGGTGTTCCACCGCGGAAATGATCAGATGACCCTCGAAGCCATCCGTCTGGAGCATCGCGCCCAGCAAGGCCAGATTGTTGCTTTCGGTTCCGCCGCTGGTGAAGTAAACCTCGTCCGCCCGCGCCCCGAACAGCTCAGCCACTCGCTCTCGCGCGACTTCCACGGCCTGGCGAGCGGCGATGCCCAGGGGGTGATCGCTGGAGGGATTTCCGTAGTGCTCGGTCAGGAACGGGCGCATCGTCTCAAAGACGCTTGGCGCGACGGGAGTGGTGGCGTTGTAGTCCAGGTAGATCTGCCGCATGCAGCTCACGCCTTTCTTTGCTGGCGTGCCGTTGGGCTCAGCGAGGTTCACTGGTATTCGTCGGCGCGGTTCGATGAGGCTGCAGTTCCTTCTGCAACTGCCGGTAGAGCAAGACTTCGGGTTTGGAAAGATCGGCCTCGGTCATGCCCTTGGCCTCTGCTTGTTCGATGGCCTGAACGGCTTCGGCAAAGTTGCCATTCCGGTGTTCGGCCAGGGCCAGATGGAAATAGGTCGGAGCGCCGCCCTGACCGCCGGCGACGGCATCGCGGAGATCTTTGAGTGCCGCGTCGAACTTCCCGCTGGCCAGGTAGGCGAGACCGCGCGTGTCCAGAAAATCGCTCCGCGGGCCCAGTTGGGAATTGGCATCGGCCAGGATTTCCAGCGCTTTGTTCCCTTCGTTGGAGATGGCGTAGAGAAACGCGATGTTGTTGCGAATCACTGCTTGTTGCAGGGGTGAGATATCCGAGCGTTTCAGGAGCGTCTCGTAAATTGTCATGAGCGTTTTGTTATCGCCCTGGATGTCGGCGAAATCGATCTGGAACCAAGCCAGGGCGATCTCTTCGACGCCAGCCCGCGTGGCGGAATCAAGCCACGACTGAATGCGGGCCGCATAGGGGGAATCGGCGGGGATGCTTTTCTTGTGATCGCGCAGCGCCTTCAGCATGGTCTGGAGGCAATAGCTGGCGTTCGCGCTTTGTTTTTCCTCCACCGCTTTTTGGAAGACGGGGTCCAGCAACTGCATCGCCTCGCCAATGCCCGCCCCTTCGGGCATCCGCGAGAGGAATTCGATGTAGGTGTTCAGCTGCTCGGGATGCTCGTCGACGTGCTTCTTCCACTGTTGCTTGGCGGCTTTGTAGAAGCGTGCGTCGTATTTTCCCAAGTCCTCCATGATCTGGGCAGCCGTCAGGAGCGTAATCTGGCGCGGCACCAGCGCCATCAGGGCGCGAGCGGCATCGGCAGCCTTTCCTTGTTGAGCCAAGAGAATGGACGAGTAGCGAACGTATTCGATGGAATTGGGGTTGAGCTTGCGGATCCACGCCTCCGCGTCGGAAAACTCCTTCCGCTCCAGAAGCCAATCGATGTAGGTCGTCATGAAGGCGGCGTTGCCAGGATTCTTCGCCAGCACGTCGATCATCAAGGACCGCGACTCGTTCCACCGGCCTTGGTTGTTGTAGATGTAGGCCAGGATGACCGTTTCGTCGCTGGTCAACGGCCGTTGCGAACGAATCTCGCTCAGACGATCGGCGGCCTTCCGCTGGGACTCGGCCTCAGAACGATTGGCGCACATCCGCAGCCAAAGGCTGAGGTCCTCGCCGGAAAGTTGACCCTGGCCGTCCGCGTTCTGCTCGACGAGCTCCAGGCCTTTCAGAAAGTCTTGATAGTTGTCGGTGGCCGCCAGTTGCTGGGCCTTGAAACGCCGCGCCCACGCCACGTTGCGCTGGGTTTCGTCGTCGTCCGACTTGTTGACGGCGATGATCTGGTCGAGGCAATCGGCCAGCTTTTGCGGCTGCTGCGTCGCGAATAAGATCAGGGCCTTGTTGCGCAAGACGACCGTGTTACCCGGGTCGCCTTTCAGCGCCTCGTCCAGCGATTCTTCGGCCGCCGGCAGATCGCCGATCGTCGCGTAGCACTGGCCGACCAGCAGCGCCCGCTGCTTGGGATCGACTCGCTTCTGAGCTTCTTCGATCACTTTGGGAGCGTCATCCTTTCGACCCAGTTCGACGAGCGCGCTGACGTACAGCATCCAGGGTCGAGGAGTGGTCGGCGCGAACTTGATCGCCCGCTGCAGCAAGGGGAGTCCCTCGGCGGTCTTGCCCGCGGCTTGATGCACTTCGTAGAGGAACGTCAGCTCCTCGGCATTTTCTGATTCAGCGCTGAACGACTCGCGCGCTCGAGCCAACGCGGCTGCAGGGTCACGGCTCAATAAGGCTCGAATTTCCGATAGCACGTCGCCAAGTCGCTTTTGATCTTCCGGCAATTGCGCCAAAATCGCCATCGCCTCCGGCACTCGTTTGTTCTGCATCAAGACGTCGGCCAGGCGCTGGAGATAGGCGACCTCGCCGGGCCGCTTTTGGAGTGCCGTCTTCCACGATTCGATGGACGCATCCAGGTCGCCTCTCATCGCCTGGACTTCGGCTTGAATGGCATAAATCGGTGCGAAGTCGGGCCGTTTATTGCGGGCTTTCTGCAGCAGGCTCAGGATGTCCTGCAGGTTCTCCCGGCTACGCTGTCCTTGCTCCGCCAGCCACAACTGGCGATTCGCCTCGCAAACCTGCCATTCGGGTGAATCAGCGCCCGCCAACTCAGCCATGCCTTTGAGCACCTCGTCCATCCCCGCCAGGTCGTCGGCAGCCTCTGCCAACTCGAACATCAGCATCCTCGTGCCGATGCTATTCGGATCCTTCGGCAGTAGTTCGCGCCAAATGTCCAACGCCTTGCCCGGCAAGCCAGCGCGTCGATACAGCGTCGCCAGATTCTGCAGGACCGCCTGCTGTTCCTGGTCCGTAAATCGCTCAAGACCTTCTTCCAATTTGGCCAGCTCCGTGCCGACGTTGTCGCCGCCAACCTTCAGCAGCCGGGCGCCACGTGCGATGCGAAGCGCCGCCGAATCCCCGAACGTCTGTTCGATACGATTCAGAATCGTCCCTGCCTGATCCAGGTCGGGACTCAATTCGGACAGGACCAGTTGGAAACGCTGAATTTGAGGGTAGGACCGGGACGCCCGCTCGGCAATTCGGCGTGCTTCCTCGGTTTGGCCCTTGCGAATCAACATATCGATCGCGAACAGCTCCTTTTCCGGCTGATTGAGATCGTCTCGCTTCAAGAATTGCGCAGCCAACTGGTCGACCTTCGACCAATCTCGCTGGGATTCCGGCTTGGCCCGTTCCTGTTGGATCAGCAAGGCCAACAACCGGCCGAAAATCAATTGCTTTCCCTCGGGCGTCAGCTGGTCGGGCTTTTCCAGTAGCTCGAGATAAATCTTGACCGCGTCCTGGATGCGGCCTTGCTGCGCGAACGCCTCGGCCTGGTTGTAACGAAGCTGAATGTTGTCGGTGGTGTCCGTCCCATAAAGCGGCGGGATCAGATCCGGCATGTTCAGGCGTCGGTAGCATGTCGCCAGAAAGTCCTTAACCGCGTTTTGCATCATGCTGCCCGAGGCCGTCAGCGGCCGCAGTTTTTCCAACCTGGACCGGGCGTCCACGAAGTTGTTGCCCGCCATCGACACACGAGCTCGCAAGAGCTCCACGCGAATCGGGTCGAACCGTCGGCCCTCCAACCGCTCGATCGTCTCCCGCGCGGCGGCGATGCGATCGAGATCAATTTCGTAGTTCGCTCGCTTGTAGAGCAGTTCGCCGTTCAGCTGGAATTTCTCCAACCCGCGGTCGACAAAATCGAGTGCCGCTTCGGTCTGGTCTTGAGCCTTCTTGACGTCCGCCATGCGCCCGTACATCGCGGGATCATCGGGATGTTTCGCAATGCCGTCCTGTACCAACTGCTCAGCCCACGTGAAGTCGCGCAGCCCCAGGGCCGTTGAGGCGGCCACGAGAATTACGCGCGCATCGTTGGGGGCGAGCTCCAATGCCTTGCGAACGTCCGCCTCGGACTGTTCCTTCCCCTCATTTCCCTCGAGGTTTTGCTGAAGGAAAACCGCACGCCCCAGGAACGCGTCGACATCACTCGAATTCCGCTCGACCCCCTTGTCGACGATCTGGCGCGGGACGGTCAAGTCGTCGTTTTCCACCTTGTCCCGCAGGTACATGTTGGCCAACAAGAGGTAGGCGCCAATTTGATCCGGGGCGGTCGCCGCCGCGTCGTCAAACGTCAGCGTCGCCAAGTCAAACCCCGTCATCTCACAGAGCATTCCCAGGCCCTTCTCCTGCTCGTTGCTCAACCAAAGCACGCGGGCCCACGCGACTCGGTCCTTGGGCGTGATCCCGCCTTCCAATTGAGAGAGTGCGTTCAGGTGATCCAAGGCGTCCGTAAAGCGGCCCACGGCCAAGAACGCCTGATACCCCTCGCGTCGCAGATCCTGGTCGTCCGGGTATTCGCGAACCGCCTTTTCCAAGGAATCCAGCACCATGATGATCGCTCGGGCACTGGGATTCTCCGCCGAAAACGCTTGCTCGCGCGAGATCTTCAGCAGCTTCTTGAGGTTGTCGACATCCTCCTTGCGGTGCCGCAGATAGCGAGTCAACAGCCGAACCTGTTCGTCCACATCGCCCGCTTCCGCCGCTTTGTCCGCACGCGCCAGAAGGTTTTCGACACTGCGTGACACCTGATACCCGTGCAACAGATGCACCCCAACGACGGTCACCATCGTGCCAATGATCAGGGACAACAAGAGCGGAAGATTCAGCTTCTTCATGGTTTCCTTTAGACCTTCGAGTTCGGTCCAGAATTGCGGGATAAACGTGCCAGGTTGCGACGGCGGGAAACCGCAACGCCGGCCTCGCCTGTGGATTCACCTCGGATCGCCCACCTGCGGCATCCGGCCAGTCAGTGTGCCATCCCTTGCTGAAAGCCGCCACGCTGAAAGCCGCCACCGGTCAGCGTGCGGGTGGAGGTGAAACTCGGCACCAGATGGGGTGCGGGTGCGATCTTCTGCGTTCCACCTCCGACAGCGCAAGTGCTCACGACTACGCAAGCATTCCTCGGATGGATCGCACCTTGTCACGAATCATCCTATTCGCCCTGCCCAGCCTGTCAAATGTGCGGTGCGGCGAACCAATGAACGGCACCTGGCGCGACGTCTTCCGTAGCCTCCAGTATACCCAAGTCGCCCAGGATCGCGATCAGCCTGGCCAACCCAATTTCAAACGTCGCACGCGTCTCCAACCGTCGTCCGCCCATCTGCGTGCAATGGACCGAATACGACGGCATCTCTTCTGCTTTCCGCGCGCCGGTGGCGATCGCGTTTCGGCTCAACCGCGCCGGAAGGACGGAAGCGTGCCTTTAGGTGGGGACTTCGGGGGACATGGGGCAAGTGGATCGATCGGGATCGAGGCGGGTCCCGCGGATTCACATGAGAGAAAAATCTCTTGGACTCGGATCCGGGCGAAAGAAACTGGCAAGATGTGCCGATTATTCCGGCTATACCGGTTACATAAACCGACTGAGGCTGATTGCTTGGCCTGAGAATCGAATCCGCGAGTCTGAAGGACTGCCGACATGCCGATTTCGCGTCACCCCATCGAGACGACCCGATCCTCCGCCACGAAGGAAATCGTCAGGTGTGCTGCCCTCGGTCTGATCTGCCTCATCTGGTGCAGTGGCTGCAATGCACTCGGAACCACGGGCCTGCCGACACAGCCGGATGACCTGGCGATGCACCCCGAGTTGGCCCCGGTCATGAACGGACCGGTAATCGACGATCAGGGCAACGTGCTGTCGGAGTCGACTCCGCCTCAAAACAGTCCGCCGTCGGAATTGGCCAAGGTCTCCCTTCCTCGATATCGAATTGCGCCTCCGGACATCCTGGTGATCCAGGCCGTCCGGCTGTTTCCCAAGGCGCCTTACTACATCCAGACGTCGGATTTTCTGCAGGTAATCGTGCCGGGCACGCCGGTCGACCAGCCGATTGGCGGCACCTTTCAGGTGGATTCCAGCGGGATGATCAACCTGGGGGCCAGCTATGACTCGGTGAAACTTGGGGGCATGACGCTCGATGAGGCGCAGGAGGCGATCGCCAAGCATCTTTCGCGGCTGATCGCCAATCCTCAAGTCTCGGTCTCGCTGCTGCAGGCCTCCGGGCTCCAACAGGTGGCTGGCGAGCACTTGATAGGGCCAGACGGCTTCATCAACCTTGGCATTTATGGCAGCGTTTACGTCGCGGGAATGACGGTCGATGCGGCACGGGCCGCGATCGAGTTCAAGCTGTCAGAGTACCTCGATCAGCCCAAGGTGTCGGTGGACGTCCTGATTTACAACAGCAAATTCTTCTACGTCATCACGGAAGGTGCCGGGTTCGGCGATCAGGTGGCGCGAATTCCGGTGACTGGGAACGAGACGGTGTTGGACGCGGTATCCCAAATCGGTGGGTTACAGCAGGTTTCGAGCAAGAAAATCTGGATCTCGCGGCCCGCGCCCAAGGATACGGCCTGCGATCAAATCCTCCCGGTGGACTGGCAGGGAATCACGCGCGGTGCGTCGACGGCAACCAACTATCAGATCTTGCCCGGCGACCGAATTTTTATCGCCGAAGATCGTCTCTTGGCGGTCAACAACCTGGTCAACAAGCTCATCAACCCCGTGGAACGGATGTTTGGCTTCTCGCTGTTGAGCACGCAGACCATCCAATTCATGCAACGCTTCCCGAAGGGTCTGTTGTTCTAAGCTAAGCAGGACTTTCGGAGCGAGCTCCCGCGACGGAGCCGCGGTCCCCCTCAACGCGGAAAAGGACTTATCAACATGCTTCGCCAGAATGCTCACAGGATGCTGTTCTTGGCTTGTTTGACGACGCTCGGGCAGGGAAGTTCGGCCCACGGCCAGATTACGGCTCAGTTGGCGCGGGAAGATTTGTTGGACAGCAATCGCTCCTGCGGAGTACTGCCGTGTCCCCCTCGGGTTCTGACCTACGGCTTCTACCACGAGAATTGGCGGCGTTGGCCGGAAGAGTCGTCGGCGACGGGTGGCGCGGATCTTTCGCCGTTCGCACTCCCGGACCGGACGGTCCCGCCGGTCGAGGTGCCGGATCCGCGTGATGAGGGGACGGTTTCACCGCGGCGGCGGCAGAGCACCGGGGCAGAGCCTCCCGCAGCGGCGCTTCCCGAGCCCGCTCCGTTTACCCAACCGCCCGGCAAGCAGCCAGCACCGGGTCGTCCGACTCTGGACGAACTGCCCAGCGATCTGCCGGTGGCTCCGGCCGAACAGGGTGAGTTGGACCAAGGTCGCAGTTTCTTCCCGGATTCCGACATCGATACCGGGCGTGACGACGGCCTTCCCAACACGTTTCCCGAAAGTGGGACCGACTCGAGTGGGTCCGGCGGCAATGCCTTTCCCGAGCTGCCGCCAATGGACGATCCGGCCCCGTCATCGGACGGCGACGTGAACGATCTTTTCGATCTGGACGAATTTGGTCAGGCTGACCCCCGGATGCGACGCTACCAGCAGGAAACGGCCAGCCAGCTGCGGAGGGCCGGTGTCGCGGAGACCGTGCGAGGCGGGCGTCCTAGCCAGGCCAGCGCGGGGTGCGGTGCGATTGGTCAGCCACCAAGTCACGTCGACGGGCCGCAACAATCCGCTGGCGCCGAAAACGCGACGTTTCGCACACCGACTCAGGCCAGTTTCTCCCGTCCCGAACCTCGCGTCGCGGCACAACTGCGATCGTCCGGCCGACCAGCTCGCACCCAGCCGGTGCCCCGCGTGGCGCCGGAATACGAGACGCCCGGGGTGACCGGGAATCCGCTCGAAGAACACGTCCCGGTCGACAACTCGTCGCCGACCAACGTCCGACGGAGCAATCCGCTACGGCGGTGAGCTCCGATCGCCTCGGGAGCTGCGTCATGGTGATTGAGTGCGAAGGATGGCGCGGAAGGCAAGTTCGGCACGGCGGGAGCCTCGCCCTAATGCTGCACCCCACCCCAAAACGAAGCGGTGACGAGGCACTAGGTCGTGGTAAAACGTCGCAATCGCGCCAGCAGCTTTGGGAGTCGTGTCGCCTCGGGTGACTCGCCCAGCAGATCGGTCCGTGTGACCCGATCGACGGCGAACGAGGCGTTTGACTTAGGCGGATCGACCAGCGGCATCGCTCTGCGACGAATCATCTGAATGGACGTCGCTGCGGTGACTTGACGGCGTCGACCACGGGTGAGATCCAGCAGGGGCTCGGG
This sequence comes from uncultured Planctomycetales bacterium, assembly GCA_963826795.1. GTDB lineage: Bacteria > Planctomycetota > Planctomycetia > Pirellulales > Pirellulaceae > CAWGYT01. The sequence goes on along the minus strand of CAWGYT010000027.1, from coordinate 161,898 downwards.
CCCCGGCTCGGTGGACCGAGATTGGGCCATCACCAAGTCTTGGTCGTCGCGCATTTGCCACAGGCTTTGCAGGGCCGAAACGGCCAGCGGAAGCGAGGAATCGTGGACGAAAATAATCTCGCCGCGGGTCCGGTGAATGCCCGCCTCGATCGCCGCATAGAGATCGCTGTTGACGCCTTGATCGAGGAAGTCGACCTGGGGATACTCACGGACCAGGTCCAACGCGACATCGCGCGTGTCGTCCCGCGATCCGTAGTCGACAATTAACAGATCGAACGAATCGGTCAGTTCGGCAAGAACTTCCAGCACGACTAGCACGCGCTTTCGCAATCCCGACTGGAGATTACGCACCGGCAGAATGAAGCTGACGGATGGGCTCAAGGCGATGTTCCTTTCAGCTGGCGACTCGTTGACCGATCGATTCGCCGCCTGCCGATGTCTCACTCAGCGGCGGCGATTTCCTGACCGTGGGCCGTCCCTGGTTCAAGGTCTTGGTGTTGGTCGGCAACACGACATGGCTTCGGCGGTCATTTGTTCAGTCACCGGCGTCCGTCCTCGCGCCGGGATCCACTCAGCGATCGTGCTCGGGGTTCGTCGTATCCAACATCGAGTTGATCGGACGCGGGCTACCGTCGCCTGCAGGCAATGCTTTCGGAGATGCGTTGCGCATGCGGTGGCGCAGATACGGGTTCTGCGAATTGCGGCAGCGACTCGGATGGGGGTGTCAAGCCGATCGCGGCCCACGGTCTTGCGTGGCTCGCGGACCCGCGTCGCGAATGGTAGGATCTCGGCCAACGATCGTCTGTTCTGAACCGCGAGAATTCGGAGAGTCCCTGTGACGGAGTCCGTGTTGCCCGACTTTAGCCGCGGCACGGCAGGCTGCCTGCCGGCCATTGCGCAGGACGTCGAGTCCGGCGAGGTGCTGATGCTGGCCTATATGAACGCCGAGGCCTTTCGCGAAACGGTCCAAACCGGACGCGCGGTTTACTTTAGTCGGAGTCGAAACCGGCTGTGGCGGAAGGGGGAGGAAAGTGGGCATCGACAGCACGTCGAGGCCATTTACCTGGACTGCGATGCCGACACGATCCTGCTGCGAGTTCGGCAGGAGGGCGCAGCTTGCCACGAGGGGTATCGAAGCTGTTTTTTTCGCCAGCTCACCGCGGAGGGACTTCGCGTCGTCTTGCCGCGTTTGGTCGATCCGGCCGCTGTCTATTCGACTCGCGCCACCCGACCGGATACGTCCGAGAAGACCCCGCCCTCGAGCGCCTAACGTCGTGAAGACGGATTGCCATGTTCTGCCCGTGGCGGGCTTGGCCTCGTCGAAAATCGATCACACCTGCCTTTGTTTATCATCGAAATGGGATTAGGAGTCACCATCATGAGTGCCGAAGAGCGTTTGCAGCAACTTCGAATTGAGCTTCCTCCGGCGCCCAAGCCGGCCGGTGTCTACACGCCTGCGCTGGTCGTCGATTCGCTGGTTTACGTGTCGGGGCACGGCCCACTTCGCTCCGACGGGACCCTCATTACCGGCCGGGTCGGCGAAACGATGTCGCTCGAAGACGGCTATCAGGCCGCGCGGCAAACCGGGCTCGCGATTCTCGCCACGCTGCGGGCCGAACTGGGCAGCTTGGATCGCATCGCGCGGGTCGTCAAGGTGTTGGGGATGGTTCAATGTGCGCCGGACTTCAGCCAGCAACCCGCGGTGATCAACGGCTGCAGCGAGCTTTTCGCCGAGGTCTTCGGTCAAAATGCCGGAGTGGGGACCCGGAGCGCGGTAGGGATGAATGCGTTACCGGGTGGCATCGCGGTTGAAATCGAGGCGATCTTCCAGCTCTAGTGCGGTGTCCCAGCTTAAGAAGGGGGTCGGTGCTTCGGGAGGGCGAGGCTCCCGCCGAGCCGTAAACTTCGGGAGGGCGAGGCTCCCGCCGAGCCGTAAACGCTTCAGCGAACAGGCTGCACGTCGGCCTGCCCGGCTTGGCGGACCGTTTCACGACCGCGACGAGGCGATGCCGCTTGGAAAGGGCGATCGGCGGGGTTCGCCCGGTCCGACTGGCCGGCGTTTTGGATCCTCAGCTGGGTCATCTGCCGGGTTTGCTGCTTGTGTTGCTCCTGTTCGAGTTGGGCCAGGAAATCCCGAGAAGGACGCTCCAGCACGACAACCTGGCTGCGGGCATCCGGTCGGTCCTTGGTGCGAATGATGCAGATGACTTCCGCACCCGCCGGGCCTGGTCCGATCGCGCCTCGGGCCAATGCGTCGTCCAGCCGTGCCTCATCCACTTGACCCCGCGCACGACCCGCGTCGGAGCTGGCGGGGAACGCGGCCGGCCGCGAGTCGGGGGTCGCCAGTGGCCGGTCTTGAGCGGCGGTCGCGGCGATGGGTGCGTCGGCCGGAGCCGCTGCGCCGGGCGTCTTGCGGTACACGAACGATAGCTTGGCATCGTCCAGATGTCGGTGAATTGACGCAAACGCGGCATAAAGCCCTTCATCGAGCGAGGGGTCGGCGGCGTTGCAGATGCCGACGAGGTGGCCGTCGTACGAAAAGAGGCCGCCCCCGCTGCGGCCGTCGACCGGTTGGCCCGAAACGACGAGATTTTCCGGACCCAGATACTTGTTTACCGCCTTAAGATGACCCGGCATCACCGTCGGTTCGTGACCGTGATTGCACCCGACACTGAACAGTCGCTGGCCTTCCGCGACGTGATAGTCGGGACCCGCCACGGGAATGGGCGTGATCGTTTCCGTGATCCGGATGCCAACCAACGCGAGGTCGCGATCCAAGTCGTAGCGAATCAGCTGCCCGACCAAGGGTTCTGCCGTGGCCGACGAGAACCGCTGCACCGTGATTTGGCCCTTCCCCTTGGAATCACGAAAGATGTGGCCACAGGTCAGCACCAGGGCCTCCTGCCCGTGCGAATCAATGATCGTGCCGGTCCCATACGAGTGCCCCGTGGAGTCCTCGACCCGCAGGCGAACGGTTGCCTGGCGGGCGAGTTCGGTCATCTCGGTGGGGGAGGTCCCGGTCCCCAATCCAGCGCGGGTCTCCGGCTGCATTTGTCCCGGCTGCATCGCAGTCGCCGCGGCGGACAACGCGGGTTCGTGAGCCGCGACGGCGCGCGTCTCGGAGATGGATCTGGGGGACGCGACCTGCGCCAGCCTGGCAAACAGCGCTTCTGCGGGAATCAGACCCTCAACGCGATCCACGATTCGGCCTTGGGTGACAATCAGCAGCGTGGGAACGGCGGTGACGCCATATTGTGTTGCCAAGTCAGCCCGCTGATCGACATCGATGTAGGAGACACGAAACCCGCGCGCCTTCACTTGTTGCAGCGTTGGCTCCATGGCCCGGCACGGCACACAGGATTGGGACGTGAACTTCACGACTTCGATGTCGGCCGGCGCGGTTACCGCCAGGACCATCAGCCAAGCTTGTAGAGCGAGCATCCTATCCCTCCATGGACGTTGAACTCTCGGCATCCCACCGCGAGCGGCTGCCGTTCCAGCAGCGAGCGGAAATGTGGCTCGAATCCCAAATATTTACAAGTCCGATCTTGCCGATTCCGGCCGGCGGCGATAGCTTGCTGCTGTGCCGGCACCTCGAGGCCTTCGGCTTCAGCGACGGAAATCAAGTGTCGTCGGTGCGCGAACCTTGCCCCGGATCGTATTGACGCCCGCTATGTGCCCCCGCCGGATTCTCGTTACTGCTGCTCTCCCTTACGCCAATGGCCCAATTCATATCGGGCACCTGGTCGAGTACATCCAGACGGACATCTGGGTTCGTTTTCAACGCCTGCGCGGCCACGAGTGCATCTACATTTGTGCCGACGACACGCACGGCACTGCGATCATGATTCGAGCTCAACAGGAAGGCCGATCCGAGGTTGAGCTGATTGCCGAGATGCAGGCCGAGCACGAGCGTGATTTTGCCGGATTCGACATCTCGTTTGACAACTACGGCAGCACCAACAGCGAGGAAAACCGCCAGTGGTGTGGGCGATTCTGGCAAGCCATCCGTCAGGCGGGGCTCGTGAAACAGAAGGACGTGGCGCAGTTGTTCGACGTGGAGGCTGGCACGTTTTTGGCCGATCGGTTCGTGCGCGGCACCTGTCCCAACCCCTCGTGTCGCGCGGCGAATCAGCCGGGTGACAACTGCAGTGTCTGTGGCAGCACGTACACGCCGGCGGAGTTGCTCGAGCCGCGCAGCACACTGACCGGAACGCAACCCGAAATCCGCACCGCACCTCATTTGTTTATCGAGTTGGAGTCGCTGCATGGTTTTCTGGAAGAGTGGACGCAGACCGGCGATCATTTGCAGCCCGAAACGGCGAACTATCTCAAAGGGCATTTCCTCGGCGACGCGACATCGCCCGAGGGCCGCAAGCCGCTGAAGGACTGGGACATTTCGCGGCCAGCGCCCTACTTCGGGTTCGAGATTCCGGACAGCCCCGGCAACTATTGGTACGTGTGGTTTGATGCTCCAATTGGTTACATGGCTTCGACCCAACAGTGGTGCGACCGTCACGGCGAATCGTTCGACCGGTGGTGGCGGGACGAGGCGACGGAAATCCATCATTTCATCGGGAAGGACATCACCTACTTCCACACGCTGTTCTGGCCCGGCATGCTGAAATCGGCAGGCTACTGTCTGCCCACAAAAGTCCACATTCACGGCTTCCTCACCGTCGGCGGTCAGAAGATGTCGAAAAGCACCGGCACGTTTGTGATGGCCGCGACCTACTTGAAACACCTGGATCCGTCCTACCTTCGCTATTTCTATGCCTCGAAACTGGGGACGCGGACGGACGACCTGGACCTGAACCTGGACGAGTTTGTCACGAAAGTCAACGCGGATCTGGTGAACAAAGTCGTGAATCTGGCCAGTCGGACGGCGAAGTTTGCCCAGCGGTTGGGATTGTCGGCGGAGTATCCGGAGGACGGCGGGCTGTTTCGGCATGCCGCCCAACAGGGTGACGAGATCGCGGCCGCGTACGAGGCGTGCGACTACAATCGCGCCATGCGGATGGTGATGGAACTGGCGGACCGAGCGAACGTGTACGTTGAATCGCAGGAGCCCTGGACGCTGGCCAAGCAGGAAGGTCAGTCCGAGCGGCTACAGGAGGTTTGCACGGTCGGACTGAATCTGTTCCGTCAACTTGTCATTTATCTCGCGCCCGTTCTACCGCGTCTGGCCGCACGGACCGGCGAACTGCTGAACGACCCGCTGGTCAGCTGGTCTCAATCTCAATCCCCGCTACTCGGCCGAGCCGTCAACCCGTTTCAACACCTGATGCAGCGTGTGGATCCCCAAAAGGTTGCTCAAATGATTCAAGAATCGAAACCGCCAGAGCCGGCCTCCGAAGCGTCTTCGATCGCCGGTCAAGACAGCCCGCAGCCGCTCCGGGACGAACCGTTGTGCGAGCAAATTTCGATCGACGATTTTGCGAAGGTGGACCTCCGCATCGCGCGAGTGGTCCAGGCGGAACCGGTGACGGAGGCCCGAAAGCTGCTCAAGCTGACGCTCAGCCTGGGTGGCGACGAAACCCGAACGGTCTTCGCAGGCATTAAGCAAGCTTATCAAGCGGAAGACTTGGTGGGCCGGCTGGTCGTGATGGTCGCCAACCTGGCACCCCGGCAAATGAAGTTTGGTACAAGCGAAGGCATGGTCGTGGCCTCAGGTCCGGGCGGCAGCGACGTCTTCCTGTTGGGCGTCGACGCGGGGGCTCAGCCAGGCCAGCGGGTGCATTGACGCCGGCTCGAACCGCACCCATGGCAAGCCGAGTTTGTCAATCGAGCGGGCGTATTTTGCCCCGCGCTCTGGCTCTGATAAAGTTTGCAAGTCAAGCAGCCGCCGCACGTTGTAACGACCGCACGGCGGGTCGCGGCACCGTTTCAAGCGGCCTGGAGCGAATCCCGCTTTACGAAACGGAAGCTGCTTTCTTATATTGGGGCAGCGCTGCTCGCATTGGTGACACGAGACGGGCAAAGCGTGCCCTGGCGCCCCGGGTGGTCCAAGGAGGGGAGCTCAGGAATTCCACGGACGTCCCACCACAAAAACCATTGCGAGATGGAAAAACCATTGCGAGATGGTCCGCAAGGTTGCGTTGCATCTCCGGCGCTCATGTTAATGAACATCCGCCACTGGAAGACTTGGAAACCATGCCTCTCATCGCGCAGAAGATTACTGACCGACTGATCCTTCACCCCTCGCGACACCCGCTGGACACCGCGGGAAAAACGCGACGCATGATCCCGTTCGGGAAGGGAAGACTTGAGGTCTGGACACAGCAGGTTGGAATGTACTGTTCGGACGACGCGGACCTGTTCGTGCTGAAATTTCAAGGAACCGCGGGTCGTGCGGAACGCTCGACCTATCACCCGATGGACTACTGGTCGGACCTGCGAGCGGAATTGTGGTCCGTCAACTTGCCTGGATATGGCGGAAGTTCGGGACCCGCCAGCGTCAAGACGCTGGCCCCCGCAGCAGAAACCGCTTATCGCGAGCTGGCGAAGCTGGCCGAGGGTCGGCCGATCGTGGTCATGGGCAACAGCCTCGGGACGGTCGCGGCCATGTATCTCGCCGCCCGTTTTCCGGTCGCTGGACTCATCTTGCGAAATCCGCCTCCCCTGCGGCAGTTGATCGTCGGTTGTCACGGCTGGTGGAATCTGTGGCTGGGCGCATGGTTTATCTCGCGACACGTGCCGCGGAACCTCGATTCGATCGAGAATGCACGACACGTGTCCTGCCCGGCGGTATTTCTTCGTTCGGACCGTGACGAAGTCGTTCCGCCAATCTACCAGCAAAAGATTATCCAAGCCTACGGGGGTCCCTACCGCCTGCTCACGCTCCGCGACGCCGACCACGCCACCCCGCTCAATTTAAACGAACAGCGAGAGTATCAAGCCCATCTGCAATGGCTGCGTGACGAGGCGATGTGCGAAACGTTGTCATTCGGAACGTCCGAAATCGCCCAAGGCGTCTAGAATTCAATCCCCGAACGCGAACTTAATCCCCGAACACGGGGGCGAGGCTACTGCCGAGCCCTCCCGAAATTCGCCTCTAGCGATTCGGGCTGCGCGTTGAGCCGCACGGCGTGACCGATGCCCCGGGTGAGCTCGGTTGGTCGATGCTTTGCTGAATGACAAATAGGTAATAATCGAGCCGCGTTTGGTCGTCATCCAGCGCTCCACCGAATGAACGAGCCTCGTCCAAATAGATGAGCGGCACGGGGTACTCGACCATTCGCCAACCAGCCCGAGCGGCCTGGACCCAAAGTTCCAGCGGCATTGCGTAGCCGGTTTCGGTCAGCTGAAGTTGAGCGAGGGCCGCAACGCGATACGCCTTGAATCCGCAGAAGGCGTCGGTTAGATGCAGGCCGAGTCGTTGATTCAATTCGGCGGTGACCAGGTGATTGATGCGGCGCCGGCTGGCTGGCGGGTCGCTGTCGCCGGGAAACTGCTGGAGGTATCGACTGCCCGAGACCAGGTCGAACTCTTCACACGCGGCCACGAATGTGGGGATTCGCTGGGGCTCGTGCTGACCGTCACAATCGATCGTGACCAAATAATCAAAGCTCTGCTCGCGGGCGTACCGGAAGGCCGAGCTCAGCGCCGCGCCATAACCTCGATTCTGGGAATGCTCGATCAGGCGGATGTCGGACCGACGCCGTAGTCGCTGAAGGGTCCCGTCTGTCGAGCCGTCGTCCACGACCAGCACGTCGTCACTGTATTGGCGGACCTGATCCAGTACGGCATCCACGTGCGACGCTTCGTTGTAGACGGGCAGAGCCGTGAGGTACGAATAAGGCATTTGGCAGGTCACCCCTTCGGTCAGGCTCGAGCAGTTCCGTCGACAGAGCAGCCTATTCTAGGCGCTCGACTCGAATCCGCAATTACGGCCCCTTGTGGAGCTAGATCGCCAGGCGGTTGCGTCCGGAGGTCCGAGCGACGTCTCGGACGTGTGGTCGGCAAGGAGGAAGACGGGGGCGGCTCGGCTGCGATTTCTTTCCGTGCTGCCAACCGTTCTCGCGTCGTGGGCCAGCGGCTAAATTGATAGATCGCGAAGTTTACGCCAGTTCAAGATTGCCTTTGCCTGTCCGCTCGTTAGGCAGCATCAAGGAGAAGTGATGGAGATCCGAGAGGTCGCGGCGTGGCTGGAATCGCTTGCTCCGCTGCGTCTAGCCGAGGACTGGGACAACGTCGGATTGCTCGTGGGGGATGCCTCCCGGGGGGTCCACCGCGTCATGACGTGCCTCACGATCACGCCCCGGTCCGCTCGAGAGGCCGTGGATCGGCAGGCTGACTTGATCGTTGCCCACCACCCGTTGCCGTTTCGTCCACTGAAGCGGCTGACGACGGACGAAACCGTCGGACGATTGCTCTGGCAACTGATCGGTGCGGGCATTTCGATCTACAGCCCCCATACGGCCTGGGATTCCGCGCGGGCGGGTATCAATCAACAGCTGGCCGAGGCTCTCCAGTTGGCCGAGGTGGCGCCCTTGCAGCCGATCGTCGCGGATCCTGACCAATTGGGCAGCGGACGAATGGGGCGTTTTCCGGACGGCTGGCGTCTGGGCGAGCTGCTGGCGGCCGTGAAGTCCCGACTGAAGGTGGACCATGTCCAGTATGTCGGCCATCTCGAGCGGCAGATTACCCAGCTTGCCGTGGCCTGCGGAAGTGCGGGGATGTTCTTGCAGCCGGCCCATGCCGCGGGCTGCGACGTGTTGCTGACGGGCGAAACAAATTTTCACACGTGCCTCGAGGCCGAGGCCCTGGATGTCGCACTAGTCCTGCCGGGCCATTTCGCGAGTGAACGGTTTGCTCTGGAATGGCTGGCGGCCCAAATGGGGCTTGCCTTTCCTCAACTCGAGATCTGGGCGAGCGAAAAGGAGCAGGATCCGGTAAAGTGGTCCTAGGCTTGGTGACAAAGCCAAATCCAATCGTTTGAGTGGGATATTTCATGGTGTCGATCGGCGTTCAAATTGCCAGTCTCCGCATGCCGGTCAAGCAGGCGTTACCTCGGGTTGCGGCGATGGGAGTCAAGGCGGTCGAGTTGGACGCCCGTGGTGAGCTTCGACCGCAAGCAATGAGTCAGACCGGCTTGCGCCAGATTCGCAAATTGCTGGATGACTGCAACCTGAAGGTTTGTGCGGTCAGCTTTCGGACTCGGCGCGGGTATGACGTGGAGGCCGACTTGCAGCGTCGAATCGACGCCACCAAGGAAGCCATAAAATTCGCTTATTCCCTTGGATGTCCGCTCGTGATCAATCAAGTTGGCCGTATTCCGTCCGATTCGTCCGACGACCCGGCGTGGCAGCGGCTTTGCGATTCGCTGATTGATCTGGGTCGCTGCAGCCAGCGAGAAGGCGCGTGGCTGGCGATGGAGACGGGGACGGAGAGTGGCCCGGAGATGGCGCGTTTGATCGACGCCTTGCCCGCGGGTCACGTCCTGGTCGACTTGAATCCCGGCAATTTGATTGTGAACGGTTTCTCGCCGCTTGAGGCGGTCGCCGCGCTGGGGCCCCACATCGCCCATGTGCATGCGAAGGACGGCGTGCGAGACCTCGCGCGCGGGCGGGGTCTCGAAGTGCCGCTGGGCCGCGGCTCAGCCGACTTCCCCGCTTTACTGGGCCATCTCGAGGAGTTCAGTTATCGCGGGTACGTGACCGTCGAACGTGAGCATGCCCGAGATCCGCTCGAGGAAGTTTCGCAGGCCGTCGAGTACTTGCAGAATCTGTGAACAGGAGCTGACCTGATGTGTGTTTGCCAACTTGGTTCGTCCCACAAACGTGCCTATCTCGCCGGCCGAACGGCTCGGATGCTCTTCCTCGCGATCGCGCTGGGCCCGGGATTCGGCACGCTGTCGGGGACGCTGACCCCGGTTCGCGGTCAGGAGTCAAAACCTGCCGATGCCGCACCGGCGGAGACCGAGACCCAAGCGAGATTTGCACGATTCGCGCAGCAACTGAGCGGGGCAGTGATGGAAGGGAACTTTACTGTCGACGGACAGCGGGGTGACCTGAAGCAAGAACGGTATGAGCTGGAGAGTGTGACGAAGATGCCTTTGGGCGACCTTTGGCTTTTCAAGACGCGGATCAGGTACGGCGACCATGACGTCACCGTTCCGCTGCCGATCAACGTGGCGTGGGCCGGCGAGACACCGATGATTGTGGTGGATCAGCTGACGGTTCCCGGGCTGGGCACCTTCGACGCCCGAGTCGTCATTGCGGGCGAGCGATACGCGGGAACCTGGCAGCACGGGGAGGTCGGCGGCCATCTGTTCGGCAAGATCGTGCCGCCGGCAACGCCCACGGCGGGGGAAAAGTCGGCGGCCGACGAGACCGCACCGACCCCGGCCGCCAAATGACTTGGCCGTCGCGGCGCTCATGCGCGCAGGGCGCTCATGCGCGCGGCACCGCGGCCCACTCCCTTAGCAGGACGATTTGCGCCGCGAGGGCCAGAGCGGCCGTTTCGGTTCGAAGGATTCGCGGTCCAAGCTGGACGAGTTGCCAACCCGCGGCGGCGGCATGTGCCGCTTCGGCGTCAGAAAAGCCGCCTTCGGGGCCGATCCCGACGCGGATCTCCGAACCGGTGCCGGCCCACGGTCGATGCAGCATCGAGCGGAGTGGGACGGCGTCCCGAACGGGATGGGCCAGCAGGGATATCTGTTCACCCGATTCACGCTCGACATATGCCCCGAATTCGACGGGTTCCAGAATCTCCATCAATCGATTGCGGCCGCACTGCTTGCTGGCTTCGATGACGGTCCGTCGCAGTCGCTCGAGCGAGCGAGTCTGGGGCCGGGCCACGCTTCGCTCCGTTTGCCACGGAAGCAACTCAGTGACACCCATTTCGACGGCCTTTTGAACCAGCCATTCTTGCCGGTCGCCGCGCGGCAGGGCGACGGCCAGCCGCAGCGTGAACGGAAGCTCACGATCAACCTCCCGGCGCTGCAGGATACGGAATTTCACCTGCTTTCGACCCACGTCGACGATCTCCGCATCGAACTCGCGGCCGCTCCCGTCGAACAGCACCACCTGGTCTTGCGGCCGAGCTCGCAGGACATGAATCAGATGATGTGCCTCGGGGCCGTCCAGCTCGACCTGGAGGCTGAGAATGGCCGAATCGGAAAAAAAACGTCGCGACATCGCGGGGAACACTCCGGCGCAATTGGATGGATGGATCGGGTTGGGAAAGGGGTCAGGTGGGGAAAGGGGTCAGGTCCCCAAAGTGCGAAGCACCCAACGCTGAACGCAGGCTGCCAAAACTTCGCTTGACCCGCAAGGCGTGGCGTTCTAAACTCCCGCCGCAATTGCCGACCCGCTTCGGAGAACTCGCGATGCATAACGACTATTGGGGCCTGAACCACTCGCCGTTTGCCAGCCAACTGGATCCGGCTGACTATTACCCGAGCCCGCCGCACGAAGAGGCTTTGGCACGGCTCGATTTCTTGATCGACAATGGCCGCCGTCTCGGCTACCTCATGGGCTCATCAGGGACCGGCAAGAGTCTCCTGTTGGAAGTGGCGACGCGCCAGTTGCGCCGCCGCGGCTGTCATGTAGTGAAATTGAATGTGGTGGGACTGAGCGGTCAGGAGTTTGTCTGGAAGATGGCCAGCGGCCTGGGGCATCACTTGGCACCCGACGCGTCGGCGTTGGAATGCTGGCGAGGTATTTCGGACCGCCTGATCGCAAATCGGTATCAACGGCTCTCGACCGTGATCCTGCTGGACGATTTTGACGAGGCGGACCGCGAGGTGCAGTCGGCCATCAATCGATTGTGCCTGATTGACCAGCATCCCGAGGCGCGGTTGACCGTGGTCCTTGCCGCTCAGCGACCGCGGGCAGGATCGTTCAGCTCCAAGCTGGAAGAACTGTGTGAATTGCGAATCGATCTTGAGCCTTGGGAAGCTGCGGAAACGGCCGGCTACATCCGCCATTCGATGGAGCAGGCGGGCGGCCAACCCGATTGCTTCGAAGAGGATGCGCTCGAGCACCTGCATTCGCTCAGTCGCGGCTTGCCGCGGCGGATTCGGCAGCTGGCAGAGCTGAGTCTCCTGGCGGGCGCCGCGGAGGAGTTGCAGCAAATCAGTTCCAGCGTGATCGAATCCGTCCATCGAAGCCTCACCAACGACGGGGTTCGCGATGCCGCCTAGCAGGGCTTGACGCAATCCCACCTGATTTCGGCGGGCGGGTTCTGACGCCGCGGGGTCGGGCCCCCACACTGCCCGGGCTTCGCTGCGCCCTGGTTTCACTGCGGTCGATCGGTACAATCAGGGCTGAGTCAGTCCCGACCTTACCTCATGACAGTGGGCCGATGGAAAAGACAGTGCATTGCCCGGACCCGGCCTACCCGGTTGAGATTCGGCTGAAGAACCCTCCCTTGGCGGCATTCTGGGCGTGGCTGATCCCGGGCGCGGGACACGTGTATCAGCGTCGGTACGCCAAGGGCATTCTGTTCATGGTGTGCATTCTGGGCACGTATTTTTTTGGCTTGGCGATCGGGGGCGGAAAGGTCGTCTACGCCTCGTTCCGCAACCCGGATATGCGGTACCCCTACCTCTGTCAGCTAGGTGTCGGCCTGCCGGCGCTGCCCGCCCTCGTCCAGCGACAGCGCGTGATGCGACCGCGGCCGGAAGAGCCACTCTGGAACGGCTTGATGGCCCCGCCGCGACAACCGGTGCTGGAGCAGGACGCGGATCAGCTGGCGGAATGGCATCGCCAGCTGAAGGGCAACTTCGAGCTCGGAACGCTCTACACGATGATCGCCGGTTTGCTCAACGTCTTGGCCATTTACGATGCCTATGCCGGCCCCGTTTTCGTCTCGCCCGAAGATCAGCCCAAGGACAAACCGCCGCCCGACACCGACCCGACCACCTAGCATTTCAACAGATGGTTCAGAAAGCTGCCATGTTCGAATCGCTCGCCCCGCTTGTTTTCTCCACGATGTGGTTCAACCGAATGTGGTACAGCTTGCCGCTGGTCGTCGTGATCAGTTTGGTCTACGCTGCCACGCGGCACGAATTCATCAAACCGATCTTGGAGCACGCTTTACGGTTCGGGATTTGGGTCCTCGCTTTCATGCTCGTCGTGTTCGTCGTGCTGAGCCTGGTGACCGCTTGGTTGTGAAACGGCGATCGCGACCCCTTGCAGCTGGCTGAACTCTCTCACCTCAAGCCGAAAGGCGATCGACGTCAGCGAACCTCGCCTTGGCGGGCAGACGATAAGTTGATCGTAGACTGACCATGAGAATTGTGGTTCTTGGTGCGGGGACGGTTGGCACCTGGATCGCAGATTTGCTGTGCCAACATCGTCACAGCGTGACGGTGGTGGACGTGGATCCCGAGCACACCAATCGGATCAATGAAGAGTTGGACGTGCGCGCGGTGACGGGATCCGCGTCGGAATGCAGCGTGCTTTTTCAGGCGGACGTGTTGGGGGCGGATGTTTGTCTGGCCGTGACGGGAGTCGACGAAGTCAATTTGGTCGCCGCCAGCATGGCCAGGGCGATGGGCGCGCGGCGCAGTATCGCTCGTGTGTTTGGCCCCGTTTTTCGCGACCGCAGCACGTTTGATTACGAGCGTCATTTCCGCATCGATCGGTTACTCAGTTTGGAGCAGCTGTCGGCGCTCGAGTTAGCGCGTGGGATCCGCGATCCCGGTTCTCTGGCGGTCGAACACCTGGCCGACGGCAAGGTGCAGGTCCAAGAAATGACGGTCAGCAGTGCCACGTCCGTCATCGACGTTCCCTTGAAAGATCTGGCCCTGCCGTCGGGACTTCGGATCGGAACGGTTTATCGCGACGACCGAGTCTGGATCGCCGGTGCCGAGGACCGGTTGCAGCTGGAAGACCGGATCACGCTGATTGGCCAACGAGAGGACATCCTGAAGGTGAAGGACCGATTTCAGCGGAAGTCGGACTCCAAGCAGGTGATCTTCATCGCCGGGGGGGGCGAAACGGGATATCATCTGGCGAGCAGTCTGAACTATCGACAGTACTCCGTGACGCTCATGGAAAGCGATCATCGGCGGTGTGAGTTTCTGGCCAACAGCCTTCCCCATATCACGGTGGTGCAGGCGGATGCAACGCGGTGCGCGGTACTGGAGGAAGAGCGGGTGGGCCGAGCCGACGTGTTCGCGGCCTGCACGGGGGACGACGAAAACAATATCATGGCATGTGTCGAGGCCAAGGAACTGGGCACGCCGCGTTTAATGGCGATCGTGCAGCGGCCGGATTACGCGAATGTCGTCGGTAAGCTCGGTATCGATCTGGCCGTGAGTCCCCGCGATGTGATGGCGAAGCAGATTCTGAGTTTTCTGAATTTGGGGCCCGTCATTTCACGCGTGTTTCTGCCGGGCGGTCGGATTTGCGTGTACGAACTGGACGTCAACGAAGGCGTTCCGGCGACGCGTTTTGACCTGTCCAGCCTGCCGCTTCCACCGGCCTGCCTGATCGTCGCGATGATGCGACACGATTTCGTCCGGGTCCCCGGTGCGAAAGACCGCCTTCAGCCGGGCGACCAGGTCGTGACGCTCGTGGAAGATGAATCCGCCGACCAGATGCTGGCGTTGTTCCAACCCGAAGGCCGGGGAAAATAGCCCGTTGCCAGTTTCAACCCGGTCGCTTCGCTTTGGAAACCCTTCGATGACGCCACTCGACCCGCCCCCTGCGAACCCCCCCACGACGCTCCCATGAACTTGCGTTTGCTGGCGAAATATCTGGGCTGGATCTGCCTCCTGATCGGTGGCTCGATGGTGTCCAGCCTGCCCTGGGCGATTCCGCAGTTGGGGCATCGTAACGATGTGCCGACAAGTGCGGAGTTCGAGCGCGACGGTTTTTTTGCGCTCATCTTCAGCATCCTGATCTCGACTGCCGCTGGCCTAATGTTGGCTTGGTATGGTCGCACGGCGCGCGGCAAGCTTTATCGTCGCGAGGCGATGGCAATCGTGGGATTGAGTTGGGTCGGCGCCACGCTGCTGGGTGGATTGCCCTTCTACTTAAGTCAGACCTATCGCGGCTCATCCGTACGACTGGGCGCGCCTGGTGAGCCGTTGCAGTTGTTCGCCTTCAATCGGCTCGCCTGGGGCCAATGGCTGGCCAAGGAACCGTTGCCGCCCGAGACGTACCCGATCGTTTCCGCTCTGGTGTCATCGGGCGCTCGCGGGCTGACCCCTGACGATCTGCAAGAAATTTCTCCGGACGGCCGCTCCCTGCTCGACCAACTCGCGGATGACGATGATTGGCAGCCGGTCCTGCTGTTCCCGGGAGATCCCGGGCCGCTGGAACGCGTCCAGAATTACCGCCTGCGGTGGGTTCAGATGACGTTCGTCGATTCGCTTTTCGAGTCGCAATCGGGCTTCAGCACGACGGGCGCCACGGTGATCTCCGATCTGGAAGATCCGAAGCTCGTGGCGCACTGCATTCTGTTTTGGCGGAGCATGACGCATTTTTTGGGCGGGCTGGGCATCATCGTGTTGTTCGTCGTCGTGCTCGGGCAAGGCGCGACGGGCAAGGCGATGATGCGCGCCGAGATGCCGGGGCCGAGCAAGGATGGTTCGCAATCTCGAATGCAACACACGGCCTGGCTCTTCGCCGGTGTCTACGTCGCGCTGAACGTCGTGCTGACGGTCCTCCTTAAGCTTGCCGGACTCACTTGGTTCGACGCGTTGTGCCACGCCTTCGGCACGATGGCCACGGGGGGGTTCAGTACCTACAACGCCAGTCTGGGGCACTTCGATAGCGCTTTGATTGACTATCTGGTGATTGCCTTCATGGGACTCGCCGGGACCAACTTTATTCTGCTCTATTTTTTCCTCACCGGTCAGCCGCGCAAACTGCTCAACGACGTCGAGTGGCAATGCTATTTCGCGGTGATCGTCGGCATCACGGCGCTCGTGATCCTGTTTGGAATGCACTACGACGATTTCCGTCGTTCCCCGGAAGAGTCGCTTTGGCAGGAGCTGGCCAACGCGGTACGCTATGGCCTGTTTCAGGTCGTATCGGTCGTGACCACGACCGGTTTCGGCACGCACGACTTCGATGGCTGGAATAGTTTCGGACGCGGTGTCCTGTTCCTGCTGATGTTCGTCGGGGGTTGCGCCGGCAGCACCGGCGGGGGATTGAAGGTGATCCGCCACGTGTTGTTCATCAAGATCCTGAAACTTGAAATCGAACACGCCTTTCACCCTTCGGTCGTTCGTCCACTGAAGCTGGCCGGCAAGCCGGTCGAGGACACCGAGCTGCGGCGGTCCATCCTGGTGTACTTTTCGCTGATCCTGTTGATCTTTGTCTTCAGCTGGTTGTTCATCATCACCATTGAACCCGACCTGACCTGGGGCAACGATTCGCAGCACAAGCTGTTGGACACGGCCACGGCCGTCTCAGCGACGCTCAATAATATCGGCCCCGGGCTCGGCACCGTCGGCGCGACGCAAAACTACGGCCACTTCAGCTCCGCCGCGAAGATCCTTTTCACCTGGTTGATGATGATCGGACGCGTGGAAATCTTCGCAATCGTGGTCCTGGTGATCCCCAGCTTCTGGCGAGGTCACTGACGACGTACGGGGCCGGTAGGTCGGGTCAGTCTCCGAGCGGTGAGTAGCGCGAGTATGCGTCCCGCCGTGCCCGTTCCCTCCGCCGCGCCAACTTGTCGAAGCGCCCCACGGATTCTTTGACCGGACCGTGCCGGACCTTACAATGAAACCTATTCGGAACAGACACAAGTCAGTCGGCCTGGCCGACGATTTCAGGGGCCCATTTCCCATGGAGTTCTTCTTTCGCCCTTTCCCCCGCTTAGCTCGCGACGCGCGTGCATCGCGGCGGAATACGATCCTGCGGCATTCCGTACACGCGGAGGCACTTGAGCCTCGGCAACTGCTGGCCGTCGTCTCGGGTAGCCTGACTGCGGATACGGTCTGGACCGCGGCGGAATCGCCCTATGAAGTGGTCGGCAACGTCGTGGTCGAGCCGAACGTGACGTTGACGATCGAACCCGGCGCGGAGGTGCAATTCCGGGCCAGCACGGGTCTGGAAGTCAAAGGCCGCTTGGTGGCCGAAGGAACGCCGACCGATCGGATTCGCTTCGATCGCATGCCAGGTGGCGGGAAGTGGTCGGGGCTGAAGTTCGACAGGACGCAGCTCGACAATCGGATCACCTACGCCGACATGATCGGGGGCGATACTCAGGGCGGTGCCATCGAAGTGGATCACGCCCGCTTGTTCTTGGACCAGATCGTCTGGTCAGGTACGTCGACGACCATTTTGGAGTTAAGTCATCCGTCGCTGATCGTCCGCAACTCGCAGTTCCCGACCTCATCCGGCGGAGAGATCATTCACGGGACTCAACTCTCCGGGGACGAGTATCTGGTGATCGAAGGCAATGTCTTCGCCAATAGTAATAACGAGGGCGACGTGATCGACTTTCTGGGCGCCGATCGTCCCGGGCCCGTCTTGCAGGTTCTGAACAACGTGTTTCTGGGAGGTGGCGACGACGGACTGGACCTGGATGGAACCGACGCTCACATTGAAGGCAATGTGTTCATGAACTTCCACAAGAACACCAGCCGCAATACCACGTCGAATGCCATCGCGACGGGCTTGCCCCAGACGGGCGCGCCGAATCGCACCGAGATCACCGTGGTTCGCAATCTGTTCGTGAATAATGACCACGCCCTGTTGCTGAAAGAGGACGCCTTCGCCACGCTCGAGCACAACGTGTTTATCGATTCTCGGATCGCCGCCATCCAGTTTAACGAAGTGGGCGGAACCGCGGTCCTGGGCGCGGGTAAGGGCGCGGCTCTGCTGGGGAATATCTTCTCCGGCAACAACCAGCTCTTCAAAAACCTGATCGATACGCCCGCGTTCCGGACGTTGCTAAATGTCGATTACAATCTGATTCCCAACGAGATCGTCGATTTTGGCGGAGCACCGGTTAACGCGCACGATCTGGGGATCGGCAATCTGGATGGCGATCCGATGTTCGTCGATCCCGCCGCGGGGGACTACGCGCTCCAAGACACTTCCCCGGCGCGCGGTCAAGCGCCGGATGGGTTGGACCTGGGAGCCTACGTGCCGGCCGGTGCCACCGTGACAGCCCGTGGGGCCGCGACGCCGGATGGGTCAGTTACCCTGGACGTGGGCGGCCCGGGCGTGACCGAGTATCGATATCGTGTGCCCGGTGGCGAGCTCAGCGAGTTGCGGCCGGTGAGTGAGCCGATTGTGCTGAGCGGTCTGGCGGCGGGGCAGCATTCCGTTGAGGTGGTCGCCCAGAACAGCGCGGGCGAGTGGTACACGGGCACGGGCGCGTCTTGGAAGCAGACGTCGATTCGCTTGATCACACCGCTTGCCACACGTCCAAACGAGATTCTCCCCATCGTGGCCAGCGGCGTGAATTGGCAAGGTCAGATCGACACGGCCTACACGGATCAGCTCAGCCTGGACAATACGGCCGAATTGTCCGAGACGGGCTTGATCTTCAAAAAGGGGGTCGCAACACTTGCGCCGACCGTGCAAGCCAACGCCGACTTTCAAGTGTCGACCGGGGACGACGCGCGTCAGATCCGTGTGCTCGGGGCCGACTTTCCGACGCAATCCGTTGCTGGCGCGTTGGCTGGCGATGTCGTCTGGACGGCCGACACCGAATACCACGTGACAGGTGACTTGACGATACCCGCAGGTTCCAGTTTGACGATCGAGGCCGGGACGCGCGTCTTGCTCGGGGACCGCACCAACCTCTTGGTCGCGGGCCGCCTGCAGTCGCTGGGCACGATGGAAGCGCCGGTCCTGTTCAATTCGCTCGACCCCAGCCAGCCATGGGGCGGACTGGAGTTCACCGGTTCGCTGGAGAGCCGGTTGCAGCATACGTTCTTGACCAACGGGGGTGCCGATACGACGCGGCACCTTCGGCCATTCGAATAGCCAACCCGTGATCAAGGCGGTGCGGGCCACAGTGACCTGTGACGGGTGTTACGTCATCGCCGATGTCGGCAAAGGTTTCGCCGCGTCCAGCGGCTACGTCAATATTTCCAACTCGGTGATTTCTCGAGTCGACACCGGCGGCGAGTTCAGTTCGAGTGTCGCCCGGATCGATCACACCTGGCTGATCAATATTCCCGACGACCAGCAGACGTTTGTCGACGACGACAACGACGGCTTCTATTTTTCCGGGGCTCACGCGTCCGGAGAGGTTTCGCGGTTCGAAGACAGCTTTGTGATTAACACGAAAGACGACGGACTCGACCACAACGGAGCGCGGCTGGAAGTCGTCCGGGCCTGGATCGAGGGCGCGTTTCATGAAGGGATCGCGTCAAGCAATACCAACTGGGTGACGATCAGCGATTCGGTGTTCATGCACAACAACCAGGGCGTCGAGGCCGGTTACGGAGGCCCCGACGTAACACTCAGCCAGAGCGTCCTGGTGGCCAATCGCAACCAGGTGGATCCCGGGTCGCCGATTACGGCGGGGCTCCGTTTCGGCGATGGCTACGACGGCAGTAACGGAGCCTACACGGGGCACATCACCGCCACCTATGCCGTACTGTATGACAATGGCGACAATGTGCGGAATTACGATGGCACGATCCCCGGACCTCAACCCGGCGCAATTGACATCACCATGTCACTTGCCAACGACAACGACGCGGTCGACCCGTCGAATCTGAATGGAGTCCCCGTTTTCAGCCCGACGATGCATCTGCTGCGGGGTTCGGCGGGATTTTCGGCGGGCCCCGACGGAATGCCCGTGGGCCGGATCATTCCCGCGGTCGTGTCCATGTTTATCGTCCCCGTGTCAGGTGACTTCAATGCCGACGGAGTGATTGACGCAATCGACATCGATTTGCTGTGTGACGCACTGCAAGCCGAGCTGCCGCCGCCGGAATACGACCTGAACGGCGATGGAGTGGTTAACGATGCGGATCGCGACGAGCTGATTCAGGGGCGACTGCAAACCACGTACGGTGACGCAAACCTCGACGGTGTTTTCGATTCGGCCGATCTGGTGGCGGTCTTTGTCCTGGGTGAATACGAAGATGCGAGCTCTGGCAATTCCGGTTGGGCTGCGGGTGATTGGAATTGTGACGGCGACTTCGATTCGGGCGACCTCGTCTTGGCGTTTCAATCCGGTGGCTACGTGGCGGCGGCGGTTGACGAAGCGTTCGGCCAGTTCGTGGGCGGCGACGCGCTGACCAAGATTGCCGCCGCGCTGGCCAGCGACAAAGAAAAGCACTAGCCGCCCTGCGTCACCGTCAATTCGATCCGCGTACCCTGGCCGGCTTGGCTGAAAATCCTCAAACTTCCGCCCGCCGCTTCCGCTCGGCGACGCATTCCTCGAAGTCCAAATCGATCCGAGTCGATTTGTGTTGGATCGAACCCGACCCCGTTGTCTTGGACCTCCACCCGCACACACGGCCCGTCGACGCGTACCGTGATTCTTGCTTCCGTGGCTTGACTGTGCTGGCACAGGTTGCGAATCGATTCCTGGACGGTGCGATAGATCAGCCGCGCCATGGCGGGGTGGGGCTCCGGGGCAATCTGCACGTCGACCGCGACCTTCAATTCTTGCAGGCAAGTCGCTTCGTCGATCAAACGCTGCAGGGATTCCGCCAGAGCGACCGAGTCCAGCTGGAGCGGCTCGATCCCGTTGATCAGCCGGCGTCCCTCCGTCATTGCTTCTCGCAGATAGGCCTGAAGCAAGTCGATTTCGGTCGGAGCGGCTTCGCCGCGCTCGGCGAACCGGCGCAGGACTCGCGCGGAGGCCAAATGAGCCGCGACGACATATTGCAAGAGCCCGTCGTGGATTTCGCACGCGATTAAGCTCAGCTGTTGTTCATATTCAGCGACGAGCCGCCGCAGCTGATCGAGTTCTTGAGAAATGAGGTCGTCCTTCGAAAATCAGTGGTTCGAGGGAGGGATCAGCTGGCTGATCCGAGTGGATTGGCTGACGCCGAAACAGTTGAATTGATTCGTGCCCTGCGCGGGCAAGCGAGCAGTCGCGCGGCGACGAACGCCATCCACAACGCGCCCATCCCTTGGGGCTCGGGCACAACGGGCGCCGAGGGGTCGCTCAGCAGCGACGGCTGTTCGAAAGCGCCGGCCGCGAAAGCCGCGACCAGGTCGCTCGATGTAAAGTCCTGATCGAGATCCCAATCGCCCGTCGTCCAATCGGCATCCGCCCCAGTTCCGTTTTCGTAGCCCCCGGCTGCGAAGACGGCGACCAGGTCCTGCGTGTCGAACGCGCCATCGCCGTTGGCATCTCCCTCGATGGCGCGATAATTGACAAACGCAATCTGTCGGGTGCCGTACTCGACGATTCGAAAGAGTCCGCCTCCAGCATGAAATGAGGAGGTTTCGAAGGATAGCGGAGTAACCTGATTGTCATAGCGGACGTTCCAGAAGCGGCCGATCTGGCGGGCGAACGTAAGCAATGTCCAACGTTGAAAGGTGCCGTGATCCACCGGGTCAGCAGCGACCTCGCCGGGCAGCAGCGAAAGCGTGCCGCGGTTGTTCAAGCGTCCTTCGACCGAAATTCGATCGGATTGCCCATCCGTCCAGAGTTCGAACTCCAAAACGCCCGCCGCGGCTTGCGTCAAATCGCCCTGCACTTGAATTTCGCCCAAGCCGATTCCGGGTGCCAACAGGCCACGATTCAGGGCGTCGCCCTGCACCGTGAGGTTGCCCTCGACGCGTCCTTCCGCGAGCAGTAGTTCGGTGATCCGTCCTTCGCGCAGGCGCAGCGTGCCGGAGCCGTTCTTGATGATCCCTTGCGGGCTGTCCAGGTCGCCCGCGAGACTCAGGCTTCCCGATTCGTCGACGTCGACTTCTCCGGTCAATAACCTGATCGAGGCATTGCCCAGATCGTACTCGCCGGCGACGTGCAGCGACTGGATTCGCAGGTCGTCAGTCAGTGACAGCGACTGAGCTAGGTCAAGGTTCGGAAGCTGGATGATGTCTCCCGCGATGGGTGCCCGGTCCACATTCGAGGTCCGCGTCCAGTTACGCCGGTCGTTCCAGTCCGTCCCGTTGCCCGCGACGCCTGCCAACTCGCTGCTGCCGTCCCATCTCGCAACCACCGGCAGCTGAACGCGCAAGTCCTGTCGCGCGTTGATCGTTGATCCGTCAATCGGCGGCAGGCCCAGTAAGGCCAACGCGAGATTGCCACTGTCCGAATTGCGGACGGGCTGCAGCGTGTCGAGGTAGGTTGTCTGCCGGTCACTCGGGTTGCTGCGCGTGAGTAGATTGAGCTCATAAAGATCCGTCCCGGGGCTGACGCTGGGGCCCCAGACGAAAAAAGGCACTCGAAACATATTCGGATCCTGCGGATCGTCGTGTCCGAGCAGTGAACCGCCGTGGTCCGCGGTCAAGATCAGTGCCGTGCGATCGGCCAGCCGTGAATTCGACTGGATCATTGTAAACAACTGGCCAAGCTCCCCGTCCACCAGCTCGACGATCTCGTTCCATTCCTGGCTGCGCCAGCCCCAGGCGTGTCCGACCGCGTCCGGTTCCAGTAAGTGGAGGAATGTGTAATTGAAGGGATCCGCCGCAAAGTCGGCGACGAGTGTTTCCATGATTCCGCTGGAGGTATTGGAAACGACTTCGAATTCGTACTTGTCGATCTTGTTGCGGCCTTGATCCCCGTTTTCCAGAAACGTATCGCCCCGCCCGCCCGGGGTCATCGCCGTGGCATTGTAGCTCTGTTGATAAATGATGAACTTGTCTTTTCCCGTGTAAAGCGCCGTTGATAATCCGTGGTCGTGGGCGACATCGAAGGTGCTTGCCACGTACGCCACGGCCGGATTGCCGGAGTTGTGCAGCGTCGCGTCCTTCGGTGGATCCGAGTTGTTCGTATATCCGTGATGGAGAGTCGGATCGTCAGCCGGCTGCAGGACCGGTCGCCCGGTGAGCATCGACGTATGATTCGGCAAGGTGAAGGGACTGAACTGATCGATTCTCGCGTCAAATGTCGTGCTTCCTTCGCTGACGAAACGTCGGAAATTCGGGAAACGATCCGGCTCGGTCTGCAGCAGCGACAAGAGCTGGCCTGCATGCAATCCATCGACGCTGATCTGGATCACGTGCTCGATCGATTGACCATGTGCCGCCGCGCGGACCATCACCAGGGCGACTGCGATTCCGAGCAGACGCTGGCAGCTCGACTGCGTCAATCGAGTCCCTTGAGTCATCCCAACGGCTTTCCGAAGAATCGACACCAGCTGAGGGTCATTGTAGCGGAGGCACATTCGACAGAGTCGGCTTTGCCACCGTTTTTTGCGACGGGGGACGATGTGCGTTGAGGAGAGGCCCCCTCATCCGGCCTTCGGCCACCTTCTCCCGCGTCGGGGAGAAGGGACGGGATGGGGGTCGGCCACCTTCTCCCGCGTCGGGGAGAAGGGACGGGACGGCGGGTCGGCCACCTTCTCCCGCGTTGGGGAGAAGGGACGGGACGCGGGTCGGCCACGTGCTGTTGCGTTTTGAGAAGGGACAGATTGCCGTCACCTCTCCCGCGACCGGGAGAGGTCGCCCGGGGCCCGCCAGCGGGGCCCGGGCGGGTGAGGGTTTCGTGCCTGTCGATCCGCTTTGCCCCCTCATCCGGCCTTCGGCCACCTTCTCCCGCGTTGGGGAGAAGGGACGGGATGGGGGTGGGCCAGGTGCGATTCGAATGCCGCCAGGGCGATTCGAATGCGGCCAGGTGCGATTCGAATGCGGCCACGTGCTATTCGAATGCGGCGTCCCATTCAAACTTAGGAGCCGCGTGGTCCGTCGTGGGTCGATTGAGAACCGGCCCCTCATCGGCGTCGGTGGGCAAGGCGAACCGCAACGCACTTCGCAACTGGTCGCTGGCGTCGGCTGGT
This sequence comes from uncultured Planctomycetales bacterium, assembly GCA_963826795.1. Lineage (GTDB taxonomy): Bacteria > Planctomycetota > Planctomycetia > Pirellulales > Pirellulaceae > CAWGYT01. Next base: position 138,059 of record CAWGYT010000027.1, on the reverse strand, counting down.
TCTGGGATCGGCTCGCCCCCGCCGTTCGGCAATCCGTAGGGGTCGTTCGAGTCCACGGGGCCGGGGGCCACAGGTTCGGCCATCTCCGCACGACTCGGATCAAAGCCTTCCATCGCATCGTTCAGGGTATCGTCCGAGGTCTGCTGGACCGGACCCTGGCTGATGACGCCGGGACGAGAGTAACCGTAGTTGAAGAAGTAGCTGGCATCACGTTGGCGAGCACGAATCAAGGTATCGAAGTAGGCCTTTGCGGGCCAGGGACCTTCTTCCAGCGTGACGCCACAGTATTCCAGCAACGATCCTTTGCGGTAGTGGACTTCGAGGATCGAGAGATTGTATTGCAAGGCGGCTTGGTAAAACGCCCGCTCGGCTTCCGCGGCACGGCGCTGTGCGTCCAACAGGAACTCGAGGGTGACGGTGCCGGCTTTGAGCTTATTGTCAAGGACTTCCACCTGCCGGCGTGCGGCGGCTCGTTGCAAGAATGCACTCCACGCCAGGGCGTAGCTCGCGTCCAGATTCTGTACCGCGTCCGTCAAGCCATGCGAGATTTCAAGCTCCAGGTCCTCCTTGAGGGCCCTTGCGCGAGCCAGCTGAAGTTGTTGGTGGCGAACACCCGCCATCGCGGCTCGGTTGCCCAAGGGAACTTGCACGTCAAAGCCGAGCCGCCATTCCGCGAAGCGACCCTCGCTCAACTCATCCCAGGCCAGCGATCCCGGAGCCGGAAAATTGGCCCCGTTACGGTGGGAACTTAGCAGGTCGTCACCCAGCCCCAACCAGCGGTACAACGCGACGATATCCGCCTGTGGCAAGAGGTTGTTGCGGGCGGCCACCAGCTCCAATTCGCGCCGCTTGATTTCCCACTTGCGCTGGCGAACCTCGGGCGAACGAACCAGACTCTCCGTCAAAATGTCGTGCCAGTCGAACTCGACTTTGGCAAGCGTCGGTTCCGTCGAGGGGCGGATGATTCGACCGTCGGTCGGGGCGATCCCCATCAGGTAGCGAAGTTGCCGCTCCGCCTTCAAAAGGTCCCGCTTCGCCTCTTCCGCTCGACCCCGAAACAGAAAGTACTGCTCGCGAGCCTGGGCTTCCTGTTCGCCGGAAACATTCGGACCGCCTTCTTCGTACATCGCGTTGATTCGCTTCCAAGTTCCCAAAGCGCTGTCCCGACTGACCTTCGCCGTTTCCAGATTGCGGTAGTAGAAATACAAGTCCCAATAAGCTCGCTCGACCTCGATCAGCAAGTCTCGGACGGCATTGTTGAACACGATCAGCGTTTGGTCCGTGCGGATTCTCGCCAGCAGCACGGGGACGCGATTGACCATCGTTCCTCCGCCTCGCATCAGCGGATGCCGGGCTTCGGCTTCAAACGAAGTAAACCACTCGCTCAAGACCTCTCGCAACGGTCGGTTCGAGGAATCGTAGGACGTGATGTTGCGGAACGACCACTGGGTACCCGTGATCGATCGCTTGGTTAGTTCGGACTCGAAATTCATGAAGTCCCGCTCCAGAATCCGAGCGAAGATCTGTTCACCGGGTTGGTCGACGTTCTGGGGTCGATCGGTCCGATCCCAGAAGAGGTTGGTGTTCCACTGGGCATCGAAGTTTGCCAACGCCGTTTCGACCCCGTTGGGACCCGATTCCGCAATCGCGACGTCGTAAATGGTTTGATTGAAATCCGCGTTCAAGGACAGGGATTCCGGCGGTGTCGCCACGCCCTGCCCGACCTGGCGAGTCTGGCGTACTTGCGCGATGGAGCGGACGACTTTGCTGTTGGCCAGCGACGTCGAAACGGCCTCTTCCAACGACAGATCCCAGAACTTTCCCAGCTCGGCATTCACCAGCGTGTAGGGCTCATGAGCCTGAATCGCGTCCGGGAGCGGTTCGGAGTCGACGTCGGGATATTCGATCTCCGTCGCCTTATCCAGATAATGAGAGAGATCGCCGTCTTCGTGTAGGAAGTACGGCTGTGTTGGCTGGCAGCCGCTAAGCAGCAGAACCAGCCAGACAAGTTTCCGGATTCCGTGGTGTCGCCGATCCATCCGATTAGCTTCCTGCTAAGGTTTGCTTCCTGCGCGGCTTCACATGGGCCAAGGGACTTGGCGCAGCGTCATGCGCCAAGCTCAGCGTTGTGTCTTCAAGTCCCCCCCTTGGCCGATGCCTTCACCTGGTAGCACTGCCAGCGCAGGTCACATGATCGAGCGATCGGCAATGGTGATATCGGAGTGCGCCGAGTTAAACTTTGACGATTCCGCCGACTTTAACGGCTGAGCTCAAAAACGATGCCCTGCGGGCCCGCATTGATCACCGGCGTGGCGTCGATGGTCGCTGTCTTGCCAGCGCTTTCGTGGATGTGTCCGCAGACGACCAGCCTTGGTTTCTGCCGCTCAATCGTCTCGCGAACGGCCTCGCTACCCAGGCTCTTTCCCGACGAGCTGCGGTCGACGGCACCCTGGGGAGGGGAGTGGCTGACCAGCACGGCCCCGGCAGGGCAGCCGGCCAGCAGCGAGCGGGCTTGCGATTCGGTCAGGTCAAAGCTCCACGAGCCAAAAGGAGTCACCGGGACGGCGCCCCCAAGACCGTAGAAGTCGATTCCCTCCAGTTGAATGCCCCGACCGTGGAGGACGTGAGCCGCGGTCCACTCCTCGCAGGCCGTCGTCAGTTCGTCCAGCGTTTCGCTGTTGCCCGGAACCAGAACCGTCGGCTTGATGATTTGGCTGAGTACCTCGAGCGTCAGGTGCAGCCCGTGCCGGACCGTCGCGAAGTCACCCGCGCCGACCACCACGTCAACCGACGGAGACAGCTCGACAATGCGCCTTGCCGCATTCACGTCGCAGTGCAGATCGCTGAACAACAGCAGTTTCATGATTCACCTCAACCATCAAATCAACCATCAAATGCGCAAAGTCAACCATCAAATGCGAAAGTTCTTGTGTCGCGAGTTCGGGTCGGAAAGAATCGCTTTGGCGGTTCACGTTGGACGTCCGCCCCAAATTCCGTTACCTTCATAAATTGCCTCGACCCGGATGGACGCGAATCATCTGCCCGGGGTCCAACCAACCAACCGAGTCTTGCTGAGTAATGAGCTTCCATGTCAGGGCGATCAAATTGGGGTGTTCGTAAACGGGTGGTGCCACGGGTTGCGAGAACAACGCGTCTGGAGCTGCTCGAGGCGCGACAGCTGCTGGCGTTGACGGTGGCGACGCTGCCGGCAACGGAGATCACGCTCCGCAGCGCCCGCATTGGCGCCGAGATCACGGACATTGGCGGCACGGCCGATCCCGACCTCACGATCTATTGGGGCGACGAGGACGGAGGTCCCAACGCTCGGGGTTGGGACAACGTCGTGAACCTGCGTACCTCACCAGTCGGTCAGTATACGACGGATCTGACTGAGTTGGAGGTGAACACGACCTATTATTACCGCGCGTTCGCGTTGAGTTTTTCGGGGGGAGGAGCCGTTTGGACGGACGTGGCTTCGTTCGCCACCCTTCCGCCGATCGCGGCCCAATTGACGGCGAATCCGCCCGCTCTGGTTAGCGAGTCGACGGTCAACGTCTCGGGGACCGTCTTGGACGATGGCGGCCAAACGCCCCATGTCAGGGTCTTCTACGGAACGTCGGACGGCGGCGAGCAGCCCGCCGACTGGACGTCGTCGATCGAGTTGGGCCCGCAAGCTGGTGAGTTCACGTCGCGGATTACGGGGCTGGACACCGACACGATGTATTTCTATCGGTTCGCGGCCGAGAACTCGGGGGGAACGCGCTGGACGGCGGCCCAAAGCTTTCAGACCTCAATGGTCCCGCCGCTGCGAATCAGCGAAATGATGGCGGCCAACGCGACGACCGCACTCAGCCGGACACGACCGAGCGTCGATGCTCCCTTTGTGCCGACGATGAAGCCCTACGACTGGATCGAGCTTCAAAACGCCAGCGCCGCGCCGATCGACTTGACAGACTATCATCTGACCGACAATCGACAGCTGCCGCTCAAGTGGGCCTTTCCCGCCGGCACGATCATTCCAGCACATGGGCTGTTGGTTGTTTACGCCTCGGGTGAGGACATTCGCGACCCGGCACTGGACGAACAGGGACGCCTGCATACGAACTTCCAGATCTCGAGTCAGGGCGAATACGTCGCCTTGACCGATCCCGCGGGAGTCGTGATTTCGGAGATGGACCCCGGTGTCCCCCAGTTTCGTGACGTTTCTTACGCCACGTTCGCCGGCGCCGTTGGGCACCAACCCGTGCCAACGCCCGGCGAACCCAACGAGCCGTTGGGGCCCAGCGTGACCGAGGTGACGCATCGCTGGCTTCAGGATGGCGATCTCGACAGCCCGTTGGCGGTGTCGGCGCGTGTCGGCGAAACGTACGATCCGTTGGCTTCGGTCCACCTGGCATATCGCGTGATGTTTGGCGACGAGGTTTCGGTGGCGATGCGGGACGATGGCTTCGGCGCGGACGTCGCGGCCGGTGACGGGATTTTCACGGCCGTGATCCCGGGTAGCGTCGCTCAGCCGGGTGAGGTGCTGCGTTACTATGTGACGGCCACATCCGGATTGGGGCTGGTCCGACGCGAGCCCACTTTCGTCGACCCGGAAAACTCGCCCCAGTATTTTGGCACGATGGTCGACGATCCCAACCTGTCCAGCAATTTTCCGATTCTGCATCAGTTCATTGAGGAGCCGCGCCGGGCCGAGACGGCACGCGGCACCCGCATCTCGGTCTTTTACGACGGCGAGCTCTATGACAACGCCTATATCCGCATTCGAGGCGGTACGGCGCGGAGCTGGCCGAAGAAGAGTTACAAGCTCGAGTTCAACGACGATCATCAATTCCGCTTCAGTCGCGACGTTCCGCGCGTGGACGAAGTCAACCTGAACGCGACCTACACCGACAAGTCGTATGTCCGGGCTCGCTTGACATCGGAGTTTCAGAACGATGCGGGAACGCCCTCGCCGGAGACGTTTCACATTCGCATGCAGCAGAACAACGAGTTCTTCAGCATTGCGTTTCTGGTGGAACAGCCCGATCGCGACTTCTTGAGGCGACATGGAATGGACCCGGAGGGCTCGTTGTACAAGGGCGGACCTGGTTCGTACTACACGACGGGCAGTTTGGGGGCGTTCGAAAAGAAGACGCGCGAGGACGAAACCAACAAGCAGGACTTAAGGGACCTGCTGGCCGGGCTGGCCCTGCGCGGCGAGGAACTCGAGCGATTCGTGTTCGACAACGTCGACCTGGCGGCTCAAATCAATTTCATGGCGACCAACGTCGTTTCACAAAATATCGATGCCTCCGACAAGAACCACTATCTGTATCGCGATACGAATGGCACGGGCCAGTGGCAAATGCTGCCTTGGGATCTCGACCTCGTGTTCGGCCCCGATGCGTTGAACACCGACATGATCGTGGCCGACCAGGACACGCGGGGCGCGACCTACCCCACCGCGGTGCATCCCTTTCTGGGCAGCGTGCGTTACCCGCTCCACGCCGGCAAGATCAATATGTTGCTCGACGCGATCATCACCAATCCACGCACCCAGGAAATGTTCTTGCGGCGAGTTCGGACGCTGACCGACGAGTTTCTGGCAAGCGGCTATTTCCATCAGCGCATTGATGAGCTGGTTGGCCTGTTGGCCGACGAAGTCCCGTTGGACCGAGCGACCTGGGGATCGCAGGCGCATTTCGGAGGCGCGGCGCCGCAATTTCAGGTCGTGGCCGAGCGTATCAAGCAGGTCTATCTGGATCGGCGCCTGCCCTACCTGACCGACTACCACGTGAATGGCGGCGTCGGAATTCCCGCTCAACAGCCGACGGATGTTGACCTCGAGTTTGGCCAGCAGATTGAGTACGCCGGATCGTCGCTCGAGCCCGGCCAGGAGTACTTCACGCTGCACAATCCTCATGCCTTTGCCGTCGATCTCTCAAACTGGCAGATCGAAGGGGCGATCTCGCTGCGGATCAAGCCCGGGACCGTCCTGGCTGCGGGCGACTCGCTCTATCTGACGGACAACGTCTCGGCGTTTCGCCAACGAGCCGCAGGTCCCGCGGGCAATCAAGGTCGGTTCGTGCAAGGCTATGCCTCGGACCTGCCGAATACGGGCGGCCAGCTGAGATTGGTGCGTCCCGATGGCGCGCAGGTGGCCGAGCTGAACTTTGGGTCGCCAGCGGTCCCGGCCGACTCGACCAACCTGCGGATCTCCGAGATCAACTATCACCCGCACGACGCGTGGCCTCAGTTCGGCGAACTGGTCGCGGGCGGGGATGAGTTCGAATTCGTCGAATTACGCAACGACGGCGACCAGCCCATCGAACTGACGGGCGTCCGCTTTGTGGAGACTTCGCAGAGCACGAATCCGCAGGGCCTGGTCTTTCATTTCGCGTCGCAAGTGCTGGCGCCCGGTGAGTACGTGGTGGTTGTGAAAAACCGCGGAGCGTTTGAATCGCGCTACGGGACCAACGTTCGCATCGCACTCGGAGATGACGGCCAAGGCGGCGGTCCCGGCGAGTATGGGAATCGGCTGGGTAACGCGGGTGAGACCATCACGCTGGTGGCCGCGTCGGGCGAAATCATTCAATCATTCGGCTACGGAGACGACTCGCCCTGGCCGGAGCGCGCGGACGGGCAGGGGAGCTCGCTGGAATGGGTCGGCGTGGGCGGGTCGGATCCGAATTCCGCTGCGTCCTGGCAGGCGAGCCAGTCGATCGGAGGCTCGCCCGGGCAAGACGCCGTCCCGGTGGATTCGCTGGTCGTCGTCAATGAAATCATGACCAATTCGTCGGCCCCCATGAACGACCAGATCGAGCTCTTCAATCGTGGCGGTCAGCCGGTCGACATTTCCGGATGGTACCTGACCGACTCGGGCAATAACCTGCTTCGCTATGCCTTTCCCAATGCGACGACGCTGAGCCCACGGGGGTTCCTCGTACTGGACCAGAATCAGCTCGGGTTCGGATTCAATAGTGACACGGGAGACGACGTCTGGTTGATCGCAACGGATGCGAAGGGTCGCCCGGCCTGGATTGCGGACTACCTTGCCGCTCAGCCGACGCCCCCCAACGTCTCCTTGGGCCGCGTCCCGGACGGCACCGGTCCCCTGGTTGTCCAGCCGAGTCCCAGCTTTGGTCAAGCGAACTCCGTGGGGTCCTTGCCGGGCGACTTCAATGGTGATGGGAAGACCGACAGTGGCGACTTGTCGCTTTTTGCGCGGCCCTGCAGTCCCCGACGGCCGACCTGGCCTTTGATTTGGATGGTGACGACGATCTCGACGACGCCGACCTCGCTGCGATGGTTCAGGATATTCTTCGGACCCAATTCGGCGATGCGAATCTGGACGGCGCGTTCGACTCCGGCGACCTCGTGCAAGTCATGCAGGCGGGCAGTTACGAGAGCGATACGGATGCCGCCTGGGAAACCGGCGATTGGAATTGCGACGGCAAGTTCAGTTCCGATGATCTCGTACTGGCGTTCGCGGCGGGTGGCTACCGAGGCGCCTGAGGTTCGGAAACGGGGTCGGGAAAAGGGGGTTGGAAAAAGGGGTCAGGTCCCAAAAGTGCGAAGCACCCAGAGGGCCGTTCCGGCTTTTGGGACCTGACCCCTTTTTCCAACCGCTTTTCCAGCATGCAACTAGTGCTTTGTCACAGCTTGATTTTGGGGTGCCTGGGGTCGAACGAAGTGAGCCCCCAGACCGCAATTTTCCGGGGGCTCACTTCGTTCGACCCCGGCCACCCAACCCTCAATTTCAGCTGTGACAAAGCACTAGGGCAAGCCCCACTTTTTGGCAGGAACCACTCCGCGCCCAGCAACCCCACAAAGGTGACGAAGAGCAGCCAGCTATCGATGGCCGTGTCACCCAATTGCCATTTGGTTTCCACTTCGATTTCCATTTCGGGCGGTTTCTGCAGCAGTTCGTCGAGCAGCTCGTTCAGGTTTTCCGGTGGAACCGATCGGCCTCCTGCTTGGGACGTGAGACCCGACAGCGCCGCCAGTTGTTGCGGGTTGGCAGCGGGATCGGCTAACTCGAGGTCGAGTCGTTGGACCTGGAACTGAGCCGACGCCTGCCCAATGATCTGGCCATTCTGCGTCGCGGTCACGTCCACGGTATATTGGCCGGGCTCACGCAGGTCATCCAGTTCAGCCGACCAGTCGTCCTGGTCGCGGACCAGACTGACGGGCCGCGGCGGGCCGCTGCCGGACTTGACTTCGGCCGTCAGGATGGCGTCCTGAATCACGTCGCCGTTTTCCGCGCGGGCGCCGGCCGTCAGCGAAATCAGCTCGCCGGGACGAAAGCGGCGTCGATCCAGCCGCACCCAGACATCTCGGCGGAGCAGCTCATCCTTGCTGGCAAGCCAGAGCATCGCTTGCCGCCAGAATCGTTTATGGGCGTCTTGCTGCCCGTATCGCCACCAGCGATGGGTCGAGTCGCCCGCGAAGACCAGGACGCGGCCGCGGTCGTATTGCCGCGCGACCAGCAACGGATCTCGTTGTTCGTTGTCCGCCTCGGCCAAGCGGATGGCTTGGGGCTTGAGCGATTCGATTCGGTTCGCACCTAGCAGGGGTTTGAGTCGCCGCCAGGCCGCGACGTTGTCACCGGCGGTGCCCAAATGCGTAATGAAATGCGGTCGTGTGGGGACCATGACCAGCGGTCCGTCCCGATGCAACTCTTCCCGTACGGGCTGATCGGCTCCAAATTCCTGGCGGCTGAATCGTGCAAAATTGATGGGCAACAGATCGGCCAAGGGCGTTGTTCCGTACCCGCCTGCCGCCAGCGTGTTGAGGCCACCGAGCATCATCAAGCCGGTCCCTTGTTCGACTGCCGCCGCGATCCGCCGCAGATTGTCTTCTCCCAAGGCGGTCGAGTCGACATCGCCGATCAGCAGGACATCATAAGGTTTCGACTTCCAGATCTCGCTCAGGTCGATCGGCCATTGTGCTCGCAAGCGAGGATCGATGGCCCGATAATCCAACTCGATGTCAGGCGACGTCCCCAGCGACTCACGCAGGATTTGCTGTTCGCCGCTGAGGAGGTTCCCTTCGAGATACAGCACGCGGAGACCTCCTTCGAGCACATTCAAGTAGGCCGTTAGTTGGTTGTTGGCGACGACCAGCTCGCCATCCTGGGCCGGCGCTTCGACTCGCAACTGGTACGAACCGGCGACTTCGGGGGCGTAGACGAACGAAAAGTCGACCAGCTGATCGTCTTCGTTGGCGGTCAGTTCCAGCGGACCCAAGGACGTTGGGGGAACTCCGGGGGGTCCTTCGATGAATAGCCGCACGGGAATTGGACGATTCACGTAGCCTTGGACTCGAAGTGCACTGCGAATTTCCAGTTCATTCTTGACGAAGACCGTGTATTGATCCTGCAGGCGTTCGACGGCAACGTCACGCGATTGGGCTTGATCGCGGGGTTTTCCGAAAACGACCGTATACAACGGCGTATTCATCCGCGCCAACTCGCGGACCACTTGCTGCAGGTCGAAACGAGGTTGAACGACGCGTTGTGCGCCATCGGTCAGCAAAACGACGCCGGCCAGCCGCTTGCCAGCCTCCCGCTGCAAGGCCTCACTGAGTGACAAGGCGATGTCCGTCTGCTGGCCTCGCGGTTCGAGGGGCAATTTCAAGGTGCCGTCGCGAAAGGACTCGTCCGCCAACTCCTGATCGAATCCGTACAATCGAATCTCAAACAGCTTTTGCAGTTTTTGCAGCTCGTCTCGGGCCGATTGCAAGACCTGGCTTTGCTGACGCCAGCGTGATTCGCCTCCCGCAGAATCCGTCACTCCCATGCTGCGGCTTTGATCGAACAGTACCAGCAGAGTCGCCGACTGGGGACGGGATTGAGTACTGACGTGCGTCGGGCGGAGCATCGCCAGCAACAACAGCAGGACCACACCGGCACGCAGGCCGAACAGGATCCACGATCGGCCTCGGCGCGGCGATTGAGACCACGGCCGGATGGCCCACAGCAGGCCGATCAGCAGCGTCGCCATCGCCAGGACGGCAAAATAACTCTCCAGAATCGGCTCAAAGCTCCAGCGAGACATCACGCGCTCAATTGCCTCCCGGCGAATTCGGATAAAGCCGATTGGCGGTGACGTGTTCCAGCGCCAAGACCACGACCAGCAGCGGTAGCAGGAAGGGATAAAACTCCTTGCCGATCCGAGCCTGATCGATCTCGCGTACGATTTCCGCCTCGGTGCGAGCGATCCGGACTCGGCCCGTCCCGAACGCCTTCGCCAACGCCTCCTGGTCGAGTCGCGTCAGACGCGTGGTCCCGGGGGCGAGTGCCACCGAGAATCCGCGTGGGAGTGTGGAGTCCTTTTGGGTTCGCAACCGATACACGCCTGGCATTTCAGTGAAGGGGATTTGGACCGAGCCCTGGGCTGCCGTCAGCTCTTGCCAAGTGCCGCGCGGCGTAAACACCGAGACCCGTTCGCCGGCGGACGCCTCGCTGGGCAACTGCGCCGGCTGTCCTACCCAATAGTCGAGTTTGGCGTCCTTGCTTTGAACGAGATAGAGGAACAGACGATCCACCAGGACCATGAAAGGCCAGGACTGTTCGCCGGGCTGGGGCAACCAGTTCCAGGCGGGCTGGCGTGGTCGATCGGGATCCGAAAGAGGAGTCGTCACCATGACGACGCGACCCTCGCCCACGAAACGTTCCAGCACCGCCGGCTTGTTGTTGCTTAACGGCAGCAGCACCCTTGCGTCGGCACTTAAGGGCCCCACGACCCAATGCCGAAAAACGGGCATCGCTTCCCAGGGGATCGTCGACCGAAGGTCACTCAACGCGGAGAGGATCGGATGGTCAAAGTCCCGCGGCGTCAGGACCAGGCCCGCCTCGTCGCGCCATTGCCGCTGGATCGCCGCCGGCAGCAGTTCCAAGGCGGCCGCCGAGTTGAACGCCTGGGCACTGCGAGTATTTCGGCCCAGGCTGAGCACGAGTCCACCGCCGCGCTGGACGAATTGCTGGAGCTGGCGCCACACGGAATCGTCCAGCGGGGGCGGATCCAGGAGAGCCACGGCGGCAAAGTCCGCCAACCGCTGCTGCGACAATTGCTCGACGGGAATCACCTTGCATTCGAACTTGGCGCGCACCCGCCTGTCGAAACTCGAGCGGCGCGAGCCGTTCGGTGATGTAAAACGGCTCCGTCCCCTCGGCGGCAACGATCAGGACGGACCAGGGTGCTCGCACGTGTACCGTAAAGCTCATCCGATTGTCGAGATCCAGGTTATCGGTCCCCTCCAGTTCGACGTACCCGTGTTGTGTACCGTACGGCAGCGACGCGAGGGAAAACATGGCCGTGGCGTCTCCGTTTTCCGGCAAAGCAATCGTCTGTCGTCCTCGCAACGTGGGTTCGGGAGTTTGCGGTTGTCCATTGAGGATAATCGGATCGGGAGCGTTCGGAGGTTCGAGGTACAGCACGGCCGATCGTTCGCCGGCTGTGCCCTGTCGAGCGACACGAGCTCGGACCTTCAAAGGAGACCCGGGCGTCAACGAGGACTGAGAGAGCTGCAGTTCGGAGATGGCATCATTGCGAGCCCCCTCGACGCTCAGGTCAATCACTTGGACGGTCACATCGGTCCGGTCTCGAAATCGCTCGGGTGTGCGGCTTTCCGTAAGGTCGTCCCACGTTTCGCGAGTCAGGTCCGAAAACACATAGAGCTCCTTGCGCGGCCGATCACTTGAATCGAGCAAGGTGAGTGCGTCTTCCAGCAAGCGGCTCCAGGGTTGTGGCAGGTAGGTCACGTCCAGGGCGTCGACGGCCACCGCGGCGGCTCCCAGGTCGACCGAGAACGAGGCAACGCCGCGGGCGGAATCAAACACGGCGACTTGGCTGTCCGCTGGCAGCTGCCGCAAGAGCCAACGGGCGATCTCCTGAGCACGCTGCAAGCGCGTCTGGTTCTCAAACCGGTACGACATGCGTGGAGAGGTGTCGACCAGCAACACGGCCGCCACCGCGGCCTGGCGGTCACCTAATAGAATGGGCGACTGATTGCGAACCAACGCCAACGCCGAACTTGCCACGCCGGCGAACAGGGCGAGACCGACCAGTCCGAGGAGCGTTACGGTCGGCCAGCCACGGCGCGTCAGGGTCGCGGCGGTGAAGAGCCACAGGACGATGGCGAGCAGGAACCCCAGTCCTCCCAGGACCAGCCAGCCGCCGAGTTGTGCCGAGGCGACGCTGGGCCGAGCCAGGGCCAGCGCGAGCACGCCGATTGCCAGGCACCGCAATAACAACAGTAACGCTTGCCGCAATCGCAGGCGGCGCTGATTGGTCGCCTGACGCTGACGAACAAAACGCAACGCCGGAAATACCTGGTGCTTTGGCTTCGGCCGCATCGCGAGATGCAACACGATCGGCACGGCCACAAAGAGGCTACCGAGCAGGAACAGCGATGTGTTGACGAACGACATGAAGGAGGATGCGTCTCATGGCTCTTAAAACGACGTCGATCACGGCAGTCCGCGTCGCCGGCTGACGAGAGTCACCGGGACGCGAGAGATCCGCATGCGGGGCCTAGCGGCGAGCGCGGCGGCTCACCAAATATTCCATCAAGGCCTTGTCGAACTGCATGCTCGTATCCAGCGGCACGTAGTCCACTCCGATCTGGAAACACTCGCGGCGAAACAACTCTCGAAACTCCTCGAGTTCGCTCAGGTAGTCTCGGCGGATCCCGCTGGCATCGACCTGCAGCAGCTCGTGATCCTCCGGATCCTCGAACTCCATCACGCCCTCGAACGGAAAACTCACCTCGGCTTCATCCAGAATGTGAAACAGAATCACATCGTGCCCGCCGTGTCGGAGCCGGCGCAAGGCCTGCAGCGTTGGCTCCGTGGGCCCGAGCAAGTCGCTGAAAATCATCACCAGACTGCTGTGGCGCAGCATCGCGGCGACCTGCGTCAGGCTGTTGGCGATGTCGGTGGCTCCCGTCGGCTGTAACCGCGAAAGCTGCGAGAGCACATTTCCCAGTTGAGTTCGTTTGGAGCGGGGCGGAAGGCTGTACCGGACCTGGGTGTCGAAGGTAATCAGCCCGACCGGGTCCTGCTGGTAAACCATTAGGTAGCACAGTGCCGCCGCGAGGCAGATCGCGTAGTCGAACTTGGTCAGCTCCTGGCGATAGGTAAATCCCATCGACTGACTCAGATCCATCGTCAAGTAGCCGGTGATGTTCGTCTCGGCTTCGAACTTCTTGACGTAGTACTTGTCCGTCTTGGCATAGACGAGCCAATCGATGTCTTTGGGGTCGTCGCCGCTGGTGTATTTTCGATGCTCGCTGAATTCCACCGAGAACCCATGAAAGGGGCTGGCGTGCAGACCCTGCAAGAAGCCCTTGATCACGAACTGGGCGCGGAGATCCAGGCGCGAGATTTGGCGGGCGACTTCCGGTTTGAGATACTTTTCAACGGTCGGCATACTTCGCAATCTCGGGTTCTGGAATCGTCTCCAGCAAGCGTCGTACGACGTCGTCCGTCGACATGCCTTCCGCCTGGGCTTGGAAATTCGTGCTGATCCGGTGTCGCAGGACGGGCACGGCGATTTTCCGGACATCGTCGATCGCGACGGAAAACCGACCATCCATGGCAGCCAGCGCCTTGCCGCCGTTGATCAGAAACTGACCGGCTCGAGGCCCTGCCCCCCAGTCGACCAGTTCTCGGACAAACGCGGGTGCGGATTCGTCCTTCGGCGCGTGGCGCGCACCACGCGGGCCACGTACTTCACGATGTACTCGCTGACCGCCACGCTGCTCACCAGCTTCTGCAGATTGACGATCGAGCGAGCGGAGAGCACTTTCCGGACCTCGATCTTCTCGTTTCGCGTCGTCACGGACAGGATCTGCTCTTCTTCCTCCGCCGTGGGATACTCGATCTTGATATTGAACATGAAGCGATCCAGCTGCGCTTCCGGCAGCGGATACGTACCCTCCTGCTCGATCGGGTTTTGCGTGGCGATTGTAAAGAACGGCTCGGGCAGGTTGTAGGTCGTTCGGCCGACCGTCACCTCGCGCTCCTGCATCGCCTGCAGCAGCGCGGCCTGCGTCTTGGGTGGAGTTCGATTGATTTCGTCTGCCAGGAGGATATTCGTGAAAACGGGACCCTCGACAAAGCGAAACTGACGTCGACCGGCTTCATCTTCGTCCAAAACGTTCGTGCCCGTGATATCCGAGGGCATCAAGTCGGGAGTGAATTGAATCCGTTTGAACGCCACATCCAGAATCGAAGCGAGCGTGCTGACCATCAGGGTCTTGGCGAGTCCCGGCACACCCTCGAGCAGGCAATGGCCGCGAGTAAAGATCGCGGCGAATAGCTGTTCGATCACATCGTGCTGCCCGACGATAATGCGCTGGAGTTCTTGCTGCATCAGCACTCGATGCTGGCTGAACTCTTGGAGCACGTCTCCCAAGCTGCGTGTTTTTCCGGCCACTAATCTTGGTCCCTGGTGAATCGTAATCGGTTCGTGCTGACGGAAGACTCGGCTTTCGCGCAGCGACCCTTTCCGGCGAGCCAACCGGGGTGAAGCCCCAAGAACCGGCCCCTAGCGTCCCAGGATTTTATTCTATCCCCGGGGCCACAAGCCAACAACGCGGCGCGTCGTCGCGTTGCGGCGGTTACCCGGCAATCCTAAGATAAATCGCGGGGGCTGCACCGCCTTCCGTCCGCCGGTGGTTCCGGTCGCTCCATTCGAACCCAGCAAAAAAGAGGGTCGCCGCCAAGATGCCGGAAATCAATGCCATCGCGGCTCACGCATGCTGCGGCTCCCACCCAGCTTCTCAGCGTCCGCCGATCGCGATTCGGACGCTGGTGGGCCTCGTGGGTGTGACGGTGGGTGTCAGCGTGATGCCTACACAGCCCGCGGGTGCGCAGATCAACGCGGAGCAAGCGCGGACCAGCATCGAGCGGGGGGTGGCGTTTTTGAAGCAGCGGCAAGATCCCCGTTCGGGCAGCTGGGGTGAGCAAGAAGGTTTTCCACCCGGCGGCATCTCGGCCCTCTGCACGCTGGCACTGCTCAACAGCGGCGTGCCCCTGGACGACCCGGTCATGGACAAGGCCTTGCGCTACGTGCGCAGTCCCAAACGACCCCGTAAGACCTACAGTGTCGCACTGGAAACGATGGTGCTTTGCACTGCGGAACCGGAAAAGGATCGTCTGTTGATTCGCGAGAATGTCGCGTGGCTGCAACGGAACCAGATCCAAGATGGCACCTTTGGCGGCTCCTGGTCATATGGCGAGTCCGAGATTGCGGGCGACCCGTCCAACACGCAGTTCGCGATGCTGGGACTTTACGAGGCCGAACGCGTGGGGCTGGAAGTGGCCGACGTCGTCTGGCGGCGGTCGCTGGGCTATTGGACCCGCCTCCAACGCCCGGACGGCTCTTGGAGCTACCGCCCGGAAATGGCGTCGTCCGGCAGCATGACTTGCGCCGGAATCGCGTCGACGATCATGGCACTCGGACAGGTCACCGACGGCGACGCGCGCGTGGATGGCCAGCAAGTTCTGTGCTGCCAGCCCCAGTCGGACAATTCGATCCCGATGCGTGGCTTGGAGTGGCTGGCTCGCAACTTCACGGTCTCCAGCAACCCCTCGACTTCATCCGGGCGGCCGCGAAGTTTTAGCCAGATGCATCTGCTGTATTACCTGTATGGTGTCGAACGCGTGGGCCGAATGACGGCGAATCGGTTTATCGGCCAGCACGACTGGTATCGCGAGGGCGCCGAAATGCTGCTCAAATCGCAAGACGTCGTCGGCGGGTCTTGGAAGGGCAGCGGGGGCGATGAGTCGAACCCGCAAATTGCAACCTCGCTGGCCTTGCTGTTTCTTTCGAAAGGACGCCGACCCGTCGTCGTCGCGAAGTTGAGCTCACGCGACAATTCGGATTGGAATCGCCATCGCAGCGACTTGGCACACCTCGTCAGCGACGTGGAACGCCGCTGGCGACGCGATCTGACCTGGCAGGTGATCGATGGGGATGCGACCACGCTCGAGGACCTGCTCCAGACGCCGGTGCTTTACCTCAGCGGCCGTGACGGCCTGACGCTCCAACCGGAACAGAAGCGGTTGCTCCAACAGTACGTCCAGCAGGGCGGGTTCATCTTCGCCGAGTCCTGCTGTGAGGGTGAGGGATTCGACCGCGACTTTCGCCAACTGATGGCGGAGCTGTTCCCCGACACGCCCTTGCGACTCTTGCCTCAAGATCATCCCATTTGGTTTGCCGACGAACGCGTGCCGGCTCAGTACCTGCGGCCACTGGAAGGCATTGACGCCTGTTGCCGTACCAGCGTTGTGTACTGTCCGGGCGAACTGTCTTGTTATTGGGAACTGGCGACTCCGCGTCGCGTGAATGACCTGCCCGCCCCAATCCTCGCCGAAGTCCGCGCGACACTCGCCATGGGCGCCAATGTGCTGACCTATGCGACCAATCGCGAGCTCAAGGAGAAGCTGGATACGCCGCAAGTCGTCAGTGCCCTGCCGGGTCCCGGGACGAATCAGCGCGGAACGCTCTACGTCGCGAAGCTCTTGCACGCCGGTGGCAGCGACGACGCTCCCGCGGCGCTGACGAATCTGTTGAATCTGGCGGCTGGCGACCTGCAGCTGCGAATCGATCCCGAGAAGCGCCTGGTCACGCCGACGGCAGACAATCTGTATGACTATCCGATCGCGTTCATGCATGGTCGCCGTGACTTTCGGTTCTCGCCGGCCGAACGGTCGGCACTGGCCGAATATCTGCAGCGTGGCGGCTTCTTGCTTGCGGACGCGATTTGCGCCAGCGAGGCCTTTACGGAGGCGTTTCGGCGCGAGATGCGGGCCATCCTGCCGGAACATCCGCTGAGGCCCATTCCGCCAGATCATGCCGTGTTGTCGCAACAGTTTCAAGGCTACAACTTGGCCAGCGTGCGGGTTCGGAATCCACGCGGGCGCGGGGCAGGTGACCAACCGCTTGGATCCCGAATCGAGGAAATCGCACCCGCGCTGGAAGGGGTCGAAATCGACGGGCGATTGGTGGTTATCTTTTCGCCTCTCGATCTCAGTTGTGCGTTGGAGAATCAGGCGTCGATCGAATGTCGCGGATATGTCCGGGATGACGCGGTCAAGATCGGAATCAACGCGTTGCTGTATGCGATGCAACGGTAGCCTGCTCGGTCGTACTGCCCTGTTGCAGGCGGGAAGCCGCCGCGTGGGCCGGCCAGCCGGTTAGCGATGCTTCTGCTGCATCCGTCGGCTGTACTCTTCCAGAATCCGCCGTTCGCGCGGTGTCAGACTCTCCAAACCCTCACGGTGAAGTTTGTCGAGAACCGCGTCGGCTTGCTCATCCAACACCGAATAGGGTTCCTCGGCCCGATGAACCTTCAGCTTCGGCTTGGCTCGGGGCCAACGCAGTTTGGGTGTCCAGCGGCCGCTGGGCCACATTCCTAATGCCCAACGCGTGCGGAAGAACAAATATCCGTAGGCAGCTCCGACCAGATGCACATCGAACGCGATCCGCTCGTTGCCTTCGGTGCCCGTCCGAACTCCCATTAGATTGAAGAACACCAACATCACGCCCAGCACCCAGGCCGGCATGGGGATGAACATCATGAACAGGATGGTTCGACGCGGGAAATTGAACGCGAACAGCATCACGACCGCCGTGACCGCGCCGGATGCACCGATCAACCGATCGTTATGACGCCCCAGGGCAACCTCCGTGAAACCCCAGACCACCGAGCAAGCGATCAGCGTGGTCAGGTACATCCGCAGGAAAAGCTTGCGGCCGTAGAGTTGTTCGATGTCCTGGCCGAGGAAAAACAGCCCCAGCATGTTGCCGAAGATATGCCCCGCATTGTTGGGGCTGTGACAAAAGCCGTACGTGACGAACTGCCACCACTTCCAAGGCTGCAGTAACGTTTCCGACCAAACCGCCATCCAGCGGCTGGGGCGATATTGCGCGTTTTGCGGGCCAAACAGAAACGCGTCAATCACGAACACGGCCGCGTTGATGATGATCAAGTTCACGATCATCGACCGACCGGACATCGAAAAGGACGACCGAGGTTCGTCTTGATAGTATGGCCGATCGTAGATTCCCATCACCGCCGCTCGTTGTGTGGTTCTTGCTGAACGCTGAACGTCGCTCCGTACCACGATCAGCTTATCGTACGGCCATCACGCAATAAAGTGGCGGCGCCTGAATTCGCCACGGCGTGATGGCCCCAGCGGGGCGTTGGAAGGGGAAGCCGCCGGGTGGTCGACGGGATGGAGCAACGGGATGGAGCAACGGGATCGGGCGACGGGCTTGCGGGGCAACTCGGAACCGCAGCTCCGGCAGGATCAACGCAGACTTGTCATGCGGTCCGCAAGTTGAAGATTGGCGCGGTACAGACGGCTCAGTTCCTGACGCAATTGTTTCCACTTCGCCTCGACCGACGTGCGATACTGGCCGAGCACCTGCCGTTCGGTGTTGAGACCCCCAAGGTCGTGTTCCAGCTCTTGTTGCTGCTGGGCTTGAAACGCGAGCTGGGTTTGGAGCTGGCTGAGCGATTCGGTCAGCTTATCCAGGTCCGACTGAGCCAGCTCCAATTGGCGGCTAAGCCCCTCCATGTCGCCGGCAAACGTGCGAAAAAGATGAGCATAATCGCGGAGCCGGCGATAATAGATCGGCTCCAAGGGTTCGACGACGCCGTCGTTCATCAGTTCC
This sequence comes from uncultured Planctomycetales bacterium, assembly GCA_963826795.1. Lineage (GTDB taxonomy): Bacteria > Planctomycetota > Planctomycetia > Pirellulales > Pirellulaceae > CAWGYT01. The sequence goes on along the minus strand of CAWGYT010000027.1, from coordinate 119,388 downwards.
TGCGCCGTCGGAAAATAAAACGTGGCCTCGTCGTCCTTCGCGAAAGAGGTCTTTTCGCCCTGGTTCAGCGTGGCCACGATCGATCGGCCGCTGGGGTCGAAGAGACTGTCCGGCAACGGCTGTTGCCCGGCGTCACCCTGGAGCTCGACATCGACATCTTCCGTATGCGGCCGCAGGAATCGGACGCGCAACCACTTTCGTTCCGGCGGATCCATCTCGGTCGCCGGTTGAAGATCACGAACGTATTCGTCGACCAAATCGCGATACCGCTGGGCGTCCATTCCCTCGGATGCAATCAGGCTGGCGATCTGCTCCGCCGTGAAATCCGCGAATGCCTCGTGCGAATCGACGGGGATAATTTCATACAGAACCCAGGTCGAATCGGGATTCTGCAATTGCTCGACCTGCACCTCACTCAAGGGCATCGTCGGCGTGAGCGTCAGACTCTGGGGGTTCGCGTTCGGTTCCGCGATGACCTTGAACTCGCCCAAATAAAAGGTCGGCACCTTGCACCGTCCCTGCGTGTCTCGTTCCGCGAGATCGCTTTCGCCCAAAAGCGTTTTTCGAGCGGGCTCAGGCAGGGGCGAATCGGTGTTTCCTTGAAGGCGTAAACGACGGAATCCGCCTCCAGCCCCAGCGTGGATGCATTGGCAGCCGGGGCGGCTCCCTCGGCGGCCGCGTCTTCTGCGGGCGGCTCGTCGACGTCTTCGTCCGCCGCCAGTCCGGCGACCAGACATCCCGCGTCGCCCCATTGCGAGGCGTCGAGCAAAACCTTGCCCTCGCCCAAATCGGCCAGCCGCAAATTTCGCCAGACTCGCCCCCGATCCACGAGCGTCCGCCGAACATCGCCTCGCAAGACCGTCTCGCCTGGCTCCCCGTCCAGGATCGATCCGTTCTTGAGCTGCTCGTGCGTCGCCTGTTCCCGCTCAAGATCCGCGACCAGCGTTTCGTAACTGCCGCGCCAGCGCGATTGAACCTTCAGCGTCGCCGAAGCAAGGATCAAGAAACCGCCCACGCCCAGGAACAAAAACACGAGGATCACGACATGCCAAGCGGGCCATGTCTTCGCGGCGAAGTAGGCCAGCAGGATGTACAAGAGCACTAGGACGCCCAGAATTGCCAGGCCCATCGAGATTCCTGTTCCGAAATCGGGGTCGGGGACGCATGCGTCGCGACCGGCGGCGGTGGATGAAACGACTGACGGAAGATCTCATGATAAATTAGGCACTCTGCACCGTCAAGTTTCTGAGCATCCAGTGATTGAAACGTAAACCCTTGTGAATCCTGGATTTCGAGGGAATCGTCCGGGACCGGCACGGTCAGCTTCCCCACGTGAGCCGGATTCGGGCCTCGTCGGCCCACGGGCTCTCGGGAGCCAGTTCTAGGAATCGCTGCCAGTGCCGCGCCGAGATTTCCATTTCGCCCTGGTCGTCCAGCAATCGAGCCAGATGGTAGTGGGCGTCGGGGTAGTCGGGATGGGAACGCAACGCACCCTCAAAGGCCGCAATCGCCAACTCGCACTCCCCGGTTTCGGCCAGCACGCAGCCCAGGTTCGCACGGGCCTCCACGTAGTCCTCGTCCAATTCGATCGCCATGAAATAGCGTTCGCGAGCCGCGGAAACATCGCCCGTCAAATAGAGCAGTTCGGCCAAGCGAAAGCAGATTTCCGCCTGGGGTCCCACCGCGACCAATGCCACCCGATACATTTCGATCGCTTCACGCACCTGAGCGGTATCCTCCAGCTCACTGGCAAGTGACATGATGTCGGCCAATTCCAGCCGCTCGTCGGCGTCTTGAGACAGCCAGCGCCGGATCGGAAGGACGTCGGTCGTCGCAAGCTCCTCGTGCGGTTGATCCGGGACGCAGCCAGCTTCCGCGGCTGAGGCCTGGACCGAATCGCGAAAGTCGAGACGCATTTGGCCACCCGCCTCGATCAATCCCTCGCCCTGGCGAAGCAACAGCTCGCGGCCTTCGACGATCACTGACAGCTGAGCGAGTGGGCGGTCCACGTTGGGGACGAGTCGTGCGAGGCGAGCCAACTGGTGCTTCGATCTCGCTGCGCTCGCTCCGGCGGATAGCAATTCGGCCAGCCGGCGGGCCGTCGCAACCTCCTGAAAATCGAAATACGGCAGGCGGTGGACCTCGCGCGTCGGGACGATCAAACCGCGTCGATGCCACCGGCGAATGATCGCGACGGGCACTCCCAGCAATTGAGCCAGCATCGCCGGCGTGTAGAGCCGCCGGACCGCCTGCTCGCCGTCGACCATTCCCAGCCGTTGCCAAAACTGGGTTTCCGTCAGGACCTCCAGCTCGCCGCGTGCCGCCGCTTGACGCAGGGAGTCGTCGATCAAGGTGTCGGCGTCCAACGGGAACTCGTCCGCGCCCAGCACGACGAGATCCAGCGGCAGTTCGCTTCGGTCGGCCGGAAATCCCCCGCTTGCCGAACCAATCGGGACGCCTCGCGCCGGTTGACGCCGCCCAATTTTCCGAGAAACGCAACTCGCAGTCCCTCAAGTGTCTCGGCGGTCGGTTCGGTTTCCGCGCTCGGTTCGGCAGCCTTTTCGAACTCGCTGTCGCTGTCGGCGCCCAGGCTGTCGGCGCCCAGGCTGTCGGCCCAGGCTGTCGGCGCCCATGTCGACGTCCGCGCCTTCATGATCGTTCACGACGCCACCCCCTCCCGTGCCACAAAAGGAAACCGGTGCGGGGCACCGTTTCCGCTCGGTCCGAACCGTGCGCGCCGGCCGGTGATCCACACAAATTGCCAGCGATTGCCAGCGAGCGAGGGCAGTGTGAGTCAACCGTTGGGCACTGTCAAGGTCGCCGAGAATCCGCGCAAAGGAGAGTAAAGGGGTCAGGACTTTTTTCGGTCGTCGACTGCGAGTGATGGGAGCCTTGCGTGGCCTAGAGAGCGCATGGCGGAGTCAGCGTAAACGTGAGATCAACAGGGGCCCCTGCCAAGCCTTCCTATTTTCCCGCCGGAAATCGACCTGAAGGAGAGTAAAGGGGTCAGGACTTTTTTCGGTCGTCGACTGCGAGTGATGGGAGCCTTGCGTGGTCTAGAGGTCGACATGGCGGAGTCAGCGTAAACGTGAGACCAACAGGGGGGCCCTGCCAAGCCTTCCTATTTTCCCGCCGTAAATCGACCTGACCCCTTTTTCAACTTTAGCGGATGGGTGAGCTTGGCGGTGTTGGGGCGTTGAACTCGTCGTCGAGTGGCTTCGTTTCAGGAGAAATGACGGGCCGGCGCGTGGTCACGGATTCGCCGGTGGATTGACTCGGCGCTACGACCCTCGTCGAGACGCCCGAGATCGGGACCCGCGTCACGACCGTCCGCGGGATCCGTTGTACCGACTCGTGCGGAACCCACCGCGACACGTTCCGCCGCACTTCCTCGGTCCGTTGCTCAGTGACCCACTTTTGAACTTTGACCGGGTATTCTTCCGCTCGTTGTTCCTCCACGTATCGCATCGTGGTCACGGGAACCTTTCGCACCATTTCCTGGCGCTCCCACCGCAGCCGCTGAACCGGGACCTTGCGGACGACGTTCTCGACGACGGGACGTTGGACGGTGACCGGTACCGTTCGACGCTGCTCCTCCTGCTCCATTCGATACGTCGACACGGGGACGCGCCGCACCTCAACCGCTTGTTCGTAGCGTGTCACGTCCACCGGAACCTTCCGCGTGACGGTTTCCGGGACGTAGCTGGTCGACTCGACCGTTTGGGGCACCAGCGTGGGCACGTAGGTTCGCTGGACCGTGTAGGTCGGCGGCGGGGGCACCCAATAGAAACCTGCACGCTGGGTGGTCGGCAGGCCGGTCAGTGGATTCACATAGGCGGTTCGCGGGATCCACCGCAACTGGTCCCGTTGCGATCCCGGGACCAGGACGGGTTGATCGACGTAGGTTCCCTGCTGGACCAATTGGGTGGCCGTCGTCGTGACGGGACGCATGGTCGTGTACGCTTCATCCCGATATTGTGTCTCGGTCACCGGCTTCCAAACGGTTCGCGTTTCTTCCCGCGTGGACGTCTCCATCACCGGTTTTTGAACCACACGTCGCTCTTCCCTCATCTCGGTCTCAGTCACGTAATGCGTGCGCTGGATCGTCTCCTCGCGATACTCCGTTTCGTAGACGGGACGCAGCACAGTGTAGCGCTCTTCCCGCTCGCTCGTCTCCTGAACAGGTTTCAGGACGGTGTAGGAGCGAGTCCGCATTTCGGTTTCCCAGACCGGCCTGCGAGTCACTACCGGCCGCTCCACAATCTGAGTCTCGGTCTCCAGCCGGTAGGTTGTGACCGGTCGCTCTTCGTAGATCGTTTGCGGAACGAGCCGATAGGTTTCGCAGGCGACCTGAGCGAGCAGATTCGCGGAGGGCGACAACGCGAAGGCGAACGCGGTAAAAAGGAGACATCGAGTCATCGTCGTCATCATTCCTGAGGAAATGGACTGCGGGTGAACGAAGGCGACCGGCGGGCCCCTCAGCCGAACTCACGGGGCGCCGCGAAACATGTCGAAGCTACCTCGAATTTGGAGGAAGACGAACGGTTCGGCAACTGGCGATTCAATTTTTTTCCCGCCGGAACGCAATCAAGCGTCAGTGCTGCAAGGAGTTAGAAAAAACAGGAATTTTTCAAGTCTGAGCGGCGAGCGGACGACACCTCGCGAACGAAAGATCCTTCAACTGCAGACCGTATAGGGGTTTGCGACTGAAGTTTCGCTAGCCGTTACAGTTGGACCGCAGCCGCGGGACCGAGCGATTGCTGGGCCAGCTGAAGGTCCAGCTCGATTCCGCGGCGCACCACTTCGCTCAGCTGCGGATTGGCGGCCAGCGAGGCGATCGCGGTTTGAAGGGGTTCCAGCTCGGCTTCGGGATTCACCTTGGCCAACTGGATGCTGGCTCGCAGTGCATTTCGCAGCACGGTGGTCGTCTCCATCGCATTCTGGCCGGTCGGGTCACGTTCGGAGGGGGGGCTGAAGGTCAGCATTTGGACCAGGCGTGGGATCGCACGGGGATCGCCATGGCGGGCCAAGCCAGTGGCCGCGTTGTACCGAACCGTCGGTTCGGAGTCGGCCAGCAGAGGCACGAGTAATTCGAGTGCCTGGGTTCCCCCGATCACTCCCAGGGCGTACGCGGCGCGACCACGTAGCTGAGCATCCAGTTCAGCGGCATCGGGCTGCTCCGAATACTGCGTGGCGGCGGCATCAAGTGTTTCGAGCAGTTCGGGGTCATTGCGGAGCTTCGCCAGCAGCAGCTCGGAATTGTTGGCCCGCCGTGCCAACGCCTCGATCGCCGCCTTGCGGACTTCGACCTCGCGGAGATCGCGTTGCGTTTGGGCAGCCTTCAACAGGGCGGGAAGTCCCTCTTCGACTTCGAAGACGCCGAGGGCTTGAGAGAGGTAGACCCGCAACTTGACGCGATCGTCGTCCAGGTTGCCGGCCTCAATCTGCTCCTCCAGTACTTGGGCCAGTCGAGAGGCCATGGCCGGGTCCTTACGGAGCTCGGCGTTTTGCCGGTCCGTCAACAGATTCGCGATGGTGAGTGCCTTTTGCCAGCTTCCGGCGTTCAGTCGGGTGAGGTCGTCGATCAGATCCGCAGGTCGCGATCCCAGGTGGGCCAGCCAGTTGAACATCAAGCAGACCATCACGATCACGACGACGATCACCATGGGGACGACGAACAGCTGCATCAAGAAGCCAGCGGACGGTGGCTGAACAGGCGGGAGGTTGTCTTCGGGAGCGGACATGATGCGTTAAACTCGCTTGAAACCAGCCCAGGGTTCCCCGTGTTTGGCCGCTGCGATCGGCTCAAGGCCCATTGGATTCCGGACCGGCATTGACATTCGGGCGACGTGCAACCGATCATCGCAAGCAAACCGACCGACCGCAGGCTGCGACGGAAGGGATCGGTGAACGACCGTGTCAGCCGCGCCGTTCGCCCCACTTTAGGATAGGAGATCGCCCACCGCGAAAGTCGCTGATTCTAGCGGTCCCGCGCGGAGATCGCGACGGGGTGCGACAAAACGAACGGAGAGGGATGCCGCCGCCGCGAGTCCGGCGTTCGGAGCCTGAGCGAAAGGTGTGATGCAAGACGCCAACTCGTCAATGAAGCGCCTCGATCTGACGCTGCCCTCAATCGCCGAGAATCTGGCCTTGGACGAAGCGCTGCTGGAGCAATCCGCGCAGTTTGGCGACGTCCTCAGGTTTTGGGAATCCCCGGAACTCGGCGTGATTCTTGGTCGGGCGTCACGCGTCGGCGAGGAAGTCAAACAGGATTACTGTCGCCAAGCCGGGATCCCGATCCTTCGTCGCTGCAGCGGCGGCGCGACCGTTGTCGTGGGGCCGGGCTGCTTGATGTACGCCGTCGTGCTCCGCACGACAGAGCATCCTGGGCTGAAAGTCGTCGACAAGGCCCACCGCTTCGTGCTGGAACGGTTGCAAGCCGCCTTGCGGTGCTTGGGTTTCCCGGTGGAGATGTCGGGCACCAGCGATTTGACGCTTGAGGGACGCAAGTTCTCCGGCAACAGTCTGCGTTGCAAGAAAGATGCATTGCTTTATCACGGGACGATCTTGTACGGCGCGGATCTCGACCGGATCGCGGCCTGCCTCACGATGCCGCCGCGCCAGCCCGAGTACCGAAGGCATCGGACCCACAAGACGTTTCTGGTCAATCTCGCCGTGGACCCGGCACTTCTCGCAGGACAGCTGAGTGCAGTCTGGACCGCGTCAGCGCCGCTTTCTGCATGGCCGCAAGAGCAGGTTCAGCACCTGGTCCGTCAGCGATACGCGTGCGACGCATGGAACCTGTCAAGGTAAACCGCTCGCGGTTAGAATCGGGGACTCCCTTCGCACGTGGACCGACAACTGGGCTTTGGTGATGCGTCCTTTCTTTTTTGTTTTCGATGGTGTCGACGGCGCGGGCAAGACGACCCAGATTCGCCACTTTCAGGCGTGGATGGAGTCCGCTGGCTACCGCGTGACACTTTGCCGCGACCCGGGTACGACCCCGCTAGGGGAACAAATCCGAGAATTGTTGCTCAGCTCCTCCCAGCTGGCGATCAATTTGGCGGCCGAAATGTTCCTTTACATGGCCGCGCGGGCCCAGTTGGTCGAGGACGTCGTTCGTCCGGCGCTGGACCGCGGCGAATGCGTGATCTCGGACCGCTACCTTTTGGCGAACGTGGTTTATCAAGGATACGCGGGCGGGCTGGATGTCGATGCGCTCTGGCGAATCGGCACCTTGGCGACCGGCGGCGTGCAGCCGGATCTGACATTTGTGTTGGACCTTGATCCGAGCATGGCGGCATCGCGCCGCAACAGTCCGCCGGATCGCCTCGAGCGTCGCGGCCTGGCGTACTTTGAGCGCGTTCGAGCCGGTTTTTTGGCCGAAGCGGTCCGACAGCCCCACGCAATTGCCGTGGTCGATGCCAGTCGGGACCCGCATTCGGTCGAGCACGAGATTCGCCGGCTGGCCGAACCGATCGTGCAGAAGGAGTTGCCGGGATGAGTTGGTGCGGGTTAGTGGGGCACGATCCGGTGATCGAACGATTTCGTTGCAGTCTCCGGCAGGGGCGATTGGCCAGCACGTTCCTCTTCGTGGGACCGCCTGGGATCGGCAAGCGGCAATTCGCCCTGCGACTTGCCCAGGGCCTGCTATGCGAGCGGTCGGAGGAGTCCGATCTCGCTCCCTGCGGTGCCTGTTCGGCCTGTCTGCAAGTCGAGGCGCGGTCTCATCCGGATGTCGAGCTGGTGTCACGGCCGGAGGGAATGTCGAATATTCCCCTGAAACTGTTGATTGGCGATCGCGAGCATCGCTCACAAGAGGGGCTGTGCCATTGGATCTCACTGCGGCCGAGCAGCGGTCGTCGGCGGATTGCGATCATCGATGACGCCGACCATTTGAATCAGGAGGGTGCGAATTGCCTTCTGAAGACGTTGGAAGAACCGCCCAGGCGCTGCCTTCTGATTCTGATCGGGACAAGCCTCCAGCGGCAGCTCCCGACCATCCGCTCCCGCTGCCAGATCGTGCGTTTTCACCCCCTCCCGGCCGACCTTCTGGGCCGTCTGATCCGGGAAGCGGACTGGAACGTGTCGCAGGAGCAGATTGACGAACTGCTGCGGCTGGCCGAGGGAAGCTTCGATCGGGCGCGGGAATTCGCCGATCCGGCTCTGTCCGAGTTCGCCCATCAATTGCTCGATCCGTGGTTTTCCCGCGAGCTGGAATCCACCGACGTTGCCAAACAAGTGTTGGCCTTCGTGAATGCGGCCGGCAGTGATGCGCCCTCCCGCCGCAAGCGATTAAGGCACTTCATCGAATGGGTGATTTACCGGCAACGCCAAATGCTGCATCAAACCGTCGCTCGCGCGCCCGCCGCGGCGGAGCACGACGCGTGCTTGGAACTGGAGACAATCAACCAACGCCTGGACCGCTGCGTCGTTGCGCTGCAGCAAATCGACGCCAATGCCAACCTCGCGACGCTGATCGAGTGCTGGGTCGATGACCTCGGCCAGCCCACTTCCGGCTGACGCGTCCGGCTTGAGGCGGGGCGTCCGACGGGCCTTCGCCCGGGCTCGCTCCAAACTGCGTCAGCCTGTCCCGAATAGCGTCAGCACCAGTTGTCGGGGCATGGCCTGGTTTCGATGTTCGCAGAGGTAAATTCCCTGCCACGTCCCCAGGCACAGACGCCCGTCGCAGATCGGGATCAGGAGTGAGGCTCCTAGCAGGGAATGCTTGACATGCGCCGGCATGTCGTCGGGTCCCTCCATCGTGTGGACATAGGGCTCGTCTTCGGGCGCCAGACGCGAAAGGGCGGTCTCCAGGTCAAACCGCACGTCGGGGTCTGCGTTCTCGTTGAGTGTGAGCGACGCGGACGTGTGCCGAATGAAGACCTGCAAGAAACCGATCTGAATTGTCTTGATCTCGGGGATCGCCTGGACGACGGCAGGCGTAATCAAATGGAAACCGCGCCTCGCCGCTGGCAATTGCACGTTCCGCTGGAACCAGATCGAACCATGGCTCATTGCCAATCCACCTTTTGAGCGACGACGCGAATCAGACACGACCGGATCACGGCGAGTGGAAAGTTGGGGACGGGATGCGACGAGCTTTGACTGAGGATCGCCAAAGCAGGGATAGACCGCGTAAACTGGGCGATTTTCTGTGCTTCGCTAAATCCCGCAGGCAGGGAATCTAGGCCAACTACTCAGAGCCTTGCACGTCGACGGACAAACTTGTCGCAGCTTGCAGCTAAAACGTTGACTTTTGGGCTGGCCCGTGAATAATCTGATATTCATCCCCAGATTTCATCCTGCCAGAAGCGCAGGATCCTGCCGTGGAACGCTTCGGCGACCTCGGCGTGCGATCCAGCCCTAAGGAGCTGGCCACTTCAGAAAACCTCTGATGCCCTTAGGGTAGTTGATTTCGAGGTCGTGCCGAGGGCCCTGGCCCCATTCGATCAAAAATTCTGGAATATAACCACCGGACGAGCTGACTAACCCAGCCACTCGACCACTTGCCGGTTCGGCATCTCAACTTTTCAAAACGTGTGGGGAGAGATTGATTCCATGCAGTCGTCAAATGTACGCAACGTGTTCGAGGCCATCTTAAAGTACGGTCACGACGAAGACTTTGCGCCGGAGGAGTCGAATCAGTTCGATTCCACGGACGCACCCGCTGGATCGGCGGAGAAGATCGAGATCCTCCGACGTCGGGTTGAGCAAGGGCAGCCGCTGTGGCATGGCGAAGACCGTGCCGACTACAGCGGTTTGACCGGCGCAGTTCGGCCCCGGGAGTGATTCACGCTAGAAATCTGCGGCCGGACCGTTGGACACGCTCCAAACAGTCCGCGACGGAAAACGGAAAAGAGCACCCTTTCGACGGGGTGCTCTTTTTGTTGACGGACAACCGCATTTCGAGGGGCTCAAATGGGGCTCGGACGTGTGCCTTCCAAGCGATCTCGAGCCTCACCCGGGAGGGCGAGACGACCGTCGGTTCCCTGGCTAAACCGACGTACTTCGCCCGGCCCTCCCTGCCACAAACCGACTAGGTATCAGTGGGCGGAGCCTCCCCTTGATTTAGCTCTTCGCGCAACACGGCCACGTCTGGCGGTGCCTGAATTCCTAGCCGAACCTTATTTCCACAGACGCGGACGATCGTGATCTGGATCGAGTCGCCCAGCCTGATCTTCTCGCTCTTTTTCCGAGAGAGTACCAACATCCCCAAGATCTCCATGCGTGCGGAACCAGAGTGGTCCGCTTGAGTTGTGATTTCGTATTGAAACAAGCTTAACTCTACTCGCCCCCGTCCAGGCCGATCGTCGCGCGGCTGCGACGGCGGGCCTGAGTGGGGTTGGCCTCAGTTCATCACGCACTGCTACCCAAGACGCTGGGCGCCGCCGCGAGCTGCATTTTCATGAACCGCTCGCCGGTGGACCCATAGAACAAGACCAAATTGCGTTGGGAATCCCAAATCGCCGTAAACTTGACACTTCGTGGACCATGGAGGCAAAACAGAATCCCGCACGGCTCGGCCCGCCGCAAGAGAACCTTCTGCGTCATGGGGAAAACGCCGACTTCCAGTTTTTCGTGATTGCAAAGTGTTTGATAGATGAAGTCCGCTAGGGACTGGAAACTCGTGGCTTGAAGATGATGTGCCCTCATTGGCAAACCACACTCCTCACGTTTCTGAGAAGAACAACGGGATGATGACGCGTCTGCGCTGCGGCCTGGCAAGACTGAAATCGGTCTGCGACCAGGGCGCAGGAGCAAACAACGGAACGAAGCGAACTTGAGGGTCTCCCCTCAGGTTGGCAGAGAAACAAGGCACTGTCGCCGAGCGATCGGAGTGAGTGGGGTACACGGCACCGATCGGCTTACGAGCTCAATAGAGTCTCGCTGCAAGGCGCCCTCGTGAAGTTCTCAAGAAGTGGCCTCCTGCCAGCAGGATTTAGTATCGGCACCCTGGGCAACATAATTGCGTGACGTCATCAGCTTCGGATAAGGAAACTGTATCGGCGCCAGCGCACCAGCGGAACAGTTTGCGCCGCAGGCAGAGAGTCCCCAATCAAGACAAGCGGAACCGCGGGGCGGGGGACTGCAGCGAGAGGCGCGCCAGCGGTGGGGCGCCCGCTCGAGCGTGACCGATGGTCGCGCGTCAGCGGTTGGGTTTTCGCGATCGCGAACCGTCCAGATGATCCTTGCGGTACGCCACGAAGTCCGCAAACTCCAACTTCGCTTGCTCTGCTTGCCAGGCTTGCACAAGTTCACGCTCGACCTCGGTCAGCGGTGAGATTAAATGATGCCGACTCGCGCGTGTCGTGACGACCCGATTGTCACGCTTGATCCGCACGAGAACGTGCTGAGGCCACCAGGCGCGGCGGTCGAGTGTCCGGTTCAGCTCAAGTCGCAATCCGGGCGGAAACGGACTGAACATTGCGTTGAGATAGGTGTACCAGTTGGCAAACTCGCCGTATCGCCGAAGTTTTTCCGGGTCGTCCCATTTGCTTCCGGTGACTTCATAATCCCAGTGGGGACTGGTCAACGAGATGGTCCCCGCCTTGGCGTCGTACGTTTCTTCAAAGCGAGGATTCGCGGCGAAGCGAATCAGGGGGCTGCTGGATTCCATCGCCTTGGCGTGTTCGGTGGCGGCGAACCGCACCAGCTCGTCAGCCGAGAGCGCCGTGCGGATGCCGAGCGCCCGATCGGCCAGGACGAATCGACGGGCATCCGTGTCGAATTCGGTGACCGCGCGGGGTTCCGACATCATGAAGTCATAGATCTTGCCCGCCTGAAACACCGTCAGGTTTTCGGCCAATGTCGTCTGATCCCGCGGATCGATTACTTCGGTCCGGATCGCAAAGTCCTCGCCGAGGGCACGACCCTGGCCGAGCAAGAGCAGGGCGAGTCCCAAACGCATGAGCGGGCGAAAATCCATCACGACCTCCCGCGACAACTCGGATACATTTCGTCACACTGGCGATTGGCGAGGACCTTACTCGACAGACGCTTTCCATGTCTAGGCGAATCCGCGGCGTGCGGGCGTTCGACGTCGAAGCTGAGCATCCACCGACATTATCACACGCCATCGTGGTGAATTTCATTGACCCTCAAACGAAAGCGAAGCTTAGATGTCCGAGAGTTTGCTGTTGGCGATCGAGAATCGAACGGCCAAGGTAGGAGTCATTGGCCTGGGATATGTCGGCCTCCCGCTGATTTACGCCTTTGTGCAGGCCGGCTTTCGTACGCTGGGGTTTGACGTGGATCCCACCAAGGTCGAAACGCTCCTGGCCGGTCGCAGCTATATCAAACACTTGCCAGGCGAGTGGATTCGAGCGGCGATTGACGAGGGGAAATTCGAACCCACGGCGGATGCCAATCGGCTCGCGGAGCCCGATGCGTTGTTGATTTGCGTTCCGACGCCGCTCAACGACAGCCGGGACCCGGACCTCTCGTATGTCTCGGTCACGGCCGAGCAGATCGCCAAGCGACTTCGGGTGGGGCAGTTGATTGTGCTGGAGAGTACGACCTACCCGGGCACGACGCGCGACGTGATGTTGCCGATTTTGCAAACCTCGGGCCTCGAGGTCGGGCGGGATTACTACCTGGCGTATAGTCCCGAGCGTGAAGATCCGGGAAACGCCGAATTCAGTGCCAGTCGAATTCCAAAGGTCGTGGGTGGATTCGACGAGATGAGTCTGCGAGTGGCCGACGCGCTTTATTCACAAGCCGTCGTCCAAACCGTGCCAGTTTCCAGTTGCGAGGTGGCCGAAGCGTGCAAGATTCTCGAGAACACCTATCGTTCGGTCAACATCGCCATGGTCAATGAACTGAAGCTGCTCTTCTCGAAGTTGGGCATCGACGTTTGGGAAGTGATTGACGCCGCGAAAACAAAACCGTTTGGCTTCCAAGCGTTCTACCCCGGCCCGGGATTGGGAGGCCATTGCATTCCGATCGATCCGTTCTATCTGAGTTGGCTGGCCCGCCGGGAAGGATTGGGGACAAGGTTCATCGAACTGGCAGGCGAAATCAACGCCTCGATGCCGGAGTATGTTGTGCGACGAATTTCCGAGGCATTGAACGAGTTCGCGAAACCAATCAAAGGCAGCAAGATCTCAATCCTGGGCATGGCCTACAAAAAGGATATTGACGATCCACGCGAAAGCCCGTCGTTCCGACTGATGGAGCTGTTGGCCGCGGCCGGCGCCGAGGTCTCGTACAACGATCCCTTCATTCCTCGGCTTCCCGCGATGCGGCACTACGACGTGCCCAAGCTAACAAGCCAGTCGCTCACGCCCGAATACGTCCACGATCAGGACTGTATTCTGATTGCAACCGACCACAGCATCTACGACTACGAGTCGATCGTTTCCCATGCGAAGTTGGTCGTTGACACACGCAATGCGACGCGCCAGGTTCGAACAGGTCGCGAGAAGATCGTCAAAGCCTAATGGGGTCGGCGAGAGACCGTGTTCCTGTGGGGTTGGGAAAGGGGTCAGGTCCCAGGGGTCGGGAAAAGGGGTCAGGTCCCAACCCGACCCTTTTTCCCAACGCACCCCGAAATCAAGCTGTGACACGGCACTAGCGCGGCGCGGCGGCAGCTTGGCGGGAGAGTCGATCAGCCCAATAAATGGGTTCAGGCAGTCGATGCGTGCTGATCGTCCGCTGGACCAACTCGACCGCTTGCTCGACGCTCAGTCCATGCCCGGGCGAAACGAAAAGTGGCTTTTCGCTTCCCGAGGCGGGCAGCAGGGCAGCCCCAATGACTTCGGCGGTTTGAGGATCTCTCAGCGGCTGAGGAGACTTCCTGGTGAGTTGTCCGCGATCGAATCGTCCGAACAGCAGTTTCTTGGTGACGCCAACCGTTGGTATTCCGGTCACCACGCCCAGCAGGCTGGCGATGCCCGCTCGCCGCGGATGGGCAATCCCGCTGCCGTCGACCACGAGCACCTGGGCCAACGGGCCTTGCGACCTGACCGCGTCGATCAAGGCCAGCAGGGTGGGCAACTCGCGGAACGTCAACAGGGTCGGGATGTAGGGAAATCGTACGGGGCGTTTGACGAGCTGGTGGCCCTGCAGGCGATGCGTGCCGCACTGGAGCCGGGCGTAGGCCGCCACGGCCTCGTCGGCGAGATAGGAGACGTCGATGCCGGCGATTTCGTCCAGTGGGCCGGACGGTTCCAGCTGAACCTCGGCGGCGAGTTCGAGCTGGAGCTCGCGGAGTTGCTGGAGCGGGCGATCGCTGCGGAATTCCCGAAACCGCCAACGGTCGAGCTCGACCCGGTTCGCCGGGCAGTGGATGCCTTCCTGCTGGAGCCGCCGTCGTTTTTCGGCGAGATCGCCCCGCCCGTAGTTGCCCAGCTGGCCGTCGGAGCGGACCACCCGATGGCAGCAACATTCGGGCCCATGAACGTGGTGCATCAGCACCTGCCCGACCCACTGGCAGGCCCGCCGCTCGCCGAGTGCCTCGGCCAGATCGCCATAGGTCGAGACCCGTCCGCCGGGAATTTGCCGGATCAGCCGCCAAAGTTCGGGGGGCAGCGACGGGGGATCGGTCAGAGGGGAACGGTCAATCACGGGCTTGACGCTTGGCACGGAGGACTTCAAGATGCCGACTGCGAGGTTGGAAAAGGGGTCAGGTCCCAAAAGCCGGAACGGCCCTTCGGGTGCTTCGCACTCTTGGGGCCTGCCCCCTTTTCCCAACGCGGCCCTCCAGGCTCCAGTCGACGGAAAGCAATTAACGTGGCAAAGATCCAACGAATCCTCGTGACCGGCGGCGCTGGTTTCCTCGGCTCACACCTTTGCGAACGGCTCGTGACCGACGGGCACGACGTGATCTGTCTGGATAACTTCTTCACCAGCCAAAAGACCAATGTCCAACATCTACTCGGGCGATCCAACTTCGAGCTTGTTCGGCACGATATCACGATGCCCATCTGGTTGGAAGTTGATCAGATTTACAATCTCGCCTGTCCTGCGGCACCCGGGCATTATCAGTACAACGCGATCAAGACGATCAAAACATCCGTGCTGGGCGCGATCAACGTGTTGGGAATGGCCAAGCGATGCCGTGCCAAGGTGCTTCAAGCCTCAACCAGCGAGGTGTATGGGGACCCCGAGGTTCATCCCCAACCGGAATCGTATCGCGGAAACGTCAACCCGATCGGGCCTCGGGCCTGTTACGACGAGGGCAAACGGGCCGCCGAAACGCTGTTCATGGACTATTACCGCATGAATCGCGTCAATGTTCGGATTATCCGCATCTTCAACACTTACGGCCCGCGGATGCATCCGTTCGACGGACGCGTGATCTCGAACTTCATCCGGCAGGCGCTGGAGGGCGAACCGATCACAATTTTCGGCGACGGCAACCAGACTCGCTCATTTTGCTACCGAGATGACCTGGTGGAGGCCATGATCCGCATGATGAACGGGCCTGACGATTTCACGGGGCCAGTGAACATCGGTAATCCGGGCGAATACACAATCGCCGAATTGGCCCAGCAAGTCATTCAGCTATCTGGGTCGCGATCGACCCTTGTGCATCGGCCGCTGCCGGCCGACGATCCGACACGACGCCGACCTGACATTACCCTGGCGAAGTCCAAGCTGAACTGGGAGCCCACGGTCCCGCTCCGGCAGGGTCTCGAGAAAACCATCGAATGGTTCCGGACGATTGACTTAGATGACTATCGACCGCCGACACCCAACTTTTAGTTCCGCCGCGACCCGGCGCAAAAGGAGTCTGGGACGATGTCAATCCTGATCACGGGAGGGGCCGGGTTCATTGGCAGCCATTTCGCGGAGCTCGTGCGGGAGAAGACCGACGAGCAGATGGTCTGTCTGGACAACTTCAATGATTACTATGATCCGCAGCTCAAGCGCACCAATGCGGGCGAAGTGGCCAAGCTGTCGGACGTGACGGTCGTGGAAGGCGATTTCTGTGACGCGCCGTTCGTGCAAGATCTGTTTCGTACGCACTCGATTGATCGCATCGTGCATCTGGGGGCCTACGCGGGGGTACGGTACAGTGTCGAGAATCCGCAGGTCTACGAGCGTGTCAATGTCGGGGGCACGTTGACTTTGCTGGAGGCGGCTCGGGTACACGCCGTCGAGCGGTTTGTGTTGGTTTCGTCCTCGACCGTTTACGGCCGTGGCGCTGGAATTCCGTTTTGCGAGGATCAACCGCTGGGAATCCCGGCCAGTCCGTATGGGGTGACGAAGCGTGCCGCCGAATTGATGGGCTTGACCTACCACCAGTTGCATGGGGTCCCGGTTGTCTGCCTGCGCCCGTTCAGCGTCTACGGTCCGCGCCTCCGCCCCGACTTGGCGCTGAGTATTTTTGCCGACGCGATTGTCCACGAGCGGCCATTTCCGCTGTTCGGCGATGGGACCCTTCGCCGGGACTATACCCATGTCAGTGATATCTGCGCGGGGCTCTACGCCGCGCTGTGCCAGCCAGGTCTGGCGGGCGAAACCATTAATCTCGGCCACAGCGAGCCGATCGAGATGCGGCGGATTATCACCCTGCTGGAAGAGGCTTTGCAAAAGCAAGCTCGCATCGATCCACGTCCGGACCGCCCCGAAGATCTACCGATCACCTATGCCGATCTGATGAAGGCCCATGACCTGCTGGACTATCAGCCCGAAGTCTCAATTGAGGATGGAATCGTCGAATTCTGCGAATGGTTCACCCGCTGGCACCCGGCGTAAAAGCACGGGATCCCGTCCACGACGCTCCGAGAAGGGGACGCCGACAACGGGCAGACAGCGTCGCGGCACGCCCGTACAATGAGGGCCGGTTGCGACCCTCGTCGGATTGCTGATTCCTGGTCGGTCAGCTGATTTCCTTGCCGGATTGAACCCCATGTCGGATCCTCGTAGCTGCCGCTTGTCCCTTCTTGGCCCCTTGCCAGATCAGAGCCATTGCCGAGCGAATCTCCTCACGGGCTTCCCGCGGCATCCAGATCGTCGTCGGAGCCGCCGGTCACTGTGCTGGGGAATGGGCATCGTGCTGGCGGCCGCTGCGGCAACGCTGATCGCCGATGAGCCACCCCGTGCGACGCGTGACGGGTCGACCAGCGCGGAGACGGACGTTCAAGCCGAGCCGTGGCAATCGCTGTTCGACGGCAAGTCGCTGGCGGGCTGGTCCATTACGCAGTTTGGCGGTCAGGGCGACGTGACGGTGACCGATCAGCAACTGGTCCTGGGGTTCGGCTCGTCGCTAACCGGCATTACGTCGACGCGCACCGATCTGCCGCACACCAACTACGAAATCCGACTCGAGGCCAAGCGACAGGGTGGGAGCGATTTCTTCTGTGGGCTGACCTTTCCCGTGGGCAATTCGCATTGTTCGCTGATCGTCGGCGGCTGGGGCGGCGCCTTGGTCGGCCTTTCCAGCCTGGACGGCGTCGACGCGTCCGAGAACGAGACGCAACGTAGCATGGTGTTCCGCAAGCAAACGTGGTACGGGATTCGCTTGCGGGTGACCGATCGTCGTATCCAGGTTTGGATCGACGACAAGCGAATCATCGATCAGGTGATCGAAGGACGGGAAATATCAGTGCGCCCGGAAGTCGAACTTTCGCGGCCCCTGGGCATTTGCACATGGGAAACTCAGGCAGCTCTTCGCAACCTCGCCATTCGGCGTTTTCCCGCGTCCCTCGCGGAATGATTCTCGGCGCCCGCCCCGAGCCGTCGCGGCCGGGCCTGTCGCGCCGCGTTGTCGTTTGACAACCTTGAAACGCGTGCGTCCCGCGTACGTTTCGCGCACGGCTTACCTGTCACCGACGGCTCTTGTTTTGCTTGTCGGCCGTCGCGGATTGGGGGGGGATGCCGTCAAAGTTTTCCCACATGAGTCATCCTGCATAAGCCAGGAAAGGCTTACCGGTCATTTGCTATCTTTCCGATAGGGTAATGCAGGAAGAATGGAGGCGGTTTCCATCAAGCTCAGTAGGCTCGCTGCGGCACGACTGCGTGGCCGAGCGGAGACGAGGCGAGCGCATCATTGGCTTGCACCAATCACGGAAACGAGAGGGAGAATAAGCCTTGGATAGCCGGAATGACTACGGATTTGGTCCGTCGACAATCATGGACGAAGTGTCGTACCGAGACGGCAGCGGCAGCTTCGGTTGGAACATGTTTCTATTTGCCGTCGCGGTGGCGATGATCGCTGTCAACTGGGGATTCTTACGCCCCGCATCGCGACAACTTGAGCAGATGAAGGCGCACGTTCGCGCGTTGGAACGGAACGTCGAACAATTGACCGCGCGGCACGGAGCGGCGCAGGACGCCGCGACCCTCTTGGCCAGCTTGACGCAGCAAGGTCAGGTCAGTGAAAGGGCCGCGGCCAGTCTCGCTCGGATCGAGCAACTGCACGCCCGCCTGGTCGCGGAAACTCGCCGCTTCGACGAGGCTGCGTCGGCACTCGACCGACTGGCCGCATTACGTCAAGAAATGGCGCAGCAGAGCGACCTGGTGGAAGCGACCCGCCAGGCGTTGCAGGACGCGAGCGAGATCCAGCAGGGCGTGTTGAGAGCCGCCCTGGCCAGCAACGAGGCCGAAGCCGCGCTGGATCGGTTGGCGACTTTGCAACAGCGGATGACGGTGTCCAGCAATCGACTGAGCGAAAGTGAAACGCTGTTGAATGACGTGGACAGCCTTCATCGGCACCTGCTGGGCACCGCCGATCTGCACCAGGAAGCCGAACGCGTGGCCGTCGACTTGATCGACCTGAGCGAAACCCTGGTCGGCGAGGCCGACTACGCACTCGATGCCCAAGTGACGCTGAATGACCTGATTGACCTTCGCGAGCGAGTTGCGGCACAAGAAGTGGACATCGCGCAGTCGCAGGACACGCTGCGGGAAATGGTGCAGCTGAAGGACGATGTGTTGGCTCAGACGGACAACATCGGCGACGCGATCGTCACCCTGGAGCGGGCCGTGGATCTGACCGAGCAGTTCCAGGTGGCCAGTGGCTCGTTCGACAACATCCGCCGTTGGCTGGCGGACGTGATCTTGATCGAGCCGACCGTTCGACGAGCGATGGTTGCCCTCGAGCCGCTGACGGCCCTGGGAAATCTCCGCCGCGTGAGCCCTGACGAACTTCGCCAGGCGGCGCGGGTTGTGTCGGACCTGCGGCAGGCGGAACTGGCCAACCGCCCGTCGCCGGTCGAAGCGACGCCGGAGGTGGCTTCCTCCCACGAGATGGAGACCAGTCGCTAGGCATCCGTGATTGGTGCTTCCCGCGGGGATGGGACACGCAACCTCGCGCCACATGTCGCAGGACCGTTCGTCCCAAGTCCGTGAGTTGTCTAGCAGGCTTGTTCAGCGCGACCGTCTGCACGATCATGAAGATCGGGCAGGCGGTCGCTTTTTGCGCCCCGCCGCAATTGGGGACAGGCCGCTGCCTGACTGGCGTGGATGAAACGGAAAGGTGATTCATGGACGCAACGCTGGCTCAGGTCCTCTCGGCGCCGGACTGTGACTTGGCGATCGAGGCGGTTTGGTCCCGCGCGTCGATCGTTCGATGGGAGGAGCTGTCTCGCCGATTTCAGCAACTGACCGGCTCGCTGGCCGAGTGTTCCGGGCAGCGCGTCGGGTTGGCATTTCGAGCGGACGCGGCGGGAATTGCGACCTTGGCGGCCCTGCAGCACCTTCAGAGCGACGTCTTCTTATTCGATGCCGAGCTGCCCGCGGCACGGCGGCAGACCTGGGCCGACCTCCTGCAGTTGACGACGATTCTCGTCCCGGACGGGGACCTGCCGTTGCCGCCCGCCCAGGCCCGGTCGACCGTTTCAGAACCTCGCCCGGCCGGTCGTGACGCACCTTCCAGCGGCGGTTCCGTGACGATTTTGACGTCCGGGACGACGGGGCAGCCCAAGGCGGTGCGGCATTCGTGGACCACGTTGGCGCGGCCCGTCCGCCGGCAGACGACCGCGGGTCCGCAGCGCTGGCTCTTGGCCTATCGGCCGCATCTGTACGCGGGATTGCAAGTCATCCTGCAGTCGCTCCTGAACTACGGAACGCTGGTCGTCGCCGACCCTCAATCGTCGCCCTCGGACGTAGCCCGCCTGATGGCCGAGTCCCAGGTTGAATTCGTCTCCGCAACGCCCTCCTATTTGCGCCGCCTGCTGATCTCGGCGGATCCGGCGACGCTGGCCCGTGTACCGCTCGCCCAGTTGACGCTTGGCGGAGAAGTCGTGGATCAGCCGATCCTGGATGGACTCCGCACTCGATTTCCCCGGGCTCGGATCGTGCACATTTACGCGACAACCGAAATGGGACGTTGTTTCTCCGTGACCGATGGCAAAGCGGGGTTTCCGGCTTCGTTTCTGGAACGCCGATCGAAAGAGGGTGTGGAACTGAAGGTGGTGGACGGTCAACTGTGGGTGCGGTCGGCCAACGCGATGGCCGGATACGATCCGCGCCTGGCGGCCACCGGCAGCCCCCCGCGAGATTGGACCGGCTGGTACCCGACCGGCGACTTGGTGCGACCGGTCGGGGATCGATACGAATTCGTCGGTCGTGATACCGATCTGATCAACGTGGGAGGTAACAAGGTGGCTCCGCTGGAGGTCGAGCGGTTGATCCGCGAGCTGCCGGAGGTGGCCGACGTTCGCGTGATGGGCCATCCCTCCTCTCTGGCCGGTGAACTCGTGGCCTGTCAGGTCGTGCCGCGCGCCGGCGTGGAAGCCGAGTCACTGCGACAACGGGTCCGCACCCACTGCCAGGCACGGCTGGAGCGTGCGAAGGTTCCGCGGCTGATCGAGATCGTCGCCGAGCTGCCGCTGAACTCGGCTGGGAAAGTCTCGCGCCGACGTTCCGAATCGGACGATGACCGGGCCCAGGAGTAAGACCGGCAGAAGTTGCAGCTCGCCCGGGCGCACGGCCTTAACGGGCGCAGGGCCTTAGCGGGCGCACTGCTGGATGGTTCGGACGACCCGCGTCAGCTGTTCTTCGGTCAACGCGGATCCACTGGGTAGGCACAGGCTATCGGCGAAGATCGCCTCCGCCACCTGTCCGCCTCGAGTTCGGCACCCGCGATAAACGGGCAGTTGGTGCAGCGGTACCCAGACGCGACGCGACTCGATGTTCTCCTCTTCCAGAGCGAGCCGCACGGCTTCGGCGGACGCTCCGAACTGCGATTCGTTAAATCGAATCACGGACAGCCAATAGTTCGGTTCGCCGAACGGGGCCCGCGGCATGAAATCGACACCGGGCAGCTGCCCCAAGTGGTCCTGATAGAACTCGAAAACACGTTTCTTCGCCGCGATCCGCTCGTCCAGCACCTCCAGCTGCGCTAATCCGACGGCCGCCAGCAGGTTGCTAAGCCGATAGTTGTAACCCAGCTCGGTGTGGTAATAGAGCGGCCCGGGATCCTTGGCCTGTGTCGCCCAATGCCGTGCTTTGTCGATCAATTCGGCGTCGTTGGAGCAGAGCATGCCCCCGCCGCTGGTCGTGATGATCTTGTTGCCGTTGAAGGAGAACGCGCTGGCCCAACCCGACGCGCCGGCGGCTCGGTCGCGATAGGTGGCCCCGAGCGCCTCGGCTGCGTCCTCGATCACGGGCAGGTCGTAGCGGCCCGCAATCTCCAAAATCGCGTCCAGATCGGCGCTCTGACCCAGCAGGTCGACCACCACGACCGCCCTGGGCAATCGCCCCTGGCGGGCGAGTTCCCGCAGTTCTTCGTCGAGCAGATTGGGATCCATGTTCCAGGTCGCGGCGTCGGCGTCCAGGAACACAGGACGTCCCTGTTCATAGAGAATTGGATTGGCCGAGGCGCAAAACGTGAACGTTGAGCAAATCACCTCGTCGCCGGGTGAGAGTTCCAGCCGCCGGAGCACCAGGTGCAAAGCGGCCGTGCCGCTGACCACCGCGGCGGCGTGCGCCACGCCAATCCGCTCGGCGAACCGCCGCTCGAACTCGTTCAAGTGAGGCCCCACCGGGGCGATCCAGTTGGAGGCGAAGACGTCCGCCACGTAGGACTGCTCGTTGCCCGACATGTGCGGCGGGGACAAAAAGATCCGAGGATGACTCATGCGGGCGTCGGCCAAGGGGCGTGGGTGAAGATTGCCCCGTCCTTGATGGTCAGGGGAGGAGGGGACGGCGGGCAAAAAAAATCCTGCCCAGCATCGCGTTGCAGGGCAGGATAAATGGCTGCTCGGTGGGACTCAAGGGCCCCGTTGCGTGAATCGCCCAGCACCCGAGGGGCCCGTGGCCCAAATCGCCCGTCTCATGTGTCTTGCGCCACCAGCGGCTAACGTCCGATTCGTTGGAAGCCCGGATAGTAGCTCATGTAAGTCCCGAAGCGAGGCATCCCGCGTGCGGACCAGCCGACCCGGCCGGTCAGCATCATTCCCGTCGCCTGCTGTTGACTGGCCCGGACTTGGTCCTGGACCTGATTCAGTTGCTGCTGCATTTGAGCGGTTTGACGCTGGCTGGCGAGCTCTTGCTGCTGCTGCTCGACCCGAGGGCGGACTTGAGTGAAGTAGTTGGGCAGGCCGTACTGAGCGTCACGGGACGTGAGGTTCAAGTAGGGACTCACGGTCGGGCGGTTGTAAAGGTATCCGCGGGTGGCCTGGTAGATGCTTCGCGTCGACGATCCTCCATACTGGGCTTCGGCCGTGTGCGGTATTCCCAGAATCAGGGTGACAGCGGCGAGGAGAAGGAGAGTCGTGGTAGCGTAGCGACGCATGCTTTGTTTCCCTTATCGAAGCGGAAAGTCAGCCCCTCATGGGCTCCCAGTTCGACGGCTTCGGCATAGTCTTACTATAGAAAATCCGTCCGTCAGAAGCAAAAACGATTCTCGCTTGGCTGTTGTAATCGTCAAAGTTTACCTGGCTTGTCCACCGAAAACGGACGCCGCCCGCGATTTGGCAAGAAAGGACACCTGGCGACCGGAGGACAGGCCGAGCGTTTTTCGCAAAAGCGGTTCGGTCCGAGTTCCATTTGAGGATCCCTCGCCGGGTCGCTCCGCCGGGTTCTCGAAATTGGCCCCGACACGGCGTGAATCCGCCCAGCACGCCCCTGGAGAATCGCTTGATTCCGAGTACACTCGGTTGGATTCGCTCGTCTACTGTCGAATGCACTCGGGTGGACAGCGCTCGGCTCCCCCATGGGTCACATCGGCATGCGCATCCTCTTCATTTGCCAGTTCTTTGCCCCCGACATTACGGCTGCCGCCTTTCGGATGTCGGATTTCGCCAGGCTGATGTCAGACGCCGGGGACGAGGTCTGCGTGATCACGAGCGAGCCCCACAAGGTGAAAATCGGCGACGTCGACGACGCGCCTTACGCGGCCGCCGGGATTCGCATCTTGCGTTGTCCGCTCAATTCAGTCCAGGGACGGGGAGCTCGCGCGTACTTGGCACATTACATGCGTTTCGTCGTGGGCAGCCTTTGGCTGGGAGTGCGAGTGTGGAGGGAGGGCTGGCGTCCCGACATCATCTACGCGAGCAGCCCACCTCTTTTTGTGGGAATTACCGGCCGCGTACTCGCCAAGCTATTCGGTTGCCCGATGGTGTTCGAGGTTCGCGATGTCTGGCCCGACGCCGCGGTTTCGGCGGGTCAGCTGCGTCCCGGTGGGCGAGCGTATCGCTGGGGGCGGCGGCTGGAACGCTACTTGTATCGCAAGGCGGACCACATCACCTGCGTCGCCGAACCGATGCGAGAATATCTGATCCAGGAGACGAAGACACCGGTGACGGTCGTTTACAACGGGATCGATCTCGACTCGTCACCGTCCGTGTTGCCGGATCGAGCCACCGCCGCAAGACCCCTCAAAACGCTTCTGTATGCGGGCAATCTCGGGCTCGTGCAACAGCTAGATATCCTGTTGCGAGGCCTTGGCGATCTGAAGTCACGCCCCGAGCTGGCGAACTGGGAGTTTCAGCTATTAGGGGGAGGAGCCCAGCTTGAGTCGTTGAGGCAACTCGCCGAAGACATGGGCATCTCGGACCGCGTTCGATTCTTGCCACCCGTTCCGCGGGAAGTTGCGGCCCAATTGATGAGCGAAGCGGATCTCTTATATTTGCACCTGATGGGTGATTCAACGATGGAAAAGACGATTCCGTCGAAGTTGTTCGACTATCTCCTCGCGGCACGCCCGATCTTGGCCGGTCTGGCCGGCGAAGGGCAGCAAATTCTGGATTCAACGGGTGCGAACGTGGTTTTCCCGCCGGGCAACCTTACCGAGCTGAAGTCCGCGGTCCTGAAGTCGATTCAGTCGTGGGATCAGCTCGATCGGTGCGCGGGCCGAAATCGGGAACTCGCCTTATCGCGATTCACGCGCCAGCAGGCGGCTCGGGTTTTGCGTCAAGTGTTTGAAACTCTCGTCGAAACAACGGCACGCACGCGACCGTGATTCTTTGATTACGATAGAGGTGAATACGATCCACTTGGCGTTCTCGTGTTTCCTCTCGGTTTCCTCGATTGCAGTTATTCGTGATGGACCAATCGCAACGACCTTCGAAAATTCTGGTGATCGGCAGTTCGGGGTTCATCGGATCCCACTTGACGACCTTACTCGCCAGCCAAGGACACGACGTGATCGGCTTCGATCTGACTGAGCCGGTGGGTGAATTCGGTCTCTGTCGTTTTGTACAGGGCGACGTGCGCGCGAAGGAGGACCTGC
Organism: uncultured Planctomycetales bacterium; assembly: GCA_963826795.1. Lineage (GTDB taxonomy): Bacteria > Planctomycetota > Planctomycetia > Pirellulales > Pirellulaceae > CAWGYT01. The sequence continues at coordinate 94,763 of CAWGYT010000027.1, read as the reverse complement.
GCCTTGCCGTCCGCGACGCGGATACCGTCGTGAACCTGTCCGCCGTCCATTTTGACTTCGGTCACACGGACGATGAATATTTCGCGACCAACGAGACGGGCATGTGCAACCTTCTCGAGGTCATGGCCGAAGCGGGAATCCGACGTCTTTTGTTCACCAGCTCCATCGCCGTTTATGGAGATCACGAGGACAAGGCGAACGAGGAGACGCCGCCCGCGCCGTCATCCCCGTACGGCGCGTCGAAGTGGGCTGCGGAAAAGCGAATCCGAGACTGGATCAAGGACGATCCCACACGGTGCGTGACGATTATCCGCCCGTGTGCGGTTTACGGAGAGCGAAATATCTCGAACATGATGAATCTGATCCGCCAGATCTATTCTGGATTCTTCGTTCTCTTCGGCTCCGGTGCCAACGTCAAGGCCACTGCTTATGTCGGCAATCTCGTCGATGCCATCAGCTTACAACTGGATCAACTCGAGCCCGGGTTGAAGCTTTACAACTACGCCGACAAGCCGGATCTGACCGTCCGCGAGATTGTGGGCATCATCCGACGGGAGCTCGGCCGGCGATCGTCGCCGATCACACTTCCGCTCTGGCTCGGAGTCTTGGCGGCACTTCCGTTCGAGGCCGTGTCCCGATTGACCGGCAAGAACTTTCCTGTTTCGATCGCCCGAGTGAAGAAACTCTCGCGTCCTACTCAGGTCGAGGCGCAGAAGATTCGCGATGCGGGATTTCGGCAGCGCGTCGATTCTGCCGAGGGCCTCAGCCGCATGGTGCGGCATTTTCTCGCGGCAAGAGAACACGCGTCGACAACCGATGCACCTCCGTCGCGGAGCAAGCACGCTGGGGCGAGCAAGTTGACTTGAGACGTTAACGGAGTTCATCGCGGCCTGGCGGTTCCAAGCGACGACTACCCGACCGTCGCCTCTTCCGGCGCGTCCGCTTCGATGGGGTCGGCACGTTGCGCCGTGACCTTGACAAGTTCCTGTTGGATCATGACGCGCAATTGCGTCTCCAACACCTCGACGAAGTCAATGAACTGGCTCATTTCGCCACTTGCCGAATCGGCATTTTGAAGCCCCGTGACGCTCAGACGACCGACCGGCATCCCACCGACGACCAGCGGAATGTCGGTCTGCCATAAGAGCTCACGACGGTGGTTCCCGGCGCGGGTCCAGGTCGCATAAAAATCCTCGTGCAGACGCGGCAGGGCAAGGTTGAGTCGCATCTTGACCACGTGAAAGCGTTCGGCTGACTCAACCAACGCCCCCCACAGATCTTCCCAGCGTCGGGTCCCCTGCAGATTCAAACTGGTCTGCCGCACGTCGCTCTTCTCGCGCCGAAAAGGGAGCAATGAAACGCCCGAACCCCGAGAGCCGCGTATTCAATAACAACAGCTCGACATGTCCAAACCACCGCGTTGCGACCAACATGCCGATCACGGCCAAGACGACGCCCATTCCGAGCCATTCGTTGTCGTAATACAGACTTGCCACCGCGCCGACGCTGGTAATCAGACACAACCCCGCGATCAACAGCACCGCCTGGGGAGCATTCAGCCCGCGCGTCAGCAGCACGTGGTGGATGTGTCCGCGGTCGGTCGCATAGATGCTTCGGCCCGTCAATTTTCGCCGCAACACGGCCGCCATCGAATCAAACATCGGGATCGACCAAATTGCCAACGGCGCTGCGAAGGCCAGCGACGCCGCTTGTTTCATCGAACACCGAAGCGCAATCGTCCCGAGCACGAGGCCGATAAACATGCTGCCCGTGTCGCCCAGGTAGATCACTGCGGGCGAGTAGTTGTATCGCAGAAATCCCAGCAGCGAACCGGCGAGTGAAAACGCGATGATCGCGTCGAGATACTGGTCTGTCAGTAAGGCCATGCAGCCCAATGCGAGACTGAAGATGACGCCCACGCTTCCGGCCAGCCCGTCGACTCCGTCGATCAAATTGAACGAGTTAATCGCGCCCAACAACCAGACGACCGTAAACGCGCTGCCCAGAATCCCCAGCGAAATGTGCTTGTCGAACAGAATGATCTGCGGGATCGTGAAACCCGCTCCCATGATGAGGCTGGCCGCCAAGACCTGCCATAACAGCTTGTAGCTGCCCTTCATTCCGCGCCAGTCGTCCAGAATCCCCACCATGCCCAGGATGATCGCTGCCGCCCCCAAGCCCACCAACGAAAGCGGTCGCCGGGCCATCAAGTAAATGTCCTGGCCCCACCACAGGGAGATCAACCAAACCACCAGGGGCGTCACGACCAGCAGTGTGACGCCACCTCCAAGCGAAACGGGCATTGCCTGGATCTTGCGCTGTCCATCCGGACGATCGACAAAATCCCAACGCAAGGCCAAGCGGCGAATCGCGGGCGTCAATGCGTAGCTGAGCAAGAAAGCGATTACAAGTGCCGCAACGGCGATAGCCATGCCTGTAAACTCACAACGTGCGATTAATCGAGGAAGTCACATCAATTTAGTTTATTCACGCTGTCGACGGCTACCCGAATCTACCGTCCTGATCCCGCATCACCAATGCGGCGGCACGGCTCCCGGCGGGTTGGGTCGGTCCAATCCGCCGCGAAGAACCGCCGAGTCCTCCCATCCAAAGCGACACCACCGGCGCGGGATGATGGTCCCGGGTGGACGTACGTCGGTCAACTGGAAAAAAGATCACCACGCACGAGAATTGAAATCGGAGAAAACCGGTCCTGAATCGAAACTCGGCTCAACGAGATGGGCCTTAAAGACGAGTCCTGTTCCTGAGCCTTATTTAACCAAGGCGCGTGCGCCCGGTCAAGAAAATGAATCAGCGTTCGTTCGCAACCGGGAAATCAGGCACTGAGTTTGCCGATTGTTCGAGCACGACCCCCGCGAAGTACGTTTCGAAAACTTTGCCCCACGCCCGAAAGTCGAAACTGGCCCGATGAACCTCGCTCATCTCTCTCGCCTCTTCCACACCATTCGCCACCTCCGCTCCGTCCAGGTGTCGAACCGGATTCGGCGGCGGCTGTTTCCGACCCGATTGCGTGCGATTGAAGCGCCTCCCAAGCGGCCTGGCGGCGGGAGATGGGTGGCACCCAGCCAGCGTCCCGCTGTTTTATGTGGCCCTGCGGAAATTCGCATCTTCGGGCAGCGCGTGGGGCTGGGAACGGCCAAAGATTGGAATCAGCGGCAACTGGGACATTTAGAACAGTACAATTTGCACTACTTCGACGACCTGACGGCCGTCGGCGCGGATCAGCGGACCCCGTGGCATCTTCAATTGGTCGATCGCTGGATCCAGGAGAATCCGCTCGGCGAGGGAGTTGGATGGGAGCCCTATCCGCTCTCGCTGCGGATTGTCAACTGGATCAAATGGGCCCTCAACGGCCAAACACTCAGCCCGCCGCAGCTTCAGTCCCTGGCCACCCAAACCCAGGCGTTGCACGGGCAGCTTGAGTATCACCTGCTGGGAAACCATCTGCTGGCCAACGCCAAGGCGCTTGTTTTCGCCGGTGCCTTCTTTCAAGGGCCCGTGGCCGACCGCTGGATGCGGCTCGGCGGAGGATTAATGCAGCAGCAAATCGCCGAACAAATTCTGACGGACGGCGGACATTTTGAACTCAGCCCGATGTACCACAGCATCATCCTGGATGACTTGCTGGATCTGCTCAATCTCGCCCGGGCTTATCCGGACGTTGCCGAACTGGCTTGGGCTCGCCAACTTCCCGAGACCGTGTTCCCGATGCGCCGCTGGCTGGCGGCGATGTGTCATCCGGATGGTCAGATCGCCTTTTTTAATGACGCCGCCTTCGAAATCGCGCCCTCGCCTGCCGAGCTGGAGGGCTATGCGTCCCGCCTGGGCCTGTCCCCCTGCCCCACGATCGCCGACGGGATCACTCACTTGGAGGCGAGCGGATACGTGCGACTCCAGCAGGACACGGCCGTCCTGCTGATCGACGTGGGCCGCCTGGGCCCCGATTACCAGCCCGGCCATGCCCACGCCGATACGCTGTCCTGCGAGTTTTCGCTGCAGGGGCGGCGGCTGATCGTGAACTCGGGCACCAGCTGCTACGGGATCTCTGACGAGCGACTGCGCCAGCGTTCCACCCCGGCGCATACCGCCTTGGTTGTCGACGGCGAGAATTCGTCCGAGGTGTGGAGCGGCTTTCGTGTCGCCCGTCGGGCCGAACCGTTTGATCTGGAGATGACCCAGGTCGGCGAGGAGTTGATTGTTCGTTGCGCCCACGACGGATATCAGCGTTTGCCCGGACGAGTTACGCATCGGCGTCGCTGGTCGCTACAGCCTGCATGCCTTACCGTCCAGGACAGGCTGGACGGACGTCCCCGCTCCGCCATCGCGCGATTTTTTCTGGCCCCGGGCGTGCAGGTTGTGACCGGGGCGGATTCCCGCAACTTCACCGTCACCGGGACCGGCGTCACGTCGCAATGGACGTTTACGTCGGGCAGGGTCCGCTGCGTCCCGGCCAGCTATCACCCTCGTTTCGGGAGCGAGGTCGTGCCCAATCAGTGCTTCGAGTCGCAGCTGGACGGCTCGCGTCACGCCCTCGTTGTTCAATGGCCCGAGTTGGACCTCCCCAAAACGAAGCCCTGACAACCACTCGGGTGACCGGGCGACGGCACATCCGTCGCGCCAAGCGATTAACGCTGAAACTTCCTCGCGAACCGGTTGGCGGTGCCCTTCGTACGACGCGTGCGTGAGCAACGTCCCGCTCGAATATCCGAACTGCGGCGCGTGCAACAGAAGCAGCGAGGAAATCGGTGGTGACCTCGTCCGTCCGTGGGAACTCGTTGGCTTACCGGGCTTTGGTTTGACGTTCTTGACGACCACGATTATTCTGAAGGGAGCTTGCGGCGTCTGGTTTTGTGAACGGTCCCGTGGGTGGTGTCCTGCCATGTCCGTCGCCTTCGCGTCCCCGCTGATCCGCGCCGCGAAGTCCTTCGAGTCATGGCCCAATCACATTGGCCCCACCGCATTGACCCAGCCCTGTTTTCGCCCTTGGCCGTTCGAGCCGAGGTTCTGGCTCGGAGCGGGGTGCGAGCTGCGAGTCAGTGCGGCGTGCGAGTCAGCTTGACTCGGGATCGCCGTGGAACAATGGCAACCACGGAAGGGATCCATGTTGACGCAAGACGACGTCTCGTGACCGCGTCGGCCAGCTGGCGAACGTTTTTTCGATTCTTGATTCCTTGCTAAATGGAGCTCACCGTGACTGCCGCCACCTCGTCTTCGTTCCTGGATGACCGGGAAAAGACCTCCTGGGCCATGATAGGTGCCCTCTCGCTGGTCGTCTGCTATGCGTACGCGAACATGCTGGTTGGCACAGCAGATGCTTGGGATTCTCCCATGTACAGTCACGGGTACTTGATTCCCGCCTTCGCCGCTTTTCTGCTGTACCTGCGCCGTGAACCCTTTGGCGAGGTCACCAGTGCGGAACGTTGGTGGGGCGTAGGGATCGTTGTCGTGGCGACCCTGGCCCGGATTGCCGGATCGTTCCTGGTTCAGTTTACCGTGGACCGTTTGAGTTTCGTCCTGTGTTTGCTGGGCGTGTTTATCCTGGTCGGAGGCTTTCGCACGCTCCGCTGGGCCGGACCGGCGATTGGGTTCTTGGTGTTTATGTTTCCCTTGCCTCGGGTCCTGGTGGACAACATCCTGCGACCGATGCAGACGATGGCGACGATTTCCAGTGTGTATGCCTTGCAGACCCTGGGGATCGAGGTTTATCGGGACGGGAATCGAATCGAGTTGGAGCATGCCCCGATGAACGTTGTCGACCAATGCAGCGGCCTGCGGATGTTGACGATTTTCATTGCCTTGGCGGTCGCGATCGTATTGATTAGCCATCACCGACCTTGGTGGGAGCGGATCGTGATCCTGTTCAGCTCGGTTCCGATTGCCTTATTGGTCAATTGCATTCGAATCACGATTACGGGCATGTTGTACAGCTTGAACCTGAATGAGGAGATCGCGAATCACATCTTTCACGACTTTGCCGGCCTGATCATGATGCCAATGGCCCTCGGTTTTCTTTTCCTGGAAATGCAGATCCTGTCACGGCTTGTAATCGACGACAAGTCAGCCCCCCAAGGCCTGAATGTGGGCCTTGGGCACACCACGTAGCCGGGATTCCTCGGCTGCTCAAATGAGCTCTCATCTCGGTCACTCAGGAGCGAAACTTCATGTCCGATTTCGACCCTCGCCCTCTCGATCCCAATTTCGCGAACGCTCCCCATCAGTTGCCGGCCCTTGCTCCCCAGTTGCCGCCCTCCATGGGAACTCCCCTGCCCGCGGCTCCTTGGTTCGACACGAACGAGACCAAAAGCGGCTTTAACTTCATCAGCTTTTTGCACTCCCTGCGCCGCCGTTGGCTGCTTGGCTTGGGCCTGGGCTGTTTGGTCGCGTCGATCTTTGCCGCCTTGCTCTGGCTGCTGGTTCCGATCAAGTATGAAGCGTTCGTGCAGATTCGCGTTCGCCGCAATCCCGAACAGATGTTGACCGATCGCAACGCACGGCCTCAACATCCGCAGGACTACGAAATCGAAAAGCAAACGCAAGCCGCGCTGCTCAAAAGCCCCTTCGTGATTAATGCGGCCTTGCGACAACGCGGGATCAGCCAGATGCCGCTGGTCCGCGATAATCCCTGGTTCGGCAAGCGGGAAAACCCGGTGGCATGGCTTGACCGTCAGCTTAAAGTCGAGTTCGCCGAGGGATCGGAAATGCTGCGCTTGAGCATGAAGGAAGAGTACCCGGACGATCTGAAGAAGCTGTTGAACGCGATCACGGACGCCTACATGACCGAAATCGTGCAGGCCGAGCGGATCGAACAGCGTCAGAAGCTCGAAAAACTTCGCGATCGACATCGCTCGCTGCAGCGGAGCATCACGGACCAGTACGAGCAGATCGGCGAGCTGGCCAAGACGTACGGCTCAACCGAGTCCGACAGCGTCAAGGTGCAGTTGGAGATGGGATATCGCGAATTGGCTGCCCTGGACCGGGAAAAGCTGACCGTCGACCAGCAATTCTTCGAGGCCTACGACGGGCTGACGATGAATCAGCAACGCATCGCGTCTGCTCAAACCATGCAGCCGTTGGACTTCGAAATCGAAGACATGCTGCTGCAGTATCCGGAATATCGACTGATGAAAGAGCAGCTGATGCAACTGGAGCAGGCCGTTACGTTCGGCGGGGCGCAAGTCGGGGTTTCGGTGCGAGTGCGGCCATGCAGGCCCAGGTCTCGACCATCAAACAGCAGATGGAAGAGTTCAAGTATGAGAAGAAAAACGAGGCCGTGCAGCGGCTGCGGTTGCTGAACAACAATGACGATCGACTGCTGCAGCAGGAATACGACATGCTGCAAGCTCGCGTGCGGACGCTGAACGATCGTCGCAAGGCGATCTACGAGCAGCACGCTCAATTGTCGAACCAGCTGAAGCAGGTTGGTGCCTTCAGCTCAGAGATTATGGTTCGCCAAGTGCAGTTGGAAGCGGAAGAAGAAAATATGACGCGCATCAAGGAGGAAATGGAATCGCTGGAATTGGACATGAGTTCGAAGCCCCAGATCGAAGTGCTGGAACGAGCGATTATTCCGGACGAGAGTAACTGGATCCTCAAGTACATGCAGATCATCGCCGCCTGGGTGCTGGCGCTGGCCGGAACCGTCCTGGGAATCGCCTTGTGGGACATGCAGTCCCAGCGGGTCAATAGCTCGCAAGAGGTTGCCGATACCGGCGACATTCGCGTGATCGGAACCCTTCCGTCGCTGACGAGCCGTCGAGTGGGCGGATTGTTGCCGATGTCTCACAACTTCCGGCGCACCATCGAAGTCACCCTCACCCGCTCGATCGACAGCATTCGAACCTCGCTGCTGTTCGCCAAAGCACAAAAGCCTTACCAGGTCATCATGGTGACCAGTGCCTTGGGGCAGGAGGGCAAAACGACCGTCGCCAGCCAGCTGGCCGTCAGCTTCGCCCGATCCGGTCGGCGGACCCTGTTGATCGATGGCGATGTTCGCAATCCTCAACAACATGTCGTCCTGGGGATGCCTATGAGCCGAGGCCTTTGCGAATTGCTTCGCTCGGAAGTCTCCCTGGATGATGTCGTCAAGCCGACTCCCGCCGAAGGACTCTGGGCGCTGTCCGCTGGCTACCGAGACGCCAACGTCGATCAGTACCTTGCGTCGTCTTTGGTCGGCAAGCTGTTCAAAGAGCTTCGCTCGCGGTTTGACCTGATTGTGATCGATACCGGACCCACCCTGACCAGCCCGGATACGATGCTGCTGGGACAGCACGCCGACGCAGCGGTGATCTCAGTCCGACGGGACATTAGCCGTCTGCCGAAAGTCAATGAAGCGTGCGACCGACTCCGCTCCGTCGGCGTTCCGATTGCCGGTGCCGTTTTGAACGGAGCAGCGGCGGACATTCGCGAGAGCGACATGAAGCTGATCGACCAGGCACCTGTTCCGAAAGATCCACAGCTGGAGCAGGCGTAGCCGAGGGCAACCGGCAGTCCATCAAGTCACGAGGCCGCGGGTCGGGCGGCCTCGTGAAGCGTCGTCCAACTTCCGAGTCCAATCGAACAACCCGTGGGGTCGAGCATGACTAAATACATTCCCTTCGCCGTCGTCATCGTTGTCCTGGGAATTGGCACGCTAATCGAAGGCCGACTCTCCGACCGCTGGGGTCGTGAGAGCTCGAAGAAGCTGGAACTTTTCACGCAACGCCTTCAAAATGTGCCCCGTGAATTCGGCAGCTGGACCGGTGTGGACGACGAGATCGACGCGGACGAATTCAAGGCGTCCAACTGCACGGGCTGTGTCTCACGAACCTACACCAACCGCGACGGCCAGCAAATCAACGTCTATCTGGTCAGCGGAAGTGCTCGACACGTCACGATCCATACCCCGGATTGGTGCTACGTCGGAGCCGGCTACTCCATGGAACACGAGCCCCAACAGTACACGCTGCAAGACGTGGAGGGAATCGAAACCGCTCCCGAGTTTCTCACGACGCGGTTCAAGAAAGAGGAAGCCCTGCGAACCGAACGAATCCGCATTTTTTGGAGCTTTTCGGATAACGGGACGTGGATCGGTCCGCGAATGCCGAAACCCGCCTTCGCCGGCAAATCGGCGATGTACAAGATCTACCTGATTACAAAGATCGACGGCCAAAATGTTGGCATTGGCGTGGAAGACAACCCGACGCTCGATTTCTCACGTCAGTTTCTTCCGATCCTGAATCAGGTCCTCTTCAGCAACGAAGACGCCTCGTTGTAGGCCGGAAAGCTGCTGGTCGCGCCGCAGGTATTCCCACCCGCGAAATCCGTGCGATTACCCGGCGGCATGGATTGAGCAGATCGCTCGCGAATCGCCATGGCCGCTCGCCTCGGACATTGTCTCGAGTGCCCCGACGATCCTACCCGGGCAACGATGAACAAACAAAAAACAATCCGTCGGCTTGAGCGGGGACGTTTGGCCTACTTTTCGGAACCGGCTGACGAGGCGTACTGGCATGGTCGGTGGCAAGCTCGACTTACTCGCGAGCACTATTCGCGGGCGATGGAGGGCCAGCTGGATTATCTGGAACACGTGTTCGAACGTTGGCTGCCGCCCGACGAACCCATTCTGGAGGCGGGCTGTGGGCGCGGTCAGATCGTGCTGGCCATGCGGCAGCGAGGTTGGCTAATCGAAGGCGTTGACTACTCGGAAGATACGATCCACGCACTCCATCAGTTGTTTCCGGATCTGCCCGTGCGACTTGGCGACGTGACCTGTCTGGATGTGCCCGACGGATATTACGGGGGCTACGTCTCGATCGGCGTCGTCGAGCACCGGCGCGACGGCCCTGAACCGTTCCTGTGCGAAGCGTTCCGGGTGTTGCGTCCCGGCGGCATCGCCGTCATCACCGTGCCGTACATGAATCCGATTCGGCGGTGTAAAGCCCGCATCGGTTGCTATCGAACTTCTGCGCGAGGCCGTCCCTTCTATCAGTATGCGTTTCCCGCCGAGGAGATCTGTCGATATCTGACCGGAGCGGGCTTTGAGGTCGTCGCGCAGCAGCCCTACGGTGGGTACAAAGGAGTGATCGACGAATTGCCACCCGTGCGGCTCGTGCTTGGGCCGCTTAAGAAGCTGCCCTGGGTTGGACCGCCCCTCAATCGCTGGTTGGCTCATTGTCGCTTTGGCCACATGCTGGCCGTTGTCTGTCGCAAGCCCGAATGACCCGGCCCGCGATCAGCCGGCGCCGTTCGTGCGCCAACGACGCAGCAGCTGTTCGATGACCAGCGCATGCTGCACGACTCGGCGAGGAGCGGATGAACGGGCGGCTCGCGTGACGAGCCGATGCATGCCCCAGCGCGAAACCGTCCCTGTCATACCAGGCGTATTGCGTTTCGCCCAGCGACGCAATTTGAGGATCGAACCGACCACGTCGCTCAGTCCCAGGCCCGGTCGGTCGATCCGTCGTTTGTCCAAGTACGGGAGTTCTGCCCAGGACGGGTAGGTCTTGCGAATGACTTCGCGATGAAACCATTGGCCGCAGGCAAACTCGCGTGCCGGCAGGGCGGCAAGGAAGTCAAACAGATCGTCGTCCAGGTACGGCGCGTAATAGGTCGGGACTTCGGCGCACATCAACCAGGACATCATCGCGATTTCGCGGCGCGTTCGATTGTGAATGATAAACATCGCCAGTGGATGACCCGCGTCGTTGAACTGAGCCAGTTCGGCGACCAGTCGCGACAGCACGTAGTCTCGCCCCAGGTCGTGGTAGCTGAGGTCGCGCAGCAGCGGCGCGAGCGCTTCTTCGGAGGCGCTGAAGTGAGCCAGAATGTGTTGGGCGAGTGCCTCCCAGTCGCGACCTTCGACCATTCGACTCACGCGCTCGTCGTACTCAATCCCCGCCAGGTACCCCGAAGAAAGCATGTCGCCGCCAATTCCGTCGTAGGCGCCTTGAAAGCGACGGATGCGATCCAGCAGGATGGACGTCCAGCCGCCCTCGTCCGACATCACGCCGATCCGCCGATACTTGCGGAAGTCTTCGTCGACCGCCGAACGTTGCGGCAGAATGATTTCGTGGCGCACGTTCAGGGCTTGAGCGAGGGCGTGCGCGACCGCTGCATCGTCGTACTGAGCGGCGGGATTGGTCCTGACCGTCACGCACAGCTCGGGCGGCGTCTTGGCGTGGCACAGTTCGAACAAAATGTGCCGCGAATCTTGTCCACCGGTTAATGGCAGAACCGACTGTCCCGGCGGCAGGGGACGCCGCGCCATCGATTGCCGAAACAGTTCCGCATAACCCGATACGGCCGCATCGCGCCCTGTCGCGCGCTCCGGTGGCACAACCGGCTGACCGGTGACCGAGAAGTCTTGCGGCGTCCAACGCAGCGAGGCGTTGACCGGTAGGGCGCGAACCGATTTGAAGGGCGTATCGCGGCCCAACAAAAAACCCAAGCGGATCAGCACCGAGAGGGCGCCGTCGTCCGGTTCGGTGGGAACGCCCAGTTCGGCGTGATGCTCCAAGTGCGGAGACAGCACGATGCCGCCCGAGCCGGGAAGCAGGCCGTACAGCAGCTGCCCCATGCCGAAGCGATCGTTGCGAACGTCCAGTTGGTGTCCATCCCAGGCCCATTCCGCGTAAACCCCCGCGGGACGGTCCGCTCCGACAGGCGGCAACTGGTGCCCAATCACGGCCCGTGCGTCGCCATCCATCGTCAGACCACCCGAGGCCGGACTTAGGATGCGCAGCCAGGGCGTTTTGATCCGCAGATCATCGTTGTCACTGGCCATTAGTGTTTCAGAATCGTTGCGATTTCCTTGAGTCTCGATCGGAAACAGGTTGCATACACGATTCCAGTCGCCGCTGCAAAGCCGATCGCCAGGACAGCGGTCTGAACCCCGCCAGCTTGACCCGCGAGCATCGGGCCCAGACCCAAGTGGACGCCCACGGCGACGCTCATCGAGGCGAGGCAGGGCGGCACGACGGCCACCAAAAAAGTCGCCGCGGGCTGCTCCATCAGCCGCGTCAGGCTGAGGCCGTGGAAGAGGCCGTAGGCGGCGCGAAACAGGGCGGCGGCCAGGGCGATTTCCCCCAGCCCGCCGACGGTCGCTCCCACCCACGCCGAAAGTAAGGTGCCGACCGCGCTGAGAAAGTGAAACCACGTGTTGGCGCGCCAGAAACCTTGTGCCTCCAGCAGCGCGGCGCCGATCGCGGTCACCATGTACAGGGGCAAGACTCCGCTGAGCAACTGAAAGACGGGAATCGCACGATCCCATTTGCCCGCCCAAAGCGTGTGCATCAGCGGGGCCGCCACCACCGCGCCCAGCAGGCAGACGGGCGCGGACACCGTCGCCAACATGCGCACCGACTTCAAATAGGCCTGGGCCTGACGCTCGGGTTGCTCGGACAAACGGCTCATCGCCGGCATCAGCACTCGCTGCATACCGGTGTTGAAAAACATCGCCACCGCGGTCGTCAGTTGGAATCCGAAAAAGAAAATCCCGGTCACTTCACGCGACTCCAGCTTGCCCACAACCAAGTGATTGCCCTGCACGATCAAGGCGGCTGCAAACCCGCACAGCACGATCCATTTGGTGGCCGAACCCAGCTCGCGCAGCAGCGGGCGATCCAGCGGGCGACCTTGTGGCCACCATCCGACCAGACGCCAGAGCACGAACGATTCGAGCAGGGCGATGACAACCATCGGGAGGACGAAACTGAGCGGCCCAAGGCCGGCCAGCGCCAGCAGCACCGTCAAGGCCTGGGTGAGGATTAACGAACCCACGTTGAGGACCGCGAGCGCACCGAACCGCAAGTCCACCGAGAGCTTGGCCCGCATGATCTCGGCGGGTACTCCCAGCGGCAGTGAGACGCCGATCACCCACATCAAGGAGACAATCCCCGGCGCGTCGTAGTAACGAGCCGCCGTCGGCGCCAGCGCCAACAGGACCACCAGCGCAATCACATTGATCGCCAGCGAGAGCCGCGCCAAGGGCTGTGCCAGCTGGTCGTACTCCGACCCCCGCTGAATCAGCAGTTTCTGAGCTCCGGAGGAACGCAAGGTCAGGACGATCACCGACAAACCGATCGCGATCGCGTAGGTCCCGAAATCACGCTCGGACAGCAGCCAGCCCAGAATCAGCTGGGCCGCGAATCCGGTGATGCGACCCAATACGACGGCCAACGTGGTCCACGCCATGCCCCGCGCGACGACTTGCCCGTATGCGGGTGGCGTTTCCGAAGGCGGAGGCTCCGACGGTGGCGTATCGGTCGGCCGGCCACCCGCTGGCGCTGCCTTGTCGAGCCCGTCGCCTGCGGCCCTGGCCGCAGGATCGACGACGCTCCGTCCGCTTTCGCCGGAAGATGTCATTTTTTGCCGAGCTGCCGTTGTCGGCGAAAGAAGTCGGTCAGCAATTGACCACAGCGATCCGACAAAACGCCCGCCGTGAACTGAGTTTGATGGTTCAGTCGCCGATCGCTCAGCAATTGGTACAGCGAACTAACGGCACCGGCCTTGGGATCGGCCGCGCCGAAGATCAGCCGCGGAATCCGCGCCTGCAGGATTGCCCCGGCGCACATCGGACAGGGTTCCAGAGTGACATACATCTGGCATCCCTCGAGTCGCCAGCTGCTCAGCGATTCGGCGGCCTGGGTGATGGCGATCATCTCGGCATGAGCCGTCGGGTCATGCAGTTGTTCTCGCTGATTGTGGGCCGCGGCAATGATCCGGTCTTCAAACACAATAATCGCCCCGACCGGGACCTCACCGGACGCCTCCGCCTGCTGTGCCTGAGCCAGCGCCTGCTGCATGAAGAACGGATCGACGTCCCAATTTGGTTCCACGTGATCGACTCCCCAGGTTACCGACGCCCTACCGGAATACTTAAGGCCGCGTCACGATCCTCGACCACAATCTCAATCGGTGCCGAAAATACCTTGTCGGTTGGCTTGGCCCCGATCGCGACCGCCGTCAGCGAGATCGGTCCCCGGCCGAGGGTGCGGGGATCTACGGAAATCGATCCGGCCGATCCGGACAGCCGTCCGAGCGGCCGCCGGTTGTGAAACACGAAGACGGTCCGGGCCCCGGGCGAGCTCACCTGCACCTTGACCGTGTCAGCGGACGACGCGACCGTTGGCACGGCCCGGGTTGCGATCGAACGACCATGATTGTTGACGACGACGGGAAGGATCAAGCGGCCTTGCGACTCGATCGGCGAATTCTCGATACCGACCAGCCGCAACTCATGATGTCCATCGCCCACCTTGGTGGTGTCGATCTGAAACTCACCGCCCGGCTGGCACGTTTCGATCAGACGGCCGTCGACGAACAGCCGAAACTCTTTGACGGGCACGGAGTCCGACGCGTTGGGATTGAGTCGCAGCAATCCCGAGACGGTTTGATTCGACTCGATTCCCGGGACGGTGACGACGGGGATCTTCGCCCAAGGGCGGCAGAGCGGATCTCCCGCGATCAGCAGCTGATAGGGTGAGGCCAACGACTGATAGAAGGCCTCGGCGAGCGACGCGCCGCGAACGTAGTGCAGTTGCATCATGGGGTGCGGGAATTTCGCCTGCAGCGCGAAGGGCTCGACCACGGTTCCGCTGGAGCCGGCCGCACCGAATCGCAGATGCTCGGTGAACGGTGTCTGACCTGCCGAGGCTCGCAGATCTCCACCAAAGCTCGTCAAGTGTTCGCAGATTGCCCCCGGCACGATCTCGCAGCGCGAACGGTTCCAATCCAGGTTGGCACGGCCCGTGATCAGGCCCGCCACGTCTTTCTTGCTGGACGGAATCACCCCCGCTTGCACCTCGACTCCAACGCCTTCCTGCTGAATCGCGGCGAGCACCTGCGGATAGACGCTGTCCCGCGTCGTGGAACGTACCTCGCCGTCCATCTTCATCAGATAGATCTTTCCTGGCGGCTGCGAGCCATCTGCCAGCGCGGCCCGCTGCAAGTAATTCAAGATCTCGTCGACCGTATTGCCACGCCCATCGGTATAGCCCAACATCACTGAAAGACAGTAATTGCGGCCACCGGAACGGACCTGTTGACCTGCCGCGTTCCAGCCGTAGCGACTGCTGAACCCGTGCGTCACGCTGCTTTCATAATAATTGTTTCTCGGCTCATTCAGGCGAAACACGTACGACGTTTCGTGGTTGCGCACGGGTTGATGCAGGTAGGTCAATCCAGTCAGTGATCCTCGACTGCCGACGACTGGCTCCGTGCCGGCCGGAAAGTCGCTCGCGAAGTCCACTCCGAAGGGAAATCCCGCCGAATAGACGATGTAGTCGATTTGTCCTTCCAATCGCCGGCGGTCGATCTCCGCGAAAATCGGTTCCAGAATCTGCGCACGAAAGGCTTCGATTCCGGTAAAGTCCGTCGTTCCGGCCCAGTCCAAATAAAAGATGTTCGACGAAGGAATCTGCCTCAGCGAGGCATAGTGGTTCGCGATCGTCAGCGAATCCGCGCGGCGGGGATTGACGACCAACAGCACGTTTTCAGGGCCGCCGCCCGCGTTGACGCAAGTTGCGCTGCCCAACAGGCACGCGACAACCGTCGCCACCAACCAGCGGGGCACCAACCTGCGGTGTCGAAGCATCCCTGCACTGCGTTTGATCCACGTCATCTCGGCACCGATGGGCTTTCCTTTCGAAACCATTCTTACAGCGGGGCGATTGCGAGTTGCCACTACGGGCAGGCTAGGGGAGTTGTTCGTAGAAATGGCACAGCTTCTCGAACTCGTGTGTCCAATTGTAGTGTTCCTCGACCGCGAGGCGTCCGCGTTTTCCCATGGCTTGGCACAACTCGTGATCGCTCGCCAGCCGCTCGATCGCATCCGCCAGGGCGGCAGGCGACTCGGGATCCACGCACAGTCCGCACGCATGCGGCTCGAGAACCTCGCGATACAGGGGGAAATCAGAAGCAATCACGGGCATTTCGAGTGCCATGTACTCGAACAGTTTCGTGGGATACGACTCGACAATGTTGGGTTTCGGGAGCAGCACGGCCAAGCCGACCTGGCAATGCCGCACGATACGCCAGCCTTCCTGCGCGGGCCGATAGCCGTAGAAATTGACGGAATTCAGGCCGAATGCGGCGGCCGAGCGTCTCAATTCCGCCTCGTGCGACGGCGGCCAGATGGGCCCCACACACTCCCAACCGACGTCGTGGCCGCGGGCCTTGAGCAGCCCGAGTGCCTCGACGGTCACCTGGCTGCCGCGGTCGGTCCCGACCCCGCCGATGTAGCCCACGCAGAACGGCTGCTTCTTGTCCGTCGTCGGTGGGGGCAGGAGGTCGAGTTGAGGCAGATTCAGGACGATCGCCGACCGCTTCACCCAGGGGTAGTCGGCGGCATAAGAAGTCTCCGCGAAGACAACCGGCAGTCGCCACAACAGCAGACGTTCGGCGAGGCGTACTCCCGCCTTGACGGGGCCTTTGATCCAGGCGGGCAGCCACGTTTTGGCAATGATGTCCTGGGGGACGTTTTCGTGCATGTCGTAGACGACGCGTTGGCCCAACAGTCGCAGAATGAGTGCCCACGGTAGCAGCTCGGGATCGTGAATCTGGTACAGGTCGGCACGCTGTCGCAGGGCCTCTCGGAACACGTGCCAGGCCGTGACGGTCATGCGTTGGAGTTGCGAGCTTGGCCGAGGCACGGCCTGAATGCGGACGCCTTCGCGCCATTCGTCCTGATCGTGGACCGCGACCAGGACGACGTCGAACCCCTTGGCGGCGAGCGACCGGCACTGCTTTTGGAAGATCCGCACATCGAGTGGCCGATGGACGGAGGTCAGATGCACGATCTTTTTCAGCGAACGGGCCATGTCGGAGGCGGAGTTTCCGGGCTGGGGGCTGGGGTGGGCTGAGGGGCTGGGGTTATCCTGACCCGTCGCGAATCGGCAACGGGCGCCGGATGCATGCTCACGGTTCAATCTTGGGGCGCGCGTTCCACTCGCTTGGATCGCCCATCCGTCGCGCTGGGGCCAAGGCCTACCCGTCCGGCTCCACGTCGAAGCGGTCCAGCCAGATGGCCAAGCAAGCCAGGCGAAACAATACGAAGTGGGGCACCTGCTTCGCCCCGTGCCGATAGGCGTCGAATGCGCGGCTCGCCGCTTGGCGGTTCAAGATCGAGTCCAGGCGATCGCAGCAAATCATCCGCCGTTCCAGCTCGGCGCCCAACCGATCCCGCATCCAGCTTGCTTGGGGCGTGTCGAAACCAAGTTTCGTCCGTCGCGCGCAAAGCGACGGCGGAAGCCGATCGGGCAACGCGTCCACCAGCAAACGTTTGGTCATTCCTCCGCGGAAGAAAAAGGACTCGGGCAGTGTCAACGCATGTTCGACGAACAGGTGATCGACCATCGGCACACGTGCTTCGATCCCGTGGGCCATGCTGTTGCGGTCCTGGTAGCGGAGCAGGACCGGCAAGCTCCAATAGCGAAGATCGGCCCATTGGTGTTCATGCAGCGCGTGGACGCCTCGCATTCGCGTCTGCCAGGCTGCGCGCCGTTGTGCGTGGACTTCGGGCCTCAAAATGCGGTCCATTGGGTCGTAACGCCGGCGCATCCAAGCCGGAGCATAGCGGACGCCTTGCCAGAATTGGAAGATCTGTCGGTCGCCGCGACACAACGTCTGCCAGGCATGCCGCATGGCCGCACTCCGTCGCCTCTGGGACCATAGCTGCCGCAAGTAGAAGAAGGCGAATTTGCGGTAGCCGCAGAGCGTTTCGTCGCCGCCTTGACCGTTGAGTAGGACGGTGACGCCGTGCTGTTTCGCCAGTCGCATTACGGCGTACTCGCCGTATTGGCTCAGCGAAAACACCGGCTCGTCCTGGTGGTACAGAAACTCGTCCAGGTCCGCCATGGCGGCGTCTTGAGTCAACGTCAACTTGATCGAATCGGCCGAACAGAATCGGACGACGTCGTCCAGGTAATTCTCCTCGCTGATCCGCGGGTCATCATGGACGACGGAAAAGGTCTTCATGTGAGCGTCAAAGTCGCGCGCCGCGACGCCCACGATACTGGATGAGTCGATGCCTCCGGACAAACACGTGCCGACCGGCACGTCAGACCGAAGCCGCAGTTGTACCGCGCGGCGAAAGATCTCGCCCGTTTCGGCGACCGCCTCCGTCCACGAACGCGGCTGGGTCTGGCGCGACGGTTCCCAGTACGATTGGCATCGTTCAAGTTGGGGCAAACCCCCAAGTTGCCAGCTCAGCCACGTGCCGGGGGGGAGCGGCTGGACGCTTTGGAACAGCGTTTGAGTGGGCTCGTGGCCCAACAAGCCCTCGGTCAGATAGTCGGACGCCAGCGGCACGTTCAGCTTGGGCCGAAAGCCGGGCAGCGCGTACAACTGCTTCAGCTCGGAGACGACCGCGGTAAACCGGGGACCCTCCCAGAAATACAGCGGCTTGATTCCTAGTCGATCGCGGCTTGCATGCACCTCGCCTCTGACCAGGTCGACCAGGACGAGGGAAAACATTCCGCGAAACCGCGACCAGCAGTCGGTGCCCCATTGCTGGTAGGCCGCCAGGATGACCTCCGTGTCGGTCCCGGTCCGAAAGGAATGTCCCGCTTGACGCAGTTCGTCCGACAACTCCCGATAGTTGTAGACCTCGCCGTTGTAACTGATCCAGATTCGCCGATCGGACGTCGCCATGGGCTGAAGTCCGGCGGGAGAGAGGTCCAGAATGGCCAGTCGCACGTGGCCGAGGGCCCAGTTGGCGGCCGAGGGACGCGCGTCGGGGGTTGCGGGATCGCCGAAGACTTGTCCCTGGCCGTCGGGCCCACGGTGCCGTGCCGCGGCCAGCATCCGCCTCAAGGGCGCCTCAAGATCCGCGGGGCCGGATCGGACGAACAACGCTGCAATGCCGCACATGAATCAAACCGTCCTGTTGGGACGGGGCCCTACCGACCCGCATGCGGTCGTGCCACGTGGTGCGGCCGTCGCGAACGGAGAAGACGCCGCGGATGCCAATTTCTTGAGACGTCCTGCATCACCTATGATACAATAGACGTCACGGTCGTTTCGCCCGTTCGACGCGCGGCGACCGAGATGTTGAAGGATTCGCCATTGCATTCGCCACGGCATCCTCTCGCTGCGTAAAACGTACCGCCTGCGAAGCTCCTTGATTCCCCAAAGATCCCCGAAACGATTCCCCGAAACGTTGACGAGGTAGCCCATGGCCTTTGCCATCGTAATGTTGGTCTTCGCGAGCTTTGCGGCGGCCATCGCATGGCGTCCGGCAACCATTATTGCGTTTGCATTCTGCGTTTATGCCTTCGAGCAGTGGGCTCAGGCCCATTCCAGCTATTTCGGCTCGCACGCGGCCTTCATCAACTTCGGTTTCGGGTTGCTCACCTTGTGGGCCTTGGTTTGCGTCGTCCTGCGCGGCGACAATCCGCTCAATCCAACCACCGCGGCGATGTGGACCTGGGCCGCCCTGTTTATTTTCGCGGGCGTCAGCTGCCTCTGGTCCATCGATCGAAACCTTTCGATCTTTCTTTTTAAGTACCATTTCCCCTACATGATCACGTTCGTCGGCCTCGTACCCCTTTCGATCCAGCGTTCGGAGGATCTCTACAAGAGCCTGCTCGCAACGTTGTGTTTCGGCTCGCTCGTGATGATCCTGTTGTTGCTCAGCACGAGGATTCATGCTTGGGGGCGGACGATCGAGGTGGAACAGGGGGCGGCGATCGTGGACCGCGTCGGTGGACTGCGGACTCGATTGGCTCCGCTGGCGATCGCCGAAATGGCCGGTCAGCTGTTGATCATCGCGGTGCTGATGAACTTTCGTGGGATCCACAAGGTCTGGCAATATCTTCGTTGGGGTGTCGCCTTTCTGGCCATGGCCCTCATTTATCGTTCGGGTTCCCGCGGTCAGCTGATCGCCGCTCTGCTCGCGATCATGATGTTCATCACCTTCAGCCGCGGGACGAAGCGAGCGATCGGCTGGATCACGGCCGGCATCTCCACCGCGATGATTTTCGGGTTCGCGATCTGGTCCTTCGTCGGCTTCGCGGACCAAAGCGGTCGCTGGGACCTCGACAAAATGCAGAATCAATTCACGACGACGCGTCTGGATTACGTCACGACATTGCTCAATTTCTGGATCGAAAGCTCGCCCATCAACTGGCTCTTCGGACTGGGAAGTTCCGCCTCGTATGACCCTCGGATTCTCGGACGGTATTGCCATGTCGTGATCGTGGAAGTCCTGGCGGAATTGGGCTTTGTCGGCCTGTTGATCATGGTGGCCTTCATCTTCTTCGTCGCCCGCGATGCGTTGCGGCTCTATCAGACGACCAAAGACAACGAGATCGACCGCGGCGTCGCGGTAACCATGTCCGCGATTTTTATGTACCAAGTCATCTTGTCGTTCAAGCAAGGTTCTTTGCTCAGCCATAACTTTTCGCTCTGCTGCGGTCTCCTGATCGCGCGGCACAGTGCGGTGACCCAAATGGCCTATCGCCGCGAGCGGGTGCGTGATTTGCAGCGACGCTGGTACACTTACTACGCGCGCCTGGCCCAGGCCACCTCGACGCTCGGTCGAACGTCGCCGCAGAATTGAACCGGCGCGGCGGGCGAGGTGCTTGTTTCCGGTTCGACGCGTTCGGTTCGACAAGACCGAGCCGTGTCAAGATACGAGTCGCCCCAGCTTAATTGGCGGTTTGCCGGCGGGCCGGATTAGAGTCCCAATTGGGGCCGGATCCAATAGGCGTGATCGTTCGAATTGTTTTGGATCGGGTCGACGATGAGTTCCAGAATTTGAGCTCCCTCGGGTAAGGCGACCTGGATCGCCACTTGGTCACCGTCACGCTTCAAGGGGGGTGAGGCGAACAACGGCTTTTGGTCGACTCGCACCAGGAAGCGAACGCCATCCTGGGTGGCCGCATTGACGAGGCCAATTGCCGAGAAGCGGGTGGCATCGGCCGGCAGCCGATATTCGAGCTGAGAGGGCGCACAGGCCCAAAGGAACTTGTCGACCTTGCGACCTTCCAATTCCGGAACCGCTCGCACCTTGGGATTGGACAGATCCGCGTTCTGGTTGATGCCAAACGATCCGTATCCAACGGTGGCTCGCAGCGGCGGAGAGGCCGTCAGGTCCAGCTCGCTTTCCTTCCGACCGACGACGTCGCGGGCGGCATCCAGTTGAGCGTACGCTTCGAGCGCTTGCTCGCGGCCCAGCCCGGGGATCGCGTGTTCCAGCCAGAACATCGCTCGTCGCGTGGCGTTGAGTTTCTCGAGCTGTTCGACGGTTTGAGCGAAATCGTACCAGCCGGTCCCGAGTTTCAGTTGGTCATCGGCACTGGCAGGTCGACTCAGTTCTTGCTGCACCAAGGGCCGAAGCGAAACGTCCGTGTCGCTTTCCAACGCCGGCAGTCCGCTGGAGAAATCTCCCTTCTGGAGGCATTGGAAGCGAGCGATGGCGATCTGGCCATCGATGTCTCGGGGATTCTGCGCGAGCTGCTCTCGCGTGCCCGCCAGTGCCTCAAAGGCGGCTTGGATCTGTTCGATCTCCTGTTGCACTCGGACCAAGTGAAGCCGATAGTTGCGATCCTGGACGGGTTTCCCGATCGTTTGTGCCAGCTGGGCGAAGCGGACCGCGTTGGGGTAGTCGTCCTCGGCGACGCTTTGGCGAGCCCAGGCCAGAGCCAGGTCGGCGTACCGGCGCCGGTCATCCCCTCGTAGTCGCGCGACGATGCTTTGCAGGGTTTTGTAGCGGAGCGAAATCGCGTCCAATCCGAACTGCTGTTCCAGCAGATCGATCGCCGCCAAAGAACTGTCCAGGTCGCGCACCGCGACGGCCCGCTGGACGGCGGCCTTCAGCAGGACATAGCGAGCGGTCGCGTCGAGGTCCTCGGCGCCAGCTTGCTTCAGCAACTCGGCTCCCCAACGTTCCGGAGGACTTTCCTGTTTCAGTTTGGCGAGCATCGGAGTGAGCAGCGTTCGCCGCGTCTCGCGTTGTGCCTCAATACTCGGTAGCCCCGCGGCCGATCCTTCATCCGCTCCGGCGGCCGTTCCTTCGGCCGAGGGTTCCGAGCCGGTCAGGCGTGTCGGTGTGGGAGTGGGCTGCGTGGCCAGCGGCGCATCGGCGGGCAAGACGGGATCGCCGCTCAAGCGCCGAATCGTTTGCGAAAGGAACGCGGCTCCGATCCCATGCGACTCGGCTCGAGCCAGATACTGTTCTGCCCGCTGCTGACTGCCCCGATGGTCGACCGCCAGAAACACGCCGGCCAGCCGCCAGGCCGTGGGCAGCGAACGATGGTAATGCAGTTGCACCAGCGCGATCGCGAGATCGGGCTCAATGTTCGGCCGCCGGACGTCGAACGTTTTTCGCTCGCCCGTCGGCGCTTCCAACTCCAGGTAGGTCGTACCCCGCTTGGTCACCGTCACGGTCACCCCGCGGAAGGCGAACGTTTGGCGGACGGAGATCGACTCCTGCGCGGCGGTTGCCGCTTGCCAGAACTGTCGATGCGTCTCGCGGATCAGCTCGGCTTGCTCCAGCAGCGTGGCCGAGATCGCCAGGTTGGCGTTCTGCCGAAGCGCCTGCAATGTGGCCTCGGCCGCCGTGAGATCCCGCTGGGCCAGCGCCACCAGGAACATCCCCATCGGCTCAGAGACCCGAAACTTGGGTGCGTCGCCGGAGACCGCCCCGTTGGCCGTCTCGGCAAAGATCGCGGCCGTCGCGCCCGGATCCCCGCTTGGTCGATCAGGCGTCGTTTCGCCGGCGGGCGCGGTGGCTTGAGCCGGCGTTGGGAGAGGCGTTGGGAGAGGCGTTGCGTTGGCCGCCGAGTCCGTCGGCGGCGCCGGCTCGGCCGAAGCTCCGGGCGCCGGACTGCCCTCTTCCAATGTCGTGGGCCCTGAGTCGGCGGCCAAATCGCGGCCGCCGCCATCCGGGCTGTCGGGCGGGGCGGGCGGATTCCCGGCGGTCGTGGAGGGACGGAGGGGCCCGGCGGCCAGCTCCGACGATCGCTGTAACGCCCGGTAGTCGCGAACCCAGCGGTAGGCAACCAGGCTGAGTACGGCGAGCACCAGCGGTGCGATGACCGCGGCCCAAACGTACCACGGTCGCCCGGCCCGCGGCCCACGGCCGGGTCGCTGCAGTCGCACGGCCTGAGGCTCGTCAACGACCGGTCCCGTCCACTCCGCGGCCGATTCGGCGGCCGACAACCTGCGCTGTCGCAAGGACTCGTCGTACGCCGCCTTCTTCCGCTCATCCGAAAGGCACAGTCGAGCGGCCGAGACTTCATTCAGCAGCCGCTGTGATGCCTCGGAGTGAGGACCGTTGGCGAAGGTTCGCAGGTGGGCCATCTGCCGGTCCGCGGCCGACTGGACGACGTCCGGATCGGCTTCGAACAAGTCGATCCCAAGCAACCGATAGTGGTTCGGAGGCCTTTCGGGATCGCGTATACCGAGCCACTGGTGATAGGGGTCAAAGGCTGCGGGCATCTTCCCTACATCAAAAATTAACGGGCAACGAGTTGCCGCTGGCATCCTGGGGACTGACCTGAGCCGGGACGGGCCCATTGATCCCGGGGTATCGCGCGTTGTTCTTACTGACCGAAAGCCGCCGCGCGTAGACCCAAGGATGAATGTCCTCGGCAATGAACTCGACGTGGCCGTCGCAGAAGGCGACGTTCACGCCGTTGGAATGGTTGCTCGAGGGACGGGCGATCGAAACCAGCGTGCTCGGATTGCTGCGGCTGAGCTCCAGCAATTGCTCGTCCAGGTAACGTTCCTGACCCTTATTGATCGCGTACTGCCGCCCCGGCGTCAAATCCTGTTCCTGCGGCAGCCACGCATCCTGGGGCGTCCAGACAATCGCGGTTGCCGACTCTTCCAACATCGGCCAGCTGACCGCATTCACATTTTCCGACAGCAAGATCGTATCCTTTGTACCGTCGTTCTTTGAGATATATGCCGCATCCACTCGATTGCGGGTCGTGTTGTAAGGGATCATGTGCGACACGCCGTTGGCAGGCAGGTCGTTCCACTGCTCCATGCTGTTTCCCAGATCACGATCCCAGATCCCGGCGTTCACGACGTAGCTCAGCCGAGCGCCCAGCTGACTTAACCGGGGGTCGCTCGGACAGCTGGCCAATGCCAACTCGGTCGTGTACCACGCGCCGGCGGGGACGGCCGTGGGGTTCGCGATTCCATCCAGGACCGAGTTCCAATTGGTGAGCGTCACGTTCTGTTGCAGCACGTTGTCCCAGACATTGCCCGCTTCCGTATAGGGGAGCAATTTGGTCATCCAAGAGACCGGAATCTGCTGACTGGTATTCGACAGCACGAAATTGATGCGGCCGGGGAAATACAGCTTTTCCGACTCATGAGACCGCATGGCCTGAGCCAGTTGGCGCATATTGTTCTTGCACTCGGCGTTCCGCGCGATTTCCCGTGCCGAGTTGACCGCCGGGACCAGCAAGGCGACGAGTACCCCGATGATCGCGATCACGACCAGCAACTCGACCAGCGTAAAGCCTCTTCTCGATTCTGCAGACATTCGATGTTCCTTCGCATTTCAGACCGCGATCGTGCCTACCCCCAAGGCGATGACCCGCCACCTTAGTATCTTACAAACCCGGTGTCATGTCGAGTCACAGGCGGTTTCCCGCGGGTTGACCAACGCTCCAAGTTCACAGCGGATGCTGTATTCGGTGACGTTGCAAAGCTGCTCGAAGGGGATCAGCGGCTCGCCTCCCCGGGCGATTCGTTCAACAAACGCGCGGCACTCGGCGGCGTGCCCTTTATCCTGCCGCATCGATTTCAGACGGCGGAAGTTGGACCAGCCGAAGCCTGTCAGCCGCCGGAAGTTGTCGAGTTCCAGCACCTTGCCTTCGCAAAACACCGTCAGGCGTTCTTTCGGAAACGAGCGATGTCCGTTGGCGAAATACTGGATCGATCCGACCGATCCGTCTGCGAATGACAAGGAGATGCTGCACAGGTCGCCGCGGGTTGGCGTGCGAGCCGCGGCGCCCGCGTGGACGGCATCGGCACGAACGATCGGTGACCCGGCCAGGAAACCGAGCAGGTCCAGCCAGTGACACCCCTCGCCCACGATTCGCCCCCCACCGACTTGAGGATCGTGCACCCAATGGTCGGGCGGAATCGTCCCGGCATTGACCAACATGTTCAGACAGACGGGCCCGGTCCGACCGCTCAGCAACTGCTTGATCCGCTCAACGTGCGGGGCGAAGCGTCGGTTGAAGCCAACCATCAGTTGTTGATCACTGCGGCCCTGATACGCGTCTCGGACCGATGCCAGTTCGGCGAGATCCAGGGCCAGGGGCTTTTCGACGAAGACATGTTTGCCCGCCTTGAGCGCGTCAACGACCATCGCGGCGTGCTGGTTGTGCCGCGTGGTGACAAAGACGGTATTGATCCGTTCGTCCGCCAGGATGGACGCGTAGTCGGTCGAACTGGCTCGAAAGCCGAACTTCCGCGCGGCGTGTGCCGCGGTCACTCCGCCGGCACTGACAATCGTGTCGAGCACGGCCGGGGTCTTGCTGAGAGCCGGCAGCAACACACTCTTCGTAAACGCGCCGGCCCCGATCATCCCGACCACCACCCTTGGCTCGCCTGAGATGGTTGAGCGAGCCGCGGAGGGATGCGTCACCACCGTCCGCGTTGGCACCATTTCATCGCGCGGATATTGCAGGACCACGCCGATCTGAGACGCACCACTGGATAACAATTCATACGCCCGCTCGGCCTCGCCAAAGGGAATGCGATGCGACGTCAGCGACGTGACGTCGAGTCGGCGGCGGCCGATCAAATCCAGGACGGCTTGAATATTGCGTTGTTCGGTCCAGCGAACGAACGCATACGGATAGTCGATCCCCCGCTGTTCATAGTCCGGATCGTAACGGCCGGGGCCATACGAACACGAGACCTGGAAAGACAATTCCTTCTCGTAGAACTCGGCGCGATTCAGTTCCAAATCGACGACGCCGACCAGCACGAGCCGTCCTCGCTTGCGACTCATCTGTGCCGATTGGCTCACGATCGAATCGTCTTTCGCGCTGGCGGTGATCAGCACGCCATCGACTCCCTGTCCCTCGGTCATCGCCAGGGCGGCTGCCACGGGATCGGTGCCGTCGGCCGGATTGATCGCGTTGGCGCCGCACGATTCGGCGAGCGCGAGGCGGCTGGGGTTCAGGTCGATTCCGATGACTTTGGCGCCGGACGCGATCAGCATTTGGACCGCAATCAGCCCGACCAGGCCCAGTCCGAAAACGACGACGGTTTCGCCCAGCTGGGGCTGCATCAGGCGAATTCCCTGCAAGGCGATGGCGCCGAGGACGGCGAACGAAGCGTCCTCATCGCTGACCGAGTCGGGAATCCTGGCACAAAGTTGTTGCGGTACGTTGACTAACTCGGCGTGGTGGCCGTTGCTGGCCACGCGGTCACCCACCGCGAAGCCGGCGGCGCCTTCTCCCACCTCCACGACCACTCCGGCATTGCAGTACCCTAAAGGGAGCGGTTCGTCGAGCTTGTTGAAGACCGCTTCCAGCGTGGGCAAGAGTCCGTCGGCCTTGATCTTGGCCAGCACCTGCTTCACCCGCTCCGGATTCTGTCGGGCCTTGGTCAAGAGGCTGGCCTTGCCGAACTCGACCAGAAAGCGTTCCGTTCCGGCCGAGATCAGGCTGGCTCGCGATCGGACCAGCAGATGGCCCCGCGCAGGCGCGCGGGCAGGGAACCTCCAACAGTTCCAGCACGCCGGTGCGGAGATTCTGGACAACTTGTTTCACCTTGGCACGATCCTTTACTCCGTCACCGTCCGTTTTCGAGCCGCAGCTCAGCGCCACATGCCGCGCGTGTCGACGATGACTTTTTCCTGCAGGATACGCCGCGGGACATTCTTGAACTGCCGGTGGTCGGTCAGCAACACGAGAATCTGGCTCCGCGCAAGACGTCCGATAAATCGTGCAGCGGAAACTCCGTGAATCGATCGCTCGAGATATAAGGATCGCAAGCCAGGACTTCGCCCACCTGCTTGTCGCGCAGTTCCCGGACGATGTCCAGCGCCGGGCTCTCACGCAGGTCGTCGACATCGGACTTGTAAGTCAGCCCGAGACATCCGATCGTCGGCGCGGCGAACTGGCGGGCCAAGCTGACAATGTGCTCAACGACGTAATGGGGCTTGCGATCGTTCACCTCACGCGCCATCCGAATCAACGGCGTGTGTTCGGGATCCGTGTGCACCAGGAACCAAGGGTCGACGCTGATGCAATGACCTCCCACGCCGGGACCCGGAGAAAGGATATTCACGCGCGGGTGCCGGTTCGCCAATTCGATGATTTCCCAAGGATCGATGCCCAAGCGATCGCACAGGATCGAAAGTTCGTTGGCAAAGGCAATGTTGACGTCTCGGTAGGAGTTCTCCACCAATTTCGTGACTTCGGCCGCAATCGCGGTGGTGGCGAGCACCTTGCCGTTGACGAACGTTTCATAGAAGTCCAAGGCCCGCTGCGTGCAGGCCGGCGTCACGCCGCCGACGACGCGGTCGTTCTGGACGACTTCCAGCAGGATTCGCCCGGGCAAGACGCGTTCGGGGCAATGGGCCACGAAGACATCGACGCCGACCTTCATGCCCTCCGGGACCGCCAAGGGCACCACGATCTCGGTGGTCGTTCGCGGTGGACTGGTCGACTCGAGAATGATCAAATTGCCGGGTTGCACATACGGCCGGATCGCCCGGGCCGCCTGCTCGACATAGGACATATCGGGCGAATGATCGGGCCGCTGCGGAGTCGGAACGCACAGAATAAACACGTCCGCCGCCTGAGGCTCGTAGCCCGCCTTTAACTGGCCGCTGTTCACGGCCGAGCGGACGACGATGTCCAGGTCGGGTTCCTCGATGTGGATCCGTCCCGCGTTGATCGTGTCGACCACGTCCGCTCGAACGTCCATGCCAAAGACGTGAAAGCCCTTGGTGGCCAAGACGCTGGCTGTCGGCAGCCCGATGTACCCCAGACCCACCACACAGACACGCGTTTCGGCGGGGACGATTGCTTCGCGCATCGCCGAGCTCATTTCGGTTTCAATTTTCATTTTTGCCAGTCCTGCCTCAACATGAGGTCGACGATCCGGTCCGCCGCAAGGCCATCGCCATACGGATTCCTGTCAATTTGGTGCTGAGCGTACTCGACGGGATCATCCAGCAGGACGGAGACCCGATCGACGATCCGCTCGAGCGACGTGCCGACCAGTTCGACGGCGCCCGCTTCGACCGCCTCCGGCCGCTCGGTCGTTTCCCGCATCACGAGAATCGGCTTTCGCAGTGAAGGCGCCTCTTCCTGAACACCGCCTGAGTCCGTCAAGATCACCGTACTGCGATCCATTAACCAGACGAACTCCGAGTACGGCGCGGGCTCGGTCAGATGCACGTTCGTCAGGCCGCCCAGGATTTCGTGAACCGGCTGCTGCACGTTGGGGTTCAAGTGCACCGGGTAGACGAACTCGACGCGCGGGTACTTTTCGGCCAGGATCCGGATCGCCTGGCAGATGTCGCGAAAACCCTGGCCGAAATTTTCGCGGCGATGACCGGTGATCAGGACCATCCGGCGATCGCCCAGAAGTTGATACTTGTTTCGCCATGTCAGGTCGTTGGCCCGCTCGCGGTCGACGGCCCACAGCAGGGCGTCGATGACGGTGTTCCCCGTGACATGGACCGTTTCCGGATTGACTCGCTCGCTCAACAGATTCGCGGCGGCACGGTCGGTGGGCGCACAATGGAGCGCCGCCGTCAGCCCCGTGATGCGTCGATTCAGTTCTTCAGGCCACGGCGCCTGAAGATCGCCGGTCCGCAATCCCGCTTCGACGTGCACCATCGGGATGCGGCGATAAAAGGCAACCAGCGAGGTGGCCATCACGGTGGTCGTATCGCCCTGCGCCACGACACAATCCGGGTTCAGTTTGGCGATCGCTTCGTCCAAACCCTGAATGCAACGGGCCGTCAACTCGGATAACGTCTGGTTGGGACGCATCAGCTGAAGATCGACGTCCGAGTGGATGTCGAAGTAGTCCGTGACCTGCCGTAACATCTCGCGATGTTGGCCGGTCACGCAGACGATCGTTTCGAGATCCTGCCAGCGCTCCCGACATTCTCGGACGACCGGCGCCATCTTGATGGCCTCGGGACGCGTCCCGAAAATCAGCATCGCTCGCAATTTCGACATGGTCTCTCGGACGACCGGATCCCCCCGGTCCCACTCCCTCGTGGGTCAGAAAACAAAAAACTATACGCCCCAGCCTACCGTAAAACGTCGTCGCGCGGTTGGAAAAACACGGCCCACAAACCGCTCCGCCCGGCAGCGCGGACCGGGAGGGCGAGGCCGAATCGAGAGGGCGAGGCTCCTGCCGATTCGCGCTCGCCCTCCCGGTTCACTCAATCGAGGCGTCGGACCTGGCGGCCGGGGACGCCGTAGATGAGCGTTCCTGCTGCCGCGTCCTGCATGCAGGCCGAGTTCGCGCTCAATTTCGCTCGCTTGCCCAGCTTTCGTCCCGGAGCGACCGTCCCATGCGTGCTGACATAGACCTCGTCCTCCAACTGGACGAAGCCATTCAAGGTCGCGTAGGGTGCCAGCAGGCAAAATCTTCCCAGTTCGCAGTCGTGACCCACCGAAGCGTAGTAGTTTAAGTGGACGTGCGGGGCGAGGGAAGCGTTGTTGGAAACGACCGCGAAGGGATAGATCACCGCCCCGACGCCGATTCGAGCGGTGGCGGCGACGCGGGCGAGTGGATGCACAAACGAGACAAATTGGGCCCCTTTGGCCTCCAGCGCCTCCACCGCGCGGCGGCGAACTTCCATGGCGCCGATGGCGAGCAAGAACCGATCCTGCGGGTCGGGCCGATAGGTCTCGGGGTCGGCAACCACCCGATGTTCGATGCCGTACTTGTCAAGCTGCCCGTCATCCTGTGCCAGGAATCCGCCCACGCGATAGTCTTCGGGTGACAGCCCATCCCACAGCATTTCGTACAGTTCTCGCCCGAATCCACCGGCACCGATAATCAGCAAATTCAGCATGCGTTTCCTCCGTCCTGAGTCGTCGATGGATTTCGAGGGGGGACGTCGGCGGACCGAGTCGCGGGTCCGGCCGACGACGCGCCATCAGACCGTCGCGCCGCCGTCGATGACGATCACTTGCCCTGTGACGAACGCGGCATCGGGCGTCAACAGGAATCGAACCCAGGGCACGACGTCCTCGGCGCGGCCGAGCCTTCCCAGGGGGGTGCGGCGAATGATTTGATTCCGCTGCGCCTCGGACAGCGAGCTCGACATCTCGGTCTCCAGGTAGCCTGGGGCCAAGGCGTTGACACGGATATTTCGCTCGCCCAATTCCCGCGCCAGGGCCTGAGTCATCCCGACCATGCCAGCCTTCGTCGCGGCGTAGCCCACCAACCCGGAAAAGCCTCGAAGCGCGATGATCGAGGCGACGTTCAAAATGATGCCGCTGCGCTGGGTTAGCATCAGGCGAGAACACTCCTTGGCCAAAATCAGGGCGGCTCGCAAGTTGATCGACAGCATCCGGTCCAAGTCTTCCTCGCGGGCCAGGGCGAGGATCCCGTCGATGGCGACGGCGGCATTGTTAATGAGCGCGTCGACGCGGCCGAAGCGACGATGGGACTCGGCGACGAACGCGTGCAGCGCGTCGCCGTCGGCGGCATCAACCGGCTGATAGAAGAAGCTCGGTCCATACTCGGATTCGGCCCAATCCACAAATTCGGTGCGGCTGCGACTGAAGGTGGCGACCTGCCAGCCGTCGGCCAGCAGCGCCGTCGCGATCGCCTGACCCAACCCACGGCTTCCACCCGACAAAATTAAGGTCTGCTGCATGATCGTTTGATCCCTGTTACCGCATCGAAGGACTCGTCGAGCGGGTGTCGGCAGTTCATGGCTCTTGTTCGTGGGAGGACGATTCACCGAGAGCTGACCGGTAAAGATCGACCAATTCCCCGAAAGTCTGCACCGGGCGGGCTCCGGTCCGAAACGGATCGATGCCCAGGGACTGCTCCAAGCCAACGACCAAGACCGCCAGATCCAACGAGTCGAATCCGATCAATCCGGTTAGCGTATCGTCATCCTGCAGCTCGCGGGCCGCACGCCCGGATTCGGTGAGGACGCGGTTGATCACCTGCGCCACCGTGGCACGGACTCGATCAGTGGTCATGGCATTGCCCCTTGGGAGGTCGTGACGTCAGAGTTGGCCTCGTGGCCCATGAATTCTGGCATGGTCGCGTGGCCCTGCGAGCTGATGTCGTCGCGCCGCAGGACGCGGGCCACCGTCTTCGCCAGGATTTTCAGGTCGAGTCCCAGACTACAGTGATCGGCATACCAGACATCGAGTCGGAATTTTTCGTCCCAGCTGATCGCGTTACGTCCGTTGACTTGTGCCCAGCCCGTCACCCCGGGCCGAACGTCGTGCCGCCGCGCCTGCTCGGGTGAGTACCGGGGCAGGTACCGCACGAGCAGCGGGCGTGGCCCGACCAGGCTCATCTCGCCGCGGAGAATGTTCCACAGCTGCGGCAGCTCGTCCAAGCTCAAGGCTCGCAGTCGCAACCCCAGCGGCGTCAAGCGTTGTTCGTCAGGCAAGGGCTGGCCCAGCGGATCGGTTGCGTCGCGCATCGAGCGAAATTTGTAGAGGGTAAAGACGCGGCCGTTGCGTCCCGCTCGCGGTTGACGAAAGATGGCGGGCGAGCCCAATTTCCAGCGGACGAGCAGGTAGACGCCCAGGATCAGCGGGCTCAAGGCCACCGCCGCTGCCGCGGCGAGCAGCAGGTCGAGCGGCCGTTTGAAGTACGCTCCGTACCACGACGGCGTCGTGCGGCGTTGGGCGAGCTGTTCGATGACGCGTTCCAGGGCGGCGGCCTGGTCGGCCCGTTCGAAGTGTTGCTCGACATAGCGGCGGGCGGAGGCGCCCTGACGCTGCACGAGTGCCGCATCCTGCTCGTAGCGTCGTACGGCGTCCGCCAACATGGCGTCGTGACCCGGCTGGACGAACGCTCCCCCGTCGGCCGCTTCGATCACTTCGCGGATCACGCCGTCGATCGCGAGGATGGTCGGGCGTCCGGCCGCCATGTAGTCGAAGACCTTGTTGGGATACACGGTGCGAAACATCGGCAGGTCTTGCAGCGTCGCCAGGCAGACGTCGGATGCCGCCAGGATGTCGGCCATTTGGGATTTGGGAAAGTGCCCCCCGAACACGACATTTTCGAGTCCCTGCAGGAGTGCGGCTTCGCGCAGCGACGCCCATTCTTTTCCTCCGCCGACCAACAGAAACCGAATCCGTGTCGCGTCGCGCAGCCGCGCGGCGGCGCGGAGAACCGTCGGCAGGTCGTTCGCGCGTCCAAGCGATCCGGCGTAGGTAACCACAAAACAATGGCTCAGTCCCAGCCTGCGACGGATCTCCGCGCCCGCGCCGCGGGGTCGAACATCGCGGTGTCGACCCCATTGGGAATCACGGTCATCCGTTGTGGCGCGACCCCGGCCGCCTCCAGATGCGGGACGAAGCCCGGTGAGTTGACGATCGCCCAGTCGTGATGGCGATAGAAGAAACGCTCGACCCGCCGCGCCAGCCAGACCAGCGCGGGATTTCTCAGCACGCCCATCTCGACTGCGAAATCCGGCCACAAATCACGGATCTCCAAAATCCAGGGGCGTCGTCGCAAGACCGCGATCA
This sequence comes from uncultured Planctomycetales bacterium, assembly GCA_963826795.1. GTDB lineage: Bacteria > Planctomycetota > Planctomycetia > Pirellulales > Pirellulaceae > CAWGYT01. Next base: position 62,088 of record CAWGYT010000027.1, on the reverse strand, counting down.
GCCAGGCCGACGGCAGTTGAAACATGGGTGGCGAGGTGCCCAGCACGACGTCGATCGGGCCCGCTCGAAGTCCTTCCCAGATGCTGGTCAGCATGAAGCAAAGATACGACGCCGCGCGACCCACGTAGCTGTGATGGATCGTCGGGAACGCATACGCCCTCCGGATCTCGACCCCTTCCTGCACGCTCGGCGTTCGGTCGAGAACGCTCCCGGTCAGGAAATCGACGCTGCCGGCCACAATCGTACACCGGTGGCCGCGCTGGACCAATTCGCGCGCGAGCTCGAAATGGCGCGTCCCGCCGGGATGATCGTGATCGACGAAGTTCTGGTGAACAATCAGCAAATGCATCGGTTCGGCACGCACCCTCCCCACCTCATCGGCGGTGGACTCGCGCAGCTACGGTGGTCAACTCGGGTTCGTCAGATCTTCGATCAACTCGCGCGCCCAGCGGTCGCGTGCCAAACCCGCCGTGCCTTCTTGCGAAAGAAATGCCACGTTGCTGTACTGCGGATCACGATAGTTCACGACCCGCCCGCTGGCGATCGCCTCCAGCACCTGTTGGATGCCTTCCTCGACTTTCCAGGTGGTCTGATAATTCAGCAGGTTGCGAATCTTGCTAAAGTCGACTCGATAATCACGACGGTCACCCTCGGTCTCTGAAGTGATCAGCTGGGCGGTGATCACTTGCTGCTGTATCAGTTCTCCAACTTGCAAGATGGTGAAATTCTGTTCGTTCGAACCCACGTTGAAGATCTCGCCAGCAACCGTCGGCAGGGGCGCTTCCAGAACCGCCTCGATCGCCCGGGCGGCATCCTCGACATGAACGAACGGACGCCACTGGTTGCCATTGTGCACCGTGATCTCGCCATCCAACTTGGCTTTGGCGGTTAGCAGATTCACGACCAGGTCGAATCGCGTCCGCCCGGACAGTCCATAGATCGTGGCGAACCTGAGAATCGTCGGCATGAAACTCGCGCTGCCCATGTCCAACAGGACTTTTTCCGACGCGTATTTCGTGTGCCCGTAGATCCCCAGCGGCCTCACCTCGGATCGCTCGTCCAGCAGGCTGGAGGTCGCACCGTAGACGGAACAGGTGCTGGCGAAGACAAATCGTTTCACGCCGTGCGACTTGGCCAGGTCGGCGATCATTTTCGTGGATGACAGATTCACGTCAATGGTCAGGGATTCGTCCAAGCTGCAGGCCGGGTCGCCCACGATCGCGCCCAGGTGAACAACCGCCTCGACGTCTTGCATCGCCTGCACGACCTTGTCGACCTGGCGAAAGTCCGCCTTCACCATCTGCAACCGAGGGTGCCTCCGCACGCCCTCGAGCGGTGTGTCGCCGAACAGCATGATGTCCAGGACGCGGACCCGATGGCCCGCCTCCAGCAGCTTCGGTACCAATGCCGAACCGATGTATCCGCCGCCGCCGATGACCAGGATCCAGCGCTCCGTCGACTCTCGAGCCGCGTGGCGAGTTGCATCGGGCTCGGCCGTCCGTCGCCAAATCTGATTCCAGATCCGAGCTCCCGCCAAAAGCAGGATGCTGAAGCCCCACGCCAACAGCATGGCGGCCTTGGCAAACGACAACCGCCCGTCATACACGCTGAAGAACAGGACCGCGCTGATGTAGATCAAGTAGCTGATCGACACGGCCTGGATTACCACCAGGACCTTGTAGCGGCTCTGGTACGTCTCGCCGCGCGTGTAGAAGCCCGTCACGTAGAACACAAGCAGGCAAAGCCCCGTCAGGGGCAACGACGTGCGAAAATACCAGCTCTGGTACAACGTCAGAAGCTCGGAGACGGTCAGCTCGCCCAGGCCCTCGAAGTTAATCACGAAATAGAACCGGACGCCCAGGGCCAAGATCAGGGCGACCTGCAGCAGCACCGCATCCGCCAGCATGCGGATCAGAGCTCCCGGAGTCAGACGAAACTGGTTCAGCGGATACACGGGTTAACCTAAGTGTCTACGGATGGCGAAGTGTCTACGGATGGCGGTCGGTGGTGCCCGGTGTCGGATGCCAAAACGCAGGGAGGCGCCGCGGCGGGCGACGGGACCCGGCCATTCCGGGAACGCCACGGCAAATTCCGACGCGACGCGCCGAACTTGACCCAGGCTCGGCCTGGAAAACCGCGCCTCGGACCTCTTCCAGCATAACAGAACCCCCGCCAACGGGAACGCGCGGGAATCGCCGGCCCACGAAGGAAAAGCAGCCTCCGTGCCGACTTTGACGGCTCTTGCCGCTTCCAACTCGGGAGCGCCACGACGGGCCATGCCTGTTTCCGACCGACCGTCGGCCTCTTGCCATCCCTAGTGCTTTGTCACAGCTTGATTTTGGGGTGCCTGGGGTCGAACGTTGGGGTGCCTGGGGTCGAACGTTGGGGTGCCTGGGGTCGAACGAAGTGAGCCCCCAGACCGCAATTTTCCGGGGGCTCACTTCGTTCGACCCCGGCCACCCAACCCTCAATTTCAGCTGTGACAAAGCACTAGCAGCCCGACTCGACGTGCCCCAAAGGAGGGGGGGCAAGAGAGGTGGTAGCGCGACCCTCGCCCGGGGAGAGCGCGAGCGGCGGCGGGCATGCGGGCAACCGCCGCCGCTCGCACCGACCTAATGCTGGCATTTTCGGAAAAAAATGCGCAAGGTGAGTACATCTCTTTCGGCCTTTCGTTTCTTTCCATGTAGGCCGGTCCGCCGGCCACCGTGGTGCTCAGACCAGGCCAAACATCCCCGCTCGATTTCCGGCCAGCTTCATTTTTTCATTGAAAATCCCTTGACCGAGCAGGAAGGTTGGCCTTTGCGTCCCCAGTATCTGGGAACGGAAAGGAGAAGCAGAGTTTCGACACGCACCCGTCGGGCGACCGCGAGAGCGAATCGACCGTCGGGCTGGTTAATTGCAGCCGCGGAACAGAGCGCAGGCGAACTTTGTTCGCCCCCAAGGCAGTGTGAACGTCGTTGACGACAGGTCCAGTTCACACGATACGTAGTTCACCCATGAAACGACTGCCCGTTAAGACGGGTACGGAGGTAGGTTGCAATGTCGATCGTCTCATCGAGTTTATCCACTTCCCCAGCCTTCGGATTCGCCGGTCCGACCGAGCGGAAGGAGGCCAAACCCCTGCAGCGTGTTGCGGAAGTCCGTCAACAGCAGGGAGTTTCGCTTCGCACCGCGGCCCGGCACATGCAGACCGACATCGCGACGGTCCGAGAGCAAGAAAAGCCCCACAGCGATCTCCGGCTCAGTGACCTCGCGAAATGGCAGCAGGTACTGGACGTGCCGCTGGTCGATTTGATCGTCGATTCCGGAGCGCCCCTGTCGCAACCCGTACTCGAACGGGCTCGGCTCGTCCGCCTCATGAAAACCGCCGCCGCGATCGCGGAAAAAGCGAACTCGATCGACGTCCAGCGGCTGACCAAGATGTTGATGGAGCAACTCGTTGAGGTGATGCCCGAGTTGGCCGACGTCGGCGCCTGGCACTCGGTCGGGCAGCGTCGCAGTCTGGACGAGGTGGGGCGGATTGTCGAACGACGTCTGCGGGACGATTTCTTCGTGGTGTATCGCGACGAGTAGGCGAATTTCGGCGGCTACGCCGACTTTACCTCGTCGTCGCATCTTCACTAAACCACCTGTGCCAATACAACTTCGCGGTCCCTCGGAGAGGATCGCGAGGAGCGGCCGGGGAGGGCGCCGCATCGGCCGGACGTCGTCTACGAGGGCTTGAGACGGCGTGCGAGCGAGCTACTGGGGGTCTCGACGGCTTGGTACATGATCCACGCCGTCAGTAAGGACGCCGCGAGAGCGACGACCAACCAACCCATCGCCGCGGCTGGCCCGTCCCCGGTCAGACGCTCGCCGACGCTTAGCGTGCGGTAGCCCACCACGCCATGGATCAGGTACAGGCTGTACGAGATCCGCCCCAGAAATTGCATCAGGGGCCCGCCGTCCCACGTGGCGAGCTTTCCGGCAGCGCCACCCAGGACCAGCGAAGCGGCCGTCGCAATTCCGGCCACTTTCTGCGCCGGTTCCACCTGATTGACGTCCAGGTTCCAAGCACGAGCACGATCACGTAACCAAGCCAGATCTGCCATGGGAGTCCGGCTCCAAGCACACCGTAGCTGAGCACTCCCAAGCAAAACAGGTACCAAGTATCCAGGCACAGGCCGTGGGCTTGGAATCGACCGGTTCCCGACAAGGCGCCGGTGACGGCAAACAGGACGATCACCCACGATCGGTCGACGGCTGCCAAGCCGCCGCTCGCCGCGTTTCGCCTTCGACTGAGTATCTGCCCGATGCCTAGCAGGAGGGCGAACAGCAGGTAGAACTGGACCTCGTGGCACAAGGTCCAAAACACGGGATAGATGTCGTCATATCCCAATAACTGGTAGATGTAGAGTGCGTGCGCAACGATCTGTCCGGCGGTCGGCAGCGTGACGTCGACATTCCCTAGGTATTCCTTCGAGAGGTAGGCGGTGGCCACGACGGCCGCAATGGCAACCCAGTAAGGCGGATCGAGTCGCACCGAGCGGCGGAGGACGAAATTCGCAAACAGGCGTCCATTCATCTGTATCGATTGGAGGCTATAGGCAATCACGAATCCGCTAATCACGAAGAAGACCTGCACGCCCAGCTTGCCGTGGCTGAAAACTTCAGGGATCCAATTCGGCAGTTGCTCGTGCAAAGGGCGGCAAATTCGATGGCCGTTAAAGTGAAAGATCATCACTCCGGTCGCGGCCAAACCTCGCAGGGCATCGACGTATCTCAGCCGAACTCCCCCCGCCAACCGATTCGTCGCGTCGGGCGTGTGGTTGGCGCGTGAGTGCTGTTCTGACAAATTCAGGTTGGCGGACATCCGTCTTTGGCTTGGCCTCCGCGCCGGTTGTTTGGGAACCGCGCTGGCGCTGGCGATGGCGATGGCGATGGCAGACGCCGGGCCCCGTCCGGTTCGAGATGCCTCGACACAGCTCGGACGACCGACTCGCCGCGATTCATTTCGTTATAATGTGGTTGGCGATCGACCGTTCGTCGAGAGCAAGATTCGGGTTTCGGCCCTGACTGATCGCAAATTCATGAATCGCGTGGTGACTTATCCTCCTGCTCTTCCGCTTGTCGCCGAGAGGCGAACGTGGGACGGCGCCGTGGCAGGTGGATGGTGGCACGATGCGGACGAGGGGCGCATCGTCTGCGATCTTTGTCCACGCGAGTGTCATTTGAGGCCCGGCGACCGGGGCTTTTGCTTCGTCCGCGAGAATCGCGACGGCCAAATGGTGCTGACGACCTACGGGCGCAGCACGGGTTTCTGCGTCGATCCGATCGAGAAGAAGCCGCTGAATCACTTCTATCCGGGGACCAGCGTGCTGTCGTTTGGAACGGCGGGCTGCAATCTGGGCTGCAAGTTCTGTCAGAATTGGTCGATTTCAAAATCGCGTGAAGTCGAGCGACTGAGCGAATCGGCGGGGCCGGAAACCATCGCCCACGCGGCGCGGGAGCTTGGCTGTCGGAGCGTCGCGTTCACCTACAACGATCCGGTGATCTGGGCCGAGTACGCGATCGATACCGCTCGGGTTTGTCGTGCGCAGGGAATCAAGACGGTCGCCGTCACCGCGGGATACGTGACGCCCGCGGCGCGCGGCCCGTTCTTCGAATTCATGGATGCGGCCAACGTCGACCTGAAGGCGTTTACCGAGGAGTTTTACCAACAGCTGACGCTCTCGCACCTGGAGCCCGTCCTGGACACGCTTCGCTGGTTGAAACAAGAATCCGACGTCTGGCTGGAGATCACCAACCTGGTGATTCCCCGCGCGAACGATGGCGACGACGAATTCCGGCGGATGGTTGCGTGGATCCTGGAAAACCTGGGCGATGAAGTCCCCTTGCACTTCACGGCCTTTCATCCGGACTTCCGCCTGCGCGACCGCGAGGCGACGCCGATCGAGACGCTTCTGCGAGCCGAGGCGATTGCCCGCGAGGCGGGCGTCAAATACGCCTACGTCGGCAACGTGGACGATGCGACGCACCAGAGTACCTACTGTCCAGCGTGCCGGACGCGGGTGATTGAGCGCAACTGGTACGAATTGGGCGAGTACCGGCTCGAGGGAAACCACTGTGCTGCCTGCGGACAGGCCATCGCGGGGCACTTCGACCGAGCGCCTGGCACCTGGGGGCGGAGACGTCTTCCGGTACGCATCTCGCAGTATCAGCTCGAAGCGCCGTCCCCCGCGCCGGACCTCGGGTCCACCTCCCCTGCCCACGACGGAGTCAATCCCATGTCAGTTCAACCCACCTCCCTCGACCCGCGTTCGCAGGCCGACGTCCCGCGTCCGGAGCTCACGCCCGCTCAGGAAAAGGCCACGCTGCTGGCGGCCAGCGCGATCGTGCGAGCCGCCGTCGAGCGGCAACCGGTGCAGTTGCCGGATCCGACGCTGGCCGGGGCGGCGGATGTTCCCGTGTTCGGCTGCTTCGTTTCGATCAAGCGGAAGGGCCAATTGCGCGGCTGCTGCGGCTTCCTGGGTCGTCGCGACACACTGCTCAGCGCCATCACCGATTCCGCCGCGGCATCGGCCACGGCCGACATCCGGTTGCCTCGTGTCGTCGCGGATGAGCTCCCTTTCCTGGACCTGGAGATCTGGCTGTTGTACGGCCAAGAGGCGATTCCGGCGCACGGTCGGGAGCGAATTTCGGCGGTTGAAATCGGGCGGCACGGGCTTCAGGTTCAGCGCGGGGAATCGCGCGGCCTGTTGCTGCCAGGGGTGGCCACCGACCACGGGATGGATGCCGAAGGGTTTCTGCAACAAGTCTGTCTCAAGGCGGGCCTGCCGCCGACGGCATGGAGCGACGACGAGACGCAGTTGGCGACCTTCGAAGGGCTGGCGATTCAGCGGGCCGTTCGGTCCTGAGGTGTTGGCGGATGCGGCGCCGCCCGAGTTGCTGCTGGGGGACGACGACTTGAAACAACTGGAGATCTTCTGTCGCGACAATATCGCGGCCACGGCGCGAGGGGCAACGCCCAATTACTATCTTGCGGGCGTGGCCGACGGATCGGTCCTGGGCATCAGTCTTCGGATCCATGTCGAGGGGCGAACGGAGCCGCTGCCGTTCGATCGCTTGTTGCTGCGCAACCCGTTTCCGCTTCAGTCGACGCTCTACCAAATGTCGGAGACCGCCGGCCTGCGACTCAAGGCCGAAGGTTGGACCCGGATTCAGCCCAGCCAGCTTGAGGTGAAGCTGGCCGTCCTGTATCAGCCGGCACTGCAGGGAACGGTGGCCGAGCCGGACCTTGGAGGAGTTGATCCGCGGCACCGCGCGTTGCTGGTCAGTCAGCATCCAAAGTCAGCCTGGCGTTACGATCCGGCGGCTACGGCCGAGCAATTGCTGGACGAAGTAACTCGCCAGGCTCAGATCACCGTGCCGGAACACGCCGTGCTCTACAGCTTCATTACTCAGGCCCGCGAAGTTCCCTGGCAAACGGTTCATGTCCCTCGGGCGTTGGCGGGCGGCGAGGCACGTCCGCCGGCGGTGGCCGGCACGTTTTATCCCGCGGAACCGGCCAGGTTGAACGACTTGCTGGACGACCTCACGCCCGACGAACCGGTCGAGCCCGCGCGCTGGCAGGCCGCGCTGGTTCCCCACGCCGGACTGATCTATTCCGGTCGGATCGCCGCCGATGTCTTGCGGCGGATCGAGATCCCGGACACGGTGATTGTGCTGGGACCGAAGCACACAGGCCTCGGCGTCGACTGGGCCGTCGCGCCGCACAAGGCGTGGATGCTGCCGGGCGCCCTGGTCGACTCCGATCCCGAGCTGGCCGAATTGCTGGCCGCCGGCATCGATGGCTTGGAGCTGGACGCCGCAGCGCATCAGCGCGAACACGCGATCGAAGTCGAACTTCCCTGGCTCTCCCGATACGCGCCGTCCGCGCGAGTCGTGGGAATCGCGATCGGTCAGGCCAACTTGGCGCTGTGTCGTCAGTTCGGTGCCCAGTTGGCCGACGTCCTGAAGGATCGCATCGATCGTACCTTGCTGGTCATCTCCAGCGACATGAATCATTTCGCCAACGATCAGGAAACACGCCGCGTCGACGTGCTTGCGTTGGAAGCCATCGCGTCGCTCGATCCCGACCGGCTGTATCACACGGTTCGTGACCACCACATCAGCATGTGCGGCATGCTGCCGGCCTGCATTGTGCTCGATTGCCTGGGACGACTCGATCGCCTTTCCGAGTGCCAGACAGGTCGGCTACGGTACAAGCGCCGATGTTTCGGGCGACACGTCGCGAGTCGTCGGGTACGCCGGATTGTTGTTCCGCTAGGCGCGGTCGGGGTCGCAACATGAATATCAAGCACCGCGTGCGAGCGAAGCAGCCCAACTCGAAGATGTGTCTGGTCTGCGGGCTCCAAAATGACTCGGGATTGCAGGCGGCCTTTTACGAATTGGACAGCGAACAGCTGCTGGGTGTGTTCACGCCGCGCGACAATCACCAGGGGTATCCGGGCCGCCTGCACGGCGGCATCGCCGCCTCGCTGCTGGACGAAACAATCGGCCGTGCGATTCGCATGCGACATGGCGACCAGCTGTGGGGCGTGACGATCGAATTGAACACTCGCTTTCGTCAACCGGTGCCGTTGAACGAGCCGATTCGGGCGGTGGGACGGATCACGCGAGAAACCCGCCGCCACTTCGAGGGAACCGGCGAAATTCTGCTGCCGGATGGCTCCGTCGCCGTCGAGGCCCACGGCCGGTACTTCAAAATGATGCTGGACATGATCAGCGATTTTGATTTCGAGCAGCAGCAATGGCAGGTCGTGCCGGCCCACCATGATCCGCAACACGTCGATCTGCCCGCGGCGCAGGAGAATGCCGCCAAGCCCGGAGATTCGGGATCGTGAATCGTCAAGCGTGAATGTTGGAACGAGAAATCAGAATCAGAATCAGAATCAGAATCAGAAATCGAAAACCCTGACTGCGAGTTCGCCAAGCATGACATTCCCTCTCCAGGCCTTCGTCGGTGCTCGTTTCCTCATCCCGCGCACAGGGATCGGTTGGCTGTCACGAGTTGGGATCGTCAGTTGTCTGCTACTGGGAGGCGGGGTGGCTCGAGCGGAGGAGGCGGCAGACTGGGTTCCGCTGTTCAATGGCCGCGATCTGGATGGCTGGACCAATGTCAACTGTGCGCCCGAGACGTGGACGGTCTCGGACGGCGTGATTCACTGCAGCGGGCAGCCGATCGGTGAATTGCGGACAAACCGCATGTATCAGAATTTTGTGCTCGAGCTGGAGTGGCGGCATCTCAAGCCCCAGGGGAACGCGGGCGTGTTCGTCTGGGCCGACGCCCTGCCGGCGCGGGGCCAGCCGTTTCATCGGGCCGTGGAGGTCCAAGTGCTGGATGGACGCGAAGGCGACTGGTTTACGTCCGACGGCGACGTGTTTCCGATTCACGGCGCGACGATGGTTCCCGAGAACGGACGGCGGGGCGGCATGCGGGCGTTTCCGACGGAAAAACGCGTCCGGCCGTCGCCCGAATGGAATCATTATCGAATCGAGTGCATTGACGGAGCGATTCGGCTGGCCGTCAATGGCAAGGTCGTCACGCGTGGCTCGGAATGCAGCCTTCGCAAGGGCTATCTCTGCCTCGAATCGGAAGGATCGCCCGCGGAGTTTCGAAATTTGCGGATCCAGGAATTGCCAGGGCCGGTGCTGCCGGCCGAGCAGGTCGCGGAGGCGGACGTCGGCTTTCGCAGCCTCTACAACGGCGTGGACCTGAGGGGCTGGAAAACTCACCCCGGCCTGGAAGGCCACTGGCAGCCGAATGACTGGCGTCTGGCCTACGACGGCCAAGCCACGGGCGAGGATCCGAATTTGTGGACGAGCGAGTCGTTTGGAGACTTCGAGCTGAGAGTCGATTGGCGTTGGCCGGGGCCCGCCGAGCGCACCACGCCCCAGCCGGTCATTCTGCCGACCGGCGAAACCCAGCGTGATGCCAACGGAGACCCCGTGCAGGTCGAGGTGCCCGTTGCCGATTCGGGGATCTATCTGCGCGGATCGACGAAGGCTCAGGTCAATATCTGGCAGTGGCCCATCGGCTCGGGCGAAGTCTGGGGGTATCGGACCGACCCCTCGCAACCGCCCGCCGTCCGCGCCGCGGCCACGCCCCAGCGGAAGGCCGATCAGCCGGTCGGCCAGTGGAATCGGTTTCTGATCACAATGCGCGGAGACCGGTTGACGGTCCGGCTCAATGGTGAGACGGTGATTGAATCGTGTCCGCTGCCGGGCGTCCCCGAGCGGGGGCCGATTGCGCTGCAGCATCACGGGAATCCAATTGAGTTTGCCAACCTGTTCGTCCGTCCGTTAGACTGAGGGTCCGTCCGTTCGACTGAGTTGTCAGTTCCCACCTACGTGCCCTCGCCTTTGCACCGGAAGCCGAATCATGCTCACACTCTGGGCAGGTCGCCCACAACGCGGTTTTTGCGATGCCTTGCCACGTCGGTCGTTTCTCCAAATCGGCGGGCTTGCCCTGGGCGGCCTTTCGCTGCCCCGCCTGCTGAGGGCGGAAGCGAGCCAGGGGATCGGGCCCTCGAACAAGTCGGTCATCATGGTCTACCTGCCGGGCGGACCGCCCCATCAGGACCTGTTTGACCTGAAGCCCGACGCGCCCGTGGAAATTCGCGGCGAGTTTCGGCCGATTGCCACGAAAGTACCCGGGATCGAGATCTGCGAGCTGCTACCCGGATTGGCCGAGCGAATGGATCGCCTGGCCATCATTCGCTCGGTGGTCGGCGCGAAAGATCGCCACGAGTCCTTTCAGTGCCTGACGGGCCGGCTGCGCGATAACCAGCCAGCGGGCGGCTGGCCCGAGCTCGGCGCCGTGCTCTCCAAGTTACAGGGGCCGCGGGACGTCGCCGTCCCACCCTTCGTGGGGCTGTCGCCGCGAATGCAGCACCGGCCCTACAACAACGGCTACGCCGGCTTCCTGGGACCCGCCCACTCCGCCTTCCAGCCGAACGGCGAGGGTCGAAGTGACCTGGTCCTGGGCGAAGTTTCCGTTGACCGGCTGGCCAATCGTCGTGAATTGCTCAAGTCGCTGGATCGCTTGCGTCGCCAAGCCGACCGGTCGCAGATCGTGCAAGGTGCCGACGAACTCCAGCAACAGGCCTTGGGGGTCCTGACGTCCAGTCGTCTGGCCAACGCCTTGGATTTAGAGCAGGAAGACACACGCATCCGCGAGCGTTACGGCGAAGGCACCGATCGCGTGCAGGGCGACGCAGCCCCGCGACTCAACCAGCAATTCCTGTTGGCTCGCCGCCTGGTCGAAGCCGGCGCCCGATGCGTCACGCTCAGCTACAGCTTTTGGGACTGGCACGGGGACAACTTCGGCAACGCCCGCCGCAATCTGCCCGATCTGGATCAGGCCCTGAGTGCCCTGGTGGATGACCTCAGTGAACGCGGTCTCGATCGCGACGTCACCGTGCTGGTCTGGGGCGAGTTCGGCCGGACTCCGCGAATCAACAACAATGGCGGACGGGATCATTGGCCGAATGTCAGCTGCGCCCTCCTGGCAGGCGGCGGCCTGAAAACCGGACAAGCCATCGGGCAGACCGATCGATACGGCGGAGAAGCCGTCGACCGACCGGTTCACTTTCAGGAGATCTTCGCCACCGTCTACCACTGCCTGGGCCTGGACCCGCACCACCTCACGCTACGCGACCTGACGGGACGACCGCAGTACCTGGTCGACGGCGATCACCAACCGTTGCCCGAGTTGGTGTGATCATGCGACGGGGAATCGTAGGACGCGGAATTGTTCGTCCTACAACAAGAAGAGCCATCCGCAACAAGAAGAGCCAACCGCAAGTAGAGACCGGATTCTGACCGGCCGGATGATTGACAGTCAGCCGAGCGGCTTGTGGATTTCCAACGACAGATGCTCACCGTCGTAGTCGCGAGCCAACCAATCCAATGGCCCCCAGCGTCGACCACACCACGAGACTAAGCGGCTCGGGAACTGCGCTACTGCCATTGATCGAGAGATTGTCGAATCCTGCATTATTCCCCGGGCCCGTTCCACTCGCCCTTAATCGCAGCGTGTAAGTTGTACTAGCGCTGAGGATATTTCCCGTCAAGTCGAACGAAACTGGTCGAGGCTGAGGCGGCGTTATAGGACCATTCGGCGCGTAAATGTTATTGACGGCGACCGTGTCGATCAGGGTTGACGGCGAAAGGAACAAGTCAACCCGCATGTCAAGGTCCCGCTGTTGGGTCTGTAGATTTCCAGCATTATTAAAGATCAACGCATCGAGAGTGACGGTACTCAATGCGAGCGGTATGGAACCAACGTTCAGCGGGATGTCGACGTACCAAGCGCTCTCAGTGTGAAGATTGCGATCCACGGCGAACCGGTTTTGTGCCGCGGCCGTGTTGAACAAGGCCATCGGAGGGGGGGTCCCAATGACGGGTGGGGACACAACCGCAGTCAGGTTGCCAGGGTTAGCCACACCGTTCAAGATCCAGGTGAGATTCGAAGCGGTTGCCCCCGCGACGGTCCGGCCGTCGAAGTTGGTAGACGCCAGCATCGAAGCCCCGAGATCTGCGGTAAAAGAGAGGAAAACGACTGTCAGAACCGCAGCTGTCTGTCTCATGTTGTAGCGTCCTGTGGTTGATCCAAAGTTCTCGGCGGAGCGTCGCGGACACCTTTTGGGACGGATTATAAACGTGAACTTACTTCGATACAAGTAGTCTGGGCCAACCTTGCGGCGAAAATCGCCCTTCCGATTTGCGCCCTCCCGATTTGACGTCAAATGCCCGGAAACCAGACGGCTCCGGCGATCGTGGTGAGCAGGCCGACGGCGCCCATCAGGGTCAGCGCGACCGAAAAGGTGCGCAGCGATTCGGACTCGGTCATGCCGCTCATTCGGGTGATGATCCAAAAGCCGCTGTCGTTCATCCAGGGGACGGGTTTCGAGCCGCAGCCGATCGCCAGTGCCAGGTAGACGGGATGGTACGTCAACGTCGTGGCTTGGGCCAGCGGGGCGACGACGCCGACGGCCGTGATCATGGCGACGGTGGCTGATCCCTGAGCCACGCGGATGATCGACGTGACGAAGAACGCGATCAGCAGCAACGAGATCCCGCCTGCGGCCAGGGGCGAGCGAGCTTGAATCGACTCGGCGATGCCGCTCTGCCCGAGCACGTGTCCGAAGGCCCCCCCGGCGGCCGTGATCAGGACGATGCTGCCGGCGCTGAGCAGCGCCTCGGAAATCGCCCGCGGCAGGTCGGTCGCGGAATCTGCATATCGGACTCGCGCCAGCAGCGCGATGACGGCTGCCAGGCCGAGGGCGAGATGCTTGTCGCCGAACGTGGCGAGGACCGCTCGCGTGGCGGTCCCGATCGGCGTGGTTGCGGCAGGCAGCCAGCCAGAATCCAGGACGGTTCCAAGTGACAGGAGCAGGACCGGCAGCGCGATCGGCAGCAGGGCCAGTCCCAGGGGAGGCCGCGGACCCGAGTGTTCTGGCGCCGGGCCGGTGGCGACCGCGGCGGGCGCTTCGTCCCGCAGCGGGATCGTCCAACGCCGATTGGCCCACAGCGCGTACAGGTAGCCGCTGGCGAGCGCCACGCCGCCCACCAGGATCCCGGCCACAATCATCACGCCCAGGTTGACATTCAGTTCGGCGGCGACCAGCAGCGGGCCCGGCGTGGGTGGCACCAGCGAGTGGGCCATCGTCGCGCCGACGATAATCGAAAGAATGTACAGCAGATAATCGCGGTGCGTTTGGCGTGCCAGCGCGCGGGCCAGCGGTAGCAGCAGGTAGAACACGGTATCGAAATAGACGGGAATCCCGATCACGAAGCCGCTCAGCGCCAAGGCAAGCGGCGTTTGCCGGGGCCCGAGCGTGCCTCGAATCGCATCCACGATTCGCTCGGCCGATCCGCTGTCCAGCAGGCACCGTCCGATCACGGCGGCCAGCGCGATCAAGATCCCGATCTTTCCACAGGTCGATCCAAAGCCATCGGCGATCCGTTCGGTCCAGCTCGCATCCCTCAGTTCGGTGGCCGAATTCAGTGCCGCGACGGAAACCAGGCGGTCGCCGGGCTCCGGCAGCGGTTGACCGTTCGAATCGGCGACCGCATGGGCGTCGTCGAGCGTTCGCAGCTCGAGCTGCCCCCGGGTGCTCCATGTCGATCGTCCCGCCGATTGAGCCTCACGCTGCCAGACAAAGCGTCCTGACGGGAAGGGCTCGTTCCTTTTTTTTTCGAGTCGCAGCTGCCCGTTTTCCGCCGACTCGATGACGTGCCAAGCCCGCCCTGCCAGCTCGCGCTCAAAAAGATCCTCGGAAGAAGTCAGGGCGGCAACGACCAGCGCGCCGGCCAACAAGGCGAGGAAGGGATGAAGCCGCAGGCGGAGGACGCTGCCGATTACGACTCCCATCGCCAGCAACAAGATCAGCAGTGGGTCCATTCGCGGCTTTCGATCGAGGGATCCCGAGGATTCTGGGAGTCACACTGCGACCATGTTACAATCGCCCAACCCAAGATGCGAGCAACGACCGGAAGCGAAGGAAACGAACACCGTGGAACCCAACCCGCAGCCCACCCGCATTGCGCCCGAACAGCTTCGAAGCCACCGTTGGTTTGGTCCCGATGACCTGCGTTCGTTCGGTCACCGGTCCCGCGTCAAAGGCATGGGCTGGTCGGATGAAGATTACCTGGGCAAGCCGATCATCGCGCTGCTGAACACCTGGAGCGATCTGAATACGTGCCATTCGCATCTGCGGCAGCGAGCCGAAGAGATTAAACGCGGCGTGCTTCAGGCGGGAGGCTTTCCCGTCGAAGTCCCGGTGGTGTCGCTGGGCGAGATTCTGATGAAGCCGACCACGATGCTGTACCGCAATCTCTTGGCGATGGAGGCCGAAGAGGTGATTCGCTGTCACCCGATCGACGGCGTCGTGTTGATGGGCGGTTGTGATAAAACGGTGCCTGCCCTGTTGATGGGCGCGATCACGGCCAACGTTCCCGCGATTTTCTTTCCCGCCGGTCCCATGCTCAACGCGCGCTGGAAAGATCAGACGCTGGGCAGTGGCGTCGACGCCTGGAAGTACTGGGCCGAACGCTGTGCCGGCAACCTTTGCGACGAATCCTGGCACGAAATCGAGAACAGCATCGCCCGCTCGCCCGGCGTCTGCATGACGATGGGCACCGCTTCCACCATGAGCGCCGTGACGGAGGCGCTGGGCATGATCCTGCCTGGCGGCTCGTCAATTCCGGCGGTTCTGTCGGAGCATTCTCGCCTGGCCACGGCCACGGGCCGACGCGCGGTGGAGATGGTCTGGGAGGACCTCAAGCCGCAAGACATCCTGAATCGTGAGGCGTTCGAAAACGCGATCGTCGCTGACATGGCCATCAGCGGCTCAACCAATGCCATTGTGCACCTGATCGCCCTGTCGCGCCGCGCCAACTGCGGACTCACGATGGACGACTTCGATCGACTCTCGCGGACCACGCCGGTGCTGGCGAACATTCGTCCGGCCGGCAAGTATCTGATGGAGGACTTCTACAATGCCGGCGGACTACGCGCCTTGCTCGCGAAAGTTCGTGACCTGCTGCACCTTTCGAGTTTGACGGTCAACGGCAGGACCTTGGGCGAAAATATCGAGCGAGCGGAGGTCTACGACGGCGACGTGATCTTGGACCGAGCGGCCCCGTTGTCCGAGTCCGGCGGGACCTACGTGCTGCGCGGCAATCTCGCCCCCAACGGTTGCGTGATCAAGCCGACCGCGGCCGATCCGCGCTTGCAGCGACACCGCGGCCTGGCGGTCGTCTTTCGGGATTACAACGACCTGAAGGCCCGGCTCAACGACGACCAAACGCCCATCAACGCCGACTCCGTGATTGTGCTGCAAAGCGCGGGTCCTTTGGGAGCCCCCGGATTCCCCGAGTGGGGCATGCTGCCCATTCCCAATCGCTTGCTGCGGCAGGGAGTTCGCGACATGGTTCGCATCTCGGATGCGCGGATGAGTGGCACCAGTTATGGGACGTGCGTGCTACACGTTTCGCCGGAATCCCACCTCGGAGGTCCGCTGGCTCTGGTTCAAGACGGCGACCCGATCGAACTGGACGTGCCTGAGCGACGGATTCATCTGGATGTCGACGAAGCGGAATTGGCGCGGCGAAAGGCAGCTTGGCAGCCGCCGGCGCCCAAGTTCGAACGCGGTTATGGTTATCTGTTCGCCAAGCACGTCACGCAGGCTCATGAAGGCTGCGATTTCGACTTTCTGGAACAGCCCGGCGCGAATCCCGAACCCGAGATTCATTGAGGGTTCGCAATTCAACCAATACCGCCGCTACGATCGCTAACTGGCCGCAATGTCAGGACCGTTCTGACGGTTTCGTCGATAGACAAGGTTGTCCTGTCAGTTGTTGCTCTTGATGCACGGAGGCATACATGAGCCCGTTCGGCTTAGCGTTTCGAAATTCTGCGTTCTTGTTGCTTGTACTCACCGCGGGTCGCGTCGGGGCCGAGACCCCCTTGGCATTGAACTGGCAAACCGACTACGTTCGGGCCCACGAGATGCGCGTCGCCGCGGGCCGTCCGATGCTGGTCTTCGTGACGATGGACGGTTGCCCCTTCTGTGAAGAAATGCTGCGGACCACCTACCAGGATCCCTCCGTGGCGGATGAAATCGCCGATCGATACGTGCCGACCGTCGTCAACGGATCTCGTCAGCAGGCGTTAGCGACGCAGTTTGGCGTACGCATCTACCCGACCACATTTCTGATTGCCGCCGACAATCGGGTGATCGACAAGATCGAGGGCTTCGTGGCGCCGGAAGACTTTCGGCGCCGTATCGCGACCGCCAAGGTACGGTTCGCGTCGGTCCCTGATCGCCATCCCACGCGGTAACCGTCGTCGGCGCACCTTGGCTCACAGCGGTGCGGGAAGGTCTCGTCGGCAGAATACGATTGTGGCGAGCGTCAAACTGCAGAGTCCGAGAGTGACCAACAAAAAGTCGCATCCTAGGGGCCCCAGATCGGGAATCAGCCCCGTGCTCTCCTGCGCCAAAACTCCCAGGCGGACTGCGGTCGCTGGTCCGCCTCCGTCACGAAGGCGACGGGCTCGTAGGCGGAGAAGAACGTAAAAAATAGCAGCCATCGCCAGCCTTCGATCGCGAGACCGGTTAATTCGAGCACGGTTTCCAGGACGTAGAAGCCAACGATCAGGCCGATCGTGCGCCAACGATACCGGTCCCAAGAGGAGAGCGCCATGGTGACGCCGGCGAGGAATATTCCGAGGCAAGCGTAGTTGATTGCGGCCGCGTAGAACACCTTTGGCTCGACGAATTTCGTCATCGGGATTCGCTGGATTCGCGGAGATTGTTCGGCCGAGTCCAGCGTGATGCCAAAGAACGGCACCTTCCATTGCCGCGCCGGCAACTCGCGCTTGATGCTGGACGTGGCCACCCCGACATGTGTCCCACCGTAGGCCGCCAACGAGAGGACCGCGATCCCGATCAGCGTCACCAGGGCGTGCGTCAAGATGTAATGCAATCGGCTAATGGGTTGGGCGAGCAACATCTCCATCGTGCCGCGACTTATTTCGCCGCTCACCGAATCCGACCCGCGCGAGATCGCCCAGACCGCGATGATCAGGTAGGCAATCGGCTCCTCGAACGTGAAGCCGATCAGGCCGGGGTAACTGATCAGCTCCTCGATCGGAACCGGTGACAGACGCTTCACCATGTCCGGCAGGTTGCGGGCCAGTCGCTGGAACTGATAAAGCTCCATACTGGCGACGATCAGCACGCGAATCCAACTGAAAGCGAACAGCATGCCCGCGCAAGCCAGCAGCAGCCAGCGGCCATCATTGAACGTCTTGCGGAAAACCGACAGGTTCATGCGGCGTCCCCGTCGGCATGATACCGGTCATAAACGGACCGCAGCCCGTAGGGCTCGATCGTGATGCGGCTTAGCGGCAATTCGGCAATCCACGGCAGTAACTCGCCCAAGTCGCCCTCGGTCTCGATCGTCACGTGACCATGATCCGTCTGGATGGAAACCCGGTTCGCGAACTGGCTGGGAACCTTGGGTGTTTGGCTTTCACATCGGCCCCGAACTCGGTGCTTCTGACGCAGGTCCGTCATGTTTTGCGTGTGAACGACGTGGCCGTTCCTCAGAATCACGACACGATCGCAGACCTCTTCGATCTCCGAGAGAACGTGTGAGCTGAGCAGCACGGTGCGTCCCTCGCCTCGCAGCTCACCGACGATCTGCATCACCTCGCGGCGCACATTCGGATCCAAATTCGCCGTGGGCTCGTCCAGAATCATCAAGGGCGTATCGTGCGAAAGCGTGGCTGCGAGGGCCAGCTTTTGCCGCATTCCGGTCGACATGAAGGCGACCCGCCGCTGAACGTCCAAATCCAATCGCCCGGCCAGCCGAATGGCGCGTTCGGCGTTGCCGGTCGAGCCCCTCACTTGGGCGAAGAACCGCAACACCTCGTCGGCCTTCATCCGCCGAAACAGCTTCGCCTCGGCCGGCAAATACGAGACACGCTCGCGAACCGCGACGGATTGGCGGAAACAGTCGAAACCCGCGATGTGGGCTACCCCGTGCGTGGGCCGCAGAAAGCCCAGCAACAACCGGATCAGCGTCGTCTTGCCGGCTCCATTGGGCCCGAGTAACCCAAAGATCTCGCCGGCGCCGAGAGTCAAACTGCAGTCGTCCAGAGCGGCGAATGTACCGTAATGCTTCGCCAAAGATTGAGTCTCGACCAACACGCTCGACCTGCCATCGGGTTCCGGGACCAATGGAGCATACCCGCCGAGGCCCGGTCGCGGAAGGAACCCCCCCAAGGTCGCCGGCTGCGTCAGCCAAATCCTCGTCGCTTGGCATTCGGCTGAGATTGCCGTGTGTTCCCCTCGCTTATCGATTGAACAAGAACGAGGACGTGTTGATGAGCGCCCATGCTAAGTCCTGTGCCCCGGTCAGCCGGGCCTGTCGGGACTGAGCCGCTTCCAGCTCAACCACTTGCTTGAGCCGACGATACTCGGAGTCCAGGCCAAAATAGTAGTCGCTCAATTGCTCTGCCTGTTCGCTCGACCGCTCCGCAGGCGGGATGGCAATCACTGCCGCAATTGCCTCCGGCAGGCTCGAGTGGGCCAGGGGCTGAGGCGAGTCGGTGATTGCGATTCGAAAACGCCCGAGGTTATGCTTACCGTCGCTGTATTCATGCACGATTTTCACGGTAACCGTTCCGTTCGACGGCAGGTTAACCGGGTTTTCTGCGACTGCGATCAGTTCGTGGGGTTGATTGAAGTTCGGCATGATGGCCCAGCCCGTTTGCGGATTACCATCGACTGCCCCGGCCGCGTCCCATCCCTGCTGACTGAACGAGGCCCGAACTTGGCCTAGCGGGATCGACTGCGATGGCTCGCCTCCGTTCTCCGCGAGCGCCAGTTCCAACTGGTTGACGACAAAGTTACCGTTGTCGGCTCGTCCAGGCCCGCCCGCGGGCAACTCCGGATCGGGTAGCGCCTCCAAACGCACACCCGTCAGGCGTTCGATCGGCGCGGAGCCACGGATCGTGTAGGTATCTTTAGCGAGCGTGCCGTTAACCCGCACACTGGCGTCCTCCTGGGCATGCAGGGAAGCGCCCGCGGCGGATTCGAGTTGCGAGGGGTGGAGGTTAACCCAGACCGGGGGCTGCGGCAATTCGGCCTCCCACGTCGCAAGGCGATTGGCCAGCTGGTCTCGATACTTTTCCAACTGCGCTCTGGCCACTTGCTCGTCCGCGCTCGAAGCGGTGAGTGCCTTGCGTCCCAATTCGATTTCGCTGGACGTGGGCTTGCGGGCCAGGAACCGCAAGAAGATTTCTTCCACCAGGAGCGCGTCGTCAGGTTGGCTGGAAACCAATTCCGTCAGTTCATTTTGGGCGTCGACCAGGGCGTCGTTGACCGTCGGCCCGTTAATGAGTTTCATGACGGGGCCGAGCACCATTCCGCCGCTCCGCTCGCACTCGCACGCGCTCTCGCGCGGCGGCCGACCAAAGTCGTCCAGAAACGGCAGGGACACTCCGGCATCCGGGATCTGGGCCGCCCGCAGTCCCGCCGGAATCCCGGGAATCTTGCTCGTCGCGCCGGTGGCCACGTGAATGGTGTCGAACAGGACTTCCGCGGGTAGGCGGCGTGGAAGGGCATGCGAGTAATTGATCGCGTCGTCTTCGTTCCATTCGTTGGTCCGGACCGACTGTTGATAAACGCGCGACTGGCAAATCGTCCGAAGCATGTGCTGAACATCAAACTTGGAATCGAGGAAGTCTCGAGTCAGTGCCGCAAGCAGCTCGGGGTTCGTCGGTGGGTTACCCGCCCGAATATCGTCGATCGGTTCAATCAATCCGACGCCCAGCAGATATCCCCACAAGCGGTTGACGTAACTGCTGGCGAAGTAGCGGTTGGTCGGCGCCACGGTCCAGCGGGCCAGTTGTTCGCGGCGCGATGCCGTCAGCCGCGTCTTCGTCGAGTGAGCCGTAGGGAAACGCAGGCGGCGTGACCGTCCCGGTTCGCTCGTGCGTCGTTTCGCCGCTACCGGTGTCGTAGATCACTTCGACCAAGGGTTGTGCCGACTCGACCGCCGATCCACCGATTTTCTGCCCCGCGAAATCGGGATCCTCTTTGCGACCCACCTGCGCGAAGAAGGCGGTCATTTGATAGTACTGATCCTGCGTCCAGCGCTCGAACGGATGGTCATGGCACTTGTTACAGCTAAAACGCACGGCCAGAAACAGCTGCGTCGAATTCTCCATCGCCGCGGATGGCTCACGCAGAATCTTCCAATACGCCGCGGCCGGATTCTCGACGGTCGAGCCGCTGGCGGTGAGTACTTCGTAAGCGAATTCATCGTACGGCTTATTCGTGGCGATCGCGTCTTGGATCCAATCGCGCAGCGCGGTCGCACCGACCTCGCCCAGGAACTTGCGATTCACCTGGAGCAAGTCCGCCCACTTGTTCGTCCAATGTTCGACATAGGCGGTGCTGCCCAGCAATCGATCGATGAGCGCGTCCCGCTTCTGGCGCGTCGGCCGATCGTCCGCCAAGAACGCGCGCACGTCGTCGTGCGCGGCGGCAGTCCCGTCAGGTCCAAGTAAATGCGGCGGACAAACTCCTCGTCGGTACACAGCTCGCTCGGCAGGATCTTGACTCGCTTTAACTTGTCATAAACCAGATCGTCGATGTAGTTGTGGCTGGGCGGCTGCTCCCAGGCAAAGCCGCTGCGGTCCCCCATGACGGTAATCGTGGTCGCCGTGTACGCTCCTTCGAATCGAGCGAGGATCGGTGCTTCGCCGCGGCGCAGCGTCGTCACGATCCCCTGACGGTTGGCCGACAGGATCTCGATGTTGCCGCTTTCGACAAACGCGTCCGCCGTGACATCGCGGACTCGGCCATCGGTGTAGGTCGCCAAGACCACCATTTGCTGCTTCAGCTCGGCCCTGGGCAGGATGGGGTTGTGCGGCAGGAGCTCGATCTTGGCCACGCGCGGCTGATCGAGATCCAAATCCGCCCCGCTGGCAATCCATTTTCGCAAGAGTTCATAGTGCCGCTCGCCAGGACGCGTCAGAACGCCACCGACGTGAGGAATGCTGCCCGACGCCTTTAACAGCATCAGGCTTTGGTCCGGATTCGCGCGATTGAACCGGCGAGCCCCGATGTCGTCGGTCAACGCACGGTGGTCAAACTGAAAATCATAGCCGCGGAGCGAAAGTTTAAAGCCGCGCTGTCCGTCTTTCGCGCCGTGACACGTCCCCGCGTTACAACCCATCTTCGACAAAGCCGGCGTGACGTCTTGGACGTAGCTCGTCGGTCGCTGCGCCTTGAAACGCATCGACTTCGATTGGAATCTCGACCGCGTGCTCGGCCACCTCAAACCGCAAGACGTCCCGCCCATCGGCAGTCGGACGAACTTGACCGGTGTCGTTGACCTGGACGACGGTCGACGGCATCGCCAGCTTGGCAAGTCGGGTTAAATCGATCTGCTCACCCGTATCCAACTGACCGGTGATCAGGATTTGGGTGACGTCCCACGGGTTTTGCAATTGGATTCGGGACGGCCAGGCCGTGACGGACACCAACTGCAGTCCCGCCGGGATTTGCTCGGCAACGGGCGCGGCCGGGGGTTGGGCCTCGTCCGCGCTCGCCGCGTTCACACCGCACATCGCCAACGCGAGGCAGGTGGAGATCAGCCGCTGAGCCACTCGTTGATTCAGCCTTTGCATGGACGATCCTTTTCGTTGGTTGGAGAACTCGTATTCGGGATTGATGGCTTGGCGAGCTTGGTGTGAGTCGCGGGTGTAAAGCGCGACGTTTCACACGGGCCTCCACTTAGGGGCGCAGGGTTCGGTGCCGGCAGCGGGATCGGCCAGAAGGCGATTTGGCGCTGGCCCGTGGCGGCGTCATGCAGATACACTTCGCCGCTAAAGCCACCGCTCGCAATCTGCTTGCCGTCCGGCGAAAACGCGACGGCATAAATTGCGGAGGCGATATCCTGCAACGTCGCCACCTGCTCGCCGGTCTCCGTGTCGTCGACATAGACATAGCCGGCCCCATTGTAGCTGCTGCCTGCCACGATCTGTTTGCCGTCGGGTCGATAGGCGACGTCGAAGATCCGTCCTGGCATTTCGGGGTATTTGCGAATCAAATTGAAATCGTCACCGATTTTGCGATCCTGTTCCCGAAACATGCGGTACGTCTTCGGAATCCCGTCGGCACCACCGATCAGCAACTGGTTCTCGGTGGGATGACGATCCACCGCATTCAGCCCGCCCTTCAAGGCTCCCGGCGTGATGCTGGTGATGTTGTCCACGAATCGTTCGGTTGCGACCTCGATCAGTTTCATCGAGCGGTCGCGGCTGACAGAAACGAGGTGGGCCGAATCGACCGAAAAGACGGTGTCGAGCACCCAGTCGTTGTGAGCTCCGCTGAACAGCACCTGCTTGCCCGATGCGGCATCGATCGCGCGAACCGTATTGTCGGGGCAGCCGAACGCGACCAGTCGGCCGTCGTGAGACCAGCTGGCCCCGTAACACGTGTCGTAACTGACGGGCAGGGAAAGCGTTAAGCTGCGGTCCGAGACGTTCCAGATCTGGATTTCGCCGAGTCGCCCCGGGGACCCACCGGCCACGGCCAGCTGTTGCCCATCGGGCGAGAACGCGACGGACTCAATCCGCTCGGACATCCCGATCAGCCGCCCGACGAGCGATTCCTCGCCGGCCAAGGCGCGAGCCACGTCGTGCAGCAACACCTCGTGATATCCGCTGACCGCCAGGAGGGACCCGTCAGGCGAGTACTGCAGGGACGTCACGACGGGTGCGGCCGCGTAATCGGGCGGGTGCTCCGCATCGAAGCGGCGCTGGGCCGACGCCGGCGTATCGTCGATCGCCCCCTCGGCGATCCAGACGCGAATCAACCGACGTTGCGACTCCGACAGCGGCGGCGCGTCCTTGGGCATCTCTGACTTGCCGTCGGTCGGCGTGATCTGCCCAATCAAGTAGCTGACGTCCGCATCGTGCGGCACAATCGCCGGCTCGCCACTCTCGCCGCCGGCCAGCATCGCGTCAAAGGCGGTCATCACGTACTCGCCACTGGGCTTGGCCGGCTGATGACATCCCTGGCAATGGGCCTGGAAAATTGGCCGCACTTCGTTCCAATAGCTGACTTGACCGGACGTCGCGGCAGGTGTGGTTGACTCGGCCGCTCCAGTCACGCTCCAAGCGAATGACAACCACAAGACGGCAAAAGCGATTCGGCGCATCGGCAGGTTGACCTAAGGGGGCTGGGCCGCATTGCAGTCGGACGACCGCCAGCGGGAGAGATCGCAGGTGGGAACGTTGACAACGCCAGCCCATATCGTGGCGGTCCGACGCCGTGTTGTCAATTTTCCATCCCCCAAAGCGGGGAGGGGAGATAACCACCGAGCCACAGAGACCAGCGCGGGGCGCGTTCTCTGTGGTGGCTCTGTGGCTCTGTGGTGTAAGAAATCCGCGAACTACGATCGGCGGCGAGTCCAAACGCCGAGGCCCAGCAGGGCGAGCGCCAGGATCCCCAGCGACGCGGGCTCCGGGACCGACGCGACGGCCGGGCGCGGGCCGAGTTCAAAGCCGCCGTCGGAAAAGGCCGCGACCAGGTCGCCGCTGTCAAACACCAGGTCGCCCGTCCAGTCCCCCTCCGACCAGTTGGCACTCTGCTGCGTCTCGTATTTGCCTGCGGCGAACACCGCGACCAGATCGTCGGTGGTGAAGGACCCGTCGAAATTCGCGTCGCCGAACCAGGTATTCGCGTAATCCTGGACCCAGATGATGCGGTCCGCGTCGTCGACCATGCCGTCGCCGTTTTCGTCGTAGGTCTCCAGATTTTCCGTGGGGGTCTGCATCGCCACGGCTTGCAGATCCACGTCAAGCGTATCCACGGCACCGTCCTCGTTGTAGTCGCCGGGCGAAAACCCGCCGAGTTCGGCCGAGCCGGGAATCACGACCGTGTCGAACCCGATCCATCCCCAGCCCCCCGCGTACGAGTCGAAGATGTCGATCTTGTACTCGCGGCCGTCGTTAATGAAGGGTGCCAGTTGCTCCTGCGTGATCTTGACGGTTTCCCAATCCGCCCGCGTCGGCGCGTCAGTGGGACGCGCTTTGCCGTCGTTTTCGTACGAGGAAAACCCATAGGCAACGTAGCCGTCCGCTTCGACGTCCAGCAAGGCGAAACCCTGGTAGCCGGACGAATCCTTGGTTTCAGGCAGGTCTTCCGGCACTTCGGGCGGGAAGTCATTGCCCTCGTCAAACGCTCGATTCGACTGAGCGGCCCCGCCGATCATGTCAATCGACAGATCCCCGCTGTCGTCCAAATAGAAGCCGGGCGACCGCAGGATTTGCGTGTAGCACAACAGGCCGATGCAATCTCGATTCGAAAACGGATCGGGGACCACTCGGTACTCACCGCTGGTCGCTGGAACCATGTTGAAGCCGTCGCCGATGTCGATCACCGCGTTGGACGAGATCCACGTCACGGCGCTTTCTTCCACCGGAAACGGCGAGCGGTCCGGTAGGATGAACTCCCACCCTTGAAACGTTCCGTCATCGAATCCATAAGTAAGTGTGTCGGCCTGGGTCGTGGCAGGGAACAATCCAACGAGGGCCAATCCAACAGCTCCGGTTCCAAACAGCACGTAGGTCAGCAGGTTCTTCGCCCAGCCGGATCGTCGATTCATATTCGCTTCCTCTGCAGATTCGCTCGTCAACGGGAGTCTCAGATATCGAGCCGGCATTATAAGCGACTCTTCGATGAAGGTGTTATGAAAATCGAAACAAGCTTTTCGTCGGACCTCTCGCCCGAACGCGGGGGACGGTGTTTGACCCCGGGCTGCTTCGCGGGCGGTGTGGCGACGTGCGTTGTACTGCTGGCTTGCCTGGCGAGCGGCTGCGGAACCGAGCCCACGACGCAGCTCGATCCGCCCGTTCGACGGGACCCGGGACGCGATTCGTCCGAACCGGCCGATCCCACTCCGGTGGCAGCGGAAGATTCCTCGACAACTCGCGCCACCGCATTGGAAGAGCTGCGTTTAGAACGCACTCGACTGGATCGCGATGTCTGGTCGGACGAGGTGGATGCTCAAGAATTCGAACAGTACTTTGTGCGACTTTGGGATCAGATGCGCGCGTCCGCTGACCCAGCAGCGGTGTTGGCGAAGGCTTCGTTCCGTCAATTGACATTCGCGGCGCTGGGCGAGCCGGAGCGTTTGGAGCTGGACGTCCTGCGGCTGCGTGGAACCGGTGTCGAATCGGCGATCGAGGGCACGCGCTGGTCGGGCTTGGTCCGCGATTTTACCCAGCGCGGTTACCGGATCGTCGAATCGGAATGGCATCATTCGGCCTTCAGCCGCACGGCCGTCGCGACACAGTCGCAAGTCAGCTTTGTGCTGCACGTCGTGCGGAATCTGACGTCCGACCCTTCGGAGGCGTCGCCGCAACAACGGCTGGTTGTTCGCGGTGTGCTGCACGTGACCTGGCTGGACGCCGAAACCGTCGCAACGCCCGAACTGGTTGAAATCCAGGACCTCGAAGTCCTCGTCCGCACGGGGGTCCCGGGTTTTCGCCGCGTGCTGACGTACACGCGGAAGCCGGACGAATTCGCCAGTGCCCATCCGATCATCGTCTTCGATTTGGACGGAAACTCGTTTCCCGAGATTCTGATCAGCCGCTGGAATCGAGTCTACTGGAATGAAGGCGGCGGGCGTTTTCGCGAAGCTGCGCCTGTTTGATCACTTCGTGCCGCTGGTCGAAACGGGACTCGTCGCCGACGTCGACCGGGACGGGGTGCCGGACTTTGTCAGCGTCGACAAGCAAGGTCGACTGATTCGCTATCGGGGGACGTCCGAAGGGCGTTTTCCGGACCCGCCCGAGATTGCGGCCGAGATCGAGGCGGAACAGACCCTGGCCCTTACGGCCGGGGATGTCGACCAAGACGGGGACCTGGATCTGTTCGTCACGCAGTACATTCCGTCGTATCTGGAGGGCCAAATGCCCACGCCCTACTACGACGCGAACGACGGCGAGCTCGCTTACCTGTTGATCAATGACGGCACGGGGAACTTTCGCGATCAGACCGAAACGGCAGGGCTCGGCCCGCACCGCCGCCGACGCACATACAGCACGTCCTTCTTTGACTTCGACGACGATGGCGACCAGGATCTGATGGTCGTCAGCGACTATGCGGGGGTCGATCTGTATCGGAACCAGGGTCGGGGCCGTTTCGTCGACGTCACGTCCGAGCAATTGCCCGAGCATCACTTGTTCGGCATGGCCCACACGCTGGCCGACTTTGACGGGGACGGGAAGACGGACATTTACGCGATTGGGATGAGCAGCACGACGGCTCGGCGACTCGATCGACTCGGACTGGGACGCGAGGATCGGCCCGACGTGCACGCGATGCGAGCGGCGATGGGTTACGGGAACCGGATGTTTCTCCGCCGCGGCGATCGCTTCGTTACTCCTGGCTTCGCGCCGCAAGTCGCCCGGACCGGCTGGTCGTGGGGCACCACGTCGTTCGACTTTGACCTCGACGGCGATCGCGACATCTATGTGGCCAACGGATTTCGCAGCGGTCAATCGTGCCAGGACTATTGCACGACATTTTGGCGACATGACATCTACACGGGTTCGTCCAAGCCCGATCCCCAACTGAAAGCCTTCTTCTCGGAAACGATGCGCGAGCTGGACCAAGGTCGTATCTCGTGGAACGGTTACGAACACAATTCACTGTTGATGAATCGCAACGGCCAGGAGTTTGTCAACATTGGTTTTCTGCTGGGCGTGGCGTTCCAGTACGATTCGCGATCCGTCGTGGGCGGAGACCTTGACGGGGACGGACGACCGGACTTGATCGTGGCCGAATATCGCTTTGTCGGGCGCGGTTTTGAGCTGGAGCTGCACGTCTATCAGAATATTCTGCCGACGGGCAATCACTGGGTTGGTTTCCATCTGCAGAGCGGTCGGCCAGGCCGAACTCCGATCGGGGCGAAAGTAAAGCTGACGACGGCGACCGGAACACAGCTCGGCCGGGTCGTCACGGGCGACTCGTTTCTCGCGCAGCATCCCGCCACGGTTCACTTCGGACTCGGCCAGGAAACGGAAGTCCTGCGAGCGGAGATTACGTGGCCGGACGGGCAGCGAGACCAGATGGATGCTCCCGCGATCGACACGTATCACACGGTCGGCAAATGAATCGGGTCGTCGCTGCCGTGTTGGATCTCCAGAATCGCCACCGTGGCGGGCGCATAGTTACGAACCCGCCATTCGTCGGGCCACAGCTGATTGAAATCGAAAGGGATTTCAGCCTCAATGACGAATTGGCTGCCTTGCGGGGCGCGCGGATGCAAATCTCGGAGCAAACTGCGCATCGCGTCCAGGCGTTCCGCGAAAAAAGCGTACGGCGGGCAACAAAAAACAATCCACGGGATGGCGGGGTCAATCCCCGCGAAGCCGCTCAGGTCCCTCGTCGAAGCGATCCAATGGAACGCATCGGCTTGCACCCGACGAACGCGGTCGACCAGTCCCAGCGACTCGACGTTTTCGCGAATCAGCTTGGCCGTCGGGATATGCTGCTCGAGCAGCGCCGCACCGATCGCTCCCCGGCTGATCGCCTCCAGCCCCATCGCGCCCGTGCCGGCGAACAGGTCCCAGGCGTAAGTCCCTCGAATCGTCGGGCCGAGCAGGTTGAAGATGGCCTCGCGGGTCCGATCCTTCATCGGACGCACGCGACGATCGCCGGAGTACTTCAGGACACGACCTCGGAATTCCCCCCCCACGATTCGCAGTCGAAGGGGCCCCGTTGATTCGCCCGACTGCCGTTGACGTGAAGAATCAACGGACTTAGAACGCCGGGCCATATCGAACTCGAAAAAAATGGTTTCCGTCAAAAGCGAGATCGCGCTTCGCAGTTTAACCCAAATCCGATCCGCCGGGCAGGGCGTGCCTTCGGGAGAGGTGACAACCGCGCAGCACGACTCCGCACCATGTCCCTTCTCTCCATCGCGGGAGAAGCACGTGCACACTGGCGAGACGCCAGTGCCACCCGGTCGCACCATGTCCCTTCTCCCCAACGCGGGAGAAGGACGTGCACACTGGCGAGACGCCAGTGCCACCCGGCCGCACCATGTCCCTTCTCCCCAACGCGGGAGAAGGTGGCCGAAGGCCGGATGAGGGGGCCCGCTCCCGTGTCCAGGCAGACTTTGCGCATGCGGGGCAGAGCCGCGCTCACAGCGAAAACTCCAGGCGGTCTATCGAAGAAAGCTCCAGACCCGCCACTCGATGCCCCTCACATCACCTTCTGCGCATTTGCCGTAAGTCGCCACGAAAAAAAGACCTGACCCCTTTTTACGCGAGAGGTGACACCAGCATGTCCCTTCTCCCCAACGCGGGAGAAGGTGGCCGAAGGCCGGATGAGGGGGCTCGTCCTCCAGAAAGCGGCTTGCGGGTGGGTGCTGACGCGATCGGCCGCGAGCTTGTCGCGCGGCTGAAATTGGGAAACAATTCAGTAAGACGCGTTTTGGGATCACCCGTATCGGACACATGCGCTCACGCGGAATCGCACTTGAGGATGAGAACAACACCCATGACGATCACTTGGCGTTGGTTTGTCGCCTTGGTCTGCCTGCCCACGTTGCTTGGCCTTCCCGCCTTGGCCCAGACTACAGCGGATACTGCGGATACAGCTGATACGGCAAATGCAGCGAATACTGCGGATACAGCAGCTCCGGCGGCGCCGTCGGACGCACCTCCGTCTGCCGCCGCCTTGAAATTCCAGCAGGTGTTTTCCGAGTGGAAGGACCTGCTGAAAGAGATGCGGGACCTGCAGCAGCATTTCTACACGACCGCCGTAGACGAGGAATTGGAAGACGTGCGCACGGAGTTCCTGGCGAAGGTCCAGGCGGGCCGGACCTTGTTGCCTCAACTTCGCGCGGCCGCGTTGGACGCCTATTTGGACGCTCCCGAAAGCGACCCCCAATTGACGCGATTTCTGGTGGCTCTGGCTGACGACGATTTAGCGGCGGATCGATTTGAGTCGTCGTTCGAAATCACACGCGTCTTGATCGAGCATGATACGGCGGAGAAGCAGGCCTATGATTTAGCCGGCGCCGCCGCGTTCGCGCTGCAAGAGTTCGATCTGGCCGAAACGTACCTCAAGCAGGCGGAATCGCTGGGGGTCTTGACGAAAGGCGAGAATTACCTGCCCGTCGTGTCCGCGGTTCGGGCGGATTGGGCGGCGGAACAAAAGATTCGCGAACAGGAGGCTGCGGCGGACGACTTGCCGCGCGTTCGGCTCCGGACATCCAAGGGCGACATCGTGCTGGAATTGTTCGAAAACGAGGCGCCGCAGACGGTGGGGAACTTCATTTCGCTGGTCGAAAAGGGCTACTACGACGGCCTTTCGTTCCACCGCGTGTTGCCTGGCTTCATGGCTCAAGGCGGCTGCCCACGCGGTGATGGAACCGGCGATCCCGGTTACCGGATCTACTGTGAATGCTACCGCGAGGACTTTCGCAAGCACTTTCGCGGCAGTCTTAGCATGGCCAAGGCTGCCGCCCGCGACACCGGCGGTTCGCAATTCTTTCTGACCTTCCTGCCCACCCCGCACCTGAACGGGCTGCACACGGTCTTCGGCCGAATCATTGAGGGGCTGGAGGTGCTACCAAAGCTCGAGCGCCGCGACTCGAGTCAGGCGGAGCAGATGGTCCGAACGCCCGACTCCATCTTGAAGGCGGAAGTGATCCGCAAACGCGATCACGAATACGTGCCGACGCCGGTGCGCTGATGCGCGAATGCACGGGCACCGCGTCGGTCGTGCTGCCCGACGCGGTGTCTGGGGAGATCCGCGTCTCGCGAAATCCGTGTCTCGCGAAATCCGTGTCTCGCGAAATCCGCGACTTGAACGCGTACTAGCTGACGGCTTCCGTACGAACTTCCGTCTTCAGCTCGCTGGCGCTGCAGGCCTCAAAGGTGAATTCTCCGTTTTCGCAGTCGATCTTGACGGCGCTGCCGGGCTGGTAGTCGCCCCGCAGGATCTCGGCCGCCAAGGGGTTCTGCAATCGCTGTTGAATCACGCGTTTCAGGGGCCGAGCTCCATAGGCGGGGTCGTACCCGTCGACGGCGATCTGGTTGCGGGCCGCTTCGGTCACGATCAACTGCAGCTGATTGGCCGACAAAAGCTGTTCCAGCCGCACGATTTGCAGGTCGACAATCTTGCGAATCTCCTGCCTCTGCAAAGGTCGGAAGATAATCGTCTCGTCGATTCGGTTGAGGAATTCCGGCGCGAAGTGACCGCGCAGGTTGTGCCAAACGGCCTCCTCGATCTCTTCTTCCGAGCCGCCGGACTCCGCGATCTGATGGATCGCTTGGCTGCCGATATTGCTGGTCATCACGACGATCGTATTCGTGAAATCGACGGTGTGACCGTGATTGTCGGTCAGCCGACCGTCGTCGAGCACTTGCAGCAGGATGTTGAACACGTCGCGATGCGCCTTTTCGATTTCGTCCAGCAGGATCACGCTGTATGGCCGTCGGCGAACGGCTTCGGTCAGCTTGCCGCCTTCCTCGTAGCCGACGTAGCCCGGAGGCGCTCCGATCAAGCGGCTCACCGTATGCCGTTCCATGAACTCGCTCATGTCCACCCGGACCATCGCGTTTTCGTCGTCGAACAGGACTTCGGCCAGGGCCTTGCAAAGTTCCGTTTTGCCGACGCCGGTGGGGCCCAGGAACAGGAACGAGCCGATGGGGCGGTTCGGATCTTGCAGTCCGCTGCGGCTGCGACGCACGGCGTTGGAGACGGCCGTCGACCGCTTCGTCCTGACCGACGACGCGCTGGTGGAGGCGTTCTTCCATGACCAGCAGCTTGGCCTTTTCGGTCTCGAGCATCCGGGCCACGGGAACACCGGTCCAGGAGCTGACGACTTCGGCGATCTCATCCTCGGTCACCTCCTGTCGCAAGCAGTCGTCGGGACGCCTTCGCCCGATCGGGCTCTTCGGCCGGTTCCGCTTCGGATTCTTCGATCCGAGCCTGCAGCTGACGGCGACTCACATCCAATTCATACAAGCGTTGGTATTCGTCTTCGCTGACCGGTTGACCGGCGGACTGTTTCTCCTTGATCGACGGCATCCAGTTGGCGGAACTCATGATCGACATTCTCCAGGTCCTGGCGAACTTTCTGGACATCACCCATCCCGAGCTTTTCCGCTTCCCATTGTTCGCGGAGGCTGGCCAGCTTGTGTTTGCAGCTGTCCCATTTCTGCCTCGATATCTGCCAGGCGGTCTTGGGCCGTTTCTTCGGTCTTCGTCGGCCAGCTGCCGTGCGGCCAGTTCCAGCTGGGTCAATTGGCGTTGTACTTCGTCGATTTCGGTCGGCACGCTTTCCAGTTCCATGGCCAACCGGCTGGCCGCTTCGTCGACCAGATCGATGGCCTTGTCGGGCAGGAATCGATCGGTGATATAGCGTTGTGAGAGCTTTGCGGCGGCGACCAGCGCCGAGTCCTTGATCTTGACGCCGTGGTGAGCTTCGTAGCGCGGCTTCAATCCGCGCAGAATCGCGATCGTATCCTCGACGGTGGGTTCGCCGACGAAGACGGGTTGGAAGCGGCGTTCGAGTGCCGCGTCCTTCTCGATGTATTGCCGATATTCGTCCAGCGTCGTGGCCCCGATGCAGCGCAGTTCGCCGCGCGCCAGCGCCGGCTTGAGCAGGTTGGCGGCGTCGGCTGCCCCCTTCGGCGCGGCCGGCCCCGACGACGGTGTGCAGCTCGTCGATAAACAGAATGACCGAGCCGCTGGCGCTCTTCCACTTCGCGCAGCACCGCCTTCAGTCGCTCTTCGAACTCGCCGCGAAACTTCGTGCCGGCGATCAGCGCGCCCATGTCCAGCGCGATGACACGTTTGTTCTTCAGACTTTGGGGCACGTCGCCCTGGACGATTCGCAAGGCCAGCCCTTCGGCGATCGCGGTCTTGCCGACGCCCGGTTCGCCGATCAGCACGGGATTGTTCTTCGTGCGGCGCGACAGGACCTGAATCGACGCGTCGAATCTCCGTGTCGCGGCCGATCACCGGATCGAGCTTGCCCTGCGTTCGCCCGTTCGACCAGATCGATGCCGTATTGCTCCAGCGCCTGGAACTTGTCCTCGGGATTCTGGTCGGTGACACGTGCCGTGCCGCGCACGGACCTGCAGCGCCTGCAGGACATCTTGTTCGCGCACGCCGTTCAATTGCAGCAGGCTCTGGGCGGGCGACTTGATCTTGGTCAGCGCCAGCAGCAGATGTTCGGTCGAGACGAATTCATCCTTCATCCGATCGGCTTCAGCCTGGGCGCCCTGCAGGACCTGTTGCAGGCTTTGCCCGATTGGCGGACTGCGCCCCGCCCGAGACTTTCGGAAGTCGCTGCGACCTCGGAATCCGATCGTGCGATCTCAGCTGGGCGAAGTTGACGCCGATCTTTTCCAGGAGCGGATGGACGATGCCGTCGGTTTCGGCGAGCAGCGCCGCCAGCAGATGCAGCGCCTCGATCTGAGGATTGCCATCTGCGTCGCCAGGTTCTGCGCCGCCGACGACGGCCTCCTGGGCCTTGATCGTCAGTTTGTCGAATCGAAATGTCATGCGAGTATCCTCCTGTACAAGAACATCCGCCGAGCCGCATCGGGCGACCGGGCGTGCTGCGAATCCGTTACCGCAGCGGTGACGGCCGAAGATCGATTACGAATCTTTCACCTCGAACTCGGCATCGATCGCGTCGTCGTCCGACTGCCGCCGCGAGGCCGCTGCTTCGCCCGTCTCGCCTGGCGACGCGGCGGCCGCGCCGGCTTGCCTCGTAAAGCGTCTTGCTGAATGCGTGCGACGCCTGTTCCAGTTCGTTGACGGCCGACTTGATGGCCGCGAGGTCGTCGCCCTTGGCCACTTCCGCGAGTCTTCTCGATCGCCTTCTTCAGCGGTTCCTTGTCGGACGTCCTTCAGCTTGTCGGCGTGCTCCTTCATCAGCTTCTCGACCTGGAAGCACATCTGTTCGGCCTGATTGCGCAGCTCGACCAGTTCGCGCTTCGCCTTGTCTTCGGCCGCATGCTCTTCGGCGTCCTTCTGCATTCGGTTGATCTCGTCGTCCGACAGACCGGACGACTGCTCGATCCGCACCGTCTGCTCTTTGCCGGTGCCCAGATCCTTGGCCGACACGTTGAGGATGCCGTTTTGGTCGATGTCGAACTTGACCTCGATCTGCGGCACGCCGCGCGGCGCCGGCGGAATGCCTTCCAGGTTGAACTGGCCCAGCAACCGGTTGTCGGCCGCCATTTGCCGTTCGCCCTGAAACACCCGCACCGTCACGGCGGTCTGATTGTCTTCGGCCGTGCTGAATGTCTGCTTGCGTTCCGTCGGAATCGTCGTGTTGCGCTCGACCAGCTTGGTGAACACGCCACCCAAGGTCTCGATACCCAGCGATCAGCGGAGTGACGTCCAGCAGCAGCACGTCCTTGCGATCGCCCGCCAGCACGCTGCCTTGAATGGCGGCGCCGACGGCGACGACTTCGTCCGGATTCACGCCCTTGTGCGGATCCTTGCCGAAGATCTCCTTGACCAGTTCCTGCACCTTGGGAATGCGAGTCGAACCACCGACCAGGACGACTTCGTCGATGTCGCTCGGCTTCAGCTTGGCGTCCTCCAGCGCCTGCATCACCGGCTTGCGGCAACGCTCGATCAAGTCGGTCGATCAAGCTCTTCGAACTTGGCTCGGGTGATCGTCATCTGCAGGTGCTTGGGGCCGATGCGATCGGCCGTGATGAACGGCAGGTTGATGTCGGTTTGGGCGGTCGAGCTCAGTTCCTTCTTGGCCTTCTCGCACGCCTCCTGCAGACGCTGCAGCGCCATCGTGTCCTTGCGCAGGTCGATGCCCTGTTCCTTCTTGAACTCGTCGGCGACGTAGTTGATCAGGACTTCGTCGAAGTCGTCACCGCCCAGATGCGTATCGCCGCTGGTGCTGATCACCTCGAAGACCGTCACGTCGCCGTCCTTGCCCTCGGTCGAGGCGACTTCCAGAATCGAAATATCGAACGTGCCGCCGCCGAGGTCGAAGACGACGATCTTCTCGTTCGTCTTTTTGTCCAGACCGTAGGCCAGCGCCGCCGCCGTCGGTTCGTTGATGATCCGCGCGACTTCCAGCCCGCGATCTGGCCGGCGTCCTTGGTCGCCTGCCGCTGCGAATCGTTGAAGTAGGCCGGCACCGTGATCACCGCCTTGTTGACCTTGTGGCCCAGATACGACTCGGCCGCTTCCTTCAGCTTGCGCAAGGTCATGCGCCGAGATTTCCTGCGGCGTGTACTCCTTGTCGCCCGCCTTGACCTTCACGTAGTCGGTGGCGCCGCCGATGATCTCGTAGGGCACCATCTTCTCTTCGGCCTCGACCTCGTTGTGCCGCCGCCCCATGAATCGCTTGATCGAGTAGACCGTTCTCTTGCGGATTGGTGACCGCTTGGCGACGCGCCGGTTCGCCGACCAGCGTTTCGCCCTTGTCGGTAAACGCCACGACGCTGGGCGTGAGTCGATTGCCTTCCGCGTTCGGAATCACTTTCGCCTCGGTGCCTTCCATGACGGCCACGACCGAGTTGGTCGTGCCGAGGTCGATTCCGATAATCTTTTCGCCTTGAGCCATGAGGTGCTCCTTTCTGCCTCGCCACCTTCAGCTCGGTGGCCGTTTGCCGTAAAACGTGGACTCGATTTTTTATGAGTTGCCCTGGATTGGGTTCGTCGATCATCGGGGCTCGCCCCGCGACGGGCTTGAGCGTGTTGCCGATCGCGCCGCGAGCAAGCCAGTACACGGTCTCCAATTACGCAAAGAACGTGCCAGCTTGGCGAGTGGCCCGCGGCAGCCGAGTTAAGTGTATATTGTTGAAGAAGTTGCGGATCGTCATTCGGCCAAGTTTTCCGCCGGCCGGGTTTTGACGCTGCCATTTTGACATTCTGGAAAACCGCGGCTCCGGCCCGCTGCCAATTTGACAGCGCCGCGGTCGCGTCGCCCCCTTGGAACGGAGTTATTCGACCGCGATGAGCACGCCCACTGGTCCCGCCGAGCCGGCTTCGTCGCCGAACCGCGGCCGCCGTCCGTCCAATCTCCCGCAACAGCTGAAACGACTCAATCGCGAACTGATCCGACTGTGTCAGGAACGAGCCCAACTGTTGGCTGACTACGGAGACCCGGAACGCGTCGCCGACTTACAGAAAAAGTCGGACCTGGAGTCGCTGTCACGCGGCTCGCAGGGTCCGTTGCCGATCGAAGGCCTGCGGGCCGTCTTCCGGGAACTCGATAGTGCGACTCGCGCCCTGATTCACGTGGACCGGATCGCGTTCCTTGGTCCGGAATTCAGCTACAGCCACCTGGCGGCCATCGAACGCTTTGGTCAGAGCAGTGACTTGGTTCCCGTGGCAAGCATTGGCGGCGTGTTTGAATCGGTGAATCGCGGTGACGCTCAATTCGGGATCGTACCGATCGAGAATTCAACGGATGGGCGGATTGTGGACACGCTGGAAATGTTTGTTCGAATGCCCGTCAAGATCTGCGGTGAAGTCGCGATGCGGATCCATCACAATCTGTTGGGAATCGGGAAACTGGCCGACATCCATGAGGTGCAGAGCAAGCCACAGGCCCTTTCTCAATGCCGCAATTGGATCGCCCGCCACCTGCCCAAAGCCCGACTCGTGCCGGCTACGAGCACCACGGCCGCGGCGGAAGCAGCGGCTCACGACAAACATGTGGCAGTCGTCGCCAGCCGCCAAGCTGGTGTCAACTATGGCCTGACCTTGCTGACCGCGAACATCGAAGACAATCCGGACAACGTCACACGATTCGCCGTGATTGGACTCGAGGCCGCGAGTCGAACGGGTCGCGACAAAACGTCACTTATGTTCGAGCTCGCGCATCAACCCGGCGCGCTGGCCGACGCGATGACGATCTTTAAGCGCAATCGTCTGAACCTGACTTGGATCGAATCGTTCCCCAAAAAGGGATCGCAAAACGAGTACTTGTTCTTTGTCGAACTGGAAGGGCATGCCAGCGAGCCCGCGGCCCGCCGCGCGATCCAGGCGCTGGAGAAAAAAACCGTCCGGATCGAGATCCTGGGCACTTACGCCAGGTCGGAAGTTATCTAACCGACCCGGGGTTGGGAGAAGGGGTCAGGTCCCGATATTTTTCGTGGCACTGATTGCAGCGAGCCTGAATGGCGTCCAGGCACGCGTGAAGCGTTGGAACGTGTTGGTCCAATTCGGATCGCCCCTGGATGTTCGACAATTGCTCTTCCAGCGTTTCCGATTCCTGCCGCGATTCGGCCAGCCAAGCGCGAAAATCGGCGGGCTTCGCGTCCAAATCCGGCAGCCTCTCGAGCTCGACCAAGTGTTCCTTCAATAAGAGGGCCGCCGACACGGCCGTCAGATCCGGCTGATCCGCCGTCGGCTGCCAGCGATTCTGTCGCAGGTGCCGCAGCTTATCGAACGTGTGCTCCAGCGCCACCATCGCGTCGGCGATCGGCGGCAACGGCTCGACCGCTCGAAACTCGACCTTCAACTGATCGAGTTCGGCGTCCGGTATTCGAGTCGCCTGGGCAACCGCGCGGTGCAGCCCGAGATAGCGAGGGCTGGTGCCCGCCAATTCCAGGAAGTCGAGACCCTCGGCAGGTTCGATCAGGCCGGCCAGGATGCAGCCCGTCGCCGTCGCGGCTGGGCTGCGATGCTTGCCGTGATGACAATGAATATAAAGCGGCCCGGGCAACTCGCGGACAGCCTTGGCCAAGTCGCGAGCTCGGCGGGCGGAGATCCCGTCGTACCCGTGCGGAAGGTGGACGTACCGCAACCCGTACCGGGCTGCCAATTCGACCGCGGGCCGTGCCCCATCGACGCTAATGACGGTTTGCACGCCCAGCAATTGCAGCGCGGCGAATCCCTCGGAGCCGACGGGCTGCCCGCCCGAGATCACGCTCGGACGCAGCCAAAACGCGTTGGGCAAAGCAAGCAGATCGATCGCCCGCGGATAAGCGGCTGCGGCAGACGGCGTTGGATCATCCGCCGCGGCGGGTACGCCCGACACGCCCGTCAAGCGGAGCAGGGCCGCCGCGACGACGATCGCGATTCCTATTTGGCCCGACGCAAGCCGTCGATGCCGGCTGCGCTCGATCACTCGAAACTCGCCCGTCCTGCGTTGCCCTCGCGGTCGCGGTCGGCGGTGCGTCGGTCGCTGATTCATCCGCTGGATTTCCAAGACGCCGAAAGGCCGTGTTCTCGCGCCACGGCGTGGCTGCCGTCACCGCATTCTGCCAGAAGAGTCACGCTGCGGCAAGCAGCGCGGCGGAAGGGCGTTCTCCGCAGGGCCGGAGGGCGATATACTTCGACGGCCTACTTTGTCGGCATCAGTTGGTCGGCATCAGTTGGTCGGCATCAGATGCAGGCTTGCTGCCCGTCGCGCGGCCGACTTGACATCAGACTTCCCTCCGTCGCGCGCCCTGGCAAAGTCGGCGGTGCGTGCCGCCGTCAACGCCCCCGAAGACATGATCCCGCATGGAATATTATCAGCACGAATTTGAAAGCGTCGAAGACTATCTGCACCATCGCCCGCCATATTTGCTGGTGGAGCGTATCATCGACATCCAACCGACCGAGATCGTCACGCAAATGACGTTGACGGGTCAGGAGTTTTTTCTGACGGGTCATTTTCCCGGCGCCCCGATCTTGCCCGGCGCGATGATGCAGGAGTTCACGACGCAATCCGCGGGAGTCCTGATCGCGGCCAAGTACAATCCGATGCGGGAGTTCAACACCCACGATCCCCTCTTCAATGCGTATGCCTTGGGCGTGCTGGTGAAGGTCAAGCAAGCTCGCTACAAGGGCTTCGCCAGACCGGGTGACGTGCTGCGGGCGACCGTGAGCTTGCAGGAGCACGTCAGCGGAAGGTTCGACTTTTCCGCCCGGATTACCGTCGGTCGTCAGACGATCATGCGGAACGCGTTCCAGTTGACAAATATTGAATCACGACTGTTGCGAGCTGGTTCCTAGGGCAAGGAAGTCGCTTCGCAAGAATTCAATGGAGTCGCCGCGAGCGGTGCGGTAAACTGCCGGATCTTTGTCGCACATTGTCGATCTCGATTCGCCGCGTCCAGGACGATCTCGCATGTTCAACCCGCCCGCCGAACAAAAGTTGACGCGCCAAATCTCAAGGCGACACCGCAACCGCCGCGGGTCACACACGCGGCGACGGACCTCGCACCTGTCAGCGATCGAGTCGTTGGAAGCTCGCTGTGTCTTGTCCGGCGAGCCGCTCTTGATCAGCGAGTTTCTCGCGGCGAACGGGACCGGGCTTCAAGATCGTTTTCGTGAATACTCGGACTGGATCGAGCTTTATAATCCCACTGACCATGATGTGTCACTGGAAGGTTGGTCACTGACGGACGATCCGGAGGTGGTCGACAAGTGGGCCTTTCCGGAGGAGAGCATTTCGGCGAGAGCGACGATGGTGGTTTTCGCCAGCGGTCGGGACCGTTCCTATACGACGCAGCACCACACCAACTTCCGCCTCAAGGCCGAAGGTGAGTATCTCGCGCTCGTCCGCCCGGACGGATCGATCGCTCACGAATACGCCGCGGCGTATCCTCCGCAGCAAAGCGACATCTCGTTCGGCATCCGCTTCGATGAGTCAGGGCCGTTGCTGGCGGCGCCACGGTACTTCGTTTCGCCGACGCCCGGTGCCCCGAACGGGTCCGGTGTGGCGGGGTTTGCCGAGGAGCCGACGGCGAGCGTGCAGCGAGGGTTCTTTGATGCGCCATTTCCGGTGTCGTTGGCGAGCCGCACGCCAGCCAGCCGGATTCGCTACACGACCGACGGCAGCCAGCCAACCGCCGAGCACGGCGAAGTCTATGATGGACCGATCACGATTGAGACGACGACCACCTTGCGGGCCGTTTCGTATGCCGAAGGATTGGCGCCGAGCCTGGGGGTCACGCAGACTTACATCTTTCTGGACGATGTATTGCAGCAGGACGGCGAGGGGCTGCCCGAACAATGGGGATACTTCGACGACCAAGGTCCACCCCGGCCGGCTCGCATGAGGGCCAACTACGAGATGGATCCCGAAGTGACGCAGGATTCACTGTACCGCGATACGATTCGAGACGATCTTCGCTCGATCCCCACATTGTCCGTCGTGCTGGATCCGGATGACTTGTGGGATTTTGACAACGGCCTGTACATGAATCCCGAAATGCGAGGGGCGGCGTGGGAGCGTCCGGTGTCGCTTGAGCTGATTGGAACGGACGGCAACACGGAATTTGCCACGCGGGCGGGTATCAAGATCCATGGCGGCTGGGCGCGGCGGTTCTCGCAGACCGCCAAGCTCTCGTTCCGGATCGACTTCGGAGGAACTTACGGCCCCACGACGCTGGCCTACCCCTGGTTCGGTCCGGACGCCGCGACGGAATTCAGCGAGTTAGTTCTGCGAGGTGGATTTAACGATTCCTGGCGAGTGGCCGGCAGCGATGAAACCTACCTGCAAGATCAGTGGACCCGCGCCACGCAGAATGCAATGGGAGGATACGCGCCCCACGAAACGTACGTGCATCTCTATCTGAATGGCATGTACTGGGGACTCTACAGCCCCACCGAGCGTCCCAACGCCCTCTGGGCCGCCAATTACATGGGCGGCGATCCCGACGAATACGACGTGATTAATACGGGCGGGGGCATCGTCGACGGGGATGCGGCTGCCTGGAACCAGCTCGTACGAGAACTCTCGCCCAGACGATTTAACTACGAGACGATCAAGAATATGGTCGATCTCGAAAGCTTTGTCGACTACTTGATCGTCAATCAATTCGTCGGAAATTGGGACTGGCCCCACAACAATTGGTATGCGTCGCGGCGACGAGTGGATGGAGCGAAGTGGCAGTTTCACACCTGGGATGCGGAAGCAGCGTTCCAGACGGGAACTTCGGAAAATCGCGTTTCCAAGGCGAACATTTCGCCCTCCGTGGGACCCAGCAATCTGTACCTGGCGCTGATCGACGTCCCCGAGTTCCAAAGACTGTATGCCGATCGGATCTACCACCATTTTTTTGGCGACGGAGTACTGACGTCCGCAGCCAACGCAGCACGGTTGCGGTCGATTGCCGGCGAGATCGATCGGGCGATCGTGGGCGAATCGGCGCGCTGGGGCGACGGCAAGAACGACGCCGGCCGCCCGATGACACGGGACCGAGACTGGATTCGACGAATCGAACTGCTCGCGACGCGGTACTTCCCCGCCCGCCATACCCGCATGCTGGACCAGTACCGCAATGCCGGTCTCTATCCCGACATCGACCCGCCCGAGTACACGCCCTGGGGCGGGTTCGTCACGGCCGATACCGCGATCCAGCTCGTTGCGCCTCGTGGCGACACCTATTACACCACCGATGGCGCCGACCCGCTGACACAGGATGGTCAGCCGAGCGACGGGGCGATTCGCTTGAACTCAGCCGACCTGGTCACGCCCCAGAGTCCCGCCAGACTGCTTGTGCCGACGGAGCAGGTCTCCGCGGATTGGCACGCCGTGGGTTTCGACGACTCGGCCTGGACCGATGGGCGGGCCTCCTTCGGCTATGAAACGGATCTGATCGACGACACGGTTCTGATTCCTGAGGGCTTCGAAGTCCGCCAGGTGCTGACCGGCATGACGTTGAACACGATGGCCGAGGCAGAATCCGTCCTGGCCGGTGAAAATGTGCTCCGGTCGAGAACCGAAGACGGCGTTTCGGTCCTGAACTATCAGATGCTGGGACCCGAGGCGAATTTTGACCTCAGTCTCCCGTTTCCGATCGAGGCCAATAACTTCGCCCTCGAGGCCCGCGGCCGGATCCAGGTTCGTAAATCAGGAACCTACACCTTCGCCATCACCAGTAACGACGCCGC
Source organism: uncultured Planctomycetales bacterium (assembly GCA_963826795.1). Classification (GTDB taxonomy): domain Bacteria; phylum Planctomycetota; class Planctomycetia; order Pirellulales; family Pirellulaceae; genus CAWGYT01. The sequence goes on along the minus strand of CAWGYT010000027.1, from coordinate 20,611 downwards.
CAAGCTCGTGATCGATGGGCAAGTCCTGTTTGCCGACGAACTTCGGCATTCGACCCGCGACGCCTTCGTCACCGCGGAATTGACCGAGGGACCGCATGACGTCGAGCTGGTGATGTTCCAGCGATCCGCCTCGGCCGTGCTCGAGTTTTCTTACGCCGCGGGAGAAAAGACGGGGTTCGATTCGGATTTCGTCCTGGTCGGCGACCCGCAGCATCGATCTTTCTCGAGTCGCATCGCGTTCGATCTGCGCCAGGACCTGTTGGACCACACGGCGTCCGTCTATTCGCGCATTCGATTCGTTGTCGAGAACCTGGCGGACATCGATCGTGTCGAGTTGCGGATGTTCTACGACGATGGCTTCATCGCCTACTTGAACGGCCAGGAGATCGCCCGAGTCGCTGCCCCCGATCCGGCGACGTTTGGCTCCACCGCCACAGGCTCACGCTCGGACATCGCCGTGTTGCTACCCCAGGTGTTCGAACTCCCCGAGTTCCTCAATCAGCTGAAGGCCGGAGACAATGTGCTTGCGATTCAGGCATTGAATCTTGAAGCGAGCGATCCGGATCTGCTGATTTCGCCGCAGCTGGTGGCTTACCTTCCCGACAGCAGTTTTCGCTTGTCAACTTCGGCCCAGGTCAAGGCCCGCTCCGTCGTCGAAGGGCGCCAGTCGCCGCTGACCGTGGCCAACTTCTCGCTGGCTCAACCGGCCAGTCGCGACAACCTTCGGATCAGCGAGATTCACTATCATCCCAGTGGCTCCACGGAAGCTGAGGCGCTGGCTGGATTCAATGACGGCGATGACTTTGAGTTTATCGAATTGTTAAATGTCGGCAGTCAGCGGATTGACCTGCGCGAGGTGGCGTTTCAACAGTCCGAGGTTGGAGGTGAACTGCAGGGAGTGCGATTCGAATTCCTGGCCGGCGCCATTCCGGAGCTCGATCCAGGGCAGCGTGTCTTGGTCGTGGAAGACCAGGTTGCCTTCGAGTTTCGCTATGGCCAAAACCTGCCGGTCGCGGGCCAGTGGGTCGGCCGCCTGGGCAATGCTTCCGAAATGGTGACACTCGTCGCTGGCCAGCAGGTCATCCATCAATTCGCATACCGAGACAAGTGGCATCCGACCACGGACGGCGACGGCCGTTCGCTAGAACGAATTGATCCGATTGAGCCCGATCTCGAACGCTGGGCCATGGCGGATGCCTGGCGGGCAAGCTCAATTCCAGGAGGAACGCCGGGTACGAGCGGGTTTCGGGCGGGAGATGCGAACCGCGACGGTATCTTCGACGCGAGCGATCTCTTGCTCGTCCTGCAGGCGGCCGAGTTTGAGGACGACGCCGAGGGTAACTCGGTGTGGGAAGAGGGCGACTGGGACGGGGACGGAGATTTTACGACCGCCGACTTGACCTTGGCTCTTGCCACCAATCGGTTCGAATCCGCCGGACCCACCTTGGCGGTCGCCGCCGTCCTGTGGGGCGACGAAGACGGTTCGCAGTCGCCCCAACGGACAAGATCCGGACAACAGACGTGCTCTGCTGACGAGATCGAAATTCAAGGGCCGTTGAACGAGCATCCAGATGCCGAGCCGGCTAGAATCACGCGTGCGGCAAGGGAACGAATCGAGTATTTATCCAGGAGACTTTTGTTTTGAACCCGCTTTGGATCCTGCTGATTGGTATCGCGACGGTCTTGTCGCTGATCTTAGTGTTCCGCGTGCACGCCTTTTTGGCGCTCATCACCTCCGCGATGCTTGTCGGGCTCCTGTCGGCCGAGGTCCCCATGGAACAGAAGATCGCTCGCGTGGCAGAATCCTTTGGCGTGGCCGCGGGCAAGATCGGCATCGTGATTGCCTTTGCGGCCGTGATCGGCAAATGCCTGATGGATTCGGGTGCGGCGGATCGCATTGTGCGCGCGTTTCTTTCGGTCTTGGGCGAGCGTCGTGCTCAATGGGCGTTGCTGTTATCGGGATACATCCTTTCGGTTCCCGTTTTTTTCGATACGGTGTTTTATCTGTTGGTTCCGTTGGCCAGGGCCACGCGGATCCGGACTGGCCGCGGCTATATTCTGTACATCCTGGCGATTACGGCTGGTGGTGTGGCGACTCATTCCCTTGTGCCGCCCACGCCGGGACCCTTGGCCGCCGGCGAGGCCCTGGGTGTCGACATCGGCGTGGTCATGCTGACCGGCTTGGTCGTGGCGCTGGTCATCTCGGTCGTTCCGCTGCTGTTTTACGGCTGGTTCGCCCAACGGTATCTGGACCTGCCGATGCGCGAGACGCCGGATATCTCGCTCGCGGAACTGGAGTTGCTCTCACAGCGACCCACGGAGGAGCTGCCGTCGCTGACGCTCTCGCTGACGCCCATCGTGTTGCCGGTCGTGCTGATCACGGCGAATACGGTTCTGAGTGCCCTGGTGCGAGGTACCCCGGACAATGCCGCGCTGGTACGCAGTGCCGAGTATGCTCAGGTCGTGGGGAACGCGAATTTCGCGCTCCTCCTTTCGACCGTGATTTCGCTTTGGATGTTGGCTCGACAAAAACAGCTCGATCTGCAAACACTCGCGGCCGCCACGCGCCCGGCACTCGCCTCAGCCGGAGTGATTATCTTGATCACGGCCGCAGGCGGGGCGTTCGGGGGCATGTTGCAGCAGGCGGGTGTGGGCGATCAGATCCAGGCCTTGGCCGAGCAGAAACAGTTGGCCGCGCATACGTGGCTCTTCCTCGCCTTCGGAATGGCCTCGTTGCTGAAAGTCGCCCAAGGATCGGGCACGGTCTCCATCGTCGTCACGTCGTCGATGATGGCCTCGATGTTGCCCGGCGCCGAGGACCTGGGCTACAACTATGCCTATGTCGTCGCGGCCATCGGATGCGGTTCGATGGTCGGCGTGTGGATGAATGATTCGGGCTTTTGGGTCGTCAGTCAGATGTCAGGTTTCACGCCCGAGGAAACGCTCAAGACGATGACGGTCTTGCTGATCATCATGGGCCTCACCGGTCTGCTGACGACCGTGCTGATGGCCTGGGCTTTCCCACTCTTATGAGCGTCCGGGCGGCGTTTTGCCAGTGCGCAGGTCCCACGATCTTAGTCCCATCCACAAGACGTCACGATTCCCGTGGTGCCCGTTCGTAGGTTATCATTCCGTGCAGACGGCAGGGGCGTCTTTACCTTTGGAGGTGTCGAGATGACAACGAATTTGACCGTGCATGCGCCGCAGCGGTGGGAGTATGCCGAGCTGACGCGAAGCACCGAGGTATTTCTCGTCCACGACCTGAATGAAAAGGGACAAGAAGGCTGGGAATTGGTTTCCGTCAGTCAGTTCAAAGATCGAAAGGGCGAGCTGGTCTGGACGGCCTTTATCAAACGACCTTGCGGCAAGCATGATGTCGCACCGGTAGCGTCCGCACTCAACGAGCAAATCCGGATCGAACCGCCCAAGAGATAGCTGGGGTGAAAATAGCGCTAAACGGCCCGCTCGCGGGGCGGGCCGGAAGCAGGAACGTTACATCGCCCGCTGGTTCGGACGCTCAGGTTCGCACGCCAATCCGGATCGCGTCGAACGCGATTCGGGCAGGACCGGTGAACGACTCGGGGATGTATTCTTCGAACATGAGTCGTACCTCAGAGCCGATGTAATCCGACACGTTCACCAGGTGCGCTTGCCACTCCGGCGCCCGGGACGAAGCGTCCGTCGAAAATTCGTACAACGTGGTCAGTACCGCGCCCGATGCCGGGTCTTGCAGCTGAACACGGTATTCTCGCGGTTGCGAATCGGGGTTCATACTCCACTCGACAAGATCAAGCCAGCGGATCGTCGCGAGGCTCACATCGCCCGGAATGACCACATCTTGCCACATGCGAAAACTGGTGGGGCCGTTGCCGTCAAAGCCGTTCCAGGCTGCAAAGGAACCGTCCCAAACGTACACACCAGCCAATTCCGACGTCACTTCCCAGGGCTCATTCGACTCGCCGGCCACCTCGATTTCCCAACCGCTGAAATCGCCGGTCTCGAAACTCCCGTTCACAATTGCGGCTTCCGCCACCAGCGGTGGATCTTCGTACCCGCCGGATTGAAACATCGCCACTAAGTCACCGCTCGTGAACCGACCATCGCAGTCGGCGTCGCCCTGGCTCCAATCGGCATCGAAGTCCGTCTCGTAGAGGCCGTGTTGAAAGAGCTGGACGAGGTCCATGGCGTTGAATGTGCCATCCAGATTCACGTCACCGAGCCGACTTCCCAATTCGTCCCGCGCCAAGGTATTCAAATCCAGATGGTCAACGATGTCGTCACCGTTGAGATCCAGACGCGTCAAGTCATCCCCGCCCTCGAGGACGGCCTGGCAAAAGGCATCCAAGTCCTCCGCGTCGACGCGACCATTCCCGTCGACGTCGGCGGGGTTGCTCTGGGCGGTGAAGGAACTCTGAAATTCGGCCGACTCGCGGCCGGCAAGATCACGCACCGCACCGCCAGAGATCACAATCGGATAGACGGTCCCCGGGACGGGAGTGATCGCTTCACTGTCGACTTGGAAGCGAATCGTGCGAGCACTGACGGCACCGAATCCCAAGCTTGGCACGCCTCCCACCGACACCTGCTCGGCTCGGACGGACGTCAGGTCAATCGGGGTGTCAAAGGTAACGAATAGCGTTTTGGGGAATACTGCAGTCGACTGATCCGCGGGACTGATCGATAGGACCTCCGGCGCGGCAAAACGCGTTGCGCCGTTGACGGTCAACAAGTACTCGCTTCCGGCAGGAGATTCACTGCGGACTTCGACCGTGTAATGGTCGTCCTCGAGGATCGGAAGTGCCAGGGTCACGGATTGGGTAACCGGGTCGGCAACTTCCCGCGCGAGCTCTTCGTCCGTGGAATCGAGAATCCGCACAACCGGCGTCCAATCCGCAAGCGGCGCGCCACTCGGTTGCCAGATCGACGTTAGTTCGATCGTCAGGTTGTCGCCAGCGGTGGCAGGGATCCGATAACGGTCGGTCGATCCGGCTTGCAACTGTCCGAGGACAGGCTTCGCGTTTTCAAGTCGTTGCGTGGGGGCCTCGGCGGTCGCGGATTGGGGATGCTCAAGCAACCCATCGCGGCGGAGGCTCAACCTGAACAACTCGTCAATGGCAGCATCCACGGCGACCCAATATCGGTCGGCTGTGCCGTCGTTTGTGTGATCCACGACGTTGTTAATCGTTCTAATCGCGGATCCCGCCCGGTCACCGATCGCGAGCAAGTCGAGGTTCGGATCAAACAGCCGAAGTCGTGTCGCTCCGCTTGCCACCAGCCCTAGCGAGAACGTCTGGCCGTCGTTCACCGTGAACGAGTACCAATCGGTCGTCTGATTCGCCGAAATACGTCCCAGCACGTTGACGTTGCCGAACGAGACCGGACGAAGATCCAAGTCCTCGGCAGTCGCTTGCGTCGAGTTCTCTTGTCCGGTCATCCATTCGGATTCACGCTCGATATTCAGAAGCACGTCGAGCGCAACTCGTCCATTCGCCTCACCCGCCTGCCGGACCTCGACGCTGTAATCGCCAGCCGTCGTGATCAAGAGCGGCTCGGACTCGATCACGGTCGTGTTGGTATCGCTGCCGTCCAGCGTCGCGATCGTCTGCCCGTTGGGATCGCGAATGACCGCGGTATACTGCAGCAGCGGATCGCGACGAGTTAGCTGGGCGACCATCGTTTGACCTGCCTGCAATCGATAGGTCCGCGAGTCCACGTCGTCGGCACCCGAGATCACGTAGTCACGCGTCTCCGTCCGATACGCCAAGTCACCGAACTCCGGCTCCCAAGGAAGATAAAGACCGTCGTAGGGCGTCTCCGCGATTTCTACCGAAAAAGGCACGATGAACGGCGAGCCACCCGTTCCGTCTCCCGAGGGCAACGGGTCGCTCGGGCTGCCATCCAGCGGATTTCCCGCACGATCTGTTACCAACGCGGCCAGCGGAGTTTCCGATTCGGACACAGTGAACTGATACTCGTCATCCAAGACCTTGCGAAATGTCACCGTTGCCGTGGACGTTGTCGCGTCGTACTCGATCGACTCGGGGCGGTTCACGTCAAAAGTTCCTTGCAGGCGTACGGTGTCGGCCGTCAAGGTCGTGACATCGATCACTTCGTCAAACTGGAGTTGAACGGTAAAGTGGTCCTCGCCCACTAACGTGTCCGGCGCCAGCGAACTACTGACCACGCGCGGTGACGTAACGTCATAGGTGAAATCGATCGAAAACGAATCAGTCGATGTTCCCGCCAAGCTCAGAATCGCCTGATCCTGGACACGCAGTTCGTGCAAGCCTTCGTCCAAGGGGGGCAAAGCGACGGCGATCGTGCTGCCGGACACAACGTCGATCGACTCGACCGGCAGTCCATTCAACAAGACGTCCTCCGGCTGCAAGCTGTCGAGTCGCACGGCGGAGGAAAAGTACAGCTCCACGGCCCCAGGCTGGGAGTTCAGGGCCTGTCCATCCGTGATGCTGGCACCGATCACTCCGAACGGCTCGCCGCCCGCCGTGCTGCCGTCTGTCACGAGCACGAATTCTCCTCGGCTGCCGGAATCCAAGCTAATGGCCACACGGTAGGTTCCGGACAGGAGTGTCGTGTACTCGGTTACCGCAATTGACTGGTCTTCAGAGGTCGACGAGGAAACGAGAGCACCTGCTGGATCGAACAGGTCCATCCGAATGGCGCCGTCGTTGATCGTCGTGTTGATCGGCATCAAACGGAGATTTAAGGCGTCACCTTCGTTCGCACGCAAGTTGTAGTCCGCTCCATGCTCACTCAAGCCACTCACCGCGTTTTCAAGCGTCACATGGAGTTGGTACTCTCCGCCGAACACGGGGCTGACGCAGCACGAGCCGACCTGAATGATGTAGGTCCCGGGTACGTCGAAGCGATACTCGATTAAGGAATCCAAGGCCGTGGTACTGCCGACATCTTCCGGAAAGGAATCGTCGCTTTCCCGGAGGTGGTTCCCGTGACTGTCGAGCAGCGTCAAGTAGGTGTCGACAGAGTCTGTCGCATCGATGTCGAACACGGCTCGTGAGCCCGCTTCGGTCACCTCGAACGAATAGTTGTCGTAGGTGAAGTCGCCCGTGCCCTGGATGGTTACGTGCGGGAATCGCGCTGAGTCGATGACGTTGGGGTCCTCATCGAGCATGAAGAGACCGTCAAGCGATTGAGGTTCGCCGATCTCGTTCGGCTCGGACTCCTCAACAATTTCCGGCGTGAATGCCACCAGTCCGAACAGCGCACCTTGCTCCGTCAGTTCGACTCGCTGCGCCGCCGAATCCGCCTCACCGTCGACCCGGTCGTTCCAAGCACTTTGCGTGACCGTAAGCTGGTATTCGGTGCCGCTTCCCGAGACCCGCACGTAGTAAGCGTCGGAAGCTCCCTCACGGGTCAAATCTCGAAGGCCGGTGATCCGGCGAATCGATGAATTGCCGTCCGTCTCTCCGGTGGCGATGTGTTGGAACGTGGAGTCATACAGGTCGAGTTTCAGGTCGACATTGTCCGCGGCGCGGGATGTGAGCAAGAAATGGGCGAGTTCCTGATCGTGCAGGTCAAACTGATACCAATCGCTTTCGCCGCCGGGTGCGCCGATTAGCGTTCCGCTTACATTTGCGCGGGAGATGTCCGGGATCGGCACGTCCAGAAAGACGAGCGATTCCGCCGAATTGGGGTCGTCATTGCTGGAGCCGTTCAGTCCTTCGCGTTCCACTTCGGAGTTCATCAAGAGATCCATCTCGACTGATCCAACCGACCCGTTTTCGCCGGCAAGTTCGACGAAGTACTGTCCCGATTGGGTTGGCACAATTGGGTCAGAGACGAATCCTCCGGTCACGGCATCGAGTGTGATCGGAACGCGGCTTCCATCGGGCGCAACGAGGGTCATCGCAGGCACGAAATCGGCAGTCGCCCGGACTCGAAACACGAACGATTGGCCGGGAGCGGCCTCCAAGCCCACCTGATCGACGTCGTCCGCGGTAATCGTCCGTCTGACCGACTCGGCCACATAGACGCCCGTGCCCGCCGGCTGCTGGGGAGTAAAACGCGGCACAGTTCCGTCGGTTTCGTCGACCGCAAAGTGAATCGTGTAGTCGCCACCTGGCACGCCATCGCCTGTGGGGAAATTCGCATTCGCCTCGCCGTCCAAGAATAGGTTAACGCGATCTTGAACGAAATCGCTTAGGATCGTAAGCGTAAATACGCCCTCGCCGGTCGGGTTGATCTGGACACGAACGACATTCGGATCTTCCGTGAATTCAGGCCAAAACGTCTGCCCAAGATCGTTCTCGTCCACAATCTCAACCATGGGGCCGCGAACCCAGACAGGTTCGTCAAATTCAATCATTAGCTCGAATGGCCCCGTGGCGATTTCGTCGCCGTCCGCCAGATTCATGCCGACGATCCGGGGCGGTTGGTTGTCTTGAAACAGCGAGACGGAAGTCTGCGACACGACGCGTCCCGAAATGTCGGTCAGCGCACCTGCAGGAACGGAGATCACGTATTCGCCATCGCCTTCAACTACCAATGGGATTCGGACTTCGCGCGAATTGGGGAGGGTAAACGAATCCACCGGCTGCCCGTTAATCAAGAAATCGCTCGCATCGACCGAATCAGGTCGCAGAGAGGCTGGGAAGTGAAGCGTGACGAACGAAGGCAGTCGGGCTCTTCGCTCGCCGTCGGAGGGCTCGGAATAGACGAGGTCGAAGGTTTCCGGTCGATCGATCCCAGCTGCATGGATCACAAGATGACCGTCGTTCACGGTCTCGCTTATTAGAAAGGCAAAATCGGTCGAGCTGAACGTGACCGGTTGACCCATTGGCAACGGCTCGCCTTGCGGAAATACCACCAGACTGTAGGGTTGCGTGAGCGGAAATGGCGCTATGTCCAGCGCTTCGAGCGTGACATCACCCTCGGTCGGACCGATTGGAATGAATTGAAACTGGTCGCTATACAACAGAACATTGTCAGTGATTGAAAGCGCGGCCTCAGGCGATTGCTCGTTCCAAATCGACAGATCCTGGGTCACGTAGACGGCGAAGCGGCTTGACGATGGATCGATGACGCGCAAGTAGTAGCTGTCATCCAGGCCGTTCGTCGTGGTGTCCACGAAGTTCTCGATGACCGTTTCGCTTGCGTCGGACCTAAATAGCAGGTTCAGGTCCTGGTCATAGAGCTCAAGCCCGGCCACACGCAGGCTGGTACCGGGCGCACTTGGAGCAACGGCCATCGTCGACTGTTGACCGTCCGCGAGTGGGATTTGATACCAAAAGCTGGGTGTCTCCGACTCGGCGAGCACGCGAATCTGGTCGTAGGCCCGACCTTCCAACGGGATCGCTCCGTTACTGAGGCCCTGAAATGCGATCAGCAGATCACCGCTCAAGTCGATGTCGGTGAATCCAAGATCGGCGACTGCCCGCCCCAAGTCGATGGAGTAATCGCGCCATTCACCGGCGGGCTGTTCGGGCGGAACAAAAATGGGAAGCCAGGAGCCACCATCGTTGAAGCTCATCGAAACGCCGTCGGCCGGGTAAGGAATCGGTCCGTCCGCCGGGAACGGCGGAAACACGGGGTCATTCCAAGCGGCGTGTGAGAACTCCAGAATCGGCGAGTGAAAGCCGGCCAGATGGAGCGGTACGATGACGGTGTTGTTCGTGGGAGAAATGTTCGACGCTCCCAGGATCTGGCTTGTGATATGACCATCGGGTTTTTTTGAGCCATCAATGATCAGGTCCAACTTGACGAAGTCGAGTGACAAGCCCGGCGCGGCAATCGGCCCCAAGTCAACGGTGCCGACCAGGCCGTCCGTGTTCAAGAGAAACAGTTTGTCGGGACGGAAGACGCCAAAGGGTGGCTCCACGAGATCCGGCTTGGTGCCAGTAAAGATCTGTGTCACCGATTCGACCTCGAGCGTCGTCAGCTGGACTCCGTCCGCGATCACCAAGGAAACGTCACCTGTCACGGGATCGTAAGTGATCCCCACGTCGGCCACTTCACCCAGCGGCGCGTCGGCGACTGGTTCGCCATCCATCAAAAGCGCATACGACCCTTGAGCCGCTCCGTGCGTGTTGGCGACTCGAATGCCGACGCCGTCCGTTTGTGCATTGCTATTTACAATCCAGTCGGCGGGGAGAACGGCGTCTTCAAAGCCGACGTCGAGTACGACCTCGCGAACCGGCGGAGCTTCCTCCGAATCCGGAACCATCAGGACCGAGGCGATCTGGCCGTTGAACGCGACCTCGCGAAAGTAGGGATCGATCGGCAGGGCCGTCGCGGAACTCAGGTTGGTCGCCGCAGCCGGCGAGGCGTTCAGCCACATTTCGAGTACGAATGTTCCCAGTTGGCCGTCGGGAGTTGTCACCTCGAGTACGTGCGGTACGCCTGCCAGATCGACCGGCGGTAGCTGGCCCGCTTCACCCGCGGTCGCTTGGACGCTGGCCACGACTTCGCCCGCGTTGGTCTTGATCTCGATCCGCGGCGCCAGGTTTCCGGACGCTTGAAAGTTGATCGCGAGCTGTTGGGGAGAATGGAATGGCAGGTCAAAAAACTGAGCGTCGTTCGGACTCGATAGGGCCCCACCGACCGTTGCGGTCCAGCTGGGATAGACGCGATCACCGAGCGGCCGAAAATCGATCGTTTGCAACTCCGGCAAGTTGACAAACGAAAGCACAAAGTCGCCACCCGAGACGCCATCCCCGCTCGGCAACGCACCGGGCTCACCGTCCAGAATGAAACCCGACTGGTTCTGGATCGCGTCGGGAGCACTGCGCAGAGTCAGCATGTATTCGTCCGCGGGCAGATCGTCGACGCGAATCACAAGACGATTGTTGTCCTCGACGTGAACGGACGTCACGCTGATTGGCCCGGAAGCTTGTCCGACCAACTCCACGTCGCCGGTGTCCAAGTGGAGCGTGTCGAGCGAATCATCAAATTGAATCTCCAGCGTGAATCGGCGATTCGACACCAATCCGCCCTCGGGCACTGACGTGAAGAGGACGCGCGGGCCGCTGCGATCGACCGTGAACGCTGCGCGGCCGGTGAGCGTGCGGAACTCGGCGTCCTGCACGACATAGTCCACATCGTAGGTCGCATCCAGTAACGGTTCGTCGAGCGACAAGACCACCGTCCGGCCGTCGACCTGAGAAATTCGGGATTCTGGAACCGGTTGACCTTGCAATGCGAAGCTTGAGCTTCCCGGAGTGCGCAGCAGCGTGCGGTCAAACCGCAGCGTGATTGCCGTCGATTCTTGATTGATCAGGGCGACTGCCTGGTTGATCGTCGGATTCGAAAGTCTGCTGCTCGTCACCAGATATTCACCCGAGGTATTCGCAGCCGCTTGAATCCGCAGCGAATGGGCGTTGGGTGGAACGAGCTGCGACACGCTCACGCCATCACCGAGAAGAACGCCTTCGGACAACGTCGTGCCGGCCGCGTTGGCGATGGACATGGCCAGGGTAAGGTTGTTCTCCGCCTGGCCCGCACCTGGATGGATGGCTTGGCCGACAACCCGCGCGCCGCGGGGTGGCGAAAGGAATTCATCCGGATGCGCCGGGTCCACGTAGCCGACAAGCGCGCCAAATCGAGTCCAAGATGACTCGTCGAACTGGCCGAACTCAACCGTGGCCCCCGCGCCGACCGTCATCGTATATGCCGTCCCGTCCGGGCCGGCGACGCGTACCAAGACCCGTTGGAACGCCTGGTCGCTGGGATTGCGATAGGCGTTGATGGTCTGGATACCCGCCGTGCTTTCGGCGCCGGTCGCCAAGAGATCCCCTGACATCGTGCGCAACTCGAGTTGAAGCGTCGCATCCGAGTCGGCCGCTGCCGCTGACACTGTTAATATCTCGTCGGCTGGGACCGTGATGCGAAACCAATCACCTCCCGTGGCATCGATGCCGTCGATTTGAATCTGATCAAAAGCCCTCCGCACAAGCGAGTCGCTCTGCAGTGCGGACTGCTGAAAGCGGATTTGGATCGGCGCCGTGGCCTCGAACTCCATACCGCTCAAGTCAATCGTAGTCGACGACCAGTCTTCATCGGCCAGAGTCGGAGTGAACACGGTCGACCAGCTTTGTCCGCCATCCCAGCTGATGGCCACCCCGTCGCCGGCAGCGGTCCCTGCGAATGTTGGGGGCAGGGCATCGGGAGTGTCGTTGACCGAAGAGTGCAAAAACGAAAGCGTCTGGGGGAGGATGCTGCCATCCAACTCATACGTCACTTCGTTGCTATTTCCACCCGCGATCAGCACCTCGAAATCGGGATGTGAACCTCCAAGGAACGACCCGTCGATGGACAGATCCTGGTTCAAGAAGCTCAGCGTCAATTCCGGCGGCGCCACGTTTCCAAATGTCAGGTCACCGAAGCCGCTCGGATCAATTTTGAAGATCAAATCATCGCGGTCGACATCGAAAAGTCCATTACCGACATTCTCCGCCGGATCTCCCGTGAAAATCGCACTCGCGGACTTCATTTGAAACGTGGTCAAGGGACGCGAGGCATCGATCGCTAACTCGCCCGTCACCGGATCATACACGACCAGAACCACTCCCTCGGCAGGTTCGTTGCGATGCATCGCGACGTCAGGTGGTACCTCAAGGGATAGGCTGTGGAGTCCTGCGCCAGGCGCGAGGGTGCTGACACCAATCATGCCGGCCGTGGTGCTCGATACCAGGTTCCATTGCGCGGACAAGCTACCCGATTCGAAGTCCTCGGTTGCCGAGTTGACCTCACCTACCGGATCCGCTAACCCGATGACGGATCCAATCAACGCGTTGCTTCCCGCGAGGGCCGTCAAGGCAACCGGTTGCGCAGACGGGATCCCATTGTTCATGCGTCCGCCATGCGACTCTTCCTCGAAGGCCCCGTTGATCAAGAGCTGGGCCGCGAAGCCACCCGTCGTGTCGGCCGCACCGGAGAGCTCGATCGAATACTGCCCGCCGAGACCAACGTCGACGGATTGCACCCACAAGGGAGTGTCGTCAGGAGACACCGGGGCTTGAGCGATCAACCGTCCTGTTGGATCAAACACGTTCACGGACGGTCGAAGGTTCTGATCGGATTCGACCTGTAAGGAGAACGATTGACCCGAGTTGAGATCGATGCGCAACGTCTCCGAGACGCCAGCTACCTCGATCGTACCTGCGACCTCCGTCCTGTAGACGAGACTTCCCAGCGGCTCCACGGCGACGGCCGTCGGGAAATCGATCGCCAACAGCTGACGTGGTTCGAGCGATTCGATGATTCGGCGGACGGCGGGGTGGCCAGGGCCGTCGACTCTTCGACGTCGGGGTACGCGTAACCAGGATCGGTTACTAAGCTTCGTGCGGAACGCATGCCGGATCATGGCCAGGGCCTCCCTTCGATTTGCGGTCGCGTTCGTCGGAGCGGTTCAAGCCCACGAGCGAACAAGACGAAGATCGCACAGGCGCTTCAAAAGGCGGGAAGCCAGGGCGGGTCGGACGAAAAAGCCGCGGAGGCTTTCGTCGTTGAATGCGCGGCCCGCATTATACCAAAATCCACGTTTGAATTCACGACTTAACTATTCGATTCTTCTTGCTTGAAGCGCGGCGTGGCGCGCCTCGTGCGTCTTGGATCATCCAAGAGCGGTGATGCGAGGCCGGCTGTGCCCGTGTGACGCGCAAAGGCATGCGCCGCGACTCGAGCGACTTAATCGGAGTGCCGCTGAATTGTCAGCACCGCCCGCAAGCCTTCGGGTGTCAGTTTGACCGATGCCTCGATCTCGCCCAACTCGGCGGACAATTTCGCGGCGTTACTGGCCTCCGGCGGGGCCAAAGGCTGGCGCGGCTCCAACACGCTTCCGTGCAGCGTGCACTTGACGGTCGGCTCGCTGGCGTTGATTTCGTAAACGTACCGTCCTCCGGACGGACATGCGTAACGCACGCCGTCGCGCAGGTACGCTTTGTCCACCGTGTCGTCGATCGAGTCGCCAAAGCCCGCGCGGGCCACTTCAGTCAGCGGCGCGAGATTGTGGTGGCAGGCCCGCTCGTCGGCCGCCGCACTCTGAAACGATTCGCTCGCCTCGGATTGCTTCCGCAGCTGAGGCCACATCCATGCCTGCAGGTGTCCGGATTCCGCCGTGCCGCCTGGCGGCTCGGATGGTTGCTGGTTCCGGTTCGCGTCAATCAGCTCGCGAACGAGTTCCACCTGCGACGCGATGTAGAGCGTGTCGTCGAGACGCGTCACAAAGCACCGCAGGCCGATTCCTGCGACGTCCATGCCGAGACTTCGAATCGCGTGACCCTCGAGTTGTGAAATCGAATAGTGATAGCGAATCGGAATGAAATCATCGACCTCGTGCTGCGTCATTCGAGCCACCCAGGGATCCATCCGCCGCAGGAACTCGTCCACGACGTCGCGATCCTGAACCGAGAGCGTGACGTACACGGGAGCGGCAACCGACGAGACGATTGAGCCCATCCAGGCTGCATCGAATCCACCCCGACTGAGGATCCTCCCTGCGAATTCAGACCAGTTGAAGCTGAAGTTGGGCCTTGCATCGCAGACGTAGAAGCCCACCTCGTCGCCCAATCCCTTGAGCAGGAAGTCGCCAAAGCCAAATCGCTCTCCCCACGTGCTGACTGTCGGGCTCAGACTCAGCCAACTGGCAAACTGCTCGTCGAGGGCGGTCGCAATCTGCTCCTCCGTCAATTGGCCGATTACGCGCTGAGCTTCTTCCGTGTACGATGCCGCGTCGGGTTCCCAACCGGGTGGCATGTCTGCCAAGTTCATCGCGAGAAAGATCAGTCGTTGCTTATCCAACCTCGCCGCCACGCCCAAAACCGTTTCGCCGGGCAACGTGTTTGCGTTCAACGGCGTCGCGTCGTCGCTCAGTACCCCCAGCAAGCCTTCATAGATGCTGTTTCTTACCAACGGCAAGATCACGGTCTCGAGCCGGTAGGACGCGGGCGTGAGCTTGATGCGGATGCCGACCGGGTCGAAGTACTCCTCCCAGAGGCGACTGTACCGCTCGACAAACTCGGCGTAGTGCTGCATTTCCGCGGGTGTAGCGTGATCCAACGAGATGTCACTGCAGGGCTTCATCCATTCGGTACTTCCGTGCACGCGACACGCCACGCTCAGACCGTCTGGCAGTAATCTCGGCTCACCTCCATCGGGACAGGGCGGAACGTCGGTCGAGAAGCTGGCCGATAAGTATCCCGATTCGACCAGTTGCGACAGACTCCGAGGCGATTCTCCGGTTTGAGTACGGTAAAGGAGCGCCGCGTCTTGGACGGTTCGCAAGCCGTCGTAGCAGATAAGTCGTCGCTGCTGCTTGATTCGCTTGTCGGGGCCAACTTGCGCGAATAAAGGCGTCGGACAGGAAGATCATGCCATCTTCCTGGTCGGCATCCTTCGGCAGCAACGTCCGCATGTACAGGAAGTCGTCGCTGCCTGCCAGCGAGAGCGACGCTCCGTCGTGCACGCGGGACGAGTTCCACGTGTCAATCAACCGATGCAGGGCCGTTTCGCTATTGCTTCGGATTGAGATTCCCTCGTTCACAAGTTCCGCCGCGAAGGCCTCGATCCGGTGGTCCGGTGTCGAGCAGTGCGTGTACGCGACGCCTTGATACGAGCCTGACTGTTGGGTCACGTCGGGATGACGTTGCAGAAAGCGAGTGAGATCCGCAGTCCATTCCTGTGCGCCCGACGACCCCTCTCGCCAGTGCACGAGGACCGTGACATCACTTCCTAACTCCCAAAAGAGATCGCTGCCCGCCACAACAACGTCCTGGACCGGTTGGGAAGAAAGGTCGTCCGTCAACGCCAACTGGTCTCGCAGAAAGGCGATTCGGTCGCCGGAGAACGCTTGACTTAATGCCTGACTACGAAGATGAGCTCCAACGCGCTCGGCGTAGTCGGCGACACGAAACAGGTCACTCAGCGATCGAAAGCGGACGTAGTAGAAGTCGTGGGGAACGGTGGCGGCCAGCACCGAGACGTCTGGCTTTCGTCCCTCCAACATTTCACGAAACGGATGACTCGGCAGCTGCGGGCCGCGCATCGCCTCTTCGGCACTCAGTCGTTCGCGTGCTGCTTCATCCGATACGTCTTCATCCGTGAACTCTTCGTCCGTGAAGTCTTCATCCGTGAAGTCTTCATCCGGCAACTCCAGATCCTCGCCCATGAATCCGAGTTCCCTGAGCTGCTCCCGCGGGTCGGTCACGACCACTCCACTGCCCGCAACGCTGGAGATGGTCCCGTTGAGAGCAACCTTGCGAACCCGGTGATTTCCCTCGTCGGCGATATACAGGTTGCCGGCCTGGTCGATCGCCAGCCCGCGGGGAACCGTCAACCGGGCGCTGGTCGCGGGACCGCCGTCGCCAGAGAAACCTGGAATCGCCGTGCCAGCAACCGTTTGGATGCGACCGGATCGATCCACTTTGCGAACGCAATGATCCAGTGCATCGCTAATGTAGAGATTGCCGACCTCGTCGGTCACCAGCCCACTGGGTCGAAGCAGCCGAGCCTGAGTTGCGGGGCCACCATCACCTCCCGATGCCTCCGCCAGTGGGATTCGGTACGGTCGCCACGGATCGGGTGGCCGTTGCGCTTGGCCGGCAATGATCGAAATGTGTCCACCGACGCTGAGCTTCTTGACGCATTGCGTGTATCGCTCAGTAAAGTAGATATTCCCTGCGCGATCCTGAGTAATCATTTCGGGATGATGCAAGCGGAGTAGCCGCGCTGGTTCCATCGATTCGTCCCCGGCGCCGAGCGCGTTTTCTCGAGAAGCAAACGTGGCGACGACGGAAGTGGCTCCGTTCGGCTGAAGTCTAAGAATCCGGTTCTCGTTGCGTAGTCGTTGCACGACATACGCGGCTCCCTGACGATCGACGGCGACTGACTCGCAAAGACTTGTCTCGGGCGCCGCGGGACCTTCTTCCTCCTCGACAAAGTCTTCCTCCTCGACAAAGTCGAATTCCGAATCCTCCCGCTCTATCTCCAACCACATCGGATCGCTCTGTCGGATCACTTCCACCTGCCCTCGTTTGTCCGCTTGCAGGATGCGATTGCCAACCGTGTCCGCGATGCAGATCTCACCGTCTGGGTTGACGGCGATTCCACTTCGCAGCGCAGCTGGCGATTCTCCTTTGAACAGCGTCGCAATCACGCCCTGCTGATCGATCCGGCGGACCCGAGCGTGTCCCCAGTCCAGGACCCAAAGATTTCCCTCCGCATCGACGCCGACATCGCGCGGATGCAGCAAGATCGCATCCACCGCAGGTCCTCCGTCACCGACGAGTCGGTCATCGCGAAAGGCGATTTGATCCAGATCCCAGATCATGTTCTGAAACTCGTCGAATTCGGCACGCTGCTCCTCCGTGCCGAACATTTGATCTCGCTGCAGGCTCTCGTGGAGCGCCAAGGCCCCGCCCGCGAAGCTGAACAAGTTCACCTCGGGACCGAGGTCGTCTGGGGGGTAAATCCACCACAAGCTGCGGAGAACTCGGTTCCTCTCTGCTTCGCCAACCAGCGCAGCAAGGCGAACGGCGGCGTGCCGCGCGTAGCCCGTGTTGTACAACTCCGTGTGCCGCAGGACGCCGTCCAGCGTCCACGGTCGATTCAGAACGATTTGCGGTTCGGGTGAGATCGACTCCGCGGCGCGGCAGCACGTTGCCGGAACGACAAGGCATGCGATAAGTAAGATGAGCGGTCGCATGGCACACCTCCAGGCTAAGGGGCTTGAATGCCTGAGCGTGCAATCGGCGCGCCACTCTGCAGGTCCGTGCCGATACGGCCCGAGCTCCGCGCCCGACTGGCTGAGAAACGCGTGCTGCGGCTTTCCGATGTCTCGCCAAGTCAACTCGGCTTCAACTCGGAAGCAAGTGACGAAACCGTGGTTCGGCGTCCTTGCGGGCACGATGCGCGGGGCGGCACAGGCGCTGACCCAGTGCAATTGTAAAGCAGGGGAATCGTCTCGGGAGGGCTACGCCAGAACTACGCCGTGACCGCTTTTTCCGACCCCTCGCGATCCGGTCAGCTTCAGCAGTTCCCGCGCTTCATTTTGGCCGGCGGCTGGCGTTCCATACTCGCTGGCGGTCACCCTGGCCAGCGACATTAAGTGCCGCCACCGTAGCGACGGGCGCGTCGCGTGGAAATCGGCCCATACGGTTTGGAAATACTTCTCGGCATGCAGCGCCCCATCTTCGCTCACCGCGTATCGAACAAGGTGCGCGAACAATCGGTCAGCCGGCAGCATGAGTTGACCGTAACGAGATACAATCGCGGTGGCATGTCCTTGAAGATTGTTTTGGATGGAGTCGTCGAGCGCCGCCAGCAAGAGGTCCGGATCGGTTTCGGTCAGTCGATCGAGCTGATGTTTGGCAGGCAGCGCCTCCGCCATGAGGTTCGGGGACGCCAATCGATCGCGGGCCACTTGCCAGGCTCCCACGATCAGGCAGGCGAATTGATTGCGGCCGGTGCTAACCTTCGCCAGGTTTCGCCACGCATTGGCGGCGTCGCTGGCGTGGACTCCCACCGAGTCGCCGTGCACGCAGCCCGCCGGCTTCAACTTGTCTTCCCATTGAGGCAGTCGCCCGCCGTCGCGTAAGACCAGCAAGCTGGCCGCCAAAGAGATTGCTTCTCCAACCGTTTGCGGACCGAAACCCTCCGCCAACGCGCTTGCGGCCGCCCGCGCAGCGTCGGAGGGCGTCGCCGTCGCAAAGGTCTCGGCCAGATGTCCCACGAACGAATCTTCGGCGCGCTGGACTCCGGACAGCGCGTTCTGGAGTCTAAACTCATCGAACAGCGTCGTCAGCATCCTGGCCTGTTCGCTCATCTCTGGAACTGCCTGGACCGAGGACGTTCGCAGGCAATAGCGTAGCGACTGACGCAGAAGTGTCAGCGCGTGCTGAGTTCCCACGAGGTACTGCATTTCCCACGCCCGGTAGGGCAAGACCGTCCGGTGGACTTCGGGATTGTCCTGGACCGTCGGAAGCAAGGCGTCGAGGCCGCCTTGTGGAGTTGCGAGGACGTACGATGCAAGCAGATTCTCAGCCTGTCGGGTCTCGTGAGCGTAAACGGCCGACCGCAATATTTCCGGATCGGGCTGACTTGCCGATGGTGCGGGCGGAAGTGCATGGAGGACTTCCGCTTTGCGCCCCCCGAAGTCATGAATTCGACTCGTGTTGCGATACAGCACTTTGAAGACCGGCAGCGCCTCGGAGCCCGCGGGCATGAGGGTTGACATATTGAGCGCAGGCGCCAGTGCCATGAAGGTATGGAAACCGATGTAGTCTTCGCCTCCAAATGTCCGCGCGTTGGCCAGCGCCGCACCCGCCACCAGCGTCTTCAGCGGCGTGCCGTCTCGTAGCTTGGCGGCTAAGAGCGGCTGCAAGCGATCGATCGGAGTTTCTTGCAGCAAGCATACCAAGGGTTCCATCGCGCCGAACTCCAACGGCGCGTCGATCTCTTCGGCCATGACCTTCGACACCAATCCCAAATCCACGGACGCGCCGCCCAGGGTTGCCAAGAGCGTGGCGCCTCCAATATCCGCTAAAAATGCTCGACGCGAATAAGACGGCTGCATGGTGGCCTCCCAGAATTAGATTAGGGATCGCTCAATCAGCGCATTGTACTGCCTGCGGATTGCGTTGTGCTACATTCGTCACGAATTCGGACTTGGAACGTCGAATCTTGTGTCTCAGGGCCTCGGCGGAATGACGGCGACATCGAACAGCCTGCAAAGTAAATCGACGAACCGTCGCGACGTCGTCTCTTGCGTCCCAACGGCGTCGAACAAGTACTCGTCCCAAAACCACCAGTCGGGGAAAACCCCATCGTGCTGAAACGCACCGGCGCCATAGAAGGCGAAGAAATGGATCTCTTGATCATCTTTGAGGCGCAGGCCCACACGGAAGTTGTCGACCGTATCGTGTCCCCAGGAAAGCCAATTCGCCGCCGCGGCCTCGTCAACGTAACCATAAGTTACGGCCTGCACCTGGTCGAAACGAAGCGTCCGCCGTTTGTGCCAAAAATAGCAAATGGCATCTTCCAGGCACAGTGACCGCTCAAGCGGCTTGATTTCAAGCCTGCGGCGCCACGTACCCAAAGTCAACGCCATCGACACCAGGCCGGTTGTGACCACTAAAGAATCGCCATCGCGGCGAATTCGGGGAGACAACGACAAGAGGCTGGTATAAAACGCCACACCGTCACTCCAAGGTGGTGTTCATCGATCGGGCGGCAAGCCACTCGCACGCCAGACTCGCCATTTTAACCGATCCCGGCACTCTCGTGCGGATGTTCGTCGAGCTTGGCGATGTCCTCTCGACGGTGTCCAACAACGAGACCCACGTCTGCTTCCTTCGAGTCCGAGATGGTTCGACACGCCTGCGGCTACCTTGTGCTGCCGAATGACTCTGGAGCCTGTAGACCGTCTTGGACTTGTTTGGAGCCTGTAGACCGTCTTGGACTTGTTTGTAGACCGTCTTGGACTTGTTTTGTTTGTAGACCGTCTTGGACTTGTTTTGGACTTTTTCAGACCGTCTCAATCCTGTTTCTTCCGTTGCGTAGCCCCGCTCGCGGAGAGCGGGGGTGGCGCGGCGTGGATGCGAGGCCTGCATGGCGAGATCGGCTGGGGGACGGGTTCAAC
>CAWGYT010000026.1:0-43840 GCA_963826795.1 uncultured Planctomycetales bacterium | reverse complement strand
CGATGATCATGTCGGGGTACTTGATCTGCTTGAGAAAATCACAGGAAGCGGACGCTAATATGGGCCCCCAGTTCTTCGGCTTCATGACGTCGTCCAACCCTGATTCGTGCCAGTAAGCAACGCGTGAGGATTCATACCACTTGAAATAAACCGTGTTGTTAACGTGGCCAAAATAGATCCTGGTCACCCCAAAGTACGGGTAGTTCGATGACGACAGGAAATTCCTCGATCGCCGACTTGTCTCGGCGTGGTTCTCGTTGGTGGGTCATGGGTTGCAAGTTGAGGCGGGCAGCTAACCACGATATTGGCGTGGGAGCCTGGGATGCATGGGGCGTTGTACGTGCACGCGGGTAAATGGCCAGAAATCGAATGCCGGCCTTTTTGTGTTTCCTTCGGATTATTACTTTTCGCGGAACTTTTTTATAGTTACGATGGGGCCTGCGGCCAGTACCGAAGCGAATTCCACGGTTCGGCAAAACCGCCAGCGTCGTCGGGGAGCCCGCGCTGTGTCATACGTTGGCCGTAGTGAATGCCGTCATCCATAATATTGTTCGACGTCATTTCCAAATAGGTACCCTCGTTTCACGCTCTCGCCAAAACGAGCGCGTGAGTGGTATTTCATCAATCTAATTCATCACCGGATAGTGGGGTCTGTCAATGTCACGTCAATCGAAGAAAAATGGCCGGCGCTGGGAAAATCGCAAAAGGCTTCCGTTACTCAGTGCGGAAGTACTAGAAAACCGATGTCTGTTGGCGGTTTTGGTCAATCCAATGAGCGAATTCACTTCCCGGTCGGTCGATATCGACGTTTATGCTGTCAATCAGGGAATTCAGACCGATTCATTCTTCACCGTGGTGGATGAAGTTCCAGCGGCATCGTTCGTCGGCGAGGAATCGTATACGAAGCCGAGCCGCTACACCGCGCTAACGCTGGACGCCCCGGGAATTCTCGCGCAACTTGCTACGGCGCCACTGGAAGACACTCCCGCAGCGCGGAACCCGTTGATCCTCAACGTCGCCTCGCCCGACAATACATTTTCGAGGTTTGCCGTTCTCGAGTCGCCCGTGATGGAAAGCGGCCTGAATGAGCTGTTTCCCGACATCCGCACCTACGTAGGGCAAGGTATTGACGATCCGACGGCGACGTTGCGAGCCGACTTCACGCCCCTCGGTTTCCACGCTCAGGTACTGGCGCCGTGACCGGAGCCTGGTACGTCGATCCGTACTGGCATTTAGACCAAAGCGCCCCTATGTCAGCTACTTTAGAGCCGATGCAGGACCAGGTCCTGCTGAATCGCTCACAGCCGAAGCGGACATGGAATTCATCGACGACGACGACGGTTCGTCATTGAGTGGAGGGTGGCCCAGAAGCACTCGTGACGCGGAGGGACGTTCGCACGACAATCACGACGACCACGTCGTATAATGCCTTTTTCGGCAATAATGTCACAAACGTACTGTCCGGAGTCACCACGGCAGTCAACCGTATTACGGGTGTCTATGAAGTCGACACTGCGATCCGCTTAGTCCTTGTCAATAACACCACGCGTCTGTTCTCAGGCTTATCGGGTGTAGGGACCGACAATCCCAATGGTACGATTTCGGGTGGCAGTGTGGGCACACTCTCATCAAACAATCAGTTCTTCACGGACAGCCGTATTGGTAATGCCAATTACGACATGGGCCATGTCTTTGGACGGACGGAGTCCGGGGGCGGCGTGTCGGGGGGCGGAATTGGCATCGTGGGGCGCACCGGGCTAAAGGCTCAGGCGGCCCTGGCCATCAACCCGCCAAATAATGACGTTTATTACATTGATTATGCGTCTCACGAAATGGGTCACCAGTTCGGCGGTCGTCACAACTTCAATAATTGTTCCGGCTCGCTCGGCGACAGGCGGCATTTTCCAACGAACCTGCGTCAGGTTCGACGATCATGGGTTATGCCGGAATTTGTGCGATCAACCTCCAACCCAACTCAAACGCATACTTCAACTATATCAACATCAATCAAATCAACACGTACATGGCGGGTGGTCTCCCGGTCGGTCTTCCCGCTCCGGTCGTGACGACGAATAACACGCCGATCATCGATCCTATTGCCAATTACCAGATTCCAGATCCAAACGCCTTTTCGATTGACGGCGACGGGATCCGATCCCGATGGGGACACGGTGACCTACACTTGGGAGCAGGCCAATACGGGAGGCGTCAATTCGAATCCAGCGACCGATCCTGGCAGTGGTCCGATTATCCGCTCGCGAACTGGTACAACCAGCGGTGTGCGAACCATTCCGCCGATGCCGAATGTGCTCATGGGATGTGGTCCGGCTTGGGTTGGACCTGAATGAATTTGGAAACCTCGTTCACGTTCGACAGGCGACTCGCGAACAGTACGGTGTCCGACCTGAGGAGGTTGTCGTGGGGATGGCAAGCCCGTTGCGACCTCGGAAGCGAATTGAGGACTTCATTGAGCTGATACAGCCGATTGCTGTTTCGGACTCGCGAGTTGTTGGGCTGATTGCGGGGGGAATGATCGCGGGAGACGAATCGTATGGGGAAGGGATCGTCGACCAAATTCAACACTTAGGACTCGGGCGTCGTCTCCAATGGGTAGGGGATCTGACGCACGTCGAACCGTTTTACCAAGCGTGCGACATCGTCGTCAGCACAAGTCAGTACGAGACGTTCGGGAACAGTGTGTGTGAGGCGATGGCATGCCGGCGGCCAGTGGCGGGTTACGAAGGCGGGTCCGTTCGTGAGGTCGTCGGCGAGACCGGTGTGATTGTGAAAACCGGGGACCTGGACGCACTTACAGCCGCCGTGGCGAAATTGACCGGAGATCCCGAATGGCGTCGGTCGCTCGGCGAGCATGCGAGGCAGCGAGTTGCCGAACGATTCAATCCCGCTGACAGCCTGGAGCAACTTCAGGGGATCTATCGTACGATCTCGACGGAAGGAAACTCGACGTCGTGACCTGGCAGTCGACAGCTTCACGGCGGCCGAAGGCCGAGTCGTCTACCGGACGGATCAAGGTCATGCTCGCAAGTTGGGCGCCTTTTCTGGGAGGCGCTGAAGTCGCGGCCGAGCGGCTGGTGGGCGGGCTGTTAGAGGCGGGGCACGAGGTCTCGGTGCTGCTGGGGACGGAAGGTGAGCTGTCGTCACGAATGAAAAACCTGGGCGTGTCGTCCTTTCACCTTCCCCTGTGTTTCACCAACAAGTGGCGCTGGTGGCAGTACGCGAGCGTTCAACGGTCACTGCGCCGCCTAATCGTCGACGTCCAACCTGATCTGATTCACAGTAATGACCTGCCGACGCATCAACTTGTGTCGCAGGCGGCTGGCAAATTGAACGTGCCGCGTATTTGCCACCACCGGTGGATATTCGGGGGCGTCGCGATTGACTGGTTGAACAAGTTCGGGGCCGAGCGACACTTGTTTGTCTCAAAGGCCTTAAAGGATCAATTGTGCCAAGAATCATCGGCTTTGGACGTCGCGCCCTGCGAAGTCGTCTACGATGGACTTCCTTTGCCGGCGTTGCCTTCGCCGTCTGAGAAGGCTGAAGCGAAAAAGCAACTTGATCTTCCCGACGACAAAGTCATTGTGACTTACGCCGGCCAGATCATTCCGCGCAAGGGAGTTGCCGATCTGTTGCACGCCTGGATGGAGCTCGAGCCTGAGGACCGACATCACGCTGAATTGGTTATCCTGGGCGATGATCTGGAGGGGGATGGTGCGTATCGACAGGAGATGCAGCGTCTTGCGGAAAAGCTCCGCTGCCCGGCGCGATTCGTCGGTTTTCAGCGGAACGTGCCTCAGTGGTTGACCGCGTCGGACATCTCCGTCGTGCCCTCACACGCCGAACCGCTGGGTAACGCCACCTTGGAGGCGATGTCGTTCGGTCTGCCCGTGATCGGCTGCGACGTCGGTGGGATTCCCGAGATGGTTGTGGCGGACGAAACGGGCATGCTTGTCCCACCGAGTGACCCACGGCGACTATCGGCAGCATTGGCGAGTTTGTTGCGCGATCTCGAAACAAGACAGTCGATGGGAGCTCGTGGTCGTGTCCGCTGTGAACAACACTTCGCTTTGGCGGTCCACGTCGAGAATGTGGTTACGCAATACAGAATGACGCTGGGCCAACGTCACTTGAACGTCTCCGCAAAATGGGTCAGACCCCTTTTGGGTTCGAGGCGACGACCGAAGTCTGCATGACGGTTGATACAAAACGACATCGAGGGCGCATCCTGCTGCTTGCCGATGTGTTTCCGCCGAAAACGGGTGGAAGCGGCCGCTGGTTGTGGGAAACTTATCGTCGCGTGGCCGACCATGACATCGTCGTTGCAGCGGGCACCCATCCGCATCAGGACGAGTTCGATCGCGTTCATGACTTGCGCGTCTATCGCCTGCCATTGAGTTTTCCGACGTGGGGCTTCTTTAGTGTCACCGGGTTCTCACATTATTCGAAGGCGTTCAAGTCGATTCGGGAAATCGTTCAAAGAGAAGACGTTCACATCATTCATTGCGCAACCCTGTTACCCGAAGGATGGATCGCTTGGCTATTGCAACAACGGCACGGCGTCCCCTACCTTTGCTATGTTCACGGTGAAGAGCTGAACGTGGGGCGGCGCAGCCGGGAGCTCGGTTGGTTGATGCGCCGGGTCCTTTCCGGCGCTCGCATCGTCATCGCGAATAGCAACAATACGATTCGGCTGCTGCGAGATACATGGGGACTTCCGAATAGGCGTATTCGGCTGCTGCACCCGGGGACTGACGTTCATCGCTTCACGCCCGCCCCGTACGAACGAGACGTAAGATCGCGATTGGGCTGGGATGGACGGTCCGTTATCCTCACCGTGGGACGCTTGCAGCGACGCAAGGGGCACGATTGCTTGATTCGTGCTCTGGTAGAGATCCGTCAGCACGTTCCCAACGTGCTCTACGCAATCGTCGGAGACGGCCCCGAACGAGACCGGCTCGAGCAGCTAGTCGATGAACTGGGGATGGGCGGTCATGTTCAGTTTCAAAGCGATGCCAGCGATGAGGCCATCATTGCGTGCTATCAGCAGTGTGATCTGTTTGCGCTCCCCAATCGTGAAGTGGAGGGAGATATTGAGGGTTTTGGCATCGTCTTGGTGGAAGCCCAGGCATGCGGAAAGCCGGTCATCGCAGGGAACTCTGGCGGAACCGCCGAAACGATGAGTTGTGGAATTACCGGTGAGCTTGTGCGGGCAGAATCTGTACAGGAACTTGCTAGCGCGATTGTGTCGCTGCTAACGGATGAACCTCGTCGGACACGCATGGGTAACGCCGGTCGCGAATGGGCAGTGCAAAGGTTCGATTGGGAATGTCTTGCCGTGCAAGCTGAGGGGATTTTTCGAGAGTTCGATGCTCGCAAGGTGGAAGTGTCGACATGTTGACGGACAATGTAACTGCCGAAAGCTCGGTCCTGAAATCACCAACTTGCGCGAAGAGTGGCAAGTTGGCGGTGCTGGACATGCTACGCATCGGTTCCATGGCGGCGATCGTATATCAGCACTTGCTCCCCATGTACGGACGTTCAGCGGGCGGCACTCGATTTCCCAATATTGGCCAGCTGGGAGTTACTGTGTTCTGCGGACTCAGCGGCTACTTTGCATTTCGTCATGTGGACTCCGATGGATACTGCTGGATTCGTAAGCGGCTAAGGCGGACCATGCCGACTTATTGGGTTGCACTTACCATCGTTCTCTTGCTGAACGGTTTTTCCCACTACAAGCCGATGTCAGTTCGGATCGTGGCTCTCGAATATGCTGGACTAGCAGGCTTGGTCGACGGCAATTCGCGTATTGGCCAACCCTTCTGGTTCATCACGCTGATGCTGCTTTGCTATGGGATCGCGTTCGGTCTTCGGCCTCGACCGATCTGGATCCCGATCGGAGTCATTTGTGCTGCCATGTTTCTATATCTCGATGCGGGCGTTTGGTACGCGACCCACGTCATTTCATTCTTGCTTTGCGGTCTTGTGGCGGCTCAGGCGACAGCGCGAACAACCGCGGTGGCGATTTTCGTGGCTGCCATAATGTCAGTTGTCCAAAGCTCGGCGTGGTTGTATCCACTTGTGTCCCTTACGTGCCTTGCGGTCGCCGTTCGAGCGACGAGCCAGAGTCCTTCCTGGTTGGCAGCCGCTAGTGAAGGGACATATGAGTTTTTTCTTGTTCACGGCGTCGTATACCTCGCATTGGCGCATTCGTTGCACGTCCCGCTTGCCGCGAATGTCGTTCTGGGGACACTGCTTGCAGCCATTGCGGCGTATTGCCTCAGAGCGGTCATGAGCAGCTCCGGCAGGAAGGCTTTCAGATACCCCGTCAGGTCCGTGTGATGAACATCGAGTCGCAGGCTGGCGAAGACACTCCGCTTCCGTCATTGCCAAGCTGGAAGATATTCGGGGCGACGGTCGGTCACTCGAGCGTGAGGCGATGGTAGAGGATTTGCAGACTGAAACAATGTCAGCGCAGGCAATCGACTCGATTCCGCTGATCGCGGTTGATCTGGATGGAACTCTGGTCAACACTGACGTGATGTGGGAATCGTTGTTGCTTGCCATCAGGCGAGATCCACTTGCTGTCCTCAAGGTTCCGTCATGGCTGCTACGCGGGCGAGCGGGGTTCAAACGCGAGATTGCGAGACGCGTCACACTCGAACCGGCGAAGCTGCCATATCGCCGCGATGTTTTGGATTTGGTCAAGGCACATAAGGACCGGGCGTGCCGTGTGGTACTCGCGACCGCCAGCGACCGAATGTGGGCTGAAGCGATCGC
The DNA here is from genome assembly GCA_963826795.1 of uncultured Planctomycetales bacterium. GTDB lineage: Bacteria > Planctomycetota > Planctomycetia > Pirellulales > Pirellulaceae > CAWGYT01. Next base: position 37,045 of record CAWGYT010000026.1, on the reverse strand, counting down.
CAAACACCTTGGCCTGTTCGATGACGTGATTGCGAGTGACGGTACAAGCAACGTTAAGGGCGCCCACAAGCTGAAAGCGATTCAAGAGTATTGCCAAGACCATCAAATTTCGTCCTTCGGATATGTAGGGGACTCATCCGCAGACCTGCCGATTTGGGAGAGCGCAGACGCGGTCTATGCCGTCTGCCCTAGCCCGGCCGTGTTGAAGCGAATTCAGCTTACGGGAAAAGCACCGCACGTAATTGGCAGTCGCGTGAGTCGAGCGACGGCGGTCCTTCGCGCCCTGAGGCCCCAGCAATGGCTTAAGAACGTCTTGCTATTTTTGCCGCTGTTACTCGCCCATGAACTGGGGGACCTTTTTAAGCTTCAGCAAGTCGTCTTTGCTTTCGTCGCGTTCAGCGCCTGTGCATCCTCGGTCTATGTCTTGAATGATTTATTCGATCTTGAGGCAGACCGGAGGCACCCGAAGAAAAGGAAACGCCCCTTTGCATCGGGCGATCTGCCGATTATCGCAGGCGTCCCAATTTGCTGTTCGGCCGCGTTGTTTGGCTTCTTGCTTGCCGCTTTTACATTGCCTTTGTCGTTCGTCGCATTGCTCGGCTTGTACATGGTGGTCACCAGCCTGTACTCATTCTGGCTTAAGCGGAAGGTCTTGATCGATGTCTTTACACTTGCCGGACTCTACACCGTCCGCATCCTGGCGGGAGGGGAGGCTGCGAACGTCGCCGTCTCGGAATGGCTGATGGTCTTCGCGATGTTCATGTTCACTTCACTGGCGTTCGCCAAACGCTACGCCGAGCTCGATCGATTGTCAGCGGAGAACGCGGAGGAGGCTGCAGGACGCGGTTACCTGGTTTCAGATCGTGCCCTCGTCGAGAGTATGGGATCGACGGCGGGCTATATTTCGGTGCTCGTATTCGCCCTGTACGTGAACGGAAAGACGGCTCAAACACTTTATGGAAATATCTGGGCGCTGTGGCTGATCGGCCCACTGCTGCTGTACTGGATCAGTCGCGTTTGGCTGCTGGCCCGGCGTGGCCTCTTGCATGAAGACCCCGTTGTATTCGCCGTTTCGGACCGAACAAGTTTACTCGTGGGCGCGATTGCCGTCGTGCTCTTGGTTGTGGCTACCATGAATTGGACTTTTTCCGCGTGATGGGCCGATGCACAAACGCCCGATGAGATGCGACGAGCAGCTCCTGAGTGGCTGGGGCAACTATCCCGTCGAGCGATGTAGGGTCAGCGCTCCTCAGAATGTCGAGGAGATGCGGGCGGTGTTGTCCGAGTCAAATGGCGCGGACATGATTTCGCGAGGTCTGGGTAGATCATATGGCGATAGCGCCCTGAATACAGACCGTGGGGTCCTGGTTCATCGGCGACAAAATCGATTTCTTTCGTTTGACGAACAGGCCGGTATTCTGGAGTGCGAGGCCGGCGTCTCGTTCGCCGAGATTATCGACTGTTTTCTCCCGCGAGGCTGGTTCTTGCCGACCACACCAGGCACCAAGTTCGTGACGGTCGGTGGGGCGATCGCGGCGGACGTCCACGGCAAGAATCATCACGTGGATGGCTCGTTCGGAAATTTCGTGTTGCATCTGGATCTGCTAACCGCCGACGGTCAAGTCATTCGTTGTTCGCCCGTCGAGCACCCGGAGATTTTCTGGGCGACGATCGGTGGGATGGGACTTACCGGAGTGATCGTCAGCGCGTGCTTTCGATTAAGGCGGGTCGATACGGCGTACTGTAACGTGACGCTGCGGCGCACGGCCAACCTGGACGAAACGCTCGAGTGTTTCGCGGCGACCGACGGCCAATATGAACACTCGGTTGCCTGGATTGACTGCCTCCGCACAGGCAAATCGCTAGGCCGGTCGGTTGTGATCTTGGGTAGTGATGCGAAACGTGGCGACTTGGCGGAAGGGGCTCGCGACCAGCCTCTGCGGATCCCGCCTCGTCGAGAGACGACGATTCCCCTAAATTTGCCTTCGATGGTACTGAATCCGCTCAGCGTGAAGGCCTTTAACAGTCTCTATTACAGCTTGCACGGCAACCGGCGGCACGTGGTCGACTTTGACAAGTTTTTCTATCCCTTGGATGGAATCTTGAATTGGAACCGGATGTATGGCCGAAGGGGCTTCGTGCAGTATCAGGCTCTGTTTCCCAAAGCGACGTCGCGGCCAGGCCTCGTTGAACTGTTGGGAAGAATAAGCGCGAGTCAAGCCGGGTCGTTCTTGGCTGTTCTGAAAACAAGCGGCGCCGCAACGCGAGGTCCATTGTCATACCTTTTCCCAGGACACACCCTGGCGCTGGACTTCCCGAATACAGGAGCCAAGCTGCAACGGCTGACACGCCAGCTTGACGAGATTCTGCTGAAATTTGGTGGCCGGCTCTATCTGGCGAAGGATGCGTTGATGACGGCCGATACTTTCTCGTCGATGTATCCCCGCCTTTCGGAATTCAAGGAGCTCAAGGCCACGATTGATCCCAACAATCGTTTCGTGTCTTCCCAGGCACGGCGAGTCGGGATTGTGGAAACCGACTGAGGCATGAATTGGCGTCGTCATGAGTGAGACCGTGCTTGTCCTCGGGGCGACGTCCGGGATCGGTCGAGCGTTGTGCCATGTAATGGCCCAGCGGGGATGTCACCTACTTCTCGCCGGGCGTGATTGGGAGCAGGTGCAGAAGGACGCGGCCGATTTAAGCCTTCGGTATCAGAACGAGGCTTTTCCTTTGCGATTCGAAGCATTGGATTATGAAAGCCATCCGGCCTTTTTCGCTCGCTGCGTTGAGCATTTTGGGGGTCAATTGGACGGAGTTGTTCTGTGCTATGGCTATATGACCGGTCAGGCGGAAACGGAGGCAGACTTTAGCGAGGCTCGACTCACGGTTGATGTCAATTTCACGTCGGCGATATCGATCCTTAATCTCGCTGCCACGTACCTGATGAGCCGTGGGAGAGGATACGTTGCGGCGATCTCGTCCGTCGCAGGTGACCGAGGTCGAGGTAGCAATTACACGTACGGTGCAGCAAAGGCCGGCCTGACGATCTACCTGCAGGGCTTGCGGAATCGCCTCCACCGTGCGGGAGTCAGCGTGCTGACGATCAAACCGGGATTTGTCGACACGCCCATGACCCAGGGCTTGGTGAATCCCAATTCGTTGCTCGTCGCCTCTCCGGAAAGGGTCGCCCGCGACATCGACGCGGCGATCCGGCGGAGGAAAAACGTGTTGTACACTCCCTGGTTCTGGTCATGGATCATGCGAATCATTCGCGCGATTCCCGAATCGATATTTAAGCGGTTGTCGTTGTGATCGCCATCGATACATCTTCCGAATGGTCGGCATTGCCTGCACGCAGCGGGCTCGCGCGTCTGGCGTTTGCGCTGATCGCCGTGTCTTATACGCTCTATGCCATCGCGTTCATTTACCGTACGAGTTTCGTCGTTGAGGGGACTCGCTATTTCTGTTTGTTTGACGACGCCATGATCTCGATGTGCTTTGCCCGTAACTTCGCCGATGGACATGGCCTGGTCTGGACGCCCGGGGCGGAGCGAGTCGAGGGGTTCACGAACCCTGCTTGGGTGTTGTACATGGCGCTGCTTCACTTGTTGCCCGTGGCGGCGAGTAAGGTCTCGTTGCTCGTGCAGCTGACATCGACTGTGTGCCTCATCTTGAATCTCTTTGTGATTCGGATGCTCGCAAGAAGATTGTCGAAAGGATCGGAATTCGTCGAACTTGGCGCGGTCCTGCTGACCGCTTTCTACCTGCCGCTGAACAACTGGGCCCTGCAGGGAATGGAAGTCGGCTTGCTCACGCTCTTCGTGTCGTACGCCGCTTGGGAGGCATTGCGATCGCTCGATGATGAGCGGGTTTCCTGGCGACTTTATGTTGCGATGGGACTGAGCCTTTTGGTGCGGATCGATATGGTCGTGCCGTGTCTGGTGCTCGCCGGATACCTGGCGGTTGTCGATCCACGCAACCGGTGGCGACACGTCGGTGCCGCCGTGATGATTTGCGGAGCATCTCTCGCCCTGCAAACGGGCCTGCGACTCTGGTACTACTCAGACGTGCTGCCGAATACCTATTACTTGAAGATGACGGGCTATCCAGTTCACCTTCGGATTGCACGTGGCATGGTCGTGCTGCTCGACTTTATCGGCAATTTGAACTGGCTGTTGTTTTTCGTTCCGTTGGCCTTGATACCACTTCGACCGGAACGAGGTATCGTCTTGCTGGTCGCGCTCTTTTCCGGCCAGGTTGCTTACAGTGTTTATACCGGAGGCGATGCCTGGGAGTGGTGGGGCGGAAGCAACCGCTTCCTCACCGTCGCGATGCCGCTGTATTTCGTGTTATTGTGCTGCGTATTCGAAGAGATTTTGGATCGTTTGCTGAGTGGAAACTGTGTGGGTTCACGTCGCATCTGGCGCTCGCTGTGTTTTGCGGGACTTGTCATCGGCAGCTTGCTGAGTACCAATGCACTGAAGGGGCCAAGAAGCTGGAGTTTCTGGCGTCTGGAGTATCCACCGCTCCATGTGTTGCACAACCGTGCCATGGTGCACCGTGCTCAAGTCATCGAAGGCACGACTTTGCCCGAGGCGATCGTTGCCGTTCAATGGGCGGGCATCGTTCCCTACTTCTGTGATCGACAAATGATCGATCTGCTAGGAAAGAATGACCGCTACGTGGCACACCTTCCGATGCATCGAGGACCCGGTCTGCGATGGTTCTATCCGGGGCACCTGAAATGGGATCTCGAGTACTCGATGGGACGACTTCAGCCTGATGTCGTCGTTCAACCCTGGACCCGGAGCGACAACGATTCAAAGAAGTGGTTTGCACACTTCGACATGCACCGTTTCGGCGCAGATGCGATCTATTTGCGTCGGGATTCGAACCGGATCCGGTGGGAGGAAGTTGCGCGTCTCGAAGGCCCGGAACCGATTGCCGAATGAAGACCTTAGCAAAACGACTGACAAATACCTGCATGGCGGTGGTTGTCTTGCCGGCCGTTTTGGCATATTTGCTCTCGTCAGTTCTCTTCGGCCGCCGGCGCGCCTTTCCCGGTTGGTCGCAGTTGTTGAGTCTCGTGCCGGGTACGGTGGGTGTGTATCTGCGTCGGGCCTTCTATCGATTTGTGCTCGCTCGATGTGATACAGATTCCCAGGTCGGATTCGGGGCGATTATCTCACATCCCTCGACGCAAATCGGCCGCACGCGTCTACATCGGGCCGTTCTGCTGCCTGGGCGATGTCACATTGGAGGATGACGTCATTTTGGCGTCGCACGTGTCGGTGATGAACGGCAGTCGGCAACACGGCATCGAGCGATTGGACGTGCCGATTCGCGAGCAGCCCGGCGAATATCCGCGTGTCACGATCGGCCGCGATTCCTGGATCGGCGAGCGGGCGATCGTGCAGGCCGACGTGGGACAGCATTGCGTGATTGGCGCGGGGGCGGTGGTCACTGAGCCCATCGCGGACTATGCAGTCGCGGTCGGAGTGCCTGCAAAGGTGATTCGATATCGCCACGTCGACGAACGCAATGTCAGCGAGTTCGAAGCGGTCGAATCAACTCTTCACAGGATCCGAGGGACTCACTAGCCGGTACGATGTGCGGCATTGCGGGCGTAATTTATCGAGATCTGAAGCGGCCTGTCGACCGGGCCGTCGTGAAAGCGATGGGCGATGCGATAGCGCACCGAGGTCCTGACGCCGACGGTTTCTATTTTGCAGAAGGAGTTGGCCTCGCTCACCGCCGATTGTCCATCATTGATCTGGCGACGGGTGACCAGCCCATGGGTAACGAAGATGGCTCGATCCAGGTCGTGTTCAATGGAGAGATTTACAATTTTCGCACTGCGTGAGGAGTTGCAGTCAAAGGGCCATCATTTCACGACGCAGAGCGACACAGAAGTTCTTGTTCACTTGTACGAACAGGAAGGACGTCGGTTGGTTGATCGGCTGCGAGGGATGTTCGCATTCGCGATTTGGGACTCGAAAAAGCGTCGCTTAGTGCTTGCCCGTGATCGAGTAGGGCTCAAGCCGCTGTTCATTTATCGCGATCGCGATAAGTTGATTTTTGCCTCTGAGCTGAAGGGAATCTTGGCGCACCCGGATTTGGATTTGACAGTCGACTTGGACGCCCTCAATGCCTACCTGACCTACGGATTTGTACCCGGCGAAATGTCGATCTTTCGGCAAGTTCGCAAGCTGGCTCCCGGTCATATCGCAGAAGTCTCGCATGAGACCGTAAGCGAACCATTCTGTAAACGGTATTGGAGCTTCCAGCCGTCCGTACGTCCCGACCTGTCATTGGAGCAATGGCTGGAGGCGATTCATGACAAGATCGACGAGACGGTGCTTGCGCATCAGATTGCGGACGTTCCGGTCGGAGCATTTCTGAGCGGCGGGCTCGATTCCAGCGCGATGGTAGAGGCGCAATCGCGGCAAAGTGCTAAACGCATCAAGACTTTCTCAATCGGATTTCGCGAGGAGCGATTTTCTGAATTGCCATATGCGCGACAAGTTGCCGCCCGCTTCGGAACCGAGCATTTTGAAGAGATCGTGACGCCTGCCGCTGTTGAGACTCTGGAGACGCTGATCCACTATTACGATGAGCCGTTTGCGGATACGTCGGCGATTCCTTCGATGCATGTCGCGCGTTTGGCCCGTGAGCATGTCAAGGTTGTCATTTCCGGCGATGGAGGAGATGAAGCGTTCGGTGGCTACCGACGATATGCTCATGACCTGACGGAAGCTCGCGTGCGCCGCATGTTGCCGGAGTGGCTTCGAAGTCGCCTGCTCCGGCCATTGGGGGTGCGTTGGCCGCAGGCGTCGCGGTTGCCCCGGGCGCTTCGTTGGAAAACAGCCCTTACAAATCTTTCGCTGGAGGCCGACCAAGCCTACGCGAATACGGTAGCGCTGTGCCGCTTGCCGCTTCGCCGGCGGCTATTGAAACAAGAAGTGCAGACACGACTCAGCTCTGTTGAACCTGAGCAGATCGTCGCGCAGTTCTACGGGCGCGATTTGCCGCATGATGCCCTGGCCGCCATGACGCGAGCCGACATAAACGTGCTTCTGCCAGACGATTTCTTGACAAAAGTCGACCGAGCCAGCATGTCGTGCGGCCTGGAGGTGCGCCCGCCCTTGGTCGATCACGAATTGATGGAGCTGGCCGCACAGATTCCTTCCAAGTGGAAGATCCGTAAGGGACAGACCAAGTGGATCCTGAAGCGGCTATATCGCGACCGCCTGCCGGACGGCATCGCGGATCGTCGCAAGACGGGATTCGAAATACCGGTGGACGAGTGGTTGTCCGGTCCATTGCGCGAGCTATTCGAGTCGACCGTCTTGGATTCGGATAGCCACTTTGCACAGTGGATCGACCTAGACGTTGTACGGCAGCTTTATGATGAGCATCTCCGCCACATTCAGCGCCACGGGGCGATCCTGTGGGCGTTGTTGATCCTGGCGGCGTGGTCACGCAAATATCTCGGAGCTCGGGTTGCCGATCGGGCGTATCTCACGCCCGGCGGTGATATCGTCGACGCTGAAACCTCGTCCCTCAAGAACTGACAACCGGAGCTAGATCGAAGATTATGAGCACCATGGGCCCCAAGAGTAAAAATCCGGTCCTCGTCGACGAGCCGGCAAAAAAGCCATCCGTTGGAGACGTCCTGGAATCACGATCGCGCATGATCGACTATATTTCCATCGCCCGGCCGGACCACTGGTTCAAGAACGTCTTCATGCTGTTCGGCGTACTCCTGGCCTACCTTTACTATCCGAACCTCGTCGCGCAGTTTCGCATCGGCTACTTGGCACTCGCCTTCTTTTCTACCTGCCTGGTGGCGTCCAGCAACTACGTCATCAACGAAGTCTTGGATGCGGCCAAAGATCGTAACCATCCGACCAAACGATTTCGGCCAATTCCGTCGGGACGCGTTGCCGTGCCTCTGGCCATTTTGGAATGGCTGGTCCTGGGCATCGCCGGTTGCGGGATGGCTTATCTTATCAGCTGGCCGTTCTTTCTGGCCAGCGTTTCGCTTCTGGTAATGGGCCTGATCTACAACGTTCCTCCCGTGCGATCGAAGGAATATCCGTACGTCGACGTGCTGTCCGAATCCATCAATAATCCACTCCGTCTTGCACTCGGGTGGTTTGTCGTCAATAGCACCCTGATTCCGCCGTTGTCGGTCATTATTTCGTACTGGATGGTTGGCGCTTTCTTTATGGCGGCCAAGCGATTTGCTGAATACCGAGCCATTGACAATCCAGAGCAGGCGGCAGCCTATCGCAGCTCGTTTCGGTTTTATAACGAAAGTAACCTTTTGGTGAGCATGTTCTTCTACGCCACATCGTCAGCGCTGATGTGGGGCGTGTTCATTATTCGCTATAAGCTGGAATTGATTCTTTGCGTTCCGTTGTTCGCCGGATTCTTTAGCTATTACATGTGGGCCACCTTCAAAGAAGACAGTCCTGTGCAGGCGCCCGAGCGGCTCTATCGCGAGAAGGGATTGATGGCCTACCTGGCGGTTTGTGTTGTCGCTTTTGTGGCCGCAATGTTCGTTGAGGTTCCTGCGCTCTATCAATTGTTTAATGTCGAGCCGTCCCACTTGCCGTCTTTGTGGAAGCTGTGAGTTGGGTAGGACCACAGAGCCACAGAGGGCACAGAGAAAGTTCTTTGACAACTGCGACTGAGACTGTTGAGCGGGGCGAATCGGAGGTGGGGGGCCTTCGCCGGGCTGCTCCTTCTGGGAGCTTTGCTTCGCGTCGTGCTGCTGATTTGGTTTCAGGGCGAACCACTCTACATCGACGACGAGCGAAGCTACAACGGGATTGCGGTCAGTTTGGCGACCGAAGGAAAGTTTGCCACGCCGTCCGGGACTTTGACGTCAATTCGTCCTCCTTTGTATCCAGCGCTCGTGGCGGTCACGTATCGGATCTTCGGCATCGAAAACTTTCAGGCTGTCCGAGTCTTGCAGGCATTGTTGTCACTGGCCAGCGTGGTCCAAATCAACTTGCTCGCTCGCAAAATGTACTCGCCACAGGTTGGTCTCTGGGCGGCGGGAATCTGTTGCTTTTATCCACCCCTGGTGTTTACCACGTGCCTGCTGCTGACGGAAACGCTTTTCATATTTCTGCTGCTGGGGGGCTGCCTTGCCCTGTTCTCGTTTCTTGAAACGAGCCGTCTCAGACACTTGTTGTTGGTGGGTGTGGCGTTTGGCCTGGCTGCATTGACACGATCCGTGTTGTGGCTGTTTCCGCCTTTTCTGGTTTGTTACTTGCTATATGTTTCTCGCGGCGAACCGTGGTCTCGACGAATCGTCTTGGCGGCGATTCCGGTGATCGCTTTTGGCGTGGTTCTCGCTCCCTGGTCGATTCGCAACACGCGGTTGCAGCGAACGTTCACGACGGTGGACGTGATGGGGGGGCGGAACGTGATGATGGGGAACTACGAGTACACCCCGCTTTTCCGAGCGTGGGACGCGATCACGATTCGGGGTGACAAGTCTTGGCACGCGGTGTTGGCGGCCGAACTGCCGGAATTCGGGGCGTTCACGCAGGGTCAGCGAGACAAAGCAGCGATGCGTCGAGGCGTGAAATTTGCGGCGACGCACCCAGGACTTACGCTACAACGAAGTGTGGTCAAGTTTTTCAATTTTTGGCAGCTGGATCGCGCAATTGTCGCCGGTGCCCTGCGCGGTTACTGGGGAGTGAAATCGCGGTTCGCTACGGCGTTGATTGCAGCCCTGGTGTTTACAAGCTACGCAGCTGTTGTCCTGGGTGGAATCTACGGATTCGTGCTGTTCCCGCCTCAAGATCGGCGCATGCACTGGTTCTTGCTGCTGCTGGTCGGCTTTATCTGCGCGATCCATTCCGCTGTTTTTGCTCATTCCCGCTATCATTTGCCGGTAATTCCCCTGGTCATGATCTACGCGGCCGCGGCGGCGAATCGTTGGCGTGAGCTACTGACGTGTCGGGACCGCGGCCGTTGTCGCTTCGCGACGGTCGTGAGTGCCGTGTTAATCGCAAGCTGGATCTTGCAGATCACGGTCATCGACCTGGGTGACTATCGCAAGCAGGACGCTCGGCTCAATGTGGTCGACCGCACCTTGCTTGGTAGGACTGCGAACGCGGACTATCATGAGGCGTTGGCAACTGCATACGCGACGTCGTGTTGCGAGACGGAGCGGGCTGTTGCAGCAAGCCATCGTCAAAACATCGAGACTACTGGCCTTTAGACTGACGACGCTTAGCTATGCCTGGAATTTGTGGAATCCTGAGTCGAAATCGTGAAGCGCCGGTATCGGAGATGCTTCCGCAAATGCTGGACCGCATGCGCCACGAGTCGTGGTATCGCCACTGCGCGCACGTCGAACCAGACTTGGGGTTGGCAATGGGGCGGATGTCGCTCGGTTATGCCCCTCAACCGCCCAAGCCTGCGGTAAGTGAAGACGGCACGATGATTGCGCTGATGGAGGGCGAAATCTACAATGCGGATCGGCTCCGCGCGACGCTTGGCCTTGTGTCCCAAGGAGCCCCGTGCCAGGATCCGACGGAATTGCTACTGCGGGGTTTTCAAACGCAAGGTTTGTCGTTTCTACGGCAAGTCAGCGGCTCCTTTTCCGCCGTAATCTGGGATCGGAACGCACGTCGAATTCACGTAATAACGGATCGGTTTGCCACGCGACCACTCTATTTTGCGACGTCGGATTGCCGATTTGTCTTTGGCTCTCAAATCGCCACGTTGATCGTGGACCCAACGGTGTCGCGCGCCGTGAGCCCGCGCGGTTTGGCCCAGTTCTTCACGTTCGGGCATAATCTGGGAAATGATACCTTGCTGGAGGCAGTGCGGGTCGTCCCAGCCGCGACCTGTTTAACTTATGACATTCAGCGGGGCGATGTTTCGGCAGAGACCTACTGGTCGACGACGGACGTGAAGGAACGCCCGGCAGCCAGCCAACTTGAGACGCTCTCGGAGATCACCGAAGCGTTTCAGCGGGCGGTTGAATCTCGCGTCGCATCGACACCAAATCTTGGGCTGGCACTTTCTGGCGGTTTGGACGCGCGCACCATTCTCGGAGTGATCGACGCCCAAGCAGTCGATCTGAAAACCGTCTGCCTTGGCATGCAGGGATGCCGTGACCACAAGTCCGCCCAGCAACTCGCTGACTTTTTTGGCTGCGAGCACCACAATCACACCTTGGACACCGCTTTCCTCGCCGATTATGCGAGCCACCTGGAGCGAATGGTGCGATTGACGGACGGTCAATACCTGTCCCAGTGCATCGTGATGCCAACCTTCCCCCTGTACCGAAAGCTCGGGATTCGTGTTCTCCTGCGCGGGCATGCGGGCGAGTTGATGCACATGCGAAAGGCCTACAGCTTCTCGCTCGATCGCGAAGGCCTTCAGATTGCTACCGACCTGCAACTCGCCGACTGGCTGCTTCGGCACCTGCAGGCATACCTGATGGATGGCGTCGAAGTCCCTTTGTTCCGTGCGCCGTATGCTGATTCACTTGGCGAACTCGCAAAGCAGTCGCTTGCCGATTCGCTTTCGCCGCTTCAGGCGATCGATCCTCCGCTGCAGCGCGTGTGGCACTTGTTTGTCAACGAGCGATTGCGACGCGAAACGATGCTTTCCATGGTGAAGTTTAATTCGATCGTCGAGCCTCGTCTTCCCTACTTGGATAACGACCTCGTCGAAATTCTTCTCGCAAGCCCGCCTGAGTTGAAGTTAGGGGAAGAGATTCAGACGCATATTCTGAGAAGACGCCGTCCCGAATTCCTGAACGTCGTCAATACGAATACCGGTACGAGGATGGGCGCGGGTCAAGGCCGCCTCGCGTACGCCGCTGTGTACTCGAAGGTCATGGCCAAACTCGGAATGCCCGGTTACCAACCCTACGAACGTCTTGGGCTGTGGTTGCGTCGAGAGTTGTCGGGCTTGGTCCATGAAATCCTCTTGAGCGATCAGTGTCTTGATCGGGGAGTGTTTGATCCGGCGGGTGTCCGACGAGTCGTCGATAATCATCATACGAATCGACGCAACCATACGTTCTTGCTGCTGGCGATGATGGTTTTCGAGTCAGGACAGCGTTTGATCCACGGTGAGGAGTTGCGGGACGGGAGCGTGCTGCTTGCGAACTCGCTCGGGGCGTGAACGCGATCACGTGTCGAAGGCGTAATGTGGCACCGCAGGCCGTTCCAAACTACCAGGAGACTTTGAGATGCGGAAGCATACGTTCACTCTATTGATATTATTGAATTTGCTGCTGCGAGGTGGCGTGCAAGATGGTGGAGCTGCCACGCTGAACGTGACGAATGCGGATTCGTTGCGGTCGGCGATGCAGAGTGCCGAGGCCGGCGACGAGATTGTGCTTGCTCCCGGTGTGTACCCCGGGCGTTTCGCCGCGCTTGGCATGTCGGGAGTGACAATCCGAAGTGCGGATCCGAATAACCGCGCGGTGATCGACGGGGCAGGCTTCGGCGAAGGCCTCAAGTTAAGTAACGTCAGTGACGTGACGCTCAGCGATCTGATTATTCAGGGCGCCGAGTTAAATGCGATTAACATTGATGACAATGGAGCGCCTGCAGCTCTCACGAAACGTGAGTATGGAGAACCTCTTGATTCGGAATGTGAAGGGAGTCGGAATCAAGCTTGCCGGCGTTGATGATTTTCATATCGACCGAGTATCCGTCATCGGCTGGGGACCCGACGGAAGTGCCGTCGCGGGTGTCGGTGTTCATCAGGGGCTAATCGAGCGCTCTTTGTTCCAGAACAGTAATCCTGGAGTTGGCACCGGAGTTCTGCTCAAAGGGGGAAGCAGCGATGTCGTCGTCCGTGGCAACCGCATTATCGACGCCAACGAACGAGCGATCCAGTTTGGCGGGACGACCAGTTTGACGCTGTTTCGCCCCCTGCCGCCCGGTGACGTGGAGGCCAGTAACCTGGTGGCGGAAGGGAACGTGATCGTGAGCAATGGACGCGATCGGACCGGCATTCGGGCTGCGGCATCCTACGTCAATGTCGCTGATGGAGTCTTTCGCAACAACTTGATCGTCCGCCCGGGCGGTTATGTGATGCGGATCCTCAAGGAAAATCGTCAAACCGGCTTCATCGATACGCAGAATGGGACCTTTGAGCGCAACATCGTCGTCTGGGAATCTGGCGACCTGTTTGAGACCGTGAATCGGGGGTCGAGCACCAAGCCGGCGACCTTTAAGTTCGACGGCAATCAGTGGTTTAACCGGGCCAATCCCGCTGCCAGCGTTCCGTCTCTTCCGAGTCCGGAGCAAAACGGGATCTACGGTGAAGACCCGGGCGTTGATGAATCGACGCTTGTGGCCTGGGATTACGATTGGGGTAAGTGGGTCGTCAACGCGACGAGCCGTAATTTGACCTTCGCGATCGACCCGGGCGATTCCTTCGTCCTGGCCGTCCCCGGCTCCGAGTCGAGACTGGACCTGGGGCTCGACGATCCGCTCGTCGGTGACTGGAGTTTCTCGCCCATTCAAAATCCGTCCATTATGGTTGATTCATTCTCGTACGCGTTGCTCATGAAACAGCAGCCAGGGCCTACTTGCGATCTGAATTCGAATGGAACCTGTGACGTCGGCGACATTGACATGCTTCTGGCCGCGATTCGTGACGGTTCGGAGGATCCCGTGTTTGATCTTGATGGCAATGGAGCCGTCGATGAGGGAGACCGAGATGTCTGGGTGAACGAACTGTTTGTCACTTACTACGGCGATGCCGATCTGGACGGCGAATTCACGACGACGGACTTGGTCGTCGTGTTTCAGGCGGCCGAGTATGAAGACGAGATTGTCGGGAATTCAACCTGGGCGACGGGCGACTGGGACGGTGACGGTGATTTCGGCACCGCGGATCTGATCTTGGCGTTCCAGGCCGGCGGATTTGAGCAAGGACCGCGAATGGGCACCGCGGCGGCGGCAGTGCCCGAGCCGGCATCCTGCCTGCTGTTGGCAATCGGAGGCGGCCTTTTCGCGGTGCGAATGATTCGGCGGGACGCGATCGCGTGCGGTTAGATCACCACAGAGGCACAGAGACACAGCGGGTGCCTGGCAACGGTTCATCTCGACTTGAAAACGGTGCACGACCGACTGTTTGTCATGTGGTGCACTCGCTGTCGATTGGAGGGGCTGAGCTGCTGGCGGCGCGCCTTGGCCAAGAGCTCGCGGAGTTTCGGACTGTTTTTGTGTGCCTCGACAGTGCGGGGGTTCTTTCAGAGCAGCTTCGCGATCTCGGGTTTTCCATCTCGGTCATCGGAAGGCGTGCGGGATGGGACTTGGGTTGCGTTCGGAAGCTGTCGCGTTTCTTTCGCGTCGAAAACGTTCAGTTGGTTCATGCCCATCAATACACGCCGTTCTTCTATTGCCTGGCGACCGGTTTGGTCGGTCGTCGTCCGCCCGTGCTGTTTACCGAGCACGGGCGTCACTTTCCCGATTTTCCACGCCGCAAACGAATCCTGTTCAATCGACTGTTTCTTCGAAGATCCGATCGCGTGGTGAGCGTCGGGCAGACAGTAAAGCGTGCCCTCGTGGAAAACGAGGGAATTCCGTCGGAGCGAGTTCAAGTGATCTACAACGGTGTTGATCTGGATCGCTTTGGGCCTTCCGAATGCGTTCGCGCGACAGTGCGCGACGAGCTATGTCTTGGGCCGAGTGAGTTCGTGATTATCCAGGTTGCTCGGTTGGATCCATTGAAAGACCACCTGACGGCCATTCGAATGATGGCGAAGCTGAAAGCGAAGCGCGACGATGTGCGGTTGCTGCTGGTCGGTGGAGGCCCGGAAAGAGCGGCGATTGAGTCCGAAATCGGCCGACTGGGACTCGCACGCTCAATTCAGCTTCTCGGGATGCGTGATGATGTGGACCGATTGTTGTGCGCCGCGGACGTGGCACTCTTGACCAGCGTCTCGGAGGGGATTCCCTTGACGCTGATTGAAGCAATGGCGACTGGACTTCCCGTCGTCGCGACGGACGTGGGCGGCGTGAGTGAGGTTGTACTGCCGGGGAAGACGGGACTCCTCGCAGCGGCGAAGGACGATTCGGGTCTGGCCGATGCCGTTGCTGGCACTGGCTGCCGACGCAGGCTTGCGCCAACGGATGGGAGCCGACACGGCAGTCCGCGCTCGCGAGCACTTTTCAAGTCGCGAAATGCAGCAGGGTTACCGTCACCTGTACGCTCAGATGATCAACGCTTGAAGATGCCGGCCCGCCGAAAATCGCTCGTGGTGTTTGCGGACGACTGGGGCAGGCATCCGTCCAGCTGTCAGCATCTGGTTCGGCGCCTGTGCCGGGAGTATCGTGTGCTGTGGGTTAACACGATCGGGACCCGCAAGCTTCGGATGAATTCGTTCACGGCCAGGCGAGTTGTCGAGAAGCTGCGAAACTGGCGGAAAGGTTTGCAGCAGGTCGGCGATCAGATGTGGGTTACCGATTTGCCGATGCTTCCCACGTTCGGCAACCCGCTCGCGGGCGAACTGAACCGTCGATTCGTCACTCGGCGATTGAAGTCGACACTAAAACAGCTCGAAATGACCGACGTGGTCGTACTTACCACGCTGCCCTATGTTCTTTGGATGGTACACGGCATATCGCGTCGCGCGATTGTCTACTACGTGACGGATGACTTCAGCCATTGGCCTGGTGCGGATCGAGACGCGCTGCTCGCGCCGACGAGGAGATTTCACGGCAGGCACAGTTGATACTTCCCGTCTCCCACGCACTGTGTTCGCGCTACGACGACAGTGACCGCTGCAGATATTTCCCCCACGGCGTCGACTGGGAGCACTTTGCGTCCGCTAGTGAACGAGTGCCGCCAGAAGCGATCTCACGGCTTCCCGCCCCTCGAATCGGCTTTTTCGGATTGATTTACGAGAAGTTGGATTTCAGCTTGCTCAAGTCCGTCGCCGACCGGTACCCGGCGGGTAGTGTCGTGATGATCGGCCCGATCGACCACTGCGATCCGGCGTTTGCCGCGCGAAGCAATGTTCATTTCGTGGGCCAGCAGTCTTACGATGAGCTACCGAGTTGGATCGCGGGTTTAGACGCCCTCATGCTGCCGTATGTCGACGACGAAATGATTCGGCAAAGCGGGCCGCTGAAGCTGCGGGAGTGTCTGGCAACTGGAAAGCCGACGGTGAGCGTCGACGTTCCCGAGGTGCGAATCTTGCAGCCTCACGTGCGCGTCGCGAGCTGCACCGCAGAGTTTCTCGAACAAATGGACCAGGCACTCGCGGACGATTCCAGCCAGCGAAGTGAGCAGCGACGGGAGGCCGTTAAGAACGACGGCTGGGATCGAAGAGCAGCACAGCTAAGCGGCTGGATCGACGCCTTAGGTGACGCTCGGCAACCCGTCGAGATCACCACAGAGCCACAGAGTTCACAGAGCAGTTCGACATAGAGCAGCCCTCTGTGGCTCTGTGGTGAAACCATGAAGAAGGTGCTGCATTTGCGAACGATTTCCGGGAAAGGTGGAGGTCCGGAGAAGACGATCCTCAACAGTCCACGGTACCTCTCTGATCGGTTTGACGTGAGGGTCGCCTACCTGCGTCCTGAAGGAGACCCGCAATACGATATGCCGGAACGAGCTCGTGCCTTGGGCGTCGACTTGTTTGACATTCCCGAGCGAGGTCCCGTTGATCGACGAGCCCTCAAACAACTCGCTCACGTGATTCGCGAGTTCAAGCCGGACATCCTGCACGCGCATGATTACAAGACGAATCTTCTGGCGATCTACCACCGTCGCTCAAGCCATGCAGCGGCCGTTACGACGATGCACGGATATGTGACGAGGTCAGCCAAGCTGCAATTGTATTACGCCTTGGATCGCTGGGCGTTGCGGCGGATGGACCACGTGATTGCGGTGAGCCGGGATCTTGAGCGGCAAGCAAGGCGAATGGGCGTTGGCGAGTCACGTTGCTCATTCGTGGCGAACGGAATCGACGTCGAACAGTACGTCCCGAAAGAAGACCGGCTGGCCTTACGTCGAAGTCTCGAACTACCTGTCGACAAGCCGCTGATCGGCGCCGTGGGCCGCCTCTCGGCCGAAAAAGGATTCGTGTATCTGATCAAGGCTCTTAGGCTGGTAGTAACAGAGGGAATCGACGCTCATCTCGCGATTGTGGGCGAGGGAGAACAACGCGCCGAACTGGCGGGACTCTCATCCCGTCTGCGGCTGTCAGATCGCGTGCATCTATTGGGACACCGAAGCGATCTTGTCGACGTCTATTCGTGCTTCGACGTGTTTGCGTTGAGCAGTCTGCGAGAAGGGTTGCCGAACGTATTGCTCGAGGCGATGGCGATGGGGCTCCCCGTGGTCGCAACGCGTACGGGAAGTGTGACTGATGTGATTGAAGACGGCGTGAATGGATTGCTTGTCGATCCTGGCGACGAGGAGTCGCTGGCGGCCGCATTGGCGCGTTTGCTAAGTGAACGGATCGATTAGGGATCGATTGCGGCACGCGTCACGTTTGAGCGTCGAGCGAGAATACAGCTTTCGGCCAGCGGATGAGGAAGATGGGGGAAATTTACGATCGGGTGTTGGATAGGGGCCGCTGAGGACGACAATCGCAGTATGCCACGGCAAGGAGTCAACTGAGCGATCGCCATACGTTACACCAATCGAAGTCGTAGTCAGGTCATTTAACGGTCCGTTGTATGTAAAAACCATGTGATTCGTAAACGTGGCCTTAGCTGGCGTCAAGGAACGTGCGGTTGTTCTATTGACCCGATTGACCTGCCTCTGGCCGAATGACGCAAAACATATTCCCGTGAGACCCAAACCAAGGGTAAACAATTGGAAGCTGGAAATCATCTCCACGTGCGACGTCCGCTGATTGATGGTTATTGTATTCGGCATACACTTCGACGACTCGCCATTCGCGTGTTCCGCCCGAATACGTTTAGGAAGCTTAAGTCGTACCGGAGCGGAGTCGTGGGTGGCTACTCGACACAGGCGTTTGACATTCACAACTGCATCTTCGTACATATCCCGAAATGCGCCGGAACATCTGTATCTCGGTCTCTGTTCGGGGATGTTGGTCCTGGTCACTTAACGATGCGTGACTATGAAATAATGTTTTCTTCAAGCGAGCTCAGAACTTACTTCAAGTTTACGTTTGTTCGAAATCCGTGGGACCGACTATATTCCGCATTTCACTATTTGCGGCGTGGTGGCATGAACAGAAGTGATCGTGAATGGTCTGCAAGCAACCTATCAAGGTATCGAAGTTTTGAGGAGTTTGTATGTGACTGGGTCGATTCTGAGAATGTGCGATCGTGGTGGCATTTCATTCCTCAGTGGGAATTCGTCGTAAGCTCTGGGGGACAATGCCGACTTGACTTTACGGGTCGCTACGAGACGCTCGGATCTGATTTTCAGACGATAGCGTTTCGGCTTGGTAGGAAACAAGAGCTTGCCCATGAGAATCGTAGCGGTGAATCTAATCTGTATCAGAGTGCATACACGCATGAGATGATCGATCGCGTCGCGGACGTTTACGCGAGAGACATTTCGTTATTCGGATACAGTTTTTGCGGTCGATAGCGGTTTGACTTCTGCGGCCGAACTATTAACAGGGCCCAAAAGTGCATCGACCAAGTTCAGGCGAGTCGTTCTCCATGTGCTGGCTGACTGCGTCTTAGTGTTCAGTCGTTTTGGCGGAAAATCGGAGTTGTCATGGACAATTGTTCAGGGCTCGTAGAGGAATGCCTGGAGTCGTCGACTTCCAGAATGGAGTTTTGGGTTCGCTTCATCAAGCTGGCCAAGATCCGGCGCATAGCGGAAGTGGGCGTATACCGAGGTGACTACGCATCGGCCGTCCTCGCGCAATGCGACGGCATTCAAGAATATTATATGGTCGACCCCTGGCGTCATCTGGACGATTGGAACAAGCCTGCCAACAAAAGCGATGCTCTTTTTGAAGAGTATTTGTTGGAGGCAAAGTCGAAGACCGAGTTTGCAGGGAGAAAGCGTATCATCTTGCGGGGAAAGACCACGGAAGTAATAGACCAAATACCTGATGGATCTCTGGACTTCTGCTACATCGACGGCGATCATACTCTTAAAGGAATTACCATTGATCTAATTCGTGTCTATCCGAAGATTCGAGAGGGTGGATGGATCGGGGGCGACGATTTCACCAAGTCCATCTGGGAGCATCGGTCCGAGTATGAGCCAACTCTAGTTTTTCCGTATTCAGTGTATTTTTCTGAAGCTGTCGGGGTTCCAATCTACGGATTGCCTTACTCCCAATTTCTGGTTGAAAAGCGGAGTCATGAATCCTTTTCATTCGTTGACTGCACTCGTGGGGTTTACTCGAACTTGTCTCTGAAAGAGCAACTTAGTCCAGGGAAGTATCTTAGGATCAAGTGGGCAGAGATGTTTCCGATTGCCAAGAGGTTTTCAAGCCGAGCCGCGAGATTACTTGGAAGGCGACCGTGAGGCGTATCTGAGCGACGCAGGATGAATTGACCTCGACACTTACACGATCGTCGGTCGGTCTTTGCTGGCAGGCGGTCGTCGCGTTTGAGACGCTGGGCCGGAATCGGAATGCAATTGCAGCGGCGCTGATTGGCCATGCGGACGATCTAGGGCGGCAATGGGACCCTGGCAAACGAGACGACTGGTCGGGTGAGTTGTGCGTGTCGTCCGTCAATTCCTGTTCACCGTCGGCCACTCCGATTTGCACAATTCGTGACTAGTAGAGCGACTCGATTATGTATTGGATCTCAATGCATGTGCTGCAACCGTTCACGCTTTTATACCTGATTAACCTCATTGCGTTGCTCAACCTATGGCGCTCGCGATCGGTCCTAAAGTGGCGCCTCTACGCCTTGACGGCCAGTTTCGTCATGCTGACGGCGACTTGTAGTCCCATTGTGGCCCATTTCGCACTAGGATCTTTGGAATGGAGGTATCCGCCTGAGTCTGAAACTCCCGATGGGACCAGCGCGATCGTCCTATTGGGAGGATCCCTGCGAAAGGCCGACTACCCCAATGGTGCCGCTCAGTTAGCTGAGAACTCACTAGTTCGGTGCTTGCACGCCGCGCAGACCTATCATCGGGGTCCCAAGCGGATGATCGTTGTTTGCGGTGGGATCGTCGATCCCTCGATACCAGTTCCATTGGCGAATGTAATGCGCGACTATCTCGTCGCGTCGGGCGTCGACGCGAACGACGTTCTCTTGGAGGATTCGTCACAGTCGACTTATGAGAATGCGATTCGGGCAAGTGATCTGCTCGCCCCTAAAGGAATTCGGGAGATCGTCTTGATCACGGAGGCGACTCATCTCTATCGAGCTGACCTCTGTTTCACCAAGGCCGGATTCAGCGTCTCGCCAATGGGCTGCGACTATCGAGCGCTGAATCGACTTGGATGGTCGATATACGATTTTCTTCCGAAGGCCACCGCGGCGGTCAATGTTGACCGTGTTGCGCATGAATGGCTGGGCATCGCATGGTACTGGATTCATGGGAGGATTTGATTGAACAGGGGCGTCGATCTTTGGATTCCGTCCTCAGTCGATGGGCGACTTGTTCGAACACATCGTTCCCCTTGTTGTGTTGACGAGATTTGTGTGGTCGAATCGAAGCAATGATTGAACAGCCGATCGTAAGTGTCGTCATTCCAACGTACAACCGGGAGGAACTTCTTCCTGCCGCGGTGGAGTCAGTCAAGGCGCAGACGTTGGAGAGTTGGGAGTTGTTGATAGTCGACGACCATAGTTCCGACAATACGCGCGCGTGTGTTGAACGGTGGGCGACTGCCGACCCTCGCGTCCGCAGTCTGATCAATCAGCGAACAAAGGGCCCGGCAGGGGCGAGGAATACGGGCATCGATGCGGCCCGTGGAAAGTACGTTGCCTTCCTGGACAGTGACGATGAATGGCTGCCGCACCATCTTCAGCGAATGGTCGGATATTTGGAGAAGTTCCCGAATCGGATTGATATCATGACGGCGAATGCCGTGAGACGACGAAGGGATACCGGGGAGGTTTACGGATCACGTGAGCTACGCGAGCCACCAACATTCGAGATGCTCGACGAAGCGATGTTATTTGACCGAGAGGCAGTATTTGATCTTTCTCTGGAACGCTCCATCATGACAACGCAAACACTCGTCTTGCGAAGGCAGCTGCTGGACGAAGTCCGATTCCCTGAAGACTTGCCGCCAGGCCCGGAAGATATGTTTTTCCAGTACGAGTTGGCATTTCGAAAGCCGGGAATTGCGTTCTTGAATGACGTACACGTTATCTATTGGGCACACGGAGACAATCTGACGCTTGCCGGTGACGTGGGCGACGCAAAGAGCAAAGTGCCGCTTTTCTTGGCCTTTGAACAGGCTGTACTTAAACTCGAGGCGGCCTTCCCGTTGACGGCCGATCAAAAGGAGAAGGTACGTCGATACCTGGCACGCCTCTATTTCTGGCATCTCGGCTACAATTGCTACGCGGCGAGCGGAGACTTTGTCGCCGCGCGGCAGTATTTCTGGCGAGGTATCCGAGTAACGCCATTCGAATCCGCGTTCTGGAAGACGCTATTCCTGAGTTATCCGCGACAAGCTCTCGGATGGCTGAAGCGAGTCGGCGCGGTTGAGTCGCGAAGGCCTGCGTCGTAGATGCGTTTCAGCGTGGGATGATCATCGTCCGTTGGCTGATTCAGGGAAAGGCGAGAGACTGATTGATGTTGAAGAGGTTGATTGCCAAGTTATTGAAAGTCCATATCTACGACAGCTTGCCACGCGGTGCGAATTTGTACGAAGATATCAAGCAATGGCTTCCGAAGTGGACTCCTCAAGTAGTTTTCGACGTCGGGGCAAATGAAGGGCAGATTACCGTCCGATTGCACGACTGGTATCCACAGGCCACGATCTATAGCTTTGAGCCGAATCCGAAGACCTTTCAAGTCCTGATCAATCGGACGCGAGAGCTGAGAAACGTGCAATGTTTTGCTTACGCGCTGGGCGACGCATCTGGCGACGGGACAATTTCGGACGATTCGGCCAGTGACCGTTGCCGAGTTTCCATCGCGTCGGTCGATTCCAATGGAGATACACGGGTCACGATTCAAACAATCTCACAATTCTGCGATGAGCTGAGTATTGACGGCATTGGCTTCGTGAAGGTGGATACGGAGGGAAGTGACCTGAGAGTCCTGCGTGGCGCCGAGGGAATGCTCAGAGAGCAGGCGATTGACCTGATCCAGGTCGAAGTCGGCATGAATCCTGAGAACCACTGGCACGTCCCGTTTTGGGCCATGAAAGACTACCTCGAGGAGTTTGGATACCGACTTTTTGGGATCTACGGTCAGTATCACGAGTTTCCCACCAACGAACCTCATTTGCGACGATGCGATCCTGTGTTTATATCGCGACGCATGATCGATTCGCATCATCTCGGCGAATGAGTTTGCAATGTCGTTTGGTCGCCAATAATGGCAAGCTTAGTGCGGAGGCTCGACACTGTAGCTGGCTCGTTCGCGAGTGCAGCAAATCGGGCAATGGAAGTGTTGTGGTGTTCACGTTCGTGCAAGAATCCTCCAATGGGATCGATCGTCCAGCCGACATGAGTACTCTCGAACCGCGATCTCAACCAACGTGGGCCGGCGATGAGTAGGCCGCTCGAGGATACGGTGAGCACGATGCTCGAGTCGGAAACGCCCCGGGTTTCAGTGATCACGGCGACGAGAAACCGCTCGGATTTGTTGGAGCGGGCTTTGTCGAGTATTGCGGCTCAAACCTTGCGTGATTTCGAAGCGATTGTCGTGGACGATGGCTCCGACGAAAAGACGTTCGAAGACTACGATCGCATTTGGGCTAGGAGTCTCGATCGGCGATTCTACCTCGAGAAACCGATTTGCCCGAGTGCGGCGGGGACTGGACCATCGCGTGCGAGAAACCGCGGATTACAGCGAGCTCGCGGGGAGTTCGTTGCATTCCTCGATGACGATGACGTTTGGGTGGAGAACGACTTTCTCAAGCTTGGCGTTGAATCGCTGAGGGACTTTGAGGCCGATTATTTCTTCTGCGACCTTGCCGGTATACGGGACGGACACCTGGTCAACCCGGGTTGGGTTCCGGACCCGGCAGAGCTTGTGAATGGAGGTGCCACGAGACTAAGCCCTGAAGTGTATTCACTTAGTCGGACGCAAATCTTGAGAATCGCCAGGCGATTTATGATTCATCCGGGTAATAGCATTGTGCGTCGGTCAGTATTGCAGGCCATTGACGGTTTCTTTACCGGGCTTTGGTCGAGAGCGGAAGACGTAAATCTCATGCTCCGAATCATTGACCAGGCTCGTGCAGTCCTCTACAGCCCGAAATGCGCCGTTCACTATCGATTGCCGCTGGGGGATTCAATTAGCTTGACCGAAGGCAAACTCCTGCATCGATTGCAGGACGTACTAGCCGCTCAGCACGCGAGACTCACTTGTAAATCACCCGATCTTCGCCGCTGTGCGAGAGCGAGGGAGGCTTGGGGCTACCGTGAGCTCTACCACTGTCTTGCCAAGGAAGGTCGTCTTTACGAAGCACTTGGTTTTGCATGGCAGTCGCTGTGCACGTATCCAACCCTCGGGTCGGCGAATATGCTGCTTGCGGCGATTGTAAAGCGTCTGTTCCGCTGAGCCGAAGTCTGTTTCATAGAACCACGGCGATAAGCGTCGATCGTTGACGCAGTGCTGGCGAAGCTGGTGCGACCATTGATCCACCGACAAAGTGATCCGGATGAAGCTTTCGATCTACACATTCGTGAAGGATGGAATCTATTACGACTACCACGTCGTGGCGATGCTCAAGCATCACCTTCCCCTGGCTGACGAGATCATTGTCGACGAAGGATATTCGACGGATGGCACTTTTGAGGCCATCAAGGACCTTGATCCGAAGATCAAAGTGTTCCGCAATGAATGGGACCGGACGGACCCGAAGACTTGGCACATCAAGTTCAAGAATCGAGCTCGGCAAAAGTGCGAAGGGGATTGGTGTATCCTCTTGGACTGCGACGAATTCATTCCGGAGTGGGAGTTTTCACGACTACGGGAGTTCCTGAGTCGGACGGAAAAGCGAATCGTTTCGGTGCGATTTGCGCACTTTTACGGCAACTACAAGGTCTACATGGCTGGGTCGAGTAAGGTGCGACCTCCGAGGCTGGGGCAGCGCATCCACCGGAACCTGGAGTCGATTGTCGTATGGGGTGACGGCGCCAACGTGCGCGTTGAGGGCGAGCCGTACGAGTTGCCATCCGAGGAGTTGGCATTCGACGTTCATCACTTCGGCGAAGTTCGCAATCCCGCACGATTGAGGCAGAAGTGGCGAACTCAAGCGCGACAGCATGATAAGAAAAAGCCGCGGTGGGACTTCGTGCCGGGCTTCGTATTTGATCTCATGCCGCATCGCTGGGACGATCCGGACGTGCTGCCTGGCCTGGCCGTTTACGACGGTCCGTATATTCAAGCCGTAAGGGAAGATCCTGATGAGTTTGTGCGGGATGGCTTCCTGCTGTATCGACGGCTGTCGCAGACGGGGCACTAAACCTCTCTTTCCGCAGGTCCAAAAACCAATATCGCGGAATTTCTGTAGCGCCCTCGGGCCGGATCGCTGCGAAGGATGAGGCAGCGTAAAATCCTGTACGCCGGTCTCTCGCGTAATTTGTCGCTGGATCGCCGCGCCGCAGGGGTATCTTCGAATGCAATTCTTGTCGCGGGAACTCTCGCGGCGCCATGCGTGAAAAGTGGTGCCTCCGATTTCAGGTTGACTTCGCTCAGTCCAACCACGGATGGATTTGATCTGCGTGATTCTCGCCGAAACGCCCAGTTAACGGGTTCGCATTCTGTAACAACAAGTAAGGATTTGACTCCGCGCAGCCAAAGCTCAAATCCTAGGTTCAACAATGCAATGCACCCACGCCGCGAAGCCGGGCGTTTTCAAATGGCAAATCTCTCGTCGCGGCCGGGTGATGGCGGTCGTTAGCTGACCAGGGCACAAGATGGGAGAATTTATGGCCCAAAGACAGTTGTTTTGGCTTCACATCAAGAAGTCAGCAGGAATAACCACCCGTTCCCTACTTCAACCTTATTATATTGAAGTGGATCGGACAAAAAAGCCAAAGACTTTCATACAAGCAACCCCTGAGGAATACAACGATATTCTTAACAACTTTCGAGTTGTTTTAGGAGAATACCAGTTTAAGCGATGCCTCTTCGCAAAAAGATATCTTTATCCTGAAACATGGGGTGATATGTTTTCGTTCGCCTTTTCTCGTGAGCCCACCGACAGATGCGTAAGCATGTTCTATTACCTTTTTGCGAATGACCTTGGGCTAGTTATGAACATGGCTCGTTCTATAAAAAGATCCATAAAGAATAAAAAATTGATACTTTACAATACCAATTACGCTTTCGATCTATTTCTAGATTACGTGCATGAAGGCGCTTGAGTGATTCTATTTATCACCCACTCGGAAATCACTTCACGACACACACGGCTCCAATGTGGGATGACATCACGGATTCTGACGGAAACGTACTTCTTAGCCAGGTGTACCGCCTGGAGAATCTAGTTGAAGGTATTAACTCAGCGTTTGAGCAATGTGGCATTGTGCAGAGACTTGAGGGTAATGATAAGCGACTGAACCAAAACAGAGGGAGAAAAGGATATACTCCTAACAAATATCAAAGGAAGAAAATTGAGGCGATATATTGTAAAGATTTTGAAATCTACGAAAACGCGTGTCATTAGACTGCACTTTCTGAGAATCGATGTCCTTCGCATGCCAACCGCTGCAAAGCCCTGAGAAAGCAGATCCTGCGTCATGAATTATTGGCGATTACCACCGGGCGCTGCCGCGAAAAACAATTCAATTGACCAAAAACTCGTGGCGTTGGCTCACTCGACCAGCCGTGCCGCCTGTTGAAGCTTCGTGACGAACCAAAACAGCCCGACCATGCAATGCGTCCCAAGTACCTGTCAATCGTCTGGCCGTTTCTGGCAGTCCTTGTCACGTATTGCTGTGGCTCGAATACGAAGCTGCTTGCTGCCGTTTTCTCCGTTTTCTTGGTGTTCGGTCTGGAGCAGTCAACACAAGGCATGCGATGGGCCGGCGCGGCGAATGACCGCGTCTTGCGCCAAGCGGACCACGTTGTCATTGATATTGCGCACATCGGGATCGTGCCTCGATTGGCATTCTACATGCGAGACGACCAATGGGTTTTTGCGGCGGACCAGCAGGCGCTCCTGGACCCAACGTCGGAGTGGCAACGGCGGTTGAAAGACGGGGCGCTGTTGCTTGCGACACGTGCTTACGGAAACACGCTAGACGCGGAGGATCGACTTGTCGGCATGTTGCGCGAGGACTGGGTCGTCCGTGACCTCGGCGCCGGAGTGAACGGGACAGGTCGTCTCTACCGGCTGAATGAAAAACCGAAATGAACCGGTCCGAATACCGCCTGCGCATGGGGCTCAGCAGCTGACGAAGAAGGCGTCAGTGGTCGGCGGCAACCAACAGCGGTCGTCGGTCGACCGTCGCAGAATTGTTTTGCAGGCTGCGCGGCTCCTTCACGGCGGCGCTCGGAAGTCCGCGTTTCGCTTGCGAACGCAGGCCACTCCTTCCGGCCAGCATTCATCCAATCGAACCAAATAAACTGATCCTAGGATCTCCGATGTCGTTACCTCACTCTCCCAACTTGGGCCCGACACCTCCAGTGTCCCGCGTCGTCACCATAGGCTTTCGGCGCAAAGTCCTGTATTCGCTGATGTGCTTTCTCGCTTTCTTGTTGCTCGCCGAAGGCGCCGTTCGCCTTCGGGCGTGGGTGCGGTATGGCAGCACCAGCGCGCAGGGGACGCGGTCGATGTATGTGTTTGACGAACAACTTGCGATGACGGTCCCGCGGGCGGGTTACGAGCTGGTCGGCAAGGAGATCGATGTTCGCATTAATTCGCTAGGGTTCCGCGGCGATGAATTCTCGCGGCAGAAACCGGCGGGAACGATTCGGATCGTCTGCACGGGCGCCTCAACTACGTTCTGCGAAGAAGTGACGAATAACCAGGCTGCCTGGCCGCAGCAACTGGAAGTCCGCCTGCGAAAGGCCCACCCGGATGCCCGGATTGAAGTGATCAACGCCGGGATTACTGGGTCCGCGATTGACAGCTCGCTGAAGGATCTACGCGGTCGCCTCCTCGGACTCGATCCTGACCTCGTTATTCTTTACCGTGCCAATAACGATATCGTCTTGGACACACGTGACCTGGCGATCGAGCGAGGCTTGATCGAGCCCGTGTTCAGCCAGCGGACCGGATTGCTGACGCGAATCGGCCAGTACAGTCTGCTCGTGCATTTGGTAAATACGAATCTCAATTTGAACACGAACAGTCGGACGGCGGCCGTCAAGGGGACGCTCGATGGGATTCCGCCAGAGCTTCCCAATCGTTTCGTCAAGACGCTGGGGCTGATTCACGACGAGTTGATCCCCCGCGACGTGCCGCTGGTCTTGTCAAGGTATTTGGTAAAGTTTCGCCGCGAGCAACCGCGTGAAACGCAGCTTGCGAATGCCCGCTTGGCGTTCTATCACATGCCCTGGGCTTCGATGGACGATCTGCTCGACGTGTTTGATGGGTATAACGAAGCGATTGCGGTCTTCGCTCGCTCTCGTGGGATCCCGTTTGCCGACGATCATGACTCGATCCCAGGGGACGAAGTGCACTTCGCAGACTATATGCATTTCACGGATGCGGGCTGTCAGTTGATGGCAGATCGATTCGCCCATCTGATTGATGAGCACCGGCTGATCGAATCCATAGTCGCCAAGCGGGGGCTGGGCCGAGCGATGCCGTCGGAGCCGCTCGGCGGGCAAGAGTGACACTGGCTGATTCATCGATCGTCGGGCATCGCGTGCTAAGAGTTCTGAACGCGCCAGTTGATGCGGTTCGTTTTTCCAGCAATGCGCGTCCGTCGAACATAGGGAAATCGCCCTCCTATTCGGGTTTGACCGGGTTTCGGACACGTCTGGGTATTGAAATTCGTTCTCGCTGCGGGATAATCGAACTCCGACCGAAATCATGTGAAGTGTTTTCAAGCCGTGTGTTGGGCGGGCGCTGATGAAAACAGAGAGCTATTCATCCTTGGGGGCGGAGATCACAATGACAACACCACGGATTCAACCGGCGGGCACTTATTTCGACAGCCCAGCGGCGAAGAAGCAAGCCACGGTCATACACGAGTCGGCCGCCGAAGTTCGAATTGTCGTGAGGTCGCGTGACGATCTGAATCACCAGGAGGCGCGGTACGAGGCATTGTACGACGAGTCGGACGCGAGTCAGCTGACGCGTCATCCGGCGTGGGTCGGCGTCTTGCAGCGGTCGTTGCGCCACGAACCGTATTGCATCGAGGCCACCTTGGATGGTCGCCTTTGTGCCCTCTTGCCGCTCGTTCTCGTACGGAGTCGGCTCTTTGGCTCGTTTCTGGTGAGCTTGCCATACTTGAATACGGGAGGTGTGCTTGCGGTGCCGACAAGCAGCGCGGAATCGCACTCCGTACGGCAATTCCTGATCGATCGGGCCGTTCAGTTGGCGGAGGAGTTGGATGTCCGCTATCTGGAACTCAGGAATGAAACGCCCATTGAGCACGACGGACTGTCAGAGAGCGTTTCGGACAAAGTCCACATGCGTCTGGCCTTGCCCAATACGGCGGATGAGCTTTGGGCGTCTCTGTCCGCGAAAGTCCGCAACCAGATTCGCAAGGCGCAGAAGCTGGACTTGACGGCGAGCTGGGGCGGCGTCGAGTGCGTGGCGGACTTCTACGCGATTTTCTCGCAGAATATGCGAGATCTTGGCACACCAGTCTATCCGCGGAGTCTGTTCAGAGAGATCGTCCTGCGGTTTCCCAATGCGGCGGAGTTTTGCGTGGTGCGGGCCGGTGACAAAACGCTCGCTGCTGGGTTGCTATTACACGGGCCCGGTATGAGTGAAGTGCCCAGCGCAAGCTCCTTGCGGCGTTATAATTCGACCAATGCAAACATGCTCTTATATTGGCACTTGCTGGCTCGCTCGGTGGAACGCCGGCAGCAGCAGTTTGATTTTGGTCGAAGCAGCCCCGATAGCGGCACGTATCGGTTCAAGCGTCAGTGGGGAGCTCACCCAACGCCCGCCACGTGGCAGTATCGGACACGCAGGGGTACGGTTAACGATATGCGACCGGGCAACACGAAGTATCGACACTTTATTAAGCTCTGGCAACGCATGCCGGTCTCCGTCACGAATTGCATTGGGCCAATTATCGTCCGCGGCATTCCCTGAGGCAGGTCCCGGCTGGTGCGAATGTCGCCTCTTTGGCGGGCCGATCTCGTCGACGTGCAACACATTGTTCGGAATTCAGAACAGCGTTCACGATCAGCGAAGGCGATTCGGGCATCGGAGCCGTGGTGGCCAGGGAAGTCAGAGTTTGGGCGATCTTCTTTGACGATCCAACTCGACGATTGCGGCTTCTGAAACAGCGGGATGACATCGATCAATGCGAGTTCCATTTCTTGACATACGAGCGCAAAATGCTTCGATTCAGTCGGAGCTGAAGGCGGTGCCTCGATCCCATTCTGCGCGACGGGCAGTTTATACTCGGGCCCGCCGTCGAGGCCTTTGAGCAGGAGTTTGCGCGTACGTCGGTGTGGACCACTGCGTCGGTCTCAATAACGGGACATCGGCGTTGCACATGGCGCTGGTGGCCTCTGACGTGGGTCCCGGGGACGAAGTGATCACGACCCCACATACCTGGATCAGCACGAGCTGGGCGATCAGTTACGTGGGGGCCGCGCCCGTCTTTGTCGACATCGATCCGGAGACTTACACGCTCGATCCAGAACTCGTGGAAGAGGCCATAACACCCCGGACCAAAGCCATCTTGCCAGTGCATCTCTACGGACAGGCTGCTGATGTTCTGCGCCTCCGGGAGCTGGCCGACAAGCACGGCTTGCTCCTGATTGAGGACGCGGCACAAGCTCACGGTGCCACGCTCCAGAACCGCCGCGTGGGCTCGTTCGGGCAGATCGGGTGTTTCAGCTTCTATCCGGGAAAGAACTTGGGAGCCTTCGGTGAGGGAGGGGCGATCGTCACGAACGATGCGGAGGTCGCTCAGCGAGTCCGTCGCTTGCGTGACCACGCTCAGGACGGGCGGCACAACCACGTCGAGATCGGGTTCAACACGCGGATGGAGGGTGTTCAGGGTGCCGTCCTTCGGGTTAAGCTGCGGCATTTGGACGCGTGGAATGCCAGTCGGCGAGCGCATGCCGACCGCTATCGTGACTTGCTCAGCAATCTGGATGGTCTTGAGCTTCCTGCGTCGCCCCATCCGGCGGCACACGTTTGGCACCTGTTTGTCGTCTTAGTCCGGGGCATGGACCGTGACCAGCTTCGTGACGAACTGGCCAAGCGGGGGATTGCGACGGGTGTCCACTACCCCTGTCCCGTGCCGTTTCAACCTGCCTATGCCCACCATGGATGCCGGCGGGGCAGCTTCCCCGTCGCAGAAGATGTCATGTCTCGCTGCGTTTCGCTCCCGATATTTCCGGAGATGACCGACGAGCAACTCCAGCTCACGGTGGAAGCTTTGCGCGAGGTGGTTGGCTCTTCAGTTCACTCGAAATCGATTGATTGAATAACACTCCGCTAGCCGAATTCGGCGGGAGGACCCCAGTTTGAGTATCCAAGGCAAAACGATCCTGGTCACCGGGGGAGCCGGGTTCATCGGCTCGCATCTTGTGGATGCCCTGACTGATTGTCAGGTGCGAGTCTTGGACGATTTTTCGACGGGCAAGCTCGAGAATCTCTCGCACCAGCGGGAAAACACTCGTCTTGAGATCATTCGGGGCGATATCCGGGATCGGTCGTTGCTGCGAGAGGTCTTGCGGGGTGTCAGTCTGGTGTTTCATCTGGCCTGCCGTGGCGTGCGTCATTCGATTGGCCATCCGGAAGAGAATCACGAGGTCAACGCGACTGGCACGCTGGCCTTGTTGTGCGAGGCGCGGCGGGCTCAGGTTTCTCGCTTTGTGCACGTCTCGTCGTCCGAGGTCTACGGGACCTGCGCGATACGTGCCGATGGACGAAAACCACCCGACCTTACCGGAAACAGTCTATGGGGCTGCAAAGCTGGCGGGTGAATGCTACGCCCGCGCCTTTCACCAGACGTACGGTCTACCCACGGTTGTCGTGCGACCTTTCAATAATTTCGGTCCTCGCAGCCACCACGAGGGCGATTCGGGCGAGGTGATTCCGCGCTTCGCGGTGTGGGCCCTCAGTGGCCGCCGACCGATTATCTTTGGCGATGGGAGTCAAACCCGGGACTTTATTTTTGTGAAAGATACGGCATCCTGGTTGCGACGCGTGGCGGAGTGCGACGCGTTGATTGGGCAGACGGTCAATCTCGGCAGTGGTCGCGAAACGTCGATTCGCAATTTGGCGAATCTCGTCTACGAACTGGCGGGGCAGCCGCAGATCGAGCCTGAGTTCCACCCATCTCGCCCGGGTGACGTGATGCGTCACCTCGCCGGAAGTCAAAAGGCCGAGGAGTTGCTCGGATTCAAGATACAGACCTCGGTGGGCGATGGAATCCAGCAGTTGCTGGCCCATTTCCGCACGCAAGCGAAATCGGCCCAGGAACTTGCGGCCGACATTGATCCAGCCAACTGGACGCTGGGACATCAAGAGTCCATCAAGGGAGGAAGCCACGAGTGATTCCAATCGCACGACCCTGGCTCG
The DNA here is from genome assembly GCA_963826795.1 of uncultured Planctomycetales bacterium. Lineage (GTDB taxonomy): Bacteria > Planctomycetota > Planctomycetia > Pirellulales > Pirellulaceae > CAWGYT01. The sequence continues at coordinate 5,271 of CAWGYT010000026.1, read as the reverse complement.
GTCGAGAAGAAGCGGATGCCGCGTCGTCCGTCATTGAATCGGGCTGGGTGACGCAAGGTCCGAAGGTGGCGGAGTTTGAAGCGGCCTTTGCAGACTATTGCGGCGTGAAACATGCGGTTGCCGTGTCGAATTGCACGACGCGTCGCTGCATCTGGCTCTCGTGACGCTGGGGATTGGTCGCGGAGACGAGGTGATCTGCCCGTCGATGTCCTACATCGCGACCGCCAATTCGATTCGACATGCGGGTGCGACCCCCGTATTTGCCGATATCGACCCCGCCACGTGCAACCTGGACCCCGTCGTGACTGAAGCGGCGATCACGCCGCGCACCAAGGCCATCCTCGTCGTCCATCAGATCGGCATCCCGCTGACATGGATCGATTCAATGCTATTGGCCGCGAAACATGGCGTGCGAATTCTGGAGGATGCTGCCTGCGAATTCGGTAGCCGTTACCGGGGCGTGCCGATTGGCGGGCACACCGAGATGGCCTGCTTCAGCCTGCACCCGCGGCAAGGTACTGACGACCGGCGAAGGTGGACTATCACCACCAATAACCCCGACTACGCCGATACGCCTACGCTTGCTGCGCCAGCATGGAATGAGCGTTTCCGACACGGCTCGGCACACGGCGCAAATCAGGTGGTGACCGAAGAATACGTCTGCCTCGGCTACAACTACCGCATGACGGACATCCAGGCTGCTGTCGGCATCGAGCAGCTGAAGAAACTGGACCAAATCGTCGAGCGTCGCGGCGAGTCGGCGGTGCGCGACGTCGAGCTTCGGCGAACATCCTTGGCTTTCTATGTTGTCCGAACCTGAGTATACCGAACCGAATTATCAGAGCTACCCCGTCCACTTAACCAAGGAAGCGCCTATCACCCGAAACGAGCTCATGCAGCGTCTACTCGATCAGGGGATCGCGACTCGACGGGGCATCATGTTGGCGCACACGGAGCCGGCCTATGGACCTCACGTGTCGACGGTGCGCTTCCGGTTCCGCAGCACCAGCGACCTCGATCTTGCTGCCATTGTATCCGCAAATGACACTCGAAACGCAGGACCGGTCATCGCTGCACTTTTCAGCGAGCGGACTTACCAACTGCGGCGCACCAGCGAGAAGGACACAACGTTGAACCATGCGACTTGGCAACGACGTCGATCGTGACTGGAAAGCTTGCATGGCCGCAGGTTTGTTGGCGTGGCTGGTGCATAGTATGCGTGCAGTTTTCAACCTGGCCGTCTGTTAACCTTGTCTATCGATTGGCGGTTTGTAGTCTTGCTGGGGCTACTCGGCGGAGCGATGGTCATCCCTGCCATTCGGTGGTGGTGGTTGCTGCGGATCCAGGGGCTTACGGGAACCCCCGAGAAACGTCTTGATGCTCACTTGGGCCGGCGATCCAGCCGTGCTGGTCTTGCCCGGTGCAGCCAGCGGCGACGTGACGCGGAGCTACCTTGTATTGCGACGCCGCAACGATGCCGCGCCTTCCACGATACTGGTCGATCGATTCGGACTACACAGCCTCTTATTCTTGGGGGCTGTGTCGACGGCCTGTCTGATCGCTAAGGGGTCTAACGGATGGGTTCTGCAGACGGTTGCCAGCCTGACCTGGTTCTCCTGCTCTTGGCATTGACGGTGAGCTTGATCGCGTTTCTGTGCAATCCGAGTGATCCTTTTACGCTTCCTTCCTGCTTCGTGGAGATGGGCGTGGGACGATTTGTTGCAGCGTATTGCGCCGCAATTCCGAGTTATTGGGATGCTATGCTTTGTCCGTGGTCGGCAGCACGATGACCGTCGCGTCGTTTGCCGTCGGAGGCCGCTTGCTTGGCGGTGCCACGAGTTGGGAGAACTCGTTCCTGGCGGGGCCCCTGGTGGTTGTGGCGAATTGCTTGCCGATCACGCCCGGTGGTGTTGGGCTCGCCGAAGCCGTTTCTAGCCAGTTGTTCTCCAGGCTCTGGCTCATCTGCGGTGCAGAGATCATGGTTCTACTGAGGGCCTGTGGACGACTTCACCTTGCCAGGAATTTTCGCAACTCAGGCGATTGTGCGTTATGGCCGATTTGGAGCCAATGTTGCCGCTGCCGACACCGTGGAGCGGACGACATGCCTCGCGAAGGAAAATTAATGCAGGAGGAGCATGGCATGACCGAACCGATACCCGGCCACGGCATTCCCGCCAATGCCTATAATCCCCACTGTTGGATCACCGGCCAGCCAGAGATCGGCGAAGGGACCCGGATCGGTGCATTCACGCTGGTTGACGGACTAGGGGATCTGCAAATTGGACGGCAATGTGACATTTCCTCCGGAGCCCAGGTGCTCAGTCACTCGACGGTACGCCGATGCGTGAGCGCAGCGTATGGAGTCAAATCGACTACCTGCCAACGGTGATCGACGATCACGTATTCGTCGGAACAAACGCCGTCATCCTCATGGGGGTGCCACATCGGTCATCACAGCGTGATAGCCGCTGGCGCTGTGGTCTTGGAAGGAACGCGGATACCGCCCTATTCTCTCGTTGCAGGAGTGCCCGCACGCGTCATTAGGTCCCTCGAATCAGAGATCCAGCGATGGCCTGTCAATTCGCCACTGAATCCGGCAGAGCTAAACATGCCACGGCTAAGTGTCATCACGTTCTTCTTGAATGAGGCCCGCAACCTGCCACAGCTAAAGAAGACATCGTTGGTGCTTGAGTCGGTTGGACATGGAACGCGACATACGTCCTCGTGGACGGCACCATTCGACCGACACTTCCGGCGAGTCGCCGGGTGTGGACCGGAACCATCCGCAGACGACCTACCTTCGACTTTCACGAAATTTCGGATCGCACGCGGCTATAGCTGCGGGCCTGAAGTACTGCACCGGAGACTGTGCCGTGATCATGGCTGCCGACCTTCAGGACCCGCCGGAAATTTGCAGCCTTCTGACTACCTGGCGAGCCGGCAACGACGTCGTGTGGGCTTGTCGGTCGGAACGCGTAGGTGAATCGCTAGTAACACGGGCCACATCGCGCATATACCACGGACTGATGCGATGGATGGCGCTGCCCGAGATGCCGGCAAGGGGCGGATTTCCTGCTGATCGACCGTAAAGTGATCGACGCCTGCAACGCCACCCCCGAAAAACACACCAGCCTCCTGGCCATGATCCTTTGGATGGGATTTCGCCAGGCGTTCGTCGAGTACGTCAAGGAGGCCCGTCGTTCCGGAAGCAGCAAGTGGACGTTCGCCAAGAAGCTGAAGCTCTTTATCGACTCGATGGTGTCCTTCAGCTATGTGCCGATCCGTCTCATGTCGCGTCGGGGTTCCTGATGGCGGCGTGCGGATTCGCGTACGCGCTGGCGGTGGTTGTCGGCCGGTTGGCGGGCTGGGTGGGCGCGGGACCGGCTTTGCCGCGTTGATGACGGTACTGCTTGTCGGCCAGGGGCCGATCCTAATCATGCTCGGCGTCCTGGGAGAGTACCTTTGGCGGACGTTTGACGAAGCGCGCGGCCGACCGAGATACATTGTCGAGGAACATGTCACCTCCGAGAAGTCATCCAAACATCTTTGCCACAGAGGAACCGCTAATGATCCGTGTCGCAGTCATCGGGGCCGGCTATTGGGGCCCCAACCTGATCCGCAACTTTCGCAGCCTGCCCCGCGACGGAACTCGTGGCCGTGTGCGACAAGGACCGGGCAAGGCTTGAAAAAGTGCTGGCCGGTTATCCCGGTGTCGACGCGGTCGATCGCTTTGAAACGCTCTTGACGAGGGATGACGTGGACGCCGTCGCAATTGCCACGCCCGTGGGACCGCACGCGCCCTTGAGCCGTGGCGGCGCTGCGCGCCGGCAAGCACGTCCTGGTCGAAAAGCCGCTGGCGGCCTCCGTCCGTGACGCCGAGGCGATGGTGGAGGCCGCGACCAAGAGGCCGGCGCCTGCTGATGGTCGACCACACGTTCATCTACAGCGGTCCCGTCCGAAAAATCAAGGAAATCGTCGACTCGGGGATCTCGGCGAGATCTACTATGTCGACAGCGTGCGAATCAACCTCGGACTGTTCCAGCACGATGTGAACGTGGTCTGGGACCTCGCCCCGCACGATCTGTCGATCATGGACCACCTGATCGGCCGGCTGCCCAAGAGCCTCTCCGCGTTGGGGGCCTGCCATACGAATAGCGACAGCGGAATCGAGGACGTGGCCTACCTGAATCTGGACTTTGGCGATGGGCTGCTCGCGTCGTTTCACGTCAACTGGCTTAGTCCGGTCGTAGATCCGCCATTTTCTTATCGGGGGCAGCCGCAAGGGACTCGTTTACAACGACCTGGCACCCGACGAGAAGATCAAGGTCTACGACCGGGGCATCACGGTCTGCGAAGATGCGGAAGCCCGGCGCGGCGTGCTGATTGGTTATCGGACGGGCGACATCTGGTCTCCGCGGATCGACGGCAGGGAGCCGCTGCAGGCGATGGTCTCGCATTTTGCCGAGTGCATCCAAGACGGGCAGCGCCCGTTGAGCGACGGCGAGGCCGGCCTGCGTGTCGTCCGCATCCTGGAGGCTGCCCAGCACAGCATCAAGGCCCAGGGCGGCAGGATTACCCTCTAGGAATTTCATTCAGGAGACTTGCTCTGATGCGGAACCGGCATCGCGCTGGATGGTCTGACGTGCGCCGTGCCGGTGAAGCCGTGCGATGTTCGTGCGGCAGCGTTCGCGCTGATGGCACTCGCGTCAGTGTTCATCCAGATCCGCCCGTTTGCCTCTCCGCTGATTGCATGATCGGTCACAGCGATCAGGCGGATCTGGCGATGCTTGCCAGAAACATTGCCGAGGGCAAGGGGCCGGTAGTGGATTGTGTCTGGATTACCCACAACGGCGGACTACCCGGACGAAATCACGCATCCCGAGCCCGGCACTGGTTGATTTATGTCGCCGCTTACCTTGGCCTCCTCTTCTTTTCGTTGTTTGGGGCGACGCATCAATAGCTTGGCCATGCTTGCCGGATCTCTCGTGAAGACCGTGATCGCGGCCATCGCCTGCTTCTGGACAATTCGACTGTCGAAGAGCTACCTCGCCGCGACGGCTACGGCGGCATTCCTGCTGTTGCGAACGTATGTCCCGGTCTCACCGCTGTTGTCCGACATCGACGACATTGTGCATTCTGGCAACCGTCACGTGCGCCGTATGGGCTTGGTTGTGCGAGTCGACAAAAGGCCTTTTCCTGACGGGTATCCTGGCGGGGGCTTGCCATCGGAGTAAAGCCCTCCGGTTTGTTGCTGGTCGTACTCCTGCCCGC
>CAWGYT010000025.1:0-296310 GCA_963826795.1 uncultured Planctomycetales bacterium | reverse complement strand
TCGCTACGCGGCATTCAGCAGGCAAGTGAGCTGAAGAAAGTCCAGCGGAAGCTAAATTGTCCACGTGCCTCACTGGGATCGTTATCCGAAGCCACCCGTGTATTCGATCCGGAACGTCTCAAAGAGATCATTGCCGAGCTTGGCGAGCGACTGCAACCAATCGCTGGCGATGCTCGGCTAACGGATATTCAGCAGACGATCACACTCGTCGATGGTTCGTTGATCGCGGCACTTCCTAGCATTATGGAAGCATCGTGGCGGAAAGAAGAGACGGGCAGTGGGATGGTCAAATGGCGTCTCCATACGCACTTCGAAGTGACTCGTGGGGTGCCAACGCGGGTCGACGTCACACCAGACGCTGGGGGCGAGCATGACGAAAAAGCTGTGCTTGAGAAGACGATTGAAGCGGATCGGCTGTACGTGATGGACCGCGGTTACGCAAAGTTCACGCTCTTCAACAACATTGTCAATGCGAAGAGCAGCTATGTTTGCCGGCTGAGGGACAATAGCTCATGGAAAACGGTCGAAGAGAGATATCGCAACAATGACGCGAAGATCGGCGAGATCATATCGGACGAGATCGTTCGCTTTACTAACGGCGAGGTGCAATGTCGGCCCGATCACAAGATTCGTGTAATCTGCGTGCGCATTAATCCTCACACTAGCCGTGGCAAATACCGCGGGGGATCAACCGGAGCCAATAGTGACGGCATCTTACGAATTGCCACGAACTTGCTCGATGTGCCGGCTGAAATCGTCGCCTTGATATTCTCCCATCGATGGGCAATTGAAATCTTTTTTCGATTTTTCAAACACATCTTGGGATGCCGTCACCTGCTCAGCCACGACGTTGAGGGCATTGAGATTCAAACGTACTGCGCGATCATCGCGTGCATGCTGATCAGTCTCTGGACCGGCAAGAAACCAACGCTGCGTACCTACGAGATGATCTGCTTTTACTTCTGCGGCTTAGCCGACGAAGACGAGCTTATGGCGCACATCGAAAAACTGAACTCACAAGACTCGTAGGGAATTCGCATCACGCCCCCGCTACGGCGTTTCATGCTGCGCCGATACGACGTTTTGAAGCTCGATCTCGCGGTCACCAGCCAGCTCAGCGAGGCCCTCCCCTGACCAATAAATCTCAACCTGAGTCTGATCAACGCACCACAGCAAAACCAGTGCCGAACAGTATTGGGTCAGGTCTCTTTTTCGAGGCGACTTACGGCAAATGCGCAGAAGGTGATGTGAGGGGCATCGAGTGGCGGGTCTGGAGCTTTCTTTGATAGACCGTCTGGAGTTTTCCTGGAGTTTTCTTTGGGGTCAGGCTCAGAAAACAGGCATTTTACGCTTGACAGTGTCGGGGTGATGCGGGATCCTTCGCAACTTCGCGGAAGTCGTCGGGGGGGGAACGTCGTCAATCGAGGTCTTGATGGGTTCGCTGAGGCACCATTCGTGCGGAATCCAGGGGATGCTACTCTGCGGCCTGTTGGTCGTGGGTGGCTGCACCTCGACATCCGGCTTGCTCTTTCGGCCGGGGCCACACAAGCTCCTGACGACGGCCGAACAGTTTTCCATCCGGGCCGGCCGGCCGGCGTCGATCCCCAGTGAACTTTCGAAGGGGATCTTGGTCGAGTATCGCGTGGAGCCCGGGGACGTCCTTTCGGTGGAGACGACGGACACGAGTTCGGCGTTGCGGTTACCGGTCGACCAGCCTGTGTTGCCGGACGGCACGATTCAGTTGGGGACCTTGGGAAGTGTTTCGGTCGCGGGGCGTACGACGCAAGAGATTACGCAAGACTTGCAACGGATCGTTGCGCAGCGACATGTTGAAACCGCGTCGCCGTCGGGAGATGGCGGACCAAGTCCCGGGGCGGCTCCGAGCGTTAGCGTGCGGTTGGTCGAGCAGAACAGCAAAGTCTTTTATGTTCTGGGGGAGGTCAATGCGCCGGGTTCGTTCACGCTGGAGGGGCGAGAGACGGTTCTGGACGCGATACTCAAGGCGGGCGGCCTGACGGATCGCGCGAATCGGCACAAGATTCTTCTCACTCGGCCGACGCCGCCGAGAGGTTGTCGCGAAGTGCTGCCCATCTGCTTCCAACATATCGTCCAGTTAGGCGATACTTCGACGAACTATCAGGTTCGACCGGGGGACCGGATCTTCGTGGCGAGTCTGACATTTTGTGACGAGCTGCAACAAACGCTTGCACCCAGCTCGACCGACGTTTGCCCGAGGTGTGCTGACCGGCAGGTTCCTTGCTCGCGCACCGCATTCTTCCGTCCCGAGACGCATCTGAGCGTCGGGCGATAGGAACGACGAGGTTCCGGGCAAGCGTGCCCGTCTGGCGACCGACGCGGTCGTTCGCGACAATGCACGCTCACAGCGGGACGGGACCAACCTTGACGGAGACGCGGTTGTGGAGAGTTCGACGATTTCCAGCTTTGACTTGGAGCAAACGGCGCGGTCGATTGCCGGGCTAACCGGCGTACCTGAGCGTCAGGTGCGGATCGCGATTGAGTTGCTGGAGGACGGCAATACGCTGCCGTTTATCGCGCGTTATCGCAAGGAAGCGACGGGCGGATTGGACGAGACCGCGCTGCGTCGGATCGAGGATTCGCTGGCGAAGGCACACGAACTCGCTCGGCGCAAGGCCACGATCCTGAAGACGATCGACCAGCTGGGGTTGTTAACGCCGGCCGTGCGAGAGCAGATCGAGGCTTGCCAAGACCGGCAGGTATTGGAGGACCTCTATTTGCCGTTCAAGCCCAAACGGCGGACGCGCGCCGCGGCGGCCCGTGAGCGTGGATTGCAGCCGCTGGCGGATTTGTTGCTGCAACAGCGCGTGCTGGGCCGTTTGCGATCCGATGTCGTGCGGCCTTACATCCAGCCCGAAACGGACGTTCCGGACGAACAGGCGGCGCTGCAAGGCGCTTGCGACATCGTGGCCGAGCACTGGTCCGAGGTAGTGGAGACGCGTCGCTGGCTGTTCGAACAAGCGCGAGACTTCGGCCGCCTCCACTCGCAGGTCAAGCGCGGCAAGCAACAGGACGCCGCGAAGTACGAGAATTACTTCGATCATCAAGAGTCGCTCAAACGAGTTCCTTCGCATCGACTGTTGGCCATGTTGCGTGGAGAAGCGGAGGGGTTGCTGCGGGTGGGTGTCGAGCTGGATGACGACTACGTTCTGAGCAAGCTTAAGCCACGTCTCGCGTTCAACCGACAGTTCGAGTTTTATCCCGAACTGGTGTCGACGGTGGAAGACTGCTACCGGCGTTTGCTCTTGCCGGCGGCCGAATCGGCGATTTTGCAGGAGTTAAAAGAACGAGCGGACGAGGAAGCGATCCAAGTGTTCGCTCAGAACCTGCGCGACCTGCTGTTGGCTCCACCCGCCGGTCCGCGTGTGACGATGGGGATCGATCCGGGGTTTCGCACGGGATGCAAAGTCGCGGTGGTCGACGGGACGGGCAAATTTCTGGAAAGCTGCACGATCTTTCCCACGCCACCGCGCCAGGACATCGCCGCTGCGTCCGCCACGCTGCGAGCCCTGATCGCCCGCCACCGCGTCCAGCTGATTGCGATTGGTAACGGGACGGCCTCGCGCGAGACGGACGCCTTTGTCAGTGCGTTGCTGAAGGAGCCCGGTGTCCAGAACGACGAGGGCCGGCCGCTGACGAAGGTCATGGTCAGCGAGTCGGGCGCCTCGATTTATTCGGCCAGCGAGTTGGCTGCCCGCGAGTACCCTGAGCTGGATCTAACGGTGCGGGGCGCGATCAGTATCGCTCACCGGCTACAGGATCCGTTAGCCGAACTAGTCAAGCTCGATCCCAAGTCAATCGGAGTCGGCCAGTACCAGCATGACGTTAACCAGGCACTGCTGCGGCGCGGTTTGGAGCGAGAAGTGGAATCCTGCGTCAACTCGGTCGGCGTCGACCTGAACCTGGCCAGCAGCTCGCTGTTGGCCCATGTCGCGGGGATCGGTCCCAAGCTGGCCGAGCGGATTGTCGAGCATCGTGATGCGCGGGGACCGTTCGATTCACGGCGACGTTTGCTGGACGTTCCGAAACTGGGACCCAAGGTGTTCGAACAGGCGGCCGGGTTCCTGCGGATTCGCGCGGGGCGTCAGCCCCTCGACAATTCAGCGGTCCATCCGGAAAGCTACCATGTCGTGGAAAAGATGGCGGCCAAGCTGGGCGTCTCTACGGGCCAGCTGGTGGGCAATGCGAGCCTTGCGGCGAAGCTGAACGCTCAGGACTTCGTCGGCCCACAGTGCGGCCTACCCACGGTCGAGGACATCCTTGCCGAGCTAGCCAAGCCAGGCCGTGATCCGCGCAGCGAGTTCAAGGTGGCTCGATTCGCCGAGGGCGTAAATGAGCTGGAAGACCTGCGAGCCGGAATGATTCTGGAGGGGGTGATCACAAACGTGACGAAGTTTGGCGCCTTCGTCGACCTGGGCGTGCACCAGGACGGATTGATCCATATCTCGGAACTTGCTCACGAGTACGTTCAAGCACCCAGCGAAGTCGTCTCGGTCGGGGACGTGGTTCGAGTCAAGGTGCTGGACGTCGATCTCCAGCGACGCCGGATCGCGGTCTCTCGAAAACAGGCATCCGTGACCTGATGTTGGCGCGGGCGGACGAGGAGCGCGCGTGCCCCCTCATCCGGCCTTCGGCCACCTTCTCCCGCGCCGGGGAGAAGGGACATGCGAGCGCGCGAAAAGGGGATCGCGGTAGGGACGACCGTTACCGGTCGCCCCCCGCACAGATCCGTACGTGAAGAACTACCTCATACGGCTCCTCCGTCAGGTCAAACGATCACGAAACGAGTTTCGCTACCAGTCGTCATTGCCGTGCCATGTGAGTGACACGAAATCCGGCACTGTGTCCGGCATGTCCACGGCAGATCGACAACAGTTCCCTTCGGTGACTCCCTTTCCTCGACGGACTCCGCCACTGCGGATGCAGTTTCGTTCGCCCGCGTCGTCAGTAATACGAAGTCATCTGACTTCCCATCCACGTCCATGCCAGCCGTGCCCTCAGTGAGGTTCGCTGACCGTCCTCGACGTCGCCGCCAAGGAGCCGATGGGATCTCCCGGTTCTCGCGCTTGGAGTTTCCATACATGCACCAGGTCTTCGACTCCGTCGCGTCCGCGGGGTGCTCGCCAGCGAGCGCACCCAACGGTGTTGCCTTCCGCCACCTGAACGACGTCGGCACACGAGATGAAAATCTTTCGGAGCTCAATACTGGGCCTGCGTGTACCCCTGCCGTTGCTACACCCACCGTGTTGCCACGATCAGCGTACGACTCAGGGCCAGCGTGCCGGGCTAGGGCTTCGCTGTAAGACTCTTTCATTCTCAACTCCAAGCCGGTTTATCCCGGCGCTTTCTCAGGTCTTTTTTTCGAGGCGACTTACGGCAAATGCGCAGAAGGTGATGTGAGGGGCATCGAGTGGCGGGTCTGGAGCTTTCTTTGATAGACCGTCTGGAGTTTTCGATAGACCGTCTGGAGTTTTCTTGTTTGGAGTTTTCTTTGGAGTTTTCTTTCGTGACTTGATGTTGGCGCGGGCGGACGAGCGGCGCGGGCGTGCCCCCTCATCCGGCCTTCGGCCACCTTCTCCCGCGCCGGGGAGAAGGGACATGCGGCGAGTTACCTCTCCGGCGGCCGGGAGAGGTCGACCGTGACCCGCAGGCGGGCCCGAGGGGGTGCGGGTTGAGCGTCGGACGAGCGGCGCGCGTGTCCCCTCATCCGGCCTTCGGCCACCTTCTCCCGCGCCGGGGAGAAGGGACATGCGGCGAGTTACCTCTCCCGCGGCCGGGAGAGGTCGGCCGCGGCCCCCCGGATCGAGCTGTCACACCGCACTAATCTTCGGCGCGGCTGCCATCATCGCACATCTTGACAATCCGAGGGTCGAAGCGCGCGATGATCTGGACCAGATCGGATTGCTGCCGCATGACTTCCTGAATGTTCTTGTAAACGCCCGGGACTTCGTCGGCACCGGCCGAGAGGACCTTGACGCCTTTTTTTTCGAGATCCTTTTGGACGGCTTTCCATCGATAGGTGTCGCGCGCCTGGCGGCGGGACATTCGCCGGCCTGCTCCGTGGGAGGCCGAAGTGAGACTTTCCGGCTTCCCTTTTCCGCGCACGATGAAGGCGGGATCGGCCATCGAGCCGGGAATGACGCCCAATTCCCCGACGTTGGCGGGCGTCGCCCCTTTGCGATGGACGATCAGTTCGCGGCCGCCGTGCATCTCTTTCCAAGCGAAGTTATGGTGGTTTTCAACGCCGCCGAGAATGGTCGCACCCAGATAGCTGGCCACGAGTCGATGAATCACGTCATGATTGGCCGCGGCGTAGTCGCCCATGAGGTTCATGGCGGCCCAATAGTCCTGACCTTCTTCGCTGTCGAGCGGCAACCAAGCCAGGTAGGCTAAGTCCTCATATCGCTTGGGAAGCTGGTTGCGGGCGATTTGGCTGTAGGTCGAGCAGACGGCAGCGCCCGTCCCGCGACTGCCGCTGTGACTCATCAAGGCAACATACTGGCCCGCGCCCAGCTGGAGGTCTTGGTCGTCGTCGGGGACTGTCAGCACGCCAAATTCGACGAAGTGATTGCCGGAGCCGGACGTTCCCAATTGCTGCCACGCGATGTCTTTCTTTTCCCGCGTGATCCGCGTGACGCTCCAGTCTTGGTCCATCACGGGATGATCTTGCCGCGTTTCGTGTGACGAGCCGACGCCGAAACGCGTGCCACGCTCAATCGCATTTCGGTACCGATCGAAGGCTTGATCCAGCGAATTGGGCGGAAGATCCAGCACCGACAGTTTCATGCGACACGCGATATCGACGCCGACGGCGTAAGGAATCACGGCGTTTTCCAAGGCCAACACCCCGCCGATCGGAAGGCCGTAACCCACGTGAGCATCCGGCATCAGCGCCGCGGCAACCGCCATGGGGACACTGCATGCCTGTTGCATTTGGCGATGCGCGGCGTCATCGATGTCGTCTCCCCAGGTCACGTAGTCGATCGGGGGTGGCCGCACAAACGCTCGGCTCGCGATCAGATCTCGTGCAAACTGCCCGAAGTCCGGATCGTGCTCGAACGCTTCCGGATTTTCCAAGACCGCCGACACTTGCTGCTTAATCGCTTTGCCCTTCAGCTGTCCCTGCTGACTTGCGTGCTGGATCGCCGTGATCGCGCTGCGAAGGCAGTCTTCGGGGACGCCCAGCTTGCGAAGCTGTCGGTTGTTCATCGGTCGCGCGTGCTCATCGGAGGATGCAAGGTCATTTAAAAGCGTGCTTCGACGCGGGCCACCAGACCGTCGAATGTCAGCGTGTCGCTCAACTCGGTAAAACGGCTTTGCACGACGGCCTGGACATAGTCTTCCATGATAACCGAGTTAAACCACCCGCTCATCTGGTATCCGCCCGAGAGACGAAAACGACCGGTCTGACTGATCCAACCCAGTCCCAGCTCCAAATCCAGAATCGAAACGATGCGACCCGAGACGTACTGGTTGTTGGCGACGATCGCACCCGCCGCATCGGTCTGTTGAAAACTATCCTTGAACTCGCCGCCCATAAAGCTTGCCTCGGCGCGCCCGTAGACGAACAACCCCGAACCCAGCGCCCGTCGCTCGCCCGTGATTCCGATCCGAAGTCCAGCGCCTTCGAAGTCAACGGTCGCGACGACGTTCTGGCTCACGATTCCGTCGAACGCGGCATTGAATGTCTGGCCTAGATTCGCGTAGCGAACACCAATCAGCGTCTCGACTAACGTCTGTTGTCCCGCAAACAGAATGGCCTGAAAATCCACGTCGACGAAATTGTAGGTGATGTCAAAGTCCGCATTGGCCTGGCGGATCCCCGCTTCGTTCAAGGTCGAAGGCAGGATGACCAGCGGTCGGATGAAATTGGGAGCGTCGACGGATAGGCTGTTGGTCGTATTGCTGCTGAAGTACGTGTAGGCGGCGCCCAGGCGGGATTTCTCCGTCAATTTGACATCGAAGCCCAAGCGAATACCGGGCGAGTACTGGGGGTCGACCGCCCCCGTCGGGCCGTCTTGGATTGGATTCCCGCCAAGGGGAACCGGGCCTTGCGTGGGAATGCCATAGGGCACGGTCGCGTTCCGCGGGCGAAAGTAAAGGAATTCGCCGTACGGCTCAAACCGCCAGATCGCCGGCTGGCCGGGGAGGGCGCTGGAGGGAGCCAAGGGTGCCGTCGCCCCCGGGGGAGGCGCTAGCGCGGCGGAGTCTTGGGGTGGCGGAATCCAAGGCACCTGCGGCAAACTGCCAGGGGGCTGGGGCGGGACCGCCGGAGCGGCAGGGGTCGCCGGATAGTAGGGGTTGCCGAGTGTCACGCCGGGGATGGGCGGCGGTGGCGCCGTCGTCGACGGCAGCGCATAGGGATCGAATTGGGCCAGACGCACCTGGCCTCCCGCCAGCCCACGTGTGGGTTGCTGGAAGAGTGCATTCACAGCATCGCTTCGAAAGGTCTGTGCTTGCGCGGCGCGACTCGAAATCGCGACGAGCAAGAGGACCGAAACAGCGTAGCGAGTTTTGGACATGCTGTGTCACCAGTACGCGCATGGGGCAGCGGCTCGATTCGGAAACTTTTGGCGGTGATGCTGGTATCGGATCGTCGGCCGGACGTCAAGATCAGCCCGGCCGGGATGGCCAATTCCCGCCAATTTCCGAGACTCGCGTCCCGGTACAAAAGTGTGGTGTACAGGGATCGAGACGTTTCAGCGGGTGATGGTTTCGGAATTTGGATTATGATGAAGTCGGTTTCCACGTGTAAGCCTTGTTGAGATCCATGAGCGAAAACGAAGAGTTTATCGGTGAGTTTCTCGAGGAATGCGACGAGAGTCTTGACCAATTGGACAAGGACTTGTTGGCACTCGAACAAAATCCGCGCGACAAGCAGCGATTGGAAAGCGTCTTTCGGACGATCCACACGATCAAGGGCACCAGCGGCTTTTTCGGATTTGCAAAACTTGGGGCGTTGGCCCACGACGGAGAAACTCTGCTCGGCCGATTACGCGACGGCGAGATCTTTCTGAATCAGGAAATCGCCACGACGCTGCTTCAGTTAATCGACGGCATTCGTCAAATGCTCGCCAGCATTCGGGACTCGGGCGCGGAAGGCGCCACCGATTTTCGATCACTCTCGGCAAGCTTGATTCGGCTGGCGATGTCCCCGAGTGCCGGACCCGCCGCCGATCCAAGCTCCGATGAAGGACCGCCGCTGCCGGCGACGATCGGTGCAAGCGACCGAGCGGTGAGTGCTGATCCGACCGAGTTGACGACGCCGGAAATGATGGAGACCGACGCGTCCGCCGCGGTCGCGGACTCGCGCGAGCCCATGGAGTCGATCGAGCCCGCTGAGTCGGTCGAGGCCATCGAGCGGGCTGAGTCGGTCCAGCTCGCCGTGCCCGTGCCACAAGGGCCGCCGCACAAGCCTGCCTCGGAAGGATCGATTCGCGTCGACGTTCACTTACTGGATGAACTGCTGGACCTGGCGGGAGAATTGGTGCTGGCTCGCAACCAATTGAATCAGCAGAGTTCCAACTTGGAAAACACGGCGCTTTGGAAAACGATCCAGCGGCTTAGCCTGATCACCTCGGAATTGCAGGAAGGTGTGATGCAGACTCGGATGCAGCCGATGGCGACGATCTGGCGGAAGTTTCCGCGCGTCGTTCGCGATCTTGCCCTGGCCTGCGGCAAAGAGATCGAATTGGTGCAGGAGGGTGAGCAGACCGAGCTCGACCGTTCGTTGCTCGAAGCGATCAAAGATCCCCTGACGCATCTGATCCGCAACGCGGTGGACCACGGGATCGAGGCCCCCGAGGTGCGCGTGGCGCGGGGAAAACCGCGCAAAGGCCGGATGCTGCTGCGGGCCTATCACGAGGGCGGCCAAGTCGGGATTGAGTTGACCGACGATGGCGGCGGGATTGATGTGTCGCGGGTCAGGCAGCGAGCCCTGGAACGCGGCCTGATCGATGCGGAGCGAGTTGGTTCCATCAGTGAGGAAGACCTGGTGCAACTGATCTTTCTGCCCGGCTTTTCCACTGCTCAGACCGTGACCGATGTGTCGGGGCGCGGCGTTGGAATGGACGTCGTGAGGACCAACATCGAGCGAATCGGTGGGACGATCCTGCTCCACAACCGACCCGGACTCGGGACGACGGTGCGGATTACCATCCCGCTAACGTTGGCGATCATTCCGGCCCTGATCGTCACCTGCGGCAGTGATCGTTTCGCGATTCCCCGCGGAAGTCTTTTGGAACTGGTTAACTTTGGCAGCGAAGCGGCCCGCGAGGCCATTGAGTGGGTTCACGATGCCCCCGTCTGCCGACTCCGCGGATCGCTGATCCCGCTGGTGTACTTGAGTCACGTTTTGGAGCTCGCAAGGGATTCGGCCAACCGTTGCGAGGCTCTGAATCTCGTCGTTCTGCAGGTCGAGGGCTGTCGCTTCGGACTCGTCGTGGATCAAGTGGTCGACACCGAGGAGATCGTCGTCAAACCGCTCAGCCGCTGGCTCAAGTCGATCCCCGTCTTCGCCGGCGCAACGATCATGGGCGACGGGACGGTCGCCCTGATCCTGGACGTCGCGGGACTCGCACGAAAAGTGGGGCTCTCGGTCGCCAAAACGGAACGGGTCCCGGCGGCGGTGGACGCCGATCCAGGCGAAGCCCCGCAGGTTTCCTATTTACTTTGCGAGAATCACGAGCGGCGTCGCATTGCGATTCGACTGGCGGAAGTCCAACGACTCGAAGAATTGCCGTCGACCTCGGTTGAGTTGGCCGGATCACACGAGGTGATCCAGTACGGTGGCCAGATCATGCCACTGCTTCGTCTGTCGCGCCTCTTGCACTGGTCGGACTCGAATGACCCCGAGTCGGGCAAGCTGGCAGTGGTGGTGCTCGGCCCGCCAGGTCACCATGCCGGGCTGGTCGTGCCGCGGATTGCCGATATCTTCGAGGGTCCGCCGGTCCTTGACTCCGGGTACGGTGAAACGGGATTCACCAGGGGATCGTCGGTGATTGACGGTCGCGTCACGGACGTGATTGACCTGGCGGCGGTCCTCCAAATCGTTCGATGTGGTGACACCGCGAATCCCTAGCATGAACTCATCCCGTCAGTACTGCACGTTCACGCTTGACGACTACCATTTCGGCGTACCGGTCGAGCACGTCCGGGAAGTGCTGCGCTACCAACCGATGACATCGGTCCCGCTTGCCCCGCGTGAAGTTCGGGGCCTGATCAATCGTCGCGGACAAATCGTGACGGTGATTGACCTGCGTCGCCGACTCGGGCTTCCCGATCTGAACCCGCCACGGGGGACCAACGTGTTTGTGCAACTGGGCGATGAGCTGGTCAGCCTGCTGGTCGATGAAATCGGTGTCGTGCAAGCGGTGGAAGAATCTCAATTCGAGCCCCCGCCAGCGACGTTGCGAGGTGCCGGGAAGGAATTGATCACGGGAGCCTACAAGCTGGCGGATAAGTTGCTGCTCGTGCTGGATGTGGGCCAGGCCGCCGTTTTGAACCAACGGGGGATCAAGAGATGACGAGCATCGCTGCTTGCGTCTCGATTGCATCTTGAGGAACATTCCATGACTAAGTCAGCTCCCGCAGTTCGTCAGACTTCATCCGAGGCGAAACGAACGGTATTTTCCGTTTTCAAAAATCGGCTGTTGCTGGCCTTGCTAGGGGTTTCGCTGATTCCCCTGATCGTCTTGGGGGCCTCGCTCTATCTGTGGGCCTCGGGCAAGGTGATGCAGCGACAGTCCGCCAACGTCCAGGCGATCCGCGAGATCAAAGCCAAGCAATTGGAAGGGTATTTCCGGACGCTGCACAACCAGGTCCGTACGTTTTCGGAGGATCGCATGGTGATCGACGCCATGCGGGGATTCGCCGACTCGATCCACACGGCCCGCGTCGAAAACGAGGTGTCTCCGGATCGATTGGCGACCATCCGAGAATCGCTGCGTGCTTACTATACCTCCGACTTTGAGCGCGAATACAAACGACTCAACAACGGCAGGGTCCCGAACATCAAGGCGCAATTCGAGCCACTCGACGATGACGCCGTTTTTCTGCAGTACCAGTATCTCCAGGAAAATTTCCATCCACTGGGCGCAAAGTCCGAATTGGTGCGTCCCGCTGAGGACCGCTCCCGCTACGGCGAAACTCATGCCCTGTACCACGCGATCCTGCGCAATTATGCGGAGACATTCGGCCTTCACGACATCATGCTCGTCGATCTGACACGAGGCGAAATTGTGTACTCCGTCGATAAGGAAGTTGATTTTGCCACGTCGCTGGAGAACGGTCCTTATGCCGGCACGGGAATCGCGACGGTGTTCGAGCGATGCAAAGCGGCCAACTGGAAAGACTATGTGGCGTTTACCGACTACGAACCGTATTTGCCGTCGTATGACAGCGCTGCCAGTTTTATCGCGTCACCGATATTCGACGGTCAGCGAAAAATCGGCGTGGCGGTCTTTCAGACCCCCATTGACGACATCAACGCGGTCTTGAGCGATCGGACGGGGCTCGGTCAGACGGGCGAGGCGTACGCCATCGGCCCCGACATGACGTTTCGCAACGACTCGAGGTTCAAGCAGCAACTGGGACTGGAAACGATGATTATCGCTTCCAAGTCGGATACGGCGGCGGCCCGTGCAGCGCTGGCGGAAGGGACGAGCGGCACGGGGACCATGGTCAACTACCGAGGTGAGACGGTGCTGAGCAGCTGGTCGCCGATTGTCATTCACGAATCCGATGGAGCGGATACGGAAGAAGTAAAGTGGGCCTTGATTTCGGACATCGAAATGCGTGAAGTCCGTCAACCTGTGCAAGCCATCCTCTGGTTCACGCTGGTTGTCTTCTGTGTGGCGGCCGTCTTTGTACTGACGGTGTCCTTGGGGGTGACCCGATCCTTCTCGGCTCAGGCAAATCGCCAGAAGGCACTGGTCGAAGGGATCGCGGAGAACATGCAAGGTCTGGCCAGCGCGTCGGAAGAGCTGACATCGGTCAGTCAGCAGATGAGTGCTGCGGCGGAAGAGACAACCGCTCAGGCTCGGCTGGTATCGTCGTCGGCCGAGAGTGTCAGCGACAGCACGCAGACCATTTCCACCGGTGTCGACAACTTCGGCGTGAGCGTTCGCGAGGTGGCTTGCAGTTCCAGCGAGGCGGCCCGAGTCGCGAATCAGGCCGTGGCGGTCGCGACCGCGACGAACGAAACGGTCCAGCGACTCGGAGCCAGTAGTTCCAAAATTGGCGAGGTGATCAAGGTGATCACCTCAATCGCCGAACAGACGAATTTGCTCGCACTGAACGCGACGATCGAGGCAGCCCGAGCGGGTGATGCGGGCAAGGGCTTTGCCGTGGTCGCCAGCGAAGTCAAAGAGCTGGCTCACGAAACGGCCAAGGCGACCGAGGACATTCGGCGTCGGATCGATACGATCCAGGCGGACACCGACCAGGCCGTCGCGGCGATCGGCGAGATCACCGAGATCGTCAACAGGATCAGCCATCTCGAAAACACGATCGCGGCCGCGGTGGAGGAGCAGACCTCGACCACTGCCGAGATTGGCCGGAACCTGGCGGCGGCGGCCGGTGGCAGTGCGGAGATCGCTCAAAATATTACCCAAGTCGCCGAGGCGGCGCAGAGCACGGCCGAAGGTGCCGCCAACACGCAGACCGCCGCCCAGGAACTTGCCCGGATGGCGTCGAACCTGCAAAACCTGGTCAGCGCCTACCAGCAGCGGTGACGACGTGAGCCCTCTGTCCCGGCGTCCCCCGGCTCCCGGGCCCCGGCTCCCGGCTCCCGGCCCCCGGGCTCCCGCTGACTCAGGCCGCACTTCGGCGGTGGTCCGCCGCTACAATCCAGGGTGGGCAGGATTTCGTCGCGTGAAGGAACGGCCGAGCCCGGCGGCTTTCCCGGAAGAGTGACTCAGATGCGTGCATTGGTAATCGACGACTCGAAGCCGGTGCGAAGCATCCTGGCCAAGATGCTCCGTGATTTCGGGTTTGAAACCTGCGAGGCGGCCAACGGGCAAGAAGGGCTCGAATCACTCCGCCAACTCGGCAAGCCGGACCTGGCCACGGTCAATTGGCAGATGCCCGAGATGGACGGACTGCAGTTCATCCGCGCCGTGCGTGCCGACGGGCGCTATCGCGATCTGCCGTTGGTCATGGTCAGTGGCGAGTCGGAGCCGTCACGGGTGTCGACTGCGATCGCGGCGGGTGCGGACGAGTACATCGTCAAACCCTGCACGCAAAAGTCGCTCGCCACGGCACTCTCGCGCCTGAAATTCTCCCCCTCCGGATCATCCGCGTCGCCGACCACTTCGACGCCCCCCCGCTCGAAAGCTGAAGTTCGGAAAATTCGCGTGATGATCGTCGATGATTCCGTCATCGTGCGTCGCGTCGTGACGAACTTGCTTTCGGACGACCCGGAACTCGTTGTGGCCGGCAGTGCCGTCGATGGAAAAATGGCCCTTGAGCGACTGGAGCGGATCGCTCCGGATATCATGCTGCTGGATGTGGAGATGCCGAACCTCAACGGACTGGAAACGCTCAAGGCGCTGCGGAAGATCGACCCGCGTCTGCCGGTGATCATGTTCAGCTCGCTGACCGAGCGTGGTGCCGCCGTCACGACGGAGGCCTTGTTGTGCGGCGCCAACGATTACGTCGCCAAACCGGGCGGCACTCAAATGCGCGACGCCGAGGCGGGTCGGCGTTCGATTCGCGACGAGTTAATTCCCAAGATCAAGCAGCTGGTACAAAAGCGAGTCGCCATTGACGAGGCCGGTCCGCTTGCGACCAAGACGCCCCGCGCCGTCCGGACTGCCTCGCGCGTTGAGGTGATTGTGATGGCGGCCTCGACGGGAGGTCCGTGTGCGCTCGCGAAAATCCTGCCGTCGATCGTCTTGGATTGCCCCGTGCCGGTTTTGATCGTCCAGCACATGCCGCCGATCTTCACGCGATACCTGGCTGAGCGACTGGCGGGGGGCGGCCAGTTCGACGTCCGGGAAGCCGTGGATGGCGACCGTTTGCAACGGGGCCAAGTCCGCCTCGCCCCCGGAGGATTTCACCTGGCGATTCACGGGGACGTGAACGGGAATCGTTTGCAGCTGAACCAGGATCCTCCCGTGAACGCGTGCCGACCCTCCGCGGATGTCTTGTTTCGCTCGGCCGCCGAGGTGTACGGCGAACATACGCTGGCGGTCGTCTTGACGGGAATGGGAAATGACGGTCTGCTGGGCTGCAAGTTCGTGCGTCAGGCCGGGGGCCAAATCCTGGTACAGGACGAAGCCAGCAGCACGATCTGGGGCATGCCGGGTCAGGTGGCGCGGGCGGGCCTGGCCGACGGTATCTTTCCGCTCGAGACCCTCGGGAACGAGATTGACCGCCGCGTCCGACGACGTGGATCGCCCGATTGACTGCAGCGCGTCTCTGCCTCCACGCGCTGACCCATGTCGCGCGTGTTTGCGTCCCGTGAAAGTCAGCCGATCGATGGCGATGAGTTCCGCGAGTTTCGATTACATCCGCACCTTGCTGGCCGAACTTTCGGCGATTCGCCTGGGCGATGAAAAGGAGTATCTGGTTGAAACTCGACTGCTGCCGATCGCCCGGGCGCAGGTCTTGGTTCGATCGATGAGCTCGTAGCGCGATTACGGGATCCGGCCAGCCAACGGCTTCGTCAGCAAGTCGTCGAGGCGATGACGACAAACGAGACGTCGTGGTTCCGCGACCGAGTTCCTTTCGAGACAGTGCGGGAGGTCATTTTGCCGGATCTTCTCGCCCGTCGCCGCGACTCGAAGACCCTGAACTTCTGGTCCGCCGCCTGCTCCACCGGCCAGGAGCCCTACAGCCTCGCGATCCTCTTGCGCGAGCACGCTTGGTTCACGCAACTTTCGGATTGGACAATCCGCCTGCTGGCGACCGATCTGTCGGAGGAGGTCCTGGCCAGGGCTCAAAGCGGCCGATTCAGTCAGCTGGAAATCGAACGAGGCTTGTCGGCAACGCTGCGAGACAAATACTTTCGCCGCACCGAGACGCAGTGGGAACTTGACGAAAGCGTGCGCCGGATGGTTACATTTCGCCGTTTGAATCTCAGCGGCGATTGGCCGCCGATGCCCAGAATGGATGTGATCCTGATGCGAAATGTCCTGGTCTACTTCGACGTGCCGACTCGTCAGCAGATCCTGCGAAAGGTCGGCCGGCTACTTCGGCCCGATGGTTTCTTGATTCTGGGCGGCGCAGAGTCCGCGCTGCACCTGGACACCACGCTGAAGGTCACCCGCAACGACGGCTTCAGCTTCTATCGATTCGATCACGCCCGGCTGGACTGAGATCATGCCTACGACGGGATTTCGAACACCAAGAGCGAAACGTCGTCCTTCGGCCCGTTCGTCTGGCACCACGTCTTGACGGACTCACACAATTTCGTGACCCCGTCGGGCAAAGGTTCGGATTGCAACCTTGCGATGACCTCAAACATCCGCTCTTCGCCGAACTCGTTCAACTGCTCGTCCATTGCCTCCGGGACGCCGTCGGAGTAGAGGAAGACGCGGTCGCCGACGCCGAGTGTGATGGCTTCCTCGTCGAATTCGATGTCGTCCATCCAACCGATCGGGCAGCCTTCGGCGGGTAGAAACCGCGGTGCTTCGCCACGCGGGACGTGGATGGGCGGGTCATGACCAGCCGAGCTGTAGCGAAATTCACGCGTCTCAGTGTTCAAGATGCCGTACAAAAGCGTGAAATACAGTCCGCCTTGTTCCTCCATCGGAAAGCGTCGATTCAGCTCCGAGACGACGTCCCGCGGCGGCACGATCTGTCGTTGATCCCCGTCCTGCTTCACCAACAAGGACGAGGACGAGGCATGGGGCGTCAGCACGCGCGCGATGGTGACCGACAAGAGCGACGACGCGACACCATGACCGCTGACATCGACTACGAAGAATGCGACGTGCCGGTCGTCCAGCGGAAAGAAATTCAGGAAGTCACCGGCCAATTCGTCGCAGGGGACGTATTTCCAGGAACCGCGAATCGTGCTCGAATCCAAGTCGGCCGTCGGCAACAGCGATTGCTGAACCTTGGCCGCGGCGTCCAAGTCACGCGACATCCGCGTGTTGGCGGTTTCCAACTTCGCATTCAGATTCTTGAGCTCGTCATTCCAGGTGGTGAGCTTGTCTCGCGCAAGCGTCAGCTCCTGGTTGACGCGAATTAGTTCGTTGTTCTTTTCGACGGCATTCTCAAAGGTCGAAATCAGCAGATTCAACACCTGCTGACGACCCGCATGGACCTGATATCGCTTGCCCGATAACGTCACGTCCAGCGCCGGACCCTGATCTTCTTCGTCGCCAATGGGGGTCTTCAGCAGCGACTCGACGCGGCTTAACAAGTACGCTGCATCGTAGGGCTTGGTGACGTAATTATCCGCCCCAGCATGCAGTCCCTGAATGATGTCTTCGGGCGACG
This sequence comes from uncultured Planctomycetales bacterium, assembly GCA_963826795.1. GTDB lineage: Bacteria > Planctomycetota > Planctomycetia > Pirellulales > Pirellulaceae > CAWGYT01. The sequence continues at coordinate 278,826 of CAWGYT010000025.1, read as the reverse complement.
AAAGGGTGGAGAGCAGAATCAGTGGAATGCGTTTCAATTCCGCATCGTTCTTGACGGCGCGGCACAGCTCGAACCCGGTCATTTCCGGCATTTCGATGTCGGAAATGATGATCTGCGGCGGTCGCTCGCGGATCAGTTCCAGGGCCTTCGCGCCATTGACGCCGACGCGAACCTCGTAGCCCGCGTCGATCAGACGCTTCTGCAGCATCTTCGCCTGGATCGGACTGTCCTCCGCCACGACCACGTCGATCTTGACCGCGCTTTCGTCCAATCCACTCGCTCCCAGAAAAATGCTCGATTCGGCTGGCCCGCCACCACCCGGACGTCTCGCCACGGTCGGCTTTCGGACCGAGGGATTCGTCCGCCAACGAAGGTCGGACAAAATCCCAGCCTGTTAGGAAAACCAGCCCTTCTTCTTGAACGAGTCCAGTGCCGACTGCTCGTCCTTCTTGACATCAAACATCTTGTTGAGTCGTGTCAGCTTGAACACCTCGAAGATCTCGGGCGAGATACTGCACACCTTGAGTTCCGCGTTTTGCTGCTTGCACTTCTTGAGGAACTGGACGAGCTGCCCCAGCATCGCGGACGACATGAAGCTGACGCCGTGGAACGTGAGCAGCAGCTTGTCGCCTTCCTTGGCATTGCCGGCCAGCGCCCCCAGATCGCTGCCCACCTGCTGGATCACGGACTCGTCCAACAACTTGCCGTTTGCGAATCCGACGATAAGCACGCCGTCAACTTCTTTAGATTTTAATGAGGACACGGGATCACCTGTTTACGGACTCTAGACTTAACCGACTTCGATCATAGCGGAACACGAGTCCGACTCAAAACCTTGTACCCCCCCACGCGGGCTGGGTGTCCCGGGCCAGCCAAGCGGCGTGACGGCTCGCCGCTCGCTCCGACGACTGCGGCCATGGTTCACACAGGGTTCTGGGCCGTGCCGAGTGTCAATGGTCCCCTTTTTGCCAACGCCCGATCTTCGCGGCGGCACGGCACGGGCTAGGGCCGAGCGGCAGGGGCTTGATCGTTCAAGCTCCAATCGTATTTCAGAAACGAAACGGAGCCTGAATTCGCGGCGGCCGCCTGGCTCGCGGCGCGATCCGGAAGGTAAGGCGAAATGGCGCGGAGCTGGGCGGCCTGGTCGCTGCCGAAATCGGTGCCGAACCAGTCGAGAATTTCGGACAGCTGGAACCGGCGGCTCGAGGCGTCGTAGCGGAAATTGTTGGGGTTGGCGAAAAAGTGCCTGGCATTGGCCGTCAATTGGGCATCAAGCTGCTCGGCCGTGTACGCTTCGGCCAACAGTCGGGGGCAACCCACCGAGGCGCAAACAATCGCGAAATGGATTCGCGGCTCGCCCAGCTTCCGCAATCGCTGATGTTCGATCTGGTCGAGCGAATACGTCTGCCCGCCGACCTGCAGTAAGAGATCCTTCCAGATGTTGTAGCCGAAGACCTTGGCGGTGTGATTCCGAATGCTGGTCGTCGGATACTCACGCAAGATCCCGCGGATGGTGAGCGCATTGTAGGCGTTGATCCAGAATGCCAGTCGGGCGGATGGATCCGAGCGGGCGGTCAGGTCCGCTGCCGACAACGTCGCCAGGTACTCATCCAGCGCCCGCGTCGCCGCGGTCGATTGCTTCCACTGGTCGTATGCGACGTATCCACGCTGGTCCACAAACTGCTTGAGCAAGCGATCCCACGCGCGATGGTCGATCCGGTCGATGGGAATTCGGTCCGCAACCGGTACATCTCGGCCGACCACGATGCGTGGGCCGGCCAGGCCGGTTTTTGAGCCCAGCAGAACCACGGCGACGATCGCGACGCAGCCGGGACGGGTGCGCGTCGGACAGCCTTCCATGCGGCGAACTCCCTGGCTATGGAAAGGGGGTTATGGAAAGGGGGTCAGGTCCCAAACCGGCGAAGCATCCGCAGGGCCCTACCGGCTTTTGGGACCTGACCCCTTTTTTTTCACAACCTGCCCCCTTTTTTCCAACGCCCAAATCTTCGCGGTGACACCGCACTACTTGCTTGGCAGGTGCTGCCCGACAACGCGCCGGACGTCATCCATTTCGAAACCGTACTGCCGTCGAATCTGCCCGAGATTCGTGTCACGCGGCACGTCCTCGGGAAGCCCCAGCTCACGGAGGATGAGCGTCGCTGAGACGCCCGTGGCCTGTTCAATCTCGGCGAACGACATCGAGCCGCGGAGATCGTCCGCAGTCAGACCACCGACCTGATTCGAGTCCGGCTCGCCGGGAGTTTCGAGGTGCTGTCGACGTCCTGGGACACCGGTTTGCTGGACTTCCGCCAGGAACGGTGACAGCGACAGGCCGACGAGTCCGACGAGTCCGACCACGCCTAGCGCCATGCGCCAGCCGGAGGCATCCGATGGACGTCCGCGCACGACCGATGTAATCCATTTCCAGTGCAAGCAAATGTGCGCGGCCAGCGCGCCCATCAAGACCACGGCAATCCAATAGTGCACGTCTCCCCACCGATGCCGGTCCATTTGCCAAAGCGATTGGAAGCGGCCCGTCCCCGGCGGAAGCAAGTATCGTTCGACCATTCCAGTGGCCGTCAGAAGCACAAACGCGACAAACGCGACGGCATCGATGACGAAGTTGATCGTCGTTCGTTTGATTTTCATTTTTAACTCCGTTCCAGAACGACGCTTGTCCGCCGCCCCCAACTCATCGACCCAAACTGGGGTGACGGAACCCGATGATCCGCTCGCCCGTGATTCGATCGAAACCGTCAGGCGTAAGATTGGGAGGCGGATCGTCGCGGGTCTCGTTGGTCCATTGTTGTTGAAGTTGCCGCAGGTGTTCGAGGGGCCTGGCGTAGGCGGGGTCACGGGCTAAGTTGTGCAGCTGATGTGGATCTCGGACGTGATCATAGAGTTCTTCCTGAGGCCGGGGAACCGTGAAGCAGCCGAGCTGCTCGGCTGGCAAACGCGTCGCGCGAAGGAGGTTCTGCATGACGCGAAACGTGGGACTTGTCACGGCATCGGCCGGGGGTGTGGCAGGCAGGTTGGGCAGATCATTGCGAATATAAAGAAATTGCTTCGTCCGCACGCTCCGTTCACGCGCCTGATAGTCATGCCAATTGTGTTCGGCGAAAACCTGGTCTCGGACGGGCAGGGGGTGGTCGCTCAGCAAGGGGACGAACGAAACGCCCTGGAAGGTGGGGGACGACTGCAGTCCGGCCAGCTCGAGGATGGTGGGCGCGATATCGACTGAACTGACAAGGTCATGGCAGCGAGATCCTGCCGGGACTTTTTCGGGCCAACGGACGATGAAGGGCGTTCTGACCCCGCTGTCGTACAACGTCGTCTTGCAGCGAGGAAACGGGCGACCATTGTCGGACAGAAACAGCACAAAGGTCGTCTCAACGATTTCCTGACGCGCCAGCTCGTCAAGGACCTGCCCGACAAACTTGTCCAGCCTGCCGACTTCGTCGTAGTAAAGCGCAACGTCGCGTCGAACCTCGGGTGAATCCGGAAGGAATGGCGGCAGGACGACCTCCTCGGGCGTGTGCGGCGGGTCATGCGCCCCGGGGCGATAGCCGCGGTGAGGGTCGACGGCTGCCAGCCAGAGAAAGAACGGTTTGTCGAGCGGCCGTTCTTGGAGGGCGGACAGCCACGCTTCGCATCCACTCTCGCCGCGCGCGCCATAGATCCGGTCGAAATGGCGTTCGGCGGCGGGACCCAGATGCCATTTCCCCGCGGCGGCCGTGTAGTACCCGGATTCTTTCATCAGGCCCGCGAACACGACTTGGTCCGCCGGCAAGGGCAAGTGCAGCTCACTGGCGCCGGTGCTGTGTGGATAGCGACCTGTCAGGATGCTGCTGCGACTTGGGCTGCACGAGCTGCACGTCAAGAACGCCTGTTCGAACGACATTCCGTCTCGGGCCAGCCGATCAAGATTCGGGGTGCGAATCGTAGGATGACCACAGAATCCCGCATCACCCCATCCCAAGTCGTCGGCGATGAGGATCAGGAAGTTCAGCGGAGCTGCCGAACAAGCAGGGATCCAGGCGACGACAAGACAGGCAACCAACGCGTGTCGGACGGCGTGGAGTCGGCGGCAAGCGGTTTTCCGATTCGCTGCCTTTCCCCGTCGGCCGGCGTCAATCCGGCCTCGGACGTCATGCCCGCGAAAGACGAATCGGCTCACGTATAGGTCAAAGAATGCCAGTTGAATCATTCGAGCGACGCAGGGGACGAAGAATCCGCAGCACGAACGCGCCAGTGCGTTGCCGCGCGGTGCTGAAACGGACAGCATAGCACGATCAGAAGCCGGCGTGCAGTCCGAGCGCGGCTCCAAGGCCTCGAATTCACCCCGAAAGGATGGGCTTCCGAACCCGGCCTTGATCTCTCGGTGCCCTCTGTGCCCTCGGTGGATAACCCCCCGCTGTCGGACGATTGCGCTCGGTCCTTCAGCTCTCCAACTCAATTTCACGAGGCCATTGCTGATACGCTTCCCAATAGGTTCGCTTCAAGGCGATTTCGTCGTCCTCCGCGGCCGGCTGGATGCGACCATCAACGCCGATCGCGCGGGACACCAGGGTGTGCTTTCCGGGGGGTAGTCCGTCCAGGTCGATGGAAAAGAACGTCCAGGCGTATTTCGCGCGAGGCTCGTCGGCCAGTTTGGCATCACGCCAGGGACCGTCGCCGGCCTTGACCTGGACCTTGGCAACCCCGGTGCCGTCGTCCCAAACGGCACCGTATGCCTTGACGGGGATCGAGCCGTTGACGGTCGGCCGCCGCGTGACCCGCGCGATCACGGACTTGAGATTGATGCGCGTCACCGACGTTTCCACGAACACGACGTCGTCGCCACGTCGCTCGCCACGCACGGTCACGTAATCCCGCGCCATATAGCGTCCCATGTAGCGGCGATTGCGGCACTCGATCCGCGCGAGCCATTTCACGTTCGCCACGCCGTACCATCCCGGAACGATCAAGCGGACAGGAGCCCCGTTGCGGTGCTCGATCGGCTCCCCGTTGCGCTCGTAAGCCAGCAGCAGGTCCATCTCCAGCGCGTCGCGCAAGGTCATGCTGCGACCGAACGGGACCTCGACTTTCAGTTCATTGCTGGTCCCGGCCCGTAGTGTTTCTTCGTTCATATCTTTGCCGAAGAAAACGACTTCAATTGTCTCGGGTTGGATTCCACATTCCTGCAGCAGTGGGGCAAGTGGCGTCCCGACCCAGCGACTGTTGTAGACGGCGTTCATAAACCCTTTGGAGGATCCATTTCCCGAACACTCGAGCGTCATCAGCACGTCTTTGCGCGGACGGGCCTTGAGGTCGTCCAGCGTCAAACTCTGGGGCTTGTCGACCAGACCGCCAATCTCGAGGCGGTAGGAGCTGTAGTCGAATTCGGGTGTCCCGTAGTGTTGGACGCTGAAGACTTGATCCTGCGGCGTGAGCCAATCTTCGAGCGTCTCCCAATCGAGCCGGTTGGGCGGTGTCCGCGGCATGTCCAGAAAAGGGACCAACTCCTCATCCGGTTCGGCGGCAAACGACATCAAGTCGGGCAAGGCCAACCATGCGAGCAAGGCGGTTGCGGATGCCGAACCAGCTTGAATCGCTTCGCGACGTGTGAATGGTGATGTCATCGCTCGTTTCCTGCTGCTGAGTTTGAGAATTGTCCAAGTCGTGTCGGGCGACACTGGAAAATGTCGCCGGAAAATGTCGCGGGTCTAGGGCTGGTTGTCGACACGATCGTCGGGTGTCAATTGGAACTCGACCGAGAGCGTCTCGTCCGGATTCAGCGTAATCATCCGGTCGGCCCTCAATTCGCCGGCCGGGTGCACGACCTCCAAGCGGTACTCGCCGGGAGGAACATCGGTCAATCGGAACGATCCCGTCTTGTCGGTCAATTGAAACCACGGATGATCGAAGACGAACACCCAGGCTCGCATGCCACCGTGATAGACGCAACCGAGGCGATAGGGTTGACGAGTCCCTCCCGCGAACGAAAAGGCTTCGATGTGCTCACCGCCGGGCGGCATATTGACGTTGAACGATTGGCGGGAGTGGGACGTCTGAACGTTGTGGATCTGCGCGTCGCTGTTGAGGAATCTCACCCGGTCACCCGCCTGAATTGCCAATGTTTCCGGCGTGAACTGAAAGTCTTTCTGGTTGATCGTTTCCGTCCGCGGTGCCCGGGCCGGTCCTGGCGAATGAAGGCCCCGCTTTGCAATCGCCACGACGGCTTCCGCCAACTCGCCCGTCTTGGAGCTGCGCAGATAGTAGCGGCCGAGCCGCCAAGGTCGAGCAGCATCGCCGCGATATCGCACATGACCGACGATCGTCGCCTGGCCCGGCTGACTCACGGCCTCGTCCGCACTTTGAGACGCCAGCAGTGGCGACTCAGCACGCGATGTCGGCGGTTCATCTGCGTTGCTGCGAGGCGCGGCCCAGCCGGCGGTGCAGTAGGCGGCGAGCAGGCAGGCCGTCGCCGGCCAGGACGGCGAGTGACGCGATGTTGAAATCCTCTGGAACATTTTCGATCGACCGCGGCGTTATCCGCCAAGAACGGCAGGGATGTATCGAAACCCGGGTTTTTCTCGTTTTGCTTGGGGCGATTGTAGTCCATCAACGTGGCGATTCCAACAAACCGATGACCCGTCGGCGGCGTGGAGTTGCGACGGGATGTGGTTCGTCGATAATGGGACGTGAATGGGACTTGGTCGACCGACCATCACGATTTGCAATTCGAGGGGCCACTGGCTTGTGACCGAGATGGCGACGAGACCCGCGAAAACCGCGGCGGGAGTCAGCGTGCGAGGGCCGAGTGTTTCGGGATTTCGTCCCGTGGCGATGGCCCGGCGCGAGTTCTTGCGCCGGATCTTTGGGGCTGTTCGGGATGAATTTGGCGCAATTGTTGGCATCGCGGGAGGCCGCGGCCCAATCTTTAACGCCCGAATCATTAGCCGCTCAGGTGGCGGATGTCACGCACGGTCGCGGTCGCGCGAAGGCCTGCATCCTGCTGTTCATGTGGGGCGGGCCCGCTCATCAGGATACCTGGGATCTGAAGCCGGAGGCACCCAGCGAGTATCGCGGTGAGTTCTCGCCGATCGCCACCAATGTGCCTGGAATTCAGATTTGTGAGCATCTTCCCAGGCTGGCAAGGCATGCGGACCAGCTGGCCCTCATTCGCTCGATGACGCACGGGGACGTGGACCACACCCATGCGACTCACCACCTGTTGACGGGTCGCGGCGTGCTGCGGCGCGGGCAGCCGTTGGCGGAGGACTGGCCCAGCTATGGCGCGATGCTCGCCAAATTGGGCCGCGGGAAGGGGCCGTTGCCTCCCTTCATTTCGATGATGCCGAAGGTGCCCAATGGCAGTCCGCGTTTCGTCGAGCAATCGCACGGTCAAGGGGCAGGGTGGTTGGGGCCTCAGTACGACCCACTTCGAATTGACGACGACGCCTCGCGCCCCGATTATTTGGCGGAGTTGCGCTCTGCGCGAACCTCCCTTCGGGACGCTTGAACCAGCGCCGCGAGTTGCTGGGTCAAGTCGATCGCCAATTGCGGTTCCTGGAATCGTACCGCGAAGGTGTCGCCGTCCACGCGCAATACGACCGGGCGTTTCAGATCCTGGCGGAGCCGAACGTTCGGCAGGCCTTTGATCTGACGCAGGAACCCCGCCCGCTGCGCGAGCGATACGGGATGAATCTGCACGGCCAATCGGTCTTGCAGGCCCGTCGGTTGGTCGAGGCGGGCGTGCCGCTGGTCACCGTATTTTGGCCGAACGACGGGATTACCAACGTCAGCGTCTACTGGGACACGCACAACCGCAACTTCATCGATCTCAAGACTCGACTTTGCCCGGTGACGGATCTGGCGTTTTCGGCGCTGCTGGAGGATCTGTCCGACCGTGGCATGCTGGATGAGACGCTTGTCGTGTGGACAGGTGAGATGGGGCGGACACCGCGCGTGGGGCAGGGGGTGGTCGGCGGAGCCGGTGCCGGGCGTGATGGCCGCGATCATTGGGGAGGCGTATTCACCTCGGTCCTTGCGGGAGGAGGCGTTCGGGGAGGCGTGGTCCATGGTGCCAGCGACCGCCTGGCGGCCTACCCGGCCGATTCGCCCACTTCTCCGGCCGACCTGGCCGCCACGATCTACAGCTTGCTGGGTGTCGACCCGGGCATGGAGATCCGTGATTCACTCAATCGCCCGTTCACGCTGTGCGACGGCCAACCGATTCGCCAAATCATCGCCTGATGTCCATCGACAACCCCTGTCACCGCCAACTACTCGGAGAAAACGGATGAGCTGTTTCGTCAAGGCAGCCTGGTTATGCGCACTGACTGTTCTGATGCCGAGTTGGCTTGCGGCCCAGACGCTTGAGGAAAGCCTCCAAAGCGAAGATCCCTCCCAGTTGGTGGCGGACGCGATGGCCGACGGCGACGCGCGGCGCGGAGCAATCCTTTTCTTCCAGCCGTTCATGTCGTGTCGGCAATGTCACGATGCGGACACGCCGGGCGAGCAGTTGGGGCCGGACCTTTCCCGTTGGGAACAATCGCCCCGCGAGGAGCGTCTGGTCGATGCGGTGCTGCGCCCCTCCAAGGAGATTCGCGAGGGTTACGAGTCGCTCACCGTCGTTACGCGCGATGGCCAAACCGTGGTGGGCCTGATTGTCAAGCATGACGACGAAGAAGTGGTGCTGCGCGATCCGTCTCAGCCTGGGAAATTGCATCATTTTCAACGCCACGAACTCGACGAGGTAATGCCCAATGCCAATTCATTGATGCCCGCAGGCCTGGCCAACCAGCTCTCCAGCCGCCAACAGTTCCTGGATCTATTGAAATACTTGATCGAAATCCGCGACGGTGGTCCGTTGGCGGCGCGGAACCTCCAGCCGGCTCCCCACCTGTACGCGGCCCAGCCCTTGCCCGAATACGAGAACCAGATCGACCATGCCGGCATGATCCGCGATTTGGGACCCGAAAACTTTCGTCATGGCGAGGCGATTTACAACCGCGTGTGCGTGAATTGCCATGGAACTCACGCTCAACCCGGCTCGCTGCCGACTTCGTTGCGGTTTTCCAGTGGGCGATTCAAGAACGGATCCGATCCCTACACGATGTACCAGACGTTGACGCGCGGATTCGGCATGATGCAGCCGCAGTCGTGGATGGTACCTCAACAGAAATACGACGTGATCCACTACATTCGCGAGGCCTATCTCAAGTCCGACAATCCAACTCAGTACCGCGCGGTGGAGGAGTCCTGGCTGGCATCGCTGCCCAAGGGCGACGCGCGGGGGCCGAGTCCACTGACGCTGGAACCTTGGGTCACGATGGACTACGGCCGAACCTTGATCAATACCTACGAGATTGGCGGGGATGGATCGAACTTCGCCTACAAAGGAATTGCCGTTCGGCTGGACGGAGGTCCCGGCGGGATCTCGCGTGGCCGGCATTGGATGATCTTCGACCACGACACGTTGCGCATGGCCGCCGCCTGGACCGGAACCGGCTTCATTGACTGGCGTGGGATTCACTTTAACGGTCAACACGGAGTCCACCCGCGGATCGTGGGCCAATTGCAAGCCGAAAACAAGACGGGGCCGGGCTGGGCCGAGCCGACGAGCGGTGAATGGGAGGAACGGCGAGTCGTGGGCCGCGACGGCCGCCGTTACGGTCCGCTTCCTCGCGCTTGGGGCCAGTATCTGGGAATGTATCTCCACGGCAACCAGACCGTGATTTCATATCGGGTGGGAACGACGCATGTACTGGAGCGCCCCGAGTTGCTGACCGAGACGCCGCGGCCGGTCTACGCTCGACGACTCGATGTCGGACCGCGGCCGCATCCGCTGACGCTGCAAGTCGCGCAGCTGGACGAGACGGCCAACGACTTGGCAGTTCGCCCGGCGGGCACCATTCTGCTGGGTCCGAAGGAGCTCCCCGAAGTCGCGCCCGCGTCGAACTCGTTCGCGTTCGACGGCGCCGCGTATGCTCAAGTGGACGAGCCGCAGGAGTTGGACATGACGAGCCGCGATTTTACGATCGTGGCTCGGATCAAGACCAAGCTCGGCGGAACCGTGTTCGCCAAAACGGACCCGGGGCCCGAGTGGGTGCCCGACGGAAAGGCCATCTTCGTACGCGACGGGCGATTGTGTTACGACATCGGTTGGGTAGGAGCGATTGAGTCGAGGCGTCGCGTCGATGACGACCAATGGCATGACGTCGCCGTGAGCTGGGACCACGACACCGGCAGGGTGCGGCTGTTTATCGACGGTCAGCCGGATGCACAGGAGGTCTTGCGTCCGAAGCAGCGACGAGACGAGCAAGTCGTTCGCCTGGGCTATGCCGCGCCCGATTTTCCTCAACCACACAGCTTCTTTCGCGGCTCGATCGAGACGCTCGCGTTCTTCAACTCGCAGCTCTCGGCGGACCAGATCGCCAAACGGCAAACCCCATCGCCGCTGGCGAGGTGGGAGTTTGCCTCGGCTGGCGAAACGATCTCCAACCTGAGCGGTGATCGCTATTCGGCGCGTGTGATTCGATCGGACGATGGCTCCGCCGCCCATCGCTGTCTGCTCGCGGGGACGCGAGAGTCGCTGCCGAACCTGACGTGGGAGTGCGAAGCAGGTGCGCTGCGGCTGACGATTCCCGCGGGAGACGACCCCGTCTCGATGACCGTCTGGTTCGCCGCCCTGGAATCGTCGCAGGATGCCTTGGCGGTTGAGCAGGCCGTGCAGGGATTGGTCGCCGAACCGCCAACAGAACTGGCCGCCCTGACGGATGGCGGCCCGGCGCGCTTTCCCGAACGCGTGGAAACACAGCCGACACGAGGCAGCGACGAAGGCCCGTTCGCCGTTGATACGTTGACTTGCCCCGAGCCCAACCCGTGGCTCGCGCAGGTACGACTAACCGGCTTTGACTTTTTCCCGGATGGCGATACGGCGGCGATTTGCAGTTGGGACGGCGATGTGTGGAAGGTCACGGGTATCGATGGTCAGCACGGCGATACGCTCGAGTGGCAGCGCATCGCTTCCGGGCTGTTTCAGCCGCTCGGACTGCTGATCGTAAACGGTGACATTTATGTGACATGCCGAGACCAATTGGCCATCCTGCGGGATCGCAACGGAGATGGAGAAACTGATTTCGTCGAGTGCTTCAACAACGACCATCAAGTGACCGACCACTTCCACGAATTCGCGATGGGCCTGCAAAGGGACCAAGCCGGCAATTTTTATTACGCCAAGTCCGCGCGGCACGCGCTGACGGCTTTGGTGCCGCACCACGGGACGCTGCTGCGCGTGAGTCCGGATGGAGCCCGCACCGACATCGTCGCGAATGGTTTTCGGGCCGCGAATGGCGTCTGCCTGAACCCGGATGGCACGTTTATCGTCACCGATCAGGAGGGCCACTGGAATCCTAAGAACCGCGTCAACTGGGTCCACGAGGGAGGGTTTTACGGAAACATGTTCGGCTATCACGACGTGACGGATCCGTCGGACTCCGCCATGGAACAGCCGCTTTGCTGGATCACCAATGACTTTGATCGTTCCCCGGCCGAGCTCCTCTGGGTACCGACGCCGACCTGGGGCCCGCTCGGCGGATCCTTGCTCAGCTTGTCGTACGGCTACGGAAAGATCTTCGTCGTTCCGTACGAACAAGTGGACGGACAAATGCAGGGTGGGATGTGCGAGCTGCCGATTCCTCAGTTTCCCACCGGACTGGCCCGCGGTCGCTTCCATCCGGCCGATGGCCAGCTTTACGTTTGCGGGATGTTTGCCTGGGGCGGAAATCAGCAACAACCGGGCGGGTTTTATCGCGTTCGTGCCACCGGCAAGCCCATGCATCTGCCGGTGGCGCTCCACGCCAGAAAGGATCGACTTGAAATCGCCTTTACCGATCCGCTTGCGCGTCACGCGGCCGAGAATCCCGACAACTACAGCCTCACCGCGTGGGATCTCAAGCGAAGTGCGAACTATGGATCGGAACACTATAACCAACGGGCGTGGAAGGTCACGCACGCCGAATTGTCACCGGATGGCCGAACCGTGATCCTATCGGTTCCCGAGCTCGCTCCAACCTGGGGCATGGAGATCCGCTGCTTTCTCGAGTCAGAAGATGGACGGCCCATTGAGCGGCGGGTGCACAATTCGATTCACCACCTGCCCGAATGAGGACCGTGGCGGTCTTTTCGTCCTGATGCAGCCAGATGGTAGCCGGATGTTAGCCAGCTAAACAGCCAGATCAACCGCCAGATAAGAAGAAACCTCAAACATGTTGCGTGATTTGTCACCGATCATGACGGTGTTGGGCCTGACTTGGGTCTTCGTCGCAGCCTGCATCGGTCAGGACGAGCCGTCTTTCTATGACCCAATCGAACGACCTTTGCAGGGCTGGACCATCGCCGTCGATCCGCGACTGTTGAATGGGGAACACGCGGATTTGGGAAGACGCGCGATGGAGGCTTTGGAAAACCACCTGCTGCGCGTCAAGTACATCGTGCCCAAGGATCGCTTGGCTCAATTGCTGCCGTTGCGAATTTGGCTCGAATTGGACAATCCGACCCTCTCCAACATGCAGTATCATCCCGATCGCGGCTGGCTGCTTGCGAACGGACAAGATCCCCGGCTTGTCAAACACGTGCATATTCCGCGCCGAGGAATTACTTGACGCTCGGATGTGGGCCAAGCATCCCTATGTGGTTCTGCACGAGCTGGCTCACTCGTATCACGATCAGGTCTTGAGTTTCGACAACGCCGAAATCCTGGATGTTTTCGAGCAGGCGAAGCGGGATGGCCGATACGAGAACGTGTTGCTGTACACCGGGAAGCGCGTCCAGCATTACGGGATGAGTAACCACAAGGAGTATTTCGCGGAGGCGACGGAAGCCTATTTCGGAGTCAACGACTTCTACCCGTTCGTACGAGCCGAACTGAACGAGCACGACCCGGCGATGTTCCGTCTGTTGGAAAAGGTTTGGGGACAGATCGAGTGATTCGCCGCCGCCGAAGTGGACTCTCTCGAGACCAAGCCGGTTATTCCGCCACTTGTGTGTGTCTTTGTCGAGCGACTATACTGCGGCGGTTTTTGGGGGCACTTGGGCCGTGTCAAAGTAAAGAATTGGGATCGTCGCGAGCGGGCAAGGCACGCGTGGGCGAGACACGGGAGGGCGAGACACGGGAGGGCGAGGAGCGATGGCGATGAGCGTTGACTGGCAGGGCGTGTATCCGGCGGCGACGACCCAATTCAAGCGTGACGAATCGCTTGACCTGGACGGGACCTTGCGGCATCTGGAACAAATGATCAAAGCGGGCATTCACGGTCTGGTGATGCTCGGCACGGTCGGCGAAAATTGCTCGCTGGAATACGACGAAAAACTTGCCGTGCTGCAGGCGACGGTGGCTCATGTGGGAGGGCGGATTCCCGTCCTGACGGGTGTTGCCGAATACACCACGGCGCTGGCGTGCCGCTTTGCCGCGGACGCCGAGAAGGCCGGTGTCGACGGTTTGATGGTGCTGCCGGCGATGGTCTACCCCGCGGACGCGCGCGAGGCGAACGTGCATTTTCGCGCGGTTGCCCGCGCGAGCAGTTTGCCGGTGATGATTTACAACAACCCGGTCTCTTACAAGGTGGACATCAAACCGGACGAGTTCGCCGATCTGGCGGATGTGGAAACCATTGTGGCCATCAAGGAGTCCTCCGAGGACTGCCGTCGAATCACCGACCTCAAGAATATCTGTGGTGATCGCTTTATTCTCTTCTCGGGGGTCGACGATCTTGTTTTGGAAAGTGTGATGCTGGGAGCAACCGGTTGGATTTCGGGGCTGGTCAACGCCTTCCCGGCCGAGAACCGATTGCTGTGGGACTTGGCGATGGCGGGCGATTACCGTCGGGCTGTCGAGATCTATCGCTGGTACACGCCGCTGTTGCACCTGGATACGCATCCCAAGCTGGTCCAGTACATCAAACTCGCGGTGCAAGAGTGCGGCATGGGGTCCGAGCTGACACGTCCGCCCCGTTTGCCGCTCGTGGGCGAAGAACGCGAAAAGATCCTTCAGATTATTCGGACTGGAATTGCCACGCGGCCGACGTAAGCGACTCGCTGCGCAAGGCGAATCGCCATCCCATCGGACGACCAACCACTGGCGGATTCGGAATCGATGGACACGTCGAAACAGACCGACTGGGTCCGCATCAACGTCGTTGACTCGCACACCGCCGGCGAACCCACGCGGGTTGTGTTGTCTGGCGGACCGGATCTCGGAGGCGGCTCGATCGCCCAGCAGTGCCGACGCTTCGGCGCCGAGTTTGACGACTTTCGATCGGCGGTCGTCAACGAGCCACGCGGCTCGGACGTCTTGGTTGGAGCGATGCTCTGCCCAACCACGGATCCGGACTGCTCGGCGGGCGTGATCTTCTTCAACAACGTGGGAACGCTTGGAATGTGTGGCCACGGTGCGATCGGCGTCGCCGTCACGCTCGCGCACTTGGGTCGGATTGGGCCGGGGCGGCACCGCCTGGAAACACCCGTCGGTCACGTCAACGTGTTGCTGCACCCCGACCGGCAGCGCGTGACGGTGGAGAACGTCGCGAGTTACCGCCAAGCGGCGGATGTTGCCGTGGAAGTCCCAGGCTATGGCCGAGTGCTGGGAGATGTGGCCTGGGGCGGGAATTGGTTTTTTCTTGTGGGCCAGCACCCGATGCAAATCAATTTCTCGCAGGTCCCAGAACTGACGCGATTCGCGATGGCGGTGCGCGGGGCGTTGCAGCGAGATAAGATCACGGGCGAAAACGGGGCGCTGATCGACCACATCGAACTGTTGGGGCCTTCCCAGGCGGCGGACCTTCGCAATTTTGTCCTCTGCCCCGGTGGCGCTTGGGATCGCTCTCCCTGCGGAACGGGCACGAGCGCGAAAGTTGCGTGTCTGGCGGACGACGGACGGCTCAAGCCAGGACAGGTGTGGCGGCAAGAGAGTGTGATCGGGACGGTTTTCGAGGCGACCTATCGATTGGATGCCAGCGGTCAACTGGTTCCCAGCATTACCGGCTCGGCCTGGATTACTGGGGAGTCAACCCTGCTGCTGGATCCCAGCGATCCGTTCCTCCACGGGATCCGGCCATGAATGACGGGCGACGGATTGTCGTGGTCGGGGGTGGGATTATCGGGATCGCGTGCGCCCACTTCCTGAACCGTGCCGGCTATCAAGTGACGATCGTCGACAAAGGGCGCATCGGAGGCGAGTGCTCTCACGGCAACTGTGGCCTGGTCTGCCCAAGCCATGTGCTGCCGTTGGCCGAGCCCGGGGCGCTGGGCGCGGCTTTCAAGTCGATGCTGAGCCCGCAGAGTCCGTTCCACATTCGCCCCCGTCTGGACCGTGGCCTCTGGAAGTGGCTCTGGAACTTCGCCCGAAGGTGCAATCAAGCCAAGATGCTGGAATCGGGCCGAGCGATCCAGCCCCTGCTGGCGTCGTCGCTGAGCCTGTACACGCAGTTGGTCGAACAGGAAGGCATCGAATGCGAATGGAAGAAACAGGGTTTGCTATTCGTCTACAAAAACCAGCGACCCTTCGATTCTTATACCCGCGTGAATGACCTGCTCACGGAAGAGTTCAACGAGCCGGCGCGTCGCATCGGTGGTCCCGAGCTGGGCGAATTCGAACCCTCGCTTCGACCTGGGTTGGCCGGTGGCTGGTACTTCGAGCATGACGCGCACTTGCGTCCTGATCGCTTGGTCGCGTCCTGGCGGGCCGCGCTGCAGCGTCGCGGCGTACGCTTCGTCGAGCAGGAGGGGCTCGACTCCTTGATCGAAACGAACGGCGTGGTGCGCGCGGCAAAGTTGGAACATCAAACGATCGAGGCGGATCGATTCGTCATCGCGACGGGTGCCTGGACACCTCGCTTGGCCGGAATTCTGCGAGTGCGGATACCGATCGAGCCGGGAAAAGGGTATTCGATCACGTTACCGCGACCGTCCGTTTGTCCACGTGTGCCTTTGATCTTTCCCGAGCATCGGGTCGCGGTGACACCACTGGACGAAGAGCTCCGGATCGGTTCCATCATGGAGTTCGCCGGATACGACGCCACGATTCGGCCCGAGCGACTGCGCCTGCTTACCGAGGGAGTCGGCCACTACTTGCGTGGCGAGCTGCCGTCCGGAGTCAATGAAAAATGGTTCGGCTGGCGGCCGATGACCTACGACAGCACTCCGGTCATCGGCCCGTGTCCCGGCTTCTCCAACGTCTTCCTCGCAACCGGTCACAACATGCTGGGACTCAGCATGGCACCCGCCACGGGTCGGCTGATCAGCGAACTAATCAGCGGCCAGCCAACGCACCTCGCGACGGACGCCTACTCGGCGCTCCGATTCACGGCGCGCTGACGGATATCCGCTCAGCTTGCCTGCACGGAATTCGAGAGCGCGCATGTCGCAGTAGCCTCGTTCTCCCGACACGCGCGCCCCGCCGATTCCCTCGTGTCCCGGTTGGCAAGCTGTTCGGACTGCGCAGAAATTGTGTTGGTTCGAGGGAATTTTCGAGTTGTGGCGGCTGAACGCCGACGAATGAGATTACGACCATGATCAGGATGACATGGTTGCGACGAGTGCCGCGACATCCTCACGGCCGAATCCATACGGATCTCGTTCGAGGACATTTGCTCACACGATTGCCCACCTGCCGCTGGTCACACTGCTCGACCAGTCCCGCCGCCTCCTGCGATACACTTCGCTGGACGAGAGCCCTTGAACATGGATGTTTACGGACCGTTTGGTACCCGAATGGCGCGTCGCGTGTTATTCTGGTTGACGACGTTGATCCTATGCCTCGACGCGGGCCACGCTTTGGCCGCGGAGTTTTGGTTGCCGAGTGCGGCGAGCGATCGCGACACGGGGTGTCGTCCCACGTGCGAGCCGCCGCTGATCGACTCGGTCTGGTTTTCGGCCGAGTATCTGATGTGGTGGACGCGAGGTTCAGATGCGCCGCCCTTGGTGACGACCAGTCCCCTCGCAACGCCGCTGGCGGAAGCCGGGGTCTTGGGTGAGCCGGCGACCGAATCGCTGTTCGGCGGAGCGTCCTTGAACGACTCGCTGCGATCGGGTGTTCGTCTCCGCGGCGGCGTGTGGTTCGATTGCCAGCAGACCTGCGGGCTGGACATGAACTTCTTCGCGCTCGAGACGAAAAATGACTCGTATCATGCGGCTTCCGATGGAGATCCGATTCTAGCGAGGCCGTTTACGGACGCGAACAACGGCCAGCCGATCGCCGAACTCGCGGCGTTTCCCGGCCTCGTTTCGGGTGCGGTCGATGTGTCGGTCGATTCCACGGGACTGTACGGGTGGGGGATCAACTGGCGGGGGAAGGGTTTGCAGTGCGGGCACGAGTGCTGTCACGAACGGCTCGATCTGGTCGTCGGCTACCGTTCGCTGCGGCTTGACGACCGGGTGCGGATCCAGGAGGGACTAACGTCGCCGCTGTTCGCGAACGGGACGCTCCTACGTTTGACGGACGACTTTGCAACGCGAAATATTTTCAACGGCGCGAACTTGGGTGTGATCCATCGTGTTCGCCGCGGCGACTGGCAGCTCGAGTCGTTCGCAAACGTGGGGCTGGGCGCGTACCAGTTCCCGGATTCAAATTCAGGGCGAGACGACGGTTGTCACGCCCGGGGGACCGGACATTCAACAGGACGGTGGCCTCCTGGCACTGACCAGCAACATGGGGTCGTATCGCACGAGCGAATTCACCGCGATCTTCGATGTGGGGGCCAATCTTGGGTGTCGACTGACCGATCGGTGGTGGGGCTATGTGGGCTACACGTTCCTTTTTTGGCCCAATGTTTATCGAGCCCCCGATCAGATCGATACGGAGGTGAATCCCAATCTGCTGCCACCCGCCAATCCGCAGGTGGGCGACCAGGGCCGCCCGCGTCCACTTCATGCGGACTCGAACTTCTGGGCACAGGGACTCAACATCGGGCTCGAATATCGCTACTGACAGATACGGTTCCTGGGTGGGGAAAAGGTCGGTTTGGAAAAGGGGTCAGGTTTGGAAAAGGGGTCAGGTCCCAAAAGCCGGAACGGCCCTTCGGGTGCTTTGCACTTTTGGGACCTGACCCCTTTTCCAAACCCGCACTTTTGGGACCTGACCCCTTTTCCAAACCCAAGCCGCAGTCGATGGAAGGGAACTTGCAAGGATGCGACACTGGATTGAGAATCAGCTCGTCGAAAGAATGTCGGTTTGTCATCGCCGCAAGTCCCACAGTGCTGGCAGGGAAGTGCGAAGGCGGCGGGCCCGAATGGCGGGCGAGTCGCTGGAACCGCGGCTCGCGCTGGCGGCTGTTCCCGTCGCGGGATTGAGCCTATCCGCACAATCGATGATCGGGGAATCGCTGCAATTTAACGTGTCATTTGACAACCAGCCGAGCGGACCATCGCCGACGGGTTATGGACCCTATGTCGATCTATTTATCGACGCGACCGGCGCGGACGGCGTCTCGCCGGGCGGTGCGGAGCCCACCGACTTCGACGGGCTCAGCGGACTGACGGCATCCTATTTGGGCGCCACGTTGACGCCGATCGCGGTGACACTCGGACCCGGTGGCACCTACACGCATCCCTTGGCGCGTACGCTATCGGGCGCGCCGCTCACGGGAACGGCGCCCGCGGGATTCGTGCAGGGCGACGTGCTGTACGTGCTGGAATTGCCGTTCGGAAGTTATGTGGACACGCAACCCGTGGCGAATCTGACGATCTCCACCAGCCTCAGCTCGGAAGCCGACCTCGGGTCGCCCTTGCGCGTCGCCGCGCGCGGCGGATTCCGCTACGGTCTCGATCCGCTCGATAACCCCACGACCGATCCGTCGATTCTGGGTGCCGTGGTTACGGCCACGACGACTCCCACTGTCATTCGACTCACCAAGCAGTACGACGGGCCCGAAAACGAGACGGCGACCGGTCCCAATTTTCCTCGTCGCTACACGTTGACGGCCGACGTGGCCAACGGCCAGACGATCGACGACCTGCGACTGATTGACCTGCTGCCGGACGACCTGGCATTCTTAGACATCGTCTCGATCTCGGCGGGTGGATCGGAGGAGGATCGGCCCACGGTTGGGGTGGCTACGCTGGCTCCGAATAACGACCTGATCGTTCACTTTCCGTCCGTCACGGGCGGCCCGGGAGGGAACGACGCAAGCGTGGTGTTCGAATACTTCGTGCCCGAATTCGATGCCAGCGGCAACCGCGTGATTTCACACACGACGGGCGACGATGCTCCGACGGTAAACGATAGCCGAGCGACGGGGTCGTGGACACCGGTGGACCCGAGCGATTCGGTCGTGGCGATCAATATCGTGGATCAGACTCCCGCGGACGATAATCATACGTTGACCAACAAGTCAATCGCGATTCAGAAATCCCATACGATTCTAACGGATGTAGGGGCCGCTGGCCCGTCCCCGGGGGATACGGTCGAGTACACGCTCAACTTTCAGATTTCTGATTACTTCACGTTCGGCGATTTGGTGATCGAGGATATCGTCTCCGATGGGCAACGTCTGCAGGAGACCTCGCCCGGGGTTTTTCCCGGACCCTTTACGCTGAGCGTGACCGATCGGACGGGCCCGATCGCCGGAAACTTCAGTCCCTCATTGTCGGCCGGCGCGACGAACTTGTTCATTGACCTGTCGGAGATTGGCGGCGACACGAATCCGGCCACGGACGGAACCACACGCCTGGTATTCGACGTCTCGCGGGCAATGCAGGACCTCGGGGCGGCGGACGGAATTCTGCAAGGCGGTCGTGCGACGGCGCCCGATGCGGGGCCGGCCGTTGGAACGCTGACCTACCGCACAGTGATTCAGCAGTCGTTCTCCGATACTTACCCGTCGGGTGAGAGCAACGTCGATCAGGGGGATCTCTTGAGCAACGCGGTCACCGTGACCGGGACCGTCCGATCCAACGGGTCGATTCTGAATGTCCTGGATACGGAAAGCGATACGTCGTCTGACGCGATCGAAATCGTCACGGGTAGCTTGCTCAAGACGACCTATGCCGTCAACGGAGTGCTGGGAAGCATTAATCCCGCGACGGACACTTCGACCGGCCTGGTCATCGGACCGTCGTACGACAACAGCCTGCGTGTGCGACCCGGTGACGTCGTGACCTATCGCTTGCGCTATACATTGCCCACGGGAGACATTGAAAATTTTCGCCTCACGGACTTTCTGCCACTGCCCGTCTACGATGCCTCGGTGATCAGCACCGTCTTTGGCACGACGATTGACGCCTCCGTCCCCGCCGCGGATTCGGCGAAGTACGGGCCCGACCACACGTTTTCGCGAGTTCCGCTCGCGGCGCCTCCGACCCAGCACCCGACTGTTTCCGTCAGCTCGAGTGGCAATAGCGTGACCTTCAATTTTGGCAACTACAGTGATCCTCCTCCCGAGTCAATGGTGCTGGTGGATGTCTTGATTTCGGTGACGATCTCCAACCAACCGATGGCGGACGGTTTGTACTTGACGAATCAAGTTCTGGCGGAGCACGGGACGACGAATGCCGGTTTGCTGGAGAACGCATCGATTTCGCAGATCACGCTGACGGAACCCGCGCTTGCGGTCCGGAAAGGCGTCGTTTCGTCAAGTAATCCGAATGCGGTGTTCTCGAGCGCGATTGCTCCGAGCGGCATCGTATTCGAAGGTCCTGCGCTGAACACGCCGGGCAGCAGTTTTTCTGGGGGGACCATCAATTCGACGAATCTCGGGTCGACGCTCAATTCGAACGTCAGCCGCGTGGATGCGGATGACGTGTTGAAGTTCGCGATCGTTGTCGAGAATTTCGGGACCAGCTCGGCGGGTGCATTTGACGTCCGCATACGCGATTCGCTGCCCGCGGGGTTGGTGGTCCCGACCAACGCGACCGCGCTGAATTTGGAAGTGTTCGACGGGTCTGGCTTGGCGATTCCGTTTTCCATGTTGGGCACCGGACTGTTCGATCCCGCGGGCGGAATCGAACTGACGGACCCGGGTGCCACACCCGCGATCGTGGCGGGATCGCCACCGCAGTCGATCGACGGCGGATCTCTGGATCAAGCCGATCCGAGTGACGGCCACAACGTCGCGATCATCACGTTTGATCTTCAGGTAGCGGCGAACGTCGCGCCGGGTCAGACCGCGAATCTGCTGAATACCGCCACGGTCTTCAACTTTGCGGGCGAGGAGGCGGGACCCGACCATACGGATCCCACCGATCTCACAGATACCGCTCAGGTCACGATCGCAACGCCGGTCGTCACCAAGACACGCGTCGGCACCAGTTTCAATCACGCGACGAACAATGACGCTCAAGCCGTGATTGGCGAGCTGGTGACGTACGACTTGGTTGTGAGGGTTCCCGAGGGGACAATGCCGAATGCCCAGGTCGTCGATACGCTGGACAATGGCTTGGCGTTCGTGGATGTCGTGAGCTTCTCCGCGTCACCGGCCCTCACGATTCAAAACCCGACAGGTACGGGAAATTCTCCGTCGAATGCCACGATCACCAATAGCGGGCGGACCGTCACGTTCGGCCTGGGCAACGTCACCAACGGGAACTCGAACAATGCGGTGGCCGAAACGATCACGATTCGCTATCGCGCGGTGGTTCTGAATGTGGGCGGGAACCAGGGTACGCCCGCAACTAACCTGAATAATTCCGCGCTGCTGACATGGACCGGCGGGAGCATTCCGTCCGTAGGTGCCCCGACCGTGGCCGTGATCGAGCCGGTGTTGGACGTCACGAAAGTCGCAAACTCGCCGACGATCGACGCGTTGGACACCGTGACTTACACCGTCACCGTCTCGCATGCCGTCGGCAGCAATACCGAGGCGTATGATGTGTCGTTGGTCGATGTGGTTCCGCCCGACCTGAACTACGTTCCCAGCTCGTGGACGCACACGGGCGGAACCGCACCGGATACGATTGGCGAGTCGGGGTCGACGCTGTCGGCGTTCTGGAATGCCTTTCCGATCGGCGCGACGTCGACCTTCCAGTTCCAGGCAACCGTGACCCCGGGAATTCAGGCGGGGTCATCCGTGGTGAATACGGCCACCGGAACCTGGACCAGTCTGCCCGGTCCGGTCGCAAGTGACCTTTCGATCTACAATTCGAATTCACGCGAGCGGACGGGGGCCGGGGGAGTCAACGACTACCTCGACACGGGCGTCAGCACCGTGACGGTCGCGATTCAAACAAGCAAGACCCTGGTCGCGACTTCGGAGAACTCCACGACGGGCACAGGCGTTGCAATTGGCGAGATCGTTCGGTATCGACTCGCGGCGCAAATCCCCGAGGGTTCGGCTCCCAACTTCCAGTTGAACGATCAGTTGCCTGACGGGCTTCAGTTCTTGGATGACGGGACGGCCACGCTGGCGCTGGTCAGCAACGGAGCGGGCCTGACGTCGTC
Organism: uncultured Planctomycetales bacterium; assembly: GCA_963826795.1. Classification (GTDB taxonomy): domain Bacteria; phylum Planctomycetota; class Planctomycetia; order Pirellulales; family Pirellulaceae; genus CAWGYT01. Next base: position 256,409 of record CAWGYT010000025.1, on the reverse strand, counting down.
GACCTTGGTTGGCAACTTTTCGGTCGTCGGCTCGTCCAGTTCGATCGTTCCGTCCGAACCCCTGCCCAGCGGCGCGATTTCAGGTGGCCCTTTCGTGAGCGGCACGGACCCGATGTTTTCGCTCGGATCGTTGACCAACGCTGACGACGACGCGGATGGAGAGTTCGTCGTGCTGGAATTCAATGCCCTTGTGACCAACACGGCCGGCAACGTGGCGACGACCGACTTGGACAATTCGTTCATCGTGCGAGTTGCCGGTTCACAGGTCGGCGCACCGTCTCCGATCCAACGTGTCACCGTGGTCGAACCGTCGATCACGAATCTGGCGAAGGTCCCGTTGGCGCCCGCTGATAGCGGTGTCGATGGCGGGCAGGTTGTGACCTATCGGCTGACTTACAGTAATCCAAGTGGAGCAACTCGGTCTTCGGCCTTCGACGCGCGGGTGCTGGATAGTCTACCGGCCGAGCTCACGAGTTTGACGAATGTGCGCGTGTTTCGGAACGGATCCCCGTTGTCGAGCGGATTCGTCGACGCAAGCAGTTCGACGACGCTGGATGTGACCTTGCTGCAAGTCGCGCCGGGAGACTCGATCGAGATTCGCTACGACGCAACGGTGGTGACCAGCGTGGCGCCGGGCTTTACCATCGGGAACGGAGCGGACCTCACCTATACCAGCCTTCCCGGGCCGTCCGGGACAACCGTCAATCCGACGGGCTCGACAACGGGCTCGGCCGGCAGTTCGACGGGCGAACGAACAGGGGCTGGGGGAGTGAATTCCTATTTGGATAACGATCTCGCCTCCGTCACTGTCAACTCGCACACGATCAGCGGCTTCGCGTACCACGACCAGAACAACGATGGCGTCTTCAATGAAGCGGCTTCGGCCGGAATTCCGAATGTCAGCGTGCGGATCCAGGGCACGGATCATCTTGGGAACACTGTCGATGTGACGCAGCTGACGAACGGTGCCGGCGCGTATTCTTTCGGCAACTTGCGGCCGGGTTCGTATACCGTGACGGAGGTGACTCCCGGCGGCTACCTGAATGGCCGAGACACGCTTGGAAGTCCCGTCTTCGGCGCGGTCAATGCCAATCGATATGACGATTCGCTAGGAACGCTGTCGATTCCGCTTGGGACCGCGAGTACGACCAGCAGCAACCATAATTTCGGGGAGTTGCTGCCGGCGACGATCGCGGGTTTTGTCTACGTCGATGCCAACAACAACGGGCTGCGCGGCGCCGAGCCGCCTTTGGCCAGCGTGCCGATTCTTCTGGAAGGAACGAACGATCTCGGCGTGAGCGTTTCGCTGCCCGCCCTGACCGATGTGAACGGCGCCTACAGCTTTGGAAACTTGCGGCCCGGCACCTATCAAGTGACCGAGGCCGTCCAGCCAGGAAGCTTTGTTGATGGATTCGAAACAAGCGGCAACGTGGTTCTGTTGCCCGGCACCGACAATGGCAGCGACGTGATTGGCAACCTGATCGTCTCCTCGGGGCAAGTTCGCGGGGAAAATAATTTCGGCGAGGTTCCGCCGGCTTCCATTACGGGACGCGTGTTTTCGGATGTGAACAATAACGGCGTCATGAACGGAGTGGATCAAGGCATTGGAGGAGTTGTTGTCAGTCTGAGCGGAACCGATATCAACGGCAATTCGGTCTCGCGGTCCACGACCACGCTGAGCGATGGAACGTATCGCTTCGATCTTCTAATGGCGGGCACCTACACGGTGACGGAGCCCGTCCAGCCGGCGGGCTTCGCCGACGGCCAAGACTCGCGTGCCGGGATTCTGCTGCCCGGCAGCATCGGGACGGATTCGATTCCGGGGATTGTCGTTCCGATCGGGGGCGCCGCAAGCGACAACAACTTCGCGGAAGTCCCCGGTGTCACGCCCTCGGGTTTCGTCTACATTGACGCCAACAACAACGGGCTCCGCGACTCGGGCGAAGTCGGCCTTGCGGGCGTCGAGATCACGCTGACCGGAATCGGAAACGATGTGTTTGGCAATCCCGTTCCGAGCCGCACGGCCTTTACCGATGTCAATGGGCGATACGAATTCGCGAACGTCCCACCCGCTGTCTATGCCATTTCGGAGAGCCAACCCGCGGGCTTTCAGGACGGCTTGGAGCAGAACGGGACTCCGGCCGCGGCCGTGGTTGCGAACGACCAGTTCAGCGGGATCGATCTGACCAACACGACGACCGGCGGAAGTTATAACTTTGGCGAGCTCAGTCCGAGCGGACGCCTGACCGGGTCGGTCTACGTGGATGCCAACGGCAACGGCCGACGGGATTCTGGCGAGCTGGGGTTGGCGGGAGTCGTCGTGACTCTGGTCAATGAGAACAGTCCGCAACTGACCTATCAGGTGGTGACCGATCTGAATGGGAACTATCAATTCGTCAAAATGTTTCCCGGTCAATATCGATTGATCGAGTCGCAACCCGTTAATTTTGTCGACGGTCGCGATACGCGCGGAAACGCGGGAGGGGTGGTCACGAACGACCGTGTGACCGGAATCTCAATCGGTGTGAATCAGACGGCGTCAGGATATCTATTCGGCGAAGCGGGAATTGATCCAGCGAGAATCTCGAAGCGATTGTTTCTCACGTCCACGAACCCATCAACCGACTTCACGGGTCCTGCGGGCACTGGGATCACCGCCGTGAGCGCGCCGCTTGCGGATCCCGCCGGCTACGTCTACCTGGACCTGGACGAGAACGGTCGGCGAGACATCGGAGAACCTGGTATTTCCGACGTTCTCATCACATTGACCGGAACCACAAGTCAGGGCCAAGCCGTTCGAAATACGACGCGGACCGATGCTCAGGGCTTCTATCAATTCGCCTTTCTTCCGGCAGGTGTCTACACACTCGAGCAGACTCAGCCGTTCGGATATGCGGACGGCGCCGAGTCGTTGGGGTCGCTGGGTGGCGTTGTGGGTAACGATCGTTTTACCCAAATCGTGCTTCGCGACGGCGACCTGGGAGTGGACTACAACTTTGGGGAGCGGCGACTCGTGCAGGCCTCAGTCCCAGGCGATGCCAACCGCGACGGCATCTTCGACTCGGCTGATCTTCTGCTGGTCTTTCAGGCGGGCGAGTACGAGGATGGAATTGCGGGCAATTCAAGTTTCGAGGAAGGCGACTGGGACGGCGACGGCGACTTCACATCGGCCGATCTGATTCTCGCCCTGCGAAGTGGCGGTTACTCGCCGTCGGCGCTGGATGCCGCGTTGGCCGAACTCTAGAATCCAGACGCTGGGCAATCGTGTATGGCGCGATTGTTGCCGAGCGATGCAAGATGCCCGCCCCGGCGTAGCAGCCAACGTGGAACTCCCGCCGACGAGCGGCGGGCATCGGATCGGCGCGGAGGCGTCCGGTGGACTCGGCGCCCGGGTGAGTTATGATCTGGGTTTGCGGGCGAGTGGCGAACCGGGTTAGCGCAGAGGCGTATGAAGACGCACGTGGCTTCTGTTGACGTAGGAGGTTCGAGCATCAAGCTGGGCGTTGTCTCGGACGGACAACTCTTGGCGAGAGCATCCCTGCCGACGGAGCCAGCCTTGGGCCTGGCGGCCGCGTTGCCGCAGATCGGCGTGGGACTCGCGAAGTTAGCGGCTCCCGACGGTCTTGATCCCGACGTTTTCGCCGGAGTGGGGATCGGATTGCCATGTATCGTCGATTGCCGACAGGGCCGCGTCCTCTCCGCGCCAACGGCGAAGTACGACGATGCAAGCACGATCGATCTTCCCGCGTGGGCACACCGCGCGCTTCAGCTGCCCGGGCACATCGAGAACGACGCGCACTTGGCCCTCTTGGGCGAATGGATGTATGGCGCCGGTCGAGGCGTGGACAACCTGGTCATGGTGACGCTGGGCACCGGGGTCGGCACGTCGGTGCTCATCGAAGGTCGGCCCTTGCGAGGACGACACTATCAAGCCGGCCTCCTGGGCGGCTTCACCGTCGTCAGTTCGGGAGGCCGCCGCGGACCGGAGTCGGCGTCGGGCAGTGTCGAAGCCGAAACCGGGACCTGGGCGTTGACGGAGATTGTGCGCGATTCTCCTGCGTTCGCCAAATCACAGCTGGCGCGGCAGGACGTGATCAATTATGAAATCCTGTTTCGACTGGCCGAGCAGGGCGATGACTTGTCACAACGCTTGCGGGACCGCAGCCTCGATCTCTGGTCGGATCTGGTGGTCAACTTGATTCACCTGTTCGATCCACAACGTGTGATTCTGGGCGGAGCGGTCATGCGACGCGCGGGAGTGGTGATTCCCTGGGTCCAACAACGCGTCGATCGCGACGCCTGGACTCCCGGGGGACGCGTGGAGGTGGTCGCAGCGGAGTTCCCGGAAGATGCGGGGCTGCTGGGGGCGTCGGTGCCGTTCTTGCGAGAGCTCTCCTACCTATGAACATAGAGGCTGGTTCGCGCTTCAATCTTTACCCGACGGTCCGCATCCAGGGATACGAGACGGATTGCGTGGTGGGTTGGGAGGCGATCGGCCAACGACTGCGCAGGCGGATCGAACAGTTGGCGTCGGCACGCGTCGTGGTGGCCCTGGAATGCTACCCGGGAATCGACGAGTGCGCGATCGAACGGTCGCTCGGAAACGTGCTTCAGCCGGACGCTTGGCTCGCGACTCGCTCCGCCTTCAAATCGCCCGCCGGGGTAGAGCGTCTCGTCCGACCGTTTCTTACGGAGGATCCCGTTTTTGGGCGCCTTTCGACGCTAGTGCTGGAAGACTTCCTCGATTCGGCTGCCAAAGCAAGTTTTCGCGAGCAATTGACGGAGCTCGACCGCGGCGTGATCGTCGTATGCGGCGTCGCGGCCTCTCTCTTGGCGGACCCTCAGATCCTGGTTTACGCGGACCTGTCTCGCTGGGAGGCTCAGCTTCGCTTTCGCCGCAACGAAAGCACCAACTTGGGCGTGGACAACCGTCAGGCGTCTTGGCAGCAGCAGTACAAACGCGGCTACTTCGTGGACTGGCGAGCGGCGGACAAGCTCAAGCAGTCGCTGATGGACCAATGGGACTTCGTATTGGATACGCATGATCCCGAGCGGCCGAAACTGGCGTCGGGCGAAGCAATTCGGGAGGGGTTGCGGCAGACGGCCCGCCGGCCTTTCTCGCTGGTTCCCTATTTCGATCCGGCGCCGTGGGGAGGCCATTGGATGCAGCAGAATTTCGGCCTTGACCCAGCGCAACCGAACTTCGGCTGGGGATTTACCTGCGTCCCGGAGGAAAATAGCTTGTTATTGGAGTTCGGCCATCAGTCGTTCGAGCTGCCGGCGATCGACCTGGTTTTCTTTCAGCCGCTCGAACTGCTTGGCCCGGCCGTGTATGATCGCTTCGGCGCCGAGTTTCCGATTCGCTTCGATTTCCTGGACACGATGGGCGGTGGCAATCTGAGTCTTCAGGTTCACCCCACGGCCGACTACATCCAGCAGCATTTCGGCATGCCCTACACGCAGGACGAAAGTTACTACTTCCTGCAGGCAAAGCCCGGAGCCTCGGTTTTTCTGGGTTTGAAAGAACAAGTCGACGCGGCCACAATGCTCCAAGACTTAGCCGCGGCTGAAGCTGGGATCTGTCCGTTTGACGCGACTCGCTACGTCAATCGCTTCCCCGCCAGGAAGCATGACCACGTCTTGATCCCCGCCGGCACAGTTCACTGCCAGGCAGCGGAATCCGTCGTGCTCGAGATCAGCGCGACGCCGTACTTGTTCACGTTTAAATTGTGGGACTGGAACCGGACGGGTCTGGACGGGCGTCCCCGGCCGATTCACTTGCAGCACGGGCAGCAGGTGATCGATTGGAGTCGCACGAGTTCGTGGGTCCGCAAACACCTGATAAATTGCACCTCGACCGTTGCGATAGGAGATCATTGGCGTGAGGAACGCACGGGATTGCACCCTGACGAACCTTTGGAGACACGCCGGCACTGGTTCACCGATGTCGTGCCGCACGAGACGGGCGATACCGTGAATGTGCTCTGTCTGGTGGAGGGAGAGAAGGCGATTGTCGAAAGCCCAAAAAATGAATTCGATCCGTTCGTGGTACGGTACGCCGAGACGTTCGTGATTCCGGCGGCGGTCGGCGCCTACACGATTCGTCCTGTCAAGTCGGGGGATACATGTGCGACAATGAAGGCGTTTGTTCGACCGGAATCAGGAGCTTGAGTTTCGACAGACACCGCCTCGACGCCTTCGTGGTGCCGAGCTTGCCATGGTGGACGCGCTGAATAGCAAGTCTCAAGAGGAGAATCGCGATTATCTTCGTCGACGTCTTGATCGTGGTGGCTTACTTCGTGGCCATGGTGGGGCTGGGGTTTCACTATGCGCGGCGCGCGGCCCGCGATCTGGATGCCTACTTCCTGGGCGGTAAGCGAGTCCACTGGCTGGTCTTGTCGATGTCGGGATCCGTTTCCAACTTTGACATCACCGGCACCATGTGGATTGTCTCGATCATCTACCTGCTCGGGATGAAGTCGATGTGGCACCATTGGATGTGGGGCTTCATGCTGGGTGCCTTCTTCATGTCATACATGGGCAAGTGGGTCCGCCGCTCGAATGTGCTCACGGCCGCCGAATGGATGACCACGCGCTTCGGGGGCGACGTGGCGGGCCGCGCGCGCGCGCGACGTATGCCCTGATGGCAGTCATGCTGACGGCCAGCGCCGTGGGATACGCGTATCAGGGAATTGGGAAATTCGCGGCGGTCTATGTCCCGTTGGCAGAATTGTCACAGCGACTTCCGGCCGGGGCGGCGCAACGTTACCTGATCGCGCATGAGGCCGACGTGTTGGCCACGGTCATGATTTCCGCGACAACCCTTTACGTTTTGCTGGGAGGGTTTCTGAGCGTCGTGGTGACGGATGTCATCCAAACGGTTCTACTGACGGTCAGCAGTCTCTACGTCACGTGGATCGCGTGGACTCGGATGACACCCGAGGGACTTGGCCGTCTGCCCCACGATTTTGCATCGCTGCACGTGCCCTGGCATCTCCCCGAGTTCGCGGGCGGCCCGAATTCGCAGTTTGAATTTTTCGGAGCCATGACGATTGTGTGGGTCACCAAAGGCCTGCTGCTGAATGCGGGCGGCCCGGGGCAGATGTATGACTTTCAGCGTTTCTTGGCGGCTCGTGATCCGCGGGATGCCGCCAAGGTCGGTGCCGCGTGGAGTGCGTTCTTGATCGTGCGGTGGGGAATGGCGATGGGAATCGCGATGCTCGCCCTGACGGGTGTGATTGGTGTCGTCGATCCCGAACAGGTGATGCCGACGATCTTGCGTGATGTTGTGCCGGCGGGCATGCGAGGTTTGGTGATTGCCGGCTTGCTGGCTGCCTTCATGTCGACGTTCAGTTCGACAGTCAACAGCGGAGCGGCGTTCGTCGTCCGCGACATCTGGCAGCTGTTTTTTTGTCCGACCCCAACCGATCGGCAATCGGTGATGGCGAGTTACCTCAGTACGATCGGACTCGTTGCCGTCGGGTTGCTGATCGGGTACGCCGGCCAATCGATCGCTCAGATCTGGAACTGGATGATGATGGCCCTGGGGGCCGCGGTAATTGTGCCGAACGTGCTGCGCTGGTATTGGTGGCGTCTGAACGGCTGGGGCTACACGTCGGGCATGCTGGGCGGCATGTCGCTCGCCGTCTTGTCACTCGTTTGGCCCCAAGTTCCCATCTTTGTCCTGTTCCCTTTGACGATTGCCGTTTCGCTCGTCACGAGTGTCGCCGTGTCGTATGCAACAGCGCCGTGCGACCAGGACACATTGACGCAGTTCTATGCCACGGTTCGACCGTTTGGTGTCTGGAAACCGGTGCGAGATCAGATTGCCGATGCGGACAAAATGCGGCTCGACGTTTCGGAATCGTGGTCCCTGGCGGTCTTGAACGTGGGGTTGGGCATGATTGCCGTAGGCGGAGCGTACCTGGCTCCGATGTATTTTGTCGGGCATTGGTACGGTCGCGCGCTGGCCTCGGTCGGCGCTTGCGGCGCCGCCTGCCTCACGCTCTACTTTACCTGGTACCGAATGCTTCCCCCGCCCGATGAGCCTCGCCGGGAGTAGTGCCGTGTCACCGCGCAGATTTGGGATTGGAAAAGGGGGCAATTCCCAAACGTGCGAAGCACCCGAAGGGCCGTTTCGGCTTTTGGGACCTGACCCCTGTTTCCAACCTGACCCCAGTTCCCAACGCGATTACGAGAGGATTTCAACCGATGAGCAGGAATTCCGCAGTTCGACTGTTGTTGGGGATGCTGTTTCTCACTGTGAACGCTCGACTTGTGTCCGCTCGCGAACCCGTTGATTACGTGGACTGCTTGATCGGCACCGATTCGTCGCGGTGGATGCTGTATCCGGGGCCCAGCATGCCGTTCGGGATGGTGAAACTAAGTCCGGATAACCAGGATACGAACTGGAAGTCGGGCTATGAGTACAGCATCGAAAACGTCGCCGGTTTCAGCCATATCCATTCGTGGGTCATGGCCGGATTACTGATGCAGCCGTGCACTGGGCCGCTGCAGACAAGCCCCGGAAGTGAAGGCGACCCGGATGCCGGATATCGTTCGCGGATCGATAAGGCGACGGAAGCCGCGGCGCCGGGCTACTATGCGGTGACGCTCAAGGACTACGACGTCCGCGTGGAACTGACCGCCACCGAACGTACGGGATTTCATCGATACGCGTTCCCCAAGGCGAGCCCGGCGCGCGTGCTGATCGATCTGGCGATTCCCGCGGAGTATCCCTACGACGTCGATTGGGCCTGGATCCATCGCGAAAACGACCGCGAGATCACAGGATTCTCGAAGCAGAGGACGTACGACGGGTTCTCGGAGATGACGAACGAATACACCGTCTTCTTTGTCATCCGGTTTGACCAGCCCTTTACCACGTTCAATGGCTGGCGTGCTCCGGTCGCCGATAAGGCCACGGGCGGCTCCGTCGATCCCGAAGTGCTGCGCGACGCGTTTCAGATTCACGGGCGCGGTGACGTCGGCGCCTTCGTCGAATTCGATCAGCCGAACGGTGCGCTCGTGATGGCGCAAGTGGGTATCTCTTTGGTTAGCATCGAACAAGCGCGACTGAATTTGGACACCGAGTTGGCCGAGTTCGGGTGGGACTTCGAGAAGGTCCGAAACCACGCCAGAGAAACATGGAATCGGTTGCTCAGCAAGATCGAGGTTGGGGGTGACAACGAAGACGACAAGGTGAAGTTCTACACCAACTTCTATCGTTCGTACGCCGCCCGGACGATCTGGAGCGACGTCAATGGCAAATACGTCGACATGAATGAGCAGATTGTGACGGCTCAGGATCCGGCGTCACCTGTTTTTGGTTGCGATGCCTTTTGGAACACGTTCTGGAACTTGAACCAGTTGTGGGCGCTGGTCACGCCGGAGGTGACCAACCAATGGGTCAAATCGCTGCTGGAAATCTACGATCGGGGCGGCTGGTTGCCGAAGGGGCCAACCGGAATTGAGTACTCCAGCATCATGGTCGCCTCGCACGAAGTGGCCTTGATCAATTCCGCCTATCAGATGGGGATTCGCAATTACGATGTGGAGAAAGCGTACGAGGCGATTCGCCACGTGATGACGGAACCCGGACGAGCTCATCCGGGCGGCGGGTTGGTCGGCAACCGCAACCTCAAACCGTACCTGGAGCTGGGCTACGTTCCGCACGGAAGAGGCGCCGAACGTCATCATTTCGGCACGGATATGGAAGGACCGGTGTCCAATACCCTCGAATACGCGTTCGACGATTGGAACGTCGCCCAGATGGCTCAGGCCCTCGGAAAAGCCGCCGACGCGGCGGCGTTTGGCAAGCGCGCGAACAACTGGCGGAACGTTTTCAATCCCAAGACCGGATTCGTCCAACCGCGACTCGCTTCGGGCGCGTGGTACGAGCGCGGCGAGTTGAAGAACAAAGATCGATCCGATTCCTGGTCGGGCACCGGCTTCGTCGAAGGAAACGCCTGGCAATACACGTGGTTCGTGCCCCACGACGTGAACGCGCTGGTTGCGGTGATGGGCAAGGATGAGTTTAACGAGCGATTAAACGAGGGCTTCGAGCAGTCCGCGAAATCGAATTTCAATGCCGAGGGCGACCTGTTTGCGTTGTACCCCGTAAATCACGGGAACCAACCCAACATGCAAGCCGCCTATCTTTTCAACTATTCGGGAAAGCCGTGGCTGACGCAGAAGTGGGCACGCGCGATCATGGATCAATACTACGGCAAGACGCCAAAAGATGGCTGGCCCGGCGACGAAGACCAGGGGCAAATGGGTGCCTGGTTCGTGATGAGTGCAATGGGCTTGTTTCAAATGGACGGAGGTGGCTCAATCCACCCGATCTACGAGATCGGCAGCCCCCTCTTTCCGCGCATCGTCATTCATCTGGATGATCGCTACTACAGTGGTCGCGACTTTGTGATCGAAGCGCGCGACGTGTCAGCTCGGAATTTTTACATTCAGTCGGCCGAACTCAACGGCAAGCCGCTCACGCGACCCTGGTTCTACCATCGGGACCTTGTCGGCGGCGGATCGCTCGTGCTCCAGATGGGCCCGACTCCGAATCGCCTCTGGGGCGCGGGAGACGAGGACGCGCCGAAGCCGTGACGGAGCCCGGGAGCGGACGCCGCGACGCAAGACCCGGTTCAATACTTGAGGAGCAACACTTCGTGGATGTCTTCGACGGTGGCTTCCACACGTCGCTCCTGACTTACGAGCGTCGTGCGTGGATTCAGCGCGGCGACGCCCTGCAGGTCGACCTCCAAATCGACGGCGACGCGGAAGATGGGAGTATCTTCCACCAATCCCGGTAGGACAAATGGGCGGTTCTTGGCCGGCGTCGTCTGCGGCGTTGCATTGTAGGCGATGAGGTGAACACGCAGGGTTTTTGAGTCCGGATCGTCGGTCACGACGACTTCCACGTTGGCGGGTGCGGTGATTCGTACTTGCGGCTTGGGGTGCAGTCGGCGGATCGCGTTCCGCAACAACCGACGCGCCTCGACAATCGCGTGTTCGCTCGCCGTCGCAAAATCCGGCGAAGCGGCCAAGGTCAGGACCGTGCCTTCACCCACACGATTCACCAGCACCGCAGGCCCGGCGGGCGTATCGGCACTCATCGGCGACGACGTCCCTTCTCGGCCTTGCTGTTGGCGAACCGTACGATGGGGTCGCAGCAGCTGACCGATGCCCCGTGCCGTCGTCGGTTCGTAGGCCGTTGCAGGTCCCTCGACCAGGAAGGGCCAATCGGGCCGGATGCCATCGCGGAGCCAGGCGTAGTCCTGGGCAGGAAGTTGGACCCAGTTGTCTTGCGAATCCAGTCGCTCGACGACTTTCGCGCCAATCAAGGCTTCCAGCGGCGAGCTGTCCTGCGTTTCGCCGCGAGCGCCGAATTGCCCCGTGACACCGGTGACGAGCAGGTGACCGCCCTGCTGGACGTACTGCCGAAGCAAGTCCACTTCGGAGTCGGACAAGATCGCGACGTTGGCGAGGCAGACGACCGGAAACTCGTGCAGACGCTCGACTGAAACGCTCTCGTCCAGCAGCACACCGAACTGCAGATGCTCCAGCGCACACGCGCGGTGCGCACCTTGAAATCCCTGAAAGTAACGGGCCGGCGTTTCGCGTCCCAGCCAGTCGCGAGTCCGGCTGCTGAAGTACAGTCCCACGTCATACACGGGGTGATGGCCGAAATGCGCTCGCTTCCGTTTCGCTTCCTGAAAGGCCTTGCCGAAGCGTTCATAGGCGACCGGATCGAGCCAACCATCGAAAGCGGTCTTGTCGACCATGGTGACGAACGCTCCGTGCGCCAAGAGCGTAAAGAGTTCCCACCGCATATCGTTCAGGGGACGTGTCGTCTGGTCATGGTAACCTCGAACACCACGCTGAATCGCAACCTGGAACGGTAAGCCGGGCGTGGAGGCGCGATAGAACTGCGCGTTCAGCCCGACGCCCAAGGCGCTGAAACCCCAGATTCCCGTCTCTCCCGTGACGAAGTCACCGTTTCCCGCGTGCTGGACAGGACGCTGCCCCACCTCGAAGGAAAAGGGAGGGTTGCCGTGATAGTTGAAATCGACCGTCGCAGTCGGGCTGAGGGACTTGATATGCGCCGCCAGCTGGCGTTCAAATCGCTCACTTGACTGGTACCGAAACTCCAGCATGTCGTCCCAGGCCTCATCCCAAGTGAGACCGCTGGGCATCTCGTGGCCGAACTGTGTCTCGAACTGTGTTCGACACGTCTTACACCAGCAACCATAGGGAGCACTAAAGCCCTGGTCGAGCATGTCGATGTGGAATCCGTCGATTCCGTAGGCGAGCTGTTCCGCCACGATCTGTTTCATGGCTGCGAGGTAACCCGAATTGAAGCAGAACCTTCCGATCGGTGTTCCCTGCGCATCGCGCATCTTCCATTCCGGATGGGCTTCCAGAAAAAGTCCCCCCTGCTGAACCACGCAGTACGCGAGTAGCGGAAAGTTGTGCCGCCGCGCTTCCTCGACGGCGTCTTTCAACGGATCACGGTCCTTCAAGCCGGGTGCCTTGGGCAGCAGCTTGGAATCGTAGTACGCGTAGTCACCGTCACGCACCCAAAGCACCAGATACTCCGCATTCGCGCTTACGGACTGGCGGACGATCTCGCGCCCGTCGAAATCAGCACAGTAGCGACTGTCCTGGGGATCACTGTAGCCGGATTGCGCCCCCGTCGGACCTACCTCCAGTCCCACAAGCGATCGTTGATACCACGGCGTCTGGGGTTCGTCCGCAACGAGTGAAGCACTCATCAGAAGCAACAGCGTCACCGCACAAGCGGCGCGCACCAGAAGCTGCGAAGCCGACCGTGCGAGCCAGCAGAGCGACGATCTCCAAAGATCAGATTGCGGTCGAGCGGCGGGAAAATAACCCGTCTTTGTGTTCCAAGCCAATTGAGTAGCTCCAAGGTTGCGGGTTGGGAAAAGGGGTCAGGTCCCAAAGCCGGAACAGCCCTTCGGGTGCTTCGCACTTCTGGGACCTGACCCCTTTTCCCAGCCCCTTTTCTTAACCAGTTGTGACATCGCAGTCGATCGCAAACAAGCATTTGGGGAGGATATTTTGGTTATTGTTTGCACGCGCAGGTCGGGCGACCGGGATGCAGGGATTGCTTTTCACGGCGGGTGTCCGGCCATGATTGTCGTGGCGCGCACCACGGGGCGGACTGGCGGTGCGGCGCAGCCGAGACGTTCGTACCAGGGCTTCTCGTTCAGCGTCTATTCTAGCCGACAATTCTAGCCGACACGCAGGCAAGCTCAGACGGGGCAAACTCAGACGGTCTACTGCGCTCCCTGACGGGGCAAACTCAGACGGTCTACTGCGCTGCCTCATGGACGTCGATTGCGCCAGGGGCTCGCCCTTGCTGCCGAACGACTCTGGAACCTGTAGACCGTCTTGGACTGGCTAGAAAATTTGCGAGTCTACTTACCAACTGATCCGAACGCATCGTCTGAGGATGAGCCTCGCTGACCTCTCGGGCACACAATCGACATGAACAGACGAGATGACATTCAGATGCTAATTCCCGAAACGCACCGCGATCTGATTGAGGCGGTTCCGCGTGGGTTTCCGAAATCTGCCGTTACCGCCGCACTGCTAATGGGAGCGACGGCTGGGTCTCTCTGGACCTACATCGTGCCCCAATGGCTGGCGGTCTCCTTATTGGCTGTCCTCTTCGGGGTCTACCTGATCTACAAACGCCGCAGCGACAAGTTTTTCGATGAGCGGCTTGCCGCCCTTGAGACGCGCGGATTGCACTGGGAGACGAGCCAAGAATCGTAACTCGGGACCTGTCATTTCGATTTTCGCCTTTCCAGGCCCCGGAAGCCAACCCCGGTAGGTTGCGACCGAAAGAGCGAAGCCAGTAACCGTCCGAATAACGGGGTTCACATCAAAGTCGGTCTTGATCCTCGACGCCAACTCGATGCTTCACACTGTTATGAACACTTTTCGTGCGTAACAATTCATTTCTGCTTGGAGATTTTGATGAGACCAGCTTACGCAATCATGTTCGTATTATTCGTATCTGTCTGCCGGGTAGGCGGAAGCGCCGAACCCAATGAGACCTGGGAAGACCATCCTCCGTTGTTAGGAACTTGGCACGCTGATCCTCAAGTCGCGCGAATTCTGGGGGTCTCACAGGAAGGACGCGTTTCAAGGAAGAAATTGCAGATCGGGTTCTTTGAGTCGCGAGATGCCGCGATCGAGGTGGCCGGTAAGGAACTTATCGATCGCGTGGAGTCCAAGTTCTCGAAGCTTCTAGGGCGCAGGCATCAGATTATCGCTGCGGGGCGATGGACAGACGAGGGTGAATTCGTTGAATCCTTGTGTTTTGTGACTCAAATTCAGGGGGCTACATTCCTGTGGTTCGGTGATCCGAGCGTCTCGTTGAACGGCGCTGAGGTCAGCTTTGTTCGAGGAGTGGATCCGGAGCACGATTTGCTGATTCTTGATTCACAAAAACCCAACTTAATGAAGCGACGTATACCTCGAACGGAACAGACGGCGAGATTCTTCGAATCGGCCGGCTACCTGCGAAAACGGCCGACTGCAGATAAGTAAGCGCAGGAAACATTCAAGCGAGCACGTGTTCGCGTTGCCTTCTCTCGCCGAAGCCAACCCAGAGGGGCCTGCGGTCTGGACCGAATGCCGCGACGCCCTCTGTTGTCCGCTACAATCGTCGAGATTTCCAGCCGCCGAACTTGCCCAATCGGTTCTGGAGGACGGGACTTGTTTTTGATCCGGCGCAGCTGTTCTCACCCGGGAACCTCTTGCTAATCGATCAAAAGTTGGCGAAATGGCCCGACCTGATTCGTACTTTGGAGGCAAGCGATCGGGAAAAGGTCGTCCCTCGAGTTGCGTTACAGGAAGGCGAATGGGTACTGTCGACACGCGACAGCGAGGGAGGCTTCGAGTATCGGTTTGATGATACGACAGCCAGAAACTGGTTGTCTCTCACGTCGTTCGACCAGGGCCGCATCGATGCCTCGACGCGTGCGAAATGGACACTTGATCATGGAGCCTACGTTCCGCAGGAGTACGAAGACTGTGCATACGAATCTGATGGCACGTCAATGCGGCGACGCCGTTTTCTTGCCCTCGAAGAGTCGTCGGTGCAGCTGCGAATATCCGACGACGACTTTGGCTGGCAAGCGTTAGGTCTCCACGACGGCGCACGAATGGTTGACAGTCATTCGTCTCTCCGCTTTGAACTGCGAAATGGCCAATGGGAGGAAGTCGAAAACTTTTGAGCGGCGACATGGCGTAAAAAGACTCCGCCGCCGCGCGTACGTGCTTTGAGGCGGCCGGAGCGATCGAAGCTCGCCGCAAGGCACTGAGTGCTCCATTGGGCCATTGCGCATCTGCCCGCGGTGAGGAAGACCGACTTGTTTGTCACGACACATTCAACCTGAACTAGGCAGTTTGCAGGTTGGCTCGCCGTTCAGTCGTCGCGATTATCGCCGGCGCCAATTTCTTTTTGCGGGTTCTGATGCTTTTGGATGAACGCGTCAATTTCGCCACCCGATTTCACAGCTATGTTTTTCGGGAGCCTCAAGTCATCTGCCGCTATGTCATCGCTCAGCCAAACGTGGATAACAACTCGATATTTCCGATCGTGGCCAACTGATGCGAATGCCTTCGCCAAACTCGTCTCGTCCCCAATCTTGTCCTTTATTGCCTCGAGCCGTTCATGCAAGTCGTTTTGAACCGTTACACGCCAGTCGATCCGTTCGTGACCCAACCTTGGACGTGGCCCTGCATGAATCTCCACGTATAGCGAATCCACTTTAAGTCTACCAAACCCAGTGAGGAACTCATTGAACTTGGCTACGCCGCCAGCGTATTCGTATCGAGCTCCGCTGTTGGCAAATGAACCACCGATCCGAGTTTTCGTGTCGAGCAGATCTTTGAGACCCTCTGGCCAATTCTTGTCCCAAACGAACTCGCCTGCCGGCACTGGGATTGAAATGGCACCACTCTCTCGGCCGGCGATGACGAAGATGCCCAGCAAAAGCAACGTCAAGCGTCGAGTGTGAATGAGCATAATTCCCTCCGGTCGAATCGAATGAGTGCTGCCTGCTCACAAATATACCTTCGTCAAAAAGCGATCCGCAACACCGAAGTTGCAGTCACCAACCATTCGGCGAAACGCGAACCGGCCGCGTCAAATCATCGGTTCGCGGATCGTCTGGAAGTGCCCTCCGGAGCCAAATAGGTCGCCTGACTGCGTTCGAACGGCCACTTATCCAACTGCCCGAGGTGAGGAAGACCGACGCAAGTTGTGTCTCAGCCGCCGAGCGCAGACAAATCTCAGCGTGCAATTTCCGTCCCGAGTCAAAATCGGCGAATTCCCTGGTAAGAGATCGGACACGACGGTTGCCGATCGGGATTGAGTGGCCGCTCGGAAGATACTTGGCGAGCCCGAAACCAGTTCACGCTTGTGCATTGCGGCTGACATCGTTGCTGTCAGCTTGCTTCGACGGCCGAATTACTCGGGACGCTGCCCCCACAGCCATACGGCGAACGAGCACTTACCGTGTTTGACACCTTTCAGTTAAAAGGAACTGCCAAGCTTTGCCTAACGCACAGCACGAGTAGGATCCGCCTGACGAACTTCCGATTCGACAGTTGACAAGCGTCGCGTCATCCGTCTAGGTTGACTGTACTATCGTCCCAGGACAGCTGACCGTCGTGGGGCAGGTGGCGTGATCGCAAAGTTGGTGGCTGTCCGGCGAGCTACGACTCGGGGAGGATCTCGTGCGAAACGTTCTGATTGTCGCGCTGCTGTTCTGCAGCGGCATGGGTGCTGGTGCGATGGAGGCCGTTGCTACGAGTCCCGAGTACGTAACGCCTGAATCTGTGGCGCCTGAGTCTGTGGCACATAGCGACGGGGCGGCCCTGCCACCGGTATTTCGTCGATTGGTGCTTACGCCCGACGTGCCGGAGGATTTGGTGGTGCTCGATTCTCTTCGCCGGGGCTCTCTGCGCTTTGCCCAGTGGCGTTATGGCAGTCCCTCGTCGGCACGCGTCGCGATGATGATTCTTGCTCGCTCGGCACTTCCCGGGGACTTTGAATTGTACGTGGATCTCGATCGAGACCGAACCATCTCGGCCGCTGAGTTGGTGCCCGGCGTGGGGAATATTCGCCAGGCGGCGCTTACTGCCGAATGGGCTGGTGCGGAAACCAGCAGCTTTCAACAGCGCATCGTGCGGGCCCGGTATGACGGTGGCGACGTATTGGAATTGGCCACACTCGGCTTCCTCACGCAGCAGGTGCAACTCGGCAGCCGGCAACTTGCGGTGCGGGTTGTCGATGGTGACGCCAACGGATTGTGGGCAGATCAAGCGGACCGAATCTGGATCGACTTGGACGCCGATGGAAAATGGAGTCCTTTCCGCGAGCAGTTCCCCGTGCGGCCCTTCCTATTTATTGACGGCGTTCGCTACGCGCTGAATATTTCGCCCTTGGAGCCGCAGCCATTGCGGCTGGTCGAGAACAGTGGCGTAGGCCGAGTTCGAGCGGTTCTTCCTTTCTTGAATGACAGCACTGCGGCGGCACAGTTAGACATGCTGGAAGTGATGCTGGTCAGCGACGACGGCTCTGCCTGTGTCATTGACAGCGTCGAAGACCGCGAACTTCCCACAGGGACGTACCATATCGGTTCCCTGATGATCTCGCTGCGATCGCCGGGTGCAACACACCCGCTGAATTTCGTCTTTGCGGGTGCTGGTGCGAAAGGCACGCGAAGGTTCACAGTGCGAGCGGATACCGTGACGGAAGTTGACGTTGTGGGCAAACTGCGTTTCGATCTGGAAGTGCGAACGCAATCCGGCGTTGCGGCAGCCGACTATACGCTGGCGGTTGATCCGCGGCTCTATACAGAGGACGATCTGCTGATCACAACCTGCTGGCGAGGACTGGCGGACCGCGCCACCGCGGATGTGTACAGCAATTCGGCCAGCATTGCCGCCGTGTCTGGTGGCAAGACGGTCGGACGGGCCAGTTCGGGATTCGCGTGAGGCACGTTCTGCACGGCCTCGGTCCGAGTGCCAGGAGAATACCGTGACCAGGTTCAAGTGGTAGTGACCTTCGACACCGGACCGCTGGCCGGCGTGTTGCAGGCGACTAAACTCGTGCCTCCTGCCGACGCGCCCTAGAACAACGGAACAAGGAGCGAACGATGGTTTCGCGAAACACTCTGGGTACGTCCTGGATCGCTTGCATCGTCATTCTGGCGATGCAGTTATCTCCGGCGACGGCGACCGGTGCCGAATTCGACGATGTAACGTTCACAGGTCGGGTTGTGGACGATGGGCGTAGGCCGGTCGAAGGCGCACGGGTGCGCCTCGTTGTCTCGGCCGGCATGCGGCTTGACGATGATGTGCTTGACGAAGAACTCACCAACGAACGCGGTGACTTTCAGTTGACACTGCCCGGAAGCTGGCGTCGTCAACCGATGCAAATCCGCCAGGAGGTGGCCGTCGTCGCATCGCTGGGCGAAAGGTGGGGCACCGTGACCTGGTATCGTACCAGTCTGCCTGAGACCTCGGGCCTTCAAGTGCAAATCAATGCAAACGCCGGCACCACCGTACGACTGCTTGCTCCTGATGGCAACCCGCTTGCCAACGCGGCAGTACGCGTGTTGCTCGCGCTTTCCGACACAATCTACAACGGAATCGACGAGGAGTCTGCCGAGGCAATAGCAAACCAATTTGGCGTCTCCGCGCAAGTGACCGAAGCTGGCTATTTGATCCCGGGCTCGCACCTGGTTAACGCGCGGCACTTGCCGCCGATTTTCGGTACCACGGACGCGGATGGCCATGTGACGTTGCCGCACATCACCGCATCACGACTGGGGGCGGTGGAAGTGACATCCGCAAAGTACGGCAAGCAAGTCATTAGTCGAAATCCCTACACACGCTCCGCACCAACCAATTGGCCCTCGACGATTCGGTTGGTGGCGACCGGCACACTGGAAGGCCGGTTGCAATCCGACCGCCCCGAGTTGGTTCGCAATTGCCCTCTGACAGTCGATGCGCGTGGAAGTCACGACGATAGCGGCGTCATGGTGGGGAGTTTGGCGGAATCCGTGACAGACAGTGAAGGCCGCTTCCGGGTCAACCACCTGGTGGCAGGTCATCTGACCTTTGCTGCATCGCTGCCTGACTCTGCGTACGGGATACAACTGCCGGAACGGCTCGGTATCGACGCGGACAAGACAACAAGTATTGACGTACCGGTAGTTCGCAACGTGAAGGTCCGGGGACGAATCGTTGATGCGATCAGCAAGCAGAGAGTCCCGCAGGGGACGGTGATTCGCTTGAGTGTGAACGGATTCGAAACAATCTCGTGCGATGAAGCCGGCGGCTTCGAACTGGATGCTCCTCCCGGGCCAATCCATTTCATGATCGCGGCGATACCGGGTTATTCGTTGCCAGCTCAGCCAGCTCAACTAGCTACCGTTCCCGAGGGAGACGCGTTTCAACTGCCCGATATTGAATTAAATCCCTTGGCTGCAATCCGAGGAACCGTGGTTGACCCTGCGGGCATTGCCATAAGGCATGCCGAAGTCAAGGCGACCTGGACGGGTTACGACTTCCGGTTTGGCGCAGAACGTATACAGCATGTGCGCGTCAACACGAACGAAGACGGCGGCTTCACTCTGCAAGATGTTGATTCGCGCAGTGACCTGCGACTCACTGCCATCGCGGGGGACTACGCGCGCGTGCTGACGCTGGGGCAAGATGAGCTTCAGCAACCCATCAAGGTGATTCTGTCCGACGACGGTCAGCGTATGCTTGTCGGTCGCGTCGTCGATGATGCTGGCGTGCCCGTGCCGGGTGCGCGGATTCAGGTGTTTCACCGCATGCAAGACGAGCGTGGCAATTGGTCGGCCGCCTCCGATGTTTGGCAAGACGGCGACCACCTGCTGGCCACGGACGCGACGGGACAGTTCAAGTCGCCACCGGTCGATTTGGTCGGCCAGTACCAACTGGTCGTTCGTGGGAGCGGCTTAGTCACGCTGCGGACAAACTGGATCGACGTCACACGAACCGACGCTCATGATGTCGGCACGATTGTCGTCGCTCACGTGCAGGGCGCCGTAGGGCGGGTGACCAATTCGCAGGGTCAACCGATCCCAGGTGCAACGGTTCGCTGGCAAGGTCTTGAATCCAGCGTCGAAACCCTTACGGACGACGACGGCGAATTTCGGATTCCCATCACGGAACAGAGCGACGGCCTTCTGACCGTGGACCAGGACGCATACCGATTCTTTGGAACGTGGCTGAAGCAGGTGCCCGAGACGCTGACCATACGATTGCAAGGCACAGGCGAACCGGGGGCGGAAGAGCCTATGACAACTCGTTGGCCTATGACTTACGACCAACGTCGCGCGCTGGCTCGCGAACTGGCGGCACCGCTCAAGGAACAATTGCAGGCAGCTCACGATGCTCCGATGAACGAGCTGATACCTCAAGCTCAGACAGTGGCCAGCGCGTTCCCGGAATTCATCCCGAGCTTCCTGGAACAGCATCCCGATCTCGATGGATATTTGAAGGCGATGTTGCGCCGCGAGGCGTATGTTCGGGCGCCAGCCAACGAGCGTCCTCGGCCTGGCGTATTTCTCGATGCAATGGGGCAAGGTTACATCGGTGTTTTTTCGTATCGCGATGTCCTGCGAAACATCGACAATCCCGACGAGAAACTCAAATACCTGGCCGAAGCGATGGTGCTCGCTCGCAACATCGAGGAGCCGGACTTCCGCGTGCTGGCCTTTGGCATGATCGGCGAAATGCTGTTGGACTTGGGTCAAAAAGAGGATGGTGCCGCAATTCTGCGTGAGGCGGAGGTTGTCGCCAAGCAGTTGCCTTCCGCCGGATGGTCGGGGTATGCCAAGGCGGCCTTTGCCGAAGAATTGTCGCAGATCGATGCGGTCGCGGCCCTGTCCCTGATCGAAGGGCTGGTTGACGAGAACGAGCATGTTCGGCATCACGGCAATGTCGCTCATGAGTTGGCGGCGATCGATCCTGAAAAGGCCGAATTGGCTCTGAATTCCATTCGATCGCCCGAGCCAGACTCGTTTGATCGCCGTTCTCAGTATGCCTGTCGAGTTGCCTATCGAATGGTAGCAGTCGACCCCGAGCGTGCGAGGCGCATTGCACTGGCCGTCGACGATGTAGGTTCGCGTGCGTATGCACTCGGCTGCATTGCCATGGGCGTGCTGGCCAACGACCGAGCGCACGCTGCTCAGTTGCTTGCCGAGGCCATGCAGACAATGGAGCACAATCGAGACGCTTCAAAAACGTCTATCAGACAGTGGGTGGAGCCCGCCGCCGTGGCGGCTCTGCTGGTCACCTTCGCCGAACAAATCGACCCGCAATTTGCCCGTGAGTATTTTTGGCGGGCCATGACGTTCATGCCACGTGTTGAAACTTCCGTCGACGGCGCAATGATCGTGCACCCTACCCCATCGTTGACCAATCTGGCCGTCCTTGCAATCAGGTACCATCCTGAGGCAGCGCTGCCGTTGTGGCAACGAGCAACTTCGCGCCCGGGATCGAGCAGCAGTGACCTGTTCCTCGTGCATCTTCTCATGGACCCCCAGGCCGCCCTGGCGAGTCTGCCCGCACATCCGGGGATGCGTTCCCAGTACGTGCGCCGTGCTGTCAGTATGCTCACGCGAGACGATGCGAGCTTCTGGAATTTCCAGTACGAGGTTGCTCGACTGTGGCGCATCGATGTAGAGGATATCGATCAATAGCTGCAGGTGCCGTAGGCGCCTCTGTGGCCTCCGTGCCTCTGTGGTGTCATCCCATGAGCACGATACAACTGCACGCGGTGAGGAAGACCGAAGTGTCTGCGCCCGGTCGAGCCAGAGGCGTTCTTCACCTCGGCAGATCGTTAGGGGGGTGTACATTGCTCCTGGGAGGCAGTCCCTCCTTCCGGTCAGCCGTGAAATACATCCTTTCTCCGAAGTGGAAGCGGCGATTGTGAGCCGTTGCTGGGGCAGTTACGCCTTGGGTCGATCTCTTGTCAACCGCACCGTCCATCCCCTCGTCGGCTGTTCGGCGGCCCCGCCGTCGAATCTCGCACCGCTTACGTCAAGGTGCCGGGCGGCGTATAATAGATGTTCGTACCATTCCGCTCAAATTGGCGAAGAGATTTCTCATGGCTGATGTTGATCACGGCGTAAAGACAGACGCGATGCGAATCGTGAATTCGCTGCCGGAAAATGCTACCTGGGACGATCTGATGTACCTGATCTACATACGGCAGTGCGTCGAGTCAGGCATCGCCGACGCAGAGGCAGGTCGTGTCGTCGATGTGTCAGAGGTGCGGCGTCGGTTCGGGTTGACGCCGTGAACGTAGTCTGGACAGAAACAGCGCTCGCGCACCTGGCCGACATCTATGAATACATTTCGCGTGACTCTGAGCGTTATGCGCTCAGAATGGTCGACCGGATCACCGGACGCACGCAACAGCTTTCCAGATCCCCGCAATCGGGTGAAGCCGTCCCAGAGTACGGGCTTCCCGCGATCCGAGAGCTCATTGAGGGTCCGTACCGAATCATCTACCGAATCGGTTCAAATCAGGTGGGGGTCCTTGCCGTTGTTCATGGTGCACGCTCACTTCCGCCAAATCCGCCTGGATCGGTGACTGGGTAACACGACCAAACGCCCTTCGCCGGCTCGCGGCTTCTCGTGCTACGAACATGTCCTCACTGCCCGCGGTGAGGAAGACCGCACGCTCAATACGTCCCCTTTTCCTGGAGTACGTTGGCCACTGGGGATCGATAGTTAACTGCATCGAACGATGAAGCCGTTCCTGTAAGAGTCTGTCCCTGGTCGTTAAAGTTCCAGCCTGTTAAATCATTATCGGAAAAATGAATGCCACGCAGATCTTTCGCTTGGTAGGAGATTGTCGAGTAGAGTTGTTCCTTCGTGAATCCTCGTGAAGTCGTTTCGGCGAAATTGGTAGATGCGACGATTGCCATTGTAAAATCGGCATCCGTAAGTGTGGAACGGAAAAGAGACGCGTTTGCCAAATTGCCCCCCGTTAGATTGGCACTTGACAAGTCGGAGTCCGAGATATGAGAACCAACCAGGTTGCTGCCGGTTAAATCTGAACTTGCGAGCAGACTGAGCTGGACCCCAAAAATTGGACAGCGAAATAAGTTAGACTTTTAGCCATGCGCAGCACAGCCAAGGGAACTTGGCGAATGGAGAGCATGGTATGGCACGGAAGCGGAAACCGCGCGGAGCGGACTTTAAGGCGAAGGTGGCGCTAGCGGCGTTGCGCGAGCGCAAAACGATCGGTGAACTTGCCAAGCAGTTTGACGTTCATCCGACGCAGATCCATCAATGGAAGAAGCTGCTGCTGGAGGGCGCGATGGGCGTGTTCGAAACTGGCGCACGGAGCAGTCGCGCGTCGGATGACGAACGAGAATCGCGTGAGCTCTACGAGCAAATAGGTCGACTCAAAATGGAGTTGGAATGGCTCAAAAAAAAAGCTGCCCAGTTCGAATGAAGCGCTGCGCGCGCTGGTTGATGTTGGTGATCTTTCCATCTGTGTCTCGCGTCAATGCGAACTGCTTGGCCTGGCTCGCAGCACTTACTACTACGAGGTGGCCAGTGAAAGCGAAGAGAGCTTGAAGTTGATGCGGATGATCGATGCCAAGTATCTGGAACGACCTTTCTTCGGGAGTCGCAAAATGGCCTTGTGGTTGGGACAACAAGGCTGCAACGTGAACCGAAAACGTGTCCAACGATTGATGCGGTTGATGGGCATCGAAGCGATTTACCGTAAGCCACGTACGACGATTCGGAGCAAGGAATCAAGGGTTTATCCGTATCTGCTGCGGAATGTCGAAGTCACGCATCCAAACCATGTTTGGTGCACAGACATTACGTACATTCCGATGCAGCGAGGCTTCATGTACCTGGTGGCGATTATGGATTGGTTCAGTCGACACATCATCGCCTGGCGACTTTCCAACAGTCTGGACACGTCGTTTTGTATCGATGCATTGGAGGAGTCGTTGCGTGATGCCAAGCCACAAATCTTCAACACGGATCAAGGAGTTCAATTCACGAGCTCGGCGTTCACTTCGACGCTTGAGTCACATGGGATCGCGATCAGCATGGACGGCCGCGGTCGTGTCCTGGACAACATTTTTATCGAACGACTTTGGCGGACGATCAAATACGAAGACATTTACCTCAAGGACTACGAGACGGTAGACGAACTATACGAAGGCCTGACCTCGTACTTGGCCTTCTACGATCACGAACGGCCTCACCAGGCGTTGGGATACAGCACGCCGTTCGAGGTCTACCAAACCACGGCGGTAAGCCAGGCGTGACGTAGAGAGCGGACGGGTGCCGGCGACGGCGTCCGGGGGGGCCGCAACTCCAGTCGGCCTACGGCCTCCTTACGTTGCGGCCCCCCCGGAAGACAGTGACACAGGCATGGCAGCAGACTAACTTATTTCGTCCCATTCAGCGCCCAACAAAGGGGGTCCACCGCCCCGTTCGACGCATCGGCGTTCCACCAACGCAGATTTGCAAGGTCCATTTCCCGCGGCCGTCGATGTCCTGGCCAAGCCGGTGGCACCTTGGTTGTCACACCTTGGAGAGAGTCAAGGCACGTTTACGAGCGTTCCAAAAACGGTGGTTAGATGGGACTCGAACGAATTGGATTGTACGACGGCGGCCCGCCTGGAATCATTGCGGGACTCCCGCGATCCGCTCCCGCGATCCGCTGTCTGCTCGTTGAAATGTTGAAGCATCGAACGGACGCGGGTCATTGTTTTTGTTTGATCGCCTCACGGACCAGTTGTGCAAATTCTATTTCTCGTGATGCCATCGAGTCATCAGCGACACGTTGTGTGAGAATGATGGCAACCCATTTATCAGCTAGGGAAATGCGAAAATTCGTGCCCCAGATACCCCCCAACTGATTTCCCGATTTCGCCCTCCAACCTGCGGAAAGATCGCGAACCCATATCCAAAACGAAACTTGATCTCGCCAAGATTCCCTGCTTCTAAGACGCAAACTCAGACGGTCTACTTCGCTCCCTCATCGACGCCGGTTGTGCCAGGGGCTCGCCCTTGCTGCGGAACGACTCTGGAACCTGTAGACCGTCTTGGACTGGCGTCGTTGGACTGGCGTCGTTGGACTGGCGTCTTTTGGACTGGCGTCTTGGACTGGCGTCTTGCACTGGCCCAATGGCCAATCGCCTTGGAAACCGTGCTGTTTTTTGGTGACGTGAGGATGCAATTTCCGAGCCGGCGAAAGGACGGTAGAATACAGACATGACTACAGTAAGCTACAACGCGGTGATCCGTCGCGATGGGAAATGGTGGATCGGCTGGATTGAAGAAGTTCCGGGCGTCAACTCCCAGGGTGCCACGCGCGATGAGCTAATCGCCAACCTTCGCGAGGCTCTCTCCGACGCCCTCGAGTTTAACCGCGAGGACGCCAGACGCGCAGCAGGTCAAGACTACGAGGAAGTGGTCATTGAACCGTGAAACGCAGAGACCTGATCCGACACCTTGTCGACAACGGGTGTGAACTTGTCCGCGACGCAAACTCAGCAAACTCAGACAGCAAACTCAGACGGTCTACTTCGCTCCCTCATCGACGCCGGTTGTGCCAGGGGCTCGCCTTTGCTGCCGAACGACTCTGGAACCTGTAGACCGTCTTGGACTGGCTGGAACCTGTAGACCGTCTTGGACTGGCTTGGACTGGCGGGCTTGGACTGGAGAAGGGCCGTTCCGACTCTTGGGACCTGACCCCTTTTCCCAACCCCCCTTTCTTAACCAAATGTGACATCGCACGAGATCGTAATCTCGGTCCGCCACACGGGGCAACCTGTGGCGCGGGCGTCGTTGGCAGGAGCCTGCCTTCAGCGCAAGATCGGGAAGACCGCTTCGACATGTCCGCGGCGGACACCGAAGAAACACTCGTGCAGCACGGTGGTCAGGTCGGCGTAGCCCGGTATCAGCTCAATCCGCTCACCGAGCTCTACCAATGAGGCGTTCGGTTCGAGCCGTAGCACACCATGCTCGGCGGACAGCCAATCGACGGTCACTCCGCTCTTTCCCGCCACGTGGGGTCGATGGATTTCGGCATTGAGGGCTTTGCGGCCGGCATCCATGACGGCTCGTGTTGGAGTTGGGTGGCTGACGATCGTGGCGGTGACTGTCAACGCGTGATCCAGCTCGCGGATTTGACACGCCTCGCGGTAGAAGGCGTCCATGAAAATGGCGCCACCCGCCTGAATTTCGGTGACTCCCGCCATCGCAACGGTGACTGGAAACGAGCCCGTCCCGCCGCACGAAACGATGGGGCAGGGCAGCCCCGCTCGTTCGATCTCCTGCTGGCACGCAATCGCGACGCCGATCGCCGCTTGAATCTCGCGAGCTTTCTGCTCCGGATCCGGGATCGTCAGCAGATGCCCTTCGTAGGCCATGACGCCAGCAAGCTCAAGGCCGGGCAGCTGGCTGACTTGCTGCGCCAGCCGCAGCGCCTTCGACGGCGGGACGCCCACGCGATTCATGCCGATTTCAAGTTCCAGCAGTACTCGCACGACTTGCCTCTCGGCCTCCATCGCGCGACTCATTTCCGTTGCCTGCCAGACGTCATCGATGCAGACGATCGGTTCAGAGATCGATGCCAGAGTGACCAAGCGTCTGAGTTTTTGTTCGCCTGCCACCAGGTTGGCTATCAACAGGTCGCGGACGCCTGCGGCTGCCATGTGTTCGGCCTCGGTCAATGTCGCGCAGGTGACGCCGATCGCGCCCGCCTGCACCAGCTGCTGGGCAAGGGCGGGTGATTTGTGGCACTTCGCATGCGGCCGCCATTGCACGTCATGAGCCCGACAGATTGCGACCATGGTCCGAATGTTGGATTCCATCAGATCCAAATCCAGACAAAGCGCAGGCGTGTCCAATTGATCCTTGGCGAGACCGATTCGTGAGGTGTTTGTTGTCATGAGGATATCCCGCGCTGCCTGTTCGCCTGCCGCACTCTTGTTCGATCCAGCCGAGGTGGCACGCCCCGAATCGCCGTGCAACCGGGCGAGCAGCTTCCCGCTGGTTTCACGTGCGGCCCGTGCTCCAACGCGGTCCAGCGCTGGCGAGCGACGCAACGATAATTCCCGCAGCGAGCGAGCCAGGCATGATCCAGAGGAAACTCAGGCCCGTTGAGCCGGTGAAGTCACCCCAAAAAGCAATCATAATCGCTGTGGCCACCGCCGCGATCGCGCCCGTCCAGGTTCCGAACGTCGTTGACCAAGGTATAAAGATGGCCATGAAGAAGAGCAAAAACAAGGGTGCCACGAATAGATTCACCACCTTGTACACAACTTCCAGCATGTTGCCTTGAATCAGACCAATGACCGTACTGAGACCCACTGCCGTGAGCCCAATGAAGATCGACGCCGTGCGGGCGAGTCGAACCTGTTGGGCGTCGGTGCGCGTGGTCTTCCCTAGCCGCCCGAACACGTCTTGACTGATCACGGCCGACGATGAATTGATACCGGACGAGAGACTCGACATGGCGGCGGCAAGTAATCCGGCGATGACCAAGCCGCTGAAGCCGGTAGGGAGTCCGACAAGCACAAACCGAGGAAACAACTTGTCGGCATTCGCGTAAAGCGATTGACCGTCCCGGAGGCGATCGGGGTGAAGCGAGAAGAATGCGAGCAGCGCCAAACCCAACAGGCCCAGCATCACGACAACGGCGAAGTCGGTCAATAGCGAAATGGCCAATGTCCGCCGAGCTGATTGGACGTTCCGGGTGGAAAGGTAACGCTGAATCGCCATTTGATCCGAGCCAGCCGTGCAGACGTGCCAAAAGAAGACGGAAAGCATCGCGTTGGCGACCGTCGCGCAGGCGCCTGGCGTGAAGTCGAACCAGATGCGAGGTTCCGTCCAGTGAGCCGCCCAGTGGTCCGGAAACCAGTGCGGCACTCCTCCCAACGAACGATTGATCAGCAGCAGGGCGGCGATGGCACCCGCCAGCAGAACGAACGTCTGGAGAACGTCGGTCATCACGACCGCGCGCAAGCCGCCCATCGAGGTGTAAGCGATCGTGATCGCTCCCAGTACGAAGGCAACGTAAGGAGCGCTCGGTTGGTCCAGCCCGGCGGCGGGCAGCAAGACGATCACGCTTGTCCAATAGAGGATGGAAGCCATCCAGAGCAGACGCAGCGAGAGAAACAGGAACGCCCCCAGCAGGCGCACACTCAGCCCGAATCGATCCTCCAGGATTTCGTACGCACTCGTCACGTGCAATTTCACGATCTGAGGAATCAGCAGCCAACCTGCGACCACGAAGACCAGCGGGTAGGCGCAGATGCCCATCAAGACAATCGGGCCGTGCTTGATCATCTCGCCAGGCCAGGCGAGATACGAAAGCGTGCTCAGCAAGGTGGCAAACAGCGACAACCCAACCGTCCACGATCGCATCACGCGCCCGCCGAGCAGATACTCCTCGGTCGTTCGCGATTGGCGTGAATAGTACCCGCCAATTCCGAGCATCACGAGGCCGTAAACGCACACGACGCCCCAATCGACGGCTCCCATGCGGGGCGTTGCTCGTCGGCCGATCCGGCACAACGCGTGTGCGACGCTCGCCCGTACGTCGGCGGATGCCGCGGGGTCGTCCAGCAGCTTAATGAGAGGTTGCGTGGAGTCATCGCCAAAATCGGCCAGCCCGCGACTGGCTTCGAATTGCTCCTCCGCAAGGCCCGACGCCAGAGTCTCGAGCAGCGCGGCCTCGAACATCGTTCGATCCGGGTCTCGCCGAATGTCGTGCTTCAACAGTCCCGTTAGCAAATAGACCTTGCCCGACGATTTCGCGGGCTCGGCTTCGTAGGCGGCCCGCAGAGCGGCGACGCTGGATTCTTCGAGTTGGGGCTGGTGCCGGAGACAGTACGCTGCCGCGCGGCGCTGCCTGCCATCCGTACTCGACAGCATGGCGGCAAGCTCCGCTTCGGCGGTCGGATCACCATTGTTCAGCAGCATCCAACGCGCGTAAGCTCGTCCTCCGGATGGCCCGTTTTCGGCGAACTGCCTGACAGCGGTCCACTCATCGTCCTGGTCGGGACCGGACGTCCGCCGGGGAAGCTGATAAGCCAACTTCGCCAGCGACTCGGCGGCGTGAATTCGATCCGGTCCGTCGACGTCCCAAAACGCATCGCCGATCTTGCGCACCCAAAGATCAAATTTGTGAGCGTCATGACGATCCAACTGGGCCAGAACTCGCCAGACGCCAATTCGGTACTCCGGTTCGGTACCGTGTTCCGCTAATTCCAGCTCGAAGACTTCCCGTACGCCTTCGCGGTAGTCCAACGAGACGAGAAACTCACCCGCATGGACCTTGACCCACCGCGGCTCGGTCTTCATCGTTTCCCGCAAAGTGTTGACGCAGCGGGCTCGCAACGCTGCATCGATCGCGACAGGACCGCTTGACGTCGTCCAGCGGCATCCTAAGGCGAAGCTAAGCAGGGCGAAGCAGATGGTGTACGGCGTTGGCCGGGCGAGCTGCATGGCATGGACCCATTCGAGCAACGAACGTGAAACTCCCGCCGGCAAGCGGCGGGCATCTTGGTCGTCTAGCAACGAACGTGAAACTCCCGCCGGCAAGCGGCGGGCATCTTGGTCGTCTTAGCAACGAACGTGAAACTCCCGCCGGCAAGCGGCGGGCATCGTGGTCCGTCAGATCGCGCGTGGTTCACTAGATCTTGCCCGCCTTCGCAAGGTCGACGGCTAGGTTTGCTTGATATCGTTGACTTGCTGCCTCATCAAACTGGGCTCGGGCGGAGAAATAGACGAACCCCAGCGCTCGTCGCGAACGACCGGAACGATTCGGACCCGCGCGATGGATTGTCCTCGCATCGTGCACGATCGCGTCGCCGGGCGAAATGCAGACGGATACTTCGTGATCCCGATCGGATGCGGATCCGAAATCAGTGATTCCTTGGCTGAATCCCAGCACGTTGGTGCGTCCGTGCGGCCGCATCCCCGCGCGATGTGAGCGTTTGACATAGCGGACGCAGCCATTCTGTTCGTCAACTTCATCCAACGCCATCCACATCGTCATCGCTTCGCAAGGATTGATATGAAAGTAGTAGCCATCTTGGTGCGGCGGCGTGGCTTCGCCGATCCGCGCGGGCTTATTGAAGTAGGCCGCATCACGGGGAATCGCTCTTGTATCCCAAAGAAACTCGGCGATGCTGACCAGCCGTTGGCCCGTCAGCATCGCCTTGAAGTATTCATCGTGCTCGTGCATCCGCGGCAGCATCCGGATGCTCTCGCGCGTCGCCTTGTCGTCATAGAAAACGTCCATCGGCGGGACGTTGGGGACAATTTCTGCAATGTAACGGCTTAAGTTTGCCTGGACGTCGGCGACTCGGTTGGCGTCCAGCAACGACTCGAGTACGACAAATCCGTCGGCCTCGTACGCTTGGCGTATTTGCGATCGATCGTCGGGCCATTTCATACTTGGGTCTCGTGGAGAATTCCAACGGGCGGCTGTCGCCAATCGGCAGCCCTCCGGGGGTCAGGGTGTGATGATCTTACTTAATCCGCGTCCGAACGAGGAGGCAACAAAGGATCTACCACGCCGTCCAGCCTCCGTCGACCAACAGGTTGTGTCCGGTGATGTAGCTGCCGGCATCGGACGCCAGCAGCAACAGGGCGCCCTTCAGCTCGTGAGGTCGCCCCATGCGGCTCAGCGGCGACTTCGATTCCAAGCGGCGCACCATTTCGGCAGGCGCCGAGTCCTGCGGAAACGGGCCTGGGCTCAGGCAATTCACGCGCACTCCATCCCGCGCCCAATAGGCGGCCAGGTGCCGCGTCATCTGAATGGTCCCGCCTTTCAAGACCTGGTACGCAACGGAGCTCGCCGCGCAAACATCCTGGTAGGCATCTGGGTAAGACGCGACGACACCGTACATCGAACCGACGAACACGATACTTGCGGGCTTCCGGCGAGCCACGACGTGCGCGCGGACCCGCCGGGCAAGATCGAAGTAGCCGGCGTTGTTCTGCTGATGTCTCACGAACGCGTCATAGCCGACATCCGTCCAGTCGGACGTGCACGGTTCCAAACCGTTGGCGACGAGTATATCGATGGCACCCGTTGCCGCGACCGCCTGATCGAACGCGTCCTGGATCGACGCAGGATCCATCTGGTCCAGTGCGACACCCACGTGGCGAGTCCCGTCGGCGGCAGGCAATCGGCACGCGGCCTCGCGGGCCCGCTGAGCGTCGCGGCTGGTGAGCACGATTCGACAACCCGCCTCGGCCAGGCCGCTCGCCATCGTTTGCCCCAACCAGCCGGCACCGCCGGTGACAAGCGCCACGCGTCCCGTCAGATTGAACAGCTGCTGGATCGTCGGTTCACGGTTCGTCATAGCGGTGGGCGCGTCACTGCGGTGGGCGCGTCTCCTGTTCAGGCAGGCCGAAGGGCTGGAGCCAACCGGACCGATCTTGGCTCGCCTTGAGCACGGCCAAAGTGACGCCCAGCGTGCGTACCGCTTCTTCCAGAGTACAGGTGGGCGTCTGCCGTCCGATCATCGCATCCAGGAAATGATTCGCCTGGCGAATGAAGATCGTATCACGCTCAAGCGGCGGAAGCGACTCGTGTTGCCAGGGAGAATCCGGCTCGGACATCCATGACCAGCGTGAGCAATGGGATTCGAACCTCGCCGTGCCACGCTCGCAGACAACGCTCATCGTTAGCTCGTTCGGTGCCTGGTGCTGGTTGTACGCGTAACACGCCAAAACTCCGTCATGTCGCGCGAGGACATTGACGGTATCTTCCACGTCGACGCCAGGCAATCGCTGATGTGTGGCGTCGGCGATCAGTTGGCTGACAGGCCCCACGATCCATTCCGCCGCATTGATGACGTGCACCAACGCATCTTGAATCGCCCCGCCCCCTGTCGATCGGTCCCGATAGTAGATTTCCCGATAAGCGGGTCGATACTTCGGAAAGTATTGACCTGCCGTGGCGTACAGATGCAGAGGCGCGCCGAAGCGTTCCGAGCGAATCGCGGTGCGCATGGCTGCCAGCAGCGGGTGAGAACGCATGACGTAGGCGACCATGACGAGCCGCTGTTGTTCCGCCACAAAACTCTGCAACGCCTCGATGCCGGCGAGATCAACGCTCAGCGGCTTTTCGATCAAGAGGTGGCAGCCAGAGCGGACTGCCTGATCGGCCATCGGGATGTGCAAATGGGCGGGAGTCGCGATCACAACCGCATCGAATGCGTGGCGCAGAGCTTCATCCAGCGTGTCAAAGCAGCAATCGACCGGGTACTGGGCCGCGATTCGCTTCAAGAGCACTGGGTTCGTGTCGCAAACGGACACCTGGACACGACCCGTCGCTAGAAAGCAGCGGACATGACGCTCGCCGATTGAGCCAACTCCAACGACAAGCAATCTCAGTGGCGTGGTCATGGTGCGATCGTATCCAAGCGTGCTGCAGCCCTACGTCAGCCGCTGAAAGCCGCGATGGCGAATGGGGCTTGTCAGTTGCTCGTCCAGCGTGCCGGCCCGCAGCGCCTGGGCCAACTGAGCGAACACGCGCTGTGCCGCGGCGGAGAACTGGGTGACATGCTCGACCTCGTGGGCCAGTGTTGGATAAAATCGCGCACCCGCCAAGAAACCCTCTGCCAGCATTCGGACGCTGAACAGGGTCCCCAATAACTCGCGCTGCGGACCCTCGAAGTCCAGATGAGCTAAGGCAGGATGGCCACCGGCAAGGACCGGAATGCCGTGAGCTGCCCCGAGCTCTTTCCAACACGTTTGGGCGAGACTTCCGATCTTTGCGACATGAGTCGGCACGTCGATCTGCTGCATTTTGCGGATCGTCGCCAGGGCCGCTGCGGGACCCACCGACTCGGTCCAGTAGGTACTTGAGATAAAACTTTGCTGGGCAGCCTGCATCACACTCGCGCGGCCAATCACGGCGCCCATCGGGTACCCGTTACTGATGGCCTTGGCAAATACCGCCAGATCCGGATCGATGTTTGTACTCAGATGAGCTCCACCCAGGTTGAATCGCCATCCGCTGCTGATTTCGTCCATGACCAAGACCGCTCCCCAATCGTCGCACCGTTGGCGGATCCCCTCCAAGAACCCGTCGGCGGGGTCGGCCGACCGCGTGGGTTCCATCACGATCGCGGCGAAGGACTTCGCCCGTTTGCCCACCACGGCATCCAGTTCGTCCAGGCGATTGTAGCGAAACGGAATCGCCGTTCCAGCTAATCCGTGAGGGACACCGTTGGGTGCGAGCCCTGCCAGGAGATGTTCCGCAAGCGGGTCGCCCTGGGAAAGATTCGCGGCCAAGTACCAATCGCTCCAACCATGATAGCCGCAAAACGCGATCCGCTCACGCCCCGTCGCGGCGCGGGCGATTCGCACCGCCAGCGCCATCGATTCGCCCCCCGTGCGCAAAGCGGACTTGCTCGGCCCAGGGGTGAAGGGCCACGAGTAATTCCGCCAGCTCGACTTCAGCCGGAGAATTCAGGCTCGACATCGATCCGGATTCAATCTGTCGGATCACGGCCGCGTTGACGTCGGGGTCGGCATATCCCAGCAGGCACGCGCCGACTCCGTTCGTGGTCACGTCAATCCGTCGTCGGCCTTCCAAGTCCACGACCTCACACCCGTGTGCCGTCTGATAGTAAGCCGGCCACACCTGCGGCGCATACAGCTCCGGGCGCTTGCTCAGCAATTGAGTACCGCCAGGGATCAGCTGCTTGGCGCGTTGATAAAGTTCAGCGTCGCGAATGAGGTCGTCCTTTCCTCACGAGGTGACTCGCCAGCGGTGATGCTACCGTTCGCCAGATCCGACGGCAACTCGGGACCGAGCGTTGGGAATAAGAGGGTTGGGAAAAGGGGCCAGGCCCCAATCGCCGGAACGGCCCTTCGGGTGCTTCGCACTTTTTGGACCTGACCCCTTTTCCCAACCCAACTGGCCACCAACTCGGCGAGCGTTACAATGACCGCGCTGAAAACCGATTGCCAAAGTCCGCGCCGTAGCCGCGCAGTTTCCGTATCGAAAGCGAGTCCCAAACGATGCGCCCCAGTCGAATCCGGCAAAAGCTTGCGAGTGACGCACCGGCCCTGATCACGACCCTCCACCTGATGGATGGCGCGGTGTTTGAAATGGTCAGTCTGATGGGTTTTGACGGGATCTGGATTGATCTGGAACACCATGCCGCGAGCCTGGAAACGGCCGCTACCATGATGCGCGCCGTTCGGGTCGGCGCCTCCGATGTCGTGGTGAGGCCGGCGAAAGGCGAATTTCTGCGAATGGCCCGCATGTTGGAGGTCGGTGCCAATGCGCTGATGTATCCGCAATGCGACAGCGCGGAAGAAGCCGCGGAATTTGTGCACTGGACCAAGTTCCCGCCCCGAGGTCGTCGCGGCTGCGATGCCGCCAACGCGGATGCTCCCTACCTGTCCCTGCCAATCGCCGAATACATTCAGGTCGCGAACCAAGAAACGGTGCTGATCGTGCAAATCGAGACGCTCGAATCCCTCGAACAGGCCGACGAGATCGCCCGCGTTGATGGTGTCGACATCCTATTTCTTGGTCCCGGCGATTTAAGCATTCGAATGGGGATTCCCGGGCAGACTCAGCACCCGCGAATACTCGAAGCGACACAGCGGATCGCCGCCGCCGCGGCCAAATACGGAAAACACTGGGGCAAGCCCGTCGGCTCCGCGTCCGAGGCGTCCCAGGCCGTCAGCATGGGTGCCCGCTTTATCTGCCATCAAGCCGACATCGTGCTGCTGAAGTCGGGCTTTGAGGCGATCCAGGCGGAGTTCCGGCCGCTGGGCTTCGGCTTTGGTTGACCCAGAGGCTTTGGTTGACCACAGAGGCACAGAGGGCACAGAGGGTAGGAGGCAGCAGGTCGGCGGGTGTTGCGATTTTGGGGATTTCTGGGTTCCGCCCCAGCGGAAACCAGAAATCCCCAAAATCGCAACACCAATCCTGCCCGAGCACCGCCCTCTGTGCCCTCTGTGCCTCTGTGGTCAACCAACACCAACACCAACACCAACACCAACACACCTACACGCCGGCGAGGCGATCGGTGGAGTCACCGAAGGCAGGCAACGTCACGCCATACTTGTCCATGAGCGACAAATAGAGGCTGCACATCTTGCGATTTTCCTGGCCTCGATAATCCAGGACTCGCCCCGTTTCGAGTTGTCCAGCGACGTTGCCCAGCACCACAACGGGCAGCTGCGTCGCATCGTGGCTTCCGGTGAGCATGCTTGAGCAAAACAGAAGCAGCGTATTGTCCAGTGCCGTTTGCTCGCCTTCCTGGATGCTGTCCAGCTTCCGCGCAATGTACGCCAATTGTTCGACGAAAAACTGATTCACTTTCAGCCAGTCGTCCGACTCCTGATGGGACAGCAGATGGTGGATCATGTAATCGACGCCCAGATTCGGAAAGCGGAGCGACGAGTGGTCGTTGTTGAGCTTCAGCGTACAGAGTCGGGTTGAATCCGTTTGGAAGGCCAACACCAGGATATCTGCCATCAGACGCATGTGTTCGGCGATGTCTTGCGGGATTCCGTCGACGGGTCGGGGGATGTCCGGTTCGGAACGCGACGGGCGCCAGCCTTGAAGCTCGCCCCGTTGCTCGGCATGTTCGATTCTCCGTTCGACTTCGCGGACCGAATCGAGATACTCGTCCAGCTTCAGCTGATCCGTGGCGCTGATCCCACGGCGCAGCTGTCGCGCTTCGTCGCGAATTGAATCCAAGACGCTGCGGTCGGTTTGAGCTCCCGCGGACTTGAACAGGCGGTCGAAAGCCAAAGCCGGGTACACTTCCAGCGGAGTCGGCGTGGTGGGTGAGCTCCATGAAATGTGGGAGCTGTAAAGCATTGAGTAGTTCTTGTGGACCGACGGGTTGGCCTTTTCGCAACCCAGGACCAAGCTGGGCAGTTTCGTGTCACGCCCAATTTGTTGCGCGAGGACTTGGTCGACGCTTGTGCCTGACCGTATTTCGCCACCGGACGCCAGCGCGGCGCCGGACAGAAGATTGCCCGTCTGTGAGCTATGAATATTTCCCTTCAGAGCCTCCTCGTTGTACAAGCCGCGGATGAAAAGCAACTTGTCGCGGAACCCTTCCAGCGGCTTCAACACGTTTCCCAACTTCATCGCTGCGCCGGTTCCCTCGGCCCACCATTCGTTTCGGTGAAAGCCATTGCCCGCGAACAAGACGGCGAATCGCCGGGGTGGACCTGCGGCGGGCGTCGCGGCGGGCGACTCGTCACACCAGACCGAGCGGGACTCGAACCAGGGCAGGGCCATCGAGACACCGACACCGCGAAGGAAAGTGCGGCGAGTGGGTTTCATCGGAGGTGCTCCTTGGGTTTCTTCCAAAAAAAGGGGCCGGAACTCGTGAGTCAACGTCTAGTTTGACTGACCCATTCCGCGTATCGTGCGAAACTGGCGGCTGAGGACAATTGTCTCAATTGCGGTGCTCACACGGTAGTCGTGTTCGGGCAACTTCGCTTGAATTTCCGCGAGCAAGGGTTCATCGGATAGTTGGACGGCGCGCCCAAGTGCGTAGCCTAGCAATTTCCGACAGAAGTGTTTCAGGAAGGCATCTCGCCGCTCCGTGGCCAGGTACGCGCGCAGTCCATCCACTCCGTCCAGAGCCGTTCCATCCCGAAGCTGGCTGTGGGATTTGATCGGATGCCGTGCTTCATCCGTTTGGCGGAACCTGCCGATCGCGTCGAAATTCTCCAGTGCGAAGCCGTAGGGGTCGATCCGCTCGTGACACCGGACGCAGGCGGCGTCCGAGCTGTGTTTCTCGATCAGTTGTCGCTCCGTAAGATCCCCGGGAACCGTCTCCGGTAGCTGCGGAACATTCTTGGGAGGCCGCGGCAATCGCTCGCCCAGTAACGTCTCCGAGACCCAGTTCCCTCGCAAAATCGGACTCGTCCGCGACGCGCCTGATTGAGACGCAAGCGTCGTGGCGAAACCCAGGACACCCCCACGGCCGTACCCGCGCACGCCTTCCACGCGTTGCCATTGTTCGCCCCGAATGCCCGGGATCTGGTAATACTCGGCCAGCCGCGCGTTCAAGTACGTGTGGTCCGCTTCCAGGATCGACAGAATCGATTCGTCGTCCTGGAACAAGTGAGTGAAGAACTGAATCGACTCTTCGTACATCTCGCCACGCAGCGTCCCAAACTCGGGATAAAGCTGCTCGTTCTTTTCAACCGTCTGGTCGAAATCACGAACCTGAAGCCATTGGCAGGCGAACTGGATGGCCAGTCGCCGCACGCGAGGATCTCGTACCATCCTGCGCGTTTGTTGCCGCAGGGATTCGTCCTCGCCAAGGCGTTGCTGCCCGGCGATTTGCTGAAGCTCGGCATCAGGCAAGCTTGACCAGAGGAAATAGCTCAAGCGAGCGGCAAGTTCCGGATCGGTGACGGGCTGGGGATCGACCCCCGGCGGGCGAGTTTCTAGCCGGTAGAGAAAAGCCGGCGCGGCGAAGATTCGAGCCAACAGCAAGCGAATTGCCGGGTCGTGAGGAACTTCTTGCCGACGTAGGGCCTGGTACAGCTCACGCAGTCCTTGCTCTTCTTCCGCTTCAAGGGGACGTCGGTAGGCTCGTGCGGCCAGGCGGACGACTGCATCGACATGGGCAGGCTCCGTCACCAGCAGCCGTGTTCGGAACTCGGTCGCTTGAGCTTCCAGCGGTTTACGCAACGGTAAGAATAACTTCGGATCACTGTCCTGGGTGGCAAACTCGAGCAACTGTTCGAGCCCATCGAGAACCTTCAGCGCGTCTTGACTCACATAGTGCAGCTCATCCCAAAGCCGGTCGAGTTCAAGGCGCGCGGGATCGTCCAACATCAGCCGGACGAGCGGTTCGTCCTCACGATGATAAAGCATGAGTGTCACGACTTCGTCGACGGGCACGATGCGTGCATAGCACATCGAACGCGGAAATAGTTCGCGGAACGCGGCGAATGCCTCGCGAACCGCAGCTTCCGCTGGGCTTCCTCGGCGCGCCAAGATAGGAATCGCGGGGGCGAGCACCGGGATTACTTCGCGGCCGGTATCGATCGACTGCTGGTCGGCCGGTGATGACTGCGAGGTGTCAACCAACGGCGCGGCGTTGTCTGCCCACACGTAAGTCACTTGGGCCTGCGCAGGTTGCGTTTCGGACGCGGGCACCGCCGTGACGGCCAGCGTGGCGCCTTGGCAGAGTACGGTGGGCAGCCGGACTTGCTGCAGGGACGGGAGGCCAACAACGAGTTCATGTGGGTTCGCCGCGTCCGATCCGGCCGGCAGCCCATAGGGCGACCCGGCGACTTTCGCTTCGGGGACGAGACGTGTGAGTGCATCGAAGTCAGCATCTTGCAGGAAAGGGCCTTCCAGCCCGAGCAGAAGATGGTACAGCTGGCGGTCTGCTTCATTCACCGGGTCCCGCAGTGGATTCTCAATGAGTAACTGAATCTCGTTGGCCAACTTTCCGATCGTGTCCGTGTCGCCAGCCGCGAGTAGTCGCGCGAGCAACGAGCCGGGTGGAATTGCGGAAGGCGAATCGGCGTCGCTGATCGGCCCCGAATAGAAATGCCACACTGCCTCGTTGCCATACGGATCCGCGTGGGGGTTACCCGCTTCGATCGAATCGGCACAGTCTTGGCGGAGCGACCAGTGCCGCTTCTCGCCCTGCAGTTCGGACAGTGTCAACTCGATGTCCGTCAGATCACAGGCGTGATCTCCATCGCGGGGACCGATCCGCAGGGAGACGACATCACCTGTCTTGACGGCAAACTCCTCTGGCAGTTCGATCCGTGTTTCCCCGCCGGTGTCGATTTGTCCGTGGCGCAAGACCTGCGTTTGCGATTGCCGGTCCAAGAGCAGCGACCATTCGACGCCGTTGCCGCAGTTGTGGGCGTCGCGAATTTCGGCGGCAAGGCGGACCAGAGTCTCGCCGGGACTTCGCCAGCCCACGGCCACCCAGCGTTCGGGGCGCGGGTGGACCGCGATCGAATGGGGGCGAAGTTCGCCGGGAATGCGAACGCTTGCCTCCGATGAGTTGCTGACGAGCGACAAGTCGGCGACGCCGGGCTGTCCCCAGCCGCTCACCGACGACTGACCGCCGATCTGTCGAAGGCTTTGGTTAAGGTATCCGGAAATCGCGGAGTGGCGACGCGTGTCCAGACCCAGAAACGCGCGCCAAGCAGCCAGTTGTTTGGGGTCGACGTCGTGCGACCTGGCCATGTCGTCCAGGGGGAACGTTGCCGAATCTCGCCGAGCCAGCGCGGCGGTCAGACACCGTGCCGTCTGCGGAACGCCGGCTGCCTGAAGTTGCTGGATCGCGGCGAACACTCGCGGAACGTCTTGAAGACTCAGCGCCGCCCGTCCGACATACTCCAGCCTTGCCTCCTGCCAGGTAAATCGGCTGTCGCCCGGCGCCCTGCGCAGCGGCGTCGCTCGGAGCGAAACGACACAGTCGGCGGCAGCGTTCGCTGCGGGATCCAACGGCACGCGTCGCGTTTCGGAATCGACCAGCGGCGTGACGGGCTCCTGCCACGGTCGAATGCTGCCAAAATGTCCGACCGAATTGTATTTCCAAAGGAGATCCTGCCAGGTTCGAACATCCGCGGTGATGGCGGTAACGTCACTTGCGTCGGCCCGACGCAGGCGGGCGCCAATGTCGTCCAACAGGAGTGATTGACTCGAAAAGAGCAGCGCGTGGGCCAA
This sequence comes from uncultured Planctomycetales bacterium, assembly GCA_963826795.1. GTDB lineage: Bacteria > Planctomycetota > Planctomycetia > Pirellulales > Pirellulaceae > CAWGYT01. The sequence continues at coordinate 216,619 of CAWGYT010000025.1, read as the reverse complement.
ACGTTCGAAGTACTTCGGATTCAGTCGTTCGAGTTCTGCCACGGCGCGAGCGGAAGTCACCTCGGCCTGAAGCTCGGCGCGATGACGAACCAGAGCTTGAAAATACGCTTCCAGATCAACTTGGCCATCCAGCGCCGTTGCGACACGCGGATCATCGACGCTCCAACGATTGAGAAGATTGACGTCGTGATCTCCACTCGTGTGACGCAAGTAGATACCGCGAATCCGCTCGACAATCTCGTTCGACCAATCGCGGCGGGTCGTGGCGCCCGAAAAACGGATCCCGTCGGGCAGGAGAACGGCATGCTCGGCGATCGCCTTACCCGCGTCCAGGTACTTGACCAACAAAGCGGGCGACATCACCAGGGCGTTGCCCGTATTCGTAAATCCCTCACCCGCCGCACTGTCGACGGGAAACTCCTCGGCCGGAGAAAGAGGAATGCCCGTGAGGTCTTGGACGGTGTAGGTGTACTCCGCGTTGTTCAGACGGCGTAATACAACCGGGCCCGGATCTCCCGCGTGCGCGAGTGCCTCGGCATGCAAGTAGCGATCCAGCCAATCGACGAGGGCCCGTGTTTGTTCCAGCGACGGCTGCCGATTGTCTCGAGGCGGCATTTCACCGCTGGCGAGCATCTGAGCGACCTTTTGATACGCCGCCGGGTCGCGGCGGACTTCCTCCAGCGACGTGAACTGTTCCAGATTCAGCTGACCTTCCTGGGTCTCCTGTGAATGGCATTCGAAGCAGTACTCTTGCAGCAACGGGCGAATCTGGCGCTCGTAGGGTCCGGCGAGAAGTCGAAACGGGTCCGATTCGTCGCCCCGCAGCTGAGTCGCGCCGACGACGCTCCAGAGTACGAACGATGCCAGGGCGATCCAATCCAGTCGGATTTGGTTCATTGCTCGGTTCTTTTCGGCAGAAAACGGTGGACAGTGTTACTCAGTCGGCGGACACTGGACATACATGTTGCAGCTCACGGAGCCAGTCGATCCTGGAACCGAGACTCGATGGACGCGGGGCCTTCGGTCTGACGCTTTACACGTGGTAAGATGTCGATCAAGGACGTACTTCCTGTTCCGCTTTCGCGCAAGGAGCCCTCGCGATGAAACGCTTCGTCTTTCTTCTATTTTCGGTGCTTTGGTGCCCGTTGTCGATCGGGCCTTCGCTCTTCGCCGACGAGTACTATGTCCAGCCGCTGGGCGAGTTGCAATTCGTGGACGGCCAATTATCCGATGCGGACGTAGGCGAGGGGCGCGACTGGCGAGCTTGGCGACGGGGGGCGCTGCTCGGCCCTATGCGGTGATTGAGGGCGAGGGCGAGGCGTATGTCACGCCGATGATTCGTGGACTCAGATTGGCGGGGCAGCGGGTGCAGGAGGGCAATCAACTGCCCACTCGACCCCATTTGGCCATCCGGACGCCGATTGCCCGCCCAATTTCGGGACGTCTGTATCTGCCCAAGGAGGACTTCAGCGGCATGGTGGCGCTGAAGTTTGTGATTCCGGTGGACCCAACGGACGCAGATCAGGAGACGCGCGCGCGACGGAAGAAAGAGTTTCTCGAAGCCAAACTTCAGACCTACGACGACTTGCGGCGACAGGGCATTCCAGGAACCGCCTGGTTTCGCCACCAGGTTCGCACCGTGCGGAACGAATTGGGGCTTCCGCAGGAGCCAGCGAGCGAGCGTCGGCCCACGTTTCGGTCCCGAGGCGACTCATTGGAGGCGACCTTTGGCCTGATCAGCGGCGGGCGGGCCGTGAGCGAGAACTTGCAACTTGATCGCGAATTGCCCACGGCCGAGGTGGCGGAGCCGACGGTCGCGGTCGATTCCATCGAGGGGATCACGGTTCGCGAGTTTGAATGGGAGTCGCTGGTGAAGGATCTCCAGCCCGAGCTGGATCGACTCTCGAAGCTGATTCCGGAGGACCAGCATGCCCTCTTCTTGCCTTCCTTCAAGGCGCTCGTCGATCTGGCCGACAATGCCGGTCAGCAGGGCGCCGGTGCTGCAGGCCGCCGAGCCGCGGGCGGAAGAAGCGTTGGTTCGCGCACGATATGAACGGCAATTGGGTCTTGCCCTGAATCAGGTGGCACGGCTGATTGGGCCCAGCGTGATTGACTCGGTGGCGATCACCGGCGCCGATCCCTACCTTCGAACCGGCGCCGACGTGGCGGTCCTTTTCTTGGCCAAGGAGGTGACCACGCTGCGGGGTTTCATGGAGGCCCAGATCGCGATCTCAGCGGGAACGAACGCTGAAGCAAAACCGCTTAGCGGAGCCATTGATGGTATCGCTTTTGCGGGCTTTCGATCGCCCGATCGATCCGTCTGCTCGTATATCGCGACGCTGGGCGAGACCGTCGTCGTGACGAACTCGCCGGCCCAATTGCGGCGACTTGTCAGCGTCTTTCGCGGCGAGACTCCCGCGCTGGCGTCGCTGGACGAGTACACGTTTTTTCGTAGCCGCTATCCGCTCGGTGAGGAACAAGAGACGGGGCTGTTGTTCCTCTCGGACAAGACCATTCGACGTTGGTGCGGTCCCGAGTGGCGAATCGCGTCCTCCCGTCGCGTTCAAGCGGCCGCGGTGATGGCGGAAATGCAAATGACACACCTCGATCAGTTGGTCGAGGGAACCGTCGAAGCGGGACCGATCTACGCCCCCTTCGTGTTGCCGAATGCCGGTGAGTTTCGACTTGCAAGCTCGGGCGTCAGTTCCTCGACCTACGGGACGCTTGCGTTTCTCACACCCATTATCGAGCTCGACGTATCGCAAGTTACGCGCAACGAAGCCAACTTGTACCAGCGGTGGCGGACGGGATACCTGAGGAATTGGAGCACGTTCTTCGACCCGATTGCGGTTCGATTCCAGGCTTCCCCGGAGAAGTTGGGGATCGACATGACGGTCATGCCGCTGATTGACTTCTCCGACTATCGCAGCCTGGTCGCGATTTCGCAGGGAGCCAAGATTGGCGAGCAGTCGGGCGATCCGCATGCGGAGTCGATATTTCATGCGGCATTTGCGCTCAACCTCGACGCCCCGCTCGTGCAGCAGGGCGCCAGCATGGCGACGATGATGATCCGAGGCAACCCGCTCAGTTGGATTGGCGAAACCATTGCCCTGTATGTGGATCAGGACTCGTACTGGGATGAGGTCTCGAAACTGAAGGATGCGAGCGAGATCCAGAAGTACTTCGAACAGAACGCACACCGTTTTCCGATCGGTGCGTCGATTGAAGTTCGCAGTGGTCTGAAATTGGTCGCCTTTCTGGCAGCCGTCCGCGCGTTCATCGATCAGTCGGCGCCGGGCATGACGGTTTGGGAGACCGCCGAGCACGAGTCACAGCCGTACGTGAAAGTGAGCCCTTCGGAATTGGCGAAGTCGGGAAATCCGTGGGACCAGGCCGCCCTGTACTACGCGGCGAGCGGTGACGCGCTGCTGATCTCGCTGCGCGAAGACCTCTTGCACCGCGCGATCGATCGGCAGCTTGCACGCCGCGAAGCCCAGTCGACGGGCAAGCCAATTCCGCGCCCGGCATGCCGTGGCTCGGCGACAACCTTTGCGTGACGGTCGACGGCGGCTTGATTGAATTGCTGCAGCAGTCGATCGGGCCACAGTACCAGCAACAAATGCAACTGCTGGCGTGGGGTAACCTTCCCATCCTGAACGAATGGCACCGGCGATTCGCGGAACGTGATCCTGTGGCCGTCCATGAGTTGCTCTGGCACCGACGCCTCGTTTGTCCGGGAGGCGGAGCGTATCGCTGGAATGAGCAATGGCAGACGATGGAGTCCAGCATTTACGGCCATCCCGGCGAGCCGCGCCAAGGAACGTCCCTGCCAGTGACGCTTCAATCCGTCTCGGCCGCCAATTTCGGGCTAACGTTCGAAGAGCACGGATTACGGGCCCGCGTCGAATTCAAGCAGAAACCAGCAACGAAATAGAACCGGGCAAGGTTTCGGGAGGGCGAGGCTACTGCCGAGCCGCTGCCGCCGTCGTCGATTCAGGTTTGCGGTTCGCCGGGAACCACCCCCTCCCGGGGCGAGCCGGTTCACTTAGTTGTCTCCGCGTGAAATGCAAGTTCGATCATGATTGCAGTCCTAAGTACCCTGATGGTTCTGGCGGCGTCGATCGTCGTCATCCGGATCGCCACCGTGGGATTGACGATGACGGGTGTCTCAAAGGATCTCGCCCAGTTTCAGGCGCTCTCCGCGTTTACGGGATCCGGCTTCACGACGCAAGAGTCGGAAGATATTGTCAACCATCCGATTCGGCGCCGAATCGTCATGCATTTGATGTTGATCGGCCACATCGGTGTCGTGGTGGCGATCCCGTCATTGATCCTGTCGTTCCTGAATACGCAAGGTAATGACGATTTCAATAGCCAGTTGATGATTCGGCTGGTGGTTTTATCGGGCGGGATGCTGACGCTCTTCCTCATCGCGAGCAGCAAGCACGTGGAAGACATCATGTGGCAAGCGAATCGGTGGGCGTTGGAACGATGGGGCGTGGTTCACATACATGATTACACCAAGCTTCTACGCGTCGCACGCGACTATGTGATCTCCGAGCTTCACGTCAGGCAACACGACTGGCTTGCGGGCCATACCCTGGAACAGCTGCGGTTGGCCAGCGAGGGCGTGCTGGTGCTGGGAATCGAAAAGTCCAATGGCAATTATGTCGGGGCGCCTCGGGGCCATACGCGACTGGAGGACGGCGACTGCCTGATCCTTTACGGGCAGCAGCAGTCGATCCTCAATCTGGACGACCGGCGCACAGGTTGGGAAGGCAACGTCGAACATGTGATGGCCGTAACGCGACAGATGGATGTCATCGACCAGGAGCTGGAAATCGACGCGCCCCGTGACGGCAGGGCCCCCGAGAGGTCGAGCAATTCGCCCTCCGCAGAATGAACTCGAGGACGCCAACGGTTTAGTCGGGATCCCTCTGAGAGAAACTCACATGGCGGATCGACATCAACAAGGTGCCGACGTGATCGCCCCCCAACTCACGGTGTCAGGATCTCTGCGCGTGTCAATTGTTGGGCGGCGAATGGCGTCCACGCGCCGCGGAGTCGGAGCAGCTCCCCATTCGGCGATTGCGCGCTAAGCGACAAACCCCTGGCGATTCTGGTGCCGGTCAGCGTCGGCCCAGCTGCGAATCGCGAGGTCAATCGCCTCGGCGTGCACCGGTAACCGGGCGGAGGGAGAATATCCGCCTGCTTGGAACATCAGGACCAGATCACTCGACGTGAATTCACGATCACAATCCATATCTCCCGTCGCCCAGGTCGAGTTTCGTCGAACGCGGTCTTCGTATTGGCCCGCTTGGAAGAACAAAACCAGGTCGGCGGAGTTGAAACGACCGTCCAGGTTTGCGTCCCCGTAGGTCGTGTTGAGCAGCGTTGAAAGAAACGTCTCGAGATCGCGGGGCGTAACGCGTTCATCCTCGTTCATGTCAAACCGCAGATCACGCCCGCCGAGCGCGCTGCAGAGCAGGTCAATATCGAGGGCATTCACGCGTGTGTCGGAATTGAAGTCCCCCGGCGGGTTCTGCCCACGTCGCACTTCGGTGATTTCGCCTCGAGAAGCACCGGCTGACGTCTTGATCCGATCCGGGAGCGTGTCCTCGATCGCGGGGAGCCGAATCGACTCGAACGCCGAGCTTTCGCGTGTCCGCGCGGTGACGACAAACTCGGCCGACCCCGATTCGACGATGATGCTGCCGAACGCATCAGCACGCAGCTGACCGGACAGTCCGGCGCTATCGGGCCGTTCCGCCGCGGTGGCAAGAATCAGGTCGACGCGACCGCCGACCTGCAAGTTGACGTTGATCTGCTCGGCGACCATTTGCCGCAGGCCGCCGGCGATGTGAATACTATGCGCGCTATCGATCGAGCCCCCGTTGCGATTGGCATCGACTGCCGCGGTGATCGTGAGGCGATCGTGCACGACGTCACGCGTGGCAAGCGTGGCGGTGATGTTGCCGCCCGTGGCTGAAATCACGTCCACCGATTGGGCCCGGATCGTGCCTGTCAGATTCGCGGGGCCGGCCGATTGCGGAGTGGATTGAGTGGTAATGGACCCGATTCGCTCCGCGTCGAGCACCACGCCGATCGATCCGCCCTCGGTGGCCAACGAGTCAAGATCGCCGCCGATCCGCATGGTTCCGTAAATCGATCCACCACGTCCCTGGGCATCCGAGGTTGCGATCACGGTGCCACTATCTCCCGGTAAACCACGATCGACGCCCGTCGTAAAAATTGGACTCGCGAAGTCGCCGCCGCGAATGTCGATCAGGTCGAAACCGCCACCGACTCGGACCCCGGGCGAGAAATCACCTTGCGCGACGCGGACCGTACCGATCTGCGTGACGTCCCAGCTTCCGCCCTTCCATGACCCGACGTCCACTTGACGCAGAGTGCCGTTCACTCGTAAGCCGACGCCTTGGCGCTGGCCAACGTCGCCCCTCGAGCTGAATCGCATCCCATCGCGAGACGTCTCAAGGACGTCGAAGTTCGTCCCGTCGGCGACCGCGTCCGTTCGAAGACTGTCGATCGGACTCTCGAACACGAAATTCCCGCCGACCAGGCCGAGGCGGGAAAGATCCAATTCGGCCAGAGGACTTTCAACCCACACCTGGCCGAAGTCGAGCGGGTCTGCCAACCTGGGGTCGCCAGGTTGTTCTGCCGTGACAACAATCCGTGTGGTCGAATCCGTACCGGTGACGTAGACCGCGTAGATGTCTTGCGGATTCGGATCAATATTTCCAGGATCAACCGGTACCAGAACTCCGATCTGCCCCGGCCCATCGGCGACGTCGATGCGTACGCGCCCGTGGCGAAGTGTATCGATCAGCACGTCGTTTCCGAAGAAATGATCGAAGCCGGTCGCGAGTGACGTGCCATAGACGGCCACGTTGTCAAGCCTCCGGAACGTCATGGCATTGGCCGGGGACGCGATCGGAACGATGCGGAACTGGATGGGGCCCTCGAGTCCGCTGGACCCCGCGAAGCTGGTCGACACGGCAATCGGGAAATCGCTGAGGTCCAGCTCGGCCTCGAGCTTTCGCCACCCGTAAAGGCCGGGATCGGCTGTCGGAAAATCCTCGGCATTGACCGTAAACAGCTCGGAAAATGGGAACTCGACCGGCTCGTGGTCGGCCACCGTCACCTCAACGCGCCAGGCATCGCCCGCGGATGGTTGATCCCACATCTGGACTTTCGAGGGCAAGAAGTCGACCAGACCGCGGTCGTTCGGTTCAAGTCGGAACTCATACGCGGGCAGGGCGGTGAACTGAGTCGTGAGCAGCGAACCGGAGCGACCCGCCAGCCCCTGTTGATTGCCGTTGGGGGTATCGTCGACCAAGCCTGGTACGGCGATCAGGTTGGCGGTCGAAAACGAGATGTCGCTGGCCGCGACCGTCGAGTGGATCGGATCGGGTGCGGTCGTAAACGTGCCGCTCTCCGTTTGGAAGTCATAGAATAAGCGTACGTCGAACGAGACGCCGACAGCCTCAAACGGTTCAGGTTCGTCGTTGTTCAGAATCGTAACGGTCGCTTCATTGTCGGCCAGCACGACATTCACGTTGTTCGGAAATTTAGGCTTCGTGACCCGGACGATAAATGTCTCGTCGGATTCCAATTTTGCGTCACCAACCGTCGGAACCTGAATCGTTGTTTCGAAGAAGTAGAATCCCGTGCCGGAGTCCAGTTGCGGCGACAACGGCACCTGCAGCGTGTGAGGAGTCGGGATCTGATAGTCGTTGTCGGACAATCGAGCCGCCTCGGCGCCGACCCCGTCGAAGACTTCGATGTCGACTTGCATCACACCTTGCTGGGAACCATCCAGCTGGTCGACACGAAGCACGAGGTTTGCGACGCCGCCTTCAGTGACCTCCGCGTCGGCCAGCGTGAGAATCGGATCGCAACCGCCCGGAGCAAGCGAAAACGGAATCGAGCCTTCGAACGGCTGCGTGACGTTGACCAGCAAGCAACCTTGCTCCGAAATCGTGCCGTTGACGGACGCAAGGTTCACACCGATCAGGGGCTCGCCCAAGCCGATCAACGCGGCGGGATTCGGCACGTTGAGGGTGACCGAGCCGGCGAATTGGCCGCTGAATCCGTCGGGCGACCAGTCGAAATCAAAATGGCCGTTGACTTCTCCGAAGAGACCCTCCAACTGCCCGTTGGCGTCCATCGCGATTCCGCCGCGTTGCTTGAGTTCCGCGTAGGGCTGGCTGTTGCCGAAGCCCGGAGTGAAGGCGGCCAGGGTTACATCGCCGTTGACGTCGAGCAAGCCCGAGTCCAGCCACGCGCCGGGATTGGGTCGTCCGCCGCCCGCGAGTCCCAGTTGATCGAACAACGCATCCAAGGGCGTGGCCTGCGGCTGATTGAGATCGAACTCCCAGACGAATCCAGCGCGGGGGATCCCGCCCAAGGACGGCTCGACGATCACCTCCAGCTCCGGCTGCTGGTCTGGATCCGCCGAGTCGTACAGCACGCGAAATTGGTCGTTTGCCCATTCGATCAACGCACCGCCCAATTCGACGCCCAGCAACTTGCCTGTCGTCGCCAGATTCCCGCCAGGCCCTGGGACCGACCCGTACTGGCCGCGCGCATAAAAGTCGCTTGCCTCCCCCTTGGCGGGGTCGGGCACGAACATCTGGATCTGAGCAACCTGCTGTTCGGTGCCCAAGATGCCTGCGGCATCGGTCGCCAGCTGAAAGAAGCCGACCGGATCGGTCAAGAGGCAGTCCCACAGGTTGTCACAGCGTGGCACACCTTGATTGTCGTACAGCAGAATATCCGTACGGTCTTTCAATTGTTCGATCACCGTGAACGGATCCGTGACCAGCTGGGGAAGCGTCAGCCGGCCGTCGAGCAACACGCCGCCGTGGTTCCGAAGCGTGGCGAAATCGTCGGCCGAAACGACAATTCGATCATCCGCAACGGCTTGGTTTCCGCCGACGACAACTCGTGTGTTCAAGGGATGGTCGGCAGGGACCGGTTGATTGGGCGGCACGGCAGGGAACAGGATCCCGCCCACATCTGCCAATTCCATGCCGGCAATTCCCACGGTTCCCTGAAAGCCCACTTGCCAGTCCTCTTCCCAATCGACTTGCGGGATCCCGGTTTGGAACAAGTCGCGGAAGAGATTGTCAAATGGCAGGTCGATAAAGACGTCCAGCTCGTCTGTGAGTGGCAAGCCGAGCGAGCTGGCCAGCTTTTGTAACACCGAGAGTTTTGCGTCAACGTGGACCTGGTGCTTGTCGACGCGGACTTCGACGCGTTCAGTCGGCTCGCCGAGCGGAATTCCGAACAGCTGTGGCTGAAGCTCGCCCGTGATCGTCAGCGACGGATCAATCACGTCGAAGAACGTGTCGCTACCCGCGGCCGCTGCGTCCTGAAAGATTTCGGAGACCGCGTTGACGAACGCGATTTGACGCAAGGTGGAGGCGCACGACAGCTCGAGGTTGTACTTCAAGTTGAAGGCCGTCGAGTCCTCAAACGGATCGGGCTGAAACGTGCCATTGATTGCCTGCAGGGCCAGCGCGGGATCAATACCCAGCGCGATGGACGGATTGCCGATTGCCGCCACCGCGCTCGCCTGAGCGCTGCTCATGATCGATTCGAATAGAACATTGAGCGGGTTCCTCGCGTCGTTGTCCAACTCAGCGCTAATTTGAGGCCACGCGCTGTTGTTCAGCGATCGAACCCGTGATTCAAGATCCAACGCGATGGCGAGAGCGTATGCGGGATTTTCGCCGTGCAACAACGCGGGAAGGCGCTGGAGCAAGAAACGGCGGTCAATCGTCTGGGCATTTTCCTGTTCGTCGAGAAACTGTTGGCCGGCTTCATTTCGCCGCCGGTTCGTATTGAGCAGCAATTGGGCCGCGGCGGAATCTCGGTTGTTCGCAAGTGAATTGGCGACCTGAGCAAGCAGGTTGGATTCGGTCCGGCTCCCTTCCGCTGCGCGACGCAGAAAGGCTTGAGCGGCCAGCACCTCAGCCGGGCTGGCGTTCATGATTTCGCTGAGCAACGCTCCGGCGGTTTGCGCAGCTTGCTCCAAGCGTCCCGACGTAAGCAGGGAAACGTTGTGCGGCAAGAGCTGCTGCAAGGCCGAGCGAAGAACCTGTCCGTTGATTGTTGAGGCTGCCTGCCCGGCCGCCGTGCTTGCCACCAACTGCGACAACAGACGGTCCGGATCGGTATCCAGACGAACTGCGAGCTCGTCAAGTACGGCGTTGAGGAACTGATCAGCACCCGAAACGACCTTTTCGACGAAGGTCTGAGCGGCCAGAATCGAGCCCTCCAGTAGCCCGTCGGTGCAGAGCTGAAGTCCCAGATTGCCGCTCACCGGAAGCAGCACGTCCAGCAAACTGTTGTTCTGCGGCAGCCCCGCCGCCAAATTGAACCCGGGGTTGATGGGATCTCGGAAGTCAAACATCAGGCCCACGTCGACCAACGAGTACCCGGCGATCTGCAGGGCCCCGAAACCAAACAGTTGGAATCCCACAGGAATCTCGGGGACGACACTCAGGTCCGTCTGGCCGCACGGAGGGAAGCCGTCCGCGTCGTCTTCCGAAGGAAGGTCCTCTTCCGAGAGATCGTCGTTGAAGCCAAGGTTGGCGCCCAAGGTCACTTCCCCGGCAATCAATCCGTGGACGTGAAGGTTGGTCAAAGTTCCCGACGCGGCAAACGTGAAGCCATTCGCCCATGTGGAGGTGTCGTTCTGGACGGCGGTTTGGGCCGCAGCCTGGATATCGGACAAACTGATGTCCAACGGAAAACGCAGACCGGGGTCGTTCAGCAGATCCTGAGGCTCGTGAATCACCGGCAACGGCTGCCCGTCGAAAACAAGCCCTCCCTGAAATCCCGTCAAGATAAAGCCGGATTGTGTTCCCAGCGAGGCACCGACTCCGGTGCCAAGACCGGGAACAACCGAGCCAACCAGGGCGCCCACCAAGGTCCCGATCGGGATCGGGACCCCGGCGAATAATCGAGCGAGCACGGGCCCGTATTCGGTGACGATCAACTCCACGCCAACCCCGATATCGCTGTAACCGAACTGACCCTCGACGCGTCCAAAAAGCACTTCTTGAGGATCGCCGTTCGCGTCGATAACGTCGACCGTTCCAAACCCAAGGCCGCCTCCGATTTCGATGGGACCGATCTTGAACGGTTCGACGCCGATGTCGATCGCATCCAGGTTCTTGATCGGGAAGGTGCATGCGCCGTTGTTGAAGAAGGCGAGTCCCTCCTGGAGAATCCCTTGTTGAATGCCTGTCAATCCCGCCGAGAATCCTCGCTGGACCGCGTAAGCGCCGCAGGCCGCCAGACCGTCGAGATCCACTTCCACGTCTTCCACGACGCCGCGCAGCGGCCAGCCACCTTCGACGCTGTCGAGTCCGCCAGAAAAGAGCAGCGAGAAGTTCGTCAAAACGTCGATCCCGGCAGACAGCAATTCGTCCGTGTCATCCGAATCTCCCGACGGCAAAAGGTCGCCCAGCGTGTCCGGAAAACGCAAGCCAATTTCGCTGACCGTCAACGGAAGCCAAGCGGGCATCCCGAACGAAAAGTCGGGCGGGACCTGCAACGACACAAAGAAACCCGGCAACTGGTAGAACTCCAGTGGAAACTCGGCTGGGTTGGGATTAAAGCCGATCCCGAAGTTTCCGGCCGTTCCGCCTAAGCCTGCCAAGGGATTGCCCTGCGGATCTTCGGAGTCGCCGAACACGACCGAGATGAAGCCGTCGTCCGCGACGTTCGCGGGCGCCGGATCGAGCGGAGCGAAGGTCAGAAACGGGCGCGGGGTGTTGTCGGTCAAGGCGGTGAAGTCGAAGCGCACCTGGCTGGCGGTGAATGTCATCAGATCCGTCAGGCCCACGGTGACTTCGCTCGCTTGCAAGCCGTCAAAGTGAAATCGCGGTGGCCGATCACCGCCCGCAGTCCGGGGAGGATTGTCGACCAGGTTCAGGTCCTGGTCCAACGTTAGCTGCAGCCCAAACGAGATTTCAAGATCCGTGAATGAAAAGCTCCAGGCCTCGTCGTTTTGACCCTCACCTGCCAACGAAAGACTTGTCGTGAACGCCGTGGCCAGGTCAAGGGTCGTTGTATAACGGGTTGGATTCGATGAGTCGACGCGCCGAGTCAGCGCTCCATCAATCTCAATCTCGGATGTCAATTCGACCGCTTCACCATCCCACTGGAGGTTCCCGGTCGCGGCGAACTGCTCGCTGAACTGCCCGTTTTGATAACCGCCGAGCGTGAACGTAAAGCCGTCCAACCCATTCGCCGGATCGTATTTGCCCACCGTGAGCGGCCCGAGTTGGATATCGCGAAAGCCGATCGTGATTGGTCCCAGATCCTGCACGGCGACCGAACCATTCTGGACCCGGAACGTCGCGCTGATCAAATCAGGCACGTCGTTGGCATTGGTCGGCGGCGTGGCCTGCTGAGCCCCGATGCGCACGATCGGCTTGGGGACGAACAGGGGCAACGAGTCGAAGATGCCGAAGTCCAGGTAGCCGGCGACACTGACGTCGAGCACGGGATCAGCCAAGTCGATTGCTCCCGCAACGCCTTCCACCGAGACCTTGGTCAAGTCCAATGGCAGGACGTCCGCCAGGCCCAAAGCCGCACCAATCCCAGCGTACGGATTGCACCCCTCGGTGTCCGCGGCGTCACCCACCCCGGCCGCCACGCACGCCACAGCTCGGTCGACCAACACGCGCCGGTCGCGCATGATCCGCAGGTTGTCGGCCGTGAGCACGACGAACTCATCGAACAACGGAACCGTCACGGAGGCCAGGCCAATCTCCAGCAGAGGATCCGTGGCCGGAACGGCCGGCCCGAATCTCAAGACGCTGTCGGCGGCATGCAAGCTCACCACGTCCCCCAGTTGTGCGTCCAGCGAAGCGGCCGTTACCTGCAGGTTGCCTGTCGCATCAAAGCTGCCGTTCAATCCGGTGACGGTGGCCAGGCCGGTGCCATCGCCGTTGGGCAGCAGTTGCGCTTGCTGGAGTCGGAAGCCGATATCGTAGGCCGTGATGTCGCGGACGACAAACGGCGTGCCGCCCAGGGGATTGACGCCCTCAAATTCAACCGACACGTCACGGATTTCGAGTTGCGCGCGGCGAGATTCAAGAACGGATCGCTTTCGGGACCCAGCGAGCCGGACAGTTCGAAAATAGTACTGCCCAGTACCAGGCGGTCTGAGTACAGCTCAACGTCGCTCAGCGAGACGGCCGCCTGCTGAAGATCGAAGCCGGGCAACGGATTTCCGCTCGCGTCCTGAAACGCCAGGATCTCGACCGACATCGAACCGATCGTCGCGATCGGTTGGGCAGGTCCCGGATTAGGAATCAACGCGATGTTACTGGCGGTCAGTTGTAGAATCTCGTCGAAACGAATTACCAGCGAGTCGATCGAGATCGCGCCGAGTGACGCCTCGAACTCGGTTACCGCCACGTAGGGGAACGGCTCGGTGCGAGCTGCTTCGACGTGCAAATTGAGGCCCAAGTCCGCGCCGGCCGTGAGGTCGCCAAACTCGCCGGAGATGCCTGCATCCAATTGCACGGACGCGGCAATTTGCAGCGAGGCGGAATCGTTGTCGAAGATCAAACTGCTTTGGCTCGAATCGATCTCGATGGTGAGGTTCGCGTAGTCATCGTCCGTCGGGTCCGAGTCGTCGGTTTGAAAGATGAAGAAGCCGTCCAGAAGGGGCGACCAATCGCCGTTTTGATAGCCCCCCAGCGTGATTTGCCCGTCCAGCACGGTGCCGGCGACTTGCAAATCCGCGAGCCCAAGCGTGATTGGCCCCAAGTTGATCGGCTCGATCCGGCCCTCGATCAACGCGTCGATATTCAAGAGGAAGTCGAATTGGCCTGGTTGGACCGGTGTCGCTGCGTCACACGTTGTTTCGGCACTGCCGACGCTCACGATCGGTGTCACGGGGGTCCCGAACGCGGATTCGATCGTGTCGCCAAGCTCGTCGACTAGCACGCGGCCCGTGGTGCAGAGCGTGAATTGATTGAGGTCCGAGGGATCCGGAAAATCGATCCGTATTCGATCCAGCTGAATCGGCAAAATTCCGGCCAGCCCCGTCGCGACCAGATAATCTTCCGGAAACGTCACTTCCGCGGCGCCGACCAACACTTGCCGTCCGTGGTCGACTTGCAGTCCTTCGATGGAGATCTCGGGCGCGAGCCCATTGATCGCCAACGCATCGAACGTGGCCTTTAACTGAGGCGTGGACAGCAGGGGAAGCTCGGGACTCGCCCCGGGTTGATATGAAAGCGTCAGACCCGGTTCGACTTCTTCGGTGGTCGCGTTAAGCATGGGCAGGGCCTCGACCGTGACGACGTCGGCCAGCCCCACGGTCAGTTTCCGCGCCGTCAGATCGATCTGGCCCGTGTCCAGGTCAATCGTGCCCTCGACGGCCGGGATTTCGTCGTTGTCGATGTCATCCGAAGCACTTGCGGTCAATGGACCCGGCGAGACCGATAGCCCATCGGCTCGAAGCTTCAGGTATTGCTCGTCTTCCAACCCGATCGCGACATCGGTTAGTCCGAACAGGTCGGGCCCGAGTCGCAGTTTCCCGCCTGCGATTCCTGAGAAATCGAAGAGAAACCTGGGCGAGACGCGCGCGTCAGCGGCTTGCAACGTCAGCAGTCCGTCACCGAGCGGCTCGCCGGTCACGTTCACATAGATCTCGAAGCCACCCTCCAAGGTCGTGCTGCCCGCGGGGCCATCCGTCAAGAGATAAAGCGGATTCAAACTGGTGTCGACGCCGAAGATCAGCTGGCCCTGAAGGAAGGCGTTTTCGATTCCCGCGCGACCTTCGACGTCGACGGTATCAGGCAGGAGGCTTTGCAGGTCGAAGTTGACATTCTCATCGATGACATCCAGAGGAATTCGATCCAGGTTGATCGTGAGCGCGGCCAGGTTCACGGGAGTCTCCGGCAACCCGCCCTGGAAGATCGATTGAAAGATGTCCAATAGGTCGTCTGCCACCGAGACATCGAAGAGGTCTCCCTCGGCCGCCAGCGGGGCGTTCGTCCCGTCCGCCGCCTCGACCGGCTCGGGTTCCTGTTCGGCATCCTCCAGAAACGTGTCCAAGGCCGCTTGCAGACCGAGCCATTCGCCGAGCGAGCTTTCGACCAGCGGAGTGACCACCGCACTGAAGGGTCCAGCCAGATCGAACGATAGCAGCGCGCGGTCACCGCGCAGCAGGTCTTTCGCCAACTCGATGAGGTTTTGTCCCAGCACAGAGACCGTGAAATCGTGGGCTCCGTCGTCGTCGATGTCTGGGTTCTTGAGCGCGATGTCGCTGAATTCGTACCGAAAGTCACCCAAGTCATTGACGTCGAACGAATCAAGGTTGGCCGAGACGGTTGCCGTGCCGCGAACGGTGAACGGATCGCCACCCTGCGCCGAGTTGTTTGTCGGAATCCCATCCACGTCGACGTAATCGAGGTAGTCGAGAATCAGATCCGTCTGGATGGTCCCCGTCAGATTGCCGAGCGTGACGTCGGTCTTTTCGAGCACGTGAGGAATGACCTCCGAGAGGCGAATGCGCTGGCTGGCGGTTTCGTCAAAGGTGATCGAGGGTTCGAGCGTGGTCACACCAGCCAGCCGGAGTCCGAAGCCGTCCCAGCGGCCCGTTCCCTCGGCGGTCGCTGTTAACTGGCCGCCAAGTGCCGTCGCAGGTTCAAAGTAGAACCCCTCGGTGTCGATTCCGAAATGGATGTCGGCCGTTGGAACCACCTTCACGCCGACGTTGCCGTCTTCCACCGCGACACTCGCCAACGAACCGGGTGCCCCGAACTGGAAACCGAAGTCGTAGTCGTACTCGAGCGCCGGGACGTCGCCCGGCTGAAGGCTGAACGTCGCATTCAGCAGGTTCGTGCCCGGTTCGAGCGGATTCCCCTGCATCAGTTGAACGAGATCCGCTTGATTCAGCGTCTCGTGAATGGTCAAGCCAAGTCGCTCAAGTAGTTCCAGGCCGATCGGACCCTCTTGATTGGCTTCCGCGGCCACGGCGGCCGTGGCCAGGTTCGCTTCCGTGGGGAACGGTGCCAATAAGTTGGCCGCTGCAATTGCGTCGACGCGACCGTGTCCCCAGCCATCGATGTATTCGATTCCGTTGACCAGAGGAACGGCGGACTCGGCCAAGACGGCCCGGAGCTCGTCGCTCGTCAAGTCCGGCACGAGCTCCGAGAGAAGTGCAGCGACTCCTGCGACGTGTGGCGCGGCCGCGGATGTGCCGCAGAACTGTCGATTCAGAAAACCGAACCCCGACACCTCGACCCCGTCGATCCCCATCACATCCAACGACGGACGCGTCTCGGTCACACCTTCCACGACATTGACCGTCGAAGGCCCGTGGCTGCTGTAAGTTGCGGGTAGGCGGTGATCAGGGTCGACTTTTGGATCGCGTGTCGAGCAGGTGCTACCATCCAAGTCGATCGAGCCGACGGTCAGCATGTCGAGCAGCGCCGGATGACCGTAGATCGAATCGGCGGGATCGTTCTGGTTACCCAGGTCGACGCCGTAGCCGTGAATAATCTCGATCGTCGGAAACAGATTGAAGGAATTCGAAGCGACCTCTTCAATCGCCAGGGCGAAGGGCCCGGGCGACGGCAGCGGAACGCCCCAATCGGAGACGGCGAGTCGCGAGCCTGCGACGAATTTTGACCGGCTGATCGCGGGATTGCCCGCGGCGTCTGTTAAGAGCTGGTTCGTTACCGGATCGATCAGCAGGAGTCGATACTCGCCGGTGGGAGCGAAAAAGTCATCACTCCACTGCATCGTCATCCATCGTCCCCGACGTCGCGTCGACAAGTCGATTCGGGTAAAGTGGTTTCCGTCGGCGAAACGGTGCAGGATGCGATCGGTCGTTTCTCCGCTGAGACGAACCGTGATGGGATCGAATACGGTTTGGAAATGGCGGTCGGCATCGTTCCCTGCCGACGTGACGAATAATACGTCGCGAGTGTGATTGTCGATGACATCCTGAATGTGTGCCGCGACCGAGGCGGACGGGTTGCCGCCGTCGGCAAACATCGGTTCCTCGTCGACAAACCCCAAGTCGTCCACAATGATGTCGGCCTGCGCGACATTGACGAGCCAATCAACGGCCGAATTGAAATACGTCGTATGGTCACGATTGGCCGGATCGATCCCGCTCGCAAAAGCCAAAGTTGCCGCCGGGGCGATGTCGTGAATGATCTCCAGCATTGCCGTGCCTTCGCCCCCGACGCCGAAATAGGCGGGATCGAACAGCAGCCTGCTGCTCTCGGGAAGGTCGCCTGACAGTTGCGCAAGTCGTTGTCCTTCCAATCCATTCGAGATGACTCCGATCGTGACGCCTTCTCCATCAACGCCCCAGATGTCACGGACTTCGTTGGAACGCAAAACTTCGTCGCCCCGCGTGTAGAAGAGGCCCTGGCCATCGGCCTGGAATGTGGCGAGATTCCAAAATCCCTTCAGGAACGATACAAAGTGGAACCAGTCCGTTTCGATATCGTCGAACAGGCGCGTCGCGTCACGGGCCCGTGCTTCCTGGAATTCCGCAGCGACCAGATCCGCCAACGGCAAGGGGATGCTCTGGAGGAGACCTGCCAACGAATCGCCGAAGAGTTCCTCGTAGCCTGCTTGAATCAGCGGAATCACCGCCTGATAAAAATCATTCACGGACGGGTACGCGAATTGTGTGTCAATCGAACCGATCGTGTTGTCCTCGACTGGGATCGTGAAATTGCCGCCGAATCCCAGGACGGTTTCGGCGCCCGTTGCCAGTTCCAGTTGAAGATTCACACCCGCCGTACCATGGGTGTTGAGCGTCAGGGCATCCAAGAGATGGTTGAGGGACGCGTCGCGGAGACGATTGCCAACTCCGCCGGCTGAAAGGGACAACACGAAATCAGCAGTCGCCTCGCTGCTTGGCGCGGCATCGACCGATAGGCCCGGAAATTGCAAGTCGTACGAAGTGGTCACATTCCCAGCGGCGAAGACGTGTAATTCGATCAGGCTGTCGCCTCGCACAAAGAAGCCGTCGGTGTCCACTCCAAACACCAGTCGGGTCGTCAGATCGCCCAAGTAGTCCAGCGCCCCGTCCACGTCCGCCGCCGCCGCCAACTCAGCCAGGTGCTGGTTTGTCGTGTCGTGGAAGTCGCCGGTGGCCTCCAGGCCGGTTACTTGATGATCGAATTGAACCTGAATCAGGTCGTTGCTGCTGCAGCCGGGCTGACCCTGGACGCAGATCACCGAAAAGCCCTCGAGGGCATCGAGCGCCGACTGCAGTTGATCCAGGTTTGCGAGCGACGAGGGAAGGTTGACCGGCAGGATATCGCCGATCGCCTGCAGAGGGCCACCCGCGTCTTGCAGCCCGAACAGGGAACCAAGCTGCTCGACCACCACCGGCAAGTCGACAGACGCACGATCGAAGCCGGCTCCCCACGCGGGAGCTTGCTCTGCCAGCCGCGTTAGCTCCGTGTTCAACGCGTCGCGCGCGGTCGCGGCGTCCGCTTCGCCGCCGTTGCGGTCGACCCTCAGGTTTAACGCATTGAGTTGGTAGTCAAGTGACACGTCGAACTCGTTCGAGCTCGTCACCGTTCGGAACTGATTGCGAGCCGACCGATACGTCAAGGGCACGTAGTTCGCCCCTGCGTCCAGTACGAAGCGATCGGTCAACGCGACGTCAAGCGTGCCGTCGAGCGTCACGCTCCCTGTGACCTGCAAATGATCGTGCTCAATCGCCTGCCGGGGACCGCCGATGTCCACCTGCAGCGTAGCTCCGGCGTTTTGTGAATAGTTGCCGTTCACGGTCAGGCGGCCGATGGGAGAGCCGGGTGCGACCGTGCCCGAATGGTTGAAGACGTTCGCCTCCACGGTGCCTTCTCCGGTCAGGGCGCCCCGGCTAATCTCGACGGTGACGCCATCTCCGCGCAGTGTCCCGCCCGATAGCTCAGTGGTCCCGTCCTGCTGGCGAAACGATCGGGCCGCCACCAGTTCGCCTGATTCGATCGTGAGCGATCCCCAATTCTCGAAGGGAACCTCGAACCGCTGGCGGGCGCCTGCCGTGCGATGCAACCATTGCCCGCCCGCGGCATTGATGACGCGTGAGGAGCCGGAATTGGCGACGGGGAGGATGGAAGGAGCCCCGGAAGTCTCCCAGCGACCCTCGTTCTGCAGGACGGCGGACTCGACCGACACGGAGCCGGTCCCGTCGAGCTTCGCCACACCTCGGCTGACCAGCGTCGCGTCCTGAAGCACTTTCGGATCTCTCCCGTCGATCGTCAGTCGGCCGTCCACGATCAGACGAAGTCCAGCGACTCCCGGGCTGGTGCTGGTCAATGAACCCCCCAGCCAATTCATCGCGTCGACAACGCGGACCGCCGCCTCGCTGCGGCCGTCTCCCCCCGCCAGCACGCCCCCGGGGTCTAACTGGAGTCCGGCGACTTGCGACGACGAGCTGACGGAAAGTTGCGAGTTCGCCACTTGGAGCGCGGCTTCGCTGCGAATGCTATTGACCTGCGTTGCCCCGGAGCCGTGCACGATCGTGGCATTTCGGAATCCGTCTCCGATAACCACGTCGTCCCGTGCCGTGGGGGCGCGGTCTCCAACCCAATTCGTGGCGACATTCCAATCCACGCCCGTACCGCGTGGTCCGCCGTCCCAAATGACGACGGCCAGCAGATCTCGCCGCTCCAGTGCCTCGAAGGACTCCCGAGGGGAAGGCACAAGTCTCGGTCGCGTCGATTGGCGGCGGCGACTCATCGAAGAACGGCGAACTGGCATGGTGGCGTTTCCGTGCTGCGTGTCAAATGCGTGAACAAGGCCGGAATCGGTGCAAAGGACTTCAGTCCCCAAGGCGAAGCTTGTTCCAGAACCGGACGCGCTAACCTCGCAAAAGAGGTGAATTTTGCCGCCAAACCCCGCGCCCTCCCGTTGGCTGCGGATCGGCCGTCGTTGAATCTCGAGCAACTTCTGAGATAATCGAAGATTTCCCGTCCGGTTGACGCACTGGTCTCGCCTTATGGACTCAATCGACCCGTCTGCTCGCGAAGACAACCTGCGGGGGCTGATTCTCGAGGCACGCGGTGGGTCGCGTGAGGCCCTGGGGCAGCTGTTGGATGTCTGCCAGGGATACCTGTTGGGCGTGGCGAACCGCGAGCTCGATTCGGCCCTGGCGGGCAAGCTGGGCGCGTCGGACCTGGTGCA
The DNA here is from genome assembly GCA_963826795.1 of uncultured Planctomycetales bacterium. Lineage (GTDB taxonomy): Bacteria > Planctomycetota > Planctomycetia > Pirellulales > Pirellulaceae > CAWGYT01. The sequence continues at coordinate 196,402 of CAWGYT010000025.1, read as the reverse complement.
AGAGAGCCTCGTCGAAGCTCAGCGAGGAATTTTCGCGTTTCGGGGCGAGAGTGAAGCGGAGCTGTTGGCCTGGTTGCGCCAAATCCTCAAAAACAACCTGGCCGATGTGCATCGCCGTTACTTGCAGACCGAAAAGCGGGCGGTGATCCGCGAGCGGCCGATCGACGGCGATGGCTCGGGGCCGATCGGGGCCGAGCCGGAGGATTGGGACACGCCCAGCCGATTGGTGGGACAGCAAGATGAAGAAAGGGCACTCCTGCAGGCGCTGACGCGGTTGTCCGAGGACTACCGCGAAGTCATTCAGTTACGCAACTGGCAATTGTTGTCATTCGCCGAAATCGGGCGGAAACTTCAGCGCAGCGAGGACGCCGCCCGCAAATTGTGGGCGCGGGCGATCGAACAGCTGCAACGCGAGATGGTCGCGGATCATGACTCGGAAGAACTCCGCTGACGAATTCCCAAACGAATTGCCAGACCAATTCCCAGACGGGAATTCCCAGACGGTGAATTGCCAGACGGCCAATACGTCGCGTTCTTGGAGCAACTTCATCGGCGCGTCGTCGACTGCCAGGACGCGCCGAAGGCGGGTTCGCTGGCCGCCGCGACCACGGGGCCGGAACACGTGGGCACCGATCTGTACCAGCGACTTATCGCGGCGGAGAGCTGCCTGCGATTGTTGGAGAACGTGCGCCGCGGGGGCGACCATTCGCCTTCCGAACGTTTCCCGGTGAAGCTGCCGGAAAAAATCGGCCCCTTTCGCATCTTGCGATGGCTTGGCGAAGGAAGCTACGGTGTCGTCCTGCTGGGATACCACGAACGGCTCCAGCGATCGGTCGCCGTCAAGATTCCGCGGTTGGAAGCGCTCTTTTCGCCACAATGGCGCGAGCGATTCCTGCGGGAGGCACGCGCGGCGGCGGCGTTGAATCATCCGCACATCGTGCCGGTCTTTGAAGAGGGCCACGATGGGTCGGTTTACTACATCGCCTCGGCCTATGTCGATGGCCCGTCCCTGGCCGATTGGCTCAAACAACCCCATCCACCGCTTGATCCCCAGTTGGCGGCGTACTGGATCGAAGGCCTGGCCGATGCGATCCAGCACGCCCACAGCCGCGGCGTGTTGCACCGGGACCTCAAACCAAGCAATCTTCTCTTGCAGCCCCGGACAACGCGACAGGTGCCGCAATCTGCCGACTCAAATGGCTTGCCGTTGTCCCTTGCCGACCTCGACCTTGCCGATCCCAGTCGCGGTGTGTGTTTGGATGCCGAACACTATCACGTCCTGATCACCGACTTTGGACTGGCGAAGTTGGAGGGAATCGATCCCCTCCGGACGCAGACGGGGACGGTCCTGGGCACGCCGGCGTATATGTCGCCCGAGCAAGCCGGTGGCATGACGGACGAGTTGGGACCCGCGACGGATATTTATTCGCTCGGTGCGATTCTGTACGAATTGCTCGCCCAGGTTCCGCCTTTTCAGGCCGAATCGTTGGCGGCGTTGTTGGAGCGGGTGCGAAGCCGCGACCCGCGGCCCGTCCGCCAACACCGGGCGGGCGTGCCGCGCGATTTGGAAGCAATCTGTCTCAAGTGTCTGGAGAAGCTGCCACAGCGGCGTTACGAGTCGGCGGCGGCCTTGGTCGATGACCTGCGACGCTTCCGCGAGCGGCGGCCGGTCATCGCGCGGCACGCATCGGCGGGCGAGAAGTTGTGGCGGTGGTGTCGCCGCCGACCGTTCGCGGCGCTGGCCACCACCTTGATTCTCGGTCTGATGGTGACAATCGCGATCCTCTCGAGCGTCTCGGCGATGCGGCTGGCGGAGTTGCAGCGACGGACGCTCGCCGCATTTCATCGCGAGGCGTCCGCGCGAAAGTCGGCAGCGCAGAGTGCGGTGGAGGCGCGTCTGGCCGAGGGAAACGCGTTGCGACAAGCAAACCGCCAGGGGCAGCGAACGGTCAGCATGGGAGCCATCCGGGATGCGATGGAACTGTCCCAGGAGGTCCCGCTCGCGCCGGCGCGGCGCCTTGAGCTACGGAACGAGGCCATCGCGGCCCTCTCGCTCGTCGATCTTGAACCGAACGTCGCGTGGCCTGTCACGGCCCCCGCGGATTGCTTTCTGGCAACGGACCGCGACTGCGAGCACTACGTGGTACCCGCGGCGGATTTCACTCAGATCGTGATGCGCCGGCTGGTCGACAACGAACCGGTGGCACGATTCCCGCTGGAGGCCGGCTTCCGGCGCGCGATTGGCTTTCGTTTTAGTCCCTGCGGTCGCTGGCTGGGTGCGCGACTGGAACGCCAACCGGGCCAGGAGTGGCTCCAATTGTGGAGCGTCGCGGACGCTCGCTCGCTGGGCACGCTGAGGGTCGGAGGTTTCGGAAGCGGAGCCGATTTCAGCGAAGACGGCTCGGTCCTGGCGCTCTGCTCGCCCGACCGCGACTCGATCGCGTTGCGTTCGCTGCCGGACCTGAGCACCATCGCCACCCTTGGGCTGCCCACATCGCCGGTTACCGTCCGGCTGCATCCTTCACGTCCGTTTCTGGCGTGTTACCGGACCAGCAGCGCGTCGCAGGGATTCGTCGAGATTCGTGACGTTCAGACGGGCGAACTGTTTCACTCGTGGCCCTGGAGTTCCTACGTCTACACGCTCGATTGGAACGCCGCGGGTGACCGACTTGCGATTGGCACCCGCGACGCCGCCGTGCGAATCGTGGAACTGGATTGGGACCACGCGGAGAATTCACGTGTCAGTGCGTCCCGGCTGCAAGGTCATTCCTCGATGGTGGTCCAGGTGGATTGGCACCCCAACGGAAGTCTGCTCGCCAGTTACAGTATGGATGGGACGACGCAGTTGTGGTCCGTGGACAGCGGAATCCGTCGCCTGACGGTGCAAGGCATGATGACGTCCTTCAGTCGCGATGGCACTTGGTTGGGCAGCGCGGGAGGTCGCTGGCGCGTGCATGGGGCCGATGAGTATCGACAGTATCCGCAACCCGATTGCCAGGTGACGATTGATGCCGGTTTTCTCCGAAAGTCGGGCAAGACGTCGCAGATCGATTTCTGGGAGGCTCTGCCGGCCGGGCGGCTGCTGATCGGAATGAATTTCTTTCAAGCCGTCTTTCGCGATGTGGCTCGGGATGAACCCCTTGCCGTCGTGCCGTTCGACGGTTGTGGATTTCGTTTTGCTCCCGATGGGAAATCGCTTTACGCCATCTCGCTTTCCAAAGGCTTGTCGCGGTTGCCGGTGACGATTGACGAGCGGGTCGACGAGATCCGACTGACGCTTGGCCCGCCCGAACATTTGATGCAGGTTCGTCCAGGGCCCTTTGCGGTCGGGCAGAAGCGGGTGGTGGTGTCTCCGTTTCTGGGGACTGGTTGCGTGATCGATCTCGAGAACATCCGCCTCCAGTCGTCTTTTCTACCCGCTCCGCCGATGCTGTTCTTTTGCGATCTCGCGCCCGGCGACCAGCTTGCCGCGACCGGAACGTTCAAGGGGCGAGGGATTCGAATCCGAGATCCCGCAGACGGGAAGCTGTTGAGGACGCTGCCAGCCGAATCGGCCAGCGTCTGGTTCTCGCCCCAAGGCGATCGATTGATCGCGGCCGAAAATGGCAGATTGTGTTGCTTCGACACGAACACATGGCAGGTCGTCCACGAGCTTTCGGTGATTTCCGGCGGTATCCTGCCGAACGCCGTTGGATTTTCAGCCGACGGCGGAATCTTGGCCTGCGAAGATGGGACCAACGTTCGGCTGCTTTCGCTGGACGACTTCACCGAGCTGGCTTGTTTTCGCGTGCCCCGAGGTCAGCTGGTCGATGCGGTCCGGCTGATGCCCGGCGGCGATTACCTTGTGGTCGGTGGCGGTGATGGAAGTCAGACCCACGTTTGGAATTTGCGATTGATTCGCGCGCAGCTCAAGCACCTGCAACTGGATTGGGAGGATCCTCCCGTGGCGCGGACGACGCTTCCGCAACTGGATCCGGGCAAGCCCTTGCGGCTGAACCTGCTGCTGGGCGACCTGGCCGAGCGAACCGGATCGGCGTCGCTCGCACGAGGCAGCTTGCGTCGCTCGCCAGAGGACTCCTCCGAAGCCAACCCGGCTCGATTGATGGCACAAGCCGAACAGCGATATCGAGGCAGGTACTACGTCGCCGCTGACAAGATTCTTTCCCGCCTGCTGCAAGAACATCCGGACTGGGAGCGAAGATCCGATGGCTTCTACTTGCGTGGCAGATGCCGTGCCGAACGCAGCTCGGAACCGGATCTTGTGGCGGCCGTCCAGGACTGGCGCAGCGCCGTGGAGTTCGATCCCAATCACGGAGGCGCCCTGCACGAGCTGACCCGGTGGAGTGCGCTGACGGATTCGGAAGAGGTCGACGCTGAAGTCGCTCAAGCGTCGCTGCGGACCGCTCGACGCGCCGTCGCTGAGCTCCCGGGGGACGCTCGTCGACTCACCACGCTCGGGCTGGCCAACCTGCGCTGCGGCCGATTGCACGCCGCGATCGCCGAGTTCTCCGCGGCCCGAACGGCTCAGCGAGCGGCGTTTCCCGCGATGCCGCTGCTGGGTCAGGCCCTGGCGCTGGCTCGCTTGAATGAGACCACACAGGCCGGTTTGTACCTGGCCGCCGCGGACGAGTGGAAGCTGCTCTCGAGCGCCATTGCAACTCCGCAGGAAGTGCAAGAGTACGAATTGCTGCGGGCACAGGTTTCCTGGCAGAGAGAGTCTCCCGAGCAAATCGGTTCGCGTCGTTCGAACGACATCTCAGCGAATCCACCGCAACTGGCTCAGCTGCGCGACTTGCTGCGAGCCGCAGCGTCCGACAACGCCGATCGTTTGCGGCGTCGCCTTCCCTTGCTACACGCGCTGGGGATGTTTCATGCAGCCCTGCTCGACGCCGACATCCTGACGCAACAAACCGCCGGCGGGGATGAAGGCCGCTATTGGCGCGGCTTGAGTTGGCTTGAGCTGGAGCAGTTTGAGCGCGCCGAGCGGGACCTGAAACTCACCCTCGCGCGAGATGCTTGGCGGCCTGCGGCAACCCGAGTGCAACTCGCCCGCGTTTATCTTTGGAGTGACGAACCGCTGCGCGATGGTGAACGTGCTTTGTCCTTGATCCGTGAAGTTTCCCGTCAGCCAGAAGGCGACTCCGCCAATCGCATTCTGCTGGCGCTGGCGAATCATCGCGTGGGTCGTCATCGAGACGCACTTCAGATTCTGGGAGAACGTGTCCCTGATCGGGAATGCGACGCCCTGCTGCTGGAAGCTTTGTGTCACGCTCGGATGGGGAATCGTGCCGCGTCGCGCCGCGCGTATTCGGACGCGATGCCCTTGGTTGCGGCCGCCCGACATCGAATCGAAGTCCGCCGGCTCTTGGACGAGACACGCGGAGTGGTCGTGCCTCAGTCGAGCTTCATGCCGAGGTAGATCGAGCCCTCTTCGCCGACGCCGTGCCGCAGCAGCTCTTCAAAACCGAGCGCTCGGTAGAACCTGTAAGCGGCGTCATTCACGGCGCTCATCCCCAGGTGCACGCCGGGGGAATTCGCTGCTCGTATCCGTTCCACCAGCTGTTCGATCATTCGACGTCCGTAACCCTGGCCCTGGGCCCGCGGAAGGAGGTCGATATGAAGATGAGACGGATACTGGGCGTAAGGTTCGGGACATGTGTAATCCGGATGATGATACAGATAATGGACGGCTTCGACGCGCGACCAGGCGGCCGCATCGCCGGTCGGTGCCGGGAAGTCGCGACACAGCGTGGGACGCCATTCCTGTTCGTATCGCTGATAAAACCGTCGCGAATCCATCGCACCCAGCGCGTATCCGGCGACGCCCTCGTCGTCTTCCAAGACCAACGCCAACCCGGGTTCGAATTTCAGATACGGCCCGACGTAGATGCGACCGAGCGCGTCGGGGTCGTCTGGATAGAACGGTTCGCCATCTTTTCCATTATCACCGGTTTTCAGGCAGACGTAGTAGGCTGCCGCCTCATCACCGGGCCGATAGTCGCGGATCTGCGCTTTGCTTGCCATCGAGTGGTACTCGCTATTTCGTGGGTTGAATCAACCCCTGGGTCACCGAGGAATCACCGAGCACACACGTGTTAGGGACGTACCCACTATCTTAACTCGGTGCCCTCGGTGCCTCGGTGGTCATCTCTCTCCGCGGCTCGAAAACGGCCGGCTGGGTCCATGGTCAGTAGCAGCTGCAGCCGTGCCACGATTCCTCCCCGATAGGTTCCCGCCAAATGTGTTTCGATCGGGGTTGTTGTCGCCGCCGCTTTCTTTCGCGCGATGAATCCTTCCAGCAATTGAAGTTCTTCCTTGAGGTCCCAAACTCGGCGACTCCAGGCATAAAACAGTTCACGATCGTGCAGCTGCGTGAGCTTATCGAATATCCGTTGCACTTGTCCGCAGGATTTCGCAAACCTCACTTCCGCGTCGCCCCATTTTTCGACGGGATGTTGGACCAGGTGTGCCGCGGCCTCACACAGTTCGTTGGCGGAGGGACCGCTGTCGTAGGGCAGGTAGTAGCAATCGCCCAGCAGGATCAGCTCTTCCATCGTGAAGGGTTCGCCGACCGTGGTGTAGCGAGGCAACCATTCGCGGAGGGCCTGGAGGTATGCCTCGCGTGGCGCCCACGTCGCGTCGGCATGCAGGTAGGCAGCCAGCGTGTGGAGCGACGGAAAGTTGATCGGATATTCGTTGTTCGGATTGGCCAGGATTCCGCCGATGTGTCGTCTCAGCTCGACGGGGCGTCCCGCGTAGGGTCCGACGTAGAGTCGCCGTCCGTCGTAATCGTTCGCATGCAGGTTGTCCCAGATGATCGGCTTGCGTCGAATTCGTTGCGTCAGCCGTTGGATCGAGTCGACTGAGATTTCCCGTGACACGATTTCAGGCCCTGTCCACAGGACGTCGATCGACGGATCCAGCATCGCGCCCAGCGTCTCGAAGTAGCCTTCGCCTGCCAATTTCCAGCGGTCCATTCGATCGCAATAGGGGGTTGGGCAAAAAAGAAAGCGTCCACGGGGTGAATGCGAGCGAAGCCAACCCAAGATCTCGCCGGTGACAGAACATTGTCCCTCGGCCACAGAAGCGTATGCTTGCCGGTCACTGTCAGATAATTGTCCGGGCAGGTCGTCGAACAGCAACGCGAAGTGCGTGCATCCCATCTGCAGCAACTGAGCCAGGCGGCCCTTGAGGGCGTCGCGGTCAGACGGGCTGGAAAACTGGATGTCCAGACCCGGGCTCAAGCCGTAGATGAAATGGATTCCCAGCCGCCGGCATTCGTCGATCAGGTCTTGGAGGGACGCCACTTCCGACGCGACGTAGGGCTGCCGCCAGATGGCTCGGTGCTTCAAATCATCCTTCGGTGCGTAGAAATACGTGTTCAGCTCACATGCGGAGAGCTGTCCTAACAGGTCGAGTCGCTGAGCGGTCGTCCAAGGTCGTCCGTAGAAGCCTTCCACGACGCCACCCAGGAATTCAGTGGGAAGCATGAGTTGGAGTCCTTTGGATCACGCGCTGGCCTCGCGCAACAGGTCGGCCGAAGTCACCACCTTGCGGATTGCCCGGGCCACGTCTCGGATTTGCGGTTCCGCGGCCAAGAGGACATGCTGCGGGATCCACACGGCATCGCGGCAGACCTGTTCACACACCGGGCAGAATGTCCCGCGGTAGTCAACTCCCTTGTTGGCCAGCGGGGCACGGATCCCATGCGCGGGGCCTTCGTGAGCCCGTTGAAACAGGCCGTTGCGATAGAGCGGACGATACCATCCCTCCGACGCCGGGAGACCCTCGGCATGGAGGGCCCGCAGCAGTTGGTCGCGGGTCAGGCCCAAGCGGGACTCGTCCACTCGGAAAATGTACATGTGATAACTGCGTCGGGTCATTTCCGGTGCCGGCGCCAGCCGCTGAATGCCGGGCAGCTCGTCCAGCAACTCGTCCAGCAGGGCCGCGTTGCGTTGCCGACACTGGACTTGATCTTCGAGCCGCGCCAGTTGAGCTTGCAGAACCGCGGCCTGGAATTCGGTCATCCTTAAGTTGCTGCCCAACAGATCGTGGTCGTACCAATTGGAATTCTTGGCCCGACCGCAGTGTGTGAAGCTGCGACACAGATCAGCCAGCGCTTCGTCGTCGGTTACCAGGATCCCTCCTTCGCCCGCCGTGATGTTCTTGGTGACCTGGAAACTGAACGTCCCGCAGCGGCCCAGCGTTCCGGCACCTCGTCCCTGCCACTGGCTGCCCCAGGCATGTGCCGCGTCTTCGAGCACGACCAGGTGATGTTCACTCGCCAGCGCATTGATTCGCGGCATGTCCGCGATGCGTCCCGCGACGTGGACCGGGATGATCGCTCGTGTCCGGGAAGTGATCTTCCGCGCGACGTCGTCCGGGTCGATGCAAAGTGTGTCGGGCTGGATGTCGGCGAAGACGGGGATCGCCCCAATCGTGACGGCAGCGCTGGCCGTGGCGATAAACGAGTACGGCGGTACGATCACCTCGTCGCCTTCCACGATTCCGAGCGCGCGTAAACCCATTTCGATCGCGGTGGTCCCGTTCGTACAGGTCACGGCAAAGTTGGCGCCTTGGTACAGCGCATAGGCCGCTTCGAATTGGCGGACCTGCTCGCCGAACCACCATTGGCCAGAGCGCAAAACCTCCAGCAGGCGGCGTTCTTCCTCATGATCGTGAACAGGCCACGCGCTCCATGATTGCTGACAAGCGGGTGTCCCGCCCAGCAGGGCCGGGTCGAGTTCGTTCTTTGAGGCGTGATGGGTCATGGGAGATCGGGCTGGGTTTCGCGGTCACGGAAAGCAAAGAAGGCACGGAATCCGACCCGCCGCGACCGCTGTCGGGTAGGGGGCAACGCAAGGGTCAACTCAAGACGGCCTGGATGACCTGACCATGCACGTCGGTCAGGCGAAAATCTCGACCGGCGTGACGATACGTCAGCTGAGTGTGATCCAGTCCCATCAGGTGCAGGATGGTGGCGTGCAGATCGTGGACGTGAACGCGATTCTCGACTGCCTCAAAGCCAAACTCGTCCGTCGCGCCGTAGGTCATGCCGCCTTTGACTCCACCGCCGGCCAGGCAGACACTGAATCCGTAATGATTGTGATCTCGTCCGAGTTTGGCTTTCGTGCCCGAATTGTCAAGTTCGACGGTCGGCGTGCGTCCGAATTCGCCGCCGACGATGACGAGCGTGGTGTCCAACAGGCCACGCTGTTTCAGGTCCTTCAGGAGCGCGCCGATCGCGCGCGAGCATTGGCCGGCGAGCTGACGATGGTTCTTCTCGATGTCGTCGTGATTGTCCCAAGGCTGGCCGGCACCGTGCCACAGCTGGACGAATCGGACGCCGCGCTCGACCAGGCGGCGAGCGATCAGAATCTGCCGAGCCTGAACGGTGTCACCGTACATCGCAAGTGTCGCGGCGGATTCCCGGCTGAGATCGAAGGCCTCGCGGGCTGCCGATTGCATGCGAAAGGCCTGTTCGTACGATTGAATCCGCGCCTCGAGGAACTCCGCTCCTCCCTGGTTGTCCAGGTGGAGTCGATTGAGTTGCTGCACGAGGTCGAACTGGCGTCGCTGCTGCGGCCCATCCATCCGCGGGTTACGAATATGGTCGATCAACCGTGCAACGTCCGTCTGCTCCGTGTTGATAAACGTTCCCTGATAGACGCTCGGGAGAAACGCCGACTGCCAGTTCTGCGTTCCCTTGATGGGGTAACCGCCGGGCGACATGGCGATGAAGCCTGGCAGATCCTGGGTTTCGCTGCCCAAGCCATAGGTGAGCCAGGATCCCAAACTGGGCCGGACAAGATTCGCGACGCCGCAATTCATCAGCATCAGCGACGGCTCGTGGTTCGGCAGGTCCGCCACCATCGAGCGAACGACGCAGACGTCATCGATCTGACTCCCGAGCTCGGCGAAAATCTCGCTGACCTCGATGCCACTCGCCCCATAACGATGAAAGCGGAAGGGCGAACCCATGGCCGTTCCCGTCTGCCGCTCGGTCAGCAGGTTGGGGTGCGGTAAGCGCTGGCCATCGCGTCGGGTCAATTCGGGTTTGGGATCGAAGGTGTCGACGTGCGACGGGCCTCCGTTCAGAAAGACATGGATTACGCGCTCGGCGCACGGCTTGAAATGAGGTGGCCTCGAGCGGCGAGAGCGGCAGGGATTCGGTCGCCGACCTCGTTGACGCATCCCCCCGGGACTCGTGGGCGAGCAGATCGCAGAATCCGAGGCTTGCCAGCCCCATGCCAGCTCGGCCCAGAAACGAGCGGCGAGCCATCTCATTCGGAACAAGATTCAATTCAGGCATCGTTCCCACTATTCAATCAAGGCCATTTCGTTGGCTTGCAACAGGGCATGAGTCAAGTGCGCCCAGGCGTCCAATCGACGCCGTGCCGCATTCCATAACGCCGCGGTCGCTTCGTCCACGTCGGCGTGGTCCCTCGTTTCGATCCGGATGTACTCGCGACACAGCTGTTGCTCGTCTGCCGTGGCATCACGTGCGAAAAGGCACTGGAACAAACGCCCGATCGTGTAATCAACGTCGTCCTCGTCGCGATTTAATTGAGTCGCGGCGAACTGTTCGGCGAGTGTCGAGACGAACTCACTATTCATGAGGAACAATTGCTGTTGCGGCACGATCGTTTCGCTGCGCCGAGCCACGCTGAAGTCCGGCGGTGCGACGTCGAATTGGCTGGAGACGCGAGGGAAGTCCTGGCGGTCGATCCGTAAATACAGGGTGCGACACACGGCCTGAGGATCCTCGGGCGATTTGGCCACGGAACGGTCGGGATGTCGCGTGTCAAGCTGGCCGGTCACGGCCAGCAGCGAATCGCGCAGGACTTCCCAGCGGCGGCGGCGCGGCAAATTGTCCCCATAGGCGATTCTCAGGGTCGACGGCCCGCAACGCGGGGCGATCGTGGCTGGCCTGCTGATAGGTGCGGGATGTGACGATCAGGCGGTGGAGTTGCTGCAGCGACCAACGGTGATCGGCGAACCACTCGGCCAGATAGTCAAGCAACTCGGGATGACTCGGGGGATCGCTGCGCGTCCCGAAATCGCTCGCGGTCGTGACCAGGCCCTGGCCAAAATGCCATTGCCAGATTCGATTGACGATGACGCGCCGAGTCAAGGGGTTCCGTCGATCGACGATCGCCCCGGCCAATTGCTTGCGCCCGCTGCCGGAGTGGATCGCGTAGTCGTCTCTCAGCTCGGAGAAGAGCGAAGGAATCGCGCGCGGGACTCGCCGTCCGGGGAGTTGCGGCTGTCCGCGCACGAAAATCCGAGGCTCCAGCGGAGTCGACCTGTCCGTCAACATCATGGGACGCGGCGGCGCCGACCCATCGTTCGCCGAGACTTCCTCGATCTTGCCCCGCAAGTTGCGGATCCGAGTGTGTTCGTCCAGCCGATAACACTCGACGGCCTCGTCCGGCGACATGACGGCCGGCGAATCCGAGCCGTAAAGCACGCGCCGCAAACCTTCGTCATGGGGGTCAGCGAACGAGCGGGCGCCGGGTTCTTGCTGGATCTGCATTTGCCAGCGGCGATGGGTTGCCTCCAGCAGAGTTCCATAGCAACGCGCCAGTTCGACCATCGTGGTCGGCTGCGAGGATTGAATGGCCGCCCGCAACTGCGCATTGGTCCCGTCGCTCGCATCAAGGACACGCGTCAGCTCGTCGCAAAAGTGTTCCGGGCCAACCGATTCCAATCGACGCCAAATTCCCCAGACGAGATCATCTTTGCGGCGTGTCTCGAGGTAATGTTGCCAGCGTGCGATGGCTCCGAACCCGTAGGCCGAAGGGCCTCGCAGGATCGTGCGATCCGTCTTGAGAGGATTCTGACCATCTGGTCGGTGGAGTGGATTCGACTTGACGACGTAAATCAAATAGTCGCTGGCATACGCTCGGAGTTCGTTCTCGATCAATCGGTGGAGTTCGTCCACCTCCGTGCGATAGCGATTCTGAGCTTCCGCCAGGCGCTGGAAATATTCCGTCAATTCGGCCGTCTCGGAGGAAGGGGATTCCAGCATCGGCAGGTCCGCATGGGTGGGCTCGTCGCAGCTGGCGAGGATACCGTATAACGCGTAGTAGTCGCCGGTCGAGATTGGATCGTACTTGTGATCGTGGCATCGCGCCAGGAAACGGTCAGTCCCATCAGGCCGCGCGTGATGACATCAATCCGATCGTCCAGAATGTCGGGCACGTTTTCGTTGAACCGGCGACCCACGGTCAGGAACCCCAAGGCCGCCAGCCGCCAAGCTCGCGCCGGTTCGCTGGACAACTGGTCCGCCGTCAATTGATCGAGCAAGAACTCGTCGTAGGGCATGTCCTCTTGCAACGCCCGAATCACGTAATCGCGATAGGTGTAGGCGAAGGGATACTCGGTTTGAGCCCCGTCGACATAGCCTTTCGTGTCGGCATACCGAGCCACATCCAACCAGTAACTTGCCGCGTGTTCTGCGTGAGCGGGACTCGCAAGCAAGGCATCGACGAGCCGCGGATAGGCATCGGGTCGCGTATCGGCCAAGTAGGCCTGCACCTGCGCGTAAGTGGCGGGCTGCCCCAGGAGATCCAGGTACAAGCGGCGGACGAGCTGCGCGGGCGTGGCGGACTCGGCCGGACGAAGCTGCTTGGCTTCGAGTTCGGCCAAGACAAACATGTCGATTGCGTTCCGTGGCCAATCGCGATCGCGGACGTCGGGAAGGTCGGGTTGTCGGATCGGTTGAAAAGCCCAGTGCGGCGATTGGGCCTGGTCGGGACGCGGTGGGGTGGTGGGCGGCTCGTCGCCCGGCCACGGGGCGCCCGCTTCGATCCAGTCCACCAGCGCTTGGATCTCCTGCTCGGACAGCTTCCCGTCGGGCGGCATCTGGAGATCTTCCGTGTCGTAGCGAATGGCTTCGATCAGCAGACTGCCTTCGGCGTCGCCGCCGACCACGGCCGGACCGCGGTCGCCGCCCTCCAGCATCGAGGTGCGGGAATCGACCCGCAGTCCGCTCTCGTGCCGCTCCGGCCCGTGGCACGTTGTGCAGTGCCGGACCAAGACGGGACGAACGCGCTGCTCGAAAAACTCGGCCGGCTCGGATCCGAGGGCCGTTCCGCCCGCCGGTCCGGCCAGGACAAACAGAAACGGCAGGGCGACCGCGAGTTCGCTCGGCCGCCTGCGAGTTTCAAGCGGACGGCTGCGAGTTTCAAGCGGCCGCCTGCGAGTTTGCTTGGTTGCGACGGCGAAATCGGGTAAACAGAACAATCCGCGAACGTGCTCGAACACTCTGGTCCCCCATTCCCGGACGAACATGATGATGGCTCGCTGGCTGATCTTTGGCTTGCTCGTGGTTTGCTTGTGCCTTCCAACGACTCTTGTACCGGCGGCGCTGGGGCCGGTGACAGGCCTATCGCCCGAGGCGTCGGGCGACGAGCCCACCGAAACGTTCGCGCTGCACCCTGAAAATCCTCGCTACTTTCTGTTTCGCGGCAAGCCGACGATTTTGATCACGTCCGGCGAGCACTACGGGGCGGTCCTGAATTTGGACTTCGATTATACCCGCTACCTGGATGCCTTACAGGCAGACGGCCTGAACCACACTCGGACATGGCTGGGAACTTATCGTGAGATCCCCGGCTCGTTCAATATCGAGCAGAACACGCTTGCGCCGCGGCCGCAACGGTACAGTGCTCCCTGGCAGAGGAGCGATCGATCGGGATATTTCGACGGCGGGAACAAATTCGATCTGGCGAAGTGGGACGAGGCTCATTTCGCCCGGCTGAAGGACTTTCTGCGACAGGCCGCCCAGCGGGGAATTGTCGTCGAGCTGAACCTGTTCTGCCCGAACTACAACGACGACCTGTGGAAGGCCAATCCGATGCATGCCGAGAACAATGTCAACGGCTTGCCCGTGATTCCAGCCAACGAGGTTTACACCTTGAAGCACCAGCCGTTCGTGGCGGTACACGAGGCCGTGACGCGGAAGGTCGTCAAGGAACTGAATGAGTTTGACAACTTGTACTACGAGATCTGTAACGAGCCGTATTTTGGGGGCGTCACGATGGCGTGGCAGGATCGAATCGTGGCGGTGATTGTGGAGACGGAGCGGGACCTGCCGAACCGACACTTGATCTCGCTGAATATCGCCAATGGGCGGCAACGCGTCGAACGACCGCTCGACCACGTCTCGCTCTACAACTTCCACTACTGCCATCCGCCGGATGTGATTGCCCTGAATGCCCACTTGAATCGGCCGATCGGCGAGAATGAGACAGGGTTTCGGGGCCAGCAGGACGTGCTCTACCGAACGGAAGGCTGGGATTTTATCGTGGCGGGCGGCGCCCTGTACAACAATCTGGATTACTCGTTTACCGTCGACCACCCGGATGGCCAGCTGAGCGAGTTCCGCGCACCGGGCGGCGGAGGCCCCACGCTTCGCCGGCAGCTCGGGTTCCTGAAGTCGTTTATCGAGCGGTTCGACTTCATCAACATGCAGCCGCGGGACGAGGTCGTTCGCGGTGGAGTCCCCCCGTCCGCAACGGCCCGCGTGCTGGCCGAGCTTGGACAGCAATATGTGGTCTATCTCAAGGGCGGCACCCAGGCGAATTTACAACTTGAGCTGCCGTCCGGCCAATACGCGGTTCAGTGGTTCCATCCCGACTCCGGTGCGGCCGAAGTCGCTCATCCCGTGCAACATGACGGCGGGATACTGACCGTCGAATCCCCCGAATACCAGGAGGACCTGGCCCTGAGCCTGCGTCGTACGACCCGTCCGTAGACCAGTTCGGACGGGCGAGATGGCCTCGCCCTCCCGTTGGTCTCGCCCTCCCGAACTGGCCGTCACTGTTTACTGGGGGGCGGTTGGCTGTAGCGGTCGCGGCGGATGGAGGCAAATCGATTCCGGACAAGGAACCAAAACTGAGATTCAGGTTTCGTAACTGTTGAATTGTTTGGTGGCTCTCTTTAAAGTCTGTAGATATGGCGCTGAACAGGAAGACTTCAGCGTTCAGAGAAGTTGTGACGGAGTTTGACGCGGACGTGTCAGGCTCGTCTTGAGCATCAGTACCATTTTTCGGCTCGCCCTCCCCCCGCGTCACGACGCGTTGCCTCCGCCCGGTTGTCCCTGCGTTTGACGGGCGGCCACCGCCCGACGGATCCGCGAACTGGCGAACCCTATTGGGAGGGGAGTGCGGCAGAGAAGGCGCGGTCGTGTTTCGACAAGACTTCGAACCGAGTCCTTTCCGGCGTGGTCGTTTTCAGCGCATGACGCGCGGCGTGACGGCGTGGGTGCATCGTCGGCTGCAAGGACCGGACGGATATCAGATGGGCCGTGGGCGACCTGGTGTGGTCGCTCGGTTTCTGGGCCGGATCCACGAACTGCTGTATTTGATCGGTTTGGCGATCGCCGGCCTGTTCAATACGCTCGTCAGCCCGTTTCGCCGGCTGGCCGATCGGCTGATTTTCGGGCCTCTCAACAGGTGGCAGCTCGCTGCGGAAGAACGCCGCAACCGCACGGCCCGACTGGGGCGGCTGCGCAAGGCGGTGCATGCGTTTCACTACAAGGTCTGGCGGCTGACCGAGTGGCTCAACGAGCACTCCGCGTTTTTTCGCTGGGTCGCTTGGCCGTTCGTCTATCTTGCCCGAATTCCCGGTCGGATCGCTCGGGGCCTGGGCCATGGATACGAACATCTGGAGGAGCGACTGGCTGAGTCGCGGTGGCTGTATTGGCTGTACTTCCTGCTCGCCGGCGTCCGGCAACTTGCCAGTTCGACGTACGAATTCAGTCGCTCCTGGTTCTTTACTCGAAATTACCATCAGCTGCTGGGCGGTATCCCGGCGATCATGCTGTTTCTGCCGCTGGCGTTTTGTTTGATTCGGATTCCGTTCCATTCCGCGACGGCCAAGGCGCGTCACTACCGGTTGGCGGCACAGGACGCCTGGGAGGCAGGCGACTTTGATGCGGCGCGGCTCTACTACCGCAAGATCCAGCAGATTGGGGTTTCCGTCGAAGCCGCCTTGTTCCAGACGGCCATTGCGGCGGACGAAGAGGGGGATGTGGAGGCCGCGTACCAACAAATGAAGGACGTGGTCGACCAATATGACTTCGCCCCGGCCAAACTGTGGATCGTCCAGACGCTGCTGAACGACCGATTGAAGAATCCCCCGGAAAACGCGGCCGAGATCTGCGACGAATATCTTTCCGGGATTCTGCTGCTTGACCCAAAAAACGCGTCGGCTCGGATGCTGCTCGCCTCTCGCTACCGCCAACAGGGCAAGATCACAGAGGCCTTGGCCGAGCTCAATGCGATCTCGCGCGAGTATCCGCCGGCCCACCTCACGATCTCGCAGATCCAGCAGCAACAGCAAAACTACGCGCAGGCACATCATTCGCTGACCAACGTCTTGGGCTATTACCAGGACCGTTACGAGGGTGGGACGTCGCTGGATGTGAGTGAGTTTCAGGCGTGGATCCGTGCGCTCTCGATGGCGGGCGAGTACACGCGGATGGACGAGGTGGCGGCGGACGCGCTGCTGGTTCATTCCGACAGCCGCGGCCTGAAGCGTTTCATCGTCGATTTTTACGGTTGGGTTACCGATCGCCTGATCGGAGACGAAGATCAGGTCGAGCTGCGGGCCCGGTTGCTGGAGCGAGCCCTGGACATCGATCCCAAGGACGATGCGACGATGGAGCGGATGGCGCTGTTGGTCAATGATGAGCGAGTTGGTGTGCGTGCGAAGGACTTCTTGTCACGCGGCGGCGACCAATTGCCGGCCAACGTCCACGGAGCACTTGCCGTCGCAGCCTGTGTGCGCGGTGACTTGGATGAGGCCCGAATCCACTTCGGGGCCGTCGTGGCGGCTCATCCGGAATCCGCGGAAGCGGCCAATAATCTCGCCTGGATTTTGATTAACACCGAGCCGACTGACTTGGAGACCGCACTCGTGTTGTCCACACGAGCCGTCGAACTCGATCCGTCGTCGCCGGCGTTTCGTGAAACGCGTGGCCAGGTGCTCACCAAGCTGGGACGCTGGATCGAGGCCGTGGAGGAGCTGGAGCGGGCTCTTAACGGCATGCCGGACGAATTGGGGATCCATCAGTCGCTGGCGACGGCCTACGAGCAGCTGGGCCAGGTCGCGCTGGCCGAAGCCCATCGGAATCTCTCCCTCCCGTCCGAATACCGTCCGGAGGCGAATCTGCTCGGGCCAAACTAGGGATCGCGGTGCCGCACGACGACCAGCACCGCTAGACGGCGTCCCGCATGGCTCGGCTTCGAGTGGAACGGGGATGGGAGATCACACGCGTGTGCAACAGGGTTTGGGGAAATGCGACGAGGGGAAGCGATGGGATACGGCAATCGATGGTTGTTGTTGGTGGTGAGGGTGTTGGTGACGGTCGCAGCGTTCGGCGCCCATGGCCGCCTGGCGCGGGCTGAGATTCAGATTTCATTTTCGGATCGGTCGGTGCCGCCGGGCAAGTTTTCCGCCTCCGTGGATGTGAGCGGAGATCAGCCTGTGTCGTCGCTCAATATCTCGCTGGGAACTTCGTTGCTGTCCGGGCACGAGGGGAGCAGCCTTCTGATCGAATCGTTCGACCCCACTGCTCCGGTCGACTCGATTTGGGGGACGTTGCCCATCCTGTTCGCGGCGACGCCACCCGGTTTGCCAAGCACCAACGCGAAGCTGAATAACACGATTGCGTTGCCTTCCTCCAATGTCCTGCCCCAGGGCAGTGTCCTGGGCCTCGTGCTGGACGCCACCAACGCCAGGCCAGGCGACGTGTTCCAGATCGACCTGAACTACTTCAATCGAACGACCGCGGCCGACAATGCGACCTTGGTCACCGATCAGCTGACGTTCCGCAACGGAACGGTGACGATTCTGGCGCCGTCGGGCGATTTTAACGGCGACGGAGTGCTCGACGCCAGCGACATCGATGCCCTGACGAGCGCGGTGAAAGACGAATCGGACGATCTCGCGTTCGATTTGGATGGCAGCGGGACCGTGGACCAAGGTGACCGCGATGTGTGGGTCACCGACCTGCGTAAGACGTACTACGGCGACGCTAACTTGGACGGCGAGTTCAGCAGCCCGGACTTTATTCAGGTGTTGCAGGCCGGTGAGTACGAAGACGCCGTGGAAGGAAATTCCACCTGGGCGACGGGCGATTGGGATGGCGACTGCGAGTTCGATACAGCCGACCTGATTCAGGCCTTTCAGTCGGGCGGCTACGAGCTCGGACCGCGTGAGGCGGTCTCGGCAGTAAAGTCGGTGCCGGAGCCCTCTAGCGGGTTGATCTGGTCGATCTCAGGGCCGCTGCTGTGGGGCTGGATCCGCCGTCGACACGTCGCGTCTTGAGGGAACACGCATGAGTTGCGCGCCACCACCCCGGAGGATTCCTTGCGGTCGTGACCGACGCCTGTGGAAACGGACAAGCGTATCGCTCCGTTCAGCGAACTGAATCGTCCCACATCCCTCCGCTCGCTGACTCTCGATCGTCTTGCTGAGTCTCCCCATTTCGCTCCCCGCGAATAGGGGGCCTTTCGCGTCGCGGCGACCAGCCCGGTATTGGCTTCGGTCGGGAGTTCCTACTGTCAACCCCACCTCCGTCGAATCCGCATGCGGCTTGTCGCGACGCCGCACATCATCGCGCCCGTCAGCGTTCATTTTTGTTCATATTTCTGAACATAAATGCTTTCTGAGTAACGCTTTCTTAGCGTTGCTTGAACCCCTCCATTCGAGCGTTGCGAGTTCCCTCAGATCATTTGGTTTTTTCGAATGGCGAACGCTTGACATTTAGGTAGGTTGTGGTGACACTCGGAAATTAAGGATGCAGAAACCCGAACTAACTGCTTTCGGAAATCCGCAGCGAGATTTCGCCCCAATATGCCTTCTTGTTGCCTTTAACACACCTTAACGTCCGCGAACCCAGACCTCCCCTCCCTTGCAAGAAAAAGTGGCCTGAGCCTCTGCTCGAATGGAGATTCTTTTGATGAAAGCTACAAAGCGCAACCGAGCCCGCAGCCCCAAGTTTCAACAGCGCAAGCTCAACAAGCGGCGCTGGAAGCCGCAGAGTGAGGTGTTGGAAGCTCGGCAGCTCCTCGCGGCGGACTTAATTTTTGAAACAACGCCCTATGACCACGATGCGAAGCCGGAGACGGCACCTCAGCCGTTCACGTTGTCCTTCGACTCGCTCGACTTCATCGACGGCAACGCGCTCATCAGCAACTATAGCGCGGTCCTGCAGGGCGGTGAGGGCGAATTTCTCTATCAGGCGAGCTTGGTGGGCTTCAACGCCGACGCGGGCCCGGTGACGCCCAATGGCGGCCTGAATTCGGATTACGAAGTAACCGCCATCATGCGGGCGAAAGTCTCGCTGAATGCGGACGGCGAAATCGCCCTCACGATGCCCCAGAATTCCAGCACCTTTGGGCTGGAGATCTACTACAACGACATCGGCGGCATCTATGGCGGCTCGGCGCTTGACAAGGCCAACGCCTTGGCGGGCACCGGCTATGACGACGGCACGTTGATCCTGAAGGCCGAGGTGACGGGGCTGCGTGAGGTGAGCCTGGTCGCAACGCCTCCGCTGGTGCCTTTCGATGCCTTCGGCAACAACGATTATCCCGGCTTCCAAACGGTTTTCGTGTTTGGTGGTTTCGCGATTTCAGCGGCGCCGACGTATGTCGATCCGGCCCACCTCGACGTCCGCTACGGGGGTCCGTTAGCAGCGACGGATCTCCAGCAAATGTTGTTCAACTTCAACGTTCAGGATCCATTCACGGGCACGAATCCCTCGCGGAAGTTTTTCGCCGAGGACGGCGGTGTCGCGGCTGGCACGAAGCCGGAGTACACGCCCAACTTGGGCACCTTTAATGGGCAAGGGCCTGACCTGCAGGTCGAGGCCGATGCCCAAATTCCCATGCGGCTGCGAGAGGCCTCGATTCATGGCTTCAAGTACGAAGACATGATCAAAAACGGCAAGTACGATCCACCGGGGGACCCGACCCTCGGCATCGCGGACAAGCCGCTGGCCGGCGTGCGATTCGAGCTTTGGACGGACCTGGATCATGACGGCGTGATCGAAGCGGGCGATACGCTTGTCCCGGGCATGGTCTCGGTGACGAATGCGAACGGCGAATTCTGGTTCGAGCCCGTCGACCCAGGCTACTACGTCGTGAAGGAAATTCCAAACACGCCCAGCAGCGAAGTGCAGCCCTCGACGCACACGACGTTCCCCGTGTTTCTGTGTGCGGGCGAGGAGTGGGTCTGGGAAGAGGGCGCGGCCGACTTTGGTCAGGTCGTGGAGCGCGGAATCTTCTACAACAACTCGGCCTGGGACAACTACAACACGCCGAACACGTCGATTACCGAGAACAACGCGGCGATTCCTCCTCAAAGCGACAAGACGGCCTACCTGCCCGGTTCAGGCACGGCGACGACCAAGAACTATACGAGCTACGACAAGGGCATCAACGGGATCTACGTTGACATCGTGAACGGCGGCGTTCATCACGCGATCACGGCGGCCGATTTCGAATTCAAGGTGGGCAACGACAACAACCCCTCGTTATGGGCGACGGGTCCAGTGCCGATCGCCGTGACTCAGGTCATCGGCGGCGGCGTGGGCGGCAGCACGCGAGTCTACATCGAGTTCGCCGATGGCGCGATCAGGAACGAGTGGCTCCGAGTCAAGGTGCTGGCCAACGGCCGGACTCGGATTTTGCAGGACGACATTCACTTCTGGGGGAATCAGGTCGGCGAAACGCTGAACATTCCAGGGCCTCCGCCGAACACCGAAGTGGACGGGACCGACAGCGCCCTTGTGTTTGCGAACTACGCCGAAGGCGTGGGCATCACCAACGCCTTGGACGTCAATCGCGATCGCCGTGTGGACGGGATTGACTCGTCCGTGATTTACGGAAATTACGCGTTCGGGATCTACGTGCTGAATAACCCGACCGCCTTGCCGGTCAACGTCTGGCACTACGCCGACGACGAAATCGTGAAGGATCCGGGGCTGCTGTTCGGCAATTACGTCGTGGGATCGATTCACGGCTTCAAGTTCGACGACTACGAAGCGGACGGCAAATACGATCCCAACGGCTGGGACCTGCCCTTCGGCGGTGTCGAGTTTGAGCTGACGGGCTTCATGTATAATCCCGCGACGGGTCAGTTCGACATGCCCGTGCCAGCTCGGCGCGGCATCAGCGATCATGGCGGCGAATTTTGGTTCGAAGGGTTGGCTCCGGGCGTCTATACCGTAACGGAGCTGCAACCCAGTTGGTCGAGCGTCATGCCGTCGACGCCCACCGTTTCGCGTCAAGTGTTCGTGACCAGCGGTCAGGAGCACGTCTGGAAGAGCGGTGCCGCGATGTTGCCCACCGAGGGCACGCTCCGCGAAGAGGTCCTGGTTAGTCCCAACGAGTTCGGCATCGACGAAGGCCTGATCTTTGGCAATTATGTCAAGGGATCGGTCCACGGCTTCAAGTTTGAAGACGACAACGGCAACGGAAAGTATGACGGGACCGACACACCTTGGGCCGGAATCAAGTTCAACCTGTACTATCAGAACGAAGATGGCAGCAAGGGTGATTTGGCCATGGGGCCGGCGGCCACGAATGCCAACGGCGAATTCTGGTTCACGGGCGTCGTGCCGGGCTACTACATCGTCGAAGAGATTCTGTCCCCCGAACTGAATGTCGAATACAAGCCGACGCGTCCGGTTTCGCGACCGGTCTTCGTGGGTAGCCGCGAGGAGCTCGTCTGGAAGGCCGGCGCGGCAATGCTGCCCAACGGGGCTCTGCAGCATGAGATCCTGGATCGAGCTCAGCCGCACCCGTTCAACGGACGCGAAGAGCTGGTCTTCGGGAACTACATCCCCGGCTCGATTCACGGCTTCAAGGCCGAGGACCTCGACGGGAATGGCACGGCCACCATCTTCAATGACAAGGGTGAATTCGTTGGCTACGAACCCGGCCTCGCCGGCGTGACGATCTTCCTGTCCGGTCGCAGCGGCGAGTACACCGGGGAAGGCAACAACGTCAATCTTTCGACCACGACCGACGCGAACGGTCACTTCTGGTTCGAAGACCTGCGGCCCGGCACCTACGAAGTCTATGAGAAGGTCAATCCGGTCGGCTACAACACCAGCGGCGACAATCCGTCGTTGGTCGGATTACCGGACCAGGGCCAGCTGTTGGACGCCAGCGGCAACGTCGCGTTCCCGATCGACAACGTGATGGAAACGCAATCGAACACGGTGCAGTTCACGATCACCAGCCGCGACGAGTATGTCTGGACGCCTGGCGCCGGTCACTTCCAGCAGTACTGCTTTACGGACAACCCGGGTCTGGTCCAGGTTTCGGGTGAAACGGCGGCCCTCACGCACATCCTGTGCGAAGGCGAAATGGCGACCCATACCGTCCGCGTTGACGTGCCGATGCCCTCGGATGCGTACCATGTCCAGGAGCTTGAAATCAAGGGCCTGAACGGTGGCGACCAGGCAACGAAGGATGGTGGTCCGGCGAAGTGGACCGCGGGGACGTATACGTTTGCGGCCCCGGACGTCCCGGGTTTCCCGCACTACTTCAATTACACGAGCCCCGGTGCTCTTCCGCTGACCGGGACGGGGCTCAAGTTCGAGGTCAAGATCGAATCCGGCAAGGTTCGAATCGCGACGCAGACCAGCGTCAATACGAATAGCCTCACGCCGAATTTCGCTCCAGCCAACCCGCTCTCGGCCGTCTACGTTAGCGGTAGCAATGCCGGCACGGGCTTCAAGGTCAACGTCACGGTCGATGGCAACGGAACGCCCACGTGGACGATCGCTGACCAGGGCAAGAATTACGTCGAAGGCGACGTTGTCAAGATTCCGTTCAGCCTGATTGGTGGTCAGACTCCGACGGACGATATCATCCTGAAGATCACGCAGGTCGAGAGCAAATTCGTCGATCTTCGGCCCACCGGAAATCCTGGGGACGATATCGACACGGTCGGTCCCGACGCCGGGGTGCTGATGGGCGGTAAGGCGTACGAGGTGGGCGACATGTTCACCATCACGCCTCAGGGCTCGGTGGTTGGCGACGTGTTGGCCATCAACACGACCCCGATTTCGCAAGGAACGGGCTACGGGGCTCCGGGACAGGCGACCCCGACCTACACGTACACCAATGTGCCAGTCGTTGAACCGGGCGGTTTGACGATGGACGTCACGATTGATACGAACCCTGCGTCACCGACGTACCAAAAGGTGTTGTCGGTCGCACTCAAGAATCACGGCACGGGCTACTTCACCAATCAAGTCGTGACCATCGACGGCTTGCAGTTGGATGCGGGTTCGAATGACGACGTCAAAGTCCAGATCACGAGTGTGGGCGACGATCGCGTGATGCTGCAGGTCATTGAAGTCGGTAACACGACCTTGGATGTGCTGCTGATGGAAATGGGCGACGAGTGGAATCAGTCGGATGTGACCACGGCCAACCCGGTTGTGATCAACTCGCTCTTGGGTGGAAATCCCACGCAGTCCGTCAGCTGGACGCTGAAGCTGACGGGCAAGGGTTACGACGACCGCATCGACTACAACGTCAAGGTCGACGGCGTGCCTTTCACCGGCAAGATCTTTGTCGACACCGTCGATCTCGGCAGCGATTTCTACGTCGGTGTCAACAACGGAACGCTTCGACAGGAGATCGTGCGAAACGGAAACACGAACATCCCGACTAATACGGGTCAAGGCATCGACGAGCAATTGATTTTCGAGAACTACGTCAAGGGTTCAATTCATGGCTACAAATTCCATGACACGAATCTGAACGGAGTCGAAGACAACGGCGATACGCCCTTCAATGGAATCGAGTACTCGCCGGCGGATGCCAATGGCCTTCTGCTGATCCCGGACTACACCTTCAGCGGCTCGCTGAATCCTCCCGCCCCCAACGGTGCGCTGCCGTACTACGGTCAGTACCAATTGGTCAACGGGAAGGGTGTGGGCGTCGGTGCCCCTGGACTCGGTTGGTCCTACGAAGCGGCTGCCGGACACACGGCTCCGGGCAGTGCCAAGGCGACGATCACCGAGGACCAGACGGCCTCGATGACGATCCTGGCCTTTACGCCTTTCTCGGCCGGAATCGGCTTCTCGAAACTGATCGATTCCAACGGGGGCGAGGCCGCGGATCCCGGCGACGTGCTGCGGTTCTACATCGACGACGTGCTGCAAGGCACGTGGACGGGCGACGACGCCACCTTTAACGATGTCTGGTTCGACGGAGTCGAATGGGGATGGCATAAGTACACGTGGACCTTCAGCAACGACGCCGAAGAGCCCAACAACGCACCGAGCACGGCCTGGATCGATGATATCCGCTTCACGGCACGCACCGGGGCGATGACCGACATGCCGGGCGAGTTCTGGATTGAGGACGTCAGCCCGCGCACCTATACGGTGATTGAACGGCTGGATCTGGTCGGTCAGTTCCAGGGCGAAGTGATGCCGAGCTTCATGCCGGTCAATCAGTATGGAACGTCGGCCACCGCGAGCTCGTCGAAGGACGATCCCGCCGGCGACCCGGTCGACAGCTACCAACCGGTTCAGGTCCTCAAGAAGGACGTTCCGGCCTACGGCGACAGCCAACTGGCCTGGGCGGCCAAGCAGGACGTGGCCAACGAGCATTCCCCGCAAACGATCACGGTCGACTTCGGCAAGGCCGTCTTCGCCACCGCGGTAACCATCACCGAGAGCTGGGGCAATGGCTTTGTGGATAAGGTCGAGATTTACAACTCGACTGACGGCGTCTGGGTCACCGTCTTCGACGAGGCGGTGAACGGTGCCGATCCGACTCCGGATGGCAGCATCCAGGACTTCACGATCACCTTGCCTCGGATGACCGACTTCCAGGTGAATCGAGTCCGCGTGACGATCGATCCGATGCACGCCTGGTCGCGTGGCCAGGACGAGCAGATCGACGCGATCGAGTTGCACGGGCTGATGATGACCAAGGATCAGTCGAAGGTGACGGTTCTTAGTGGCCAGGAATTGGTCTGGCGAGACGGGGCGGCGATGCTGCCGATGGGCGGCGGCGGCAACGGCGATGGGAGTGTCGTGCCGGTCCAGCCCGGCGCTGTGATCCTCGGGCCGAATGATGATGGTTCCACCGGCGCGATCCCGCTGGGATTCACCTTTGATTTCTACGGCAGCTCGTATACCGAGTTCTACATCAACAATAACGGGAATGTGACGTTCGGCGCTTCGGAGGAAAGCTATGAGCCCACCGGGTTCCCGAACCCGGGAATTCCGCCGATGATCGCGCCCTTCTGGGCAGACGTCGACACGCGCGGTGCCGGCAGCGGGCTGGTCCACTTCACCAGCGGCACGAGTGGCTCGTCGGGGAATCCTTACGTCCAAGTTGATTGGCTGGACGTGGGCTACTTTGGCGAACACACCGACCTGTTGAACACGTTCACGCTGTATATCGAAGACCGACCGACGGGTGACGTCGTGGCCTTCTTCTATGGTGACATGGAGTGGGCCGACGGCGACGTTACCGGCTTAGGTGGATTCGGTGGCCCGGGAGCTCAAATCGGTTTCGATTCCGGCGACGGCGTTAACTACCTGAATGCCGGACGACCTGCGACGCCCGCCGAAGTGGCTGCATTGTCGAATACCGCTCAGGTCTATGTGATCGATCCCAACGGAGCGCCCGACGGGAGAGGCACCCTTCGCGAGGAAGTGCTCGTCGGCGAGCAGTTGATCTTCGCCGATCTGGTCAAGGGTTCGATCCATGCCTTCAAGTTCGAGGACATCGACGCCGACGGCGTGTACGAGGCCACGACCGATCAGGATCCAACGCGGCCGGGCGACCAATTCGACCGACCGTGGGCCGGGTTTGTGTTCGAGCTGTATCAGCAAAACCTGCTGACCGGCGAGTTCACCGATCTGGTCGGGACGCAAGTCTCGGATGCCAGCGGGCAGGTCTGGTTCACCGGACTCAAGCCGAATCGCGAGTACAAGCTGGTCGAGAAGGGAGCCAACACCAACACGGCCCTCGGCCCGGTGGTGGTTGCTCAGCCTGGCGACCAGATCATGCCATCGACGCACCAAGAGATTGTGGTCTATGTCGGCAGTGGCGAGGAACTGGTCTGGCGGCAAGGGGCCGCGATGCTGGATTCCAACTCACCGAGCGTCAAGTACGAGACCTTGGTTGGACTCGGCGGCGAGACCAGTGAGGTGCCGGACGGCCGCGGCCTGATGTTTGGCAACTACGTCAAGGGCTCGATCCACGGCTTCAAGTTCGAGGACTACGACGGCGATGGCGTCTACGACGCGAACGAGGCACCGTTTGGCGGGATCACGTTCGTGCTTGAGAAACTGAGCAGCCCGACGGATCAGTCGGGGACGCTGATCGAAGCCACGCTGACCGACAAGGACGGCGAGTTCTGGCTGGAAGGCTTGGTGCCGGGCTACTACCGGCTGTACGAGGACTTCAAGGGCAATCCGCTGGTGCAAACCACCGAAAACCCGCCCGTGTTCTTCGTCGGCAGCCGCCAGGAGCTGGTCTGGAAAGCGACTCGGGCGATGCTGCCCAGCGATTCGCTGCGTCAGGAATTCGTGGTGGGCGGACCGCTCACGTACGGCAACGCGGTCACCGGTTCGATTCACGGCTTCAAGTGCCTGGATATCGATGCCGACGGAGTCTGCGAGACAACCGGACATGTCGTGTTTGTCGTCGATGCCTCCGGTAGCATGCTCGGTGACATTCTAGAAATCGAAGCGGGTGGCGACGGCGACGCCGATGACATCCCGGGCGATTACAACGGCGATGGCTTCTCCAACACGAAGCTCGACGCGGTTTTGGTCACCGTCAACCGACTGGTTGGCTTGATGCCCGCCTTGCCCAGCAACGCGAATATTGACATCAGCGTCGTGGTGATTCAGGGCAACGGTGCCTACGAATTGGACTTCGATCCAGGTGCCGGTGTGAAGAAGTACACCAGCTACCGCAACACGACGCAGATTGCGGACGCCCTGAAGACCGTCGACGGGACGACCAATAGCAACACGAACTACCAGGCGGGCCTGAATCTGGCGACCAGCCAGCTGGTGGCCTGGAACGCCGAGGCGTACCGTAGCAACGTCTACTTCCTGTCGGATGGTTATCCCAATACGCCGGTGGGACAGAGCGGGGCGGCCTTGGCCGACGAAGTGGCTGCCCTGTCGACCGTGGCGGGCAATATCATCGGCATGGGGATCGGCGAAGACGCCAGCCTCGACTCGCTCTCGGTGATCGATCCGCTGGCCGTCATCTACCCGACGATGGTCGACCTGAATACCGCCATGCTCGGAGGCAACTTCAAGACGCCGGATGTGCCGATCGCCGGGGTGACCTTCACCCTGACGGGAACCGATGGCAAAGGCAACTCGGTTGGCCCAATTCCGGTGGCGACCGACGCCAATGGCGAGTTCTGGTTCATGGGGCTGTATCCGGGATCGTACACCGTGACGGAGACGTTGCCCGCCGGAATGCAGTCCTCGACGCATAACGCGACGAATCCAACCTGGACTCACTTTGTCGGTAGCCGCGAGGAATACGCGTGGGCACCCGGTAAAGCCATGTTGCCTTCGGGTTCGATGAAACGCGAGCTGGTGGACGGCAAGTTGGTCTTCGGCAACTACTATCCCGGTTCGATTCACGGCTTTAAGTTCGAAGACGTGAATGCCAACGGCGTCTACGACGACGGCGACGCGGCCATGGGGAACGTGCAGTTCCAGCTCTGGAGCGGCGGCAACCTGATTAACACGACTTCCAGCATCCTGTTTGGCCCGAACAAGGGAACGTTCCAGTTCGCCGGGTTGAAGCCGGGTGCGTATACGGTCAGGGAAGTGGACGTGGCCGGCGACGACGTCGTGCCGACCACCAGCATCGAGTCGTCGTTCAAGATCCTCAGCGGTCAAGAATACGTCTGGAAGAAGAACACCCCCGCCGTTGTGCTTGGCCCCGGACAATACGAAGTCCTGGCCGATGGCGACGACAACCCGCTGAACGACGAGCTCAACGGCCCAATTGGCCTCGAGCTGCTGTTTGGCAACACCGTCCTGGGTTCGATTCACGGCTTCAAATTTGAGGACTACAACGGCGACGGCAACTACGACGACACTCGTGTTCCGTCCGGAGATATCCTCACCGGCGACAACCGTGCGGACGTGAATGGCGACGGATTCATCGACTTCTACGCTGATCGGTTGCCCGATCGTCCGGGTCTTCAGATCCAAGTTGATAACCCTTGGGCTAACTTCCCGTTCGTGGTCACCGGCGACTTTAACGGCGACGGCGTCGTGACAAGTCAAACCGTCGTGACCGACGCGAACGGCGAGTTCTGGCTCGAGCACCTGTGGCCTGGAGCCTACAACGTCAGTGAAAAGCTGGACAGCGTCGGCTCGGATGTGAAGCCCACCGACACGACTTCCCGAGACTTCTTCGTGAAGAGCCGTCAGGAGCTGGTTTGGAGGCCGGGCGCCGCCCACCTGCCGACCAACACCTTGAAGGTGGAAGTCCCCAGTGACCTGGCGTTCTCGAATGCCTACGCGGGTTCCGTTCACGGCTGTGTCTTTGTGGACGTCAACCGCAATGGACAGCAGAATCCTGGCGAGCCGACGCTCGACAATGTCCCCGTTGAGCTTTACAAGTCGGACGCGGCCGGGAACATGGGAGCCTTGGTTGCCAGCACGACGACCAGCGGGAATCCGCTGCAACACGGCTACTATTCGTTCAACAACCTGCCGGTTGGCTGGTACCTGATTAAGATCAACGCGACCTACCTGGCCAATAACCAGGCGACGGTGACCACGAGTGGGAATAGCGAACCCGCGCCTGCGGTTGCTCCGCCAACCCACTTGGTCTTCGTCGGCAGCCGCGAGGAACTTGTGCACCGCGACGGGGCCGCCGCGCCGCTGGGACCGAATCAGCACGAAGTGAACGTCGGACACGTCACGCTGGTCGGACTGGCGGAAGCTCAGCAAATCCCCGCCGCGATTTCGGCAGCCTTGCTGGGACGGGACGATGTGGGTGGTCGCCAGGCCGATGTCGACGCCGTCGACATGCTGCTGGCCTCGGTCGAAGATCAGGCCACTCGGCAACGAGCCGACCTGTCCCAAGCAGCCACCCGATCGACTCGCCGAGCATGGGTGAGCGACGATTGGGGCACCAGCGAGGACGGTCGATTCAAGAGCTTGGTGGACGAAGTACTGGCCGACCTGGAGGGTGAGGAAGAAGACCTCCGAGCATTCCTTGCCTAAGACTTGACCCACTTGATGAAAAAGGAGCTGGAACCCTCCGCCAACTCCCGCCCCACTCGCGTGCTTAAGCGAGGGTGGGGCGGGAAACGCTGACCCGAACCGTTGCCTTGCTGCCAAAATGCCGGGTGTTGCGACTCGGGGGCTGTGCAGCGGGCGCGGTCGAAAGGAGCGAGGTTCGGGGGGTTTCGGATGAGTTTGACGAATTCGTGAATCTGCGAACATCTTCCTTGCAAATCAAACCCCCTCTTATTAGACTAAAACGAGCTTTCCTGCGGAGATTAACTCAAATGAAAATGCGAAGATTCCAACGGCTGCGGGTTGTACTTGCGGCAGCGGCGGTTTTGCTCGTTGCGACCTCGACGTCGCAAGCCACCTTGACGCTCTCGATGCCGCAAGTGAGCGTGTTGCCGGGCGCGACCACGGCGACGGCGATTGTTCGGGTCACCTCCGACGTCGCCAGCCAACAGGTCGTGAGCATCAACCCCGCCCTGAGTGTTTCCACGATGATGGGTTCTGGCACGGCGACGTTCTCGGGCCCGAACGGCGTGGGGATCGACATCTACACTGCGGTGACGACCGTGCCGGGGACTCTGTGGACCGCCCAGACGTCCGCCGGGATCACAGGCTCTCCCGCACCGACTCCCTTGGTGCGAAAGTACAACATCAGCACAACGGGCGGTACGTTCGTGACGGTGCCGGCGGGCGGCGCCTCGGTGATCCAGCTTAGTTTTGCCCTCGCTGGTGTGCTTGGGGGTGATGTGTTCCAGATCAATCTGAACGCCGACGTTGACGGCGACGGCAGTGGGGATACGACCGCTTCTCAGCCGAGCGCGGGCGTGCCGAACGTCATTCCGCTGAACATCGTGGGTGGGGTGGGCAAGATCGTTGCCGTGCCCGAGCCCTCGGCGTTTGCCTTGATGGGACTGGTTGGTGGCGTGGCTGCGATTGGAACTTGGTACCGCAAGCGACGTGCTGCACAGGCAACCGCTGCGTAGCCCGTGCGGCTGCCCGAGTGCTTGGCAGATTCAGAGGTGGTTCGCCTTCCGTAGGAAGCTCAATCCGCCGTAACTTCGGTTGCGGCGGATTTTTTTTTGGGGTCGCAAGATCTCGCTCGGTCGTTTAGCCCGGTTGCCGGCGCAGCCGAACGTCCATCAAGACGGCGAGTACGAGGACGACGCCGCGTACAATCAACTTGAGTTCGGGCGGGACCGCCAGCAGCGTCATGCCGTTCAGCAGGCTGGCCATGACGAGTGATCCGAGCAGGGTCCCCAGGATGGTTCCACGGCCGCCTTTGAGGCTGGCGCCGCCAATCACGCAGGCCGCGATCGCGTCCAACTCCATCAACTCGCCAACCGTCGTGGTCGATGCGCCGGCGTAAGCGGTTTGCAGAAACCCGGTCACCGCCACGCAGACGCCCATCAGCCCGAAGGCGATCACGACGGACCGCTCCACGGGAACTCCGCAGGCGTGCGCGGCCGCTTCGTTGCCCCCGATCGCGTACAGATAACGACCGAACGCCGTGTGCGTGACAAGCTGGTGCGCCGCCAGCGCGAATGCGCAAAGGATCAGGAATGAGGCGGGGACGCCGCGAAAACGGTTGCAAACCAGCACGATCAGCAGCAGCCCTTGAACGGCGACCATGCCTTTCAAGAAAAGCAGCTCGGCCGACACCACGGCCAGCCCCGCGCGTTGACGTTCTGCTCGCTCAGTCACCACGAAATAGGCCAACGCGAATGCCACGACGATCATCACGATGAAGCTCGCCAGAGGCGAAAGATAGACCGTGGTTAGCGAGGAAAAGAAATTCTGTGATCCACCGACCACGACCGGCACCGTGGAACTCTCGATGACCAGCCAAAACAGTCCCTTGAGGATCAGCAGCCCGCCCAGCGTCACGACGAAGGCTTGAATCCGCAGTCGAACGATCGAGAGGCCCATCAAGGCCCAGATCAGGATCGCGCTCAATAGGCCGGCCAGCATGGCCAGTGGCGAAGGCCACGCGTAGCGAAAGACCAGGACGGCGGCGATGCCTCCGATCAAACCCACGCCCGAGCCGGCCGCAAGATCGATGTGGCCGGAAACGATCACCAGGAGCATGCCGAACGCGAGTGTGGCCGTGACCGAAACTTCGATCATCAGCATCGAAAGATTTCGGGGGCTGGCGAACTGCGGGTTAATCGCGGTGAAGAACAGCCAGATCCCGACCAGGATCAGCGGCATGGCCAGGTACTGCAGTTCTACGGTTGGCTCTGGCAATCCCGCCGGCCGACCCGGGTCAGGTCCCGCCGATCGTGTTGTGGAGTCG
Source organism: uncultured Planctomycetales bacterium (assembly GCA_963826795.1). Lineage (GTDB taxonomy): Bacteria > Planctomycetota > Planctomycetia > Pirellulales > Pirellulaceae > CAWGYT01. Next base: position 164,822 of record CAWGYT010000025.1, on the reverse strand, counting down.
GGCGGGTGCCCTGGTGTCGATTCGTGATTCATGGCATCTCGGATTGAATTTCCCGACACTCGGACTTGGATTCGTCGTTGGAATGGCGTTTAAGCTCGGCCCACGAAGCGGCCAAGTGGGCTCGTGTTCGTGTGCACCTCACGTCGCGCCGCTCGGCTTCCCTCCGGCACGTTGGCTCGTCGCCGCGAGCATGAGTTCCTCGGCACGGAAGGGGCGACGGTCGAATTGCCCGCCAATTCGACCGTCTCGAATCATGATGATGCGATCACTCAGCCCCATCAACTCGGGCAATTCGCTGGAGACCAGCAAGACGGCCTTGCGTTCGGCGACCAACTGCCGGATCTCGCGATAGATCTCGCGCTTGGCTCCCACGTCAATCCCGCGCGTCGGTTCGTCCAGCAACACGACGCGCGGCTCGGTCAGCAGTCCGCGCCCAAGCACGACTTTCTGTTGATTGCCGCCCGACAGGTCACGGACAGGCTGCTCGAGGGACCGATGAGCAATTCGAAGTCGTTCCGAAATTCCGGCGGCCCGCCGATACTCGCCGACTCGGTCGATCCACCCGCCGCGCGTCACGGAGTCCAGGGACGAAAGTGTCAGGTTGTGTTCGATCGATTCGTGAGCCGCTAACCCGAAATGCTGGCGGTCCTCGGTGGCCAGCATCAGACCGCGTCGGAGCGATTCCCGGGGCGAGGGCGCCTCGTAGGAGATGCCACCGAGCGAGACCTTGCCGGCGACTCGACGTCCCCACATGCCGTAAAGATGCATCAGCAGTTCGGAGCGTCCTGCGCCGAGTAATCCTCCCAGCCCGAGGATTTCGCCGGCGTGAACTTGAAGGCTGATTTCAGCCAGTCGGACGCGGGATCCCCTGGGTTCCAGCACGGAGAGTTGTTGAACATCCAGCAGGACTTCGTTCGAAACGGACCTCGAGGCAGCGGGATACACGTCCGTCAACTCGCGACCCACCATCTGGCGGACGATCGTCCTGGTATCCAGCTGATCGGCATCCAAGGTCGTCACGGTGTGTCCGTCCCGGAGGACCGTCACGCGATCGGCCAGCGCCTGAAGTTCTTCCAAACGATGCGAGATATAAATGCACGCGACGCCGAGGCCGCGCAGCCGTCTCAAGACGTCGAACAAGCAGGCGGATTCGGTCGCGCTGAGTGCGGCCGTGGGTTCATCGAGAATCAAGAAACGCGGCTTTCTGGCGAGCGCGCGCACGATTTCGACGAGTTGGCGTTGACCTACGCCCAGCCTTCCTACGATCTCGTCCGGAGGGATGTCCACCTGCAAGGCCTGCATTTCCGCGACGGCTTGGCGCGCCATGGCGGACCAATCGATGAACCGCCGCTTGCGGGGAAACTGCGGCAGAAAAAGGTTCTCGGCCACGGTCAGCGCGGGAATTAGCGCCAGCTCTTGATGGACCACCGCGATTCCGATGGACTGGGCGTCGCGAACCGACTTGAAGTGCGCCCGTCGGCCGCCAAGAGAGACCATCCCCTCGTAGGTCCCTTCGGGATACTGGCCGGAGAGGATCTTGATCAGCGTCGATTTGCCCGCCCCGTTTTCGCCGCAGATGGCGTGGATCTCGCCGGGCCTCACCTCGAACGAAACGTCTGACAAGGCGACGGCTCCGCCGAAGCGTTTCGTGATCCGCTCGGCGATTAACGACTCCGACGTTCCGACCGTCATTGGAGGTCTTCCAAGCGGTGGAATCCGTCTGCCACGACGGTCTCGCGGAGATTGCCCCGGTGGACCACGATCACGTCCTGGAGGATGCAAGGGACTTGTTTGAAACCATTGGAAACGGAGTCCTTGGCAATCAGCACCTTGCGCTGGGCCAAGGTCACTGCCGCCTCGGCCGCGGCGGAAGCGAGCCGCTTCAAGGGTTTGTAAACGCTCATCGTTTGAACTCCCCGCTCGATCCGCTGGCACGCCGCCCGATCGGCATCCTGACCCGTGACCACGATCTTGCCGGCCAATCCTTCCTCGACCAAGGCTTGAATCGCGCCGCCCGCCGTTCCGTCGTTGGTCGCCAAGACGGCGCCAAAGGTCGGGCCCGCAATCGTGATGGCCGCGTTGACGATCCGCTTGGCCTCGGACGGCTTCCAGCCCTCGGCGAAGTCTTCGTGAACCACCTCGATCCGACCCGTATCGATCAGCGGCTGTAAGACCAGGTCTTGTCCCTGCTTGAATAGCTGCGCCGTGTGATCGGTTTTCGGACCGTTAATCCGCACGATCTTGCCGCTGCCGCCGAGCGCATCGACAATAAACTGGGCCTGCAACTGTCCTACTCGCAGGTTGTCGAAGCTGAGATAGAGATCGACATCACAGTCCGTGATCATGCGATCGTAGCAAATGACCGGGACACCGGCAGCCTGGGCCGTGGCGACCGCCTTGGACATCGCCGACGGATCGAAGGCGACCACGACGATCACATCCACGCCGCGACTAAGCAACGATTCGATATCCTGGATCTGACGCATCCCGTCGCTGTTGCCCGATTGCACCAGCACTTCGGCTCCCAGCTCCCTGGCGCGTTCCACAAAGAGATCTCGATCCCGCTGCCATCGTTCTTCTTTCAGGGTTCCCAGGGAGAGCCCGATCAAGGGCGTGCCTGCGGTCGCCCGCTGGGTCGCCGGGCCGCGATTCGCAACCGTCCAGCCCAGCGCCAGACTCAAGAGCAGCGAGAGCGTGACCAGTCCAGTTCGCAGCGTCATCATGACGGTTTCTCGGATTGCCTGAGTGGATCGGAAGCGGTGCTCGACGCCGTCGACGGAATCGCGGCGGAGCCGGCAAGTAGGTGGTGCGATGGGAAAACTCGAGTCAAGTGTAAGCGACCCCCAATGACCCTGCCGTCGACCGCAGCGCCGCGCAGGTTTGGGCGTCGAGCGGAATTCCGGCCTGCAACCGTTGCTCGCGCGTGCGAGCTTCCAACTCGCCCGGCAAGAGAATCGAACCGTCGGGCGTTTCCAACCGCGATGTCTTCACAAAGGCCACGAACTGCTCGATCTCGTCGGCAAAGACAAAGTCACGCGGGATCACGGCCGGATCGATCACGATGGACAACATCCCATTCAACAACCGATCGGCACCGACCCGGCTGCAGCCACTGCCCGTCACGGCGCCGGCCAGAATCTCGGCGATGATCCCCAGCCCGTATCCCTTGTGACCGCCAAACGGTTTGATGGCACCCGGCGGGTCCGTATAAAAGTCCGCCGGGTCGACGGTGGGATTGCCCTCTGAATCGATGATGCAACCGGGCGGCACGGACTGGCCCTGATTGCGAGCGACCTTGATCTTGCCCTCCGCGATCGAGGCGGTTGAAATGTCGAGAATGATCGGCTCGCCTCCCACGCGCGGAATCCCCGCGGCGATCGGGTTGGCCGACAAGCGACGGTCGATCCCGCCAAAGGGCGTGACCAGCAGCCCAAAGCCGCTGGTGTTGACGAAGTGCAAGGAGACCTTGCCCGCCCGTGCGGCCAGCTGTGGCCAGTCTCCAATCCGACCCAAGTGGCCGCAATTTCGAATGGCCAGGATGCAAACGCCGCTGTGAGCACTTTTGTCGATGGCCAACTGCATCGCTTCTTCGCCAATGACCTGCCCAAAACCACCATGTCCGTCAACGACCGCGATCGAGTCCGTCTGGAAAACGACGCTTGCATGTTGATTGACCATCACTTGGCCGTTGCGAATGTAGTCGACATAGTAGGCCACCCGAATCACGCCGTGGGAATCGTGACCGGCAAGATTCGCTTCGACCAAATAGTGCGATAGTCGCTCGGCCTCATGCGCGTCGCACCCAGCCGAGCGAAAGATCGAATCGACGAGTTGGCCCAGCCGGTCGGCGGTCCAAAGCGTGGTCGCGACCGAGTCGGTTCCGACGTCGTATCGCGGTTCTTGGTCTGCCATTCAGTTCTTCCGTTGCCTGGCCGCGCTGAAACGAAAGGCGGTGCGCCGTGTGTGAGACTCAAGCGGGACGACGAGCGAAGGCCCTGACCGGCGAGGCGTCCCGGCCCAGAATCGGGAGTGGTGCGGCGAAGAAATCGAATTCCTCGCCCAACAATTGGTCCAGCCGCGTCAGGTTCTCCACGATCAATACGTCATTCCCCAGCAACTCCAAATGAGCCTCAAACGGGTCACGGTCCACCGAAGGAAAATCGACACCGACGGCTTTCACTTTCCATTCAACAAGCGTCCGCGCCGCAGCACGCGTCAGGACCGGATGCGCGTCAAAATAATTCGGCTGCTTCCACTGCCTGTCCCAGCCCGTAAACAGCAGTGGGATCCGTTGAGTTGCCATCGGGCCAGCAAACTTGGCCAGATCTGCCGCGTCAATCCAGCCCGGTCGTTGGGTTTGGGACAAGTCCAGCACGAGGGCGGGACCACAACAGTCGGCGAGCTCGACCTGGTCGATTGTCGCCCGGTCGGAAAAGAAATGAAACGGGGCATCCACGTGAGTTCCGTTGTGCAGACCGATTCGGAGCCGGCTGTTATTCATCGACCGTCCGGCATCATCCGTCGGCTCACAAGCCACGTCCAGGATTTCAAGCTCGACGCCGGGATCACCCGGATAGACGGGCGTTTGCGGGGAGAGCGACTGAGTGAGATCAACCCATGGCGGTTTCACAGAGCACGTTCCTTGTGAGGCCATTCATCGATTCGGTTGGAGGGAAATCCAGGTGTGGATCTTGGCCGTTCGATTCCGCCGCCGAACGGCCTGCGGCAGAAGCTATTTGAAGACCCGTCCGATCCCAAACTGGTTGCCGGCCCGAATCGGCTTCGCGCCGTCCCAGTCGATCTCCAACAACTTCTCGCTGCCCACCGCGCGACCTGCTTCGTCGGTCAACTGAGCGATCACTTGTCGTGACTTGACGTCGAATACGTCGCCGGATGAGGGATAGGCAAGTGTCCCATCAATGCTGAACGTAATCCACCCCGGTTCATCGCGACACACCAGGCTCGCCTGTTGTTTCGGTGGCATCACCGTCGCGTCGAAAATATGAAGTCGCTGATTGTGTGCATCACAGACCCAGATCTCTGTTTCGTCGGGAGTTAGGCCGATGCCGTGAGATGGGCATCCATGCCGTTTAACCGGACCGGTCGCGAATCCCTGAACCTCGACGCGATGAAGCAACTTGCCCGTTCGCAAGTCTCCGATCTCGAATCCCAGGCAATCGTTCACGCAGACGAAAACGAGTGTTTCGGCCCCATTAATCGTGAAGGGGCGAATGCTGTTACTGAATGGCCCCGCCGTGTTCGTTACCCGATGCGTTGCCGTATCGGCGATCGAGAGCACCGGCGATCCGAGCCCGGCCAGGTAACAACGCGTACCCTGCGGCCCATACACGGTATTGTGAGCCTTCGAGTTCGTCGTGATGCGTGTGATTTCGTCGCCGGTTTGGGCGTTGATGACGTACCACTCGTCGTTCTCGAGGCTGGGCAGGTAGATGATCGACCCGTCAGGCGACAAGGCCATCCGATCACAGCCTTTGTCGTATTCGCGTTCCCACAGCAGGTCCTCCGTCAACAGATCAAGGCACATCAAGGAGGCAATCGTGCTGATGTGAACTCGACCCGTTTCCGCCGACGCGCAGATGCCTTTGACGTTCAGCGGCTTGCCGTTCGGATCGACGCCGCCGGTCGGGATCCGCTTGAGGAAGCGATGACCCTGCTCGATATCGAACACCAATAGGCCGTGGCCACCGTAGTCCAAATAGTTGCGGATGCCAGGTGTCGCGACGTACAACAGCCGTCGCTCGGCAGCCGCCACGTTCGACGTTTGCGCCGCCCAACCCAGAATCGTGATGGCCGCCAGAAGCAGAAGTCGTATTTGCTGAGCGTAACGGGGCACGTTGTCTTTCTCACTGCGGGGAATCGTTTTGGGAATCGGGCAAGGTTTATCGGGCAAGGTTTATCGGGCAAGCGATGGCGATCGCAGCCGCGCGACGGTGGGATCCCGCGGTGGCGACGGGACGCACCCGAACGGTTCCCCAATGGCCGCGATTGTACCGCAAAATCGCGGGTCCTGAGTTCGACTTCGTGGTGATTTTTCGATTTCTGGTATGCTCAGCCAACACCTCGTTTCTTCGGGCTTGGTGAAGGCCTCGACCATTCAAGATCCACGAGACTTGCCTGGGACAAAGGAGATTTCGAAAAATGAGTTCGCAGATTGATACGCGCCGCGTGACGCAGCGCCGGCCGCTTCGATTCGAGTCGATTGACGATCTCTTGGCAGACATCGACGGGATTGTGCAGGCCGAACGGGAAGGCCGGCTGCGGTTGGTCGGAAACTGGACGGCAGGGCAGATCATGGCCCATCTCGCGGCCTGGATCGAATACGGTTACGAAGGGTATCCGATCGGACCTCCTCCGTTTTTCGTGCGCTGGATTCTTCGCTGGCAACTCCAAAAGTATCTGCGGGACGGGATGCCCCGTGGCGTACGCATTCCGAGGGTTGAAAAAGGAACCTTCGGGATGGACGACCTGCCGACGGAGGTGGCGGCGGAAAAGCTGAAAAACGCGCTGTTTCGCCTGCAGGCGCACGAACCGGCCCGCTTCGAGAGCCCGGCTTTCGGACCCATGAGCCACGCCGACCGCGTCCGGCTCAATCTTCGCCATGCGGAGCTTCATCTGGGATTTGTGGTCCTCGACGCCGAATCCAGCTGACGCGCTCCACTCGGGCCGTTCGCCCCGGACTGCGGATCGGTCCGCGCCCTTCTTTTGTGGAGAATGGGTGCGATTTTTGCTGCGTCATCAATCGGCGGGACAGCTGTCAACCGAGCCAGTGGGAGGGGTGAATCATGGACCTTGTCATTATCCTGATTGACCAGAACGATCCTGAATTGGCGCGTGCTGCCGAACAGCAAGCCGACGCGATGCGGACCGCGGCTGGAGTCAAGTCGGTCACGCCGATTCCCGTGACGCAGACGGTCGCGGACATGATTCATCGCGTCTCGCGCCGCTTCACCGTGGGTTCTTCCCAGCGGCTGGCCAAGCTGCACCTGGTCGGCCACGGTCGGGTTGCCACGGCTGCCGACACGTACATTGAGTTCGGTTGCTGCCACCTCCGGGCAGGGCAGACGACCCATTTCCGAGAACTCAGGCGGTGCTTTATCAACACTGGAACAGTGGCCCCAGGTGCCTGCATTGAACTGAATGTCTGCAGCGCCGGCGGGAACGCCTTGGCGCCAATTGCCCACGGACTCGCGCAGGATGCGGGCGTCCCGGTGAAGGCGTGTCCGCAGCCGATTGAGTTTTATCCCACGCCCCGGCTGTTCAACCCAGAGGCCGGCTTTCGCACGATCTTTCCGGACTCGCGCCACGCCATCTCCGAAGAAGACTATGTGGACGTCGAGGACTTTGAAGCATTTCGCCGAGCGCAGACGCCGGGATACTTTGAATTGCGACCGGAACGGACGCATCGAGAGCTTTAGCGCGTTGGAAAAGGGGTCAGGTCCCAAAAGTGCGAAGCACCCGAAGGGCCGTTCCGGCTTTTGGGACCTGACCCCTTTTCCCAACCTAAGGCCGGGGCGAGCGTGCGCGCCGCGTGCCAATCAGCGCCAATAGCAGGCCGATGCCAAGAATCGAGCCTGCTGCAAGCCACGAGGCAAGTGGCAGGAAGGCCATCAAGACGCTACAGGTGAGCATCCCTGCCAGCGGTAGAAAGATCGGCACCTGGAAGCCGTCCCAAGATGTCTCACCTCGCCATTTCAATCGTACCAACGAGGTGTTGACCGCGAAGAAAACAATCAGCAGCAAGACGTTGGTTGTCCCAGCCAAATGGGGCAGCGTTCCGCTCAGGGCCAGAAGCAGCGCGATGACGGCGATCAGCAGGATGGTTCGAGCGGGCGTTCGAGTGCGCGGATGGATGACGTGCAGCGATTTCGGCAAGAGTCCCTGGCCCGCCATGCCGTAGAGTAGGCGCGAACCCATCACCAAGTTGAGGAGTCCGGTGTTGGCCACGGCGAAGATCGCGATCCCACCGAACAGGCCGATGGGGAACCAGGGTGCCGCGTGGGAGACAACTTCCAGCAACGGGGCAGGGCAGTTCGACAACACGTTGCTGGGAATCACGTGGGTCGCCACCCACGCCACCCAGAGATAAATCGCCGCGGCAATCCCCAACGCGGCGAGGATCGCTGCCGGGATGTTTCGCCGCGCGTTTTTGACCTCCTCCGCGACGTTGACCATGTCCTCGAAGCCGATGAACGCGTAGAACGACAGGCCCGCGCCTTGGAAGATCCCCAGCCAGGTGACGGGCAAGGGGTCAATCCGCGTTGCCTCGCCACGTCCACGGAGTAGAAACCATGACCCGAGTGCCGCCACCAGCAGCAATCCGCTGGCCTCGATCACGGTGCACACCACATTCATCCATGACGATTGGCGGATTCCCGCGCAGGCCACCGCCGTCAGCACGCTGAGAAAAAGGGGCACCAGCAGCCACTTCGTGCGATCCGCCGGCTGGCCCAGGAGCTGACTGCCATAACCCACGAAGGCTTGAGATACTACCGCGAGGGAGACGACGCCGGAGGCAAATACAAGGTATCCGATCAACAGGGCCCAGCCGGGGCGCCGAAACGCACGCTGACAGAAATGGGACTCGCCGCCGCTACTGGGAAAGCGACCACCGAGTTCGGCGTAGCTGAGTGCCGTCAGCATGGCGACGCCCACGGTCAGCAGGAACGACAGCCACGCCCCGCGACCCGCGACGGCCGCGACCGCCCCGATCAACGCATAGATTCCCGCTCCGAGAATGTCGCCGACACCGAATGCGGTCAGCGTCCAGAATCCCAAGGTGGGGCGCAGGCCCGGTCCCTCTGACTCGGGCGAATCGTTTTCGGCCCGAGTCACTGACACGAATCGCCCTCGATCAAAATGCCCTCGGTGCCTCTCTGGTGATTAATCGTGGTGACCACCCTCGCTTCCTCGCATCCTCACCCACTTCTCATTCCGGGAGTTGGGGTGCCGGACGTGTCAGCAAAGCCGTCGCTTGGCGAGCGATTTCCCCATCGCGCGTCGCCCGAATGACGCGTTGTAATGCGGTGCGCGTGGCCGCCCCGTCCTGACTCATCGTGCTCGCCGCCAACATGAGGATCGCGCGAGCGGCCGACTCGCGGAGCGGTTCCTCGTCCAGCAGTGGCACAACGACCTGCAAGGCAGGCACGGTGCCCAACGTGCTGAGGGTTTCGATCACGAGGAGACGTTCCTCGTCCCGCTCGGCAATCTCGAGCGCCCGGAGACACATCTCAGCTTTCGCCGCGGGGCTGAAGTCGAACTGGCGAGCGAACCGCAGGTAGCCACGCAGCGATCGCACGCGGTACCGGGGATCGGTCATCGTCGATGCCAGCCGCAGCAACGGCTCGGCCGCATCGGCGGTGGACCATTGCCCGAGCAATCGCGTGGCCGCATCTTGGATCGCGTCCTCAGGATCCTGCGCCGCCAGGACGATTGCCTGTAGGGCGGGTTCCGTCCCAATCGTAGCGATCACTTCCAATCGCGCCAGGCGAACTTCGGGCGGTGCGTCGCGACTGACGCGGGCGAGTGTGTCGACGCACGCCTGGTCGGGCAGTCGTTGACACGCCGTCTGGATGGCTTCCTGAACGACCGCCTTTTCTTCCGGGTCCGCTGCCGACTGCAAACGTTGGAGGAGCGGACCGAGCTGAGCCACGCCGATGGTTGACCCGAGCGATCGAATTGCGGCCTGACGGACGGTCGGCTTGTCGCAATCCCCCAGGCGCAGCAACGCGGGCACCGCGACTTGGCAACGACGGCGCCCCAGCAGCTCGACCGCCGCAAGTTGCTGTTGCGAATCATCAGTTTCCAGCAGCGCGAGAATTGTCCGATCGGTGTCGCCGGGCGGCAGCTGGGCCAGTCCGTTCGCGGCGGCCGCGACCACGTTGGGATTTGCATCGCCGAGCGCGCCGATGAGCGTCGCGAGGGCGGATTCGACGTGCAAGCGACCGAGCGCCTCCAGCGCCACCGCCCGGGGCTCGTCAGGTCCGTCCGCGGCCAGTTCCAGCAAGGCCGGAATCGCGGATTCTCCCGCGGTATCACTCAGCACTTGGGCCAGCAGCGCTTGACGTCCCGGCGAACTGTGGCCCAACGCCGCGCGGACCTGCGGGGTGGCAGCGGCACCCAGTTGCCGGGCCGCCGCCAAGCCGAATCGAAACCCGTCGTTGTCCTGGGCGGACAACAAACCGTCGAGCAACGGATCGCGATCAGTCGGCGACGCGAGAATCAAGCTGTACGTCGCGCTATGCCGCGTTGCAAGGGGAACGTCGGCTTGTCGAATCGCCTTCAGCAGCTGACGCACCGCGTCAAGATCCTGCTCCGCGACGCAACGCTCAGAGCAAATCAGGCCGGCCGCGCCGACTTCGGCACGCAACGCGGTGTCGTTTGTCGCGAGCAGACGAATTAAGTGAGTCGCGGCACTCCGGTTGCCAAATCGCCCGAGGGCTCGGATGGCACCGGACTGAGTGGCCCGATCCGACTGATCCACGGAGTTGGCTAAGAGCTCGATCGCCCCCTCGGTGCGGCGCACCGCAAGCGAATCGAACACGCCGATCCGGCGCGGTCCGGTCAGACGCTCCGCTGCCAGCCGCAGCGCGTCGTCCGCCTCGGCACCCGGCAGCGACTCCAGCGCCGTTCGGGCATAGGTCGCCAGCTGCGCAGTCGTCCAGCAGGCCGCTCAAGATCGGCACGGCGCGCGCGTCGCCGATCCACGCCAGTCTTCGGCAGGCCATCGCCTTGTCGAATACCGCCGCGTTCGACTCCAAAATCGCGACCATGGCCGTCGCCTCCGCCGGGCCATGTGCCGAGCCCTCCGCTGGGCCATGTGCCAAGCCATGAGCCGGTGCGATCGTGCCCGTCGATTGGCCGGAGGCGGAACTGGCCATCAACGACAGCGCGGTCAACGCGGCCAACGCGCAGATGCACCGCGCGAGTCCCGCCCCATCGATCGCGTCGGGGGTTCGACGCCCGATCCGACGATTCATGTTGCCGAGAGTTCGTCGTCGGTGGCCAGGCCGAATCATCGCGTCTCTCATATTACCCACGGCTCCCGCATCGCCCGATGACACATCCGGTTGGCTTCGTCGTCGTCAACGAACACTTCGGCGACGGGGTCGAACGTCAACTTGCGGCCAAGTGTCCAGGCAATTGCAGCAGCGTGGCAAGCAATGTGGCTTCGAGCCGCGACGTCGACGTTCGCAACCGGAAGTGCCCGCGATTTCACGCAGTCCAGGAAGTTTCGCACGTGATGTCGAGGTGACGTGCCGGGCTCCTTGGGCGGCAACGGAAGCTCGCGCCGCAAGGCATCGGACGAGACGGCGATTCGGCCCGAATCACCGGTCTCGACCCATCCTTCGTCTCCCTCAAACCGGACGGGGCAGGTGCCCAAGCCCATCCAGCCGCTACGTCGCAGGATCAGCTTTACGCCGTTGGCGTATTGGCAGGAGATCACATTATCCCCCGGCACGTCCAATGGTTCGAAGACCACCGGCGTCGTGTCGTCCGACTGCAACGCCCATTGGCAGAGATCCAGGGTGTGGGCACCCCAGTCGAGCAGCTTCGCGCCGGAATCGAAATCGTGAAAGCCTCGCCACCCACCATCGACGTAGCGCTGATTGAAGGGTCGCCAGGGGGCGGGGCCCAACCACATGTCCCAGTCCACGATCTCGCGTGCCGGTTCGGGTTGAGCTGGCAACCAGGAATGGTCGTCTTGAAATTCGTAGACCGACGCGTGCAGCGTCTTGAGATTTCCGAGCTTGCCGGTCTGGGCGAGTTGGACGGCGTGCACAAAATTCTCGACCGTGCGCCGCTGCGTCCCGGCCTGGAAAATTCGCCCGGTGGCGCGTATCGCGTTTGCCAATCGGCGCGAGAGGGCCAGCGTGATCGCGCACGGTTTCTCCGAATAAACATCCTTGCCGGCCTGTGCCGCCAGGATCGAAATCGGTGCATGCCAACGATCGCCCGTGGCGATCAGGACGGCATCCAGATCGTCACGGTCCAGCAGCTCGCGAAAATCCCGATACGTCGCGCATTGCTGATCCCCGTTGGTTTGGTCGGCCAAGTCCTTCACCGCCTGACGACGATCCGCTCGTACATCCGCAATCGCTGCGAAACGCACGTCGGGCTGGTTCAACATGAAGCTCAGCACGTACCCGCCGCGATGGCGAATCCCGATGCCTCCCAAGACAATCCGTTCGCTGGGAGCGACGTGGCCGCTCAAACCCAGGGCTCGGTCCGGAACGATACTGGGTAAGCCAAATCCCAAGGCGGCCGCCGCCGCCGTCTTCAGCAGGGCGCGACGACTGCGACCGGGACGCGTTTTCGGCGTGGGCATCTTGGGCGGTCTCCGTGTCGGTACAGCGCAGGACTCGTTCCGACCTTTGTAACCGGCCCACCTCGGAGTTTCAACATCGCGTGCTGATTTCGCCGGTTGCGATGCCGCGCGTCAATCGCAGTCGGATCACCCCGCCTGACTCCGAATGCTCGTCGAAATGTCGATCGAGCTCGCCGCGGCGTGAGGGTCCGCATCGGGACGGCGATTAGTGGGCGACCAGTTCGTGGTTGCGCAAGAGCTCTTTTTCTTCGGCCGTCAACAGCTCGCCTCGGCGAATCCGCATTTCCTTGGGAGCCCGTAAGCCAATCTTCAGCCGGCCATGCGCCACGCGAAAAATGACAACTTCGATTTGGTCCCCGACGACGATACTTTCCCCCACTTTGCGACTGAGAACGAGCATCGTTTGCCCTCCTGAAAGTCCACGAGATGCCACCGTGGGCGACCCACGGGCGTCACTGCCGGCCACGTCCGCGGCGACCGTGGTTCCTCGAAGTGGGGCTCAACCACTGCTCCAGCGCCGACCGAGCGGGAATACCAGACTCAAAGTTCCCATCTCAATCCACTCGGTCAGACGCTGAAGCACCCCTCACATATTGAACACCCTGGCGTTACGCGTCCGCCTGCTTCGCCGCATCGTCCGATCAACCCACAGCCACGATTACCTGACCACAAGCAGAGGAGCCCATTCGAAGTCCGTCGACCGCCAGAGATTCCCGCGGGATTTTCGACCCGATCGGTGCCCACCGTGGGCTCGTCCCGAAAAAAAAATGTCCGGCACGAGACTTGTCAGGCCGCGAAGGAGAATAGCTCGCGAGGTTGGGAGGTTTGAGAGGCCTGCGTTGCCGTTGCGGGTCGGAGAATCGTCGCGCGCAACCGACGCCGATTCGATGCGTTCAAGCGGCCACGACCTGCGCATGCGGGTGAACCGCCTATAATGGCAGCACTGCGAAGGCGTCGTTACCCGTTCCGAAGAATCGTGTGGCGGTGCAGCAATCCCAATTCGACTTCTCGTAAGTAGGCATCGAATGCTGGAACGTGGACGCAACGACTTGGGAGAACAAATTGAGGTGGTCTCCGACCACCTGCTCCTCAAGCGGTTGCGAGCCGGCGAGGAGGACGCCGCGACGAAGTTGTATCTGCGTTACGCAAAACGGCTTCAGGCGTTGGCGTCGGCTCAGACGTCGTCCGAGCTCAAGACGCGTTTCGATCCGGAAGACGTGGTGCAGTCGGTGTTCCGCACGTTCTTCCGACGTGTCTCTCACGGAATGTACGACGTCCCAGCAGGAGAAGAGCTCTGGCAACTTTTACTGGTCTTGGCTCTGAATAAGATCCGCAAACTGGCGACCTACCATCGCGCGAAGAAGCGGGACGTGCGAAAAACGCAGCTGGCGGAACGACTCGGACCAGCAGCCCCAGACGCGCGAAGCCATGACGAGACGTCGCTGCTGATTTTGCGTTTGCTCGTGACCGAGGTCCTCGATGAGCTTACTCCCTCCCAACGGCGGATTGTGGAATTGCGAATTGATGGCCATGCCGCGGACGAGATTTGCCAACGCACGAATCGTTCGAAACGTACCGTCGAACGCGTGTTGCAGCGGTTTCGCCTCAAACTTAGCGGATTGATCCATGACAGCTCGAATGATCCTGACCACGAATAGACCGCGTCACGATCTCTGCGTGGAGGAGTTGATCGAGGCGTTCGAGGAAATCTGGAATCGGGATGGCGAAGCGGACGTGGCGGACTTCTTTCCCGTCCCCGATCATCCGGAATTCATTTCGGCCGTCACGGAACTGTTGTGCGTCGACTTCGAGCGCCGCTGGAGGCGGTTGCGGCCGAAACGGATCGAGGTCTATTTGGCGGAGTTTCGTGAGCTGTTGGCCCATCCAAGCGTGCTTGAGCAACTCGCCTTCGAGGAGTATCGGTTGCGCGCGGAAGGCGACGACTTCGCTTCGCCACATGAGTACGCCAGTCGGTTCAAGATCACGACGGACCATTGGCCGCAACGCAAGTCGCGCGGCGACGAGTCGACCCAGGGCGACTTGCCGGACCTGGGGCATGAATCCACCTCGCTATCCCTTCATTTCGCGGACCAACTTGAGCGGCTCACAGTCGACTTGGCCAACTGGCCGTCCGCACCCGGCAAGTTCCTGGAGTTCACGATTCTCGAACCGCTGGGACAAGGCAAGTTCGGTCGCGTGTACCTCGCCAGCCAGGCGCATCTCTCGGATCGTTTGGTGGTCATCAAGGTCACGACCGATTTCTGGTGTGAAGCGGAGCGATTGGCCCGGCTGCAGCACACGAACATTGTGCCGATCTATTCCGTCCATCAAGAGCAGGGCCTGCAGGCGGTTTGCATGCCGTTCTGCGGCCGAAAGACGTTGCGAGATCTGCTCCAGTTTCAACGCGATCCGGCGCGGCGCAGCGGAGCGGAAGTCCTGGACTGGCTGGTCCCAACCCCGCCGGCAGCGACGTGTCGTCAACGCCCAAGCGAGGACGGAGGTGACGAGTTCAGGGCCTTTCTCAAATCGTTGTCCTCGGAAGCGTTTTGTCTCTGGTTGATGGCACGGATCGCCGGCGGAGTCGGACATGCTCACGACCGCGGAATTCTCCATCGTGACCTCAAGCCGGCGAACATCTTGCTGAGCGACGAAGGTCAGCCGATGATCCTGGACTTCAACCTTTCCGACGATGTGGTGGCCGGAGGCGCTGCCACGCTGCTGGTCGGTGGCACGCTGCCCTACATGGCGCCCGAACAACTCCGCTCGATCCGCGGTGAGGCGCGGATCGACCATCGGAGCGACATCTATGCGCTGGGTGTTATCCTGTTCGAGATGCTGACGGGCCAGCTGCCAAGTGACGTCCCGCAGGGCAACGTTTCGCAGCGGCTGGATGCGATGTTGCGCGAGCGGTCGAAAGCGGTCCCCCGGGCGTCGCAGTTGAACCCGCGCGTTTCGCCCGCGATGGACTCGATTTTGCAACGCTGCCTGACTCCCGACGTGACGCGTCGTTACGCGACGGCTCGGCAGCTGAAAGAGGACTTGGACCGCCAGCTAAATCATCTGCCGTTGCGTCATGCACCGGACCGCTCGCCAACCGAACGGATCCAAAAGTGGCTTCGACGGCATCCACGCCTGACATCCAGTGGCGGAGTCGCGGTTCTGGCCGCTGTCATCCTGGCGATCGTCGCCAGCCTGCTTGTCGTCCGCGGGCACCGCGTCGCTGCGCTCGAAGCCATGCAAACATACCGGGATCTGGACCGGCTCGCACCGCATGCGCGAGTGCTGCTGAGTTTCTCGATCGAGGGAGCGACGCTTGAACCCTTGGGACTCGAGTCGGCAGCGAGAGTCTTTGGATTGTATGACGTCGAACAAGCCGATTGGCGGCGTCGGCCCTCGTATCGGTATCTCGAAGCAGGCCGCCAGCGCCATGTCGAAGAAACGTTGGAAGAGCTCCTGTATTTGGTCGCATGTCATGCGATTCGAGAGGCCCAGGTGACGCCGGATGCCGCCGCACGGGCAGCGCTCTGGCGACGGGCCGCCAGGTACAACGAGGCCGCTCGCCGCGCAAGCGCGGCAACCGAAGGAAGTCCCGCCGTCCTCCGACAACAGGCTGACATCGAACTCGCTCGGGGAAATAGACGGGAATTCGAGCGAGTTCAAGAGCTGGCCGGAGCTTCGCCGGAAATGCGTCGACTGGATCGATATCTGGATGCGATTGACGCGGCTTGGTCGGGGCGGCCGCGCGAGTCGCTGGAAAGGCTTCAAGCGTTGCAACGTCAGACGCCGCAGGATGCGGGCGTGTGGTTTCTGGCAGGGATCGCCCACTCTGTTCTCGCCGAATTCGATGCGGCGGAGCTGTGCTTTACGCGCTGTACGGTACTCTGGCCAGAGTGCCACTTCGCGTTTTTCCACCGCGGCGTCAATCGACTCAAGCGTGGCGACCCGGCGGGGGCAGCCGATGATTTTTCGGAAGTGCTGCGGCTTGTTCCCGAACTTTCGGCCGCCCGGTTCAACCGCGCGATCGCCTATTGCGACTTGGGGATGTTCGAGTCTGCCGAACGAGATACCACGGCGGCGATCGCCAGTGGGATGGACGACTGTCGGAGCTATCTGATGCGAGCCAGGGCGAGGCGAGGTCTGGGAAATGAGGTGGGGGCCGACCAGGACCTGCACGAGGCTTTGCAGCGCGACGCCAAGGACGCTCATGGTTGGGTCGAACGGGGGATGGCCCGCTTGCCCGAAGATCCCGAGGCGGCCCTGGCAGATCTGGACCGAGCACTTGCCGTCGACGGATCGTGCATCAGCGCGCTCGACAATCGTGCGCACGTCCTGAGCATGTACCTGGCGCGCGCGGACGAGGCGATTGAGACGTTGGATCGGCGGTTGGAGATAGCGCCGGACAACCCGATGACGTACATCAGTCGCGGCGTGTTGAAGGCGCGACGCGGTGATTGCGAGTCCGCGCGCGACGACGCGCGGGCCGCCCTCGAGCTCGAAGATTCCGCGGAAGTCTTCTACCGAACCGCCTGCGTCTATGCCCAGCTCGCAATCGTCAATCGCGACGATGCCGAGCAGGCCGTGCGGTTGCTGGTCGAGGCGATGCGTCGGGATCTTCGCTGGGCGGAAGTCGCATTGGAAGATCCATTGTTGGCTCCCATTCGCGATCAAGCGGAAACTCGCGACTTGCTTGAGTCCGTGTCGCAGCTGCGTTCGGCCCGCTAGGGAAGCGGCGTCAGGGCATCAATCGGGAGGGCCTCGCCCTCCCGATTCTCGCCCTTCCGATCAACTTTCCCCCTTCGAGATTTGCTCACGGGCGGAATTCGGGCTACGGTTTCTATTAGCCTATCTGACTGTCTTTCGCTCATCTGCCTTTCGCTCATCTGAAATTCTTTCGCACCCGTCTTGTCGCTTCTGCCTAGCCGCTCGCCGCTCAGTTTGGCGAATGGATGCGTCTTTTCAAGTCTCTGGCCGCGCAACCGATCGCGCCGAGTCCTTGAGACCGACGCGGCACTGGAGGTGGTCTCATGCCGCGCTCTTTCCGCGCTCGTCGGACATCAATTGCTCGACTTCGAGGACGAGGGTTCAACGTGGAACTGCTTGAGGTACGGACGCTGCTGAGCGTCAGCGCCGTGCCGGAGTCGGCGGCGGAAATCCGCGGCTCGGAGCCCGACACGGCGGCGTCGATCGAGGGCGCGGACGCGGGGCGGAACGTGGTGGGGCCATTGGCCAAGGCTGACACGAATTTGGCGGCGGAACCGGTGCGCCGCGAGATTGTCCCACGCGACGACACGGTGTACCCCATCGAGGTTTGCCCGGGGCTTGATCCGAGCTTCTGTTTGCCGACGAGCCCCTATCAAGGTCCCCGCGAGTCGCTGTTGCTTCGCAAACGCCTGATCGTCACGGACCACGTTCGTCCCTACGTGGCGAACCAAGGTCCGCTCCGCACGGTCAGCGGCGGCGCGCTGAGTTCGGCCCGCTATGGTCCCAACCCCGACGATCTGCAGCGGACGCGGCCGTTACGCTCGACCCGGCTGCTGATTGTGGTCGAACCCAATCCCGACGCTTCCCTGCATTGAGCGCTCGGTCCTCGCCCGGGGAAGCGCCGGCGGGGCATTCAGGCTCCCCTCCCCTCCCAGGAGGTCGTGCAGCTTTTAAGGCGTTTGAGCGGGGGGAATTGCAAAAAAAAAATGACCTTCGTGCTATCGGCAATTTCGCACAAACTGTGCGTTGCTTTATCAACCGCAAACAACACGGAGGTCGTTGTGATTTTAAGCCAATCGAGACAAACAAAAAACCCAGTTCCGAGCTTTTCCTCTTGCCGAGGGAGATCCCCGTTGGAAGGAGATCGGGGCACAAAGATCCAGACGGCAAAGATCCAGGCAAAGATCCAGACGGTCTACTTTGCGTTTCAAAGATCCAGACGGTCTACTTTCAAAAGATCCAGACGGTCTACTTTGCGTTTGGCTCGCCGGGTATCCGGGTGTCTCGGGTCGACGAGTGCGGCCGCGGGACGAAAACTCCAGACGAAAACTCCAGACGGTCTATCAAAGAAAGCTCCAGACCCGCCACTCGATGCCCCTCACATCACCTTCTGCGCATTTGCCGTAAGTCGCCTCGAAAAAGAGACCTGACCCCTTTTCGCGCGCCACTCACGCTGACCTATCGAGCAACCTGAGTGCCGAACAGAATTGGGCCGAAGGCCGGGTGAGGGGGCCCGGCGGGGTGCCAGATGCTCAGCCCTCACCCGCCCGGGCCCCGCGAGCGGGCCCCGGTCGACCTCTCCCGGCCGCGGGAGAGGTGACACCCCCCTGTCCCTTCTCCTCAACGCGTGAGAAGGTGGCCGAAGGCAATTCTGTTCGGTACAAGATTTGCGCCAGGCGGCCAGTTTTGCTATTTTGCCAGTGCTTCGAGGAAAGGAGGCTGGCGATGGCAAAAAAGAACTTGGTCGACGCTCGGCGGTTGAGTGGCTTTAAGTACTTTCGGTTGCCGGATGATTTGTTCGAACCGTTGCGTGACCATGCGACCGAGCGGGATAAGGCAGGACGACGTCGATTGTATTGTGACCAGTATGCCAGGTTGATGCTGTTGTATTTCTTTAATCCCACCGTGGAGACGCTACGGGGCGTCCAACAATTTACAACGTTGAAGAAGGTCCAGCGTTTGCTAGGCGTTTCAAGCTCGTCGTTGGGGTCTCTGAGCGAAGCCAGTCGTGTTTTTGATCCGGCGATCATGGAACCGGTGATTGCCGACCTGGCACGACAAGCTTTGCAGACGCCCCAAGCGATGCCCACCGCGGATCGAGCGGCGTTGTCGGGACTGATTGCCGTCGACGGAAGCCTGCTCAAGGCCGTGCCACGGATGGCCTGGGCACTCTGGCAGGATGCCGAGCATCGCGCCGTAAAAATGCACGTTGCCTTTGCCGTGTGGCCCGGAGTTCCGGTTGATGTTTCGGTCACCGAAGGCAATGGTTCGGAGCGTGAACAGTGGCGTCGCATGGCGAAAAAAGAAAACTGCAGACGAAAACTGCAGACGGTCTATCAAAGAAAGCTCCAGACCCAGCACTCGATGCCCCTCACATCACCATCTGCGCATTTGCCGTAAGTCGCCTCGAAAAAGAGGCCTGACCCCTTTTCGCGCCGCGAGATTGTCCCACGCGACGACACGGTGTACCCCATCGAGGTTTGCCCGGGGCTTGATCCGAGCTTCTGTTTGCCGACGAGCCCCTATCAAGGTCCCCGCGAGTCGCTGTTGCTTCGCAAACGCCTGATCGTTACGGACCACGTTCGTCCCTACGTGGCGAACCAAGGTCCGCTCCGCACGGTCAGCGGCGGCGCGCTGAGTTCGGCCCGCTATGGTCCCAACCCCGACGATCTGCAGCGGACGCGGCCGTTGCGCTCGACCCGGCTCTTGATTGTGGTCGAACCCAATCCCGACGCTTCCCTGCATTGAGCGCTGGGTCCTCGCCCGGGGAAGCGCCGGCGGGGCATTCAGACTCCCCTCCCAGGCGGCGGGGGTTCGTACCATACCCAGGTACCGCGGGTCGAGGTAGAATCGGGCGGGTCGTGACGGCGCGGCCAATTCGCTTCCGCGTTGGCCGGAGGTCGGACACGCGATTTCCCGCGAAGGATCGATTCTTGGATTTGTTGTTGCTTTTCGTCGGCTTCGCCCTCCTCACTGGCGGGGCCGAGGTCCTGGTGCGGAGTGCCTCCACCCTCGCGCTTGTTGTGGGAATCTCGCCGTTGGTCGTCGGGCTGACGGTCGTCGCTTTCGGGACCAGCGCCCCGGAACTCGTGGTGAGCGTGCAGGCAGCCCTTCAAGGCGAGCCGGCGTTGGCGCTCGGCAATGTCGTCGGGAGCAATATCTTTAATGTCCTCTTTATTCTCGGGCTCTCGGCGCTGATCGTCCCGTTGGTGGTTTCTCAGCAGTTGGTCCGACTCGAAGTGCCCCTGATGATCGGCCTCTCATTCTTGGTCTTCATCCTTTCTTTGGATCATCGGCTCGGGCGAATTGATGGGGGTCTGTTTTGTGTGGGGATGCTGGCCTACACGGTCTGGTCGATTCGTGCAAGCCGCCGGGAGCAGCGGGCGACGCAGTTGGAATACGAGGCGGAGTTTGGGTTGCGGCCCAGGGGCATGGGCAGGGGCCGGATCGTCCTCCAGGTCGCCCTCCTGCTGCTCGGGCTCGCCCTGCTGGTGGTGGGGTCGCGACTGCTGACGGAATCCGCGCTGAATATCGCGCGTCGGATGGGCGTCTCCGAGTTCGTCATTGGCCTGACGCTGGTCGCTGCCGGGACGTCGTTGCCCGAGGTCGCCACGTCGGTGATGGCAGCGATTCGGGGCGAGCGGGACATTGCGGTGGGGAATGCCTTGGGAAGCAACCTCTTCAACATCATGGGAGTGCTGGGAATCACGGCCCTCGTCGCGCCCGACGGGATACCGGTTGCGGATGCCGCCTTGCGATTTGACATTCCCGTGATGATCGCCGTCGCCGTCGCCTGCCTGCCGATTTTCTTCACCGGGCATCTGATCGCCCGTTGGGAAGGCGGACTGTTCTTGGCGTACTTCGTGGCCTACATGACCTACGTTGCGCTCTCGGCGATGAACCACGAGTTGCAGCGGACGCTGACGATCCTGGTCGGCGGTTTCGCTCTCCCACTCACGGTCGTGACGCTTGCCGTCGGGACCGTGCGGTTCGCGCGGGAAAAGCGACTTCAACGTGAGGGCAAAGTGCCCCAGGGCGACCGACGGTCACCGGCCTGACGCTCGAGGGACTGCACGTCTCCGCGGGTTGCCATCGCCGTGAATGCTCACCCAAGACGCTTCGTGCCGCCTGCGCCCTGGATTTGGCCTCGTCGTCGGGGAATCAAGCCCAGCAGGCATGCCAGAATGGCGAGTGACGTACCGGCCGGCTCGGGGACTTGAGCCGCGGACTCGTAGGTCCCCGTTTGAAACGCCAGGACCAGGTCCGCGGTGTCGAAATCCAGGTCGCCGTTCCAGTCGCCGCTCAGCCAGTCCGAATTCTCCACTTGACCGTCTTCGTATTGGCCAATTTGAAAGACCTGGGTTAGATCCGTCGAATCGAACTGTCCGTCGCCATTGGCATCGCCGGGTTGGGCCAAGTAACGCGAATAGGTCACGGCGTCGACACCGATGCGGAGCGAGTCGAATTGGCCGTCCCCGCGGTGACGTTGAAAACGAGTTTCGTTGCCGTCCGCGACCGCCCCTAGCGGCGTCCCATCCAGTTTCACTTCGTCGAGCGAACCCACAATTTGGCCGGCGGCGATCAGCGGGAAGTCCAGTCGGTCGCCGCGTTGCAGCGGCCCCTCATCAGGACCAGGTGGCGAGAGCAGCTCGAGCGTTCCGGCGAGCGTCAACGTGCCGCTTACGGACATCGAGACCTGCGACGCGGGTTCGCGAATCGCCAACTCCAACCGGCCGCTCGCCGTTTGCGTGAAGTCGCCATCGAAGCTCAGCGTTCCGGCGACCGAGCTGGGCGTGACAGCGCCGTGGTTGGAAACGGTTCCCTGAACGCGTCCCGATCCGCTCAGACGACCCGCCGTCAAGACTTCGAGATCGCCGTTGAGCGTTCCGACTACGAGCAGTTCACCGCTCGTGACGGACGTCGAATCGGCCTGCTGCAGGCCCGCGACGGTGACCTGATCCTGAAGCACCGTCGCGTGTGTGCCCTGGGTGGGGTAGGCCCCCGCGGCGTTCCAGCGATCCTGATTCCATTGTCCGTCTCCCCGCCCATCCCAGGTGAAGTCAGTCGTCAGTCCGGGCAGATTCAGCACGGTTTGATATCCGTTCAGGACCTTGAGCGGATGGCCGGGCATGTCGGAGCCTGCCGCGAACCGAATCGGGATGTTTCGCAATGCCGGCAGGTCGCTCGGCGCGACTTCCACCTTGAACAACAGCGCGTGCACATCGTCGGCCTGCAGCGGTTCCGATTGGACGCCGTCGACCTCCACGGCAAAGCCAAACGTCCGAGAACCCGATTCGAATTCATTTTCCAGTTCGTTTTCGATTTCGTTTTCGTCTTCAAACTCGAATTCGTCCTCCTGGCCCTCCAACTCGTGCGTCAACTGGTTCGAAATGCCAATGATCGCCTGGCTGACCACGACCGACGGCGGCGGCAACAGGTTGTTTCCACCCAGATTCAGGGCGCAAGTGCACTGCGCTGGCGAGTTCGACTCGAACAGCTCGACTTCGATCCCAACGAGGTATTCGAGTTTGCCGGTAGCGTTATTAAGGCCAAGCGAGTGAATTTCGATTTCGTTTTCGATTTCCACCTCCTGGGGCGGTGGGAGCGGCATTACACAGGCCCTGACCGACGGTTGGAGCAAGATCGGCAGGAGCAGGAAGAGGGAGGGAAAGGCGCCCTGATCGCCAGGCTGAAGCCATTGTGGAATTCCTCATTAAATCGACTCGACCAAGGATGCAGACCGTCGACCAAACCGTCTACTGAACCAAGGAGTCACGTCGCGTGCCGACGTGCGACGTGAATTTTTTCGGAATGACCGGTCGGGGGAGGGGGCAATTCTGCGAGCCAATTGTCGACGTCCGTGCCGCCGAATAGACTTGGAACATGTCCCGAAATCCCCCGATATACCGGGCACACCTACTTTCGGGACCCCTTCATGTTCAATTTCGAAACACCGTGTCGCATCCGTGGCCTGCGCGTGACTGTACGGGGTAGCGAGCATCCGCTCGGCGGCTTACATCGTGAATGCAAGTACAAATGAACCTGAATTGACCGCGGAAAGCTCTGACAGGTCGCTGCTCCGGCGCTTTCGCCGAGGCGAGGACGATGCGGCGACCGAGCTGTACGCGCGATATGCGGACCGACTGGTGCATTTCGCTCGGCGAAAAACTGCGGTTGGTCTGGCGTCACGGTTTGACCCGGAGGACGTCATCCAATCCGTTTTTCGGACGTTTTTCCGCCGCGCCGCGGACGGAGGTTTTGACGTCCCGCCCGGGGAAGAATTGTGGCAGCTGCTGTTGGTGATCGCGCTCAACAAAGTCAGACGCCTAGGGAAATACCATCGTCGGCAGCGACGCGACGTCGGTCAGACCGTTCCCAGCGAAGCGGCCCAAGAGATGGCGACGCCCGACGTGGCCGATTCCTGGATCATCTTGCAGATGGTGGTCGACGAGGCCTTGGAGCAATTCCCGGCGCCTCAGCGTTTGATGATCGAGCGGCGGATTCAAGGGGATTCGATCGTGGACATTGCGGCCGAGACGGGGAGATGTCGTCGCACCGTGGAACGCGTCTTGCGACAATTCCGCGATACGATGTCGGAATATATCGATGACGAGTGACCTTCAGATGACCCTGCAGCGACCTGACCGGTTTCGTCGATTGGACGAGGCGGTCGAGTCGTTTGAGGTTGCGGTGCAGCGCGACGCGTCGACCGATGTCCGCGCGTTCTTGCCGCGGGGAACGGATCCTGAGGATCGTCGACTTGCCATCGAGCTGCTGTGCGTCGACTTGCAGTATCGTTGGCGGCGGCCGGAACGCCGGACGCTGGAGCAATATCGGCGTGATTTTCCAGAATTCCTGGCCGACCAGGAATCCCTGTCCGAGTTGGCTCGTGAGGAGTATCGACTGCGCAGGAGCGGCGGCGAGCAAGCGGATCCCGAGGAATACCAGCGGCGGTGGCAAATCGACACGCGCGGTTGGTGCGATGACGAGGCGGATCCGACCGAGGGGATTTTCCGGGCCGATACGGCCGTCAGCGAGTTGCGATCCGAATTTGATCGGCTGGCCGACAGCATTCTTGAGTTCCCGGTACCTGGCGAGTCGCTGGGAGAGTTCGAGCTCCTCGAGGAGCTTGGCCGAGGTACGTTCAGCGTCGTCTATCTTGCTCGGCAAGGTGGTCTCGAGAACCGGCCCGTCGTGCTGAAAGTCACGACCGGAGCCAACCTCGAGGCCGCTCATCTCGCTCGCTTGCAACATACGAACATCGTGCCGATCTATTCGTTTCACGCTTTCGGATCGTTGCACGTGATCTGCATGCCGTTCTTCGGCCGTCAAACGCTCGCTGACGCCTTGCCGATCTCTCGGCCGGGAACGCTGGATCCGCGCGTCGACTCGCGGCGTGCGAGGGGCCACACCGACCTGGCCCTTCGGAGTGACGCCCTGGATCGGCGGCGCTTCGACGAGCCGACGGTAATCCGAATCGCCACGCAGCTCGCAGCAGCCTTGCGCCACGCTCACGGTCGCGGGATCGTCCATCGCGACCTCAAGCCGGCGAACGTTCTGTTAGCGGATGATGGAACGGCGATGCTGCTGGATTTCAATCTCTCGGACGACTTGATCGTGGGCGGCCGAGTGTCCTGGCTGGTGGGCGGGACGATGCCGTATATGTCGCCGGAGCATCTCGAGTCAACACTGACGGGTGACCGGGTGGGGGCGGCGGCGGATCTCTATTCGCTGGGTGTCCTGATGTACCAGATGTTGACGGGGGAATTGCCGTTTCGGCAGCGATCGGGACCGTTTCAACGTACGGTGGCCGAATGCCTTGAGGATCGAAGACAGTTGCCAGTTTCGCCACGCGAAATCCGGCGAGATATTTCACCGGCGATGGACTCGATCGTTCGCCGTTGTCTGGCGTTCGACGTGTCCGAGCGATACGACAGGATGGATCTCTTGTGCGAGGACCTTGCCCGACAGCAGGCCGACCGGCCTCTCGCGCACGCTCCCAATCCGTCACTCGCGGAACGATTTCGCAAATGGTGTCGTCGCCATCCGCGGCTTTCGTCGGGCGCCGGCATTTCGACCGCCGCAGCCCTGGCCGTGATCCTGCTGACGCTGGCCCTGTTCGGGTACCGTCAACAAATCGCTCAGCAACGAGCCGCGGTCAAATTGCAGCAGTTGCAGGCCAGCCTACCCGAGATGCGGGCGCTGGGCAGCATCCCGGGCGCGGACCGCAGCACGCTGGACGAGGCAATTGATCTCTCGGAGCGGCTGGTCGACCAATATGGCGTGTTTTCGGATCCGAATTGGCGGCGCGAGTCCAGCGTACACGCTCTGGCCGATTCACAGCAGTCGGAACTGATGCGGACGTTATCCGAGTATCTGCGATTGATCGCCTTGGCCCGTTCGGAACGATCTCGCGTGATGTCGGAGCTCGATGAATCTGGACGGGATCGTCAACTCGCCAGCCGAGCGGCCGATCTCGCCAGGCAGCTGGAGTCCCTCGCAGCGCAGGACTCGGTACGCAGAGCAGATCCACAACCGGCGGGTTCGATGGCGGCGATCGAGTCGCTACGGCAGGGGAATTACGAGGAAGCGATCGTGCGGTTCGAAAAGCTGCGGCAGCGGCAACCGTATGATGTTTCGCTTTGGCTTCTGCTGGGGAATGCCTATGCGGGAGCGGGACGTTGGAGCGAGGCGGAGGGTTGTTTTACGGTCTGCGTGACGCTTTGGCCCAACTCGCACCTGGGTTACTTTTATCGCGGCTTGAGCCGGATGGACCTGCGGAAATATCTGCCAGCTCGCGACGATTTCAGCGAGGTCCTGGCTCAACGATCAGACTTCGTCCCGGTGCTGATCAACCGCGCGGTGGCCAGCCGGGAAGCCGGTCAAACGGATGACGCGATCGCCGATCTAAACCGGGCGATTGAGCTGGATGGCGATCAGCCGCGGTTGTATCTGATGCGGGCGGAACTGGTCGAAAAGACCCCGGGTGGCCGGCGCGATGCAGTCGAGGACCGAAAACGGGCGCTGGAGATCATGCCGCACGATGAACGGAACTGGATCGCACGCGGTTTGGCTCGTTTGTCCGCGTCGCCTCAGCAGGCGCTGGAAGACTTCCAGCAGGCGGCAGCGCTGAATCCTTTTTCTCACGCGGCGCATCGCAACATGGCGCACGTGTACGCTGAACGGCTCGGGCGGCCACGAGACGCCTTGGTCATCTTGGATGAATTGATCGGCCACCAGCCGGCTCGGGTGGAAGACCTCGTGTCGCGAAGCGTCATCTACGCTCGACTGGGCCAACGGACCGAGGCCTTGGCCGATGCGCGTCGCGTCTGGAAAGCAGCGCCGGGGCCGAAGGAAATCTTTCAGCTGGGTTGCGTCTACGCACTCACCTCGGCCCAGAATCAGCCCGACGCCGCCGTGGCCATCGCCTTGATTGCCGAATCAATTCGCAAAGAGGATACCTGGCTGCACGTCGCGCGGATTGATCCCGACCTCGCCAACTTACGCGAACTCAGCGAATTTCAGGAAATGCTCCAAGACGCTCAACGCCAAGTAAAGCGGCAACGACCGCGTGCCGAGTTGGAGACCACCGAGTAAGAAGGTCGACCGTTTTCGAAAAGGCGAATCACCCAGGCGATGCAGCCGCGCCTGGCCGGTTCGCCTGGCACACGCATGCGAGAGGCACAACACGAGACATGGTCAACTCAATTTGGAGTCGATTTTTCCGAGGCCAACGGGCCGGCGCGTTGTCTAAATTCCGTTTGACCCGTCACGAGCGACGCATGGTCGCGCGGCGACGATGGACGGTCAGCCACTTCGAGTCGCTTGAATCGCGGATCGCGCTGGACGCGGACGGGCCCATCTCCGGCGAAGATCGATACATTACGCTGAGCTTTGCCGATGACGGTGTGGATATCGGGGGTTCCCCCAACACGCTCCATGACAAGTTTCAAGCGTGGGGAGAGACCGCATGGCAAAACGCCGTCCTGCGGGCGGTTCAGACCTGGGCCAAGGAGGTGAGTCTGGACGTCGGGCTCGTGGACGAAACCGAACCCGTAGCGTTCGGCAGCCCCGGACCCAGCCATGGCGATCTGCGGTTCGGTGACATTCGCGTCGGCGCACGTGCCTTGGCCAATGATGTCAAGGCGATTTCGGTTTCGCAGGGATCGGCCATCTCGGGAACCTGGTCCGCCGATGTGGTCTTCAACAGCGAGGCCGAGTTTGAATCGCTTGACGATCTGTTTTCGGTGAGCTTGCACGAAGCCGGTCACGTGTTCGGGCTGAGCCATTCGGAGGACGTCGCCTCCCCCATGCACGTCCATGGCGTGTCGAATGCCGTCAATCTCACGCCCATCGACATCCAGCAAGTTCGGCAACGGTTCGGCACACGTCTTCCGGATCGTTATGAGGACAATACGGGCAACGAGATCCGAAGCAACGCGGCCGAGTTGGAACCGTGGGAAAGTGTCGAGGGGATCGATGGCAGCGGCCCGGCCCTGGCCATTGCACAAATCACGACACCCACGGATGTCGACTGGTATTCGCTCGCCCTGGACGGTGATTACGCCGGGCCGCTGACGTTTCGACTCCGGACGGCCGGGATCAGCCTGCTCCAGCCTGGATTGACCGTCGTCGACGAAGAGGGCCAGATTCTTTTCGATTACCAAGCCAGCGATCTCCCGAGGGATGTTGTCGAGTTTGTCGTGCCTCACGCGAATCCCGACTCAAGATTGTTTGTGCAAGTCAAAGCGGCGAGCGAGGATGTGTTCGCGGTGGGAGGTTACAGCCTGACCGTCACTCTCGACCAGTCGTTGGCACTCTCGCAGGAGCAGATCGAGAAGGTGACGACCAGCCGCTTGCGCGAAATCACGGACGACGAGCTGGGCGTGTTGTTGTCGCGCGACGGTGCTGAATTTCTTAACGACGACATGGCGTCCGATGACGATTTCCAGGAAGCGTCACGACTTGAGTCCCAGCGCGAGTATCCCGACACGACGCGCTATCTGCAGATCGCCAGCCTTTCCGGCCCGAACGATCGCGACTTTTATCGGTTTCGGGCACCGGCCGTCGTGGAAGGTGAAACGTTGGCCCTGCAAGTTGTCGTGCGATCGCTCGACCCCGGCGCGATGATTCCGGCCGTCGCCATCTTCGATCGCGACGATCACCTGATTCCTCACGAAACACTCGTCAATGGCAATGGCGAGATCGTCGTTCAGGTTCGCACCCTTGACCCGGAACGAGACTATACGGTCGCGGTCTCGGCGGAGCCGCAAGCTGGGTTCGACACGGGTAACTACCAGCTCGCCATTTCCTTCCCAACCGCCCCGGTCGAAATGATGCCCTTCGTGGCGGGTGCGATTGACGCTCAGGGAACGCAGGACGTGCACCAACTGTATGTTGCCACGCCGCAGTTGTTTCACCTGTTACTTTCCGTGGCAGAGACGGGGACGAGCGACGAAGTGGGCGTTCTCGTGCGGATCTTTGATGCGGAGATGCACGCCATCCACCAAGTGGCGGCGCGTCCAGGCGAAATTCGCAGCGCCGGCAGTGTCCTCCTGAATCCGGGGACCTACTTCGTCGAGGCGCTGAAGCTGAGGATACCCGGAGTCGATCCGGCCGTCACGCTGAGTTACGCTTTGCGAGGTGCGGTCGTTTCCGACCCGTTTGCCGTCGATCCGACCAGTCCCAGCGATTTGGAGTTCCCCTGTCCGGGGCTGGAGGGCGTCTTCTGCTACCCGGGCGACATCATGTCCGAAGAACCGTTCCTCTGGTTCGACTTCCTGGACTCGCTCACGGAATTGCCACAAGTCAGCAGCGCCGAACTCTATCAGTCGCTGCTGGGTGATTGGTGGCAGTGGTACTGGAATCGGTCGAGCGACAACGGACCGCCGCTGGCCATGGACGACGAATTCCGGCTTGATTCATCGACGCCGTTGGCGGTGGATGCCGCCTTCGGCTTACTCGCGAACGACATCGATCCCGACGGGGATGCGATCGTGGCAGAGTTGGTTGACCTGCCGCAAAACGGGACGCTCGCTGCCCGCAGCGACGGAAGCTTCGTTTATGAACCCGAGCCAGGCTTTCAGGGGACCGACATGTTCACTTATCGCGCGTTCGATTTCCGAAGTGAGTCGGCCGTGGCCACCGTGACGATCCAGGTCAGGAATGGGGCGGGCTTGCGGGGTGATTTTAACGACGACGGGTCGCTCGATGCACTTGATTTGGAGCTACTGGCTGCCGTTGTCGGGAGGGTCGACGACCCGGCCTACGATTTGAGCGGCGACGGGGTCGTGGATCAGCACGATTGGTCAGTCATGGTCCAGGACATCCTGGGCAGTACCTTTGGCGATACGAATCTGGACGGCCGATTCGACAGCTCGGATCTGGTCCTGGCATTTCAGATGGGCCGTTACGAACAGGGGAACGGTGCCACGGCGGACTGGAGCTCCGGGGATTGGAACGGAGACGGCATGTTTGACTCGGCGGATCTGGTTTTGGCTTTCCAGTCCGGGAACTACGTTGCCGCCGCGCTTGCCGCCGACCGGTTGCCGCCGACGGGTTGACGTGCGGCGGTCGCGGGTAGACGATACGCCGAGGAGGCGCCCCTGCATGAATCGCGCGGCCGACACGTTAACGGGGCACGTTACCGCAGTACGTGGCACCGTCATTGACGCCTGCTTTACCGAACGTTTGCCGCCCGTCGATTCCGCGCTGACGTGCCAGTCCGACTCCGGTAGCTCGGTGATGGCCGTGGTCCACGCGCATCTCGGCGGTTCCATTGTGCGTGCGATCGCGACGGACAGCACCCGTGGCATGCGCCGCGGCGCGACGGTAACTTGCCTGGGGCTGCCTTTGGAGATTCCGGTTGGCGAGCAGTTGATTGGGCGGGTCGTCGATCTGCGGGGTCGCGCTTTGGACGGCGGCCCGGAGCTTTCTCGCGCCGAAACAATGCCGCTCAACCGGCCACCTCCGTCGCCCTCGGTGTGCCGTGGCTTGGGTGACGTCTATCCGACGGGCATTAAGGTGATCGACCTGTTGTGCCCTTTTATTCATGGAGGTCGGGTGGCGGTGTTCGGTGGGGCGGGAGTGGGGAAGACGGTTGTCCTGACGGAGTTTATCCATAATGCCGTGGCCGATCTGAAGGGAATCGCCGTTTTTGCGGGGATCGGGGAGCGCTCTGCGCGAGGGGCTGGAATTGTGGCAAGAGCTGCGCGACCGGGGCTTTATGGACCGCACAACGATGGTCTTCGGTCAAATGAAGGAACCACCTGGGGCTCGCTTCTTGGTCGGCCTGGCCGCGCTTTCGATCGCCGAGTATTTTCGTGACGTGGAGCATCGGAGTGTGCTTTTTCTGGTCGATAACGTGTACCGCCACGTCCAGGCCGGGATGGAAGTCTCGGGATTGCTCGGCCGGTTACCGTCGCGCGTGGGCTACCAACCGACCTTGGCGGCCGACATTGCGGCTCTGGAAGAACGCATCACGGCCACGGAACAAGGCGACATGGTATCCGTGCAGGCGATTTATGTTCCGGCGGATGATTACGCCGATCCGGCGATTACCCACATTTTCTGGCACATGGACAGCTCGTTGGTCCTGTCGCGTGAGGTTGCCGCCGATGGACTCTATCCCGCCGTCGATCCGCTCGCCTCAAGTTCCAAGGCACTGGATCTGGCGATTGTGGGTGCTCGGCACTATGAAGCCGCCCAGGAGACACGGCGGGTCCTGGGCCGCTATGAAGAACTAAAGGACCTGATTTCCATGTTGGGAATCGACGAGCTTTCGGCCGAAGACCGCCAACTGGTCGAACGGGCGCGACGGTTGCGCAATTTCCTGACGCAGCCGTTTTTCGTCGCCGAAAGTTTTACGGGAATCTCCGGGCGAAACGTGCCCATCGCGGCGACAATTGAAGGCGTCGAGGCGATCCTTGCTGGGCGCTGACGATCGGGTGCCGGAGGAACGACTGTTCATGATCGGCGCGCTGGAAGATGTCGGGTCCGAAACCGGGTCGGTGAGCCCTCTCCCCAAGCGATAACGGGACCGCGTCCGTGAGGCGACCCCAATTAACGCGACTCGGATCGCGAAGCGGCAAAGTTGAGCGATGCAATTCATTATTCGGACGCCTCAAAACGTGGTTTTCGACGCCGAGGTCTTGGCGGTGCGCGTCTTGACGCAGACGGGCCACGTGGGCCTGCGGCCTCGTTGCGAAGCGACGGTCCTGGCCGTCGACGCGGGATTGGTCAGACTGCGGGTGAAGTCGTCCCAAGTAAATGAGTCTTTTCAGTACGCGGGGACTGCCGGGGGGCTGTTGCATACCGATGGCATTCGCGTGACGCTACTTACACCGATCGCCGTCATCGGCGACAATGTGGCGGAAGTTCAGGCTCGGCTGGACCAACGACTTGGGGCTCCGTCGCAAGAACTCGAGACGCGCCAACTACTCGGTCGGCTGGAAGGTCGGATCCTCGCCGAGTTGCAGGACGGAGGAAGGCCGGGAGGCAAGCCATGACGTTGCCCGGTGGGCGAGACCGAGTCGATCCGCGCGCGGCGATTCAGCGAGATTCGGATCGCCTGGCGCGTCGCGAACGAGATTCGCGTTCCTTCTGGCGTTCGCTCGGCGTTCTGGGAATGGTGGGCTGGCCGATTGCCGTGGGATCCGTCGGAGGCT
Organism: uncultured Planctomycetales bacterium; assembly: GCA_963826795.1. Taxonomy (GTDB): domain Bacteria; phylum Planctomycetota; class Planctomycetia; order Pirellulales; family Pirellulaceae; genus CAWGYT01. The sequence goes on along the minus strand of CAWGYT010000025.1, from coordinate 133,109 downwards.
CGTTGCTGGGACGTTACCTGGATTTGAAACTGAACACCGGGATCCGCTTCACGTTGATGTGCATGGTCAGCGGCGTGATCCTCGGCTCGTATGCGGCCTGGAAGACCGTGGACCAGCGACCGTAACGATCGCTCCCCGATGGACCATCCAGACGCGGGAGCTCGAAGACGCTCGACGCGGAACACTTGCATGAAGCTTCGTATTTTCGGCGATCCGGTTTGGTACAACTTCGGGCCCTTCCCGTTGACCGAGACGATGGTCACGTCGGCCATCGTCTCGCTGGGTTTGATTGCGCTGGCGGTCTTGATCCGAAATCGGATCCGAACGCGGCCGCTGCAAGGGATCACGTTGGCGGCGGTCATCCTGGTGGAATCGGTGGATCGCACGGTGGTCGAAGTGATCGGGCGCGAGCACCGAGTTGTCGCCAATCTAGCGGGCAGTCTGTTTTTGTTTATCGCCACTTGCAACCTGGCGGGCCAATTGCCGGGAGTCCATCCGGCGACGGCAAGTCTTGCCACGACGTCAGCGCTGGCGGTCATTGTCTTCTTCAGCGTCCCGCTCGCGGGGATCCGCACGCGGGGCGCCGCTGCGTACCTGAAACGATATCTTCAGCCCAATCCGCTCTTGTTGCCGCTGCACGTCATCTCCGAGCTGTCTCGCACACTCGCGCTGGCGGTCCGCTTGTTCGGCAACGTCATGTCGGGACATCTGGTCGTCGCGCTCCTGGTGGCGCTCGCCGGTTTCCTTGTGCCGACGCCGATCATGGCGCTCGATGTGCTGATCGGCTTGTTGCAAGCCTATATCTTTGCGATCTTGTCGACGGTTTACATTGGCGCTGCGGTCAGCGCGGAGGAGGAATAGATGGATAGCAAAACGATTATCGCGGTGGTGGCGATGGCCAGCGCCGCGATCACGATGGCGCTGGGTGCGGTCTGCGCCGCCTTGGGCGAAAGCCGAATTGGGGCGGCGGCGATGGATGCGTTGGCAAGGCAGCCGGATGAGGCGGGATCGATTACACGGACGCTGTTTGTGAGTCTTGCGATGGTCGAGTCCACCGCGATTTTTTGCCTGGTGATTGCCCTGATCCTCTTGTTTGCGAATCCGTTTCGTGCGGTTTGAAGGTCGCCGGCCCCCTCATCCGGCCTTCGGCCACCTTCTCCCGCGCGGGGAGAAGGGACAGGATGTGGTCAGCTTTCCCGCGCGGGGGAGAAGGGACAGGATGCGGTCAGCTTTCCCGCGCGGGGGAGAAAAGGGCGAGGTGCGGTCACCTCTCCCGAGGCCGGGAGAGGTCGCCTGGGACCCGCTTGCGGGGCCCGGGCGGGTGAGGGTTAAGCTCTGGCGGTCGCCGGCCCCCTCATCCGGCCTTCGGCCACCTTCTCCCGCGCGGGGAGAAGGGACAGGATGTGGTCAGCTTTCCCGCGCGGGGAGAAGGGACAGGATGTGGTCAGCTTTCCCGCGCGGGGGAGAAAAGGGCGAGGTGCGGTCACCTCTCCCGAGGCCGGGAGAGGTCGCCTGGGACCCGCTCGCGGGGCCCGGGCGGGTGAGGGTTAAGCTCTGGCGGCCGCCGGCCCCCTCATCCGGCCTTCGGCCACCTTCTCCCGCGCGGGGAGAAGGGACAGGATGTGGTCACCTTCTCCCGCGCCCGGGAGAAGGGACAGGATGTGGTCAGCTTTCCCGCGTGGGGAGAAGGGACAGGATGTGGTCAGCTTTCCCGCGCCCGGGAGAAGGGCCACGATGTGTTGATGAGCTTTGCCGTTCGAACGATGATGATCCCCTAACCGCCGCGAGTACGTAAACGGTGTCGCCGACCTTCGCCACGTTTCTGTTCGAAGTTGCCAACTTCCTTGTGCTGGCGGGTGCGCTGGGTTGGTTTCTGTTCAAGCCCGTACGCGAGTCGCTCGACGCTCGTCGTGAACAGGAAGAGTCCCTGCATCGCGAGGCGGCGGCGAAGCTTGCCGAGGCCGATCGGATTCGGACCGATATCGAGAAGGAACGCCAGAATTTGCATGACGAGCTGGCTGCCTTGCGCGCCCGCGAGCTGGAGGCGGCACAGCGTCGAGCGGAGGAACGTCTGTCGCAGGCCCAGGTTGAGATTCAGCGTCAGCGGGAGCAGTTGCGACACGAGGCGGCCCGCATCAGCGAATCCGAACGCGATCGGCTCGCCGATGCGTGTGCGCTGGCGGCGGGAGAAGCGGTCGGGAAGTTGCTCGATGAGATCGGTGGCGACGATCTGGAGACCGCCCTGGTGAACTCGGTTTGCCGTGAATTACGAGCGCTGCCCCAAGAAATCGCGGGATCGGTCAAGGTCGAAACCGCTCGCGCCCTGCGTCCGGAACACCGTGTCGCGATCGAACAGGCGCTGGGGGGCGCGGCGAAGCAGGCGGAGTTTTTTCCCGAACCGGCGCTGGGCATTGGGCTTCGTGTCTCAACGGATCAGGGGCTGATCGAGGCATCTGGCGCCGGCCTGGCCCGTTTCGCACGCCACGCGCTGACCAGCGAAATGCGTCGAGGCAACAACCATTTCGAGCCGGTTCGGAGCGCCGACGATGGCTGATCGAATCGCTACCCTGGTCGATGACTTGTCTTCAGCGGCCCAAGCCGTCCGACTCGCTGACGGGCTGAGGCCGCGCGGGGTCGTGCGTCGCGTCGGTGATGGAGTGGCCGTCGTCGCGGGGATGGACCATGCGCGGTACGAGGAGCTGCTGGCTTTCGATTCGGGCGCGTTCGGACTCGCATTCGACCTTCGCCAAGACGAGTTGGGAGTGGTCCTCTTGGCCGGCGCGATGCAGGTGGGCGAGGGCGACGGCGTCATCGGCACGCGACGGCTCCCGGAGTTGCCCGTGGGCCCTGAGACGCTGGGGCGCGTCTTCGATCCGCTCGGGAATCGCTTGGACGAAGGTCCCTCGCTGTCGGGCGTGCTTCGCTTACCTCTGTTCCGTCCCGCTCCCGAAATTATCGATCGCCGCAGCGTGACCCAACCGTTGCTGACAGGCGTGATGGCCGTTGACGCTGCGATTCCCATCGGGCGCGGGCAGCGGGAATTGATCGTCGGCGATCGCAACGTGGGCAAGACCGCCTTGGCGATTGACTTTGTCGCGGCGCAGCGTCCCGACGACGTGATCGGCGTGTACGTCCTGATCGGGCAGCCCATGTCACGAGTCCACGCGCTGCGCGAAGATCTCGAACGAGCCGGATGCCTGGGCAACACCGCGATCGTCGCCGCGCTGGCATCGGATAGTCCCGGACTCCGCTACTTGGCGCCTTTTGCTGGCGCGGCGGTGGCAGAATGGTTTCGCGACCAAGGTCGTCACGCCCTGGTTGTGTACGATGACCTGACGAAGCACGCCGACGCGTATCGCGAGCTGGCGCTGTTGCTGGATCGGCCACCCGGTCGCGAGGCGTATCCGGGCGACATCTTTTACTTGCATGCCGAGCTGCTGGAACGTGCCGCGGCGCTTCGTGACGAGCGTGGAGGCGGGACCGTGACGGCTTTTCCGATCGTGGAAACGACCGACGGAGACATCTCCGCGTACATTCCCACGAATTTGATTTCGATCACGGATGGGCAGATCTATTTGGATACGGGGCGTTTCGAACGCGGACTGCGGCCCGCGATTGACGTCAGCCGCAGCGTCTCGCGAATCGGAGCCCACGCACAGCCGCCCGCCATGCGTTGGGCCGCCAAGAACCTCAAGATCCAAATCTCGCGGTTCGAATCGTTAGAAAAACTCTCGCGGGTCGGATTCGATTTGGATGTCGCCACGCAAGCCACTTTGCGGATGGGCCAGACGCTCCGTGAATCGCTCCGACAAGGTCGACTGAGACAGCGTGGACTGACGGAGCAGGTCATCACGCTGTTGGCGATCAGCCATGACTGGCTGGGCGAAATGCCGCCGAAAAAAGCGATCGAGGTGATTGTCGAGCTGGAACGTCTCGCGCGGCGCGAGTGTCCCGTGATCGTCGGCGTCTTGGACCGCGGCGAGCTTCCGGAGGGGGCTTGGCAGGACCGTCTCGAGCAACTCGTCGCACGGGCCCAGGCCGAGTCATGAAACGGCAGAAGCACCTGAAGCACCGGCTCGATACGCTCGCCGCGCTGCACGAAGCCGTGGGGGCGATGCGATCGGTGTCAGCGCACCATTTTCGAGTTGCTCGAGCGGGACTTGCCACCGCGCGGGACTACCGCCGCGACGTCCAGTGCATTGTGTCCGAAGTGGGCATCCGGCAGCCGCTCGGCGCCATCGACCCGACCGGGCTGCTGGTCGTCGCCTCCGACTTGGGTTTGTGCGGAGATTACAACTCGCGACTCGGCCAACTGGCCCTCGCCCAAAGCAAGCTGCATCCGGCCGTGGTGATTTATTCGGTGGGACGGCGTGTCCGCGGAACCTTGAGTCGGTCGCAGCGGTCCGTGGCGCGTGCCTACGACGCAGCCACCAGTCTCGACGGTCTTGCGCGCCTCTTGGTCCGGCTGGCGCAGGACCTGCTGGGCGACTATGAAGTCGGCAAGATTGGCAGCTTGGACGTGATTTCGGCGAGCTTCGAAGGGATCGGACGGTTTAGCGCGGTATCGACTCGCGTTTTGCCGATCACGCCCGTGGCAGCGAGCCATCCGATTCGCCCCTCAACGTATCTCGCTCAAGATCAAGTGGTCCGAGCGGTGGTCCAGGAATTTCTCTACATCACGTTGTACGAACTGCTGCTTGACGCCATGGCGGCCGAACATGGCATGCGGCTGATGTCGGCCGAGTCGGCGTTACGATGGCTGGAAGAGATCTCCGATCAAACCGCTCGGCGCTTAACCAACGCTCGCAACGAAGACTCAACCCAAGAGTTGCTCGACATCGTCTCGGGGCGTGTCAAGCGCAACTCCCGACGCCCAGCGGACGGCTCGACCGATTGATCATTTGAGTTTGCGGTAGAGCGTCTTGCGGTCGAGTCCCAGAATCCGGGCCGCCTGCGTGCGGTTGCCGCCGGTCGCCTCCAGAACATTCGCAATGTAGCGCCGTTCCAGTTCGTCCAGGGGAATCAGATCGTTCGGGTCGGGACCGCCGAACACCATTTGTGTGGCGCGAAACTCGCGAATCTTACTCGGCAAATCGTCGACGACGAGTCGCTCGTGCTGGGTGAGTGCCACGGCGCGTTCGATGACATTTCGCAGCTCGCGCACGTTGCCCGGCCAATCATAGTTCATCAGCCGCTCGGCAAACGGCTGGCTGAGGCCCACGACGGACTTGTGCATCGATTGGGCGAACGAATCGAGAAAGTGCTGGGCCAAGGCGAGCACATCGGTTCCGCGCGCTCGGAGCGGAGGAAGTTCGATTGGAATCACATTGATCCGGTAGTAGAGATCTTCGCGAAACTGATTCTCGTGCAGGGCCGCTTCGAGGTCCCGATTTGTGGCCGAGATCAGACGCACGTCGAACGCAATTTCTTGCTCGCCGCCAACCGGCCGCACGACGCGCTGTTCGAGCACACGCAATAGCTTGACTTGCATGCTCAGCGGCAGCTCCCCAATCTCGTCCATAAACAGCGTGCCGCCGTCGGCCTGCACAAACAGGCCTTTCCGATCCGTCCGAGCGTCGGTGAATGCGCCTTTGGCATGTCCGAACAGCTCGCTTTCGAGCAGTGTCTCCGGCAGCGCCGCGCAGTTGACCGCCACAAACGGGCTTGCGCTGCGGGGGCTGCGGCGGTGAATCCAGCGCGCGACCATTTCCTTGCCGGTCCCGCTTTCACCGGTCAACAAGATCGAGCTGTCGGTGGAGGGCAATTGCAGCAGTTGACGGTAGACCGCCTGCATCGCCGGACTCTCGCCCAGAATTTCTCCGAAGTGGGCGGCCCGGTCTACCGATTCCGACAGGGACCGAACACGCGCTTGCAGCCGATGGTGCTTCACGGCGCGTTGCAGCGCGACGTCCAGCAAGTCCATCTCGACGGGCTTGGTGATAAAGTCATAAGCCCCGGCACGCAGCGCCGCGACGGCCGTCTCCAGGCTGCCAAACGCGGTCATCACCACGACCGGTAACTCGGGACGCTGCTGAGTCAACTGTTGGCAAAGCTGGATTCCCGTCGTGCCGGGCATGCGAACATCGGTCAGCAGCGCCTCGGGATCCAGCGCGGGCAGTCGTTCCAGTGCTTCCACGGCTGAAAGAAAACAAGTGGGTTCGTAACCGCGCAGACGGAGATCGGTCTCCAGTAACTCGCACATGGGTCGTTCATCGTCGACGATCACAACTCGGCCACTCACGAAGGCTGCTCCTGTGGAAGTTCGATGCGGAAAGTCGCACCGCCGCCTGGCTCATTGCAGACTTCGATGCGGCCGCCATGTTCTTCGACGATGCCATAAGCGATTGACAGACCCAAACCTGTGCCTTCGCCCACGTCCTTGGTCGTGAAAAAGGGTTCGAAGATTTGCTGACGAATGTCGTCCGCCACTCCCGGACCCTGATCCGTGATTGCCACGGACAAGCGGCCGCCATCGACCATCGTGGAGGCGCTCGCGCGTCCCTCGGAACACGACGACTCCGCCCCGGCCCCCGCGTGGGCCGGAGCTGCCGCCTGAACTTGAATGCGAATCGTCCCGCCGGCGGGAGTTGCGTGGATTGCATTGACAAGAAGATTGGTCAAGACCTGCTGAATCTGGCTCCCGTCCACGTTCGCCACGGCAGGCTCTGCCGAACGCTGAAACTGGAACGAAGTGCCTTGCTTTTCGGCGAGTGGCTGCAACAGCTCAAGCGTTCGACCAAGCAACTCGTTGATTTCGGTGGGCATGCGTCGAGCGGGCGTACGGCGCGCGAAATCCAGTAGCTGGCGGACAATCGAGGTGATCCGATCGGCTTCCGTCTTGATCGTCTGGGCGCTGGCGTTGATCTCCGACGGGCTGAGTTTGCCCGAGGCGATCAGGCTGGCGCGGCCGGCGACCACGTTCAGCGGAGTTCCCAATTCGTGGGCCAGGCCGGCCGCCAATCGTCCAACCGTCTTCAGCCGATCCGCGTGCCGTAGTTGCTCAAGAGTGGCCAATCGTTGCGCGGTCTCGGCCTGGATCGTGGATTGTTGATCCCCCAGCTTCTGGCACATTTCGTTAATCGCATCGGCCAATTGTCCAAATTCGTCCGTCCCGGCTAACTTCAACGGCTGACTGAAATCCCCCTTGCCAATCCGCTCGGTCTTGGCGATCAGGGCCTCCAGCGGACGCGCCACCCAACGCATTCCAGCCAAGTAGGTCACCGCGACACAGGCCATGGCGACGCCGCCGATGCTGACGATCGAGGTCCAGATCGTGCGGCGAGTTTGCCGCTCGAGTGCGGCGAGCGATTCCGAGATCTCCAGTCCGCCCGAGCGGTTCGGGACGACCTGCAGCGGCAAATAGGTGTGCAGACGGGCTGTTCCCCGCGGATCACGCGTGGTCAGGGACACGATCTTGCCGGACATCAACGTCGTCGTCCAGTTTCCGGGTGCGCCATGGGGTTTTTGCGCGTCGGGCGCGTTCGGCTCGAACCATACCCACCTCATTTCGAATCGCCCTGACTGTTGCCGGTGGGCCTGCTCCAGTAAGGCCAAGACTCCCGCCATCCCGTCGCGCTGCCAGGACTGGACCAGTTTTTCACCCAATTGAGCATGGATTTGCTCGGCCATCGCTTGTTGCCGTTGTTGAAATTCGCGGTAAGCCGTCCGAATCGAAAAGTACCCCGCGAGCCCGGTGGCGAGCATCACGGTGGCCAACACGATCAACATGATCTTGGCGGTGAGTCGCATTCGAAAAGATCCTTGCAGGTACTTGCGGGTGCGTCGGGCCTTTCGGGGCGGGGCACATTGCCGCGCCGGGGCAAACCGCCGCGCCTGCCCGTCGTTGTTCGTCCGCGGGACGTGAGGCGAAACGGCGGTTTTTGACTTCCCTGTGCGAATTCTATGCCTTTGGCATGGTCACTGCATACGACTCGTCCGTCGAAACGAGAAGTTCGTTTAACGGTAACCCAATTCGGAAAGGACCATACGATGCACGTTCATTGGAAAAATCGCCGCTTCTGGAGCAGCTTGGCGGGAATCGGTCTATTGGCCGTGGGAGTCGCTGCGTTCGCTCGTGGCACGGCTCAAACCGCGCAGGATCACAGTGCCCAACTGATCCCGGTTCGTTATACGGTCGCCGCGGCCCCGCCTGTGTCGGCCGCCGAGGCTCAGCGAGCTATCTCCTCGGCGAAGGATCTTTCGACCGCGTTCCGTGTCGCGGCGGATCGGGTGCTTCCGTCCTTGGTGACGGTGGAGACGACCTCGAGGGCCAGCGCGCCGGCAGCAGTTCCATCGCGTCCCGATCGAGATCCGTTTGGCGGCCGCAACCCCTTCGAAGGGACGCCGTTTGAAGACATGTTCAAAGATGCCCCCTTCGGCAAGGGATTTCAGTTCGAGTCGCCTCGTGGCGAGTCCCGACCCCAGCAAGGAATGGGGTCCGGTGTGATCATTGATCGCTCCGGGCTGATCGTGACCAACAACCACGTGGTTGCGGGTGGTGAAAACGTGGAGGTGCTGGTCCGGCTCTCCGACGGCCGCGAATTCAAGGCCGCATCCGTCTGGACAGATCCCAAGACCGACATCGCGTTGGTGAAGATCGATGGAGCCGACGAGCTGGTGGCAGCGACGTTGGGCAACAGCGATCAGGTGGCGGTCGGAGACTGGGTGCTCGCACTCGGTCAACCGTTCGGTTTGGAAAGCACGGTCACGGCGGGGATCATTAGTGCCACGCATCGGGGAATCGGGATTAATGCTCGCGAAAATTTCCTGCAGACCGATGCCGCCATCAATCCCGGCAATAGCGGTGGCCCGCTCGTGAATCTGGATGGCGAGGTGATCGGCATCAATACCGCGATCTCGTCCCGTGGCGGTGGGAACGATGGAGTGGGATTCGCAGTTCCCATCGATCTGGCGAAATGGGTGACGGATCAACTACGCGAAAGTGGATCCGTTCGACGGGCTTATCTCGGCATCGGAATTCAACCGGTGACGGCCCAATTGGCCCAACAGTTTCACGTCAAGCCGCGGGAAGGTGTGTTGGTGACCGAAGTCTATGACAACACGCCCGCAGCCAAGGCGGGGCTCCAAGCCGGAGACGTGATCGTCGAGTACGCTGGCGTCAAGGTTTCCAGTCCGCAGGAATTGCAGGTGATCGTGGAACGCTCGCAACTGGGGCGGCCGCATGAGCTGCGTGTGATGCGAGATGAAACACTCGAGACATTGACGTTCGTCCCGGAAGAACAGCCGAGCACGTTTGGCGATGTAGCGGGTCGGCTTGGAAGGGAATCGCGTCCCAGCCCCGAGTCGTCGCAACTGAACGCGTTGGGCCTGGAGATTTCAGCCCTCACGACGGAGGTGGCAGAGCAGCTGGGAGTTCCCGGGGCGAAGGGCGTCGTGATTACGCGGATCATCGAGGGGAGTCCGGCAGAGCGAGCAGGTTTGCAGAGCGGGATGGTGATCGAGGCCATTAATCGCAAGGCGGTCACCAGTGTCGATGAAGCTCGTCAAATGCTGCAGTCCAACGACGCCAAGGAAGGCGTGTTGCTGCTGGTCCGGTCGGCCCAAGGCTCGCGGTTCGTCATCATGAACCCGTAAAGCGGGTCACAACGGGAGGGCAAGGCAAACGGGAGCCTCGCCCTCCCGAGACCTTGCCCTCCCGTTTTGTCGGGACGATCAGATCAGGTGATTCAGCATCAGCGTGGCGATCCCGAGGACGAAAAAGAAGCCGCACATGTCGGTGACGGTGGTCAGGATGGGGCCAGCGGCGATGGCGGGATCCATGTTGAAGCGTTTGAGCACCAGGGGAATGATGCCGCCCAGCGAGACGGCGACGACCGTATTCAGGCACAGCGCGGCGCCGACGACCACGCCGAGGTACGGATTCCCTTTCCACAGCCACGCGGCCAGGGCGACCATCAGGCCTAACACGGTTCCGTTGATCAGACCCAACGACGCCTCTTTGGTCCAAACGCGAAGCAGTTCGTGTGGCAGCACGAGACCCAGTGAAAGCTCGCGCATGCTGACGGCAACTGCCTGGTTTCCGGAGCAACCGCTCATATCGGAGATGATCGGCAGGAAGACGGCCAAGGCGATCACGGACGAGAGCGTATCTTGATAGAGTGCGATCACGCTGGCCGCGGCAATATTCAGCAGGATATTGACGCTCAGCCACGCGAGCCGCCGTGAGGAACGCTGCAACAGCGGCATGCTCCGCAGCTCTTCGCCGCCCACGATGCCCTGGCTTTTCAGAAACGTGTCGTCTTGTTCTTCGTTCAACGCCTCGGCGACGGCGACCTGGCGAACCACGCCGACCAGCTTTCGGTGGGAATCCACCACGGGTACGCCGACAAAGCTATAGCGGTCAAAAAAGTCTGCCAATTCATCGAGCGGCGTGTCGACCCGCACTGACAGCGGCGCGCGAATCATCAGGTCTCGAATTGGATTGGTTCGGGGGGCGAGCAGCAAGTCGCGGAGGCGGAGGACACCCGTCAAGCGACCCTGTCGGTCGCAGACGTAGGCGTACTGCACGTCGAAATCGCGATAGGCTTCCGCCTTTTCGCGCATGTCATGCACGACGTCGCCGACGGTCAGATTTTCTCCGTAGCGCAGAAACTCCGTCACCATCAAACCGCCGGCGACGTTGTGCTCATAAGCAATCAGGCGACGGGCGTCGTTCGCCTCATCCGGCGTCATCTGCGACAGAATCGCTTCGGCATCCGCTTGATCGAGTTCGCCGATCAGATCGGCTTGTTCGTCGCTGGGCAATTCGTCCAGAATCGCCGCCGCCGCTTCCGGCTCCAATTGTTCGATGGCGTTGACAGCTTGCACATAGACCAGTTGTTGGATCAAGGCAGCGGCCTGTTCCGCACTGAGAATTGTCAACAGCTCGGTTTGTTGCTCGTTACTTAGCCGCGAGACGGCCAGGGGGATGTCCCCGGGCGGCAAGGCGTCGAAATACTGTTGAAGACGGTCCGCGTCGCGGGTCGGCAGAAGCTCGATCAGCCCGTCCCAAATGTTGGTTGTCGCCGACTCAGTCATCACCATCCTCCTGTGGATTCTCGCGAATCCTTGAACAACTCGATGCACGGTATCGAGTGACACCGCCCGTTACTTCGCGGTCCGAGTCATCGCACATACTCGGAAAGAAACCCACCCAAGAGCCGGCAACAGGGGACGGAAGTTTGTGGGGGCTGTCGGGCCGTCGTGGTTGATTTCGCGAGGCGGCATTGTAGGACCGACAGCGATTAGCGTCTATGCCTCGCACCAGAGCCGTCGCCGCCGCGTTGGAAGGCAGCGACGAGACCCGTTGACCCACATGAATTCAGGGGGGAGACGCGTTGCGCACAATGGCAGGCCGGGTGGTGGGTCTCGAATCAGCAGTTCCGTCCACGCTCTCAAGCGGTCGCAAACAAGTCGCCAAAGCCCAATCGGCGCCGCAGCGCCCATTCCAGACTCAGCAAGGCGAGCAGTAAGAGCCATATCCAGGGACGATCCCAAGCCGGAAGCCGATGGACGACTCGCGCCGGGAACCGAGGGCAGAGCGTCGAGGATCCGTGTTAAGTCGGCTCGGCCCGTCAGCACCTCACCTCCGGTCAACTCGGCCAGTTCGGCCAAGAGTTTCGGATTGGGTTGTGGATCCAGCAGCTCGTCGGAGTCGTTCAGTACTTGAAGCTCGACCTGTTCCGTGGCGACGAGTCGCGAGCCGTCCCAGGCGCGAACTTCAACGATTGACTTGGCGAGCGTCGACGCTTCTTCGTTGGAATCTTCTTCGGGCAACCCGGCCGGAATCTGCCCCTGATAGGTCGTCCCTTGGGCCTTCAGGTCGGTTTCCGAGGAAGGTGCCATCTCCACCAGGCTTGCCTCGACGCGATACGCGGTCGTCTCGGCGAACGCATCATCGTAAGCCCGTACGCGAAGCTGGATCGGCTCACCCGGGCGATAGATCAGTTTGTCGGTATCGACGATCAATCGATGACGTCCGGAAACCGAATTTTCAGTCAGCCAATAGATGACGTTCCGCCAGAATTTGCGAAAGTAGCGATTATCGCCCTCGCCCCATTGCCGCTCGAAAGCAGTGCCCCACGCCTCAGTCGTATCGGTCAGCATGGCGAACGTGCGACCTCGCCCATAACTCTGACAGGAAAAAATCGGGCAGGCGCCGACCACGGTCAGCGGTGTGGATGATTCGCCGAGCAGTGTGGCGGCAGGTTTCAGACGCTGCGCCACGTTGGTGCCGTAAAACGGCGGCATGCGGCTCAAGATCATCTGATTTTCCGCCGCGTCTTCGGAAAGCCTCCAGATCGGATGCGAGCGCGCCGAGGCCGGGACGCTGACCCGAAATGACTGGTTGACAAAGCTCCGACCGACTTGTCCCCCGCGGATGTCGAGCGGGATGAGCTGATCCCATTGCGTCTGGTCCCAGCCTCCCGCGCCAAACGCGGTGTGCCCGCCCACCATCACGAATCCACCGCCGCGCTCCGATACGAGTTCCACGGTCCAGTCGAGCTGCTCGCGTGTGAATGCCCCAATCGAGATGTCACTGCAGATCACGACGTCGTATTCGAACAATTCCTTCCGCGTGGCGGGAAACCCTCGATAGGGATCGTCGATCCGCATCAGGCGAGGCCGCTGCGTGTATTGACTATCGACGGTGACCGGCACGCATTCGATCCTGGGATCCTCCTGCAAGGCGTCGCGCACCCAGCGCCACTCGCGATTCTGAACGGTGCCCTCCATGTAGAAGACACGCAGGTTGCGTTCCTGGGCCAACAATTCGAACGGGACTCGGTTGTTGGATTCGATCGCTTCGCCCTCCTGCAAGGCGACGGAGATCTCGAGCGTGCCTGCTTGGAGATCGGCTGGGACGACCACGTCAAAGGACTGAGTCGTGCCGTCCAGCGTGATCGGCAGCGATTGAAGAGGGCGTTCGTCCAGGGACCCGGTGGCCGACCGGACCGCAAGCTCCACGCGCTGGCCGTCGTATCCTTGGCTGCGAACTGCGACGCGGACGGGCACCTGATCGCCCGCCTTTGCTCCGCGCGGCACCGACAATTGCGAAATCGCGATGTCGCCGCGGATCTGGTCGTTCCCGCAGGGGAAGACATGCACCGGGATGTCCAGGCCGCGGTAGACGGCCGCCAGCTCTCGCAGTTGCTCCCGATCCGGCAGCGTTCCATCCGAAAAGACAACGACCGCTTGAGCCGGGTCGCTCTGAAAAAACGCGGTCGCCCGTTTCAGCGCCGCTGCCAAATCAGAGTCATCTTGATTCGGCCGGAGCTCGCTCAGGCTGGGGACGGAACTGAAGCTCGATCCGAAGCGATAAAGTTGTAATTCCGCCGCCGCTCGGTCGCCCGCGCCGGCCTGCGTGTCATACACGACTTGCTTGACTTGCTCCAATCGTGATTCAGGTCGATCCAGGCCCATGCTGCGCGACGCGTCAATCAAACAAGTGACGTGGGCACGCCGAGGTGGCAATTGACGCGGCGCTTCGCGAACCGGGTTGAGCAAGATCAGAACCAGCAGGCTCAGCACGGCGGCCCGCGGGATGACAAAAATCCAACGGACCAGACTGGGTGATTTGCCAAGCCGGCGCACCAACATCAGCGCGATGACCAAACCGGCGGCAAGGGCGAGGTAGGTTAGCGGACCGTAGAGTGGATTCCAAGTCATTCGTCGCGCACCACTTCGTTCGTCCTACCTCAATTGTTCCGCTCCGAGAAAACGGCGAGCTCACGACACTCGGATCGGATTACTGCAGATCATCCGAGATGGTCTTGTAGTATTCTTCGACCAGGGGACGATATTGGGGTGGCACCGGCTCGTCGGCGTCCATTCGAGCGCTCAGCAGCATCACGGCCTGGATTTCCTCCTGCAGCGCGCCCACGATCTGTCTTAGTTCGTTCGCCGCCGACAGGTTGACGGCGCCCAACTGAGGTGTGCCAGGCGGGTCAACGATCGCGTCCGATGCCGCTCCACCGGACCCAGGCTGAGTCGGAGTTCCGTTGGATCGACCGCCGCCTACGGCGGACGTTGGTCCCGGTCGGACCCCAAGCGCGTCGACTTGCTGTCGCAGCTCGGGCAATTGGGCGGCGACCTTGGCCTGACCGGTCGGGGAGTGCAGTGCCGCCAGCAACCCCGCTGCTTGGGCTTCGGCCGCCATGAGCTCATCCAACTTGGGCTGCAAGAGATCCCGTTGCAGCTGCTGCAGCTGCGCGGCGATGGCATTCATGGCTCGAGCCGATTCATCAGCCAACGCACGGGTCTGCGCTGTCGGACCGCGCCGTATCTGTTCGGCCAAGACGCTCATTTGGGCCGCAACTTCGCCCGGCGACTCATTGTCATGGAGCGACTGCAAACCGGATCGCAGGGACGAGCTTTCTTCCATCGCATCGAGCGTCAGGCGGTCCAGCACATCCGATAAGGTGGCGGCCCCTTCGCCCAACTGGGCCTGCGACTGTGCCAGCTGCTCTTGCCGTGTGGGCGCCGATGGACCGTCCCCGTCGCTGGAACCCGATCCGCTCGTCTCGTTCGACGCGGTTTGTGACGCGCCGGTCTTGGCCGCGGCACCTTGGCCGAGCTGTTGCGCCACGGCGGCTTCTCCGACCGCCAGTCGTTGGGCCAACTGCTGAGCCAAGCCTAATCGCTCGCTCAGCTCGGCGCCCTGCAGGCCCGCCAGGTGCTCGCGCAGTTGCTCCAGCCGTGTTGCCGCCTGCTCCGCCTCGCGCGCCGCTCGAGCGACCTCGCCCTGCCGAAGTTCTTCGACACTTTGCTTAATCTGCTCGGCAATCTGGTCCATCCGCTCACGCGCGAGTTCACTGGCGCGCAGATCGTCTTCGACGGCTTGCTGTAGTTGCTCAGCCTGTGCTGCGGACTGCCGTTGCGATTCGATCAGATCTGACGCTGAATTCGGCGACGAGGAGGCTGCCTGGGAAGCCGATGAAGAAGCGCCGGAGGAGGGCTTGCCAGTTGCCGAGGGTTTGCCGCGGGCTGCGGGCTTCTGCGGCTGCGACTTGCTCGGCGAGGACGGCGGATCGAACTGAGCTCCACCGGACGGCGGCGAGACCTGTTCGGACCACTCGCGCTGCTGACGTGCGAGCTGTGCCAATTGCTGCTGCTGTTGGGACGACGATGCCGGTGATTTCTCGGCGGCCGGTGGACGACGTAGTTTTTGGACCATTTGATTATCGAACTTCTGGCAAGCGCTGGCCATCGAACCGCCCTGGCAGTTCTTGATGAATTGCCGGAGGTTTTTGCGGGCGCTGACCAAGGCGGACAGCGCCGCGGCTTGCTGCTCCCCGCCCTCCACCAGCTGGCCGGCCTCAAGTTCATCGATCGCCGATTGCATCGCCTGCATCGCGAAGTGCAGCGATGGTTCCGGACCGAACTTGGACTCCCAGCCGGACGTGAACTCGTCGGTTGCCGTCAGGATTTCCTGTTGGGAACGTACGATCCGATCCACCAGCTTCCGCGCTGCCGGCTGCTGGTCTTGGTTGGCAAACGTCAATTTGAAGGTGTTTCTTTGGCGCGTGATGAGCTCCTCCAGACTCAAGCATCCCCCGCCGCCACCCTGACACTGCCCGTTGACGATCTCGTACTCGCGTTTGTAAGGCCGAATGTCGATGAACTGCAATTCGGATCGCACGCGACGCGGCTGAGGGCGATTGTCCTCCGCGAACGCGTAGTAGGTGATGGCATCATCGGAGTCCAGTTCGTGTTCTTCCAGCAGCAAGAGCGGCGCGGCCGCGACGAGCTTCTGCGGCGCTTCGACCTGGTCCTGCCACAGGACATGCTTGGTGCCATCGCCCAAGTCGTATTCGATGCCTACCTTCGAGAGTCCAAAGTCGTCCTCGACCTGAAGACCCAGCGCGACCTCCGTCGTCGGTGTCACTTCGATCTGTTCGGGTGGCCGTTGAAAGCGAAGTGTGGGAGCTTGATCCTTGCGTACCCGAACCTGAATTGGATCCGAACGAAACTGCATGCCGTCGGCGGCAGTTGCAACGATCTGAAAGCGAACCGGATCAGCCAGTTCGGGCAACTCGCAGCGTAACGTCGACCCCTCGATCTGCAACGGCAGGTTGGACGCCCTCTCATTCGAATTGGCGTCGCCGTCGAGCGTTTCGATGTGAGCCGTCTCGCAGGGTCGATTGAGGAGCAACTCCCAGGCGACGCTGGAACCTTCAACGACGGTGATCGACGGCTCACTGGATTCCTCCGGCGGAAGTTCGGTGTATTCAGGCGGCCGAATCCGCGCCGTGATTTGCTTCTGCGTCAGGGGCTGGAGAACCTTCAACGAATAGGTCGGCAACTGCACCGGCCCTCCGACTACCTTGTACTCCAGGTCCGTCGTCGGTTGTTCGATCAGGGCCGAAACGACCCCCTGGATCAGCGGCTCCGTCTTATCGGCTTCATTGACCAACGCCCGCGTTTCTGCCGTTGAACGGTCATCGTTCTGCACCGAGTTGCGAGCACGCATTGGCAATCGGTTCCAGGCTTCGTTGTCGCCGGAGCGAGTCCACAGCTCGAGCGACTCGAGCGGCCGGCCGGTCACCTCCGCCTGAATGGTGACGTCCGTTCCGATCGGGACGGGGTCGGTCTGCGGCGAGACGACGACTTGGGTGTAGTGCCAGGGCAAGAGAAACAGTCGCGCGCAGGTCACGGCAGCCTGCGGGACCCAGACCAGCAGCAAGAGACCGACCAACGTCGTGGCGGCCACGGCGCCGCTCCACGAGACAAGCCGACTCCAGGGAACGATCTCGCTGATGTGCGTTCCGCGCGTTTGTTCTGCCGCGTCTCGAACGAGCGAGCCAACCAGGTGCGGTGCGGCAGGCATCGCGTGTGCGGGATCCTGCAGGTACTGTTGAGCCGTACGGATCCGTTGGCCGAAATGTGGGTAAGCCCGCTCCATTTCGACAGCCGCTTGGAGCTGGTCAAGCTTCCGGGCCGCGCGTGCGTGCCGCACAATCAGAATGGCGGTAGCCGCTCCGAGCGCGATCCAGGCAAGGACACGAACGGGCATCGGAAGAATCCAGACGTAGTCGATCGTCGCCATCAGCAAGAATCCGACCCACGTCGCGAGTCCGAGCATCAGCAGTGTGCGAAACAATCGAAAGTGGTTCATCGCTCGACGTACGGCTGTCAGTCGCGACTGGAGGGGATTGGCAGCCGGCCAGCCGCCGGAATTCGGCTGCGGATTCGGAGACGACTGGGGAGGTAACGATTCGTGCATCGAGTGACTCCTTGGGCAACCGCGTCATGAGTTCGGTTTCGAGCGGTTCACTGGAACCCCATCATATCGGCTGAGTCGACCGCGACCAAGTCAGTGGGGGTGACGAAGACGAATGTGATGTGATCGCTCTCTTGAATTCAGACTCCTGCCACTCGCGTGGCGACAAACGTTTCAGCGACCAGGATCGCGAGCAGAATCCACACGACGAATGGCCATGATTCGTTGCGCGCAGGCTGCCCGCAGGGGCGGCGAGCGCCGCTTGCTCCTCTGGCGTTAACTGGACGACCGTTTGCTCACTCGGCAGGGCCAGCTGCTCGGCGAAATCCTCGATCGAAATCCGCGCCAGCTGCGACTCGGCCAATTCGACATTGCGAACCACGACCTTCGGACCGTCCACCGAGATACCGGGTTCGGGGTGATCTGCGTCCACCGTGGATTCGATCAGTCGAGTCTGGCGAAGATGTTGATCGGTCAAGTACGCCAGCAATTGCCGAATCAGAGGCACATACAGGCGGTGCTGGGGCCAATCGCCCCATTCACGATCCGCCGCGGTGGCCATCAGTACGGTGCGACCCTGTCCCGCGGCAGCTTCTACCAACAGGGGCCACCCTCGATCCGTACTCGCCAAGACGCGGGCGTTGGCCGTCGGTGTCACGCGCGTAATGGTCCGAAACTGGAGGTGCCGAAGATCACCATACTGCGGGTCGCGAAACGGGCTGAGCGAAGGATGATCGGACTGCCATTGCTTCAAGCGGTACCGCCCGATTTCGGCGACGCCGTCGATCTGAGCGGGCAGCAGTCCGGCCTCGGCCAGCGGCTCGGCGGCCGCACGGTCGAATCGGTCGCCGGTGAAGAACAGCAGCGAGCCGCCTGAGGCGACGTACTGAATCAATCGTTGTACGTCCGTGGGCGAGAAGCGACGGACATTCGCCAGGACGATCACCCGAAATCCGCTCAGGTCCGGAAAGCCCTGTCCCTTGTCCCACACGATCCGTTCGGTCTCGAAGGTTGGAATCTCGGGATTGGCGATCGACTTGCCCGTTTGCAGGGCCTTTTCCAGGAAATACGTCTCGCTGTCAAACACGCTGGAACCTTCATCCCCGTCGACGATCAAGAGTCGATCCGGAAATCGGGCCTCAAACGCCAGGTAGCGGCGATTGTCAAACGCCAAACTGTCTTGCGCGTCGACCCGCACGTACCCCTGGTACTTGCCGGGCTGGGAGATGGGCAGCTCGAACTCCAGACGCTCACGCGCGGTTGGCGCCAGCGAAATCGAGCGATCTTGCCGAAGCGGACTGCCAGGTCCTGACAGCTCGAGTGATACCGCGAGGTCGCGATACTCGACAGGGCCATCGTTGCGCAGCTCCACAACGACCGTGGGTGGCATTTGAGGCCGGATTTCGACCCGCGTGGCCGCGGCACGCTCGACCACCACATTGCTGGCCACCGCTTGACCCAGATCGGTGACCTGGACCTTGATTTGGTCCGGGAACGTTTCCCAGGGAACCTGGCGAACCCCCGATTGCTGCAAATCGGTCAGGATTCGAATCTGTTGATCGGACCTTTCCGAGGCTGAAAGTAGATCGCGGGCCCAGGCCAGCGCCGCCCCGTAATCCGTGCCGGCGAAGCCCGGCGTGAGGGGTTGTTCCAGCGATTCCAGTTCGAGGCGCTGAACGCCTTGCGAGTCGAATGCCGCGACGTGAACCACCGTATTCGAATCGACCTGGCGTAGCTCTTGCTGCAGCATTTCCCAGGCCGACCGGGCGACGCTCGTGCCGTCCGTCAGCCGCAGTTGGGTACTGGCGGACCGGTCGGCCAGCCACACGATTTCACGCTGACCTGCTTCGATCGCCGAACGGTCCCAGTACGGGCGGGCGAAGAGCAGCGCCAGGAGGCACACTCCGACCACTCGCAAGGCCAAGAGCAGCCATTGGCGGAGTCGCCGCATTCGATTCTGTTGGCGAACCAGTTGCCGCACGAAGCGCAGCGAGCCAACTTCCACGCGTCGAGCTCGCTGCTTGAGCATCAGATGGATCGCGATCGGCACGGCGGCGGCGGCCGTGGCAAACAGGAAACCTTGCTGCACGAAGCTCAGTCCGAACATGACGCAGGATCGCGGGGGCTGGAGTGACGCATGGCGGCGAGTGGGCGCGGTTGACCCGCGGCGGGAGAGTCCGCGCTGGGCGATATCGCGCGTGAACGTTTCGGCGATTTCAAAATAATTCCGATCGGAGGGCAAGGTAATCGGTCAGGCCATCGTGTAACGGCTGGTCCGTGACCAGGGGGCGAAAGTCGATGTCGCGTCCTTCACAGGCGGTTCGCAATTCTTGTTGCCAGGCCGTCATGGCTTTTTGGTAGTGAGCTCGCAATTCATGCGCTTGGGTCAAAATGGTGTCACCCGTCTCCAGGTCGTACAACTTGACGGGGCCGTCGAGCGGCAGGCCCTGCTCGATCGGATCCAGCAGCTGAAACAACAACATGTCGTGACCCGTGTGCTTGAAGTGGTCAAGGCACTCCAAGAGCTCGGTCGTCTCGTAAAAAAAATCACTCAGAATCACGACCAGCCCGCGACGCGGCATCAATTCGGCAACTTCGTGCAGGGCGCGAGGTGAATCGGCCGCGGCATGTCGTCGACGGTCCGCCAAGAGCGCCAGAATTTCGAAGAGTTGATCCGGATGAGCACGCGGCTTGAGATTGTCCAGCGTCGTATCGGCAAACAGCGTGATCCCTACCGCGTCGCGCTGATGCAAGGCAAGATGGGCGAGCGATGCGGCCAGCATCGCGGCATAGTGCTGTTTGGTCAAACCCGCGTTGCGGGCCTGCATCGATCCGCTGGTGTCCACCACGAGGTGCAGGTTCAGGTTCGTTTCCGCGTCGTATTGCTTGACGTACAAACGATCCTGCCGCCCGTATAACTTCCAGTTAATGTGTCGCAAGTCGTCACCTGGAAGATACTCGCGATGAGAGGCAAATTCGACGGAAAATCCGACGTAGGGGCTGCGATGCAAGCCGTGCTGAAAGCCCTCGACGACGCCTCGGGCGACCAATTCCAGGTCCTCGACCGTTGCCAGCAGCCGCGGATCGAGGAAGTCAAAACCTTGCGACGAGGCGCGGCGGCTCACCGGCATGGCACGTTACCGATGATTTGTTCGATGATCTGGTCCACGCCGATTTGCTCGGCGCGGGCGTGGAAGTTCAACACGATCCGATGGCGTAAGACGGGGATGGCGACGGACTGCACGTCCTTGAAGTCGACGTGATACTTGCCGGCGAGGACGGCGGTCGCCTTCGCTCCCAGAATCAGATACTGCGAGGCTCGGGGACTGGCGCCATAGCGAATCAGGCGATGGTAGCTGCGGGCGCGAGTCGCGCTCTCCGGCGCGACTCGCGCGTGATCGCAACCGCATAGTCGACGACCGAGTCCGCCACCGGAACGCTGCGTACAAGTCGCTGCAAATGGAGGATCTCGTCGCCGCCCAACAAAGGCTCGACGCGGACCTCAAGGTTGGCCGTCGTGCTCTTCACGATCAGGGCTTCTTCTGCAGCCGTGGGATATGTCACTGGAATGTTGAACATGAAGCGATCCAGTTGCGCTTCGGGCAGCGGATAGGTGCCTTCCTGTTCAATCGGATTCTGAGTGGCGACCACAAAGAAGGGCGGATCCAGTCGATAGGTTTTCCGACCCACCGTAATCTCACGTTCCTGCATGGCCTGGAGCAGTGCCGCCTGCGTCTTCGGAGGCGCCCGGTTGATCTCGTCGGCCAACAGATAGTTCGTGAACAAGGGCCCCGGAAAGAACTCCAGCTGACGACGGCCTGTTTCCGGATCCTCTTCGATGATGTCCGTTCCCGTGATGTCCGACGGCATCAGGTCGGGCGTGAATTGGATCCGACGAAATTGCATCTTGAGGGCGTCGGCCATCGTATGCGCCATCAGGGTTTTGCCGAGCCCGGGGACACCCAGCATCAGCGCGTGGCCTCGGCACAAAAGCGCGATCATCAAATGATCAACCGCGTGCTCCTGCCCGACCACGGCCTTGCCAATTTCGGATCGAAGCTGCTGACGCGCGAGCTTCAGCCGCTCGACGGTCGATTCGTCCAGCTCGGCGGCAGGCGCCGGGATGCCATCATTCATTTCGAGAGGGCTCTTGTTCAGAAGGATTGGGTTCGGAAATCGGCGGACTTGCCGCCTGGATCACGTGGGACTGAGCCAGCGTGCCATCCGGAAGTTCGGTCGCCGGCGCCGTGTCCGTCGAACGGGCGGAGGCGGCCAGGATGGCCTCCCATTCCGTACCGCGTCGGTCCCCATTGTCGTCCAGCAACGCGTGCTCGGTCGCCGCCCGGCCGTCGGACGCATACCGCCGCGCGACTTCCTCGACGACCGCTGCAAAGATCTCCAGCAGCGTTACTTCACCATTGTGATCGCGGTCCAACGCGGCGGCGGGGCGTTGAATCACGTCGACAAGCGCCTGCGGGAATTCGGTCTCGTTGGGTTCCGCATCCATCGTCGTGGCCGTGATCACGACCCGCTCGGGACGCGACAAGGCGGGCAGGAAATGCCCCGCGCACGACATCGTCAGCCAAAAAACCTGCCGCTGACACCGGATCGCGTCGAACCGTTCCGCATACTCGACGCCGCTCATGTCGCGGCCCGGGATATGAAAAAAAACATCCCGCTCGTCGAAGCTGCCGTGCCCCAGAAAGAAGACCCAGAGCTGATCGGTGGGCGACAATTGCTTCGATAACTGGTCGATCGCCTGCGTGATGGATTCACGTGAATTGCCCAGCAGCTGACTCGATGCCTCGTCGCCCGGGCGCGACTGGCGACAAACCCAAATCCGCTCGATCGGAATCTGCAGCGGGCCACGCAGCCAGCGGATCCAGGCGCGCGCGATCGCGGTTTGCTGCGTTTCGTGTTCCTTCGTTCCCGGGAGGCCCAACAAGATCAGGGCGTAAGTTGAAGCGGTGCCCATGCCGCCGGGGCTCGTTGACGGCGTTTGAGACGCTGAGCTTGTGGTCGATAAAACGTCCAAGGCATCGGACCCGACCACCGGGTCGATTTCGGCCGATGCCTGCGGCCCCGCCGATTCGACTGCGATCTCCGGCGACTGGCCGCGCAGCGGCGCCACGCAGACGCAACAGGCCAGCGACACAATCCACAAGGTAGACCGGCTGCTTCGCTGGACCTCAAGCAGCATGACGTTTCGAATCATGGATTACCCCGCCACGGACCGAGGTTTCGCATCAGCCCCCGCGCTGCGACCTCGCCCTGGTTTTCGCTCGCCCCACGAAAAGATTGTAATCTCTCGGCGAAGAACTTGAAAATCGCCAGCTCGTGGTTGAAGACGCAGTTGCGAGCGCCTCGATCCGCAGACTTCGAGGCGTTGTCAATCGCCTCGAGCAGCAGATCCCCCTCGTTTCGCGGATGGGTGGAGGAGCCGCCCCGTGCCGGGGAGATGCCCGCCGCTTGCCGGCGGGAGTCTCACGTTGGTTGCTACAAGTTCCAGGCGAACTGATTCGCTTGACTTCGACCGCAGAGGTTCCGATAATAAGGCCCAAGCAATCGCTCAGCGCCGAGATAACCGCCTATGTCGCCCTCCTTTTGCAGCCGATCACGCTGCCACGCCACGTGGCGGAGTTTCGTCTGCTTACTGCTTTGCCTGGTCACCTGGAGGGGGCCGTTGCCGGGGATCCATCAACATGCCGCAGGTCCGCGGGCAAACGTCGCCGAGGGAAGCCTGGCGGACCATTGTCGCGTCTATCATTCGGATTCGGCACGCAATGAGGTTTTGGGCTGGCATGTCCATCTGTTGATGCCGTGGGGGCCGGTTGAGCCCGGTCATTCGCCGACGGATGGGCACGAATTGGGCGACCCGATTGGCGACGGACGGGTGCTCTTGACCGAGTGCCACCTGGGACCGACGCTGGTGTTTGAAACTCGTCTGGCGTCGCTCTGCGTCTCGACGCCGATCAGCGGTGAACAACGGGTCGCGTCACTCGGCGCCGAACCCGACGCCAGGACGGCGAGTCGCGGGAGTACTTTCTGTTCGACCTTGCTTCGCGTCGCGCCGCTCTGTTGCGTGACAGGCGTGGCCCTCTGTTAGGGCAGGCACCTTGGGTTGGCGACTCGCCGGCCCTCGCCTCGAGCGGTTCCACGCGAGGCCGCGCACGACGGGCTTCGTTCACGTCCTCTCATTCGCGCTGCCGCGCGAGTTGCAGCCCTGCCGCACGTGGTGTCACGAAGAGTTCGACTTCCGACCTTAACGACGTCCAGTGCACCGGCACCGTGAGACGTTAAGCGTCCCGTGTTTCGACAACTTGATTGTTGTTTTCTCCATTCCCCAAGACGGGTCTGCGCGATGAAATCACGTTTCGTTCCGGTCGTCGTTGTTTCGATTCTCGTGTTGATCGCCTGCGGTGTCGTTTGGTGGGCGATGTTCGCCTCTTCCGGAGATGCGGCATTGGAGGGTGAGCCCGTCGAGGCGACGTTGCCTGCGTCTCCGAACCAGGTTGTTCTCCCTGCGGAGAAACTTGCCGCGGCCCGGATCCGAACGGAACGGGCTCAGGTCCGCCGCCTGCAGGAGACAACCACGTTGCCCGGGCGGCTGCAGTATGACGACACGCGGCATATCGAAATCAAATTGCCGGTCGCCGGGATCTTGAGTGAGGTGCGCGTCAAGCCCGGCGATGCGGTCACCGAGGGACAGGTGTTGGCCGTCTTGAGCAGCCCGGAGCTTGGCAATGCACGAGCGGACGTCTTGCGCAATCAATCACAACTGGATCTCGCCGAAACGAAGCGCAGTTGGACGGCGGCGACCTGCCAGGGCTTGGAACAGTTGGTTGGAGCCGTCCAGGAGGGACAGGACGCGGATGTGATCTTGGACGAGATGGAGACGATTTCGCTGGGAGATTACCGCGCCAAAGTGATTTCGGCCTACTCGCGATACCTCTTAGCCGCCAAACTCGCCGGTAACGTCACGCGGCTGGCGAATTCGGGGGCTTTGCCGAGCACGACAACGGAGTACCGCCGGAGCGAACTGTATGCGGCCGAGGCGGAACTGAAGGCCGTCATGGAGCAATCCTTGTTCGACGCGCGGCAGGCGGGCGTTGCCGCGGACGCCGCCGTCGCCGATGCCGGTCGACGTTTGAAGATCAGTCAACAGTATCTGCAAACGCTGTTGGGGTACGCCACGCCGCAGGACGAGGGCGGCGAGGACGCTCAAACGCTGTCCTACGTCGAGGTGCGCGCCCCCTTCGCGGGGACGATCGAGGAGAAGTACTTCGCGACATCTGAGCGAATTGAGCCCGGCGACGCGCTGTTTGTGTTGGCCGATACGTCCCGTCTGTGGGTCGTCGCCGACATTCGCGAACGCGACTGGGGAGCGATGAACTTGCAACCCGGACAGGAGTTGCAAGTCGGGACGGCCTCCATGGCCGACTGCGCGCTGACGGCCGAGGTTTATTTTCTGGGTCGCGAAGTGAGTGCGGCAACCAATGCCGTGCCGCTGATCGCTACGCTCAACAACCGCGACGGAACCCTCCGCCCTGGCCAATTCGTGCGCGTCACCGTGCCCATGGATGTTCCCCATGACGTGCTGGCGGTCCCCGGACCCTCGATTGTCGAACACGACGGGCAGCCGTTCGTTTTCGTGCAGCAGAGTCCCGACTGCTTCCGCCGAGTGGACATCGTTCCCGGGATCTCCGCCGATGGCTGGACCGAAGTCACCCAGGGGCTCGAGGCAGACGCCGTGGTTGTTTCCGACGGCGCGTTTTACTTGAAGTCGGAACTCTTGCTGGCCGGCGAGGAAGGAGCCGGAGAATAGCATCGGTCGGTTGCGCCGAAGCTCGCCTGTTGAGCGAAACGCACGCCAAGTCCAGAAACCTGTCGATCCGATTCCTGGGTCACGCCGATCGACGCGGGGACCTAAGCCACTCCTACTTCCAAGAACGCCGATACTGCCATGCTCGCCAAGCTGATCGAATTCTCGCTCGAAAATCGCTTCCTCGTCGTGACACTCACCGCCCTCATGGCCGTGGCCGGTTTGAACGCCGCGCTTCAATTGCCGATTGACGCCGTGCCGGATATGACAAACGTGCAGGTCAGCGTGATCACCGATGCCGGTTCGTTGTCACCGATTGAGGTGGAACGGTACGTCACCTACCCCGTGGAGTCCACGATGGGAGGATTGCCGAATCTGGAAGAGCTGCGGAGCGTTTCGAAATTCGGAATTTCGGTGGTCACGATCGTGTTCCAAGAAGGGACGGACATCTATTGGGCGCGGCAGCTGGTATCGGAACGCCTGGCCAACGCGGCCGGTCAGATTCCGCCCGGCTACGGGACTCCCGAGCTCGGTCCGCTCACGACGGCGCTGGGCGAAATCCTCCAGTTCGAAGTGCGCGGCGCTGGTTACTCACCGATGCAGCTGCGGGCCATTCTGGAGTGGGAGGTCGCACCGAAGCTGCGGGAGGTTCAGGGCGTCACCGAGATCAATACGCACGGCGGATTCTACAAGACGTTCGAGATCCGTCCGAGTCCGGACCAATTGGCCAGCTACGGCTTGACGCTGGACGATCTGTTTACCAAGGTCGCCAGCAACAACGTCTCGGCAGGCGGCGGCTATGTCGTCCATCATGACGAGCAGCGGTTCATCCGCGGCAACGCCCTGTTGACGGGCATCCAGGATATCGAACAAATCGTGTTGCGACGCGAATCGGATGGAACGCCCATTCTGCTGCGGGACGTTGCGGACATCGAGGTCTCGGCGATGACGCGACAAGGTGCCGTGACGCGCGACGGGCGGGGTGAAGCCGTGACGGGGCTGGTGATGATGCTGATTGGGGAAAACTCGCGCGAAGTTGTCGAACGAGTCAAGCAACGGATCGCGGAGGTCCGGCCGACGTTGCCGCCCGGCGTCTGGCTGGACATCACCTACGATCGCGCGGCATTGATCGGCCGCACCCTGCACACCGTCGTCAGAAACCTGACCGAGGGGGGAACCCTGGTGATCGTGGTGCTGCTGCTGATGCTCGGCAGCCTTCGTGCGGGCATCATTACGGCGATGGCAATCCCGCTTTCCATGATGTTCGCCACGAACCTGATGCACTTCTTCGGGATCACCGCCAGCTTGATGAGCCTGGGGGCCATCGACTTCGGATTGATCGTGGATTCGTCCGTGATCATGGTCGAGAACTGCATCCACCGACTCTCGCATAACACCGCGGGACGTTCGCGACTGGACGTCATACGCGACGCGTCCATCGAGGTGCGAAAACCCACAATGTTCGGCGAATTGATTATCGCGATCGTTTACTTGCCGATCTTGATGCTGACCGGCACCGAAGGCAAACTCTTTCGGCCAATGGCGCTCACGGTCCTGTTCGCCCTGTTCGGTTCACTCGTCCTGTCGATGACCTTCATGCCCGCGATGGCTTCGTTAACCCTGCCGCGGAAAATTCAGGACAAGGACATTCTGCTGGTTCGCATGATCAAGTTCGTGTATCGTCCCGTCGTCAATCGTGCGATTTCCCATCCGGTGATCACGACCGTCCTGGCACTCGTGGTTTTTGGACTGAGCCTGCCCGTCGGTTACCGACTGGGGGCGGAGTTCATGCCCCGTTTGGAAGAGGGCGATTTGCTGATCGAAGCGGTCCGACTGCCGAGCGCCTCGTTGGAAGGCTCGATCGACATGTCCACGCGGATCGAAAAGGCACTCCTGGAATTCCCCGAAGTGAAGACCGTCTTTTGCAAGACCGGGCGACCCGAGATTGCGAACGACGTGATGGGTGTCCATCAAACCGACGTGTGGGTCATCCTGAACGACCACCATCACTGGCCGACGCCGAAGACGCGTGACACGCTCATCAGCGAGATGTCGAAGGTCCTGAATCAGTCCGTGCCCGGAGTCGCCTTCGGGTTCACGCAGCCGATTGAAATGCGCGTCGATGAGCTGGTGGCGGGCGTCAAGGCGGACGTGGCCGTGCTGCTGTACGGTGACGATCTGGCGGTGCTCGGTCGCACCGCGAAGGAAATCGAAAGGGTGCTGAGACCGATCGGAGGTGCGGTCGATGTCAAGGCAGACTATCAGGCCAACCTGTCAACCCTGACGGTCGTTCCCCGACGCGACGCGCTGGCTCGCTATGGCGTTAATGCCGAACAGGTCATGAATGTCGTCGAGTCGATCGGCGGGCACCAAGTCGGTTTGATCTTCGAGGGACGCGGCACGTTTTCCGGTCATCGTCCGACTGCCAGAAGCCTGGCGGGGAGAAATTGCCAAATTGCGTCAGCTGCCGGTGGCGGAAGCGGGCGGAGAACCCGTCCCGCTCGGCGAGCTGGCGGACCTCTGTCTGGAGGAGACCCCACCCACGGTCGAGCACGACGCCAATCGTCGTCGCACGTTCATTTCGGCCAATGTGCGGGGACGCGATGTGGCCAGTTTCGTCGCCGAGGCGAAACGTGCGGTCGCCGAACAGGTTGTGCTGCCGCCTGGCTACGAAATTCGCTGGGGAGGTGACTTTGAGAACCTGCAATCGGCCAGTCGTCGATTGGCCCTGATCACGCCGATCGTGCTCTTGCTCATCTTCCTGCTGCTCCATACCACGTTCAAGTCGCCGAGCTTGGCGCTGCTGATCTTCCTGGCCGTCCCGATGGCCGCGTCCGGAGGCGTGTTCGCGCTGGCCGTTCGCCAGCTGCCGTTTAGCATCTCGGCGGGTGTCGGATTCATCGCACTGTTCGGTGTCGCCGTCCTGAACGGCCTGGTTTGGGTGAGCGCCGCGGAACACTTGCGCGGAACCGACTTGCCGATTGATGATGTGACCCGCGAGACAGCACTCTCGCGCCTGAGGCCCGTCCTGATGACCGCGCTGGTGGCCAGCTTGGGCTTTCTGCCGATGGCGACGTCCACCGGTGACGGGGCCGAAATGCAGCGTCCCCTGGCCACGGTCGTGATCGGCGGCCTGATCACCTCGACGCTGCTCACCAGCCTGGTCGTGCCCGCCATCTATCCCTGGTTCGTACGCGGCAAACGGCCGGTGGAGGATTGAGGAGGTGTCGTGGCGGACCGCGGAGGTGGCGGTTTGGTGCGTGGGGTCTCGGTGGTCGTCGGCGAGGCGGCTCGGCGGGAACTTGCCCTCCCGATGGCCCCTCGGCCTCCCGGCGGGAAAGGTTCCTATTCGCGATTTGAGGCGACGTCGGGTACAGTAGGCGTTCACGGCCGGGGGGAAAACGGCGGTTCCCCCGCCGGATACGACTCGTGCAAGCATGAAAGAGATAACCGATGACTCAGGATGTCGCTCGCGTCGGGGTGCCTTGGCTGGCCGCGGATGGGTCGGCGCTGGTCGCTCAATTGGGACTGAAGCCCTCGCCTTGGTCGGGTGTGGCGGCGGTCTTGCTCATTATGGATGTGGCCGCCATTGTCTCCCTGCTGCTAGGGAAGGGGTCGGCTCGCCATAAGCTGGTCTGGACCCTCTTGATTCTGATTCTGCCCGTGCTCGGTTTGATCCTCTACTTCTCACGCGGACGGATTGCCGCCGATCGACCGCTGATGGAATGAGGCTCACGCGCCGGCGCGACGCTGCTGGGCCGCTTTGATCATCAGGTACTCGCCGATATTTTCCGTCGAGACCAGCCCGATCAGCCGATCGTCTTGGATCACTGGCCGCGTCGTGATGCCGCGCGATTGCATCTCGCTCGAAAGATGTTCGAGCGTGTCGGAATCTTGTACCGGATGCACTTCTCGATCCATGACCGTTTCGATCGTTGCCTGCTCGCCCCGCTGCGCGAGCGACTCGACCAGTTGCGTGCGGCGGAGCATTCCCACGACTCGCCCGCCTTCGACGATCGGGAAGTCGTGTTGCGAGCCGGCCAGCAATTCATCCGCCGCCACCCGCAGCGTGTCGGTGGGCTGAAGTGTTCGAAAGTGATGGATCATCGCGTCCCGTACGAGCACACCGCCCAAGAGCGATTTCATCTCGACCATGCGGGCCTCGCCTTCGGCCCCCAGGTAGACGAAAAACGCGATGAAGATCAGGAAGGGATTGTAAAACAGCCCGGCCAGTCCCAGCAGCATCGCCATGGCCTGCCCCACGTTCGCCGCGATCGAGGTCGCTTGCACATAATTCATGCGGGTCGCCAGGAAGGCCCGGAGGATACGTCCGCCATCCATGGGAAACGCGGGCAAGAGGTTGAACGTAAACAGCATCGCGTTGACCCACAGCAGATTGACCAAGAACGATCCTGCCAAAAGCGTCTCAGGAAGTTGGCCGGTGAATCCCCGTCGGGCCCAAAGATAGCCGAACAACACGGACGCGATCGCCAAATTCACCAGCGGCCCCGCAATCGCGACCAGGAATTCCTGGCGGGGATCCTCCGGCATTCGCTGCAGCCGAGCGACGCCGCCGATGGGCAAGAGCGTAATGTCTTCCGTTTGAATCCCGAAACGTCGCGCCGTCAGGGCGTGCCCCAATTCGTGCAGGACGACACAACCGAACAGGGCCAGGACGAACCC
This sequence comes from uncultured Planctomycetales bacterium, assembly GCA_963826795.1. Classification (GTDB taxonomy): domain Bacteria; phylum Planctomycetota; class Planctomycetia; order Pirellulales; family Pirellulaceae; genus CAWGYT01. Next base: position 103,383 of record CAWGYT010000025.1, on the reverse strand, counting down.
GATTCCCGCCGCCGCCTGCCCGAGCGACTCACCTCGCAGCAGGTAGCTGGCCCCGATCCAGGTCAGCAGGATCAGGAACGTCCAGTGCAGGAAGACGTCGATTCCTGCGATCCTGGCGATTCTAAACGACCAAGCCATTTGCGAATCACTGCGCGAGCTGGACTCGACGCGTCTGGGTGGCGACGTCACTGCGATTCCGACTCTTCCGCGTCGTCCCCTTGGTATTCCAGGCGAACAAGCAAATAATTTTCGACTCGGTCCGTACCGAAGTGAACCAGCAACGGTGCCTCGTCTTGAGTCAGGTTGTAGATCCCGGTTTCCGCGACGACGTTGTCGGTGTCTCCAAGTCGTAATGCGACACGCTGCGTCTCCTTGTCAACCTGACCTTGGATCGTTTGGGCCTCGTCGGTCGCACTGTTGTAGAGTGTCCCGCTGATGACCCCCTGCTTGTCGACCGCCAACTGCATCACGCGGGTCGGTTCGAGATCCTGCTCGCTGGTCGCCACCGAGAAAGTCCCCAGCGGTAGCCATTCGGCCTCCTCCGCCTCTTCCTCCGTGGCTGGCGGGGGCACCGTCGCCAGGTCCGCCGCGCTCTCGGCAAATTCCTGCGCCGTCGCCACCGGCTCGTTGTTCACGTAAACCTGGTTGCCTTGGTAGACCACATTGCCGCCCGTGCCGTAGTCGTAGTACACGGGTTCGGACCACACCGCGGCCGGGGCGGACCAGCTGAACCAATTGGTGATGGCGGCAAATGTGGGAACCGTCCACCAGTATCGCCAGGGGTAAGCACCGAACCGATACCCGTAATGCCAGCCGCAATACCGATGCGGATGCCCGGCCCACCAGCCGGCGCCGAACCATCCGTGGCCGTGATAGTGATGATGGTGCCAATGTCCGCGGAGGTTGTTGCCCCAGCCATGCCAGTAGCCGATTCGATTGGGATAACGACTCGGCCAATTATGGAGATTGCCGATCTGATTCCCCCATCGATTGTTGATGTTGTTGATCGTGTTGCGATCAATGTTCACCCAGCTGGGACGGTTGTTGATGTTCAGATTCAGATTCCCACCAATGTTATTGGGCCGGTTGCCGACGCCGGGCCGGTTGCCCACGCCGGGCCGGTTGCCAATCCCGGGTCGGTCGCCCACGCCGGGCCGGTCGCCCACGCCGGGCCGGTCGCCCACGCCGGGCCGGTTGCCTGCGATCGGTCGGTCTCCGATTCCGGGTCGTTCACCCGTGCCGGGCCGATCCGGTCGCGTGATTCCGGGCCGTTCTCCGCCGGGCCGGTTGCCTCCGGGGCGTGCGGGGAGCGTGGTGGGCGGTTGTACGGGTCGATCGAGTCCCAGGAAGTCTCCCAGATCGCCGGGAGAGGGGCGTTGGCTGGGGCGGGTCGCGCCGCCGGGGCGCTGGCCGACGCCTGGTCGCTGATTGCCCCCAGGTCTCCCAATTCCGCCGTCGGGGCGCTGGCCGCCTCCCAGGGCCGGGACGCTGGGCCGGGTCGAGGGCCGGTTGCCCGCGGGTCGCTGGGCGATGTCGGGCCGGTTGACGTTGGGCCGGTCTGGCCGTGCGGTGCCGCCGGGGCCTGGGGCGGGTCGCGTTGTGGGACGTACCGGGCCGGGGCCCGCCGCGCCAGGTCGCGTCGTGGGACGATTGGCCAGGGAGGGTGGGGAAATGTTCGGGCGAGCGCTGGGCTTCATCCCGCCGCTGGGTCGACTGGGCGCGGGACGGCTGGGCGCGGGACGGCTGGGTGCGGGACGGCTGGGCGCGGGACGGCTGGGCGCGGGACGAGGGGCGGGTCGGCTGGGCGCCGGACGGCTCGAGGGACGACTGACGTTGGGTCTCGAAGCGTGTCCCAGTTGTCCCGAGCTCGGCGCGGTGCGGGTCGGGCCGCGGGACGAGCTGCGGCGCGGCCGCCGCCACCACCACCGCGACCTCCACCTCCGCCGCCGCGTAAGCCTCCGGCGTCCACGGCGCTGACGCCGCCAAGCAAAACAACGAGGGTGACTAATTTACAGTACGAACGGTCGATCATTGGATTTCGTCCCAAGTCTGTCGTGCGGAGGCTGAGGTCGGGTCTGGCGCGGTACGCGGCTGCTGGCTCAGGGTTGCCCGGGAGCCGGATCTGCCGGGGAGTTCGCGGCGGACTCCGAGGGAACGACGCGCACGGCCGTGACGGGATTCGAAGCCGGCAGCGGCTCACCCTCCACCTCATGGCCGATCAGTTGCAGCGAGAGGGTGTCGTCGTCGACCCGAGTGAGCACGAACGTCCCCGATGCGGCTCGGCCGTCGCCTAAGGTTTGCGTGGAGCGGATCAGCCAGTCGCTACCGCTGCGGCTCCAAGTGTCCGCCCCGAACGAGCCGTCCGAATTGAAGGTCCAGGACCTGATTTGCCTTGCACGCGGATCCCAGCCGATGATTTGAGTTCCCTGTTCGGGCTCGTCATCGTCGCCCATCCTCGTGATGGATCGGATCAGAAACGTCTTACGGGGAGACCATCGAAACGTCGATTCGACCTGTTCGGCCTCGCCTTCGTCGGACCAGGTTCCGATCAGCCATTCCAACTCGCTGAGTGCTTGCGCGGGGCTTTCGGGCTGCGGCAAGGCGGATTCCTCGAGTGACGCGATCTCCCATTTCCCGTCGCGCTTGACCAGAATCGCGGAGAAGATGCCAAGCACCGCGTCGGAATCGCCGTGACTCACGCTCGTCTCGCCCTCCACGCGGATCACATCGGTTAGCATCCGCTGGAACCGAGTGACTTGGCCACCTACGCGGATCGAGGGGTCCGCTGCGAAAGCCGCTTCCATCTCGTCCCGAATGGCGGCGCAGGCCCTCGGATCGTTCACCGGTCTGACGATCGACATAAGTCCCGTTTTCCGCCCAGGCCTGGGCCGCCTTCGTGGCTTCTTGGCGGTTCAGGGCCTCCAAATAGTTGCGGAACATTTCGGCAATCTCGGCCTTTTCCGACGCTTCGGGATCATTCGCGGCGGGGCCGGCCGTGGGATTTGGGGCCGGATTCGATTGGGCCACGAGCGTGGCTTCCAGCCAACAAAGCAGGGCGAACGACAGCAGTAACGATCTCATGTTGTGGTTTTCCATTCGCGGGCATTCCGATGGACTGAAGCAGACTCGATATCATAGCAAACTTCGCCGAAATAGGGGCCGACTTCCCTCTACTCGATTGCAGTTCGGGAAAAGGGGGCAGGTCGGGAAGAGGCGATCCCCAGCACGATGCTCACGTACTTCCCGAGGTTGCCCGTTAACATCTTCAAGGCGATCCGAGTCATCGCAGGTTTCCGTCAACAAAAACTTCGGTGGTGGCGAGCCCAATGGACACGCGACCCAGGGCGGCGCGGCGAGGGCGAACCCATTGACGACCGTGGCCGGATGCCGGAGCATAAAGTCAGCGGATCGAATGGTGGGCCGCTTGCGGAGACGAATCCGAGCGTCATGGCGGTACGTGCCCCTGGCCCGATGGAGACGCATGAACAACCTGACGCAGCGGGACCGGCAGCCCGAGTTAATGGACCAGCCGGGGTTGGCCGAGCGGGACCATCGACAGGCGTTGCGGGGTCTGCAGCGCATCAACCGGTTCAGCCGAAGTGCTCAGATCGTCTGGCCCGAGATCCGCCGTTTGTGCGAAGCCGTGGGGGGGTGTGAGGGCGGCCGTCGACCGCTGCGGGTCCTGGATCTGGCTTGCGGCGGTGGCGATGTGGTCTTGCAACTGCACCGAATCGCCCGCCGAGAGCGTGTCGCCGTCCAGTTGGCGGGATGTGACCTCAGCGACGTGGCCCTCCAGCACGCCCGTGACGAGGCGGCTCGCGGGGGGCTGCGAAATGTCGCGTTCTTTCCTCGGGACGTGGTGCGCGATCCGCTGCCAGCGGACTACGATGTCATCATGTGTTCCCTGTTCCTGCACCATTTGGATGCTCCCGAAGCGACGGCGGTCCTCCGCAAGATGGCGACCGCCGCTCGCAGGCTGGTATTGGTCAACGATTTGATTCGAACTCCGGCAGGATTTGCCCTGGCTTGGTTCGGCACCCGCCTGCTCTCCCGCTCGCCAATCGTCCACACGGATGGGCCGCGTTCGGTCGCCGCGGCCTGGACGATCCCGGAGGTGCGTGAACTGGCCGGTACGAGCGGGCATGCAGCAGATTCAAGTGTCCGCTCGCTGGCCCTGTCGATTTCTGTTGCGAGGAACCGGCTGATGACCGCGGGCTCGGCCGGATGCGAACTTGGTTCGGGCACGCCCCTCTGGGACGTCGTGGTCGTCGGCGCTGGCCCGGCTGGCGCCTTGCTCGCCCAACAGGCGGCTGCGGCGGGTCGGCGAGTGCTGCTGCTGGATCGACAGGCATTTCCGCGCCCCAAAGTTTGCGGCGGCTGCGTCAATCTGAGTGCCTGTGACGAATTGGCCGCGGCCGGACTGGGTGACCTGGTCCGGCAGATGCCGCAGGGCCCCTTGCAGCGACTGAGACTGTGTGCCGGGCGCCAGCGATTGACCGCTCGCTTGCCGGGAGGCCTGGCGGTTTCCCGAAAAACGTTCGACCACCGCCTGGTGGAGGCGGCCGTTCAGGCGGGTGCCAGTTTCCGTGCTGAAGTCACGGCCCGCATCGAACCCTGCGCGAGTCACGCTGCGACACGCTCCGTCGCGTTCGACGCCAACGGTCGAAGCACGGGCCGCGTGCAAGCCCGGATCGTGATCGCGGCCGGAGGGTTGCTGCGCAGTAGTCTGCCGCGAAACGAGGAATTGCCGCGCCGCGCGGTCCCCCGTTCTCATGTGGGTTTGGGCACGATTCTGCCGGCTGAATGTGTGGATCCCAATGCGTATCCCGCCGGCGAACTGTCGATGGTCGTCGGGAGGTGGGGCTACGTCGGATTGGTCCGGGTCGAGTCGGGGCAATTGAACGTCGCGGGGGCCGTGCAGCCTGGTGCGTTGAAACGCGCCGGCGGGCCGGCGGCGTGGGTCGGTCAGTTGCTGGCGTCGAGCGAGCTGCCGGTACCGACGTTGTTGCGCGAAGCAGCCTGGCAGGGCACCGTTGCACTCAGCCACCAGTGTCGCGTCCCTGCGGCCCCGCGGCTGTTGGCGATCGGAGACGCCGCCGGGTACGTCGAACCTTTTACGGGCGAGGGCATGGCGTGGGCGCTGGCCTCCGCGCGACTCGCCTGGCCCCTCGTCGCGCGGATTGCGCGGTTGGGACGAGGAACTGGAACGCATGTGGGGCCGAATCCTGCGCTCTCAAATCGGGCCTCGTCAGCGCTCCTGCCGCGTCCTCGCCTCGCTGCTGCGGTGGCCCTTTGCCGTGAAGGCAGGCATCGGGACCCTGGCCGTCCTCCCGCATTTGACGGAGGCGGTGGTCAGCCGCGTCACGCGCCCACATTCCTACACGCCATTGGTACTCAAATGAGTTTTGACATTTACGGAATCGGGACGCAGTTGCCTCCGCATCGGATTGAACAGGCGGAGGCCGCCGGACTTGCCGCCGACTTTTGCGCGGCCGACGCGCGTCAGCTCCGGTTGCTGCCGCAACTGTACCGTCGGACGGGTGTCCAGACCCGGCACAGCGTGCTGCTGGAGACGTCGACCAACGGCGAGCCCTCGTCGCAACGCTTCTATCCGGCGTCGGTGGGAGCGGAGGATCGGGGCCCCACGACGGCGGCTCGGATGGAGGCGTACGGGCAGCTCGTGACCAGCTTGGCGCTGCCCGCGGCACGTCAAGCTTTGGATCAGGCTCAGTTGTCACCTGCTGCCGTGACGCACTTGATCACCGTCACCTGCAGCGGATTTTCGGCGCCTGGGGTTGATGTGCAATTGATCGATCATTTGGGAATCCCGTCGCACGTGGCGCGAACGCAGATCGGCTTCATGGGCTGTCATGGTGCCTTGAATGGATTGCGCGTTGCCAAGGCGTTCATCGACGCAGACCCCACGGCGTGCGTGCTGCTGGTCGCCGTTGAACTTTGCAGTCTGCATCAGCAATACGGCTGGAAGCCGGACCAAATCGTTTCGAATGCGTTGTTCGCCGACGGTGCGGCCGCGATTGTGGGTGGTTCGCCGCGAACGGGCCAAAAGCCGATCGCACGCGTTCAACACTGCGGGTCGGACCTGGTCGGAGGTACGCGATCGATGATGAGTTGGCAGATCGCCGATCATGGCTTTGAGATGACCCTCTCGCCTCAAGTTCCCGATGCGGTACGCGCCGCCGTCGGTCCTTTCCTCGACCGCTGGTTGCAGTCGCAGGGCCTGAGCCGGGCCGCGATCGGCAGCTGGGCGATTCATCCCGGAGGACCGCGGATTCTGAAATCCTGCGCCGCCGGTTTGGAGCTACCGCTGGAACGGCTTGCCGACTCGTTTCAGGTGTTGGCCGAGTATGGCAACATGTCGTCACCGACCGTGCTGTTCATTCTGGATCGACTCTGCCAAAGCAACGCGCCGCGGCCTTACGTGCTGTTGGGGTTTGGGCCGGGCTTAGCGATCGAGGCGACGCTGCTAGAGTGATCTTCGCGGTACGACCCGGCGCAGACGATGTCGCCGACTGCCTGACGATTCCCGCTCACCCGAGACGGCGTCATCGACCGAGCTCGGTCGAGTGTCTCGGATCGGTGGCGCATCGTCCGCGGCGCGAAAGAAGGCGCCCAGAGGGCCCAGCAGCAGCGCGGGCAGCAGCAGTAAGTCGCCGGCGAGAGCGGCGGATAGCGAACCCATCATCATCCAGGCGAACCGCCGGGTTGGAACGAAATCGCTGAGGCCAAAGACGGAGATTCCCAAGGCCAGGATCACGGTGGATTGGACCATGGCGCGGCCGCAATGCTGCGAGGCGAAAACCACGGCCTCAAAGCGGCGTTGACCCTGATCCAGCCCCCGTTGAAAGAAGGTCAGATAATGCAGGGTGTCGTCAACGGCAATCCCCAGGGCGACGCTCGCCGTCATCACGGTGCCGATGTCCATCGGAGTTCCGAGCCAGCCCAGACCGCCGAATAGGAGGACGGTGGGCAAGAGGTTGGGAATCATCGAAACGGCGGCGGTCAACGGATGGCCCTGCACGACCGCCATGATGAGTCCGATCACCGCAAACGCCACGAGAAAGCTCTCAAGCAAATCGTGCATCAGTTGCCGCTGGATTTCGTGCACCAAGGGCATGATCCCGGTGTACTCAAGCGAAATTCCCGGCCGTGGACGGCCGTCGGCCGATCGCAGGATCGGAGCTGTCAATTCTCGCAGCTGCCCCAAGTACGTCCCATAGTCCACGTTGCTCAGCGCGCTGACGAACGTCGTGATTCGCCAGTGTTGCGCACCCGCCTCGTCACTCAAGTACCCGAGCTGACGGAACAGCGGCAACAGGGAGCTCAGCTGCGATTCGTACTGCCGTTCGTATCGCAGCACCGCGTCGTGCGGCAGCCGTGGTCCCGTGGGACGTGCCGGTGGCGGAGGGAGGAAACTGCAAGCCGACAGGCTGGCAAGCCGAACGCCGTCGGCCTGCGGCGGTCCGCGAGACGACTTACCGACGGCTTCGGTCGCGAGCGGCGCCGCGACGTCGCCCAAATGCCGTTCGAGCGTTTCGACCAGCTCGAGTCGCTCGCTCAACTCGAGAGGACAATCGCTGTCGCAGGTCAAAATGACTTCGATGGGGACCAGGGGACCGACCCGATCTTCAATCCACCTGTAGTCGCTCAAGATCCGACTCGAACTTGGAAACAGCGTCTCAATCCGGACCGAGGTACTCAGCCGCGTGAGGCCCCAAGCGGCACCGCCGAGTAGGGCCACGCAGCCGATGGCAATCGGTATGTGGCCCACCCGTATCAGTTGGACGTAGCCCTGCCAGAAACGGTCCCAGGCCGCATCCGCGCGCGTCCCCGCCAGCTGACGCGGGCGATCACGGCGCAGCGAGAGCGTCCCCGGGACAAAACTCAGCAGCAAGGCGGTGGTCGCGATCACGCCGAGCGCCGCAAAGATTCCGAAATCACGAATCGGTGTCAGTCGGCTGACCATCAGCGAACCCAGCCCCACCGCGGTCGTGCCGGCCGACAGCGTGCAAGGAAGCCAACCCATCCGCAGCGCATGGAGGGCAGGACATGCGACGGTCGGATCCCGGCACGCCTCACGATAGTAATTCACCAAATGGATTCCACCAGCGACGGCCAGCACCTGAATCAGCGGAGGCATGACGATCAACAGGGCGCTCATCTCGCGGCCACCGTAGTGGACGGCGGCCAGGGTCAGACCCTGGGCATACAGCGAAATTCCGAATACCAGGATGGCCGAAGGCAACGAACCCAGCGCCAGGTGACACAGCGCGAAGACCAACAGCGCCGAAGGAATGGCCAGTTGGTCCAGCGTGCGCTTGCTCGCGCGGTCGACGGCCAACCCGTCCATGACCGGACCTGCCAAATGTTGACGGTTTCGAGGCACCGAGCAGATTCGTTCCAGGACTTGCTGGAATTGGTCGACCAGCGCGGATCGACGCTCCAATCCGGCCTCGGTAAACGTCAGCGAAACACACGTTGTCTCGCCATCCACGCCCAAAAACGATCCCTTCAGCCGTTCCCGCACACTCGCCAAGGGAAGCGAGAGCGGAGGTGCCACGAGCTGGAGGACGAGCTCACGGCCTGTCACGACGGATTCAAAGTAGGATTTGCCCTTGGGATCCTGAAAAGCCGGGTCCTCCCGGAGTTGCCTGGCGAGTTCATCCAAGCGTTCATTGCCGATCGTGCAACCGTCCCAACTGGCGACCACGACGTCTCCTTGTCCAAACGCCGCGCGGAAGTGGTCGTAGGCGCGCCGGGGCGGAAAGTCGGAGGGGACCCAGTCGATCGGCGAGTTGGCGTTGGAGTTCATCGCGCGGGCCGCACCTTGAACAATCCACGGGAGAGCAACCAAGGCGTAAACCGCCAACAGCGCGAAGCGTCGCTGAAAAAGAGAAAGCTGACGGAGGCGTCGCAAGTTCATGGCGAATTCCGCAGGTCAGAAACAGGATCCCATCAACAGCCACACTGCCACCGACCCGATCCCCAACTCAGGCGGCCTTCTTCGCGGGTCTCGTCTCCCGCGTCGCGATCGGCTTTGCCGCCGCTCCGTCGCGCGCCCAAGCGACTCTTCCGAGCGGACCGGCGACCATCAAGGGATATCCGGGGACCCGCGCGGCGTACGCTCGGTACCGGTCTCCCGCGTAGTGAACCATCCGCCGGTCCTTGAGCACGCTGCCGACCGCGATGTAGGCGGTCCAGGTTGCGATCAAGATCGCGCGATCGAGTGTGATCGTCGGCGCGAACCAGATCAATCCCAGAAAGCTCAAGTAAATCGGGTGCCGCAGGTAACGGTATGCGCCGCATTCGCGAAATTCGCGCCGCGGCGGAGGGAGTCGCCGCAGCCAGTGCCACCAGGGTGTCCAGCCGGTCTGGAAACCCAGCCCTTGCAGGGACAAGCTGTAGAACAGGGCAAGCCACGAGCCGACAAAGGCGAGCCCGATTGCAGTGCGGCCGAGCCCCTTCGACTGCCAGATGACGGAGGGACTGGATTGCCATCCCAGGAAGGTGACCCAAAGCCCCGCGCAGGTCGCGACGCAAAAGACGCATCCGTAGAATTCCCTCGGAATCCAACGGCTCAAACGCTGACGAGTCGCCGGATGCAGCAGCAGGCTGTGCGGAATCGCAAACTGGAGGCACAGCAAGACGTCGATCCCAACGAGGGCCGGCGCCGTCAGGGACGGCTCGGCGACGTCTCCCTTGAGAAAAAAGAAGAGCCGCCAGACGGTCAAGGCAAAGAGCAGATGCGTCCCGATGCCGAAGCAAATGCCCATCGTGCGCCGCATGCGAGTCAATCCTTTGCTCGTGTCTCTCGGGAGGGTATCAGCCCGCCGGCCGTTCGGCAATGAAGCAGCCGTACCGCATCGCGCCGGTACGGTAAGCCTCCGCGATCGTCTCGAAGCGTTTGACGAACAATTCGGTATCCGGGTCGAGCCAATGAGCCAGCTTCATCATCCGAGTGCCTGCGGTCCGCTGCCCGCAGATCTCCCAGGTCCGGGCCACTCGGTCACTCCAATCGTGCTGAGCTTCCAGGGTCAGCCCTGCCTGCCGAATCCACGTCTGATAGTCCTCGGCGGTCCCCAGTGACGGGCAGAAAAACCCCTCGCACACGTCATGCAACTGCCGACATTTGGGTTCGTCCAGAGGATCGCCGGCCAACCAGGCGCAGATGGCGAGTCGTCCGCCGGGGCGTAGCCAAGTGGCCACGCGGCGAAAGAAAGCGGCCTTGTCGAACAAGTGTTCCGTGCACTCGATGCTCCACACCGCGTCAAACGCCCCTTCGGCAAATTCGATGGTTTCGGCGTCGGCACACAGGAACTTCGTGAACCCGGCTGCTCCCGCCAGACGTGCGGACCAGCGGGCCCAGCGACTTTGGACCGGGCTGAGCGTAATTCCCGTGACCTGGCACTTCAGCGTTCGAGCCAAGTGAATGGATGACGCGCCCATTCCGCAGCCCACATCCAAGACACACGATCCGGCCGTGATCTGCGCTTCGCGGGCGAGTGTCCGCGTCAGGTTGAGCTGCGCGACTCGTGGCGACTCGTCGTCATCCCAGAGGCCATGGTGAATGTGCTTACCCCACATCACGCGATAGAAGGGCGTGACCAGGTTGTAGTGCGCGGATCGTCTGCTTTTCAACCGACGGACAAGAAATCATTCCAGTTGCCTTTTCAAAGGTGCGAATCGATGCGTTCGGCGACACGTTCGGCGACACGTTCGGCGCCTGTGCCTCCGCGCCGTGCCGGATCGTGGAAGACTCAACGTGTCGGATCCGTTGGCGTTTGGGCAACACGCGATTCTTTGCGGAGCCACGCGTCGCCGTAGATCTTCAATTCATCGGCGACTCCGACCGCCCCCAAGGCCTTCGTATAGGGTTTGATGCCGAAGTCCGATTGGCGGATCGCAAACCCGCAGCGAACATGCTGAAAGCCGTTCTTTTCCTCAGGCAAGGTGACAAAAATCCGCAAGGGCCGCGTCGTTCCATGCAAGGTAAATTCGCCTCGGAGATCGTATTTCGCCGGCTCGCCCGCGGGGACTTGGATCGGCTGGGCCGAAGCGATTTGGTAGATCGCCGTCGGATACCGTTCGACGTCCAAGACCTCGGCGCCGCGTAAGTTCGCATTCACCTGTGCCTGAGTCGAAGTGGATGTCTCGCCTTTGAGGGCCAGGTACTTGCGAGCTTCGGCCGTATCGGCGACGAAGCTGGCCATGTCGAACACCAGCACGCCCGCGTCTTGTGACCGCCCCAGGTGCAGGGTCCCGTGTTGGAGCGATCCCACAACGGCGTGTTCATGACCCAGTCCAACTTTTCCCACGTGGATGTACACGTGGCTGTGCGGCAGCGAGATCTCGCCCGGCTCGGGAAGCCGCTGGGACGGTACTTGCTGAACGGGTGCTTGCTGAGCGGGCAGTTGCTGAGCGGGTGCTTGCTGAGCGGGCGACATCACGATCAAGGTGACGGCGAGCAGACGAATGACCATCACGCCATGACGGGCAGTTTCCTTACGCATTTTTTTCCATCCGTTGAGTTCTTAACGTGTCGCATTTGACGTGTCGTGATGACCGCGTTTCGCGGGCGCTGGGCGTGCGAGCGGCGTGGCCGCGGCGCCGACCTCTGCCGTCACAGCGTAACCGCCTGGCGACGTTTCGGGAATACGAGTGTGCGTTGGGAAAAGGGTTTGGAAAAAGGGTTTGGGAAAAGGGGTCAGGTCCCAAAAGTACGAAGTACGCGAAGGGCCGTTCCGGCTTTTGGGACCTGACCCCTTTTCCCAGACCCCGCCGACCAGCTTGTCGGATCGTTTCGAAAGTGCGACAATCCAACACAAACAAGGGGGCGTCCGATCGGAATCTCGAGACGGCTCGCACGATCGTGCCGGGCCGGTCGTTGACTGCCAGCAATCGACGGGCTGTACCGGCAAGCACTTGAGTGCGTTCACCGAGTCCGCCGGCACGGTGCCTGGGCCGAATTCCGCCTCCGAGCGGCCGGTGAGGGTTTGACGAGCGATCCGACCCTTCGTTCAAGCATGTCGACCGCAATCCAGCTGCGAGCGCAATGAAGAAGCTTCTCCGTATCGCGGGTGGACCGCTCCTGGTGCTCTGCGTGCTGCTGGGTTCGCTGTGGTTGTTGCATGCCGAGCTAAGGCAGTTTCAGCTCCGCGATTTCCTCGACGGCCTTGCCCAGATCCCAAGCTGGCGGCTCTGGTTGGCCGTGGTGCTGACGGTCGTCAACTATTTGATTTTGATCGGCTACGACGTGCTTGGCGTGACCTACCTGGGGCACCCGCTGCAGCTGGAAAAGGTGGCCTTGGGCTCCTTCTTGGGGTACGCCGTAGGGAACAATTTCGGCACGGTGCTGGGCGGGACGACGGTGCGTTACCGATTGTATTCCTCCTGGGGTCTGTCGGCCTTGGACATCGTCAAGCTGGTCTTGATCTTGGGCGTGACGTTCTGGATTGGTTTGTTCGCGCTGGCCGGTGTCCTGTTCGTCTGCCAGCCGTTGGTCATCCCTCCCGACCTGCGGCTTCCAATCGCCAGCACACAGCCGCTCGGATGGGTGCTGTGCGTGCTTTCTGCCAGCTACCTGGCGCTGTGTGCTTTCCGTCGCAAACCGGTTCGGATTGGAAACTGGGCCTTCACTCCGCCGCCGCTGCTGCTTTCGCTGATGCAATATGCCGTGGCGACGATGGACCTGATGGTTGCGGCGGGCGTGTTGTACGTCCTGCTTCCCCACTCGATCGAAACGACCTACTTTCAATTCCTGGGCGTGTATTTGTTGGCGATTGTCGCTTCCTTGATCACCCAGGTCCCCGGAGGTCTCGGGGTTTTGGAATTGGTGATGGTCGTGTTCTTAAATCCGGCGGAACCGCAGGTTCTGATCGGATCGTTGCTCGCATTACCGAGCGGTCTATTACTTGATTCCACTTCTGTTTGGCCTGCTGGCCTTGGGCCTTCACGAATTGTCGCTGCACGGCACGATGGCCCAGAGGGCGATTGGGGCGCTGGGCAACCTGATGTCGGCCATTGGGCCTCGGATTTTGAGTGTGAGCGTCTTTGGCGCGGGCCTGATCCTGCTCTTCACGGCGGCTTCACCGCCCCCGGTGGGTCGCATGGAGTTGGTGGGCCGCTGGCTTCCCCTTGCGGTGATCGAGCTCTCCCATTTTCTAGCAGGAGCCGTTGGCGTGCTGCTCTTGATTCTGGCGCTGGGCCTGCAGCGGCGGATCGAAACGGCCTACTTCTTGACGGCCGGCCTGCTGGGCCTGGGTGCGGTTCTCTCGTTGAGCAAGGGGTTGGGATATGAAGAGGCCTTGACGCTCAGCCTGCTGCTGGCCGTATTTCTGCCCTCACGAAGCAGTTTCTATCGCAAGGATGCGCTGATCACCGAACGCTTTACGCTCCGCTGGGTCGTCTCGTTTATTGTGGCCCTGGTGGGTGCGACGTGGCTGTCGCGGTTGGCTTACAAGGAGGTCGACTCGACCCCCGAAGTCTGGTGGCAGTTTGCCCTCGATGCCCACGCCGCGCGATCATATCGGGCGTTGCTGGGCGCCTCGGTGGTGGGCGTCTTAACGGCCACGATTCGCATGCTTCGCCGCCACAGTCCGTTGCCGCGGCAGGTCACCAAGGCCGACATGCAGGTGGCGGCGGGCTTGGTCGAACGATGTCCGCGCACGCTCAGTCGGCTCGCGCTGCTCGGCGACAAACGTTTCTTGTTCAGTCGTCATCGCGACGCCCTGATCATGTATGGCGTCGAAGCGAACAGCTACGTGGCGATGGGGGATCCGGTCGGTCCCCGGCAGGCGTCGCTGGACTTGGCTTGGGACTTCTACGAGCACTGTGACGCGATCGGTGCTTGGCCGGTTTTCTACCAGGTCGACGCGGAAACGTCGTTGCTCTATGTTGAGATGGGATTGTCCCTGACGGAAATTGGCGAAGAAGCTCGAGTGCCACTGGCAAGTTTCAGCCTGGAAGGTGGCAGTCGCCGGGAACTGCGCGCGACGAGCCGGCGGGTGGCCGAGTCGGGCTGTACGTTTCGAATTGAGACTCCGCAGGTCGCGAGCGACCTCATGGTCAGCTTGAAAGAGATCAGCGACGATTGGCTGAGCCAGAAGCAAACGGCCGAAAAAGGGTTTTCGCTGGGTTTCTTCGAGCCCGAATACATCGCACAAAGTCCGGTGGCGATTGTCGAGCTAGCAGGGCGCCCGATCGCCTTTGCCAATCTTTGGCTGGGGGCAGGTAAGGAAGAAATGGCCGTCGACTTGATGCGGTACCGGCATGACGTACCGCCCGGTGTGATGGAGTATTTGTTCGTCCAGTTGATGTCGTGGGGTCAGACCAACGGTTATCAGTGGATTGACCTCGGGATGGCGCCACCGGTCCATCCCGAAGCGCAGCCGCAGGGCCCTCGCTGGAACCAATTGGCGTCCGTCGCGTTCCGCCATGGCGAGCACTTCTACAACTTCGAAGGGCTCAGACAATACATGAGCCAATTTGATCCGGTATGGACGACCAAGTACTTGGCCTCACCGGGTGGCTTGGCGCTGCCTGCGATTCTCAGTAGCGTCGCCACCCTGATCTCGGGCGGCGTCCGTCGCGTCACCACCCCTTGAGCTGCGCGAGACGGTGATTTGTGAAACGCGACTGAATCGCCGTGGATTGCGGTGAATCGCGGTGGATCGCGGTCAGGGCGAGTGACTCGGTCCAGCGGGTCAGGCCTTGATGGCCGCGATGTAGCGGAGGAATCCCGCCGCCTGTTCTCGCAGCCGATCGGACAGCTCGTCATTGGCCAGTTTGCCGTCGACAAACTGCTTGAAGCTGTCTCCGATGAACAGTCTCCGAGGGAACAGGTAGGCGTTGCGATACCCCGCGACCTGCTGGAAGTGCTCGACGGCTCGCAGACTTTTGAATTGCCCAGCCGCGATCCCGACGAACGCGCAAGGACGGCTATCAAAGCCCTCGGGATAGGGCAACATGTCCACGAACAGTTTGAGCACGCCCGGATAACTTCCGTTGTATTCGGGGATGACAAAAACCGCGCCGTCCGACTTCAGGAAGCGATCGACCAGGGCCTTCACCGACGCCGGCTGGGTTTGATACACCGTCGGCTCGAGGATTTCGCGCGGCAACTCATTCATGTCCAGCAGATCGACCGTCTGATCGAGTTGTCGATAGGCTTCGGCAGCTTCGGTGGCCAGCAGCCGCGAGAGAGCACCGGCGCGGTTCGTGCCACATACGATGACAATCTGCATTCGAGTTTCTCCGACGGTCAGAAGCGGGTGCGCCGAGCCCTCGGCGCGACGACTACGCCCGTGATAGGCGAAATCGAGCGAACCGACAAGGGCCCCGCACGAGGACTCGACCGGCTTGCGAGGCTTCGGATGCGAGCAAATCGGGACTAGCGAACTGCGGTGGTGGATGAGCGGCGCCGCCGCGCGATCAGCAGCAGCATGGTCCCGATGAGTCCGCCCATCGAAGTCGGCTCGGGCACCGGCTGCATCTGTGTCGCCAATACGAATTCCCCGAGGGCCCTACCGAGGAGCAACCCGTCCTCGTTGTCGTAACGCCAGTGGATTCCGCCATAAAGCCTGCTATTCATGGCCTCTTCGGCCGCTTGGGAAAAGCTGGTGTAGCTGCGATCCGCGACGACAGTGCCCTCGGCAGATGACGTGAAGCTGATTTGATCGTCGCCGAAGAAGCCCGACAGAATCGACGCCGCCGCACCGCTGAACGAGCTGTGGCCGCTGGTATACGTGGGAAACGGCGGTGTCGTGACGAACGAACTCCAATCGGGATCCGGCTCGGTCGCCGGATTGCCGTCGGTATCTGCCTGACGGATCGCGGTCACGGGCCTCCAGTCGTTGAACGCATATTTGTTGTCCCAACACGAGATCGCGGCGTCCGCGGCGCCGACGTTCAGCAGCGCGAACAGACGCGCATTGTCTTCCAACGTGTTTCCCCTCGCTTCCGCGACCGTTTGGGCGATTCGATTCCAATGCCCGGGTGGCGTGGCCGTTCCCGGATCGTCCGCCCAGAATTGCGCGATTTCGGTTTGGTCCGCGGTGCGGGTGACGCTGTCCGCCGCACCGATCAGCTTGACTTCGTTGAAGTACGCCGCATACTCGGGCGAATCCAGGGCGGGTGGACCCGTCGTGCTTCGAAACTGATCGCCGCGGGTCATTGCCCAGGGTGTCACGTTCGGCCAGTTCGGCAACAAGGCCGGCGCCATGGCCGGCGGCGTGGGAACCCACTCACCCGGGGCCGATCCGGGCGTGTACGCCACGACCTCGTCCGAGCGATCGTTGGCACGCAGCGCGAGAATTGCATCGGCAACCGTCGTCCCCAGGCTGATGCCGGCTTGCTTTTCCGCTCCATCCGGAACGCCGGCCAAGCTGTTCGATAACGCGAGCTCGTAGGTTGGCTGCTGGCTTGGGAAAAGTTGCGACAGCACGCGGTAAGCGGCCTGAGCGGCGGCCGCCTCGCGGCTCGTGTCCGCGGGGGTCGGGACGCTCATGTGGTAGGGCTGATGGGTCTGAGCGATCGAGTTGACCGCGTCATACATCGCCGTGTGCACCATCGCGAGGGCACGAGATGCGTGCGGCGGATTCAGTGGAGTGGTGCGGGTGGTCTCCAGCATCACGTTGTTCCAATCGGTGATGACGTCCGCTCTTACCCCGGCGGACAAAAAGCAGGCCGCAAGCAGCCCGGCCAGTCCCGTCAGGATCAATCGTCGGTGTGACCCATGCATTTCGTCAGTTCCCTTCCTCAATGAGCGGTCCTCCGCGGGGGCAGGCAACCTGCTCGCCTGCCGACGGCGCGACAGCGTCTCTAGTTATTATGTTGGGCGGAAGAGGAGATTGCTGTCAACAGAGCACCGAACCGCGTGTCGGAAATAGGCGACAGATCGGTCCGCGGCGACCTCTCCCGGCCCCGGGGGAGGTGACACGATCCTGTCCCTTCTCCCCGGCGCGGGAGAAGGTGGCCGCAGGCCGGATGAGGGGGTCACGCCCTCCGCTAGACACGCCCTCCGCCAGAGTCTCAGCCCTCACCCGCTCGGCTCCCGCCCGCGGGACCCGAGCGACCTCTCCCGGCCCCGCGTTTCGAAATGGTTGCCTTTCTGTCAAGATCCGGAGCGAGCGGAGCGCAAATTCGTAGTGCCGGGCTTTCGCGCTGGATAGACTGTAATTAGGTATGCGTGACAGCTCGGCGACAGCGGCGAGGCAGATGATGATGAACGCGTTACGTGGAAATTGTAGAAGGTATGGGCAGAGGTCCGCGCTGCAGGCCGGGCTCCTGGCGGTCGTACTGTCGGCCCCCGCC
This sequence comes from uncultured Planctomycetales bacterium, assembly GCA_963826795.1. Classification (GTDB taxonomy): domain Bacteria; phylum Planctomycetota; class Planctomycetia; order Pirellulales; family Pirellulaceae; genus CAWGYT01. Next base: position 86,055 of record CAWGYT010000025.1, on the reverse strand, counting down.
TCGGCGCAAACCGTCTTGTATTGGAGCCAGCCCGACGGGATCTGGCGAACCGACGACGCGGGATTGAGCGTCGAGCGTGTTGCGGCCGCGTTCAGCCCGGCCGGGATCGCCGCGACCGAGTCGGACTTGGCATGGTCCGAGGTCCAGCCGCGGCTCCCCATCTCTCCCACGGGGGTCGTCCATCACGCGCTTCCCGATGGATCGCAGTCGATGATCGTGGCGCACACCCTCAGGGCACCCGCCGGTATCGACTTGGATCCGAACGCGGGCGTGATCTACTGGTCGGATCTGGAAGATCATGCGATTTACGGGGTCGCCTTGGACGGGGGCGAGTTGCCGGAGAAGCTGTTGGCCGACGAGGTCGGAGTCACGGCAATTCACGATCTGGCGCTGGATCCACAGCGCGGCCAGCTTTATTTCGGCTACGTGAATCCACTGATCGATAGCCTTTTTCCGGGGGCGATTGGACGACTGCAGCTCGACGGCACCGGCTGGGAGACGATTGCCAGTGGTTTGGTCGAACCGTTGGCGTTGGCCTTCAATCCGGCACGCGACGAACTGTATTGGAGTCAGATCGGCCTTGACGGAATGGGCGAGATTCAGCGGATGGATCTTGCCACCGGCTCCCGCGTGACGGTGGTGGCGGGATTGGGAGACCCGAGCGGCTTGGCATTTGATGAAGTTGGACAAGAACTCTATTGGGCTGACGCGGGCCTCAAGTCACTCGGGCGTTCGGCGAGGGATGGCAGTCAAATAGCGCGTCTGGCCTGGAATCGGGACGTGCCACTTGCGTTGGCCGTCGTGACGGTTCCGGAGCCGGCGACCGTCTGGATCGTCTGGCTGGGCATCGGTCTTTCTGCCGCCCGGTTGCGGCGGTCGCGTTGGGTCGGCAACCACTTGCCTTCCCCGAGGTAATCGCGTCGTGCCGTCTTCACCCCGATTGATCATGGCGGTCGTTGCCGCCGTCCTGCCGACCGTGGCATGGGCCGAAGTGGCAGTACGGGTTCCCACGTCCTCGTTGACCGTCCATCCGCGTTCGGAAACCGTCGTGGCGCTGTCCGTCGAACTGACCGCAAGCGGCGGTGAGCCACCGACCGTTGGTTCGGCGGTGACGGCCTGGAACCTGGAACTTGCCTTGGCGATCGCCGATTGGCCACCCTTATCGGTTGAAAACGTCCGGCGAGGCGATCTGTATGGGCCGGGCGAATCGTGGCTGGTTTGGAGCCAGTCGGACGAGGGTGGGACCTCGCTGCTGCAGGCATCCGAGGTCGCTCTCGCGGGTGACTCGAAGCCACTCGCTTCCCGGACCACGCTGGTTTCCTTTGATCTCCGTCTGCCGGCGGGCGTGATCGGAGATCTGGTAGTTGGGCTGGCGGGCGAACGATTCGATCTATTTGACGACACGCAACCGATTCCTCAAGCCTACGGCCACGTGAATCTCGTTGCGGAATCTCGCATCCCGATCCGGTGGTGGGGTGACTTTGATGTGGACGGGATCTTGAGCGCGTGGGATTTGGACCAGCTGACGCAGGCGACGTTCCAGTCCGATCCGGCCTCGAGTTATGATCTAAATCGGGATCAACGCGTGGACGCCGAGGATCGCCGTTTCTGGGTGGATCAGCTGCGGGGAACCTACTTTGGCGACGCGAACCTCGACGGTAGCTTCGACACGGCCGACCTGGTTCACGTCTTGCAGCTGGCCGAGTACGAAGACGGGGTCGCTCGAAATTCGAGCTGGTCAAGTGGCGATTGGAACGGCGACCTGGAGTTCGACTCGAGCGATCTGATCGCGGCGTTGCGCGAGGGCGGGTTTGAGGCCGGGCCGCGGCCGGCGGCTCGTCCCTTGCCCGAATCGTTCGGCGGCGGGTGGTCCACGCTGGTCGCCTGGATGGCCTGTCTTTCTGGCCGTCGGACGCAGCGTGTGACGACCGGGTGCCTCGCTGCGAGATCTTCCGCTCGATAGAATACGGGATGGCGGGCATCTGGTATCGCTTGGCAAGAATCGTGCCGAGCCGAATTGGGGCGAGGGGCGAGATGGAAACATTGTTGGTCGTAGACGACGAACCGGCGGTGTTGGCGCTCTTTCGACAGGTCTTCGAATCGCGTGGACTGCGCGTGGTCACCGCGTCGACAGCTCGCGAGGGGGTGCTGGCGATTCGTGAGCAGCAGCCGGACGTGGCGGCCTTGGATGTGCTGTTGCCCGATGGAACCGGGCTCGACGTGTTTCGCCAAATCAAACAGCTCGATTGCAAGCTGCCGGTGATTGTGATGACGGCCGGTGGCGGGAGCGAGACGGCGATTGAGGCGATGCAATTGGGCGCGATGGACTATCTGCTCAAGCCGCTTTCGGTGCCCGACCTGGTCGATCAAGTGCAGCGCGGATTGGAGATTCGCCGCTTGATGAATGAGCCCGTGGCGGTGGACCCCATGAACGGTACGCCTGGGGCGGCGGGGGACGCCATGGTCGGCCGCTGCGCGGCGATGCAAGATGTCTACAAGGCGGTCGGCCGCGTCGCATCGCGGAACATCTCGGTCCTGATTCGAGGTGAAAGCGGGACCGGGAAGGAACTCGTCGCTCGGGCCCTCTACCAATACAGTCAACGGGCGAACGGTCCTTTCTTGGCCGTCAACTGTGCGGCGATTCCCGAAACGCTGCTGGAAAGCGAACTGTTTGGCCACGAGAAAGGAGCCTTCACCGGTGCCGATCGGAAGCGGATCGGTAAGTTCGAGCAATGCAACGGAGGCACGCTGTTTTTGGACGAAATTGGTGACCTGGACCTGCTGCTGCAAAGCAAGCTGCTGCGCGTCCTGCAAGAAAAACGTTTCGAACGCGTCGGGGGCAACGAGACCATCGAAGTCGACGTCCGGGTCGTCGCCGCCACGCACCGTGCCTTGGAGCAAATGACCGCCTCCGGCAAGTTTCGTGACGATCTGTATTACCGCTTGAATGGATTTACGATCGATATGCCGCCGCTCCGCGAACGGGGTGATGATCTGGAACTCCTGGTTCACCACTTCCTGCGGCTGGCCGATGTCGACTTGGGTAAGGACGTGAAACGCGTCTCGCCGGCCGCCATGCGGATCCTCTGCGAGTACCATTGGCCGGGTAATATCCGCGAGCTGCAAAGCGCGATTCGGCAGGCCATTCTGCAGTCGACCGGCCCCGTGCTGCTGCCGGATTTCTTGCCCAGTTTCGTGCTGCGTCGACGAGCGGAGGCCGAGCCGCCGGCACGGATCGCGGCCGCGGTTCCGATCCTTGACGATTTCGCCCGGGCAGGAACGGAGACGATCGACGAGTTGATCAACCGTCGTTTGGGAACCGATGCGGGATTGGTCTACGATCGGGTCATCGAGGACGTCGAGCGGCGGCTGATCTCACGGGTTCTGGATCAAGTCGATGGGAACCAGACCGAAGCGGCACGGATGCTGGGCGTGACACGGACCACGATTCGAGCGAAGATCAGCAAGCTGGGTATCGGGATTCGGCGCGTCGTTGAGTCCGAGGGCGAAGCCTGAGTGCCGCGCGAAGGCACGTCGAATCGAGCGATTCCGAGTCGACCGCGCGCCCAGTTAGTGGTCAACCAGGGCAGCGTTCGTCGTGAGCCGTCCCAGGCCCGCCCCGCAACGGCCGAGGCTCGCCCTGAATTTCAAAAAAGTCTGGCTTGGCACGTTGCTTGCCCTGGTTCCCAAGCGGAAGGTCATTGGATTCGCCGAGACCCGCCTTTTTCGCACGTCCCGAGGAAGCTGGTGATTATTGCCGCCGTCCGCTACCCGCCGTTTGTTCCTCGCTTCGGGAGAACCCTTTAGGATGGAGCAACAACCGTTTCGCCTGCCCATCGAAGCACGTTCGTCCGGACAGGTTCGCGTGGCTCAAGTTGACGCCAGTCGAACTGGTGAGATCGCTCAGCTAAGTCGCCGCACGAAACTCTTGGGCGCCCTGGCGGGTCTGTCTCGCCGCGAACGAAATCAATTGGCCAAGGTGGTTTGCCAGGCGACGCGGGAGGTCTTGAAGCGATACGAAGCGAGCCGCATCGAGTGGCACTTGGTCTCGCAGGAGGGTCAATTCCTGCTCGAAACGCGTTTGGCCGGCAAGGCGGCCCGCTCGCTGGAACTCGTCAATCTGCCATTGGAAAACGCACAGATTGCCGAATGGAGTCGGTTGGTGTCGCGGCTGGACGGGAAAGACTGGCCGCGTCGCGCCGGAGTGATTCGCATCGGGCAATGGCTTTCGGTTGAATTCAATCCACCCACGGCTTCGGATTTGAATGACTGGCGGGACGTGCTTTGTCAAGCGACGCCGGAGGATGGTCTGGCGACGCTCTATCGCCGCAGCCGGGACAAGATGGCGCTGTTGACAGAAACCCGTCGTCGGGAGCGATCGAGTGACGCTGCCGAAGGCGAAACCCTGACCCTGCTGTCGCTGGTGGCCAGCAAGACCGACAACGCGGTCGCCATTCTGGATGCCGCGGGCAACGTCGAGTGGTCGAACGCGGCGTTCACCCGCATGACGGGCCACCGCAGCGAACAGGCAGTGGGTTTGCCGCTAACGAGCCTCCTGTTTCGCTATCACCGGGATCACGCCGAGATCGAGAGTTTCAGGGAACTTCTGTCTGCCGGGAAAAGTCTGACTGACGAGCGATTGCTGTATCGAGCCAACGGCGAGGCCTACTGGGGCACGTTTAATCTGACTCCCGTGCAGGACGATGCCGAGCGATTGGTTCATTGGATTGTCATTGGCAGTGACACGACGCGGCGCCGGGAAGCCCAGCAGGCACTGGAAGCGGCGAAGTCCGCGGCGGAGGCAGCCAGCCGAGCCAAAAGTGAGTTCCTGGCCAACATCAGTCACGAAATTCGTACACCGATGAACGCCATCATCGGCATGACCGAGCTGACCCTGGCCACCGACCTGGGTCCGGATCAACGCGACTATCTGCACACCGTGCAGAATTCAGCCGAATCGCTGCTCAAATTGCTGAACGACGTGTTGGATCTGTCCAAGATCGAAGCCTCGCGACTGGAGATCGAGAAGATTGATTTTCAGCTCGCTGACCTGCTGCGCGACACGATGCGGTCCCTTGCGGTCCAAGCCCAAGCGAAGCATCTGGACTTGAATTGGCGATTGCCGACAACCGTTCCTCAACAGCTGCGCGGTGATCCAGTTCGTCTCCGACAGATTCTGATCAATTTAGTCGGCAACGCGATCAAATTCACCGAGCAAGGTGAGGTCGCGGTCGAGGTCCAGCCACAATGGCAAAACGAGTCCGAGATCTCGCTTCGATTTTCCGTGAAGGATACCGGGATCGGCGTCCCGGCCGAACGGCTGGATCAAATCTTCGAGGCCTTCACCCAGGTGGACTCTTCGACGACTCGAACCTACGGCGGAACCGGATTGGGGCTCACCATTACGTCCGAACTGCTGCGATTGATGCAGGGTCGGATCTGGGTCGAAAGCGAGTTGGGAAAGGGCAGCACGTTCTATTTTACGGTCCGCTTTCAGCCGTCGCTTTCGATCCAGCTTGGCAATTCGCTCCAGCCAGTCTTGCCATTGCCGAATCAGCCGCCGGCTGAGGGCGTGGCAGGGGAACGATCGTTGCTGGTCCTGGTCGCGGATGATCACGCTTCCAATCGGAACTTGATCGCCGCGATTCTGAGCAAGTACGGCCATCGCTATGTCGAGGTCGAAAATGGTCGGCAGGCCGTGGATCGTCTCCAGCAGCACGCGTTTGATGCGGTGTTGATGGACGTCCAAATGCCCGAGATGGATGGGTATCAAGCCACGGCGGCGATTCGCCAGTGGGAGCGGACCACGTCAGGTCATGTGCCGATCATCGCGGTCACCGCCCATGCGATGAAGGGCGACCGGGAAAAGTGCCTCGCGGCTGGCATGGACGCCTACCTGCCCAAGCCGATCAACACGAAGGAACTGCTCCGCGTGCTGGAGCAGTCGTCCGCACCGGGTGGATGCGAGGCTTTGTCACGCGCGGGCGCGGGGCCCACGCCTGCGGCCCCCGCCGGCCCCAAGTCGGAACGGCCGGACGGCGCCGATCGACTTCCGGCCGGCTCTGCAGCGACTGGGGAACGACACCGTCTTGCTGCGACTGCAAATGCAATTCTTCGTGGACGAGGTCCCCGCAATTCTCGGCGAGATTGAAGTAGCGACCCAGCAGCGACAGGCGCGACGGCTGCAGGTTGCCGCCCATCGACTGAAAGGGCTGGTCAGCTCGTACGATCGCAAGGATTCCGCCGAACTGTGCAATGCCCTGGAGCTGCTCGCGCGGAGTGGATCGTTCGAGTCGACGGCGTCGGCGATCGATTTGCTCCGAATTCAAATTGCGGAGCTGTTCGACGCCATTCAGTCCCATCTGGCCAATTAGCCGCCGCGCCGGGCCTCGGTGTGGGGCCTCGGCGCCGCGCGGGCCGTTCTTCTCTCTCTCTCTCTCTCGCGCGGGGGGCGCGGTTGCGAAGCGCGTCGAAGGAGCGTATTCTCGACCGGGTCGGGACGCGAACGCGACAGCCCGAAGGGGTTCACGGCGTCCCGATGCTTTCGAAATCAGGCGAGGTCTACGATGCACCGGTCTTGGCGACGAACGATTTTCCTGGCGCTGGTGTTCGCCGCGGCGCTGCATCCGTTCCGGCTCAGCTCCCCGACTTGGTGGACCGCGCGTGAGGCCGGAGGCGCGGAACCCGAGTCCGAAGTCTGGGACGTCGTGGTTTACGGGGGAACCAGTGCGGGCGTCGTGGCGGCCCTGCAGGCGCGCCGGCTGGGACGCCAAGTTGCCATCGTCTGTCCTGAACGTCACCTGGGTGGGCTCACCGCCGGAGGCTTGGGCTGGACCGACACGGGAAACAAGTCCGTGATCGGCGGCCTGGCGCGGGAATTTTATCATCGCATTTGGCAACACTACGCTCGCGATGATGCCTGGACATGGCAAGCTCGCGACGCGTATGGGAACCGTGGTCAGGGGACGCCTGCCGTCGATGGTCAACAGCGCACGATGTGGATCTTCGAACCGCATGTGGCCGAGCAGGTCTTTGATGAATGGTTGGCCGAGGCCAAAATCCCCGTCCACCGCAACCAGTGGCTGGACCGCGATCATGGCGTCACACGCGACGGGCCCCAACTTCGCTCCATCAAGACGCTCAGCGGCCGCACCTGGTCGAGCCGGATGTTCATCGATGCGACCTATGAGGGCGATCTGATGGCGGCGGCGAGTGTGACCTTCGCGGTGGGACGCGAATCGCGAGACGCCTACGGAGAACAATGGAATGGCGTGCAAACGGGCGTGCTCCACCATCGACACCACTTCGGCGTGTTACCGCGCGGAATTGATCCCTACCGAATTCCGGGCAACCCGGCGAGCGGGCTGCTGCCCCACATCAGCGCCTGACCCGCCCGGGGAATACGGCGCGGCCGATCACCGAATTCAGGCCTACTGCTTTCGCATGTGCCTCACGCAGGTGCCCGAGAATCGCGTCCCCTTCCCGCGACCCGAGGGTTACGACCCGGGTCAGTATGAGTTGCTTTTGCGAGTCCTCGAGGCCGGGTGGCGCGAGCATTTTCATAAATTCGATCCCATCCCGAACGCCAAGACCGACACGAATAACCACGGCCCTTTCAGCACGGACTACATCGGCGCGAACTACGACTATCCTGAGGCTGATTATGAACGCCGCAAGGAGATCATCCGAAACCATGAACAGTACCAACAGGGTTTGATGTACTTCTTGGCCAACGATCCGCGCGTGCCCGACGACGTCCGCGAAGCGATGAGCCGCTGGGGACTGGCCAAGGACGAGTTCGTCGACAACCACCATTGGCCGCATCAGATCTACGTCCGCGAATCGCGACGGATGCGCGGACAGTTCGTGATGACCGAAAATGAACTGCTCAAGCGTCGACCGACGCCGCAGTCGATCGGGATGGGATCCTATGCCATGGATTCCCATAACGTGCAACGCTACGTGACGGCCGAGGGCCACGTGCAAAACGAGGGTGACATCGGCGTCTCGACCCAGGGCCCCTACCAGATCGCGCTGGGCACGATTTTGCCGCGGGCCGAGGAGTGCACGAACCTGGTCGTGCCCGTCTGCGTTTCCAGCACGCACATCGCCTTCGGCTCGATCCGGATGGAGCCCGTGTTCATGATCCTCGGGCAATCCGCCGCCACCGTCGCGCACCTGGCGCTCGTCCAGGACAGCTCGGTTCAAAACGTCCCCTACGAAATCATTCGCGAGCAGCTGCGAGGGGACGGCCAGATCCTGGAAATGCCCCAGTAAGCACCGATCGCAAACTCAAGCAGTGGAATGCGCGCCGGTTCGGGCACCGAGCTGACCGGCTCAGCGGCTCGTGTGCAGTCGCCAAACGGGCAACAATCATAGCCGCACTGGCCGAACAGCTGGACCAGATCTGCTGAGTCGAACTCGAGGTCGCCGTTCCAATCCCCTTCGGCCCAACTCGCAAATTCCGGCTGCTCGAATTTTCCGCTCTGAAACGCCAGAACCATGTCCTCGGTTCCGAGCTGTCCATCCAGATTCGCGTCGCCGAACCAGGTGAGTTTCAAGTCCTGCACCCAGAACCGATGGTCGTCGGAATTGATCACTTGGTCGCCGTTCAGATCGAATCCCCGCTGCAGAAACAAGGTCTGCGCACGGTCGCCGACCCCCTCGCGAACGACCTCGGACAGGAAATCGATGTCTGCGGCTGTCAATGCCATGTCCAGGTCAAGATCGCCCGCCCAGGCCGACGTCCCCGGAAGAGGCCGTGGAAGTGTCCCTGATCCGAAAGTCTCCCAGCGACATTGCATCGTGCCGTTCGGATCACGCGGACCGCATTCGTAGCCTGTGTGAAGCGAGGCCACTAAGTCACCGCTGTCAAAGTCCCCGTCGCCGTTTACGTCGCCTTCGGCCCACGTCGAGTTGCCCGGGATTCCGTCGTCGTACTCGCCCGCCTGAAACATCTGGACAAGGTCCATCGTATTGAAGCCACCGTCCAGATTGACGTCTCCCATCCATGTCTGCATGAGTTCTTCAACGAGCACGTTTCGGTCCCAACGGTCGACAATTCCATCCCCGTTCAAGTCGAACCAATCGTGGCCGGCGACGATCACGCGGGCCAATTGATCGATGTCGTCCGACTGCAATTGACCGTCCCCCGTGAAGTCACCAGGAACCGTCGTTTGCCCACTCGCCGAAAAGCCGCACAGGACCCCCAGCGTCAGCACGCCCAGTCGTATCGCGTTTTTCATCGTTCCGCCCTCCGATGATGCCACACGTCACGCATTCCATGCAAACCGCGTGCCGAGTATCAGTCTGCAACTGTGTTGTCCTCGGTGGCTCGCGGCGGTCTTGTCTCGTCGGCGAGTGTCAGTGCCAGGCCGCACGGGGCGATGTGCGAAAAGCTCGTTGCTGGGCAGGATCAGGCGAAGAAAACGCCGCGATTGGGTTTGGTCAAGCGTGGCTGCCAGCGCGGGCGGATGCGGGCCAGCTGTTCGAGATCGCCTGCGGCCAGGGAGTCGCTGGGCTGCAGCTCGATTTCGGCGAGGGCATCGTCATGACGCGCGAAAAGCGAGAACGACTCGACGGCCGGAGCGACATCCGGCAGATGCTGGCCGAGTCGACTGAAGGGCACCACGCCATCGTTGGCGCGGATCTGACCGTCTCCATTGAGGTCGTCGAAGATGGAATAGCCATCTCGGTCGTCTCCGAGTGCCGCGAAGAGTCGCGCTAGAATCGACTCGCCATCGCTCGCTTGGACTTCGCCAGACTGATCCGAATCGCCGGGCAAGACATTGAATTGGAACTGAAAGTTCCCGCCCGCTCGGCCGTCCCCTGAGATCTCCGACACGTCAGTCCGCCACTCGCCGTCCAGCTGCGCCCCGAACTGATTCCGCACGTCGTCACTCAAAACCAACCGATAGCGATTCGCGTCCAACGGTGTTTCGAAGTGCAACGTCAGCAACGTCTGCGTTGCATCGAGTTCCACGTGGTCGATCCTGGCGGTGTCGTTCCCCGCAGCGACGGCCTCGATTCGCACATGGTCACCCGGGTTGAAGCTCGCCACGGGATCACTGAACCGAACACGGATCTGATCCAGATTAGCCCAAGGCAGCGGATCCGACTGCCGAGGGCCCGTGGGAATGGTGTATCCAAACCCTGCGCCCCACTCGGTCCCTTCGCCTGCGTCGCGGAATTCCTGGGACCACTGGCTTGAGCCGACCTGGACCTGAGTGACCCGCGGGGCCTCGTTTTTCGGATCGATTACGGGTGAAGGGAGCGTGGGACCTGCGCCGCCTGGGGCGAGCGGGTTGTCGCTTGCCAAGATCGTGACCTGGCCCTCCGCGTCGGCGATCCGTGCCCTCACTGGCTGACTCAGTCGCACGTAGAACGCTTCGTCGGGTTCGGGGGCCGTGTCATCCGCCAAAGGAATCCGGATCGTGGCCTGCGTCTGGCCCGGCGCGAGCTGCAGCATTCTGGGCCCGTGAAACGCAAAATCGACTCCAGCCGTTGCCGTTCCCCCGACGAGTTCGTACGTGACCGTAACACTTTCGCTCGTGTCCCCGCTGCGGGTCACGGTCAATTCCGCTTCGCTCGGCGGACCTTCCGCGACGATGACATCGCTGATTCGTACCTCCGGCAGCGCGGGATTGGGTTGCGGCCGATAGGCGACGTAGAGGTCATCGACGAAGACGCGGTCGAGCGTGATTTCTCCGGGCGATTGGTCGGTGTCGACGACGCGGAGGTGGAGCGGTCCTGGAATGCCCGACGGCAGATCGAACGTGAGGAACTGGACCGCGTTGGTCAGCACCAGGTCAGTAGGTATCCAATTCGTGCCGTCCACTGAATACTCGAAGCGAAACGCCTCCGTCGTGCTGTCGTGATAGCCGGTTACGACCAGACTCAAGGCTTCCTCGCCCGGAATATCCACGGTCCAGCGATGGTCCAGTTGGCTGCGTTGTCCGCCGTCAACGAGTGCCTCGGACAACACCTCGTACACCTTGCCCAAGCCGCCCTCGTCATCCCGTACGGTGTACTCAAAGCTGTCGCTGCCGTGGAAGTCGGCAAACGGCGTGTAGGTGAACGTGCCATCGCCATTGTTGACCAGCTTCCCGTCCGTGGGCCAGGTGATGTTCATCAGGCTCGATGCCACCAACATCCCATCCGGATCTCGATCGATTCCCTCGCCGTGATCGGCAAACGGGCTGAACGTGATCGCTTTGTCCTCGAGCGTGGTGAGGACATCGTGCTGCTGCAGGGGCGGTCGAATCGGCGCGTTGGACGTCGATCGTTACCGTCGCCTCGTTGCTGACCGCGCCCTGGTCGTCCAGAATCGAATAGCTGAACGAGTCGGTGCCCACGAAGTTCATGCTCGGCGTGTAGGTGACCGAGCCCTCGGGTTCGATGTCAATGGTTCCCTGAGCAGGCGCGTTGATGATTGCGATCGAGTCGTGGACGAGCCAGCCGTCGACATCGAAATCGACTCCAGCGCCGTGATCCACCGTCAGGTCAACTCGCAGGGGCAGTCCTTCGATGGTGGCAATCGTATCGGACTTCGCATGCGGAGGGTCGTTGACCGGGAGAACGTTGACGTGCACTTGTGCCTCGCTGCGGGCACCATCGTCATCTTGAATCGAATAGGTGAACACATCCTGGCCAAAGAAATTCTCAGTCGGCGCGTAAAAGTAAACGCCATTGGCCAAGGGCGTGAGGTTACCGTGCGACGGGGGAATGACAATCGTAGTCAGCGACGTGACCAAGCTGCCATCGGAATCCGAATCGGCTGGGCCGCCATTGGCCACGAGTACCGAAAACGGGAGTGGTGTGTCTTCGGTCGTTTCCAGGAAATCGTCGAATGCCTGTGGCGGCTCGTTGACGACGATGGTGACCGTTGCGGGGTTGCTGCTGGCCCCGTCATCATCGGCGATCGCGTACACGAAAGAATCACTGCCATGGATAGCCGCTGGTCGGCGTGTACTCGAAAACACCGTTGCCGACCTGCTGCAACGTCCCATCAGACGGTGACGCAAGGATGTCAGTCTGGTCGGTGTCCAGCGAACCGTCCACGTCGAAGTCGACACCGCCACCGTGGTCGAACACGACGTCGATCATCAGGGGCGTCCCCGGCCGCGTTGTGACCTGGTCGTCGGCGGCGATCGGCGGGTCGTTGACATCGACGATCGTGACGACCACCGCGGCCGGATCGCTTGCCGCCCCCATGTCATCAGCGATCGTGTATTGAAAGAGGTCCTGGCCGTGGTAGTCCGACTCGGGCGTGTACCGCACCGTGCCGTCGTCACCGACGAGTAGCATTCCGTGGTCGGGAGCCGTCGTGACGACGACCGACATCAGGTCCAGCGTCCCATCCAGGTCTTGATCGACGCCGCCACCATGATCGCTCAGCAGATCGATGACCACCGCCTCGTCTTCCTGGGTCGTCACGTTGTCGTCACCGGCAACAGGTCGGTCGTTGACGGGAGTGATGTCGATCGTCACCGTGGCGAGATTGCTGAGCGAACCCTGGTCATCCAGGCCCTGATACTGAAATTGGTCGCTGCCGAAATAGTTGTCCTGCGGCGTGTAGGTGAACGTCCCATTTCCCTCGTTGCTCAACGTCCCGTGCAGCGGACCGTTGACGACGACGAGCGACGAGAGCACGAGTGTGCCGTCGACGTCCGAGTCCGGACCGTTGCCGTGGTCGACCAGGACGTCAATGGCCAGCGACGTATCTTCCGCGACCGTCACCCAGTCGTCTTGGAGCAGCGGCGCATCATTCACGGGCGTCACGTCCACCGTCACCACGGCGACGTTGCTGGCCAATTGTTCGTCATCCCGGATCGTATAGGTAAAGCTGTCGCCGCCTGAAAAATTCAGATTGGGCGTATAAATCAGCGTTCCGTCGCCGGGAATTGAGATCGATCCGGACAGGGGAGGCGAGGCAATCTCGAGGGAGGTCAAATCCAGCGTTCCGTCCAGGTCCTCATCCGCTCCATTGCCTTGGTCAAGCAAGACGTGCAAAACGATCGCGATGTCTTCGTCGGTCGTGAAGGCATCGTCACGGGCGATCGGCGGCAGATTGAAGTCGCGGACTTCGATGGTGACCGTGGCCGGCTCGCTCGTGGCTCCGTCGTCGTCCTGGACCGTGTAGGTGAACTGATCGAAACCCAGGAAACCGGCATTGGGCGTATACCGAAATTGACCTTCGCCCCGATCAGTCAACTGTCCGTGGCCGGGCGGGGACACGATCGCCGTGAGCCCCGCTTGCAATTGGCCGTCCAGGTCCTCGTCCGGGCCGTTTCCGTGATCCTCCAGCAGGTTCAGTTGGAGCGAAAAATTCAGCGCGGTAAGAAAGGCATCGTCGCGGGCCACCGGCGGATCGTTGAGATCGAGGACTTCGAGCGTCACGAGGGCCGGTTGGCTAAACGCCAGTTCGTTATCCGCGACGACGTAGGTGAAGGAGTCCGTCCCGTGGTAGTTCGGAAAGGGCTGATACGTAAACGTGCCATCGCGATGGTTCGTCAGTTGGCCATTTGCCGGGGCGCCGGTGGCGATCACCGTGGACCGACGCACGGCCCCGTCCGGATCGAAGTCAACGCCTTGCCCGTGATCGGTGAGCACGCTGAACCTTAACACACCGTCCTCCGACAGCGTGATCGTGTCATCGGCGGCCACCGGAGGCGTGTTCACGAAAATGGTGACCGTGGCCGAACGGCTGCGTCCCCCGTTTCCGTCCGCCAGCACGTAGTGGAAAAAGTCGGCCCCCCGAAAGCCAGGCAGCGGCGTGTAAACGAAATGGCCGCTTTCGTCGCGTCCGACCGAGCCGCCGAATGGGCTGAGCGGTTCGAGCAACTCGGCGGTCAGCGGATCGAGATCCACATCAAAGTCGGCACCCTTGCCGTGTTCTTGCGTGACATCGATCGTCACCGGCGTTCCGACGGCCGTCGTCAACACATCATCAAACGCGACTGGCGCATCGTTGATGGGAAGCACCACGACCGCGACCGTGGCCACCGTACTGAACGCCCCGTCTTCGTCCTGGATGCGATACGAAAAGTTGTCCGTCCCATGAAAGTCTGCCTCGGGCGTGTATCGATAGGTCGCGTTGCCCACGGCGGCCAGCGTCCCGTGTGCCGGCGGTGCGACCAGCGTCGCCGTGCCAGGCAGCAGGGTACCATCAAGGTCCAGGTCGGGGCCGTACCCGTTGTCGGCGCTGACATCGATCATCACCGCCGTATCTTCATCGGTCACGACATCATCGCGCCGAGCGATCGGAGGATCGTTCACTTCCGTCACGAAAATCGTCACCGTCGCTTCGTTGCTCACCGCCCCCGCCAGATCGCGGACCGTGTAGGTGAACGAGTCGGTGCCCGCGAAATTCGTCGTGGGTGTGTAGACGAACGCCCCATTGGGCTGCCACAACAGCGTCCCGCCCGCGGGGCCGTTGACGACCGTATGGGAACTGGCATCCAAGTTCCCGTCTACGTCAACGTCCGCTCCGAACCCGTTATTGGACAGAACGTAGATCGTGACGGGTTGATCTTCGAGCGTGGTCCGAACGTCGTCAATCGCGACAGGCGACGTATTGACCACCACAATGACCGTCGCCGTATTGCTCAGTCCTCCCGCGTCGTCCCCAACCGCGTACGAAAACTGGTCCGAACCTTGAAATCCGGGCAACGGACTGTAGGTCAGTGAGCCGTCGCCGTGGTTCACCAACTCGCCGCCGCTCGGGGACTGAACGACGGTCAGCGTGTCGGGCAAGAGTGTTCCATCGACGTCAGAATCGGCCCCGTGACCGTTGTCTTGCAGCGGGAACACCGTGATCGGCGTATTCTGGGGCGTGAAAAAAAGATCGTTCTTCGCCACTGGAGGATCGTTGACACTGGTCACGTGAATCCAGATCGAGGCGACGTCATTGGCACGAAGATCGCGCAAGCCACCGGACTGGCGCGTGCCGATCACAGTGACTTCGCTCGAGGCGCGCGCCGGCCCCACCTGGTCGACGAACGCGAGCGATTCCATCCACCAGGCCGAGTCCGGATCGAAGTCGAAGTCCAGTCCCGCCCAGATGATCGTGCCATCCGCATAGGCGTAGTTCGTCTCAAGAATCAATTTCCAAAACTCACCGCCGATCGGTTGATATTTCCAGTAGCGGTAGTCCGGGGCGTTCGGGTCGGCCGAGCCTCCGCCGCCATGGTAGAAGGGCCAGATATAGGAAATCACCGGCTTGCCGTATTGGCGAGCTTCGAGCAAATTCGCGGTGGCGTACGTCACCCAACGGTCGCGTTCAAAAAGCCGCGGCGATCCGTCTTCATAGTAATCCGGGTAGAACGTGTAGATCGACGGCATGATCACGTCGACCTTGTCCGCCAGCTCTTGGAGCGCCGCATTGTTGGCGGCCCAGGCGTCGTAGCGTGGCGAATCGTAGCCGTAGGTGACCGGAGTCGAATAGTCGCGCACCGGTAGCATTCGATAAATGCCCAGCACGACGGTCGGATTTTCTTCTCGAATGATGTCGACGACGGAACTGAGCTTGCGAATCGATTCCTGAATCACAGCCGCGCTGCCCGTCGTCGCCCAGTGTTCGATATTGATGACGAACAGGCGCCGCGGGTCCAGGCGCCGTGCGAATTCGCGGGTCCGTTCCGGGTCGGCTTCGGTCAGGTCCGAGCCGGCCGGGAAGAAATGCCAATTGCCGTAGCGCTGAAGCGGCTGGAAATTGAAGTCGTTGACGAAGTCGACTTCGCCATTCAATCTCATATCGTCAAACACGAAGAACTGCTGATCCAGCAAGTCCAGCGGGAAGAGTGCGCCATCGCGACCCTGCACCCCGCTGGGAAAGCGAGGACCGTCGGGGGCCGGCGGGGCTGGCACCAGATCGACGTCCTGCCGCTGCAAATCCTCACCGATCGGATCGTCCATCCGCGACAGATCGTCGTCGGCAATCAGGAGGTCGATTTCGTCGCGCGGGAAGGATCCGGTGTCCGCCGTTGCCCCGTCACCCAGCGGCGAATCCCCATCCAGTAGCTCGCGCGGCTCCAAGTGCTCGCGACTCAATCGGCCCCGTTTGCGTCGATGTGTCGCAGCGCCACGCCTCATGTATCTCCTCGCCAATCGCGAACGAAAAAAAACGGGAGGTGTTACTCACCGATCGCCGCGCCGCAAATCACGGACCCGCGTCTCGCGTACACCAGGCGGGCTGCGGTGCCCTCGCTGACTTTGTTCGCGTTGCGAACAGGTCTCCCCCCCGACCGCCCGATCGCACCGCGAGTATATCAAATTGCTGCCAAACACGAGGAATTGGACGCCTCGATTTTCCCCGGCTGGCGCCCGAAAGGACGCGCCGAACGGGAGGACGCGCCCTCCCTTGGCGATTATTCGGCTTCGCCGATCAGCTGCTGCAGCCGGCTAATCCCGCGTGAAAGCATGACGCGCACGGCCCCATCCGATTTGCCGAGTTTCGTGGCGATCTCCTTACTGGGGAGTCCGACCAGGTATCGGAGTCGGAGGGCTTCCCGCTGATCTTCGGGGAGTGTGTCGAGGGCGGCCAGCATGCGAAGCTGTTTCTGGTCGCGTGAAAACGCCTGGCTCGGCGTGGTCATGCTGGCGATCAGGAGGTTTTCGAGTCCCCTTCCGTCTTCTCCGCCGGCGGGGAAGGCCGCCTCGCGCGAGGCGTCGCGTTTCTGGCTCGCGAAGAAGCGACGATGGGCGTCGATAATCTTTCGCTCGCTAATGTGGAACAACCAATTGAGCGGGTCTCGATCGTCGAACGTGGTTTTGTCCAGGGCGCGAATCGCCTCGACGCTAACCTCCTGCAAAATATCTTCGGGCTCGATTTTCTGCCGAAGATGCGCGCCGATTCGCTTTTGCAGAAAGGCCATCAGGGCGTGTCGATTGGCTTCGATGAAGACGACCATCGCGTCGGGGTCTCCCTCGCGCACTCGGTCGAGAATCGAGCTATCATGTGGATCCATGGTTGAATTCTCCGAGTCGCTGGAATGGGCGAATGACGGGTACGCATTCTAACGAGCTGGATCGCAGTCAGCAGCTAGACGAAGCGTTGTGGGGGCTGATCGCGGAAAAGGTCGACCAACTGGTGACGGCCTGGGATGCCGCGCCGCCGCCTTCACCGCCTCCGTCACTGCGCGAGGTACTGGACGGCGTTCCAGCGCGGCACACGGCGCGCGTGCTGTGTGAGCTGATCAAGATCGATTTGGAGTATCGCTGGCAAGAAGATCGCGCGCCGATCCCGCTGGAACATTACGTGGAGCTCTTTCCGGAGTTGGGCGGAAGCGAGCGTTTGCCGGTGGACTTGATTTATGAGGAGTACAAAATTCGCAGCCAGGCTGGAACGCCGATCGAGCTGCATGAGTTGCCGCTTCGATTTCCGCATCAAGCCGCCGACTTGCGTTCGCTGCTGGGCACGCTGTGGGCGCCCGATTGTGCGACGGTCGGGGGCGGGGCGACGACGTTCGCCAGCGGCGCCCCGGAGCCTCCCATCATCGGTTCGCCGCCCGCGCTGAAGCTCGGGATCGACCAACTGCGGGCCGGGGACACGATCGATGACTTCGATTTGTTGCTGCTGCTGGGCAGCGGATCGTTTGCGCGCGTGTTTCTTGCCCGCCAGCGTTCTCTGGAGCGGCTGGTGGCGCTGAAGATTTCGAAAAGCGGCAGCACCGAACCGCGGACCTTGGCTCAACTGGACCATCCCAATATCGTGCGTGTGTTTGACGAGCGGTCGTGTCGCGTGCCGCCCGTGCGACTGCTGTACATGGAACTTGTGGCGGGCGGCACGTTGCAGGACGTGGTCCGGGCCGTGGCCCGCTGTGACGCGGGCCAGCGGCGCGGGCAGTTGATTCTGGATGTGGTCGACGATCATCTGGCTCAAAGCGGGACCGCCCCGCCGGAAGGATCCTCGATTCGCGCCACGTTGCGGCGCGTCGATTGGCCGACCGCCGTCTGCCAGGTGGGGGCCCGGTTGGCCGATGGGCTGGCCTACGCCCATGAAAAGGGGGTGCTCCACCGAGACATCAAGCCGGCCAACGTGCTGCTCACACCCGAAGGATCGCCGAAGCTGGCGGACTTCAACGTCAGCTACCAGGGAGGGAGGTCCGACGAGCATGTCGAGGATACGTTTGGCGGTTCGCTCGGCTACATGTCACCCGAACAGCTCGCGGCCTGTGATCCGGTCCTGGGGGGATCTCCGATGCAGGTGCGCGAGGCCAGCGACGTGTACTCGTTGGGGATCCTGTTGTGGGAACTGACCGCCGGCCGCCGGCCGTTCGACGACGTCGCCAAGTCGGCGGGTTGGACCGCCCTGCTGCAGCGGATGATCGACCAACGTTCCGAGGCTGATCCCGGGGAACTCAGCCAAGGCTTGCCCGCCGATTGTCCCCGCTCGCTCCGTCAAGTGTTGGCCAAGTGTCTGCAGCCCGATACGACGCGGCGATATCGGTCCGCCCGCCAACTCGCCGATGCCCTGCGGCTTTGCCTGAATCCGCGTTGCTGGCGGTTGCTCCAACCGCCGCAGGGTCGAAGCGCGGGCTGGCCCTTGCGATTTCCGGTGACGACGGTGCTGTTGTTGACCCTGTTTCCGAGTATTCTCGCGGCGGTTTTCAACTTCTGCTACAATCGAGCTCAAATTATCCGCTATTTGTCGAACGCCGAGCAAATGTTTGATTGGGTACAAACGATCATCAATGCGATTGCATTTCCCTTGGGGATCGGGATCACGATCTGGATCGCGCGCAGTGCGGCTCGCGAGATGCGACGGCCGGCGCCGGGTGAACCCCAAGCGGGCGGCTCGCAGGCACTTTTTCTGGGCCGCCATACCGCACGGATTGCCCTGACGCTCTGGTTAATTTCAGGACTCGCCTACCCGGTGAGTCTCCATTTCGGACTTCCTGAGGCGGTCACGTGGGGCGTCTACGTCCACTTCGCGCTTTCGCTGGCGCTGTGCGGGATCCTGGCCGGGACGTATCCGTTTTTCTTCGTCACCTTGGTGGGAATTCGCTGGTTTCTGCCGGAGATGATTCGACGCGAAGTGATTCGGGGACCCGAGCCAAGCGACATTCGCGGTTTGCGTCGCCTGAACCGGCTGTTTCTGGTGCTGACCGCCTTCGTGCCCCTGCTGGGGATCCTGCTGATTCTGATACACACTCAGTCCGGTGAGCACGTGTTGGCCTCCGCCCGACGCTGGCTGATGATCGCCAGCACCACGGGCCTGGTCGGATTCGCCGCCATGTTCTGGCTCCACCGCGTGATCGACGAGGATCTGATTGCCCTCCGCGGCCTCACGTCGGAAGCGGGCGAAGAGGACTGAAACGCGAGACGGCGAGAGACTTTGCGATGCAACACGATCCGACGACGTCCCGGCCCATCCCGCGACCCTGGTACCAACGTTTGGGCCCCGGCCTGATTACGGCTTGCGTTGTGATCGGGCCTGGCAGCATTTTGACCAGTTCACGCGTGGGGGCGAGCCAGGGTTACGCCAAGTCCTGGGTCGTGTTGTTGGCGGTGATGTGCATGTTGGTCTACACGACGCTCGGTGCGAAACTGGGAGTCGTCGCGGATCGCTCGACAGGTAGTTTGGTGGCGGAACGCGCCGGTCGCTGGCTGGCCGTGTTAATCGGGATCGGCGTCTTCTTTATTTCCGCCGCCTTTCAGTTCGGCAACAACTTGGGTGTGCGGTCAGCCCTGCAGGAATACGAGTCCTGGCTGGAGGGAATCCCCTACTTGCAGCTGGATTACGTGCTCGTGCTGCTCAACCTGTTGGCGATTCTGTTCTTGTTTGTGTTCCACAATCTGTATCGCTTCATTGAGCGGCTGATGACGGTCCTGGTGGGGCTGATGCTCGTCTCGTTCGCCATCAATCTCGGGTTCGCCCGCCCCTCATTCGCCGAACTGCTCGTCGGCCTGGTGCCGCCGGTCTGGGAATTGAAGGCCGTCGTGACCGGCGAGGGCGGGACATGGGATCTTTCCTTGTTGGGGCTGGTCGGAACGACATTCGTGATCACGGCCGCCTATTTTCAGTCGTATCTAGTGCGTCAAAAAGGTTGGGATGTCGATCGACTCCAGGACGGCCTCGTCGACGTTCGCGTGGGAGTCTGCCTCATGGCGACGATCACGATCATGATCATGTCGACCGCGGCCGCCGAGTTGCGTGGGCAGACGTTGGAGAATCTGAGCGATGTCGCGGCGGGTTTGAAGCCTGCTTTCGGCGCTCAGGGCCATGCGCTATTTTGCGTGGGATTATTCGCCGCGGCCTATTCCTCGTTTCTCGTCAATTCCATGATTGGCGGGTTCATCCTGGCGGACGGCTTGGGGTGGGGCAGCCAGCCAAGTGACCTGTGGCCGAGGCTATTTACGGTCGCCGCGCTGTTGACCGGGATGTGCATTGCGTTGTTAGTCAGTCGCGCCGGCCTGGATCCCGTTCCGGCGATTGTCGCGGCCCAGGCGATGACCGTCGTGGCCGCGCCGCTCGTGGCAGGCTCGCTGTGGTGGTTGACGAATCGGCCGGAGATCATGGGCCGTGAACGATCGGGGCGCTGGCTCAATGCCGCCGCTTTGATGGGCTTTCTGTTGCTGCTGGCGATGGCCTGGTACACCGCCACCAGCAAGGTCTGGCCGTTCGTTTCGGCCTGGTGGAACGGATCGAATTAAGCTCGCGAACGGACCTAGGCGCCGCCGCAAAGATCGTGAGTGGTCGCCCGAGTCGCGGGGCCCGTGCTTCACTGTTGGTCGGGAGAGCTCACGCCGTGCCGCTACGAGATTTTCTTCGTGTTGACGAGTTGCCCACGGAGATTGCCGTCGATGACGAACTGTTGCTTTCGGAGTTGGAACGCCTCCTGACGGAGCTTCGCCCGAAGTTCTTGGACCGAGCCCGATCCTCCGTTGTTCCAGGGCCCGAGGGAATCGTGATTACGCTTGCCCATCTTCACCACCCGGAAACGACCATTCAGGTGGAAGCTGGCGGCGCAGAAATCGTGGTCAGCTACGGCGAAGAACACGTGCATCTCGCCGAGCACGAACCGTCGGCCGGCCAAGTCGGTCCATTGGCGACTCCGGGACTGGTGCCCAAGGTCATCGCCTTCCTTCGTGCGCTGCTGACCGGACGAATCGAGCTGCGGGTGTCACACCGGTTACTAATGGTGACGACCCGCAGCTATTGGATTAACGAGCGCGGTGAACGAGAGCTGTTTCTGAGTGGAGGCACGCTGTGGCCCACCCTGCGATGGACGCCTGTTCCGTTGATCCGGACCTTCGACGTCGTCGGCGCCTGACTGATCCCATGGGCCTAATCGTCGGCGGCAGGGGCCTGCGGGAGGGCTTTGATGTGAGCGGCCACCGGGACCCCGGAGATCGTCGTTTCGACAGGCTCACGAACCATCTTGACACCCTTGACGTCGCACAACTGCCCCTGCGGTGAGATGGCTTTTACGCCGTAGAAGTGCCCTTCCGGCGAGATCGCCTTGATATGGATGATATTGCCACTGCTCTTCACTCCCTTCACATCCAGCTTCTTTCCGTCGGGCGTCAAAGCCTTGATGTCATAGACCGTTCCATCCTGGCCAATCGCCTTGACGGGGGCGTAGGTATCGTCACTCACCAAAACCTTCACCGGCCATCGAGCGTCACCGTCAAGCGCCTTGACGTCCATCAGCTGTCGATTGCCATCCTCCTCGATCGCCTTCACGTCGTAGATCTTGCCGGCCGCATCGAGGGCCTTGACGTCAAGTAGACGACCTTCCGGATGCACCGCCTTGACGTGCCAATTGATCGTCTCGGCTTTCGTCATGGCGTGAGACAAGCCGCAGCCAACGAAGACGACTGCGGCGGTAAAATTTATCAGCCCATGTGGGAGGTGCATGGCAAGATCCTTATGCGGTGAGGTCGGACAATTCAACACATGTTGACGCGAGATACGCCAATTTAGCTTAGGCGTCTGCCAGGGGCTAACCCTCACCCGCCCGGCTCCCGCCAGCGGGACCCGAGCGACCTCTCCCGGCCTCGGGAGAGGTGACACCCTCCTGTCCCTTCTCCCCAACGCGGGAGAAGGTGGCCGAAGGCCGGATGAGGGGGCACCGTCCCGACCAAACACTCAACCCTCACCCGCCCGGCTCCCGCCAGCGGGATCCGAGCGACCTCTCCCGGCCTCGGGAGAGGTGACACCCTCCTGTCCCTTCTCCCCAACGCGGGAGAAGGTGGCCGAAGGCCGGATGAGGGGGCACCGTCCCGACCAAACACTCAACCCTCACCCGCGCTTAGCTGCACCCTCCTCGGGAGAGGTGACACCCTCCTGTCCCTTCTCCCCAACGCGGGAGAAGGTGGCCGAAGGCCGGATGAGGGGGCACCGTCCCGACCAAACACTCAACCCTCACCCGCCCGGCTCCCGCCAGCGGGATCCGAGCGACCTCTCCCGGCCTCGGGAGAGGTGACACCCTCCTGTCCCTTCTCCCCAACGCGGGAGAAGGTGGCCGAAGGCCGGATGAGGGGGCACCGTCCCGACCAAACACTCAACCCTCACCCGCCCGGCTCCCGCCAGCGGGACCCGAGCGACCTCTCCCGGCCTCGGGAGAGGTGACACCCTCCTGTCCCTTCTCCCCAACGCGGGAGAAGGTGGCCGAAGGCCGGATGAGGGGGCGGGTGCCGGAACCGAGGTGCTGTCATGAGGCCGATACTTCGCCTGGCAGATCGAAAAAGCTTTGCGTGGCGCCGTTGCCCAGCACGAATCCCACACTGCGTCGGTACATCCAGAGGGTTTCTTCGGCCGAGTCGGTGACACCCGGTTGCTCCGCGTGAATGCTCCAGTGAGACCACTCTTCAACTCATCAGTCCCGTCAACAGGACACCGCACAGGCGAGCCCCATAGTCGAGGCACCGAGGGCAGCCAGGGTTTGCATCCATTCGCGCCGGTTCGATTCGCGGTGCGAGGGCGAGTTCACGCGGATTTCTCCGAGGTGTGGGGTCCGTACGGCCCGCTGCGGGCGACGGCATCCGGTTCGGGGGCGTCACTTAGGCCAGAATCGACGTCACCGCGGCGTGATCCTCGACACCGGTCAAACGCACGTCAAGCCCCTGGTTGGGCACGGCCAAACGCCGATGATCGATTCCCAGGCAATGGAGCAACGTGGCGTTTAAGTCGTGAACATGAACCGGATCGCGAACGATGTTGTAGCCGTATTCGTCAGTCTCCCCGTGCACCATCCCGCCGCGAATTCCCCCTCCGGCAAGGAACAGCGAGAAGCAGCGCGGGTGATGGTCGCGACCGTAGGTGGTTTCGTTCAGCGTCCCTTGGCAATACACGGTACGCCCAAACTCACCGCCCCACACGATTAAGGTGTCCTCGAGCAGGCCTCGTTGTTTGAGGTCGCGGATCAAGGCGGCGGTTGGCTGGTCCGTATCTCGGCACTGCTTGGACATATGGTCGGGCAAGTTGTCGTGCTGGTCCCAGCCCATGTGATACAGCTGGACGAAACGCACATTGCGTTCGGCCATGCGGCGGGCCAAAAGGCAGTTGCGGGCGTAGGTGCCCGGCCGAGCGACATCGGGTCCGTAGAGGTCCAGAATATGCTGCGGTTCGTCGGACACGTCGGTCAATTCGGGCACCGCCGACTGCATGCGAAAGGCCAGCTCGTATTGCTCGATCCGACTCAAGATTTCAGGATCCCCCGCCTGCTGAAATTTGTGTTGGTTCAGTTGTCGCAGATCGTCGAGCACTTGGCGTCGCGTCGTGTCGGACCACCCGCTCGGGTTGGACAGGTACAGCACGGGATCGGCGCCGCTGCGAAGCTTCACGCCTTGGTAACGGCTGGGCAAAAAGCCACTGCCCCACAGCCGATCGTAAAGCGGCTGGCCGGCGGCTCGACCCGTACCCCGGGAGACGAGGACCATGAAGGTCGGCAAATCGCGATTGGCACTTCCCAGTCCATAGGCCAACCAAGCGCCGATGCTGGGTCGCCCGGCGAGCTGCGATCCGGTTTGGCAGAAGGTGATCGCCGGGTCATGGTTGATCGCCTCGGTGTGCATGCTGCGGATCACACAGAGGTCGTCGACCGCTCCCGCCACATGCGGCATCAGCTCGCTAACCCAGGTCCCGCACTGGCCATGCTGAGCGAATTTGAACTTGGAGGCCGCAATCGGAAAGCTGGCCTGCCCGGATGTCATGGTCGTCAAGCGTTGTCCCATTCGCACGCTGGCGGGGAGTTCGGTCTGGTGGACGGAGGCGAGGTGCGGCTTGTAGTCGAACAACTCGAATTGCGAAGGGGCGCCGGATTGAAACAGGTAAATCACCCGTTTGGCTCGTGCGGCGAAGTGCGGCAAATCGGCGAGGCCATCCGACCGTCCATCCGAGACGGCTGCCGGCGACGCTTGAGCCCGCGGAAGGGAGGTTGCGCCCAGCAGATTCAGCGCCACACCGCCCAAGCTCAACCCGGTCGTCTTCAGAAACAAGCGGCGGTTATCCTGCTGCACCGACTGCAGATGGGCATGGCGTTCGGACATCTTGGGATTCCTCGCGAGATGAAACAAGGGTCTGCCAGGGCGGGGTGGGGCGGGGGGGCGAGTTGCCAACGGGAGCGAATCAGGGCTTGGTCACGGTTTCGTCGAGATTCAACAGCAGGCTGGCGACCGTTGTGTAGGCCGCCCAGTCGGCCCGCTCGAACGGGTCACCCACCGGCGACTCGCCATGGGCCAACAATTGCTCGGCCGCCGTCGGATCCGCGTGATAGATGGCCAGATAACGGTCCAGGGCAGCCTGCAGCGTGGCGATTTCGGACGGGTCGGGCGGGCGAGCCGTGGCCAGCCGAAAACCATACGCGAGCCGCTCCGGCGGATTGTCCGGCACCTCACTCAGCATGCGACGGGCCAGCATTCGGGCTGCTTCCACGTACGTGGTGTCGTTCAGCAGCGCCAGCGACTGCAAGGGTGTGTTCGTGCGGGATCGCTTGACCTGGCAGATCTCGAAGCTGGGAGCATCGAAAGTCGTCATGGTTGCATGAGGCACGGTTCGTTTGCGATAGGTGTAGAGGCTGCGGCGATACAGATCGCTGCCGTGATCCTGCACGTAGGGCCCCTGACTGGCTCCACCCGCGAGTTCGGACCAGAGCCCGGCGGGCTGATAGGGCTTTACCGAAGGGCCGCCGATCCGCGTGGAAAGCAGCCCGCTAATGGCCAGTGCCTGGTCACGAATCAATTCAGCCGGCATGCGAAAACGCGGACCTCGGGCCAGCCAGCGATTGGCGGGGTCCGCCTGATACTGCGGTGCCGTCGCGTCCGACGTTCGTTGGTAGGTGGCACTCATGACGATCACTTTTTGGAGTGCCTTGAGATCCCAGCCGCTGCGGATCAATTCGGTGGCGAGCCAATCGAGCAGTTGGGGATGCGACGGCGGGTCGCTTTGCCGTCCTAAGTTGTCGGAGTTCTTGACCAAGCCTTGGCCGAAAAAGTGTTGCCACGATCGATTCGCGACCACACGGGCAACCAGCGGATTGCTGGGGGCGATCATCCAGCGGGCCAGCCCCAGTCGATTCGGGGGCGCGTCGGGAGGCAGGGGCGGCAGGAACGCCGGAACTCCCGGCTCCAACGCCTCGGACGTGTCCGGCAAGTCGTACTGGCCACGTCGCAGGACATAAGTCGGCCGCCGCTCGGCCCGTTCCTTCATGATCATCACCGTGGGCAGCGATTTTTCCAGCTCACTCAGCTCCTTCCGCAGCGACTCCAGACGCTCGCCGTCGCCCGTCTGCTCGGCCGTGGCGATTTCGCTTGCGAGCTGATCCAACTGCTGTCGCTGAGCCTCGCTGGGGACGGAGACCAGGGGTGGCACGTTGCCACGGGTCTCGATGTAGACGCCTTTTTCGTCGACGTTGTTGAAAAAGGCAAAGAATCGATAGAACTCACGCTGCGTGATCGGATCGTACTTGTGATCGTGGCAGCGGGCGCAGCCCATCGTCAAACCGAGCAACACGACGCTGGTGGTTTCGACACGATCCACCACGTTCTCGGTGTGCCATTCGGCCTCGATGGAACCCCCTTCGGTCACCGAGCGATGATTGCGATTAAAACCCGTCGCCACGACCTGCGACCGCGTCGGCTCGGGCAACAAGTCGCCGGCAAGTTGTTCCAGGACGAACTGATCGAACGGCATGTTCCGGTTGAAGGCGTCGATCACCCAATCCCGCCAGGGCCACATGCTGCGTCCGAAATCGTTTTGGTAGCCGTTCGTGTCTGCGAAGCGAGCTCCGTCGAGCCAGCCCATCGCCATGCGTTCGCCGTAGTGCGGTGAGTTCAGCAGGCGGTCGACCGCCGCTTCATAGGCGCCGGCCGAGTCGTCCGCGAGGAATCGATCGAGTTCGCCGAGCGTCGGCGGGAGGCCGGTCAGATCCAAGCTGATTCGCCGCAGCAACGTGGCGCGGTCGGCGCGGGGCGAAGGTGACAATCCCTGGGATTTCAGCTTGTCCAAGACAAAGCGATCCACGTCGTTGCCCACGTCCGTCCCCGGGACTTCCGGCGGCGTGGGACGCCGCAGCGGCTCGAACGCCCAGTGCCCGCGCCATTCCGCCCCCTCGTCAATCCAGCGGCGGATCAGTTCCTGTTGGTCGGGTGTGAGTTCCTTGCCGGAATCCGGGGGCGGCATCTGCAGGTCGGGGTCACGGCTGCTAATCCGCTGCCACAATTCGCTTGCCGACGCATCGCCCGGAACAATGACCGCCTCTTTCGCCGACGCCTCCTGGTCCAGTCGCAAGTCGGCCTGGCGGTCGCCTTCGTCCGGTCCATGGCAGGCGAAGCACCGATCGGTCAACAGCGGCAGCACATCCTGATTGAAATCCACCGCGGTCGCCACCTCACCGCGAAACACCAGCAATTGGGCCACCGCGACGGCCATCAACGTCACAACGCAGTTTTTCATCGTTAACGCCTCAAGGGTAAAATCCGCACGGTACCGCGGGATGCGGGACGCGGGGCAACGCCGTTCGAGACGGGGACCAGCCCACACCACGCCCGCTTCCTCTGATTGTCGTGCAGGCGACGGCCTGCGTCCAGGATGCCTCCGGTGGAGCGGGAGGTCCGTTTGTCGGGGGGGCGGTTCCCTGGGCCGCCGCCCCTGGCCGCTCGCCGCCCCTTGGGACCGCTCAGGTGACACGATCGGTTGGCGCGGGATCGTGCTGCTGAGCTGAAGAGGCATGCGATGGTCCGCGATCCGGCAGATGATACGGACTCACCAATCGTTGCAGGCCGACGGATGCGAACGCAAGCGACCAAGCGGGGCTCAGCTCCCGCGTGGCGCGACGAGGCGCGCGAACGGTGCCGTGTTGGGCACAGAGCGCGACGAAAACGCGCGCTCACCGGGCACGGGATGACGGATTGCCTCGCGATTCCGAGCGAATCGCCCGGTCGATCGAAAACCCGCGTGGCTGCGCGAAAGTTCACGTTTCGTCATACCAATTGAAGTTGGGCGGAGCTCAAGGCAGGTGCCGTGCGGCGTGGGACCCCGCGATCCGCGGGGATTTGGCATTGTGTTTGCAACATTCAGGACATCACCTGCGTTCCGTGTTTGAGGAACCGATCCCTTTCATCCCAGGAGGCGCGTTGTTGCGATGGTTGCCCGACCCCCCGATGCTGCGTGGCCAGACAGCGCTCCGTTTGTAACCGTTCAGCAGCACATCCTGCAGGAGCAACAGCGGTTTCCCGGTGCGACAGGCGAGTTTTCCTGGCTGTTGTCCGGGATCACGCTTGCGACGAAGGCGATCCGGGCGAAGGTTTGCCGAGCTGGACTGACGGATATCCTGGGTGCGCACGGAGATGTGAACGTCCAGGGTGAAGAGCAGCAGAAGTTGGACGTCTACGCCAACGACGCGCTGCTGCACAGCCTCAGTTTCCGCGACAGCATCGGAATCCTCGCCTCGGAAGAGCACGAGGATCCGATCATCATGCGGCGGTCGGGATCCAACGCCAAGTATGCGGTCGTGTTCGATCCCTTGGACGGTTCCTCGAATATCGACGTCAACGTTTGCGTGGGGACGATCTTTTCCGTCCTGCGTCGCCCGGACGACTTGAGTGACGTCTCGATCGATTGGATCTTGCAGCCCGGAACCCAACAGATCGCGGCCGGGTACGTGATCTATGGTTCGTCCACGATGTTGGTCTACACGGCGGGTCGAGGCGTGCACGGATTTACGCTGGATCCGGCGTTGGGGGCCTATGTGCTGAGTCATGAGAACATGCAGATGCCGGATCAGGGTACGTATTACTCGGTCAATGAAGGCAACCGGGATGCATTTCCGGATTATTATCGCGAATACTTCGATCGGCTGAGGGCCGGGTTAAACGGTCGCGCCTATGGGCTGCGCTATATCGGCTCGCTCGTTGCCGATTTCCACCGGACTTTATTGAAAGGCGGGGTATTTGCGTATCCACCGACGGCTTCCCATCCGAACGGCAAGCTGCGACTGTTATACGAGGTGAATCCGATCGCCTTCATCGCCGAGCAGGCAGGTGGGTACGCCACCAACGGATTCGATCGTGTGCTGACTCTTCAGCCGACGACGGTCCACCAGCGATCGGCGTTCGTCGTTGGCAGCCGCGTGGAAGTCGCCGAGTTCGAACGATGCCGGGACCGAGCTCTGCAGAGGAAGGTGGGCGTGCATTAAATTCCGTGGTTGGTGCCGAGCGCGCGTGGGCTCGTGCCGATCGACTCGACGGAGAGGTTGACCAGGGCCCGTATTGGAAAGGACGGATAGGTTCGCAGATGAGTATGGATCGGACTCTGGGAATTGTCTTGGCGGGGGGAGTCGGTTCGCGGCTGTTTCCCTTAACAGAAGACCGAGCGAAACCGAGTGTGCCGTTTGGCGGCAAATATCGGATCATCGACTTCACGCTTTCGAATTGTCTGCATTCCGGTTTGAAGCGGGTCTTGGTGCTGACGCAGTACAAATCCCATTCGCTGCAGTTGCATTTGCGGGACGGCTGGTCGATCTTCAACCCCGGCATTGGCGAGTACATCACGCCCGTGCCGCCTCAAATGCGGCGAGGCGATTCGTGGTATGCCGGGACGGCCGACGCGGTGTATCAGAATCTCTATCTTCTCGAACGCAGTTCCGCCGACAATGTGCTGATCCTTTCAGGGGACCACATTTACCGGATGGACTACGAGGCCATGCTGAATTTCCATTTCCGCAACCTCGCGGATGTGACAGTGGCCTGTATGAAGGTTCCGTTGGCGGATGCCTCGGCCTTCGGCGTGATGGGAATCGATTCCCAGTCCCGGGTGATCGAATTTCAGGAAAAGCCCGCCGTGCCGCGTCCCGTCCCGGGCGATCCGGAACACGCGCTGGCGTCGATGGGGATCTACGTATTCTCGAAAAAACTGCTGTGCGACGTGCTCACGGACGACGCCCGTCGGCGCGACAGTTCACATGACTTCGGCAAGGAGATTCTGCCGCGTCTGATTCATTCACACGAAGTGTATGGTTACGGATTCGGCGGTCCCGAAGGGCGGGTTTCCAACGACACTTACTGGCGAGATGTGGGCACCCTCGACGCCTACTTCGAAGCGAACATGGACCTGCTGGAACGCAAGCCCCCGCTGGATCTCTATCAGGAGGATTGGCCGATCCGTACGACCGAACGGCAGTCTCCGCCGGCGCGGAGCATCACCGGGCCCAACGGAATTCCGGCCGAGATTGACAACGTGCTGTTGGCCGGTGGCGTCGTGATTTCCGGCGGCGTGGTGCGCCATTCGATACTGTCCCGCAACGTGAGGGTTCGGGAAGGAGCGTCGGTAGGCAGCTCCGTCCTGTTCGACGACGTCCGGGTCGGGGAGAACGCAAGTTTGCAGAATTGCATCGTCGACAAGGGCGTCGTGGTGCCACCGGGCGAAACGATCGGCCACGACCTGGCGCTTGACCGGTCGCGGTTCACCATTTCCGAAGGTGGAATCGTCGTGGTCCCCAAATCGTTTCATTTTCCGGCGACTCCGCGCGCGGGGAAGGATCCACCAGTGGCGGCCAAGCGATCCGCAGGTCAGATCCCGCCTCGGCCACAATCTCGGTTCGATAGACTCGGGAGAGGTGACAACGCATGTCCCCCGTCCCTTCTCCCCAACGCGGGAGCCCGTGCCTTCTCCCCAACTCGGGAGCCTGTCCCTTCTCCCCAACGCGGGAGCCCGTCCCTTCTCCCCAACGCGGGAGCCCGTCCCTTCTCCCCAACGCGGCAGCTCGTCCCTTCTCCCCAACGCGGGAGCCCGTGCCTTCTCCCCAACTCGGGAGCCTGTCCCTTCTCCCCAACGCGGGAGAAGGTGGCCGCAGGCCGGATGAGGGGGCCCCGCCCTTTGCCAGGCGTTCAACCCCCCGCCCGCGTGCTGAGCTGGCGGCACTGATGCCGGCGAGTCGGCCCGTGCTGAAAGCGGCTTGGAAGTTGTAGCCGCCAATCGGTCCATCGACATCCAGCAGCTCGCCGGCGACCCACAAGTTCGAGACCCGCCGACTGGCCATCGTGCGAGGGTCGATCTCGGCTCGCGAAACACCGCCGGCGGTGACCTCCGCCTTCGCAAAACCTCGCGATCCCGTCACCTTCACTGGCAGGGCCTTGATCTCACGCAGCAGCTGTCGTCGATGAGACTTGCTGAGTTCCGCAAGTCGTCCCTGAGGGTCGAGTCCCGCCTGCTCAGCCAAGCGCACGGCCAATCGTTGTGGTAGCCGCTCGCCCAGGAATCGCAACACGGTCTGTCCGCCTTGCCGATCCGCGGATTGGGCCAGCGACGCTTGGAGCATCTCGAGCGTCACGTCGGGGAGAAAATCGCAAACCAGCTGGACGGTGGAAACGTCGCCCGCCTGGGTTACTCGCCGCGATACGTCCATCGCCGCGGGACCGGACAGGCCGAAATGCGTCAGCAGCAGCGAACTTCGCCGCTCCTGCAGACTCCGTCGGCGCACCACGGCCAGCAATTCGGCCAGATCGTTACCCACGCGAAGCGCCTCGGTCGGCACCACGCGAATCACGACATCCGGCAACGTCATGCCGCTCAACTCCCGCAGCCAGGCATCGTCGATCGTCAGCGGCACGAGAGCGGGTCGCGGCGTGACGATCGCGTGGCCCAGCTGCTCCAGCCACGCATAGGCATCTCCACGGGTTCCGCACCCCGGATACGAACAACCGCCGGTTGTCAGGATCAGCCGCCGGCCATGGTAGAATCCCGCGGTTGTCTCAACCCGCCAATTCGAGTCATCGTGTCTCAGCGCCGTCACCCCCTGCCCCAGCACGAGCTGAACGCCGGCCTGCATCGCCTGCCGCCAGAGTGCGCGCTGGACATCCAGCGCCCGGTCGCTGGTGGGAAAGATCTTGCCCGTTTCTTCGATCTTCGTGGGCACGCCGGCATCGGCGAAGTAGCGGACGAGGTCGTCGGGACCGAAATCGTGGACCGCCGACCGCAGAAAGCGTCCCTGGTCACCAAACTCGCGCAAGATCCCGGCGACGTCCGTGGCTTGCGTCAGATTGCAGCGCGTGCCACCGGACATCAAAATCTTGACTCCGGGCTTGCGATTCTTCTCGATCAAGACCGTGCGGCATCCCCGACGTGCGCACTGCTCGGCCGCCATGAAGCCCGCCGCTCCCGCGCCCACGACGATCACGTCCCAGGTGGATTCGGGTCGAGTTCCCGCCTCGTCGCTCGCGCTGATTTCTGACGCCGGCGCACGATTCGAGGAACCCGGTTCAGGTGTCAATGGCATGCGACGAGAGCTCTTCAAGGCTGACAAATTCGAGCGCCGAAACGTGCGTTGCACCGAGCACGACGGGCGGAGCAACTCCGGCGTAAAGCGCCTCCTGCCAGCGCTGGACGCAAAGACACCACCGATCTCCCGGCTTCAGTCCCGGAAAGTCATGCATTGGGTTCGCCGTGATCAAATCGTTTCCCTGGCGCCGCGAGAATTCGAGAAACTCCCGAGTCATCTCGGCGCAGACCAAATGCAGCCCCTGGTCGCTGGCCCCCGTATTGCAACATCCGTCGCGGTAGAAACCTGTCCGTGGCGAGAGGGAGCAAGGCTGCAAGTCGCTGCCCACGACGTTTTTGGCTGACTTCATCTTTCGACACCCAAGTGTGTAAATCGGGGATCTGAGTGATTCGCCCCAGGCGACGGGCCTGCCAACGAGCCGGCCGAGTTCCATTATCGACATGGGGCTTTCGAGATCAACGAGCCGGCATTGAATCGGCAAAGAGACGGGAAGGGCCTGGGCCGCAGGAAGAAGTTCACGGCGCGCCCGAAATTCTGCGTTGACTCGTCTTCTCAACACGAGTCTGATGGTTCTCTGTTATACTCGGATCCTGGCCGGTGAGTGATTTTGGCTTGCATTCCACGTGGCAGTCCGAGCGGGGTGAGCGTGGACTGCAGCTCGGCAGGCATCCGCTCAGCCTCAACTCTTGGGGGAAGGAGAGATTCAAATGGCGGCTTCGACGCGTCGACGCTTTCTACAGGGTGCGGTTGCGGGCGGGGGACTGATGGCTTTGGGGTCTGCCCCGTTGGTGAAGGGCTTACAGCCTGTTTCGGCGGCCGAGGCCTCCCTGCCGCCCGAAACGGTGCGGTTTCAACCCGAGATCGAGCCGCTCGTGAGACTGATCGAAGAGACGCCCCGAGAACGCCTGATCGAGGAAATTGCCACTCGCATCCAGTCCGGGACCAGTTACCGCGAAGTCCTCGCCGCGCTCCAACTCGCCGGCGTCCGCAATGTGCAGCCGCGGCCTTCCGTCGGATTCAAATTCCACGCCGTGTTGGTCGTCAATTCCGCTCACCTCGCCAGTCTGTCCTCGCCCGACGAGGATCGCTGGCTGCCGATTTTCTGGGCGCTGGACAACTTCAAGAGTTCGCAGGCCCGCGATGTTCAAGAGGGTAACTGGACGATGGCGGCCGTGGACGAAGCGGCCGTCCCGGACGCGGCCAAGGCCGAGGCCGAATTTCGGCGCGCGATGGAACAATGGGATGAAGCCGCCGTGGATGTGGCCGTCACGGCCTTGGCGCGGTCGCAGGGCGCGAACCGTCTCTTCGAACTCTTTGCTCATTACGGAGCCCGTGACTTTCGCAGCATCGGCCACAAAGCCATCTTCGTCGCCAACGGCTTTCGCACATTGCAGTGCATCGGCTGGCGCTACGCGGAGCCAATCTTGCGATCCCTGGCGTACGCATTGCTCAATCACGAGGGACAGCCCAATCCTCACCAGAGTGACTTGGAGGCCGATCGCCCGTGGCGGCAGAATCAGATGCTGGCCGACCAGATTCGCCCCGACTGGTTGCAGGGAAAGCTGGACGCGACGGCGACCGAGCGATTGCTCGTCACGCTACGCAGCGATGGCCCCGACAACGTCTGTCGCCAAGTCGTCGAAACGCTGAACGCGGGCGTGAGCCCCCAGTCAATCCACGACGCGCTCTTTCTCGCGGCGGGCGAAATGCTGATGCGACAACCCGGAATCGTCGCCCTGCACGCGTCCACGACGACCAATGCCATGCGATACGCCTATGGCACCAGCAGCGACGATCGGACGCGTCGGCTACTGTTGCTGCAGAATGCGGCCTTCTTGCCGATGTTCCGTGAGGCGATGAAAAGTCGCGGAGACGTCGGCGATCAACAACTCGACCAGCTGGCACCCGCACCCCGCGCCGAAGGGCCGAACGCCCTGGACCAGCTGTTTCATGACATCAGCCACGATCGCCAGGCGGCAGCAGGCGAGGTGCTTGGCTATCTACAAGATGGGGGCTCGCCAGAAACGTTAATCCGTGTGGCTCGCCAATTGGTCTTCCAGAAAGGCGACGACTCACATGATTACAAGTTCAGCTCTGCCGTGCTGGAAGACTACTATCACATCTCGCCCCAATGGCGAAATCGATTCCTGGCCGCCAGCGTGTTCAAGCTGCGCGGAGCCGACGACCCCGACAACGGCTTGATCCAGCGGGTCCGCCAAGCCTTTGCATGACATCGCCCTCCCGTGTGGATGCAACGCCAATCAGAAATCGGCCTGCACCCGTAGGGCGGCGATGTTCGCTTCGCTTCGGCCCAGCTGCAAGTTGTCCAGCGAGGCGTTGATGTACATCAGTTGCCACTTGAGATTCTTGTTCAGATACCAGTTCAGCCCGGCCGTCAGATCCGTCAGGGCATTTCCAGCAATCGCTCCGTCGTTCAGGTCAATGTAAGACCATCGTCCTGCGATTTCCCACGCCCCCCAACCTCGTCGCGCCGTCAGCGGACAAAACGGAGTGGCTCGTCCCATAACCCCCGCTTTGTGGTTGTAGGGACGCACTTCGCCCGTCAGGAAGTAGCCCACCTGCGCGTAGGCACCCCAGAACGCATTGGAACTGCCATCCAGTTGCCGCACGTCGACAAACATCGCCTCGGATTGGACGTGCAACGGGCCGAGAATTCCAGCCAACTCCGCGCCGAAATGATTCACGTTCTGAGTTGGAATGGGACCGGTGTCCACGAAGAACGTGATGAACGGGAGAACGCCTGGCGGCAAGATATCGGACCCGCCCGTTTCTGAGACGAAGATTTCAGGCGTATTTCGAAAACGCACGACGTCACTGCTCGGATCCGTGAACGTATAGCCTACGCCAAGATGCAGCAGCCGGGAATCGTCACGCGATGCCCAAGGAACCCAAGTCCAGCGGGTCGCCATTCCGTAGCCGCCGTTGTCGCCGACATTGCCTCCGAACGGATCGGTCGGGAATCGGAAGACCGAGACCCCATACGTCCCGTCCCAACGCGAGTTTTCACCGTAGAACTCCGCGCCAATCTGACGGAACGGAAGAAACGCGAACGGCAGGGCGCGCTCAAAGAACGTCAAATCCTTGACACTGGTCAGCGCGTCCATCGAGAACGGCTGTCGCCAATGCCCAATTCGAAGGGTTCCCGGAGCGAAGGTGTCCTTCACATCGACCCAGACATCCATGAAACTCGGCCGCCCGAGAAACGCGAAATCCATCTCCAACATGTAGCTGGTATTGCTCGTCAAATCCCCGACCGCGGCCAGTCGTGCGCGGCGAAAGTCGGCTCCGTCCTGAAGATCGCCGATCGGCACGCCCGCCGCGGGCGTGATTTGATTCAGCGCGTCCTGCGAGAACCAGGCCGTGTCGGCCTGAAAGAAGCCCGTCAGCTTGACCGAAGGGAAGGTCTTCGCGGCAGGTGGAGCGGCGGCCGGCGAAGGAACCGCCATCGCGGACTGTTCCGCCTGCAGCCGCTCAACCTGCTGACTGAGCGCGTCCAAGTCGCGGTAGAGATCATCGAGCGAACGCTCGGAAGTCACGACGCTTTCGAACGCTGCCTCCTGGCAAAACACCGGCGTGACGGCGAAGCAGAAAACAGCCAACGCCAGGCGAAAAGGGCGGGCATCCATGCTCGTGCCTTTCTAATAAACATATGTGCATCCAAAAATCTCAGGGGCGACCCAACAAGAACCGTCATGGGAGGGCGAGGCTCCCGCCGAGCTGCCATGCCCGCCGAGCTGCCATGCCCGCCGAGCTGCCATGCCCGGCCAAACCGTCGGGGTCGCTGCCGCTTCTCCACCTTCCTGGCCGAGATGTCGGCAACCTGTTCCAAGAGTATCGACTTCGACCGTCGCGAGGATTGTCATTCGGTGACACGGCAGGTGTAGCCCCCTCAACCGGCATATCTCATGACCCGAATTCACATGGCAGCAGCGACGTACATCCCGGCCGCCCGCGAGTTAGCCGGAGATGTTTCTTAACCAGCAAGGTCGGCGTCGCTTCCCTGGTCGAACGGACGCCTGTCATTCGCGTCGACGGTTGCGGGCGCCGCGACATCGAGAAGCCTCGAGTTGATCGGTTATGCGACGATCACCGGCGTCGGCCTTCGTCAGGGCGGATGGGATCGATGCATTTCCTCGGTCACGAGCAATCGAGGTGGTAAGGTTAATTTACGGTGGCAGCTTGTCGCGCGAGGGAGGCTCGCAATCCAACATTTTCAGGGAGGGAGAACACGCATGGTTTGCTCAACCTTCCTCAGGTCAAGCACCATCAAACTCGGCAAAGTCACCCGCGTCATCATTCTCGATGGCGACGCGAAGGGATCGCCCACGCTTGCCATGTGTGGCCGCTCTTTGCGACGAGGCTGGCCGATCCAGCTGGCGTTCGCGGCGTACCTGGCCGCAACATCCGGATGCCTTCAGTACTGCCAGAAGCCCTCATGGAATCCGCCGCTCCCTGTCTGCCCGGTGGATTCACCCACGGAGTCGGTCGATGTTGTCGAGCAAAGCTACGCGCACGCGGTGTCGCTCGAGGCCGAGTCGGACCCGTCGTGCGTGGATCTTTACTATGACGTGGCGGCTCGCAGCTGGTGCCTGCTGCGACATCCGGATCCTGATATCGCGGAACGGGCCACGGGACTTTATCATTCGGCGCTGGCCAGCTTGATTGGGCAGGCCGCGCAGCACGGTCGTCTCGATCCGACCGTCGGTCTGACGATTATCGGCGCCGCCGGCCCGCGGCGGGTGCCGATCGAATACCATGGATTCGTCTGGGGCCCGCAGGATTTCAATGGATTCCTGACGGTGGGCGACTACTCGACCGAACGGCTGACGAAGGCGTATCGCGAGTTCGGAGTGGGTGTCCCGTTACTCGTTTTTCGCCAACGACCGGCCGCCCGCAATTTCTTGCGGCGAACGCAACCCTTTCCGGCAACGGTCGTGCTCAAGCCGCAGCGCACGGGCGGGTCGGGGTTTTCATCGTCGTTCACGCTGGCCTTTTACGACCCGCTTCGCGAAGCACGAAACGGCCTTGGCGGCGCGGGCCCCAAGGTGGAAGGGTTTCCGCTCACGCGTGACATTACCGCGCCGTTTGCCTACTCGTCGATCATCGATCGTCGGATGTGGTTGACCAATTTCCTGACTCCGGGACAAACCGAGGGCTCCGAGGGCCTGTTCATGCTGGAGCCCTACCAGCCCGGCAAGATCCCGCTGATCTTTGTTCACGGGCTGCTTTCCGATCCACTTACGTGGGTCGACATGGCCAATGAGATGCGGGCCAACCCGGAGCTCTTGCGCCACTACCAACTGTGGGGTTTCCAATATCCAACCGGGCAAGCGTTTCTCTTGAGTGCCGCGACGCTCCGACAACAACTGCGGCAAATTCGCGAGCTCTATGACCCGCAACGGCGCGATCCCGCCTTCTCGAAGATTGTCCTCTTGGGCCACAGCATGGGTGGCCTGATTGCGAAACTTCAGGTGACGTCCAGCGGCGATACGCTTTGGCGCGCCACCGCTCAGCGGCCCCTCGCGACAATCCAAGCCGATCGCGCGACCCTCACGCGTCTGGCCAATGAGTTTTACTTCGAACCCTCTCGTGACATCACTCGCGTGATCTTCATCGGAACGCCACATCGCGGATCCCGGTTGGCTCGCGAATGCGCCGGCCGAATCGGCTCGAGGTTGGTTCGCTTCCCGACGGAAGCGCGCGCGCGCACGATCAACTGATCCAGGACAATCCCGGCGTGTTCTCGGAAGAAATTGAGCGAAGTTTTCCAACCAGTATCGAATTATTGGATCCACAAAGCGAGTTGCTCGAAGCGACGAACTGCCTCCCCTATCGAGCCGGGGTCAGCTTGCATTCGATCATTGGCACCGGGACTCCGATGTGGCACAGCGGTCCGTCGGACGGGGTGGTTCCAGTCTCGAGCGCCAGGCTGAGCGGGGTCCGCAGTGAGTTTGTGATTGAGGCGAAACACGAACAGCTGCATCGACGTGAAGAGTCGATTCAAGAAGTCTTTCGGATCCTGGTCGAGCACTTATCGGAAAGCCGCTGTTCGCCCTAGTCGTACGCTGCGGTGCCATCACGGGAAGTGAAGACCCGCGCTTGATACGGTGCAAGTCGCACGCGCCACTGATCGGCCTCGCCGTCCGGAAATTCGTCGGCCGTCGAACCGGGGCCACCCCATTGAGTGTCGGCCGAGTCGAGTCGAATTTGCCAACGTGCGAACGGGATTCTCACGGACACCTCCGCCGCGTTCTCGCCGAAATGCAGCAAACTCAGGACGTCACCCGCTTCGTGCTGGCGATGGCTCAATAGAAGATTCGCGTCCTCATCCCACTGAACGACGTGCAGCTTCTTGTTCAGTTCCGCGAGCGCGGGCGTCTGTTTGCGAAGCGCGATGAGTTCGCGATAGAACTCGTTAAGTATCCGCTGTTGGGCGGTGTGCGCCGCCTCGTCGCTTAGCCGGCAACACGCAAACGTCGATTCCCGGGTAGGATCGGGAACTTGTCGACCGGCTTGTCGGTAGGCCTTGAAGTCGCGCACGCGGCCTCGTTTGACCGCTCGTCGCAAAGCTCCATCCTGGTGATCGACGAAGTAGAGGAACGGAGCGACCTCGCCGAATTCCTCGCCCATGAACAACAGAGGCAGATTCGGCGCTAGCAGAACGGAAGCGGCGGCCAGCTTCAAGGCCTCGAACGGGACCAATTGGCTCAGGCGATCTCCGTAGAGTCGGTTGCCAATCTGGTCGTGGTTCTGAGCGAACACGACGAAGTGTTGGGCAGGAACGTCGCGCGAGTCGCTGCCGTGATGACGTCGACGATGAGCGGAATATTGTCCGCTGAGTACAAAGCCATCCTGATAGGCCCGACCAAGGTTCCGCAAGTCGCCGTGATCAAGGTAAACCGACATTCGCTCGCCCGTGAGTCGTGCATGGAGCGCATGATGGAAGTCGTCGTTCCAGACTCCGTCCAGGCCGACGCCTCCCTGCGATCGTGGCCGTACATGGCGCACGTCGTTCTGGTTCGTTTCGCCCCACAAATGCACCCGACGCCCCAACCGCTCGCCTTCGGCATGCACGGTCTCGGCCAATTCGGTCAAAAACGGACGCGCCGAATTGTCGAAGATCATTTGAATTGCGTCCAAGCGCAGTCCATCGATATGAAAATCGCGGATCCAGTGCAGCGCGTTGTCGATAAAGAACTTTCGTACGCCGTCACTGTCAGCACCGTCGAAATTCAGGGCATCGCCCCACGGCGTGTGATACTGGCCGGTGAAATAGGGCCCGAAGTCTGCCAGGTAATTCCCTTCCGGGCCCAAGTGGTTGTAGACCACATCCAGGATCACCGCCAAGCCTCGGCGGTGGCACGCGTTGACCAGTCGCTTCAGCGCGGCGGGACCGCCATACGAGTCGTGCGGGGCGAAAGGGAACACGCCGTCGTAACCCCAGTTGCGTCGCCCGGGGAATTGAGCGACCGGCATCAGCTCGATCGCCGTGATGCCCAGGTCAACCAGCCGATCCAGATCGTGCATCACGCCGGCGAAGTCACCTGTCGGCGAATAGGTGCCGACATGCAGTTCATAAATCAGATATTGTTCTAGCTTCAAGCCTTGCCACGTCTGGTCGTCCCAGGCAAACTGCGGATCGATCAACTGAGATGGACCGTGGACGCCCTGCGGTTGAAACCGCGACGCGGGATCGGCTCGGCGCAAATGCCCGTCCAGCAAAAACCAGTAGGGCCGACCCCAGCAGGACGGCTCGAGTTGAGTGGCGTGATACCCGTGATCGCCCGCCTCCAGCTCGATCCGCCGCTCGTTCTTGCCCGGAAGAAGTAACTCGATCTTGTCGCGATTTGGGGCCCAGACGACAACGCGGATCGCGTCGCCGTCCGCCGTCGCGCCAACGGAGGCGGTTTCGTCCAGTTTACCCCGAGGTCGCTCCATCATTGCCTTTGCCAGCGTGAATCGATCACGGTCCCGTCGACGGAGTTTCGGTTTCGAGGGTGACGGCCATCACGACCGGAGCCGACGTGTCCGGGCCCTTGACAAATTCGATCAAGTCAATCGATTCCGCTCGCTGAGGAGTGACCGCCAGGTATCGGATTTGTTGTCCCCGCAAGCGGAAGGCAAGCTGCGACTCCGGCACGTCGACGACACGGATGTAGTCGGCAAAGTGGATTCCGTTCTGAAGCGGATGATCCTCGGTTTCGCCGTCGGCGTATTGCAGCCGCACGATGAGGGACACATCGCCTCGCTGGCCGTAGGGATATCCCCAGCCGCTGACACCACTCAACAGATGGATCTTCTTGGCGGGTCCGCCCACGGGGACTTGGACGGAACGAGGCATTCGTCTCGCCACCGCGCCATTGGGGCTGTTCAGCAGGATCACGTTCGCAATTCGCCCCTGGCGCGGATCGATTAACTGAAACGGCACTCCTTGAAATTCCTTCGACGACCAGTCCTCGAAAATCAGTCGCTCGACATCGCTTTCGGGGTCGATAAACATCCCGCGATCACTGGCAATCGTCGCCGCGCGGGACAGGTCGACCGGCACAAAACGGCCACGCTGAGTCAGAAACTCGAGCAAGTCGCGCAGTTCGAGTTCGGATACCTGTTTTTCAAATCCCTCGGGCATCAGGGACAGAGTCGAGGCCAGCAGTTCGTCAATGTCCTCCCGCAGGACGGTCTTTTTTTCGCCCTCCGCGTTGAACAGTTCCAGCGCGGTCCGCGATTCAGAGGCGAGCATCCCGGTCAGCACAAGGCCTTCGTTCGTCACGACCGTGTACGTCCGGAAATTGCTTTCCACGCTGCGATTGGGATCCAGAATGTGGATTAACAACTCGTGCTTGGGATGAACCGCCATGCCGGTCAAGTCGGGTCCGATCCGATTCCCCTCGCGGCCGTGCAAATGGCACTTCGCGCAAACCTTCGTAAAGACGAGCTTGCCGGCGGCGGGATCCCCTGTCTGTTCCGTGACGGAGTGCAGCGCGTCGAGCACGCGCTGACGGTCGGCGTTGGGCAGCGCGCCACCTCGTTCGAGTAATCGCCGCGCGGCCTCTCGGATCGTTCGGCTGGGATGTCGAGCCAGCGACTGCCGCTGGTCCAGAGACAACTCCGTGAGTTGGATCTCACCTCGATCCAGAGCCTCGATCAAGGCTTCCGTTGCGGCCGGCCGTTTGAGCAGCAGCGCGACGGCAGCGGATCGTGTCAGCGGCGTCAACTGGGCGAATTTGCCCACGATCGACGGCCCCAACTGATCTGACGAAGTGCGACCCAGTGCCTCAATCCATCCGACCGCGAGATCCGGTTCCAGCTGGGGCGTGATGCGCTCCAGCAGCGACGCGACCACCTCGTCCTCGTCGGGCTGGAACGCGAACAACTGCTCGGCGGCAGCCAATCGCTCCGCGAGCGGTCGCTCCGCGTCATCCATTTGCGTCAGCAGGCCCGCGACCGTCGCGGCGGCATATTTTGAAAAGCGGGAGGTTCCCCATCGATTGGCCAAGCGGACGAGCTGTCCCCGATCCGTGGCGGCCAGACGCTCGATCACCTGCTCCAGCGCTTTCAGGACGTCCTCATCGATCGCCAATGGTTCATCATTCGTCCAACCCGCGGCCAATCCGGTCATGATGGCAGTCAGAATCGTCGCGTCGGCATCTTTCAAATCGGCCAGCAAGCGAGGCCCCTCGACACCCGGCCCACCCCGCGCGAAGTGTTCGGCCACCACTCGCAACACTTCGGCGAGCGGTTCGGAAAGCGGCGCGTCGGAAACGGGCGGATGGTTTGCGACCGCCCGCAGAAAATCGGAGTCGTAGTGCGAGGCCGCTGCGATCATGCCATCACGCTCGTAGCGATCCTGCAGCAGATCCGCGCGTCGACACAGGCCGGCCAGCGCCTGGGCTCCAGGTTCGATTCGAGGCTGATCGGCGAGCGCCAGCAGGGCGGCCAGCCGAACCTGCGGATCCGGATCCTC
This sequence comes from uncultured Planctomycetales bacterium, assembly GCA_963826795.1. Taxonomy (GTDB): domain Bacteria; phylum Planctomycetota; class Planctomycetia; order Pirellulales; family Pirellulaceae; genus CAWGYT01. The sequence goes on along the minus strand of CAWGYT010000025.1, from coordinate 44,349 downwards.
CAGCAACCTGGCCGCCACGATTCGTTCCGCCGATTCGGGCAAAAGCGGCAGGACCTGGACGGCATTGCGGCGCACTCCTGCGGACGGATGTTGCAAGGCGTCGGTCGCGGCAGCTAGCGCGTGCGTGTGTGACCCGTCCAGCACTCCAAGTCCGTGCAGCGTCCAAAGTGCGTGAATGGCACCGACGTTCAATCCGATCGGATCCAGGCTCCGATCCCGCACCAGTTCGAGGAGCCGAGGCACGACATCCGTTCCGCCACGTTCCACAATCCGTCGTTGGGCATGGCGACGCCATAGCAGGTTCGGATGCGCCAGGGTCGATGCCCATGCCTGCGGATCGTCAGGCGCGAGCGCGTACGGGACAGAGGGTCCCGCCGGCTCGTAAACGAAGCGATAGATTCGGCCATGTCGTTTGTCGCGGAGATCCGTCTCGTAGGCATTGCCTCGCCCCGTCTCAAATCCCGCCGGCGTCGGATTGTGCTGCACGATGAAATTGTACCAGTCCAGCATCCACACATTCCCGTCCGGTCCCACTTCGGCCATGATCGGGGCCGTCCATTCGTCGTCGCTCGCCGCGAGATTGAAACGGTAGGTACTGCGATAGTCAGTGCCCTTTCGGTGTAACACGAACGTGCCCACCAAGTGGCCAGTTGGCCCGCACACGAAGGCCGTCCGATTCCAGTATTCCTGCGGATAGCGGCGAGCGGTGTACAACGCGTGTCCGGCCCCGGCCGTGTAGCCGCCGTGCTGATCGACCTGCCGTACCTTGTCCGTGATCGGTTGAAACAGGTGGGTATTCGGCGATCGTGCGCAATGTCAATGAAGGCGTCCAGCCACGGACCTGCTCGTAGTACCGATTGGGAATCGGCAGGAAGACGCTGGGATTATGATTGGCGGTCGAGCCGAACATCAATCCCTTCTTCGCTCATGCCAAAGCCCCAGGTGTTGTTGTCGGTCGAGCGAAGAACTCGATCTGCGACCCGTCGGGGCGAAACCGGAAGAAGCCCATGCGGAATCCGAGCTGCTGTCTGGTCTCCGATGGTCGGGTTCCGAGTAGTTGTATCCCTGCATGGCCCAGATCCAATTGTCCAGGCCGTACTGGAAATTGCTGACGCCGCCATGCGTGTCGCTGTGCGTTCCAACCGGAACATCACGGTCCGCTGATCGGCGACGTCATCGCCGTCGATGATCCTTCAGATACAGCGTCTCGGTCCCGTTCTGCACGATCACGCCGCCGCGATAGAACGTGATGCTGGTAGGAATGCTTAAGCGACTCGGCGAACACCGTGAACTTGTCGGCTCGCCAGTCGCCATCGGTGTCCTCGCAGATCCGAATTCGGTCGCGACCTTCCCCGGGCGGCTGCAAGTTCATTGGGATAGTCGACGGTCTCGGCAACCCAAAGTCGTCCGCGTTCGTCCCACGTCATGCAAATCGGTTTGCCGCCCGAGATCAGGCTCCGCCACAAACAGCTCCGCGCGAAATCCTCGCGGCAGAACCAGGTGCTTGAGCGACTCGTCGGCCGGCAACGGCTCCTGCATTTGGTGGAGCGGCTCGCCCAACGTACCCCAGTGGTCTGAGTTGCACGTAGTTGGGAATTTTGGCTCCGACGTCCACGATAGTCGAAGGGCGCGACATCCGTGCGGGCGGGAGTCATCTCCGGCAGCGGCAAACGGCGGATCGTCCTGGTAGGCTGCCACCTGATTCACGTCTCGACCGGCGGCCCAGCGGAATGCCGCGTTCAATCAGGTTCTGAAAGCCGGGATTTCCCCAGGTCCGTTCGTCGTGGCCCCAGGCCGTGTAGAACACGCGTCCCTTTCCCTGCGTGCGGACCCAGGTCCACGGTTCTCGCCCTTCCGCGTCGACACGATACCTCAAGCACGGTTCGATTCTCTTCGTTGTGCAAGTGATGCACGTAGGTCTCATCCCAGCTCTCGAAGCCACCAAAGCCGCTGCATGATCGGATGTTCGGGGGCAGCAATCTCGGTGCGAAACACTCCCGTGCCGTGGCGCTGGAATTGAGCTCCCATCAGGGCGACCATGGCGGGGGAATTGCGGAAGCAATACGTCGCGCAGTGCATCGGCACGAAGCCTCCGCCTTGGGCCACGTAGTCCAACAGGGCCTTGTTCCTGGGGCGGTTCGATCGCGTCGATGTTGGCGTACAGCACCACGACCGTCGATACTGCTGCAGATTCTCGGCATTCAGATCCTCCAGCCGATCGGTGTACGTCGAGCTGGATGCCGCGCGCCGCCAGAATCGGCTGCAACTGGGCGAAACGCTGCCGCGGTTGATGGTGGCCGTCATCGCCCAAGAACAAGACGTTCAGATCCTTCGGCCGAGAGTCCTGGGGGCACGACCGCCAGCAGGCAGAATGCAAGCCACATCCGGACGACGGATCGAATGTTCGAAATTTGCACGCCAAATCTCCCACAGAGAAACTCGTTGGTGAAGTGTTCAATCGCGTCGACAGTTCTCACGCCGTGGGGTCGGGAAACGGGTCACACGGCGCTAGTGCAGGGTAAAGGCCGGCAGTTTGACCATCTCACCGCCCTGTTTCGGCGGATTGATGAGCGCAGATGCCGACGCAGGTCCAGTTGGCACTCGTCACGGCGTTGGGCCAGGGGTCGCGATCGTCGACCAATGCACTGACAAACTCGTTGACCAGGTGCGGATGCGAACCACCGTGGCCGCCACCCTGGATGAACGACAGATGTTCGGCATCTTGGATCGCTCTGCGTGAACTTGCGAATCGGTTCCGGCAGCAGGTGGGCATAGTCGGGAACCTCGACTCGCTCCGGGATCTCCGCTTCGGGCTTCTTGGCCGTGTGAATCACATGCGGTTCGCCTTCGACCAGGCCCACTCGAATGACTTCTTGGTTCCGTAGACGTCGAAACTCTCGCGATACTGCCGGCCGTATCGTACAGGAATCGCCAGATATGAGCGGCGATGTCGCTGTCCGCGATCTTGATGTGGCAGCTTTCGACGGCGAATCGATTGCCGCTCTTCTGCGCAATGTCGTCGCGAACCGTACCCGACCCGAAACAACTGACGTACTCCGCGCGACCGTTCACCAATCCCAAGACGGGACTGACGACATGAGTCGCATAGTGCATGGGAATCATCCGCTCCCAGTACTCCGGCCAGCCGTCCATGTCCTGCGGATGCGACGCGGCCATGTACTGAATCTTGCCCAACTCGCCCTGCTCGTACATCTCCTTGATGAACAGGAACTCGCGGCTGTAAACGACGGTCTCGGCCATCATGTACTTGAGGCCGGTCTCGGCGACCAGCTGGCAGATCTGCTCGCATTCCTCGATCGTCGTCGCCATGGGGACGGTGCACATCACGTGCTTGCCGGCCTTGAGCGCCTTGATCGACATCCAGGCGTGATCGGGGATCGGGCTGTTGATATGCACGAAATCGACGTTCGGATCGGCCAGCACGTCGTCGTAGCGTCGCGATAGCGTGCGGCCGATGCCAAAGGCATCGCCGATCTGATTCAAGCTCGGCTTCATCACGGCGGCAAATGCCGTACATCTCGGCGTGCGGGTGCTGCTGATAAATCGGAATGAACTCGGCCCCGAATCCCAAACCAATGATCGCGACTTTCACTTGCTTGTCAGCCACCGTTCCACCTTCCTTTGCTTAGACCGTCCGTCGGATGTTCGTTTGTGGCAGCCACCGATCGCGGCGACCGCGCTTCACCCAGATCGCTCGCTCAGCCACGGCGCAGAAGTCCCCTGTTCTACCGAACGCCGAGTCTGCGGTATCACCCCGTCGCGACCGCCAGTTTTAGCACGGGTCCCGCTGGACCGCGACGGACGCCTCACCGACGCCCACTTGTCCGACGACGCAACGTCCGGCGTCTCGGACTCCGCATCCGGGTCCCAACGGGGCTCAACTCCCAGCAATGACGGACAAAGAAATCGCGGCGGCGGCGGCGGCCATAGTGGCTCTCGCCAATCCCGTGATCGGCCCCGGGAAACACGATCAGTTCAAAATCCTTGTCCGCCGCGATCAGCGCTCGGACGACCTGCATCGTGCTGGCGGGATCGACGTTGTGGTCCAGTTCGCCCACCGTCAAGCAACAGTTTGCCCTGCAGCCGATGGGCCTGGGTCGACGTTGGACTGAGCGGCGTAATGTGGACCGATCGGCCAACCCATCCAGAGTTCGTTCCACCAGATCTTGTCCATCCGATTGTCGTGGCAGCCGCAGTCGGCGACGCCGACGTGGTACACATCCGGATAGTCGAGCAGCGCTCGCAGAGCACTTTGTCCGCCGGCGGACCCTCCGTAGATTCCGACACGGTTCAAGTCCATGCGCGGATATGGCGAGCGCCGCGGCCTGCAGCCAGCGATGCGGTCGGGAAACCCCGCATCGGCAAGGTTTTTCCAGCAGACATCGTGAAATGCTCTTTGAGCGATGCGACGTTCCCATGCCGTCGATCTGTACGACGATGAAACCGAACTCCGCGACCGCCTGTTCGTTGGCATACGACGAGAACGCTTTGGGCACGAAGCTGCCGTGCGGCCCGGCGTAGATCTTTTCGATCACGGGATACGTCGCGTCCGGCGTCGAATTCCCGGGGAAGTACAGCACGCCATAGATCGGCGGTCTCGTCGTCGCGGCCCGTCGCCACGAAGCGAATCGGAGGTTTGCCAACCGAGCTCGGACAAGGCCGAGGCGTCGGCCCGTTCCAGCTCGCAGATCAGCTGCCCGTCAGCGGCACTGTCGCAATTGCACCACCGGCGGCAGATCGACGCGCGAATAGCGATCGATCAAGAAGCTGCCATCGGGCGATCGCTCCACGTCGTGAGTCCCATCGCCTTGAGTCAGCACCACGAAGTGATTCCCGTCGAAGTCGACACGGCAATAGTGCAGGTAATACGGATCCTGATCGGGATAAACTCCGCCCGCGTAGAACCAGATCTGACTGCGCCTCGGCATCGACGTGGTCCACTTGCCTCACGACCCATGGGCCCCGCGTGATCTGGTTCTTGACGACGCCATGATTCGCGTCGTACAGATAAAGATGATTCCAGCCGTCGCGTTCGGACATCCAGATGATCTCCGCCGACGGCGTCGAGGTAATGGGTGAACTAACTTGTGAGCGTAATCGATGAACGTCTCGCTCTTTTCGTCGATCAGCGCCGTTGCATCACCCGTGTCTGGCATCGACCGCGACGATGCGCAGCACCTGGTGGCCTCGCTGGTTGTAGAAGAACGTGAACCGGTCTGACATCGAGGACCAGCGAATCTCGGAAATGCTCCAAGGGTTGGCAAACAGTTCCTGAGAAATCGGCACCTCCTTGGCCTGTGTCACATCAAACAATCGCGGGCGTGGCTGCTCGATCTGGTCCCCAGGTTTTGGATAGCGGATCTCCTGCAGACGCGGCTGGAGTTGGTCCTGTGGCGAGGATTCGACCAGGACAATCTTGCGTGCGTCCCCCGCCTGCTCCTGAATCGCGACCAATTTGGCGGAGTCGGGCGACCAGAAGATGCGGTCGCCGTACGCGTCGTCCGCGCACCCGTTGTGGCTCAATTGCAGCTCGTGCCCTTCGCCTGTGGGCACGAGCCACAGATTGAAATCTCGAATCGTGGCGCGCCACTTTCCGTCCGGCGAGACTGCCGCGTCGCGGCGTGACGAACTCGCGTCGGACTCGTCCAGGGGCTCAAGCGGTGTTCCAGCCGGCGGCCCCCCGCCCACCACGGCAACTCCAAATTCGTCGGTGGCTTGAAACACCGCCAGGGGCTGGTCGTCCTCGGACGCAACCAGCCAAACATGGCCTGCGTAAGTCGATTGGTCTCTTTCGCCCCCGGGTTCCAGCTGCCCATAATCCACGCGCTTGCCGGAACGATCAATCCACAGCAGACGAACCGGCTGATCCGTGCGGTTAACGAATTGAACGGTCGTCTCGCCGCCGCGATCACGCGAGCGGCGAACACGATCGAGTCGGCGGACGGCCGAGCTTTCCCGTGCCGCATCGGAGGCGACGGAAAGCTGAGAATCAGCCAGGTGCCACTCCCAATGCCGTCCGGCGGCGCGGAACCGAATGCGGGAGGCGTCCGGCGAGAATTCCAGTCTCCGAAATGGGAGCTGCTGGGGCGAGACTTCCGTTTCGATCGCCTCGGCCAGAGCCTCCGCCAAACGAGCGTGGTCGAACGCGTCACGCCGCTCGCCTCGCTCCGCATCGACCAGCATAAAACGACTTTGATCAGGTCCTTTCGTCACGCGGTACCAGAACAAGGGTCGCCCCTCAATCCAGCCCGGATCCACGACCTGACCGAAGACCTGGTTGCGTGTGAGCGACTCCAGCGACTCCGCTCGTTCGAAATCCGCGCGTGAACCCTGCGCCCGCGCGACGCGCTGCGGCGCCGATCCGAACCCGAACACGCTGAGGAGGGCGATCGATAGGGCAAATCGCGAGTTCTTGCTCATCAAACGTCACCGATCCGTGAAACACACTCAACGTACTTGGGCATCGACCCCCGCCGAAGGTCAAAGATCTGCGTCAACTCGTGCATCCAATTCGGAAACCGGTCGGTGAATTTCAGTTCCAGCACGACGCCTGCCACCTCGACCATGGGCCAAGTTCCTTCGTCGAGGGCGCTGAGGGTTCCCGTGTAGCGGCCGGCACGGAGTTGGCGGTCAAATGTCACCCGGACGGTATTCATGCCGGCAGGTTCGTAGCCCGCCCGATGGTAGGACGTGTAGGCCGCGGGTCGGGCGATGAGCAGATCGCGGAGGCGACAAAACTCGTAAAGCGCCTTCCAGTTCTTCGTATCGGCCCGGTAGAGGTGGTCCATGAGTGGTCCGACCCCGCTCACGAGATCATCCGCATAGCGCCGCTGAACCATTGCCCGCTGCTTCAGGATGACCGCCCCCTCCCGCCGTTTGATTTCGAAGAAGACCGGATGGCTGGGGTCTTCGTCATAGAAGCGAACCCGCAGCTTAAAACGATTCTTGTGTCCTTGCAGAACGGCCGTGCACGTATGCAAATCGGCACTGTCCAGGTAGAGGCTGTGCACCGGATAGCCAGGGGTGAAGCCGTCAGGTGTGTATTGGTCGGGCTCGAGATAACAACGCACAAAATCGTAGACGCTGCGGGCCTTCGCTTCCGAAATGATGTACTTATACTCGAACCGGCAGGCGAGCATCTTGGACTGCGGATCAGGACCTAGCAGATTCGAAATGAAGCGGTTCGGAGCCGTCGCCATAACGCTACTCAATTCCGGTCGTCCACCCCGCCATCCCGGACGGATCGTCCTCGTGGCCACGAGCAGGATTGCGTGTTACGTGATTATAACCAGTATGCCAGGAGGTCGCACCCATTTCCAGCACTTGAGCGGCGAAACGGCCTGCCTCGACCGCCGGATTCGATCACTACCTCGTCGATCACCACGTTGTCGACTGGCAACTTGAACGGCGGCGAGCGGTTGCCCCAACGCAGGCGGAGCAACCGCGAGAACGTGGGCAGTGGTTCAAATCCCGAAGTAGTGGTGGATGAACTCTTTGCGGTTGCCTTCGCAGTTCGCATATTCAACTAACGCATGAAGCTTGCGTTGATCGCGCAGTTGCTTCGCTTGCAGAGCCGCGGGTGTCGCAAGCTCGCCAGGCAGCGGTCCCTGGACCTGAAAGCACTTCGGAGGTTGTGGCCCACGCACGACCCCGTGGCGATCGAACATGGCGAGTACCGTATCGAGACGATGGTCGTGCCGCGAACGACACTGAAGCTGCTGATTCAGCCATTCCTGTCCGAATGCTTGGACGCGTTCGTTATCGTGGACCAACAGGTCATACACACGTTCGTAGAACTCGGCGGTTGGGTTCTTCCATTCGATAAACTCCATCTGAGTCATCAGATCGCGTTCGTCGTACAAGAGTGTGCAGCGACTCGCCCGCCCGTCCCGTCCGGCTCGGCCAATTTCCTGGTAGTAGGCCTCCATCGAACCAGGCAGTTCGGCATGCAGCACGAATCGAATATCTTCTTTGTCAATGCCCATCCCAAAGGCGTTGGTCGCCAGCACCAGTTGGCACCGGCCTTGCATGAACTGATTCTGAATTTTCCGCCGCCACTTTCGTTCCAAGTCGCCGTGATAGCAAACATGCGGAATCCGCTCGGCGGCCAGCAGCGCGCTAAACCGCTCCAACGTCTTGATCAGCGTGAAGTAGACGATCCCGCCGCCGCTTCTCATTTCCGGTTGCCCCAGCGTGTTCAGGATCTGCTCGAGTTTCATCTCGTCGCTCCAGACGGGCACTACCGACAGCGTCAGATTCGGCCGCTCGATGCCCTCGTGTACCTGCCGAACCTGGTCCGGCTGCAAGCCAAGTTGGGCGACGATGTCGCGTTGGACTTCGGGGGTCGCGGTCGCGGTCAGGGCGACGGTCGGCGGATTGCCAAGCGTCGCCCGCCACTGCGCCACACGCGAATAGTCGGGCCGAAAGTCGTGCCCCCACTGGCTGATACAGTGGGCTTCGTCGACCGCCAGCAGAGAAACATGACGCCGCGCAATGACGTCCAGAAACTCCGGCTTTCGAAACCGTTCGGGAGTGACGTACAGCAGTCGGTATTGCCCTCCCGCGACCTCCGCGTAACGAGTTTCGCGCTCCTGCCGTGAGAGCGATGAATTGACGTAGGCCGCCGAGATCCCGAGTCGTTCCAGCGCATCCACCTGGTCCTTCATCAAGGCGATCAGGGGAGATAAGACGACCACGAGGTTGGGCCGTGCGGTCGCCGCATCGGTCGCTTCCGCCATCAGCGCTGGGATTTGATAGCACAGCGACTTTCCGGCCCCCGTCGGCATGATGACCAGCGCGTGTTCACCGTGCGCCAGGCAGTCGATCACTTCGGCCTGGCGTCCACGGAAATCGGCAAAGCCAAACACGTCGTTCAGAACCTGCCGGGCTGAATTCACTGGGTGACGATCCTGAAAACTAGTGCTGTGCCACAGCCCAATATTGGATTGCGTTGGGAAAAGGGGGGCAGGCTGGAAAAAGGGGGTCCGGTCCCAACAGCCGGAACGGCCCTTCGGGTGCTTCGCACTTCTGGGACCTGACCCCTTTTCCCAACCCGAATTGTGCGTCGCCACAGAGGACCGAGCGGCAATTGCGTCAGCTGCGCCAATGCGGTCTAATCCACGACGGCTCGGTGCGCACCGATCGAGGTGGAGTTGCTTTGGCTGGAAATGAAAGGCGTTTCGGCCGAGCACCCCCGAGCAGGCGTCGGGTTCAAGACACGATCTGATATCGTACGGAAACGGTCCTCGCCCTGAAAGCCGGATTGTGGCCGTCGCATCTCGAAAGGTAGTTGGAGGTCCGATGATCAACACGTTGGTCGTGTGCCCATTCAATCCGCCCCCAGGTCCCCTCACAGGCGAGACCGCGCCCGACGTTGTCGCCCGAGTCTCGGAGAAATGCGCCCACCGCGGTCGCTTGTCGAGCCGCCTCGCTGGCGAATTGGCGAACGAGGGCTGTGGGCGGCGATCTTGCTCGCCAGTCTCGTCGGCTGCGGAACGAGCTCGCCGGAGACCAGCTCGCAGCAAGCTTCGCAAGCCGGCACGCTCCGGATCGCGGTGATCCCCAAGTCGACCGCGCACATGTTCTGGAATTCGGTTGAGTCGGGCGCGAAAGACGCCGCCCAGGAGTTGGGGGTCGAGATTGTCTGGAAGGCGCCGATCAAGGAAAGCGACCGAGCCGGGCAAATTCAACTGGTGCAGCAAATGACCGCCGATAACATTGACGGACTGGTCCTCGCACCGCTCGATTCACGCGCCCTCGTGGGCCCGGTTCGCGCCGCCGCTCAGGCCGGAAAACCCGTCGTCGTCATCGACTCGGGACTCGAAGCGGAATCGGGACGCGATTACATCAGTTTCGTGGCGACGAACAACCGCTTGGGCGGACAGTTGGGAGGCGAAAAACTGGTCGAACTACTCGCAGGAAAGGGCAAGGTCGTGCTCTTGCGCTATATGGCCGGTTCCGCCAGCACGTCGGAACGTGAGGAGGGTTTTCTCGCCGCGATCGCCGACCAAGCGGGCATCGAAATCCTCTCGGAAAACCGCTACGCAGGGACGACGTCTGGCGAAGCACAGATCGCCGCCTTGAATTTGATCGATGTCCTCAAGCAGGCCGACGGCGTCTTCTGCCCGAATGAGTCATCGACCGACGGCATGTTGCAAGCGCTGCGCAAGGAAGGTGTCACAGGACAGGTCAAGTTCGTCGGGTTTGACGCCTCGCCTCCCTTGATCGAGGCACTCAAGCAAGGTGAAATCGATGCCTTGGTCGTGCAAGACCCGTACAAAATGGGATACCTCGGCGTCCAGACGCTCGTCGCCCATTTGCGTGGTGAGACGGTCGAGCCGCTGATCGATACCGGCGTGCAGGTCGTCACACGCGAGAACGTCGATCGCGTCACTGCGGCCCGCCGCGACGAGTGACGCGGCGACACGGATGACATTGAATCGCAGGCAGACATCGAATCGCAAGCAGGCTGGGCGGTGAGGCAAGACGGGATGCGATCGAACGACGTGCGGCTGCGAATGGAGGCAATCCAGAAGTCGTTCGGCGCGACGCAGGCACTCGACGGAGTTTCGCTGGACGTCTCGCCCGGGCGAGGTGCACGCACTGATTGGCGAAAATGGCGCCGGCAAGAGCACCCTGATGAAGATCCTCTCCGGGGCCGATCGGGCCGATGAGGGGCAGATCTGGATCGATGGTCAACCGTACGCCCCGCAGGATCCACGCGCGGGCCGTGCCGCCGGGATCGCCATGATTTATCAGGAGCTGTCGCTGGCGCCCCACCTGACCGTCATGGAAAACATCCTGCTGGGCATCGAACCGACCCGAGGACCGTGTCTGGATTGGCCCCGAATGAAGGCTGCCGCAGGCCAAGCGCTGGATCAGGTCGGTCGCGGTACGATCGACCCGACCACCCGCGTCGATCGGCTGAGCCTGGCGGACCAACAACTGGTCGAGGTGGCCCGCGGCGTGGCCGTCGGCTGTCGGATTCTGGTACTGGACGAACCGACCAGCAGTGTCTCGTCGCGCGATGTCGAGATCCTCTTTTAATTGATTCGCCGACTTCGAGACCGGCGGACTGGCCGTCATTTACATCTCCCACTTCCTGGAAGAGATTCAGCAGATTAGCGACCGCTTCACCGTGCTGCGCGATGGTCGAACCGTGGGCACGGGCCTGACGAGCGAATTCCGTACGGAACAGATCGTCGAACTGATGGTCGGTCGAAACGTCGACCAACTCTATCCACGCTCGCGGCGCATCACGGGCGACGTGATGCTGCAAGTAACCGAACTTCAGGGTCAACGACTGCCGCGAGCTGCCACGCTCGAGCTGCGACGCGGCGAGGTGCTCGGCATCGCCGGCCTGATCGGCTCCGGGCGAACCGAGCTCTTGCGGACGATCTTCGGGCTTGATCCGGTTCGCTCCGGCCAAGTGCAAGTGGCGGCGGGACGAGGGTCCCGCCCCGCTGATCGCTGGCGCGGCGGGGTCGGAATCGTCAGCGAAGATCGAAAGTCCGAAGGACTCGCCCTAAATCTTTCGATCGCCGACAACATCACCCTTCCCTGCCTGACCGGACTTGGTCCCGGCAATTTGGTGCTCCCGGCACGACAATCTCAAGCGACTCGTCCCTGGCTGCAATCGCTGGCGATTAAGTGCCGTGATGCCTCGCAGCGGGTCGGTGACCTGTCGGGTGGAAATCAACAGAAGGTTGCGCTGGGCCGGCTGTTGCACGCCGACGTCGATGTCCTGCTGTTGGACGAACCGACCCGCGGAATCGATGTGGGTTCGAAAGCACAAATCTATCGCCTGATCGATCAATTAGTGGCGGCCGATCGGCCGCGCGGGGACGCCGCGAAGGCAGTTTTGATCGTGAGTAGCTACCTGCCCGAATTGATGGGCGTCTGCGATCGGATCGCGGTGATGACGCGGGGACGACTCCAGCCGGCGCAGGCGACGCGGGATCGAACGGAACACGACATCATGCTGGAAGCGATCGGCAAGGGAGTCGAGTCATGAACGGAAGCCCGTTGCCGGCGCGTTGCGCGACTCTCTGGCCGTCGGCTCCGCCGTGGCTGGTCCGCCTTGGACCTTCCCTGGGTCTGGTGGTCGTCTGGCGCTTGTTTGCCCTGCTGCAGGGTCGCGATTTTGTGGCGTGGTCGAACCAGCGACTGATGTTGCTCCAAACGGCCGTCGTCGCCACCGCGGCGATCGGCGCGACGCTGGTCATCGTCTCCGGCGGAATCGATCTTTCCGTCGGATCGGCAATCGCCTTGGGCACCATGATTGTAGCTTGGCTGCTGCGCTGGGGAGTGCCGCCCTGGCTGGCGGCGCTCGGGGGTGTCGCCGGCGGATTCCTGCTGGGTATCGCGATCGGCACGATGATGGTCGGCCGGATTGGCCGGTGTCTGGGAGTGCTGGCTGCGGCGCTCATCGCTTACGCCGCCGCGGGCTGGTGGGGGACGGCCGTCGCCGGCGGACTCGGGCTGCTGCTCACTTACCCACTGGCCTGGCTGGCCGATCGACTGCTCGGTCCGATTCAGCTGTCGCCCTTCATCGTCACGCTGGGCATGTGGGGAGCGTTCCGCGGTGCGGCCAAGGGCCTGGGGGACAATCAACCGATCTACCCGCACCAGACCTGGCTGACCGATCTGATGCAACCGGCTGCCAGCGGGCCGTTTGCCGTACTGGCCGCCGGCGTCTGGCTGATGCTGTTCCTGGCGGTGCTGATGTCCGGTGTGCTGCGCTACACCCGGTTCGGGCGGCACGTCTACGCGATCGGATCGAACGAAATGACCGCCCGACTGTGCGGCGTCAACGTCCCCCGCGTCAAGGTGACGATCTACGGGCTGGCGGCGGCCTGCGCCGGACTGGCCGCCGTCCTGCAGTTTGCCTTCCTCTACGGACAGGGCGATCCGACGACGGCCGAAGGATACGAGCTGAAGGTCATCGCCTCGGTCGTGATTGGCGGGGCCTCGCTGTCCGGTGGGGAAGGCACGATCCTGGGAACGCTGGTCGGGGCTCTGATCATGACCGTCGTCGACAACGGCTGCACGAAACTCGGTCTGGACAACTGGATCCAGGAAATCGTCACGGGCGGCATCATCCTGGCCGCCGTTACACTTGATCAACTTCGTCATCGTCGCCTGCGTTCGTAGGGCATTCCACAGGGAAACTGTCAATGGATGCGGGCTTGTGTTAGGCTAAGGTTCGGGTCAGGTCGAGCCGCTGAAGTCAGATGCGACGCCGTACCGGACGTTCCGGTTACTTATCCTCAAGTTGGCAGGTGGAAACAATGACGTGTTTGAATTCGGTGAATTTCCGTCCGTGGAAGGCGCTGGTTTCGACAGCGGTCCTGACGGGAGCGGTCCTGTTGGAAATCGAGCCTGCATCATTGCGCGCCGAGCCCGCCACGGCGGCGGCTCCCGCCATTGTCACGCCGCTTAATCGCGAGCTAACCGCGCTCGACCGTTACGTCGCTCAGCCCGATTCATCGTATGAATGGAAGATCGTGGCTCACCAAACGGTGCCGCAAGGCGACATCTATATCATCCAGCTGACGTCACAGACCTGGCTGACAGCCGACGAAGTCGATCGCCCGGTTTGGCAGCATTGGTTGACGGTCGTCAAGCCGAAGGGAACGACCACGAATAAGGCCCTGATGTTTATCGGCGGAGGGAGCAACGGGGGCGGCCGCCGGCCGGCCCGGACGGGATGCTGTCTCAAGTGGCCCTGGCCACGAAATCCGTCGTCGCCGAACTGAAGATGGTCCCGAATCAGCCACTCGTTTTTCACGGCGACGGAGTGCCTCGCAAGGAAGACGACCTGATTGCCTACACCTGGGACCAATTCCTTAAGACCGGAGACGAGCGATGGCCGGCCCGCTTGCCGATGGTGAAGTCGGTCGTGCGGGCGATGGATACCGTCGAGGCGTTGTTCAACGCGGATGACGATGAAACGCATCGCGTCAGCGAGTTTGTTGTTGCGGGCGGGTCCAAGCGGGGCTGGACGACCTGGATGACGGCCGCGGTCGACAAACGCGTCGTGGCGATGATGCCGATCGTCATTGACGTTCTGAATGTCGATGTCTCGATGCGCCATCATTATTCGGCTTACGGATTCTGGTGCCGGCGATCGGCGATTACGAACATCATCAGATCATGCAACGCCGCAATTCTCCGCGCTACCCCGAACTGATGCAGTTGGTCGATCCGTATGCCTACCGGGATCGCTTTACGATTCCCAAATGCGTCATCAATGCGACAGGGGACCAGTTCTTCTGTCCCGATTCGTCGCAATTCTATTTCAACGACTTGCCGGGCGAAAAACATCTATGCTACGTCCCCAACGGCGAACACTCATTGGACGGGACGAACGTCCTCGACACGTTGATCGCGTTCCATTACATGATTGTGAACGACCTCAAGCGTCCCGAGTGCACCTGGTCGTTTGGTGATGACAATACGATTCAAGTCCGCTGCAGTGTTCAACCCAAGCAGGTTTTGCTTTGGCAGGCCACCAATCCCAAGACACGGGATTTTCGGGTCGACACGATCGGCCGCGCTTACACGAGTCAGGCGGTGAAGGCCAATGGTGACGCCAGTTACGTGGTGCACTTGACGGAGCCGGAGGAAGGCTGGAGCGCGTCGTTCGTGCAATGCGAATTCGACCTCGGGGCGCCGACACCGATCCGCTTGAGCTCGGGCGTTCGCGTGCTGCCCGACGCGTTGCCATTTGCCGATAAGGCGATTCCCGTCGTCGACGAATTTTAAGAAGGCTCCGACGAAAGGAACTGCGTTGGCGACCTGAGTCGTGTCCCGGCGTCAGCCGCCGCCGCGTCGATCGGGGCGGCCGTGGACGAAGGAACTGCCGTTGCTCCCTGCATGGCTTCAGACCGTCCTGCTCATCGTAGTTCCGGTCGTTAACTACGGCGCGGCGTTGGCGGTCACCGTGCATGCCGTGCTTTGGAAGCGAGATATGCGCGCGGTGATCGGCTGGGTCGGTATGGCTTGGCTGGCGCCGGTGGTCGGACCGCTGGCCTACCTTGGCTTCGGGATCAATCGAATTCAGCGGCGCGCAATTGCGCTGAAAGTCCGCGAGCAGACGGCATGGAAACCCGATGCCTCGCTGAGCGAATTGGCCCTTCGCCGAGCCGACGAGCTCGCTGCGATCAACCCCCGTTTGCAAGGCCTGGCCCGATTGGGCGAAAACCTCAATGGCCGACCGCTCTTGCCTGGCAATCAGGTTGTGACGCTGGTCAACGGCGACCAGGCCTTCCCCGAGATGTTGGCAGCCATCGACCGGGCGGAGCGGTCGGTCGCCCTGGCCAGCTACATTTTTGACTCGGACCGTGTCGGGGAGATGTTCTTTTCCGCTCTGGGACGGGCTCTGGGACGAGGCGTCCAGGTGCGCGTCTTGATCGACCACGTCGGGGCCAGCTACAGCCGCCCGAAAATGATTCGACGCTTGCAGCAAGCTGCGATCCCGACGTCCGCCTTTCTACCGACACGCGTCCCGCGCTCGGCCAAATACGCGAACCTGCGCAACCACCGCAAAATTCTGGTGATCGACGGAGCGGTCGCGTTCGCGGGAGGGACGAATATTCGCGAGGGACATTGGCTGGCGCTGAATCCCGACTATCCCGTCCAGTGCGTGCATTTTCGCCTGGAGGGCCCGGTCGTCGCGCAGCTGCAGGAGGCGTTCGCGATCGATTGGGTGTTCTCCAGCGGCGAATCACTGCAAGGCGAAGCCTGGTTTCCGACGCTGCAGAACCAAGGCGAGATCTGGGCTCGTGGCGTTCCCGATGGTCCGGACGAGGACTTTGAAAAAATCACGCACACGTTGCTCGGCGCACTGGCCTCCGCCACGCAGTCGGTGCAAATCGTGACGCCCTATTTCTTGCCTCAGGCGCCGTTGACCGACGCCCTGAATGTCACCGCCCTGCGCGGCGTCGACGTGGACATCGTCGTGCCGCGGACCAGCAATCTGCCGATCGTTCAGTGGGCCTCAACCGCCAACTTCTGGCAACTGCTGGAAAAAGGATGTCGGATCCACCTTTCCGAGGCCCCGTTTGACCATTCCAAGTTGATGGTCGTCGACCGGATGTGGTCGCTAATCGGATCCACCAATTGGGATCCTGCGCAGCCTGCGTCTGAATTTCGAGTACAACGTCGAGTGCTACGACCAGACGCTGGCCCATTCCCTCGGTCAGCTGATCGACGACAAACTGACCCGCTCGCGCCCCATCACGCTCGAAGAAGTCCGCGGGCGATCCTTCCCGATTCAACTCCGCGATGGGCTCTCGCGCCTGCTGACGCCCTACCTCTGAATGGCTTGCGAGCGGAGCCGCGGCCCCCTCATCCGGCCTTCGGCCACCTTCTCCCGCGTTGGGGAGAAGGGACACGATCGTGTCACCTCTTCCCAGGATCGTGTCACCTCTTCCCAGGATCGTGTCACCTCTTCCCAGATCGTGTCACCTCTTCCCAGGATCGTGTCACCTCTTCCCAGGATCGGCACCTCCCCGGGATCGAGATCCCGGCTCGGGTCCCGCGGGCGGGAGCCGGGCGGGTGAGGGCTGAGCATCTGGCAACGGGGCCGGGCCCCCTCATCCGGCCTTCGGCCACCTTCTCCCGCGTTGGGGAGAAGGGACACGCTCGCGTCACCTCTCCCGGCGATCGTGTCACCTCTTCCGGCGATCGTGTCACCTCTTCCGGCGATCGTGTCACCTCTTCCGCGGCCTCGTCAAGTCACTAACCTGCTCCGACGCGCAGAGTGCCCGAAGGACTTCACGCAATGATCCCATCGATGGGATGCCCGTAGTCGATCTCCAATCGCTTGTGTCCCGGAACTTCGAGGCGTCGAGCGTCCAGGCCGAGCAACTTCATCAGCGTGGCATGGACATCGGTTACGTAATGCGGTTGTTCGACGGCATGAAAGCCGATCTCGTCAGTGGCCCCGTCCACGACACCGCCGCGAAGCCCCCCGCCGGCTAACCAGACCGAGAAACCGTACGGATGGTGGTCGCGGCCACCGGACCCTTGGGACCCTGGCGTGCGACCAAACTCGGTCGCGAAGACGACGATCGTTTCATCCAGCAGCCCGCGCTGTTTCAAATCTCTCAGCAGGCCCGCGATGGGACGATCGACCTGGGCCGCCAAGCTCGCATGGTTCGCTTGCAGTCCGGAATGGGCATCCCATGCGCCCGCCGCTCCGTCGCCGTGCATGATCTGGATGAAACGCACTCCCCGTTCCACGAATCGTCGGGCCGCGAGGAGTTGCGAGCCGAACGGTCGAGTCACGTCCTGATCCAATCCGTACAGGCGCTGCATGGCTGCCGTCTCGTCGCGGAAATCGATCACATCGGGCACTGCCTTCTGCATCCGAAATGCCAACTCGTACGATTTATCGCGAGCCCGCAGGATTTCGTCGAAGGGGTAACGGTCCGCCGTGATCTGATTGAGTTCTTGGATCAAGTCGAAGCCGATTCGTTGCTCGGCAAACGTCCGAGTCAATTCTGGCTTGGCAAAGGGCAAGGGATTCGCCGGATCGATTTTCAACGGCACGGCGTCGTAGGCGGGCCCCAAGTAATGGCCGTCGCGCACGTCAAAAAATCGCGGCCCGACCGTGATGAACTGGGGTAGGTTCTCGTTCAACGTCCCCAGCCCGTAGTTGACCCATGCCCCGATCGTGGGAAACCGTCCGTCCAACATATGGCGTCCCGAATGAAACTGAATCTGGGCGCCATGATTGTCATCGGTGGTCCACATCGAGCGGACGACGGCCAGATCGTCAATGCAGGAACCGATCTCAGGAAACCAATCGCTGACTTCGATCCCACTCTGGCCTCGAGGCCGAAACCCGACTTGCAGCGGAAACAAGGTGGTGCGCTGCTGGCCATTTGCATCGTTGACCACGACGACGCGCACTTTCTTCAACCGTTCCGGATTCTGCACGTCGCTCCAGGGCGTCTCCGAAATGGACTTGCCGGCGTACTGGTTCAACATCGGCTTCGGGTCGAAGCTTTCCATGTGGCTCACACCGCCCCGCATGAAAAGCCAAATCACGCTTTTGGCACGCGGCGGAAAATGAGGCTGCCCGCCAGGCGACTCGTCCACGAGATCACCCGCCGCACGGACTTGAGATTGTCGCAGCGAGGCCAGGGCGATCCCGGCGAGGCCCGACGCCAGCGACCCCAAGAAGCGGCGGCGCGGTGGCGAGGGACAATCGCCCCCGGCGGCCTGCGCTATCCCGTTTCGCTTGATCGCGTCGCGCGAGTTCGGTGGGGCGTTCATACGTGCGTCTTTCCTCCGATTCGGCTCAGCACCAACCGCCACGGCCGCTCAGCGAATCGTGACAAAATCGTTATGGTTCAGTAGGACGTGGACGAGGTCGGCGGCGGCTCGGCCACGCACGTCAGAATCGTCGATCGCCTGCCACCGCTGCCAAGCGGCTTCGCACGCCGTCAGTTCGTCCTCGTCCGCCGGTCGCCCCAGGACGAATTTGAAAGCCTGGCCGATCCAGGACCGGAGCTCCGCCGGCCCCACCGAGTCGCGCGGAGCGAGGGTGGCGTCAATTTGTTCCGCAATCAATTCCGACATCCGCAGCGAAAGACGGCTATTGGCCAGGGCCAACGCCTGCTGGGGGACGACGCTCTCCTGTCGCCGATAGCAGCGGAGAATATCCGCGTCGTCGAACATCGTCAGTAACGGATGCTGATCGTCGCGGGAATGGGTGAAGTACAAACTACGTCGATAAGGCGGCTCATCGCGTCGCGGGTCGACCGTCGGTCCTCCCATCTCGGTTTCCAGGCAGCCGGCCAACTTCAGCAGACTGTCGCGCACCAGTTGAGATTCCATCCGCACCGGACGGCGACACCACAGGTATTGGTTTCGCGGATCGCGCTGCTCCGCGGCGCGGTCCTGCGCGGTGGCAGCGGAAAGTCGATACGTGCGCGAGGTGACCATCAGCCGATGTAAATCCTTCATGCGCCAGCCCGAGTCGATCAATCGCAACGCCAACCAATCCAGTAACGGCTGCTGCAAGGGTGGCGGTGTGCGGCGCCCGAAATCGTCGACGGGTTCGACCAGCGGCGACCCGAAATGCCGCATCCAGATATGATTCACGGCGACTCGAGCCGTCAGCGGGTTGTCGGGACTGACGATCCAACGCGCCAGCGCCAAACGGCGTCCCGTGCTGACACTCGGAAACGGCTCGTCGCGAGCCGCCTCGCTTTCGTCCGGACCTTCAAGTGCCTTCTGCGCCGCGCGGGGCAGTGGATAGGCTTCGCCTGGATTCTCCAAAGCGGCCTGGCGAAGCTCGACTTGCTTCCTCGCATCGGCGATCGACGACTCCTGATTTCCCTCGACCGATTGCTTGTGTTCCGCCTCGGCCAGCGCCAATTCGGCCAGTGCCAGTTCGTAGCGACGTGCGGCGCGGGCGGCGCGGGCACGTTGGGGCTGATCGGCGCCGGATTCTGCTGGCGTGCCGCGAAGTTCCGCGGCTTGCGTCTCGGCCAGCATCGCGGCTCGCAGACTGGTTGCCCGCAATCGCTGCTGTGCAACGTTCAATTCGGTCGCTCGACGCGCCGGGTTTTCGGCGTCACTTTCGCCGCTCGAGCCAGCAGCGACGGGCCCCGTCGCAGGCGTGCTCGTCAGCTCGGCAAGCCGCGATCGCGCGGCCGTGATTTCCCGAGTCGCGTCCAGTGAGCTGGTCCCGCCAGATGAACGCACGCAATTCCGGACGGGCGGCTTCCCGCGGCAATTGGATTGGCTCGGGAGCGAATTCCTCCAGCCGCAAAAAGGCGGGCACCTGAGGGGATATTGGCCGGCTTGTATCGGCCAACGTCGGGTCGCCACGGCGGTGCAGGTACGTCGCGACGTCCGGGTGCGCATCGTACACACGCGGCAGTCCGTTCCGCTCGAGATCGATCTCGCCCGGGACCACGTCCAAGCGGACCTGGTGCGGCTCGAAGATCGCCCGCAGGGCGTAATAGTCCTCATGCGAGATTGGATCGTACTTGTGATCGTGACACTTGCAGCAATTCATCGTCAGGCCCAGGAAGGCCTTCGATGTATGCTCGATCGTGTCATCCAGCCACGTTGTGCGGTTGAACAAGAAGTAGTTGCGCGCCAAGAAGCCCGTCGCTCGCAACAGGTCGGGATCGGTCGGCTCGAATTCGTCGCCGGCCAACATCTCGAGGACCATGCGATCGTAGCCTTTGTCGGCGTTCAGCGATTCGACGATCCAGTCGCGCCAATGCCAGATATGCTTTTGGCTGTAACGCAGTTGTGCCCCCAGACCGAACCAATCGGTGTAGCGCCAGACGTCCATCCAATGTCGACCCCAGCGCTCGCCGTATTCCGGACGCTGCAGCAATTCGTCCACGAGTCGCTCGTAGGCGTCCGCGCGGGAATCGCGAAGGAATCGGGCCTGTTCGTCCCACGAAGGTGGCAAACCGATCAAGTCCAGATAAACGCGTCGCACGAGAGTGGGCTTGTCCGCCATCGCCGTGGGTCGCAGGCCGCTCGCGCGATGACCCGCGGCCACGAAGGCGTCGATGGGATTCAGCGCCGGAGCTTCGTTAAGCTGCGGATCGTCAAGCCGGGCGGAAGGCGAGTTCTCGATCGGTGCCGAAGCCAGTCGCGGCCGCTGAAACGCCCAATGTTGTGTCGCATCCGGTTCGGGCTGGTCATCGGCAGGCGCCTCGGCGCCGTCGGCAATCCACCGCCGCAAGATATCGATTTGCTCCGGCGCCAGCGCTGCTCCCTCGGGTGGCATCCGCTCGGAGACGTCCGCTGCGGAAACGCGGTCCAGCAAGACACTGGCCGCCACATTGCCCGCCACCACGACCACTCCCGAATCACCGCCTTGCAGAATGAGCGGTGCGGCGTCAAGACGCAAGCCACCTTCCTGCTTCAGGGCACCATGGCACGCGAAACAACGCTCTCGCAGAAGCGGCTTGACGTCACGACTGTAGTCGAGACCAGCAGCAGGCAGGGGCCGCTCGGAAGGCAGGGGCCGCTCGGAAGGCAGGGAATCGTCGGCGCCGACCGGACGGCCCATCAGAATCACGGCCACACCGAATATCAATAACGCAACGGGCACCGGCAGGACGTTTCGCCTGGGCGGTGAACCAGTAGCTTGATTTGGGCAGAAGCGAGGCAAGTCGCGTCTCATGGGCGGGCGAGCTCTGCAAACGCGGAGGGCGGGACGAAGCCTCCTCCGTTGTAATCGTTTTTCGCCTCGATGTCCACTTTTCGCATGCTCGCCTCTTGCGGGTTGGGAAAAGGGGTCAGGTGCCAAAAGCCGGAACGGCCCTTCGGGTGCTTCGCACTTTTGGGACCTGACCCCTTTTCCCGACGCATCCCAACATTAAGCTGTGACGCTTCACTAGAATGGAGGGCGATTCGCATGAATGTCGTGGAGGCCGTGGTCTTTGAACGGAGGACGACTTAACGTGGTTGTGCGCTGGATTGCTTTTGCGGTGATTCTCGGTTCGTCGAATTTGGCACGCGCGGCCGAAGCGGCAACTCCCAACTTGATCCTGTTTCTGGTCGACGATTTGGGTTGGCAGGACACGTCGGTTCCCTTCTGGCGAGAAACCACGCCCCAAAACGAACACTTTCGCACGCCCAACATGGAGCGCATGGCGGCTGCAGGCATCAAATTTACGCAGGCGTATACGTGCACAGTTTGTTCGCCGACGCGAACGTCTTGGATGACTGGATACAACGCGGCACGGCACCGCGTCACCAACTGGACGTTGGATCCGGACCGCGAGACTTCTGGCACGACGGCCCGGTTTGATGCACCTCGAGATTGGCGGCGTGAGGGACTGCAGCCAGGGGAAGTCACGCTGCCCGCGTTGTTGCGCGATCGACTCGGCTACCGGACGATTCACGTGGGCAAGGCCCACTGGGGCGCCTCGGACACACCTGGATCGGACCCCACTCGACTGGGCTTTGACGTGAACATCGCCGGGCATGCGGCAGGCGGACCGGGCCACTACAGCGGAACGGCGAACTACGGGAACAAGTCCCCGGGTCAGCACACGCGACCCTGGGGCGTCCCCGGCTTGGAAAAGTATCACGGCAGTGACGTGCACTTGACCGACGCCTTGACCCTCGAAGCGAATTCGGCCGTGACCGACGCCGTGACATCCGGACAGCCCTTCTTCCTGTACATGGCCCACTATGCCGTTCACGCGCCCATCCAACCTCACCCACGCTTTGTCGATCTCTGGAACGAGAAGCATTACAAAGGCACGGACCAGCCGATCCCGCCGGTCGAAATCAATTATGCGTCGATGGTGGCTGGGATCGACGCGTCACTCGGTGCGATTTGGAGTCACGTCGAGCAATTGGGAGTCGCCGACAACACGCTGATCGTTTTCATGTCCGACAACGGAGGGCTCTCGCACCACGCCCGGGGAAGGACGCCGATGGGCACCGGACGGGATACGCACTGCTGGCCGCTGCGCGAAGGTAAAGGCTCGGCTTATGAAGGCGGGACGCGTGTGCCGCTCTTGGTCGCCTGGGCCAAGCCGAACCCGGATCAACCGGCTCAGCAGCGTGTCCCGATTGCCGCCCATTCCACCAACGAAACGCAGGTGATCGTCGAAGATCTTTTTCCCACGCTGCTGGACATCGCCGGGGGAATTGAACTCTTGCAGACGATCACTCCACGTGACGGCGTCGACTTTACTCCGGCCCTGTCGGGTGCTCAGGTGAAAGAATCCGACGGCCCCGCCCGTCCACTGATCTTCCACTACCCTCATCAATGGACTGGCAAGGTCGAGGGCGGTTATCAGCCCCACAGCGCCATCCGGCTGGGTGACTGGAAGGCGATCTACTTTTATGAGGGCAATCGCTGGGAGTTGTATCAGTTGACCAGCGACCTGGGCGAGACTCGAAACGTGGCGGGCGAGCATCCAGACATCCTGGCCGAATTGGCCGGCCAATTGCAGCAGCGGCTGGACGACATGAACGCCACCTGGCCGGAGGAACGAGCGAGGCACCGCCCGAGTCGTTTGCGACGCCCTGCCGAGATCGTCTATCCGCAAACGAATTGGGAAAAGATCGAGCCAGCTGAGGCGGGCTTGTCGCTCGAGCAATTGACGCAGGTCGCGGACTACCTCGGTGGACGAGGCTTCGTCACGTACGACGGACGCGAAGTTTTTTCCTGGGGCGACGCGACGCGTCCCTCCGACGTGGCGTCCGCCGTCAAACCCGTGTTGACGCACTTCCTGATCGAGGCGGTGGAATCGGGTCAGCTGGAGAGCTTCGAGACTCCGCTCGCCAAGTTCGAAACTCGTCTCCTGACGCTCAACCGCGAACTGGGGTTCAAGGACGCGCAGATCACGTTCCGGCATTGCGCCAATCAGACGTCCTGTTATGGCGTCTCGGAGAGGCCGGGGGAGGCATTCGACTACAACGATTTTCAGATGGCGCTGTTCTTCGATACACTCGTCAATCGCGTATTCGGCGTCGAGACCAGCCGGGTCGATCAAGACTTGCTCGGCCCCCGATTGACGGACGTGGTCGGTTGCCAGGATCGCCCCAGCCTGTTGGCGATGGGCGACAGCGATCGAGCAGGACGATTACGGATCTCCCCGCGGGACTTTTGCCGCTTCGGACTGCTTTACCTGCGCGATGGCAATTGGCAGGGTCGCCCCGTGATTGCTCCCGTCTACGCGCACACCGTCACCCGCTCTCCCTTGCCAAACACCTTACCGCGGACGCAGGCCCGAGAAGCCGAGTTGATCACCGGGCAACGCTCGCTGGGCTCGATGCGTATCCCCGACGACCAAACCGATCACCATGGCTCGTACAGCTGGCTGTGGTGGGTCAACGGTCAGCGCAAATCGGGAAAGCGATTTTGGCCCGATGCACCGGACGATACCTTTGCTTGCCTCGGGCACCAGCACGGCATGCGGGGAATGGCCGTTGTTCCTGCCTGGCAACTGGTCTTCAGCTGGAATGACTCGGAACTGGATCGGAAGCCATGGGAAAATCCCGCCGAGGATCCACATCCGTTGAACGAGGTCTTTCGCTTGTTAAAGCCAGCGGCGGCGGCCGGGGATCACTTCCGCTAGGTCGGAAACGTCCGACGCGCTCAACGGGCGGTCCTTCGATCGGCGTGATGATTCGGACGGGTTGAATCAGCTTGAATTCGGGACCGGCCTGAATGCCAGGGCTCTGTGGTCGTCACGCGTTTCCGTGTTATCGTTGGACATGCCACTCAGAATCCAATCCTTACGGAACGGAATCGAGAGATCTCACGCGCCAGCCCGTGGCATCGATCCGCGCGAGCTCATCTTGAATTGCCTCGCCTTCGTAAAAAGACAGCCATCCGCGCAGCCGCCGCGTTTCGCTTGGACCGCAATCGGCAAACTGCGGATCCGAGTGCAGGCAGGGGCACGGCGCGTTGGCCCAGGCGCGCTGGACGGGTTCCCAGGCCGTGATGATCCACCGCCCGCCGTCCTCGCTTTGACAGGCGACGTAAGGAGTTGAAAACAATTTGTTGTCGTTTGTCTGCTGTTCGAATCCACGCGCGCCCTTCAACATCACACAATTCTGAACCCGCAGGTCACTCAGCGGCTCGCGGGTGCCGTTGGTGAGCCACATCTCCAAGTCAACATGATCTGTCCGCGCCGTCACGCGGCTGCCGAAGGTTATTTCATTCGGCAGTATTCGTTCGGAGCGAAGTGAGCCATCGGGTTGGACTTGCCATTCCTGCGGCTCAAGCTGCACGTTTGCTTTGTTCCAAATCGTTGGGACATGCGTATGGGCGAGATAAGTCAGTCCCAGGTTCGACCAAATCGCTTCCGGAACGTCCACCACGACGTAGCTGGTCGGGTCCCAGGGAGTAAACACGCTGACCTTCGTCTCGCGCTGCGGGCGAACTGCGCCGTCGAGAAACCCGATCCGAGGATGGCGGCCGCCGGGATACGGCAAGACCAACAGCGGTGCATCGACCGGACGCGCCGGACGCGAATCGTGTGAAATTCCGAATCGCTCTAAGGCGCGCTGGACCTTGTCCTCGGACAACCCCGTCGCGCCGCAGATTTCGGCCAAGGTGAAGTCATGATACCAAACCATATTCTCCAGCCAGGCACGCAGTTCAGGCTCGTCCCGCGGAGGCCGCGGATCGACGACCAATTCCTCGCCCCGTGCACGGCTTACAAAGAGGCACAAGAGCACCGCGATCGTGCATCGTCGCAACATGCGATTACTTTCTTGGGAGCTTGGAAGGCAAAAAAAAACTCGGGAGTGGGACAATTCGGGAGCCTCGTTCTCCCGGTCAGCGCCCTCCCGGTGGAGGTGCCATCGTGCTTGGACGTGTTACCAGCCGCGACGGTACTCGCGTCGGATCAATTCGGCGGCACCGGCCAGTCCCTTGGCTCGCAGGCGTTGGGCATCCCACTCGATCGGTTGCCCAAGCCGCACGGCCAGGTTGCCCAGCAACACGGTTTCCGTCATCGGTCCCGAATAGGAGAACGGCGTGGACGTGTGGCCCACTCCCTTGCAGCGCTGGTCCACTGGGTGTAGTGGTTGTCCTCCGGCTCGGCCTCGATCTTGAAGTCCGCGAACTTTTCGGCCGGCAGCAGATGCGGCATGTTCTCGTAGTCGACGGCCAGCGACCCTTCATCACCCAGGAACAGGATGCCATTGGACCAATCGGCGAACGAATCACTTCCGAACAATTCGGGGTCCGGACGTTTGCCCCCGTCGTACCAGACCAACTTGAACGGCGAAGTCGTGAGTTCCGTCGCGGGGAATTCGTACTGGATCACGCTCCAGGCAGGACCCGTGTCCGCGAATCGCTCGGAGGTTTCCGCCTGGACCCGCGTCGGGGCTCCCAAGTCGCAGCGAGCTGACGACGGGATCCATGCCATGGCATCCCATGTCGCCCAGCGCACCGGTACCGAAGTCCCAAAATGCGCGCCATTTGAAGGGATGGTACGTGTCGCGAACGAAATCGCGCTGCGGTGCCACGCCCAACCAGAGGTCCCAGGCCACGGTTGCCGGGACCGCGTCTTTCCCGGTGGGGCGTGGAAAAGCCTGCGTCCAGTACGTTCCGGGACGGTCGGTCCAAACGTGAGCTTCGCGGACCTTACCGATCGTCCCGGCTTGAATCAGCTTGACCGTGGTCTTGAAGCGCGGTGACGAATGGTGTTGGATCCCCATTTGCGTGATGACCTGACGTTCCGCTGCCGCCTTGGTGAGTTGGCGAGCCTCATCAATCGAATGGCAGAGCGGCTTTTGGCAGTACACGTGCTTCCCCAGTTCCATGGCAGCCAGCGCAATGGGCGCGTGCATGTGGTCGGGGGTCGAAACCGTGACGGCATCGATGTTGTTCTGATTGAGCAACTTTCTCCAATCCCGGTAAGGCTTGGCTCTCGGAAACGCTTCGGAGGCCTTGCCGAGCCGTTCGTCGTCGATGTCGCAGATCGCAACGATGTTCTGGCCGACCGACGTTTCGTGCATGTCCGACCAGCCTTTGCCGCCCACGCCAACGCAGGCAATACTCAGACGCTCGTTGGGTCCGACCGCTCGCAGTTGCCGACTGACTGCGACATGCACTCCCGCAGCCAACACGGCCGACTGGGCCAACATCTGACGACGACTGATTCGACGCATTTCAAAGTACTCCCCGCGAAAGCTGGAAACCTCGTGACACCTTGTGTTCTGCCTGGCCAAGGCCTTACTATACCCCTATCGAAAGCGAACGTCATCCCTGCAAAAACCGGCGGAAACACGGAGGATATCCAGCATGTTGGTCACGACGACTCCCGGAATCGAAGCGAGTCATTCGCGACGGGATGCGGATGGTTTCCTCCAGCGGCACGGCCGCTGTCGTCTCCTGAACCGACCAATGTCGCGAGGGCTTGGATGATGCAGCACCTGCCAATTGGTCCGCTCTACTACGAGTACGATCGCCGCCACGAACCGCGTCTTCATGTCGAACCGGGGGAAACGTTCCGTGTCGATACGGAGGACGCCTTTTCCGGACAGATCCGCTCGAACGACGATCGACGCGACAAGACGACGATGCCCTACAGCAACCCGCAGACGGGACCCATCTGGGTTCGGGGAGCTCAGCCGGGCGACACGTTGACGGTGACCATCGAGTCGATCGAACCGACGCTCGGTCAATGTGCGACCCGCACCTCGGACCCCAGTCAGCTCGCGCAGTGGCTTGGCGATTCCTGTCCCCACGGGACCCATATCTGTCCGATTCGCGAGGGACAGATTTATTGGAGCCCCACGCTAACCATTCCCTATCAGCCGATGCTCGGTTGCATCGGAACCGCACCGGCCTGGGGCGTGCCGACGACCTTGCCGGCCGGACCGCACGGCGGCAATTTGGACCTGGTCGAAGTTCGGCCCGGCAGCACGATTCAGCTGCCGGTCGCCGTCGAGGGCGCCCTGCTGTATCTGGGCGATGCACATGCCGCGATGGGACACGGTGAGCTCTCTGCCAGCGGACTGGAGATGCCGTCCACGGCCACCTTGACGGTGGATTTGATTCGTCAGACTTCGCGCGAGGGAATTCGGATCGAATCGACGACCGAAATCATGACGGTGGCCAGTACCTGCCCGATGGAACGGGCGATTGCGCAGGCCTATGCTCAGCTGATCCTGTGGTTGGAAGCAGACTACGGATGGGATCGATGGCAGGCCTACGATTTACTGACGCACGTGGGACGGATCTCCGTCGGATACTACGCCATTGGAACCGTCGCGACGAAGATCGCCAAGCGCTACCTGACAAGATGAGCCGAGCGGCGCGTGCTAACTTCGCTTGACAAATTCCGCCGTCGTCCATGCCTGGGTGTGCTCGTCGTTAGAATGAAATGAGGACGATCGTCTCTGGTTGGTGATCCGTTTACGTGTCGAGTCCTCGGGAGGAGAAGTCAAATGGTCCGTCGGTCCTGGTTGGCATGCTGGATAGGTTTTGCGATCGTGCTCGGCACGGACTTGGCAAGCGCGGAATTCCGGGCCGGAGCTGCGCAGCGCGTGATTACGCCAAATCCTCTGTTGCCCATCTCGGGCGGAATGGGCCCCACTCAACCGGCGCGCGGGAAGCAAGGCGAACTAACGGTCCGAGCCGTGGTGGTGGCGTCCGACTCAACGAAAGTGGCGATCGTCGGCGTTGACTTGCTGGGGTTCCCCGGCGTACTGTGCGATCGAGTCCGGGCGCAGGTTCCCGAAATCCCCGCTCAGAACATCTTGATCGGCTCGACGCATACGCACAGTGCCCCGGACTGCTATGCCTTTCCGGATGGACGTGGAGGTCATACGGGGGACCTGGCCTATATCGATCGTGTTTGTGAACTGATGGCCGAAGCGATCCGTCAGGCTCACGCCCAGCTCCAGCCTGCCGTGCTCAAGGTGGCCACGGGCGAAGTGAAGGGACAGGTGGCCTTTAACTATTACGCGCCCGACCTGTACGACCGTCGAGCCAGTGTGATCCAGCTCAGCCGCCCGGAGGGATCGACCGTGGCCACGTTGGTCAACTACGCGATCCACCCCGAGGTCCTCGGTGCCGAACAGGGGATTGTCAGTCCCGATTTGATTGGCCCGCTGTGCGCACGAATCGAATCCCAGGTCGGCGGCATGGCGATCTTCATGAATGGTGCTCAGGGCGGAATGATCACGGCCGACAATCGTGATCTCACTAAGGTTCGCGACCCGTTGCGCGGATACTGGGAAGGCGTCGGGACGTGGGACGAATGCGAGCGAATTGGGCACACGCTCGCCGACGAGTCCCTACGCATACTGCAAAGTGCGCCGGTGCAAGCTCAGCCCCAACTCGAGTGCCGTGCGCTCGAAGTACCGTTCCCGGTCGAAGCCGACGTGATGTGGGCCGTCGTTCAGAACTCACCGCTGCACTATCCCTTCAACGAGTCGGACCGAAGCGTCACCGCGCGGATCAATCTGGTCAACCTCGGTGACGCTCAGATCCTGACGATTCCTGGTGAGGCCTTGCCGAACATCGGCTTCTACCTGAAGCGTAAGATGCGCGGCAAACACAACCTGCTGTTCGGCCTGACCAACGATGCCTTCGGGTACATTTTGACCAAAGTCGACTTCAATAGCTTTGATCGCTACGACTACATTTCCCGCGTGTCAATGGGTGAAATAACCGGCGAAATTCTGATCGAAAAGGCGCTAAAGCTGGTCGATAGCGCCGCCCGGCCAAGTAGCGTCCGCAACCACTAGAGACCGAGTTCCTGCAGCTTCGGCTCCATCGCGTCGGCCCAGCGACGATAACCTTCCGCGCTCAAGTGCAGGGAGTCCGGCATGACGTCTTCGGTCAACGAGCCATCCGGCTCGAGAAACGCCGTACCAAGTCCAGGTAGTGCACCCGCTCGCCGTCGGCGAACCGACGAATCGCCTGATTAATGGCGACATTGTTCAGTCGCATCACGTCGAACTCGGTGCGGCCCCGCGGGAAAACACCCAGCAACAAGACCTTCGTCTCCGGCGGCGTTCGCCCAGAATGTCGAGGATCCGCCGAACGCCATCGGCGACCTCCTGCGGGTCCTGCATGCTGTGCCCGGTGTTGTTCGTGCCGATCATCAGCACCGCGACGTGGGGACGTATCGTAGCGAGATTGCCATGCGTCAGCCGCCAGATGACGTGTTCCGTGCGATCGCCGCTAAATCCCAGGTTCATCGGCTTGACGGGCCGCATAGAATTCCTCCCAGATCTCTGTCCATTGCCTTCCCATCCCTGCGTGATCGAGTCGCCGATGAAGACCAGGTCGACGTCACCCTCCTTGATCTGTTTGTCGGCAGCATTCTGTCGCTGGTGCCACCACGCTTCATCGCCGCGAGTCGCGGGAATGACGGCCGAATTGACGGCGTAGAACTTCCGCAGATCGTCATAGCGCTTCTTCATTCCGATCAGGATCGAGCCGTATTCGGGCTGATCGTGCACGCTTCGCATTTCGTGCGGATCGCTCTTCAAATCCATCAACTGCCACTCGCGCGTCCGTGGAAAAAAGATCAATTTGTAACGATCCGTGCGAATGCCGTCGTGGACCGGAACGTTATGCACCGCCGCATTTTCGTAATAGGCGTAATAGATCGCATCGCGCCAATCCGCCGGGGCTTCGCATCCATTCCGAAGCACGGGAACAAGGCTACGCCCCTGCATCTCAGCGGGAACCGGCACGTTGGCCAATTCCAGGAACGTGGGAGCGTAATCGATATTCTGAATCAGCGCGGTGGAACGTGTGTTCGAGGGAATCACACCGGGCCACCGGACGATGAAGGGCATCCGCAGCGATTCCTCGTACATCCAGCGCTTGTCGTACCAGCCATGTTCTCCCAGATAAAAGCCCTGGTCCGACGAGTAAATGACGATCGTGTTGTCGGCCAGTCCCGACTCATCAAGATAATCCAGCACTCGCCCCACACTTTCGTCGACCGCAGCGATGCAACGCAAGTAGTCCTTGATATATCGTTGGTACTTCCAGCGAACCACGTCGTCGGCCGAAAGCTTGCCCGCCTTCATTTGCTCGATGAAAGCCTCGTTCTCCGGCTCGTACTGCGCATCCCAGGCCGCTTTCTGTTCACTTGTCATCCGTTCATATTCGCTGTTGTCATGCTGGCTCGCGAAGTAATCCGGAAACAGGTTCTGGCCGTGGAACTTCATGTCGTGTCCCCAATGAAAATGGGAACGGATCGACATCTCGTTCTCAGTCAGCAGCTTGGAACGGC
Source organism: uncultured Planctomycetales bacterium (assembly GCA_963826795.1). Taxonomy (GTDB): domain Bacteria; phylum Planctomycetota; class Planctomycetia; order Pirellulales; family Pirellulaceae; genus CAWGYT01. The sequence goes on along the minus strand of CAWGYT010000025.1, from coordinate 13,603 downwards.
CGGCGTAGTCATCGAACAATGAATCGGGCTCCGGGATCCGCTGATCGCGATACAGCGCAAAATGGCGCTCGGCCGGCGCCCAATTTCGATGAGGTGCTTTGTGTTGGCACATCAGGACAAACGGCTTGCTCGGATCGCGTTGTTCTTTCAACCATTTGAGCGACAGATCGGTCACAATGTCGGTGCAGTATCCGGAATACCGTTTGCGGGTCCCGTCCATCCGAATCAGGTCCGGATTGTAGTAACTCCCCTGTCCCGGCAAGACTTCCCAGTAGTCAAACCCGACCGGATCGCTGCTCAGGTGCCACTTTCCCACGATCGCCGTCTGATACCCGGCCTGTTGCAACATGGGTGGAAACGTGGCTTGTGTGCCATCAAAGCGATTTCCGTTGCGGAGAAATCCGTTCAGATGACTATGCTTCCCCGTCAGGATGCATGCCCTCGACGGCCCACAGATTGAATTGGCGCAGTAGGAATTCTCGAACACCGCGCCCTGCCTCGCGAGTCGGTCCAGGTTGGGCGTCTCGTTGATCCGCGAGCCGTAGGCCCCAATCGCCTGGAGCGCATGGTCGTCTGAGAAAATGAACACCACGTTCGGGCGCTGGGGCATGCGTCTGCGGGTTACTTGAGTTCTCGTCGGCCGCCCGCAGGGGAGCGACGGCCAAGAGTAAGCCGAGAGCGACTAACCAATTTCGGATCGTGGATCCGCCGAATACTGGACGGCTGAGTGGACTTTCAGATTTCATGGACTCCGCCTGTGGACGAAAGTAGCAATTCGAAATGGAACGGCCCGCGCATCGTACCGCGCATCGTACCGCGCGTTCCGTGTGGGTCGACTATCCTAACCGATTCGCGGCTCGCTTGTCACTCGAAAAACGAGGCAACTCGACAGACCCCAGCGAACACGGCTCAGCGAACACGGCTGCGAACACGCTGCGAACACGGCTGGGCGAACACGGCTGGGCGAACACGGCTCAGCGAACACGCGTGAGATCCGGAAAGTCGCTGAAGAATCCGTCCACGTCCGCCTCGACGCAAAGTTCGACCAATCGCGTCAGCGAATCAACGCCCGGAGGCAGTGCATCACGACGTAGCGTGTACGGATGGATCACCAGCCCATGCTCGTGCACGCGCATCGCGGTCGGGTCCCAGTGGACGGTCATCGACGCGTCTACCTGAAAGACGCGGTTGATGTCGGGACCGACTCCATCGGCATAGTCGGCGATCTGCTTGAGACCCGCCGGTGTCCACATCGCGTCACCGGCGTCGTCGCCGTTGACAAGCTGGATCAGCGGCAGGCGGCAATCGAATTCGTCGCGAATCCGTTTGAGCTCGTCGGCGTCAAAGCACTGGACAAAAATCCGCTGCCGTGGACTCGTGTAGCCATACTTTTCCAGCACATTCAACACGATACGGGTCAGATCCTGCCCTTCGGCCCGATGCCACGCGGGCTGCTTCAGTTCGGGATAAATTCCGACTAGCCGCCCCGTCGAACGATTGAGTCCCTGGATCAGCTCGATCATCTCCGCGAGGGAAGCCAATCGAAAGCGTGACTGATTCAGGGGAAAGCGGGCCGGAAAGACAGCGCCCGCGCCGCGCGTCCCCGTTCGTTCGTGAACGCGGAGCGACTGGATCTCGTCCCACGTAAAATCAATCGCATACCATCGCCCGTCATCTCGGTGTCGCGAGGGAAACCGATCGGCCACGTCCGTCGTGGTGTCGAGATGGATATCGTGCAAGACGATCGGCACGCCATCCCGCGTCAACACAACATCCTGTTCCACAAAATCGGCGCCCAGTCCGTAGGCCAGGCAGGCCGCCGCGGGCGTATGCTCGGGAAGATAGCCCGACGCGCCTCGGTGCGCGATCACGACGCGCGAAGCGAGCCCGTCGGCCGACGGGGGTAGAGGCAAGGGTCGGCGGAGTGACGACCCGTCGGAGACCTGTCGCGTTGGAAATGTCCGCCATATCTCCCGGGGGTGCAATCGCCACCCCGTTTGCCCCTGACGATCAAGCGGCAAGAGGTCCAATTGGCTGAGCACGACGCGGCCACCGTAGCGCGCTTGCAAGACGACCTCGCCCTTGAGCGTCGAGGCCTGACCGCGGATCAGCTCGGCAGGGATCGAGTCCACGTCCCTCGGCGGCTGAAAACAAAGCCTCGATAGATACCGCCAGACGGTGTCGGAATCCTCGCCTTGATCGCCCGTTGTCGCCGTCAGAACCGTCTCGCCATTCAGCAAGATCTCGAAGGAGACGACGCGGACCGCGTTCGCATTGCCAGACATTGCGCAGATAATTCCCCAGGAAAGGAGGAAACGATTCATCCGCAGTTCCCCTCATCGCGTGCGATCCGCTCGACTGTTCCGCATTATCTTGAGGCAACACGCTGGCGCCGACAAGCCCCGCTGGCGACCCGAGTCGCGATGCGGGACGTGTTGGCTGCTGGGTCAGCAAAAAAACGGTTACCCGATCGATAACCTGCTGAGATCGTGGCCATCGAACGTCGGCCCCGAACGCGAAACGCGGTCCGTCTCCACTCAGGAAACGAACCGCGTTCGACCAGCCTCAACCACGCCTCGCAAGTTGCGTACTTCCCGCGATCTCCGGCCAGATCCCTTTTCCCAAAGCACCCCGATCTTGAACTGTGACACAGCCCTAGCGGACCACGGTCAGCTGCAGGAACAAGCCCTCCAACAAAACATCCTGTGCGAGCGGCACGTAGGTCGCCTCCTGGACATCGTCCACGAAGGCCGCCCGCTCGGCTAAGTTGAACCAGTTGATCATTTCATAGCCGGCGCGGAGCGTCACCGCATTCCACGCCCAAGCGATCCCCGCGCGTGCCTCCATGCTCGCGACCGCCTGCTCAAAGCGATCTCGCGCGTCGACGATCAACACGTTCTGGTCCAGGTTGTCTTCCAGAAAATGCGTTTTGTATCGTCCATAGGTCAAGCCTCCGGCCAAGTTCCCAAAAATTGAGAAGCCGTTGGCCCACCGCCAGTGTCCCTCGCCGCCCATGCGGAGTCCAAACCCATCCATTCGGGTCTCGTCGATGATCCGCCCGTTCGTAAAATCACGCCCGTCATAGTCGTAGTGAAAGTCCTGGGCGAAATCGATCCAGCGGAACCCACCAAAGACCGAAAAGAGAGCCAGCCGAGACTGGAACATGGGTCGCTCGGCAAATAGATCGAACAGCTGATAGTCGACTGCGCCGGCCGCTTTCGCCGTGTTGGATTCCTGAGCCCCGTCGGGTTGGCTACGCGTGGCAAACAGCTGGCCGATGCCCTCAGGTCGTTCGGCGTACGCGGTCCCATCCGTCGTCAGCGAGGTGTAGGCGACACGCACGGCCCATTGAGCTTTCGTGCGATACCCCACGGTGGCACGGAAGCCAGCGTCGCGGTCGAAGTCGAGGTTGTGGACCTGGCCATCACCGAATACCAGTCCCGTTCCATCTTCACTGACCGCGAAGTCTAAACCGCGCTGGTGCAGTTTCAAATACAGCAGCTCAGCCGACGCTTCCCAACCGGGACAGACAATCGGATCCGGCGACTCGCAAGCGGGCACGATACTGCAATTCGTGCACGGTCCAACCGCATGGTCCAAGGTGACCACGGGCGGCAGCGAAGCGGACTGGGAGAGCTCCAAAACTTGTGCCTCGAGGGCGTCGAGCCGCATGAGCATCGAATCGGATTCCGCCGCCTGGCCGAGCGCCACTCCGGGCATCCCCCACAGCGCAGCCGCCAGCAACGCAAGCGTTGCCCGCAGCGATTGAATCGAGTGTCCCACGGTTGCCCCACCCCATCGGTCTCATTGTGATGCGGCGACCATCGCACCGATTCAGATCGGCCGTAGCGGTTGTCGCGATTCCCCTAGTTGTTACGCTTCGGCCAAGCCGATCAGCGCAGCTAAAACAAAACGAACCGATTCACGAACCGTCCAGCGAGTGTGCGCACCTGGCCGGAATAACCGGCGAAGTCTCAGCAGCTTGCCTCGCCAACCACGGCTGATCCGTCTTCTCAAACGAAGCCATTGGTGTCTGCACACTTTCCAAGGACTCGACTTCACCTTTCGCCTGGAGATCGTGCCATTCCTGATTTCCTATCCTCTTGAGGCGTTGCTCATTCACCCCTTCGTGCGCCCGCTGAGCGGTCGCTCGGGTCTCGTGGGCGGGTCAGGGCGGAGCGCCTGGCAGGGCGCGGGGCCCCCTCATCCGGCCTGCGGCCACCTTCTCCCGCGTTGGGGAGAAGGGACACGATCGTGTCACCTCTCCCGTTCCGAGATCGTTCACCTCTCCCGTTCCGGAGAGGTCGCCGTCGGACCTCTCCCGCCGAGATCGTGTCACCTCTCCCGTTCCGAGATCGTGTCACCTCTCCCGTTCCGGGAGAGGTCGCCGCGCAGCGGCGGGTGAGGGCTTGCGCGACGGGTCAGGGCGGAGCGCCTGGCAGGGCGGGCGGCCCCCTCATCCGGCCTGCGGCCACCTTCTCCCGCGTTGGGGAGAAGGGACACGATCGTGTCACCTCTCCCGTTCCGAATTCGTGTCACCTCCCCGTTCCGAATCGTGTCACCTCTCCCGTTCCGGGAGAGGTCGCCGCGGAGCGGCGGGTGAGGGCTCGCGGCGAGCGGGTGAGGGCTCGCGGGCGGGTCAGGGCGGAGTCGCCTGGCAGGGCGCGGGGCCCCCTCATCCGGCCTGCGGCCACCTTCTCCCGCGTTGGGGAGATGGGACACGATTGTACCACCTGACCCGTAATCGGACGCAGTCGCGAAGTCACGTCCGCCACTCAGGGCCGATTGGCGGTACCATCGCGACGGCGTAACGGTCGCCAGTATCCGGGATCCTCGGGGAACGGATACTTCGCCGCCAGCGTTTCGTTTAGATCGACGCCCAGGCCGGGCGCTTCATTGACGTAGAGGTATCCATTGCGGACTTCGGGCGAGCCCGGAAAGACCTCGATCAGCCGCTCGCTGAATCGAGGGCCCTCCTGAATTCCGAAATTGTGCACTGCCAAATCCAGATGAGCGTTGCAAGCGTGTCCCACGGGCGAGACGTCGCTCGGCCCATGCCAAGCCGTGCGAACGGCGAAGTATTCAGCCAGGCTTGCCAACTTGCGAGCCGGCGTCAATCCGCCGATTTGCGATAGATGAACGCGAATGAAATCGATCAATCGACCCGTGATCAAGTCAACCCATTCGTGCGGGTTGTTGAAGAGCTCGCCCATGGCAATCGTCGAGCCCGACCGCAGCGACATTGACTTCCTTGTGGACTTCGGACCCATGACCCCGTTGGACAAACCGGATGCGTACTTCGGCTTGCTTAATGAGTTGCGCACCATTCTCGGGACCGAAGTAGATCTAGTGATGGTTGGCGCTCTCAAGAACCGTTACATCCGTGACGACGTCAACCGGACGAAGCAGCAGCTTTATGCAGCGTGAGCCCCGCGCCTATCTTGCTGACATCATTGAGTGCTGTGACGCGATCTCCACGGCCCTCTCTGGCATGCAGATTGACGACTACCTCAGTAATCGTCTCGTGCGATCCTCGGTGGAGCGAGAGTTCACCATCATCGGTGAAGCAGTGCTGGCCCTCTCGAATAAGGCGCCAGATATCTTTGCATCCATCACCAACGCACGGCGAATCGTTGACTTCCGCAATCGGCTAACACATGAATATCCAACTGTCGACGATGAGCTGGTTTGGGCACTTGCGAAGGTCGATCTACAGGTTCTCAGAGGAGAATGCGAGGCTCTAGTTTCGCAGCTTGATTCTGCGGGCTAACATCAAGATCCAGCGGACGGGACCACGGATGCTGCTTTAATTCGCAGTGGCACTTACCCGCTTCTGATCTGGAGCGTTAGCTGCACCAGATGCTAGGGAAGGCTAGGCTGGAAGGAGCATCACCCATTTCGATGCCAACGATTCTGAGGAGCGGACCATACCGCGTGTATTTCTACAGCCACGAGCCACATCCCCCGCTTTCAGGAAACGAACCAGTACAGCTCTGCACGCCCTCGCGCCCGAAACACCCACGGCCAAGACCAATACCCGTTGCCACACTGAACGTGGGGACGTCAGGCCATGACCGATGACATCTTTGGAGGCTCGTCCCCGAAAGGAAACGTGGTCTGGGTTCCCACAGCGCTCCCTGCCCTGGCGACGACATTGCTGGATCCTTCCATGGTGTTGATCCCGATTAGGAAATTGTTCACTCTTTTGCGCGGAACCTGCCTGGTCTCCCTCCTTAGCCCTCTGCAGCTGATCAATGACCGGATCATCTTCACCACGTCGCCGCCGTGAGCGCCTCAAAGTAGTCAATCCACGTTCTGCAGGAATTGACATCGGCAGTCGGTTCCATGTGGTAGCCATACCCGCAGAGCTTGACGACGAGCCAGTGCGAAAGTTCTCCAGTTTCACCAAAAATCTAAAATCTTTGACTCGATGGTTGCTCGATACCGGCATCAAGACGGTAGCCATGGAGTCGACCGGAATCTACTGGGTCCCACTTTACGAAATATTGGTGGCCAATGGCATTGAAGTCTTTCTGGTCAATGCTCGCCATACCAAGAATGTTCCCGGCAGAAAGACTGACATCAGTGATGCTCAGTGGTTGCAGCAACTCCACAGCTATGGTCTTGTTCGTGCAAGCTTTCACCCCAAACCCTGCATCGCAAAGCTCAGGGCGTATTTTCGACAGAGAGATATTTTAGTTCGTTATCGCTCCTCGCATCAGCAACATATCCAGAAAGCCCTCATGCAGATGAATCTACAGCTGCATCACGTCGTCAAGGACATCACTGGCCTGACGGCTCGCAGGATCATTGATGCCATCCTTGCCGGGCAGCGAGATCCACAGAAGCTGGCTACATTTCGTGATCGACGCTGCAAGGAGACAGAGGCAACAATCGCTGCCGCTCTCGACGGAAACTACCAAGAAGAACACCTCTTTGAACTCAAAGTCGCCGTTGAGATGTTCGATGCCTATTCGGAAAAGATTCAGGAATGTGAATTGGCTGGCCAGTCAGTTCTGCAAGAGCTGGCCGGGGATGACTACGTCGAGCCTGAGAGGCAAGCGAGCGACAGACGAATCAGGGGCAACGGTTTCTCGTTCAATCCTCAGGCCTTGATCACATCGGTGGCAGGTCACGACCTACTAAGCCTGCCTGGTCTCGGGCCTGCAACGGTGATCACTTTGATCAGTGAGTGTGGGCTCGACATGACACGCTGGCCAAGCGCCAAGCATTTTGTCTCATGGCTTGGGTTAAGCCCTCAGAATAAGATTTCTGGTGGGCGCGTACTTTCCTCGCGGACACGCCAGGGAACAACCAGAGCTGGCAGTGCCTTTTGGATGGCAGCAGTTCCAATCAGCAGAACAAGCACTGCCTTGGGGGCATTTCAGCGGCGATTAGCGGCACGCGTTGGTAAAAGCAAGGCATTGATTGCAACAGCACGCAAAATTGCCATTCTTTATTATAAGACTATCAGATACGGCATGGAATTCCAAGAGCCGGGAGCCTTGGCTTACCAGCAAGCATCCCAGGAGCGACAAATGCGTGGGCTTGAGCGACGTGCCAGAGCGCTTGGTTACCAGCTGGTTGCAGCCGGGTGACTGGCCGAGATCGCTGATGGCCGTGGGTGTTTCTTAGGAAGATGGCACCCCTCTCAATTTCACACCCGGGGGCTTGATGGAGAAGATCAATGCGTCGTTACAGCGAGGCCGTCAAGGCTGATGTGAAGAGGAGGATGAGCCCCCCGGGCGATCTGGAGGAGCCCGCCTGCCAACAGGTGATGGCGGAGCTGCGGCGCCTGAGCCGCTCAGGCGGCATCGACCGGGCCCTGTGCGAGCACCGGCTCGACGCGATCATCGCCCCCACCGAGGGATCACCTCCCTTCGTGATCGACCCGCTGGTCGGCGATCACATCCTTCCCGGCGGTTGCTCCACCCCTCCCGCGGTGGCGGGCTATCCCCACATCTCGGTGCCCGCCCAGCTTCCTCCCCACACTGGGGGCTGGAACGCCTCAGCGGGGATCCTTGTAGGCCACCACGGCGCTGGAGGGGCCGTCCAGCGGGATGGTCTCGAAGCGGCTGAAGCCGGCGGCGGAGCACCACTGGCGGAACTGGGCCGCAGTGAAGTCGAAGGCGTCGCCGAACTCGATCAGCATCATCAGCGACATGAACAGACCGAAGGTGTTGTGGCGGCGGGCGTCGTCGATGAAGGCCTCGATCACGATCAGCGCCCCCCCCTCCGGCAACGCTTCGTAGGCCCTGCGGATCAGGGTCTGTTTCCGCTCCAGGTTCCAGTCGTGGAGGATCATCCCCATCGTGATCAGCTGCGCCGGCGGCCAGGGATCCGCGAAGAAATCACCGGACACGGCGTGGATCCGCTCCCTCAGGCCGGCCGCGGCGATCCGGCGATCGGCGATCGGCGTGACGGGCGGCAGATCGAAGCTCACGCAGTGGATGCCGGGGTGCACGGCGGTCACCTCCCGGCACAGCAGTGCATCGGCACCGCCGATGTCGGTGAGCGTGGCGAAGGAGCCGAAGGGGAAGGCCCTCGCCAGGACCTGGAAGTTACGGAGCGAGGAGCCGTTCATGGCGTTCATGAAGGCCTCCAACCGCTCCGGATCGCGGTACATCGCCTCGAAGAACGGTGTGCCGGCATGCTTCGCCTCGTTCTGCGGCCGGCCGGTGCGCAGGGCTTCGGTGAGGTCGGCCCAGAAGCGGTAGTCGCGCAGCTCCCAGATTTCCGGCAGCCCGCCGATGTACTCAGGCTGGCCGCGATCCAGAAAGCGCGCGGTGGCCGGCGTGTTGCCGTACAGCGCCTCCGGACCGTCGCCCTCCCGGGCCAGCATGTCCACCGACACCAGCAGATCGAGGAAGTCGCGGGTTGGCCGGCCCTGCAGCCCGAAGGTGGCCGCAATCTGCTCGCACGTCATCGGCCCGGCCGCCAGCTGCGTGTGCAGCCCGAGCCCCACGGCCGACAGCAATGCCTTGGACACGCCATAACCGCTGGCGATGGCGAGGATGGCCGAAGGATCAGGGTCGCTCACGGGCAGATTGGGGAGAATGGGGCGTGGGCGCCGGAGCGTGGGCCACTGCGGCTCACACCAAGCCAGCGCCGGACACCATCGGCATGGGGATGGCTCGCCTGGGAGACGTGAGGCCGGATGGTGATCGATCTCCTTCACCCTATCCACGTCTGCGCGGCGCGACCCATGGGCTGCATCGCCTTTCCAGGCCCATGCCGGTGACCGAGGCCGTGAGCACCATGGGAACGATCCACCTCCCCGGCTCGCCCTGCTCGCCCTGATGGTGGTGTGCTTCGTGGATGTGATGGGGCAGGGGCTGGCCTTCCCGATCTTCGACACGCTGCTGCTGAAGCCCGGCTCGGGCTTCCTGCCGCAGGCCACCTCCCGTTCCCGGGCGGAGCTCCTCTACAGCGTGGCCATCGGCACCTTCTTCCTCACCTGGCTGTTCGGCTCGATCTACGTGGCCCGACTCTCCGACAGCATCGGCCGCAAGCGGGGCCTCCTGATCCGCCTGCTGGGCGCCTTCGCCGGCTACGCCCTGGCCGCCGCCGCCATCCCCCTGCGGAGCTATCCGTTGCTGGTGGTGTCACGCGCCATCACCGGCTTCACGGCCGGCACCCAGCCGATCGCGGCGGCGGCGATGATCGATCTGGCCCGCAGCGAGGCGGAGAGCACCCGCAAGCTCGGCCTGGCCAACGTGGGCGTGAGCGGCGGTCTGGTGATCGGCCCGATCATCGGCGGCGTGTTCTCCGATCCGGCACTCCTCGGCCCCTGGGATCCCCCACCCTCCCCTTCGTGGTGGGCGGCCTGCTCTGTCTGCTGGCCCTGGTGTTCATCGCCTGCAGCTTCCGCGACGCCCGCCAGGCGCAGGCACCGCTGAAGCTCAGCCCGCTGGAGGTGTGGCGGCTGCTCGCCCGCGGCCTGGAGCGGCGCGCCGTGCTTCGGGTCACCGCCGTGTACTTCCCCTACATGCTCTGCTTCATGGGGTTCTATGTGTTCGCCGCCGCCAGCCTCACGGCACGCTTCGGCTACGGCACCCAGGCGGCCAGCCTGGCCATGTTCCTGCACGGCATCGGCTACCCCACCCTGCTGGCGGCCTACTCGCGCACCGCCTCGGCCGAGGAGCAGGGCTGGGTGATGGGCTTCTCCACTGCGGTGTTCACCCTGGCCGCAGCGATCGTGTCGTTCCTCGGCGGCGAGCTCACAGTCACCGGGCCTGCGGGACCGTTCCTGTTCTCCCTGGTCTGCGGCGGCGCGGCGGTGCTTGCGGCCCTCACGATCTGGCGGCCCCAGCGGCTGCCTGGAGCAGCCAGTCCATGACCCCCGATCCCATGGCGATCGTCCTGCGCGGCTGCGGCGACGCCCCGCCTGACCCAAGCCGGTCAGCCCTGCCGGCTCGTGGAGCGCTTCGGGGTCGCCGGCTCCGCCCCGGCCGGCCCGTCTCAGGCACCCTCCTTGTCGGTTACCACCACCGGCGATCGAGCCTCCAGCGGGATCATCTCGAAGCGGTTCAAACCGGCTGCAGAGCAGCATGGGAGGAACGCGGCCACAGTGAAGTCGAAGGGACCACCGCCAAGCGGCGGCTGAATCCCTGCCGAGCAGATCCTCAACCGGCGCCAGGCGGGGAAAGTCGAAGTCGGAACCAGGCCCCCGATCCAACGTCATGGCCGGCTTGGATCTCATACCGGCCGTTACAACGAAGCCTGGGTCCAAAGGAGCAAGAACAGGTTCCCACCTCAGAGTGGTACAGCTACCTCGGACTAGAATGTATGGCGATCTTAGATACAGCACTGATCAGGGAGTGTGACGCCACAATCCAGCGCGACAGGAGTGCATGGGCGGCGTGATCTTGATCGTGTTCATTCCTGGCCAATCCAGGATGCATGGCATCAGTGCTTGCGAGTCTCCATATCTCAGATGCCAATCTGTGCCGAGCTTTTGGCTCACAAGCTTCGAACAAGCCCCTGAGCGGAGAGGCCCCCGCCAGCTCTTCGGTTTGCGAACCCAAGCCCCCTTGCCTGCCACTCAGGGGCAGCGTTCGATGGATGCGTCGTCCTTGTTGGGAGCCAGCCAGGCAATGTTGCGCGGCCGTAGCCAGGAGGCTACAGTTGGTGGATGGTTGAAGTCCGCCAGACAGAGCGGTTCGTCCGATGGCTTGCAGGTCTGCGTGATCTGAGGGGCCGGGCGTAGGTTCTGTCCAGGATCGAGCGCCTCATCGGCGGCACTCCTGGTGACGTCAATCCCGTTGGGGCCGGCGTGTCGGAGTTGCGGATCAACTACGGCCCTGGATACAGGGTCTACTATCTGCAGAAGGGAACTGAGTTGATCATTCTTTTGGCTGGCGGAGACAAGGGCTCACAAGCCAAGGACATTGATGAGGCCCTTCTGTTGGCAGACAACCTGACGGAGGAGACTTTATGAAAACCACGACCACCCCCTATGACGTTGCCGAGCATCTCCGCACACCTGAGGAGATGGCGGCCTACCTGGAAGCCTGCATCGAGGAGGCGGATGGAGATGCTGCCTTCATTGCCAAGGCCCTGGGCGACATTGCTCGGGCCCTGGGGATGACCCAGGTGGCCAGAGATTCCGGACTGTCCAGGGAGAGCCTCTACAAGGCCTTGTCTGGAGAGCGCAGCCCGAGCTTCGACACCATCCTGAAGGTGGTCACGGCCCTGGGTCTGAAGTTGAGCGCGAGTGTGAGAAGCGAAGCGGAGGTGACTTGAGCATTGCAGGTGAGGCGAGTTCCGCCTACGCTGCCTGTGGAGATGCGTCACCTTAGAACAAGCCTCTGGAGCGGACAGGCCTCCTTCGAGTCTGCTTCGATGGCAATAGCTTCTTGCCTTCCACTCAAGGGCAGCGTTATACGGAGTGTAAAGCCTGGTTGGCAGTTTAGGCGGATCCAGTCCTAATCGATCTAGGCTACATTTACTGATAAGAGAAATTCGAGATGAAAATTGGTTTATTTGCCAGCATCGGTCTTCTATTTTTCTCTCCATCCGTAATGGGTGGCGAGCACTTGACAAGTGCAGCAGAGATAGTTGAGAGTGCCAAGAATGATTGCGTGAGAGTTGAGGGTGGAAAATTCCATGCCACGGAACAGGCGATCACATTGCATGATTTTACGGGCGACGGCAGGCCAGAAGAGGTAGTGGACGCATCCCAGTTCTCATGCTCAACATCAGCGTCCATGTGGGGCGGTTCTGGTGGAACGCTTTTGTGGGTGCTCGTTGATGGGAAAAAACACGAGTTTCTTGCACACAAATGGCGAGTTGTAAATGTAGATGGACAGAAAGTACTCTTGCTTGCAGTACACTCCTCTGAGTGCAGCGATACCATTGGTCCTTGCTACCGAGCACTGGTTTGGAGCGACGGATTCAGGACAATTAGGTAAAGCTTTGCTGGATATCTTGAATAAAAGCCAAGGTTATCGCCTTGCCAGTGCCATCAAGCCGCTCCCTCCAGTCGCTGGACGCAGCTGACGCTGCGCCTTTTTTGCAAGCGTTTGAAGGATCAGGGGACGTCTGAGGCGCAGCTGTCTTGAGATCCAGACGTCAAAGCGCTAAGATTGAACCATGTATGATACGAGATGGTACGCCATCTACTTCGACGCAGATTTTCATCGCGCACTGCTCCTAAGAGCTCCCATGCAACCGTTCAATATCGGACATGGTCAATGAAGCAGTGCGCATGACATTGGCCGAGGATTCTGATGACTTGAGAGATGCTGATCTACGGCAAGCGGAGCCAAGCTCTAGCTTTGAAGAGCTTGTCACAACTTTAAGAGATACTGGCCGAATTTAGACTCTCGCTTCAGCCATCGGCTGCTAAAGAACTACAAGCTGTGCCAGACAAGGCTACGTTGGCAAGATTGACTGAGGAGATTAGATCACTGCCAACTTGCAACCGCGGCCATCAGGGTCTGAAATGCTCGCGCGCAGGCCAAACCTTTAGAGTGTCCGTGAAGGCAACTATTGGATCATTTACTCCGTCGATGATCAGTTGCGTATTGTCGATGTTGTTAAGGTTGCTCACAGAAGAGATCCCTGCCGATGAGTGGATCTTCTCATGCTTGCCCGGAACTCCTGCAAGGCTGCATGGCAGATTATTGCCTGCCACATGATATCTTGCATCCGATGTATTTCCACATCCTGCCAGAGCAGAAACGAGAGGTAGAATTGGATCAGCCCAGTTAGCTTCCAGTAGCGACAAACAGCAGTTGGACGTGTTGTCAGCGAAGCATGGAAGATCATCTTCGATGAGTATCTCGATGCCAATGGCAGGTATAGCCCACAGCATTGGGGTAAGATGCGTTGTGATCTGCTGACCAGGAGCTACGTCAACACTACAGAGAGCTCTGAGGCGTTACGGCGCATGCTTAGCACCCTCGATGATCCGTACTCCCGTTTCATCGAATCGCAGGAAGTCCATGGAAATGCAGGGTGATGCCAAAGACTGGTCTGGTGTTGGCATCCAGTTGAGCCTCAACAAGGACATAAAGGAGCTGGTCGTCATCTCCCCCATCGAAAGCTCCCCAGCGGGAGGGGCGTGGGGGCTTGTGCTGGCAGCGAGCGGGCCACTGGC
>CAWGYT010000024.1:0-256593 GCA_963826795.1 uncultured Planctomycetales bacterium | reverse complement strand
AGGATCGCGTTTCAGGTAGCCCGCGCTGGACTGAAAATAGCGTTGTTGCCGCAAGACGGCGGCCTCGAGACTGGAATTTTCGACCGCAGGTCGTCCAGGTTTGCTTGGCACAAACGGCAGCCGATCTGTTCCAAGTGGAAGCGAAGATAGTCCTCTTGGTCGGCGTCCAAAACATGGAGCAGGAATCCGCCCAGGGTCTCGCGATCCGGGCAGCTGATCCGATGGCGAGCGAGATTTCGCCGAGGGAATGTGGACTCCGGCGTCCCGCCGATCGTGAATCGCTCGCAAACGGTCGACCAGTCTTGGGTCATCCCGCAGCATCAGCTCGATCTCGGCCATCTCGGCCGGCATCAAAGCCTCGTCCAATCTACACTTTAACTCGGCCTGCCGTCTGATTGGCCGCGGCATGGCATCGTCGCTTCGTAGAATTCGATCGGGGAATTAGCCTCGACGAGGCCGCCGCCCGGGGCGGAATTCAGCTCTCGTACAGTTCAGGAAACACGTCTTGGGAAGTCCCTGCTTGCGGACGTCGGTGCGTAGTCGTGCCCGGAAATCGAACTGGAAATTCGCACCTGCTGCTCGGACAGCCCGAGAATCTCGGCCACGACCTGGTTGGGTTTCCCACGACAAACAGCAAATCCCATGCACTGCAACTTGCCCCAGTCCTGGCGACGTACCCAGTGTTGTACCTGGTCGCGAGGCATTCCACCAGCGACTGCTCTTCGATCTCGCGTCGTTCGCCACTGCGGGCGATACTGCTGGCCGGTGCGCGGGCCTGGCAACTGCCACTGTCCTTCATGGCTGCCGCCCATGCCGTCCAGCGAGAGCGCCGGACGCCGTCCTTCGCGTCGCAGGCAATCGGTCAACTTATGGGCCGCGATCGTAAACAGATAGCTTTCCAGCGGTCGGTTGCCCGTCGTGTAATTCGGGAGGCTGTTCAGGAACCCGATAAAGGCCTCCTGCACCACGTCCTCGCTGACGTCCCGCTTCCGCAACCGACTCTCGGCAAACGCGAGCAACCGGCCTTCGTAACGGCGCGATCAGGTCGTTCCAGGCATCCGTATCGCCTGCGCGAATGCGGCGTACTAGGAGCGCATCGGCCTGGTTTTCAGTTGACATGGTTCTCGGTAAGCACCACGAAGAAGAGCAAGTCCCGGGGCGATCGTCGTCCGGAACCGGGGTGTATTTACCGAGTATTGCAGCCCAAGGATTCCGATTCAAGCCGCAAGGGGATCCGGGGTGCGTCGAGCCAGCCAGCTCGAGCCTCCGAAGACCACCGAGACGCCGAACAAGGCCCCGACGACGAGCAGACCGGTGCGGATCAAGAGCTCATCGACGACCGCGGCTTCCATCCGAGACGCCAGTTTCTCTTGGAAATCCTGATCGAAGACCGCCAACTGAAAGGCCTGCGTCATCTTGCCGACGCTCGTGTCGCGAATCGTGTAGTGCCACTCGCGAATCACCGATCGGATCTCCTCGTCTGTCAGAGGAATCCGGAAATCGGGTCGGTAACCGTACTGGCCGACCGTATTCGGCCGCGTATTGAAGGCCTACCTCGCGCCACCGTTGAGCCAATTGTCGGTCGCACTCGAAACGACTTTCGAAAGGATCCGAAACCATCACGACGGAAAAAAAGCCGTCGATTTCCGCCGGGGGCGAATCAACCGAGGCGGGACGCGGCGCGACCGGGAGCGGGCCGCCACGGCGGGTTCAGGGGCCGCCCCCGACTCGCTCCAAGGATTCCACCCGATCGCCCGTTTCGGCTCCCGGAGCGGCCACGGGCACCTCGCCAACGGCGGCTCGCAGCAGCCATCACGTCTTCCAATTCGACAGCGCCCGCTTCCGGATCCACGTCGGCCGAGGCCAACTCGGACGCGGCCGACGACATTGCCTCCGCTGTTCGCCGCTGATTTCGCCACTCGGAGACGCTGCCAGGAGTCGGCTCCGACGCGCTGGCCACGGTCTCAACTTGCGGTTCCGGTTCGAGCGACGCGCTCGCAGTTGCTCGGGAAGCTCGAGATGCTCCGGGTGCCAGGGAACTGGCGAGGTCCGTGAGATCGTCGACTCAAAGGCTTGAGGCAGCAGGTGTGACTCCCCAAATCGATGTTGCGTGGTTTGCACAGTTTTGACGGTCCCGACCGACCAACCCGCCACCAGGAGCCCGACGGCCAGCAAGCCAGCGATCAGCAGACCCGCCCCGCGACGCCGGTGCCGGCGTGAAAAGAACAGCAGCAGCACCAGGCCCAGCAGTCCCAGTCCCAGGATCGCCAAAAGGGAAAAGATGAGGATTGCGAACATGGCAAAACTTCCGTTCATCATCGTTGGTTTCCGCAGTCGTTCCCGCTTGGCTGCCGGCGTACATTGGATGTTGGCAACCCGTTGAAAGAACCGGTAAAAAGGTCGAGCGTGCCCCCCCGGCCAATCGCGTCCCGCCTTACGAAGTTCGTTCGTTCAAAAGCAATCTTTCCTTGAATTCCTCGCGTTCGCTGGGCGGCACCCAGGTGGCCGCTCAGCTGCACGGCAACGCTCACCCGTGGCAATGACCAAGAACCCGCGGGGGATCGGCAGGACCAGGTAGGCCAGCAGCGCCATTCCGCCACGTGACCGCGGTCCCGAACACATTCAGTCGGAAGTTACGCAACGGATCCGTCGCCAGCCACCAACGCAGGATCAGGAACAGCCCCCCAAAGTACCCCACGTAGGCCAGCTGGTCCGAGGCTCGCCGGTGACCCGATAGAGGACCGGCACGTCGGCACCCAACGCATCGCGGTGGTCTTGCCAATTTCCCAGCAGGTAGATGGGTTCGAGCTTGCAGACCGTAGGCCATCAGGCTGGCGATGCAACCGACGGCCATTCCGGCGACCAGCAGGCCAAAGCGGCGCAGCGCCGGATCGCCGTTGGAACCTTCCCAGGCCTTCCCCAGGCCAAGCAGGATCCAGGACGCGGTGAGGCTCACCACGGTCAGCCAGGCGTACAGCGGCCCCCAGCTGCGCCAATCGCCCGTCGCGTTCTGGCTGGCGATCGCGGTCATCGGAAGCGCGATCACCGCCACGACGAACGCGGCCATCAGCATCGATCCCGACAGTTCGCTCAGCTGCCGAAACCGGCTCTTGCGGCCCAGCGCGTTGCGCATCGCGTCGCTCAGCTGCTGTCGGGTCAGGTTGCGACGTCGGGGAACGGGATTGGCAGTCGGCGGAGGTGTCGAAGTCGGCGGCTGCGGTGCGGCGACTTCGGCTCGCACCGGCTGGATCGTCGCAGCCGCGCGCGGCTCCACCGGTGCTGGCGGCGGCGCCAAGTGGTAGCTTCCGTTGAGCAAGGACCACAGCAGGTAATAACACGCGTAGACGACAACCAGAGTAAACATGGCGCCAAACAGCCAATACGAGTTGGCAACGACAAACGCCGTCAACGCGATCGCCACAATCGCGCGGGTCAGCGAGTTTTGCTGCCGCCACCAACTGCGGAACTGGTGCAGCCGATTTCGGACGGTCGCCCCAATGGGCTCAACCTTCGCCTGCCCGTGCCAGGGCGTCCGGACGCGATCTTGCGACCCGGGTGGGGGCGGTGGCGGCGGCGTTGCCGAGCTGAATCGAGGCGGAACGGCCACGGTGTCGGCCAAGCGGGCGGCGGTGTTCTCGACCTGCAGGCGGTCACGCATTTCGGCGGCCGAGCCGAACCGATCGGCGGGATCCTTGGCCATGGCTCGAGAAATGATGACCCGATATCGGGGCGGAACGCGACTCAGGTCCGGTTGAGCCGTCAGGTGCTTCATGATGATTTCCTGACTGCTTTCCCCTTCAAACGGCACATGACCGGTGAGCATTTCATAGAGCAGAATGCCCAGGGCGTAGACGTCGATCTCCTTGCCGTAGCGTCCCAGTCCGATCTCGGGCGCCATGTAGTGGAAGGTTCCGACACTTTCCGTCTGGCCACTGCGACGACTGCAGGAAATGAATTTCGAGAGCCCGTAGTCACCGATCTTGACGATGCCCTGATCGAGAAGATATTGCCCGGCTTGAGGTCGCGATGCACGATCCCGTGCTCGTGCAGATAGGTGACGCCGTCGACGATCCCCTCGAACCACGATTCCACCTCGTCCTCAGGCATCCCGTTCGGATTCCGCTCGATCACGTCCTGCAGGCTCTCGCCGGCGACGTACTCCATCACGACCCAGGCCTGCTCCCCATCGTCGTAGCGAATGTCGTAGAGCGAGACCAGGTTGGGATGCTTCAAGTTGAGGCATTGGCTGACCCCGCGGAGTTCGACATCCAAGTTGCGCCGAATTCGCTTCAGCGCCACCTCCTTTGCCCGCATCGCTGATGGCGTAGTAAACGTCCCCGAATCCGCCGGCCCCGATCCCGCGTTTGATCGCGTAGCCCTCCAAAGGCCGCGATCCGCTCGCGTAGGCGAATTTCATCGGCCCTCGGCGACGCCCGCCTTCAGCGGGTTGAGGTGTCTCAGCTTCGTGCGGTTCAGGATTCATAACACTCGCTGGCTCTTGCATCGTACATCCCCACGGTTCACTTCGTGCCCCGCTCCTGTGACTTGTATGCGGTGGGTCGCGAGTCGAGCGTGCCACGCAGCTCGGTGCCCCATTTTAAACGATTCGCTCGAATGAAACGCAGAAATCTTCCCCCTGGATGTTTGAATCGAGCGTCACGGCCGCCCTCCGCTCGAACGGTTCGCCATCGACCGAGAAAGGCCTCGGCACGTGGCAGGTGAGCGACTGGCCTTGCCGCACGAGGACGACCTCATGGCTCCAGCCCCGACAGACCACGTGGTTGCTCAACATGGGCCCCATCAGGCAAGTTCCCGCCATCAGCAAAATCGCATCCGCCGAGGGGTGGGTCCGATGGTGACTGAGGAGTTCCAGGCGAGCGGTACTGCTGAGCGGATGCGGCTGCCGAAATCGCATCCAGAGACTGCTGCCCAACTGAATCTCGTCGCCGTCCGACAGGTTGTGCCGCGTCGCGATCCCACGGGAACCGACCCGCGTCGCCGCGTGTGGCTCGATGAAGTATCCCTCGCCCTGCCGAATGATGGTCGCATGGTGTCGCGAGAGGTCCCCCACGAGCGGAATCTCGACACTCGTTCCCGGAATCGCTTGCCCCAGGCGGACCGCATCCGAAAGACACGTCAGGTACCCGCCGACGCCATCGACCCACATCATGAACCTCGGACCCGCCGGCGGTTGATTCATCCAATCGTCCTGAAACAACGATCTTGTCTTCGGAGTCAGCGTCGTATTGGTCACAGTATGACTCCTGGTGTGACGAGCCCCTAGTGCCTGCGTGACAGCTTGATCTTGGAGTGCGCTGGGAAAAGGGGGCAGGTCCCAAAGGCCGGAACGGCCAATCGGGTGCTTCGCACTGTGGGGACCTGATCCCTTTTCCCAACCCGCCAAGCGAGCGACGGCGTGGTTTCCCTCCCGGCCACCGTCGCCCTCCGCAGCGACCTACAGCTGCGGATCGCCCGTCACTTCCGCCGCGAGGGCCTGCGACCCCGGCTCCGCCGCCTTGAAGTACTCGGCGATTTGATCCACGACGTCATCCGATGCGGGTGCATCCAACGGGATTTCCTCGGCAAATTGCAGCTCCGCACTCAGCATCCGCTCGGTCACGTCCAAGCGGGTCTCGACCTCACGGACTAATTGGCTGGCCCGAGCCAGCGCACTGTTGTCCAGATTGAATTCGCTGGAACTTTGAGCCACCGTCACCATCGTTTGCCGAGCCTTCAGCTTTTCGACTTCGGCCACCAACTGATTCCGCGCGGCCAGCATCTGCTCGAGTTCGGCCCGAGCCGCCACCAGACTCTGCTGGCGGGCGTTCAGGACGCGACGCAGGTTGAACAGCGTTTCATCATTGGTCTTGTACCGCTCGAAACGGTTCCCCATATCCCGCTTCACCTGCTCGGCCGTGTAGCCGTTTCCGGCGAAATAGATATGCGGAGCCCCCGTCTTCACCTCGGCCTGCATTCGCAGCAGATTTTCCTTTTCGCGGGTCTGCTTGTCCGCCAATTTGGCCACCTGGTCCGACAGCTGCTCCAGCGCAACTTCTTCTCGGACAATCAGATGCTTGTTTCGCCGAACCTCGGGCTCCAGGTCATCGATCATTTTCTTCGCCCGCTCAATCTGAAACTCGACCGGAACATTGTCCGCGATCGACTGCCTCACATAGCCCGTGCTCGTCCGCACGTAGCTCACGGCACCGCGGCCGAAAATCAGCCCCATCAGCAGCAGGACCGCACTGCCCCCAATCAACGTTCGCCTGATCATGATTCCTGTCTCCCGTCCGAAACAACTTTGGGTGGTTAGTCTGCCAATCAGAACATCCGCTCACCTCGCCAAAAACCGGCGATCCACCAGAACTTCGCGTCCGGCCGTCGGTTCTTGCCTCCAGGAGCTCCGGCTTTTTTCCTTTTTTTCGAATCCCGGTGATTTATCCTGCGTCGAAGCGTCGCGCGCCAGATGAGCCATTCGCGCCCCATCGAAGCGCCACAGCGTGCCACAATCCGCCCCGCGGCGTGCACGGCTCGCCCAAGTTTCTGGCAACTCGCGCTACTTCCGCATCACCGTGGGGTCAAACGACAACGATCCTTCCCCGCTTGAACGACCGCACAACTTACCAGCGCCGCCCAGACTCATGGATTCTCGAAAAACTGGGGGAACCCGTGAACCTTATGGCACAAAGCTTGCTCTGTTTAGTGGACCCGGTGGGGTTCGCTGCCAGATTGTCGTTTGGCGGATCCCAGGGTTCTTGTCCTGCGAGCTAACCGAGGTAATCTGCGATGTCACTCCCGGCGCATCCCGCAAACGCCCCGATTCCGACCAAGCACGAGCGACTGTCGACGGAGCAAGTCGAGCGCTTTGCGGGCTGGATGGACGCGCAGATTCGACGGCTCGAGGTTCAATTCGCCGAGTTCGTGACCGCTACATCGATTCGGACCGGGACTCAAAGCGAGCGACACACCCAGGCGAGCTGGCTGGGGCATGAGCGGGCGGACGAATCGTAGGTGCCCGGTTTGGAAACGCCGGAACGGCCCTTCGGGTGCTGCGCACTTTTGGGACCTGACAGCGCTTTTCCCTCCCCGCGGAGATCGAAATTCGTCTTCCGCCCGGTCCCTGGTTTCGTCCATAATCCGAGCGGCGTGCGGCGAGCACGATTCCTAGGGCGGGCGAGGAGGCCCGCCTAGAGCGCCCACGACGTCTCGGGGCTGTTTTGGCCGAGTGGCGTGGCGATTTTGACTGGAATGGACCAGGATGTCCGATCGGAAGACCCATCGGTCCGCCTTGCTCGGCAAGCGGGTGGCCTCGTATCGCTCCTTGCCGCCTGCGCCTTGGTTAGTCGGCACCTGGATCCTGTTGCTGGCCCTCCTGACCTGGGAACTTGCCGCAGATCGACTCGCCGACCGTCCTCGCGCGGCAATCGCCCTGGTGACCGCGGTCGCCTCACTTGGCTTGGCCTGCTGGCTCCAGCGGCCGCGCGTGCTGGAGCTGTACCAACACGGATTCACGCTCCGGGTGGGTGACCGTGAGCGACACGTGTTGTGGCATCAAGTGTACGAAATCTACCAGACGCCACATGATGCCTTAGCGGTCGCGTGGCCCGCGGAACCCACCTCCCGGGGCTGGTTGTACTGCGTTGTGCGGCGCGACGGGCGACAACTCCGAATTCACAGCTTCGAAGCGATTCGGGACCTGGGGATGCGGATGCAGTTGCAGGTTGCTCGACGACAACTGCCGATCGCGTTGGATGCCTTCCAGGCGGGCCATCCGGTCCGATTTGGGCGTCAGTTTACGATCAGTCGTGAGGGCATTCGAGTTCGCCGGCGGTTTATCCCCTGGCGTCAGATTGCCGAGATCTCGATCGACGAGGCGAGCGAGATCTGCGTGATACCGATCGGTTCACGCCCGATTGGAATTCGGATTGCGAGCTCACGTGTGCCGAATCTGCGTGTCCTGGACGAAATCCTTCGCGTGACGCAACGGGCCCTGGCGGACGAGCTTGAGCGAGAGCGAGGTGGCTTGTCGAGTCTTGAGCCCGACCGCCACTTCGTCTCGCGCGACAGCATTTCCGATCCATGGTTCAAGGAGGGACTCGACGGCGACGACCAAGCCGACTGGAGAAGTGGGTCGCCGAGTCGGGACGAGCGGTTATTTGATGAGGCCCACCACCGGCCGCGGCGGCCTCGTTAAGTCAACTCGGTGGCCGGAATTAAACCATCAGCTGGGGCCTGGAAATGGATGCGTCTTCGTTCGCGTCGTGATCCGCGAGCGCAGCGTCCGCACCGATTTCGCGGCCGAGGCACCGCTGCAGCCACTCGTGCACGCGGGCGGAGTGCGGCCGAAGCACGCAGGAACGCATGCCCAGCAGCAAGCCGACCAGGACCAGGGTGGCGCTCACGCGGCTGGGACGAGTGAGATCGGCCAGTTGCGCACCTCCGGCCGCGGGCCGCTGCTCGGGCGCCTCGGGCATTCCATAGCGTGCCGCCAGTTGCTTCGCTTCGATCAGGTGGAGCACAGGAATGCCCTGCTGAGAAAAACGAGCCATGACGCAATCGGCCTTGGCGTCATCGATTCGAACGTGCCGATTCAGGCCCGGACGAAAACGATGCTTCGCCCGCTCGCCGCCGGTCGAGGCGACGCCGCCACCGACATTGATGTAGGCTCGGATCGGGCGATCAACCGCCAACTGCTGGTATCGCTGCATCCGGTCTTCGATTGCCGCCTCGCGCGAGTCGGATCGCAACATCGGAACGCCGTGTCGGGCCGCCAATTGCTCGATGGCCAACCGCCCATCGTCGCTCAACCCAAGCCCTCGATCGGCCCCTGCCCCCATCGAGAGCCACGCGGACTGACACCGCAGCAACCCTTGATCGCGGAGGCAACGCTCCATGTCCAGCCACATGAAGTTGGGAAAATTCGCTCCGTACTGTGACGAGGCGGCGCTGGCGATGATCAAGGGCTCCAGTTCCAGCGTTTCAACGGCGGCCGCAACCGAAAGATTCAAGGCCGGGAACGAGCCCGACCAGCCAATGGCGATGACGTCGCCTCGCTGGACGCCCGCCGCGGTCAACATCGAGACCACGGCGGCGGCGAAATTCGGATTCACCGAGGTCTGCTTGGAGCGCAAATCGGCGGGCCGGCTGGTCACGACCGACATCGGAGCTCCGACCAGTCCGGTCAGGCCCGGGTCCAGGGCCGGCTCCAACGGCACCCCCCGTCGCAGACGCTCGGCTTTCAGCGAGTCCATCATCGTCGCCGCCCGGTCCGCCGCCTGTCGTGCCAGCGATTCCACTGCGTGCTGTCGCGGCCACGGTCCGCTAAGCACAAACGCCAAGCCGACAAGCGACGCGACGGCGACCAGGACCAGTCCCGTTCGCGAGACTTTGTTGGGTCTCCAATAAACGCTCTTCATCCCACCACCTCCACTCCCACAAGCACCAAGATTAAGCGCACCGCGACCGACGACGTCAGCAGCGGCGACACGGTCTCCACCCAGCCTTGTCGGTCCATCCAGAGGGCAATCAAACCCGGAATGATGTAGCCGATCACACAAAAGCAATCCGTCGGAACCAACGCGACTGAACCCGCCGCCCCGCCAGCCAAGAGCGGAATGGCACGAAACAGCGAACCAATCAAGAAGCCGAATAGGACCATCAACACGATCCGACGTCGGCCGTAGACGATCGCATAGCGCGCAACAAGCGGACGGCTCCGAAGGTGGCCGCGGCGGTCAGCAGCGTGATCGCCACG
The DNA here is from genome assembly GCA_963826795.1 of uncultured Planctomycetales bacterium. Taxonomy (GTDB): domain Bacteria; phylum Planctomycetota; class Planctomycetia; order Pirellulales; family Pirellulaceae; genus CAWGYT01. The sequence goes on along the minus strand of CAWGYT010000024.1, from coordinate 246,839 downwards.
CTGGCCGGTCGATCCAGGTGCAAGGCCAAGTAACCCGGCACGATCATCCCGCCGGAAGAAAGTCCAAAGTACTCCGTAAACAGCAGGCTGACGATCAGCCCGATCGCAATCGAAACCGTCAGCGTATCCATTTATGCAGCCTTTCTTAGCAAAACCGGAGCAACCTCGGCTCCGTGAACCTTTCGTCGAGTTTCCGCCGCCTGGTGCTGCTGACGGTAATGCTGCACCAACTTCAGGCCGGGCCCCGCAATGTTGCCCATTCCCATGACCAACGCCGACTCGCCCGCGATCTGTTCCAATTGTCGAATCAGCCGCCCCGTCGGGACACGCTCGATGCACGTGTAGCGATTCTCACTCATTCCCAGCGTATGCGCTCGTTGAGCGAAGACCTGCGTGCCCGTCCCCACCACGACGTAGTGATCCGCCGGAGTCCACGTCTGGGCGGCCTCGGCCAGTTGCCGCGAGCGATCGGCGCGATCCGCGCGGCAGTTGATCACCGCGATCCGACGACGCTCTTGGCCATAGCGTCCCAAAACCATCTCCCAGATCTTGCCCGTCGATTCCGGATCATTGGCGGCAAACCCGTTGATGAACACCACGGCCCCCGTTCCGATTCGGTCTGGTACACGGTCATCACGCCCGGATCCGGTTGAGCTTCCCACATCCCGCGAAGCGCCGTTTCGCGATCAATCCCCAGATCACCACAAACTCGCAGGGCGAGTGCCACATTGTCCGGATGTTCCACGTAGGGAAAACGTTCCAGCTCGTCCCATGAAACGGAAGCCACGTCGTCGTCATCGATGCAAATGACCTGACACTCGCGGTCCCGGGCGGCCGTCCGCAGCGGCCCCAGGTGCTTCTGTTCGGCAGTAAACAACTTGCCGCGGACCGGGACGGTTCCGGCCAAGGCCCGCGCGACATCCTCCACGTCCGGCCCCATCACATCGAGGTGATCCGCCCGGGCATTTGTAATCACGCCGTGCGTCGCCTGAACCAGCTTCAATTCACAAAGTGACTGGAGGGCCGGCTGCAGCGCCATGCACTCAATCACCAAAGCATCCACCTGCTCGCGTGCCGCCGCTCGAACCACGCGAATCTGTTCAATCACATTTGCACGAGCCGGACGGAAAACGGGATATTCTCGCCCGTCCGGAGCGATCATGCGGGGCAATGTGCCGGTCGTCTTGGCACAGGTACGGAGCCCACCGGCTCGAAGCCCCGCGGCAATCAGCCGCGTGACGCCCGACTTGCCGCGAGTCCCATTGACGTGGATCCGAATTGGAATTGAATGCAACGCACGACGATGCCACCAAGCTTCCAAGATCCCCATGGAGCTGATCAGTGCCGTTCCCGCGGCCACCAAGAGCGAGCCATCCATGCCGAGGTTCTCCCTTCCCGTATTGAACATCCTTCCAAGTTCCCCGCAAGCCACTCCCAGTGATTCGCGAGTCAAGCCGCGTGATGTAAGGTTCTCCACTCCTTCAGCAAAACTTACAACAGATCACTGACTTTTGATCTCTGCCGTATGTCCCTTCTGCTGTAACGAGTTAAGCTCCTTTCGCGACTTCGCCACACCGCTTGGCGTGAACGAAAGCTACTCCTTTGGCAACTGCCGTGCCAAACCGCGGCGGCGCGAGAAACCTTCATTGCATTGTCGCGCGAATCGCAGAAGTCGAAGAAACGCCGTCGCACGCGGTGATGCCTTCCGGCCCGATTTAGATGGATCGCGCGAGCGCGCCGACTCGAATCATCCCTGCCCCGACGATCGGGATGATCGGCACAAATGCGCGGGAGAGGTGACAACCCCAACTCCCCGCGCCACGTTCGTTCTGTCGTTTCAGTTCCTTCGGTTCCTTCGGTTCCTTCGGTTGCTTCGGTTGCTTCGGTTCCTTCAGTTCCTTCAGTTCCTTCAGTTCCTTCAGTTGCTTCAGTTGCTTCGGTTGCTTCGGTTGCTTCTCCCAACGCGCGAGAGCATCACCGCACCCCGTCCCTTCTCCCCAACGCGGGAGAAGGTGGCCGAAGGCCGGATGAGGGGGCCACGGCCTGCCAGACGCTCAGCCCTCACCCGCCCGGATCCCGCCCGCGAGACCCGAGCGACCTCTCTCGGCCTCGGGAGAGGTGACAACCCACATCGCCAGCAACCCGATCGTACACTTCGACTCGGGTTTGATTATGATGAAGGATCGCGGCGAGGACGGCTCCGCCACGCAATCGAACCCCGGTACTTTAGCCTTCCCAGCCCTAGCTCAACCCGGACGATCTCACGATGTCGAGCGACACGGCCAGCCGACCCGCTTCAAAAGTTTCCTTCTTGGAGATTATTTTTCTGCTGGTCATCGCCGGGGGTGGTCTCAGCCTCTTGCTGCCGGCACTGGCATCATCGCGTGAGACGGCCCGGTCGAACGTATGCCGCCTGAACCTCAGACGGTTGGACTCCGCCTGCGAGGACTATGTGATGAGTCAGCGGAAGCTGCCCAGTGTCGCGTGGCCCGTCGAGCTTCTGCCCCGATTGAACAGTCTGGCCGGGAACCACCAGCTAAAGATGAGTGGCGAGATGCTGACCGGCGACCGACCCGTTGTCTTGACCTGTCCCTCGCACCTGTACATCCGCGACGAGCCGTCTCGATTCCATTCACCGCACTACGTGCTGATTGCAGATCGCACACAGCGCAAGCCGGCGAATCAGTTGAGTTGGAGATTTCGCGATCGTTCGATCGACGATCCCGATCAGCCCAATACGCATTGGTTCGTCGGCCTGCAGCTGACACCGGAGGGCGCCGAGCGGCAGCGGGTCAGTCAGCGCGGCCCTCACGCGGGTGATCGCTTTAACGAGTCTTACGACCGCGGACAGACACGCGTGGTGGACCGACCGGACGAAGCCTAGTGCTTTGTCACAGCTTAATATTGGGGTGCGTTGGGAAAATTCGCCACGACGAACTCACGGAGCAAGTCGCTCGCGCACCCATTCGTCGCCGTTGCGACGATAACGAATCCGATCGTGCAGCCGGTTCGTTCGGCCTTGCCAGAATTCAAAGCAGGTCGGCTCGAGGCGATAACCGCCCCAATTGTCCGGCAGCGGCACCGGCCGGACTTGCAGTTGGGCCTCAAGTTCGGCCGCGCGTCGCTCCAGCTCTTCGCGGCTGCCCATCACCTGCGACTGCTGCGAGATAGCGGCCCCAATCTGACTGCCTCGCGGGCGCGAATGAAAATACTCCTCGGACAACTCGCGTGACACCCGCTGCGTCGACCCCTCAATCCGCACTTGTCGCTCCAAGTGAGGCCAGTAGGCCACCACCGCAGCCCGCGGGTTTTCGGCCAACTGTTGTCCTTTGGCGGAATCGAAATTGGTGTAAAAAAACAGACCTCGCTGATCGATCCCCTTCAGCAGCACGATCCGAGCGGTGACGTCGCCACCGCGGGAAGCGGTCGCCAGTGTGACGGCGTTCGGCTCCAGCCAATCCACCGGGTTCGTCTCCAGTGCCTTGTCGAACCAGAGTTTCAATTGGGAGAGAGGATCCGGCAGCAGGTCCTGCTCCGAGAGGCCGCTCATCGTGTACTGTTTGCGTAGATCGTGCATTGAAAGGCTCTCGCTTCAGCGGACCGGGGACCGGCCACGTCGGGCCGATTCCCAACGGAACCGATTTGCTCAGTGAGTCAACGTGTAGGCGAGCAGATTGCAGTTGACGAGGCGGGCATTCTTGACCTCGTTGCCCCCACAGCAACAGCAGTCGTCGCTGACCTTGCCGCTGTCGTTCAAACCGTCGCTGGAGAACACCAACACGATTTTTCCGTCGATCTCCAGGCCCTCCAGATGCGCCTGTCCGGAGCTTTTTCCCAGATCCAGTCGCGGGATCTCGTACAGGCAATGAAAGATCGGGTGGGACGGATCCAACCGCGACAGCGAGAGCTCGGGAAATACGGCCGCAATCTCCCGCCGGAACGATTGCGCCCAACTGGGATTGCTGCAACCGGCCGAGGCGATAATGAAGCCACCGCTGGTCAGGTAGCTGCGCATCGCATCGCGCTGAGCGGACGTCAGTTGGAAACCGCCTTCTCCCGTCATGACGGCAAAAGGAAACTCGTACAGCTCACTCGCTTCCAACCGAATCGCGTGCAGTTCGGAATCGGCCTTGATATTGCTTTCACGGCTCAGCTGCCGGAGAAATTCCGCGCTAAAGCAGACGCTCGTCTTGCCGCTCCCGTAAATCAAATTCGCACACTGGACCGTCTCGCCCGGCAGATCGGTTGGAGGCTGAGCGACGGTGGCGGCGCCTGCCAGGGCCAGCAGGACGACGATCGACATGGCGGCCAAGCGGTGCCTCAAATGCGAGGACATGCACCAGGCTCTCCGATGGTTCGGGTCGCGATTCAGTTTAATCACGGCTGATCCTCCTCTGCGAGGCGGCGAAAGTAGGCCTCCGCTTGGTCGCGATAACCGACGGGTACGCCGCGCAGGTTGCCGGCGGCATTCGCGGTCGACTGGCGCGATTGCGATTCAATCCGTTCCGCCTCGGCCAGTTCATCGTCGGCCCAGGCGGGGTCGCCGGGGCCGCCTCGTTCATCGCGACCTTGGCCTCGGCGTCGTCCCTGAAAGGCCTCTTGGGGAGGCTGTGGACCACGCAGACCGAACTGCGATTTCCCGCCCGACGCCCGGCTTCGCTCGGTACCCGGCGGACCAGGGGAACTGGCCGACGGCGGCGCGCCCCGACCCGATTGAGCTCCCAGGCGCGCGAGCCCTTCCCCTTGGGCCAATTGTTGCAATGTCTGCTGCAGGCTTTCGCGGGACAGGCCCAGCCCGCCATCCAGTTCACCCGACGCGCCCTGGGGATTGGGGCACTGACTGGCGAGCGATTCAAGTTTCTCGGCGGCGCGTTCGGCCGCTTGCTCCGCCTGGCGTGGCATCCCTTGCCGAGCCGACTGGGACGCCTGCTGCTGATCTTGCGGAATTCCCTGAGAGGAAATTGCCTGGCAGAGTCGCTCCGCGTCCGCGGCGGTCCGCGGCAGATCCTGCTGCGACTGCTGCGCCGCCTCGCGAAGTGCCGTTTGCGCGTCCTGAAGCTCTTGCTCGAGCAGCTCCTGTTCCCGCGCCAGGCGATCCGCGCGACGCTGCTGTGCGGGTGTGGGTTGAGGCATTTCGGGCAACGCCTGGAGTCGATCGGCCAGCTCCCGCTGCTGCTGCATGACCTCCTGCAAGCGACTTGCCTCGGACATCATTCGCTGCGCCTGCTGCAGCTGCTGAGCCAACTCGCGGGTCTGCTCAAGTCCTTGCCGCGTCGGGTCGTCGAACGGCGCCGACTGCTGCTGCATCTGTTCGAGCGCCTGCCGAGCTCGCTGGAGCTGTTCGGCCTGAGGCATTTCCGACTCGGCCAGCGACTCGAGTGCTTGCTGCATTTCCGATGCCGCCGAGGGTTGTTGCTGCAGCTGCTCGGCCAACGCCTGCAACTGCTCGCGATACGGCTGTTCGGCATCATACATTTGCGGATGCTCAAGCCGCTGCTGAACCTGTTGCGTCAAGCGCTCGGTCTGCTCGGCAAACTGATCCAATTGCTGCTCGAGACGCTGCAACTGGTCACGCTGATCGTCCGTGAGGGCTTCATCTGGCTGCAGCGATTCGGTCAACGACTCCAACTCGTCCAGCGTTTGCGCGCGTTCGGCACCCAGGTCTTGCAGTTGTTCATTGAGCGCCGCGATTTCCTCTTGGAGCTGCTCCATTTGGTACATCGACCGCAGGTAGTCCAGATATTCGGCTTGAGAAATTACCTGGATCACATGGGTCCCGCTGTCGGCCGATTGGCCACCATCCGGATGATTGTCCCGTGCGGAGGCGAACAGGCGAATCTCGTCGCCGGCTCGCGCGCCGAATTCGGCCAAGTCCAGCTCGAACTCGCCGCGGCCATGCCGTCGATCGGCGGATCGGTTGTCGAGCGGAACCGGGGGTTTTTGTTGGCCATTGTGAGCCAGATTCAATTCCATGTCGCGAACCTGCACGTCGTCGGCCGCCTCGATGGAAACCGGTATCTTCCAATCCTCAACAGCCAGAACCAGAGGCTCCGGGTCCGCCACGGCGACGCGCGGCGGCTCGTCGGGGACCGCGATCAACGCCGCCTCGCGAACCTCGGCGCCTGGGGCCTTGTTGTAGCCCACCAAGCGCATCATGATTCTCCCGGATGACTCCAATCGAAACGCGCCGCGCACCTGTCGTGGGTCCGAGGCATCCGGCGTCAGTCGGACCAATGACCGAGCTTCCTGAGACGGCTCCTCGCCGAATATTTCAATCTCGCCGTGCGACAGAGGCAGGTTGCTGCGGGCCTCGAGGACGACCTGCGTGCCGACCAGGGCTTCGATATCGTGCCCCTGCAATCGGTGGCGACGCGGTGCCCAATCGGTGTGCGGCGGATACTGATACTCGACCCAGACCTCTTCGAACAACGGGACCTCGCGAACCGCCAAGCGATACCAATCGCTTCGACCGCCCGGCGTGTCGATGTAAAAATCACGACTGGCCGTCACTTGTTGCAGTTCCAGCTGGAACCCGCCTTCACCGCTGATCATGGGCAGCCGCTGCGTTTGTTCGCCGTCCCGCATGACCAGATCGGCACGGTCCGGCGGATCGGGTCCACCCAGCCGAACCGTCACCGCCGCGGACGAGCCGTAGTACAGCGGTTCGGGCTCGACCTGGATGTCGAATTTGACCAATGTAAATGGCGGATGATCGCCCGTCGGATCGAACAGACGAGGCAAGCCACGGGCAAAGACACCGGGAATCAGCCAATAGGTCAAGGCAATGACAGCCAGGAGGCAGCCGAGACAGAATCCCGCGCGTCGGGCAGGGCCGCTTTCGATCGCGTCCACCACATCGACCTGCCGTGCCGCCTCCTCGCCCCGCTGAATCGTCTCCTCGACCAACCGCCGACTCACGTTCGGGCTGGCTTGGCGGCGGAATTCCAAGGCATTGATCAACGCATTGTCGGTCATGCCCAATTCGGTTTCGAGGAATCGCGCCAGGCGACGCGGGTCAAACCGACCGCGTCGTGCGACGCGTACCAATTGCCGAAAGCCGCCGATCAGGACCATCACCAGCAACCCGTCAAGTCCGAACAGCAGCGGGGCAGGCAAGGCAAAAATGGCATCCAAAACGACCGCACCCACGATCGCCAGCAGCAGGACGCCGAACCATCCGCAGAGAGTGCGAGCGAGCCCCAGAAATAGACCTCGGCGGTTGGCCGCCTGAAGCAACAGGTTGAGATTCGGATAGCTCACGCCGTTTTTCCCCTGCTCCCCCGAACACGACGACGCCGGAGCTCAACCCAGCCGATGGCCCCGTCCCCTCAGTCTACAAGATAACTCCCAAGTCGACAGGGCAGGCTTCCGTTTCGTGGGCTCCACGGCCCCCTGCCCTTCGACGCTCGCTGAATCGCGCGTGCCCACGAGCCGTCCTGGCCGCTCACCACAATCCCGCCCACCGACGGACCAGCCACTCGCTGCCGATCCAGCTGAGCAGCACAACCAAGATCAGCGTTCGATCCCAGATGTAGTGGGGTTCGGGCGGGATCAAACGGGCGGTCTGCTGACGCTCGATTCGCTTGAGCAGCTCGTCAGGGCGGTCTGGCGGGAGGAACAGACCGCCGGACTCTTGCGCCAAGCTGCGGAGAAAGGCCGGGCGGGCTGACGTTTCGAGCCGCTCGAGGTTCATTTCGTAGACGCTGAATTTCTGTTCCTGTTCGGTTGGCTTCATCTCGGGTGTCGCCAGGCGAACCGAGTGGACTCCGATTTGGTCCGGCGAGATATTCGCCCGAAATCGGGGCGATTGCCCGGGCAAGCGACTGGGTCGCAGCTCTCGTTCTTCGCCTGCGGCGGTGGTCCAGACGACCCGCCACGGTCGCTCCGCCGCGGCCGGGTCCTTGAAGATCACGTCCAGCTCCAGACCGTCGCCCAGGCGGAGCGATTGGCGGCTCAGCGTGAGTGCGACCTGCTGACCGGGCTGAAAATCTCCTCCCATCACCAGCCAGCGGACGAGGTTGGACCAGAACGTGTCGTAGAAGCTGGCTTGGGCGGGATCGGCCGGTGGACGGAGACTCCAGCGCCAGGAATCGCTGCCGAGCAATCCGACAATCTGACCGCGGCCGGCGGGCATGACGACCAGAGCCGGCAGTTTTTGTGAGGTTCCGTCGTTAGGCGAGGCGTCCGCAAGCACGCGTGTGGCGGGCTTAAGTCGTTCGACGCGTCGCACGGTCTGCATGCCCGGCAACTCCCGAAACACCTGTTCGGCATCGAAACTCAGTTTGCCCGGTGCCAGCCAGCTCGTCTCGCTCGAATCCGATCTCAGTTCCAGCCGCGACCTGGCCACCGATTCGTCACCCCACACGACCGGCTCGACGTTCCGCAAGGCCCGCGCGACGGCCCGGCCCGCGGCTGTCTGGGAATCGTAGCAACGGCCACGGGCGAAGACGAGATGTCCGCCTTGCTCGACCACGTAGTCCCGCAGCTGAACGGCCAACGGTTCGTCGAGCAAGTTTTCGAGTTGCTGGCCGAGAATGACCACGTCGTAGGCCGCCCATTGCTCGCGCGTCGACGGGACACGCACGGCCCGGCCTTCGGTGCGCGAGACCAGCGTCTCTTGGCTCTCCGGCGCCACCTGCGTAATTTGCGTCAACTCGATCCGCTCATCTTTACGCAATGACTGCGCCAGAAACTTCGTATCCCAGTAAGGTTGGCCCTCCAAGACCAGCACACGAATTCCCCGTTCGCGGACTTCACAAAACACCGTCTGACGATTGTTTTGCTGTTCTACTTCCCCGACCACGGGGTCCAATGAAACTTGATATTCGTATTGCCCTTCGTCGGGCTGACGGATCTCCAATTGCAATTCCACGACGGCGCGTCCCTTGAAGTCCAGCGGGACTTGCTGTTCTTGATCGCCTTGTTTCAAACGGAGAGTCGTCTGAGCGTCGGGCAGTCCGAATTGATAGGCCTTGACCAGGATCGCGCCGGGCTCGTTTGGCAAAAGATAGTCTTGAATGGGAACCGTCATCAGCACAAGATCCTGCTGCTGCGTCTCGGCGCCGAATGCGACGGTATAGAGTGGAATTCCGCGCGAGCGGGCGAGCGACGAGGCGGGTTCCGGCAGCGCATCCTCCGTATCGTGCCCGTCGCTGAGCACCAAGATCGCGGCATCGCGCCGACGACCCTGTGCGCGAATCACCTTCAAGAGACTCTGTGTTGCCAAAGTCACGTTTCGCTGGCTCGTCACCTCTTGCGGCTGTGGCAGATCGTCCCAGTCCAGTGGCAGCAGATCCTCGGCAAACGCGTACAGCTCCAGATCGCAGCGAGAATTGAACCGTGCCAACTGGTCGGGGTTGAGCCACGTCTTCCGAGCGGCGGACAGCCGGCTTTGTCCCTGACAATCTTCTGTCAGCATCGAATCCGAGATATCCAGGACGATCGCCAATTCGCAACGCTGGGACGACGTGTCGCTGGGCGACGTATCACTGGGGCCGAACAAGAGCGTTCCCAATCCGAGTACGGCGGCCAAGCGCATCAGCAGCAGCAGGCCGCTCCACCAGGGGCGTCCCTGAAACGTGCGGGAATACGCGAACACCGAGAGGGCCAGCAAGACCACCGTGAAGAATACGATCTGCATCGGCGCAAGGATCGGACGCCAGATCACGGCCCCGGCCCAAGTGCAGGCAAGGCCGATCGGTGAACCATCGCACAGCACGGTCGGCACCACGTTATCGTCTCCACCAGCCCAGCAACGACATCTCGAGACCGGCCAGGGTCATGGCCACAACGATCATCCAGCCCCACAGCGGTCGGCCTTCCAGGTCCAGCGGCTGCGTCCACCGGGCTTCCGTCAACCGATCGGCCGAAATCGACCCTTGGTTAAGGGCGGTCTGGAGTTCTTCGGCCGAGAGCGTTTGCAGATTACTTTCGGCAGGATCCAGGTTAACGGCCGAACTGTCGATCTCGCGCCCTCCGGCCCGCACGCGATAGAATCCCGGCTCGCGCGCCGCGGGAAAATGCAGCTCGACCCCCTCACCCTGTACGGTCACCGTCGCGGCCAGCGGTGATCCGGCGGGATCGACCAACTGCAAGTCGACTGGGCTTTCGACATAGTCCACGTGATGGGTCAGCGGCAGGCCGGCCCAGTTCGGGTTCGCCACGAAATCCGCGGTCCGCAGGTTCTGGGCCATGATTTGCATCAGCGCCACGAACGAGCCGTATTTTCCCAGGTCACTCGATTCGGCCGCGGGACTGAAGTTGGCTAAGACCACCTGACCCAGGCCAAACCGCCGGGTCGCGAGCGCCGGGAGTCCCCGGTCGTAGGTCAACAACACCTCCGACTCCGCGCACACTTGAACCACATCCCAGAGTCGCCCGAAGCGGATCTCTCCAAGTGCGACTTGACTGGCCAAGTCGAATTCTCGGAGCAGACTGGACCGCCATCGCCCGGCGGTGATCCGCGCCGCCTCACGACGCCGCTGGAGATCCAGTCGGGGCCCCGGAATCCACGGAAGCCAGCCCTCGGGCACGATCGCATCCAGCGTTTGCAGGTTACGCCGCACGGGCCCTTCGCCGCAAAAGACCACCAACGCACCACCCTGCCTGACATATTCAGCCAACCGCTCGGCAACGGGTTGTGCGAGCGGTCCAAGATAGCCGACGAAAATCGCCGAATTCGCCGCGAGCTCCGTGGCGGTGGCCGCGGCCAGGTCGCGCGAAGTGAAATGCCGCACGGCGAAACGATCGTTGCGATCACCGTGCGGAGCCAAAGCGAGTGACAGATAGGCACTGGCCGAACCGGTCCGCTGCGGATCGTCATCGCTCAGCAAACCCACCGGGATCCCGGGAACGGTGCGGGCCACGGCATAACATTGGTTGTCGGCGGAAAAACCATCTTGGTCGATGCGAAACGTGACCTCCGCGAAACCCGCCTGATCTTGCCGCGACTCGAACGAAACCTCGCGGCGCTGCAGCGGCTGCAACTCGACGGTTTGAGCCGCTAGTTCGCGCGAGCCGACCTGGACCTGAACTCGCGACTGTTGTTTCTTTCGAGAAAGATTATGCAGTTCGACCGTCAGCGTCACAACTTGTCCCGCGAGCGGCTGCTGGGGGCTGAGCCGTGGTGACTGGAGAGCCAAGTTGTCGATCGGGGGCGATTCCAAATCGACGACCGTCACGTGGTCCCCGCTGGAAGGTTTTCCGACAGCCGCTGCTCGACAATCGTCAGCCAACTGGTCCGTTGCAGGTCCGAGAGAATTACGAGGCGTTTCGGACCCCGATGATCTCGAAGCAACTGGCCGGCCAGGCGAACAGCGGCCACGGCGTCCGCCCGCTCCCACGTGGCCGAGTACTGCTTCAGCTCCTGTCGCAAGGCGGGCAGATTTGGACTGAGTTCCCGAAATACGGCGTCGGGCTGAGCGTCGGCCAGGACAATGTCGGCGACATCGAGTCCGCCGCGGAGATCCGCGAGGATTCGATCCGCGATCCCCTGCGCGATCTCCCAGCGGGGAGCTCCGGACTGCGCCACGCGCATCGAGGCACTCGCATCCATCACCAGAACCACGCCATTCCCCTGCCCGGCCGCGATCGCCGCGGCCTGGTTCTTGCGCCACACGGGCTGCGCGAAGGCCGCCACCAGGGCCGCGATGAGGACGCAACGCAACACCAGCAGCAACCAACGACGAAGCTTCATCTGCCGAGCTTGCTCGGCCACCGCCAACTGCAGCAATTGCAGGGTGGGAAAGAAATGGCGAGTCCGCGCGTGACGATTCAGCAAATGGGCGGCGATCGGAAATCCGATCAGGGCCAACCCGGCCCACATGGCCGGCAAGGCAAACGAAATGTATGCCAAGATCGTCATGAGGACACGCGCCGTGCGAGATAACGCTCGAGGGTCTGCTGAAACGGTTCCGTCATCGGCGCGAACTGATACTGGATTTCAAACTGTTTGCAGCTGCGCTGGATCAGGCTCAGATGCTCGCCGAGCTTCCGCGCATAGTCGCCTCGGACATCATCTAAATTAAGATGCATCCGTGCCATCGTTTCGGAATCAATCAACACCGCGTCGCTCCACCGTGGCAGCTCCAGCTCGTCACCATGCAGGACGTGAAACACGATCAGTTCCCCGCCGCGATGCCGAATCTGTGAGGCCGCCGTGTAGAAAGCATGCAGGTCGTCCCACAGGTCACTGAACACGATCACGATCTCGCCGCGCTTTAGGTTGCCGGCCAGTTGTTCCAATGCCGTGGCCAAGTTCGCCTGGCCACGTGGCTGACGATTCTCCATCGTCTCGAGCATCTGCCGTAGCTGAGCCATGGCGGAGGAAGGCCGTTGATGGTCGACCAGACCGTCACGCGCCAGCCCAAAGCCGACACGATCCTGGCCCCGGATAATCACAAAGCCGAGCGCCGCGGCCAGGCGACAGGCGTGATCGTACTTGCGGTCTCCTCGCCGCGGATCGTAACTCATCGAGCTGGAAGCATCGACCAGCAGCGTCACCGTCAACTCGGTCTCGTGCTCAAAGAGACGAACATAGAACTTATCGGTGCGCCCATAGACTTTCCAATCCACCTGCCCCATGTCGTCACCGGGCAGATACTGGCGATAGTCACGGAACTCGACGCTCTGGCCTCGTTGGGGTGAAGCGTGGCGACCGGTGTAGCGCCCTTCGAGGAAGCGGCGCGGGATGAACGAGAACCGTGCCAGGCGCTGCATCACCGCCAGGTCGAGGTGTTTGCGATCGAGTCCGGATTGAGTTTGCATGAGATCGGCCCTGGATTGCGAGACGAGGCCGGCGACGGAGGCCTCGGTGGCGGTCGTGCGCGCCACTCAGCCCTGATACACGGGTTCGGCCGTCTCGCTCACGATCTGCTGGACGATGTCTTGCGACGTGATGCCCTCCCCCGTCGCGTGGAAGTTCGGGAGGATCCGATGACGCAACACCAGTGACGCGACCTGGCGCACGTGATGTCCCGACACCGCGGGCTGTCCGTCCAGAACCGCGAGCGCCTTGGCGCCTAGCAACAAGTATTGGCTCGCGCGCGGTCCCGCGCCCCAGGTCACATACTGTCGCGTGTAGGCGCTCGCGTCGGGCGTGTGCGGACGCGTCGCCCTTGCCAGTGAGACTGCGTACTTGGCCACGTGGGCCGAGACGGGCATCCGTCTGACGAGCTGTTGAAACGCGACGACTTGCTGCAACGTCAGCACGCGCTCAACCTGTTCGGGCATCGACTCGGTCGTCGAAACCGCGATCGCCTCTTCCTCGTCCGCGGAAGGGTAGTCCATCCACAAGCTGAACATAAAGCGATCCAGCTGAGCTTCCGGCAAGGGATAGGTCCCTTCTTGCTCAATCGGATTCTGGGTCGCGAAGACGATAAACGGTTCCTCCAACCGATGCGGCTTCCCCATGCTCGTGACGGTGTATTCTTGCATCGCCTCCAACAGCGCCGCCTGCGTCTTGGGCGGCGTCCGATTGATCTCGTCGGCCAGAATAATGTGCGCAAAGATCGGCCCCGGCACGAACTGCATCCGGCGGCCGGACCCCACGGCATCCTCTTGAAGCAGCTCGATCCCAATGATGTCCGCCGGCATCATATCCGGCGTGAATTGAATTCGCCGAAAGGACCAATCGAGGACCTGAGCGAGCGTTTTGACCAGCAGCGTCTTGGCCAGACCGGGAACGCCGATGATCAGCGTATGCCCCCGCGACAGAACCGCGGCCACGACCAACCGGACCGTTTCATCTTGGCCAATGATCACCTTGCCGATTTCCTGCTTGAGCGCTGCGAACCCATGGCCCGCCTCCTCCAGCAACTGCAGATCCCGATCGTCCAGACGCCGCAACGAGGTTTCCATCAGGTCTCTCTTTTCTGACTCGCGCAACGCAGGTCACGAGGGGCATTGGGGGACCGCTATTCGGGCAATTGAAACAAGTCGCGCCGCAGCAGTGTCCACAGCGCGTCCTGGCTTTCCGGCCGCCCCACAATCGGATCCATACCGGGGGCCATCAGGACGGGCAGGTATTCGGCCGGGCTCGCATTGTAGGCGGCAACATTGCGAGCGATCCGCTCCCGCGACTCGGGACCCGACAGCGCCCCGTCCAAGGCCGCCGGATCGACCAGCTGTTCCGCTCGAGCCCGAGCGTCGGCCAGCGTCGGGGGTCGCGCCGACTCGAAAAGCCAACGATCAAATTCCCCGAACGCGGCTGGATCGACTGTCCAGACGCCCAAGGCCAACGTCGCCAGCTCGCACGCGTCGTCAAATCGCGATTCGGTTTCGGTGATTTCCGGATTGCAATCGGCGTCACGGGGCGTCGGCAAACAAACGACCGACAATTCGCCGGGACGCTCGGCCATCAGATGCGTGAGGTAATCATGCGTCCGTCGACAATGTGGACAACAGTAATCGAACATCACGTACAGCGAATGCCTCGCCGACACCTCGCCCAGCCGCGGCTCGTCGCGCGGATCCAGCTGCAGCCCGCCCTGCAGCAGGGTGACCCGGTCGGCCGTCGCCTCCGAAAGTGAGTCGGCCAGGCGGATGGTCGTGTGGGGCAAGGGACCCAGGATCTGCAGCGCGGCAAGCCCCACGACACTCGCCAACCCCGCCAACGCCACCGGGCGGTGATCCACTGAGCGGTGATCCACCGGGCCTTGATCCACCGGGCGGTGATCCACCCGACCGCGCTGATTTCGGGCAGCGACACGCCAAGCCCAGGGTGCGATCACCAGCCCCAAAACGTGTTCGGCCACACACCAAGGGCAGAAAGCGCCGAGCACGAACGCCTGCAGCCCGAGAAACCAGCCCGCCGCCAGGACAAGCACGACCGAGCCGAAGCGAAGGACCGTGCCCGACCCACGCGCTTGTGGCCAAGCGGCCGCCGCAGCCAACGCCAAATACAACGGTAAGGCCAAACCGCTGACGGGCACTCCCCAAACCGAGGACCAGCGGCTGGTAAGAACCTCCGCACAGCCGCCTTCCTCCCCACATCCCACCGGCAGCCCCTGGTGACCGAGAGCCACGGTCAACAAATAGCCCGCGATTCCCGCCGCCACACAGGCGAGTACGGCCAGCACCGCCGGATGGCTGGTTGCGTCCCTTTCTCGGTCAGCGGGCAAGGCAGAACTCACGGAAAAACTTCCCCAGGGCGATTAAGCTTGCGGATCTGCGCGAGGACAATTCGAAGCGGGTCCGCGGGAATTAAGCCCGCGGAAACTGCGAACGCAATTCCCGCCAGCTTGTATGTTGGCCGATTCCAACCGAGTCTGCAATCGACCCGACAACCGGCGACCCCCGGCCGGCCGTCGCCGGCGTTTGCCCGCTGCTTGCCCTCACCCGCTGCTTGCCCTCACCCGCTGCTTGCCCTCACCCGCTGCTTGCCCTCCCCCTCTCGCAGCGACCTCTCACGGACACGGGAGAGGTAACAACCTCGGGGGGATTCCTCAACGCCCCTTTCCGTCCGACGCCTTCCATCTCATCGACTCACCCCACCCCCTCCGCCGCATGTCCCTTCTCCCCAACGCGGGAGAAGGTGGCCGAAGGCCGGATGAGGGGGCGGAACACCGGAGGCACGGGTCGCCCCACCCGCGGCTAACCGTCCACCATCTCGCGGGCGTGATAGCTACTTCGCACGAACGGACCGCTGGCAACCTGTTCGAATCCCATTCCCCTGGCGGCCTCCTCCAGCTCGGCGAGCACAAAGATCCAGACGGTCTACTTTGCGTTTGGCTCGCCGCAAAGATCCAGACGGTCTACTTTGCGTTTGGCTCGCGGGGTATCCGGGTGTCTCGGGTCGACGAGTGCGGCCGCGGGACGAAAACTCCAGACGGTCTATCAAACAGAAAACTCCAGACCAGAAAACTCCAGACGTTCTATTAAAGAAAGCTCCAGGCTCAGCACTCGATGCCCCTCACATCACCATCTGCGCATTTGCCGTAAGTCGCCTCGAAAAAGAGACCTGACCCAATAGTGTTCGGCACAGTCGTTGCGTCCAGGCTGGCTGGCGTGGACGACGCTAGATTTTACGGTTTGGCGAGCTCGAGCACAGAGATATTGGGAGGGAAGTAGACGGGAAGATCACGTATGGTGGGTGCCGCGTGCGCAGCAGCGAACGCCATAGAGAGCATGATCGTAAAGGCTCCCTATGCGTCCTGTGACTTCAGTTTTTCGATGTGCTTCATCAACTCATCGTCGTCCGCCAGACCGCAAAAATAGAAGCAGATCATCTCGTAGGTGCGAAGCGTCGGCTTCTTGCCCGTCCAGAGGGCGATCAGCATGCACGCGATGATCGCGGAGTACGTCTGGATCTCGATGCCGTTCTGGTCGTGGCTCAGGAGGTGGCGACACCCCAAGATGTGCTTGAAAAAGCGGAAAAATATCTCGATCGCCCACCGTTCGGAAAATATCAGAGCGATCGTCTCGGCCGGGACATCCAACAGGTTCGTGGCGATTCTCAGGATTCCGTCACTGTCGACTCCGCTCGAACCACCGCGATACTTGCCGCGACTCGTGTGAGGATTGATGCGGACACAGATCACACGAACACGGTGGTCGGGACGGCTCTCGTTACTCGCCTTCGGAAAGGTCACGATTTCTTCGCTGATGATTTCGTCGATGGCCGCATCGTCGTTGCGGTATTTCGTTTCCACCGTTTCCCAAACGCTATTGTCTCGCAGTCGGCACACATAGCTGCTGTTTGCCGAGACGATCTTGTTGAACAGCGAGAACTTGGCATAGCCTCGATCCCCCACGTAGAGGCAATCACTTGCGATCGTCGCCTGCAAAACCGCTCGTTCATCATATTCGCCACCGCCATTGGGTGTCACATCGATGCGAGTCGGCACACCACGCAATAACTCGAAGTGCGTATGCAGTCGCCACTTCACTAAGCCGCTGCCGCAATCGGCTTTGCGCCAGGAGGCCTCCATGATCTTCGGCAACGCAGCAATCACCGAGCCATCGACGAGTGTAATCGTCTGTTGGATATCAACGAGCCGCCGGTCGTGAGCCAGCGGCTGAAGCTGCTCACCCAGTTCGGCGATGATTTCCTTGAGTCGTTCCGCCTCGAAGACACTTGTCGCTTCGGAAAGCGACCCTAACGAGGCACGGGCACAACCCAACTGACGCTGCACCTTCTTCAGTTCACTGGCCTGCTGAATGCCCCGCAACGACGTAACAATCGGGTTGAAGAGATAGAGCAAAAGGAGCATGCAATACTGGTCGTAATGCAGCGTGCGGCGGTTCGCTCGATCTCTCTCACATCCGTCGTCATGCAAACGTTCCAGCAGCGGCGCCAGCTTGGCGAAGTATTTGAGCCCGGTGATATCCGACTCTTTGATCTTCTCTTTCTGCGTGGACTTGTCTGACATGCCCTATACAATGACGCATCCGAAGATAGCTAGCAAGCCCAATCTTCAAAAAAAACAGGGCTCAGCAAAACCCGTGCCGAACACTATTGGGTCAGGTCTCTTTTTCGAGGCGACTTACGGCAAATGCGCAGAAGGTGATGTGAGGGGCATCGAGTGGCGGGTCTGGAGCTTTCTTTGATAGACCGTCTGGAGTTTTTTGTCTGGAGTTTTCGTCCTTTGATAGACCGTCTGGAGTTTTCGGAGTTTTCTTCTGGAGTTTTCGTCTTCGTCTAAGACGGTCTACTTCCGTGCCCTCATCGCCGCCGGTCACGCCTGCGGCTACCTTGTGCTGCCGAATGACTCTGGAGCCTGTAGACCGTCTTGGACTTGTTTTTGGACTTGTTTTGGACTTGTTCAGACCGTCTCAATCCTGTTTCTTCCGTTGCGTAGCCCCGCTCGCGGAGAGCGGGGGTGGCGCGGCGTGGATGCGAGGCCCTGCATGGCGAGATCGGCTGGGGGACGGGTTCGCCCCCCGTCTGCGCGACGGGGGCTACGGTGCGCAGACGGGGGCTACGGCGCGACGGGGGCCACGAAGCCAATCTAAAAGCCAATCTAAAGCCAATCTAAGACGGTCTACTTCCGTGCCCTCATCGCCGCCGGTCACGCCTGCGGCTACCTTGTGCTGCCGAATGACTCTGGAGCCTGTAGACCGTCTTGGACTTGTTTTTGTAGACCGTCTTGGACTTGTTTTGGACTTGTTTTGGACTTGTTTTTGGACTGTCTTGGACTTGTTGGACTGTCTTGGACTTGTTGGACTCAGCAGCGGCATCAACTTGTCGAAATACTTAAGCCCTTGGATGTTCTGTGACGCGATCTTCTTGCCAGCTTTTCGCTTCCGCGGAGACGACATGGACCGCTTCCTGCCAAAACGACACACCTTGACGCACGGCGCTTTGAAGTCGCAATTGCCGTGCCAAAGTAAGCGAAAATAAGTCGAGCAAAAAGTGTGCCGAACAGGATTGGGCCGAAGGCCGGAGGAGGGGGCGAAACACAGGAGGCACGGCTCGCCCCACCCGCGGCTAGGCGTCCACCATCTCGCGGGCGTGGTAGCTGCTTCGCACGAACGGACCGCTGGCAACCTGTTCGAATCCCATCCCCCTGGCGGCCTCCTCCAGCTCGGCGAATTCCTCGGGGGGCAAATAGCGCACCACGGGCAGGTAGCGGGACGTATCGGGCTGCAAGTATTGGCCAAGCGTCAAAAAATCGCAGTCGACGTCCCGCAGATCGGCCAGCACGTCCAGCAACTCCTGCCGCCCCTCGCCCAGCCCCAGCATCAGGCCGCTCTTGGTTTTGACGTCAGGGTCGAGTCGTTTGACGCGCCGGAGCAGTTCCAGGGTCCAGCGATAATCGGACTTCGGACCCCGGACCAATTTATACAGCCTCGGAACGGTCTCGGTATTATGGTTGAAGACCTCTGGGCGGGCGGCGACAACTCGCTCGATGGCCGCAGGACAATGAATGAAGTCGGGCGTAAGCACTTCGACGGTGGCTCCGGTTCGCGCCCGGACCGCCACGACACAGCGATAGAAATGCTCGGCCCCGCCGTCGTCCAAGTCGTCGCGGGTCACCGACGTGATCACGACGTGTTTCAGACCGAGTCGTGCGGCGGCTTCCGCCAAACGCTCGGGCTCGTCCCCCGCCGGCAGCTCGGGTCGTCCCCGACCGACGGCACAAAAGCTGCACGCTCGAGTGCACACGTTTCCCAGGATCATGAAGGTCGCCGTGCTTTGGGCGTAACACTCCATCCGGTTGGGGCATTTGGCATTCTCGCAGACCGTCTCCAGCCCGAATTCCTCGAGCAGGCGGGAGGTTTGATGGTTGCTGTTCCCTTTAGGAACTTGCCGCTTCAGCCAGCGGGGTAACCGCTGCAGTTTGCGGGACGTCGCCTCGCCGGAATCGACCACGGGAAGGTCGGGAAAAACCGTCGGATCGGGCACGGGCACACTTTCTGGCGGAGGTTGGTAGCTCTTGGAGGCGGCGACTCAAACCGAGCAGCCGACGTTTTGGCAGAGTCCGGTTCGGCTGCCTTCGAAACCTCACCTTGCCCCACGCGGGTATTCTAGTCCGACCGGCTCCGCGTCAGTAGTCCGAAGTCGCGGTGCCGGCGCGGAGCGACGGGTGCCCCGATTCGACAACTGGAGTTTTTCGGATGCACCCGCGGTCGATCGACCGGGTAGGTCGCCGCTATAATACGTGGTTCGGAGCGGGCTTGAAATGATCCGCCCGTCCGCACCTGGGCGTGAAGATGGCCAAGAAAGACAAAAAAACCAAGCAGAAGTCGCCGCACGATCCCAACGAGCGGTTAGTGGCGGAGAACCGCAAAGCGCGGCACAAATTCGAGATCCTGGAGACGCTCGAATGCGGAATCGTGCTGGTCGGCAGCGAGGTGAAGAGCCTCCGTGTGGGGCGGCTGTCGCTGGACGAATCCTACGGACGCGTCCGCGATGGTGAGGTCTGGCTCCTGGGGGCCGACATACCCGAGTATGCCCAGGCGAGTGATATGAATCACCAGGCCAAGCGACCACGAAAGCTGTTGCTGCATCGCAGCGAAATCCGCAAGTTCGCTCGCCAGGCACACGAGAAGGGGCTGACCCTGGTCCCGCTCAAGTTGTACTTCAAGGAAGGGAAAGCCAAGGTCCTGCTGGGTCTCTCACGCGGGCGGAAACTGCACGACAAGCGAGAAGCCCTGAAGCGGGCCGACAGTCAGCGCGAGATTCAACGGACGATCCGGCGTCACTCCCGATAAGCCTGCGGTCGCCACGGGGCCCGCCTGCGGTCCGAGCGGCCGGACGACCCCTTGGAAACCCGCCCAGGAAGACACGGAGCAGGACTCACCATGCTCGAACTGCACGATGTGAAGAAGTCGTATCTGGAACCGAACGGGCACCGCCTGCCCGTCCTGGAGATTACAGCGTACCGACTTGAATCGGGCGAACAAGCCGTGCTGGTGGGTCGAAGCGGATGCGGCAAGACCACCCTGCTGCACGTGATTGCCGGGATCAGCCGTCCCGATTCAGGCCAAGTTGTGATTGATGGCCTGGACATCACGCGGCTGGCCGAGGCGGGTGCGGACCGGTTTCGTGCCGAGCGGATTGGCTATGTCTTTCAAACGTTCAATCTGATGGCCGGCTTTACGGCGTTCGAGAACGTACAGCTGGGCATGACGTTCGCCAAAGGGCGGAAAGATCCCGCTCGGGCCAAAGGACTGCTGGAACGCGTCGGACTCGGCCATCGCTTGACGCACCGCCCGCCGGAACTTTCTGTGGGCGAGCAACAGCGGGTGGCCGTGGCCCGCGCCCTGGCCAACCACCCAAAATTGCTGCTGGCGGACGAACCCACGGCGAACGTCGATCCCGCGAATCAACAACACATCGTCGACCTGATTCGGCAAACCTGCCGCGAAGAGGGCGTCACGCTGTTGATGGTCACGCACGCGACCGAGGTGGCCGGACAATTTGACCGCGTCGACCGTCTGGATGAGATCAACCGCGTGGTTTCGGGGACTCCCGCAAGCCCGTGAGTTTCGAGGACCGACCGCGCCGTACTGGACATGCCGTACTGGACATGCCGTACTTGCCAGGCCCTTGATGCTTTTGACCCTTGATGCTTTCCGCTTCCCTGAGGACTTGTTCGCATGCCGTTATGGAAAATCGCGTGGCGTAGCATACAACGACGCAGTCTGGCATCGGCCCTGACGGCCTTGTCGATGGCCCTGGGCGTGATGTTGGTCGTGGCCGTCCTCTTGATCCATGGCGTGGTCGCCGAGTCGTTTCGGAGCAACTCCAGCCTGGGCTATAACCTGATCCTGGGCGCCAAGGGTGGTCGGCTGCAGCTGGTACTCAACACGGTTTTTTACCTGAGCGAACCGGTCGAGAACATTCCCTACACGTTCTATCAGGAGTTTCTTCCCGCCGCTCAACGTCCGGACGGCCACGACGGAAAATGGAAGGATTTTGTGCAGCGTGTGATTCCCGTCTGCCTGGGAGACTACTTCCAGCAGTATCGCGTGGTCGGCACGACGCCCGCGATGTTCGACAACTATGTGTATGACGAGGATCGCGGGGAGAAGTACGAGTTTGCCAAGGGACGCAACTTCGAATACTTCAACCCCGAACACGGTTTCTTCGAGGCGATCGTCGGGGCCCGTGTGGCCCGCGAAGCCGGCCTGAAACTGGGCGATACCATCGCCGCCACACACGGCTCGACGGAAGGCAAACTGCACGAAGACAAGTTTTTTGTTGTGGGAATCTTGGCACCGTCGGGAACGCCCAACGATCGCGCGGTGTTCGTCAATATGGAAGGCTTCTATTTGCTGGAGGGCCACGCCAAACCGCTCGAGCGCACGGCCACGACGGACGATGCGGCCGCGAACGAAGCCGACGCGGCGGCGATGCCAACGGCCACTGCCAAGCTGAGTGAAACGGCCGAAAGCGAGTTGCCACCTCATCTCACGAAGACCACTCCCTTGCCCTTGCCCCAGCGCGAGATCACGGCGCTGCTGGTGAAGACGAGTCCGATTATCACGCGAGGTTTGAGCAATACGATCAACGAGGGCTCGGTCGCACAAGCGGTTTTTCCCGTCGGTGAGATCACCAGCCTGTTCAGCCGGATCGTCGAGCCATTCCAACGCGTGCTGCTCACGCTGACCGCCATGATCTGTGTGGTGTCCGGGATCAGCATTCTGGTGAGCATTTACAATTCGATGAGCGATCGCCGGCGTGAGATTGCCATCATGCGGTCGCTCGGGGCCGGTCGCCGCACGGTGATGGCCGTCGTGTTGCTTGAGGCCGTCATTTTGGCCCTGGGAGGGGGACTGATCGGCTGGATGGGTGGCCACCTGTTGATCGCCGCCGCCAGCCCGTGGATCGAGGCCGAAACGGGGGTCACGATCGGGGCGCTCGACACGGCCCCCCCGATTGATATTGTGGAGTTCCTTTCCGAAGATTCACCGCTGGAAATCCACGTCTCGACGGAGTGGATCTTAATCCCCAGCCTGATCCTGCTGGCGATCGTCGTCGGATTTCTACCCGCGCTGGCCGCCTATCGAACGGATGTGGCCGCGGCCCTGACCGCGAACCCTTGACGACCCGCGACAACTCGGGCGGGCCGGCCAGACGACCTCGCCGACGACTGGGGATCGCGGTAAACTAGGAGCATACTCACGCGGGCGGCGTGTGGGCCGCCCGGCCGCTTCGTGGGGGTCCGTCGTGCCCCGCCCGAATCCGTCGCGACCCGCCCCGAGAACCGCGTCCGACTCGCCGCGTCCATCAGCAGCTACTTGTCGGCTGCAGGAGAAAAACCATGCGTCGCAATCTGTTGGCACTCTTGTTGAGCCTATTTTGGGCGGGGTCGACTCCCGCCTTGATGTTCGCGTGTCCGTTCTGCACGTCGGTTTCTCAAACGTTCAGCGAAGAAATGAACACGATGCAGGTTGTGGTGATGGCGGAGCTTGTCGAGCCGCCGGCAGTTCCCGAGGGAGGCGTCACCGATCCCGACGCGCCGCTGCCCAAAGCAAAATTTCGGATCCAGCAGGTCCTCAAGGGTGGCGAGTGGGCCAAAACCGGTCAGGAGGTCGAGGTCCTGTTTTTCGGGGATGCGAAAGCCGACCGCAAATACCTGATCATGGGAACGGACGCTCCCAGCGTGATGTGGACCACCCCGCTCGGATTGTCCCAGCGAGCCTACGAGTACGTGCTGCAATTGCCCAATCTGCCGGCCGACGCGGCGCGACTCGAATTCTTTCAGGACTACCTTGAAGATGAGGACGAGATGCTGGCCCGCGACGCCTACGACGAGTTTGCCAAGACGCCCTACGCGGGCGTCAAGGCGCTCAAGGGCAAAATGCATCATGATCGCTTGATCGCATTCATCCAGAATTCCGACGTCCCCGCCAGCCGCCGACGGCTTTACTTCACCATGCTGGGCGTCTGCGGAAAGCCCTCGGACGCAGCCTTGTTGAGCGACATGATGCAATCGGACGACCGCAAGCAAAAAGCGGGACTCGACGCGCTGCTGGCCTGCTATCTGATCCTCAACCCGGAGGAAGGCTTGGCCCAGGTCGAGGAACGTTTCCTGAAAAATCCCGATGCGGAGTACGCGGATACTTACGCCGCCATCATGGCCATCCGCTTCCACGGCAACGATACGGATGTGATCGCCAAATCGAAACTGGTCAAGGCGCTGCGGAACATGCTGGAACGGCCGGAGCTGGCGGACCTTGTGATCCCCGACCTGGCACGCTGGCAGGACTGGGAGTCTCTGCCGCGAATGGTCCGGCTGTTTAAGGAAGCCGATGAAAAATCGAGTTGGGTCAGGGTTCCGGTGATCAACTTCCTCCGCTCGTGCCCCTTGCCCGAGGCGAAGGAGTGGATCGAACAATTGGCAAAGATCGACCCGGATGCCGTCAAGCGGGCCCAGACGTTCTTCCCCTTCGACGCCACAGGAACCGGCGGCACGACCGCTCAGCCTCAACCCGACAAGTCCTCCTTCGCGCCGCCCTTGCCCAAGTCGGAAGCGGCAGCGCCGCCGGTCATTTCGCCCGGCGTGGACGGCGGCAGCGCGGACAGTAACAGCAGCGCGGACAGCAGCAGCGCGGACAGCAGCAGCGCGGACAGCAGCAGCGCGGACGGCAGCAGCACGGACGGCGGAAACACCGGGGGCAGCGAGCGTGACGTGGCGGCGTCGCAAGTCGCTCGCACGCTGCCGGTCGCGGACCGGGGCCGCCCGCATGCCGCGCCGGCCGTGGTGGCCCAGTCCGGCTCGGCGCTGGCCGAAACGGCCCGATCGGCCGCGCCCTGGCAACCGAACACTGCGATCCTCTGGGGCGTACCGATCGTGTCCGGGATCGCGCTGTTGTACATCTTTCGGCTCGTCCTGGGCATGCCATTGACCGGCTTTGATCATTGAGCCGACGCGATCCGAGGCCCTTTGCTGACCCGTGAATCATGAATGCTCCGCACCAAGTACTCGACCCTGAATCCGAATATCTCCAGTACCGAGCCATCAGCGTTTCCGCGGTGACCACGTTGATTCTGGGCGTCCTTTCGCTGCCCGCCCTCCTCTTCGCCAAACTGCTGGTGCTGCCCATCGCGGGGATCCTGATTGGCGCCTATTCGCTGTTCACGATTCGCCGGCGCCGCGACGAGTTGCTCGGCTACAATCTCGCACGCATCGGGCTGGCGATGTCCGTGGCGATCTTTGGTTTCGGATCGGTAGCAAACGCCTACGCGTACGCGACGGAAGTCCCGGATGGGTATACGCGCATCTCATTTGCCGAGCTGCAGCCCGATCCCGCGACGCCACAGTTTCCGATTCCGGCCTCGGCGCTGAAATTGGACGGCCAACCGATCTTCATCAAGGGCTACGTTCATCCGGGTGTCGACCGACGGCGCGGCATCAAGCAATTCATTCTCGTCCCCGACATGAAGACGTGCTGCTTCGGCGGGCAGCCGAAATTGACCGATATGATCGAAGTGACCCTGAAAGATCCGAATCGGATCGACTACTCATTCGCCCGCCGCAAGCTCGCGGGCACGCTCCGCGTGTCACCTTACAAGAAACAAGTCGCGGGGCTGGATGGCGTGTATTACCAGCTCGAGGCCGATTACGTCCGCTGACCGGTGCGGCGCGGCGGAGGTTGATCCCTGCTTTTCAACTCACCGCGTTAGGCGGACCGCTCAGCCGATTCCCCACCCGTCTGATGCAGTTCGGCGCGACGGCCCAGGACACGCGCAACCTTGGTTTGGAGGCAAAGACACGGTGCGGCGACAACGAGGATTCGGCCTGCTTTCCCAAGCGGGCTGCGTGTTGTTTTTTGTCCTACTGAGTGGCTGTGAAGTCAAATGGTCCGACTCGCGGCCCGTCTCGCGACCGGCCGACTCGGGCGATCGTGCCGGCGAGCCCATCGCAGCGCCGCGGGACGAGATTCCTGAGGACGATCCCCGGGCAGCCGGCGGGAAATCATCGGCGGCGATGGATGGTGCTCAGGCGTCCGCCTCGACCGGCGCGTCACCGACGTCGGCGGACGAGCGACCGCTCGTCGAGCCATCGCGCGAGCCTGCGTCGGCCCCACCCCGAGCTGGTTCGCGTGGAAGCGGGGACGCGGTCGTCGAGATCGTGTTCGAGGACATCCAGCTTCCGATCCAACAGGACATGGTATTTCGCCCCTTCATGTTGACGGATCGCGTGAGGGACCTGGACGGGCGGAGAGTTCGGATCCATGGCTATATGCTGCCCGATTCGAAGACGAAGGGGATCACCCAATTCGTGCTGCTGAAGAACACCGAGTGCAAATTCGGGCCCGGCGGGCAGGCGGATCACTTGATCAACGTGTTGATGGTCGAGGGCGTGTCGGCGAAGTACCGGGACGATCCGATCAGCGTCCAGGGCGTGTTGAAGGTCAACCCGTTTCAAGGCCCAGACGGCAATACCTGGTCCATTTATGATCTCGCCTGCGAGCAAATCGAAACGTATCGGCCGCGGCGGTAGATCGCGTGTGATTCACGCGCACCAGGTGGGCTGCGGCTGGTCGAACAACTCCGGCGCTCGATCGCCCTGGATCGCCTTAACGGCCGCCTCGGCCTGCTCCACCGCAGCGGCTGATTCGTGATAAGAAAATCCAATCCGCATCTCGTGAGTGGCGCCAGGCGCGAGCCTCACCAATCGGTTGTGTTGCGTTTCAAACTGCCGTGGATTGGGAAAATTCGTCCCGGGCTCAAGACCGGTCACGTAGCCATCGTTCAGCGCGGTCTCGTTTTTCCAAAGCGTAAAGTACGGCAGCTGAGCGACGTTCCAGGTCAGGCTCACGCCTCGGCGGGCCTGGGGGTTCTTTAGCAGGACCCGCGTCTCGCCCTCCTGGTCGGCGCAGGGTTTGACCAGATAAACGCGTTCGGGAATTCCCGCGGCGGGTTCCGAAAAAGTGGACCAATGGCCGACGCTTTCGGCCGCCCAGGCATTTCGGGGCACGACGGTTTCGGCCGGGATCGCGATTTCAGCGCCGCTGCCCAGCAGCGGCGGACCGAAATTGCAGTGGTAGAGCATCTGCATCTCGGCCTCGCTGCCCGAGAGATTCTTGAGCTGGTCGTGAATCTCGAGCCCGGGCTGGTTCACACGGGTCGTGATCGTCGTGGTGAGCTGCAGTTTTTGGAAGTGAAAGCGGGCCTCCCTGACGATGCCTCGGACCGAGATCTGATCGCCCTCGATCGAGACTTCGACGTACTCGGCCGGCAAATTCGCCAGATGTCCGTGCAGCGGGTGCGTCAATTGCCCTTGCTCGTTGAAGTCCGGAGCCCCGTTGCTGAACGCGCCGCAGCGGCAGATCCACTCGTCGAATCCGGAAAGCCAGCCTAGTCCAGACGGTTCGTGGAGCGGGACGTAGTGGGGATGCACGGGGCCGCGCACGGGCGATTTCCAGCCCAGGGTTTGGCCGTCGAGCCAGCCCTTCCAGAGCCCCATGCCGCGGGTCGGAAGCACGGAGAACTGAAACCTGCCGTTATTGACGCGAATTTCCTCGACTCCCTCGGACAGACCACCGTGCAACGTGAGCTTGAGGATGGCAACGCCGTCCGGCACGTCCGCCGGAAACTGGCGACGATCGATCTGGAGTTCATCATGGTGTTTCGCTTCCGACACGTCGGTCAGGATCCAAGTCTTTGCGGCCATGGTCACGCGCCCTTACGTATGGGACCTCCGGAATCCAGAACCCACAGCATACTGCTTTTCGCGCCTCGTTTCACGCGCCCCCGCCCGTCGCGTCCGGCGTGTCGACGGCCCCTGATTTACTTGCCAGGGGCTCGGAAACCGAATACAACATCACCTTCGTCCAGCACGTGGCCGGGGGCGCTCGGAAGGGAGCCGTCGGGCCAATCGGGCCGCCTGGAGTCCGATTCATCGAGTTTTCCAAAGGAGCCTCGGCAGGCATGACATCAGCAAACATCGTTCAGGGAGACAGTATTGCGGCGGTCCTGAACCGCGCCATGGACGAGGGGGAAGGCATCTTGCGGCTGGCGCCCACCTGGGTCCCCCGCAGCTTCTTGCATCCGGGCAAGCGGATCAAACTTCACCCCAGCGATTGGTACGCCTACGGGGCACATCGGGGCGGCATCGACGAACGCTGGTTTGGAAGCACGACCGAGGCGGCCAACGACGGACGAATCTGGCACGAGGGACTCAGTTTCATTTGCCAAGCCGGGCAGCACTTCCTGTTGAAGGAGGCCGTTGAGGAAGCGGGCGCGCGGATCATTGGCGAGTCGATGTTTCGAAAGTACGGCCGCTGGCCCGTCTATTCGAAATTCTTCGACAACATGGGACCGATTCCGCACCACATGCACCAGTCGGCCGAAGACGCGGCCCTGGTCGGTCGGGAGGGCAAACCCGAGGCGTACTACTTTTCGCCGCAGATGAACAACGTCGACAATAACTTCGCCTATACCTTCATGGGCTTGGAGCCGGGGACGACCAAGGCCGACGTGCGGCACTGCCTGGAGAGTTGGGATCAGGGTGACAACGGGATCCTGGATCTCTCCAAGGCGTACCGTTTGGAACGGGGCACGGGCTGGTTGATTCCGCCCGGCGTGCTGCACGCCCCCGGTTCGCTTTGCACTTACGAACCGCAATGGGGCAGCGACGTCTTTGCGATGTTCCAGTCGCTGGTCGAGGGTCGCGAGGTTCCTTGGTCGTTGCTGGTCAAGGACATGCCCGAGGACAAGCATCACGACTTGGACTTCGTCGTCGGCCAGCTGGATTGGGACAAGAACGTCGACACTCATTTCAAGGAACACAATTATCTCGAGCCGATTATGGCCGACAGTGGAGAAGGTTGGTTCGACAAGTGGGTCGTCTATGGTCGAGTCGGGGGCCAAGCAGTTGTTCAGCGCCCGCGAGCTGACGGTGCTTCCGGGCGGGAAGTGCACGTTGCATGACCCGGGCGCCAGCGGCTGGATCACGGTCCAGGGCACGGGCCGGATCGGCAAACTTCGCCTCGAGACGCCCGTCCCTGATCCGATTTGGCGACGAGACGCAGGACGAGGTTTTCATCACGCACGAGGCGGCCCAGCGCGGAATCGAGGTGGAAAATACCGGACACGAGCCGCTGGTCAGCCTGCGCTACTTTGGCCCCGACACGTTTGAGAGCGTCCCCAACGTCGGCGACTTTCGTCTGGGTTAGCGAGCCTTAAGGGAATTGGCGAGCCCCAAGGAAGATGGAGGGTGGCGACGGCGTAGGTGGCGAAGCGGCGTCGAGGTTCGATCCTGAGCCGGATGGATCGCCGCCCCGTGCCCACGTGCAGACCTTACATCGACGGATCGGAGAGCACGTGGCCCCGATGGCTTGCCCGATGGCTTGCCCTACGAGCCCCGCACGCCGCGTACGCTTGCTGCCTGACCCGCGAATTATTTCTCACCGAAAGGACGGTTAGTGATGAGTCATACCTATCCCAAATTGCACAACGCGGCCTGGCCTGGCGTCGTGGGCAAAGGCCCGGATTCGGAACCTCCCATCGACCTGGACACGATGCTCGACCTGACGGCAGCGGCCGAGTACCACGGCCAGAAGTTCGACGGCGTAGACCTCTTCTTGTTCGCCCCGCATGTCGACATCGACTCGAGTGACGACGACCTGCAGCGGTTGGCGGAGAAGGTCCGGTCGCGGAACCTGATGATTGGTTCGGTGGTCGCGCCCGTTTGGCCTCCGACCGGCGGTGGCTCGGCCATGGGCAGCGACGAGGAACAGGCTCAGTTTCTCACTCAGGTCCGCAAGGGTTGTCGCATCGCTCAGCGACTGCGCGAATTGGGTGTCCGACCTCACGGCGTCGTTCGGATCGATTCGGCAGCCGACCCGGGCACGTGGGCGGAAGACCCCGCCGGCAACACGCAGCGAATCGCCGCGACATTTCGGGCCGCTGCGGCGATCGCCCAGGAGCACGGGGAACGATTGGCGGCGGAGGGTGAAATCTGTTGGGCGGGGATGCACAGCTGGCGGGAAATGATCCGCCTGCTGGAAGCGGTGGACATGCCCGGAACGGTGGGTTTTCAGGCCGACATGGCCCACACGCTGCTGTATTTGCTCGGCTACAACGCCCCGGAAGATCGCATCGTGCCGCCCGATTTCGACTGGGAACCCGAGGCCCTCGACGCGGCGCTGGCCAAGCTGACCGCGGCGCTGCGCCCCTGGACGATCGATTTCCACGTCGCTCAGAACGATGCGACCGTCAAAGGCTCGGGGTCCCATGACAAGACCGGACGGCACTGCCTGCCGCATGATCCGAACGGCAAGCTGGACATTCCCAAGCACGCGGGTTTTTGGCTCCGCGATGCGGACGGCCAACTGACCAAGAAGTTCGATCACATCTGCTGGGACGGCTGCATGTTCCCGAATGAGGTAATGATGGACCCCCGAACCTGGAACGATATCCTCGCCGCCATGGTGTCCGTGCGCGACGCCCACGGCTGGGACGGGTAACGTGCGGCACGCCCCAGGCCGCCCTTTGCTTTCCCAAAACCCACTTGTTGCCTGAAGGACTCGAATCAAGATGAGCGCGAAGAAACCTCTCAACATTGGCATGATCGGCTGCGGCTTTATGGGTCGAGCCCACTCGAACGCCTACTGCAAGGTCAACCATTTCTTCGACCTCGAGTACCGTCCGGTGCTGAAGGCGGTTTGCGCACGAAACGCCGAAAACGCGCAGAAGTTTGCCGATAACTGGGGTTATGAGTCGATCGAGACCGATTGGCGGAAATTGTTGGAGCGGCCGGATATCGACGCGGTGGATATCTGCACTCCCAACAACCTGCACAAGGAAATCGCCATCGCGGCGGCCGAAGCGGGCAAGACGATACTTTGTGAAAAGCCTCTGGCGATGAACGTGGCCGAGGGTGAAGCGATGTGTCAGGCGGTCGAGCGGGCGGGCGTCCCCAACATCGTTTGGTACAACTACCGCCGCGTGCCGGCAGTTTCGCTCGCCAAGCAATTGATCGATCAAGGGCGACTCGGGCGGATCTTCCATTATCGTGCCGTGTTCCTGCAAGACTGGACGATCTCGGCCGATCTGCCCCAGGGCGGCGCCGCCCTGTGGCGACTTGACGCCGCCGCGGCCGGCAGTGGTGTGACCGGAGACCTGTTGGCGCACTGCATCGACACCGCGCTCTGGCTGAACGGCAGCATTCGCGACGTCAACGCGATGACCGAGACGTTCATCAAGGAGCGTCAGCACAATCTGACGGGAAAGGTCGAGAAAGTTGGGATCGACGATGCGTGCGCTTTCCTGTGCCACTTTCAAAACGGATCCCTGGGCACGTTTGAATCGACCCGCTATGCCCGCGGCCACAAAGCCCTTTACACGTTCGAGATCAACGGCGAGAACGCCTCGATTGCGTGGGACTTGCACGACTTGCATCGCTTAAGCTACTTCGACCATGGCGACGATTCGCTGGTTCGCGGCTGGCATTCCGTGCACGTCACCGACGGCGACATGCCGTACATGGACAAGTGGTGGGTCCCGGGCCTGCAGATCGGCTACGAACACAGCTTTGTGCACCAGGTGGCCGACTTCCTGAAGGGCCTCGAGCAGGGTCAGCCCGTGGCGCCGACGTTTCGCGATGCCTTGGAAACCCAAAAAGTTTGCGACGCGGTACTCGCCAGCGCCGGCTCCCGCCAGTGGGTCGACATCTAAGCGGCCAGCCAAGCGACTCTCGCCGGAATCGCCGAATCCAGCCCACGACCCCCATCGCAACTCGATCGCTTTAGAGCACTTACAGCGATCCCGACCGGTTGTGAATCAGGGCCGAAATTGCTATGATCAGCGGCTCTCTTTGGGGGACAAACTCGAGATCTCTGGCGCCGACCCGTCCTCCACTTTCCCTCGGTCGGCCATTGATCGATCGCGCGTAGTGAAAGGATTGCAGATTGGCATCTGACCCGAACGACCCGGACAATGTGGGGCTTCCCACGGGGGGCGGAGGTGACGGCGGCGGAGGTGAGGGTCGGCTCGTCGATCTACCGATCGAGGAGGAGCTGAAGGACAGCTATTTGACGTACGCGATGAGCGTGATCGTCAGTCGCGCGTTGCCCGATGCACGCGATGGCCTGAAGCCGTCGCAGCGGCGGATTCTGGTCGCCATGAACGACCTCAACCTGGGGCCCGGATCCGCTCGCGTCAAGTGCGCCAAGATCTCAGGGGACACCAGCGGCAATTATCATCCCCATGGCGAGAGCGTGATCTACCCGACTCTGGTCCGCATGGCCCAAGAGTGGAACATGCGGTATCCGCTGATCGACAAACAAGGCAACTTCGGATCGATCGCCGGACTCCCTCCCGCGGCCATGCGATACACCGAGGCCCGCCTGTCGCCGATCTCGTCGCAATTGCTGGACGATCTGAAGCTGGATACGGTCGACTTTGTACCGACCTATGACGAGAGCCGCACGGAGCCCACGGTGCTGCCCTCGCGGTTCCCCAACCTCTTGGTCAACGGTTCCAGCGGGATCGCGGTGGGAATGGCGACCTCCATTCCGCCGCATAATCTGGTCGAGATCTGCGATGCCTTGATCACCGTCATCGAAGAACCCAACACCAGCATCGAGGAAATCTGCGAGATCATCCACGGCCCCGACTTTCCGACCGGAGGCATCATTTGCGGCCGGGGTGGCCTTCGGCGTGGCTACTATACGGGCCGCAGCACGATCACGGTGCGCGCTCGAGCGCGGATTGAGGAGCAAGGCAAGCGATCGCGGATTGTCGTCAGCGAAATTCCCTATCAGCAATTTCGCGATCGCGTTGTCGAGCGGATCGCGGCGCTGGTCAACGACGGCCGCATCCCGGGCATCTCCGGGATTCGCGACGAAAGCGACTTGAAGGAACCGGTGCGGCTGGTCATTGACCTAAAACGCGACGCCGATCCCGAAGTCGTCCTGAATCAGCTCTACCAGTTCTCCCCGCTCCAGGATTCCTTCTCGATCATCCTGCTGGCGCTGGTCGACGGCAAGCCGCGGCTGATGTCCATCAAGGAGATGCTGGACGAGTTCATCCGCCACCGGTTGATCGTGATTCGGCGGCGGACTCAGCATCTGCTGACGATCGCGCGCAAGCGAAAACATACGGTCGAGGGCCTGCTGCTGGCCCTGGCCAACATCGACGAGATCATTCGCATCATCCGCGCTTCGCGAACGCAAGCGGAAGCCAAAGTGGGATTGATGGGCGTCGAATGCCCCGCGGCGATGATGGAGCGGGCGCTCGGACGCCGACGGCTTCCGGCGCTTCCAAGAAGAGCGAGGCGTCTCGGACACCTACTCGCTGACCGCCGTCCAGGCCGACGCGATCCTGCGCATGACCCTGGGCCAGTTGGTCAATCTCGAGCAGGAGCGGCTCGCGGACGAACACCAGAAGTTGCTCGCGTCGATTGGCGAGTACCTGCACATCCTGGGGGACGATGCGAACATCCTGGTCATCATCAAGGACGACCTGGCGGAAATCAAGAAGCGTTTCGGTGACGCGCGGCGCACCGAAATCAGTGGTGAGGAACTCGGCGATATCGATCTGGAAGATCTGATCACCGAAGAAACCATGGTGGTCTCGATCAGCCATCAGGGCTATATCAAGCGGACGCCTTCCAGCGTCTACCGCGCCCAACGCCGCGGCGGCAAGGGGCTGAAAGGCGCCAAAGCCGAGGACGAAGATCCGATCGAGCATTTGTTCGTGGCCAGCACCCACGCGTATTTGTTGTTCTTCACCAATCGGGGCCGCGTCTACTGGCAGAAAGTCTATGGCTTGCCACAATTGAGCCGCGAGAGTCGCGGGCGGGCGATCGTGAATCTGCTGAACCTGGAAGAAGGCGAAAAAATCGCCGACTGCCGCCCGGTGCGCGATTTCGACTTGCCCGGTCACTTCCTGATGATGGCCACCCGCGACGGATTGATTAAGAAAACGCCCTTGGAAGCGTACAGCCGTCCGAAGAAAGGCGGGATCATCGCCATCAAATTGCGAGAGGGCGACGAGTTGGTCGACGTGGTCGTCACCAAGCCGGGCGATGAAGTCGTCCTCTCAACCGCGATGGGCATGGCGATTCGCTTCCGGGAGGACGACGCCCGGCCGATGGGTCGCAATACCAGCGGCGTCAAGGGCATCAGCCTGGGCAAGCACGATCAACTGGTCGGCATGGTGGTCGCCGACCCCGACGCCACGCTCTTGACGGCTTGCCAGAACGGTTACGGAAAGCGTACCAACTTCGGCCCGAATTCCGCGGACACCGGCGAGGATACCGGCGAAGAAGACGCCTCCTCGTCCGCTCGCTATCGCACCCAGCGGCGAGGCGGCAAGGGACTGCGAGACATCAAGACGACGGAGCGCAACGGTCCGGTTATCTGCCATCGCGCGGGTCGACGACGATGACGAAATTCTCATGATGACGTCCCGCGGAAAGCTCCAGCGAATCCGCGCCTCGGAAATCAGTGTGATTGGTCGAAACACCCAGGGCGTGCGGTTCATGAGCCTGGACGAAGATGACGCGCTAACCGCGGTGGTCCGGGTTCCCCAGGAAGAAAACGGTGACGAGATGCTGCCCGACGAATCCGGAACGATGCCTTCGCCTCCGGATGTTGGTCCGGAAGTCGAATAGTCCTCGGTCACTGCGAGAAGCGGGGCCGCATCCTGCCCCGCGGTTGGGGTCGTCCCCCGGCCGTTTTTCGGTGCCCCTAAGCGTGTCCACGTCCTACGATTTAGGCATTACGCGACGCGCAGTACGGCGTTCAGGCCCTGCGCCAACTTACGAATCGAGGGGTTTTCGATGCGAGTGACAGTCATCGGTACGGGATACGTCGGTTTGGTCACCGGTACATGTTTCGCCGACAGCGGCAACGATGTGGTTTGCGTCGACGTGGATCAGCGGAAGGTGGATGCCTTGCGGTTGGGGCAGATCCCGATCTACGAGCCCGGACTTTCTGACCTGGTTCACCGAAACGCCGCGGCCGGACGGCTGCGTTTCACCACCGAACTGGCCGATCCCGCTCAGTCGGCCGACGTGATCTTCCTGGCCGTGGGCACACCGCCCTCCGCTGACGGCTCGGCCGACCTCTCCGCCGTCTGGGCGGTCGCCGACGCCTTGGCACCGCATCTGCGAGCCGACACGCTCGTCGTGACCAAAAGTACGGTGCCGGTCGGCACGAATCGGCGGCTCTACGAGCGGCTACGCCAAGCGACGGGTCGCCCGTGTCACGTGGCGAGTAATCCGGAATTCCTCAAGGAAGGGGCGGCGATCGAGGATTTTACAAAGCCCGATCGGGTGGTCGTCGGGGTCCGGACCCAGCGCGAGGCGGACATCTTGCGACGGTTGTATCAGCCGTTCCTGCGAACCGACAAGCCGTTTCTCATGATGTCACCCGAGAGTGCCGAGATGACCAAGTACGTCGCCAACGCGCTGCTGGCGACGAAAATCAGCTTCATTAACCAAATGGCCAATCTGTGCGAAAACTTCGATGCCGACATCAATGACGTCCGTCGGGGGATCGGGCACGACAGTCGCATCGGCTTTGCGTTTCTTTTCCCGGGCGTCGGCTACGGGGGAAGCTGCTTCCCGAAAGATGTCCGAGCGTTGGCCAGCACGTTCCAAGAGTCCGGTCTGGAACCGCGACTGCTGGAGGCGGTCGACTGGGTAAACGAGCAACAGAAACTCGTCCTGCAGCGCAAGATCGAAGAGCACTTCCAAGGGGACCTGGCCGGCAAGACGATCGCGGTTTGGGGACTCGCCTTCAAACCGAAAACCGACGATATCCGCGAGGCCCCCGCCCTGGTATTGATCGAGCGGCTCTTGGAGCTGGATGCCAAAGTGCGAGTTCACGATCCGGAAGCGATTCCGAATGTGCAAGCCGTGTTCGGCAATCGTGTGCAGTACTTCGCTGAGCCGATGCAGCCGTTGGATGGAGCCGATGCGTTGGCAATCGCGACGGAATGGAGTGAGTTCCGGACACCCGATTTCAGTGAGATGCAGGCGCGAATGGCCCAACCGCTCATCTTCGACGGGCGCAATCTCTACGATCCGCGCGACATGGCCGAAGCCGGCTTCGTGTACTACTCGATCGGCCGGCCGGTCGTGCGTCCGAGTGCGGTCCCGACCGACGAAGTCGTGACCTGATTCGAAGCCGCACGTCATCGCGCTGGAAGCGGCCGCCTCTGACGGAGCCCGGCCCCCTCATCCGGCCTGCGGCCACCTTCTCCCGCGCCGGGGAGAAGGGACAGAATCGTGTACAGGCCGACCTCTCCCGAAGGGCCGGGTCACCTCTCCCGAGGCCGGGTCACCTCTCCGCGAGGCCGGGTCACCTCTCCCGAGGCCGGGAGAGGTCGACCGGGGCCCGCTCGCGGGAACCGGGCGGGTGAGGGCGATCGTCAGCAAGCCCGCCCCTCATCCGGTTTGCGCCGTCGTCAAGCCCCGGCGTTGGCACGATCTTGCCAGAAGGTGACGAACTCGTCGTGTTCGTGGACCGTTTCCGGATTGAATACCGCCCGACGTAGTTCGTCTTTCTGCGCCTCAAACCGTTCGAAGTCCCGTGGGTCGCCGGGACGAAAGATCGGGGCGGGTTTGTCGTAGACAATGGTTGAGCCGTTTTGGCCATCTCGATGATATTGCGACAGGCCCAGGACGCGATCGGAAACATACAACGCTTCGTTCAGCTCGTGGGTCACAATCAAGATCGTGTAAGGAGGCACTTCACCCCGTTCGAGGGCGACGCGGTTTTCGTCGTACAACCGCAAGAGCATGAGTTGCAGCTCTTCGCGCGTCGCTTCGTCGAGCGCTCCGAAGGGTTCGTCGAGCAACAAGATCTTCGGCTGCATGATCAGCGCCTGAGCGATCGCGACGCGCTGCCGCATGCCGCCGGACATTTCGCTGGGAAACAAATGAGCGGCTTCGGAAAGACTCACTTTGTGCAAAAGGTCGGCGGCGAGCCGTCGGTGTTCATCTCGGAGCCGAAACCAGGCCAGAGGGCCGAACAGACGTTGCAGCAAGGTTGTCTGATCCAACATCAATCCAAACGCCACGTTGTCGCGCGACGTCAAGAACTCGTACAGACTGTAATCCTGGTAGACAATTCCCACGTCGCGACAGGGACGAATCACGCGTCGCCCACTGGCCAGCACCTCGCCCGACTTCGGCGGGTGTGTGCCCAAGATGGCTCGCAACAAGGTTGACTTGCCGCACCCGCTCGGGCCCACCACGGCGACAATCTGCCCGGCGGGGATTTCGAAACTCACGTGGTTCAAGACGCGTTTGGGACCAAACCAATGGCTGACGTCTCGACATTCAAGAACCATGCTACTCTCCAAACCAGGGACACAGCTTGCGACGAATCCAAATGAGGGCGTAATCCGCAATCAGTCCGGCAAGGCCCAGCAGGAGCAGATAGACATAGACGACCGTCATATCGGTTCGCTGGTAGAACAAACGCAGCCGGTACCCGAATCCCTCGCCGGCCACCATCCATTCGGCGGCGACCAGCAGCACCATGGCGGGTCCAATCTGAAGCCGGACGGCATCGATCAGGCGAGGCAGGATTTGTTTGTAAATTACGTTCCAAATCAGTTCGGCATGGCTCGCTCCCAGGGTATACGCCTTGAAGACCAGCGAGGCGGGAACGTCCTTGCGCGCCGATTGGTAGACCGTCTGCGCCAGCGTGGGCAACGTACCGAACGCGATCACGGTGACATACATTTTGAAGTTCGTCCCGACCAAGACGAAGAACACGGCCAGCATCGCCGTGGGGGGAATCTTCGCCAGGAATGAGAGCGGGGGCACGAAGAAGGCCTCCACCGGCGTGTAGGCGCCCATCAGGATCCCCAATCCGACGGCCAGGACGACGCCCACGGCCAAGCCTGCGATCAGTCGCTGAAACGTTGCCCAGGCATCTTCCCAGAGCCAGAATTCATCTTGCTTGAGGCCTTGGGGCCGTAGGACTCGCAGCAGCCCGTCGTGATATAAACTGCTCCAGGTCGGCACCGTACGATCGACCGCGGTTGCCACCTCCCGCTGCAACGCCGCAACCTGCTGCTCGAGCTGACTCTGGCGGATTCGGAGCGATTCGTCCGCGGCCTCCGTGGCGTTGAGCACCGCGTTGGCCCCGATCAACTCGGACTCCGCTCGCTCTAATCGCTCGCGCGCCGCACTCCGTTTGGCCTCTTGACGGAGATTCGCGAGCAGGCTGTAACAGCCAATGAGAAGTGCGACGGACAACGCGCCCAGCGCGAGTTGCGTTGCGCGAGTGATGGGTTGGCGAACGAGGAGCATGCGGAAGGCCTTGAAATGGTTCGGCACCACGCCCGCCGGACCCCGGGAACGAGCCCGGTCGGACGCATCGCCGAATCAGGACGGATCAGTCAAGGAACGAGGAATCGAAGCGCAACTTGACTTCGCCGGCATTCGGACCGTAGCCGATGGAAGGATCCGACACCAACTCGTGCTCCACACAAAAATCCGTGACCGTCTTCATCGTCGTTTGGAACTCCGGGCTCTCAAGCAACGCTTTGGCCTCGGCCGGAGTCTTGTAGAATTCGGTCTGTTTGACAACCTGCTTCATGTCCTCCAGACCCAGGTTCGAAAACTTTTTGCCGACCGCCACCAAGACTTCGTCGCCCCGGGTCGGATCGGCCAACGCCTCGTTGACTCCGTAGAACGCCGCCATCACGGCCTTGACAAACTCCTCGGACTTCGGCTTGGCCAACGAGTCCGTCCCGATCACGACCATGTCGACGATCTCACCGGGAATCTGGCTTGAGTCGAACAGGACACGGACATCGGACCGATCACGGAGCGTCTGAAGCACGAACGGATTCCAAACCATAATCGCCTGATGCGATTCAGCTCGCTGCTGCATGCTGGTGGCGGCAATCGCCGGATCCTGATTCGAGAAATTGAAATCCCGCTCTTCGAAACCAGCCAGCTCCA
The DNA here is from genome assembly GCA_963826795.1 of uncultured Planctomycetales bacterium. GTDB lineage: Bacteria > Planctomycetota > Planctomycetia > Pirellulales > Pirellulaceae > CAWGYT01. The sequence goes on along the minus strand of CAWGYT010000024.1, from coordinate 208,509 downwards.
AGCAGCGAACAAAACAATACTCGGACACGGTTCCCTTCAGCCCCAGCACCGGGTGCGACTTGAGGGCCTCGATATCCGCAATCGCCTCGGTCACCAGGCAGGCATCCGCCCCGTTACTGGTGCTGGTGGGCAGCAGCGCGACACCGGCCCGCGAGGGACTGACGATCAGGGCATCCATATTTGTGATGCACACCGCGTCGCAATCACCCGAGCTGAACATGTTCAGACAGCTCGCATAGTCCGCTTCCTTCAGCTCGATATCGACTCCGTACTTTTGTTCGACCGATCCCAACTTTCCCGCCGCGCCGTCGATCAAACCCAACTCGTCGGCCACACCGAACACCGACCAGCTTGGATACTCACTCCACGAAAGACTAAAGGTCGGCGTCTCGGCGTTGGCCGTGGTTGATTCGGACGAGCCCGTTTCCCGCTTGCAGGCGGGAAACGCGGCCAGGCACAACAGGATCGCGACCGAAAACAAAACCTTGGACATGTCACATTCTCCTTACGACGAAGGGTTCTTGCTGATTTAGTCGAGTTAGGTGCCGGTGACGGTTGGCCGGTCTTCCCACGAGGCAGTGCACCCGTCTAACGCTCCAATTCATTGGCCTCCGGTGAGCTTGATTCGGTCAACTCTTGCGTACGACGCTCCACCTCACGAGCAACCTGCATCGATTGATCCAATTCCGCTCGCAGCCGCCCCAATTCGGATCGATTCCGATTGGTCGTCAAACTATGAAACCGCTCGACGGTACGCCCCAGATGATCGACCGTGGCGCAGATCTCGCGGACGATTTCTTCGCGCTGCTGCAGCAGTTCAGCCCGCGCCGAGCCCCTCATTGAGCGCGTTGTTTCCCAGAGATCGACGGATTGCTCCAACTGCGCTACGCACGTCTGAAAGATCTGATCCACTCCCTCAATCACGCCGTAGGCGGCTCGGTTCACTTTGCCTTGATCCACCTTTTCCTTCAGCCGGGAGTATAAGACCCGCAGTTCGTTCAGGCAATTTTGCGTTCTCGGATCCTGATCCGCGAGCAACCGTTCGTGCAGCCGTTCGAGCGATTCCTCCTGTTGGCGGCGTTGCTTCTGCAGAAAGTATTCGTAAGCCCTTTGCGTGATCCGATCCAGGCCCAGGATCAGCCGCGTGGTCAGCACGCCTAAGCCGCTCAGCACGCCGACGAACCCCGCAAAATTCAGCGTCGCGTTCCCTCCCACCGCCCACGACGCCATCAGAGCGGTGAGCCCGGCCGCGACGGGCAGCAACGTTCCCGGTGACGCGAAGATGTCCAGGTAAACCTTCTTTTTGACTTCATCCATTGCATGTCGACAATGCCTAGTAAGGCGCCTCGCCCAGCACGAAACTCACCGAAGTCTCCCCCGAGGGATCGGCACCCACCGCGTGGATCCGGCTTTCGTGGATCCCCTTTTGGATCAAGTACGTGGCCGCTGCTTGGGCCCGATTTTCGGCCAGAATGCGATTCGCCTCAAGGTCCCCTTGGCGTGAGGCGTTTCCGCGTACCAGGACATAGTACTGCGGCCACGTGTTCAGTGTCCGAACCAAATCGTCCAGCGTCGCCTGACTGGTCGAGGTCAGCCGCACCGTACCGCGGGCAAATACCAGGGACGGGACTTTCAGCTCGCCCACCTGACGCAAACCTCCCCACTCCTTTGCTGATAATACGGGCAACTCGAATCGCTCCTGCTCAATCCTCTCCGCGGCCAGTCCCGGATGAAAATTCGTTTCCCTCAGGCCGCGCAAGATCCGTTCGTTATACAACTTGGCGGGAACTCCACCCGTCGGATCCTGCGTGATACCTCCCGTCCGCTGCAAGACACTCGTGAGGTTGGCGATCATGTCTTCGATATATTGCAGTCCGCCGTCGGAAACGATTCCAAAGTGTGAGAAGTTCTCCAGCGTATTCTTCCAGCGGATCCCAGCCACCAGTCGTTCGGCCTGATTGGCGGAGAGCGGCTGGTCTAATTGCCGGGCATCGCCCAGGACCAGATCGACCATCGCCTGACGATACTGATAGGCCGCAGAAAAATAGCTGCCGACGATATCCCGCACAACGGATTCGTGTTCCAGCAGATACTCGCGATTCACCACGATGCAGTCCACAATGTAGCCGCGAAAACGCGAGCTATCGACGACGACATGCATCGCACTGTTTTCCAGGATCTCCGAGACGTACGGTTCCCAGATCACGAAAACCTCGCGCGACGAAGGACTCGAATTGCGGTACCGCTCGAGAGTTTCCTCGGGGCTTTTCGTCAAGCGAAACGGATTGGATGCCAAGCGATCGAGGCTGAAGTGCGACATCACGACGCGGGCCAGCGTTTCACTGGGTGAATCCGGCGTGAGTACAAAACGCGTCTCTGGATGATTCAACGCGTCCACATTCGGAAACTGGCCTTTGGCCGCGACCATCGCGTCGGCCCCCCGCGTCTCGTCGATGATGCTCACGATCACTGCCGGCAAATCCTTCAGCTCGGCAGAGGCCTTGATCAGGGCGTCGATCGTAAACGTCGCCAGTGGAATCTCGCCGCTTTGAAGTTTGCGCAGCCGGCCGACGTAATCGGCTTGATCGTCGACCAGCCGAAGGCGGATCCCCTGCTTCTTTAATTCCTCCCGAAACACCTCCGATCGCAGAATCGCGTATCCGCTGAATTGATCCAGGGCGAAGTCCAATGTGTGTTGATACCGCGAATTGCCGCTTGTCTCGGCGATCACTTGTTCGCGCTCGGCTTGTTCCTTTTGCTCCAGCGTGGGTTTGAAGAACAGCCGCCACGAGACGGCGACCGCACCCACGATCATCAGCCACACGATCGAAACCGCCAGTAGTCTGCCCTTGGACACTCCGATACTCCCCGTTTGATTCGCCGCGTCTGCACGCCGATCGACCCCGCGCGACCGCGGCCCGGGCGCGAGGTTCCCTTGCGCTCTGCCCCGATCTCACGACCTGCGGCGTTTGGCGACGCGCGTGATCGACTTGAACATCACCATGAGCAACAGAATGATACCGAAGATTACTACGAAGGGAGGACGGGCGTCGGGTGGATCGACGGGGGGCGGTGCAGCGGGATTGCCGGGCGGGACGGCGGACGATGACGGCGGCCACACCCCACCCCGCGCGTTGGCCGTGACCTCGTCCGACTCGTCAGTCTCCTCGCCAATGGGTCGGTTGTCCACGTGCGTCAATGCCGTCAGCACCGCTTGGGCGTCGGCATCGGTCAGCCCCTGAAGCAATTCGAAATCAGAGGCCTCGTTCGGGTCCTGGGGGTCCAGGGGTGTCTCGGCCAACGATTCCTGGATCGCCCGTTGCAAGGACGCCTGGTCGTCCGCCGCGCGATAGCGATCCACCCGCGTCGCCAAGCTGTGATCCTGAGCCATCGAGACGCCGATCACGTCAACGGTCACGCCGCGCCGCATGATTTCCGGAAGATATCGGTCCACCAGGTCACCGTCCTGAGCTTCTCCGTCGGTCACGATCAGCAGCCGGTAATCGCCGTAGTACTGTTTTTCACGGAGCCGCAGGAGGCGATCGGCCGCCGTTTTCATCGCTTGCCCCAGCGGCGTGCCACCCGTGGCTTCGAGCCGCGCGACACCGGCTTCCAGTTGAGACCGATTGATTGGCCCGAGGGGAATAATCCAATTGCGATCCGAACCCTGGCTGTTCAGCGCCAGGACGCCGACTTGCGCTGCGTCCGGCAGCTGTTCCAGGACCGTCCGTAACGCCTGTTTTGCCGCATCGATTTTTCGGACGTTTCGATTCGAGCGAAGCGGATCATCCATTGAGCCCGAGTCGTCGATCAACACGACAACGCTCGGCGCAGCGCTGGTCAGCGAACCCGCGCCCAATACGATCATCAAGCACACGCATCGCAACATCGGTATCCTCCGCGGACGGGTCGTCCAAAGGCCCAGTCGCCCAAAGGCCCAGTTGTCCAAAGGCCCAGTCGCCCCAGGGCCCAGTCGCCCCAGGGCCCAGTCGCCCCAGGGCTCGGTCGGGCTGCCGGGCATGACTCACACGAGACTAGAACGCGAAGTCCGACTCCGGCAACGCCTCGGCCGGCACGCGGACGATGCGGAATTCGACACGCATGTTTTCCAACGCTTCGTTGAAATTCGCAGGCTTCGCAATCAACGGCTCGCCCACGCCCGCCCCCGTCGGCTGAAGCTGATTGGCATCCAGGTTGACGTTCTGCTGCTTGGCAAAGTCAATCAACGACTGTTTGACGGCCTCCGCCCGCGCCAGCGACAAATTCAGAGCGGCCTTCACGGTATCCCGCGGCTTGTACTCGTCCGAGTCGAACGCGCCGGTTTCGATCAAGCGCAGCACGCGTTCCGTCTCGGCCAAATCGACCTCTTTGCCATTGACAAAGTAGCGGAAATTGCCGGTCTGGCCGGTCCGTTTGATGATCCCCTTGGCCATTCCGCCCTTGATCATGTCGATCAAGGCCTTAGTCGGGTCCGCGTGACCACGAATCACGATCACGGCGTTGCCAAACGTCGAGGCCGCCTGAATCGCTCGATTGAATTCCGCTCCGTAACGATCCGCGGAAAAATCGGGCTGATTCGGCTGGAACTTGATTGTGAAACTGACAATCGTCCGGTCATCGAGCACGTCGCTCCCGGGAAATAGGCCGTCCGCGCCGACTTCGATGCCGCCCTGGCTTTGAGCTTCCTCGTATTTCAGTCCCGCCAGTTTGGCCACCTCACGATAGTCCAGCGGAGATGGCTCAAAACCGCTGCGGAATCGAGCGTAGCCCCAGCTGGTGGCCAGATCCAGCGCCGCGCCCATCTTCGACTCGAACCCACTTAGATTGCCGCGGTCTCGGAAGAACGAGACCTGGCCGGGCAGACCCACGAAGGCACAGTCCAGCAACAGCCCGTGACCATCAATCTCCAGCGTCGGCAACACCTCCTGGCCGAAAATCTGCTGAGCCATCGTGAGCAGTTTGCGGTAGCCATCGGTCATCTTCTGCGACTGCTCGAACTCGCGCCGCATCCGTACCAGGTCCTGCGTTGCCTTGAGATATCCGGCCGTGAACTTTTGGACCACTTCCGCATGGCCCTCGAGCCAGTCGGAGCGGACCGCGTACACATCCGCGATCGACCGCGACATGTCGCGCGTCGAGTTGAGCACATGGGCGCCTTTGACCGTGCCTTCGGCCCCTGACCCGACCGCGTCGTAACCGCCGGTCAAGCCGATCATGTCGGGCGTGATCACGCAGCAGGCGTCAATCGTGGCGTCTTTCCGAAAGGCCTCGGCCGGCCCCGCATCTCCGGTCAGGTCGGCCACCCAGACGACTTCCACCTCATCGCGGTTGATCTTCGCGGCGTCCAGCGAATCGTACAACAGGCCGACGTGAGGCCCTCCCTGCTGGCACGCGATTCGGACTTTCTTGCCCTCGCGGCGTAGATCGTTCAGCGTCTTGAGCCCCTCGCGGGCGACCAAATGATCTCCCGCGCTCCAGGAAAGCTGCAAAAAAACGACGGGCTTGGTCCGAGGATCCTTCGCCAACACCTCACTCGCCTGCCCCAGCATCCGCATCGTACCACGCAAGAACGGCGTCTTACCGGACAGGTAGTCCTTAACCTGGCCGGGAAAATCGTCGCCCGGCGTCAGCTTCAGTTTCAGACCCAGACGAGCGAACTCGGAATCCGCTTGTGTCTCCAAGCCTCCGTTGGCCAAGAACGTTGCGACATCGCCACCCCAGGTGATAAACGGAACTGACAACACGTTGCCTTCGGCCACCGGTTGGACCCCGACGGCCCCGACCAGATTCGAAAACGGCTCTTGAGCCTCCCCCGTGTTTGATCCCAGCAAGCAGAGGCATGCGGCCAGAAACCACTTCAGGCGCTTCATGAATTTGTCTCCCAGGTAGACAAGCAGAAACAATCCGCGACACTCGCGGCTGTTGGATGACCGACGTTAACAGCTTCCCCCGATACGGGTTCCGATTATCGGCCACCCGGCTTTCCAAGTCAAACAGGCTTAGCACTCGCGGCACGGCGGCGCGCGAAGCGTGCGTTGCAGGGAATTCGAGATTCGCGCGAGAATCTTGGGGGCACGCCACAGGTTGGCCCGGTGCGGTCGCTTGTCAGCCAACTCGGGCCGGTGTTCAATGGCGGTCCAGCTTTCCTTTCGAGTCCCAGACTTTCGGCGGTTCCTTTCGATGCGAGTTATCCGAGCGAAAGACCAGGCGTTCGTGCCGGCTTCTCACGAAGACCCGCGGCAGCCTGGTGTACTGAAACGGGTGATCGCGACCCGCGACGAGCTGCTTGACGGGCGACCTCAGATGGTCAACTGGGCCAGGCTGCCCGCCGGATCGAGTTTTCGCGCGCATTACCACGAGGACATGGAAGAGATGTTCATCCTGGTCCGCGGCGAGGCGGAAATGACCGTCGATGGGGTGCCAGTCCGATTGGCTGCCGGGGACTCGGTGGCGGTGTCTCCGCGCGAGGTGCATCAGATGCGGGCCCTCGCCCAGGAAGACGTGGAGTACATTGTGCTGGGAATCTCGCTGGGTCAGAACGGCCGAACCGTGGTGGTCGAGCCGGAGTAAGCACGAGGTCGCGGCGAGTTGGCGACTATCGGGCCCCGAGCATCAGGTATCCGGCCCAGAAGAAAGGGTGATCGGCGGTCGGGACGCGATCTGGTTGAACATCCTTCAGACGCGGTTCGGCGCCGGGGTCGAGTTCGGCCGAACGCGCCAGCAGCACGGTGCGTTGCCAGGCGGCGGACGGCGATTCCTGGGGAAGCTCCTGCAAGAATTCGCGGAGGATCTCCATGCTCATCCGTCCCCCCGTGCGCCAACGGGCCAGCACGACGGTTCGGGCGCCGGTCCCCAAGACGCCGCATGCGGCCAAGAACAGTTCATCACCGTCTGCGCGGCCGCGGAGTCCGTCCTCGGCCAGAGTGCGGTAGCCCGGCAGAACGACGACATCAGGTGCGCCGAAGGGCAGGCTGAGCCATTCGGCCAGCGTGCTGCCCGGCTTGCCCTGGTCAATTTGAGCGGCGGACGAACCAAGCGGCTCGCGGACATTCAACTCGATGTCGTCCAACACGACCAACTGTTGCCACGAGGGCGCCAGATATTGCGTGGCCACCGGAAGCCGCTTGCGCAAGACAACGCTCCGCGGATGCTGGTCCCGCAACTGCTCGGCCGCCTCCGCCACCAGATTTTGATTGTCGCGGCTGAACAACCGCCCTTGCACAATCACGCGCGGTCCCGATGTCTCCGCCGGTCGCCCGTCGGGGACGGCCAATCCGATGGTGGGGGCGTAACGGACGCGCGCCAAATCGATCAGCGCCTTTCGCTCGCCTCCCACGTCGATCTGAAGCATCTCGAAGGGCAGGTACCAGAAAAACCCGTCTGGAACAATCGCCAGCTCGTCGATTCCGGCGAGCGATTCGGCGTTGAGTCCTTCGGCAAAGCCATCTGCGAGCTGAGCGGCCAGCGTCTTCCAGTTCTCACTGGTCAAACGGTCCGCCGCCAGCACCTGATTCTGATCGTAATTTCCGATCTCGCGCATCAAGCTGACCAGGGTCCCGCGGAGCGAACCGGCCTTCGTGAGCTGCCAATGCTTGTACTGCTTCGTGGACGTGATCAGGAGGGCATGTCCGCCGCGCCGGGTCAGGGTCAGCGCGAGCACGGCTTGGCCCGGCTGAAGTCGCCCCTGCAGTTCATCCAGGGTCCGCAGCGGAGGAAACTCCCGACTGGCGGGCTCGGGACGCAGCGCCAGTTCGTGCACGATCGCCTCCGCGGCCTCGGCCGTGCGAATCAATTCCTTGGTCGTCACATCGAACGCCCGTTGCTGGTCAGGATCCTGAGGCTCAAGCGGGAGCTCCGCCAGCTTGACTTGCGCCTCAGTCAGCTGCCCGAGCAGCGCTTGCAGTTGGGGAAATTTGGCGAACAACGCGCGCCGCTGCTCGATCGCCGCCGCGCTCAACGCCAGCTCGGGGGCGTCCAGAACCCAGCGCAGCGCCAACAGCCGGCCGCCGAGTTCCAAGTGGTTGAAGAACCTATGCCGCCGACGCAAGTCGCTAACGTAAACAATCGCTTCGACCTCCCCACGCTCGATGCAAATCTCCAGCCAGTTTTCCAACACGACCTCATGGGGCGTCACCTCCAGCAGCAGCGTTTCGGCCGGGTCCCGACGCCAGTCGTCCGCCGTGGGTTCGCGCAGCAGGATCGCGAACAGGGATTGGGCAACGCGGGGCGAAATTTCTTTGGCGGCGTACAGCTTGTTCGCCAGCTCGATCTGAAACAGTCGGTTGGACGTCGCTCGCAGTGGCCGCAAGGCGTCCTGCAACAGCTTGGCACCGCCCGCCAGGTTGCCGGCTTGGATGGTGACCAGCGCCGATTCGTATTGCCACCGCGCGCCGAAGTCCGCCCCGGCCAGATCGCTGCGGCCCATCGCGCGGCGGGCCTGCGACAGGAACGCCGAAGCCTGCTGAGGTTGACCTGCCAGGGCCGCGTTGTGGGCGGACACGATCAGCAGAGCCGAGTAAGCGCGATCGAGGTTTTGAGAACGGACCCAATCGACGGCGGTTACGAGCGGCGGAAACAGTGTCGCCTCGCCCTTCAGCGCATGCACTCGGGCAGCGGCGACAAACCCCCGCTCCATCGCGTCGGGCTGATCGTACGCGACCGCCGGAAACGTCGCCTCGAAGAAACTCCGCTGCGCCAGATCCAGCTGATTCTGCTCCCAAGCCAAATGCCCGATTTCCAGCAAGGCGAGGGAGGAGAGGGGATGGTCCATGCGTCCGCCGATCGCGGCCGATCGCTGGAGCAGCGCCAGGGCGTCCGGCACATCCCCCGCCGCCGACTTGGCAATTCCCAATTGGACGTCGATCAAGCTTTGCATCCAATGATTGGCCGGCACCTGGCGGCGGGAAAGCTCCGACACCAACTGCCCGGTCAGGGGCAATTGCGGTGCGAGCGGCCCGAGGATTTCACGCCGCCGTTGGAGCGCCAGGCCGATGCAGCGCATGATCTCCATCACCCGGACCGGATAGAATTCGGCCGGCGCCACCGTGCCGCCCTGCCGCAAGGCGGCATCCACATCCGTGCCTTGCAGACTGAGCATCGTGTCGGGAAACCCACCTGGCACCGTGCCACGTGCCATCGGCCCCCAAGGCACCGCCGGGGCAATCCCGTTGGGCGGCAGCGTCGGCGGCAACTGGATTCGCTGCAACCAGCCGTGACGAACGATCATCAGTCGCAGCGCCGCATCGTACTGGTCCAGCGCGCCGCCAATATCTCCCAGGTGATACAGGCACTCGCCAATCATCGTGGAGTAACAGATCGAATCCACCCACCGGCCCGCACCCGTGTTGATGCCACTGTTCGCGGCCGAGCGGAAGGCACGAAGCGCATCGCGGTACTCGCCCCGCCGAAACGGCTGAAACGCCACAAAGTAGCTTTGCCGCGGCACGGCTCGACCATCGATCTGAGCCCGCGCGACTTGCGAATTCGACCCGAGCAGTGCCAAGATCAGACAGCAGACCGCGGGACCGAGTCCACCCCGTCCCGCTCGACCAACTTGGAATGCCTTCAAGCTCACTGCCTTCAAGCTCACTGCCTTCAAGCTCCTTCAAGCTCACTCGACTTCCTGGGTTGCCTGTATTCATCACGTGGTCCCCGCTCAGTTCCCCGACGATGCGAAGCTCGATCGATCGCGGATCCGCCTTCACTCAGCCCCCCGAATTCCACAACCCGCGCCACGCAACTTGCAGTTTCTATCATAACGAACGATCTGCGCTGGCAACCAAAATCCGACCGCTTGCCGATCCTCCCCGCAAAAACGGGACGCGTGTTCATCGCCAAGCGTCGCCGCGAACACGGAGCCGGGCTCGTTGCTGAGCGGTGCGCGCGAGGCTTTGTCTCATCCGGGGCCTGAACCTCTCCGCTGAGAATCGCAAAGATTCTGACAGTTAGCTGAAGTTGTCCGGATGTAGCGCCGATAACGTCAGTACGGATTTTGGCAATTTTGCGAGGGAGCGCGTGCAATGACCGGGAATGAATCGCCGTTACGCTGGAAGGGTGTCGTCGCGGGTGGCTTGCTGGCGATCGCCTGCCTCACCTCGACCGGCTGCCAAGTCGATGTCGCAGGGCAGACGTTACCCAGCCCCTATTACCTCTATGACGACGTCCAGTACTTCCCAGCCGGGCCGGAATTCAAGCTGTCGAACGAAGCAGCTGCGATGAAGGCCTATGAGGCACAGGTTGAGGAAGTCCAACCGTAGGGGATCGTTTCGAGAAGACCTTGGGGCGGCGGGCTCGGATTGGCTTGGTCGCCGACCGCCCCCTCATCCGGCCTTCGGCCACCTTCTCCCGCAAGGGGAGAAGGGACACGAATCGGTCATCTCTCCTGCAAGCCCTTGTCGAATGCGGGCTGTGCGCGCATACTCGGCTACCGCGGTCTATCCGTCGCTCCGCCAATCTCGTTTGCCGTCCCTGGGACGGTCGGTCTTCGCATGCGTTCGTTTTTGGAAAGCTCGGATCCAAATGTTCTGAACGTGTCAAGCGTCGCCGCGGGACCCGAAGGTTCGCTGCCGCTGACGGACGAGATGCTGCGTCATTGGCCGAGCGGCCATCTTTTCGGGATGACGCAGAACGCCGGGATGGGCTGGTCGCCGCGCGAGATGCTCGGGCCGCAATTGCTGATCCTGAGTACGCAAGGCGGTGTCCGAGCTCCGGACGGCCAACCGATCGCGCTGGGCTTTCACACGGGCCACTGGGAAGTCGGGCTGCTGGTGCAGGCGGCGGCGGTCCAAATGAAATCCGAGGGAGCGGTGCCTTTCGCGGCGTTCTGCACGGATCCTTGCGATGGCCGGACGCAGGGAACGACGGGGATGTTCGACAGCCTGCCGTTTCGCAACGACGCGGCCGCGCTGTTTCGCCGCCAGATTCGGTCGTTGCCGACGTGCCAGGGCGTCTTGGGGGTGGCCACCTGCGACAAGGGTCTGCCGGCGATGATGATGGCCCTGGCCGCGACGCAACAGTTACCGACCGTCTTGGTGCCGGGCGGGGTGACGTTGCCGCCGCGTCAGGGCGAGGACACGGCCAAGGTGCAGACGATCGGCGCCCGCTATGCGCAGGGACACATCACGTTGCAAGAGGCGGCTCGAGCCGGCTGCGCGGCGTGCGGTTCGCCAGGTGGCGGCTGCCAGTTCCTGGGCACGGCCGCAACGTCGCAGGTGATCGGCGAGGCCCTGGGCCTGACGCTGCCTCACTCGGCCTTGGCGCCCAGCGGCCAGCCGATCTGGATGGATATGGCTGTCCGCAGTGCCCAAGCGCTCCTGGAACTCGTCAAGCAAAAACGCACGACGCGGGACATTTTGACGGACGATTCGATCCACAACGCGCTGGTCGTGCATGCCGCGTGTGGCGGTTCGACGAATCTCTTGCTGCATCTGCCGGCGATCGCCTTTTCGGCGGGTCTCACACGACCGAGCGTGGATCAATGGAGCGACGTGAATCGACAGGTTCCCCGCTTCGTCGACGTCCTGCCCAACGGCCCGACCAATCATCCCACGGTGCGTGTCTTCCTGGCCGGAGGGGTGCCCGAGATCATGCTGCACCTGCGGGAGCTCGGACTCCTGCGACTCGATGCCAAGACCGTGAGCGGACTGAGTTGGGAGGAGGTGCTGCAGTGGTGGGAAACGTCGCCGCGGCGCCGGGAGCTACGCCGTCTACTCGCCGAACGAGACGGAATTGATCCGGACGACGTGATCATTCCGCCCGCTCTGGCGCGCCAGCGGGGTCTGACCAGCACGGTCTGCTTTCCGCGGGGCAATCTCTGCCCGGAGGGCTCGGTCATCAAGGCCACCGCGATCGATCCTGCGGTCGTCGACGCCGATGGCGTCTATCGTAAGACCGGAACGGCCCGGGTATTCGTCACGGAACGCGATGCGATTGCTGCCATCAAAGGCCAATCGGATCGAACGGTCCGACCGGGTGACGTCTTGATCTTGATCGGACGCGGCCCACTCGGATCCGGGATGGAGGAGACCTACCAAGTCACCTCGGCGCTCAAATATTTGCCCTGGGGGAAAGACGTAGCGGTGGTGACCGACGCCCGATTTTCAGGGGTCAGCACCGGCGCGTGCATTGGTCATGTCGGACCGGAAGCACTGGCTGGGGGACCGATCGGCAAAGTACGTGACGGCGATCAGATTCGGATTGTCGTTGACCGGCAGCGCCTGCACGGATCCGTCGACCTGGTCGGCGACGCCCAGCAGACGTGGACACCGCAGGAAGCCGCCCGCGTCTTGGAAGCTCGCGCCATCCCCGCCGACTTGCGTCCCGACCCTCAACTGCCGCCGGAAACACGGCTGTGGGCGGCCCTTCAGCAGGTCGGAGGCGGCACGTGGGGAGGCTGCGTCTACGACATCGAGCAGATTCTGGCCCGACTCAAACCGAACGCCTAGCGGCAATAGCGCGCTACCTCATCCGAAATCGCGAGCTTGACGATCAGCACGCCCAGCAACAGCGGGGCCGCGAGAGCGCCGAGGCCGATGCTCAGAATCCGTCCAGCCGCTTGGCCACTCTGGACGAGGTTGGCCGCCACGGCGTAGGGAACCGTGCCCAACAGCAGCGCCCCACCGATCACGTAAACGCCCACTCCGGTGAGGGAAGCGATCAGCGCGTCGATGCCTTTGGACGGCTCGGCCTGCATGGCCGAAAACCCGCGGTAGGCGGTGAACAGAATGGCCGCCAGCAGGACGAGCATCCCGACTTGGTTCAGCAATTTTGCGAGTGCCAAGACGGCCGGAGGCGCTTCCTTCGGCTTGGCGTTCGCGGTGGGGTTCATCACCACCGAGCCCAGACGCGGCGGCCCTTCGACCCTTTTTGTCGTGATGCGCTTTCCGGTCTCGGTATGATACCCGCATTTGACGCAAATCAAGTCGTCCGGCTGGAGGTCGTTGCGGCACTCGGGACAGCGTCTCCCCGTCTTGGATGTTCCCAGTTCGACTTCGTCCAACAGATCGCCAAGCCCCTCGCCGCTCGGCAATTCGGCCGCCGCGACCGCGGCAGGGGCCGCGGGCACAAGGAGCGGCTTGCCGCAGCCTGGACATTTGACGGCTTTGCCGGCCGATTGACGCGGGACGCGAATCCGCTTGCCACAGCCACATGAAATCGTCAGGTGCGCAGCCGCGCCCGAGTCCGACGTCCCCGCTCCGGGCCCCTCGGTCTTCGACGCCGAACCGGGCACTTGAGTCGGCTGGGCGCATTTCGGACACTTCACCCGCTTGCCAGCGAGCTGATCCGGAACGGCGAACGTAGCGCCACACTCGCAGGAGGTTTTAATCGGCATCGTGTCCTCGGTCGAGATTTCCGCGTCAAGTCAAAACGTCAATTCTGATTTCCCGCCGGCCCTCCAACAACCGCCTCTGTCAAAATGGCAGCGAAGCGAGCCGACAGCGACGTTCGACTGCCAGCGTGGCGTCCCGGTCAGGCACGCTCGCAACGGCATTCGCCCTAAGCCCAAGGGGCTCGCCAATTTATCAAGCCGGTGGAAATTTGGTCCGGGAGTTGCGTTGAGGGGTCCGGCCGGTGACGGAAGTCCGTCTAATTTGGCAGTCAGCCTGCCGACCACGGTGGTTTCGGCAGATCGCTCATAGCTGATAAACAGAAGTTCAGGTGTCGGGAGGTCTGAATCGATGGCAACTGCGACGAAGTCAAAAACGAAAATCAAGCTGCAGCCGCTGGGGGATCGCGTCGTCGTTCGGCGTGAGGATGCAGAAACCACGACGGCGGGCGGGATTGTGCTGCCCGATTCGGCCCAGGATAGGCCGGCTCGCGGCAAGATCGAGAACATCGGTGACGGTCGGCTGCTCGATGACGGCACCCGCAGCGAGTTTCAGGTCAAGGTCGGCGATCGAGTCATCTTCAGCAGCTACGCGGGGGAAACCTTCAAGGTGGGCGACGACGAGTTGTTGTTGATGCGTGAGGACGAGATCCTGGCGATCATCGAGGGCTAGGTAACCTGCCCAACCGGGTGTTCGGGTTCGACCTTGCTGGCAGGCAATGATCCCCCCGTCGGGCTCGCCACCGTCCGGACTCGGATTTTCACCCGCACTGGAAACAAACATTCAATTCGGCGACCAGCGTGGGTCGCTCGAGCAGAAGACAACCTCAATACGAGAAATAGGAGTTTCCTTCATGGCGAAGATGATTGCATTTGATCAGGAGGCCCGTGAGGCGATTCGCCGCGGCGTCTCGAAGCTGGCTCGGGCCGTCAAGGTCACGCTCGGTCCCAAGGGACGCAACGTGATTCTGCAGAAGAGTTTTGGTTCGCCAACCGTCACCAAGGACGGGGTCACCGTCGCCAAAGAAATCGACCTGGAGGATGTCTACGAGAACATGGGCGCCCGGATGGTCCGCGAGGTGGCGAGCAAGACGAGCGACGTCGCGGGTGATGGCACGACGACCGCCACGGTGATGGCCGAAGCGATCTTCAACGAGGGCCTGAAGGCAGTCGTTGCGGGCGTGAATCCGATTCAAATGAAGCAGGGCATCGAGCAGGCGGTGAGCGACATCACCGAGAAGCTGGGCAAGATGTCCATCAAGATTAAGAGCAAGGAGGAAATGGCGAACGTCGGCGCGATCGCCTCGAACAACGACCGTGAGATCGGTTCGTTGCTGGCCGACGCGATGGAAAAGGTCGGCAAGGACGGCGTGATCACGGTCGACGAGGGCAAGAGCCTGAAGACGGAAGTCGAGTGGGTCGAGGGGATGCAGTTCGATCGCGGTTACCTGTCGCCCGTACTTCGTCACGGATCCCAACAGCATGGAGTGCGTGCTGGAAGACGCCTATGTCCTGGTCTTCGAGAAGAAGATCTCCAGCATCAAGGACCTGGTTCCGCTGCTGGAGGCAATTGTGCAGCAGAGCAAGCCGCTGTTGATTGTGGCGGAAGACGTGGACGGCGAAGCGCTGGCGACGCTGGTCATCAACCGGCTCCGCGGCACGTTCAAGTGCTGTGCGGTGAAGGCACCGGGTTACGGCGACCGCCGCAAGGCGATGCTGGAAGACATTGCGATCCTGACCGGCGGCACGGCGGTATTCGAGGCGCTGGGCATGAAGCTCGAATCCTTGCCGATCACCGATCTAGGTCGAGCGAAGAAGATTATCATCGATAAGGAAAACACGACCATCATCGAGGGATGCTGGCAAGAGCACGGACATCAAGGCTCGAATCGACCAGATCCGCCGAGAGATCGAGAACGCGACCAGCGACTACGATCGGGAGAAGCTGGAAGAACGTCTCGCCAAGTTGGCGGGCGGTGTCGCGAAGGTCAATGTCGGTGCGGCCACCGAGAGTGAAATGAAGGAGAAGAAGGCCCGCGTCGAAGATGCCCTCCACGCCACCCGCGCGGCGGTGGAAGAAGGGATCCTGCCAGGTGGCGGCGTCGCCTTGCTGCGTGCCTCGACGGCGGTCAAGCCGAGCGCCGAGCTGTCGCACGATCAGCAGGTCGGCTATCGGATCGTGATTCGCTCATGCCGAGCTCCGCTGACGATGATCGCGGAGAATGCCGGCGAAGATGGCGGCATCGTCTGCGAACGCGTCTCGGAGATGAAGGGCAATCAGGGATACAACGCGCTGACCAATACCTACCAGGATTTGGTCGAGGCGGGCGTGATCGATCCCACGAAGGTAACGCGCACGGCCCTGGCCAACGCGGCCAGCGTCGCGACGCTGCTGCTGACCAGCGACGCCCTGATCGCTGAGAAGCCGAAAGACGAAAAGAAGAAGGCCGCTGGGCACGGCGGCGACTACGACATGTATTGATCGTCGCAGCGACCCGCCTCGGCAGGTCGTTGTGCCCAGAACGAATCGCAGCGGGGCCTGCCACTCGGCAGGCCCTGTTTCGTTGGCCTGCCACTCGGCAGGCCCTGTTTCGTTGGAGGGCTGGCAATTTTCCGGGCCGTCCCGCGGCAGCTCGCGTCGTCCACGGTCCGCGGCGCGGCTGAGCGGATCCTGCCGCGGGCACAGTCCGGGGGGTCCGGCCAGACGCGCTCCGATCTGAAATTCCGAGCCCGCGCGGCGTGAGGCTGTGTAAAATAAACGAGACCGACTGGACAAAACTGCCTTCCGGGGATGCGCCCTGGAGTCGCGCGACGGGTAATTCCGCCCAAAGCGGAGGTTTCATTCGATGCATCGGCAACTCATTTGGGGAGTGACGCTGATCGCCTGGGGCGGCGGCTTGACGACCGCGCCCGCCGCCGAGGATCAGTTGCTGCTGAAGAACGGCGGACAGGTGGTGGGCACGATCCTCCGACGGCCGAGTCCGGGTGCGTCGGATGAAGAAGCGAGCTACCTGGTGCGGCTGTCGGATGGGATTCACGCGAAAATCGCGGCCAGCCAGGTCGGACGCGTGGTCGAGCCCACGGCGGAGGAAGAGCAATACGAGCAGTTGTTGCCGGAGATGCCCGATACGGCGCGAGGGCATGAGGCGATGGCCAAATGGTGCCAGCAACATGGCTTGGGCGATCGCAAGGAATTCCATTGGCGACAAGTCCTGCGACACGACACGAACCACGCCGAGGCGCGGCGGGCACTCGGATACGGCATGTTGGGTGGCAAGTGGACACGGCCCGAAGACTTCATGGAGGCCCAGGGCTACATTCGCTACAAAGGGACCTGGCGGCTTCCGCAGCAGGTCGCCGTGTTGGAACAGGAGCGGGAAATTGAATTAGCGCAGAAGGAATGGCGCAAGAATCTGCGAGTCTGGCGGGGGTGGCTGGGCGGCCGGCGACACGGCGAGGCGATGCAGAGGTTGAGGGATGTTAGCGATCCGCTGGCCGCCATGGGGCTCGCCGAGTTACTCGCTGCGGAGTCCGACCCGGCGCTCCGCGCGATGTATGTCGATTCGCTCGCGCGGATCGGCGGCTCGAACGTCGTGAACGCGTTGCTGGCTTCCGCCTTGAATGACGACGACCTGGAAGTCCGCCTGCGGTGCATCGACCATTTGAAACAGCTCGGACGAATCCCCGCATTGACGGCCTTCACGCAGGGTCTCGCCAGCAAGGACAATCGCATGGTCAATCGCGCCGCCGTCGGACTCGGCCGTTTGGGCGATCCCGAGGCGATCGTGCCCTTGATTGAGGCTCTTGTGACGCAACATGAAACGATCGTCCAGCCGGCGGGAAACATCCGTCCGTCGTTTGGCGGAACATCCGACGGCAGCGGCGGAATGAATGGGCTGAGTGTTGGCGGCGGCCCTCAGAAAATCATTCAGCACGTGCAGAATAAGAGTGTCCTCGAGGCGCTGATCGGGCTGACCAAGCAGAACTATCGCTACGCGGAAGACGACTGGAAAACCTGGTACGTCCGCGCCCATTCACTGCCCTCGGATGTCAACTTGCGGCGCGATTGAGCGGGCGAGGTTTCGCCGGCGCGGGACGCTCCGGCCGGACGCCGGACGAGCTGCCCCGCCGAGCGACTCAACTCCCTACGATCGAACGGCCGCTCGTGCGATCCGTTGCAACAGTTGATTTGCTGCGTCGACCTGTCCGGCCTGTTGATAGAGCATCACGGCGCGTCGGAGCACGGCCAGCGCGGTGTCGCTGTGGCCGGTCGCGAAATAGACCGTTGCCAAATCATTCAGAAGTCCCGGGTCCTGATCGCCAGTCACGTCGCGCACCGTATCGGCCAGGCGAGACGCCTCGACCGGGTCACGCAACGACTCGGAGGGCACGGTGGCCAGGGCGAGAGCCAGCTGAACCAAGACGCGGGCGTGGCGGGGTTCGACGCGGAGCGCCTCGCGGTAATGCGTGAGCGCCTGTTCGTGTTGTCCGAGCGCCATCAGGATCGACCCGAGGAGCGAACGAGCCTCCACGTGATCCGGATTGAGTTCGACCGCGTGGGCACAGGCTTGGCCGGCCGCCTGGAAGTTTCGCTGCCGCGCCAGGACGACCGCATATTCGTAGAAGGCGTTGGCATCGGTGGGGTCCAGCAGCAAGGCAACTTGGTAACGTCCCGCAGCGGCCCGAAGGTCACCCCGACGCCGCAGCGCCGTGGCCCAGTTACGGTGCATCTTGGCCACCTCGGGTCGCGTCTTTTCGGCACGCTCGTAACTGCGAATCACCTCGTCCAGTTCGGCGTCGCTAAGCTGCTCGCGGGCGAGTACGAGATCGGCGTGGAGGACTTCGTACAGGTCGTACCCGGGACGAAGCTCTCGAGCCCGCTCGATGTGCGGCCGCGCCCGCTCGACTTGCCCCTCCGCCAGCAGCTCGCTGCCAAGCAGGTAATGCGCCTTGTGGCTGTCGGGACGAGCTCGCAGAACCTCCTGACACGCGGTCAATTCGTCCACGGCGCGACCTCCTGACTCGGTGACCACCAGCAGTCCCAGAGGGACGACGAGGGCGACCCAGAGTAATCCGTGTCGCAGGGACGGCGTCAAGCGCGCAACGCGCGACGCTGGCGCGTCGCCTTCAACCTCGAGCGTGGCACGTGTTTCGGGTTCGCGAATTCTCCAAATGAATCCATCGAAGTAGAAATGAATGAGCGCCAGTCCGGTAATCACGCTCAACGCCACCTGAGCGATTTGACCTTCATCCATCGACCGGGCCACAAAGTCGTAGCTGCCAAACGCCAAGCACAAGACGACGTACAACAGAATCAGAGGCATTCGTTGGCGAAACAAAAAGCGCGTGAAGGTGCCGGCTGAGGAATCCTTCGCCGCGCGGTTTCGATTGAAGACCCACACAATCGCCAAATACTGGATGTCGTGATAGCCTTCGAATAACCCGAACGCGATCAACTTACTCGAGGCATATCCGAAAGCGTAGAGGTAGTAAACAAAGGAAACGACCAACAGCAAGAGCTTCAGCGGGCTGGGCGGATTGCCGGCTCGAGTGCGCTTCACGAGATGCACGACGTACAACAGCGTAATGGCCAGCGTGGCCGCACCCCATACCTTGGCGACCAGCGGCACCCATTCGGGCGGAAAGCGACCGCCGGCGCGATAGTAGTGCATCAAGACACCGGAGGCTCCGTCGGTTTGCCAGTAGAGCACGCCGAACCAGGCGAGGCAGAGCGTGTAGTCGAGTCGCGCCGAGAGGGAATCGAAGTTGCGGGCCTTGGAGTCATAGATCCGGACCAAGCCATAGGTCTGCATCAGCCAGTGCCAGGCTCCCCAGACCACGACCACCATCAGAAAGGCCTGGGAGTCGCGCTGAATCATCACGATCGCGGCCGTGATGAAGAAAATCGGCGCCAGGATGAATCGCCAACGGAAACGTCGGAACAAGGCCGGATCGCCATAGGCCCGCATCAGGCCTGGCAAATAGTGCCCCATCGCCAAGACCGTGGTGAAGACACTCAGCGCCGCGAGACTCCAGAATCGCTCCGCGATCTGGAACAGGGCGATCAGCAGCAAAGGCGTCCCCAGGAACAACAACAGGTCGGCGCGGCGCCAATGATCCACGCATTTTTCGGCAGGATCACCGCCTTCCCACGCGGAATTCGGATGGCCGGTCGATGATCTGCGGTCGACATCAGCTGCAGCAAACCCTTGATGGATCGAATTGACAGGGCGCTCGTGGCCAAAGTCCTGCTCGGCGGCGACCCGCCGCCGCTGCGAATTGCCCAGGGATCGGCGCACGTTCAGTTTAATCCCGGTCGCGGCATGAAACAACCGAAGGCCTCCTTCCGCCGCTCGTCCCGCCGTGGCCAGGAGCCCCCAGGCGGGCGGCCAATTTCTCGCGGCTTGGACCGGCTGCCGTGGAACGCAAGCTATATTTCGTTGTCATTAAGCGATTCGCTGCGTTCTCGCCTCGTCGTCGCGGTGAATTGATGAGTTTTAGATTCAATCGCCCTCAACGGGGGGCGAGACTAGCCGTCCGATGGGCGCCGGCCACGACCGGTACTGATGCGGAAATCCAGCAGGAGTGAACTCACATGGGCAAATCTGGAAACGAATCTGTTCGCGTCCTGGTCGTCGATCACGACCGTCAAGAACTCGACCGAATCGGCGCTGTGCTGCGGAGCGAAGGGTTTCAGTGCGAGTCGTCGACGAGCGCGGCCCGCGCGTTGGTGTCCGCCCGGAGCCACATGCCCAGCCTGATGATTCTCGAGGTCCAGCTGGATGCCTGCAGTGGCTTTGAATTCGCTCAAACGGTCAAGCAGGAGTATCCGCGTCAGGACATCCCCGTCATCTTCATCGCGCAGTCCCGCGGAAGTGAGATTATCGATGAGTCCCGACGGGCTGGAGGGACTTATTGCCTGAGCAAGCCAATTGACCCCTCGGTGCTGGTCGAGCTGGTCGACAAGGCTCTTTGGATGCCCCATCTCGTCCGCCGGCATATCGACAATGCGGCGCATTCGGTCGCACCGAAGGCACCCCGCGTCCTGATCGACGGCAACGGATCCGCGGCGAGCGTCAAGCGTTAACGCACGGCGGGCCGTGGCGACTCCGGGCGGAGGCCGCCAGACCCCAAAGCCGAATCGCTCGTTGGTGACAACGAGCGATTTTTTTGCGCTCGCGTCGGCAGGGCGAGCCCGGCGCACGTGAGGGGCACGTTGACGATCCCAGGCCGAAGGAGTTACACTCCCGGGCCTATTCGGTCGAAATCGACGTGTGGTATGGTCGAGCGACGGCGCGGATGGGTTCCCTCCTTCAGCAAGCGAATCGTGATGAACAAGGATCTACTTTCGCAAGCCGCCGCGACCGCCCGAGGTTTGGCGATCGACGCCGTTCATGCTTGCAGCTCGGGACATCTGGGCCTGCCCCTGGGAACCGCGGAAATGGGGGCGGTTCTCTTCGGAGATGCGTTGGTTTACAACCCGGCCGAGCCCCGCTGGATCAATCGCGATCGGTTCATCCTGTCCGCCGGGCACGGCAGCATGTTTCTCTATGCCTGGCTGCACTTGGCCGGCTACGACCTCTCCCTGGAACAGATCCGTCATTTCCGGCAGCTCGGCAGTCAGACGCCGGGCCATCCCGAGTACCATGAAACGGCGGGCGTCGAGGCGACCACGGGGCCGCTCGGTCAAGGCGTCGGAAACGCGGTGGGATATGCACTGAGCGGCAAATTTCTGGCGGCTTGTTTCAATACGGCCGAGCATCCGATACTCGACTATCACGTGGTCGCCTTGGCCGGCGACGGCTGTCTCCAGGAGGGCGTGGCCTCGGAGGCGGCCGCCTTGGCCGGACACCTGGGCTTGGACAACCTGATTTTGATCTACGATTCCAACCGAGTCACGCTGGATGCGATGGCCGAGGTGACGCAAAGCGAAGAGACGGGCAAGCGATTCGAGGCGTACGGATTTGATGTGGTCACGGTCGATGGCCATGACATGGAGGTGTTCCGGCAAGCGTTTGAGCAGGCCAAGGCCAGCGACAACGGTCGTCCGAAATTGATCATCGCCCACACGCTGATCGGCCAGGGAATTCCGGAAGTGGCCGGAACCGCCAAGGCGCATGGCGAAAGCGGCGCAAAGTTTGCCGCCGCCGCCCGCCAAGGGCTCGGACTGCCCAAAGAGACGTTCTATGTTTCGTCCGAAGTCCGCGATTTCTTCGCGGGCCACAAGGCGGCTCAGATCGCCAAATACGACCGGTGGCTGGCGACGTTTCAAGCCTGGCAGGCGGCCAACCCGGAGCGGGCGGCGCTCCTGCAACGCGGGCGGGAACGCGCGATTCCAGGCGACCTGGTCGATTCCATCCCCGAGTTTTCCCGCGACTATGCCGATGCGACCCGCGGTGCGGGAGGCGTTGTGATACAAGCCTTGGCCAAGTCGTTACCACTGCTGCTGACCGGCAGCGCCGATCTGTTCGGCTCGACCAAAAACTACATCCAAGACGGCGGCGATTTCAGCCGCGACAATCGTCGGGGGCGCAATGTCTGGTTTGGAATCCGCGAGCATGCGATGGGCGCGATTCTGAACGGAATCGCTTACGATGGCCTCTTGCTCGCGACCGGCGCGACCTTCGCCGTATTCGCCGACTACCTGCGTCCTTCGATCCGACTGGCGGCGCTCGCGAAGTTGCCGGTCGTCTATCTGTTCACGCACGACTCGGTCGGCGTCGGCGAGGACGGCCCCACCCATCAACCCGTGGAAACCTGCAGCGCCCTGCGCCTGATCCCCAACCTGGATGTCTCTCGTCCCGCTGATCCGGAAGAGGTAGCTGGCGCTTTCGCGTCGGCTCTCCAGCGTCACGACGGCCCCACCGCGCTGCTGCTAACCCGGCAGAAAGTTCCCACCCTGAATTCGATTCCGGTCCGTTCGCGGCGTGAAGGGGCCGAACGAGGCGGCTATGTCGCCATTTCCGAAACAGGGCCGCTCGAGCGGATCATTATCGCGACAGGCAGCGAGTTGTCACTCGCGATTGACGCCGCCAAGCGACTCGGCGCAGGCACACGCGTCGTCTCGATGCCCTGCTGCGAACGTTTCGACCGCCAGCCGGACGCGTATCGCGAAAGCGTTCTGCCGGCCGCCTGTCATCGTCGCGTGGCCGTCGAGGCCGGCGTAACCGCGCTCTGGTGGAAATACGTCGGCACCGAGGGACGCGTCGTTGGCATCGATCGTTTCGGAATCAGCGCCCCGGCGAAACGGTCATGCAGCAGCTCGGGATGACCGTCGAACACATTGTCGCAAGCTTCGGCTGAACCGGCAGATCTCGCGATCAAGACGATCCCCGTGAGTTCGGGGCGATGTCGGATCTGGCTGAGCACCGCGCGTCGATCGCTTGCCGAAATGAATCTCGCCGCCGCAAGATCACTCGGCATGCCCAAGCTCACCCGCCCGATCATGCTCCTGCTGCTCGCCGCCCTGTGGTCGAGTTCGCGTTCAGCGGTCGCCGACCTGGTGGATGGCTTTGTCGGAAAGCCGAGCGATGCGCCGGGCGAATCGGTTGAGTTCTATCTTTCGGGATCCGAAGTGGAAGAGGACGCTCGCCTCGATCTTCTTCCGCCGACCGCGACGCGAAGGACCGCAGAATCGCCTCAAAAAACGACGCGGCCGTCGCTCAGTTTGACGGGCCGTCCGACCGGAGTCAGGATCTCGTGTCGCGGGTCGATGCCGAGTCGACTGAGCAACGAGGCGTGCAGGTCGGCGACCGTCACTCCTTGCTCGTAAGCCAGCCGGCCACCCTCAGGATCGGTTTCGCCGATCACGTGTCCCCCGGGCAAGCCACCGCCAGCCAGGGCCAGGCTAAATCCATGGGGCCAATGGTCGCGTCCGCCGGCCGGGTTGACTTGAGGCGTGCGACCGAATTCGCCACCGCAGAGGACGATCGTGTCGGAAAGGCGATCGTGTTGTACGAGGTAACGGATCAGCGCAGCCAGAGCCGGATCAAGGTCTCGCTTTCGCTGATCGTGAAGTTCGTGGTTGGCGACATGGCTGTCCCAACCGCCCAGCGTCACTTCGACGCATCGGACGCCCACTTCGATCAGTCGTGCCGCGACGAGACAACCGCGTCCGAAGGCGGAGTCGCCGAACGGACGCAGGACATCCTGCGGCACATCCTGCAGATCAAACGCCTTGAGCTGTTCGGAATCCATCATGCGAACGGCTTGGTCGAGCCTTGTCGTATGCGAGGTCCCGCGCGGCTCGAGCCGCGCCTCGCGCCCTTTGGCAAACTGCCGGTCGATCACGGCCAGATCGTCCAGCCGTTGCTGAAAGCGAGGCTTGGGAACCGGGGGGCGCATATCGGGCAGCGGATCCCGGGGATCGCCGATTTGGAAGGCATCGTAAGCATCGCCCAGGTAACCTCCGCGGGCCGCCGACCCGCCGGGCAAGATCGACACATGGCGGGGAATTTCGATTCCGGCGACGGGCGTTTGGTGACAAAGCACCGCCCCTAACGCGGGATGCACCAGCGTCGGCTCGGGACGATAACCCGTCTTGACGTGGTAGGTGGCGCGTTCGTGATCTCCTTCTTTGCTGACCATCGATCGGATCAGCATCAGGTGGTCCATGACCTCGGCCGTCTGTTCCAGTCCGCGGGCCAGCTGCACCCCGGGAGCGGCCGTCGCGATGGCGTCGGTGCCTGCCGCGATCGACGTGCCCGGATGCGGATCAAACGTCTCCAGTTGACTGGGTCCGCCCGCGAGCCAGAGCAGAATCAGCGACTTGGCCGGCCGCCCGGCCGGATCCCGCTCGTGCTGCCAGGCCAGCAGCTCGGCGACGGGCGTGAGCCACGCCAGACCGCTCGCGCCGGCAAACTTAAGCAACGTGCGCCGATTGAAATGCGTGGCCTGACCACAACCTGAGTCGTTCGCGATCTCCATGGGATGTCGTGCTCCGCTGCGAATTCGATTCAAGACTCTCCGTTGTCGACGACTTCACGACGGAACTCAAGCTCCGTCCGTCGACCCTCGTCATGCGTCAGTGATTCCAGGAAAACTCGGCCGAGTTAAACAGCGCCCAGTACAGATCTTCCAGGACGCGGCGTCGAGCCTGGCCTTGGACGGCGTCCAGTCGACCGAGGAAATACTCGCGCTCATCCGGTAATGGCTGACGCGTGAGTGTCGCCCAGTACGCTGCCTCCAGCGCGTGCAGGTTATCGTGCGCAAGCACGGCAAGCCGTGTGACGGCGTTCTTCACTAAATCGTCCTTTGTCCTTTCGCTCACGAGTTCGCCGTTCATCAGGAGGAGACGCTGCGGAATCGTTCCGGCACGGTCCGAGAACTCGTCCTCGCCCGTATCTCCATAGCGGCGGACGAAGTTCTGTTGTGCTTCATATCGACCTAACCGGACAAGGATGTGCGAGTTGGCATCGATGGTGGTCAACGAGGCGGCCTGCAGCAGAATTCCGGCCACTTGCTCGGGTCGCAGCCGCGTGAGGGGAAACGCCGCCCAATGCTCTTCCTGTTGTTCTGACACACCACTGGGGCTTCGGCTGTCTCGCTGAAAGACACAGGACGACGCGATCGCTCGCACCAGTCGCCGGAGGTCGAAGTCATGTTGGGCAAAGTCGCGTGCGAGCAACTCCAGGCCCGGAGGATACGGTCCCTGCAAGGGCAAATCGTCGACGGGCGAGATCAGCGGTCGGCCACACATCAAGGCCCAAATCCGATTCACCAGGGCGCGTCCGAAGGCCTCGTTCTGCGGGTGAGTCACCCAGTCCGCCAATTGCTTTCGGCGCGTTCCGTCGGCCGATGCCAGATCCGGCTCAAACGGGACGCACGCCGGTACCTTTTCCAGTTCCGACTGGCCCAGATATTGAAACTCATAATCCTGCGGACGGTCGCGGACACCCAGCAGTGAGGACGTCGCATCGGCGTAGTAGGCGGCCAGCTGCTGAAAGTCCCGCTGGAGCCAATCGCCGCCGAGGTTATCGTCATGGCATTGGACACAATCCAAGCGGACGCCCAGGAAAGCGGCGCGGTCCGCGCAGCCAAACGTTGTTCGTCGGGCTGCTCATCCCCATTGACGTCGTTCGTCACGGTTAAAAAATTTACCGCCGGAGAATCGGTCCAGAGGCCGGTCCCGCTGATCAGTTCGCGGACCAGGTCATCGTATCGCCGTCCGTCATGAATCTGATCGCTGAGCCAGGTCACGAAGCGGCGCCGCCGGTACACCAGAAAGGGGCCGTCTTCCGTTCCCACATAGGCCCGCGCCAACCGCTCGGCCAGATAGTCACTGAAGCGGCGATCGGACAGGAGTCGATTGAGCCACGCGCCGAGCCGCTGTTCGGACGGAACTCCCTGCAGCCAACGAATCTCCTCCAGCGAAGGGATCGTGCCGGTCAGTGCCAGCGAGAGCCGCCGGTACACCGTCCACTCGTCCACCGTCGCAGTCGGCACGACGTTGGCGGCCGCCCAGGACTGCTGGAATTGGTCATCCAGCTTGGCAACCAACTCCTGCAAATTGGAGTCGGCCGGGCTCAAGGCGACCTGCAACGCGTCGGGGCGTGGCAAGTCGCGCGGGACAAGATGGCTGGCCAGGAAACCTAGCCCGCACAGACAGACAACGATGAATCCCAGATTACGCCAGCCCATCGCGCGTGCTCGTGGTACCGGTTAAGATCAGGAACAGAGGACTGTCTGCTGTTCGCGACTTTCGGCGAAAGCTTGGCAAGATTCACTCAATTATAGCGAAGTGCGATTGGACCTGAGGCACCACGGACCGAGAGCGAGAGATGAAGCCGATGCAAACGCCCTTGCCCATCTCGCTGGCGAACGAACCGCTGCCCATGGTCGATTCTGCTCCGCCGCCGCCGCGACCGCGGCGGGGGCGGCTCGGGTCGTTGGCCCGAATTCTGTTTCAGGGAATGTGCGGTGCGAGCGAGTGGCTGTTTGGACTGGCCAGTCTGGTGATTGGGTTAGCCGTGTTGGCCACGATCCCGATCGTGCAGCTCTTGAGTCTGGGGTACCTCCTCGAGTCGTCGGGCCGAATCGTGCGCACGGGTCGAATTCGAGATGGGTTGATCGGCATCCGCAAAGCAGCGCGGATCGGAGGCCTGGTACTGGGCACCTGGCTGATGCTCTGGCCAGCGCGCGCCATTTCGGGGCTGTGGTATTCGTCCCTGCTCATCAATGGAAACAGTCCAACGACCCAGCGCTGGCGATATTGCTTGCTGGCGGTGGCGATGGTCACGATCTGCCACTTGGCTTGGGCCTGGCTCCGCGGCGGGCGGCTGCGCGACTTCTTCTGGCCCGCTCCGCGTCTGTTCCTGCGCCGGATACGTGCCGGGGGGATTTACTCCGAGGCACGGGACCGGTTCTGGCAATTTCTGCTTGGGCTGCGTTGTCCTTACTATTTCCGGCTGGGTCTGGCTGGGGGCGTGGGCGCGATGATCTGGCTCGTGATCCCGGTCACACTGCTGATGATCGCCTCGCGGATTCCCGTCCCCGCGGGCGTCGTCTCGGGCCTGACGGGCGGCCTGTTGCTGGCGGGCGTGCTGCTTTACCTGCCGTTCCTGCAGACCCGTTTCGCGGCCAGCAATCGTTTCGGCGATCTGTTTGATCTACGCGGAGTCAACCGCATCTTCGCGTGTGCTCCGTTGGCCTATTGGGTGGCCCTGCTGTCGACGCTGGCCCTCGCCTTGCCGCTTTACCTGTTGAAAGCCGAACTGATTCCCCGCGAAGCGGCTTGGCTGCCTAGCCTGGTGTTTGTGATCTTTATCTGGCCAGCTCGCGGCCTGACGGGTTGGGCGGTCTGGCGTGGCGGAAAGCGCGAGCTTCCGCGGCACTTCGTGTTTCGCTGGCTCGCCCGATTGGCCGTCGTGCCAGTCGTTTCGATCTATGTGTTGATTGTCTATTTCACGCAGTACATCTCCTGGTACGGCGGCCTGAGTCTGTACGAACAACACGCGTTTCTCTTGCCGGTCCCCTTCCTAGGCCTGTAATGGTCGGGAGGGCGAGCCCTCCCGAACCCTGGGCTCCCGAATTACGCGTTCGCGAGTTTCGCTCGGCTCGACGGATCCATTTTCGCGGCGCATTGTCTAAAATGGGCAGACGTGACGGGCGGTGTCTCGTCATGTTGACTCGACACGGGTTGATGCGGTGCATTCGGGGAGTTGACGATGCCTCGGGGCGGACGAACAAGAACCACACGATTCGGCTTGGCGATATTTGCATGCTTGTTCGGCACCGGTGGAGATTTCGTCCGAGGTGAATTGGTGGCGCATTGGTCGCTCGATGGAACGCTGGCCAATTTGGTCGAGCCGGTGCCGCGGGCGGCTTATTTCCTGCTGGACGACGGAGCCCCCACACCGGCGTTGGAGACGCCGGAGTTTGTCCCCGGCCCGCCCGCGCTGAATGGCGGTCAGGCCATCGCGTTGTCGGGGCCGAGTGATCCGGGGGGCGGCGACACGGGAGATGGCTACTTCCTGACGGCCTATGAGGACGAGTTGGGGCTGGCGCCGGTCGGGGAGACGTTTGACTGGGCGCTCACCGGCTGGTTTCGGATCGATGCGAGTCCATCGTTTGGGTTGGCGGCGGGAAAATCCGGACAGGCGGGGCTCTTTCTCAATGGCTTGGTGGAAAGTGGTCAGCAACAGCAACTCGGCCTGCGCCTGGCCGAGACCGAGACGAGCCAATTCGAACTTCAATACGCCGCGGGTGGTCAAGGCGACCTGCCCACGTCGTTCGTCACACTAACCGAGGAAGTGTGGTACTTCGTCGCGCAGGTTTCCAACGCGGCGGACAATCAGCTCACGGTCTACCTCTGGGATGAAAGGCAAGCAACGCGGGATCTGGCCGCGGAGGTTGTGCAGAGCGCCACGCCGCTTCGGCTCGAGCGCGTCTTCGAATTCGAAATGGGATGGGATCCCTGCTGCCGCGACCAGCTTTTTGACGGAGCGCTGGCCGACATCCGCATTCACAATGAGGCGCTTACCTTGGACGAGCTGCAACGAATTGCGTTTCCGGACCCGCGGCTGCGGGGAGATCTGAATCACAATGACACCCTGGATGCACCGGACATCGATTTACTCTCTGCCGCAGTTCGTGACGGAGATACCAGCCCGCGCTATGATCTGAATCTCGATGGACAGGTCGACGACTTGGATCGCGTCAACTGGGTCGAGGAACTCAGGGCGACGTGGTTTGGCGATGCAAATTTGGACGGCGAGTTCGACAGTGGAGACTTCGTCCACGTGTTTCAATTGGGTGAATATGAAGATGGCGTTCCACTGAATTCAAGCTGGGAGACGGGCGACTGGAACGGAGACGGAGATTTCGAGTCGGCGGACTTCGTGATCGCCTTTCAGCGCGGCGGCTACGAGCTTGGGCCGAGGTCGGAAATCGCGAGTGTACCCGAACCGCAAGCGCCGTTGTGGCTTCCGATCGTCGCCCTGGCGGCGTCCGGGCGATATCGCAAGATCGCGACTTCGGCGCACCGAATCGTGAACCACAACCGATGACTGCGAAAGCCACATCGAACGAGACTCACGCGAAACCGCGGTGGCCTTTCCACTACGCATTGGCAAGCCTCGTTTTGCTTGCAACCGTGGCGGATCTCGCGGTTGCCTTGGTGCTTGCCAATCGGCAATGGAAGGCGGAGGTGACCGAACTCCCAACAGTCCGCGACATCTCGGGACGATTGACGGTATCGGATCCGGAAGAAGTCCGCGCCGTCGGCGTTCCAACGGTCGGCTCACTCGGGTGGCAGTGGCACGTTTACGGACGATTGATTCGAATCAGTTTGCGCGACTTACGCCTGAACAGCAGGGAGGATGGAACCAGATTTCCGGCTCCCAGAAATACGTCCAGATCATCATCAAAAGTCCGTTCGTTTTCTCGCACATCGTGATGCGATTGCACGCATGATTACCCAATTGCTCCCACTCCTTCTATTTTCCATTGCATCGATGGTGGCGTATTTGCGCTGGCACGGATTGCCCAGACCGAAGAGTCGAGCCAGGGCCTCGCAGCTCGTCGCTAGGGGTCAGCCCACAACGGGCTAGTGTTGTGTCACCGCTCAGAATTCGAGCGACTAACGGGAGTTCCAGCATGGTAGACTCGCAAAACGGCCTGAAGATCACCCCGTGTCTCATGTTCTCAGGCGACGCGGAAGAAGCAATGAAGGTGTATGTCGAGCTCTTCGCCAACTCCAAAGTCGTTGAAATCGAAAGATATGGTGCCAACCAGGATGGCAAAGAAGGTTCGGTGAAACTCGCCAAGTTTTCTTTGAACGGCCAAGAGATTATGTGCATTGATAGTCCCGTCAAGCACGATTTTGGCTTCACACCCGCGAGCTCGCTGTATGTCGCCTGTGATGACGACGACCAGATCACGCGATATTTTGAAGTGCTATCCGCAGGTGGAGAGGTCATGATGCCCCTCGCCGAATATCCGTTTAGCAAAAAGTTTGCTTGGGTCTCGGATCGTTTTGGCGTCTCTTGGCAACTTGCGGCAACTTGATCTTTGTTTTCCTTCAAGGCAACGCGCGGCCACGACGCATGTCTTCGCAACCGAGCGCTTTCGTGACCTCCGCGTCGCGCTATCCCTTGAACTGGAATACGTCTTCCAACGGCACGCTGAACGCCTCGGCGATCCGGAACGCCAACTCGAGCGACGGATAGTAGGCGCCCTTTTCCAGAGCAATGACCGTCTGGCGCGTAATCCCCACGCGGTCGGCCAAGGCTTGTTGAGTCATTTCGCCGGCCTGAAAGCGCAACTGCCGAATGCGATTCTGAATCATCGCCTTAGCCACGAGCCAGTCTCCGATAGGCGACCACAATGCGTCCGTAGTAAACGAGATTTGCGATGACAAACCCAGCGAACAGCAAGTGGACGGCCGTCATCGCATGCGCCACCGGAATCACAAATCCAGCCGCCGACGCGGACTCACCCGTCGCCGACGCATGAACCCGCTGGCTGACGCCTGCGGCGGGAATTCCGATCATCGCGGCAAGCGACCACACGACGACCACGAAGGCCAGGACGAGACCGGCCGTTTTGGCCGCCCGCAACTCGACCATTCGGTCCAGCTCGTCAAGCGAAGGCACCTCGCCACTCCGACGGATCGAACGTGTTACCAGCGCGTTAACGAGGTGAAACAGCGTCAGGAGGACGACCAGACCGATCACCGCCAGCCCAAATAGTCCCACGTACGCCATGGGATGCCGCAGCACGACCCCGAAGTAGGGCGCGAAAACAACCCCTATCGAAACGAAACACACCCAAGCACTTTTCTCGTGAAAACTCATTTCAAGATCCCCCCACACGGTTCCACCGGCCAACCGAAATGTAATCTATACCAGACACAATGTAATGTCTAGACTACATTCGTTCAGGAGGGAGATTTCTTGGAGGTAGCGCAAGCCTTGATTGCCATGTGCGGAGCCGCCTCCTCGGGACGGGCGTCGATGTGGCGGTCGGCACTGCGACTCGCTAGATTGACACGTGATCGCGAAAACGTCACGGAGGCCCGCAGGCGACTCGGCGTGATCTCACAACGGACGAATGCGAGCGTCGAAATGACTCCATCTGTGCCACCGTCTCGATGTCCCGACTGCGCCGGATCGATGCGCGCGGTGCAGCTGTTCGGTCGGGGTCCGAAAAACCCGGTTTCTGGAGCGGCGGTGGATGCCGCGGTGGTGCACTACGCGGATGGCGAAACGAGTCGCAGCACTTGGCTGGAAATGTTTGATGTCGCGGGAGAGGTCAGGGCGATGATGTGTCAGGCGTGCGGGCGCATCTTCCTGTATGGCACACCTCGTTCGGAGAAGGCCCCGTCGTTGGACGAAACGATCGCTTGCTTTCAGTGCGGCGCAAACCTGGATGGGACTCAGTCCAGGTGTCCGAAGTGTGGCTGGAGCTACGGCGATACGCCCGAGCCAACCTGAAGGAACAACCGCGGGAACGCCCGACGACGTCGGACGAGTTTTCTCCGCGAGCGCACCGGGAGTCGATGCTATTAGCGGACCGAGAACGCAATGAATGGCATATTCGCCTGCGTTGGCGTTCGAGCGACCAGGCTCACGTGTGCGAGAACTTCGACCAATACGTCCGGTGCGTGTCGGGAGGTTGACCGCGACGATGCGGGGGGCTGGAGCAAGTAAGACGATGGACGACCTGGACGAAATCCGGCCGCGAGTTGCTTGGGAGGGGCTTCCCGGAGCGTATTACGATCGCGAGGACATCTATCGGCGCGAAGTCGAAAACATCTGGCAGGCCGCGTGGCTGTTTGCGTGCCCGGCGTGCGAGATCCCAGTTCCGGGAGACTACCTGACGGTCGCGCTGGACGAAACATCCGTGCTCGTGCTGCACGGCGATGACGGCCAGATTCGCGCCTTCCACAATGTGTGCCCGCACCGCGGCACACTGCTCTGCGACGAGTCTCATGGCCGGACGGGCAAGCTGCTCGTCTGTCCCTATCACCAGTGGTGCTTCACTCGAGCGGGCCAGCTACAAAGTTGTCGCGGGATGGGAGACGCGGGATCGCTGGCCGGCGGCCTGCACAAGATCCACACCCTGTCGATCGCGGGACTGGTTTTTGTCTGCCTCGCCGAGACGCCTCCGGATGTCGCGCCGCTGATCCACACGCTGGGCGCCGCCGAACCGCATGGCTTTGCCAATGCGAAGGTCGCCCATGCGTTGGACTATTGCGTCAGCGCGAATTGGAAGACGGTCTGGGAGAACAACCGAGAGTGTTACCATTGCGACGCGGGGCACCCACAATACATTCGAGCGAATTTCGACATTGCCGAAGCCGAACACGCCAGTCCCGAGGTTCGGGCGGAATTCGAGTCCATCCTGGCGCAGGCGACGGTCTATTGGGAAAGCGAGGGCCTGTCCGTTGCATCCGCCACCGGCGGGCTGGCTCGATTTCCCGATCCGAACGATCCCAACCCGTTTCCGGTTTCGGCGACGCGAACGGTCCAAGTCGAGGGATACGAGACCGAATCGATCGACGGGAAGCGGGTCGCTCCCTGGCTGGGAAGCATTCGTTCGGCGCAGGCAGGCGTGCTGCGGCTTCGCTCGCTGCCCAGTTTTTGGTGTCACACCAGTTGCGACCACGCGGTGCTGACGCGAGTGTTACCGGCGGGCCGTCGGCAAACCCGAATCCGCGTCACTTGGCTGGTGGATCGACTGGCCCAAGATGGGATCGACTATTCGCTCGATCGGCTCACGCCGTTTTGGCAACTCACCAGCGAGCAGGACTGGCGGTTATGCGAGCGTGCGGCGCGCGGGATCGCGTCGCCCGCGTTTCGCCCCGGGCCTCTTTCGCCCGCCCGTGAATACAACTTGGAGGCATTCTTTACCTGGTACCTGGCGCGGCTGGGCCTGCCTGACCGGGCCCGATGTGTGCCGACGATCCGAATGAAAGGCGAGGGCGCGGGAACGTGAAAGGCGAGAGCGAGGGAACAATGGACCATTTCATTCACATCCGGTCGTCCCAGTTTCCGGCTCAGCCCGGCGAGGATGCGGAATTGGTGAACGAAGGAATGTACGGCAAAGCGCTTGCCAGTTATTTGCAGACGAAGCTGTCCGATCGCGGTTACGACGCTCCCTTTATTTGCTGCGAGGACTGGGGCTGGTGGGTCGAGCTCAAAACCGCTCCGTTCGCCTTCGGAGTCTGCGTCTACTCGAGGCCGAACGACGATGGCCCACTTGATTTCGCTTGCACCGCGGGCACAACGGGGCCTCGAATCTGGAGTTGGCGCAAGTTTCGCTACGTGGACACGTCGCCGTGGGCCAACCAGCTGCACGACGACTTGCTGGCGATCTTCCAAGCGGATCCGGACATCGAGATTGTCGAAGTCTCCGCGGAGTTTCCCTGGTGATCCGCTCGCCCGGGTTGGGAAAAGGGGTCAGGTCCCAAAAGTGCAAAGCACCCGCAGGGCCGTTTTGGCTTTTGGGACCTGACCCCTTTTCCCAACCCGGTCTGTCACCGAGCGCTAGTACTCGTCATCCTCAAGCAAGGCCTGGTGCAGCTCGAGCAGCCGCATGAGCTTAAAGTCTGCCGGCGGGAACGGCTCGTCCAGTTGGCTCAGCACCCAGCTGTACCGGCGTACGGAATCCATCAGTTCTTCGGCGGTTGTATCCTCGCGCATCGACGGGTACTTGTCGAAGATCTTGGCCCATTCGTCCCACGCCAACTCGTAGTTCTGCCGCATCGTCTCCAGATCCGCCTGATCGTAGGCCTTGAGGGCTTCCCAAAGGTACTTGCGTCCTCGAATCGCTTCGTCGGTCTGTTCCACTTCGCAGCGCATCTTCCAGTAGTCGTAGTTCACCTGGTCTCGATAGCTGTAGATCGCGTCGGCCATCGCCTGCGAGGCCTCGCCTTTCATTACCAATCGCTCGACTTCACGCTTGAGCTCGGGCGGAGCACGTTCGGCCATCTCGGCGTATCGAGCCCGCGACTTCCGATTCGCGGCGAAGGCGAGTACCCGCTGCTCTTCCGTGCGTTGCTCGTCGGGCATTTCCATCGCCTCAATTTCCTCCGGATCGAGGGCGGCCCGTTTTTCGGCGTCGATCTCGTCTCGGACGCCTGGCAGGAGTTCATCCAGCTGATTGCCAAAACGCTCGGCTTCGGCCTCCAGTCGTTCGAAGTCGGCCAAACGAATCGCGAACCCGTAAGAGGTCGGAATCTCGCGCAGGCCGTATTTCTCCCATTCCGAACCTCCTCGCATCCAAGCGTACTGAGCGGCTTCGTCCAGATATCCCTCCTCTTCGATCGCCATCGCGTGGCTCATGAGCCACTTCGCCGGATGCGAATGAAAGATGAGGGGCGTTTTGCCGCGGCGAATTCGCCCGGTATCGTCGACCAGCCGACCGCGGATCGGGACCCCGCTATCGACAATCTGCTGTCCCCGCAGGAACCACTCACGCCCTGTCAGCCAATTGTCGGACTTTCCGTCGGGCCCCAACGTCTTGTCGATATCGATGCTGGCTGCCAAGTCGTCATGAAAGTCTTCGTCTTCCCGGTAGAGCCGGCGAAACTGCACATACTCGTCCGCCTTGCCGAGCTTGTGACCAAAGGTCCAGCCAAGTTCCCAGGGCAGCACGGGTTCTTGACTGTTGTAGCGCAGACCTTCGCGGAGAAAATTGATGCCGCGTTTGACCCACTGGTAACGCGAACGGTAGTCGTCGAATTCGACCGACACGTTGTAAGCGAGATTCCAGCCCTGGAACTGCCAGACGGAAATGAAGTTCGGCTGTAGCTTGCTGATCTGGTTGAGCGTGGCGGTGAGGTTATCCCAGTCGTGCTCGCGCTTGTAGCGATTGGCCCGTTCCCACAACAGATTGGCGGCAATCCCGCGCATGCCCAGCGTGGCCAGCTTCATGGATTCGCTGGCCGGATCGATTTCGCCCAGGTCCGCCTGCGATAGCTCGTACTCGGTGCGCAGTTGCGCGAGCACGCCGCCTTCGGTCAGGCGACCGTCGCGACCACGAACCGAAGGCCGACTGATCAGGTACAGCGGAAACAGCAGCACGGCGATCAAGACGCCGTAAATCACTTTTCGCCGAAACGACGCGTTCGAAATCATGCCGCGATTTCCCGTGTCTTGAAGAAGAAGTACCCGGCCACGGACACCACCAGAGCGTAGGCCAGTGCGAGCGTCAGGTGCTGGGCCATCAAGTCCGTGGGGATGTCGAAGCCGTAGGCGACGAAGCGACTCGTGTTGAACATGCCGCAGTTCGGCATCGCGTAGCTGATCCCCTGCACGAACAGCATCAAGACGTCGTCGATCCGCTGGATGATCCAGGTGCCCACGCCCGGCTCCAGCTCGGACATCTGGTTCCACTGCTTAATGATACGGACCAGCGACTCGAGCGGGCCACCTCCCGGCATCTCGCCGGTCGCGACGTCGAACACAAAGCCTTTGAAGAATCCCATCACCAGGGCGGACAACGTCGCGATCATGGCCACCGGTCCGCTCAGGAACGTGCTGAAGGCCACGCCGAAACAGGTCACGACCACCATCTGAAACCAGATACTCATGTAGCCCTTGACGAAGTTCACCCAAAACGGCCGATCCTTGGCACGAATGTACAGGTCAGCCGGCGCCATCCCGAAATACTGGCCACGGTCGAAGCAGCGAATCCAGACCTCCAAGTCCCCGGTCTCCGGATCGACCAAATCGTCGAACAGATCCACCTCCGCTCGTTTCCCGTCGGCTGTCGCGGGCCATCAGCTGACGCGGAATCTCGGGCTGGTACGCTTCGTACTCCTGCGCCGTGAAACTCAACTCGACACTTCGCAACCCGCCATCCGGCGCGGTCGGGTTGCCGTCCGCGTCCCGCGGCGCGGGCTTGACCAATTCAATCGTCCCCGTCGAATCCCTTCTTCGATATCGCCCTTGTAGGTTCGAAAGACCCGGATCGACATTTCCAGCGGTAGCGTGTCGCCGAAGTCTTCGCGGCGGAGTCCCTCGAATCGCCAAATCGCCGCGGCCAACGTGCCACCTTCGATGTACCGACGATAGGCCCACTCGTAGCCCACGTTCATCCCTTCGCCTGGGTTCCCGGAGCGATCCAGAAACCGCAGCTGACCCAGGATGGGAACGCGTGCCGTGAGCAGTCCGCGGGCCGCTCCCAGCTCGTACTGCCCGAGTCGCCCCTGCTCGGGAGTTGCCGTCACCGCATGCGTATGATCGTGCTCGGGACTGACCGACACCGCCTCATCCGGCCCCAGCGTCACCTCGTGGCGATGGTTTCGTACCAAAGAACTCTCGCTCACTTTCAGACCGGTCGAGATTGCCCACGTCGTCCCGCTGATCAACGAACCCTGCCGGATCGACCGTGTGCGAATGCTGCAGCCCTCGTTTGACGAAGAAGTAGCTGAACACGCACATCAGGGCCAACAGCACCGTGCCGATCGCACAGAAACCCAGGATCCGGCCCACGACGATCTCCCAGCCGCGAACCGGTTTGGTCACGACCGTGTAGATCGTCTTGTTCTTCAAGTCGTTCGGCAGGCTGAAGGCGCTGATGAAGATCGCCAGGATCAGCACCAAGTAGTTTGTGGCCGTCAAGCACAAAGCTCAGGTACAGCCGCGCCGGATGAGTCACTGTCGCGATCCAGGAACCAGCCGGCAAACAGCAACGCGATCACGAAGATCACGAACACAACCAGTACCCGGCGACGGATCGCCTCCTGAAAGGCCAGACGGGCGATCGCACACAGACGTCGCGGCGAAATCTCGAACAGCTCGCGGACGCCCGTGGCCAAGGTCGCGAGCGTCATTCGCAGCGACTCGATCGGTCCGTGCCGCAGGGCCGCGGCCAGGTAACCCAGCAGCACGCCCAGGCAGGCAATCGCAGCCAGCGCTAGCAGAAAGGGCAGCAAATTGGCGGCGAGCCACTCGGAGAACGGTAGGATGGGGTTTCCAATACCATGGTCTTGGCTCTCGTTGACTCGCGTCCGGCGATGACGGCGCGACTAGCGGCGCGGGCAATCGCCCGACGCACCCGCGGCGGCCCGGGTGGGCTTCACTCTCGCGGACAATATTCAGGAACAACTCTTCGAGCGTGGTCGTCGGATTCTCGATTCCCAGCAGTTCCCCCCCATGCCGCTCGATCACTTCTCGGATTTCCTGCTTGGCCTCGTCCGACAGCTTCTCCGCGCGAATTTGGGTCACGTCGCGCACGGTCAGCAGGCTGTCCACACGCCCCAATTCCTTTAGATCGCCTTGATACAGGATCGCGATCCGGTCGCAGACGTCCTGCACGTCCGCCAACAAGTGACTGCACATCAGCACCGTCTTGCCGTCCGCCCTCAAGTTGAGAATCAAATCCTTCATCTCGCGTGTGCCGATCGGATCCAGGCCGGTCGTGGGCTCGTCCAGGACGATCAAGTCGGGGTCGTTGATCAAGGCCTGAGCCAAGCCGATCCGCCGCGTCATGCCCTTGGAGTATTCCTTCAGCTGCCGCCGCTTGGCCCACTCCAAGTCCGACCATTTTGATCAGGTCGCCGCACCCGCTCGCGACGAACTTGCGGAGTCATGTTGAACAGCCGGCCGTAGAAATCGAGCGTCTCTTCGGCGTTCAGGAACTTGTAGAGATACGACTCCTCGGGCAGGTATCCGATTCGCTCGTTCTTCGCTGACATCCGTCGCTTTCCGACCGAAAACCAACGCCTCGCCGCTCGTCGGGAACAACAGGCCCAGCAGCAGCTTGATCGTGGTCGTTTTGCCAGAGCCGTTGGGCCCGAGCAGTCCGAAGATCTCGCCCTGGCGAACTTCCAGATCCAGCGCCTTGAGGGCCCGCACCTTCTGACGCCCCCAGAAGTCTCGATAGTCCTTTGTCAGGTTTCTGGTTTGAATCACGACATCGGCATCCGGCCGGGTCGGGGAAGCCGCGTCAGTTGCCGGTGCTTCAATCATGAATCCTCTCCGTTCTTGCCCGCTTGCGGAGGGCCCCCACGCATTCGAACCCAAGCTGCTCCCTGCCGGGCTCGCAGGCTACCACTCGGCCGATTGAACTCGGACCATCGTGCGGGGCGGCGCTCCGCGCGCGACGCAGGCGACG
Source organism: uncultured Planctomycetales bacterium (assembly GCA_963826795.1). GTDB lineage: Bacteria > Planctomycetota > Planctomycetia > Pirellulales > Pirellulaceae > CAWGYT01. The sequence continues at coordinate 170,621 of CAWGYT010000024.1, read as the reverse complement.
TTTACCGCCACGCACGGCGGTCGTCCTACGGCGACAAGCCCACACCGGTTCGGACCGGCGCTGCCGATCCGTCCCGTCCGAGCCCATGACTATAGAAGGGCCTCCCAACGGACGCAAGAATCCCTGCGCGCGGCCCGACATCGCGCACGGCGGGCAGACGGGTCGATCCAGCTCGACCGCCCGCCCGGCTGGCCACGACCCGAATTCCGCCCGTGGCGACCTCCCCGCTTGACCTCAACGGCCCGTTCGTTATACTCCGGAGCACTCTGTTGATACAGAGTCTCATTATCGAGTATCCCCGAATCGAGTATCGCCCGAGCGACCAGCGCCCTGAACATTCGGGCCGGGTCGCCCGGCCCGCTTCAAGGAGTTTTCGACGCCATGGCCGCCCTTCCCCGCCCCTCCACGCCCCGTCGGGGCTTTACGCTGATCGAGTTGTTGGTCGTGATCGCGATCATTGCCATTCTGGTCCTGCTGCTGCTGCCGGCGGTCAACGCTGCCCGCGAGGCGGCGCGTCGGGCCTCCTGCCTGAACAATCTCCGCCAAGTTGCCCTCGCGACGCTGAATTTCGAGAGTGCACGCCAAGTGTTTCCTCCCAGTCGAGCCGGTCGCGGCGGCTGGTCGGCCCAGGCGCTGCTCCTGCCTTACCTGGAGGAAGACACCCTGGCCCGGGACGTCGATGTCGATCGTCCCTATTCCCAGGTCACGACGCTCGGCGGGCAATTGCTGTCGGCCTACCGCGTCCACCCCTACCTGTGCCCATCCGAACCCAACGACGTGACCCGGATGCATGCAGAGCAAGCCGTTCATTACCCGCTCAATTACGCCGTCAACCTGGGCACTTGGTTCGTCTGGGATCCGGCGCGGCAACGAGGTGGCCCGGGTGCGTTTTTTCCCGAGAGTTGGCTCAAGTCACGCGATTTTCGTGACGGACTCAGCAAGACGCTGTGCCTGGCCGAGGTCAAGGCCTACACGCCTTACGAGCGGAACGCGGGAGTCACATCGGAGATGGTCATCCCTGGAGCCGCCGCAGAGCTACCAGCGGGCGATGCAAAATACGGGCCGTCGCGGGGCGACAATACGGGCCACACCGAATGGGTGGATGGTCGGTCGCACCAAATCGGCTTCACGACCACGTTCGTCCCCAACGCCGACGTCCGTCCCGAGCGTGTCGGAAATCGCAGCATCGACTGGACGAACATGCAGGAAGGCAAATCGGACTCGGTCCGAACCTACGCCGCCGTGACCGCTCGCAGTCACCATCCCGGGATCGTCCATGTGGCGCTGATGGACGGCGCGACACGAGCGATCAGTGACGACGTCGACTTGCAGGTCTGGCGAGCCGCCTCGACGCGGAAGGGCCGCGAGCAGGTCGATCTGGGCGAGTAGTTATCAGTTATCCGACGCGGCCGTCAACGACGGTTCGGCGGCCGCGTCGTAGCCGCCCAGGCGGCGCCGGCGGGAAACCGAAATTCATCGATCGACGCCGCGTGCATCGTCACGCTGTAGCCGGGCCTCCGGGGCGCGAGATAGCGGCCGCCCTGGACTTGGACCGGGTCGACGAAGTGTTCGTGCAAGTGATCGACGTACTCGATCCAGCGATCTTCCCAGCTGCCGCTGACACAGACATAGTCGAACAGGCTCAGGTGCTGGATATGTTCGCACAATCCGACACCGCCTCCGTGCGGGCAGACCGGAATGCCGAACTTGGCGGCCAGCAGCAGCACGGCCAGGACCTCGTTCACGCCACCCAGGCGACAGCTATCGATCTGGCAAAACTGAATCGCCTCCGGCCTGCATCAGTTGCTTGAACACCACTCGATTCTGAACCATTTCGCCGGTGGCGACCCGATCGGCGCGACGGCTTGGGCGATCCGCGCGTGTCCCAGGATTTCGTCCGGACTGGTCGGTTCTTCAATCCAATACGGATCAAACGCGAGCAAGCTCGCGGATCCAGGCGATCGCCTGCGTCGACATCCCAGACCTGGTTGGCATCGACCATCAGCCGCCGATCGGGTCCGATTTCGTGGCGGGCGATGCGCCAGCCGATGGCGATCTTGATCCAGGTCCGCCCCCACCTTGAGTTTGATCGCTTGCCATCCCGCCGCGACGGCCGCCTGGCAGCGGCGGCGGAGCTGATCGTCATCGTAGCCAAGCCAACCGGCGCTGGTCGTGTATGCCGGGATAGCCTTCGGCCAACACACGCTGCCGTCGTTCGTCGCGGGTGGGCAGCTGCCGGCGGAGCAACTCGCAGGCCTCGTCGGGTGTGAGGGCGTCGGTCAGGTAGCGAAAGTCGATGCACGCAATCAGTTGTTCGGGAGTCAGGTCACAAAGCAACTCGCCACAGCGGTTTGCTGCTGCACTTTGGCCCAGAGGTCCCAGACGGCGTTGACGACCGCGGCGGCGGCCATGTGGATGATGCCCTTTTCGGGTCCCAACCAGCGCAGCTGACTGTCGCCGGTCAATCGCCGCCAGAACGCCGCGGGCGATTCGAACAGCGACTCCAACGTTTGGCCCTCGATCAGGCTGGCGTGAGCGCGAACGGCCGCGGCGCACAGTTCCGTGCCGCGGCCGAGCGTGAACACCAGTCCCTGACCCTGCCGAGGGCCGTCCGTGTGCAGCGTGACATAGGCGGCTGAGTAATCCGGGTCGGGATTCATGGCGTCCGACCCATGCAGATCTCGGGAGGTCGGAAAACGAACGTCCTGGACCTCAAGTTGGCAAATCTTCGTCATCATTCCCTCGTGTCACGAAACGGAATGGGCCCATCGAGTGACTTTGGCGGTGCGAGCAGGATGACGATTCGTTGGCGGATCAACAAGGGCCGGTTGGCAATTGCCCGGATCGCGGCAGGTGGAGAAACAAAAAAAAAGCCCCCGGAAAGATTGGGGTCCCAGGGGGGCAAAGGACTCCGTATCTTTTTCCGGGAGCGATTGGACGCTGCCAGTTGCGTCGTGTTGATCCGAAGCAAACGACGGCTTCCCTGCCGAACGTTCGCTTCGCGGTCCGCAGAATCCAAGGATTCCAGATGCGGACTCGATCACGTGAACGCATTTCGGTTGTACGTCAAGGCCGACTCGACCGATTGCATGGGTGACGCTCGGCGTTCGCCTAAGGCACTTGTGAGTTGCACTCGTGCCATCGATGAGGCGGGAGATTATTTCATTCATGAGGGAGGGTCAAGAGCGTTTTTTGCAAGCCGCCAAGCAGCCAGGGAGCTCGCATAAACTCACGTTGACAGGCGGTCCCGTGCACGATAGCGTCCTCGCCATCGCCACACGCGTCTCCCTTCCATTCGCTCCTTCGTGATCGATCTCGACCCGGATGACTGACTTGCACCCCAGCCGCCGGAAAGCTCATCATGCCGGACCGCTGCTCCTCGGCTGGATCTTGGCCTCGGGTTGCTCCGCTTGGAAAGAGCCCACACCGGAAGCCTTCGAATTGCCCACCGCGCGGATGGCGTCGGACAGCGTCGCGATCGAAATGACATTCGTCCGGGTTCCGGTCGGACACCTTGACTTCAATGCGCAACTCTGGCGGGAAGTGGACGAGCAGTTGCTGTCGGTCGAGACGCGTCTGCATCTGAACAACAACGGCTTTCGCTGCGGGTTGGTGGGAGCCCAGTTGCCGCCCTCACTCCGGCAACTGCTGGACAAGCAATCCGAAGAGTCGCAGATCGACCGACCCATCACGTCCGAAATCGACGTGTTAGCCCAGAACCAATTGGTTCAGCGGCGCGCCGGCCAGCGGTGGGAAATCGTGACCAGCGCCCCGCGCGAAGAGTTGATCGTGCTCTACAAAAAACCGCACGAGCAAAAGGTGGGAGGAAAACCCTACCCGGACGCGCAATGCATCCTGGCAGCCAAGCCCTTTCCGCGCGGCGACGGTTCCGTGAGGCTCGAATTGACGCCGGAGATTCACCACGGTGCGCCCCGCAAGCAATGGGTCGGTGGCCAGGGAACTTGGCAGCTGTTGTCCGGTCGCGAGCGGGAGGTGTTCCAGGAATTGATGATCGACGTTCCGCTCACGCCCGGCCAGACGCTCATTCTCAGTTGCACGCCCGACATGAAGGGACTTGGACACAATTTCTTCGTGGAAGAGGGGCGTGGCGATGCGCAGCAAAAACTGCTCCTGATTCGCTTGGCTCAAGTTCAACGCGACGAACTCTTCGAGTCCCCTCTCCATCTCCCCGCGTCCAGCTCAGCCGCCCGGGATTGTCAGCTCGCAAAGCAAGGCCCATAATCAGCGGCTAGGGAGCGCTGGCGCCTGCGTCGCCCCCGAGCGAGGCGGTTCGTGCTTGTTCCAAAGGCGGGGAGGGGCAAGAAAACCAGGCTTCGGCGAAAGCTCGCAAGCTGCAACTCCGCGTCGATTTCTGGCGGGCCGGAAAACCCGCCGTCGAGCTCACTGTGTCATCTAAGGAGTAACCCAATGCCTCTCGTCCCCCTGCGCACCCTGTTGGACCACGCCGCCGAAAACGACTACGGCGTCGCCGCCTTCAACGTCAACAACATGGAACAGATTCAGGCGATCATGGAGGCGGCCGAGGAGACCGATTCGCCGGTGATCGTCCAGGCGTCTCGCGGGGCTCGGGCCTACTCGCAGGACGCCTACCTGCGGCACCTGATGCTGGCCGCCGCGGAGCTGTATCCCGAGATTCCCGTCACGCATGCATCAGGACCACGGCAACAGCGTCGCGACCTGCCTGAGCGCCATCGAGAACGGCTTCACGTCCGTCATGATGGACGGCTCGCTGGAGGAAGACGGCAAGACGCCCGCCTCGTTCGAGTACAACGTCGAGGTCACCCGAAAGGTCGTCGAGCTGGCCCACCCCAAGAACGTCTCGGTCGAAGGCGAACTGGGCTGCCTGGGCTCGCTGGAAACGCGGCGAGGGGGAACAGGAAGACGGCCACGGGGCCGAAGGTACGCTCTCGCACGATCAGTTGCTGACCGATCCCGACCAGGCCGCGGAATTCGTCGCAGCGACCGGCGTCGATGCCCTGGCGGTGGCGATCGGCACCAGCCACGGCGCCTACAAGTTCACCCGCAAGCCGGACGGCGAAATCCTGGCCATGGATCGAATCGAAGCGATCCACAGGAAGCTGCCCAACACCCACCTGGTCATGCACGGCAGCAGCTCGGTTCCCCAGGAACTGCAGGACATCATCAACAAGTACGGTGGCAATATCCGCCAGACGTGGGGCGTGCCCGGTGGAGGAGATCCAGCGCGGCATCCAGCACGGTGTCCGCAAGATCAACGTCGACACCGACAACCGCCTGGCCATCACCGGCGCCATTCGCAAGGTGTTCGTCGAACATCCCGAAAAGTTCGACCCGCGCGACTACCTGAAGCCCGCCCGCGAAGCGATGAAGCAGGTCTGCATCGACCGCATGGTCGCCTTCGGCCAAGCGGGCAATGCCAGCAAGCTGCGATTACCTGCCACGGTGGCTTAGACGCCTGGCAGGGATGCGGGCCCCTCATCGGACGGACCCCCTCATCCGGCCTGCGGCCACCTTCTCCCGCGTTGGGGAGAAGGGACAGAGTTGTGTCACCTCTCCCGAGGCCGGGAGAGGTCGCCCGGGTCCCGCTGGCGGGAGCCGGGCGGGTGAGGGTTGGGTGGTTGGGTGTCTGGCAGCGGGGCGTGGCCCCCTCATCCGGCCTGCGGCCACCTTCTCCCGCGTTGGGGAGAAGGGACAGAGTTGTGTCACCTCTCCCGAGGCCGGGAGAGGTCGCCCGGGTCCCGCTGGCGGGAGCCGGGCGGGTGAGGGTCGGGTGGTTGGGTGTCGGGCAGCGGGGCGTGGCCCCCTCATCCGGCCTGCGGCCACCTTCTCCCGCGTTGGGGAGAAGGGACAGAGTTGTGTCACCTCTCCCGAGGCCGGGAGAGGTCGCCCGGGTCCCGCTGGCGGGAGCCGGGCGGGTGAGGGTCGGGTGGTTGGGTGTCGGGCAGCGGGGCGTGGCCCCCTCATCCGGCCTGCGGCCACCTTCTCCCGCGTTGGGGAGAAGGGACAGGGTTGTGTCACCTCTCCCGAGGCCGGGAGAGGTCGCCCGGGTCCCGCTGGCGGGAGCCGGGCGGGTGAGGGTTGGGTGGTTGGGTGTCTGGCAGCGGGGCGTGGCCCCCTCATCCGGCCTGCGGCCACCTTCTCCCGCGTTGGGGAGAAGGGACAAGGTTGTGTCACCTCTCCCGAGGCCGGGAGAGGTCGCCCGGGTCCCGCTGGCGGGAGCCGGGCGGGTGAGGGTCGAGCGGGTGCCACCCGGCGGGTTCGCCGTGGAGACATCCACGTTGCCCCCAACGGCTTGGCTCGACTACAATCCCCTCCCCGCGCGGTAATCCCCGCCCCGCGCGGTCGGACCCCCGGTCCGCACGGCGTCAGGTCGTTGTCAAGGAAGACACCATGAACTGCCCGGTCCCTCGAAACGTTTCGCTCGGAGCTTCGCCCCAGACTCGCGTCGCCGAGCCCCCGCTTGAGATCGGTCGAGCCATCATTCAGCATGAGGCGGACGCCCTGGGGCGTCTGGCTGCCCAACTGGATGAGTCGTTTTCGGCCGCCGTGACGCTGCTCGAGTCCTGCCGTGGCGGCGTGATCGTCAGCGGCATGGGAAAGGCCGGTCTGATCGGCCAGAAGATTGCGGCGACCCTGGCCTCCACCGGGACGCGAAGCCATTTCTTGCATCCCGCCGAGGCGATCCATGGCGATCTCGGACGCATCCATGAAGAGGATCTGGTCCTGCTGCTCTCGCACAGTGGCGAGACCGACGAGGTCGTGCGGCTGCTGCCCTCCTTGATGGGAATGCGAGTTCCGATCATTGCAGTGACAGGACGCCGCTTAAGCCCCCTCGCCCAACGCGCGACGGTGACGCTTTGGATCGGAGACCTGCAAGAGGCGGGCCCGCTGGGGTTGGCGCCCAGCACCAGCACCACCGCGATGCTCGCGATGGGAGACGCCCTGGCCTTGGCGACGAGTCAACGGCGAGGCTTTACGCATACCGATTTTGCTCGGTTTCACCCCGGCGGATCACTTGGCCGGATGCTCGCTCGCGTCGAGGACGTGATGCGCCCCCTGGCCCAATGCCGCGTTGGTCGGCCCACGCAGACCGTCCGCGAGATCCTGGTGACGCTGGGGCGCCCGGGTCGGCGCAGCGGGGCCGTCCTTCTGGTCGACCCGCACGCCGCGACGCTGGAAGGCATCTTCACCGACAGCGACCTCGCCCGGCTGTTCGAACGCCAGCAGGAGCATCTGCTCGACCAACCGATCGCCTGTATCATGACGAACTCGCCAACTTGCATCCGTCAGGGTACGATGATGAGCGACGCCGTCCGAGTGCTGACCGAGCGGAAGATCAGCGAGCTGCCGGTGATTGACGAGCGGGGTCGGCCCTTGGGCCTGATCGATATCACCGATGTGGTCGGAGGATCGGCTGACGCGTCGGACTCGGCCGGCTCGGGACGCGTCGCTACCGGATCTGAGGCAGACGACTCGGAACCGACGATTTATTCTCTTCCGAACCGCCTTTCAACACACGACGTAGATGAAGCCTGACGCTCGCTGCCAAGCCATTGAGTTGATTCTGTCGGACGTGGACGGCGTCTTGACCGATGGGGGTGTGATTTTTGACAACCAGGGGATCGAGATCAAGCAGTTTCATATTCGCGACGGGATGGGCATCAAGCTGTGGCAGCGAGCCGGATACCGATTCGGCGTGGTGACCGCACGCAATTCGCACATCGTCAAAGTCCGCGCGGCCGAGCTGGGCATTGATCTGATTCGCCAAGGATTCGAAAAAAAACTGCCGACGATTCGCGAAATCATGCAGCAGCTCCAGCTGGAACCGGCGCAAGTCTGCTACATCGGCGACGACTTGACGGATCTCGCCGCGATTCAGTCGGTGGGCTTGGGCGTTGCCGTGGCCGACGCCGCCCCCGAGGTCCGTGCCGCCGCGCAGTACGTGACGAAACTGGGAGGTGGGCGAGGTGCCGTGCGGGAACTGATCGAGTTTATTCTCAAGGCCCAACAACGCTGGGGAGACCTGATCCAGAAATACCAGGCATGAGCCAGCAGCCGGCGCTCCGGGTTCCCGACCTCGCCGCCGCCCGCCGCTCACGCGAATCCGCTTGTCCCACACCAGGGTGGGTGATCCAGAGGATAAGCGACCCAAGAACCACGGAGGGCCGGCAACGGCGACCAGAGGGATGCGGCGCACGGAGCTGAAAAGGTCGGCGATCAGCCTGGGGATTCTCCTGGCCAGCTACTGGGTCTACGCGACCTGGATCGTGCCGGCAATCGAGCCTCCGGTCCGCCAACGTGCCGAATCCGTGAGCCAGCTCACGAGCGACCGGCCGAGTGCCGTGGAGCGTTACCGGGACGAGCTGGAGGTGTTGTTTCCGGAAGATGCCTGGGAAACCAAGTCGCCCAAGGTCCTGCAGAGTCGCAATACGCTGCTCTTGTTCCAAGACTATCAGCCGCAGGACGACGGCTCGATCAAGATCTTCCCTTGCACGGTCGTGATTCGCGACGAGGATGCCGCCCATGACTCGACCGATGGATCGAACTCGTTGATCCTGCAGGCGCCGGAAGGGGCCGTTCTCCAGCTGAGCCGGCCGATTGATTTGCGGGGAGCTCAGCTAGGCCAGCCGGTCGCGGGGCGGTTGCTCGGCCGAATCCAAATTCGCAGTCCGGGCAAGGCCGACGGCTCGGGAAGATTGAACGTCGTGACGTCGAACGTGCAAATCAACCCTCAGCGACTTTGGACACCGAACGACGTCGAGATCGAGTTTGAGCGGAGTCACGGCCAGGGTCGCGATTTGATGATCAAGCTGCTGCCGCTCCAGCCCAACGGAAAGTTGGCCCGTGCCCGCGGCTGGGCCGGAATTCGTTCGATCGAATTGGTCCATCTCCATCACCTCCATTTGGAAATCGAGCCAGAGACACCTGCCGAAGCCAGCTCGCCCGACCCCGCCGCGCCGACATCCACGCCCGTCGATGTCGCCTGCCGCGGCCCGTTGCGTGCCGATTTCATCGAGAACGTGTTGACGTTCGAGGACGAGGTCAAGCTGGAGAGGACCGACGCGACGGGCCAGGTGGACACCCTGCGGTGCGAGCGACTTTCGCTCCAAATCCAACCCATCCGTTCGCTCAAGAGCGAGTCGGCTGGCGGACCGCCCGGCCAGACCGCCTCCGCGACCCGGCGATCTGAAGGCGAGCCTGCGGGGGGCGAACCTGCGCGAGGATTAGGAAAGCTCCCCCGACTCGAGCTGCAGCGGGTGATCGCCGAGGGCGATCCGGTGGTTCTGGACGCCGCCTCGCGTTTCGTCCACCTCCGTGGCCGAAAGATGCTGTACGATCTCAAGGCCGGTCGGTTTCGTCTTTGGGCCGACAGCGATGACGCGACCGACCAGGTTCACTTGCGATACCGAACGCAAGAACTGTCGGCGCGTGAAGTGGACGGCGAAGTGGCCCAGCGTGGCGGCCTGCAGCGAGTCCGCGCCGAGGGTCCGGGCGTCTTGCGGGGCGAGTTGAGCGGCAATCAGCCCCAGACGATCGTTGCCACCTGGCAGCGCGTGCTGCTTTTTGAACCCGATGAAGACGAGTTGCGACATTTGACCCTGGCCGAGGCGGCCTCCGTCCAGGTGGGCGCGAGCTACGCCATCGAGGCCGAAACGCTCCATCTTTGGCTCGAACCGGCTCCCGAGGCCGGCGGTCCCGTGACGGCAAACGATCGCGACCCGAATGCTCAGTTCAACCTGCGGCCCCATCGCGTGATCGCGTTGGCGGGCAAAGACGGATCGCCGACGCGGCCCGTGCGTCTGAGCTCGGCCGAGATCAACGGGACCACCCAGCGGCTTGAGGCCCGGTTCACCCATGTCGAGGCGGAAGCGCGAACCGACCGACCTGCCGTTCCCGCCCGGCAGGTCGCTTCTTCCCGGTCCGCGCCGCTCAGTCGAACAGGCCGCCCGCTGGCCGAGCCCGCCGCCGCCACTCGCCAAACTCGCGTGCAGGGCGAATCGCTCCTGGTCGAATTCCAGGTTCAGGGAAAACAGCTTGCCGTGCAAAGCCTCGTCCTTCAAGACCAGGTGCTCATCGAACAGTCTGCGAGCGATCGCCCCGGCGAGGCCTCCTTCCGGTTGGACGCCGACGCGGTGCGGATGACCGGAATCGAAAACTCACAGCAATACGCGGTGATGGCCAGCGGCCAACCGGTCCAGATTCAGTCCGACAAGCTGAAGTTTCTGACAACCGAACTGCAACTGAACCAGGCGCAGAATCTGGTGTGGACCGAAAAGCCCGGTCGGATGATCGTGCTCGTGGATCGGGACGCGAACAACCAGCCGCTGGCCCAGCCCCAGCAGATGACCATCGACTGGTATCGACGCATGGACTTCGATGGCCTGCACGCTCGATTCGCCGGACAGGTCGAGGTGCGCGGCCCTGAACAACGGCTGCGCGGCGAAGAACTGGGCGTCCAGCTGTATCACAAATTGGCCTTTGGGCAGACCAACACTCGCGGCATGCCCCCGGTGGATATCCGGCATGTCCGGGCCCAAGGCAACGTGATCCTGGAAACGCGCGAGTATGATCGAGGTCAACTGACCGCCATGACCTACCTGCAAGTACCCTACGCGCAGATCAATCGCGAGACAGGCGATCTTCGCTGCGGCGGCCCCGGACGAGTCGTGACCGTGCGAGAGGGATTCCGGGGCAACCTGGATTTGAATCAGAGTCCGTTGACGGGCGCCGGCTCGGCCGGCGCGACCTCCCGCACTGGCACTGGCACTGGCACTGGCACTGGCACTGGCACTGGCAGTGGAGAACGAACCTTCCTGCAAATCGATTTCCAGCGGCAGATCGAAGGAAATATCGAGCGGCGAATCGTCGACTTCGAAGACCGCGTGCAGGTCATCTATGGCCCGGTACTGAGCTGGAACGAAACGCTTCGGCCCGATACGCCACTCCGTAAGAACGACGTCTTGCTATCGTGTGATCGCCTGACCGTGGCCCAGGGGACGTTGCCAACCCCGGGCCCCGTGTCGATGGACATGATCGCCCAAGGGAACGCCTACGTGGAAGGCCAAGCGTTCACGGCACGCGGCGACCGAGTTTCGTACGAGCAATCCAAGGATCAATTGGTGCTGGAAGGGACCGGACACACGGACGCGGTCTTGTCACATCACGCCCGCGTCGGTGCGCCGCGTCCAGAAATCGAGGCCCGCAAGATCCTGTTCTGGCCCAGGTCGGGGCGGGTCGAGGTGGACGATGCCCGCTACTTGGACCTGAGCAACTTGGGACTCTGAACCGAGCACGTCTGCCGAGGGACGAAGGCCCAAGAATTGACGAAGCCGCGGGAAAAGTCGAAGCTCCGCGCCGGCGAAAAGGCTGGCGTCGCGGAGATTACGACGCCTTCCACCAAGGATAGCTGCCGTAGGTCGACAGCTCCAGGTACAACAGCACGCAAGCAATCAGCACCGCCCCGAGCGAGATCATCAGCATCACCGTGTAAATGTCGGTCGGCTGCTTCTTGATCGCGACCGCGGGAGAAAGCGCGGCCTTTTTCGCCGGTTTCTTTTCCCGCGCGACCCGAGCCTTCTTTTCCTTTTTGGGTTTCGCGGCCTTCGCCGGCTTATCGGATTTCGACTTTCGTTTGAACACGATCGCCCTCTTGAATCGGTGCGTTGCGATACTGAATGCGTCCGACCGCTCGGTCCGGAGTCACCTTCATGATTTCCGCTCGAGCCAGGTACTTGTCACGCCGCGAAACGACCACCGTGTGCCCCGGCTTGATTCCGTCGTCTTCCCCGATCGAAATCTCGATCATGTCCGGGCCCACGGACAAGACCTCGCCCCGAACCTCGGGCGGAATGTTGGTCACCGGTGTCTCGATCCCCAAGTCATACGCCTTCAGCACCGTCGTCGCTCTCGTGAAATCCTCCGTCAACGTCTGCATCCGCTGCTCCAGACGCCGGCGAATTCCCTCGGCTTGGTGCATTTGATCCGTGAGATCGCGGACCTGAGCAAACTGTTGATCGCGATCTTCACGGGCCACGCGAATCTCGTTCTCGAGCTTCGTGATCTGCTCCTTCACCTGATCCAGCTGACGCTGCGCGTTCAGCACCGCATCCGTCGCCGACCGCTGCTTGGCCAGGAGCTCGGTGTACTGCTGATTCCGCGCCTCGAACTGCTGCTCCTTCTCCTGCACTTGGCTTTCCAACCGAGCCAACGCGATGCGACGTGCCGCCCGTTCGTGAGCCAGATCGCTCTTGTGCTGCTCGATCTCGTCGGCCAGCTGCGAGTTCTCGCCGCGGAGTCGAGTCAAGTCGACCTGCTTTTGACTCGCCAATTCCTTCCAGTTGCGATGGGTGGCGTAAACCATCATCGCAAATCCCATGAAAAGGATGCTCAGGACAAGAATCAGGACGGTGAATATCTTTCCAACAAGATTCATTCCATGCTTCCTCTGCCCCGATGACGAGAGCACGAACAAGACGATGACCGGGGGATTTCGCAGCGAATTGCCAGATCCCCGAGACCGGCGCAGATGGTGACGGGAATCCCCTCAACCGACGACGAGCACAAAGGATACGATCGCAAGCTCTAAGTATAGTCAGGCCGTTTTTGCACTGTCAACGAAACCGGGAGGAATAGCAAAAATGGGATGCACCTTCGCAAACGTTTCACGGCCGACCCGCGATTCCCCTCCCAATGGCCGGTTCGCGGCGCCAGCGGCCGCCGAAGCCAGCCAGCGTAATCAGGGCGCAGCTTCCGGCAAACCAATCCCCGGTGGCCTGGTACCAGCTCCGCCGCCCGTCACGGGCTACCTCCGCCACCACGATCCCCTCGGCCCGCCGCGGGCCCCGCGCCCGCAACCGCCCGTCGCCGTCGATCCAGGCGGAGAAGCCCGTATTGGCGGCGATCAGATGAGGCCGACGCAACTCAATGGCGCGATACACGCCGCAAGCCAGATGGATGTCCAACAGGCTCGAGCCCCAAAACCAGCCGTCGTTCGTGATCGTCACCAGGACGTCGGGCGCTTGGCCCTCGGCCGTCAGCTGATTGACCTGGGCCCGGATCAAATGCGGGACCGCGTTCTCGAAGCAAATCGCCGGTGCGATCCTCAACGCGCCGACAGGAAACGACTTGGGCTCGCCGCCGGGGGTCAACCCATCCGGCATCGGAGTCAACCGATAGAGCCAGGGAAACCAGTTCCCCAGGGGCACATACTCACCAAACATCACGCGATGCATCTTGTCATAGCGATCGATCACGTCGCCCTGGTCACTCAAGTAGACGGCCGAATTGAAGCGTTCGACCCGTCCCTGCGTCAGATGATCCCAGGCCATCCCGACGATCAGCGGCGTGCGAGTCTGCTGGGCAACCCAAGCGGCGCGGCTGGCGAGCGACTCGCGGATTTCATCCAGGCGATCCCGCAGCTGTGACACCGACCCCGCCCAGCCGGCCGGCACCTGCAATGGCTCGTCGTAGCTGACCATGGGCGTCGTGCCGGTGAACATGGACTCAGGCCAGACGACCAAATCCAGCGGTCCCGACTCAACCGCCGCCTGTCGGGCCAGCCGGACATAGTCATAGAACGCTCGCTCAACCCGCTCGGTATCGCCGTCGAATTGTGTATCGAACGAGCCTTGGATCAGAGCCACGCGCAGAATCGGCCCCTCGGATGTCGCGTGGGAACTCAGCCGCCAGGTCCCGTAGCCGGTGGTCGCAGCGACGACGAGGACTCCGACCGCCAGGGGCCAGACCACCGCCCGGGAACGGCCGGGGAGCGGCCCGAGTCGCTCGAGACAGGCCGCGCCCAGCATCACCACAAAGCTCACCCCGTAGGCGCCTGTCAGATCGGCCACCTGGACCAGCGACAGCCAAGACAACTGGGTGTGCCCCAGCAGCGACAGGGGAAACCCGGTTAGAAACCAGCTCCGGATCAGCTCCAGCCCGGTCCAGACAAGGGGCACGGCCAGAAGACTGGGCACCCGCCAATCGTGAACCAGTCGCCGCGATGCCGCCACGAACGCGGGCACGTAAACGCCCAGGTAACCCGCCAGGGCCCACCATCCCAAATAGGCCGACCAATGCGGCAGCCGAACCCATTGGATCAGACCGAGCCAGTAAACGAGTCCGGCCACGTAGAGGCATCGATAGGGGTGCCGCCAGGTCCAGTTTGGTTGCGTGATCAACCGAATCCAGCCGATCCCGCCCAGCCAGGCAAGCGGCCAGGCGGCGACGGGAGGAAAGGCCAGCCAGAGCAAGAGACTTGAACCGAATGCCAGGATCGCTTCGCGTCCAGGCCACTTCCGATCCGTGTCCGTTGTACGGGAGTGCTCCGTTGTACGGGAGTGCTCCGTTGGGTTCCGATTCGACTTCCGCCCTGTTTCGACCGCCCGTGTCGAGCCCATGCTGACTCCTGTGCTGACCCCTGTTACCCGAGCGGCAAGACAGGGACTGACTCCCCCGCCTGATAGGTTCGATTTCCCTCGGACAAATAGATGAGGCAATCGGCTTGAGACAAGGTAAACGGATCCGCGGACCCAAGCCAGTCCAGCGGATGAACCCGGATCCCTGAGGCGTCGTCGCGGGACCGCTGTCCGGGCCAGCAGGTCGTGCGATCGCCTCGAGCAACAAACGCTTGATCCAACTCGGCGTGTTCAAACCGCCATTGCCACGCGTCGGAATGACCGGCCAGCGTCGCAAGGGTCGGCGCGACGAACAGCTGGAAGCAAACGAGCCCGCTGACGGGATTGCCGGGCAGGCCGAAGACGTGCGTCACGCGCGGCCCGTCGTGAGACGTGCCGTACCACATCGGCTTGCCGGGACGGAGTTGCACGCGATGAAAAACGGACTCGACGCCGGACTCTCGCAGTGCGCCCGGAACCAAATCGCGATCTCCTTGCGAGACGCCGCCGGAAAGGACCAACACGTCCGCGGCAAGTCCCTCTTCGATGGCAGCTCGAAGCGCGCAGGCGTCATCCGGAACGATTCCCAGGTCGTGAGGCACTCCGCCCGCCTGTCTTACCAAACCGCGAAGCAGGGGCCCATTGGTATTTCGGATCTGGCCCGCGTGCGGGACCTCGCCGGCCGGAATCAGTTCGTCGCCCGTCTGGATCGTGACCACGCGCGGCGGTCGGACGATGGGAATCTGCACGTGGCCGACTTCTGCCAGGATCCCCATCTCGATCGGCCGCAACCGGTGGCCGCGTCGCAAGACGACTTCGCCGCGTTGCATGACCGTCGCGCGCCCCAAAATATTCTGGCCTTTCGCGAGCTGCGTCGCTTGGACTTGGACCACGGCAGCACCGCACGCGGTTGGCTGGGTTTGTTCCAGCATCACGACGGCGTCGGCGTTTGGGGGCAACGGTGCGCCGGTCATGATCCGCGCGGCCTGGCCGGGCCCGAGCGCCGCTCGCGGCCACTGCCCCGCCATGATCTCGTCCACAATCTCCCACTGCCGCAGCCCCCGCTCCCAGTCCGCCGCCTGAAGCGCAAAACCGTCCACCAGGGCTTTGTCGAACGCGGGGCAATCGATGTCGCTCCGCAGGGTCTCGCTCAGGATGCCACCGCACGCGGCATCCAAGTCGACGGTAATCGAAGCATTCGCCCGCACCCTTTGGCCGATTCGCTCGCGGGCCACTGCCAGCTGGATTAACTCGGACATTGGATCTCAATGAATCGTTTCAAGAGCTCGGGGCCACACTCGGTCAGAAAACTCTCCGGGTGGAACTGCAGTCCGATTAAGGGATAGCGGCGATGACGAATCCCCATCACTTCGCGGCCCCCGTCGGGCGCATCGCACCAGGCCGACACGTCGAACTCGTCGCTGATCGTGTCCGGCTGAATCACGAGGCTGTGGTAACGCGTGGCGACAAAGGGGTTCGGAAGTCCGGCAAACAGGCCACGATCGTCGTGGTAAATCTGATCCGTCTTGCCATGCATCAACCGCCGCGCCCGCACGATCTTCCCGCCCGTCGCCTGGCCGATGGATTGGTGCCCCAGACACACGCCCAAAATGGGCAACTTCCCCGCCAGACGCTCGACGCAGGCCACGCTGATGCCCGCTTCCGTCGGCGTGCAGGGACCGGGGGAAATAATCAAGTGGCTCGGCCGCAACGCCTCGATCTGCTCCACCTCGATCTGATCGTTGCGATAGACGCGAAGATCCAGATTCGGATCGATCTCGCCCAGGCGCTGCACGAGGTTGTAGGTGAAGGAATCGTAATTATCCAGCAGCAGAATCATGCTTGATCCCAAGGTCCGGAGGGAGCGATCTGAACCGTTAGCGAGCGGCTTGGCCTCTGATTTTTGCCGTCGGGCCGTCCTCGTCCACCCTGGGACTGGGGCCGCTCCAAGATAGCAAATCCCGGCGGCCGCGGTCACACGAGTTTTGACGTCTCCGGTTTTCCCTGAACTGGTGCTCTCGGCCGGTTCCGTCGCCGCGCCTTGGGTCCGTCGCGAAAAATCACTTGCCCAGCCACGGGGGGCAGGTCGATGATTAGCACGTCGCCCCGGTCGCCTCCAGGCGATCACCGTCGGATTTCCCGTGTCGCCCAGAGGGCCCCGTGATGAGAATCGCTTCATGAGAATCGCTGGCCGCGGACTTGCCGCCCTGCTGTGTCTCGCACCGACCGCCTCTCTGCTCGGAGCCGACACGCTGGCGCCGGCCGCGCGGAATCGGGGCGCGCTCTGGAGTGCTCAATCCCTCGAGGCCTCTCAAGCGCCGGCCGGTCTGCAGCGCCTGGCCACTTCCATCGTGCTGGAAAATCTCCCCCAACACTACGTCGACACCCGAGACTGGGGCGGCACGCGGGAGCGATTCGACGGACTGGACATTCGGCGAGACGGGCTCGAGATTCGAACAAAACGAAAACGCAAGACGGTCAATCACGGCACCTGGAAGCGTTACGAGATCACGCAAATCGATCCGGAACGAAACTTGAAGGTACGCATCTCGCAAGCCCGCACGATGCCCGACGGCCGGGCCGCCTTCGAGGTCGAGCTGGTTTCGAAAATCAACGGAGTCGCGAGGCTCTCACGCTGGAATCGCGGAGTGCGTCTCTTCAGTATCACACTGGACGCCGACGCGGAAGTCCGTCTCGTGCTCGACTGCCGACTCGACGTCGAACTGGACCTTTCACGACTCCCACCCGATGTGGTCCTGCGGCCTGAAGTGGTTCAGGCCGAGGTGCAGCTCGCCGAGTTTCGGGTCAATCGCATCAGCCACCTGGACGGCCCGGTCGCTCGCGAACTCGGCAACGGGCTGAAACAAGTTCTGCGGAAGCAAATGGACCATTACGAGCCCAAGATGGTGGCGAAAATGAATCGTCAGATCGAGCGCCATCAGGACGACTTGCGTTTGTCGTTGCACGAAGCCTGGCAGAAGCGATGGCAGGAATTCCAAGGGAAACCCGCGCAGGCGGAGTCCACCGAGCAAGCCGATGCGGGTCCGGCAGCTAACCTCACACGCTGAGCTCGGTATAATACGGCGTCGCCGACACGACCGTCACGCAGATCGTCCTGGAGTGAATGTGGATGAGCACCTCGCTGCAAACTGAGACGTTTGAATTCCGCCCGTACAAGTCGCTTGACAATCGAACTTTGTCGGAGCGAATCGAACGTGTGCGTCAGCAATTGGGAAGCCAGCTGTTGATTCTCGGACATCACTACCAGCAGGACGAAGTGATCGCCCACGTCGACTTGCGCGGCGACAGCTACCAGCTCAGCCAAGATGGCCGCGGCCAGCTCGCGACTGTCGCGCACATCGTCTTCTGCGGCGTCCACTTCATGGCCGAAACGGCCGACATCCTGGCCAATCGTCCCGAGAAGCTGGCCGAGCGCGGCGGCGAGCGGGTCGCGGTCATCCTGCCCGACATGGCCGCCGGCTGCTCGATGGCCGACATGGCGGCGATCGACCAGGTCGAGGACGCCTGGGACGAACTCGGCGAAGGTGATCGATACGCAGCGACGTGATGCCGGTCACCTACATCAACTCGGCGGCCAGCCTGAAGGCGTTCTGTGGCCGGCACGGCGGCATCGTCTGCACGTCGAGCAATGCCGCGCGCCGTGCTCGAGTGGGCTTTCCAGCGCGGCGAACCGCGTGCTGTTCTTTCCCGACCAGCACCTGGGACGCAACACGGCACTGAAGATGGGCATCTCCAATGACCAGATGCCCGTCTGGAATCCGCACGACGAACGAGCTCGGCGGCAACACGCTCGCACAGCTCGAACAAAGCAAGGTGATCCTTTGGCAAGGACATTGCAGCGTCCATCAGATGTTTCGGGCCGAGCATGTCGCACCAGTTTCGGGAGCGTTTTCCTCGGCATCAAGATTCTCGTACACCCCGAGTGCCCTCAGGAAGTCAATGATCTGGCCGACATTTCGGGATCGACGGGCAAGATCATCCAAACCGTCGAGGCAGCGCCCCCTGGAACGAACTGGGCCATCGGCACCGAACTGCACTTGGTGAACCGCCTGAAGCAGGAGCACCCCGAGCAGGACATCCACTTCCTATCGCCCGTCGTCTGCATGTGCGCCACGATGTACCGGATCGATCTGGCCCACTTGTGCTGGAGCCTGGAGAATCTGGCCGCTGGAACGCCCGTCAACGTGATTGAAGTCGACGATGAAACCGCCCACTGGTCACTGATCGCACTCAAGCGAATGCTGGAAGTGCGCTGAGCGTCACGGGCGCGGCGGCCAACCCGGCGCGGCGGCGCGACGACCGCAGTTCTTCGAGCGTTTACTCGGGCGCGATTTCGAATCGGACGACGGGACCCAACTGCCCTTTCTCCTGCGGGTTGCGTCCCCCCGACTCGTCACCCTCCAGATGCTGTCGAAACGCCGTCACCTCTTCATCGCTCTCCAGCGCCGTCAGCTCAAGATCCATCGCCAAGTCGCTACTGGTCGGATTCGCTTGATGGACGCTGATCGCCACCAGGTTGTCACCGTCCTGCACCTGATCCGGCGTGACCGCGAACGGATGGTATTGCCGTTCACTCGCCAGGTCAGGACCGATCGCTTCGGCCGCGTGCGCGATCACACGCGGTTCGCCGAGCGGCATGTTGCGACGATAGACCTCCCGCCCGTTAATCCACACGATCGCACCATCATCGCAACAGATCCGACCACCCAGCAGACGCAGGCCGCGGCGATTGGAAATCTGAAAGCGACGCCGGAAGAGGACCGCCGCATTCTTCCGCTGCGGATGGTTCCCGTAGGAAAGCTCGGTTCGGACATCGGCATCGCCGTACCCCAGGATCGCTTGCCCCGTCGGCCATGTTGAGTCGTCAAATTCCGGCTCGTACCAGCCCTGAATCGAGCTGGTGTCCGACTCGGCCGAGACGCTATCCAAATACCGCCACTGCGCCGCCCCACGCGGGATCAGTGGTTCCCCTGCCGTCACCCCGGGGACGGAGGACCCGAGACCACTCAGGGCAAGCGAGACGATCAAGAAGCGCTTCATAACAATTGACCTGCACGACGGCAGCGAGCAAGTTCCGCACCCAACCGGCTTTCGACACGAGATCGACTCGGATCAGCCGCAGGCAAGCCCGCACGCGAAATCGGGAACGAGTCCAATGAGACCTCGCCTTGGAAGCTAAGGCGGGTTGGGAGGTAGGATGCAACTGGGTAGGCCTGTATTTTGAAGGACTTCCGCGCCGATTGCAAGTCTTCTCGGGAGACAACCCGCGAGATCTCGGAAACCCGCGTCCCCCGTCACCCCGCGTCGCGTTCCCGGCAGTACGCGACGATCCCGTCGACATCGGTTGGGAGCGGGCCGGCGTCCCCGCTCGCTGCAGAAGCCGACGCGGAGTCCGGCGCCGACGGTTCTGCGGCCTCAACAACCGGTGCCTCAGCAACCGGCGGCTCCGCCGCCTCCGCGGCCTGCTGGGTGGAGGACTCGGCCTCAGAGGGTGCCGACTCGCCCCGCGCCGCGGCGAGAATATCGGCGACGGTCATTTTCTTGGGTTCCGAGGGCGTCGCTGCGGCCGGCTGAGGCGCGGCCGGCTGAGGCGCGGCCGGCTGGCGCGGCAGCTTTGGAGGCCGCTTTCGGTGCTTTGCCAGCGCCCGCGGCTGCCGTCCCGGTGCCACCTCGAGCGGCAGCGAGAATGTCGGCGACCGACATCGCGGCCCCGGCAGGCTTCGACGTCGACGGCTGAGCCGCCGCGGCTGGGCTATCACCACCCGCCGGTTGTGGCTTGGAGGTCGTCGCCGAACCGCCTCCTCGAGCGGCCGCGAGGATATCGCTGAGCGACATGTCGCCGCCCGCCGCGGGAGCTTTGCCAGCGGGAGCTTTGCCAGCCGGAGCTTTGCCAGCCGGAGCTTTCGCCGCGGGCGATTTGCCAGCCGGAGCTTTCGCCGCGGGCGATTTGGCAGCCGGAGCTTTGGCTGCGGAGGCGGTCGATTTCTCCGCCCCGCGGGGCTTGGCCCCCGCCGGCTCGGGCTGAGGCCGATCGACCACCTTCAAAAAATCCGGGTCGATGTCAAACCAACCAATATTCTGATCCCCGTCAAACTCGACGAGTGCTCGGCCGTTCATGTTCACGGTCTTGACGACGCCCGTCATCGTTCGAAACCGCCGCAGCTCGGCTCGGTCGGCGTCGACAACGACGTACTTGTCGGTAAGTTGCTGCTTCAGCTGCTCAATCTGCTCGAAAACCATCGCCGCCGATTCCTAGGGACGCGAATTGCCGGATTGGAAACGCTGATTTTGGACGAGGAGGCCAGCAAGATCAAGCGGTCCTGGCGGCCAACCCAAAGCCATACCGCCAGCGAATCGTGCAGGGGAAGCGGGTGGCGGACCGGTTCGGGCGGAAGACGACCCGCCGCTGGCCACCAGTCGCAACCAGCTCCGTCAGCGACTCGTCGACCGCCACCCGCACCGCCGGCCACGGAATCTGAGAGGACTCCAGCATCAGACACGTCTGATTTCCATCGGCCCGCAGCTGGAACGAGTCGGCGAACTCGTAGGTGGAGCTCAGCCCCGGCCCAGGCTGCTGGACGCGGCACGCCACGTCGAACCACAGCATCTCGTCTTCCACCTCGACCGCCAACGACCAGTGACTCGTCCCGGCCATCCCGATCGCGACCAGACCCTGCCGATCGGCCGCCAGCAAGCACTCATCCAGCTGCTGAAACGGCGGGCTGGGAGGCCAGTCGTCGCTCGCATCCCCTTCGGCCGACCATCCGAGTTCACGTTCGACGCCAGCAGGGCCCGGGTTGGCGGGGCGCAACCGCAGGCGGTGGGCAATGCGGTCCCGAGACCACCGAAACTCAGTGACCAAGTCGAAGGCGGTCGAGGTCGCGGTCACCAAGGTACCGACGGGATGGCCCGACCGCCGGCCTGCAGAATCGACTGATCTCGTCACCGTCGATCACCTCGTTATCCCGCCGGTCGCGACGCGGACCGCCGCGGGGCACGCGGGGTCAAACAAAACAACCCGCGGCAGCACTGCACGCGATCGACACCGGCCGGGCTCCCGGATCCTAATCCGCTTTCACACGCCATCTCAGGTACGACTCCAGGAATTCCTGGATGTCGCCATCCATCACGGCATGGAAGTTACCGACCGAATGACCGGTTCGACTGTCCTTCACGCGTTGGTCCGGATGTAGGAAGTAGTTGCGAATTTGTGAGCCGAAGCCAACGCGCGACTTCTCGCGATACTTCTGAGCCTCTTCGGCTTCGCGCTTTTCGTCTTCCAGGCGCGCCAGACGAGCCCGCAGCATCTTCCAGGCCGCGGCCCGATTCTTGTGCTGACTCCGCTCGTTCTGACACTGGACCACGATGCCCGAGGGCATGTGGGTCAGCCGGATCGCGCTGTCCGTCTTGTTGACGTGCTGCCCGCCCGCCCCGCTCGCGCGAAACGTATCTTGACGCACGTCCTTTTCGTCAATCTCGATCGCCGCGGTGTCGGCCACCTCGGGTGCGACGTCGACGGCGGCAAAGCTCGTCTGCGCTTCCCCTCCGAATTGAAAGGGCTGATCCGCACCAGACGATGCGTCCCCATTTCACCCTTCAGATACCCGTAGGCCATTGGCCCTCGAACCGCAATCGTCGCATTGTTGATCCCGGCTTCGTCGTTGTCGGAACGGTCCATCAACTCAACCGAGTAGCCATTCTGTTGCGCCCAGTGGGAGTACATTCGCAGCAGCATTTCGGCCCAATCATTGGCGTCGGTCCCACCGTCGCGAGCGTGAATCGTCAGAATGGCCCCCGCCGGATCGTGAGGTCCGTTGAGCAACGTGCTGAGCTGCAACCGTTCGAGTTGCGCCTCGAGCGATTCGATCTCGCCCACGACCTCGCTGCGCAGCGACGGATCCTCCTCGGCCATCTCCAGCAACGCATCCAAGTCCTCGACCGACTTGAGGGCTTCTTGCAGCGGCTTGTTGACGGACTTGAGCGACTTCAGGGCGACCACATGCTGCTGGGCCGACTCCTGATCATCCCAGAAGCCCGCGGCGGCCATCTGGCCCTCGATCCGCTCGATTTTTAACGCATTGGCGTCGTAGTCAAAGACTGTCCTTGAGCTGGAGGAGCTGACGTTGAATCGCTTCGGCTCGGTTGTAAAACTCGCGTTCCATTTAATCCCTTTCGCCCAAGTCAGCTGATGGCTCCAGAAGGGGCAAGGCCCCACTGAAACACATCGTAACGCTTCGCCAGTCAAGCGTCCATCTGCCTCGCCAACCGGCCCCGACGTTCAATGGGCGGAGTTCACTGGGCCGGCTTCACTGGGCCGGCTTCACTGGGCCGGCTTCACTGGGCGGACCCGACGACGAGACCCGCAAATAGAAAAACGCGGGAGCGCCGAAGACGCTCCCGCGTTTTGGATCATTTCAGCGAATCTTCCGAACTGGCGATCGTGCGGTCAGTTGCCGCAGCACGCCGAGCAATTCCCGCAGCCGCGCCAGCCCCGGAAACCCCACCGCATCCGGCATACGAACTGGGGGCCGCGACGGTGATCGTCTTGGGCACCATCGAGCAGCGCCGAACCTGGACTTCCTTCTCGACCTGGACCGGAACGCAAACGGTGTAGTTCTGCACCGTCTCAACCGGGACCTTTTTGTAAACGGTCACGTTGTCCACCCGCGTACGGGTCTGCGGCACCATCACCGTGTAAGGCACCTCACGCGTCCGCTGCTCCAGCTTGCAATCGGTGACGTTGAAGGTTCGCTCGCGGGTTTCAGTACGATAGTCGCAAACCTTATCCGTCATCGTTTTGGTTTGGGCCTGCATTTCGCAAACCTTGACCATCCGAGTCCGAGTTTCGGGCTTGCATTCCACCACCTGGCGTGTCATCTGACGCTGCTCAGTCGTCCACTCCGTGACTTTTTCAGTGCGGGTCTGCGTCTGCATTTCGCAGGTTTGGACGTTCACGGTCCGCGTCCGCGTCTGCTGCTCCATCCGCGTCACCGGCACGGTTCGCGTGCGGGTCTCGGTGGTGCACGTCACGACAGGCACTTCGCGCGTCCGCGTTTCCGTCTTCCATTCGCAAACGGGGACCGTACGAGTTCGCGTCTCCTGCACCATGCGCGTCACGGGCACGGTACGTGTTCGCGATTCGGTCTTGTAAGTGACCACGGGCACCGTCCGGGTTCGCTCTTCGGTCTTGCAAGTCACGACATTGACCGTTCGCGTCCGCGTCTCGGGGCGATGAACCGTCACGGTATACGTGTGGGGAACCTGCTCCATCTGGTTACGATACACCGTGTAGGGAACCTCTTCCTTGACGATATTCGGGACCCAGACTCGCTTGGTGACCGTACAGGGCGTCGCCGCGATCGGGCCGGTCGCCATGGCACCGCCGTCGCAGCCGCTCGCACAGCCCGACACGCAGCCGCCACAGCTGCTGCAGCCGCCGCAAGGCGTCGCACATCCACAGCCCGAGGCCACCGCACAACCACCCGAGCTCGCGCTGTTGAGCGTCTCGACGCGCGTCTCCCAGTGACCTTGGTCGCGACACACGACACGCGTCATCGTGACCGGCACCCGGCGACACACCGTCCGCATCCCCTGCCGCTCTTCCTGACTCGGAACCATCACCGTGTAGGTCTCCTCGCGAGCCTCCGTGACGGGAACCTGCACGGTGTAGGTCTCCTCGCGAGTCGACTGCATCGGAACCTGGACGTTGTAGGTTTCCTCGCGGTTTTCCGTCACCGGCACACAAACCGAATACTGCTCTTCCCGCTCCGTCTGAACCGGAACCCGCACCGTGTAGGTCTGCTCTCGCGTCGAACGAACCGGGACCTGAACGGTGAAAGTCTCTTCGCGATTCTCGGTGACGGGCACGCAGACGGTATAGGTCTGCTCAACTTGCTTGGTCACCGGCACCTGAACCTGAACCTCTCGCGTCACTTCCCGTGTGACGGGCACCCGGACGGCGCAAGTCTCCGTCACCTCGCGAGTCACGGGAACGTTAACCGTGTACTGCTGAGGAACTTCCTTCCAGACCGGGACCTGGACCGTGCATTCACGCGTGACTTCACTCCAGAACGGAACTTGGACGGTGTATTGTTGCGTGACCGAGCGAGTGAAGGGGACGCGAACCGTATAGGTTTCGGTCCGCGTGCGAGTTTCGGGAACCATGACCGTGCAGGTTCGCGTGACTTCGCGCGTCTCCGGAACACACTTGTAGGTCGTCACGGTGCGCTGGCGTACCTCCTGACGATACTCGGTTGCATTGACCTTTCGGGTCTCGCTGGCCCACTGAGGGACCATGATCGTCCGCTCGACATACGTGGGACCGCAACCCGCCGAAACGGGCCCCCCGTCGCAACCGGAAACCGCAACGGTCGCGCAGTCCATCATCGCCCCACACCCACATCCGCAATTCGCCTCCGCGAAGTGCGGTGCGGCCAAGGTCGCTACCGCGGCCAAAATTGACCAATTGAATCTCGCCATCTGCTCAAACTCTCCTTTCTTACGTGCCTATCACCCGGTGCATGCACAAGATAAGCTGACTTTGCCGCTTAAAAAATTTCTGAGCCCCCCAGAGACTAGGTAATATAAGTCCGCAGATCCGGCCCGCAAGGCCCCCTGGGACGCATCGCTGTCTGAATTCCAACCACACGGCGCCGCTGGAGATGCGGAACGCGCAGGTTCGACCGCAAGTGCGTCGTTCAAGCACGCGCCGCACGGCGCAAATAGAGCCGACGGGCGATTTCACGCGCCTTCGCCCCACGGAACTCCTCTACGTGGCCCAGAATTCGTGTCTAGAATGCGTGGGGCGAATTCACGCAGGCACGACACGTACGTCGGTCAGGAACGTTCGGTCGCGCGGGGAAGGTTCGGGGGATTCGGCCGCGGTTTGTTGGGTTTCGGAGGTCGCTTTGGGGCGGGAGACGGGGTTGGGGAAGACGAGGCTCCTGCCGAGCCGTATCGCGATTACGACCGATGGAGGTTCCCCGAATCACGCCATCTGCCTTAGACTACAAAACGTATCGGGTAACACGTTGTGCCGCCGAGGGGTTACTGTGAAGCGCGTGGTGCTTGCCATGTCGGGAGGGGTCGACAGTAGCGTGGCTGCCTGTTTGTTACAGGACCAGGGCTACGAGGTGGTCGGCGTGTTCATGAGACATGGCGAGGAGCCGACGGAATGCGATGCGCCGAGCGCCGTGGGCGGGGACCCTGCAACCCGCCGCCTGCTGCCCATCGTGGATGCCCGTCAGGCCTCGAAGCAGGGCTGCTGCACGGCTCGGGACGCGTGGGACGCGCGGCGAGTGGCCGATCGACTCCAGATCCCCTTCTACGCTCTGAATCTCGAGGCCGACTTCGGGCGGATCATCGATTACTTTGTGGAGGAATACACGTCCGGACGCACTCCCAATCCGTGCGTCGTCTGCAACCACTGGATCAAGTTCGGCAAGCTGTTCGACTACGCGGACAGCATTGGTGCCGAGTATGTCGCCACCGGACACTATGCCCGACTCGAACCGGCCTCGGATCGTGTCGGCTGGGGTCTGCATCGGGGAGCAGATCGAGACAAGGACCAATCCTATGTCCTGTTTGGCATCCAGCCCGAACGGCTCCCGCGGATGTTGCTGCCCGTCGGGGGCTACCGCAAGCCCGAAATCCGGCGCTTAGCGGGAAAGTTGGGTCTGCGCGTCGCCGAAAAACGCGACAGCCAGGAGATTTGTTTCGTGCCGAGCGGGCAACACGCCGAGTTCGTGAGGGCTCGAGCGGATGGCGGGGCAGGCGGTGGCGAGATCGTGACGACCACGGGAAGTGTCGTCGGAAAACACCCCGGCATCGAAGGCTTCACGATTGGTCAGCGGAAAGGACTGGGAGTTGCCCTGGGCGAGCCGTATTTTGTGGTCGACATCCAGGCCGACACGCGGCGGGTGGTGATCGGCCGCCGAGACGAATTGGCCAGGTCCGAGTTGATCGCCGCCCGCGCCAATTGGCTCGTCGAACCACCCACTCGCAATTTCGCCTGCAAGGCTCAAATTCGCTACAATGGTTTGGCGACGCCCGCCGTGGTAACGCCACTGGAACAGGGAAGGTTTCAGGTGACATTTGACCGCCCATGTCACGGCGTCGCACCCGGCCAGGCGGTGGTGTGTTATGACGAAGACCGTGTTCTTGGTGGCGGCTGGATCGAGTCATCCGGCCCGTCGGCGAGCGGATCGCCTGGCAGCGGCTGACGCGAATACAGCCCGCTCCGCCCGGCCCCGAATCCGACGCGACTACCCGGTGGTGACCAATTGGTTATGATGGGCGAGACCAGGGTGCGTTGCACCGCCACGACGTCCGTCCGGTTATCTCGATCGTCCGAAAGGATTTAGGCCATGCTGCGATTCAGCACGCCCCTTGTGCTCGCCGAAACCAGTCTCGGTTTGCTACTGTTCGTCGTCGGCCTGATCGGCCTGTTTCTGATTCTGGCCTTTGTGTTGATTTCCGTGTACGGCAAATTGTGGATCCAGGCTTACATGTCCGGCGCGGACGTTTCCTTTGCAGGCCTGGTGGGGATGACGTTTCGACAGGTCAACCCCCGCGTCATTGTCACAGCCAAGGTGATGGCCGCTCAGGCCGGGCTGAACATCGATCGGGCCAGTGGTGTCTCGACGCCGCGCGTCGAAGCTCATTACTTGGCCGGCGGCGACGTGATGGGAGTGATCAACGCCATCATCGCAGCACAGCGAGCCGGCATCGATCTGGATTTTGATCGAGCCGCGGCGATCGATCTGGCTGGCCGCGACGTGCTGGATGCCGTGCGGACCAGCGTGCACCCGAAAGTGATCGATTGCCCGGATCCGGGGCGCAGTGGCAAGACCACCCTTAGTGCCATCGCCAAGAACGGTGTCGAGTTGAAAATCCGCGCCCGCGTGACAGTCCGGACCAACTTGGAGCAACTGATCGGCGGAGCGACCGAGGAAACGATCATCGCCCGTGTCGGCGAGAGTATTATCTCGTCGATCGGCTCCTCCGACACGCATTTGGAAGTTCTCGAAAACCCCGACCGCATCTCGCGCGCCGTCCTGGACCGCGGCTTGGACGCACACACCGCCTTTGAAATCGTCTCGATCGACATCGCCGATATCGACGTGGGCGAAAACATCGGTGCCCGACTCCAGGCCGATCAGGCGGAAGCGGATACACGGGTTGCCCGCGCCAAGGCAGAACAGCGGCGGGCCGAGGCCGTCGCCCACGAACAAGAAATGAAGGCCCAAGTGGCTCAGAACCGCGCGCGTTTGGTTCTGGCCGAGGCGGAAGTGCCGCGGGCCATGGCCGATGCCTTCCGCCAAGGCAACCTGCACAGCAACGGCGGACCGGCCAGCTGAGTGCCAGCGTGACTCAGCGTGCCAGCGTGACTCAGCGTGCCAGCGTGCACTCAGCGTGCCAGCGTGACTCAGCGTGCCAGCGTGACTCAGCCGGCAGGACGGCATTAGAACAAGGCCGTGATGGCCTCCGCCTTCACCATCTCGCGCGGCTGATTCAGGTGGTTGTAGACAATCGTCTGCGGATCGAGGCCGACCGAGTGATAGATCGTCGCCAGGAGTTCGGTCGGATGCACGGGGTTTTCGAGAGGTGACGAGGCCGTCTTGTCGGATTTCCCATAGATCACGCCGCGCTGGATTCCGGCACCTGCCAGACAGGCGGTATAGCAATACGGCCAGTGGTCGCGACCATCGTCCGTGTTCCCATTGCCGGAGGTGCTGACCCCCCGCTGTGGACTCCGTCCAAACTCGCCGACCGCAACCACCAGAGTTTCGTCCAGCAATCCTCGCTCGTCGAGATCCCCAATCAGCGTGGCCAAGCCGGCATCCAGCATGGGGGCCGATTGCGTTTTCATCCGGGTCGACAGCCCGCTGTGATGGTCCCAGGAATGATTGTCGCTGTTGGCCACCTTCGGCCAGATCACCTCGACGACTCGCGTTCCCGCCTCGACCAACCGTCGCGCCAACAGGCAGCACTGGCCGAACGTATTTCGCCCATAGCGGTCTCGCATCGCCTCGGCCTCGCGGGTCAGGTCAAACGCCTCGCGGGCCCGGCCCGACACGATCAGACTCATCGCCGAATCGTAGTACTCGTCCAGATCGTACTTGGCCACCGCGCGGTCGATCTCCGGCATGCCATCGTTAATCACGTCCCGCAATCGAGCTCGCCGCTGCAAGCGCAGCGATGAGACGTCGGGCCGAAGTTGTAGATCATCGATGTTGATCCGGTCCATCTTGTTCATGTCCATGTCGTCGCCCGGCGGATAGAGCGTATAGGGATCGAAGGCCCGCCCCGAGAATCCCGCCGTCCCACCCTTGCCCACGACACCGCTTTCCTGCAGGGGACGCGGCATCATCACGAAGGGCAACATCGGCACCTCGGGTGGCTTCAACCGCACGATGTTCGAACCGAACGTCGGAAAGTCCTTCGGCGTCGGCGGCTCCAACTGCCCCGAGGGGCTCACCTTGTCGGCCGTGTAACCGGTGTGCATCTGGTAAATCGCCGCCGTGTGATTAAACAAACCGTTGGGCGAGTAGCTCATCGACCGAATCAAGGTCAGTTTATCGGTGACCTCCGCCAGCTTCGGGAGGTTTTCCGTGAGATCGATCCCGGGGACCTTCGAGCCGATCCGCTGGAACACGCTGCGGACATTGTCCGGAACGCCGTCCTTCGGATCCCACAAATCCAAGTGACTCGGTCCACCCTGCAGATACACCATGATCACCGACTTGGCACGGCCAAAGCCCGATCCGCCAAGACCCGATCCGCCCGTCGCTGCGGCACCTGTCTTGGCCGACACCGTCTTTGTGCCGCGCAACAACCCAGCCAGATGAAGCCCCAAGAAGGCGGAACCACCGGCCTGCAACACGTGACGCCGTGTGACACCCAGATGACGATCACACAAATCCTTGCCGGGTTGGCCGGGGATGCACCACATCGATTCCGCTCCTTGAGTAGACGCCAGGAACTACCGCCGAATCGCTCCGCCTCGCATGTCGAGTCCAAATCCGCTCACGCGCTCACCGCGCCGGGTGTTTCGGTCCGGCGCGGCCTTGAGTATAGAGGTCGCCGCGATGCGATGTCAAATTCCGGCTCAACCGCTCACACCAAATCACCCCAGATTGACTCAACCGCAGATCGCACCCTGGTCCGAACCTGCCTTGCCCCCGCAGGCGAGATTCGCTACAAGCCGGCGCATCCGTCACCGCTGAAACAAGGAGCCCAAATCATGCGACGATCGATTCGAAGCTCGTTGCCGCTGTGCCTCGGACTCGCCTTCGGGACTCCGCCGCTGCTGCTGCTGCTGCCGAGTCTGGCAACCCCGGCGTATGCGATCGGTGCCAAGTCGGCCACGCTGAAGGATACACTCGAGCGTGGTCTACGCGCCCGAAGGCCCGTCGAGTTCGCGTTTCTCGAACGGGTCGTCACCATGGTCGACCAGAACAAGCTTCCCGTGGACCTGGTCCGCAGCACCTTCGACTGGGCCCGCGATAAGCAACCGTACCCCTACCCCTACTTCGAACGAGCGCTCAAGCTACGTGCCGCTCAACAAGGCATCATCGTCCAGTAGCCAGCGCGGGCTCGAGCGGCCCTCAGGTGAGTTCAGCTGAAGCCATGACTTCCATGACTGCAGGTCCGCTCGCATCGGCCTCTACCCAGGTCTCCGACCCGTCCCGAGCACCCTTTCGCCCTCACCCGCCCGGGCCCCGCAAGCGGGCCCCGGGCGACCTCTCCCGGCCTCGGGAGAGGTGACCATTGAGTCTGCCACAACGAGGGAGAAGGTGGCCCTTGCGTGTCCCTGCTCCCCAACGCGGGAGAAGGTGGCCCTTGCCTGTCCCTTCTCCCCAACGCGGGAGAAGGTGGCCGAAGGCCGGATGAGGGGGCCGCCCGCCCTGCCAGGCCCTCCGCCTTCACCCGACGCGCGAGCCCTCACCCGCCGCTGCGCGGCGACCTCTCCCGGAACGGGAGAGGTGACACAACCCTGTCCCTTCTCCCCAACGCGGGAGAAGGTGGCCGAAGGCCGGATGAGGGGGCCGCCCGCCCTGCCAGGCCCTCCGCCTTCACCCGACGCGCGAGCCCTCACCCGCCGCTGCGCGGCGACCTCTCCCGGAACGGGAGAGGTGACACAACCCTGTCCCTTCTCCCCAACGCGGGAGAAGGTGGCCGAAGGCCGGATGAGGGGGCCCGCCCCAAGCCAGACGCACAGCCCTCACCCGCCCGGCTGCCAAACGCAATCTGCGCGGTCAGAAAATCCGCTTCGGCGAGTGGGACGACGAGGCGCGTTGAAGCGTCGCCAGGGTGACGATCAGGCCAAACGCGAAACCCAGCCCCAGCGTCGCGACGACAATCCAGTTCTCCCAGCGAAAATCGCTCCGTGGTACCGTGTCCGAGTCGTGGGCTACCTCCGCTCGCGCCAATCGATCGTCTTCGAAGTAGTCCGCTGGCACGCTCTCAATCGTGCCAGCGGTGCTGGCGGACGGGACGATCAGCGGGCCGTCCAGACGATGGGCACCCGTCGACAAGGTATTGCTCGCCAGCTTGATCGCATCGACCGACAAGTGCTGAGCCGAGGCCGGGACGGCCCCGAGGGCGAGAAGAAACCAGAACAGACAACCACAAAATGAGGCTGGATCACGAGTCATTGGCTTTGCTCCTTCCTGGAAAAATCAAGCGCGGGAACTTGACGTGCCTTCTTGGCACCCGATAGCCAAGGTCAAGGTATAACGCCGCGCTTCACGTCGGAGCAAGAGAGATTCTGCAGTTCCCAGCTGGAAATTAATCCGCCGAAATTTCGTTGACATGGCTCGCGTTTGGCGGAGCCGTCTTGGTTGGACTGCCCGAGGGACCGGCCGACCGGCCCCGCCGCCGAGTCCTATTTGGGTGAGGCCCAATATCCCCCACGGGCGTGGTCAAACTGCACTTCGCGGCCCAACTGGGTTTCGTCGAGGTTTCCGTCGCGGTAGACACAATGTCCGTGGACCCAGGTGGCGACCGGCCAGCCGCGCAGTCGCTCGCCGTCCCATGGGCTCCAACCGCACTTGGTTAGTTGCTGCGAGTTCCGGACCTCGTCCTCACGCTCCAAGTCCACCAGAACCAAGTCGGCGTCATATCCGACTTGAATTCGCCCTTTACCGACCAGATCCCATACCCTGGCGGGCGCCTCGCTCATCCAATGCGCGACTTGCTGCAGCGTACACCGGCCCAGGTTTACCTGATTCAGCAAGAGGGCCAGGCTGTTTTCGACGGCGGGCAGACCGGACGGCGACTGAGGATAGGGCAAGGCCTTTTCTGCGAGCGTGTGGGGCGCATGGTCGGTGGCAATCACCTGGATCTTGCCGTCCAAGAGTGCCTGCCAGAGTGCGCGGTTGTCGGCGGCAGTCTTGAGCGAGGGATTCATCTGGACCAGGGTCCCCAAGCGGGGATAGTCGTCGATATTGAAAAGCAAATGATGGGGACAAACCTCGGCCGTGATATACGGTTGCTGCCCGGCGATCAGAGGAATCTCGTCAGCGGTGGAGACGTGCAACACGTGAAAACGATGCTGGTGACGCGATGCCAGGTCGATCGCCCTGCGGGTTGCGATCACCGCAGCTCGATGATCGCGAATCCGTGAATGGTCGGCTACGTCGTGCGAGTTTGCCAGGCGCGCTCGGTTGGCCACCACGGTCGATTCGTCTTCGCAATGGGCTGCGATCGGCAAGGAGGTTTCCGCGAAGATTCGTTCCAGCGCATCCTGATCGTCGACCAAGAGATCCCCGGTGCTGGACCCGATGAAGATCTTGATTCCCGGCGTCCGTGTGGCCCGCTGTAGCTCGACGAGATTGTCCGTCGTGGCACCGATGTAGAATCCGTAATTCACCAGGGATTTCGACGACGCCAGCGCCAGCTTGTCGTCCAGCCGAGCCACCGAGGTCGTGGTTGGATTCGTATTGGGCATCTCGAGGAAGGTGGTGACACCACCCTTGGCACACGCCCTCGATGCCGTCCGAAGGTCCTCTTTGTGGGTCAACCCCGGCTCGCGAAAATGAACTTGATCGTCGATCACTCCCGGCAGCAGCGACTTGCCATGGGCATCGATCACTTCGTCGGCGGCAACCTGACTGGCCGGATCGATGTCGGCGATTCGATTGCCGTCGATCAACACGGAGACGTCGACCGTCTCGTGTGGCAAGACAACGCGCGCCCCTCGAATCAACGTTTTCACAGGTATCGGTCTCCGATCAACGGTGCTTCGGTCGTCGAGAACGTGACGAAGCCAAAGTCGGGATGCGTCTGCGGGCGGGCACTACTGCACGATTTTTGCCCAGCCAATCCACTGCAGCAAGCCATAGATCGTGATGGCGCAGACCGCCGCGCCGGACAACGCGAAGACGGCCTTCAGGTATTCGCCGAACAAGAGCCAGCCGACGGCGGGCAAGATCAGGTAGATCATCGTGCCACCGAGCAAGGACGCCACGATCGACAACCCCAGATGCTGATCGGCCTTGACGTCCGGCGCCAGTCGGGCGATCGGCCCCCAGCCCGGACCACCGGGGCGGACTTTGCGGTAAAATGCCACGAGCACCTGCTTGTCTTCCGTCGGCGTCAAGAACGTGACCAGCAGCCAGCTGAGGATCGTCAGAATCGCGACGATCAGGGTTTGCTCTTCGGGCTTTAACCAGTCCATCCAGCGGCTGAGAACCGAGTAATACACCAGCGACGACACCATGGCGACGATCTCGGTCCACGCGTTGATTCGCCACCAGAACCAACGCAGCATATACACAGCGCCCGTGCCGGCGCCCAGCGCTGCCAGCATCTTCCAGGCGTCGTCGACCGAGATATTGCGCATCACGTAGGCCGCGGCGCCCCCGTTGACCAAGACCAGTAAGGACACGATCCGGGATACGTGGGTCAAATGCTGATCGCTCAGCTGCCGGGTCGAAAACCGTTCGTACACATCGCAGACCAGGTAGGACGCGCCCCAGTTCATTTGCGTGCTGATCGTGGACATGAAGGCCGCGAAAAATGTCACCAGAATCAGCCCCCGCAGACCGTGTGGGCTGACTTCGCGCATGACCCACGCAAAACCAACATCCGGCTTCAGCTGCTCGGTCCCTGGGACCGGCTCAGCCAGCGCCATTTGCCGAAGTTCGGGAAACATGGCCAGCGAGGCGAAGGCGACCAGCAGCCAGGGCCAGGGACGAACGCAATAGTGGGCGACCTGATACCAAAGCGTCGCCAGCAACGCGTGCCGCTCGTCCTTGCACGAGGCCATCCGCTGCACAATGTAGCCGCCCCCACCCGGCTCGGCCCCGGGATACCAGGTCGCCCACCATTGCACCAACAGATAAATCAAGAACACATGCAACGGCAACCAAGGGTCGGCCGCGCTGAAATCGGGAAAAAAACGAAAGGCTTGCTCGCCGCCGCCGAAGTTGGCCGACATGCGCTCCCGCAAAACGTCCATCCCGCCCACGTGGCGAACCGCGGCAATCGCGAGCAAGATACAACCGGCCATCGCGACAAAGAACTGAATGAAGTCCGTGACGGCAACGCCCCACAGCCCGGACAGCGTGCAGTAGACGCCGACCACGGCCAGGGCCGCGACAATGATCAGCCAGTCCGCATGACTGGAACCGGACGTGTTCGTAGGATCATAGAGCACGGTCTCCTTCAAGATCGTGACCATCGCGCCCGTCACCCAGCCAATGATAATCGGGTTGACGATCAGTGCCATGTAAAAGGCGCGCACCCCCCGCAACACTTCGGCCGGCCGGCCACCGTAGCGTACCTCAATCAGCGCCACATCCGTCATCACCTCCGCGCGACGCCAAAGCCGCGCGTAGACGAAAACCGTAAACATGCCGCCCAGGGCAAAGGCCCACCAGAACCAGTTGCCGGCCAAACCGTTTTTGGCCACGAGTCCTGTGACGGCCAGCGGGGTGTCCGCGGCAAACGTGGTCGCCACCATCGAGGTGCCCGCCAGCCACCAGGGGAGCGACCGGCCTGAGACAAAGTACTCGCTGAGACTTCGTCCCGCGCCAGCGCTGAAACAGCAGCCCCACGGCCAGCGTGACGACGAAGTACCCCAGGATGATCGACCAGTCGAGCGCATTGAGTTCCATGGCGAGAGACCTTGTTGGTCGACCTGCCCGCCACGGTCACCCCGATCTGAGCTGCGCCATGGGAGTCCAGCGGAGGGATTGACGGACGACTCCCGCGCAAGGCGAGGAGTGTCGCAGTTGTTCTCGCCGAGGATACTCAGCATCTCCCGGCGTGAACAGTGGACGGACCGCCGTGAGGCACCAGAAACTTGCCGACCGGGCCTCAGGGTGCTATTGCCCGCGGCCACCTCGGCCGCCCCCGCCGCCGAAGCCGCCCCCGCCGGGGAAGCCACCGCCCCCGCCTCGACCGCCGAAGCCGCCGCGGCCGCCACGGCCACCCCCGCCCTGACCGCCTCCCTGGGACTGCTGCATCGCGCGGAACATCTCCATCCGCTGCCGCATCGCGTCAGCCGTCTGGCCCGGATCACCGCTGCCGCCGCCCCGCCCGCCGTTGCCGGAAGGTCGGCCGCCCGCAGCCGTCTGGGTGTTCGTGTTGTTCGCATTACTCGCCGGACTCTGCGGCTGCCCCACAATCGACGCCAGCGCGCGCCGCACCAGCTCGGGATTCGCTCGGTCCAAGGTCACGACCCGCGTCATTTCCAGCGAATCGGAATCCTCCATGTCCAACTGGCGGACCAGAACCTCAATCTGCATGAAGAGATCGTCCGGAGCTGCCACGACCAACTGATTCGCCCGCGTGTCGACGCCGATCGTCAACTGCCGCTGATCCTCGGCCGAGCGATCGCGGCCGCCACCGCCGCCACCGCCCCCTCGGCCGCCGCCCCCACCCCGCAAGGCCCGAATAAAGTCCTCCGGGGAAGGCTGTCGCTGCTGCCCGGGTCCGCTGGCCAACTGGCTGGCAAACACCTGCCGCACGACCTCCGCGACACTCTCGGCACTCGTGTGGAGGACCGGAATCAGACGAGGCGGAGGAATCGTCTGCACGTTCTCGGGGCTCGCCCGCTGATCCACGATCTCCAACAACTGCTCGATCAGTCGCATGTCGTTCTGGTTGGCCTGGACAACCAACATGTTCAAGCGCGCTTCGGGCACGATGCTGTACGAACCCGACGCGGTCAATCCACCCCCGCCGCCACCGCCGAGGCCCAAAAGCGAGCCCATCAGGCCGCCGCCCATGTCGCCCAGCGCGGCCCCGGCCAAGCCGTCCAGTAAGCCACCACCGCCGCCACCGTCCCCGGAATCGGTACCGCCCCCGCCCAGGATCTCCTTGAGTATCTCGGTCGCCGCATCGGCCGTCGCGTGGCGCAAATAAAACACCGCGAAGTCGCGGACCGAACTGCTCTCGCCGCCCGCAATCGCCAAGACCAGCTCTTCGAATTCATTCAACGCCTGCAAGTCGCGTGAGGCAATCACGAGTCCGTTCGGCCCCGTGCGACAATGATGTCCGCCCCGGGCTCGTCCGTGCCTCCCTCCATCCCAGAAAAATCCTCGAGCGACTCGTCGGTGACCACGTCGGTGACCACGTCGGTGACCACGTCGGCCAGTCGCGGGTTCGCCGGTAGCACGTCGGCCACACCATCAACCGCCCCCGTCAACTCCGTCGTCGCGGGCTCTTCGGCATCCAGCGTCGCAGGCAATTCGGCTTGCGCCAGCAAATCAAGTCGGCTCGCCTGCTGCCCGACGTCGGAATCCGGTGAGTCCGTGCGGCGTTGCAGAATTGGTTCGGATCGCTCCGAACGTGAACCTGGCTCACGGCCGGGACGTCGCGGCCGCTCGCGATCGACGGGCTGCGAAGGACGCTCGCCTGGTCGAGCTTCACCGGGCACTGGCGAGATGCCAGTGCCACCCGGTGGCGAGATGCCAGTGCCACCCGGTGGCGAGATGCCAGTGCCATCCGGTCGAGTCGTACCCGACGGCGAATTCTCGCGAGGGTAGACCGATCGAATGACCGCGGACGGCGTCACAGTACGGATCTTGTTGCGGTGCGTCGTGGGCCAGATCTGCTGGAGTTGGTCCAGCACCGACTGGGCCTCGGAACTGCTCATCGGCACCACCCTTACGCTGCGCGACCCGTCTGCCGCTACGGCGGCGACGACATCGGTTTCGCCCAGCTTGTCCAGCAACGCACGAATCTGCTCGATCTGAACCGTCGTCCCACGCACTAAGAGCTGTCGCGTCGTCACGTCCGCGTTGACTTTAGGTGCCGTCGCGGCGTTTTCCTCGCCTACCCCAAATAGTTGATTGATCGAAAGTACGGCCAGCTGGGGATCGACCACATTCAGCTTGATCACTTCCACCGTTTGGGCGCCCTGCTGCATCTGCTGCAGCGTCGCGCGAATCGTGGCGTGCTGCATGGGCAGCGCCAGAGCGATCAGATTGCCCGTCTTCGGATCCACCGCCAAACGCACGGTTTCGTCCGCCAGCAAGGTTTGCAGAACCTGCAGCACGGATTGTGAGTCCGCCCCGGCGATCGGATAGACCTCCAGCTGAGGCGTGCTCGCCAACGAAACTCCACTCCCATTGGTCGGCAAGGGCACGTCGATCAGCTTCAATAGTTCATCCGCCTGCCGGACTTGCTCCGGTTGACCCGAGAGGAGGATCCGCTGACCCGTCAGGTCCGTCGCCATCCGCAGCGAACCATCGGGAGTGGCGTTGGTTTGTTCCGGCAGACCCAACATCTGTCGAATCACCACCAGCGCTTCCTCGGGCATCACATGCTGCAACCGGAACGTTGACACGGGCGAGCTTCCGGTCCCGTCCGGATCTTCCATGGCCCTGAGCACATCCCGGATCGTTCGCAGCCGGCCCGCAGTCTCCGCGACGAACACCTGCTTCGCCTTGCCCAACACCTGGATGCTGCCCTGCGGACCAAGCAGCTTCGTGATCTCCTGCTCGGCGTCCTCCGGCTTGATGTCGCCCAATCGAAACAGCGTGCTGACGAGCTCGAATTCGCCGCGC
This sequence comes from uncultured Planctomycetales bacterium, assembly GCA_963826795.1. GTDB lineage: Bacteria > Planctomycetota > Planctomycetia > Pirellulales > Pirellulaceae > CAWGYT01. Next base: position 133,186 of record CAWGYT010000024.1, on the reverse strand, counting down.
TGATCCAACTCCTCGACCGGGACGTTTGTGACCAAGTTCGGAGGAATCCCATCCTCCAGGTTGATCAACAACAGCATCCGCTCACGCCGCACCAGCGTGTAGCCCTTCGTCAAGAGGACGCTGTTCAGCAAATCGATCGCCTCTTCCGCCGAGTAGCTCCTGCCATCGGTGTAGTTAAAGGTGCCTGGTGGAGCGGCGTCGACCACCAGCGATAAGTCGGCCTGAGTCGCGAACCAGTCCAGCACATCTTGCCATGGCGCATAGCGAAAACTGAACCGCAAACGTCCATCCGGGTCCGCCGGCAGCCCCTGCGACTGGACCGCTCCTTGTGCCACTCCCGCCGGCGGAGTCGACGGTTCTTTCTTCCCGACTTGAACCAACTGTTCCCAATTCGCCATCTGCTCTTCTGTGAGCAACTTGGCGATTCGCCGGTCGAAAACGCCCTGGACAATCACCTGCTTCCGCTCGTCCGCCTTCGCCATCTCGGCCTGTCGCTGCTGCATCAGTTCAGCCAAACCCTGCTGCTGCTCGGCCGTCAAACCCAGCTGTTCGGCCACCTGCGGCTCGGCCAGCGCCGCCAATCCGGCGCGCGCCAGCTGCAAGCGTCGCAGCAGCTCGCGCTGCGGCTCGGTCAGGATCTCGAATCCGAGTCGTTCCGATTCAGCGACGAACTCCGCTTGACGCTCACTGCGTTGCTCGGGTGTCATCTCACGCACGGCCATCGCCAGCTCAAGTGCGGCTGTCTGCGCGCCTGGAGCAGCTCCGCGAGCCCCTGCCGCTGCTCAGACGTCAGCCCAAGCTGCTCAGGCACCCCACCTTCCGCAATAATGGCCAGGGAACCCACAAACGCAGGATCAGCAGCTTGCACCGATACGCCCGCCCATCCGCAGCACCAGAGCAGCGCCACGAGTTGCCAAGCCGTGTGTCGATCCAAAGACGACAAGAATCGCATGTTCACCAGCCCAATCACTTCGGCGGTCGAAGATATAAGAAAGTTAACGAGGAGCCACAACGAACCGCCCACCAGTTCCGTCAGCGGGTTAACTCCGCCAGGCGCGGAAAGTTTCGTGACTGAAACTGAATCGGTGAGTGCGGTGCGTGAACATGTTACTGAACATGTCACTGAACATGTCAAGAAACCGAAAACGACATTCTGTCTTACTTATCTTAATTGCACACGTAGCGCATGCGTAAGCCATTCACCAGTTGAATGCGAGCCCGTGCGGCCACTCGGGCAATCTGGGTAAAGTTGATACGCAATCATCCCCCGACGCGACGGCCCGGCAGGAAACATCCGTCGCCCGAGCGCCGCAGTGCGTCGCCGCACTGCGGCGGCGCGGTTGGGCGGCGCGGTTCGGCGGCGGTCTCGATTGGCCGGCCGCCCCCAAGACGGCATGACACCGAAGGTGACATAGCCCGGCAAGGCGCGAATCGGCTATAGTTGCAGTTCTTGAAATGGAGTGGAGAAAGGGTGAAGGGAAGCACGCATGTCGACGATCTGCGAGATGGGTTTGCGAATCATCGGGCTAACCCTCCTGACGGCGGCTTTATGGGGCGCTGAGCCGCCCGAGTCGGGGAGGCCCGTGTCAGAAACCGAGTTGCCCCAGCCCTCATCTTCGGCAACCGGTGATGTGTCGCGCGCCGTTTCGGCCGCCAGGCCGGCGGATGCCCCTACCCCGCGTAGAGAAGCTTTGAACGAGGCGGTGATTCGCGAGTTAGAACGGATTCGACGCCAGTTGGGAATGAATCCCTTGCGGGGATCGATCCTGGACGAGATTCCCTTGCCGGACGAATCCGGCAACCGTCAGCGCAGCGAGTTCGCTCAACAGCTGCGCGACGGATACGGCACGTCGGTGCCGCCCGTGCCTCCAACGAATGCCTCCGCCTCATCGGCTGCCGAGCTGGCGGCGCGGGAATATCGCCGCCGCAGCCTCCGCTCGCTGGGCCGACGGCTGGACGCGATCGCTCACGACATGGACGAGCTGGAGCTATACGACGAAGCGAGTCGCGTGCGGGCGTTGAGCCAATCGTTAAGGTCCTCAGCGCGACCGTGACTTGCCTGCGGGCGAAGCGACCAGATTTGGGAGGGCGAGGCCTCCCGCCGAGCCGCATCCGGCGGACGAGTGCCTTCGGGACCTCAGTCTTCCGGCTCACGGAAGCGGTAGCCGATCCCGTGCACGGTCTCGATCACGCTCGAACGCTCGCCGAGCTTGCGTCGGATTGACTTGATATGAGCGTCGATCGTGCGCGCTTGCAAGACATGGGAGCTGCCTTTGCAAACGTGGGTCAGTTCGGTCCGCGAGAGCGCGTAACCGGGCCGGCTGGCGAGCTCCCAGAGCAGCTTGAATTCGGTCGGCGTGAAATGCAGGTGCTGGCCATCCACCCAGGCGCGATGGCGGACGCGGTCGAGTCGAATCCCCTGGCACTGGACGGACTGGCCTTGCGGGGTGGCAGGCATCACGTCGGGCACGGTAAGGATCTGGCGAATTCGGCCGGCCAGCGCGGACAATCGCAGACCGATCACATCGCCATGCACGGGCGAGGTGGCCAACTCGCTGGACAGCGCCATGATGAACAAGGGACCCGTCTCGGACGGAGCCGCAGCGCGAATCTGCGTGCTCAGCTCGACCGCGTTGACACCCTCCAACGGATCCTGAATGACGACCAAGTCCGGACCGAGTGCCGCGGCCCTCTGGACCGCCTCGGAAGCGGATCCGGCGATCTCCACCCGAAATCCGGATTCACGTAAGGAGATGACCAGGGAGCCCAGGTCTTCGAGCTCCTGGGCAACCACCAGGACTTTTTTCGAAGTCCCAGCGTGGGGAATAACGCCGGACGGGATCTCGGCAGCCGAACGGTCGAGATCGATGGGTTGCGGCTCGGCCCATTTCACGATCAGCTCTCCTGGTCGGACGCGAGCATGGCGTTGGGAATCGAAAAGAGAAAGGGAATGCGAAACTTCGTTCTGCTGTGCGGTAGACCGAAGCTCGCATTCCCCAGGCGACGTTCAATACCACGAGCACGCCAAAGGTGCCCGCGAGATCCTCCCGCGGCGGCAAACGCGACGGGCTTGCTCTTCCTTCTTCATGGGGGGACGTGCCGACGAAGGAAAATGCGAACTGGCTGCGCGGACCGTCCCATCGAGGCCTATTAGTAGACTTCGCCATTATGAAGAAGTCATGAATGACGCTTGAATCCTTCGTGAATTTGAACGGATCGGCGCTGATACCTCTTGTTGGCGGCAACCCGGTTCATAACACTCGTTTCGACCGAGCGTGCCACGAAGCGCCGCCCCGCTGGGACCTTGTTTCGCTGGGACCTCGTTCGATCCCTCGATCCCTCAGACAGGCAGAAGCGCATGCCCAAGAAGCGGATTCTCATCGTCGAGGACGACAAAGCCCTGTCGGATATCTTGGTTTACAACCTCGAACAGGTGGGCTATTCGATCTCCGTTGCACGCGATGGACAGGAAGCGTTGCGGCAGGCGCATTTGTTTCCACAGGACTTGATCTTGCTGGACATTATGCTCCCCGAGCTGGACGGGATCGAAGTGTGCCGCCGATTGCGCGGCAGCGCGGCGACGCGAGACATTCTGATCCTGATGCTCACGGCCAAGTCTCAGGAAATCGATCAGCTGGTCGGTTTCAGCGTGGGCGCCGATGACTATGTGACGAAGCCCTTCAGTGTCAACGTGCTCCTGCAGCGGATTAAGGCCCTCTTGCGTCGCCAGGACGCGCAGACGGATGAGCGCGAGATGGTGGTCAGCCAGGGCATCGTGATTGATCGCCAGAGCCATCAAGCCACGGCGGGCGACCAGCCGTTGCCATTAACAAAGAGTGAGTTCGCGTTGCTCGACGTACTGGTTCGGAACAAAGGTCGCGCCTTTAATCGTTCCGAACTCATCGATGCGGCCTTGGGGGACGACGCGATCGTGCTGGAGCGGACGATTGACGTCCACATCCGAGCGCTCCGCAAGAAGCTGGGGAACTACGCTCATCTAATTGAGACGATTCGGGGCGTGGGCTATCGATTCCATGATCCACGGAACGAAACGCCCTCGGCGCATGACGGCATCTGAAATCGCACGTCGGCCAAGGGGGCCGTCGGATCGCAAGCTCCGATTCGGCTGTTCTTTATCAAGGCGTTCTGCATTATCAAGGCGTTGAGCATTCACCCCGCCGGGCCCCCTCATCCGGCCTTCGGCCACCTTCTCCCGCGTTGGGGAGAAGGGACAGGAGGGTGTCACCTCTCCCGAGGCCGGGAGAGGTCGACCGGGGCCCGCCCGCGGGGCCCGGGCGGGTGAGGGCTGAGCGTCCGGCACCCCGCCGGGCCCCCTCATCCGGCCTTCGGCCACCTTCTCCCGCGTTGGGGAGAAGCGACAGGAGGGTGTCACCTCTCCCGAGGCCGGGAGAGGTCGACCGGGGCCCGCCCGCGGGGCCCGGGCGGGTGAGGGCTGAGCGTCCGGCACCCCGCCGGGCCCCCCCATCCGGCCTTCGGCCACCTTCTCCCGCGTTGGGGAGAAGCGACAGGAGGGTGTCACCTCTCCCGAGGCCGGGAGAGGTCGACCGGGGCCCGCCCGCGGGGCCCGGGCGGGTGAGGGCTGAGCGTCCGGCACCCCGCCGGGCCCCCTCATCCGGCCTTCGGCCACCTTCTCCCGCGTTGGGGAGAAGCGACAGGAGGGTGTCACCTCTCCCGAGGCCGGGAGAGGTCGACCGGGGCCCGCCCGCGGGGCCCGGGCGGGTGAGGGCTGAGCGTCCGGCACCCCGCCGGGCCCCCTCATCCGGCCTTCGGCCACCTTCTCCCGCGTTGGGGAGAAGCGACAGGAGGGTGTCACCTCTCCCGAGGCCGGGAGAGGTCGACCGGGGCCCGCCCGCGGGGCCCGGGCGGGTGAGGGCTGAGCGTCCGGCACCCCGCCGGGCCCCCTCATCCGGCCTTCGGCCACCTTCTCCCGCGTTGGGGAGAAGCGACAGGAGGGTGTCACCTCTCCCGAGGCCGGGAGAGGTCGACCGGGGCCCGCTCGCGGGGCCCGGGCGGGTGAGGGCTGAGCGTCCGGCACCCCGCCGGGCCCCCTCATCCGGCCTTCGGCCACCTTCTCCCGCGTTGGGGAGAAGCGACAGGAGGGTGTCACCTCTCCCGAGGCCGGGAGAGGTCGACCGGGGCCCGCCCGCGGGGCCCGGGCGGGTGAGGGCTGAGGCCGTTCCGAAGACGTCGCGTGTCCCGGGCCGGGCGTTTCGCTATACTAGCCGTGCGAGGGTGGCGATCTGGGCAGCGCGGTGGCCCATGCAAAGTCGACAGGGGCCCGGCGGCAACGCTTGCCTGCGTGGAATCCAGACAGAGCGGGGCCTGAGTGCCTGCCGGGCACGAGAGTTCATGAGCGCCACACACAAAGCACGATTCCTGGAGAGCCTGCAACGCTGCCAGGCATCGGCAGAGTTCATCCCCACCTTCTATCGTCGCTTTCTGGATTCTTCGGACGAGGTGCGGTTTCGCTTCCGAAACACGGATTTCGACCGCCAGAACGCCATGTTGCTCCGGTCCCTTGAATTGGCCGCCGCGGCCACTCAAGGAGATCCCGCGGGCCTGCGCGAATTGAACGAGCGAGCCGAATCGCACGACCGTTACCACCTCAAGGTGAAGCCGGAGCTGTACGACTACTGGCTGGAGGCGATCATCGTGACGGCCGGGGAATTCGACCCGGAGTGGTCCGCCCAGATCGAGTCCAGCTGGCGGCGGATTCTGGGGCTCGTGATTCACCACATGACCTCGCGCTATTGAGGCCGAGCCGGGGCGTTCAGGGAACGTAACGTTGGGCGGGGCGGACCAACCCCACGCGAGATTGACAGTCGGGCGGGCGCGCATTAACGTAACATGCAGAGCGCCTAACGGCTTGTCTTCTTTCCGGCGGATCGGTCGGTTCCCGGCCGTCAGCTTTCTCACCCGCCGGCAGATTATCACCGCCCCGTCTCCGGACGGTCGTCTTGGCCTTGGACGGTTGTTGCAGCAAAGAAGGTTCACTCAGCATGGCTTCCTTCACGTCAATCCTGATCCGCAACGGAATCATCAGCAAAGAACAGCTCGCGCACGCTGACCAGGTCGCCTCCAAACAGGGGATCGGCGTCGGGGACGCCCTCGTCAATTTGGGGTACGCGACGGGCGAACAGGTCATGCGGGCCGTGGCGCAGGAACACAACCTCGAGTTCATCGATTTGGCCGAAACACCGATTTCTCCCTCGGTCGTCGAACTCGTCCCGGAGTCCGTCGCCCGCGAAAACACGATTCTGCCGCTCGATGAAATCAATGACGACGCCCTGCGGGTGATTGTGAGCGACCCGTACGACCTGGAAACCTTCGATAAACTTCGCTTTATCCTCAATCGACAGATCGAAATCGCGCTGGCCCCCCGGGAGGTCATCCTGGAGGCGATCAACCGCTACTACGGCCAAATCGAAGGCGAAAGCGCGGACTCGATGCTGCAGGAATTCACGGATACCGCAATCGACTTTACCGAGACGGAGGACGACACGGGGGATTCCGGGGAAGTCGTGGATGAGACCAGCGCCCGTTGTCAAGCTGGTCCAGCTGATGATCAACGAAGCAGTCCAGCTCCGGGCGTCCGACATCCACATCGAACCCTTCGAAGACCGGGTCCGCGTCCGTTACCGCATCGACGGCGTCCTGGTGGAACGCGACAGCCCCCCCCGCCGGCTACTAGGGGCGATCCTCAGCCGCATCAAGATTCTCGCCAAGATGGACATTGCCGAACGCCGACGAACGCAAGATGGCCGGATCAAGATCACGGCCGGCGACAAGGAACTCGACCTTCGAGTCAGCGTGATTCCCACCAGCCACGGTCAATCCGTCGTGATGCGACTGCTGGACAAAGACAATATCAAGGTGGGCGTCCGCCAACTCGGGCTCTCGGAAAAGACCTACGAAACCTTCACGCAGCTCATCCGCCGCCCCAACGGGATCATCCTCGTCACCGGCCCGACCGGGTCCGGCAAAACCACCACCCTCTACGCCGCGCTCAACGAACTGAATCGCCCCGATCGAAAAATCATCACCGCCGAAGACCCCGTCGAGTACTACCTGCCCGGCATCAATCAGGTCGAGGTCAAGCACAACATTGGACTGGATTTCGCGCGCATCATTCGCGCCATGCTCCGCCAAGCTCCGAATATCATCCTCGTCGGCGAAATGCGGGACCTGGAGACCGCTCAGATGGGAATCCAGGCGTCTTTAACAGGACACTTAGTTTTCAGTACACTCCACACGAACGATGCGCCCAGCGCGATGACGCGCATGGTGGACCTGGGCGTCCCCAACTATCTGGTGGCAAGCAGCATCGTCGCGGTGTTGGCCCAGCGCTTGGTGCGAGTGGTCTGCACCAAGTGCAAGCAGCCTCACACCCCGTCCGCCGGGGAACTCGAGGCGGCGGGAATTTCGGCAAAGGAGGCCTCACGAGCGACGTTCATGAAGGGAGCCGGTTGCAATGCCTGCAACCTCGGCGGATATCGAGGCCGGATCGGCATTTACGAGCTGATGTTGATGTCGTCGAAGATTCGGGAACTGGTCTTCAACAACGCGGCGGCGACCGAGATTCGGGATGTCGCGACAGACCAGGGCATGACCACGCTCTACCGGGACGGAATCGACAAGGTGCTGCGGGGCATCACCACGATCGAGGAGGTCTTTCGCGTCGCGAAGCGCACGGAGGCGGATACGGCGGCCGCCTGAAACGGCGGGTCGGCAGCGGCTGGGGGTTCGTCGTTCATCGCGTCCGACCGCCGACCCGCCAGCGACCGCAGCGCGTGTCAAGGCAACTGAACTTCCGCGCGAGAATCGCCCAAATTGCGCCCCTCGTCGACGGTTCGCTCATTACAATAAAGGTCAGTCCTGTCAGATGTTGCGCGGATCGAGAAGGTCACATGAGCGGCCGCTGGCGGGCGGGAGTGACCGGCCCGGTCACGCAACACGTTTTGTCGTCCAACTTGTTCGCATGCGGCGGGGGGTAAATAATCCGGACGTAGTGATCACGACGCCCAGACTGCAGGGGCCAAGGGCGTTCTTTTCATCTCCGGATCTCGTCATCAACCTACTCGAGTGATCTGCTCGAGAACCGGCTTTTGGTTCGGAACCGCAAAAGGTCGCTCCGGCGGGAGCACTACCTTACGGCCCAACCGCCCCGGCAGCGCCGGCCAAGTCCCTGGGGTCTCCGGATCGAGGGCGGCGGTTGCGGGGAACACGAAAGAGGTTCACGAGTCACGATCGGCCGCGATGTGAACGGGCAATCGCGAGGGAAGCACGATCATGGCCACGATTCTGATTGACAAGTTGTTAGCCGCTTGCGTGAAGCAAGGCGCAAGCGATATTCACATCGCCGTTGGACAGCCTCCGGTGTTTCGGCTGCATGGCCGCATGCGGAAATTGGAAACGAAGGTACTTGAACCGGAAGACACCCAGGCGTTGATGAAGAGCATCACGCCGGATCGCTGTCAGCAGGAATTGCAGGAAAAGGGCGGCAGCGACTTTGGATTCGCCTTCGGCGATCAGGCCCGGTTCCGCGTCTCGATCTTCAAACAGCGCGGCAATGTGGGGATGGTGCTTCGGCAGATCCCCAACACCATGCTGACCTTCGAACAGCTGGGGCTGCCCACCAAGGTCGCCGAGTTGTGCATGCGTCCGCGAGGTCTGTTCTTGGTGACCGGTCCGACCGGATCGGGAAAGAGCACGTCGCTGGCCACCATGATCAATTACATCAACGAAACGGTGGACCACCACATCATCACGATCGAGGATCCGATCGAGTTTTACCATTATCATCGGAAGTCGACGGTCAATCAGCGGGAGGTGGGCAACGATGTGCCGAGTTTTGCGGAGGCGATTCGCCGGGCCTTGCGTCAGGATCCGGATGTGATTCTGGTGGGTGAGCTGCGGGACCTGGAAACGATCGAGGCCGCGATCACCGCCGCCGAAACGGGTCACGTCGTGTTCGGCACGCTGCACACCAATAGCGCCCAGGGGACGGTCAACCGCATCATCGACGTGTTTCCGACGAACCAGCAGGATCAGATCCGCACACAGTTGTCCACCTCGATCATCGCCGTGCTGGCCCAAACGCTCTGCCCGAAAATCGGAGGCGGACGGTGCGCGGCCTACGAGCTGCTTGTGGTCACGCCCGGGATCGCCAACCTGATCCGCGAAAACAAAACCTACCGGATCACCTCCTCGATCCAAACCGGCTACAAGCACGGGATGGTGCTGATGGACGACTCGCTGTTCAAGCTTTGGCGCGACGGCAAAGTCACCATCGAAGACGTGCTGGGCAAGGCGATGTCGCCCGATGACCTCGCCAAGCGGATCGCGAACGCTCAAAAAGGTGTGTTTGACGACGAGAGCGACGTGGCCGACCTGGCCAACGCCTGATCGGTTTTGAATGTGACGAACCAAGTTTTCAGTTTGGACGCTCCCCTCCCACGGCGAAATTCACGAGCAACCGCAGATGGCAATTCGACGTATCGGACAAATTCTGGTCGACCTCGGCTTCCTCAACGACGAGCAGTTGGAGATGTTGCTCGAGGAGCAGCGGCGGCATCCGGGCGAGTTGCTGGGCAAGATCGCCGAAGAGATGGGCCTGGTCACCGACGAGCAGATCGCGCTGGCCTTGGCCGAGCAGATGTCAATGCAGGTCGTGCGGCTCGGCGAAATCGACGTCGAGCCGGAGGTGTTGCAGCTGATCACCGAGCCGATGGCGCAGCTCTATCGCGTGATCCCGATCAAGTTGGAGGGCAACTCGTTCACGTTGGTGACCTGCGATCCCCAGAATCTGGCCATTCAGGACGAGCTTCGGACGTTCCTGGGCTACGACATCAAATTGATGGTAGCGACCGAGCGGGAGATCGCGGCGGCACTCGAAAAATACTACGCCAGCTCGTCGGAGACGTTTGAGAGCCTGGTGAGCGACCTGGAGGACGACGACGAACTGGAACGCGCGGCCGAGTCGCTGGTCGGCAGCGGGCCGATCGACATCTCGGGCGCCGAGGCCCTGGCCGACAGCGCGCCGGTCCGCAAGCTGCTCAATATGGTCCTGTTGCTGGCGATCAAGGATCAGGCAAGCGACATCCATTTGGAACCGTTCGAGGACGAGTTTCGGATCCGAATCAAGTCCGACGGCGTGCTGTACGAGATGGTACCGCCCCCGCGGCACCTGGCCTTCGCCATCACGACGCGCATCAAGGTCATGGCCAATCTGGATATCGCCGAACGCCGCTTGCCGCAGGACGGTCGAATCGAGCTGACGGTGGGTGGGCATCCGGTCGACTTGCGGGTCAGCGTCTTGCCCACCATGTTCGGCGAAAGCGTCGTCATGCGAGTGCTCGATCGGACCGTCGTCTCGCTCGACTTGACCAAAGTCGGCATGAATGACGAGACCCTGGCAGCCTTTCGCGAGGTGATGAAGAAGCCCAATGGAATCATCCTCGTCACCGGTCCCACGGGCTCCGGCAAGACGACCACGCTCTACTCGGCACTCAGCGAGCTGAACGACATTCGTGACAAGTTGATCACGACCGAAGATCCGGTGGAGTACGACATCGACGGCATCGTGCAGATCCCGATCGACGCCGACATCGGCAATACGTTCGCCCAGTGTCTGCGAGCGATCCTGCGGCAAGACCCCGACAAAATTCTGGTGGGGGAGATCCGCGATACGGAAACCGCCGAGATCGCGGTCCAGGCGTCGCTGACCGGCCATACGGTCTTCAGCACGCTGCACACGAACGACGCCCCCAGCACGGTCACGCGTCTCCGCGACATGGGGATCCCGCCCTTTTTGATCACGGCCACGGTCGAAGCGATTCTGGCGCAGCGCTTGGTCCGCCGGATTTGTGCGAACTGCCGCGAGCCGATTCGAGCCGATGACGAAATCCTGGCACAGCTGAACATCACGCGAGCTCAACTTGGGGACCGCCATTTTTACCGCGGCAAAGGCTGCGACAAATGCAACAACACAGGTTACAAAGGACGCGTGGGACTGTTCGAACTGATGATCATGAATGACGACCTGCGGGAAATGATTCTCAAGGGAGCGTCCACCGACGAGATGCGCGAAGCCGCCCGCGGCTACGGGATGGTCACGCTGCGGGACATCGGAACCACGTTTGCCTTTGAAGGAACCACCACCGCCGAAGAAATCATTCGCGAGACCATTGTGGACTCGTAAACAAGGGCCTGAGCCACCCGGGGCCAGTTCCCGGGCGACCGATCCAATTCGGATCAGCTCGCGCCGCCAACACCCCACTTCATCTAGCAACCGACTTCCGCTCTGAGCGAGGTACGAACGATGCCGACTTATCAATTCGAAGCGATGGATGCCAAGGGTCAAGAGATTCGCGACGTCGTCGACGCCGAGAACGAAGAAGAAGCCCAGACGCAAATCCGCGACATGGGCTACTTCGTGACGAAGATCAACGTCAAGAAGGGCCGCAAGTCGGGCGACAAGAAGACGACGGAAGGCAAGAAGCGCGGGTTCGCGATCGGCGGCGTCAAGAGCAAGGATCTCTGCACCTTCACCCGGCAACTGTCGATCCTGCAAGATGCCGGCCTGCCGATCTTGCGGAGCCTGCGGATTCTGGAAGAGCAGGCCAAACCAGGCCGCTTGAAGAACTCGCTGATGGACGTTTGCGAGGAGATCGAATCCGGCTCGACGCTCTCCGAGGCCATGGCGAAATCGCCCAAGGCGTTCGATCGGCTGTACGTCAACATGATCAAAGCCGGCGAGGCGGGCGGTGCCTTGGAAACGATCCTGCAACGCCTGGCCGACTTCAAGGAAAGCGCCGAGGCGCTGAAGCGGAAGGTCAAGGGAGCCATGGTCTACCCGGTCGTCGTCGTGATGGTCGCGGTCGGCATCCTGACCTTCATCATGATCAAGATCGTGCCGACGTTTGAGCAGATCTTCAAGGACTTCGATACCGAACTGCCGACGATGACCAAGGCCCTGGTCACGATCTCGCACAATGTCGCCACCTACTGGTTCCTGATCCCCGGCATCCCAATCGGCCTGGTCATCGTTGTGAAGATGATCCGCAAATTCAAAGCCGGCCGCATGGGCTGGGACTTGTTCTCCCTGAACTGGCCCGTCTTCGGCACGTTGATCGAAAAGAACTCGATGGCGCGATCCACACGCACCCTCGGCACACTCGTCGCCAGCGGCGTGCCGATCCTGGAAGGACTGACGATCACGCGTGAAACGTGCGGCAACGCCATGTTCGAACGGCTCTACTCGAAGGTCGCCGAATCGATCCGCGAAGGCGAGACGATTGCCAAGCCGATGAAAGACAACTCCAAGCCAGGCTTCCACCCCGTCGCCTGCGGACTCTGGGTCGCCGTCGCGGTACTGCCCGTCACCCCGCTGTTTTTCATGAGCGGCATGCTCGGAATCGCCGGTCCCGCCGCACTCGCCGCCGCCATCCTCGGCGGACTGTACTACGTCATGCGGATGAACCGCCGCGTCGCCGACGACCTGGTCGTCAACATGGTCGACGTCGGCGAGGAAACCGGTGAGCTCGACACGATGCTCTACAAGGTCGCCGATACGTTCGACGACGAAGTCCGCGTCTTGACCGATAGCTTGATGAGCCTGCTGGAGCCGTTGCTGATCGTCTTCCTGGGAGGTGCGGTCGGATTCATCGTGATCTCCTTGTTCATGCCGTTGGTCAGCTTGATCACGAATCTTTCGCAATAAATCACCGAATCAAAGAAAATCATCGAATCAAAGATCGTCCGTTGCGCACGCTCGGTCGCCCATGTCCGGCAGGGCGATCGTGCACGCCAGACGGAAAACTTGGAAGGAGCAATTTTATGGTCGTCGGGATTCACCGCGAGAACCGCTCAACACGGCAAGGAATCGCCGCAGGGGAGGAACCGAGCGCGTCTCGCCCTGACGCGTCGACTCGGTACCTGCGGAATCCGCGGGGCCTGCATCCCAGTAGCCTGCATCCCAGTGGCCTGCATCCCAGTGGCCTGCATCCCAGTGGCCTGCATCCCAGTGGCCTGCATCCGCAACCGCGCGGCGGCTTCACGCTGGTCGAGCTCTTGGTCGTCATCGCCATCATCGGCGTGCTCGTCGGCTTGTTGGTCGTCGCGATCGGTCGAGCTCAGGTGCGAGTTCGCGAGGCCTCGATGGCGACGGAGGTCAAATCGATGGGCCAGACGCTGCAGGGCTTCAAGAACCAGCAGCAGTCGGATTTCCCCCCGGACTTTTCCAATCCTCAGACGAACAAGCAAGTGGTCGACCAGTTCATGAGCCGCATGTTTCGGCAGCGGAATCCGAACACGGACGTCCCGCGGGAATGGAACGTGAATCTCAAGCGAGAAGAGCCCAACAAGCTGGATCCGGCCCGTTATCTGACGCTCGATCCGGCCGAAGCACTCTACTTCTGGCTGCGCGGCTTCACGAACGATCCCCAGAATCCGCTCTTCGGTCCCATCGGGGTGGACCCCACGTTGGTCGAGCGAAGTCCGTTTTACGAGTTCAGTAAGGCCCAGCTGCTGGATCTCGACAACGATGGATTCCCGGAATACTACCCGCGGTTTGCGAATCAGCGTCCGTACATCTATTACGTGAATTACAGCTATCCCTTCAACTTTGGGAAGAACGAAGCGAACCTGCTGTGCCGCATCGGCCCCGACGCGACGGCGGTTCTGCCGGCACCGCGACCCTATCTCAGCACGCAGGTCGCCTCGCCGCCCAATCCGATGTTGCGCCAACACTATGCCGCACCCGATAGTTATCAGATCATCGGCGCTGGCCTGGATAACGACTACGGCGTGCAGGTGAAGAACCAGAATCTGGATGGATACCTGCCCTTCGCTTTCCCCACGGGCCCCTATCCCGATAAACCGCATCGGGACAACATCACAAGCTTTGTCGATGCCACCCTGGAAGACGCCTTGCCATGAACCACCGGGACCGCCCCTGCGTTGACTTGATCCGAGCCGCGGATCGCGCGTCCTCAAGCCGGCGCGGATTTACGCTCGTCGAGCTGTTGGTCTCGATCTCGATCATCAGCCTGCTGGCCTCGATGATCCTGGTCGCCCTGGCCGGCGTCCAGGAGACGTCTCGGGCCGATCGGACGCGATCGCAAATTGGCCGCATCGATGCGTTGATTACGGAAAAGTGGGAGAGCTACCGCAATCGCCGCGTCCCGGTTCCGCCTCAGGCGACCGATGTGAACGCGATTTCGCAGCTGCGTGTCAATGCGATTCGCGAGATCATGCGGATGGAGTTGCCCGATCGCAAGACCGACCTGCTTTTCGGCACCAGCACGCCGCAAATGGCGGCGCCCTCGCTGTGGCTGGCCTATCGCCGCAAGGCGGCGCAGTTGATTGGAGCGCGCCAGAATGCCAATCTGCAGTCGATTGATGTGCGCGACGATCGCAATCCAAGCTTTTCGGTATTCGAAGACTGGCTGAACCAGAACTGGTCCGACGATTTCCAGGCCGCCGAATGTTTGTATCTGATTCTTTCGCAGATGGTGGATCAAGAATCCAGCGCGTTGGAGTTCTTTCGCGACCGTGAAGTCGGGGACCTGGATCGCGACGGCATGCCGGAAATCCTGGACGGCTGGGGACAGCCCATCTTCTTCGTGCGTTGGGCGCCGGACTGCAGCTACCCGGCAGTCCTCAGGACGGCGAGGCTCCCGATCCGTTTGATCTGACCGGCGTCTATCGGCGACCCCCGTTTAATCTGCCATCGTACGCCCTGTACCCGTTCATTTCCTCGGCAGGACCGGACAAGTTGCAAGGGTTCTTCCACAGCGATCCGACCAACCCGCTGGTGTACGCCACCACCAGCCCACCGAACAACCCCTTCGTCAACGTTCCAAGTCCCTCGCAACCGAGTCCCTCGGACCCGGCCGTCGGTACCGCACAGGATTCTAACGGCGACCAGATCAACGATCTGATGGACAACATCACCAATCACACGCTGGCCGCAAGCTAACTGGGGTCCAATGGTCTTCGCAATGATCTTCGCAACGCACCCTCGCTGGCAGCCACCGTTCCGGGTGAATATCGGCCGGGACGCGAACCACGCAGACGCGAACCGCCGGGAGGCCGATTGCCCAAGCGCAGCCCTCACCCGCCCGGGCCCCGCGAGCGGGTCCCGGACGACCTCTCCCGGCCCCGGGAGAGGTGACAACGTCCCCCGCGCCTTCGAAGTCCCCACGCCTGCAACACAAATGACAACATCCTGTCCCTTCTCCCCAACGCGGGAGAAGGTGGCCGAAGGCCGGATAATGACAACCCCCTGTCCCTTCTCCCCAACGCGGGAGAAGGTGGCCGAAGGCCAGATAGTGACAACCACCTGTTCCTTCTCCCCAACGCGGGAGAAGGTGGCCGAAGGCCGGATGAGGGGGAGGAGCAACGCGAGGACGCTTGCGGCCCGTTCGGCGGGTCTGACCCTGACCGAGTTGTTGGTCGTGGTCAGCATCGTGATCCTGCTGGCCGCGGTGCTCGTGCCGACGATTCAACCGATCATGCGCGGCCAGAGGGTCCGCGAAGCAGCTCGTCAACTGAACGTGTTTTTCTCCGGGCGCAGGCTCGAGCGGTCGAACTGGACCGCCCGGTGGGAGTCTGGATCGAGCGGGCTGGACACGAGGCGGACGATCAGCTCAATCACTGGTATACCTCGTACAAGCTTTACCTGGCCGAACAGCCGCCGTCGTACACGGGCGATATCTTCGACGCGCGGGTGGTGCTGCGGGCGGGCACGGGCCCGATCTGGTACGCCTTTTACCAGTATCCCGAGGACCCCAGCGTGCAGCTCAATTGCTGCTCCACGCTCGTCCCCTCGATCGCGAATGGAACGCCGCAGGCCAGCCCGGGCGACTTGATCCAGTTTGAAGGTCGAGGACCGACCTATGTGATCACGGGCATCGACAATTTCAAGATTCAGTTCCGGGTCGATGACCTGCTTCAAGATCGCGCCGTGCAGCGATTTTTCCGATCGCCTCCCAGCGCTCAAGAACGGCCCTCGTTTCAGCCGGGGGTGCGGTTCGAAATCTTCCGTCGGCCAGTCAAGACCGCGGGGACGCCGCTGGAAATGCCGAGAAACACGGGGATCGATCTCTCCCTTTCCGGTTACGACGCCCCGTTTCAATCGCCGTACCAAACGTCATACCCCAATCTCATTCCGAACTGGAGTGGCTATCCGACGCGATTTCGCGAGATCAGTCCGGAATACGACATTGTGATCATGTTCAGTCCGACGGGCGGAGTCGACCGCGTGCACTATATCTCACACGAGATCGTCAATCCCGCGTTTTGGGAGAAGCCCCAAGGCACGATCAGCCTGCTGCTGGCCCGCGATGACCAGATTGGCCGCGATGCGCTGAATAACTTGAATGTGATCAACGACCACATCACCAATGTGAACGGAACGTTGGGCGAGCGAAACTTGCGGGATCAGGACAATCTTTGGCTGATGATCTCGACCCAAACCGGTCGCGTGCTCACCGCCCCCAATGGCAACGCCTTTGCCAACGCCAGTACGGGTGCGGAAGTCACCTCCCTGCCACTCACGCCGGGGACCGATGCGCGCGAGTTTGTCAACAACGCGCGGCGCTTTTCGCGAACCGGCCAAACCTTGGGAGGGCGCTGATCATGCCGCGGTTCGCATGGGGCGGAAAGGCACTCCGGGCCGAGAGACTGGGCGCAGCTCGGGCGGCGCGGCGCGGGATCAGTCTGCTGGAGATCATGATTTCGATCGGCGTCGTGGGCATCGGGTTGCTGGGCGTCGCGGCGCTGCTTCCGCTGGCGCATTTCAAAGCCGCGCAAGGCGTGCGGGAAGACCGCAAGTCGTTGTTCGGCAAGCGGGTCTTCCGCGAGTTCTTCGTGCGCGAGTTTCATCGACCCGGCAGCATGGCGACGGTCGTCAATGTCCCCGGGCTGGCACAGGCCACGCAGCCGCGACCCTACTGGATCCAATTGGGTTTTCCCGTCCCAATTTACGATCCGATCAACGGGGCGTTGATCAATCAGACCTACTGTTTTGATCCCCATTGGGTGGCCGTCACTTACCAGCTGAACCAGCAGGGCAATCCGGTCCCGATCAGCAACCAGTTTCCGGACGTCGCGCCGGGACCGACCGCACCGATTCGGATCCCGCGCGTGACCGTGCTCAAGTACCGGCCCGAGCGGCTGCACGAAGTGATCATGGCGCCGGACCCGACGAACGCGAATTCGGCCTTACAAAGCAGCGCGAGTCTGCTGACGCAACAACTGGTGAGCAACCCGATTCCCTTGTCCGTTCCTCAGGCGGACGAGATCTTCCGGCTGCGCGACGACGTGGTGGTGCAGCAACTGGCGAATCCGGCCGAGGGAAGCTACGCGGTGGTGCCCCTGCCTGGCGGACCGAACACCTTCGTACAACGTCAGTTCTTACGCGAATCGCTGGGAGGCTCGCTGGTCGGGGTCAAGTCGGTGACGCAGGGTAGTTTCAGTTGGATGGCGACGTTGGTGCCCGAGTCCAAGGTGGGCTTCAACACGGGCGGCCCCATCCCCTATCCGACGAACCGCTTTCTGCTGTCCCTCGTGATTTTTCACCAGCGCGACGTTTCGGGGCGCTTTCGCGAGGAGGTCGCGGCCGAAGTCGTGATGAATCAGAGCATCATGCAGGGCGGGACGAAGCAGATCGTGATCAACGAGATCGTCACCGATCCCCTGTTGCCCGACAGCGCCGGCGCCGGCAACGCGGTCAACGTCGGCGTGCGACATATTCGGCAAGGCGACTGGGTCGCCGTGATGCAGAATCCCTTGCCCGCCTCGGGCATCCCGAACTTCATTCAATTGAAGTGGTACCAGGTCATCGGTGCTGACGAGCTGGAGACGAATCCCCAGGGTTTTCCCGACGCGACTCGTGAACTGACGCTCAGCGGTCCTGACTGGAGTCTGACTCCCAATCAGCAGGTTTACGCGATCTACCTTCGGAACGTCGTCGCCGTTTATGAAAAGACGGTCGAACTACAATAAGAGGCCTCTATGTCGCTACGCCGCAAACCGCGCCGCGGAGTCTTGCTGCTAATCGTGCTCAGCTTGCTCGTGCTGTTCGTCCTGATTGGCATCACCTTCATCGTCGTCGCCACCCAGTACACCAAGGCGGCGAAGGCGTTCGCGCGTCACGAGCTGCGCGGGGACCCTCCGCGGCACGAGTTGGACGAGGCGGTCGCGCTGTTGTTGCGAGGTTCCGCGGACTACAACAACCTCCTGTTTCGCCATAACCTGCTGCAGGATCTTTACGGCAGCGATGGATTCGAGGGTGTTGTCCTGAACGTGCAATATGGTGGCTTTCAGGGTCAACAGTTTCTGAAGCTGATCTATGCCGATCTGTCGCGCACCGCGAGGGCGTCGGACCACTATTACAACGGAAGTGTCCTGACGTTGGTCGACGGCCAGGGTGCGCGACACAGTACGCGAATCTTGCGTTACACCAAGCCCGCCGCCGTTGGCACGGTGCGCTCGGGCGAGTTGATCGTCGAGGCGTTTGAAGACCTGCCCACGGGATTCGTTCCCGCCGTGGCGACGAAGATTGTCGTCAACGGAAAGGCGTTTAATGGCACCGGTGACGGGTTCAATCTGAACACGGGAAAACTGGATCAGAAATGGAACGGCATGGCGGCGATTTTCCAACCGGAAACGGCCTTGATGCCCTTCTATCAACCCGTTGCCTGGGCTGGCGACGGTGACGAAAGCTGGGACGCGGCCGATTATCAGAATGTGTTTCTGGCTCGGCTGCCGTCCCAGATTCCATTGACGGGCGTGCCAGCAGCCGACGACCCGCTGATTCCCTCGTTTCACCGGCCCTTCCTGCTGAATCACATGATGCAGCGGATCCAGGCGGTCGGGGGTAACTGGTCGGATCCACCCTTTAGCGACCTCCGGCGTTATCTTGTCGCTCGTCCGCTGCCCGATGCGCACCCTTTGTTCACCGGCGGTAACCCGCGATTTTCGGCCTATTCGGATTTGGACAGCGACAGCATTCCGGATTTCATGGATCTGGACAACGACGGCGACGGCCAACCCGATGTGGGTTCCGACGGTCTGCTGAATGTTCCGCTCGTGCGCGGTCCCTGGGACGTGGACAACGACGGCGATTCGGTCGCGGACAGCGTCTGGGTTGACTTCGGGGCACCCGTCAAGACGACGCCCGACGGTCGACGCTACAAGCCCCTGTTCGCGGTGTTGTGCGTCGACCTGGATGGACGCATCAACGTCAATGCCCACGGGACGCGCGAAGCGATCGCGATGCTGGAAACTCGCCGCCCGCCGATCGTCCAACCTTCGGATCCCTACGCCGCGCTGGTCGTGGGACAGCCCCAGGCCAATCTTTCACCCGTCACGCTCGGCCAAGGATATGGGCCCGCCGAGATTCGCTTGGACCGCGTGATCCCCCCGGGTCTGATCCCAACCGTCTATCCCAATCTGGTTCTACGCCGCTATCAGCCGCGCAGCGGGCTTCCCGAAAACCCGCCGACCCCCGGCTGGCCAGACTACCCGCCAGGACAGCCCGATCAATTCATCTTCTATCCGAACAATCCCTCGCTGCTGAGTTCTCTGCAGGTGTGGGGATTGGCCTCCGACTATCGGTCTCCCCAACCGGGCGAAGCGAATCTGTATCAGACGCCCCCCGACCTGCATGGCACGGGCGGAGTCTACCTGGACCTGAGTGGTCAGCCTCGTTTCGTCAACATGACCGACCTGCAGAACTTCGTCCCCATGGGCTGGCCCCACACGCTTGGTTTTCCCAGTCCGCTGATCGACCAATGGGTCAACGCGACGCAAGACGATCCGTACGAGTTGAATCTCGTCAGCCCGCAGGGCAGCGACAGTCCGTTTGATGAGGCGGACCTCGAGCAGTTGCTGCGTTACAACGACCTCGACGCGCAGATCTTTCCGACGACTTTGGGCGGCATCCTGGGCAACCTGATGCTGAGCGACAACTTCCGGCGTCGCCTCACGACGCGCTCGTTTGATATTCCCAACGCGCCGGCCATCGCCCCGGACAGCGATGAGCGATCGGATCTGGTCCAGTTGGGCGTAAGCAGCCACCAGGCGACGCAAGGCAACTTCAACCCTGTCACAACCTCGACCTTTTCGAGCGGCAGCCTGGTCGAGTATGCGATCGAACGACTCGTCAATCAAGGCGGATTCGCGGCGACCGGACCGAATGACCCCTTGCTGCTGCGTCAACTGAATCTGCTGCTGGCGCCCGAGATCCGCGAGGGTCGGCGTTTGGACCTGAACCGATTGTTCGGAAACGGGATCGATGAAAGCTCGGCGGGTGATCCGGGATTCGGCGTGATTGACGAACCGACTGAGTTGCTGACGCAGGTCCAGACGGTTTTCGCGGGCACGCCGTTTCAGGCCGTCGGACAGTTTGCGACGACCGATCCCAATTACGTGGACGCGGCCCGCAGTATCGACAACAGTCAGAATCCGTACTTTTCGCGCCAGGTTTTCGCCCGCCATCTGTACTGTCTGGCGATGCTGGCGATGGACGACGATTTTCTCGTTCCCTCGGCGGACTTGAACGACGCGCAACGAAAAGAAGCGACCGCCCGCCGCATCGCGCAGTGGGCCATCAACGTCGTCGACTTTCGCGACAATGACGCGATCATGACACCGTTCGAATATGACGTGAATCCGTTCGATGCGGATGGCTGGAGCGTGGATGACGACTTCACCTCAATCACCGCCGACGAAGCCCCAGGGTCCGACCGGCGCGTGGTCTGGGGATGCGAGTACCCCGATCTGCTGATCACCGAGACGATGGCCTTTCACGACCGACGCGTGAAAGACACGGATTGGGAGACGCCCGATCCCAACGACGGACCGGCGGTCGCCGAACTGCGATTCCCAGCGGTGAACGCGGACGACAATCCAAACAACAACGTCACCGACTACGACCCGACGCTGGATCAGTTGCGGATTCCTCAGGGCTCGTTGTTCATTGAGCTGTATGCAACCGGCAATCGGAGTGCCAACAACGCCGTCATGCCGCGAGAGCTCTACACGCAGGACGGCCGCTTGGACTTGGGCCGAGTCGTGACGGACGCCAGCGGGGCGAGTCCCGTGTGGCGCGTGGCGATTGCGCAGCGACCAGATGACCTTAGCCCTCAGAACTGGGCGCGTGAGTCCGAAGTCGCGGTCCTGCTGCCCTCGCTGCTGATCGACACCAATCCGAACGACCCCATCACGTTCCTCAGTTCGATCAACGATCGCAGTTGGCAAGCGCAGTACGGGAATCTGGGTCTGCCTGACAACCAGATCACTTACGATCGATTCATCCTGTTCAGCGACGGGATTCCCAATCGCGTTCCGGCCGGAGTCTACTACTACAACCGCCGACTCCAAGCGAACACGCGATACGGTTATGGTTATCGGGAACCGCAACTGCCACCGGGCGCCTACGCCGTCGTCGGCCCGCGTCCCGCCACGGCCGTCGGCGCGACTCAGGGCGTTGCCAGCAACCAGCCGTCGATGCCGGCAAGCCAGCGGATTGTGTTGCTGCGTGATACGGTGGCGTTCTATGATTCGGTCGGCGCGGAGACGACCGAGCGATCGCTGAACATCATCGTCGGGGCCGATCCACCGCCGACGTGGACCGATCTCGCCCGCACCGCGCCGATTGGGATCGGGATCAACGTTTCGGAGCCCAACCCGGGGCTGAATTACTATCGCGAGCCCTCCGTTAGCTTTCCGGACAGCGGCTTGCTGCCTGACGTCGATCCGGGCGCGGGTGCCCAGCGGTCCTATCAAGAACCCTATTCGTACTACGATGACCTCGACACACCCCAGCGAACGTTGCCCGATGTCCCCTTCGACAATCCGCCGACCAATGGCGGGCCGGCCCAGCGGCCACTGCAGGAACGCCCCGACTATCCGCTGACCGGCACGCACCCCCGCTTCCGCGTCGCACTGTTGCAGCGACTGGCGGACCCCACGCGATCGTGGGACGCGGCCACGAATCCGTATATCACAATCGACAGTCAGGCGATCGACTTGACGGTCTTCAATGGCGAAGAAAACAGTGACGTGCCGCCCAACGGCTGGATCCCCGCCCCGCCGGGCGACGTGACGCTCAACCCGGCACTCGAAGGGAACGCCGACACGCCCTACGACATCGTGGATGATCCCGCGTTGCGACAAGCCAGAAACCTGGCGGTCACGTTTCAAAGCCGCGAACGGGGCGCGAGCGTCACGACGGTTGCTCAGGGACCGAATGTCTGGAATCCGATCAGCACCGAGCCGATCAGTTCCGGCCGGGGCGGCAATGCCTACTTCAACTGGAATTTGCGCCTCACGCTCGGCGGACTCAACACCACCTTTGGCCCTCGGCGCGGAAATCCGCCCGAATACTTCAACGTCCCGCAGCGGCCCTTCCCCTGGCTAACCTGGAACAATCGGCCGTTTGCCAATCACCTGGAATTGATGCAGGTCCCGAGCAGTCCCCCGTGGCGACTGCCCTTTGAAATGCGGCGTGTGAATCAACCCGGTCTCCCGCTGGGCGAGTTCTTTCACGCACCGTTCGGTCACCTGTTGAACTTTTTCCACGACGATCCCGGCGGCCCGGATCCGAACCTGGGTGTCCTGCTGGATTGGGTCGACGTCCCTTCGCGATTCGACGGAACGCAGAAGTGGGTCCGCGTGAATCCGAGTCAGCTGCTACCAGAACTCCGCAGCTATGCGACGCCCTTCAACAAACTTCCTCGATTTCGCGAGCCGGGTAAGGTCAACATCAACACGATCCCAGACGATGAGGTTTGGGCGGCGGTCGACGCCCAGCCCGCAATCCCCAGCACGCCGAACCCCAGCCTGACGCCATGGGCGGACGTCCAGCGAAGCTTGGCGGGCCCCGCGGCGGTCAAGGATCGTCCCGCCTTTTACGCGAATCCGATGCGAGCGGCGGCAACGGGCGATCTGATGCCTCGCCCTGATCTGGAGCAGCCAGGCGTCGAGGCGACGTGGTTGCGCAAGCACCCGACGCTCAACGACCGCATGCTGTTCAATTTCCCGATCCTCGGCAACGATGCGGTCAATCCGGAGACGAGTTCCTACTTCCGCTACCACAAGCTGCAGCGTCTGGGAAACCTGCTCACGACTCACTCGAATGTGTTCGCCGTCTGGATCACGGTCGGCTACTTCGAAGTCTTGCCGTGGGATATCAACGGGGACGGGCAACCCGACTACGATCCTGCCCATCCGGACGGCTTCCAGTTAGGAGCCGAGATCGGCAGCGACGTGGGCGCCGTCAATCGGCATCGCGCCTTTTACCTGATCGATCGCTCGATCCCCGTCGGATACCAGCGGGGCGAGGATCTGAATGTCAAAAACGCGATCCTGTTACGACGCATGATCGAGTAGTGGGGCTTACCACCGAGGCACGGAACCACAGAGCCACAGAGGACACAGAGGGCAGTCTGTTGCTCTGTGCCCTCTGTGGCTCTGTGGTCAACTCGCTTACCGGCTGCGTATAATCGGGGCTGAGAGCAATTGACAGGGGCCTTGACCGCGAGCAGAGAAATCGACATGCGTGATTTCAGGTGGGCGTTACTGGCCATTGGGGCCCTACTCGGAAGCCTTGGAGACGTGCCCCTGCATGCGGGCACTCGGATCACATTGGGGCCTGCCGACGAGTTGGCGTTGGACCAGCCGCGGGTGGCAATTGAGCTAATCGACCCGACCACGGGACGCTCGCTCGGTCCGAATCTCGCCAATACCTTCTTGCTGGATACGGGCGCCAATAGCATTCTGGCCGTCGACGATTCGGTTTACGAGCTGAACCTGAACGGTTACCAGACGGAAGGCACGTTCCTGGAACAGGGCGTGGGCGGCTTCACTGAGTTTGATGTCTCGGCCAAGTACGACATCCACTTTGCCGGGTCCGACGGGATTGAGCAGGTCATTCCCGACGGCCGCATGCTTTCGAGCACCACGGCAAGTTTCTGTCCGATTCCCGGCTTGTGTTCCTTCTTCGGGATCCTCGGCATGCCGGCGATGGAAAACCGTGTCACGACGTTGGACCTGACCAGCCTGCTGGGTGACGGAGGAAGCTTTTCCATCGACGACATCTTTGCAGGCAATTTCGACGTCGGTTTCTTGGACACGCGATTTTCGCCAGCAACTTCCAGATACGAACCGTCGACGTTACCACGTCCCGCTCGAGGCGGTGCACTTTCCGGCGGAAGGAGACGATCCGCTGCCCAGTTGGAGCGACCTGCCGTTCCTGCGCGCTCACCGCCGAACATGCAGGTCAGTCCGTGCCCGGCAATTTCGTGCTCGACACCGGCGCGCAGCTGAGTCTCGTGTCACCCGGAATGGCGTTCGATTTGGGCCTGGACGCCAACGGCAACGGCACGCTGGACGACGAAGCGATCGCGTTTCAGCAGATCGGCGGCGTGGGCGGCACGATCAACGCCCCGGTCTTGTTGTTCGACGAACTCCGGCTGCCGACTTCGCGAGGGCGTCGACTTGATCTTTCAACAACATCCAGGTCGCCGATCGTCGACATTGACCCGATGATCGACGGCATCTTCGGAATGAATTTCCTAAGCAGTGGCTGGAGCGGCAGCCTGTTTGGCGACCTGGGCGACCTGACCGACTTGCTGGAAGACGCCGGCCTGGGCGATTTGCTGGAAGAACTGGGCGGGCTCGGACTCGGCGGGCGAGGGCGCCCCGTTCGGGTACTTCGAGAAAGTGCATTTTGACTTTCGCGACTGGATCCAAGGGCGAAGGATACCTGGTGTTGGACCTGATGCCCGAGGTGAGTGCGGTCATCGCCGGCGACGGCACGCATGGCGACCTGGATGGAGACGGCGACGTCGATCTGGACGATCGCACGATTTGGGTGCACGACGTTCAGAACACGTACCTTTGGCGATTCGAATCTCGACGGGATCTTCGACTCCCAGGATCTGGTCACGATCTTCGCGGCCGGCGAGTACGAAGACGCCGTGGTCGGAAATTCGACCTGGTACACCGGCGACTGGAACATGGACGACGAGTTCAATTCGAAGGATTTGGTGCTGGCCCTCCAGGACGGCGGCTACCAGGCGGCCGCCGCCACGGCTGCGGTCCCCGAACCCGCCGCGGGACGCTGGCCCTATCTGCTGCCTCGTGTTGTGCGGCATGCGGCGGAATGCCCGACCCAGTGCGTTGCCAAAGTAAAGCATCGGGATCGACTCGGGACTGACGGATTCTCGGGGCATCGTTTCGGGACGGACCGTTGCGAGGCTCCTGCCGAGCCGCGTGAGACAGGCCTCTTGCCAACCTTACAGGTCTTTCAGGGCCGTGGCGATCTCCAGGACGGCTTGCTTGCCGTCGCCGTAGAGCATCAGCGTGTTTTCGGCACGCAAACAGCGGATTGGGAATTCCGGCGAATCCGGGACTGAGGCTGCGTTTGATCACGATCACGGTGCGCGCCTTGTCGACGTCGATGATCGGCATCCCGGCAATCGGGCTCTTGCGGATCGGTGCGAGCCAGCGGATTGACGACGTCGTTGGCACCGATCACGATGGCCACATCGACCGTTTCCATCGTGGGATTGATTTCATCCATCTCCTTCAGCTTGTCGTAGGGCACGTCGGCTTCCGCCAGCAGCACATTCATGTGTCCTGGCATGCGGCCGGCCACCGGGATGGATCGCGTACTCGACGCTCGACCCCGTGTCTTCTCGAGCAGATTGGCCACGTCGCGGACGGCGTGCTGGGCCTGGGCGACGGCCATTCCGTAGCCGGGCACGAAGACGACGCGCTGCGCGGAATCCAGAATCATCGCGACGTCGTCGGCCGAGGTGCTGCGGACCGTGGCGTAGATCTCGTCCGCGTTGACGTCGACACTGCCGACGTCGATTCCGCCGAACAGGACGTTCGTGCAGCGAACGGTTCATGGCCTTGCACATGATTCTTGTCAGGATCATGCCGGACGCACCGACCAACGAACCGGCGATGATCAACACGTTGTTGTCGATCACGAATCCAGTCGCCGCCGCCGCCAGACCCGAATAGGAATTGAGCAGCGCGATGACGACGGGCATATCGGCTCCGCCAATCGGATTGACCAGCAGCACGCCCAGGACCGACGCGACGATCACGATCAGCGAGGTAGACGGCGGATCGACTGCGAGCGGACGAGCCACACGCAGAGCAGCAGGATCATCGCGGCCAGCAGTCGCGTTCACCGCCTGGCGTCCTGTCGGGACCAACTTGTTTGTCACAGACCTTGATGCCTTGCAGTTTGCCGAAGGCGACCAGACTTCCCCAGAACGTCACCGTCCCGATCACGTCCCGAAGCGGCCGTGGCCACCAGAATATCGGTCGTCCCCTGTTCGCAAACGCACCAGCTCGGCGCCGGCGACCAACGTCGAGGCCAGACCGCCGAAGCCGTTGAACAGAGCGACCAATTGCGGCATGGCGGTCATCTGAATTCGAACGGCCAGGACCACGCCGATCACGCTGCCCATCGCCAATCCGACAAAGATCAAGCCGTACGAATCGACGCCAAGTCAGCGTCACCAGCGACGGCGATCAGCATCCCGAGGGCGCCGCACAGATTGCCCGCACGGCGGTGCGCGGATGCGACATCCTTTGAGGCCAAAGATAAAAAAGGCAGCAGCGTCAGGTAGGCCAGCTTGACCAGCGACGAGGTGTCCACGAACTTACAGCCTTTCGCATCCAGCGATTATTTGCGACGAAACATGGAGACATGCGGTGAGTCACGGCAAAGCCACCGACGACGTTGACTGTCGCCAGAATGACGGCCAGCGTTCCGAGCACCGGAACCCAGCGATTCGAAGTAGTACGTCCGACGGCCAACATGGCCCCGACAAGCGTGATGCCGCTGATCGCGTTCGAACCGGACATCAGCGGCGTATGCAGTGTGGGCGGCACCTTGGTGATCACCTCGAATCCGACAAAGACCGCCAGCACAAAGATCGTGAGGCTCGCGAGCAGCGTCTCGCCGCGATTCCAGCCGCTGGGGGGCGATTCGGCAAGCTCGGCAGCCACGGCCTCGGCTGCTGCCAGCTCGGTATCAATCATCTCGGGATCAACCGCTTCGGCATCCGCCATCTCGGTCACACCGATTTCGATAGCGGGCACCGGCGAGCTGTCCTGGGACCAAACCGCCGAGGCGGCGATCGCTTGCGTCGCCAGGATCAGAACGAGCCAAAGGATTCGCGACATACTACACCTGCGATGGAGAGTCTCTTGATTCGGGGGATTGAGCCAATCAACTGACAACCTTGTGCTCCTCAGATCGGCATCTCGGCTGAGCCTCCGCATACCGTGCCGATCGACAACTCAAGCCCGGGGCGGCGTCTCCGGCGGCGGGCTCGCCGACTCGGCCGCCGGATCCGGCAGCGGCTCGAGGTTCAACATCGATCGGAGGCGGGCGTGCGTGACCTGTCCGTCGCGCGTCAACAGCGTCTCGCGTGTGATTTCATCGGAGAGGTCAATCTCGAGTTTTCCGTCTTTAATCAAATGGCGGAGGAACGTCACCACGTTCTTGGCATACATCTGACTGGCATGGACCGGGACTTCCGACGGCAGGTTCGTGGGGCCCAAAATCGTGACGCCGTGCGTGACGACGCGCTGGTCCGCCTGCGAGAGTTCGCAATTGCCACCACGTTCGGCGGCCAAGTCGACGATCACCGATCCCGGGCTGCATGCCCGCGACGGCCTCGGCGGTAATTAATCGCGGCGAGGGTCGGCCGGGAATCGCAGCGGTGGTGATCACGACGTCGCTTTCCGCCACGACCTCCGCCATCAGCGCCCGTTGTCGCTGATAGAACTCTTCGTCCATCGCCTTGGCATATCCGCCCTGCCCTTCGGCCGCGGTGGTCTCCAGCGGCAGCTCGACAAACTTGGCTCCCAAGCTCTCGCATTGTTCCCGGACCGCGGGCCTCACGTCGTAGGCGTGAACCACGGCGCCCAAGCGTCGGGCGGTGGCGATCGCCTGCAACCCGGCCACACCCGCGCCGATCACAAACACGCGGGCCGGCGAAAGGGTGCCCGCGGCCGTCATCATCAAGGGGAACATTTGGGGCAGCTCGACCGCCGCCAAAAGGACCGCACGATAGCCGGCCACGGTCGCCATCGACGAAAGCACATCCATGCTTTGAGCACGCGTGATGCGCGGAATCAGTTCCAATCCGAACAGCTGGACGCCCGTTTCCGCCACCCGCGCTACGGCCTCGGGATGACCCAGCGGGTCGCAGTGTCCGATCAACGTCTGGTCGGCACGCAACAAGGCCAAGTCCGCCACTCCCTGATCCGGATTGGCACCTGCCCAACGCACGCCAACGACCACATCGGCCTGTAAGGCGGCGTGCCGATCGACGATCTGGGCGCCTTTTTGCTGGTATTCGCCATCCAAGAAACCGGCCGCCGTCCCTGCCCCGGCTTCCACCAGGATCTCGCAGCCCGCCTTTTGCAGCGGCGCTAGGGCGGCAGGAATCAGTGCGACCCGTTGCTCTTTCGGGAAGCTTTCCCGAACGACCCCAACCTTCATGATGTTTCCCACTTCCCTCGGTCTCGAATGGTCCTTGACCGCCCAGCTTGAAGCGATTGGTTTTCGCGAAACCCCGATCAGAAAACAAGGGGGGTGGCTCAAAGCAGACGGAGACGCCTCGTGCTGTGTCCCCGCTAAGGTTTGGGGTTAGGAAAAGGCGTCAGGTCCCAACCTGCCCCCTTTTCCTAACGCATCCCGATATTAGGCTGTGACACGGCGCTAGGGCAATTCGTCGAGCACCGAGGCCATTCGGGGGGCGGAGCGCGGAAATTGTCGCAACAGCGAAATCGAATTGCGTACCGTCCGCTCGGCATACGCTTGCCAATCGGCATCGGGCGCTTGCGCGGCCAAGTAAACCAGATTGCTGGCCGCAATCGAGTTCCCCGCCGGTTGGGCCCCGTCGGTCAGCTGCTTTGAACGGGCGATCAATTCCTCGTGGTCCCGGGCCGTAAAGAAAAAGCCGCCGTTCACATCGTCCCAGTAAAGATCGATCTGCTGCCGGCTCAGGGTTTGCGCCTCCTGCAACCAGCGGCGATCGCCCGTGGCCTGATGGAGCGCAATCAAGCCGTCGACCAGAAAGGCGTAGTCATCCAGGTAGGCAGTCAACTTCGCCTCGCCCTGGCTATAGGTCCGCAGCAGGCGGCCGTCTGCCGAGCGGAGCTTGGCCAGCACAAAGTCGGCCGCTTGTCCTGCCGCCCGCACATAATCCGGGTTCTCGCAGTATCGACCGGCATCCGCCAAGCCGCGGATCGCGAGGCCATTCCAGCTGCAAAGGATCTTGTCGTCCCTCAAAGGCCGCTCGCGCTCGTTGCGCACGGACAACAACTTTGCCTGCAGCGGCTGAAGCCGATCGAGCAGTTGAGCCACCGAAACCTGCCGCTGCTCGGCCAACTGAGTCACAGGCTGCTCAAACAGGAGGACGTAGTATTCCTGCTCAAAGTTGGGCGCGCCTGCAAGCCGTACAGTTCGGCGAACCACGGGAAGTCTTCACCCAGCGCGGTCGCGATCTCAGCTGACGTCCAGCGATAGTACTTGCCCTCCACCTGCTCCGATTCCGCGTCCAGCGCGGCGTAAAAGGCACCGCCGGGATCACGCATTTCGCGGCTGAGAAACGCGGCGGTGGCATCCACCACGCGGCGGTATTCCGGACGACCGGTGAGCGCGAACGCCTGACTGTAAACGGACAACAACTGACCGTTGTCATAGAGCATTTTTTCAAAGTGCGGAATTCGCCAATAGCGGTCGGTGCTGTAGCGATGGAACCCTCCTCCGACGTGATCGTAGATCCCTCCCATCGCCATTCGGTCCAACGTCGTCACCAGCATTCGGCGACAATCTGGATCGTCCGTCCGAGCGACCCGGCCCAGTAGGAACATCAGATTGGACGCTTCGGGAAACTTCGGGCGAAACGGGTCGTCCGAACTGAAGCCAAACCCGCCAAATTGATCGTCAAAAACGGCCGCCAACTGCGTCTTGACTTCATCGGCCAGGCCAGCATCCAGAGGCGTATCAGCCGGCACTTCGGGACCGCGCAGCTCGGTTTGAACCGCCTGAGTCAACCGCTCCGCGGAATCCTCGACGGATTCTCGCTGCTCGGACCAAATCTGGTGAACTCGACGCACGACCGTCAGAAAACCGGGCTGACCTCGCCGGTCGCCATCCCTTGCCGGAAAGTAGGTCCCTCCGAAAAACGGCTTGGCGTCGGGAGTCAGAAAGACCGACATCGGCCATCCCCCACGCTGCGTGACCAGTTGCACGGCCAGCATGTAGATCGAATCGACGTCCGGTCGCTCCTCTCGATCCACCTTGATGCACACAAAGTGCTCGTTCAAGAACGCGGCGATTTCATCGTCGAGAAACGATTCACGCTCCATCACGTGACACCAATAACAGCTGCTGTATCCCACCGACAAAAAGATGACCTTCTGCTCACGTCGCGCCTTTTCAAACGCTTCCGGCCCCCACGGGTACCAGTCGACCGGATTGTGCATATGCAGGCGCAAATACGGACTCGATTCACGCGCGAGGCGATTGAGGGGCCGCGACGGCTCGTCGGCAGCGGGCTCAACGGCGTCAGCGCGCCCCGGTCGTGGCGGCCGCGTCGGCATCCTCGAGGACGATCGGCATCGATTCGGCGGAGTCGCCGGCGGCGGAGTCAGCGGGCGACGTCGCGTCCACCTCGGCCACGGGAGGATCTGCCGGCGCGGAACCACATCCGGGCCAAACGACGAATCCGAGCCAAACGACGAGAGACACGACGAGCAGGGAACAACGCCCAGCAAAACGGGCCGCTGGCACGAAACCACGGGAATGCGAGATCTTCAAGTGACAGGATCCTCGACAGACAGGCACCGTTTCGGACGATCCGACGCCACAGGGCGGAGTCCGCATCTTACCAACTCGGCGCCGGTTTGCCTCAGGGGCTCCAGTCACCAGCAGCCATCGGCCAAATCATACGTGGACGCATCGCCTGGCGCGACGGCCCGCCTGGCGCGACGGCCCGACTGCGCGACGGCCCGCCTGCGCGACGGCCCGACTAGCGCGACGGCTCGGCGTCGGCTTCGATCGCTCGCAGCGACAGATCCTCCGCCGACAGGCTAACACGGAACGTCTCGTCCAACCGCCGCACGGTTTCGGCCATGCCGGCAGACGGTTTGACGGCCAAGTCGCGCGGCAACTGACGCGCGTGCTCCGGCAAGCAGTACATTGCCCGAAAGGTGACCGTGCCGACCGTCAACAGATCTCCCGGCCAAAGGATCGCTTCCTCGATTCGATCGCTGCCAACGAAGGTCCCATTGAGCGACTGGAGGTCGCGGACGAGGACGTGGCCGTCTTTCTCTACCAGTTCGCAGTGGCGACGACTCACGAGCGGATGCGTCAGGTTCACGGCCACATCACGCCCGCGCCGATCATGGCAGGCAGCGGCAACGAGACTTCGTTTGCCTCGAGCTCACCTCCCACGACCAAAAGCCTTAGAGTCAACATGTCATCCGTTCCTGTTGGTGATCGTCTTGTTCGAGCGGAAATGGAGACGAATACGACGAGCGTCTCCAACGACGGGGCAGCCAATTCGGCGATGAAAACGGAATTGAAGCTGTTCGTGACAGACGAGTGCTCAGTGCCCCACGGCTTGAGTGATGGCACAAAACTCAATCGTCGCCAGTCCGAGACGGTCCTTCCACCGGATTGGCGACTCACCCCAATTTAACGGCTCGAAACGCGTCCTGCAACCAAGTGAGTTCGGGAAAAGAAACATCGCGAATTCACATTCTCCATTTGGGGGAACGAACGCGGCGCGGAGGAAAGGGGGCGCGGAGACGCCTTGCATGTCGCGTCTCCCGACGCCGGGAGAGGTCGCCCGGGTCCCGTCCGCGGGACTCGGGCGGGTGTGAGGGCCGACCGCCTGAAAACCGACGCCTGAAAAGCGGTGGGGCCCCCTCATCCGGCCTGCGGCCCAATCCTGTTCGGCACTCAGGTTGCTCGATAGGTCAGCGTGAGTGGAAAATTCGGCGGAAGGGGTTGAGAGCGAGTGAAGGTAAGGTGGAGAGATGGTTGTCGAGGCGAGGGGATCGGTTGAGCGCGCCGCAGCAACGGCCGTCGACTGCCATTGGGCAGGGCGGTTCTTAAGCGTCGTGTCGCTTGAGTTTTTCCAGATGCGCCAGCAGTTCCTCGTCGTCGGCCCAGCCGTTCAGGTAATAGCAGATCATTTCGCAGGTTCGCTTGGTCGCAGCGCAAATAAGAGGTCAGGTCCAATCCTGTTCGGCACTCGGTTGCTCGATAGGTCCGCGTGAGTGGAGAATTCGGCGGACGGGGTTGAGAGCGCGCGAGGGTAAGGTCGGAGATGTTCTCGAGGCAAAGCCAATCTAAGACGGTCTACTTCCGTGCCCTCATCGCCGCCGGTCACGCCTGCGGCTACCTTGTGCTGCCGAATGACTCCGGAGCCTGTAGACCGTCTTGGACTTGTTACCGCGACTTGTTGGACAGTCGACCGCCAATCCGGTCTCTTCCGTGCTATCCCGCTGCAAGGCCGTCAGCTCTGCTTCGTCCTCAGCGTCGGGTACGACAGGGTACCATGTGCGCCGATTCGACTGTGGACCGTTCGGGCTTGAATGAACTTGTGTTGGACGTGTTCAGACCGTCTCAATACGCCTTGCATTCCCTTGCGTAGCCCCGCTCGCGGAGAGCGGGGGTGGCGCGGCGTGGATGCGAGGCCCTGCATGGCGAGATCGGCTGGGGGACGGGTTCGCCCCCCGTCTGCGCGACGGGGGCTACGGCGCGACGGGGGCCACGAAGCCAATCTAAAAGCCAATCTAAAGCCAATCTAAGACGGTCTACTTCCGTGCCCTCATCGCCGCCGGTCACGCCTGCGGCTACCTTGTGCTGCCGAATGACTCCGGAGCCTGTAGACCGTCTTGGACTTGTTCTTGCGGACTTGTTTTGGACTTGTTGGACTCAGCAGCGGCATCAACTTGTCGAAATACTTAAGCCCTTGGATGTTCTGTGACGCGATCTGCTTGCCAGCTTTTCGCTTCCGCGGAGACGACATGGACCGCTTCCTGCCAAAACGACACACCTTGACGC
Organism: uncultured Planctomycetales bacterium; assembly: GCA_963826795.1. Classification (GTDB taxonomy): domain Bacteria; phylum Planctomycetota; class Planctomycetia; order Pirellulales; family Pirellulaceae; genus CAWGYT01. The sequence goes on along the minus strand of CAWGYT010000024.1, from coordinate 100,038 downwards.
ACGGCGATTTGAAGGCGCAATTGCCGTGCCAAAGTAAGCGAAAATGAGTCTAGCAAAAAGTGTGCCGAACAGGATTGCCTGCGGCCACCTTCTCCCGCGTTGGGGAGAAGGGACATGCGGCGGTTCACTGCGGGCAGTTTGGGGGAACGAACGCAGGGCGTTTCGATGGATGCGATCTAAGCTTCGCCGTTGTCGCGTACGCGAATTGGTCTTGCACGCGGGGCGATCGGGGCTAAAATTCGGTGCTTGGCGGGTTGTTACGCATCCAGCCAAAAGCGGCGAGCGAGTTACTGCGGGTGTAGCTCAGTTGGCAGAGCACAACGTTGCCAACGTTGTTGTCGTGGGTTCGAATCCCATCACCCGCTCTTCTTTTCAATTTCGATCGATCGCGATCGAAACGGGCCAGCCCGATCTGTTCTCCGGGATTCCGCAACCCGCGGGTTCTGGTGCGGCCCATGCGGTGGCATCCGGGAGCGGGGACCTATCGCATCGGGGAGCTATCGCATCGGGGAGCCCTGTCCGAACGGGCGGGGCGACTGCGTCTTCGCCGGAGTCGACCTGCGGGTGATTGCCCGATCACAAAACAGTGGCAGGACGGCTACCAACTTCCCGCGCGAAATGGTAACAATGTTAGGTTTAGCGAATACTCGGCTTCAGGCCTCCGCCATGAACCCGAATTCCACGAGCGGACCGACTTCTACAACCTGGGCGTCATCGATCTCCGGAACCACCCATCCCATTTCACGATGCCGGCACGTTGCCTGCTCGTGAAGAGGCTGCCGTTCCCGGACGATCATCGCCCCCCTTTTGATCGCGATCCGAGCATGACCTCGCCTGAAACGGAACTCGACGGCACTCAAGAGACTCCCGAGAAGCCGAAACTGACGCTGGAGGTCCAGGTCGACAAGCCGAGTGCTTGCCAGCGTCACATCACGGTGACGATCTCGCGGGACGACGTGGATCGCTATTTCGAGGAGGCATTCACCGAGCTGATGCCGAGCGCCAATGTGCCCGGATTTCGCTCGGGGCGGGCGCCACGCAAGCTGGTGGAGCAACGGTTTCGCGATCAGGTCGACGGACCAGGTCAAGGGCTCGCTGCTGATGGACAGCATGACGCAAATCAGCGAAGAGCATGATTTCTCGGCGATTAGCGAGCCGGACTTTGACTTCGATGCGATTGAGATCCCTGAGTAGGGTCCGCTGAAGTTTGAGTTCGACCTGGAGGTCCGGCCTGAGTTCGACATGCCGAAATGGAAGGGGCTGAAGCTGGAGCGGCTGAAGCGCGAACTTCACGGCCAAGGACATCGACCGTCAGATTGCAAGAGATGCTTGCAGCTCAGGGCGAACTGGTTCCTGTACGACGAGGCGGCCGAACCGAACGACTTCTGTCGTGGTCAATGTGCGATGTACGCACAAGGATAAGGAGATTGGCGGAGCTGAGCACGAGGTCGACCTTCAAATCAAGCCCGATCCTGAGCTTCCCTGACGGACGTCTGGAGGGCTTCGACAAGCTGATGGAGGGCGTCAAGGCGGGCGACAAGAAGACCGCCACAGGTGACCATCAGCCACGATGCGGCTCGCTGGAAGATCTGCAGGGCGAAGACGGTCGAGGTCGAGTTCGAGGTCCTGGAAGTCAAGAAGCTGGAGCTGCCCGAACTGAACGAGGACGTTCTTGAGCGAGCTCGGCGGTTTGGCCACCGAGGGGGAACTGCGTGACCGCATTCAAGGAAGATCTTGAGCGCCGTTTGGAGTACCAGCAGCAGCGACGAATTCGTCAGCAGATCACGGCCTTGCTGACCCAGGCCGCCGACTGGGAATTGCCACCCGATTTGCTCAAGCGACAAGCCAAGCGAGAACTGGATCGTGCGATCCTGGAGATGCGTTCGTTCGGGCTTCGGTGAAGACGAAATCAAGGCGTTACGAGCACGAATTGCGGCAGAACAGCTTGGCGTCGACCAAGACGGCCTTGCAAGAACACTTCATCCTGGAGCGAATCGCGGAGGACGAAGAGATCGACGCGGAGCCGGGAGATTACGACACGGAAATCGCCCTGATCGCTTTTCAGAGCCGCGAGCCGGTCCGACGCGTGCGGGCTCGGATCGAAAAACAAGGGCTGATGGACGCGCTGCGAAACCAGATCATCGAACGCAAGGTGATCGAGTTGATCAAGGAGCATGCCGAAGTTCAAGGAGGTCAAGTTCGAACCGGAGAAGTCAATGAGACGGTACCCGTTCGACGTGGCGCTCTCGGGACGGCATCGAATCCGAGATTCCGGCAGGCGAAGCATGGAGGCGACACTCAGGCGCTGCAGCAGCCGGTCGATCGCACTTAAGGGATCGACGACGGACTTGAGTGGAAACCCGGGCAGGGGGCCAAAACGCCGTTTGCCTCGCGGCGTTGTGAACGAACGTCCCGTTCATGTGATTCGCGCAACTGTCCTTCGATTGTTCGCATCACCGTCCCCGGCCAGCGAGCACTCCGCGTGGCATCGTTGGAATTGACTTGACGTAGACAATTGCTCAGGTATGGATTCTCACCGCCGCCAGGTGCGCGGCTCGGCGGTGCTCAAGCAACGGATGCATGCTATCGACTTGCGGCCATAACGCCATGAACGGAAAGCGGAACTGATGACTCGTCTCTCGCCTATGGAAATCATGAACTCGTATCGCGACTATCAGCGGCAGCGGCAGCTGACGCTGGGCGATCTGCTGCTGGAAAACCGCATCGTCTTCCTGCAGGGCGAAATCTACGACGGCAACGCCAACGAACTGGTGATGAAGTTGCTGTACTTGCAGAGCGAAAATCGCCGCAAGGACATCCACTTCTACATCAATTCGCCCGGTGGAAGTGTCTCCGCGACGCTGGCGATCTACGACACGATGCAGATCCTGACCTGTCCGGTCGCCACCTACTGTGTCGGCCTGGCCGCCAGCGGCGGGGCGGTCTTGCTGGCCGGCGGAACCAAAGGCAAACGATTACGCCCTGCCTCACTGCCAAGGTCATGATTCACCAGCCGTACGGCGGAGTCGGCGGACAAGTCAGCGACATCGAAATCCAGGCCAACGAAATCCTCAAGACCCGCGACATGCTGAACGAAATCCTGGCCGGCCACACGGGACAGTCCGATCGAACGAGTCGCCAAGGACACGGACCGAGACTTCTACATGAATGCGCACGAGGCGAAGGAATACGGAATCGTTGACGATATCCTGACCAAGCCCGCGATTGTCGGACAGACGATGACGACGACTAACGGATTTGCGCGTCCGAGCGCGAGTAGATCTTACCGGACATCACGAGACCGTCTTAGCTTTTCATATTGACGGAGTCGCGGCGCGATGCCTTTAATTCCCTACGTTGTCGAAAAAAGCGGTCGCGAAGAACGCGTCTTTGACATCTACAGCCGGCTGCTGAAAGACCGCATTATCTTTCTCGGCTCGCAGGTCAACGACGAAGTCGCCAACTGCCTGGTCGCCCAGTTGCTGTTCCTGCAGTCCGAAGACCCCAAGTCGGACATCCATCTGTACATCAACTCGCCCGGCGGCAGCGTCACCGCCGGATTGGCGATCTACGACACGATGCAGTTCGTCACCTGCGATGTGGCCACCTACTGCATTGGCCAAGCGGCCTCGATGGGAGCCGTCCTGCTGGCGGCCGGCGCCGACGGCAAACGCCATGCCCTGCCCAACGCCCGGATCATGATCCATCAACCGCTGGCCGGCATGCAGGGCACGGCCGAAGAGATCATGATTCACGCCAAGGAATTCAAGAACATCAAGAAACGGCTCAACGAGATCCTGATCCGACACACGGGTCATCCGCTGGAGAAGATCGAAGCCGATACCGATCGCGATCGCTTCATGACGGCAATCGAGGCCAAGGAATACCACCTGATTGACCACGTCATCGAACGGATGGAAAGCAAGTAGCACGAAAGCAAGTCAACCCCGTGTTTGCGGTCCGGACGTCGGTCCCAAAACACCCCGATCCGAATTCACGTTGCCCCTCACTGGATCCGTACCACATGGATGTGTCCGTACGGCGGTTAATCATCGTGCTCCTGGTCGGCTGCGCCACGGTCGGTTGCCGTCAAGGTCCCGACCCGTCCATCGAATTGCTCGAAAGTGAGCTGCGGTGGATGGAGGATCAGCTCTACGCGATGGACCACCAGCTGGATCAGACCGAGTTGCAGCTCGCGTCTTGTCGTCGCAACAACGCGTCGCTGAGTCAGGAGCTGTCGAGCCTGCGGACCAGCGCCGAAAAGAGCTCACCCAGCCCGACGCCGGCAGCTACCGCCCCGAAACCGCCGGGCGCCTCGGTACCTCGCATTGAGGAATTTAACGAAGAGGATCTGCAGGTCCCGCAAATCGATCTCGGGCCGAGCCCAGGATCTGACAATTCAAATCCTGCACCGCCCGCGATTCAAAATCCCGCCTCCGCCTTTCGCGACGACTCGCTGCGGTCCGCCGTGAATGTTCAAGTCGCGCGGATCGTTCTGAACAGTCGACTCACGGGCGGTTACGACTTCGATGGCCAACCTGGCGACGAAGGGCTGTTGGTCGTGATCGAACCCCAGAATAACGCCGGGCAATACGTGCCGCTGCCCGGAGATCTGCAGGTCGAAGTGATCGATAAGCAACAGTCCGGTCATGCCGCTCGGATCGCGCGTTGGAACTTTGAGGCGTCTGAGTTGTTGCCGCACATGAAACAGTCCCTCCTGGGACGAGGCGTCCATCTCCAGCTTCCCTGGCCAAGCCGACCCCCACAATCGTCGCAGCTACAAGTCTCCGTCGCCTATCGCTCGCCGACGGGCAAAACACTCAACGCCCAGCGAGATATCAGCGTCGACCCCGTACTCGCGCGTCAGCCGCCACGGATCCCTCAGCTGATTCACGTGTTGCCCGACCAGTTTGTCCCGTCCAGCCAGCTCGAGGCGAGTCAGCTGTTGGACGATCATACGCTCGTCCCTCCGCCCGCGCCCTTCGCCCAGGGCACGACGCGGATCGCGCGAAGTCCACAAAATGAGTCGGCGATCCGAATGGCCAAGGGACGGCAAGCGGCCGCCAACCCAGCGCAGCGGACGCGCGGCCCAACGGGTCGCCGCCCGCAACCACGCGCCGCAGGTCGAGTCTGGCCCCAATGGTCACCGTATCGCTGAAGCACGAAGGCCGGTACGGAGGCAATCAGGGCTAGCGTTGGAACACAAAGTCGACCTTGCCTGCATTTTCGGCCCGCTGCGATTGTTCAGCCAATTGATCCGCGAGAAACCTGGCCTTCTCCAGCGCGTCTTCCACCTCCAACGACAGATAGCCAAGCCGCTTTTCCAGGTCATGATCATGACTGTTCAGCGACTTCTCCACTTGCACTTTGAAACGCACGCGTTCCAGATCATCAACCAACGCTTCGTACATCTTTAACCTTTCGCCTTTCTTGAGGGGACTGCACATCTATCACTTGACGGCTTCGTGGCAGCCACTCTGAAGTCAAACTTCTCATCTCGTCTCTCATCCGACGACGCGCACGAGAAACCTCTGTATCCAAAGACGAAAAAAATGTCGTCCAGCAGGCGCAAAAAATCGGACTTTTTCGAAAATCGGTCGGTCCCGTCCTTAATCCGTGAAAAAACTACGACCGATTGGCAGGGCTCGATTCCCCAGTCAGGTGTGTTCGGGCCCGTTCGTGGGATGGATCACTGCGAGGCGTTGTCGGGCGACGGCGGACGTGATTCGGTGCCGGATCGCCCGTTGGTCAAGCGTGCTCGCACAGGACGCTGCCACCCTTGGTTTGGGGGGGCAGAAACTGCAGTTCACGCATCGCCGATGATTTTTACCAGCACCCGCTTGGGCCGACGGCCATCAAACTCGCCGTAGAAAATCTGTTCCCAGGGACCAAAGTCCAACTTCCCGGCCGTCACCGCCACGACGACCTCGCGGCCCATGATTTGCCGCTTTTGATGCGCATCCGCGTTGTCCTCGCCCGTCCGATTGTGGTGATATCGATCGGATGACGGATCGAACGGCGCCAATTGTTCCAGCCACTCACGATAATCGTGATGAAGGCCGGGCTCGTCGTCATTGATGAACACGCTGGCAGTGATGTGCATGGCATTACACAGCAAGAGCCCTTCCCGAATTCCGCTCCGAGCCAAAATCGCTTCGACCTGCGGCGTGATATTCAGGAAGTCCATTCGAGCTGGAACATGGAACGTTAAATACTCGGTATGCGATCGCATCGTAGGTCGATTCTGAGTTGATTTACGAGATGGAACTGGGTTGCGTTGCGGGAACCGCCGTCGTCCTGCGCCGCGTCAATTGCCACGCCACCAGGACACCCGCGATCGCTCCGCAGAGATGGCCATCCCATGACACCGAGTCGTCACCCCACAAACGCGGCAGGACACCCGTGACCAGCGGAATCCCATAGAAGAAGGTCACCAACACGGCGATCAGTGCGGGGATCGGACGACGTTCGTAGAACAGCCCTGTCGAAATCAAGAAACTGATGAGTCCGAAGATCAGCAAGCTCGCGCCTTTGTGCGAAGCCTGCCGACCGAAGATCCACAAGAGCAGGCCCCCGCAAAGCACAATCAAGACCACAATGCTCCAGGAACGCGCCCGCGAGCCGGCCAGTAAGACGAGCAGGATCACCAGGGGAAACGTGTTGCTGATCAAATGCGAAAAGTCGAGGTGGAGGAAAGTCATCGAACCGATCCCCAGCAATCCGATGGCTTGCCGTGGCACGAGCCCGAGGGGATTCCAGGGCGTCGCCCAGTCGATCAAGGCCACCGCCCAGATCGCGGCAACGAAGACCAAGACGCCTTTGATTTCCTGCCGAATCGAATGCGCGGCGCCACTGGCGTCATCAACACGGATCTCCGAAGGCCGCGATTCCAACATCAATCACCTACTCCCGGGTTGGGAAAAGGGGTCAGGTCCCAAAAGCCGGAACGGCGCTTCGGGTGCTTCGCACTTTGGGGACCTGACCCCTTTTCCCGACGCACGCGAATCTTGAGCCGTCGCACAACACTAGTTGACCAAGTCGTCTTCGCCTTCGCCCCAGATCGAAACGTGTCCGTTTTCGTCGACCAGAACGTGCAAGACATTCGGGTGACAACAGACCGGACAGTCCTCGACATAGGTTTGCTGATGCCCGGCCGACAGATCGACGGGGACTACGATTTCCTCGCCACAGGCGCTACACAAATAGGTCGCTTCATCTTCCATCATGTGTCTCACCACCTTCCGCTGAAAACCTCGTTCGAACCGCGGTCGCTCGCGAAGAGCAGAAAACCAAGCTCGCTTGCCGACCTGAATTTTAAACCTTTTCGATCCCGCATGCCTCACAACCAACAGCAGATTCCTGCGGCAGGAGCCTCGCCCTCCCAATTGCGTGTCCTTCCGTTCAGACGATCAACTTCGTCTCGCCGCGACCCAGATTCCAGCTGGCAAGCGTTTGGCGGCCGTCCTGAAAGTAGGCCCCTGAGCGCACCTGGTCACGAGTGGCGACGCGCTCCAGCGGCCGCTCATGGCCCTCGCGTTGGATGCGCGGGGGAGCATCACTTTGGCGTGGAAAACTCAGCGTAAACCGATCGCAGGCAAGGGGTGCATCAAGCGTCATGATCGATCCCGCCCGCGAGATTTTCGTCAACTGCCGGGCGGCCCAATACCGAGCGATTTCACTCATTTTCATCCACAGCGTGCGCGTCGAAAAGCGACTCTGCAGCGCCAGGACGACACGTTTGAAATCCTCATATCCCTGCTTCGTTCCGTGCGAGTACAGCCCGGGCCAATGGCACAACATGATCGCAGGCTGCGCACGCTCGATCAATTCGACCATCCGGCCCTCGGTGGCTTCGTCGTTGGAATATCGGAATCCTTCACTCGGTTCGTCACCGTCCCATCCCCCGAACCAATCTCCGGTACCGGCCGGCACACTCACGGAAACACGAGGTTGGCCCGTACCGATCGAGTCCCAGACGCTCACCGTCGGTTCGGGCGATTCGTCACCGACCGCGACATACTTGAAAAAGTGCGGCAGTTCGACTCCATACACATCTCGCACCGACTCGTAAACTGCCTGAGGCAATTGCGGCTTCATGCGGTTGCCAAAGCCACCGGGCGTTGTAATCCCTTCGCAAGGGAGTTCACAGTTCTTCAGGATCCGCAGGGCGTAAGCCAAATAGCTCGCCAACTCGTCGATACTTTGCTCCGTTTGCGGATACGAATTCTCCATCGTCGCGGAACTTGGCGGAGCCATCGGGCGACCTGTACGGAGATCGATGACGCGCGTATGGGTAATCATCTCCGGATGAATATCCCAGTTGGGAACCATCAATTCGCGAACCAATTTGAGGCTATCGTCCAGCGCGCGACGGGACCAACCTGGCAAGCCACGATCCAGCCAGCCGACGCACGCGGGATAGGGAACGATGCTGTACTTTCCCTTGACGCCGTGCGCAGCGCACCACTCGCCAAACTCCCGCACGAAGCCGTCCGGAATCTCGCGTGGCCACTGCTGCCAAGGCTTTCGATAGATCTCGCGATCGGGCCATGCCTCCGCGAATTGCGGCATACAAAAATGGCCCATGTTGACCAGACAGGTTGAATCGTCAATCACGAATGAAAGCGGAACCCGGGCCAAGGGAAGATCGACCTGGACATCGTCTGCCGGCAACGGCGGCTCGGCGGAGGCCCGTGGGACAGTCGCCACCCGCTGGACGACCACGCCGGCCGTTGCCTTGAGAAATTGTCGTCGCGATCCCGTCATCATCGTTCGCGTCCTCCACCGCCATCACGCTTCTGCCTGTAACGCCTTCGCGCGTGTCATTCAACGACACTCAATCAGCGTCAAGGTAATCGACCACGACCTGGTGATGGTCCTTCGTCGAAAACTTGTCAAACACATGCTCCACCACGCCCTTTTCGTCGATCAGAAAAGTGACCCGGTGGATTCCGTCAAACTGCTTGCCCATGAATTTCTTCGGGCCCCACACGCCAAATTTTTCGGCGACGGCATGGTCTTCGTCCGACAGCAGCCTGAAGTTCAGCTGATGCTTCTGCTCGAACTTCTTTAATTTCGCCACCGCATCCGGGCTGATTCCCAGCACGACCGCCTTCCGGGATTCCAGGTCGTCTTGGGTATCCCGTAGCCCGCAGGCCTGCACCGTGCAGCCGGGCGTCATCGCCTTCGGATAGAAGTAGACCAACACCTTCTGTCCACGAAAATCCTTCAGCTGCACAAAATCGCCGTTCTGGTCCTGCAACTTAAACGCAGGCGCCTTGTGGCCCTCTGCAAGCATCTTCATCGGTTCGCCTTTCGCGGGAGCACAGGTCGTGCGTTGGAAAGCCATCTCCACCATGATAGAGGATCCGGCGACGAGTTGAAGCGTCATCCCGTTGACGCGCCGCCACACCGGACCTCAGGAGCCACCGCGCCGGCGTTCAGGAATCGAGCAGCAGCGACTCGGGAACGCGGCAGACGTTTCCACTCGCATCGATCACCGCCATCAGGACCTTGCCCTCGGCCAAGACTTCCATCCCGCGCCGCACGAGGTAGGTGTGCTCGATCTTCGCGGCAGTCATGCGACTGACGGCGACGCGAATCACAAGCTCATCGTCGTAGCGAGCGGGTTTGCGAAACTTGCATTCCGCCTTCGCCACCACGACCCGCAGTCCGGCTTCCTCCATCTGCCGATAATTACCCCCCGAGGCGCGGAGCATCTCGGTGCGCGCGAGTTCGAAGTAGGTGAAGTAGTTGGCATGGTGCACGACCCCCATCGGATCGGTCTCCGCGTAGCGAACGCGCAGCGGCATTTCGAATTCAAGCATCCTCAAGCATCCTCACGATTGTCTTGGGCGACCGGCTATCTTATTTCCTATCTTGCGGCTGCGCAACGTGTTGCCGCGGCTTGCTCCATCAGGGAACGCCTTGCGGCAAAGGCTGTCGCCTCTGGCAGCGGCGTTCGATCTCCACCGCCATCCGCTCCGCCGCGTCGCGAGATCGAAGCCGCGATGCAACGACTTGGCAGGCGCGCGAAACAGCTGGGCTTTCCAGCAAGGGTGCGAGTGACTTTGCTAAAGTCGACCCGCGAAGTCGGCCGGAACTAACTTGCGAACCGATCCCCAATACACGAACCCGCTCGGCATTGTCGAATTGGTCGTGAGCCAACGCCACGATCAGCTGCGGAATCCCGGCCGCCATCGCTTGGGACATCGAGCCGACGCCACCGTGATGAACCAGTGCCGCACAGCGTGGCAGCAACTCGCTAAATGGAGCGTAGGGCACGTGCAAGATGTCCTCTCTTAGATCCGCGGGCACTTGGTCGGCAAAACGAGTCAGCAGCAGCCCGCGTCGTCCGAGGCGCCGACATGCATCCACACCCGCCTCAAAAAACTCACGCCCAAACACGTTCAACGAACCCGGCGTCCACGCCAGTGGGGCCGAGCCTTTTGCTAAGAACGCCTCCAGCTCGTTTGACAATCCAGTGTCACTCGGTTCGTCCCACAACGGAAAACCCGTCTGGATCAAGTTTCCGGGCCAGTCCACCTGCGGTCGTGCGAACCAGTCTGGGAAAAAACAGGCGACCCCGTCCGGCGAATTCCACCATTGAGTGGTTCGCCGTACCGGGTCAAGCCCCAGCTCCTGACGCCATTGGTTGAGGCTGGGTAAGACCACGCGATCGACGATCCATCGTTCGCCCGCGCGGTACATCAGACGCTTGAGCCAACGCGGCCCGAACGCGCCGGGAAAACTGGGCGGCGCCACTTCACTCAAAATGACCGCGGGCTGCAAGTGCATCGTCACAACCGGAATTCCCAGCGTCTCGCGGGCAACGAGTGCCCCGAACCCAAACAGATTCGTTATTGCCGCCACGTCCCCCTCGGCCGCGTACGACTCCAACAGCTGATGGTGCCGGCGCATCGTCGGTAATACGCCTTCGCGATACAAAAGCGGAAACGCCCGCAACGGTTGCCAAACCTCCGGACGTCGAGCGAGCGCGAGGAACTCCTCCGCCGTTCCAAACTCCTCGAAATCCAAACCATAACGACGCACAAGCCCTTCGAAGTAGCGATTGACCAGCAACGTCACCCGATGCCCGCGCTGCCGCAGTGCCAGCGCCAGCGCTACCATCGGATGGACATCACCCGAACTTCCAAAGGGCGAGCAAACAAAATGCATGATACAACTCCTTTGTCCCTTCTCCCCGCGCGGGAGAAGGTGGCCGCAGGCCGGATGAGGGGCGGCGTCACGATCCGGCCCTCACCCGCCTCTGCGAGGCGACCTCTCCCGGGGTCGGGAGAGGTGACACGTCGCGGAAAGACGTGACATCCCAACCGCCAACGTGACACCGCCAACGTGACACCGCCAACGTGACACCGCCACGTCCCTTCTCCCCGCGCGGGAGAAGGTGGCCGCAGGCCGGATGAGGGGCGGCGTCACGATCCGGCCCTCACCCGCCTCTGCGAGGCGACCTCTCCCGGGGTCGGGAGAGGTGACACGTCGTGGAAAGACGTGACATCCCAACCGCCAACGTGACACCGCCAACGTGACACCGCCAACGTGACACCGCCAACGTGACACCGCCACGTCCCTTCTCCCCGCGCGGGAGAAGGTGGCCGCAGGCCGGATGAGGGGCACGCGACCGGACGCGGCCACCGCGTCACCAATTCCCGTTTCATTGTTGTGAGGAAGCACCTCGTCTACAATGGCACCGCCTGAGCGCGAGCTTCCCGACGGAACTCAGACCGCGGCCGATCGCCTCTCGAGGAATCGCCATGAAATCTCGATTCAAACCCCTGCCAGACTTCGTCGCCGCGTTGGCACTGTTCGTCCTGATTTCCGTCGATCCGGTGGCACATGGCGTCGAGTTGTCTCCCGGCGCAAAAGGCCTGGACGCCGTCGAACTGGCTTGGCCGCCGATTATCGGCCCGGTCCCTCCGCCGGGCATCGAAGTCGACTCCTCCAGGCTCGCCCAACTGACAACTCGAATCGCTGAGCTGCGGACGCGACTTTCGGCTCATCACGCGAACGCCTTGTTCTGCGACGTCGAGGTCCTCCTCAAAGCGGTGGAGTTCGCGATCGATCACGGCGAGTTCTACGACATCATGCAGCTCGCCGTGGCCGACGAAACGCTCAACCTGGCGTCGTCGAGGCTTGACGAGCTGGACGAGGGACGTCCGGCGTGGATCCGCGCGACAGGACTCGTGGTCCGCGGCTTCCGCTCGCAAATCGACGGATCCGTTCAACCCTACGGCCTCGTGATTCCCGAGGGACTCGATCTGGATCGCCCCGCGCCGCTGTATGTTTGGCTGCACGGTCGTGGCGACAAGTCGACGGATCTGCATTTCATTCATGAGCGACGAAACCGATTGGGCGAAGTCCATCCACCTGGCGCAATCGTGTTGCACCCCTTCGGACGCCAGTGCCTCGGGTACAAATCCGCGGGCGAGCGCGATGTGTTCGAAGCGATCTCGGCAGCTAAGTCGCACTACGCAATCGATTCCGACCGAGTCGTTTTGATGGGATTTTCGATGGGGGGCGCGGGAGCGTGGCACTTGGGAGCCCACTATGCCGACCAGTGGGTGGCGGCGAGCCCGGGTGCGGGATTCGCCGAGACGGCAAAATATAACCGGCTGCAACCGGCTGATTACCCGCCGGAATACGAACAGCTCTTGTGGGGCGTGTACGACGTTCCCGCGTATGCCGCCAATCTGTTCAACCTTCCCGTGGTCGCGTACAGCGGCGAAAAAGATCCCCAGATCCAAGCGGCACGCGTGATGGAATCCGCATTCGCTCGCGACGGAAAAAGCCTGACCCACTTGATTGGTCCGGGCATGGGACACCGATACGACCGCGACGTCCTCGACGAGATCCTCCGCCGCATGGACTCAGCCGTTCAACAGGGCCGCGACCGCGAGCCCTCGGAAGTCTTCCTCCAGACCCGTACCTTGCGCTACAACCGGATGCATTGGTTGGAAGTCCTCCGGCTACAGCGGCACTGGCACGACACGCGCGTCAGCGGTCGCCGCATCTCGGCGACGGAGATCGAGCTGACGACTGAAAACGTTCGTACACTCTCGCTGTCGCTGTCAAACCCACCCGAACGCATCGTCGTCGACAACCAGCCGTTGACGGTCACACCGGATTTGGGAAACGAAACCATTTGGCTTTCGCGCCGCGACGAGCGCTGGCAGGTCGTGCCGCGGCCCGATGCGGAACAACTCGAAAAAAAACCCGGCCTCCAAGGTCCGATCGACGACGCGTTTCTCGAACCCTTCCTGGTCGTCTTGCCGAGCGAAAACGCAAAGCCGGCCGCCGTCCAACAGTGGCTCGATTTCGAGATCGATCACCTGGCGCGAAGGTGGAGCCGATTGTTTCGAGGCCGGCTGCGAATCAAACAGGACGCGGACGTCACCTCCGATGACCTGCAGCGGTACCACCTGCTGCTGTGGGGAACTCCCGAATCGAACTCGATGCTGAGTGCGATTGCGGATCGATTGCCGATTCACTGGGATGCGCACTCCGTCGGCGTGGACAGACGTCGGTTCGAGGCCGAACATCATGTGCCAATTCTGGTGTACCCGAATCCTCTGAATCCCAAGCGATACGTTGTCGTCAACAGCGGGCCGACGTTCCGCGAGGGCCACGATCGAACGAATTCACTCCAGAACCCGAAACTTCCGGACTGGGCGATTCTGGATCTTCGCCAGCCGCCCGGAGCCTTGTCGGCTGGCCGTGTGGTGGCGGCCAATTTCTTCGACGAATCATGGCAGCCTAAGCCGTGACAATACCTAGTTCGGCGAGCGCGACGCTTTCTGAAAAACCAGGGTCATCGAAGCGGCCAGTCGGGCTCCAAAGGGGGGCCAGCCCGTGACGGCGTCCTCGCATCGCGAAAGATACTGTCGCGCCGCGCCGAGGTTCACGAGGTGGCGGGGGAATAGCCAGTGATAGCGGCACTGCCGCAGGGTCCACCCCAATCGGGTCCCGAATGCTCGATAGTCGCCCGCCGTCAACCAATCGACCTTCGACACAAAACGATTATAGAGACTACTCGCGTTGAACTCGCGAAACAGGATGAGCCCTCCCGGGCGCACGACGCGGTCGATCAGTGTCAGGATCCGATCGTGGGGCCTCATGTAGGCCAGCGCGAACTGCGTGAAGCAGCCGTCGAACGTGTCGGCAGGCTGCTGCTCCAAGAACATGAAGGCGTCCTCGGCGAACCACTCCACGCCTTGCGATGGAGCGCCGGCGCGAGCGGCAAACCAGGCGGTCATTTCCCGTCCGGCGTCAACGCGACCTGGATCGTTATCCAGGCCGGTCATTTGCGCCCGCGCGTGGCCAAGAGGTGCGTTTGGGTTCCCACGCCGCATCCCAAATCCAGCAGCCGAGGCCGCTTCACGGAGACCTGAAAAACCTGGTCCGCGAGGCACAGGAACGGGGCGAAGTGATGCAGGAAGTAATTCTGACGCGGGAGGAATCGGTCGTAGAAGTCGTGCATCGCACTCTGCGCCGCGACGGGAATCTGTTCGGCGCGAAGGCTATCCAGCAATTCGGAGAGGACCGCCTCCGCCAACTTGACGGTCAGAGGTGACGCCTGCGCAAACCGTATCAGCGACGAGTCGGGAAGCGCGTTCAAGCCGGTATTTCCTCGCGTAATCGCCCGGACGAATTAACGCCCCGATGCCGATGTTGTTCACTCGAAGCGTCGAATTATAATACGAATCATCCCGATCGTGGCGAAAGCTCGAGCTCGCGTCACCCTTCGCATGCCTTGGCAACTCTTTCCCGCGGACCGGTTCGTGCCTCCTGAATCCCCCTCGCTCGCGACGGATCCGCCCCGGCGGGAGGTGCCATTTTTCATTGTGGGCAACCCACGGTCGGGCACGACTCTGCTGCGGTTCATTCTGAGCACGCACACGCGGATCTACATTCCCGAGGAAACCGGATTCTTGCCGCACCTTGCCCGATACGCCAACAGGCAACTCACCCGAAAGGAAGTGGAACGTCTGGTGGTCAAGATCGCTCAGATGAATCGAGAGTGGGAGGGACTGGTCGATGATTTCGACGAATTCTACGACTCGCTGCCAGAACCCACGCTCACCCAGTTGCTCGACGCGCTGTATCGCCGCCGGATCGCGCCACAGCACGCGGCCCGCTGGGGAGACAAGGGACCCAGCTATGTGCGCTGGATCGCCGATCTGGACCGGATTTTCCCCAACGCGGTGTTCATTCACATGGTCCGCGACGGCCGCGACAGCACGCTCTCGGCACTCAAGAAGTGGGGCCAGGACTGCTGGTACTACGATACCTACTACCTGATGCGCAACTGGGCGCGCAACGTCCGTGCGGGGCGGCGAGCGGGTGCGTGGCTGGGGCCGGACCGCTATCTGGAAGTGCGCTACGAACAGTTGGTGGCCGAGCCGGAAGCTTCGATTCACCGAATCTGTGAATTTCTGCAGGAAGATTTCCAGCCCGCCATGCTCGACCATACGGGACTCGCCCAGCAGTTGGTGGCCCCCACCGGTCACTTCGAAGTCGAGCATCCGGTGACACAGCGCACGGTGGGAAATTGGCGGCAGAAGATGAGCTTGTTCGATCAAAAGGTGGCACTCCGCGCCGCCGGAGATGAGCTCGCACGGTGGGGCTACGAAATCCCGCACCTGTCGCGGATGACGGTGGCGGAGCGTCTGAGCTACGGGCGGCTCGTCGCGCGGTTTTGGGCGAGCGACACCGCCCGCAGCCTGCTCTACGCATCGGGTTGGCTCAAGATGAGCCGCTACAAGAGCAAGTCGGCGGGATGAGACGCATGGCCCGCGTTCTCAGGGCGATCTAGAAGAGCGAGGCGGCAGCCGCTTCGCCGCCCGTCCGAATCGCGCGGAAAAGACGCTCGTGGGCGTCCAGGACTGCCCGCACATCAAACTGACGCTCGACCTTCTCGCGCGCTCGAACCGCGTGCTCGCGCGCTGCCGCCGGGTGGTCGAGATAGAAGCGGACCGCCTCGGCGAGACTCGGACCACTCGGTTCCACGTGCAGCCCGCACTGTTGGTCATCGATCAGGTCGACACTGCCCGGGATGCGCGTCACCAACGAAGGGACTCCGCTGGCCATCGCCTCGAGCACCGAATTCGGCATGCCCTCCAGCCGCGAGGGCAACGCGAAAAGATCGGCCGCTCGATACTGGTTGGCCATCTCGCGGC
Source organism: uncultured Planctomycetales bacterium (assembly GCA_963826795.1). Classification (GTDB taxonomy): domain Bacteria; phylum Planctomycetota; class Planctomycetia; order Pirellulales; family Pirellulaceae; genus CAWGYT01. The sequence goes on along the minus strand of CAWGYT010000024.1, from coordinate 83,842 downwards.
AGAACCCGGGCCAACGGACCCGCCCCGCCACGCCCAACTCAGTCGCTCGCCGCCGCATTTGTGACGCGTATTCGGCGTCGTCCTCGGGACCGGCCAAAACCAATTGCACTTCGCGACCATCACGCCGCAACTGGCCCAGGGCCTCAATCAGCAGATGAGGTTGCTTGCGGCGATTGATCCCGCCCGCGAACAAGACGGTGGGGAGGTCCTGCCAGCCCAGCTCGGCGCAAAGCGCTGAACGGGATTCGTCGCCCGCACAAGGCCGGTACAACCTCACGTCCACGCCGTTGGGGATCCTTGCGATCCGCTCGGCCGGAACGCCGTACTCGAGCAATTCATCCGCGATGGCCGGAGCGATCGCGATCACGGCGTCCAATTCGGCAAGCTGCTGTCGGCGACGACGGGAAACACCCAACCACGTTTTCCATCCTCGCTTGTCCGACATGTCGGCTCGCCACGCGATCAATTTCACAACCGCCGGCAGTCCCAGGCGATGGGCCAGCAGTGCCGGGGAGAGCGTCACCAAATAACCGCTCAGTCCGTGAAAGACGTCGTACTCATTGTGATGTTTTTTGAGCCAGCGGGACGCGCACGACAGAAACAGGAGCTGACTGGGAACGGACTCGCCACAACGCCCCAAGCCAATCTGTCGGTGAAACAACTCGTACGATTCGTGCTCCGGATTGCCGTGCACCAGGCTCACTTCGAAGCGCCCCGGATCGGCCTGCGCGTACATGCGATAGGCGGTACGGCCCGGCCCGCTGAAGTGGAGCCCGGCGCCACGACGGTACCAGAGCAGCACGCGCAAGGGCGTTGTGCAGTGCGAGTCGACAACGGGGTTCGATCGGGAACTCATGACGGACAGTGTAGCGTAACGCTTTTTCCCGGCTGCAGCGTGATCGATCCGAACCGTGCCTGGTCGTGCAGCGAGCCGAGTTGAAGTTGCTGGTCGTCAACGCGGCACTCGCCCGCCGAGTCGTAAACCACCAGTTGTAGGTCCAGCGATTCGCCACCTGCCGGATCGTCCGCGTAACTCGCTCGCCACGTGCCGTCGCCCATGGGTCGCAGATCGACTCGTTGTCGTCGCGTCCAAAACTCGCCGATCTCACCCATCGACGCGACCCATAGCTCACCGGCGTCGCGGAGTGCCGCGAGGTGCCGCAAATTGCGCCGAAACGACTCGTCAAACGCCAGTGCACGTCCCCCGACGGCTCGATCGCGTGACTCAGATGAGCTCGACTGACCGACGTCAGATAGGTGTGCGACAGGTGAATGCCGTAGGACTGGATCAGCCGCTGCACCGTGGCCGGCGCGTAAGCTCGCTGGACGTCGTGCACGGCCAACGTATTGAACAGCCAAAGTCCGTCGGGCAGGTCATGTCCCTGACTCCGTTCGACGCTGTAGTGCTCCGGGAAAAAGATGGGACACTGTTGGAGTTCCGCACGGACGCCGGTGAAGTGCCGAAAAACTTCCCCCACGCCCGGCGGCAAGGTCAGGTCGGCCGCGATTCGTCCGGCACTGGCGACCGCCTTCGGCACGGCTCGCACGTCGGCGCGCATCACCCGCTGAATACTGCGCTGGGCTCCGAAGTACGGCAGCATGGTGCGTTCCGGGATCAATTGAAAAGCCAGTGTCGAAAGGCCGTGCAGAACCGCCCAGGGCCGCCCCGCGGCCAGAGCGCGAACGGCGTTGAGCGGCAAGTCCTTCACGTAAGACCAGCCGCAAAACCGTTCGACTTCCAGCTGATCGAGCTGCCCGTGGGGCAAAGCATGCCCAAAATCCAATCGTCCCCAGACAAAGCGAATCCCCAGTCGCTCAAGCCACGGATGAAGCGTGAATTCGTCATCCGGATTCCAACCGCGACGTCCGTAATTGCTCAAGAAGCGATTGCCGTGATCGATCCACGTCAAAGGATGAAACTCCTCGAAAGGGCCCAACAGCGCCTCCAGCTCGGCCACCTGAGGTTGATTCGTGCTGTGCACCCCGTGCGGACAGATTTCAATCCCCGCACGATAGCCCACACGACACAGCTCAGCAAATCGCGGGTAGTGCAAACCCGGACCGTCCGCCTGCGGCGTGGCCGTAAAGACGGATTTCGTCAACGGTAATCGGAGCCCGACAAAGCCCGCGGGTTCCTTCGCGGACGACGACTTTTCTGGTTCGCGCGAATCGCCGTACCAGAGTGCCGCGAGTCGTTCACAACTGTCATGATCCGCGTGGTCCGTGATCGAAAAGACCGCTCGGCAGCGACGCGGGTATCGTCCCGGCACCACGAGCGGCATCGGCTGCGAAACACACCACACGTGGGCACGGTAGGCCAGACGGTGTCCGGCCGACAAGCGGTAGGCATTGTGCCAATTGCGAAATTGCGATCCCTCGAACGTAAACCGGGGATGAGCGAGATGATGGTCCAACCAAAACGTCGCCCGGACCTCTCCCTCGTCGCCCAGTGTCCATTCGTGTCCCGCCAAGGGCGCCACGCCCAACAACGTCAACCAGCCGCCCGCACCGCGTCCTCGCAACACGACGGGTGTCAAGCGGTTTCCTCGTCGCGCCGTCTGAGGCGATTCGAGGCGATATGAATCCGTCAACACCTGCGGTTCGGCCCACAACGCGCGAAGCGACCAACCCCAAGCCTCGGGTTGGCAGACCTTGGTACAGACCAGCTCGCAACGCAGTTCGATCACTTCCGGATTCACGATCCGAGCGGTGACAGATCCACACGCCCCAGGGGCCTCCCAGTCCAGCACGGCGCGATCACCGCTCGAGGTGACGTCGGCCGAACGCAGCTGAACCTGACCTCCGGATCCCAGGTCGGGCACGGAGAGGGCCAGCCACGTCGACGCGCACGAGCGGAGGGGGCCCGTCCCCAGTGCCAGCATCGGCCGGTCCGTGCCGCGAATCATGATCTGCTGCATGCGGAGCGAAGATTCCTTTCCATGATCCAGCGGACGGGACGGGCTCCGGAAGGCTCGCCCTCCCGGTCCATCGCCCTTCCGGTCCATCGCCCTTCCGGCCCATCGCCTTTCCGGCGCCTGGCTGCTATGCGTGCTGTTCGAGTTCCTCCCAACGCGCGTAGGCGACGGCCAATTCGGCTTCGATGTCCTTGAGCTGGGTTTGCGTCTGGGCGATGATTTCACCCGGTTGCTTGTAGAATTCCGGTTGAGCCATTCTTTCGTGCAAGTCGTTCACGGCGGCTTCCAGCTGTTCAATCCTGAGCGGTAACGACGCCAGCTCCTGCTGTTCCTTGTACCTCAGTCGCCGCGAGGAGGCTGCCGCCGTGATCGCGGCTTGCGCTGCGGGCCCTGATTGCTGCGCTGGGGACGAGACGGTTTGCGGGGACTCGAGCGTGGAACCCGTCGGGCGCGACGCCTGGGACGTGGCAACCAGCTTGGATCGCTGTCGCAGCCAGTCGTCATAACCACCCACGTATTCGTTCACACTTCCGTCCTCAAATACGATCGTGCTCGTCACCACCTGGTTCAAGAACGAGCGGTCATGGCTCACGACAAGCACCGTGCCGGAAAAACCGATCAGGCGTTCTTCGAGCAATTCAAGCGTCTCGGTATCGAGGTCGTTCGTCGGCTCATCGAGCACGATCACGTTGGCCGGTTTGGCGAAGAGCTTGGCCAGCAGAATCCGATTGCGTTCGCCCCCGGAGAGGAAACGGACGGCCGTGCGCGACCGTTCCGGAGTGAATAAAAAATCCTGCAGGTAGCCCAGGATATGTTTCGCCTTGCCGCCGACCATCACGGATTCGTATCCGTCCCCCACGTTTTCCTGGACGGTTTTCTGCTCGTCAAGCTGTCGGCGAAGCTGGTCGAAGTAGGCGATTTGCAGCTTGGTTCCCAGCCGCACCGAACCGCTTTGCGGCGTGAGCTGTCCCAGCAGCAAGCGGAGCAGCGTCGTTTTTCCCGCTCCGTTGGGCCCGACGATTCCGATCTTGTCGCCGCGCAAGATCGTCGTCGAGAAATCATTGACGATTGGCTGTCCCTCATATGCAAACGAGATGTGTTCAACTTCCGCAACCAGCGTCCCGCTGCGTTGCGCCTCTTGAATTGCGATCTTCGCCGTACCAACCCGTTCGCGACGCTCACTCCGCGCTCGACGCAATTGTTCAAGGGCGCGCACACGGCCCTCGTTCCGGGTCCGACGCGCCTTGATTCCCTGACGGATCCACGCCTCTTCCAGCGCCAGCTTTTTGTCGAACAATGCGGCTTGCTGTTCTTCCGCTGCCAGGTTTGCTTCCTTACGAGTCAAGAAAGTATCGTAGTCGCAAGACCAGTCGAACAAGCGACCGCGATCGATCTCCAAGATCCGCGTGGCCAGGCGCCGAAGGAACATGCGGTCATGGGTCACGAAAATCAGCGTCCCACCCCATCGATTGAGAAAGTCTTCCAACCAGCGGATCGCGTCGATGTCCAAGTGGTTCGTCGGCTCGTCCAACAGCAGTACGTCGGGATCGGCGACGAGCGCCCGCGCCAGCAGAACTCGCCGCTTCATCCCGGAGGATAAGAGCTCGAAGCTTGCCTCGCCGTTCAATTCCATTCGAGACAGGATCTGCTCAATCTGATGCTCGTGGCGCCACTGCTGATCCGGATCGCTGTCCGACGAGTTCTGCTGATCTGGCAGCCCCTGAGCCACGATCTGGGCGACGGGTCCGGTCAGGTGTTGTGGCACATCCTGGGGCAAGAGCGCCAAGCGCGTCTCGGGCGCCATGCGAATCTCGCCGGCGTCCGCTTCCACTTCGCCGCAAAGCACGCGCATGAAGGTTGTCTTGCCGGACCCATTGCGTCCCAGCAGGCCGATCCGCTGACCCGGCTCGATCCGACAGCTCACGCCGTCCAGCAGCGAGGGACCACGGAAACCGACCGTCAAATCGTTGATCGTAATCTGGGCCATGCGTGCTCTTAGGGCAAGCGTCCCCGCGCGCCGTGTCGCGAAACCTTGGCGAACCCGGGTCCACCCGCGCGGGGCGATCAGTGCATCCTGGGGACGTCGGTCTCATTATTGACGACGACGGCGACTCCCAACAGATCCCTTGACCCAAGAAGCGACGGCCCTTTGCCGTCGCGGAAGCTAGATCCCCGAGCGGTGCCCGAGCGATGCCCGAGACCTCGGAGGCAAGTCAATTAGACGGGAGGAGGCAGAGTTTGTAGGAATCGCGCCCGGAAGGCATTGAAGTCATTCAGACCAATGACACCGTCGCCGGTCCAATCGAGAGCAGCTACGTACGCTGGGGACGACGACGAGGCCCCGAAAGCGCTCCGTAGGGCATTGAATTCGCTCAATCCAACACGGCGATCACCCGAGAGGTCTCCGAAGAATCGGAAGAACGATTCGACGTAGTCCGCCGCCAGGGTCTGACTCCCCACGTGAACTTTGTCCGCGTGCACGGTCAGGGAGTAATTTCCATCCGCCAAGGACCCGCCAATGATTTCCGTGCCCGTAAACGTGACGACCACTTGCGTTTTTCCATTGACGACCGTCGGCGTGTAATCCTGCAGGTTGACCAGAGCGCCTCCGACCTTCTGGACCGAAATGGCGCCCTCATCCAAGCTGACCACCCTGTTGAAGGTCAGCGTCAAGCTGCGCACGCGCGAACGTTGAATCGTCCCGTCATCGATCACCACGGTTTCGACCGCCGGCGCCAACGTATTGCCATCATCATTCCAGATGGTCCCATTCGCGGAGTCCGAGTTGAAAACAACCGTGCCGCTCGGATCCGTAAGCGTCACCGTGAACTCTTCGTCGGGCTCCTCCAGCACTTCGCCGCGCACGTTGATCGTCACCGTCTGCATCGTATCGCCAACCCCGAAGCTGACTTTGCCGCTCGGAAAACCCTCGCCGCCGCCCGGACCGGGCGAAGGATCCGGGACCGTGTCGTTGATCAGCACGGCGTGCGAAAACGGTGAGACCGAAAACGTGGTTGACGTGACGGGCTCGACCGTCCAAGAGCCAATCAGCGGGTTTGCCTGCCCGATGTCGAGGACCGCGCCGGGACCCGGAATTGCCAGCCGGAACGTTTGGCCCGAATCAAGTGTCTCCGTATCGGGAAGATCCGACGTGTTGACGAGCCACGTGCCCCAGCTGAAGTTCCACGGCGTGATTCCCCGATAATCGAGCTGCGGATCGACTCCGTAAATGCCACCTGTCTCGGGCGATGGCAGCGGCAACTGGCTATTTCCAGGGGATGTCGCGTTGTACCACTGATTGCCTGCGAACGTAAAAGTAGCCGGCAGTGTCTGCGACCCGACATTCACAACTTGAGATAAATCGCCTTGGTTCCAGAGGAAGATGTTGTTCGAGATCGTGCCATTCTGGGTATTAATGAAACCAGGGTTTCGGTTCTCCTTCAGAATCCGCACTGCGTAGAGGCTGGGCCGCACCACGACATTGTTGCGAAAGACTCCGTCGGCGACGTTGACGAAGGAAACGGCCGAACGGATCCCTTGCCCCACGTTGCCGTTGTGAAATATGAAGTTTCCTTCCGCGACAATCCTTGCTGCTTCGACATCTCCGGGCGGCTGGGGACGAAATGCCGAGGAACTCGTTGCGCCACCGATTTGAATCGAGCGCTCGTTGGCATTCCAAAACCGATTGCCACGAATCGCGATGTCGGTACTTCCACCTTTCGTCTGCACTCCGGTACCCGACGCTGGCGTCGAATTCTCAAAATATGACCGTTCCACGATGCCGAAGTGCGAACCGAGCAAATTGACCGCGTTCCCAAATCCCGACCACCCGATGACCTGGACGCGATCGACGTGAAAGTTGTCAACCCCGGTTAGCTTGATTCCATCTCCGCCGCCATTGCGGATCAAAATGTTTTGCAGCGTGACTCCATCGGCGATTTCAACGTGACTGCCATCGTCAACGTGCAGTCCAATCGAGGATGCTTTCTCAATAATTAAGTCTCGCACGATGACGTTCTTGGGACTGGACAACTTGAGACCTTCGCCAAATCCTTGCGCGTTGATCACCGCCCGGTTGCTAGGGTCGGCACTTCGAATCGTTACTCCGTTCAAGTTCGTGACAAAAAAGCCGCCAGCGTAGGTTCCGGGCTCAAGCACGATCTCGTCACCGACGACGGCGTTGGCAAGGGCATTATTGAAACCACTCGCCGTGCTGACCGATATGATGCGCCCAAAGTCAGCGGCATCGGCCGGATTCGCCCCGCTCCCCTGGACCTGAAAATCAAGCGTCAATGCCTGGCTCGTATCCCCACTGCGGGTCACATCAAACGTAAACGCAGTGACTCCCATGTCGCCTTCAAGGCGGCTTGCGTCCGCCGCGGCGATGTCAATCGCCAGGAGTTCACGACCTTCAAGGCGTTCACTTTGCAGAAAACGTCGCAGATTCAATTTTCGCGAGGAGCCTCGCCGGCGATGGGATGGCCGACGGTTTGACGTTCGTTCGGAACGTAGCCGATCGAGAAGAAGCAACATCATGGTGGGCACGTCTTGTGGGTGACAATTGACAAGATCGACATCTTCAGACTAACAGCCCGACCACCGATTGCAAGCGATCTGCGCATTCCTGGCAGCGGCCAGTGTTGACGGTCAGGCACGTTTTGAGGACGGTCGATCGATCAATTGTTGAAAACGATGATCGCCGCTGAAAGTTCGCAGGGTGAACAGGTCCGTGCCTCAGCCGTTCCAAACTACCCAGACAAACCACTTTCGTCAACGCAGCCAAAAGAGAATGCGGGAATCCGGACTGGCCAGTTCGCTCGCCGGCGGACCATCGAATGGGCGGATGTGGGCCGATTCGGGGCGGGATTTCATCCTGAGAAGGCCGACGGCGTGGGTGCCCGTCGCGCGGCGCCCCCACCCCAGCGATGGACAACGGCTGGCAGTCCGCCGGACAAGCTACCGCACCAGCGACTCGACCTGCCAGCCATCGCGCTGCCAAAAGATGTGTACGGAATGGTCGTTGAGCAGTCGCCGCTTGAGCTCGTCTCCCTGCGGAAGCAAGTCGTCGGTCGCGGAAGGGACCGCATCTCCGCCGGCTTGCCACTGAGGTGGCAGCGGCCGATCCGCAGGCGAAGGTGCTTCCGCCAGGATCCGTTGTGGCCGAGCGAACTGGGGGAGTTCCGTGAGCGGCCCTAAGTTCATCGTGATGCAGTGCATCGCCCCGCCCAATTCCGCCAGACGCGTCGCGTTCATTCCAATAATCCGCCAGCCGGGCAAGACCCTGGAAAACGTTTCCAACGCCGCGTCCCGCCCCGCGGGATCGAGCTCGGGATAGATCGGCACCATCAGCACGCCATTGGCGAACACGACATTTGTATAGGTGCGCCATGTCTCTTCGTCGTGCGGGGGCATCGGAATTCGCACGACCCGCAGGGGCCCGTCCGGGGTAGTGACACGAGCCAGCCGGTCGGCATTTCGATCCAGCAAGGCGGCATTGATCGGATCCGACTCCACGTCAAAACGCCCCACCACGACGGTATAGGGCGAGACGAATGTCGCAAACATATCGACGTGCCCAGTCGGCTCGCCCGAAAGCGGCTCCAGAAAAACGGCCTGCTCCGCTCCGTAGCACTCTTGCATCCATTCACGGACCGTCGCCTCGTCCGCGTGGTCGGCATTGGCGTCCAGAACTTGCTGCGTCGTGATGCAAATGCCTCGGCCATTGCTGATCAGGTTGCCGCCCTCGATCCGTAGATTCGTCGCCAGCACGGGCAAATCCAGCTGTCGCGCAACTCACTTGGAACCCCATCGTCTTGAGGTCGCACTCCCCGTTCGTACGCCGCATCCACAATCGCCAGTCCGCCCGCCTCGTCCCTCACGACGACCGGCCCGTAGTCGCGGCACCACATCGTGTCGTGGCCGACCTCGGCGAATCGAACATGATCCAGGGCAGCTCCCTGCTGAATCAAGAGGCTCCGGGCCGCGGGTATTCCTTCACGTCGTTGACCAACGCCACCAGCTTGAGCCGGCCATGGACGTGATTGACAATCTGCACAAAAACGTCGGGCATATCATCCACAAATTCGTGGCAGCTGACGACGATCGCCTGCTGTGACTCAAATTCGCCGGGCAATTGATAGCGAGGTCGAAAGACTGCCGATCGTAAATCGGGAAGCCACTGCAGCCAACGGGTCCCCGCCGATTCGGGTCGCAGGCTGCCGATCCGCGGGTCACTTGAATCCGCTTCGGTCGCCAACGTAAGCTCGTCCACCAGAAATGTGACCCTCGGCGCCGGGATGATTTCTTGACCAGAGGCCATTCCGCCCAGGCCGCCCGACGGGACGGGCCAAGATGCGCCGTACAGCAACAGCGCGAGGCCCCCGAGCGATTGCCACAGGACTCGAAACTTGAGCACGCGGTTCTTCAACGCATGAACCTCCGACACTTGCCCGGTTTTGAAAAGAGCGACGTTCAGATCCAACCTGGGAACAACCCGGACAAGCAAATGCAGACGCGGGGGGCCAACGTCCATGAAGCGTCCGTCGGTGGCAGCAAAGCCTGTGCCGATTCGACGGACCGGCACGGAAGTAAAGATACCAGTTCGCTTACGCATTCAGAAGGGCGATTTTCAGGAGTTGCCTTGACAGCTCTGCCAGCGATTCCCGGCGCATGAAACCGATCAATTCCTGTGCGCAGCGCATAGAATCTGCGCATCGAATCGGCGCATCTGATCGGCGTGGCGCGGATTGCCTTTTGCCCGTGCCGATCCATCAGGGCGGAGTCGCTCGCCAGAGTTCCAACTGGTCGAAAAGAGCATCTCCGCCCAGCGCGGTCGGGGCGATGCCGGTGAGTGTGCAGTCGCCAAAATCGTGCCAAAGGTCGCGAACGACGACCGTCCAATCTGCGGGTGCCTCGTCGGCCACGGTCGTCGCTTGCCAGGCGGAGGAGTTCTGGCCGGCCACGTATCGGCCTCGAGCTTCGTTGGCCGGTGGCCAGCGGCCTGCGTCGGCCAATTCCAGCATCACGCCGCTGGCCCCCTCGGCGCCACAGGCGAACCGCAGGTAACGAAACTCGCCCGGCCCCGGATGTTCGCGAATCGGGAAGTTCCAGTTTTCGATCCTGGCCGCATAGCGTTGAGGTGGCGAGATCCGCAGCGCGACCGATCCATGGTGGGGCGATCGGTCGTCGAGCGTCGCCACGCCCGTCCCCTCGTTCAGACTTTGAAGAAACGAGGGATCCTCATCGAACAGGACCTGCAGTTCGGGTGGCCGTCGCAGCCAAGCGATCAGATCGGCCAGATCGTTCGGCGTCAAACTCTGACTCAGATCGGCCGGCATGAGCGAGATCTCGAGTGCCCGAATCGACTCCACATCCTTTCGTAGAACTCCCACCTGCTTGCCGTCGGGCAACCGCAGATTCACATCATTGGCCGATTCGAACGCGAGCACCCCAGAAAGGTTGCGGCCGTCTTTCGTCTCGATCACGTAGGCCTCGTAGCCGGCAGAAATCGTCGCGCTGGGCAGCAGGACATCGCGCACGAGCGTCTCTTCGGCACGGCGAAACTCGGCCGTCAGATCTGGGCCGACCGCCATGCCCTGGCCGTGGGCCGGATGACAGGTGGCGCATTTCTCGCGAAACAGGATCGCTCCCCGCTGCACGTCCCGCGGCTCGCCCAGCGCCAGCAGATACCGCTGGAGCTTGTCGCGATCCGCGGTCGCATCGGCGGCAAGTAAGTCGTGGATCGGTGCGCCAGAGCCGGATCGGGCAGCGACCGCAGCGCGTCTTGCTGAACGGAGTTGAGCGACGCGGGCGAGATCCGCTGCTGCAAGACGGCGTGGGCGACGAGGGGCAAGCGATCGCGCCGGGCGAACAGGGCGCTGAGGATTGCGGCACGGACGCGCGGGGTCGCTTGTGGAAGTGCTTCAATCCAGATTTCGACCAAATCCGCGTCGGTCTCGTCCGCCAGTTCGGCGACGGCGGCGAGCCGAGTGGACTCAGGGAGCAACACATCCACCAGCTGCTCGACCAGCCGCTCCATCCGCTGCCGGCGCTGCTCGGGCGTTTCTTGTCGCAGAGAAATCCGCAGCGCCGCGGCGATCCGCGCCACGTCGGCATCCGGACTGACAGATAGTTTGCCGAGTGCAGCCTGCGCGGGCTCGTCCAAGGTCACCGCGGTCGCCGTCGGGAAACCCGCCTGGAGACCTCGCAGGGCCGCCAGCCGTAGTGAGCTGCTTTCGAGCAAACCCAGGTGGTGCAGCACGAGTGACAGCTCATCGTCATCTCGGGCTGACGCGATGGCCTGGCAGAGCCGTTCGACCAGTCCCGCCAGGTCGCTTGAGTTCCCTTCCGGCGAGACGGCCCGCGTCAACTCGGCGAACAACCGCCCGGCCCGGTCGGTCGCGGACGTCAGGATCGCGGCCTGCATCCAGGCGTTGTCCGGCGCCCGTTGGGCCAACTGAGCGAGTGCGGCGACGGCCCGCGGATCTCGGGTTGCACCCAGGGCCAAGGCCAAATGCAACTGCACGAACGGATCGGGATCGTCCAGACATCCGAACGCCCTCTCGCGCAGCGTCGCGTCGCGATCCAACCATGCGGCCGACCGTCGCAGGACGTCCGCGCGAACGGGAGCTGCGGGGTGCTGCAACAGGCGGGCGAGGCCGCTTGCCTCCAGCTGGCCGCTGCCGTCCAGCAGGTCCAGCGCGGCCAGAACCAGCTCGGGAGACGAATCGGGCGTAAGCGTCTTCGCCAGCCGCAGCAGGCCACGTGAGTCCTCACGCTCGCGCAGCAAACGCCTGGCGGTTTCGCGCCGCCAGAAGTAGGAGCTCGACAGCTCGTCGATCAGGTCGGTCGCCGACAGCTGGCTCATCCAGCGGTTCGGTGCCGATGGCGCCGCGTCGTGAGTCAGTCGCCAGATGCGGCCCCGATCCTGGCCGCCGATCAAACCGTACTCTTGCTGCAGGTAGCGAGGAATGGCCGAATAGTCTTCGATGATTTCGCGATAGAAATCGACGATCGCGATCGAGCCGTCCGGCATGTGGCTCAAGGCCATCGGATGGAACCACACATCGCTTGAGGCCAGAAATTCGCGCGATTGTTCCTCGGGCAAGCGCTGCCACGAGGCGACCAGCCCTTGGCGCACGATTCGAGCTCGATGAATCAGATTCTGAGCGGGTTCGCAGGCCAGCAGCTGTCCTTGCAGTCCGGGCAAGACGGAGTCGCGATAAAACAGCGGCGAGCAGGCGGACGTGAAGTAGCCGTTCGGCGCGGCCTCTTCGATGCCGTACCGGTCGGCATAGTATTTCGAAAAGCCGGGGTCTTGTGCGCCGGCTGCGCCAGGGATGCGGCTGGCTGATCGGATAGACCCGCACGTCGTGAGCGCCATCGTACTCAAGTGAAGGCAGGCTGGCGTGCGGGTTGCGACGCAAGTCACTCCACGCGATCGGGGCGACCACGATGCCGGGCGTACGAGTCGAAATCACGATTCGCTCACCCCGATCGGTCATCGTAAACCCGAACGTATGCGTGCCCCCGGGCAGCGGCTCGATCGCCGACCCGTCGGGGCGAATGCGAAAATCGGTCCGCGGCAGCTGAACGGGCGCCGACAGATAAGGTCCCCGGATCTGACCGCCGCCGTGGCCGCGGCCAAAATAGATCCACCCGTCCGGGCCCGCTTGAGGGCAATTCACGCCCCGTTCCAACGCGCCGGTTTCGAAGCCCGTGAAGAGGGTCTCGCGAAGATCCACGCGACCATCGCCGTCTCGATCGGCCAAATAAACGATGTCCGGCGCACAGGCCACGATCAAGCCCCCCCGCGAAGGACAAAGCCCGTAGCAGGGAGGCAGGTCATCGGCCCAAACCTCAGCTCGATCCAGACGGCCGTCGCGATCGGTGTCGAGCAAGAGCTTGACGCAGCCGTTCGTGCCGGCCAGCGCGGCCTTCTTCGCCTGGTCGTCCGCTTGCACGCGCCGCACGACACGATCCAATTCGCCCGTCTCGTTAAGGGCTTCGATGTCGAACTGGCCTTCCAGGTTGTAGCCGTGCAATTCGCAAACAAAGAGTCGCCCCTGTTCGTCCCAACAAACGCCCGACGGCTCCCGAACCAGCGGCTCGGCAGCAAGCAGCTCCAACCGAAAACCTGCCGGGAGTTGAACCTGAGCGGCGCTGGCCTCCGGTCGAAGCGGCGGCGGCGCATCGTCGGGCTGCGGAATCTGGCCGACCACCTGGGTCCGCCCCAGAGACAGGCCTAGCCCAAGGATCAGGAGACCGACCCAGCGAATACGGCGAAACCGGAACGGGTCAAGGTACTCATCCATCTTCGCAGCGGCACTCCCTGGCAAGTTCGCTCGCTGAACGCATCACGGCCCGGCGGTTTGGTCGCGTCGGCTTCAGACGAACAAAGCAGATCAAGCCGACATGACCCGCGAGAGAATGCTCCAGTCACAACCTGGATGGCCCATCGCGAGCCCTCAAGACAATCAGTGAGACACGGGGTCCCTCGTGGCGAGCTTTAAGTCGCATGATAACCGAAAACCAATCCGCGATCACGCCTACGCGGGCCGCAGCCGGCCCTCACCCGCCCCGGCCCCGCCAGCGGGCCCGGGACGACCTCTCCCGGACTCGGGAGAGGTGACAACTCGATGTCCCTTCTCCCCAACGCGGGAGAAGGTGGCCGAAGGCCGGATGAGGGGGCGGCCGAAGTCCACCCGATCAACCCTCACCCGCCCCGGCCCCGCCAGCGGGCCCGGGACGACCTCTCCCGGACTCGGGAGAGGTGACAACTCGATGTCCCTTCTCCCCAACGCGGGAGAAGGTGGCCGAAGGCCGGATGAGGGGGCGGCCGAAGCCCACCCGACCAACCCTCACCCGCCCCGGCCCCGCCAGCGGGCCCGGGACGACCTCTCCCGGACTCGGGAGAGGTGACAACTCGATGTCCCTTCTCCCCAACGCGGGAGAAGGTGGCCGAAGGCCGGATGAGGGGGCGGCCGAAGTCCACCCGACCAACCCTCACCCGCCCCGGCCCCGCCAGCGGGCCCGGGACGACCTCTCCCGGACTCGGGAGAGGTGACAACCGGATGTCCCTTCTCCCCAACGCGGGAGAAGGTGGCCGAAGGCCGGATGAGGGGGCGGCCGAAGTCCACCCGACCAACCCTCACCCGCCCCGGCCCCGCCAGCGGGCCCGGGACGACCTCTCCCGGACTCGGGAGAGGTGACAACTCGATGTCCCTTCTCCCCAACGCGGGAGAAGGTGGCCGAAGGCCGGATGAGGGGGCGGCCGAAGCCCACCCGATCAACCCTCACCCGCCCCGGCCCCGCCAGCGGGCCCGGGACGACCTCTCCCGGACTCGGGAGAGGTGACAACTCGATGTCCCTTCTCCCCAACGCGGGAGAAGGTGGCCGAAGGCCGGATGAGGGGGCGGCCGAAGTCCACCCGATCAACCCTCACCCGCCCCGGCCCCGCCAGCGGGCCCGGGACGACCTCTCCCGGACTCGGGAGAGGTGACAACTCGATGTCCCTTCTCCCCAACGCGGGAGAAGGTGGCCGAAGGCCGGATGAGGGGGCGGCCGAAGTCCACCCGACCAACCCTCACCCGCCCCGGCCCCGCCAGCGGGCCCGGGACGACCTCTCCCGGACTCGGGAGAGGTGACAACCGGATGTCCCTTCTCCCGGGCAGGTCGTTCAATCTGAGCGGGCGTGGCGCGTCATCAGTTGCCAGACATCTCGTCGGCGGACGACGCCCAAGAACGACTCGGGCGGTTCTCGCGCGACGACCGGCAGGCAATCGTCGGGGGACAGCTGAAAGAGTTGTTTGGCGCGAGCGGCGGTCTCATCGGGATACAGGACCACCTGTGTTGGCGTGGCCAGGTCTTCGGCGCGAACGAGCGGGCTGATCGCGTTATCGAACATCACGTTACTGAGTGATGGGTAGCGGATCAGTCCGACGACGCGACCCTCCGGGTCGGTCACGGGGTACGTGTTGTCGTGACTCTCTTCGATAAAGGCGATCACGTCGTTGAAGCTCGCTGATTGGTCAATCGCCCGGACATTCCGTCGCAACAGATCGGCGACCAAAACCTCGCCGGGCGGTTCGGCTTGCGGCCTCAAGCGGCCGACGGCAACGAGAAACTGGTGCCAAAGATCTTCCAGCTGGTTGGCGTGCGTGCTGCTCGTGTGATGGATCGCCTGGCTGATCGGGACTTCACCAGCTCGCAACACCGACTCGCGGATCAAGATGGGGCCAATGATTTCGAAGACGACGACCGAGCCAAGAATCACGACTTGGACGGCCGTTCCCAGCTCAGGGTTGCGATGCACGGCGATCGTGGATAGCGCAATCGCGGCTCCGGCCTGCGCCAGCAACGCGGGGCCCAACCACCGCCTGACCTCGGTCGGCTGGGCGGTCAAGGTCGCTGTCGCGAAGATCCCCGCGAACTTACCGACCGCTCGGCAAACGATATAGACCGCCCCGGTCAATCCCAACGCCAAGAACGCCGCCACGTTCAACTCGGCGCCGTGGACCGCGAAGAACAGCACGCACAACAGGCCCGTCAGGTGATCCAGTTCGTCGACAATTTTCTCGGTCATTTGCGAAGTGTTCGCGACCGTGACGCCCATTACCAGAAACGTCAGCAGGTAGGGAATGTCCAACATCTCGCAGATGCCCAGCAAAAAGGTGGTCGACGCCACCAAGGTGACCAGCCAGCGAGTGGCGGACAGCCAACCGCAGAGATAACTGATCAGCAGTCCTGCGACGAGTCCCGCGCAAACCGAACCCAGCAGGTTGCGGCATACCATCAGGGCCTCGAACCAGGCCGGGTGTTCAAGGGTTGACTGGAACAGGGAAATCGCCAGGAAGGCGAGTTCGAAAATCAGGATCGAGGCGAAGTTGTTCAACGCGACCAAGAAATTGGCATATTCCGTGACGGGCCCTTCGGATTCGAACTCCTTCAAGACCAACACGGTCGTGGCTGGTGCCGTCGCCACGGCGAGGGCTCCGAGCAAGAAAGCGACACCGACTGACTGCCCAATCACGAGCATGCCGCCCGCGACGAGGGCAAAGGTGCAAAGCACTTCGCCCAGCGACAAAAGCAGGGCCCTCGGGGCGATCTGACGAATCCGGCGAAAAGGAAATTGACAGCCCAGATTGAACAAGACCATCGCCATCGCCAACTGCAACATCGGCTCGAGCGTATGAACATGATCCTCATGGATGAGGTCCAGTACGCCGGGTCCCGTCGCCAAACCGACCATGAGGTACGCCGTGACCTTGGGCAATCGAATTCGCTCGGCCAGGAGTCCGGCCACGAGCGAAACGCCCAAGAGCAAGCCGAAGGTCGTGGCGATATTGAGGTCGAAGGTCATCGAGCGAACCTGTCCTGTGCTTCACGAGCGGCGGGCGCGATCATCGCGGCTCGGCCGATTCCGAGAAAAGCGGTTCCAGCCCCAGCCAATGCGGCTGAAACCGCGGATCCTCGATGCTCACTTCCAGCTCGCGTAGCACGTCCTCGGGGGCGGCTGCCAAGAGCCAGTTGACGAACCGGCCGACCTGCCGAGGAGCGATCAATCGCCCCTCATCTCGCTCCCGCTGATACTCGGCACCATCCGGAAATAGCTGTCGATCCGCCTCGATCGACGCCTGCAACAAGGCCGTATCCACCGAGCCAGGCAGCGCCAGGACGACGCTGACTCCCGAACTCTCGAGCTCGGCCCGCAGGCAACGACCTAACATGACCGACGCCGCATACGCGCAGCAGTAGGCCGCCGCCCCGCAACGCGGACGGCGGGACGAACGGGATGAAATCAAAACCACGCGACTTCCCGCCAAGAAACAGCCCGCCAACGCCTGCGTCAGGTACAAGCGACCGTGAACCAACGTCGCGAACGACGTCTCCCAAGCCTGGCGAGTGACGTGCAGCAATCGTCCCAGCTGCATCTGCCCTGCGGCGTGTACCAGGAAATGGACGGGGTTTTCGTTCAGATGGCATTGGACTCGGTCGCCGAGCTGGGGATCCGCGACGTCGCCCACCACGATGCGCACGGGACCGGCTGCCAGCGACTGCGTCTCGCAAAGCGGGGACTCGCGCCGACCCACGGCTACCACCGTCACGCCGGTCGAGCTCAGCGCAAGCGTCACCGCTCGTCCGATCCCGGAACCCGCCCCCGTCACAACGGCAAAACGACTCATGATTCAGCTCCCGCTCCGGCTCGGCTCCCCGTCCAAATCCCCGTCCGAATCCCCGGCGGGAGCTTATCGTAGACGATCCGCCAACGCCTCAGAATGGCCCCTCAGCCAATTCGAATCGGAGCGCGTGCTTTTGCGGGACCAAACGTGTCACGCGGCCGCGGAAGATGTGCTTGGATCGACGGAACAAACCGAGGCAGGGAGTCCTGACGATGTTATTTCCCGTGCAAATCTGCCGCCACTGGCAAGTTCGCTGGATCGACTCACACGCTTGTCGCTGCGAGGCGTGCGGCAAACTGGGGCGTTGGTATGAGGACGGATACGTGTTTTGGTCCAAGCGATCATGGCCCGTAACGCCAAAACCTAAACCTCCGGTTACGCCAAAACTTCCGGTAGGGCCCCAACCTCCCGCCACGACAGAAGCCTACGACCGTTCGGGTCGTCAGTCGCCAGGCGATTGCCATTGGTCGAGATGCTCGGCCACAAACGAATCGTCGCTCAGGTCGGGGTAGTCGCGGCAAACGCGGTCGATCTCCTCGGCCTGCCCCGGGCTCAGCCGCTCGGACGGATCGAGGCACCACGTACCGGCCAGGAGCTGCTGGCGGCGAAGGACTTCCAGGATTCCGGGAATGCACCCGCGAAACTGGTGTGCCGCGTCGAAGATCGCGGCGTTGCAATCGGTGATCGCCTCGGCAAGCGTCAGCAGGGAAGCCGGCACGACATCCGCCTCTGCCACCCGCTGACACTGGCGCCAGACGTCGACCGCCCGGTGAGTCCAGACCGCCCAGTGCCCCAGCAGTCCCCCGACCATGCGGCGTTTGACGCTTCCACCTGCTCTGGGAAAACAGTAGGCGGTGATCAGATCCAGCACGAGATGATCATCGTTGCCGGTGTACAGCGCCACATCATCTCGGCCCACCTCGACCATCGCTCGGATGACTTCCAGCGTGCGATAGCGATCGAAGGCGGCAATCTTGATGGCCACCAGCGACTCCAGCTCGGCCAAACGTCGCCAGAAATCAATCGGCAAGTCGACGCCGCCCACGGCGGGTTGCAGATAGAAGCCAAACAAGGGTATCACCTCGCCCACGGCCCGGCAGTGATCCAGTAAGCGGTCGATTGACCATTCCGTCAAACCCGCCAGGCTCAGCAGCCCCGCGTGGTAGCCCAGCTCCCGTGAGACGTTCGCCTCGCGCACGGCTTGCTGCGTCTTTCCCACGATCCCCGCGACTCGTATCACAGGACGCCCGGGATGTCGATCCATTTCCTCCGCGGCCAACCGCAAGACCGGTTCATACAGTCCAAGCTCGGGACGATGAATCGCAAACTGCGTCGTGTGCACTCCGACCGCCAGGCCTCCGGCGCCCGCCGCCAGATAGTAGCGACTGAGCGCGCGTTGACGCGGTTCGTCCAATTGCCGATGGTGGTTGAGCGCCAACGGGTGGGCTGGGATCACGCAACCCGCTTGAAGTGCGGCACGAATGACTGGATCCAGCATTGGTGATGATGCTCCTGACCGGCTTGCCAATCATTCCGGACTGCGAGCCCCAAGGGACGCGGCCGAATCAGGCTTCACCCAAGATCTTCATTGCGAAATGAATCAGTTCTTGTTTCTGTTGCAGAGAACGCGTCAAGGGAAGTTGAGCGACGCCCAGCAGGCGCCGCAGAATCTCGACAGCGGCCCACTGCGCTACCAGCGACGAGTCCAACGCCGTGGCATCGGTTCGATACATCTTGAGGACCCAGCCGATGGGGTCCTCGTGGCCGCCGATCAGGATCAGGTGAGCGGCGAGAATCGCAAGATCGAATTCGGGCCGCCCGCGATAACAGAATTCGGGGTCGATCACAAAGTTCCCCCGCGGCGTCAACAGCCAGCTTCCGGGAAAGAAATCACCGTGGACCAGCGTTTCTCCCGCCGCCAGATAAAGTCGTCCTAGCGATTCACATCGAGCCTGCACGCGAAGGTCCTGCCGAACTTCCTCGGCCAGCTCGGCGAGGCCGGGCGTGACCGCATTCAGGTCCAGTGCGGGCGGATCCTGCAGCGGAATGCGAAACATGTGGTCGCGGTTCAGTTCGCGGAGTGCCCGATTCGCGAATGACGCGGGCTTGGCCTGTCCCAGGTTTGCCCGGTGCAGTTCCGCCAACCACCGGACAAGTTCTGGAATCATCGCGAAACATCGAACTCGCTGCGTTGCGTCATCGTAAAAGATCGTCCCATCATTCGCCGCGCCCAGATCTTCCAGCACCAGCACATAACACTCCGGTGCGGCCGCCAGCAAGCGGGGCATTCGGTCCGCGATGGCTGGAATCGGGCTGACCGCACGATAGAACTGCAGCTCGAACAACGCCCGCTCGACGGGCGCCGCGATTTGAGGATATTTTTCGACCCACGGCCGCGATTGCTTGACGACCACGCTGCGCGAACCCAGGTGGACGGCAGCGTGCAGTTCATGTTGCCCTCGCCCGCTCGCTCGATGTGGTCGACGGAGTCCGTTGCGGTCAGGCAGCCAAGACGTCGCAAGAGACGCTCGATCTCTTCCGGCTCCTCCGAGCTCAACCACACTTGTTCGTCAGGTGTGACGCGGGGCGCATTCATTCGCATTGCTTTCTCTCGTCAACGTCAATCACGACTTGGCCGGCTCGCTGTCGCTCGGCACAGTCCGCCAAGGTGGCTTGCCAAGCTGCCAGATCGACTCCGAAGTCTCGCCGGACGGCGGCGGCAACTTGCTGGCGCATTGCGGCGGGAAACACCGACGCTCCGCCAACGGCTCCGACCAGGCAGCCCACAATCTGCGCGTAAGAATCGGTATCGTGTCCGAAATCAAGCGTCAGGCTCAGGGCCGCCAGCGGGTCATATTCGCAGAACTTGAGCATGGCCAGCGGGACGATCAGCGTGAAGTGGGCATCCCACCAGTAAACGGGATGCCCTTCCGTTTCGAGCAGTCGGAACAACGTCGCGGGATGGCCGTTGGCTGTCGCGACCCACCGATCGACTCGATCCAACCAGCGTTGTAGTGGCCGGCCGGCAAACGGAACCTCCGCATATCGATAAGGGTCGACGGAACGCAGCGTGTGAAGCACGACTTCCCAGCGTCGATTCAAGGGGAGAGAATCCAAGCGTGGATCCAGCGCCGCGGCCAAGGCCGCCACCAGCGCCGCCGCGAGATCTCGCGCGCGGGGGTATCGACAAAATCCAACGCATAGGCCGCGCGGTAAGCGGCTTCGGGCTGTCCCGGATAGACCGCGGCCAGGGGGGGCAACAGCATCTGCCCCGAGCAGTTGTCGATCCCTGCCCAGAGTCGCTCCAGCGGCATCGCTTGAGCCGGATCCCGCCCGCCGATCAGCCAGCGAGCCGCGTAGCGATACTCGCGAAACCCCTCGTCGTTGAGCGCGGCCAGCTGGCCGGTGGGAATTTGATTTGGCAACGGCGTGAAGTCGATGTATTGCCGTGCGAGGTCACGGACGCTCAGCGGTAAAGCGCCACTTTCCGTCGCCTTCCGCAAGGCGCGCATCAGGACGATTTTGTGACGAGAATCGTCCGTGACGGTTCCCGCCGGTGCACGATCTCGCCACGGTCCATAGGACTCCGCTTTCGGTCTTAGCTCCTCGTATGAAAGCAGTGACAAACCGTTGGCAAGTCGCGTCCGCTCTTCCCCCGTCAAGGTGCGATCGTCACCCCACGCACGCGTCCCGGGCAGGACCGCCTCGACCTTGGGAGGATCAGCAAACTCCACCGGTCCACCCAGCGCATCCCCGAGTAATCCGCCGATCAGCAAACCCTCGACGCGGTCCGATGCACCCCCTCGGTTTTCGCTTGGCGACTCCCCCGCCCAGCCATGAGCCGCCGCGGCCCCGAGAGCTCCCATACTCGTCACGAACTCGCGCCGTGAGACGCGTTCGAGTTCCCAAGGCTGGCGCATCGGCCCCTCTCCTCGTACGATTCGGCTAAATGGCAGTTTTCGTCGGTCCCGCAAGCCGCGACTCGCGACGCCGCATCGACCCTCGTTCGTCCGCTCATCGTCAGAATTGTATACGGGCTACCAGCATACCCGATGTTAGCGGGGCATTCATCTCGCTCAGCCGTCCCGTCTCGCCCCCAATTCGTCGCTGAAACGCTCCCCGAGGGGACCGCTCGATTCTTCCGCTCGAGAATCTCAAGTCGAAGGTCGACGTCGAATCGCGAAAAGGCGTCCGAGCAGGTTGCCGATTTCGCGTCCGCAACTAGAACGTACAAGGTCGACGCTCAGCTGAGCCGAGGGATCGATCGCGCCGAGGCGGCGCCGAGAAGGCACAGAGACGGCGCAGAGACGGAGCAGAGACGGCGCAACGGCGAAGTCCTCGTCTGATTTATAAATCGCTCATCCCAAAGAGACTTCCTGCTAATGACCTCATGAAAAGGCTTCCCGCCCGCTCTTCGGCGGTCGGTCGGTTGACTCTTGTGTCACTTAACTTGTACGTCTACCATTACCTTTGAGGAATTGTCGCGTTATGAAGTATCAAACCTTGATTTGCAGCCTCGCCGTTCTGATTTTTGCGAATGCCAATGCACGCGCCGTGAATGTCGAAATCGGGGCAGGTCAAACGAGTGTGCTGCTGGATACCGAATTGCTTTCGTCAGCAGCCGGCCTGACGCTGTCTGGTGTGTCGGCAGACGTGATCAGCCCAGGTGCTCTGGAAGGATCCGTGGCCTTCGGAATCAATTCGCGGACGGCGGCGGCTCCCAGCCTTCCGACAACGTTCGCGTACGACGATAGTGATTTCCTGGGCACGTTCAGCGGCACGATCGAGCATACGGGCTCCGTCTTTTTCAATGACAACGCAGTCGAAGTTGGGAATTTTTCGATCGCCTTCGACGCGGCTCGCGCCGGAACCCTCTCGGGACTGGCCAGTGGCTTCTACGTGAGTAGCACGACAGGGCTGGAAGCGCTCTTATTTGATATCGAGAACCCATCGACGCTGGAAGCAACGGCCAGCAGCCTGACGGTTGGGGCGAACTTACTCGTCTCGCCCGAATTTGCGGGTTTTCTCCAGGCCAACGGTCTGGCGACTGCGGATTTGTCGGGAGCCGACGTGGGAGACGCACTCGTGCAGGGCCTGGTACCCGAACCGAGCTCGCTGGCGCTGGGACTCATGTCACTGGCCCTTGTTGGCGGGCGACTCCGCCGTCAATCTCGCTAACCCCTGAATAGCGATAGGAAGTCATGTTACAACGCACCACAGAAGCATCGCGACCGGTTGTCCACCTCACCCGTAAGCCGACCTGCGTGCCTCTGTGGTTGCCGATTTTCTTGCTGGTGATTGGCACTGGAATACCCGCCGTCGGTCAGCAAGTGATCCAGGCCACGCGCGTCGCCACGCGACTCTCTCGACCTGTCTTTGCGACGGCGGCTCCGGGCGATTCGAGCCGTCTGTTTATTTTGGAACAGCACACCGGGCGAATTGAAATCCTCGACCAGTCCACCGGACAGCTGCTCGCGACGCCGTATCTTGATCTGGCAAGACTGAGCACCGGGGGCGAGCAGGGCCTGCTGGGCATGGCCTTCGACCCCAACTTTTCCGACACGGGTGAGTTTTACGTCAACTACACCGAGAGCAGCGGACGGACGAACATCGTCCGGTACCGAGTCAGCGAAGACCCAAATGTGGCTGACGCGAACTCGGCGGAAACGATTCTGACGATCAGCCAACCTCAGTCGAATCACAACGCCGGTTGGATGGACTTTGGGCCCGACGGTCTGCTGTATGTTGCGGTTGGTGACGGCGGCTCGAGCAACGACCAGGGGACCGGACACACGCCGTCGATCGGGAACGGACAAGATCTGACGGACAATTTGCTGGGCAAGATGTTACGTCTCGACGTTTCACGCGACGACTTCCCCAATGATGAGAACCGAAATTACGGAATCCCGCCGACGAATCCTTTTGTGGGAGCCGACGGCGACGACGAGATCTGGGCTTACGGCTTGCGAAATTCCTGGCGTAACAGCTTCGACTCGCTGACGGGCGACCTTTGGATCGCCGATGTGGGCCAGGGCCAGCGGGAAGAGATCAACTTTCAGTCGGCCGACAGTACGGGTGGGGAGAACTACGGATGGCGCCTGCGGGAAGGCACGATTCAGACGCCCAGCGTGGGAGGCCCTGAGCCGCCTGACTACGTGGGACCGATTTATGACTACCGGCATTCGTCCAGTTCCACGGGCGGATTCTCGGTCACCGGAGGCTACGTCTATCGCGGACCTTTGCCCGCGCTGCAGGGACATTACTTCTTCGCCGACTTCGTTTCCAATCAGGTCTGGTCGCTGCGATTCGACGGTGAAAAGGTCGTGGATTTCCAGATTCGCACTGACCAGATTGTGACGGATGCCGGTTCGCTTGAGGGCATCTCTTCCTTTGGCGAGGACCACGAAGGGAACCTCTACGTCGTGAGTCTCTCGGGAAGTATTTTTCGCTTCGATAACGTGACACTCTCTGAACAAGCGGGAGACTACAACGGGAACGCGATGCTGGATGCAGCGGACCTGGATGAGTTGACGCTGGCGATTCGCCGCGACGATCTGCTATCCAAGTACGATCTGAATCTCAACGGCGTGCTGGACGCCGGTGATCGCACGGTTTGGATCGCGGATTTGAAGTCCACTTGGCTGGGCGACAGCGACCTGGATGGGGAATTCAATGAAGCGGATCTGGTGCGGGTCTTCCAGGTTGGCGAATACGAAGACGCGATCGCCTCGAATTCGCGTTGGGAAACGGGCGATTGGAACGGTGACTTGGAATTTGATACGTCCGACCTGGTGGCAGCCTTCATTGATGGAGGCTACGGCCTAGGTCCGCGCGGTGGGGCCTTGATGGTGCCCGAGCCGGGCTTGCTGGGTTCGTTCATCGCCGGCATGGGACTGGCGATCGTTTGGCGTCCTTCGCGCGGGCGAAGGACTTAGCGCGGGCGAAGGACACGGTCAGTTTCTGGCCACCACCAGGTCCGATCGGTCAGCAACCGACCATCCTGACCATCTCACTCATGCCCGGCCCAGTCCGCGCAGCCGACCCGGTTCTCGCGGGGGAGCAGGCCCGTTCCGCGATCGAGTGGCGGGTCCCGCCAAGCAGGCCTTCAGCAGGCCTTCTTGACAAGAGACCCCGCTTTCGCCCAACCTTTGCTTTGGACCGGACGTTCGCGCCGGTGGTTCGCGGTTTGGCTTTGGCCAGTGCAAGGGGAACAGCGGCATGACATGGAATCCACGGTTCACGGCGGTGCAATGGGCAATCTGTGTTCTCGCGTCGATTGGATTTGCCTTCGACATTTACGAGTTATTGATGTTGCCGCTGATTGTTCGGCCGGCGCTGCTGGACTTGATCGGTGCTCAGCCAGGCACGCGCGAATTTGAATCGTGGGTGGGTCTGCTGTTCTTTGCCCCGGCGATCGCCGGCGGGATCTTTGGCCTCTTGGGCGGCTACCTGACGGACCTGTGGGGCCGCCGCCGTGTCCTGACGGGAAGCATTCTGCTGTACGCGTTTTCGGCGTGCATGTCCGGCTTTGCGACCTCAATCGAAATGCTGCTCGTGCTGCGGTGCATGACTTTTATCGGGGTTTGCGTCGAGTTTGTGGCGGCCGTCGCGTGGCTGGCCGAATTGTTTCCCGAGCCGAAACGGCGGGAAGCGGTGCTGGGCTTCACGCAGGCGTTTTCCTCGCTGGGCGGTCTGCTTGTTACGGGGGCCAACTATCTGGCAATTCGCTACGGCGAATTGTTGCCCATGATTCAAGGCGGTCATGAGGCTTGGCGTTATACCTTGATCTCGGGCGTCATCCCGGCGATTCCGTTAATTGTGATTCGGCCATTTCTGCCCGAGTCACCTGCCTGGGCAGAGAAGAAGCGGGCGGGTACCTTGCGGCGTCCCAGCTTACGTGAGCTATTCTCGCCCGAGCTGCGGCGAACGACGATCGTGACAACGCTGATGTTCGCGTGCAGCTATGGAGCGGCGTTTGGGGCACTTCAACACACACCTCGCATCGTGCCCAGGCTGCCCGAGGTTCAAGCCGAGGTCGCGGGCAAACCTAAACCCGAGCAGAGAAAGATCGAACAACGGGTGGCGGCGGAGGTCAACAGCTATCAAGAAATTGGCGGGCTGTTTGGACGCGTCCTCCTCGCCTTTTTAGCGATGTTCATCGTCGGCCGGCGAAATCTGCTGCGGATCTTTCAGATTCCGGGATTGATCGTGATTCCTTTGGTCTACTACTTCCCCGCGCGCGACAACCTCGAGTTGCTGAAATGGGGCATATTCTTTGCCGGCGTTTGCACGGTCGCCCAGTTCAGCTTTTGGGGCAATTACCTGCCGCGCGTCTATCCGCTCCATCTTCGCGGAACGGGCGAGAGTTTCGCGGCAAACATTGGCGGAAGAATGCTGGGAACGTCGTTCGCGCTGGTGACGACGCGTCTGGCCAGCAGCATGCCCGACAACAAATCGCTGGCCCTCGCCGCCGCCGCCGTGGCGCTGTTCGTCTACGCCAGCGGCTCAATCCTCTGCTTCTGGCTGCCCGAGCCGCCTCATGAGCAGACCGATTAGGCGAAAGGGGTCAGACTTCTTTCCTGACAACAATCAACCAATCCTGCTCGACGTCGGCGGGCGCCGTGCCCAACTCCACCTTTCGGCCTGCCGTGACGGTTTCAATCGAGCCTGATTGCAGCGATCCGCCGGTGCGAGGATTGAACCAGCGGACCGTGTACTCGCCTTCTCGGGCCGTTAAATCCAACTCGCTTGTACCCCCGTCAGGCAGATAGACGAGCAGCAGGTCCTGCTTGGCAAAACAGTAGCGCGAGTTGTCATGATCGGGATTTTCAACGAGCGCGTCGGCATTTTCCATCTCCCAAAACGGCACGCCCTGCGTCCGGAAGAACTCGAGGGCGATCCGGCAATAGTCCCAGGAGCGATCCCGGCTGCGGAAGTCCTCGCAGACAAGATCGTTCTGCGGAAGATCGTACCCGAAGTAGTATTCCACGCCGCCGCCTCCGGCCAGAAGCGTGCCCCACAGACACAATTTGCGAATATCATTCAAGTCGTAGGGCTTGCCGCCTTGCCATGCGATCCCGTCGTGGCCCTGATAGCCGGGATCGGGCGGTACGCCATGGGATGCCGGATTTTGCTCGTCGTTCGTCACCACCCAGGGGCGGCCAGCTCGCGCGGATTGGGAAATCCATTTCCATGTGAGCCGGTGGGCGCTGCTCCACGAGTTCTGCAACGAGACGCCCGTCAACAGCGACTGTGTGCCGAGCAAGGGCCGATACACCTGATCCTGCTGGTCCGGGAAAGTGTGCACCACGATGTGATGCGGGTACGGATCGGTCTCACTCAAGTATCGAATCATCGCCTGTTGCTCGGAAGTCGACTGCGTATTTTCTTCGCCGACATTCCAGGTGATGGCCAAGTGGTGACCGTAGCGGGCGATCAATTCCCGACAGTACAGTTTGCGTTCGACGCCCAGCAAGCCACCGTCCAACGATTCGGGCACATCGGCGAGCTTGCCGTCATGGCCGGCTCGGTTATCGTCCATTTCATTTTCTTGCAGTTTGAAATGCAAGTGCATCCCTTGCTGACTGGCATGCTGGAAGACGATTGCCCATTGATCCAGCTTCGAGCAGTCGTAATGCCGCTTGTCGTGCCGCATCGCGAAGGGCCACACGTTGTCACCATCGCCGCCGGCGTTGTAGGGCAGAAACGAGATCGAGTTCACGCCTTTTTCA
Source organism: uncultured Planctomycetales bacterium (assembly GCA_963826795.1). GTDB lineage: Bacteria > Planctomycetota > Planctomycetia > Pirellulales > Pirellulaceae > CAWGYT01. Next base: position 57,016 of record CAWGYT010000024.1, on the reverse strand, counting down.
GCCAAGTAGTTGATCGCACCGATCAAGCCCTTGCCTCGGCCTTGCCGCCAGCTGGGGTCGCCCGGACGCCAGTCCTGGACGTGCGGCTGATAGGCGTGAAGTCCCTTGCTGGGCGCCGCTTCACCGGCCCGCCGTGTGGCGTTGCGGCCGGGCTTGGTCCCGTCGAAATCCCCGTACGCCAGGAGCGTCTCCGGGGCGTCAGGGCCGGCCTTCAGGAAATAGGCTCCCGACCCTGCAAAACGCAGGTAGCGCGTTCCGACGTACTCCAGGCAACCGTGCGCTCGCAAGTCGCGACCCACCTTGTCCGTCGGTTGGACCTCAATCTCACCGCGCCGATCGTGCCAGTCGGCCAGCGGCTCTCCCGAACTCTCGTCCACCGCGGCGCCCGGCCCTTGAAGGAAGGCGACGCGATATCGCCACCGGCCAGGGCGATTCGGCGCAAAATGGGCGCGCCACTGCGTGCCCGCCTCGCCCGATGTCTCGGCGGCGCCGCCGTCCGCTGCGAAGTAACCGGGAACTTCGTGGCGGACGTTCCCCGACTCGTGCGTCCACGTGACCGTGAAGCGGAAGTCCAGAAACGGGTTAGGATCTTGATCTCGCTCGTGGGCAAAAGGCCCGCTCAGCGTCAGGGTAACGTTGTGCCACTGCATCGCCGTGCCGCTCAGCAAGACCGACCCATCGCCGTCCGGCTGGCGAGGCAGAACGAGCGGACGTTGGTCGCGGTCCAGATTCTCCTGAATCCACTTGGCAAGCGTCGAACTGCCGCGACCGTATCCCGCGGGTAAGGGCACGTAGTCTCGAGTCTGGACTTGCGGCGGATCTCCCCAGTGATCGGGATAGGGGGAAACCGAATCGGCCGCCGCGGCGATCGGACTCGCCATCATGAAGACCACGAGGGGGACAAGCCGCTTGAAGCGCACCCTGGACGTCGCTTGCGGCAGTGTCTCAGTCCCGCGCGCAGCGGCGCCGTGCGTGTTGTCTCGGTCATCCAAGCCACCATGCCGTTCCTCGAAAGTAAGGGGGCGAAGTCTTCCGCCCGATTACAAACGATGGACGACAGCGCGTCAACTCAATCGTTCAATCGTCCGGCGGCTCGTGACGCGCTCCATCCTTCCTCTACCAGAACGCAATAGAGCCGGAAGGCCAGGCAGTGGATTTACCGAACGTTGGCCCGCACGTGTGCCAGTCCACCGTCGACGGAAATCACCTCGCCAGTGATCCACGAGTTGTTGGAGTCGAGCAGCCAGTCGATGGCCTGGGCAATATCACCCGGTTCGCCGAGTCGTCCCAAGGCGTGCATTTGACGGGACGCCTCGGCGGACCGATCGTTGGACCAGATTTTCTCGGTCATCTTCGTCTTCACCAGACCGGGAGCGACCACGTTGAATCGCAGCCCCCGCGCCGCGTAGGTCGCGGCCGCGGCGCGAGCGAGACCGATGACGCCGGCTTTCGACGCCGCGATCGCTTCATGACTGGGCAGTCCTAGCCGCGCTGCGGCGGACGCAACCAGCACGACGGACCCGGGCGCGCCCTGCATCACCTTCGCCGCTGCCCGTACCGTAGCAAAGGCCGATGTCAGGTTTGCGTTGATCGTTTCATACCACTCAGCTGCGCTGGTCAGATGAGCGGGTTTTAGCAGAATGGAGCCAACGCAGTTTACCGCACCGTTGAGGCCGCCGAATCGCTCCGACGCCGCGCGAAAAGAACTCTCAACCTGCTCGAAGTCCGTCGCGTCCACCGTTTCGAAGGGCTGATCCAACTCAGCCGCCAAGGCGGTCAGACGTTCGCTCGCACGTGCGACCAGACAGACACGACGGCCCTGTGCCACGAGACGACGCGCCAGTTCACTGCCGATGGTGCCCGAAGCGCCCAGGATCAGCACGCCGGCGGGTTGGTTAGTTGTCATTGTTTGCTCGCTACTGCTGGAATTGACACGGTGCGGAGGACACTCTCCCGCAACCGGGAACGGTTGCCCAGCGCTCGCTCGCGGACGCCGGGCGGGTGAGGGCCTGTCGGTCGGTCGGTCTCCCTGTCGGTCCGTCTCCCTGTCGGTCGGTCTCGCACGGCCGCCCCCTCATCCGGCCTTCGGCCACCTTCTCCCGCCTTGGGGAGAAGGGACAGGATCGTGTCACCTCTCCCGTGGCCGGGAGAGGTCGTCCCGGGCCCGCCGGCGGGGCCGGGGCGGGTGAGGGTCGGTCTGCCGGTCGCTCGGTCTCCCGGTCTGTCGGTCTCCCTGCCGGTCGGTCTCGCACGGCTGCCCCCTCATCCGGCCTGCGGCCACCTTCTCCCGCCTTGGGGAGAAGGGACAGGATCGTGTCACCTCTCCCGTGGCCGGGAGAGGTCGTCCCGGCCCCGCCGGCGGGGCCGGGGCGGGTGAGGGTCGGTCTGCCGGTCGCTCGGTCTCCCGGTCTGTCGGTCTCCCTGCCGGTCGGTCTCGCACGGCTGCCCCCTCATCCGGCCTTCGGCCACCTTCTCCCGCCTTGGGGAGAAGGGACAGGATCGTGTCACCTCTCCCGTGGCCGGGAGAGGTCGTCCCGGCCCCGCCGGCGGGGCCGGGGCGGGTGAGGGTCTGCCGGTCGCGGTCTCCCGGTCGGTCGGTCTCCCTGTCGGTCGGTTTCGCACGGCTGCCCCCTCATCCGGCCTTCGGCCACCTTCTCCCGCCTTGGGGAGAAGGGACAGGATCGTGTCACCTCTCCCGTGGCCGGGAGAGGTCGTCCCGGCCCCGCCGGCGGGGCCGGGGCGGGTGAGGGTCTGCCTGTCGGTCGGTCTCCCTGTCGGTCCGTCTCCCTGTCGGTCGGTTTCGCACGGCTGCCCCCTCATCCGGCCTTCGGCCACCTTCTCCCGCCTTGGGGAGAAGGGACGTGCGGACAATGCGAACCGTAGCCAGCGTGCGAAGACAACCAATTGCTGCGGAAGCGGCAGCGGAGCTAGCGCGAATGGCGTTTCGCGCGACGGGTGAAGAATGTCAATTCTGATTCCGCGAAGTACGCATCGTGCTGGGCCGCTGCGGATTCTGGCGTTGCCTGGGCCAGGTTGTGGGACGACGAATCGCCGCGAACGATTTGACGATCCGCGATCAGCCCCAGTGCGGTTCCGTCCAGCAGCATCCGCCGGGCGACCGACTTCACGCCCGCATCTTCGGCACCCGGTCGGTGTTCAGCATCGAGGTCCGATGCCGCTTGCTCGCCCTTTCGTTCCAGGCCTCGCGGGGCACCGAACACTTGGTCGCGCGCGAGCGCGACCAAGGCCAGGTCGGCCAGTTCCGGATGCGTGGCGGCCCCTTCGGCGGCGGGCTTGGACTCGGCCGAATAGGCGCCGACTTGGAACGCCGCCACCAGGTCCTGGGACGTGAACTCGCCGTCACAGTCCCAATCTCCCTCGGCCCAGCCGGTTCCGCCGGTCACGCCATCCTCGTACTTACCGGCCTGAAAAATCAGCACGAGATCGGCGGAGTTGAAGGCACCGTCCAAATTGGCATCGCCAACCGTGGAACCGAGGAGCTGTTCGACGAGATAGGTCACATCCGCCAAATCCGTCACCAGGTCGCCATTCAGATCCGCCCCGCCGGCGCCTGAGCGAACGACATTGCACAGTTGGTCGATGTCCTGAGCGTCGACTTGCCCATCACCGTTCAGGTCCCCCGAGTTACTCGTGACGGTTACGGTCACTTCGCCAATCGGCTGACCCTGGAAATCGAACCCGTAGAGCGTGACGTCCGAGGATCCGGATGGTACGTCGACAACAACTTCCCAGGTCGAATCCGTCGTCCAGTTGACTTCCAGCGGCGTCTCGCTTCCCGCCAGACGTAACTCGCGCAGATCGACCCAGCCGGTGCCACTCAGCGTCGCGGTTGGCAGCGAGGTCGTGACCGTTGGACTGGTCGCGGCAAACTCCACTTCCGGGATCGCTCGGCGAAGTTGCCCGAGCAGGTTGTCCGAGCGGCGTACGAGATCGCTCAGGTGCCGATCAAAGCGCTGTCCGGGCAACAGACTTCCGAAATGCTCCGTCCAGCGCGACATGTACGCCTCGTTGAACGTCGTCTGAATCATGTCGTAGACATGACCATAGTACATGTGCTCGTTTTCGGGCACGCGAATTAACTTGCGCAGGTCACCGTTGCCGACAATCGGGCGCGTCGCATCGAAGAAGGCATCGAGATCATGAGGGAAAAACAGCACGCGGTTATCACTTGGGCGCACATACAGTTGCAAATTGTGCTGGGAACCGTCGGATCCATAGTTGTCGCCGTGTCCGGTGATCACCGAAAACGCGAACGCTCGCAACCATTGATCGACGTCGATGTAGTCGCCGATGTGGTCATTAAATGAAGCCGTCGGCGCGCCCATCGCGGTGGCGAACTCGATCAGGCGGCTGTAGTCGTTTTGATTGCGATTATTCTTATTGAGGAACACCCAGCGGTAGTCTTCGGTGCTGTCTCCGATGTTTCGGATGGGAGTCCCGCGAACATCGTCCGGCTGGGGTCGTTTGCGACCTTCCTTCGAGCCGTTGTCGGTGGTCGTCGGGAAATAGGTCAACTCGTATTCGTACAGCTGTCCGTCGCTCCCGCTTTCGTACTGCGAGTCGAGGAATACGTCGGAGTAGCGACCCAGCTGCGCCTCGGCGGTTCCCGTGTGGGCTCGTTGAGGAGTGATGATTTGGAACAGGTCGTTGTATTCGCTGGGCAAACCACCGGCATGACTCATCCCGTGATGGTAGATCAGTTCTCGCTGCCCGAAGCCGGTGCTCTCGGAACGGTCGAGAGTGATGCTGGAATGGACTCCCCGGAAAAGTTGATCGGAATTGAAACCCACACTGAAACTCAATCGAGGTTGGTAGGGCCGCGCCCGCTGGCTACCGCTCAGCCGCAGTCCGGCGTCATAAAAGATCTCCTGCTCGTCATAGATGATCGTGGCCCCGACCCGATCGTTGCTCATCAGTTCGACCGTGTTGTGGAGAAAGCTTGCGTCAGCGGGCGTCACAATCATCCGCAGGTTGTGCAGGCCGTTCGTGGCCGCCAGTCCATCGTCGACTTTGAACAGGGCTCGCGAATCGGCTCCATGGCGGGGAAACGTCGAGCGGATTCCGGTCGCGTCTTCACCTTCGACATAGAACTGCACGATCCGGCCGGCCGTTTGACCCGGCACCTGTCCCTCAAAGAATCCCGCCTGGACCTCGGTCATGCTCGACTGGTTCCAGGCCCCGTTTTCGATCGAGTACCAGAGTGTCATCGAGGCGACGCCGTCGGGGTCATCCGCCTGGACGGAGATGGTGACGGGCTGCATCGGTTGCGGGTACCGCCGGCTGATGGATCATGCCCGTGTACGTCGGCCCGAGATTGTCGACGCGCACCGAATTCATACGCCCCGGCGTCCCGTGATACGCAGGTTGCTCGATCGCGGTCGTCCGAGCCAACCGATTGAAGTAGAGACGGGAGTTCAACAGATTCGAACCCGTAATCCACTTGGCACGAAACGAGATCTGGTACTCCACGCCATTCCGAATCGTGACCAGGCTGTCGCCGTCTTTGAGCGTTGTTTCGGCGTGGTTGTGCATATGTTCGGTGGCACTGGTCGCCACGAAGCGCAACACCTGATTGGACGGATCATCAGGATCCACAATCACTTCGCTATGGCGATGGTTGCCGATAATGCGCCACGTGTCGGCCTCGGTCGAGACTTGATCTTGTTGGAAGGATCCGTTCTGGATCAGCTCAATTGCCTCCCCGTTGGGATCCTGGATCACGCTGATATCATCGAGCAGGATTTCGCCGTCCGAGAGCAATCCCAGAACCAGCTCATTCCAGGTCCCGTCGGGCCCCACCGAACTGCGCGCGGCAACTCCGCTGTAGGTGTAGGTGCGCCAGGGGGCATCGTCGGATTCCACGCTCGCGGCCCAGGCCAAGCCGACCGAGTTGTCCGCATCCGGATCCTGCAACTCCAGACTCGATCCGCGTCCGTCGGCGGCCGCTGGCCATTGGCCATCCTCGTAGTAACGGACCATATCGGCCGGATTGCCGACGGCATCGGTCAGTAAGATCCGATCCGTTGTATTGTCGAGCCCGCGCTCAAAGTTGCCCAGGATCAGACTCGCCCGATCGGGATACTTGGCGCGCAACGCGTCGGCGTCACGCGCGACGACCAGGTAGCCGCCAGCGGGAATCGATGTTCCCGATGGAAATTCGTAGTCGATCCCATCGCCCAGACGCCAGCCGGCAAGATTCACGGCTTGAGCGCTGCGATTGAACAGCTCGATCCACTCTTCCGGGTCTTCGGCAAACTCTGACGACGATCCCTCCAAGTTGGTAACCTGCGGCCGATGGTGGTACATGATCTCGTTGATCACAATCTCGTCGTGAATCGGCGCCGTGTTGGGGGACCCGATCGTCGAGTCGGCACGATACCAGTCCGGACCGCCGTCAGGAACTCGAGCCCGCTGCCACGTGGTTAACTCGACCGCATCAAAAACTCGCTGACCCTGTGCGTCGGCCAGGTAGAGCACATCCCCCGATTCATAATCCTGGCTGGCCGCGGGGATTCGCACGCTTTGCAACGCGTGCCCCGGGAGCGTCGTCCCGGCCGGGATCGACCACCCAAGTCCGCCTGAGCCGACGAGGCGGAGTCCGCCGATGTCGAGCAACGCGTCGCCTGCATTCACCAGTTCGACGGCTAGTTCCTGTGCATCCGCGGATGACACTTCATTGATCAGAATCGGCAGGACCTCGACGGGCGACGTCTCCAACGGCGTGGTGATGGCCGTCAATTCCAAGCCAAACAAGAAGTCGGCGTCCTCAGCGCGGGCCTGATGCACTTCGACCGCCAGGACGTTTCGGCCGTCGCGAATTGCGTCGGCGGGCAGCACCAAGTCGCGCAGCCACGCGGCGTCGGCAACCTCGGCAGTTGCCAGCGTCGTGGACGAAACCGGGCCAGGCGGAAGATTGTGGCGGTAGACTTCGACTCCATTTAAGTAGACCACGGCCCCATCATCGACCAGCAAATCGGCCAGCAGCTCAACTTCGGAGAAGCTGACGTCGACGTCGAACTCGCGACGAAAATAGTAAGTCGTGGGCCCCAGCGTTAACTCGGTCTTGCCGGGAATCGGCTTGCCCAGAAACTGCACTTCACTCAGCCCGACAAACTTCAGCGGATCTCCGTAGTTCGCCACGCCGTTGGAAGTGTCGACGTCCAGTTTCACATAGCGCGCGTCAACTCCGCGCAGATCAATCTGCTGCGAGAAGTCCGTCACGCTGCCCGTTGCCTTTTGGAAAACTTGATCGTCGATCCACAACTCGAATTGCCCATCGTCACCGGCGACCCAAATATCGGCCTGGGCCAATCCGCGATCGAGGCAGCAGGACGCGGTATCCGAATTGTTGTAGTTCCAGACACGCATCGTCTCGAGGCGTTGGACCTGGCCCAGGTCAAACGTGATTTCGGGATCCAGGTCCGGCGGCAAGCCAAAGAAGGTGCCGTTGCTGAGCCACATCGTGCCGGTCGCCGGTTGCGCGGCGTGTGCCAAACCGTTCAATCCGGAGCCGTCCACGACGTGCTCGGCCTCTTGCCCGGACAGAGCCGACGACGCCGACGCGGTCACTCCGGTCAAGATAGGCGGCTGGGTTCCCGCGAGCTTCGCGTCGCCCGCATAGTACGGCCCCCCGGCCACCTGATTCAGGTCCAAGGGTGTCGCCGCACCGCTGGTGAGAAGCTGGATCGATGCTGCCGACAAAGGCCGATTCCAGATCGCGACGTCATCCACGCGCGCCGAGGCAAAGCCGCCGCCGTCGCCACTCCAGGCGCCGATGGCCAACGGCGTCGCGGGATTGCTCTGAAAGGCCGCGGCGATCGAACTGGACCCGGCCGGCGTTCCGTCGAGATAGAGTACCACCTCCGATTCGTCGAACGTCACCACCACATGATGCCACGTTCCATCACCGACCACGTCGGGGCTGGTGATCAGCACGGGTGCCGGGCCGCCGGAATGGCGCCAAACGAGCCGGGCTTGGTTCGGGTCCGAATTGTCCAGCGCGAGAATCGTGTCCGAGAACTGCCCGTTCGACTGCCGTGACGTCACGGCGCCATAGGTCGGTCCACAACAGTCGGCATCCTGTCGGCCGTTCCACTGAACCCAGAGGCTGAGCGTGCCGGCCGCCGCCCCATCCAAACCTCCGCCACCGTCGATCGAAACGTATTGATCGACGCCGTTGAAGGCCAACGCCGAGTCGGCGTCTTGCAGGCGGTCGGGCGCCGCAACCGGACTTCCGACCAAACTGCCATCAATCCCGACCACCGCCGCCGCGTCGCCATCCAGTGGCCAATAGCCGATCAGTTCCGCCGGCGCCTCGCCCTGCCAGGCGCGATCGTCATACTCCGCGTGGGTCCAATCCGCCGCCGGAACCTCGCCCGGCGGAAGATATCGCCAGACGGCGCCTTCGGTGATGACCTCTTGCGTGGTGGGCTCCGGCGGCGGACCCGTGACCTGCCCAAAATTCGATCGGCCCGGAGTCCCTCCCAACAGCACGCTGGAAACCCAGTTCGTGACCGGGCCGCTGGGATCCGCCAGTCGTCGCTTGGCCAACGAGGTTCCGCCTCCGTCCGGAGCCAACGGCCAGAGGTCTTCGTCGTCGTAAGTCACCGCGTCCATCACGCGGTCGTTGCGATCCCACAATTCCAGCCGTTCGCCGCCATTGGCCAGCCGTCCTTCGTATGGCCCCAGTGCTCCCCGAACTCCCGCTTCTTGAAGCACCGCCGGATCCTTCGCGACAACCAGGTATCCACCGCCCGGAATTATCGTTCCCTCGGGAAACGAGAATTGGACACCATCGGCCAGACTCCACGACGAGATATCCATGTCGACCGCCATCTGGTTGTAGAGCTCGACAAACTCCAGTTCACCGGCTGCATCGGGCGGATGATACATGATCTCGTTGAAGACGACGGTACTGTCAAGGACACACCGAGCCTCGAGTGATTCCCAACCATGTTGTCGCGTCAACTGCTTGCGTCGCCGTTTCATTTAATCTCCGTCATCGTCCGTCATTTTCCGAACGTCTCTGCTGTGATTGTCGCGAGCCATGGGCAAAGGCTTCACACGTCCCCGATACCGGCCGCTTCCGTCCACGGAATACGCCAGTCCGCATTGTAAGTGCAATCGGAGCGAACCAGTATAAACGAAACGAGAACGAGTCGCCGGGGATTGGCGACTGCCCCCTCATCCGGCCTTCGGCCACCTTCTCCCGCGCTGGGGAGAAGGGACAGCGTCGTGTCACCTCTCGCGAAGGCGAAGTCACCTCTCCCGAATGCCATGTCACCTCTCCCGAAGGCGAAGTCACCTCTCCCGAAGGCGAAGTCACCTCTCCCGAAACCGGGAGAGGTCGACCGGGACCCGCTGGCGGGGACCGGGCGGGTGAGGGTTCATCTTTGGGTCTCGTGCCGACCCCCTCATCCGGCCTTCGGCCACCTTCTCCCGCGTTGGGGAGAAGGGCCAGCGTCGTGTCACCTCTCCCGAAAGCCATGTCACCTCTCCCGAAACCGGGAGAGGTCGACCGGGACCCGCTGGCGGGGACCGGGCGGGTGAGGGTTCATCTTTGGGTCTCGTGCCGACCCCCTCATCCGGCCTTCGGCCACCTTCTCCCGCGTTGGGGAGAAGGGACATGTGGCTGGGAAAATTCTCACTCCGGCGCGACGTATTGCAGCTCGGCGACCAGGGGCAAGTGATCTGAGCTTGCCCGATCGGGCAGGACTTCCGAGGAGTTCACGATCCACGGGCGATCCGTCTCGATCAAGATGTAATCGATTTTCGAACGAGGATTTCGAGCGGGTGCGGTTGGCCGCAGGCGATCGGCATCAACCGGTCGCCAGCGGCGGCCGAGGATCTTCAGCACGTCGCTATCGGGTCGGGCGTTCAGGTCCCCGGCGACGATCGCCCAACTGGGGCCGCCGCCGAACAGCTCCACAATTCGCGCGGCCTGCGCCTTGCGATCCTCGTCGCCTGCGTGGTGGTCGAAATGTGTGCACACGAAGATGAACGGTGGGAAGCCCGGCGCCTGGAGGCGCACCTCCAGGGCCACGCGGCGCTCGCGATCTTGGCCGCCCGGCAGCGGAAACGTTTGGGAATCTGTGATTTCGAATTTTGAGAGCACCCCCACACCGTACTGACCGCCCTCGAAATCGATCGCCTTGCCGAAGGCGGCGTGCATCCCCGTCTCAGTCGCCAACCGTTCCAACTGATCCACCTGTTGACTACGCGACGTGTGTCGGTCAACTTCTTGCAACGCCACCAGATCGGGCCGAGCCCCATTGATCGTGCGCGCGATCCGGCTTAAATCAATCATGCCGTCATCGCCGCGACCGTGGTGTAAATTGAACGTCATCACTCGCAGCCGCAACGGCTCGGCCGCTTCCGCCACGCACGGACGAGTGCCGACGATCGACAATAGGATCATCAGCGACAACCTCATCAGCGACAACCTCATCAGCGACATCACGTCAACCCAGTTAGCGAAATCGCGTTAGCACATCTCATCGGCGACAACCTCGTCAGCGACAACCTCATCAGCGACAACCTCATCGATCGCGGATGTTGCCAACACCAGGTGGAGTCTTACCGAGCGATGGACGTGAAACCCCTGGCTCAAACTACCTTGACCACTGCGCTGACGCAAGATGATGATTTCTGGCATCGACATCTGGCATCGACATCTGGCATCGACGCCGAATTCGCAAGATAGGAACTCGTGATTTGTGGGGCTGGCTCAAATCTCGCCGACGAAGGCGGCTGACCGATCAGCCTATTCCGCCCCATTGGCGGGCGATGCTGCAGTCGAATGTCTGGCTATTCGCGCGACTCTCTTCCCAGGAGCAGCGTCGTCTGGAATCCATCGTGCAGGTCCTCGTTGCTGAGAAAAACTGGGAGGCTTGTGGTGGATTGACGATGACCGACGAGATCAAGCTGACGATTGCCGCGCAGGCGGCGCTGCTGGTGTTGGCATTTCCCGACGAGTACTACGATCGGGTGCAATCGATTCTGGTCTATCCGCAGGCGTATGTGGCTCCCACCCGGATCGAAGCCGGGGGAGTGATCCTGGAGGGTCAATCGAGCCGGCTGGGAGAGGCGTGGTACCGCGGTCCGGTGATCCTGTCTTGGGACGATGTCTTGGCGGCCGGCCACAACCTCACGCGGGACCGCAACGTGGTGTTGCACGAGTTTGCCCATCAGTTGGACATGCAGAATGGGCGATCGGCCGACGGGATTCCCCCGCAGCCAAACCAGCTGGCGCTGGATCGCTGGGAGCGGATTGTCGCACATGAATTCAACGAATTGCGGCGGGCCTGTGAACTCGGCCTGCCGACGCGTTTGGATTGCTACGCCGCCACGAACCGAGCGGAATTTTTCGCCGTCGCCACCGAAGCCTTTTTCACGCGACCTCAGGCGACACGAGCTCACCAGCGCGAACTCTATACGCTGCTACGCGATTTCTATCGCCAAGACCCCGCTGCGGACTGAGGGTTCCGCTGCGAACGTCTGGCGAGGCGTCGAATCAAGGCAGGTGCGCTGTGGCCCGCCAACGCTTCGGGCGAAAGATTTCACGCCAGCCTCGATCCACGCACCCGCACCTGGCTGGGGCGTCTGGTATCATCGTCTGGTATCATCAGTGGCGGGGAATGGTTCCCGATACAACTCGCGCCTTTCAAGTCGACGCCGCATGATTGCCGAAAAGCGTACGCGACCGCTTCGATTTCGTGACCTGCTGTACCTTGCGGGCCTGGCTTGCTGCGGCCTGGCCGGTCGCGTTTGCGCCGAGGAGCCGCCGGATTTTGCGCGCGAAATTCAGCCGATCTTGCGTGCACATTGCGAGGTGTGCCACGGACCCGATGTGGCGGAAGGCGGCCTGCGATTCGACTCGCGCGCATCGCACGGCGGGGCGGTGACTCGGGTGATCCCGCAATCGTCCCCCACGATCCGGCCTCCAGCCGCCTCTGGCAGTTGGTTGCCAGCCAGGACGAGACCGAGCGGATGCCACCGGCCGACACCGGCGATCGGCTGCGCCCGACGAATTGGCCAGGCTGCGTGAATGGATCGCGCGGGGTGCGCCGTGGCCGGACGAATTGGCGGGCCACGATCCAAGTTCGGAAGCCCGGCAGCACTGGTCGTTCCAGCCGGTGCGCCGGCCGGACGTGCCGCGCCGCACGGATCCCTGGGTCGCCACTCCGATCGATGGATTCGTGCTTGAAAAACTTCAACAGCGCGATTGCGAACCCGCGCCTCCGGCGGACTCGCTGACATTGATTCGCCGACTTTACCTCGATCTGCTCGGAGTTCCTCCCGAGCCCGCCGAGATCGAGTCGTTTCGGCAGGATCGGCGGCCGGATGCGACCGAACGCCTGATCGACCGGCTGCTGGCCGATCCTCGCTACGGCCAGCGCTGGGCACAGCACTGGCTGGATGTTGTGCGTTACGCCGACACGCATGGATTCGAAGTCAATACGCCTCGTCCCAACGCGTGGCCCTATCGGGATTACGTCATCGACACCTTCAATGCGGATGTGCCGTACGATCAGTTCGTGCGTCAACAACTCATCGGAGACCAGCTGGGGATCGATCCCGCGACCGGTTTTCTGGTCACCGCCGCCGCCTTGCTGCCCGGGCAGATCGGACAGGATGACGAATCGAAACGGCAAGCGAGACAGGATGAGCTGGATGAAATCATCGTCGGCGTCAGCGGCAGCTTGCTCGGGCTGACCGTCGGATGTGCGCGCTGCCATCACCACAAATTCGATCCGATCACGCAACAGGATTACTATGCCCTGCAAGCCGTTTTCGCGGGTGTGCAATACGGCGAACGAGACTGGGAGTCAGCCGACACCCAATGTCGCGTCGAGGCGCTTTCCAAGGCGTTCACCGGCAAAGTCTATGCCGGCCAGTTCGCGGTCCCAGATCGGACCTACGTCCTGCAGCGCGGCGATATTCGCGCGCCGCGTCAGCAGGTCGCGCCCGACGTCTTGAAATTCCTCGGATCCCTGCAACTCGACGAAGACGCCTCCGACCCCGAGCGGCGGCGGGCGCTGGCCGACTGGATTACGGATGCGAAGAACCCGTTGACCGACCGTGTGATCGTGAATCGCATTTGGCAGTATCATTTCGGGACCGGACTGGTCGATACACCCAACGACTTGGGCGACGCGGGAAGCCGGCCGACTCACCCCGAGCTGCTCGATTGGTTGGCCGACGAGTTTCGTCGATCGGGCGGATCGCTGAAGCATCTCCATCGACTGATCGTGAGCTCGAGTACGTACCGACAAGCGTCCGATTATCGGCCAGAGGCGGCGCTGCTCGACTCGGACAATCGCCTGCTCTGGCGCTACCCCACGCGACGGCTCGAAGCCGAAGTGATTCGCGATTCACTGCTGAAGGTCAGCGGCGAACTCAATACCGCAACGGGCGGTCCGGGTTTCAGTGTGTTCGAATCACGCGGCGGACTGGACGGATTTCCGCCGATCGAACGTTTTGACGCGGATGGACTGCGACGCATGGTCTATGTCCATAAAGTACGGATGGAACCGGACCCGGTGTTTGGCGCGTTCGATTGTCCAGACGCCGGTCAAAGCTGTCCCAAGCGGACGCGATCGACGACCGCGCTGCAAGCCCTGAACCTACTCAATAGTCGGTTCGTCCATCGCCGCGCGGAACAGTTTGCCGTTCGCGTCCAGTCCATCGCCGACGAATCGCTCGATCAACAGCTCGATGTTGCCTTTCGGCTGGCGCTGGGTCGGTCGGCCACGGAGCGGGAACGGGCATTGTCCCGCGACACGGTTCGCCAATTCGGCCTGCCCGTCCTCTGCCGAGCGCTATTTAACACGAATGAGTTCCTGTTCATTCCCTAATGCTGTAGGGTTGGGAAAAGGGGTCAGGTCCCAAAAGTGCGAAGCACCCGAAGGCTTGGGAAAAGGGGTCAGGTCCCAAAAGTGCGAAGCACCCGAAGGGCCGTTCCGGCTTTTGGGACCTGACCCCTTTTCCCAACCCCCCCTTTTCCCAACCACCCCTTTTCCCAACCCCCCTTTTTCCGACCCCCTGTTTGGGCAAGCTCGATGTCGAACGATCCGTTGAACCTACGCCGACACAACTGGATGACGCGCCAGCTGCTGGATCGAAGAACGTTTCTGGGCAGTGGAGCCCTCGGGCTTTCGAACATTGCCTTGCTGGATTTGCTCAGCAGGGACGGGTTGTTGGCCGCCTCGCCGGGTGAATCCGCCAGGGCATCGAACTCGCCCCAGATCGATCCTCTCAATCCGCATCGGCGCCGCCCGCCGCATTTCAGTCCGCGAGCGAAGCAGGTGTTGGTGATTTTTTGCGCCGGAGCGGTCAGCCATTTGGAGAGCTGGGACTACAAGCCCGAGCTAATCGAACACGACGGGCAAACACTCGCCGGAGGACCTGCGGTGACGTTCCAGGGGCCAGCCGGAAATCTTGCCCGACCACTCTATCGATTTCGTCCCCGCGGACAGTCCGGAAAGATGGTCTCGGACCTCTTCCCGCGGTTGGGAAACCTGGTCGACGAAATGTGCTTCATTCATTCGTTGACCAGCAAATCGAACACGCACGGCCCGGCAGAAAATTTTCTGTCGACCGGATTTGTCGCCGACGGATATCCCAGTATGGGAGCGTGGGTCACTTACGCGTTGGGCACCGAAGACCAAGATCTTCCGGCATTCGTTTCGATTCCCGATCCGCGCGGCGTGCCGCAGGCGAGCGTCAACAATTGGGGCCCTGGTTTCCTGCCGGCGGTGTTCCAAGGAACACCGTTTAATTCGACTCGTCCGATCCGAAACCTCACGTCGACGAGCGACGGCTCCGCCGAGAAGAGCGCCGCGGCGCTGGAACTGGTGCGAGGACTGAACGCACTTCATTTCGAGCACCATCCGGGCGACACGGAACTTTCCGCTCGGATCGCCAGCTACGAACTTGCCGCCCGCCTGCAATTGTCGGTGCCTGAAGTGAGCGACCTGTCGAACGAGCCTGCCCACCTACTGCAGGCCTACGGGGCCGACAGCGACCAGAATCCGATCAAGCGCGACTTCGCCCGGAACTGCATTCTGGCTCGGCGGCTGATCGAACGCGGAGTGCGATTTGTCCAGCTGTTCAACGGCGCGTATGCCAGCGGTGGACGTTTGAACTGGGACGGCCACACCGAACTGAAACCGCAGTACGATGTGCATGGAGAAATCCTGGACCAGCCGGCAGCGGCCTTGCTGAGCGACCTCAAGCAACGCGGGCTGCTGGAACAGACGTTGGTGGTGTGGTGCACGGAGTTCGGCAGGATGCCGATGTTTCAGGCCGGCGCACAAGGGCGAGACCACAATCCGGATGGCTTTACCTGCTGGATGGCCGGAGCCGGCGTGCGCGCCGGAACCAGCGTCGGTGCCACCGACGAGCTTGGATTCCACGCCACGGAAGACGTGGCGACTCTGTACGACTTCAACGCCACGATCTTGCATCTGCTGGGGCTCGATCACGAACGTCTCACGTACTATCACAACGGCATCCAGCGACGACTGACCGACGTCCACGGACACGTCCTGCACGCCATGCTCGAAGAGCGCGCGGCTGGCCGCCCTCCTGATTCATCGCCTCGCCGGTCGTGAGCTCGCTCGGATCGTGGTACAATTTGTGCTCGTTTCGGGGAGATCCATTCAGCGTACGACACCTTGGGCCACCGTGGGATGACCGAGGCGGGATGGGGGCTCTCACCATCGAAGGGAGATCGCGTGGTTGAGTTTCGACGAATTCTGTTTCCGACTGACTTCAGTCCCTACTCGGGCGAGGCGGCCGAGTATGCCGGCAGCATGGTGGAGAAATTCGAGGCCGAATTGCACTTGTTGCACGTGCTCGAGCGGCACTACAGCACGACGCCAGTCTTCGGAGGCGGATTGGCTCTCTCACCGCCCGTCCAGGAATCACGGGTCGCCGCCGAGAAAGAATTGGCCAACATCTTGTCGCCCCAATGGCAAGCCTCGCACCGTGTGGTCCGCGCGACGGCCGAAGGTTCGCCCTTCCTTGAGATTATTCGGTATGCACGAGAGCACGACATCCAGCTGATCGTGATGGGAACGCATGGCCGTTCAGGACTCGCCCACACGCTGATGGGCAGCGTCGCCGAGCGGGTCGTCCGAAAGTCTCCCTGCCCGGTGCTGACCATTCGCCCCAGCGAACATCAATTCGTGATGCCATAACCTTGACCCGAAACAGGTCGAGCCTCGCCCTCCCGTGTTCGCGTCTCTCAGCGAAACGCGGGGCGGGATTGTTAAACTCGCTTGACGCAAATCGGCTTCGCATGGGCGCAACTTCGGTTTTTTGTCCCGTCCTGTCGAAATTTGTTTGACGCAGGAGCGGAATGCCCTTATGTTCACCTCCGTCAATTGGGGAAAGCTGGGAAGGATCTTTGTGCGTCACGCAGGGTTGCTAATTCATTAAGCTCGCTTGGGTCTTGAGTTGTGAGCGGCGGCCGGCCGATCGATTTCGCGTGTCGGCCGGCGACTCCTCACGTGCAACACCGACCCAGTTAATCGAGATTCCGAAGGAGACCGCTAGTGAACGGCGCGAAGTGACCTCGCCGCGCGAAGTCATCCACGTTCCATCTGTGTGCGGTCGGATCGTTCCGAGTGACTGCGTCGTGAAGACGTAAGGTACTCGAAGCCGGTCGGGAGACGCGAAGGCTTCTATTCCTTGGCGACGGTCGAACACCCTGGGCGTCTTGCGCCGTTCTCGAGCCCACGTTACCACGAATGTGCCCCACGAACGTCTACGGGCCCTGTCAAACTGTGTGCGAAGGTGTGCAAATGAAAGACGAACCATCCATGATGCTTATGCTGAAACACCCTTGGCCGTGCTTCGTCGGTTTGAAGTCCGCCGGCCTGCTGACGATCTTGTGTGTCCTGTTCGCCGGCACAACCGCCCGCGCCGTGCCGGTCACCGACGGGCTGCTGCTGTGGCTGGACGCGTCGGATCCCGCAACTCGGTTTCAAGACGCGGCTCTTACCGTGCCGGCCCTGGCAGGCGATCCGCTGGGCGGATGGTCGGACAAGAGCGGCAACGGGTACAACGCGACCCAGCCCGACGACTTGCTGAGGCCCACGTTTGAGGCAGCCGCCATGAATGGCAATCCTGCGGCTCACTTCGACGGCCTCGCCGGGCAGGGAATGGTGATTGACGACGGCCTCAGTCTATCGCGTCCGTATACCGCCTTCATCGTGAATCAGTATTGGGGCGATGTCCGCGGCCGAACGCTGCAGGGACGAGGATGCGAACTGGCTGCATGGCTTATGGGGCGCCAGTGTCTCGTCGTACGCGGACGGCTTTATCGGTGGCAATCCGGCGGCGGACCCCAACTTCGTCTACATCGCCGACACGACGGGTACACCCGCGGGCGACAGTACGCTCTTCGTCAATGGGCTCGATTTCACCGTCAATCCGGCTCCGACAGGCAGCCCAGGACGGCTGGGTTTGAGTTCTGGTGGCATGTTCCCGGCCGAGGCCAGTGATGCGGATATTTCGGAAGTCGTGATTTACAATCGCGTTCTGAACGAAACCGAATTGAATGATGTGCGGAGTTTTCTCTACACGAAGTACAGCGCGACGATCCTCGAGCCTCCGGCGCCGACGAACACGGTGCTGGCCGGCAGCATTGGGACGTTCACGGGCGGCGATCCCGGCGAGGGCCTGGATTTGACGGGCACCTTTGCCTACGCGATCAACGTCGGTGGGCCGGGCGGCGGGGTCGCCGGCACCGCGACATTTACCGACGGCAGCAATGAGGGCGGAACACCCGACGCCTCGATCAACCCGCTGCCCTCGAATCAAATCGCGACTTGGCACGCCCCCGAGTATGGTGATTCGGCCAACGACCAGTCCATCGAACAGGTGATGCAGTCGATCCGCTGGAACACCCCTCCGGGATTGACCGTCGATCTGGACGTGATCGCCGGACAACCGTACAAGCTGCAGTTGCTATTTGCCGAAAACTGCTGTGACCGCGGCTTCGACATCTCGGTCGACGGCGAACTGGTCGTTGACAATTTCAACATCCAGGTCGCGCAGGGCGGGATCGCCAATACGGCGGCGGGCGTCGTTTACAGTCTGAGTGTCACTCCGGAAGACGGTGTGTTGAGCATCGCCTTGGGCGGTTCCAACCCATTGGCCCCGGACAACAATCCCATTCTGAATGGCCTGACGCTGGAAGTGGTTCCCGAGCCAAGCAGTGTGACGTTGGCCGTCCTCAGCCTCGTCGGTCTGATCGGCTTCGGTCGCCGTCGAAATTCCGCGGCCTGAATCCTGTCGCAAGGCAGCCATCCGACCGGACCTGCGTTGACCGGCGGATGGCTCCCTCGACGCGTTACGACAGCGAGTTGATTTCGATTACTTCTTGAGCGCCTCACTGGCGAGTCGCGCCAGACGCGGATCAGAACTTTCCGCCGCGCGGGTCAGAGCACGACGTGCCGCTTCGTCGTTCGCGCCAATCTTGCCCAGTGCCCAGGCCGCGCGCTGCCGCACTTCCGCATGGGTCGAACCATCCAGCGTAAGCGCCAAGGCAGCAGTCGCACTCACCGCCTCGTCACCAAGTCGTCCGAGCAGCGTGCATGCCCAATAACCCACCAAAGCATGCTCGTCGCCTGCCAACTCAGCCAGTCGCGTGACCTCGTCGGGCGCGGGCGGACCGGACTGTTCGAGCGCGGCCACGCACCATTGCGTCAATTCGTCCTGGTCCGACCGGCAAGATTCGACCAGCGCCACAACCGCCGCCTGGGCATCTTCCCCCATTCCGGCAAGCGTTTGCGCTGCTGCCACCTGATCGCGTAGCTCGCCACACTTCAATTTCGGCAGAAGGTCCTTCGCATCCATCTGGCTAACTCCTAAATAAATCCGGCTGCCCACTTCACCAAAGCTCCGCAGGCGCCGCTGTCATGTCATCGAAAGTCGACTGAACTTTCGGCACGACCCGGAATTCTTCACAGCCGCGCCCATCTTCCGTCCGATCTATCCGTGTGTCGCGCGCCGGAACAGGACGATCTTGGCCGATCGCCGCTCCGCCCGCAATCGGTCCTCGACGAATCGGAACTGCGGAAAGACTCAAGCTGGTGACTCACAAAAGAACGAAAAAGAAGAAACGCTCCCTGCTGGGACACGCAGCAGGCTTGGCTAGTTTTCTGTTTTCGCTGGTCATGGGTGCGGGCGTTGGGGGGTGGGCTTATCCCGAGACACCCGTGTTGGGCAAGCTGGTCCGCACGCTGGTTCAGGGAGCTGATTCGAAGGGCGAATTAGGCGAACCGGTTCACGACCTGCGGCAGATGGCCAACTCGCTGGACACAAGTAGCATCTCGGCCGCGACCCGCGAACTCGCTCGAGTCGAAGTCGCGGGACAACCGAGGACCGTGGCGACCAACGTCTCGATGCAACGTGGTTTAGCGTCGCCCAGTGACCAGATCGCGATCGCGTCTTACAACATCCAAGTGTTCGGTTCATCGAAATTGGCCGACCTGAACACGATGCAATATCTGGTCGCCATTGTGCGTCGCTTTGATCTCGTCGCGATCCAGGAAGTCCGCAGCCAAGACGAACAGCTGATTCCGAAATTCGTGCAGATGATCAACTCGGATGGCAGACGCTACCAATCGGTGGTCGGGCCCCGTCTGGGGCGAACGAACAGCAAAGAACAGTACGCGTTCATTTACAATTCCGACCGAATCGAACACGATCCCCGTTCGGTGCTCACAATCCAGGACCCGACGGACCAACTGCACCGGCCTCCGCTGCTAACTCGTTTTCGCGTGAGGACCGCTGATCCCGCCGCCGGCTTCACATTCTGGCTGATGGACACGCACACGGATCCTGACGAAGTGCCCACGGAAGTCGACGCCCTGGCCGTCGCGTTTCAATCCGTTCAGCGACAGGGCTGGGGAGAGGATGACCTGATTCTGCTGGGGGATTTGAATGCCAGCGAATCACAGCTGGGAAATCTCGCTCGCATTCCGGGCATCCGCTATGTGATCTCGGGTGTCCCCACGAACACGCGCGGGACGAAGACCTATGACAACATCATCATGGACGGCCGGACCACGACCGAGTTTACGGGCGCGGCGGAGTGTTCAACGTCGCTCAAGAGTACGGTTTGACGGTGGAGCAGGCCCTCAAGTTGTCCGATCATTTTCCGGTTTGGGCGACGTTCAGCGCCTACGAGAGTCCAGCATCCGCGACGTTTGCAGAAAACGCGTCGAGCGGACGCAGTCGCTAGGTGTCATCTTGGAACGTGCAGGCCTGAG
Source organism: uncultured Planctomycetales bacterium (assembly GCA_963826795.1). Taxonomy (GTDB): domain Bacteria; phylum Planctomycetota; class Planctomycetia; order Pirellulales; family Pirellulaceae; genus CAWGYT01. Next base: position 36,710 of record CAWGYT010000024.1, on the reverse strand, counting down.
TTCGCCAGGTCGTTGGCAATCTGATCGATCCAGGGCGAGTCGTCCTGCTCGCCGCGCCCCTCGGACTTGGCGTCCCGCGGGTCGGACTCGGCAAAGATCGATTCGATCTGCGCGGCCGACGGCAGCCGCACGTTGACCAACGACGTTCCGGTCGAGACGGCGGCCCACCAACTTCCCGTCGCGGTCCGGCCGACAATGTCCGCTCGGCCGTCGTTCGTCACATCGCGTAGGATGACTCGCGACCATACGGTCTCAGTCGACCACTGCCCCCATCGCTCGTTGATCAAGGCATGCCCGTCCGACCGAGCGATCCACCAGGCTCCGGCGTCCGTCCTACCGATCACATCGGCCCGTCCATCACCCGAGACGTCGGCCACCATCACATCGCGCCAGGTGACCAGCGTCGACCACGTTCCCCAACGCTCATTTCGGAACCCGGCCCCGTCGGAGATGCCGACCCACCACTTACCGGCATCGGTCCGTCCAAGGATGTCATCTCGTCCGTCGCCGTTGACGTCGCCGACGAGCAGATCTTGCCACTTCGCAGAGCCGGACCAATTACCCCACACAACCGTGGTGTTCTGTGCCATCACTTCGACCCAGCGATCGCCGCGGTGCAGCAAGGTTTCCGGCGTGCCGTCGCCATCGAAATCGCCCACGCGCTGAACTTCGGTAACGTCGACCAACGTGGCCGGGACACTGGGTAACGGCGTCTCGCGACGGGTCGCAGGCAACGGAGTCGAAGCAGGTTCTTCCGGGTCAACTTCGGCTGGCGGTCCGATCCGGGTCTCGACCGAATCCGAATTGTTGTCCGGATTGGGATCGATCTCGGCCACCGTATCCAGGCTGGCGGAAAACCGAATGAGGTCACCGTTGGCGGCGTCGGCCGTCACGTTGACGATCCCGACCCAGGTAGCGGACTGTCCAATCTCGAGTTCGCCTACCAGCCAGAGATTGCGTGTTCCATCGAACTCTCCTTGGCTCAGCGTGATCGAAGCCAGGTTCGTCCCCGGGGGCAGGTCGAGGGCCCCGACCACGTTGATTTCCGTGGCGGTCGTCGGCCCATTGTTGAAGACGGTGGCCGTGTAGCTCACGCTGCTCTCGCCTGGAATGACCACCGACCCGTCCGAATCGGCGCCGCCATCGTCAGTGGTTATCGCCAGATCGACGACTGGCAGCAGGTCATCGACATCACTCGCTCGATTATTGCTGGGGTCCGTCTCGACGAACCGATCGGAAACGGTCGCCAGCATGTCGACTTCGAACTCACCCCGGGCCGCCGGGTCGATCGTACCCGACACCAGGTAAGTGATCACGGATTTCGACGAGAGGACCACCTGCTGATCGTCGATTGCATCCTGGCCGGCGGGGCTGTTTCCGGAGCCCGCACCGGTCATGCTGCTGGTGTATTCCACGTCCTGCAGTTCGGCGGGAAACAAGCTCTGCACGCGCAGGTCATCCACGCGAGTCAGTCCCAGGTTCTCCACGCGAACCTCATACGAGACTCGCTCGCCCGGTACGACGACGCTACGCCGATTGGTAATTGAAACGCCGACGTTGACGTTGCGATTGGTCGTCACGTTCACGCCGCCCAACGAGCGGCCCGGCGACTCCGACGAACTCGAGAAGCGATAGAGTGTGGTACTGACCAGATCGGGGCCAAGATCGCCGTTGAGGTCGGCGGCGGCAATGGATTCAGGTCCGCCTGCCGTCGGCAAGACGGCCCCCTGCGAGAAGAATCGCCCGCCGCGATTTTCCAAGATCGCGACCACGCTGACCTCCGACGCGGCCACCGCCAGATCCAAGTCGCCGTCACCGTCGAAATCAACCGGCGCAATCGACTGGGGATGAGTGGCTTGGATCGGCGAGCTCACGGAATACGCTCGGCGGCTACTCTGGCCGCCCGACGCGTTGACGCGCAAACCGTAGTGGATCTCGACTTGGTCAAACGTAAATCCCGCCACGGCGACATCCGTCACACCGTCCGCATCCCAGTCCGCAACCGCCAAATCGTTCGGGCCGGGTGTGGTGGGCACGGTCCCGCTGACTCGAAAGTTTCCGCGACCATCGTTGGTCAACAGCGAGAGAGTATTCGATCCGTGGTTGGCGACCACCAGATCCAGGTAGCCGTCATTGTTCAGATGGTGGGCGACGACCGAAATGGGCTGCCGACCGACACCGACACTGCCCCCGTTTCTAAACGTACCCCGGCCTTGGTTGATCAGCAGCGTCACCGAATTGGAACGAAAGTTGGCAACGGCCAAGTCCAGGTCGTTGTCGCCATCCAGGTCGGCAGCAACAAGATCGATCGGTCCATTGCCAACGGAAGTGATCGTCTCGCCCGGCCAGAAGGTCCCGTCGCCGTTACTAAAGACGATCAGCACCTGGTTACCTGCATTGTTCGCGGTCGTGCCATTCCCGACCAGTGTTACCGCCAGGTCCGCGTCCCCATCGGAATCCAGATCTCCGGCCACGACCGAGGCCGGCCTGCCATTGACGTTGAACTGCCGCATTGTCGTCAAGTTTGCGGCACCATCATTCAGTAAGACAACGACGTTGCCCGACGGCTGCGTTGGATTCGCCAATTCATTGACGACGACCACATCGGGATCCCCATCGCGGTCGAAGTCGCCCGTCGCCAAATAACGTGACACGATTCCCGCCGTAAAGAACAAACCATTCGCAAACGTTTTGCCTTCGATGTTCTCGCCACTGCGAAGATTGACGACGTAATACTGGCGAAACGGGAAGCTGTCACCTCCCGCCGTTTGCCGATATTGCTCGGGAGCGTCATCGACCACGAAGTAAGGTCCGGGCGTGAGTCGTTCGAATTTATACTCGCCGTTCTCGTCGGTCCGTTGCTCGGCGATCAGGCGGTCCAGGTTCTGATCGAAAAGGCCGTTGCCGTCGGCGTCGCGATAAAGCTGAACGTTCCAATCCCCGGAGGGAGGATCGTCAATGGTCAGCCCATCCCCGGAACGATCGAAAAAGACCGATCCGGCGATGCTGGCGACCTTCGCATTCGAAAAATCCAAGTCGTTCCGATCGACGCCATTCTCCACTTGAATCGCATAAAAGGGCTGATCGGGAAAGTTGTCCCCCCCATCCGTTTGAACATAGTTCTCGGCGATCAATTCCGCGACGAAGTAAAGCCCAGGGGGAATCCGGATGAACGCGTAGTCTCCCTGCAGGTTGGTCAGGGTGAATCTGACGAGCTCGTCCAAATCACGATTGAACTCACCATCGCCATCATCCAGAAAAAGTTCAATGCGCTGACCCGGATGGCGATCGTCGTCATCGGGGGTAATCCCATCGCCGGTCAAGTCGACATACTTCGTGCCGCGAAAGTCTGGAAAATCGAAGTTGGCGAAATCCAGATCATCAAACACGGTGCCGCTGATCACCGAGCGACGATAGTAGGGAACCTGGGGAAAGTCGTCGCCACCGCCCGTCTGTTCGTAGTCGCCCTGCAACAGTTCCACCACGAAATAGTCGCCCGGCGGAAACCGCTCGAACTGGTACCGGCCGTCCTCGCCAGTCACCTGGGTATCGACGAGTTCGTCCTGATCGGGTTCGAACTGACCGTCGCCATCGTCTCGAAACAGTTGGATGGACCAACCGGGCAGTGGCACATCATTCTCCGAGACCCCGTTGTAATCGATGTCGATCACTTTCTTGCCCGACAGCCGCGGCAAGCGATAGTTGCTGAAGTCCAGGCCGGAGATCGTCGCATGGCTCGTCGCGTCGACCGTATAGTAGGGAACGCTGGGGAAGTCATCGCCGCCGGCCGTCTGCGCGAACTCGCTCGTCGGCGCCTTCGACGACAAAGTGCCGCCCCGGCCCCACGCCGCGAAACGCGTACTGCCCCTGTTCGTCCGTGACGGCGGTGGCGAGCAGCGTATCAAGCGTCGTATCCAGAACGCCGTCACCGTCGTCAAAGTACAACTGAATCTCGTAGTCCGCAAACGGCGGATCGTCGGCCGTTGGCCCGTCGGCGCGCAAGTCGTTGAACTTGGTGCCGCTGACCGTGGCCAGCGGGGAGAATTCCGAAGTCCCCTGAATGAAACCATCGTCCGAGATGGACGTCGCGGCGGCGCTGATCAGATCCGTCACCTGCGTCGCGGCGTCAAGTTCGATGTCAAACGTCAGGTTATCCGGACCGATCACGATCGATCCCAGGAATCGTTCGCCCTCGACTTCTCCCGCCTCGTCCGCCGCGGGATTTACGTAGAAGTCGATGCGATACATCATTCCCGGCTGGCTGTCCAGCGAGCCGATGAGCCGCGTCGTCGGGCCCGGGCGAAATCCCTCCAGCAGGGGAAAGTTCTGCAATTCGTTCGGCCCCGTATCAAGATCACCGGGGTCATTCGGCGTGATGCCGTCAGGAAAGCCATCGGGTCCCAGATCAATCCCGATGCCGATGTTGCGGGAGATCGAATTGAATCGAATCTGAGTGCCGGTCGTGCGGCGCGTACCATCGCCAGGCTCAACCACGGCAACGCCGGCGCCGCCGTTGAACTGGATGCGGTTTCCTTCTTCCACGTTGTTGCCACCGACTCGATTGCCGCTGGCTACTCCCGTGTTTTCGACATGGACGCCATTCCCCTGGTTCGGCAGCGGGTTCGCATCCGTCTGATCGACGCCAATCAGATTGCCCAGGATCGAGTTCTGGGTGGCGAGCGTCCCCGAGATAAAAATGCCGTGGCGACGATTGTTGCCGATGATGTTGCCTTGCCCCGGCAACGAGCCACCGACGATATTCCCGGGTGCGGCAAGCTGAATTCCGTCGCTCAGATTCCCAAGCGACGATCCGTTCGCGTCCGTCCCAATCCAGTTTGACTGAACGAAGTTCCCCGTGGCGCGGGCCCCATTGAGATTGATCCCCAGGGCATTGCCGGACACCACGTTGCCGCCGCCTGCCTCCGAGCTGCCGATCTGGTTATTCGAGCCGAGCACCAGGATGCCGCCCGAGCCGTTTCCGAATTCCTGGGGCTGGTCAGCGGATCGCCCCACGACGTTGCCCTCGACGAAGTTGCGATCACTATTAACCAAAATCCCGAACCCGCCACTTGCCGAAATCACGTTTCCAGCGCCCGTTTGAGAGCCACCCACGCGAATGTTTTGAGCTCCGGTCCCCAAGATCGAGATCCCCGTGTCGGTATTTCCCAGCGGTTGGGCTCCGTCCGCCGTTGTGCCGATTCGGTTCCCTTGAATCAAGCTGCCTCGGGCCGAGACCAGAACCACGCCGGTCTGGTTGCCCGAAATCACGTTTCCCTGGCCCTCGGCCGTTCCACCGATGAGGTTGTTCTCGCCTTCGTTGACCTGAATCGCGGTCCCATTGCCCAGGGCAAAGCTGCCGTTGATGTCGGTTCCCAGATAGTTCCCTTCCAGCCGATTGCTGTTGCCCGTGATGGCAATTCCCGTTCCGTTGCCCGCCACGATGTTGCGCTGCTCGACCGAAGTGCCTCCGACCGTATTCCCGTCGCCATCGAGCTCGATGCCCACGTTGTTGGGAATCGCCGCGATCCCGATGGGGTCGGTTCCAATCAAGTTGCCCTGGACTTGATTGTTCGAGCCCGCGAGTGAGATCCCGACTTGATTACCTGAGATGACGTTCTGCTGCCCGGCCGTCGTTCCACCGATCAGGTTTCCCGACACGCCCTCGATGCGGATCCCCGTCGCATTGGGCAGCGGCTGGCTTCCGCCGGCATCCATCCCGACATAGTTGCCCTGGATCACGTTGTTGTTGGTACGAACCGTCACGCCGGTCGAATTGCCCGCAATCAGATTCCGCTGGCCGATCGAGTCGCCTCCGACGGTGTTACCTTCCCCGAGCCGGAGTTCGATGCCTACGTTATTCGGAACCGCGACCTCGCCCGCGGCGTTCGTGCCGATTCGATTGCCCTCGATCCTGTTGTTGCCCGATCGAACCACAATGCCGGTCGAGTTGCCGGAGATCAGGTTCCCTTGGTCGGCCGCCGATCCGCCGATCGAATTCCCGGATCCGCTTTGGATCTGAACGCCGATCGCGTTGCCTGCGGCGGCGTTGCCATTTGCGTTCACGCCCAGGTAATTGGCTTCGACTCGATTGTTGCTTCCGGCGATCGTAATCGCGCTGCCATCGTGATCGGTGCCGGACGAAAAGCGATTCAGCGCCAGGCCGCGGATCACACTGTTGCTCGCCTGCAGCCGAAATCCGCTGGACCCGCCGTTGGCACTGGATTCGATACCCCGAATCGTAATCAGCGGGGCGTCGATGTATCCGGGCTGCGTCGTGCCGTCGATCACGACCGTGTCCGTAATGGCCGGCAAGGTCGTCACCACGATCGCAAGAGATTCGCCGTCGGGGAGATCGAACGAGATCGAGTCGCTGCCAGCCGCCTGATTGGCGCTCTCGATCGCCGCGACTAACGATCCCTCTCCCTCGGCCGCAACGCTGGTCACGACGAAGTTGGCCAGCAGATGCCTCGCCTCCAGGCTTTCCAAGGCAAGCCGCCTCGACCGGGCCGTCCCGGCGCGACGTTTGAAGGACCAGCGCGCTCTGCGCCGCTCCCTGCGGGAACGCTCCATCACCCTATCCTTCCACACGCCGAACTCAAGGCAGAAATCGTCAACAGCCGGCAAACATGGCGTGCCCCGGCGAATCGGTCGGTGGCGGATACCCGGGGCGTCTATAGCCTAACGGGCAGACAAACCATGTCAACGGTGCGGATTAGACAAGATAGGCAGCGACCCTGAAGGGCCGCTTGAGCCTGCGTGGCGTGGCCGATTGCGGCCGATCAGAACAGCCAGTTGGCCATGAAGATGGCGCTGTAGTCGAATTCCTTGTTCTTGCCTTGCGACAAAGGAAAGGAAAGTCCCCCCGACAGCGCTAATCGGTTGCCCAGGTAGGCATGGGTCGCGACCGTGGCATTGAACGCTCTGTACTGCTGAGCATACTCGGTCACGGTAAGGCCGTTGCCGGACACGACGTCCGTGTCCTGCAGCGTGGTTTCGTAGTTGAGTTCGCCCACCAGCGACAGAGCCTGGAACCAGACGTTCTGAGACGGATTGCTGTAGACCCAATAGCCTGCCCCAAGATCGGCAATGAGCAGATACGCACTGCGCAAGTTTCCAATTGTTGGCAATCTCCCGCCCTGGAGATTGCCGCTCACGTCATTGCCCGAGAGATCGCAGTCAACTTGGACAAACGACTGCATGAAGAACGCTTCGTTCGGCAACCACATCCCCGCCAGGAACGGCTGGAGAAACACCGAATCGTTGTCGATCGTCAGAATCTGTGTGCCGTCGGACAGGAAGATCCTCGTCTCGTCTCCCGTTGGAATCGAGACGCCCGTTCCGCCCGACAAAATGTAGCGATCCGTCCCCCACAGAACGTGCTTTAGATTCAGCGTCACATTGCCTAATTCAAGACTCCGCATCCCGGGATCGTCGACGAACTGCTCGCCGGAAACGGTATAGGCGAACGGAAGCCGGATGTCGATCGAACCGCGACTGCGATTGAAAGTCTTTTCCATTCCGAACGTATACCACTGCAGCTCATTGGTGACCCCTAGCGGTTTATTGAAGTAGCGATAGTCGAAAAAGCCACGGTCTCGAGGCAAAGGACTGTTGTTCTCGGCCACGTGCATCCGGCGAACCGACAGGGCTCCGCCCGCCGGGATGTTGACCGACCTGGAAAACGAATACTGAGCGTACCACAATTGGCCGTTCTGGAACTGGCCATTTTGCGCCGTCGTCAGGGTGTTTGAATTCGTGTAGACGACCGTGCCTCCGTCGTAAGCGAAGCCTGGCCCGGGCGACGTGGGGACCTCGTTCGGAGGCAGCGGCTCGGTCATATCAAACGTGTCGGCGAATCCGTCCATCGTGACGTCGCGTCCGGTTCCCGGAACCGAGGTGAAGTCATTCGGAAAACCGCCGTTCTGTTCGTAAGCCAGAACGGCTTGCGCACTGCCCGTGCGCCGGAGATGATCGTGCCCTGCACGTGAAAGGCGTAGTTGAACGTGGCCGTCAGGATGTCGGGCCGCGTTCCCATGATTCCCCCGATCATATTGGGGGGCAAAAGCGGCTGATTTCGCTGTGCCGCGTACTTGTCTGGCGGTGGAGCGGGCGCGGGGACACGAGGCGCCTGCGGAGGAGGCATCGGCACGAATCCATACGGCGGCGCAGGTGGCGGACAGTCGGGACCGGCTCCGTAGGGACCGTTCTCGTAACCTGGCGGACAATCGGGCTCGCCATTGCCCGACGAAATCATGGCGCCGAATTCCGGCGGTGGAGGGCAATCGTCACCCGGCTGCGGCAACTGGGCCACTCGCACGTAACCGGGACTGGGATCCAGCCATTGAAGCCCAACCAAGTCAATCGGGTTGCGGCCTCCCACTTGCCAACTCACAGCGGGACGCACGCCGGAGGATCCCGCTTCGGCGCGGTCGGGACGAAGTGCGGAACCCACGGCTGACAACGACCGCGATCCACCCGGCTGCCGCGGCACGTCGCCGCGAGACAGCGGCGTTTCCCCTGTGCGTTCCGCCCAATGAGCGGGTCGAGTCGCTCCCCAAGGACCAGCACCCAAGCGAGACTGGGCAACGACCGGACTTGCCAGCAACCCATGCAGCACCAGTAGCAGCAGCGCTCGTTGCAGATTCTTCGTCACGTAGCCTCGCTCCTTGCCCTCGGCGAATTCTCCCTCGTGGCGAGACTGAATACGAAAATCTTTAGAAAAAGTCAATTCCGATCACAAGTTTATTAGGGCACAATCGGCGTCCCCTCTCCCGACGATAGCGTCACCTCTCCCGACGATGGTGTCACCTCTCCCGACGATGGTGTCACCTCTCCCGACGATGGTGTCACCTCCCGACGATGGTGTCACCTCTCCCGACGATGGCGTCACCTCTCCCGACGATGGCGTCACCTCTCCCGACGATGGCGTCACCTCTCCCGACGATGGCGTCACCTCTCCCGACGATGGTGTCACCTCTCCCGAGGCCGGGAGAGGTCGCCCGGCTCCCGCGGGCGGGAGCCGGGCGGGTGAGGGCTCGGCGCCTGGCAGGCGCCGCGGCGACGGACGAGTGGGGGTCGCAAAGATCCAGCAAACGCAAAGATCCAGACGGTCTACTTTGCGTTTGCAGGACAGAGATCCAGACGGTCTACTTTGCGTTTGCAGAGATCCAGACGGTCCAGAGATCCAGACGGTCTACTTTGCGTTTGAAAACTCCAAGAAAACTCCAGACGGTCTATCAAAGAAAGCTCCAGACCCGCCACTCGATGCCCCTCACATCACCTTCTGCGCATTCGCCGCAAGTCGCCTCGAAAATGAGACCTGACCCCTTTTCGCGCGGGTCATCCGGCCTGCGGCCACCTTCTCCCGCGCTGGGGAGAAGGGACAGGGTTGTGTCACCGCTCTCCAGAATCGTGTCACCTTTCCCGACGATGGGGTCACCTCTCCCGGGGCCGGGAGAGGTCGCTCGGGTCCCGCGGGCGGGAGCCGAGCGGGTGAGGGCTCGGTGCCTGGCAGGCGGCGTGGCCCCCTCATCCGGCCTGCGGCCACCTTCTCCCGCGCTGGGGAGAAGGGACAGGACAAAGATCCAGAAAACTCCAGACGGTCTATCAAAGAAAGCTCCAGACCCGCCACTCGATGCCCCTCACATCACCTTCTGCGCATTTGCCGTAAGTCGCCTCGAAAAAGAGACCTGACCCCTTTTTGCGCGGGTGAGGGCTCGGTGCCTGGCAGGCGCCGCGGCGACGGACGAGTGGGACTACAGCGGGTCGGGGCGCGGGCCGCGACCACGGCGACGGCCGTCCAGACTGGCCAGAAATTCGATCAGGTCCCGCAACTCCGATTTGGTCAGCTGCTTGGCCAGATCCGCGGGCATCGCGGAGACGCTGGGACTGCGTTCGTCGATCGAATCCTTCGCGATCGTGGTCGTCTTTGCATTCGCATCCATCAAGGTGATGCTCGTATCGGTTTCCTCTTTCAGGACTCCAACATGGGTCAGCCCGGCATCATCGATGATCAGGACGGATTCGAATCCCTTGGCGACCGCCTTATTGGGTTCCACGATGGACTCGAGCAAGTACTGGCGATCCTTCTCGGCGGCGATCCGAGTCAACTCAGGTCCCACTTCGCCGCCATTATCGAAGACCTTGTGGCAGCGGACGCAGGAAACGGCGGCCTTCTCCAGGAAAACATGCCGACCACGTTCCGCATCGCCGCCGTAGAGCGTTTCTCGGTACTGTTCGGACGGACGCTGGGGGTCGCGTGTAGCTTCAAAGCGTTCTCGCAAGGCCCGCAGCAGGGGGTTTTCTCGCGAGGCGGAGGCCGTCAGCGCTTCCAGATGGAGTTCCGCCGGCAAGTCACCCTCGACCAGCTGCTGCATTGTCTGGGCCAACAGCGAGTCGGCACGTTGATCCGGAAGTCCACCGAGTGCCAGCAGAGCGGCTTGCCGTTCCTGGACTTCGCCCTCCCGCACGGCGATCTCAAGGGGCGCCACGGCGCCGGCGGGATCGTGGACGGCCAGCAGTTTGAGGGCGGTCGCCCGGAGTGACGCATTCTTGTCATTCAGAGCAAAGCGGATTTCGGCAAGCCGTTTCGCGCCTTCGACATTCGCCAGCGCCAGCAGTGCTTCGGACCGCTCTGAGGCACGCACCGAAGGGTCCTGCACCAACGCCGAGAGAATCGGGGCCGCTGCCTTGATCCCCAACTCGCCCGCCAAACGAGCGACGGCCAATCGCAACGGGGGTTCTTCCTCCAGCCCCATCTCCCCAACCACGGGCGTCAGCGCTTCGGCAACGACACGCGAGTCGCGCGGCGCGAGCGGACGCCACATGCCGAGCACGCGGTCCCGACCACTTGGACGAGACCAATCGGCGAGCATCGCGATCGCCTCAAGTCGCATCGCCAGCGGCCTTGAGGTCGAAGCCGCATAGCGGGCCAGCCCGGTCGCGTGCTCGGTACCTCCCAGGCGGAAATTCGCGTTCAGAATCCGACGCGACAGGGCATCGTCTTCCGTGGGAAGATCGATCAGGCGTGCCAGGGAGGCCATCGCCGCCACAACGGGAAGATCGTGAATGGCTCGAGCGGCTTCGACGACAACGCGGGGATCCGGATCATCCAGAAACCGGGCGACTTCGGCCGCCTCGTTTCTTCGCAACGCGACGACGGCCGCCAAACGTACGGCGACGGACTCACTGGACGCCAACGATTCAAGCTGACCGTTGCTGGCTAACTGCGTCAGAGCCATTGTCCCGCCGTGACGCACGATCGGATCTTGATTGTCGTTTTCTTCAAGCAAGCGAACGACGGCGTCGTACGAAGCCTTGTCCTCCAACCTGCCGAGGCTGAGGGCCGCGAAATAGCGGACGCGGAGACTGTCGTCAGCCAACCGCGGGCGGATCAGCTGCCCGAGTCCTTCCCCACCAAGCTCACCCAAGAGCCGCACCGCGTGAGCCCGCACCTCCGCGTGGGGATGATCGACGAGTCCGCGTAGCGATTCACGCACGACCGACCGGCTGGCCGAATCGGCCCGTGCAATCTGTTCCAGTCCCCACATCGCATGTAGTCGCGCTAACAGCTCAGCGTCGCCTGTCGCAATTCGATGAAGCGACGGGACGTCACGACGTCGGGCCAATGCAAACTGAGCTTTCTGTCGGACGCGCTGGTCCTGGTGGGCGAGCAACTCCGCCAGGCGGTCGCTGGCCACTTCCTCAAAACCGGTGGCGAGCAGCGTGCGGACGTCCGCCACGATCGGATCCTGCTGGTGAGTCTCGGAGACAAAACGATAGATCCGACCCTTGCCCTCGCCGTTCCAACCATTCACCCAGTCCGAAACATAGAGGCCGCCGTCGGGACCGAACTGCACATCGGTTGCCAGCAGGCTCCAGATCGTTTGCTGCGGGTCGACCACTTTGAAGAAGGCACCGTCCGGTTCGACGCGAAACGATCGGACACCGCTTTGCGACGGCGTTCCGCGAAAATCGCAAAGGAAGAAGCGACCCTCGAACTCGTCACCGAATCCCGTACCGGGGTAATAGTCGAGTCCCGAGGGGCCGTCCGCCAAATTCGCGACCGGAGGCACGAGATAGGCGGGCTGGCCTTCGTGAAACGGATGCCAGAGTCGCTCGCGGTTGAACGGTCCCCGGTCATCCAGGTATTGATACGCCATCCGCCAGCCACTGTCGCCACCGGGGACAACATAGACCCAACGCGCTTTGTCGCCGCTGTCCGAGTTATTGTCACCCGTGAACAGATTGCCATGGTCGTCAAAGGCCAACTCCTGAGGGTTGCGCAGGCCGGTTGCGAAGAGCTCGAGCTTCGATCCATCCAACTCGCAACGAAACACCGATCCCGATTCGACGTTCTTGACGGGTCCGTCAGCCGTATCCACATTCGCGCCTCGGTCCCCAATGCTGAAATACAGTCGCCCATCCGGGCCGATTCGAAACCCGTGCAAATCGTGTCCGCGAAACGCGACGCGGACGCCATAACCCGTCGTCAGAACCTGCCGCTGGTCGGCGCGCTGGTCGCCATCCGTGTCGCGCAACCGCCACAGATTCGGGATGCACGCGTAATAGACGTTGCCCTCGTGCTCCAACACGCCGGCGCCGGTTCCCTCGATCAGCCCGTTGAAATGATCCGCGAAAACATGGGACTCATCCGCCACGCCGTCGCCGTCGGAATCCACCAGCAACCGCAAGCGGTCGTCCTGCTGCTGGTAGCTGATCGCCTCGTCGCCCAGATGTTCGAGATGATAGAGGCGCCGATCTTCAACAGTTTGCGCTGCCAGATCAGCATCCAGCCAGGAAGCGTCGTGACTTCGATTGTCGGTCACTCCCTGATTCTGTCGGAAGGACTCGCAGACAAACACGCGTCCCTGATCATCGGTAAAGAACGCAACCGGATTGGCGACGTCCGGTTCCGCCGCAAAAAGCCCACCCTTCATTCCGTCAGGCGTGCGAATCGAATCCAAGTTCGCGAGACCTTCACTGGACGCCGCAGCAACCGTCGGCGGAACGGGTTCGGCCGTCTGAGCTGGTAGTGTATCGGGAGACAAAGTGAAGGTCGACGAGACAAGCAAGAGAGATACGAAACAGCGAAGTCGATTCATCGGGGTGGGATCCTCAAGGCGGGACGCGAGAGCACTCGCGCGTCGTATGCGGCAAGCCTTTTATTGTTGCCGGATCGAGCCCACCTGACAAGCACTTCGGTAGCTCGCGAGTCGGTCGCTTCAGGCCAGACGGCGGACGCGACGAATCGTCTCAACCTGTCGGGCTTGCCGGCGAGAGGCTTGCAATGTCCTCCATGATCGCCTGGGCCGATGCTCCTCGCTGACCCAAATTCGGATAGCGTCGGGCCGCTTGGGATCGCCAGCGGCTTGTCTCCAGCACCGGGCCAAAGGTGTACACGATCACCGCCGAGCGCGGTACCTCGTGTGTGAAGTCGCAGTTCCGGCTCACCGGCAACGAACAACCGTCAATGTATCCCAACACCATAAAATCGACGGTCTTAAGATAGCTATCGGTCTCCTCAATTGCGCGGGCCGTCGACTCGTCGCCCGGCCTCAAGCGCGTCCCCGCCGGAAACAGTCCGAAAATCCAGCCCTCACGTTTCAACTTGTGGACAGCGCCAAGGCAGCGACGTTCAACTGGTGAGCGGCGCAACTCTGACTCAGAATGGTCATCTGACAACCAGGATCGAGGCGTCACGATGACTTGGTTGAAGCCTTGCACCAGGATCCCCGTTAGCGATTCGTCTTCCTGCAGTTTTCGTCCTGCAATCCAGATGATGCGATGAAACACATCGGGCTGATGCTGGTCCTCCAGCAGTGCGCAGAGCGTTGGCACATCGAGGTTCGAACGATGGTTCAGGCAGACAATACATCGACGCCCTTCACGGGCCAGCCGACCGAGCGTGGCCAAGTGTTCGTACCCGGCAACACGGCTGCCTGGCAGCAACAAGCGGCGAGCGATGCCAACTAAATAGGGCTGAAGCTCGCGAGCGGCAAACCGAATCGGACGGGTCGGTTCGATGGGCGGCCATCCGGATGGCGGACACTGCTGCTTGGCGGCTGCCATCTGCTTTGCAAAGACAACCGATGCATCGCCAAGCGGAAGGGGCTTAAGGTTTTCCTCGTACATGGATCCTGCTGATTCTCGATCTCCAGCACGGCAAGGTCTGGTCCGCCGCCACGGCCTCCTTGATTGTAACGGAGTTGGGAAAAGGGGTCAGGTCCCAAAAGCCGGAACCTTAGCTGTGACAACGCACTAGAATCGAAAACGAACTCCGCTGACCAGACTGTCGATTCCAACGCCGCCGATGTCCAGGCGATCGTAGCCCGCAAACAACTCCGCTCGCTCCAGGCGATAACCCGCCGTAAAACGACCGTGGAACAGGCTGGCGGCGCCCAGGGTTCCCACGTCCAACTCGCCCACCAAGACCAGCTTTGGCGCCACGAACCAATCCGATCCCACCGTCAGGTTCAAACCCGTTTCGGCTCCGTAAACATCCGCCAGCCAATTGAGCCCGATCCCGGCACGAAAACTGAAACGCTCCGTCCGCGACAACTCGAACATCAGGTTGACGTCGCCCAGCCAGAGCTGGTCTCGGATTCCCAGGTCTTGCTCCCAGTTCAACCGAACACCGAAGTCGATCCCCAAACCCTGCGGTGCCTGCGCCAGGCCATTGAGTCCGAATCGCGAGAGCTGCCCCAGGTTGGAGGCATATTCGGTGTCCACCCTCACCGTCCAAGGATCTGCAAACTCAACCAACGGCTCGGCCGACATCGGGACCCGCGCCGGGGGAGGCAATTCGTCGAGTAAATAGGGCGTTTCCGTTACGACACTTCCGTCCGCGACCGGAGCCGCTTCGTAGAGATGAACATGCTGTTCGGCGACCACCGGATACGGCGAAACGTTCCACGCGGGACTCGAGAAGTACATGCCCAGACTGCCCGGCGAACGAGCGGGATAGCGATTGCGGCGTCGGGGCTCGCGGCGGCCATTGGCCTCAGGCCGACGGACTTCCGCGCGAATCGGATCCAGCCGAGCGGCGGATTTGTTCTGATCCGAATCGGAGTCCTCCGAATCGCGATCGGGGTCGCGTCGCGGCTTCTCCTTCTTCTCCTTCCGGACACGCGAACGAATGGCGTTCAGCTCGCCCGCTGGCAGCTCCCCATTCGGACAGGCGCCCACCACAAGCAACCCAGCTGAGCAGCAACCGACCCATCTGGCCGACGTGACGATCCATCGGAATCCCTCCTGGCAATAAACCGATCCCTCAGTTCGTGTCCGAGATGTTAGCGGGCACCGCACTTTCGATGCCAGTCGTGTTTTTTGCACCTGACGCGACCCGAATAGAGAGCCCAGGAAAGACAGCGAAGGGATGAGGGGTATCTCGCGGATCGTCAACACGGCGAGTCGGACTTCCCGTGATCCTCTGGACGACGTCCAGGATCGATCTCGCGACAGATAGCATCGTGGTGTCGTCCCGATGATCTGCTCGTCACGCGCTCTGGGAGGTCGTACCGTCGAAAAGTCGCTTTCGTGTCAGAGTGTTGCGACCGCTCCCCAGGAGGTTGTCACCCCTCCCCAGGAGGTTGTCACCGCTCCCCAGGAGCTTGTCACCGCTCCCCAGGAGCTTGTCACCTCTCCCCAGGAGCTTGTCACCGCTCCCCAGGAGGTTGTCACCGCTCGCCCGGAGGTTGTCACCGCTCCCGGGGCCGGGAGAGGTCGCTCGGGTCACGCCCGCGGGACCCGAGCGGGTGAGGGCTGAGCGTTTGGCGGCTCGCGGGGCCCCCTCATCCGGCCTGCGGCCACCTTCTCCCGCGTTGGGGAGAAGGGACAGGATCGTGTCACTTCTCCCCAGGAGGTTGTCACCGCTCCCCAGGTGGTTGTCACCGCTCCCCAGGTGGTTGTCACCGCTCCCCAGGTGGTTGTCACCTCTCCCCACGAGCTTGTCACCTCTCCCGGGGCCGGGAGAGGTCGCTCGGGTCACGCCCGCGGGACCCGAGCGGGTGAGGGCTGAGCGTTTGGCGGCTCGCGGGGCCCCCTCATCCGGCCTGCGGCCACCTTCTCCCGCGTTGGGGAGAAGGGACAGGATCGTGTCACTTCTCCCCAGGAGGTTGTCACCGCTCCCCAGGTGGTTGTCACCGCTCCCCAGGAAGTTGTCACCGCTCCCCACGAGCTTGTCACCTCTCCCGGGGCCGGGAGAGGTCGCTCGGGTCACGCTCGCGGGACCCGAGCGGGTGAGGGCTGAGCGTTCGGCAGCTCGCGGGGCCCCCTCATCCGGCCTGCGGCCACCTTCTCCCGCGTTGGGGAGAAGGGACAGGATCGTGTCACTTCTCCCCAGGAGGTTGTCACCGCTCCCCAGGAGGTTGTCACCGCTCCCCACGAGGTTGTCATTTCGGCCGACGATCGCCAGCCGGATCACGCCGTGAAGGCGCGCCATAGCAAGGATGGCAGGCGAGTGGCGCTGGGCCGACGATAGAGTTCCCACAGATTCCAGGCGAGAGACTCGGGGTGTCGATGGGACGTGAACCAGATCGGTTTGGGGCGAAGGATCAGCGGTGCGCGGAGTATCGTTTTCTCGGGTCGATCCAACAGGTACGTATTGTGTACGGTCCCGATCCCGCTTTGCGCATCCGCCAGCGTGCCGCAGGGGTGCCCGCCCCAGGGCGGCGACATCCACGCGAACGCCACACCGGCCCATTGATTCAGCCCGATCACGCCATAGCGAAGCGCCCGCAAGGCGTCGTCCAGCTCTTGTGGCATTTCCCGTTGAAAGCCCGGGGGCAACGTGATCGTCGCCGCCAAACTGCCCCACAGACGCCGATTCAGCATCTCGACTGCCTGGCGCAGGAAGTCAGTGGGCGAGTCCGCGTCCAGGACGACCTCGGCACAAACGCCGACAAACGACTCCGATTGCAGCAACTCGGGCGAACGGTCCGGGTCGACGTTGCGCAGGAGCGTCCAAGGCAACCACTCGGAATCGTCCGGGCGAGTTCCCGCAAAGCGTTCATACCGATCGGCTGCCCCCGGATAGTAGGCGTACCGGCGCGGAGTTCCCGCGAGTCGCTCAGAGACGAGATCGCAGAACTCGGATCGCTGGGACCAGTTCCGATTCGTGACAATGACTTTCGTGGCGACGCAGTTGAACGACGCATTGTTGGTAATCGATGCCACGACACTCTCGGCCTGGGCGCGGAGTTGGGCTGGCGAGTATCGCCCAGGAACGATCGCCCACGGGCTGACGTTGCCCAACTCGCTGGTGATCCGCTTCTGCAACAGGGGCTCGCTGGCCTTCTTACGCCGCTGCTGCTCATCCTCCGAACTCCCCCAAACGATCGCGTCGTGCGATCCGATGGAACCCGTGATGTGAACTTCGTCGGTCTGCGCATGGCCGACCAGATAGCTTCCCACATCGGCCCCGCCGTAGACGATTCTCAGCAGATCGCTCGCAATCAGAGATTCAAAAGCTCGTTCGAAAATGGGCCCCAGATACGCGTTGACCGGATTCATCTTCAGGAGAACGGGGTGGCTCTCCGCAAAAATCTTTGAGAGGGCATCCGTTGCGGGAATCGAAGAGACATTCCCAGCGCCCAAGACAACGACGACGCGCGAGTCCCCCTCGCCGTGGAGCAATCGCGAGACCTGATCGCCGTGGAGACGATCCGGTTCGACGTCGCGTTGGAGCCACGCCTCGGCCGTCATCGGTCGGAACAGGAGCGAATCGAACAGCTCAGGCGTGGGAAAGATCGGGACGCGAGCTTGCCCCTGGACGAACTGAACTTTCCCCGGCAGGCACGGTCGTCCGGTCGCCTGCAGATCGGCGAACGTCCGCGCCAACAAGCGAAGCTGCCGAATCGTCGCAACGGGCCCCGCCACGATCTCTTCAGCGCGTGCCGGGCTGGTTGCCGGAATTCGCTTGGCACGACAGGCTGCCTCGACCCATTCTGCCGCAACAGCGGTCACGCCCGCGATACAACGGTCAATCAAAGCCACCCTGGCGTCCAACGACTGCCGTGCCCATCGCTTCGCCGCCTGTCGAAGCCCGAAGAGCGCCCGGTCGAGCTCTTCGGCTGTGCTCAGTTGCGTTCCATCGTTCAGGGATGCGGGAGCGTTCATTCGTTCACTCGGGTGGACCGCGACGCCTTGTGGCAAGCCATCGACTTCGGGCGCGTGGCCCGCTTCAGTAGCGGATGCCCATTCTACGGTAGATGAATCCCAACAGCCAAATGGGTCCGATCAGCAGGAATTGCAAGTCCTGAAAAAACGACGGCTTCTTGCCCTCAATCCGATGCCCAATCAACTGACCGATCCAGGCGATGACGAACAGGATCAACGCGACCTGCCAGACAGGTCCCGACCCGTAACGCTCGTAGGCCACAATCCCTGCCACGACCAGCAGGGCATAGACCACCATCCCGATCGCCAGCGAAGGAGAAAGTCGAAAATAAAACGCCAGCGAACATGCGAGCAACACGGCGGCCCAGTTGAAAAAGGGAATGCCCTGCAGCAGGCGAGGCACTGGCAGTGCCCAGGTCATTGCGATCAGACTCGCCACGATCAAGGGCACACAGACCCAATGAATCAGCTTATTCGCTCGATTCCGATGACTCTCGCCATACTCCGCAAACCACCCGTCCGCTGATTTCTTGCTCATTCGTTATCCCGACTCAATCCGCGCGCCACGCGCCGCCGTGTTCTCGCCGCCTGTCGCGGCACCACGCTCACCGATTCAGGGCTGGAGCTGTTCGATCCAAGCTCGAATCAAGCCGGCCGCTTCGATCGGAACCAGATTTCGGGCCACGTTCGGCATCGCGATACTGGGGTCGTCCGCCTCGATTCGAAACAGCAAAATGGACTGATCCGGCTTGCCTGGAACGAGATCATATTCCCGTCCACCGGAACCGTGTCCGGCGGCAACCGGTGCTTTCCAAACGCCGAACTTCGCGGGGTCGGACTGTGACAGCCGCAAATCCAGCCCGCTGGTCCGCGCCGTCCCGCCCGGGTTGTGGCAATGCGCACAATTGACATGCAGCCACGTGCGAGCTCTCGAGTCAACCGAACCCGTCGAGGGCTGATCGGAAATCGGCCAGACCTCGCGCGACTCGGCGGCGGGCAAATCGTTCAACAGCTGAGTGCGCCGAAGATATTCGAGTTGGTTCTCCGTTCCGTGTGGAAATTCGTAGTTCCGATTCAGGTTCGCGGCGACGGGGCCGATCGGGACGAATTGATCGTTGGACTGATGGCAAGTCAAACACTGGTTCGCGTTCGGAATCTGGTAATGGTTGGTTCGCGACTGACCGTCCGCATGAATCCACGCGACCTCGATTTCGCCTCCGCCGAGCGCCAACACGGCATCGGTTTGCTCATCGTTCCAGACATACGAAAAGCCAAACCATCCCTCGTCTTGACGCAACTCAATCCGTGTTTCGAGCAGTCGTTCGCCGCGAGACAGATCTCGCATGTCGTGCGGGTACGCAAACGTCTTGGCGATCACGGTTCCCACCGGAAACTCCATCACACCCTGGGCTCGGTATTGAATCTCGCCGTTCGTGGGCAGCTTAATAAAGCGGTACTTGGTGGTGTAGTCGGAGAAGAGGGGCGTGTTCAAATCGTACGGCACCACGCCCTCAGCGGGTTGCTGCCGGGCCAAGTCGCCTTGAAACAACCCGTACTCCGACAGTCGCGGTTTGGCCGAGCGGTAAACCCGGACGGCGGAAGAGGACGGCACCCGCGCTTCCGTTGGTTCCGCCAAGGTGACGGCGGGCAGGGGATCTTTAGGCAGGGCGTAGGCGGCGAGATCTCGCTCGACACGATACTTGCCGGTCAGAATATTTTGGGGATTCAGCTCCGCCAGATTGACATTGGCGAACGTGGCCGACCCATTATTGACGAAGCTCAGGCTCAAGGCCCCCGGCAATTTGCCATCGACCAGCTTTTTGGAATTCACGACACCGTCGATCAGCATATCGGGAAACGGAATGCCCAGCACGGGACGCAGTAACGTGCCGAACGCACCTTGTGGATCGAAGCCGCTTTGAGAAAGCCGATTGTCGTGCACGTTAATCGCCTCGGGGTACGGATCGTAGGTCGGATCCGTCATTTTCTTCTCGAGCACGAGGTAGCTCAAAACGGCCACATTGCCCGTCTGGTGATTCGTGATATCGTTGTCAAACACTTCAACTTGATCGGTTGCCATGATCATCACGCCCGTCCCCGGCGGAACGGACGCGACGATGCTTCCCGGCGCCGCGAAGTTCGTGTGATTGTTGTCCGTCACCTGATTCCGAAAGACACGCACATTTCGACCGGCCTTGACCTGGAGGCCGGGCAAGTCGAAAACCAGGATTCCGCCTGTGTTGTTCTTGGCGACGTTGTCGTAAACGTCTGCATTGATCGTGTTCTCGATCTCGATTCCCGCAACATTCCGCTCAGCGCGACAGCCCCGAACGACAACCTGGTGACACTGTCCGACGTACAGTCCCGCGTCCGAAGCACCGATTGCGGTGCAGTTTTCGATCAGGACATTTTTGCATTGAACGGGATACAGCCCATAAGCGCCGTTCGTGGCGGCCGGAGGCCCCGTCCATTCGGCCCGCACGTCTCGTAACGTCACGCCGTCGGCTCCCAATACCTTGATCGCGTTTCCCTGAGAATCTTCAACGGCCAATCCTTCGACCGTGAACTGGTCGCCCGTGGCCTCGATTCCATAACCGCCAGCAACCTGCTGGCGGAACGACAGAATTGTCTCGTCGGAACCCCGGCCGCGAAGCGTGATACCATCGGCTGCAATGTCCAATTGTCGGTGCAGGTCATACCGCCCCTTTTCCAGTTGAATCACATCACCCGCGACGGCTTCGATCAGGCGAGCTTGAATCCGATACTGCACGTCGGGACCCGGTGAGATCGTGTATACTCGGGCTCGCAGTGCATCGTCCGCGCGAGTCGTCAGCACGCCCCATGCAATGCTTAGTAACATCGCCGCGCATACCTGATCGACTTGCCGACGTGGCTTGAATAGATGGAGCAAGGTATGGAGCAAGATATCGATCATGACAGGCTCACTCAGAGAAGAAGGCGCCGATCTGAGTTGGTAGAGACTCACAGGCGGAGAAAGTAGAGACTCACAGGCGGAGAACAGTGACTTGAACGGCCAAGAGATACCAGCTGAATTGAATTCAACACGACAGTCCAGGGCCGCTGGACCCTTATCGTAACGAACCGCAGCCGGCGCGTGAAGCGAGTTACTGCGAGTTGCGCGTCATCCCGCCATCGAGCCGGCGGGAGCTGCTCGCGCCCGACGCCGAGGATCGCCCCCGACCATGCCAGCTCGAGTTCAGAATTTCGGCCGCAATGTTGCCTTCACGCCGAGTCACAGCTACACGCCGGGCACTGAGCAGGAAGTGCTGGAGATCATGCAGCGCCACGAGGGCCAGCGGATCCGCGTGGCGGGTCGCTTGCATGCGTGGAGCGAGGCGGCTCGATCCGATGAGGTGCTGCTCGACCTGCGGCGACTCGCCACCGTCCAGGTCCACATTTCGGACAACGAGGTGACCGCGACGATCGGGGCGGGATGTCAGATCAAACGAGCCGTTTCCGAGCTTTGGCGGCAGGCGGGCGTGACGACTCCGACGATTGGCTTGATTGACGAGCAGGCGATCGCCGGCGCGATCTCGACCGGGACCCACGGTTCGGGCCGACATAGTATCTCGCACTACGTTCAGCAGGTGCGTCTGGCGACCTTCGATCCGCAGACCGGTCGGCCGGCAATTCGCGAGATCAGCCAGGGAGATCCCCTCCGTGCGGCACGCTGCTCGCTGGGACTGCTGGGAGTCATCTTGTCGGTGACCATTACGTGTCGGCCCTGCTATCGCGTCGAGGAATTCGTCGAACGATACGAAACCATCGACGAGGTCTTGGCCCATGAGGCTGAGTACCCGCTGCAACAGTTCTTCTACATTCCTTGGTCCTGGAACTTTCAGGCACAGCACCGTCGCGAGACGCAGCTCCCGCGCAGCCGGCTGGCGAGTCTCTATCGCTGGTATTGGTTATTGGGCATCGACTATGGCTTGCATCTGGTCCTGATTTTCTTAGCCAACGTCGCACGTTCGCCCCGCCTGACCTGGTTCTTTTACCGCCGACTCCTGCCGTGGCTGGTCATTCGCCGATGGCGCGTCGTGGATCGGGCCGAGGCCATTTTGACGATGCATCACGAGGCCTTTCGGCACATCGAAATCGAGCTGTTCGTGCGCGAGAGCCGCCTGAAGGATGCGTTGCCATTTGTCCGAGATGTGATTTCGGCGGCGGCAGGACAAACCGACGCGTCGTCAGAAGACACGATCCGTCGCCTGGACGGCGCGGGGATGCTCGACGAGTTCCACTCGCTTCACGACACCTACGTGCATCACTATCCAATTTGCGTTCGTCGCATTCTGCCGGATGACACGCTGATTTCGATGGCGGCCGGGGACGAACCGGTGTATTCACTGAGCTTCATCAGCTACCACCGTCGCCACGACCGGGCCGGGTTCTTTCAATTCGCAGACTTCCTGGCCCGCAGCATGGGGCAGCTGTTTCAGGCTCGACCCCATTGGGGCAAGGTCTGCCCGATCGACGGCGCCGACGCGGCCCGGCTGTACCCGGAGCTGGAGAAGTTTCGGGAACTTGCCCAGCAGTACGACGGCCAGCATGTTTTCCGAAATGCCTGGACCGAGCGGACGCTCTGGCCGCCTCGGACCGACGCCTCGGAATTCGGCGGGCCGCACCCTCACCCGACGCTGCGCGTCGACCTCTCCCGGCCTCGGGAGAGGTGACAACTCGAAGTCCCTTCTCCCGCTGGGAGAAGGTGACAGCACCGTGTTCCTTCTCCCGCTGGGAGAAGGTGGCCGCACCCTGTTCCTTCTCCCGCTGGGAGAAGGTGGCCGAAGGCCGGATGAGGGCCGCTCCGAAGCCGACCGGCAGAGCACGTTTAGGGCGGTGGCCATTCACCTCCCTCACCCGACGCTGCGCGTCGACCTCTCCCGAGGCCGGGAGAGGTGACAACTCGAAGTTCCTTCTCCCGCTGGGAGAAGGCGACAGCACCCTGTTCCTTCTCCCGCTGGGAGAAGGTGGCCGAAGGCCGGATGAGGGCCGCTCCGAAGCCGACCGGCAGAGCACGTTTAGGGCGGTGGCCATTCACCTCCCTCACCCGACGCTGCGCGTCGACCTCTCCCGGCCTCGGGAGAGGTGACAACTCGAAGTCCCTTCTCCCGCTGGGAGAAGGCGACAGCACCCTGTTCCTTCTCCCGCTGGGAGAAGGTGGCCGAAGGCCGGATGAGGGCCGCTCTGACGCTCGCTCGCATGCCGTCGTCACAGGCCGGACGACGAATCCGGAGAAAATCTCGGGAACGACGCCCGGTCGGCCTTGATATTCTGCCGCACGACGGTTTAATAACCGAGCCACGTAAAAAGCACGTTGGCAAGACGGCAAACGGGTGGGAGTCGATCCGCCTTGCCGCTCGTCAAATCTGACTCCGACCCAGGTTATCCGCATGCGGGACGTCCCTGCAGATGGCAAACATCACGGAGAGATCGCTCGCCCGTCGATCCGTTGTCGACCGGCTTCGAGCAGCGGATGACCTTTAGGAAACCGTTCAATGAACGAAAGTGGTGCGACCGACCACGACCCTCAGTATCTTGTCAATCAATTTTCTGAAGAAGAGGAGCCTCCCAGTCGGCTGGAAGCCACTGCGAAGCCAAATTTCAAGCCAAAAATTCGCCTCTTCAGTTCGGCCCCCGCGAAAAAACACACCCGAGGTGGGCCGAGTCGTCCCGCACACGCGGCGCGGACGGTTCGCATTCCGCGTCCTACGATTCGCAACGTTCCCCTCCGGTCACCCGAGGCCGGCGCTACCCCGGTGCCAGGGACTCCCACGGCAGCCACGCGGATTCTCGCTCAGGCCCTCTCGGAAGGCCGGCCCTCGGAAGCGACGGCCGATTTCCCACCGGGGCCCTGCAATTCAAACCTGCCGGGGTTCGTCGACCGGCCGGAAAGCGAATGCGTCACGGCCTTTCGCCAGCGGTTCTTTCCGGATGCCACGGATCTGCAGTGGGACGATTGGCGCTGGCAATCGCGGCATCGAATTCGTACGCTCGCGGATTTCGAACGAACGGTTGAGCTATCAACTTCCGAACGGGACGCGCTGCAGCAAGGCGGCACCATGCTTCCCGTTGGGGTGACGCCGTACTACATGAGCTTGCTTGATCCCTTGGACGCGGCTCAGCCCCTGCGAAAGACCGTGATTCCCACCACGTCCGAGTTCCTCCGCTCTGCGGGCGAGGCGGACGATCCGTTGGGGGAAGACGGGCACAGCCCGGTGCCAGGGCTGGTCCATCGATACCCGGACCGAGTCCTCTTGCTGCCTTTGGATTTCTGCAGCACGTACTGCCGGTACTGCACTCGTTCGCGTGTTGTCGGACATGGCGAGATTGTGCCGAACGAAGCGCGTTTGGAAGCCATTTTTCAATATCTCGAAAACTCGCCCCAAGTGCGCGACGTGTTGATCTCAGGCGGCGACCCGCTGGCGCTGAGCAACGAGCGGATCGACGCGATCCTCCGCCGCCTCCGCGCGATTCCGCACATCGAGTTCATTCGAATCGGCACGAAGATGCCCGCGGTGCTTCCGCAGCGAATCACGGCTGAATTGTGCGAGGTCCTGAGACGGTACCATCCGCTGTGGATGAGCATCCATTTTCTTCACCCCGAGGAATGCACGCCGGAATCGCGGGCAGCTTGCGCACGACTTGCCGACGCCGGCATCCCGCTGGGCTCGCAAACCGTGCTGCTCAAGGGCGTCAACGATGACGTCGACACCATGAAGCGACTTGTGCATCAGTTGTTGATGATGCGTGTCAAACCTTACTACCTCTACCAATGTGATCCGATCAGCGGATCGGCTCATTTCCGGACCTCGGTGGCCAAGGGGCTGGAGATCATCGCGGGCCTGCGGGGATTCACCACGGGATATGCGGTGCCAACCTATGTGATTGACGCCCCCGGCGGCGGCGGAAAGATCCCGCTTCAACCGGAGAGCGTGATGGGGCGCGACGGGCCCGACTTGTTGCTGAGAAACTTCGAGGGCAAGACATTCCGCTATCCTGACCCGGAGGGGGTTTAGCCCATGTCCGATCCCGAATTTCTGTGTGTGCGCTGCGCGCGGCACATGAAGACCTGTTGCCAAACGTGCGAAATCTACGTTTCCCCCGGAGACGTAGAGCGGATCTCGGCACACACGGGGCGGCGTGACTTTTACGAGTTTCGCGCTCCGCCGATGCAACCTATGCGGATCAAGACGACGATCCTCCGTGGCGCGACCATGTCTTTCATGAGGGTGGGACTCGTCGCGTTTTACAGCGACAAGGCAACGGGGACTGCACCTTTCTTGGTCCACACGGCTGCGTGCTGTCGCTTGAAACGCGGCCGCTCGTGTGCCGAATCTATCCGTACGATTACACGGCCGAGGGCATTCAGCCTGACCTCTCGTCGGGCTGTCCGTTGGAGCTGCTTGAGCCGGGACAAGGACTGATCGAAGCCTTGGACATGCGGCTGGCGGATGCCCAACGCTGGCACCAGCAACTGTACTCGTGAGATCCAGCTGGAAAAGAACGACTTAGCTCGACCTGGCCTATCAATCGACAAGGAACCACCTTCGCGATGCACATCGGATTAACCTACGACCTGCGTGACGAGTACCTGGCCGAAGGATTCAGCGAAGAGGAAACGGCCGAGTTTGATCGTGCCGAGACGATCGATGCCATCGAAACCGCACTCTGCGAACTCGGCCATACCGTCGATCGCATTGGTCGGGCGCGTCAATTGGTGCAGCGACTGGCCGAAGGGAGCCGCTGGGACCTGGTCTTCAACATCTGCGAAGGCCTGCAAGGGATCGCGCGCGAAGCCCAGGTGCCGGCGATTCTCGAGGTGTTCGGCATCGCCTTCACGTTTGCCGACCCGCTGGCGATGTCGCTGTGCCTGCACAAGGGGATGACGAAATTGGTCATCGAGCGAGCGGGGCTTCCGACGCCGAAATCGCAAGTCGTCCGCTCACTGGCCGACTTGCCCCCGCGGAACCTCTCCTACCCGCTGTTCGCCAAACCGATCGCCGAAGGAACCGGCAAAGGCGTCACGCCGGCGTCCTGCGTGCGCCAGGCCGCGGAATTGGCGTCGATCTGCCAGGAGCTGTTGCACCGATTTCAACAGCCCGTCCTGGTCGAGGAGTTCCTGCCCGGTCGCGAATTCACCGTCGGCTTGCTCGGAACCGGCCCCGACGCCCGAGTCCTGGGCACGCTGGAAATCACGCTCTTGCCCGAGGCCGAACCAAGTGTCTACTCGTATCTGAACAAGGAACGGTGTGAGGACTGGGTCCAGTACCGACTCGTGCGTCCCGATCACGATCCCGAAGTTCGACGTGCCGAGCAGATCGCCTTGGCCGCCTGGCGAGCGCTCGAATGTCGCGATGCGGGCCGAATCGACCTCCGCAGCGACGCCCGCGGCGAGCCTCAGTTTCTGGAAGCCAACCCGCTGGCCGGGATGCATCCGTCGCATTCCGATTTGCCGATGTTGGCCACGGCAATCGGGATGGAATATCGAGAATTGATCCGGATGATCATCGACTCCGCCGCCCAGCGGATCGTCCGGCCGACCGAACATGCCTCGGTGGACTCGGTGGCGGTCTCGTGAAAATCGCCCTGCTCTACAACCAGGTCTCCGACGAGGCGTCTGCCGACGAACGTGACGTGCTCGTGCAGCGCGACGTGGTGGCAGCGGCCTGCCAGCGACTTGGACATTCCGTCGTGACGGTCCCCTGCAGCCTCGATTTGTCAAACGTCAAGCGAGAACTTGTGCAAGCCTGCCCCGACCTGGTGTTTAACCTGGTCGAGTCCCTGGATGGCACCGATCGGCTGATGCCCGTCGCCACGCTGCTGCTCGACTCGCTGCACCTTCCGTATACCGGGGCTGCCACGCAATCGATGGTGGTCACCTCGGACAAGTTAGTCGCCAAACAATGGCTCCGATCCCATCAACTGCCAACACCGGACTGGACGACTGCCAACGGAGTTGGCCACGCGGAAAACGAATCCGAGCTGGAGGGTCGCGTGATCGTCAAGGCGATCTGGGAACACGCCTCCTACCGCATGGATCGTGACGCGGTTTGCGAAACGCAACGCAACGCGGTCAATCAAGAGCTGACTCAGATTCTGGCGGAGCGAAGCACGGCCTGGAGCCGTCCTTTGTTTGCCGAGCGGTTTATCGATGGCCGCGAGTTCAACCTGTCGCTGCTTGCCGGCGCACAGGGCCCCGAAGTGCTTCCACCTGCCGAGATTGAGTTCACGAACTTCCCGGAACACGAACCTCGCATCGTAGGTTACCGCGCGAAATGGGACGAAGCGTCGTTTGAGTACCAACAGACGCCGCGGCGATTCGAATTCCCGCCGGTCGATGGCCCGCTGCTGGCACAGTTGCGCAAGCTGGCCACGGATTGCTGGCACGTCTTTGGACTGCGCGGATACGCCCGCGTCGATTTTCGCGTGGACCAGGCAAGCCGACCCTGGATTCTGGAAGTCAACGTGAACCCCTGCCTTTCACCCGACGCCGGGTTCGCCGCGGCGATCGAGGCCGCGGGAATCCCTTACGACCGCGCGATCGGGCGAATCCTGAAGGCCAGCCTCGTGCGGTGCCACAGCTAAGATTTCGGTGACCTCCGAGCCTTGATGTTCGATCTTTTTTGCAAGTGAGCTGCTGGCATGTTTCGAGTGCGACGCATCTACGACGACGTCCTGCCGGTCAACCGGGCGGCAATTCGCGAGGTGAAACAGATTTTTTTCGATCAGTTTCCGGACGCCCCGGATGACGACATCGCGCATCTGGAAGACAAGCTTCGCAACCCGTTTCTGCAGCGATTTCGTCTGATCCTGTATGTCGCCGAAAAATCTCGCCGCCATGTCGCCGGTTTTGCCATCGTGCTGCACGAACCGGAACTGAATTTCTGTTATCTCGACTTCCTGGCGGCAGGCAGCAAGCTTTCAGGACGTGGTATCGGCGCGGCCCTGTATGAATACATTCGCGACGAATGTGTGACGCTGGGAGTGGACGGGATCTTCTTCGAGTGCCTTCCCGACGACCCCTCGCGCTGCGCCGACCCGGACATGCGCAAACAGAATTCGGCGCAGACTGCGCTTCTACGATCGTTACGGCGCGCGAGCGATCGTCGGCACGGCCTACGAGACCGCAGTCCCCGGAGGGTCGGACGACAACCTGCCTCACCTGATGTACGACGATCTCGATCGCGGCAAACCCCTCTCGGCCAAGTTCGCGAAAGAGGTCGCACGAGCGATTCTGGAACGAAAGTACCGCGAGCTGTGTCCGCCGGAGTACGTCCAGAAAGTCAGTGACTCGTTTCAGGATGATCCGGTTCGCCTGAGCGCACGCCGGACCAAGCAGGCCAGCGCGAGTCACAAGCCGGCCGTGGGTCATCACCGGGGTCGGATCGCGGTCGTGATCAATGACAAGCACGACATTCACCACATCCGCGAACGCGGCTACGTTGAAGCGCCTGTCCGCATCCAGGTCATTGCAAGCGAACTGCAGGCCAGCGGACTGGTCGAGATGTTTCCGGTCAAGGCGTACCCGATGGAACACATCCTGGCGGTCCACGACGCGGATCTGGTCGATTACCTGCGCCGAGCGTGCGCGAACACTCCCGAGGGGAAATCGATTTATCCGTATGTGTTTCCGATTCGCAACGCCACTCGACCGCCCAAAGAGCTTTCCGTCCGCGCCGGGTACTATTGCATCGACACCTTCACACCGATCAATTGCAACGCCTTTCCAGCTGCCAAGCGAGCAGTCGACGCCTGCCTGACTGCCGCGGACGCCGTACTGGAAGGACGCCGCGTCGCGTATGCCCTGGTGCGCCCGCCCGGCCATCATGCCGAACGGCGTTCGTTCGGCGGTTTTTGCTATTTCAGCAACGCCGCCGTCGCGGCGAACTACTTCAGCCGCTTTGGCAAAGTCGCGATCGTGGACATTGACTACCATCATGGCAATGGCCAGCAAGACATCTTCTACGAACGAGGCGACGTCTTGACGGTTTCGCTTCACGGCGATCCCGACTTTGCCTATCCCTACTTCACGGGCTTTGCCGACGAACGCGGCTCCGGAGCCGGTGAAGGGATGAATCTCAATCTACCCCTGCCGGAATCTCAGAACGGCTCGCAGTATCGCACGGCACTCACTGCGGCGCTGCAGACCGTGCGCGATTTCTCGCCCGTGTTTCTCATCATCGCACTGGGCCTGGACCCGGCCAAAGGCGACCCGACTGGGACGTGGTCGCTGACTCCGAAAGACTTCGAACTCAACGGTCAGCTGCTCGGCGAACTGCAACTTCCCACGTTGGTGGTCCAGGAAGGCGGCTATCGCACCCGAACGCTGGGCATCAACGCTCGTCACTTCTTCCAAGGATTCGTGCATGTCCACCATCCGTAAGGCCACGGCGCTGAAGTATCGCGACGAAATCGATCGGCGGGACGTCGCTGCGATCCGGCAGCTGGTTGCCGGAACGGGGTACTTCTCGGGCGCTGAGGTCGACGTTGCCGAGGAACTGGCGCAGGAACGGCTCGACAAAGGTCCGGGGTCGGGATACGAGTTTGTGCTGGCCGAACTGGCGGGAGAACTGACGGGGTACACCTGTTACGGTGAGATCCCGTGCACGCTCGGCAGCTTTGACCTGTACTGGATCGCAGTGGATCGAGCCCATCAGCGCGGTGGAATCGGCACCTTGCTGCTCGGCGAAACCGAACGCCGGATCCGCCATGCCGGCGGGCGGCACGTGTATGTTGAGACGTCCGGGCGTGCCGACTATGCCCCGACGCGAAAATTCTACGAGAGTCGCGCCTACGAAAAGGTCGCCGAGCTTGCAGATTTCTACGCGCCGCGGGACTCCAAAATCATCTACTTACGGTCGCTCCGATAGTCGACCCGACCACCGCTGCCGACGTTCATCTGGTGGTTACGGGAGGGCGAGTTGGTTTTGGGAGGGCGAGGCTCGCAAAACCAGCTCGCCCTCCCGGCTTTCTTGCCAAGCAATTTCGCCAAACTTGGTCACCAAGGGGGTGATTCGCCCCGAATTGTCTGGTATTCTCAGGAGTGGGGTGGGAGACCTCGCCGCCCCACGGTAGCGTCGAACCTGACTCCGCGCGTTCTCGGGGTTCGGTAAAGGCTTGTCCCGCCCCTATCTTCCGCCGCTCGCATTCATTCCGTGCCCCGCACGTCCAGTGATCTCCCGCACATTGATCGAGGCGGCTGCGGGGACGGCGGAAGCAATCCAGGGACGGCCGAAGTTGGGCGCCCCGAGATTTGGTTCTGCAAAGGTCGCCAACTTAGAAGGTGATTTCCTGTGACTGCGATTCTTGGCATATCAGCTTTTTATCACGACTCGGCAGCCGCCTTGGTCGTCGACGGAACCATTGTCGCGGCGGCTCAGGAAGAGCGATTCACGCGCAAGAAACACGACTATCGCTTGCCAGAGAACGCGATCGCGTACTGCCTTCGCGAGGCGGGACTTGAGCCATCGCAGCTCGATTACGTGGGCTTCTATGACAAACCCCTGCTGAAGTTCGAACGTCTGCTGGAGACCTACCTGGCCTACGCGCCGATCGGAATCCAGTCCTTCTTCAAGGCCATGCCGGTTTGGCTGAAGCAGAAGTTGCACGTCCCGCGTGAAATCAGCAAGGGCCTGCAGAAACAGTACAAGAAACGTTACGTCTTTACGGAACATCACGAATCCCACGCGGCTAGCGCCTTCTTTCCGTCACCATTTGAGGAAGCGGCGATCCTGACGTTTGATGGCGTGGGCGAGTGGGCCACGACCAGCTTTGGGAGCGGACATGGGAATCAGATCAAGCTGACGCACGAGATCAATTTTCCGCATTCGTTAGGGCTGCTCTATTCGGCGTTCACCTACTACACCGGCTTCCGAGTCAACTCCGGCGAGTACAAGCTGATGGGGTTGGCTCCTTATGGCTCTCCGGTGTACGTCGATCTGATTCTGGATCACCTCCTGGACATCAAGGACGACGGCTCTTTCCGCATGGACATGTCGTACTTCAATTACTGTCAGGGACTGACGATGACGTCGGGCAAGTTCCACCGTTTATTCGGACGCGGGCCGCGTTCTCCTGAGTCGCCGATTACACAGCTGGACATGGACGTGGCGGCCTCGATTCAGAAGGTCACCGAAGAGATCATGTTGCAATGTGCGCGACATGTGCATCAACAAACGGGACTGAAGAATCTCTGCCTGGCCGGAGGCGTGGCGCTGAACTGTGTGGGTAACGGTCGCATTCTGCGCGAAGGCCCCTTCGAAGAGGTCTGGATCCAGCCCGCAGCCGGCGACGCCGGAGGCGCCCTGGGAACGGCGCTGTTCATCTGGCACCAGTTGCTCGACAACCCACGCACGGTGCAGCAGCGGGACAGCCAAGCCGGGTCGCTCTTGGGGCCGCGATTTTCATCCGCTGAATGTCGGACTTACCTCGAGCAAGTCGAAGCGGACTATCGCGAGTTCGAGAGCGAAGACAGCATGTGCGATTTTCTGGCCGATCAGTTGGCCCAGGAAAAAGTAATCGGGCTGTTCCAAGGACGAATGGAGTTTGGTCCGCGCGCCTTGGCGCTCGCAGCATCATCGGGGATGCCCGCAGCCCCCACATGCAGCGCGTCATGAATCTAAAGATCAAGTTCCGCGAATCGTTTCGCCCCTTTGCTCCGTCCGTGCTGCGCGAACGTGTGGACGAGTTCTTCGAGATGCGACCCAACGAAGACAGCCCCTACATGCTGCTCGTCGCTCCCGTGCAGGCCGCACAGCGAACCGAGCAGGAGAACGAAGCATCCGAGGGGCTTGATAAATTGAAAACGATTCGCTCCACGATTCCGGCGGTCACTCACGTCGACCATTCCGCTCGAGTGCAAACCGTCGATCCCGAACGGCACGGCCTGTATTACAAAATCATTCAGCGTTTCGCCGAGAAAACCGGCTGCCCGGTCATCATCAATACCAGCTTCAACGTGCGCGGCGAACCGATCGTCGGATCGCCTCAGGACGCGTATCGCTGCTTTATGGCAACCAATATCGATTGCCTCGTGCTGGAGAATCTCGTCTTGCTCAAAGAGGAACAGGAAAACGCCAAGACGTTCGAGACGAAAGAGTACCTGGAGCAATTCGCCTTGGACTAGTGCTGCGGGGTTGGGAAGGGTCAGGTCCCAAAGTCGAAGCCCCGGGGCCTCCGCTTTTGGACCTGACCCTTCCAACCCGGTGCTTCGCACTTTTGGACCTGACCCCTTTTCACAACGCACCCGAAGTCCGGGACAGGCCTTGGAACACCGTGGAATCGACCATGCTCGAAATCAAGAAAAACTTTTCGCAACGGGAACTGCTTTGGTTTGGGCCCTTGTTCGCCTTGTTCATCGGGATCATCGCCTCGATCCTGATCCGCCGATTTCAAATGACGCAAGCCGCCGTCGTGCTCGCCGTCTTGGCGGCAATTGTCATCGCGGTTTACTACCTTGTACCCGCCTGGCGCAAGCCGATTTACCTGAGCTGGATGTATTCCGTAGCGCCCATCGGACTGATCGTTTCACACATCCTTCTGGCGCTGATATTCTATGGGTTGCTCACCCCCATCGGGCTCGCGCTCAGAATGTTCGGATACGACCCGCTCCATCGTGCGTTCGACAAGTCCGCCGCCACCTACTGGGTACCGCGTGCCGAGCCGAGTGATACGCAGCGATATTTCCGGCAGTTCTAGCCGGTCGCTGACTTGAGGGTCGACCCCTAATCCAAGCGGCCGTTGAAACCGGGGCCGAACCACGTTTTCAGGAATCGCAACGATGACAGACAAGCGTCAGAGCAAGAAGCAGAATTTTGCCGAACAGGCTGAGCAAGGACAGGTCGGATTGGTTTCCGAATTCGTTCAGTTCCTGAAGTACAACAAGAAATGGTGGATTACCCCCATCGTTGTCGTATTGTTGCTGTTTGGAATCTTGATCATGCTGGGCGGAACGGCTGCCGCTCCGTTCATCTACACGCTGTTCTAAAGCCGGGCCCGATTGAGGGCGCGGGTCTTTTGGACGCTGCTTGCGGATCACGCCAGAGGCACTGCGGAAGGAGCGCAGGGAGGCAAATCCCCCCTTCCTGGTGACCCGCTGGAAAGTGCACTCCTCCCCGGCAGTCAACTTCTGTTATCATCCGCCCGCGCGACGAAAAAATTTTTGCGATTTTGCCCCGTCAATCGTCGTGCGATGGTGGACTTACCGGCTAGTTCTTCGGTAGATCCGCGGATTCTTCGGCACTAGGGAAAGGCCGCAAGATTTCATTCTCAACTAGTCCCTGTCCGCAGATACGGATCGACATATTCTCCTGCGTGGGAGGCAGTTGCGCGTTCGAATCCGCGGGGAGCAACCGGTGACGCATGGAGGCGAACTCACCAAAAGTGGCAGACCCCCTCATGCCCCCCGGGGCCGCTGCTTTCCGAATTTACGGCAGTCCCTGTAGATCTCCGACTCGATCATCCGGTGGATTGAGCCGATCTACCTATCAGCGAGTATGTTTCGCCCGTGGTGATTTTCTGAGGTGAGGACTGATCGTGAAAACTCCTCATGTTGTGCTCAGCAGTGGAACCGCGACTCCTTCGCCAAGCTATGCGGGCGACGGTCGAGAAAGAGTTGGGTTACCGGGTCGTCGACGAGGTTTTCGACCCGGTCGACGTTCGTCTCACGCTGCGCGAGCGGAAGGCGGACTTTCTCTTTCAAACTTGGCGAGATGGCCGGATTCCAGCGAACTGTGCAGATCTTTTCGAGCTGTATCCTTCGCTGATTATCGTGGGTTTCTCTGACGATGGAAATCGCGTTCATCTGTGCCAGCGGAATTTCGCCACCGAGTCTCTGTCCCAGGCGGACCTGTCAACCGTTCTGGCGGCAATTCGCCGCACCGACCTGGACAGAGTTTTAGGTATTTCCGAGGGCCATTTGATGAGAGGAATCCAGGGATGATCTTGTGCCCCAAGCAACTGCCACCGCTATTTTCTGACTCGCCGCTTCAAAGTGGAACGAATCGTGAGCTTGACGCCCGACATGTGACTCTCCATCGGCTGAACGCTCGACCGAACCGAGTTGCCAGCTGCGAAGCAGGTGTCTGCTATCAGGTAGCAGAACATCGACCTGAACGAATCGGCGCATTTCACCTTGTGTATCGAAGGTACCGGGAAGCCGGTCTGATTGATCAGAACCGATATCAGCTGCGAGTGACTCGTTATCATTTGCTGACGTCGACTAGCGTTTATATCGGCATCAAGGAGGCCGAAACTGTAACGACCGTCACACTTGTTCGGGACGGAGAGCTTGGGCTCCCGATGGAGTGCATTTTCCTGGACGAGGTCGACCACCTGCGGTCCCAGGGAATTCGGCTGGCGGAGGTCTCGTGTTTGGCATCCGAGCCAAACCCATCAAAGCGAGCGTTTCTATCGAGTTTTATCGCCTTGAACCGCCTGATGGCTCAAAGCGCCAAATTCCAAGGTGTCGACCGTCTGCTGATCGTGATCCATCCTCGGCACGCTCCGTTTTACGAGCGCTACATCGGATTTCGGCCGGTCGGCAGTGTCCGTCCCTATCCGGCGGTCGAGAATCACCCGGCCCGACTCTTGAGCCTGGACTTGAACTCGATGCCGATCGATGCGCCGGTCGCCTATCAGCGATTCTTCGGAGATCCGATCCCGTCGGGCGCGTTGCAGGCACGACCGATCGGCATGGAAGACATTCACTATTTTCAACCCGCTGCGGCCGAAGCACGACATTTCGTGCCGATGCCGATGGCAGGCTGAGGAATGCTGGCATCAAGCGAGCTCTGGACACAGGGTGGCCAATTCCCTAAGGTGGCCGAGCTTGTTGGCTGAAAAACGGCGCAGCGGTTTTTGGATGGATCGCTGCCCGTCAAGCGAGGAGCAGAAACCATGATTAAGTTAGCCGTACTATCCGTCGTGCTCACCCTGCCCGTCACATTCGGCGTGATCCTACAGCAGGGAGCGCAGGACGACGCCAGCGGAGTGAGCGAGCAATCGCAGACGCAACTCGGGCCGGCCGGAATCTTCGCCCCGGGCCGGATTGAAGGCGTCACACCGGAGGTCGAGCTCCTTCCGCAAATCAACGGACGCGTGGTCACCATCCACGTCAAGGAAGGCGAGCGCGTCGAGGCCAACGCACTGCTGGTAAGCATGGACGATGCCCAGCTGCGATTTGAGGTTGAGGCGGCTGAAGCGCAGCTGGAGCTGGCCCAAAGCGAACTGGAGCGGCTAGTCAACGGCACGCGTTACGAAGACCGAGCCGAAGCGGCCTGGCTGTACAAGGCCAAGCTGGTCGAGTTGGAACGAGCGAAGCTGGACTGGGAGCGATGTCGCGCGTTGCTGGAGAAGGACGCGATCGCGGCCCAGGATGCGGACCGCTATCGAACGCTGGTGGCCTCGCTGAGCGCCGAGGCCACGGCCGCCAAGGCCCGCTATCAATCGATCAGCGCCGAGGCCCGCCCGGACGAGATCAAAATGGCCAAGGCCCGGATCGCCACTGCCGAGGCGAAACTGGAACTGGCCCGCGTCCAGCTGGACCGCACCCAGCTCCGCGCCCCCAGCTGCGGGCAGGTCCTGAAGCTGAACGTCGAACCCGGCGAACTGATCGGCCCCGACGCCACGACCCCCGTCGTCGTGCTGGCCGATACCTCGCGCTTCTGCGTGCGAGCGTTTGTGGAGGAACTGGACGCCTGCCGCCTGACGGAAGGCATGACCGCCACGATCACCGCCGACGGCCTGCCCGGCCAGGAACTCCAAGGAACCGTAACGCGGCTCAGCCCCCAGATGAGCCACAAGACGTTGCAGAGGACCAGCCCGACGAACGCCTCGATACCAAGGTCCGCGAGGTTTGCATTGAATTGGGCGAGGCCCCCTTATCCTTGGTGATTGGACTACGGGTCGACGTCGTCATCGAAGCCGAGGAGGAGACACGGGCGGCCGAGGGCGAACAACTGGCATCGAAATGACAACACAGACGATTCGCCTGTTCGTGTGTTCGTGAACGGAAGCGAGTCGTGACCTCTGTGCCTCGGTGGTGAATTCACTTGCCGTCAGGCAAGACGCGACCCGGGAAAACGGAACCATGTGGTCGATCGCACTCAAGACGCTCATCTCCGACCGCGGCAAGCTGCTCACGGCGCTGGTCGGAGTCGTCTTCTCGGTGGTGCTGGTGAATCTTCAGGGCAGGCTTTTCATTGGTTTGATCCGCAAGGCCAGCCTGCTGGTGGACCATAGCGGCGCCGACATCTGGGTTGGCCACAAGAAGATGCACAATGTGGACTTTCCTCGAGACATCCCGCGTCGTTGGTTGAATCGCATCCGATCGACGCCGGGAGTCAAGACGAGCTGATCCTCTGTCTCATTGGATGGAGCAACATGACGCTGCCCAGCGGCGGATACGAAACAGTAGTCGATGGTCGGTAGCGAACGTGAAAGTCCAATGGGTCACGCTTGGAACGTCGATGATTGGTCGCTCGACGACCTTCAGCGGAACGACGGATCATCGTCGACGCAATCGAGGATCATAAAACTCGAATATCCCTCAGCTCGGGGACGTTCGAGAGATT
>CAWGYT010000023.1:0-76928 GCA_963826795.1 uncultured Planctomycetales bacterium | reverse complement strand
GAATCGACGCAAGCTCGCGATTGCCCAGGCCCGAGAACGCATCGCTTCCGCCATGGCCGGCTCGTCCGAGAAAAAAAGTTCCGAGTTGGGCGGAGGGGTTGCGGCCGCGGAACAAATCGACCTGGGTCAGATCAACGACCAAACGCGCCGGCTGCTGACCAGCTTGATTTTGGCCGCCGCCGCAATCGGCCTCTACCTGATCTGGATCAATGTGCTGCCCGCCTTGCAACGACTGGATGATATCCGTTTGTCGGGAAACCACCGTCGACCAGCCCCCCACGATGGCGAATTTGGCAACCGACTCCACCTCGATCAATCCCCCTGCGCCTCAAGGCAGAGCACAATACCAGTGGATCACACTGGGTCATCTGATTCGAGCCTGCGCGGTTTTGGTTCTTACCTTGATCGCGATCCGCAACATTCCCGGTCTCCTCGAAATCGCCATCCTGCAGCACTTGCCGCTGGACGCCTCCATCCGCTACGCGATCACCACGGTCACACGCTATGCGCCGACGATCGCCGGACTGTTTTGGGGCTTTGGCACGATCGGCTTCGGCTGGTCCAAGATCCAGTGGCTGGCGGCGGGGATTAGCGTCGGACTCGGTTTTCGGTTTTGCAAGAGATCTTCGCCAATTTCGTCTCGGGCCTGATCCTGCTGTTCGAACGCCCGCTCCGAGCCGGCGATGTTGTCACCGTCGGCGACGTCACCGGAACGGTCGTGCAGATCAAGACGCGCGCCACGACAATTCAGGATTGGGATCGAAAGGAACTGGTGGTACCCAACAAGGAACCTATCACCGGACGTTTGCTGAACTGGACGTTGACCGACACGGTCAATCGACTCGTCATCCAAGTTGGCGTCGCCTATGGATCCAACATCGCCCAGGTGCGTTCGCTGCTTCTGATATTGCCGATTCCCATGACGAGATCCTCAAGGATCCCGAGCCGAACGTGACGTTCGACCTGTTCGGTGACAGCGCTTGAACTCTACGTCCGCTGC
Organism: uncultured Planctomycetales bacterium; assembly: GCA_963826795.1. Lineage (GTDB taxonomy): Bacteria > Planctomycetota > Planctomycetia > Pirellulales > Pirellulaceae > CAWGYT01. The sequence continues at coordinate 75,928 of CAWGYT010000023.1, read as the reverse complement.
TACCTCGCGCGACTGGACCAACGTCTGCAGGTCACGCACGAACTTCACGAGGCAATCTACAAACGCTTGGCCGACACGGGAATCAGCATTCCCTTTCCACAGCGCGACGTTCACCTGCATGAACATCATGTGCCCACGGCGTGATTCGACCCGGAGCGGGGCGAAACAAGGCGGGGCGAAACAAGGCGGGGCGAAACGGAGCGGGGCGAAACGGAGCGGGGCGAAACGACCGATTCTTTTTCGAGCCGACGCTTGTTCCACGCCGGATCGGCGGGGTATCGTAACAGACAACGCAAACCGACGCGTGTCCCGGAGAAATGCACCGATGACGACGATTCGACGACCGGTTCCAGGAATCATTTTGTTGATCGTTTTCTGGAAGCGCCACCACGTTCTGGCCAATCGCCAATCCGACCGACGCCCGGCTGACGATTGCCGGGCAGGTTGCCTTTGTGGAAGGGCCCGCCTGGCATCCGAGCGGCAATGTGTATTTTACCGACATCGTCAACAATCGCATCATGCGTCGCGATCCAGACGGTCAACTGCACATCCACCGGACTCCCTCGGGCCGCAGTAACGGACTGCTGTTCGACCATCAGCTCCGGCTTGTCTGTTGCGAAGGCGGTGGACCGGAGGGCAATCGCCGGGTCACGCGTCTCGAACTGAACGGAACGATCCGCGTGCTGGCCGAACGCTTCGAGGCAAACGTCTCAACTCGCCCAACGATGTCACGATCGATTCCCGCGGGCGACTGTACTTCACCGACCCGCGGTACGGCGACACAAGCGATGCCGAGCAAATCGACGCCGAGGGTCGCTTGATTGAAGGCGTGTATCGGATCGATCCGGCGGGGCAAGTCGCTCGAATCATCACGCATGAAGTGGACCGCCCCAACGGGATCGTCGTCGTCTCCCGGATGATCGCTATTTGTACGTCGGTGACAACGTCAACACCGGCCCCCACGCTCAAGGCGGAAATCGAAAGCTCTGGAGGTTCGACCTTCAAGAGGACGGGACGGTCCTGGCCGAAAGCCGGCGTCTCCTCTTCGACTGGGGCTACGATCGTGGCCCTGACGGAATGACCATCGACCGGGAAGGACGGCTCTACGTCACTGCCGGATTCAACTTCCCCAACCCGCCTGTCGAAACGGCCGAACGATTCAAGGCGGGCGTGTACGTCATTTCGCCAGGTGGCGAACTTCTGGATTTTATCCCCACGCCGGAAGACATGGTCACCAACTGCACCTTCGGCGATGAAGATCTCAAGACGCTCTACGTCACCGCCGGACACACGCTATGGAGCATCCGCACCAGCGCCACCGGAATGGCAAGGCCCGCCCCCAAGGCAACGACGAACTCGAACCGGGAGGGCGAAGCTCCCGCTGAGCCGGACCCGCGTTGAGCCGCAACGCGTCTCGCTTCACCGCGTCCCACGTCGCGGCGCCCCGTTTCGCCTCACCCCGCCGCAACCCCCGCCTCTGCTACGACGCCTCCCCAAATACCTGGATCGCCAGATCCTTCAGTCCGCGCAGGTCAAGTTTGCCGGTTCCCAACACGGGAATCTCATTGACCTGATGGAAGCTATCGGCGGACGGGATAAACAGATTGGGCAGGCCTTTGGCCTTGAGTCCTGCCACGAGCTCGGCGGGGGATTGCTCAGCTGCGTGTGGAGCACGACCAATCGCTCGCCCTTCTTCCGATCGGGGACGGACGTCACGGCCACGTTCAACATCCCTCCCTCCTCATCCATCCCGATCAGTTCCTGCAGGATTTCTTCGATTCTCAAGTGCGGCACCATTTCTCCGCCGATCTTCGAAAAGCGGCTTTCGCGTCCGGTGATTGTGATGAAACCATCGTCGTCGATTTCCGCGATGTCCCCGGTCACATACCAGCCCGCCTGCATCACCTGAGCCGTCTTGTCGGGCTGATTCAGATAGCCCTTCATCACATTGGGCCCGGAGATCAGCAGCATCCCGGAACAATGGGTCGGCAGTTCCTGTCCGTCCGCGTCGACGATTTTGGCCGCCACACCCGGGACCGGGCACCCGACGGTCCCCTCGCGCAAATCCACCTGGTGACTTGCAGCGGGCGCGGCTGGGCGGCACATTTACCGAGACCAAGGGCGACAATTCCGTCGTCCCGTAGCCTTCGACCGGGCGCACGCCAAATCGCTGCTCGAACGCGTCGCACAGCTCTTTCGGCAGTTTCGGCGCCCGCAACCACGGTGTCCAACGTCGCGAACTCGTCTGGCGTGCAACGCCTCAGATAAGAGCGTAAGAACGTCGGCGTCGACAACAGAATCGTGCCACCGTGCCGTTCACCAGCTTCCCGACTTGCCGCGCGTCGAGCGGATTGAAGTGGTAGATGCCTTTGATATTCAGCGCCATCACGGTCCAAAGCGTCACGGTGTAGCCGAACGAGTGAAAGAAAGGCAGCATCCGACAATCACGTCGCGCGGCTGGAGGTGGACAACTTGATTCACGGCATCCACATTCGAACGAATATTGGCGTGCGTCAGCATCACGCCTTTGGGCACCCCGGTCGAACCGGAGGTAAAGATTATGGTGAGCACGTCGTCGGGTTGGTTATGCTGCAATCCCAGCCAGCGGCAAAGCCAGCGGCCCGGCACGACGTAGGTGGCCAGCGCCGCCGCCGCTTTATCCGCGGAGGCCAACCTCGGGCCGCAGGTCCTCCAGATAGTTCGACGACCTCGGCGTCCATCTGGAAATCCAGCTTTTCCATTACTTTGCGGCTGGTCAACACGTGCCGGATCCCCGCCAGCTGGATGCATTGATTCATCACCTCGGACGAGACGGTGTAGTTGAGATTGATCGCGACCCGGCGATCGAAGGCCAATGTCAAGTTCGTAATCACCGCTCCAGCGCTCGGGGGCAACAGCACGCCGACGTGCGATTCTGACTGCCCCAGGACCTCGCGGCGCAGCAGTCGTCGGAGGATCAGCGAGCGCATGAGCAGGCTGCCGCCGGTCAAGTCGGAGCCCGCCGAATCGGCGACCTTGGACTTGAACTTGCGGCGTTTGCAGGCGCGGATCACCGACTCGGGCAACTCGGTCTTTCGATGCAAACGTTGATCCACCGCCTTCGCTCCTAACTGTCGAACCGCCTGTCGGATCGGATGGAGTGCCGTCACGGATTCCAGCGGCTGTCCGAAATGGATATCGATCGGGTACCGACAACGACGGGGAATCTTCCAGAAAAACCGTTGCCGCTCGAAGCTAAAGATACTTCCCCAGAGGCCGTCAAAATAGAGCGGCATGACGCGGGCATCCGTTCCCTCGACGATTCGCATCAATCCCGGACGGAATGACTGCATGATCCCCGAGCGAGAAATCCCGCCTTCCGGAAAAATCCCCACGACCTCGCCTGCCTGGACGGCCCGTCGCGCCACCTGCAGCGCTCGCACGATCACTTGGGCCCCGGGCCGATCAAATCGCTCCCCAGCGTTGCGCGGTGCGCGTTGCATCAGCCGCGACCGAAAATTGCCCTCGAAGACGATCATCCGTACGTGCCGTGACGTCGCGATCAGCATCAGGAAACCGTCCAGCCAGGAAATGTGGTTGGCGATCAACAGGACACCGCCCGAGCTCGGCATCCGCTCCGGATCATGTCGACGAATCCGGTAGACCAGTTGAAGCAGACACCAGGCGCAATTCCGCGAGAAGTTCTGGGGGAAAACAAAGACCAGTAGCACCAGGCCGCCGAAGGCCAGCATCCCCAAAACCACGGGGAGCAGGACCAGAATCAGGAAGGTGACCCACATCCAACCGCCCACGCCCAGGCCGGGCCAAACCGCGACCCACCGCGCACCATCGCCAGCCCCCAGCCACTCAAGGGCCCAGGATCCGTTCATGCATACTCCCTTCCAAGACTCCGCCCAATGGGGCTCCAGTTTGGCCTGCTTCCGACCGAGAAGTCAACTTCGACCTCGCAAAGAAGGCCATCCTTCGACACGAAATTTTTCCCGGGTCGGCACCGCATCGCCGGTACCATGCAGCCGGTACCATGCAGCCGGTACCATGCAGCCGGCACCATGCAGCCGGTACCATGCAGCCGGCACCATGCAGCCGGTACCATGCAGCCGGCACCATGCCGCCGGTAACGCCGCCACCGGCACCGCGACGCAATCTCCCCACACACCGCAGGCCGCGCCTCCGAGTTCCGCGATCTGACACAACCCGCAATCCGTGCCGACCGATTGAGTCGCCCGGGCTGTCACGTCGATCCTGGAAAGTGGCATCAACTCGTGCAAGAGGGAGCAATCGAGATGGATACCCATCGACTCTTTATTTTGGGCATTGTTTTGCTGTTTCTCGGGATTCAGCTCCGAATCGTCGAATCGGTGACGTTCAACGGCAAAGCCAGCCAATTCATCGAACAGCGATTGCTTCCCAAGAAATCGGGAGTCTCCACGACCAGCTATGTCGGATACGAATCCTACGACGACTCGTGGCTCGGTTCGCCCGTCACGTCCGGCGCCCGAAAGCGGACCGTGACCCCGCCCCGGTGGCTCGGATTCTCACTGATCTCAGTCGTGCCGGTGCCGTCGTAACCTGCCGTCGCTTCCAGTAGTCCGGCGGCGTCATTCGCTCCGCGGGTCGGACCCTGCCGAGGTTCACGTTGCGTGAGCCGGATGCCTGGGGATGGACGATCGCGCGAGGTCCCCGGCCCCGCCGCTTCCCGCCGACTCCACCATCCAAGGCTTTCGCGCTGGACGTACAGGCATTAGAATGATCCGTCGTCAAAGAGCGGGGAGGGGCTCGCCGTACCGGTCGCAGCCACTAAGCCACGTTGCGCATCCCTCGAGTCCGTTAAGTCAGGAGCCGATTAGATGGCTGAACATCAGCGTATCCAGGTCACCGAAATCGACAAAGTGACGGTCGTTCGGTTCACCGACCGAAAGATTTTGGATGAGCTAATCATCCAGGACCTGGGTGATGAGCTGTTTGCGCTCGTAGAGGAGAAGAATCGCAAGCACCTGCTGCTCAACTTTACAAGCGTCGAGTTTCTCTCGAGTGCGGCCCTGGGCAAATTGATCTCGTTACACAAGAAGATCGAGCGGGCGGGCGGGGTGCTGAAACTGAGCAATATCCGCCCGGAAATTTACGACGTTTTCAAAATCACCCGCCTGAACGAGAAATTTGACATCAAGGACGAGCAAGAAGAAGCCTTGGCGGATTTCGCGTCGGTCGGATAATAAACTCAGGGGAATAACCCGCGGGCGCGGCACGTCACCGTTCGGGCCAACCGGCGGTGTCCCCGGCAGGAGGAGTCGACGAACAAGGGAGTGGATGCGGAGGTCAGGCCGGGTCGCGAGTGCGATCCGAACGTATGGTTCCCCGGCGACCAATTCCGCTCGCAAAAACGGCCCGCGGCAGCCGCCCCAAGAGCCGCAACCCCCCCGAAAGAGTGTCGCTCGAGCTGAAGTCGTTTTTCGCGATGAATCAAATTCAAAAGCGGCGAGGGCCATTTGAGGGCATGATGGACAACTCGGGCGGAATCACCACAGGGGCAGCAGCGGGTCGGCCCTGGACCCGTGCGACATGTTGGCCGAGCGATTGGGTGTGGCATCTTCGGCAAGGCCTTGATGGGCGGACCAAATGACCGAAACAAGAACGGTTTGGAGCTGGACACTTGAACGCGAGATCCCCAGTTGTTCGCTCCAGGGTCATCGCCTGATCCTGGAAATCATCGAGCAGCTGCAGCGTCATCGCTGGGCCCAGCGGGACGTCTTCGGGGTCCATCTGTGCGCTGGAGGAGGCGGTAGTCAACGCGATCAAGCACGGTAACGGCGAGGATCTGGACAAAAAGGTCCAAGTCGCCTGCAAAATCTCGTCCACACGGTGTTGGATTCTGGTTGAGGACGAGGGTCCGGGCTTCAACCCCTCGGCCGTTCCGGACTGCACTCTGGACGAGAACTTAGACAAGCCCAGTGGCCGCGGACTGAAGCTGATGAAGAACTACATGACGATGATCGAGTATAACGAGAGCGGCAACCGAGTCGTGATGGAAAAGGTGCTCCCGGAGGCTTGAAACGACCGAAAGCTTCGACTACGATTCGAGATCCCTGTCGCAAAAGCCGATCTCAAGGGGGGCGACGCAGCGGACGCAGGCCTTGGGTCGGCAGCGACGCCACTGAAGAGAGCAGCACAAAACGCTCGGAGCTGCCGAGGAAGAGGCCGAAGATCCTGAGGGAAGAATCGGCGATGCGGTGCTTCGCGACCCAGACGAATTCCGATGTTAGACTCGCGGGTCAGGCGGGCAGACCTGCGAAAACCGACCGTCGCCCGCGTCGACGTTTTGTCGAGCCATTCACAATTCCCCTGTAGCTCAGTTGGTAGAGCAAGCGGCTGTTAACCGCTGGGTCGTAGGTTCGAGTCCTACCGGGGGAGCTAACTCAAATCCTACGAACCTGACGGTTCGCGGAGTTTACACCAAACGCCGAGAGTTTCCGCTCTCGGCGTTTTTGCGTTTACTACCTTTCCCGCAAGGACTTGCGACAAGTTCGCCGCTGGCAAAAAAGTCTCTAGTTCGAGAGAGACCACGCGGGGTCCAAGCTGGACCTTCAAGGTCAAGAGCGGACCCCGAGATATCGGCCCAAAACTCTCTGAATCTCTGGTTAGCAGGTGCCCTGGAATTAACGATCCGGTCAAAACGCGTCCCCGCGAGTGACACCTCTCAAAGTCACTGCCGCTGAGACCAAGGTCGTGCTCGCCAAGAAGCTACACGCGGACACAATCCTTGAGATCGATGACATCTGCAAGACATAGAGGCTCTCTCGATCGGCGTTCTATCGGTACTTGCGACCGACTGTGATGGCGCGTGTCGTTTCCCGGTTGTGTTCCGATCCGCTTTTGCACTGGATGGAAAGGCAATGCAATTGTGGGCTAAGATGGAGCCATCGAACCCCGACCGGGATGCAACGCCTCGCATGCAAGTGTCCCACCCAATTCCACGACCTTGCGACGAGGAGCAAGAACAAATGACACCAATGAGTAAACGATGGGGAGGAATTACGCTGGGCTTGCTCGCAGTCGTGACATTGCAGAGTTGGTTAGAAATCGAGCAGCCCGGCGACCGTTTCGTACTGAGTGCCGAGCCGGACCGCAAACAGAGTCGACAGATCCAGATTCCCGAATATATCACGGCGCAAGAGGTGCAACGGGTGTGTGGTGAACTGGGCATCCGAGACTGGACACAACTGAACGACGGAGATGTGTCGGAGTCGGAGGCAAGAGCGATCCTCTCGCAGCTTGAGACAGCGGGCATGAAAGTGGATTTTTCGGAATTCCTCAGCGGCCTGAAGGTCGAACTTGAGCACGGGGGGAAGTTTAAAACCACGGATGTGACAAAGAACCATCCTTTACTGACCGGCAAAATCGTGCTCGCCCATCTCAAGGAATTTGCAGACTACTACAAACGTCTGGAGATCATGGAAATCGAAGGAGATCTGCAGAAGGCGGCGCTGGCGGGCGACAGCGAGACAATTGTTGCGCTTCAGCGCAAACTGACGCACGCCAAATGGGAACTCCGCCAAGCTGAAGTCGCACAGTTATCCTCAAGGTGAGCCGCCGATCTTCAAGGAAGGTTTGGTTACGCGGCGACCCCGAATAATGCGCCGATACCAGCAGTCGCTGCCATCGCAAGCGTGCCCCAAAAGGTGACGCGAGCAACCGCTTTTGCTATGGGAGCACCGCCAGCACTGGCGGAAAGACCGCCCAGCAATGCAAGAAAACCCAGAGATGTGATCGAGACGATCACTGCGATCAGTCTCTCTGGCGACAGAAACGCAGCCGCGAGCGGTAGCGCGGCGCCTACTGCAAACGTAGCGGCCGAAGCCAAAGCCGCCTGAACGGGCCGCGCGCTCATCGTTTCGGAGATCCCCAATTCATCGCGTGCGTGGGCACCCAGAGCATCATGAGCCATCAATTGTTCAGCAACCTGCCTAGCAAGCGATGCATCTAATCCCCGTTTTACGTAAATACCGGTGAGCTCGGAGAGTTCAAACTCACTGTCTGACGCAAGTTCGATTCGTTCGCGGTCAAGATCCGCGTTTTCAGTATCGCGCAACGATGAAATTGCATCGGTTTGTCCAGCCGACGCGAATTTGGTCGGCGACCAAGTGATGGAGGTGGCGCCACCGCCCGCAGTTTTGAGGCTGTGATGACCAATCGAAAAATCGATAAGATCTCTGAGCGAAATGACAAGGAAAGTTGACGACGAAGCCGATCGCTTGGGCAGAGGGGAAGCCCTAGCACGAAATTGCGCTGGCGGAAAGTGCGTTCGTGCGTTTGGCGCAAATGACCCAAGCGGCGTAGGAAACGCGTTCTCGCCGCGATCGGTCTGCACAATGACGGTTTGTTACTATGCACGACAGCGGTGTCGACACCGATTTTACTATGGATGTCGCAATGGGCCCCGCTCACTGTTCAGGCTCGATCGCTGGTCGGCGGACCTCTGTGTGCGGCGGCGCGTTGCACAGAAGATACCATGACAACGACCCGAGAATTGCTGCACGTGATCGGAACGCAAGTATCGGCGGCCCACCGCGATAGCAACCACATATCACGGCAGGTTCTAATCGCGTTGCCGCTCCTTGGGCGTCGCCAAGCTGTCACGCCACACGTTGACACTTTCCTCAAAATCACCTGCATCGGCATCTAGACTCAGACTCGTGAGATCCTGCTTGGTCGCACCTGACCAAACGCCGATACTGCCGTCCGACCAGGCAGTGATGATGTCTCGACCGTCAGGACTCCACTGAGCTTGTATCAGTCGAGACTTACCGCCTAGTACAATTAGCTGATTGGCGGACGGTCGCGCGAGGTCCCAAACAATGGCGTGGTCATCGACGGACCAACTGAGAAGACGTGTCCCGTCGGGGCTGATGCGTACGTCTCGAATTGCTCCCAGGTGCCCCGCGAGAGTTGTGACGACATCCCCGGAATCAGCGTCGGTCACTTGGCACCGGCCGTTGTCGTACCCAACCAAGACTAATCGTCCGTCGCCGGAAAATCGGCAACTATCGACGATGCCAAAGTCGGGTCTCAACGGTTCGTGTATCAAATCGCCGGTGCGTGCATTTCGAACAATAACGTCACCGCCCATACCGCCGGAGACAAGTTTGTCATCGACGGGACTGAAATCCACCATACTCAAAGCCTTCGAATGGCGACCCGCATGAGCATCCGTCGTCACCAACTGCCCCGTACGCAGATCCCACACGCGAGACTGCCTGGCATTCATTTCGAGTATCGCCACGAGGGTCGAGTCGTGGTTGAAGACAGGCCACCCATGGTCGGTGGAATCAACAAGAGATACTTCGAACGTTCCATCGTCGGCGCGAAATACTTTCATCGCATCTTTTTCAAAGGCTACGACGTACTCCCCGTTGGGTGTGAAAAGTCCCGTCGAGAGGACACCCGGGAAGAATAAAATGTCCCCAACGATCCTCCCACTCGCGGCGCGGATGTGTTCGGCAAAAAGTTTGGACTGTGGGTCAACACAGAAGTATCGGGCTCCCCGTTACCGGGTTCCACACATGCAACACGCCGTCCGCATCCAGACTGGCCGCCCTTGTCCCATGGACATTGAAATCAACGGCGACGACCGGTGCGTCATGTTCCTCAAAAGTCGTGATCAATTGACGTGATTCTAAATCCCACACTCGAGCAGTCCCGTCAAAAGACCCGCTCAGCAGTCGATTTTTGTGCCGATCGAAAGCGAGTTGAAAGACGACATCTTGGTGAGCTTTTGCGAACGTTGGATTAGCTTGAGTCGGCGCTGGCTGGCAGGTCCAAATCTTGGCGGTTCCTTCATGGGACACCGTCAAGAGCCCCTCGCCATTTGGGCTAAACTGTACCGATACTACCTCCGCCGAATGACCTTCGATTTCACAAAGCCGAGCCCCCGTCCCGCGTTTCACCGTCTGCTCGACGTCATAGATCGTGGCGGTCAACAAACCGTTCATCACCGCGACACAGGTTCCGTCTCGGCTAAACGCAGCCGGCGTCCCCCTCATGTTGGCCGCGGGCCGATCTGCTTCTCGAAGGTGCCAACAATCGTGCGTCTCGGCATCCCACTTGATTTCCCACAGGAAACTTGAGCCATCGTCGAACGTGGCGACGGCGAGTTTCCCGTTGGGAGACATGCCGTGATGACTCATGCCCCTGGTTACAGGCGCCTTAATCTTGTCCAATAGTTCTCCTTGAGGAAACGACCATTTGCGGATCGTTCCATCGATCGCTGCCGACCAGAGCTCGTCTCCCGATTCTGTGAAGCGAATATCGCTTGTTTCTAGCCACATTGATTTGGGATGAGGGTCACGCAAGTCGACGACACTGTCTGGATCGAGTGTCGATGCATCCCAAATACGTATCTTGCCGTCGGGGTGCAACGAGATCACGTGAGCTTGATTAGGGCTCCATACCCACGTCACTTGGTTGACCACACACGTCTCAGGAGAGATTTTGATCGGTTTCGATGTTGTCCGGTCGTAGATGACTACTGGGCCCGAGACTACATTGCTGACAAGCTTTGTGTCATCGGGGCTTGAAGTCATATGAAAAAACGTCGAGTCGCGCGCGAGTCGGAACCTGGCGTCCGAGCCATCGTTGGCAAGAGAGTACAATTCGGCAGATCCATCTCCTAACGTAAGCACCAACGCCGTGCCTGCGGTGTTGTACCCTCCTGTCATGATTCCCGTGCCAATCCCATACCGGGGTACGATTTCAGCATGCACCTGCGGCACACCACGCGCCCAAAACTCGGCGGAACTGGACGACGGCTTTTCGTGCAGGATTTGTTTCGTGTTGCGCGTACGAGGTTGCAGGACTTTATTCGCCAAATACGCCCATTCCCAATTTCGAAATCTCGTGGGAGCGTCTGCCAGCGCGTTACGGGCCAGGATCGCTGACCGACTGTTTCTGTCTGTCCGATAATTGATCGCAAAAATATCCGACACGTACCGGTTATACTCCGCCTCGTTTTTCAGCCTCGCAAAATACACCGCCGAAATCGTGGACGCGATGGTCCCAAGTATTAGCAGCGCGGCGATCGACATCACGGCCGCCGTCATAGCTCGGTTGCGTCGGGACCAACGGGCACTTCGCTCGATCCATGAGGTGCGCCGCGCCTTGATCGGTTCATCCGCCAAGAAGCTCGCAAGATCTGCCTCCATCTCTTGCGCACTTTGGTAGCGATCCGCCGGATCGCGCTCGATGGCTTTGTGTACGATGGTGACCAGGTCGCGGGGAATCGCTGGATCAACTCGCTCTAATCGGTCCAACGAACCCTCTGCGATCTGAGAAATCAACAGGTGTCGGTCCGCCTCGTCAAAGGCTGGCCGTAACACCAACATTTCGTAGAGTGTGATGCCCAACGAATAAATGTCACTACGTAGATCCGTCTGACCTTGAAATGCTTCCGGCGGCATGTACCGAAGCGTTCCCAGGACATCTCCGGTGTTCGTTAGCTCCTGCTGGTCCATCACTTTCGCCAAGCCGAAATCGCCTACCCAAACGGTACCTGATCCATCTAAGATCAAGTTGGACGGTTTGATATCTCGGTGCAGGACCGAGTGGTCATGTGCGTAATGTAAAGCGCTCGCTACCTGCAATCCGATTCGCGCGACGCTTTCGCAATACTGCGTATGTCGCGAACCTTGGGACCTCGAGTCGATCCCATTCACGGAAAGATGAGAATCGGACAACGGCAGAGGAGAGGTAGACGGATGGGCGGTCGAGGACGCGGGGGCTCCTGGGGAGATCTTTTTACCGCTGTGTTTCAAAGCGGGTTGGCACATGGCCACGCGTGCCGCCTCGACTGCCTCTCCATTTTGTTCGGGATCCTTTGCCGCAACGAACTCATCTTTTGAAGACGATGGCATCTCGCCAAATTTGCCGTGCCAAAGTGATTGCGCGATCAGGCTCGTACCTTGGCTGTTCGTGCGCGCCATGGAAGCGTCCTCCACACATTGGCCTCGGACACTCTCGTTTCGCAAGTGACGAAGCTCGACGAGTACTTCGTCCAGGCTGCTCCCAGGGATCAACTGCATCACGTAGTAGTCGTTGTCTCCTTCGTTTCCAACACCGAACACGGGAACGATATTGGTATGATGTAGTCGTGCCGCGGCGCGTGCCTCACGCTGGAATCGGCGGCGTTGCTTGCTACTAGCGGCCGCGTGGTGCAGCAGCACCTTCAAGGCAACGCGTCGTCCTAGCGACACCTGCTCGGCTTCATAGACGATTCCCATCCCGCCCCGCCCAATCTCGCGCCGGATGTTGAAATCGCCGATAGATTCGAGCGCAGAAGCCGAACCAGCAGAAGCAATCGGAGATTGCTCGGCGACCTGCAACCCCGGGATCACGGTTCTAAGCAGGTCGCTGATCTCGGGATATCGTTCGACAAACTCTTCGAGCCGTGGACGCTCCCCGCGTCTGGCGCGTTCGAAGTATTCTTCCACGACGCGGGCTACCAAATCGGCCCCATCCTCGTCCCGCTCCGAGTGCTGCACGATGCTTACCCCCTTGCTCCATCGGCGCCGATGCCATTTTCGATAAATAGCTGGTGTAGCTTCTGCAGGGCTCGTCCATAACGTTGTCGAGCGGTGTTGGGATCGATTTCCAGGAGATCCGCGACTTCCGCATTGGTCAGTTCTTCCGCGTGACGCAGCATGAGCACCTCACGATAGATGTCACTCAGTTGCCCGATCAAGCCATGAATCCGTTCACGCAGCTCGATCTGGCCAAGGATATTGCTGGGCGAGTTGGAAAGCAACTTGCGAGCGATTTCCATCGAAGACACGTCAGAAATGTCTTGTTCCAGGAGCACGCTCCGCTTCACCGTTCCAATGTGTCGTCGTCGCTCGTCTTTCAGTTGGTCGAGGGCTTTTCGGCGGACCCAGATTCGAAATGACGTTGGGCGTTCTTGGGCGAATCGTTGGATTCCCTTGCTGATCATGACTTGAGCCTCCTGCGCGACGTCCGACGCGTCGACACGACTTCGCAGCGCAGATTCCATCCGCATCTCGACAACTCGCTTCAGGAATGGGCGGTGCAGCGCGAGCAGGTGCGCAACTGCCGTCGGGTTTCCCGCCGCCACCTGATCGAGCATCGTCGCCGTGTCCTCGGAGTCGGTCGAAAATGCCATATTAAAGGTTCTCCCTCTATAGAACAGGCAATCGCGAAGGCTCGCGCGACAGCTTCACGCCATTATTTTCTCGATGTTCAGACAAGTTAGCAAGTCGGGCTCTTGTTAATGGGACTTTGCAGAGCCTCCCGAGACGCAGACCGATTTCGTCGATTCCAGAAAATCTGAGCTTTCTTGTCGCGCTTTGCTCGCGAATCGCCTGTCTTCTTCATAGCTCAGGTTCGTCGCAGCTTTTTTCCAGCTTTGCGCGATGCAGCGATCAACGAGCCTCTGTGTAAAGCGGCGTTGTCGTTGTATGTCATCATACCCTCGGCTGTGGCTCCAATGTTGGCGTGATCGCGTATCACAGTTGCTTGAGTTGCGAAGAGCACTGCCCAGGTAGGGCGAACCAATCACCTAACACGAGGATAAGGAACTGAATGATGAATCGACGACTGCACCTTTATGTTACGTTGATTGCATTGCTGTCTTTCTGTTCCGCCAGCACAACACTCCAGGCTCAGACTCTGTATTCAGACGATTTCGACGACGGGGAAGCGGATGGTTGGACCGAAGACGATCTAAATGCTCCGTCCTTTGGGCCGGCCATCTTTGACGCCAGCTCCGGTTCGTTTGTGCTGGCGATAACGGGCGAAATGCCGGCCGGCTTTGCTGGATCGCACGGCACACTTTCGACGTGGGAACCCACGATCGCGGAGCCCCTGACCGACGGCTATTTTCAAGGTACCGTACGTGCAAACACACACGGCAGCACCGTCTCACTGCTTTCCCGCGCGGATCCGGCCGCGGGGACTGATTATGGGTTTTTCGCGAGCACGTTGTACGGAACGTTCGGCATTGAAATCTACGACGCCTCGAAGCCTGAACCACAGACGATTCTCGGTTTGATGGACCCACAGCAATTTCCGTTTGCGGCAGGCGAAGACTGGATCATCCAGGGCGGCACGGTCGGAGACCAGATCACCATGAAGGTCTGGCGGCCAGGAGAGCCTGAGCCTGCCGAGCCGCAACTGTCGTTCGTAGATACGACGTTCGAGCAGGGAGCGCTGTGCCTCCTTACCTATGCGGACATTGGCTTGATGACGGAACCTGTGTCCTTCAGCGGCACGTTTGATGACCTTTCGTTCAACGCAGTCCCAGAACCGGCAACGGCTTTTCCCTGTCTGTGCGCTTTTCTGGCGTTGATCGCCCGGCGACGGAAGAAAAGTCGCTAAACCCTCGATGACACATGGGCACCGAACCTGTGGTGGTTCAATGTGACAGTTCCGTCTGGGTGGGCGAGATGTAGCACGAAATGGCGAGGTCGACCTCTTTCAGTCTCGACTCCAATTAAGTTGCTGAGGGCGGACACATCTCCGTTCCGAGCGGCCTGCCCAAACTGAAAGAGGTCAGCAAGCCCTCCGCAGTTGGAGGATCACTTTGACAACACCAGCGAGCTTGGCCAGCTCAGCCCCTAAGAGTGCTTCGGGGTCAGATCGGGTATCTGGTGTTTGGCAGGTCTCGCCTGCGGCGTTCGCCCTTCGAGCGTGATTTGGCTTGGTCGAACGTACCGTGTTCGGTCGGCGAATTAGGTTCCGGCAATTGAACAGCAAGTGTCCCGCTGGACTTGCTCGAGTCTCGCCGTTGATAACTTTGCGCGCCGACACGCTCGATCCAGCGAGGCCGTTGTTTTCCACTGCCCGTAATCCCGCGTCGCACGCGAACTTGACACCAGAAAACGGATCTGACCCCGCTCCGCCGTCACGTGACCCCGCTCCGCCGTCACGGGTTTGTGATACGACGCACCGTCGCGTCATCCTGCAGGAGGAAGTCCCTAATGGCGACAAACTGTTTAGCTTATTTGAGACGCACATGCAGCTGTACCGACGTGGCAAGGCGGGAACTCCGAATCAATTTGGCAGGCAAGTGTTGGTGTTTGAATATGGCGCAGGTTTCATCAGTCACAACCACTTGATGGATCGCGGACTCGGCGATGTCGATGTCATCGTCGATCAAACTCGCGAGGCTCAAAAGAAGCACCAGGGAATGATTCGCACAGCCTCGTTTGACCGAGGCTTTTACTCTCCGGAAAACGAGCGGCAACTGGAGGCAATTGTGGATGAGCCTTGTGTTCCTCCGCGCCATCCAAAAGCAGTATGCTGAACGACTGAAAACGGCCACGGTGGAGTTTCACAACCTACGTCAACGCTCTCCCGAGCGTCGACCTAATTTCCGGACAGACACTAGTTACTGACTCTCTTTCCGCAGTTCCGAAAACCAATATCGTGGAATTTGTTTGCGGCGTGTGGCCGGATCCGCGTGGTTGATGTCGCTGCGACAAAAGCTGAGTGAACTTTTGGCGTCTAGTTTTCCTCCGGGTTACTCGGCGAGCGGACGGTTGCAGGCACGATTCTTGGCGTGACAATGCGCACGCCGTCATGCGTGAAAGACAGCCGTGCCTCCGGTTCAGGTGGAGGATGCCCTGCTGGCCGCTATTGTGGGTGTCGTCGGTGTGATGCTCGGTGGGTCGCCGCAGCAACTGGCTCGTATTCTGCGCGCCACGTGATGCGATTCAAGGGGGGTTCGGCGACGCAATCGTGAGCAGTGCTTCGGGGTCAGATCGGGTATCTGGTGTTTGGCAGGTCTCGCCTGCGGCGTTCGCCCTTCGAGCGTACCGTGTTCGGTCGGCGAATTAGGTTCCGGCAATTGAACAGCAAGTGTCCCGCTGGACTTGCTCGAGTCTCGCCGTTGACAACTTTGCGCCGACACGTTCGATCCAGCGAGGCCGTTGTTTTCCACTGCCCGTAATCCCGCGTCGCACGCGAACTTGACACCAGAAAACGGATCTGACCCCGCTCCGCCCCCGCTCCGCGACCCCGCTCCGCGACCCCCCGCTCCGCGACCCCCGCTCCGCGACCGGACGCCATGCAGCGACAGGTTCGCGAGGCGCTGCGACGAATCGAAGATGGCACATTCGGTCAATGCCAGCAGTGTGGTGAGCCGATCGCCAGGGCCCGGCTGGAGGCGGTGCCGTACGCGCCGTACTGTATTCGGTGTGAACGTCAGAATGAGCGATCGGAATGAGCGATCATTGGACGTCCGAGGGGCGACGCTGCGCCATTGGCCGGGCGAACCCCGCGGGCCCGCGGCAAAATGACGCACAGAGTGACCATCGCCAGCGTGGCGGCAACAGGCTCGGGAACCGGGGCCGGCCCGCGCCGTCCTTGCTCGTAACCGCCCGCCTGGAACGCCCGCACGAGGTCCCCGGAGTCAAAATCCCGATCGCCATTCCAGTCGCCCGTGGCCCACGTCGAGTTCCGCAGCAGTTCGTCTTCGTATTCTCCGGCCTGGAAAACGAGTGTCAGGTCGTCTGAGTTGAATTCGCCATCGAGATTGGCGTCACCAAAATACGTGCCTTTCAGTTCTTCGACCCAGACACGCCCGTCTTCGCGATCGATCACGCCGTCCAGGTCAATGTCGAAGGTGATCAGACGCGTGGCGCCGACCAAGGTGCAACCGGCTTCACAGTGCGCGGTCCGCTGCATGACCTGGTCGAGATCCGCGACGGTCAGTTGGCCATCGAAATCCAGATCGCCGTTGACACTCCAGGTGGCTTCCCACAAGTCGGCTTCTTCGCTGCCGGTGTAGCCGCTGAAATAGATTTTGGAACCGATCGCCGGCCAGTCCGCCGAAAGCTGCGGGTCGGCTTCGGCCGGCACGGACGAGTGGATGTACGATCCGATGCCGAATTCATCCAGTCGGATCGCCGGGCCGAACGGTTCGTCCGTCGATTCGCGGGAGGCGATATACAGCTCGGCATTCCCGACTCGGGGCGAATGAAATACCAGGTGGAGTCCGTCACTGGAAATCGTTGGGGTGCCGTCGTTCGACGCGGAGTTGATCTCGGGTCCCAGATTTTCCGGCTCGCCAAATGGATCCTCGAGCGACGCGCGGGCGGCGACATACAGATCGAGATCGCCTTCCCCGTCAGGACGGTCGGACGCAAAATAGAGGCTCAGACCGTCGGCAGAAACATTCGGGCTCATGTCCTCGTATTCGGTGTTCAGCCCGGCCGGCAAGTGGACCACGTTCCCAAACGGCTCGGTTCGACTGGGACGAGTGGCCAGAAACAGATCGTTCCGACCGAGACTGGCGTCCCGATCCGAGCTGAAATAAAGCGTCAATCCATCGCTCGAGAGGTTCGCGCCGTTGTCGTTGGCCGGTGAGTTCAAGGCCTCGAGCAGTTCCTCATTCTCGAACGGGTCCTGGGGCAGCGACCGCGTGACACGAAACAGGTCGGATTCGTCGAAACGGTTCGAGCGAAAAATCATCTCCAATTGATCGGTGGTGAGGGCCGGGGATACATCGAGCGTTCCCGGACCGGGCTGGTTGATAGTGCCCTCAACCCGGCGGACGTTGCCGAATCGCCCCTGCAGGGTTTTCTCTGGCGTGTACGGAACAGACACATTGATGAAACGATAAATGCCTTCGCCGTTGTGGAGCGGGTTGGCGTAAATGGCAGGCGTGCCCACCGTGTAGGTCGGATCGGAGACAGTCAGCGTCGGCGTCTCAGGCATCGGCTGACCCGGTGCGCCAAGCCCAGGCGCTCAACTGATCACCGACCGCGTCGAATCGCAGCAGCACGTCTTCCGCGATGAGATCCAGGTCTCCGACCGAAACATTGTTCAAGACCGGGCACGCAACCGGTCCGTCGCAGCGGCCGACATACAGCACCGAGTTCCTGCCGAAACCGGCAAAATAGCCCGTCGTGGCCGCTTCGTTCCAGCGGGCCCCGATACCCAGGTCCGAAAAAGGACCATTGCCTCGGATTTGTGCCACAACCGACGAGTCGGTCAGGACATAGTCCACCGGATCGGCAGCCAGCGACGGTCCGCTGAGGTCATAGGCCAGCCCGGCACGAAAAATGTAATCGCCCGTGGAGACGTCGTACGTCGCCCCGGTCAGTTCGCGTTCCACCCAATGGACCGGGTGGCCGTCCTGGGCGTTACGGTCCGAGAAGTCCTCCTGAAAAACGATCTGCGCGAGAGAAACCCTCGTGAGCAGCACCAGGACGAACGCCACAAACAGCCGACGGGAACGCAGCAATTGAGTTGTCATCGGTTGACCTTCCAGGCAGATAGAGTGCGGAGCGCTTCAAGCGGAACAACGTGGCGAAATCGCGGCAGCGCTTGGGCTGCTCACGTGCTGTGTTCCAGCTCAAGATTGAAGTGGAGTGCGGAAGGCGAGGTTCCGGCCGAGCCGAAAATGGTTGGGACGCGAATTCGTTCAAGCGGCTCGGCCAGAGCCTCGCCTTCCCACGACGCCAACCCCAAAATCAAACGGCGACAGGCCACTTGTGACAATGACGCATTTGCCGCCGACGGCGCTGCGCATAATCGGTGTTTTTTGGCAGACAACTCAGAAAAGCGCCCAATGCCGCCGGCTGGGGTGCTGTGATCGGGTTGGAATCCGGGTCGCGATGGGGACCGAATTGGGCAGCTCGAAAAAGATTGCGAATCAGTCTTGTCTGGAATCGCCATTTCTGCCGTAGCCACCGTCGCGGAGACGGTGGGAATGAGTGTTTTCAGGCACGCTGCCCCCGTTCTTCGCGAGCGGGGCGACGGTGCACTTCCGGCTTGCGTTAAGGTTGCGAATCCGCGGGCGGGCGATGCCGGAACAGTCGGATTTGGTCCATCCGTTGGCAGACGATGTCGCCCAGCTGTTCCACGCTCAATGGGCTGAGATGTCGTCGATCGGCGCCCTGCAAGGCGAATACGTCACAGCCAACGGAAATGGCCAGCGAGTTGCCCTGGGGCGAAAAGGTGATGGCAGGGTACCAGGCATCCGCGACGTGGAACGTAAGCAGTTCTTCGCCCGAGTCCCGGTCCCAGAGGTGAGCTCGACCATCGGGTCCGGCGGTGAGCAACCGGGTTCCATCTGGCGAGAAGCAGAGATCGTTCTGGTATCCGGCCACCTTCAGGAAGCCGGGGTTGGGGAGTTCTTGGAACCGGTCGGTTTCGAAGAGTTTGATAACGCGGTCGAAGCCCACCACGGCCAGAAGGGAGCTGTCAGGCGAGAAGACGGTCCGCATCGCGATCTGGCTGTCGCCTTGAAACGTGAGGAAGGGTTCCAGGGTCTTGGCCCGGTAGATCGAGACCTGACCTTGCACATCACCGCAGGCCAGCCAACGGCCGTCGGCCGAGAAGTCAAGGCATTTGGGGGGTGCGTCAAAGGATAAGGTGTGGATCGCGTCCGTCGCGTCGCCGGGTGCCAGGAAGTCCCAGAGGACAATTTGTTCCGCGAGGACAGCCGCCAGTCGCCTGCCGTCGGGGGCAAAAGCCACTCCGCCGCTTGCCACCGGTGGCACGTCGACCGCCCGCAACTCGCGGCCGGTTGAGGCGTCCAGCACCAACAAGCGGCCGGGGTTGGCCGAATGTGGGTATTCGCCGCAAACGATTCCGATCCGGCGGCGATCGGCCGAGACGGCGACCCGCAGGGCATTCGCCGTTCCTGCCCTGAGATGCCATACGTCTTTGACCTTTCCGGTGGCGGCATTCCAGAGGACCAATTCGCCCGTTCCCGACGAACTGCAGAGGGTTTGCTCGTCCAGAAACACCGAATTCTGGCAGAAAACGAGGGGTCTTTCCAATTTGACCTGATGAGCGGCGCCATCGAGCAGCCTGGCGACCGACCACACGTGGACCGTCTTGTCGTCGCTGGCCGTGGCCAATTTGTTGCCCTGGGAGGAGAAGGCGAGCCCCTTGACGGTTCCCCCATGGGCGCGTCGGCTGGCGATCACCTGGTGATCCGAATCCAACAAGAACAGCTGTCCCGATTCATCGCCAGCCGCCAGCAGCGAGCCGTCGGGAGAGTAGTCCAGGCTGCGTATTTCTGCCGCCGTGAGGGTGGTTCGTGCCACGCGGACGCCGTCGACCAGGTCCCAGAACTCGATCCCGGCCGACGGCTGCATGCCTCGCTGCGTCAAGGTCCCGATGGCCACGTGTCGACCATCGGGATGATGCGCCAATTCCGTCGCGCTATCGGCATTCAGCTGATGGACGGTGACCACTTGGCCGCTGGCCGGATCGTACCAGCGCAACCGGTCGTCATTCTTGCTAGTGACCAGCAACCGCCCTGTCGGTGTGAAGCTGACCTGACAGCGCCCCGGGAATCCCTCCAGCGACGTGAGCAGGGAGCCGTCGGTCCGGTCGAAAACGCGGACGGTGCCCGCGTGGTAGCCGCCGGCGCCGATGGCCAGCCAGCGGTTTCTCGGGTCGGTGTGGACCGAAAAACAAGCGGACGCCATTTTCGGCAGATCCATCGGATACCGCCGGACGGGCGTCGCGCTGGGGGTGTCCCAGGCGACCAAGTTACCGCCTACGCCACCGGCCCAGAGTCGGTTTCGAGCGGGCGGAGGGCCGCCGATCAGCGATCCGACGTACTGGCAGTCCATCGGCAATTCGCGGACCGGGCCGGACCCCGTCGGGCGTGTCAGGTCCCAGATCGTGACGCGATCAGAAAACCAGCCGACGGCCAGTTTATCGTCACTCTCGACGAATCGAACGGCGTGTGTTGCCACCTCGTGGGCGATCGTCCGTTCGATCGCGGGGTCGTGGCAGGCGCCCGACAAGTAGAACCATTCAAGTCCCCGCAGATCGGGTCCCCGCCGGCCCGACCCAGCGCAGCAAGTTGGCTTCTGCATCCAGCATACGGCCTTCCTCGACGGCACGCTGTGCCAAACGAATGTCACGTGCATAGATCTGCGACCGTTGCCGCCGGGCGGACGTGGCGAAACGGTAGGCCACGGCGGTGCTGCCCACGGCCAACATGGTGAGCAGCATGCTGACGGTGATCAACAAGGTGGCCAGGAGGGGATTTCGCACGGCCCAACGTCGAAGTCGTTCCCAGGTGCCGATGCGGCGGGCGCGGACCGGTTTGTTCTGCAAGTAACGTTCCAGGTCGTCGGCCAGGGCGGCCGCCTGCTGGTAACGTAACGCCGGGACTTTTTCGATCGCTTTGAGAACGATCGTCTCCAGATCGCGAGGGATGTCCGGGCAGACCCGTGTCGGCGGGGCCGGAACGCCGCGTCGGACTTCTTCCATCAGGACCGCACGCTGCTGGGCGGGGTAGGCGGCTTGGCCTGTGAGCAACTCATACAGCGTCAATCCCAGAGCGCAGATGTCGGTCCGCTGATCCACCAGCATTTCGCCGGTCAACTGTTCCGGGCTCATGTAACGAAGCGTGCCAACCAGGTCGCCCGTAACGGTCAATCGCTGGTCCTCCTGAATCCGCGCTAAGCCGAAATCGGTGATATGGAGATTCCCGTCCTGGTCGACCAGGAGATTGGACGGTTTGATATCGCGATGAAGGACGCCCTGCTGGTGAGCATGGTGCAGGGCTCGAGCGGCTTGAATCCCGATGTTGGCCACGGCATTTGCCCAACCGCGCTGGCCCGACTGCCGGGCCGTTGAGAGGGTGGCCAGCGGCGCGGTGCTGTTGGC
Organism: uncultured Planctomycetales bacterium; assembly: GCA_963826795.1. Lineage (GTDB taxonomy): Bacteria > Planctomycetota > Planctomycetia > Pirellulales > Pirellulaceae > CAWGYT01. The sequence goes on along the minus strand of CAWGYT010000023.1, from coordinate 54,283 downwards.
CGACCCTCCGGAGTTGTCGCGGTCCGGCCGGGAAAACGGGCGGGAGGCTGGGCGGCGTCCGGCGTCATTCTGGGCGATGATTTCCGCCAGACTCAGACCCTCGACGTAGTCCATCACATAGTAGTTGATGCCGTGTTCACAACCGACCGCGTGGACTCCGACAATCGCCGGGTGACGCAGCATCGCGGCCGCCCGGGCCTCATTGCGGAATCGTTCCAGCTGTCGCTGATCCAAGAGCGTGGCGAAGGGCAGTACCTTCACGGCCACACGCCGCCCCAACCCGATTTGCTCGGCCAGGTAGACGACGCCCATTCCTCCGCGGCCAAGCTGGCGCAGAATACGAAAGCCGCCGAGGGTTTCCGGAATCGGCAGTCCTTCCGTTGCCGAATCCTCGGGACAATTGCGCAGATCACTGACCGCCGCGATCGCGGGAACCAACCGCCGCAATCGGGTGCGAGTTGCGGATGCTGACGGCACAAAGCCTCCAGGTCGCAGGGCTCGCCCTGGGCAAATTGCTCGGTCAACTGGTCGACGACTTCGGCCAGCAGGTCGGGCTCGTCCTCGCGCCAATGCGCGTCGAAACTCATCAGAGTCCCTCGCCATATTCGGAGTCTATCATGTTGCGCAGCCGTTCCAGGGCTCGCAGTTGTCGACCCTTGACGGCTGCCTCGCTGATTTCCAGGATCTGCGCCACGTCGCGGACGCTGAGTTGTTCCAGGTACCGCAACATCAGCACCTCGCGATCGATTTCGGCCAGTTCCGCGATCGAACGCCGCACGTGCCGCCGCAGTTCGTCGCGCGAAACGCGTGTCAGCGGCCCGCTGCACGAATCGACCGCCCATTCCAGCAAAGGGGACGAGGCATCCGGCGCCAGTTCCGGCAAATTACCGGCTTCGTTCCTCAACGAGCGGCGTCTGGAGGTCAGATGACGCCTCTGGGCATCGATCAAGCGCTGCACGGCAAGTCGCCGCAGCCAGGGATAGAACGCGACCGGCCGTTCCCGCAGATACTTGTCGAAATGCTCACTGGCCACAATCAGTGTATCTTGCACGACATCGGAAGGGTCGATGCGGCGGACGAGACGGCAATCCATCCGCAGCCGCACCATCCGCTTGAGCCGCTCGCGATGCCGTTCCAGCAGGACCTCACGGGCTCGGTCCTGCCCTTGCTCAGCCCGTACCAGCAGGTCGTTCGTATCGTCGGGTGATTCTGGAATCATGGCCTGCCCCCTTGCGTAGTGACGTCGTCGTCTCGCCGGCGATGCGCAATTACGAGGATCGGCGTCCTCGACGGCGGCCAGGCGATACAGCCAGGGTAAGCGGAGGTCGAAGGGAGTGCCAGCATGGGGCCCCAGCGACGGCGGGCGACCGATCCCCCGAAGGGCGGATCCGGCGTTACATGCTGACCGGGCCCCGAATCGGCACGGGCCAGCGGCGTTTTTCGTCCAGTTCGATGGCCACGTAGGTCACATCGACGGGAGTTCCAGACGGTCTATTTTCCGCCACCGCCGGCTTGGAGTCCGGGGGCCTTTCGACGCCGGGGAGGGGGAAACGGGGACATTCCTGGTTTCGCGCCATTGAGTTCCAGGAATCACGTCGGCGACGGAAAGAGGGATGCATTATGCGGAATGTTCCCATTTCCATTTCCTGCCCCCGCCGCAGTCCCCATTGCGCTGTAGCCCCGCTCGCGTAGAGCGGGGGTGGCGCGGCGTGGATGCGAGGCCTGCAGGGCGAGGTCGGCTGGGGGACGGGTTCGCCCCCCGTCTGCGCGACGGGGGCTACGGCGCGACGGGGGCTACGGCGCGACGGGGGCTAGGCGCGACGGGGGCTTCGGGCGGACGGGGAAGGATCCGCTCTCACCGCGAATCGACGTCGATAGCTCCCCTCTGCTACGATCACCACGCGTGGACTCGCTCGCCGAGTCTGCTCGGATGTGCGAAAGCGGCTTGCCACCCGCCAGTTAGGCTGAATGCGATGGGCGTAGCGAATTATGAATTCAGCGATTACCTTCCGCGACTTGAACCCGGTCATTACCGAGGACAAGCTTACGTTCACTGGAATATGACCATTCAGGATCGCCGGACGGGGTGGCTAATCCCAGCGTTCAATTACAAATTCCGAGAGCTCCTGACACATGCAGCCTTCCGATATTCATTCACCTGCCCGATCTACTGCTTGATGCCTGACCATATTCATATGCTCTGGATCGGAATCGATGATCGTACGGATCAGCTCAGAGCGATGAAGTACTTCCGACGTGAGCTGAGTCGGCCATTGCTGAAGCTGGGTTTTGAATTTCAACACCAGCCGTATGATCGAGTGCTTCGCGACGATGAGCGATTGGAGTCGGCTGTCGAAACGCTCGTCGAATACATCGCTCGCAATCCCGAACGTCAGGGCCTTGTGCCGGCCGATGGTTACCGCGAATACCGCGATTCGGGTTGCTTGATCCCGGGATATCCGGGGATTGAGCTCTGGCAGCCTGACTTCTGGCAGCGGTTTTGGCGCTCATACTCGTACATGCGCAGGCATGGACATTTTCATGAAGCGGGTCCGTAGCCCCGCTCGCGGAGAGCGGGGGTGAAGCGGCTTGGATGCGAGACCTGCAGGGCGAGGTCGGCCGTGGGACGGTTTCGCCCCCCCGTCTGCGCGACGGGGGCTACGGCGCGACGGGGGCTACAACGCGACGGAGCGACGAACGCTGCGGTGCGAGGTGACACAGCCGCGGCGAAACTCTGCCACACACTATCCAATTCGGAGCGTTCGACAGGTCTCTTCGTAGCTGGCTTCGAGTTCCAGCGAGATGGCGCGCGTGGCCGTGAGCCAGACGGGGAGCGTCGGCAGGGGATCACCGATCGCCAGTGGCTGATACCAGCTATCCATCATGCGGCGCGAGCCCTCGTATCGCATGCGGACCGTGACGGCGTACATCGGCGGCGGCTGGTCACCGACGGCCGGGTCGGTGCTCTCGTGGAAATTCATCAACTCCGCATACAAATTGAACTCACTCGTGCTGACGACGTCGACAATCGACACACAGATGTCGTGCTTCAGCAGCGCGGCGACCTTCGAGACGAACGTGCCTCGTGTCTCCGGTCGATCCTTGTTCGACGGGCTGACGATTTCGATGGCGGCCACAATTCGCCGGTTCCGCCGACGGTCGTAGATGCGGACCTCGTAGACATCTTGATTTGGCAAGCGAGGTTCCAGCGTCAGTGTCGGCCGTGGTGGCCCGTAGGTCGCGACGGCGGTTGTCCCTCGGCCGGCCTCACTGCCGCTCGACTCCGGCGGCGGCTCGCGATAGGTGCCGACATCAATCTCGTAAAGAGTCCCCAGGTGCACACCGGCGGCGGCGAAATAAGGCTCGGGCAGGAACTTAGGACCTGCGCGGAAATGACAACAAACCCAGACGGTCTACAACTTCCGCTGACAACAAACCCAGACGGTCTACAACTTCCGCTGGCGACTTCGGCTCGTGGAAATGGGCACGCCGTCCCATCGTGTCCCGCGTGAGTTTGGCGCGTAGGGTGGACAGAGGCGTGGCGGGCGCGGACGGAAGTTGGAATATAGACCGTCTGGGTTTGTCGGGAATATAGACCGTCTGGGTTTCTCCAGGTGTCCCAATTGGACTGGTGCAAGTTCTCGCGTACCTCGCTACAATAGGAGCCATCACCTGAAAGGACGGAGCCGAGCATGTCGAATAAGAATCGAAAATCAAAATCGCCGAAGGCACGCACCACTCGCCGCAAGGATCAGCGGAGCTCAAACACGCCTGATCTGTTAAATGCGCCGTTACCCGACCGTCGCGCAATGGAAGCAATCATGCAACGGATGTTCAGCGACAGGGATGTCGCCGAAGACTCTCTCGAAGCTGCGCAGCAGATCATGTATGACGCATTCGAGGCGGAGAGTCCTGGCCGGCAGGTGCAGCTTGCGAAACAGGCCCTGGAGCGTTCGCCCGACTGTGCAGATGCCTATGTCTTGCTCGCCGAACATGCACGGTCTCTCGACGAGGCACTCCATTTTTACGAGCAAGGGGTGGCCGCTGGGGCGCGTGCGTTAGGGGATGATGGATTCCAAGAATTTGAAGGGCACTTTTGGGGATTCCTCCCGACGCGACCGTACATGCGTGCGCGTGCAGGACTGGCCGATGCGTTGTGGGCGTCTGGACGCTATGAGGATGCCGTGGGAAATTACCAGGCCCTACTGCGACTGAATCCCAACGACAACCAAGGCATCCGCTATCGACTTGCGTCCGCGCTGCTCGATCTGCAACGTCATGATGAACTGGTCGAATTACTCGAACAGTACAAAGAGGATGGCATGGCCGATTGGTCGTACACGCGAGCGTTGCTGGCGTTTCGTCAGGAAGGAGAATCCGCGTCCGCTTGTCGACTGCTGCGGGAAGCATACAAGTCCAACTCACATGTTCCGGACTATTTAACTGGCGCTAGACCGATGCCGCAACAACTGCCGGGACACATCTCACCAGGCAGGGAAGACGAAGCTGTCGGATATGCCGCGCAGTATTTGCCGGCATGGAAGAATTCGCCAGGTGCCATCACTTGGCTGCGAAAAACACTCCACGTAAAGCTCGCCGAGCCGCCTCAACGCGCGGCGCCGTCGTGGAGTAGGGTCAAACAAGTCCTCGTTGATTTGCCACAAAGCGACGATGTCTGGGAGGTGGAGTTAGCGTCTCTCGGCGATTCGCACGACGGCAAACGGTGGATGATGGCGATCGCCAACGCGACAAGCGGCGAAGTCCTGTTGCTGGATATGATGGATCAGCGCCCCAAGGATGCCGAAGTGTGGCAACAATTGTTGCAAGTCATGCGGCAACCGGAAACGGGAGAGCCCAGTCGCCCGACGCAAGTGCAAGTTACACGGAAAACGCTTTGTCGGCGGTGGCAGCCAAAACTGGCACAGCTCAAGATCGATTGCGAAGTCGTCGCTGCTCTACCGCTAGTCGACAGTGTGATGGCACTTGCCGGTTCGTCCACCGACATGCTTGAACGGATTCATATTGCGTCCGATTCTGCGGAAGGTCATCCCGACATTTCATCACTGCCACAAAGCGTCGGAGAAGTGTGGCAGGCGGATGTCCGGCAATTAGCATCGTGGATTGAGGTGGATGGCCAGCCACAGCGACCGTGGATCATTCTGGTCGCGAACACCACGGATGGCTTGATTTACACTGTCGATCTCACGCAATCGACTCCGCCACCGAATTGGCTCTGGCAGGGTGTGCAGAAGGCGATTTGCCAGCCGGCGGTGGGCTCACCTCATCTGCCGGGTGTGATTGAGGTTCGTTCGGACGAAAATCGCCGCGTACTCGCGACCTATCTGGAAGAGGCCGGGGTGAAGTGCGTCGTTGCCGGTCAACTCGAGCAACTCGACGAGATGCTCAGCCGGATTGACCGATCGCCTCGCCGGTTCGTCGGGACCAAAGCCGCTCGTGGACTCGCCCGGAGTCACCGAGGAAACGCTCGGCAAGTACTTTCGCGCCGCTGCCGATTTTTACCGACAAACTCCTTGGCGTTCTATTGCAGGTGACACCATTATCCAGGTTGAAAGCGATGCTTTGACGAGTGGGCCGTGGTTCGCGGTAATCATGGGTCAGTCTGGCATGTCCTTGGGCTTAGCGCTGTACGAGGATCTCGATCTGTTATGCCGGTTGATTACCGGCGACGCGTCCGACGAAGAGAACGCTCGGCGCACCTCGGCCTTGTCCCTGACGTATGGCGAAGCGTTCGAACTCGCCGGAAAAGATATTGATGCCTTGGAAAGGCATGGCTGGCCGATTGCTGGACCGGAGGCTTATCCAACGGTCATGCGAGTGAATCCAGGGTTAGCGATTCGCGTACCGCTGAAATGGGAACTCGAACTGCTATGCGGGTGCCTCGAATGCATTCCCGAATTCCTCAGGGACGAGCAGGCGTATGCTACATCTTCCGCTCAGCGCCCTCTAAACCTCAAGCTTTCGGTTGTCTCCCAAGTGTAAGGTGGCCTGCGGTGCCGGTGCTCTTGTCCCGAGAACTCCGTCGAGTTCCTCACGCCGCTCGCGTGGATCGCTCAATGAATAAGCCCATCGCCTGAATGTTCAGTGTACAGCATAACTCGGTTCGAAATTACCTTGCAGAGGGCGAAGTCCCCGCGCCAGCAGTTCGCTGCCAATGCGACTGAAACGCCCCAACACAGAACTGGCCCGGTACGGTAGAAAAGCTAAATTGAGCACCTTCATTTCCAAGATCGAAGGAGCGGGACATCGCTCGCCACGCACTCGACTGGGGCACCAACTTCGATCCCCGTCGAGGTTGGCGCCGTCGAGGTTCGCGCCGTCAGGTTGGCGTCAGGTTGGCGCGCGTCCGTGTGGTGGCGGGAAAAGCTGCGACCGGCTGCAGCTTTTCCTAATTACCTAATTGCTCCCTCCCGCCTCGCAATGCGGAAAGCCGCCCGCTGAGCGTTAGTTTTGGAACCGCCCCGCAAGTACAGAAAGCCGATATTCGCAGCTAAAGATGGGATCTTTTAAGCGTCTTTCTCGGGTCTCGCCATGCTCAGCTTGAAATTGGTGCGAAATGTGGTTTGCCTGATGATCCTCGCAGGGCTGATTCAGTCAGCCTTGGGACAAGAGGACCATATCGAAACCGACCGAGATTCGTTCACTCGTTCGCCCAGGATTGTGGCGCCGGGACGGCTGGTGGTTGAAGGGTCTTACACCTTTCTGGACCAGGACGCCGAATTCGAGGGGCATTTGTACCCCGACTTGCTCACACGATATGGGCTGTGTGATGTGCTCGAAGCGCGTCTGGGCTGGACTTACGAGGTGGGTAAGAATCATCACCTCGCGCCGGCGGGGGCCGAACGAGTTGAGGAAGGTTTGGTGATCTATGGGGCCAAAGTTTTCTTGACGGAGGCCGTGGGATGGTTGCCCGACAGCTCGATTATCGCATCTGGTTACACACCGACTAGCGGTGAATCGAACGATACCGATCTCTCGCTCGAGTACGCGTTGGGCTGGGAGTGGGGCGAGGGCTGGGAACTCGACACGGGAATCCGTTGGTTCTCCCTGGCCGAAGAGGAAGATCACTTCACCGAGTGGGCTCCATCGATCGTGCTCAAGGCCCCGTTATTCAGCCGACGATGGAATGCTCATGCGGAATACTTCAGCCTGCACAGCGTTGACCGCGAAGACGACTACCAGCTGCACTATGCAGGGCCCGGTGTACACTACCTGATTACACCCAACGTTGAAATTGGAGCCAGGGTGTTCTGGGGATTGTCTGATGAATCTGCCAAATTTATCAGCAACGCTGGCATGGGTATACGGTTCTAGATATGCGCTTGGTGAAACCAACATCGTCACTCATGACACGATTGTCCGCTGGCACCAAGAGTTGGTGGTCCAGAAATGGGATTACCCGGAGCAAGTTGACGCCCGGTGGGTCACGTGTCCGACAGGTTATGGTGGATGTGGTTCTGCGATTGGCGAAGCAAAACCCAAGCTGGGGATACGATCGCATCCAAGATGCGCTGTAGAATGTCGGCTACCGGATCATCGACAGCGATATACCGAAGGCCCACGGCATTCAACCGGCGCTGGATCGCCCGTGCGCCGTAGCACGGATCACCTTCGCTAAGACGCACTGGGACGTGCTGGCGGCGACCGACTTCGCCGCCGTGGAAGTCTGGACCGAAAGGCGGCGAGGGACGTTTCATCCCTTCTCCCCCTGGCTCGCTATCGTTCGCGATTACAGATGGTAGTGTCTCAATGGGTGCGCCACGCTCACCTCGGAGCAAAAAACCGTCGTGTATAACGTCTGCATTTAGTCGAACTCGCCTCCGATCCGATCCGATCGGCCGCCGCTTCAGTGGATTCAATGATGATTCGTTACTTGCTATCCGCAATCCTGGCAACGCTACCGGCAATGCTGTTCGCCAGCACGGTGTTCTTCAGCTTTGAGGAAGACGCGTATTACACGCGTCCGTGGCAGGTTGCTTCCATCGTGTTTTTGGCGGCGAGCCTCCTGTTGGGTATGAAATTCGCGGCACGTCCGACCAACGAACTCGATTCGATCTCCACAATTCGCCAGCGGTTTATGGTTTACCCCTTTCTCGGGTGGATGTTCGCGGTCGCGGTCTTGTTCGGATTGAGCTTCAGTCCGATGGTTCTGGGACAAGACAACGGTGATGGTGCAAACGGTTACGCGGAATGCATGTTCTTTGCGGTCAGTTCGTCAATCGTTTATTCAGGCTTCGTGATACTCATCATCCTGCTCAACTCAATGTTGCTGGCACCCGTGCTCCGCTACCTACCCATGAAATTAAAAAGCTGAGTCAGTCGTCACGCGATCGACACCGCGAGGTTGCCACCGAGATGTCCCCGGCGGGTCAAGCCGGGTCGGTCCATCTGCCGGGCGGGGCAAGCGGGGTCAGGTCCATTTCCGAGTATTCGCTGACCGATGACGGGGTGGGTCTGGCAGGTGGTACGGCGTCGTGATCTAGAGCAATTAGAAAATTGACCCCGCGCACACCCTCGGCTTGGGGTCGATGGAATCGCCGCAGTATCGCTTCGCTGTGCCTAGAACGTTCGGCAGGCGTCCTGCCTGCCAAACGTTGGTGCATCACCGATTCGCAGGCAGGATTGGGTCGCTGGACGGCCACGATTCTCACCCCGGTAGGCGCTGTCAACGCGTTGCGACAGCATGCCGTTGGCTGCATCCGGGCGAGCAGCTGTCATGTCTTCTCAGGCCACCGGCGATTTAGATCGTAGCCATCCGCAGGCCATCATCGCCAGGACGATCAGCACGAATGCACTCGGTTCGGGCACGAATGAGATGATGCCGTCGGGGCGAGTCACGAAGAATTGACTTTCGTTGAACTGCCAAGTAGGCAGAAAATTGTTGCCATCCGAACTAGTGCGGGCCATGTTGAAGTACCACTCCTCACCAGCTTGTGGAGCCGTTGGGTGGAACAAGCCCGTGTCGTCCGGATGAGTCTCGGCAGCGTTGAAGTCACGCCAGGGAAAGGCCATTTCAATGGTTCCACCTGTCGTACTGTTGACCTGCGTCAATTCCAAATTGGCGAAGTTGGACCAGGGTGCACCTTGGTCGCCAAACCCACTATTCACATGGGCTTCGGTGAACTTGGGCGTGTTTGCGACATCCGTAGTACCCTGAGGCTGATTTAAGGCAAGTTGGTAACCATCCGGCGGATCCACGTTCGCCTCGTTGTCGGTATTGGGATCAAAATAAAGGTTGAGGTTGTCAGCGTTGAAATCCATCCCGCCACCCGCCGTACCATTCCACCCGCCGTAATCGGATTGAAAGAGCACGTAAAGGTTGTTGGAATCCCACAGCATTTGAAAGCGAGAGTTTTCACCATCAGCAGCCCCTGGGGCCGCTGTTCGCAACAACACCCAGCCGCCAGCCGCCGGGGCGGCATCCCATTCGCCAGCGGCAATGACGCCGTCGATCGTGGGCGGAGTTGTCGTCGGGTTGACGTCATATCGCTGCACCTGACCAAAGGTCTCACTTGCCATGGCAGTAGATAGGAAGACGGCTGAAGTGACGGTCAAAATCCATCGTAAACTTCGCATGGAACTCTCCCTTTGACTCAGTGGTATCAACGTCGATGGGCCTACCGGAAAATCGTCAATCATGGCAGCAGCAACAACTTGCCGACACGCTGCGACAACAAAAAAAACGCCATTGTCATTCTCGCGCCTTGAACAACCAAGGTGCGTGCGATGTCAAATAACGTTCTCTGAGCTGCCAGTGGCTTTCTCGCTATCCATGGGCATCGCGGCCGACGTGACCCTCACCGCGACACAATCTCGTTCATTAGTTCTGGCACCTGGCTTGTCAATCTAGGCAATCAGCAGAGTCTATCAAGCCGGACAGAGGATCGCAACCAGAAGAACAGGCCTGCCTTCACCGAGGTTGACTTGATGGGCTGATCCAGGCCGCCAGCGGCTACGCACAGGGCAGGGAAGGCTTGCATTCTCGGCGCGTTGGTGAGCGCAATTATCCGGGTCCATCCGGCCGCCGGACGTCGCTTGGACTCGATCCGATTCCAGCTTCAGCAGGTCGATCCCGCTCCGCCGCCAAATGAGCTCCGACTGCCCGCTCCGCGCTGCCGGTCGTATCTCCAAACCGCATCGACTCGACGCCGAGCAGGATTTTCCAGAGCTTGACGAAACGGGTGAAAACACTTTCCTGAACGTACGGGACGTCGTACTGTTCGCAGAGCGCTTTGACTCGCGGCTGAACCTGCTGATATTGTCGCATCGACAAATCGGGCCAGAGGTGATGCTCAATTTGGTAGTTCAGCCAGCCGTGCATGAAATCGTTCAGATCGCTTCCGCAACGATAGTTCGAGGAGCCAACAATCTGACGAACGTAGAACTCGTTTCGATTCGTGACGGTTGTCGAAAAGCGATAGAGGTCGCTTGCCGCATGGCTTGGCACGATCATCAGGAACGTGTGAATGTTGGTGAATACCTCGGCCATCAGCACGTTGATCAGCACGGACAACGCGCTCCCGTATCCGATCGGCAGAAACAACAGCGGTGTCAAGACAAAACGAACGAGCCCATAGGGCAAGATGGCGCGGCACCAAAACTCGCGGCCCGCCGGGTTGATTGGCAGCAGCAGGTGAAGCGTTTCCACGGGCCGGTGATCGTCGGGAACAACCGAGCGCAACTTCCCTTGAAGGGCCTTCGCTTTCTGATTGCGGGCCCGCACGCGTTGCAGAATCCAGATCGTGCTCGGCGCATAATAAAGCAGCTTCCAGGTGCACATGAAAAACGCGATCACGACCGCTTTGATGGGGATGGGAAGTCGCCAGGCGCGGAAGAAATCGACGTTCCGCTCGACCAGGTCGGGATCGGTGACTTCACCCGTGTAGTAGTGGTGAAAGACATTGTGTTCGAAGTCCCAGGCGTCAGGGACAATCCAGTCCAGCCAGTCGACAAAACGCCGCCAGCCTCGCGCATAGTGCTTGCTGGTGTAACGTCGCGGCACGCCGGGCGTCTTGTCGTAGCCGCGGTGTGTCACATGGTGCGTCACCATGGTCCAACGCGTGAAATTTCCCTGGCTGATCAAGAACGCGGAAATGGGATTGGGCACAATCCAGGCGGTGGCGTAACCCGCGGCGCTGCACAGCCGGCCCCAACGCTCGATCTTCCGTAAATGCTTGAAGTCCGCTTCGCTCCGGCTCTCGTCCAGCTCACGCTTGATTGCTCGGAGTTCATCTCCAAACGCGCGGTAGTCAAGCTGATGGAAGTCCCAAGCGGCGGAAACTTGATCCTGGGTCATGGTGCGAAAGTGTGGTCCGTATGCAAGGAGGCGGTGAATCAACCCCCAGGACAAACGCGGCGGTTCAACCAACGCCTGATCCATCCCGAGGCGTCCAAGGGAATCGTTCTCCTTGACGCCTCCTTTGTCAATGCAGCGTCAATGCAGCGTCAATGCAGCGCAGCAAATTCCGGCGCGGTCCTCGATGGTTTCCGGGGCGATCGACATCGGGGCCTGATCGTTACGACTCAACAAGGCCTCAAAGTCGCACACCGAACTGGGGGAGACGTGCGGAGACGCACGTATGGCGCGACTAAACGACTGACACTCGGACGCGTCGCAGCAAACCACGGCTCTTGCACGGCTGAAAGTCCCGTTTCGACACGGTATGACAATTGCGGCACCGTTTGTCGAATGATCTGTTCGCCGAGTTCAGTCCGCTGGAGGACACATGCTGAGTCGCCCGACAGACGAGCGTGCTCCCGCCACGAGCGAGCACTATGATTATGCGATTATCGGGATGGGCGTCGGGGGGTTGACGTTGGGCGCGCTGCTCGCCCAAGCCGGCAAGAAGGTGATTATCTTCGAGCAGCACTATGTGCCAGGAGGATATGGCCACACGTTTCGCCAGGGTGAGTTCTCATTCTGCGCTGAATTGCACTATGTCTGGGATTGTGGCCGTGGCGAGCGAGTCTATCAGATGCTCGAAAAACTGGGCCTGGAAAGGCAAGTTACTTTTCATCGGCTCGATCCCCGCGGCTTCGATCGAATTGTCGGACCGGGGATCGACTACACGATCGGGAGCGGATTCGAACGGGAATGGCAACGGCTATCGGAGCTGTTCCCCAGCCACGCTGCAGCCAGTTGAAGCACTATTTCGAGCTGATTGCGTCGATCCACAAGGAGTTGTACGACCTCCCGATTGGGTTCTCCTGGCGGCACGGTGCTGGCACATCCGCGTCGCTATGCTCATATCGCTCGCTACTTGAACTGGACGCTCGAGGATCTGTTTGACCAGCTTGAGTTTCCGGTCGGGTTGCGGCTGATCCTGGCTGGACAAAGCGCCATTTTCTGGGCGCCGCCGCGCGACCTTTCGCTGGTCGTGCAGGCCGGGGGCGCCGGAAGTTACGACCAGGGTGCCTACTATCCCGCGCAGAGCTTCCTGCACGTGATGAAGTCCTTGCTCCGCAAGATCAAGGAGCGACCCGATTGCCGCTCGATGTTGTCAACCGAGATCACTCGGATCGAGGTCGCGCACGGCAAAGTTCGTTCAGTGACGACCGCACGAGGACAACAGTTCACGGCCGAGCAGTTCCTGTTCGACGGTGACGCGCGACTGAGTATGGATCTGATTGGGCCGGAACACTTTCCCAAGGCCTTTCGAAAGAAACTGGAGTACGAATACGGGACGAGTGTGGTGAGTATCTATCTGGGGCTGAAGAACCTCGATCTGCGGCAATTCGGTTTTGGCGAAGCCAACCTTTTTTGGCATCCGAAAGTTGACTTGAACGAGGTCTATGACGACCAGTTGTGCGACCGCATTCCTGGTCGGCCCTACTTCTTCTGCAATGCCCCCACGCTGCGCTCGCACGACGCCGTGCTCGCACCGCCAGATTGTGACCAGTTGGTGATGGTCGCGCCCTGCAACTACGATTTCTTTCGCAAACTCCGCAACCACAGTGAAGCAGATTATCAAGCCGCGAAACAGCAGTACGCCGACAATATCATCGGAGTGCTCCAGTCCGAGTTCATTCCGCGTCTCTCCGAGCACATCGTCGAAAAAGCCGTTGGCAGTCCGCTGACCAACGAATTCTACGTACGAGCCCCCAAAGGCAACTGTTACAGCACTCCGATGGATCCCAAGCACGTGAACCTGCGGCGGCTGAATTATAAGAGCCCGTTTCCGAATCTCTACTATGTCGGCGCGAGCAGTTGCCTGCCGGGCTTTGCCACCATCATCCACTTCGCCTGCATGCTGTACGAGAAGCTGACCGGAGACCAGGTCTACTGTCATCCGGACTTCGCTCCCCCACGTTAGCTGCCCTGGGTGAGGAAGTGAAAAGGAAGGGCAGTCCAGACATTCGTGACCATGCCTTGTTCGATGGGGGCAAACCAGGGAGCCAGAACTCCCCGTTCCTCTACGTGGTGCCCGAACCATCAAATGTTATGTTGCTCGCTCTTGCCGCAGCGTTTACGGTATCGCGAACTCGTCGGAAGCGATTTTGATTACTCGTCATCAATGGACCCAAATTCGACACATCCCATGCCTGCACAGAGGGTCCGTCGACCGGGCGCGTGATCCACGGGCGTTGACCTGTTAGAATCAGAGCGTCAAAGCGCCCGATCAAAGGAAGGGTTTTGACATGCGTGGCCGTCAATCAGGAGGGCGAGGCGGATCGGCAGGGCGAGGCGGACCGGAGATCGAGGCGGATCGGGAGGGCGAGACGAATCGGGAGGGCGAGGCTCCTGCCGAGCCGCGGTGCTGAGACTTCCAGTACGTCACCCAACGGTCATACGCAATGGTTGACTCCGTCGCAGCTGCGAAGAAGTGTAGGTGATCTGGAAGAATCATATAGCGTCCCATGAGCCATGCCGTTGCCTCTTGCCAGACCTCGCGCAGGGTTTGGTGCACGCTTTCGCACGCCAGCCAAGGCTTTCGATCCTTGGTACAAACCGTATCGAAGATGATCGTCGGCTGACCGTCGATCATGAGAATGCCATGAGCCGGATGTTTTCGTTGAGGTTGTTTTTCGGTCATGTCGCAACGGATTGTCGCCCGGTGGCGTCGACGGGTTCTCGGCTCGGCAGGAGCCTCGCCCTCCCGCCCAATACCCAACCTTCTTGGAACCCATTCTTACCTGTTCGGCACTCCGCGCGACGGGAGCTTGAGAGTTTGACCGTCAGCTCGAGAGAGGTGATTATGTCGATAGTGCTCGGCCTTTGCTGGCTGCTACCGGTGCGTCGCGAGAAACGACCGTTTTTCGAGACTGTCGTAACCCGCTTCGGTCACCCCAAGTCAGCACCCGCTACGACGCGTCGGAGTGAAACTAGTGAAACTTCGACGCGTCGAACGATGAATCCGAAGCAGGTTCGGACGGGCATCCAACTGCACAAGGACGGTTCGTCATGGTGCATGAACGGATCTCCCCGATCGTGATCCGTTGACACCGTCGCGACTATAAATGAGGCTTGTTTGGCAGCTCCACTGTTGCGACAACCTTGTCGGCGTCGCCCGCTGCCTTGGGACGTAACAAGTCAATGACGCCGCGACGCAGTTTCGTACTTCGACGAGGCCCATCGTCTGCTGTTACCCGCCACATGTCTTTCGGAAGCACCATGAAGCATATACTCACACGATTGTTGGCGTTTGTGTTCTTGGCCTCGTCGTTTGTCAGCGCCCACGCTGAGACGGTCTCATCGGCCAATTCCACGATCGTCTATCCGTTGAACGGCACTCTCAACGAGCTGCTGGCCGCCAAAGAAGTACGGCGATACGTGTACCTGCGCAGCGGCCAGTTGCTGCGTTTAAACCCCGTCGCGTCGCTGCCCGCTTCCGGCGACTTGATCGTCGTTGCAGCAAACGGCAGCCCGCTGCTGGCGCCGTTGCAGCACGCGATCGGGTACGAAGCCACCGAGGGGCAAACGCTCCTTAAGTCCGTGGCCGTGGATGGCCGCAACACCCTGGTCGTTTCGGGTGCCGATGCAGACTCCACGCTGATGGCCGCTTACCGGTACGCCGAGAGGATCGGCATCGGCTTCGACCTCGCAGGCGATGCGATTCCCGATGCCCAAGTCGAGCTCTCCTTGTCCGGCTTCGACGAGGTTGGAAGACCACTTTTTGAGACGCGCGGCATTCTTCCCTTCCACGATTTCTTCCAGGGTCCCGACCTCTGGAACACACGCGACTACAAATCGGTGATCTCGCAGCTGCCGAAGCTGGGAATGAACTTCATCGGCCTCAAAACCTATCCTCGTTACTCGGCCTACGAAGAACGTGTGAGAGAATTCGGCCCCACGGGGCCGGAGCTAACGGTCTGGATCGGCCTGCCAGAAGACGTGAACCCCGACGGCAAGGTTAAGTGGTCGTATCCCGCCTACTTTGCCCACACGAAACGCCCCGACCGGATCTGGGGCTACGCGACGCTCGACACTGATCGGTTCAGCTCTCCAGCTCGACATATCTTCGATCGAAACGACTACGGCCCGGACGTGATGGGTGAGCAAATCTACACTGACCTGGAAGGATACAACGAAGCGTTCAACAAGACCGGCGAAATGCTCAAGCATGCCTTTGCCCACGCCAAGCGGCTGGGCGTAAAGACCGCCGTCGGCACCGAGCTGCCGATGGGCGTCGAAAAGAAGGGCGCCGAGGTCAAAGCCGACTGGGTTCGCGGCATCCCACCGAGGCTGCAGTGGCACCTAAAAGAGAAAGGGCTCGATCCGAAAGACCCCGAGGTCGTGAAGGAGATCTACAAAGGAATCTTCACTCGCATCCAGCGAACTCACGACCTCGACTACTACTGGCTTTGGACCTGGGAGGTGTGGCAGCAGTACGACATGACCCCGGCCCAGATCGTTGCGATCAAGAAGGACATCTCCATAGCGCGCGGCGCTGAAGGAATTGGGCCAGCCATTCCAAATCGCGATGGCGGGCTGGAAGATCGGCAGCGTTGACAACCCCGCCGAGTTCGATGATCCCGAGCTCCTGCCCTACGAGGCGCCGATGCTGGGGCTTTGGGACGAGGCCGAGTCGTTCGAAGACCTCAGCCGCCAACGCAAGAAATGGCCGGCAACATGGTTCGAAGAAGACTGGGGCCTCGCTCAGCCGCAGCTGGACATTGGTCGCATCTGGTCCGACGTTTACGCCGCACTGGAAAAGGGTGGCCACGGCCTGATCGCCAAGCATTGGCGCACCCGGATTCTCAGCCCCAACGCCGGCGCGATGCGCGACCTGACCTGGGCCTACGGTACGACGTCGGCGCCTCCGAAGCGCACTCTGCCCAGAGACAAGACCACATGGTGGAGCGACTACTATCAGCGGTGGGCGATCTCCCAGTTCGGCTCGGACGTTGGAGCAGAAGCCGGAGAGATCTTCGCTAACGTCGACCAATCCCCACGCAATCGGCAAGGCGGCCTGCCAAACGTCAACTTCTGGGATACGGACAGCGAAACCGCCGGCGCCGCGCCGGCTGCGATCCGCCCCAATGAGGACGAGTCCTGGGCGTCAGCGAAAATGAATTACGACTTTGTCCAGAAGCTCGATGCCCTTCGACCGAAGATTAGGGGAAGGGGGAACCTGGAGCGTTTCGATTACTTCCTCAAGACGTTCCAGGTGATGCGACTGATGGGTGAGTTTGGTGTCGCCCGCTACCAGTTCGAGTCTTTCATGCGTGAGGATGAGTATACCAAGGCGCTGGCCACTCGCACGAAAATGGCGAGGCTTCTCGAAATGATGATGCAGCTGCATCTCGAGAAGGCGACTAACGTCAGCGACTTGGGCGAGATCATTAACCTCGAGATTCTCAACTGGCACCAGTTGGTCGTGCTCAAGTGGGACAAGCAGCTCGAGCGAGGGCTGGGCAAGCCGATGCCTAAGACCGCCAATCCATCCGACGATTACACCGGGGCGCCACTCATCCGCGTGTTGGGTACTGAGACGCAGATCAACAAAAACCAACCGCTCGAGCTGAGCGTGATCGCGTTGGGGACCGGCAACGCACCGCCGCGCTTGAAGGTTCGACCGTTAGGCCGCCGCGCGTGGCAGGACGTTCCCGTGGACCATAAGGTGCGCCGCGTTTACTCGGCGGTTATCCCCCCGCAGGACGACGACTTCGAGTACTACCTTGAATCGGGCGAGACGAAGTTCCCGGTCACGGCCGGCTCACCCTCACCGATCTACCAGACGGTGGTCGTGGGGGCCGAGACCGAGTAGCGGAATTTCCGCAGTCTCATGCTGCCGGATTGGCTGCACAGGTGGGCGTGTCCGTGCACGCAAGTGGGGCGCCGCAACCTGCGTTGGCGTGAAACGCCGACGCAGGTACTGCTCGAACCCCAGGGCCTACCTCGAAACCACCCGGTCACCGCCCGCATCCTGAAGCGTATCCGCCGCATCGGCGTACAACCGATCAACGCCCGAGCCGCCATCGAGGGTATCGTCCCCTCGCCCACCGATGAGCGTATCCTTTCCCGCTCCGCCCAAGAGCCTGTCACCGCCGCTGCCGCCGCGAAGCTCATCATCGCCTTTACCACCCCGAAGCACATCAAACCCTTCCCGGCCCAAAAGAAGATCCGCTCCCGCTTCGCCAAACAGCCTGTCAGCGGCTTTGCCACCAATCAGCGTGTCGTTTCCATCTTCGCCGTGCACCTCGCTCGGTAGGTCACTGTCGTTTGAAAAGTAATCGTCCCCAGCTCCAAGAAACGCGGCCACTCGAAGTATCTCAGACCAGCGAAAGCGATGCTCAACTCCGTTGGCCGTTACCACATAAGCTTCTCTTCCTTCTTGGCCAATCGTAACCGAATCGTTTCCTCCAGCGGTTGTGATTCGAAGTGTCCCGCCATCAAGAAACACTGGCGGGGGCGGTGGTGGTGGACCTGGCGGAAGTGGCGTCGGTGGAGCAGGCTCGCCAACAACCGCTCGAGCCGCGTTGACACGCCTTCCCGATGCAATGCGGCCCGAAAGCGTTGTAAGCGGGTCACCACTTGAGAAGATCGCATCACGAATCTCGGTTGCCGACCATTCTGGATGTTTGGAGGCAATGACTGCGACAACGCCGGATACATGGGGAGCCGCCATCGAGGTGCCTGAAAGAGATCCGTAACCGCCGCCTGGGATTGTGCTCAGAATGCCAACGCCAGGAGCTGCGACATCAACGGTTTGCGGCCCGTAGTTGGAAAACGTCGCTAGATTCCCCGCGGCGTCCGTTGCTGCCACCGAAATAACATTCGCAGCCTCGATGTTGGCCGGTGAAACGGGCGTCACGTCGTTATTGGACGCCGCATTTCCAGCGGCCGCCACAAAAAGAATTCCTGCCGCTGCTGCCTCACGTACCACCGCGTCGAGTACCCTTGAATCTGTACTCCCCCAGGAGGCGTTGATGGCCACAACATTCACGCCGGACCGTTTAAGGCCCGTCACATACGAAATCGCCCGAACCGCATCAAACAGTGAACCTGTTCCGCCAGCATCCAGAAACCGAACCGGTAAAAGTTTTGTGTGCGGAGCAACACCAACCACACCAAGGCCGTTGTCGGCGACCGCTCCGATGGTGCCTGCCACATGCGTCCCGTGGCCGTTTGGGTCAAGCGGCGATGAGTCGTTGTCCGAGAAATCCCAGCCGCTTATGTCATCAATGAATCCATTTCCGTCGTCGTCTATTCCGTTTGCGGTTTCACGGGGATTCATCCAAATGTTTGGAGCTAAGTCGGGATGATTGATGTCGACTCCAGTGTCGAGTACGGCGACCACCGTACCCCACTGACCTTGAGCTCCGTTGTCCCAGGCTCTTTGGGCTTCGAGTTGTGTGAGCCCATAAAGTTCAGGACCACGCGGGTCGTTGACGGTAAGCGAAGTAATCTTGATTTCCGTATCGCGTTCAACGTCCGTCACTGCGGGAAGGGACGCAAAAAGCTCATCCGCTGCCGCCGCTTGCAAGTCGCATCGCGTAACTCCTCGAACCCATCCGGGGGCAACCGGCTCGAGCGAAACGAACGTGTCGGTCAAATCAACGCTTGGGTCACTTACTTCAATCAGCCAGCCGTTTTCAAGATCTGCTCCGCAGGCGCAGCCCAACGCGTCAGCTGATAGCAGCTCACGAAGCTCAAGTGATTCAATTCCAAGGGCTCGATGCATCGGTGTTCTCCGTTCCGTTGGTCCCAATTTCCGTTGGGATCCCGATACGGACGGCGCTTGAGAAGGGTTCGAAAATTGCCCTGGAACAACCACGAACGCGATTGTTAGAATGTGGCTCGCTTCCTTCCTTCCGGTGAATGGCCCAGCAAGGACGTAGGGCTGATTTTTTTTGTGCCACTCTTCTTCGGCGGCCCGGAGCCTCCCCCACCATCCCCACTCATTCGCGGCTCAGCTGCTCGCCCCTCCGACGAGCTCTGATTGGGCCCATTCTCGGTGCGAGCAGCTGATCCGCAAATGACAGCCGGAGAATTAACTGACTACGCATTCGCTTTTCGAATAAGAAGCGGCCCCAGCTGGCGTGCAGAAAACGGGGCCGCAAGACGTTCGACTGTGCGAGAGCTCGCTCAGCTGTTAACGCCCCCGAGATTAGCGTTGCCGCTTTTTGGATGTGCTCCAGCGACTCAGTAAGTGTTGCGACATCCCCCGAGTAAAGCTGAATGTAATCACTTGACCGAGTAGAGGGGTCAAGCCCTCTGTGCCAAAATGATTGAGACAACTACCTCCTCATTAATTACTGTAGAGGGCGAGGAGGTAATCGATGTCGAACGCGAAAGATACGAATCCGAACCCAGAGGTTCCCGCGAAGGCCATTCGTCGCCGATTTACGGCCGCCTACAAGCTGCGGATCTTGGCCGAGGCCGAGCGTTGCCAGGAAGTGGGCGCGTTGGGTGAACTGCTTCGCCGGGATGGACTGTACTCGTCGCATCTGACGACCTGGCGTCGGCAGCGAGACGAGGGGGCGTTGTCGGCGCTCGAGCCGAAGAAGCGTGGCCGCAAGTCCAAGGCGCAGGATCCAGGCGTGCAAGAAGCAACAAACCCAAACAAACCCGGACGGTCTACAGTTTCCGCTGGCGACGACGGGTGGTGGAAATGGGAACGCAGTCCCATCGTGTCCCGCGTGAGTTTGGCGCGAAGGGTGGACAGAGGCGTGACGGGCGCGGACCGGAGTTGGAATGTAGACCGTCTTGGTTTATCTGTCCTAATCTGTCCTAGACGATCTGTCCTAGACGATCTGTCCTAGACGGTCTACATTCCGGCGCTCGAACGAGCTCACCACGTCTTGGTTCACTCCGAACACGATGGGACCCCATGCCTATCTTCACCCCCCCCACCGAAATCGTGGCCGGGAGTGTAGACCGTCTCGATTCGTGTCTCGATTCGTGTCTCGCGTCGTCTCGATTCGTGTCTCCATCACGATGCTCCACCTGGAGATTTACACCGGCAGCGTGATCCCCAGGGCCGTGACCAAAGGCGGAAAAATGGGTAAGCTTGATGGCAAAGATGTCCCCTTCATGCGACTCAAGTCGCTGGTCAATCCGACGGAGTACGTGAATCGCTGGTCATCACGTTTTCCCACCATGCCGGCGGTTGAGAAAAAATAGCCAATGCCAGGGGGACCGTGGGCTCGCTGGGATGATCCGCCGCAACCGCATCGCCACCTACCGTCCCATGCGAACTCGCGACCATCAAGCGAGTCCGATCGTCGACCAAGATGTCAACCAGGCAGCCCCAATGCCGTCGTACGTGGACTATCGTATCGCACCCGAACTACGCAGGTGCTGCTGGTACACCATCGTAGCCCTCGTGCCGCTGACCGGGATCTTCGCGTGGGTTGCCCGTGTGGTCCAGCAGCGAGGTGTGTGGGACGTCGCACTGACTTGCGGCATGTTCTGCGCACTCGGTTTCGCGGCCCTGGTGCCACTACGATGGCGGGTCCGACGAGATGATCGTGGCCTGTCGCGGCGCGTCCTGCTACGGTGGGATCGGTGGTCGTGGGAGGACCTGGCAAGTGGCCGGATCGGCAAGCTGCATCCGATCACGCTGTACGATCCCACGCGGCCCTGGGGAAGACGCAAACTGCGTCTGGGTTACCTGACCGATCACGACATCGATGAGGTAATCGACGCAGTGAACGCGCACTACCGACTGCCTCCGCCGCCGGTTCTATCAGGCAAGCTAACTATCAAATACGGACTGCGGCGAACGCTGACACTTGACCACCACGCGATTCAGCTTGCCCGAGGCAGCCAAGTCCAAGACTACGCGTGGCCGGATGTGCTGGGCGTCTACCTCACTCGCATGGATCCCTTGCGACGCGACTTTGTACGCCTGGCGATCGTCCTGCCGGATAACGAAGTGGAATTGAGACTGGTATCCCAACAAGGTAGTACATCGGCCGCTTGGAGCGGTGCCACCGCCGATCAGATCAACGAGTTTCTCCATCGAACTGTGCCCGAGGATCGTATTCATCTTGCGATCGCCGATCGTGTACCTACCGATCGTCAGCATCTGGACAGGCGACTGCGTGAACTGCAGACCACTTATCGACAGCTCAAAACGGTGGCATTCGTGTTCGCGATCGCCACGTCCGGGATCATCATCTGGACGGCAGTCGAGGACGGGTGGGGTAAGGCGCTTTGGATGGGAGGCATGCTCGTTGTTCTCTACGTACCTGTCCTGGCACATCTGCTGCGGTCCCAACGAGTGCGGCGGAACAAACTGGAAGATGCAGCGGCCCAGCGACCGACATCAGCCAAGTAGGGCATGCTCCGTATGCCGCATTCAGCGTAAACAAGCCAGGAAACGCGGCGAGGGGGCACATTTCGAATATGAACCGACGATAATCGGAAGACAGACCGAGTGCAAAATGGCGACCACATTGCGTCACGCACAGCGTGACTTGGTGTGTTGGAGAGGCTTCGCGGGGTCGGGTCTCGTTTTTCGTTTTCAGGCACGGCGATTAATGCTCCAGTAGACGAAAAACGAGGCCTGACCCGAATGGCACTACCGGTTTTGGCGCAAGAATTTACGACAAGATGGCGGTCCGGTATAGTGACAACGAAGTGGCACGGCAACTCTGCACCATTGCGTGGAAATCGTTTTGCGGCTGTGAGTATATCGCGACCACACGCGCGCTGACTCATCTTCAGCTTGCGTCGATCGCTTCTTCGTGGGTCGCGGGTGAGGAGCGAGTTTCGGGTGTGTGGAGTGTTGAGTTGCTTCTGCTTCTTATAGAGATCGACACCTTGGTGCAACAACGCTCGAGCAGCATGGCGTGTCATTGTTAAGAGCCGGAGCGGTTTTGGCCTCCGCTTGACGGCGCGGGGTTCCACGCGACCGGGACGTTTTCCCACTGCTTGTCTGGCAATACTGTTTAATTCAACGCTCGATAGTTCCAAGTGCGTTGTCTTGTCCAACAGATTTGCCGCCAGATATCCCGCAGTTACAACTTGCAGCGCGTTCGTGAAACTCAGATGCGCAGTGCCATTCGGGTCAGCAGTGCCATTCGGGTCAGGTCTGGTTTTTGGTTTTTCAACCGCGTCTGACACTCCTGTAAACCAAGAGCCCAGTCTGACCCCTGCATCGCACGTGTCAAAGAATCTAAACAGCAATGGACCTACAAAAGGGCGGTTCCACAAAGGATGCGGTAGGAGCGGCTGTCAGCAGTCGCCGCCCGCACCGATCCTTACGCGAACAACTACTTCGTACGGCTCCTCCGCTGTCAGTCGGGCGCGAAAGCGATCTTTCGTAGCGGCAGGTAGCGACCAACAAGTCGTTTTATTCGCTCCCAAGGCCATGCCGCGCGGCTCTTCTGACTGCGACGTCGCAGCTGGTGGAGCCAGAGCTTGGTGACCTCGGTGACGAACTCGTTAAGGATTACATGCCTGTTCTTCTAGCGTGGCGTGTCTGTTTCTGCACATCCCGTTGACGTGCGTCGGCGTCACAGTGATGATGTGGTTGTCACGTTCTTCTGCTGACGGCCAGCATTTGCCGGCGGAGGATCGTGATCTCCCTTAAACGCCATTTGAGATTGGACCGATTTGAGATTTTTTCTTGGGGATGTGATTATGAAACGCTTTGCGATGCTATTGGTTTTGTTGTCCTTTGTTGGTTTGGTTTCGGAGCTGAGTGCAACGATCACCACGCGACATTACGACTTTGAGGAAGGTGTCGCCGGTCAGCAAGCAACGGAGCTCGTCGACATCACCGACACGCTGCTTCATGTAAATACGGAGGATTTTTTTGGCTGGGGAAGTCACATCTGGATTGAAGTCTCAGGGGTTGAAACACGACCGTTGCCTGATGGAATCCTTGCGGATGTTGTGGAGGAGGTCGCACTTGTTGCCCCATCGCTTGAGTTGACCGAAGGCCAAGGACTGTACGTCGATGTTTCCAATGGCTCGGAATTGGATAGTCCTGCATTTGGGAGTAAGTTGGCAATACAATTCGACGGTGAGACGCGTTACGATGACTTTTTAACTGCAGCGGGGTCTCGAGGCGTCTACGTGAATCCAACCGCTTTTGAGAATGAAGGAGAGGTAACTGACAATGTCTCTGAGAGTTTCAACTTGATGACACAGGCCTGGGTCTATCCCCAACTTAACAACGGTGAGAAACAAACCGTATGGCAGGCTGGGGGCGAGCAGGGATCGGTGAACATCACAGAGGATGGTTTTTGGCAGTTTGAAAATCTAGGTTCAGTCGGCATCCTAAATTGCTCGCAGGTGGACGGTTCGGTTGGCCCCTACTCGTGTGACGAAGGGGAATTTCCCGTCGCGTTTAACGAATGGACACATCTTGGAATTTACCGAGGCGGGAATGGGGCCGAAGTTTACCTGAACGGTGAACTCGTCGCCGGTAACATCGCCCCGGATCCCCCCAACTTTTTTGGAAGCTTTGCCAATCAAATTACGATTGGCGCCCGCGACGATGGAACGAACGGGTTCATCGGGCTTATCGATGACTTCAAGGTTCAAGGCGAAGTGTCACTTTCAGTCGCTGACATGGACTACCCCGGGGAAGTGTCCCCGTCCGTTCCTGGTGACTTTGATGGCAACGGCGAGCTAAATGCTGCTGATATCGATCTGCTTTCAGCCGAAGTTGCCGGTGGCATGAATCCGCCCGCGTTCGACCTGAACAACGACGGTTTGGTGAATAACGACGATCGCGACGTGTGGGTCGAGGATCTGGCGAGCACCTACTACGGTGACTCGGATCTGAGTGGCACGTTCGACTCCGGTGACTTCGTCGCCGTCTTCCAGCAAGGCGAGTACGAAGACGGGGTCGCGGGGAATTCCGGCTGGGCTTCGGGTGACTGGAATGGTGACACCGAGTTCGACAGCGGAGACTTCGTGTCAGCTTTCCAGGCCGGCGGTTACGAACTGGGACCGCGAGGTGCAGTGAGCGCCGTGCCCGAACCCGGCAGCCTGACGCTGCTCTGCCTGGCTGGCCTGAGCTTGCTCGGCCTGCGTCGCCGCAGTTAAGTTCTGTCGGTCTCGCGTCGCGTATCCGTGCGATGTTCCGATACGACGGTTCTGAATGAAAAACACCGAACGCCCTGGCAGGTTTGCCGGGGCGTTTTGCGTTGTTGCCGGCATGAAAAACAACAGTGCCATGCACCGCGATGAAAAAAATCACCGAGTGCACAGAGAACGTTTTTCGATCTCCTCGGTGATTTACCTTGCTCGCGCGAAGTTTCCCATGGTGCAGTTCCTGGTGAAAAACCCTTCCGGCTGGTGACAGCGGGAAGGGTTTGTTTTCGCGTTTCGCTTCTACTTTCGTTCCGGCGTTGCGTCCGGCGTCTCGCTTACTCGATCGAAATGCCGCCGAGGTTCTGCGGAGCGTTCGCTTGCAGGGCCGCGTTGGTGGGCAGCGGCGACTGCGGAGCGGTCGGGTGCAGGACGACGGGAGCCGGCGGAGTGACGTAGAGCTTCTGCGTGTGACCGACTTGGCCGTGCGGCAGCACGATGTCCAGCCGAATCAGCACCGTGTCACGAATCGCCATCGGCGGCAGCGTAATTATCACTCCGGTCTGCGTCCAGTTGCTGACCTGTACCGGCAGCTTGATGTTGTTACACGAATCGAGACCACGAATCGAGACGACCACGAATCGAGACGGTCTACACTCCCGGCCACGATTTCGGTGGGGGGGTGAAGATAGGCACGCGGTCCCATCGTGTTCGGAGTGAAGCAAGGCGCGGTGAGCTTGTGCGAGCGCCGGAATGTAGACCGTCTAGGATTGACGGAATGTAGACCGTCTAGGATTGACTGATAGACCGTCTCATGCCGACCCGCTGTTGAGCATGCGAGTGAATGGGTCTTGTTGAGACGTTTCGCTCTGTAGTTTCGTCCCGGCGATTGATTACCGGCGTTTCTCGCTTACGCGGTCGAAATCCCGCCCGAGCGTTCAGCGGATCGTTTCCCTTGCAGGGCCGCGTTGGCCCTCATCGGTGGTATTGCGAAGCGGATCGAATGAAGGCCGTCGTGTCGCCGGCGTGAGGACGACGTGCATCTGCTCTTGACCGACTTGGCCTGAGCGTCAGTACGGTGCTTTCAGCTCGGAATCAGCACCGTGTGACGACACCGTCTCATCGAGCGGCAGCGTAATTATCACCCCGTTCTGCGTCCAGTGGCTGACCTGTACCGGCAGCTTGATGTTGTTACACGAATCGAGACCACGATCGAGACGACCACGAATCGAGACGGTCTACACTCCCGGCCACGATTTCGGGGGGGCGTGAAGATAGGCACGCGGTCCCATCGTGTTCGGAGTGAAGCAGGCGCGGTGAGCTTGTGCGAGCGCCGGAATGTAGACCGTCTAGGATTGACTGTCGGAATGTAGACCGTCTAGGATTGACTGTCGGAATGTAGACCGTCTAGGATTGACTGTCTAGGATTGACTGTAGGATTGGACCCGATAGACCGTCTAGGATTGACCCGCATAAGTCATTTTGACCGCACGGGGACTCAAAGATGTACTTGGCCAGCGTCCGTCCGACAAATTCATGGCTCCGCGCCAGCTGGGTCACTCCTTGAACGACTCGCGAATCGAGTTTGCCCGTTCCAGCCAGATGGATGCGGCCTTGGGGCGATTCGATTGTTCGAACAAGATGGCAAGTTGCTTGGCCAGAGAATACTCGAAGTGATCCAATGGACCTTGTCGCTTTCGTAAGATGCGGTAGGCGCGCTTCAACTGTCGCTGCGCTACGTTAAACTCTTTGAGCTCCGTCAAGATTTCTCCCTCGACCAGAATCGCACGAACTCGAATGCGAAAGTGGGACGCATTGTCCAGTTTGGCCGATGCCGAGTCGATGTCTCGTTTCGCGGAGGCAAGGTCACCTCTGGCCAAGTGCATCCGCGCCGTGGCAATTTCGGCGACACTCTGGGCGGAAGCGGTGTTCACACCTGCGGCTCGCAGGCAGATCTCGTCGCACACGACCTGCGCATCCGGCGCGTTCTCGAGTTCCAGCAAGACTCCGATTAGATCGAGCGCTGTCAATAAGAAGACGCTTTCAACGTGATCGCGGTTGTTCCGAACCGATAAGCCAACGTCGGTTTCCGGGAGCGGCGACTCGCGAACCGTTTGCAGGCTACGCCGATAGCACTCCGCGGCTTCGGGCAATTCTCCGAGTCGAACGTACAGGCCTCCCTGGCGGTGGAGAAGCCTGGCGACTTCGACATGCTTTCCGACGACCTGTTGCTTGGCGCTGATCGCCTTGGTCCAGATGTCGATCGCCTCGCCGGGAGATCCCGGTTCCAGCAGGGACGCGAGACTCTGGTACGCTTGATGCCGTAGGATATCGCGCTCGATGGTGACTCGTTCGGCAAGTTCCAGCGTCTGGCGCGCTTGTTGAATCGCTTCCTCACCTCGTCCCAATTGGTGCAACACACGCGTCAAGACCAGCATGTCATGGGCCAGATGACTGGTATCGGGCCCCAGCAATTTCTGATGTACGTCGATGGACTCGCGCACTAACGACTCGGCTTCTTCGTATCGCCCCAATCGCAACAGGACCATGCTGCGTTGGCGCTTTGCGTCGGCAACATCCATGCTGAACGCCGGTCTGACCCGCAACAGATCATTTAGTGCGGTCAGGCTCGCCTGGTCGGCCTCGCCGTCATTCGCTTCATGGAACAGGGCTTTCATCCGCATGGAAATCGACACCGGGTGTTGCGGGCCTAGCACTTGATTGGCGACATCCCGCGAGCGTACAACGTATTCGAACGCCTTCGTATCGTCCGCAAACTCATGGTGCACTCGAGACAGGACGAAGAGGGCCCACACTGTTTGCTCGTTGGCCGGGTGCTCCTGCAAGACCGGAAGAGCACGCTGCACCGTCCGCCAGGCTTCGACAACTCGCGATAGTCTCAATAAGTACAGCGCATAATCGACGCTCGTTTCGGCAGTCAATTGATGATGGTCGCCAAACTGGCTTGAGTAGAGCTCGAGGGCACGTTCGAGGTGTTGCCCCGCGCGGGGCATCTCACCCAGACTCCAATACGCTTTGCCCACGGTCCGATGCAATCGGGCGGCAACATCCGGTTGACGTGCTAAATCGGCCTCAAACGAATCGGAAAAATCATCCAGCAGTTGCCGCATCGTGTAATCCACCGAATGCCCCTGCCCAGGATGCGAAGCCCCCAACATCTTTTCCAGCAGGCTCAGCGTCTGGTCCGCTTTGTCTGCTTCCGTCACGGCCAGTTGCCGTTGTTGCTCGGCACGCCGCCATTCGTCGGTCGCGCGCCGACTCTCCTGCTTCGCACGTACCATTCCGATCGTCGCGAGTACGCCGCCGGTGGCCAGCGAGACGAAGACGAGGACACTGGCCAGCGTCGCGATCCGGTTTCGGCGAACCAGTTTTCGCAATCGATAACCAATGCTGGGAGGTCCCGCCGCAACCGGCTTATGATCCAGGAAGCGCCGCACATCGTCCACCAATTCATGGACGGTGCTATAGCGACGATCGCGGTCCTTTTCCAGCGCACGCAGCATGATCCAATCCAGATCGCCCTTGAGCGTCCGGCGTAGTGCGGAAGGATGCGTGTTACGCAACGATGCGAGTTGTTGTTGCTGCTGCTGCCCTAATGATGCCCATCGGGCCGACGGTCGTGGTACGGGATCATCTCGCATCTGCCGATAAGCATCGGCCATATCGATCCGCCGCAGGTGCTGCGGGTCGACCGGTTCCACGCCGACGACCAGCTTGTACAAGATTCCACCTAAAGCATAGACATCCGCTCGTGTATCGATGTCGACATCACGCGCAATTTGCTCGGGGCTCATGTAGCCCGGTGTTCCCAAGATTCGATGCTCGGCAGTTTGGAACCCGTGTTGGTCGGCCACAGGCCATAATGCCTTGGCGATTCCAAAGTCGATCACCTTCGGCGTCGGACGATGTTCGCCAGCGACGACGATCACATTGGATGGCTTCAGGTCGCGGTGAACGACTCCTTTTTGATGCGCATGCTGAATTGCTTGGCAAACGTCGATGAACAGCGTCAATATTTGACGTACCGACAAGCGATGGCACTCGCAGAATCGGTCGATCGATTCCCCGTCGACGAATTCCATCACGAAATAAGGCCGGCCTGAATCGGCGGTTCCCGCATCCAACACCGAAGCGATGTGCGGATGGTTCATGATGCTCATGACTTGTCGCTCGGATTCGAACCTTCGGACGACTTCCTCCGAATCCATTCCCAGCCGAATGATTTTGATCGCGACGTCGCGTTGAATCGGATCGAGCATTTGGGCCCGATACACGACGCCGAATCCTCCCTCGCCGATACATTCGACCAGCTGGTATCGACCCACCCGATCGCCGGCTGATTCGTGACGCAAACGCTCGAGCGTTCGGATCGGCGCCGTTTCCAAATAGTCCCCGGCGGTGTCATGGCAGGCGAGAAGCTCTTCCAACGAACCGCGTAACGCAGCGTCCCCCTGACAAGATCGATCCAGAAAGTCGGAACGGGCCTGGCGATCGGCAATCTGAATCGCCTGGTCGAAGATCAGCTCTTCTTCGGGACGGTCAAGCGACATGCCTTCGCACCTTACGCAGTTCACCCCAGCAAACCCGCCAACCGAGCCTGCCGCTGCAAGAAGCCGTGGCTGAAACGCCCGCCGTACCCCGCTTCGGTTGGTGCTGCTTTCTTACGCCAAACTTCGCCGCCGGCAGGCTCTTTCGGCGTCTTCCCTCATGACGTGCGCCATTTTAATGGAAAAGGGATCAAGGAAAGCACAAAATTGCGGAAGCTCGTGAACCCAAGCCACCCTTCTCATTCGTCCTTGTGCGTCTCCCGACGCAGCCAGGCGCGGGCGTACGACCAATGGCGTTTGACGGTTGGCTCAGAAATCTCGAGCGCCTTAGCCGTTTGTTCCACGGTCAGCCCCGCGAAATACCGCAATTTGACGACATCCGCCTTCATCTTGTCCTTCGCTTCCAGCCGACGGAGCGCCTCGTCGAGATCGAGCAACTCGTCGGGCGGCGAATCGATCAACAGCACGGCTGGATCCAGATCGACGCGAGCGTGATCGCCGCCGCGTTTTTGTCGCTTTTTTCGTCGCGCCGCATCGATCAGGATCCGCCGCATGGCCTCGGCAGCCGCCGCGAAAAAATGCCCCCGGCTGGTCCAACCCAGCGTCGAGGAGCCCTCCAAGGGCGGCGTGTCCGAGGCATCGGTCTCCCCCGTTTCGTCATCTCGGGCCGACTTATTTTGAAACAAACGCAAATACGCCTCGTGCACTAACGCCGTGGCTTGTAACGTTTGCCCAGGAGCCTCATGGGCCATCATCGCGCCGGCCATTTGTTTGAGTTCCGCGTACACGGCGGGAAGCAGCTGATCGGTATCAACCGCGCGGCCCGAATCAATCGCCTGAAGTATTTCGCAAACACGTTCCATCTGGTGCAACTCGCATTCGTACCGTCAGACCGTCAGACCGTCAGAAGCGTCCACAAATCGCGGCCGCCCCCGAGGGGTTCATTGTAGCAAGATCGAGAACGCGATCGTCCCTCGGTCGCCCCTCGACCGCCCCTCGACGATTTCGTATGGACCCGACTCTCAGGCGACCAAGCCACCGCTTCCCGCGATCGTTGGTCGTCTCTCGAGTTTTTTTGATCCCTTGCGACCCGTTTTAGCGCATGAGCCGGTATCAGCCGACCGTGACGATGTCCGATCGACTCGGCACGCCACTTCTCTCTGGCTATTCGCCAAACGGAGCTACCAAAATGAGCATTTCCTCGAACAGGTTCTTCAGGACGCGTCGCACAGAATCTGGATCCCGAAAGTCAGCGCTCCGTCGCAAACGTCGCTGGGTCAACCCCAACTTTGAGCTCCTTGAGGGCCGTCAGCTGCTGGCCGGAGATTTCGTATCGGCGACGATCGACCAGGGGCAGGCGACGGCTCTCGTGTCGGGGTTGGACGCCTTGGCCGGTTGGGCCAGTGAAACAACCCGGCTCGGAGAGCTCAACGAACCGTTCGGGCTGGTTACCCGTGAAGACGCGACTCCCTTAAGCGTCGGCCGAGTTGTCGATGTGGGCGAAACTTTGCAGCATAAGTTGGTCGAGCCGATTCAAGATTACTTTGACGGTCTGGCCGGTTCAGAATCCGGCACGGATGATTTCGTGAACTTCCTGTCTTCACTGCCGGAAGTGACCTCGATCTCGGGAGGCCTGGCTTCGGAGCCAGCCAGCGAACTGCGATTCGAATTGACCGTGCACGATGTCCAAATGACCGAAAGGCTTCGACTTGATTTTGGCGCGCAGGGAGACTTGCTGGGCTTGGCGAGCGATACCGTTTTGGACGCTGAAGTTATCGGTTCTGTCGATCTATCCCTGGCCTTTGGAATCAACCTGAATCCAGATCTCAGCACCGAGCAGGCCTTCTTCGTACGAGGCACCGAAATCGACGTTTCCGTGGACATGAACACCCTCGACGCGGCAGTCGAACTGACCGTTGGGTTTCTGGATGCCTCCGCGATTGTCGGCATTCATCTCGATGCCGAGGCTCAGATCACCTTGAATGATGTCGTGCCGGATGATCTGCAAAATGTGACGCTGTCCGAACTGAATGGTTATGATGCTGAAGATGTCGCGAACATCAGCGTCGCTTCAGGTCCATTGGACGCGTCGTTCGAAGTGTCGGCGACCCTGGGCACTTGGACCGCTTCCGGATCGCCCGGCATCTCGGTTTCGGGGCTTGCGGTGGGTCAGACGGACCCGAACGTCACGGTGAATGGGGACTTCGCGGAACTTCAGAACTTCGGCCATGTGAACGCCGACAGCTTGCTGAGCGGGCTCGGACTATTCGGAACGTTCGTGGCCGGCTTCAGCGATTCGTCGATCCTGCGGACCGCGGTCCCGTTCGCACAGGGAGCAACACTCGGCAATCAATTCATTGGCGCTGCTGAATATTTCAATCAAGTCGCGGCATGGCGCGGCGAGGATGGCCAGCCCTCGTTTCAAACGGCACAAGAATTCGCGGATCTCTTGGGCATCGACGTGGATTACGACCCGTCGTCGAACCGGTTGGTGTTGCCCATTTCCATGGACTTTGCTCCACAACGAACTTCGGTGCCCCTTGAGTTCACCGACGACGCTTCGCCCGTGTCGCACTTCACGACCAACTCGCTCGCCCAACTCACGTCAACAGCCGCGATCGAATTCGAATTTGAGGTCGATCTCACGCACCCGGGTCAGCCGCCCGAAGAACAGTTCTCAGCGGACCACATCACGATTCACGGCCAAACCGACCAGAACGCGCGGAACATCGCAGGTTCAGCCCAATACGGCATGGTAGGAATCGACTTTTCAGGGGGCAGGTACAGCGGCACGAGTGAATTCCGCGCGGAGTTGGGTCATCCGGACACGGCAAGCACCGAAGCAACTCTCGGAGAGTTGCTCGACGGACTCGCAACGCCCGAGTCGCTTCTTCACGTCCCCCTTTTCCAATCCGGATCCACGGCGCTCACCCTGAACAACGTGGCTGTCCAGGACGGCTTGTTTGACGTGCCCCTAGCGCCCGGGGCAGCCATTACCGCCACGGTAGCCGACTTGAGTCAACCGGACGAGATCGACCTTTCGCTGTCCAATACCGGCGTCCTGGGGAATTTCTCGAACCTGACGATCGACTCCCTCGCCGCGTCGTTAGCGGACGGAATCAGCGCCGTCGTGAACTGGCATGACACGCCGGTCGAAGCGCTCAACTCGATCGGTGCCACGCTGAACGATCTGGTCGACGCGCAAGCCATCGAGGCGGTCGCCGACGTGGTCAGGGCTGGATTCGAGGCGTATGAATCGGTTGCCGGTAATGCCGCGCGCCTGCAAGATGTCTCCCGTGTCATCGCGAATGAGATCCAGGCGTTGATCGACCCGACGCTGCACCTGGCCAGTGACGTCGTCGTGGAGACGGCTGCCGCGACAATCGACATCGGCTTGACTCTGACCGGCGACGTCGCCCAAAACGTACTGGATTTTGGACTGAGCATTTCCGAGTTGGCATCGGCGACAGGAAGCGCGGCGCTGGACGGGATTGGTGAATTCGCGGGCACCGGCGACCCGGTCCATGCCCGAGTTTCAACGGAATTGCAACTTGATTACGAGTTCGACCTGACGGTTCCCGAGGCACCCGAGGCGTACCTGGCCACGACGTCCTTTCTCAATACAAACGTGTATGTCAACGCACCCAGCGGTGGCAGAACCCTGACTGCCAACGGTTCTCTGGGCGTGCTCGACCTTGCCCTCGACAAGGGATCGCTGGTCATCGCGGCAGATTTCACGAACCCTTTGCCAAGCCAGCCGGCCGCCATCACGATTGGGCTGGAGGATTCCGCGATTGGCGGACGCTACCTGATCCACGATTTAGACCAGGCGGCCCTGGAAGTCTCGGCAAGCGGACAATTGGAGTTCGATTATCTCATCGCCGAACCAGCCATTGTCGTGGGAAGCGACCACCTGCATTTTCAGATCGACGACTTGAATCGGCCGAGCAGCACGACGGTGCTCATCTCGCCACCCGACTTCGACACGCTCATCGCAAGTGTCGACCTGGAGAGCGATCTGGCCGCGTTGCCGGACGCCCTGGACGATTTATTCGAAGCCCTGGAAAACGCTCTGCAGTCGCAGGTCTTCGGCCTCGATTTGCCGCTGATCGGAAACGCGATCGATGACGCCGCGAACTTCATCCGCGGCCTGCGTCTCGAGATCAACGGGGCGCTGGATTTGGTTGACGACTTTTCCCTCGCCGAGGTCACCGCCGCGATCGAATCGGTCATCGACGCGCAATTGGGTGGCCAGGTGACGGTTGATCTCAGCAACTTGGACGATATTCGCTTCACGCTCGATCTGTCCGAAGTACCGATCGACAAGACCGGCGACAACGCGATCCACACGAATACCAACCTGGGCTTGCCTGCACTGGGAGCCAGTTTCGACGCGAGTCTCGACGTCAAGGGCAGCTACGACTTTAGCTTGACATTCGGCGTTAGCAAGGACGGAATCTACATCGACACGAAGAGCGACCTGATCGGAGTCAACCTGGATGTTGACGTCGCGGGATCGCTTGCTGGCCGCCTGGGATTTATCGAAGTGACGGCCGAAGCCGACACGAGCCACAGCACTTGCTCCACCAGCACCGGACAACCCACGGCGTTTCATGCGGGGTTCCGTGTCGATCTGACGGGCATCGACGACAACAGACTGACCCTCGACGAATTGCCGGCTGGAAATTTCATCGACATGTCGGCCACCGGGCTCGATGGCTGCGCCGATATCGATCTGGTTGTGGGAGCGGGGCTGAGCATCGACGGCGAACCACTTACATGGATGCCGTCCATCGAGACGACGATCAGCATCGATTGGGATTTCGATGGTTCGGACCTGAAGGGCAACATCCCGGAAGTGACCTACGACGGACTGGGCATTAACCTTGGTGAATTCCTGAGCGAAACAATCGGCCCGGTCTTGGTCGGCATCGACAACCTGTTTGACGGCATTCGCCCCATCCTGAAAGTCATTGCCGCGCCATTTCCCGTGATCGGCGACTTGATTCCGGATCCCGACTCGCTGATCGAAATCGCCTCGACGGCGTTCCCGTTTCTCAAGCCGCTTGAGATCTTTGCCGAGATCGCACTCAGGGTCAGCGATCTCACCGACGCGATTGAAGTCACCTCCGGCAAAACAGGGACGGTCATCGAATTCGGAACGCTGCGCTTCGGCGCCGATCTGGATCGGGATGGCAACCAGGACGACAGCTTCGATGCGCGTCGATCGGATCTTTCGTTCAACCTGGATCAACAGGTGACGTTGGTGACTGGGAACTCGGCCCTCGACGATCTGTTGGCGGAGGCCCCTGATCTCGATCTGTCCCTCGGCCGCGCCGCGACTTCCGGATTTGAAGTGGAATTCCCGTTGCTCGAGAGACCCCTGGGACTGTTCGAGTTTATACTCGGCCTGGGAGAAGCGGAAATCTTCACCGTCACACTTCCCTCTCTCGACCTGGCGGTGCCGATCGAGATGACCGTCCCGATCTACCCGCCGTTCTTGGACGCAGGGATCTACGGCAGCATCGAATCTTTCTTCAAACTCACTTTCGGGTATGACACGGCCGGCTTGCGAGAGTTTTTCAACACGGGCGATCCGCTCGACCTTCTGCTGGGCTTCTACGCCAGCGACACGGCCGCGCCGGATGGGTCGGGCGCGGACATCGACCAGCTGTCATTGAGCGGTAAGGCTCTGGCCGGTGTGGGCGCGGGCGTCGATGGCCTGCTGGAAGTCAACGTGGGTGGCGGGTTGGAAGCCAGCCTGGCGGCGGACCTGCTGGACCATGACGGCGATGGCAAGGTGCGTGGCGACGAATTCGTGTCCGAGGAAGGCTGCCTGAAATTGACGGGGGAATTGACTGGCACGCTGGAAGCCAACTTGAACACGGCACTGAAGGATTTCAATTTTCCATTCACCCAGAAATCCCTGGGCCGTTTCAACGAGATTTTCCGCTGCACGCTACCCGGCGGTCCCCCCGCGCCACCGACTGGAACGTTGGCTACCTTGACGGACGAAGGCCAGCTGGTCCTCTCGGTCGGTTCGCAGGCCTTCAATCGCTCGATCGAACAAGATGAAATCGACGAGATCTTCAGCGTGACGCGCACCGGCACACCCGACGGCGCGGACGACATGCTCGTCGTATCAGCCTTCGGCGTGATCGAGACATTTCCCACGGCGCATGTCAAGTCGATCCTGGCGGATGCAGGGTCCGGCGACGATTGGATCACCATTGATATCGACGTCTATCAACCGGCCGAACTCGTGGGTGGTTCCGGCAACGATGTCCTGATTGGCGGATCGGGCAAGGACACGATCGATGGCGGAATTGGCAACGATACAATCGACGGCCAGGACGGCATGGACACGCTGACTGGCGGTGAGGGAGACGACACGATTCGAGGCGGCAACGAGAGCGGTCTCGGCGAT
Organism: uncultured Planctomycetales bacterium; assembly: GCA_963826795.1. Lineage (GTDB taxonomy): Bacteria > Planctomycetota > Planctomycetia > Pirellulales > Pirellulaceae > CAWGYT01. Next base: position 18,837 of record CAWGYT010000023.1, on the reverse strand, counting down.
ACGATCGATGCGGGTGAAGGCGACGATGAAGTTCACGGCGGCGGGGGCGACGATCAGATCATCGCTGGTGATGGCCTGAACCTCGTGTTCGGCAATGCGGGCAACGACACCATCACGGGAGGCGTCGATCGCGACGTGATCTACGGAGGAGACGACAACGACACGATTTACGGTGAAAACGGAAATGATGTGATTCTGGGTGAAGGCGGAATTGACCACCTCTTCGGCGGTGAAGGCGACGACCTGATCGACGGCGGAACCGGTGGCGACACGATCGAGGGCAACCGCGGCGCGGATACGATTTTCGGAGGAGATGAAGATGACGTGATCAAGGGCCAGGGCGGCGCCGACTACATTGAAGGCGGGTCGGGAAACGATACGATCGACGGTGGAACCGAGGCCGACACGATCTATGGCGGTGAAGACAACGATACCATCCATGGCGATGGCGGTAACGACTGGCTGTTCGGCGACGCGGGCATCGATGAAATCCATGGCGACCAAGGGAATGACAACATCGAGGGGGGATCGGAGGCCGACGACTTGTACGGCGGCGCTGGAAACGATGTCATTCACGGCGATGAAGGTCCCGACTCGATCTCCGGAGGTTTAGGAGACGATCTGCTTTACGGCGGCGACGAGAAAGACACGATTCATGGAAACGAAGGCCCGAAGGGCGCGCCAATTGCCGCCGACCAGACCGACCGCGACACGATCTACGGCGGCAACCATGGTGACACCGTCAACGGCGACGACGATGACGATCTGATCTTTGGCGAAAAGGGCAACGACGTTCTACACGGCAACGACGGGAACGATATCCTGGAAGGCGGTGACGAGGGTGATCAGATCTTCGGTGACGATGGCGAAGACGATATCCGCGGCGATGCCGGGAACGATACGCTCGACGGCGGAAATCAAAACGATTTGATCCGCGGCGGCGAAGGCGACGACAAGATCTTTGGCCGGTCCGGCACCGATTCACTATTCGGCGACGCGGGCGATGACTATCTCGAAGGTGGCACGCAAGACGACCTGATCGACGCCGGAACGGGCAACGATCACGCGCTCGGCCAGGACGGTGACGACCAGATCTTCGGCGACGATGGCAACGACGTGCTGGAAGGAAACAACGGCGATGATCTCTTGCGTGGCAATCAAGGCAGCGATGTCATGTACGGCGACAACGGCCAGGACGACCTGGCCGGCGGACCGGATAACGACACGATGCGCGGCGGCGCAAATGACGACGTGATGCGCGGCGGCGACGGTGACGACCTGATGCTGGGCCACACGGGAATTGATTTGATCTTTGGAGACTTGGGCAACGATGTACTTTACGGATACCTGGGCGACGACCTGCTGGACGGCGGCCCCGGCAACGATCGCCTGATGGGAGAACAGGACAATGACACGTTGGTCGGCGGTACCGGAGATGACATTCTCGAAGGCGGACCAGGAAACGATACTCTGGACGGAGACGCTGGCCGCGACCAGCTGCATGGCGACGGCGGCGTCGATACGCTGGCGGGCGGACCCGACGATGATTTCCTTTGGGCCGGCGACGGGATTGGGAATCGCCTGCTAGGCGATGGCGGCAGCGACCACATCGTCGGATCGGACGCCGGCCGAAACGACCCGAACCTGAAGGACGGAATTCTGTTCGGCGACCACATTGAAGGTGGACCCGGCGATGACGTCATCGAGGCGCTGGGCGGCGCCGACATCATCATCGCGGGGCTGGGCAATGACACGATTTATGGCGGCGAACACGGCGACTACATTATCGGCGGCCCGGGCGCTGCGTCAGGTCGGGACGATGACGATACGATTTACGGACAGGCCGGTGATGACCTGCTGGAAGGCGGTGACGGCGACGATGTGATCGACGGCGGTGACGGTGTCGATTCGATCGATGGCGGTGCCGGAGTCAATACGATCGATCAGACGCCCGCCCCGGAACCCGCCTTCTCGCTCTCCCAAGGGCCTGACCTGACCGGCGACTGGGTCGAACTGAGCGGGTCGGCAACGGGCGGCGGGCTGACCCAAGTTGGAGGATTCGAAGAGTCGACCTTCGCCACGGAATTCGGCGTGTATGTCACGTGGGTCGATTGGCGAAACGGTAATTCCGAAGTTTATCTCGCCTACCATTCCAATGCAGGCGGAGATTGGACCTCCTTCGATGGGAGCGCCACCGGCGGCGGTGTGAGTCGCGATGCCCAACAGTCGCGTCGGCCGACGGTTGTGGAAATCAAGAATTTCAACACGATCACGCAGAAGTTGGAAACCGAACTGCTCGTCGCCTGGACCAAGATCGACGCGTCGGTGCGCAAGCACCATCGAGGTCGCTCGGCTGGATGGCGTCGGAGGTTGGACTCGCGTCAATAACGCGAACCTGCAATCCGGCACGGCCGATCATCCTCAGTTCGTACCATTCGCCGATGAAAGCGCGCTCCTGGGCTGGCTTGACACCTCGACCGGGATGAGCCACGTCAACGTGATTCAATATATTTTCGAACCTACCTGCTTTGTCAATTTCCGAGACGCCAGCGATTTGACGGCCAGCGTCAATCCGACGGCAGACGTCTCGGAATACGATCTGGCCACCGCCAGATTTCGAGTGGCCGTCGCCTCGTCGTATGGCTCGCAGGGCGATCACGACCTTGACGTCGCCGTCTCGGTGGGGCACGGAATTCTGGATGAGAACATCCTGTGTCCCGCCGCGCCCAATGCGAATGTCGCCGTCCTGACGCTGGGAGGTCCCATCTGGGTGGCCGGCACGTTTACCGAGGGCGATGCGGTCGAACCGACCGTTGGCATGCGACTTCTGGGTGAACGGCAACAGGGCGATTACGAACAGACGCTGGAAGCCGAACTTCAAATTCAAGCGGATGTGTACGTCGCCTGGCACCGGATCACCGACCGAGAGGATCAGGTGGAAGCCATGGTCATCCGGCAGGATTTTACGGGAATGGCCCCTCCCGGCGAAGACTGGGAAGAGATGGTCCCGCAGTATTTCGCCGACCGCCTGCCAAGGACGAATGCCAGTGGCGTCTCGGACACGATTGGCTATGCCGGACGGCCCGACCTCGCGATTTCGGATGACTACGTGTTCCTGACCTGGATGGACGACGGGGTTCATGACGGTGGCGACGGGCGATCGTCAGTGTATGTCATGAGCGCCGAAGGGGCCGAACGCGTCCTGCACGAGGTGCTTGCGGATGACGCCAGTGGTTCAGGTATCAGCCCGACGGGCGGAGCGTTGCAGTCGCTGTCGATCACGGTCGCTGCCACCGGCGAAAACAATGACGCTCCGTATGTGGCCTGGATCGATGCCCAACCCGGAATGCCACAGGTCTATCTGCGTCACAATCCGGAACGCTCTTTCGCTCGCCAGCCAGGCGACTTCGATGGCGATGGCCGAGTCACCGTAGCGGACGTCAACGCGATGCGGACGGGAGTTCGCACTGCAAACGGTCCTTACGATTTGGATGGCGACGGCAAGGTAGGGCTTTCTGACCTGGAATACTTGATCGAGCGAATTCTGGGATCGAGCATCGGTGATGCCAATCTGGATGGAATCTTTGATTCGTCTGACTTCGTGACGGTTTTCCAGGCAGGCCAATACGAAGACAACATCGAGGGCAATTCAGCTTGGTCCGAAGGCGACTGGGATGGCGACGGCGACTTCTCGAGTTCCGACCTGGTTTACGCATTCCAGAAGGGTCGATATGAGCTTGCCGTGATGGCGGCATTTGCCGATCCCTTGGTTGCCGATATCGGCCGTCGTGCGACTCGTGGGCCCAAGACGGCAGTGCCACCCGGGCGTCGCGAAGTCAATCCCTAGCTGGGTACGGTGGCGTTGTGGTAGACTTCCTGCACATCATCACAATCGTTCAGCATATTGATGAACTTTTCGAACAGGGGCACGTCCGCCGGAGAAATTTCCGTGCTCGCCTGCGGGAGGAAGCTGATTTCCTGGACCTCGAATTCAATTTCTGGAAATGCTTCCAACAGTGCAGTCTTGGCTTTGTAAAACTCGCCGGCGGGAGCAAACATCGTCAGATAGCCGTCTTTGCATTCGATCTCGTCGACATCCACGCCAGCGTCCAACATCGATTCGAGCACCTGTTCTTCGTTCTCCCCTTTGAAACGCAGAATCGCCAGATGGTCGAACAAGTGTGCGACCGAACCTGCCGTTCCCAGTTTGGAGCCAGTCTTCGTGAAACAGTTGCGGACCTCCGTAATCGTGCGCTTGGGGTTATCCGTCAGACAATCGACGATCACCAAACAGCCCCCAGGACCGAATCCTTCGTAACGGGCCGATGCAAAGTCCTCGCCGTCCACGCCGCTGGCTTTTTCGATCGCCTTCTCAATCACGTGAGCCGGGACCTGTTCCCGCTTGGCTTTCTCAATTAAATTCCGCAAGGCCGGATTGGATTCAGGGTCCGCAACACCGTTCTTGGCAACGACATACAATTGCTTGCCATACTTGGCATAGAGCTTCGATTTCTGACCTGCCGTCTTGAATATCGAAGCCTTCCGATTTTCGAAACTTCTTCCCATAGCAATGATCTCTTCTCTTGTCACAGATTGTGCGTAGCCATCGAACGGGTTAAATGTAGCCCGAACCCTTCTTCTTCAGCTCGTGCCGCTACACTACTCTATCGCGTCGTCGATTACCTGTCATCTTACCTGCTTTAAGGGGTCAGGACTTCGCACGCAGGAAGATTGGGAAGAACAGTGAAACGAGTCGAGCGGTCCGGCGTCGCGACGCGTCGCGGCCAGCACTCGTCGACCGAAGATCGCCGGCGACTCCACTCCAAACAAAGCCAAGAAATCCCCTGTTTCCACCAGCTTCCGACAAAAAGACCTGACCCCTTTATCACGTGGCCTGCTTTAAGGGGTCAGGAATTCGCACGCAGGAAGATTGGGAAGAACAGTGAAACGAGTCGAGCGGTCCGGCGTGGCGACGCGTCGCGGCCAGCACTCGTCGACCGAAGATCGCCGGCGACTCCACTCCAAACAAAGCCAAGAAATCCCCTGTTTCCACCAGCTTCCGAAACAAAAAGACCTGACCCCTTTTTCACGTGGCTGTCGCCGCCTGCCGGGGAAGAAACCATACGGTCCAGAACAGGAAGATGAGCACGAGGACGCACAGTTCGATGATGCCGGACGCTGTAACGCGATCCCGCGGATGGCAAAGCCCTCCCCAAGTTTGTCAGACACTTCTCGGCAAAAGCTGACCAGTAGGAAGGCCGCAAGCAGAAACAGCGTCGAAGTTGATGGCCGCACGAGACGCGGTGACGCGGAGCGCCACAGCAGGAGCACGACGGTTACCACCGACACGTGCGCAAGTCCCAAGGCCACGATGGTTAGCGGTTCTAACGTCGCTTGTCCCGAAGCATAGGACTCAGCTGCGAATAAGACACTCAGAGTGAAAGTCGCGAACGCCATGACCAACAGCAGAACGACGACTAGCCCTGAAATGAAGCGACAGGCGATCGCCAGCAACACCGCAACCGCTGCCGTCACGCAAGACAAAATGAGGATGGATTCGGTTCGCCCAATCATAAAGTAATAAAGCGGTACAAAGAGCGGTACCAGGGCGATGGCAAAGTAGACTCCCAGGACAGGTTTTGCCAGCTTCGAGCTCTGAGGCAAAAGTTCGAGCCAGTGTGTCGACGAGGCGAAACCGGCGGTCAACAGTAACGAACCTCCGGCAAGAAGCGCGACCCAAGACTCGTATCGAAAACGAAACTCCAATGACGCGAACAGGTTGGGTGCCGATTGAGCCTGCTCGGCTCTCAAGAGCACGAATCGAATCAACGCCAGCGTGAAGACGAGCCCCCCGACGGAGGCCAAGACGGCGATTTGTTTTGTATAGATGCAGTAAGCTGCGAGAATCGCCAGGGCCACCAACACTGCCGCTAGAATAAGATCAATCTCGATCAGAGAATGACTCGCGAACGGTGATCCCATTCCTTGAGGTACCGGCAGCATGCTCGCGGTGAACCGAAACTCTCGTATCGGCAGAAACAGGCTCGCGACGATCAACAAGACACCGACGCTGCTTAAGGCGTGAGGACTTCGCACGCAGGAAGATTGGGCAGACCGGTGAAACGACTCGAGCGGTCCGGCGTGGCGACGCGTCGCGGCCAGCACTCGTCGACCGAAGATCGCCGGCGACTCCACTCCGAACAAAGCCAAGAAATTCCCTGATTTCACCAGATTCCGAAACAAAAAGACCTGACCCATTTTCGATGCCTTCTGCTAGGAGATCAGGTTCACCTGCCTGCCGGCGCGTTGCAGCACGTCCAGCGCAAAGTCGATGTCGTCCGGCGTGTGGACCGCCGAGACGCTCGTGCGCAGGCGCGGTGCGTCCATCGGCACGGCGGGGAAGCAGACGGGGACGACCAGCAGTCCCAACGACCGACAAATCTGTGTCATCTCTAATGTGAGCTGATCGTTGCGGGTCATCACCGGGACAATCGGTGTTTCGGATCCCGCTGTGTCGAAGCCCATTCGCTTCAGGCCCAGGAGGTACCGATTGGCATTCTCCCAGAGCTGTTCGACCAGCTCCGGTTTTTGATCGAGCACCTCCAGGGCCGCGATCGAGACGCTGGCTTGGCAGGCGGGTAGCGCGCCGCTAAAGATGTAGCCCCGCGCATGATGACGCAGGTACGTGATCAACTCTTCACGACCCGCGACAAACCCTCCGCTGCCGGCTAGAGCTTTGGAAAGAGTTCCCATTTTGATGTCGATCGCGTCGGGCTCCAGATCGTAGTGTTCTTGAATTCCTCTTCCATTTTGTCCCAATACACCCAGGCTATGTGCTTCGTCGACCATCAACAGCGCCCCGTGCTGCTTGCACAACGCAACGACTTCAGGCAAGTTCATAATGTCTCCGTCCATACTGAAGACGGCATCGACAACCACCAACGTCCGACGCCCGTTCGCACGCTGTAGCAACTCGGCCAACGAGTCGGGATCGTTGTGCTTGAACTCGCAAAAATCGGCACCCGACATGCGGCAACCATCCATAATACTGGCGTGGTTCAGCTGGTCGCCGATCAGACAGTCACCAGGGCCGACAAGGGCCGAGATGGTCGCCAGATTGGCCACGTATCCGCTGCTGAAGACGATCGCGTCCTGGGCGTTCATGAATTGCGCGAGTTGGGCTTCGAGCTGCTTGTGGACCGATGTCGTGCCCACCAGCAAGCGAGCACCATGATGTCCCGTGCCGTACTGATTGAGTGCCGCGACGGCCGTCTCCTGCAGGTGCGGATGGCCAAGCAGGCCGAGATACTCGTACGAACTGAGCATCAACATCCGCTGACCGTCCGCGACGACCCAGGCCCCATCGTGGGCCGAGATTTCGGGCTCGAAGAAATAGAGTCCGTGTTCCTTCAGCCCTCGCACCCTTCGATTCAACCGCTCGTAGTATTGAATCGGATCGCTGGCCGGATTTGCTTCGGTGGTACTCGAATCGGGGGACACGAAGAGCTCAGCCTTCGGCTGCATATCGATGGCCGCCATCACAGGTTGTGGTTGGACGCTATCCAGGTAGGCCGCCAGCTCCCGGATGGTCTCCAGCTCGTAGACGACTTCCACATTGAGTTTCTTCTGGGTCGCCTGTTCCAGCTCGCAACTGATCGTCGCGGCACCCAATGAATCGATCCCCAACTCGACCAGGCGGGCTTCGAGATCGACCTGGTGGATCTGCATGCCCGCTTCCGTGCGTAGCCACTGCACCACCGCGTCGTGAACAAGTTGCACCGACGGCGGAAGGTCACCGATTGGCGTAGAAACGGACCCAGTTGAATTTGCCATGTGCGACGTCTCCTAGACTGTCGAGATGTAATTGCGCCGGTAAAATGGACGACGTCGCGCGCTCCATCGGCGCTGCGAATTTCCGTAACTTCAGCTTCCGTAACTTCAGTTTCCGTAACTTCAGCTTCCGTACCGTCGCGAGACGTTGTGCGTCAGAGCTGACAGTCGTTTCCTCGAGACGCTGCGACTCGCATGCGGCGTGAAGTGAGAAAAGCGGCCGGATGTCAGAACCCCTTCCCTGAATGGTCGCAAGTGTCCTTTTCAGGTTCCGCGCTACGGACCTCGCCAATGTAGCGGACGCGAGACGACGGGGGAACCAACCCTTTGCGAGTTGAGGTCCACCGGGGGGCACGTCGCGACTTGCGATCGTCCCTGCGATCAAGATTCGCCGCGAGGGCGGGGCTCCGGAAGCCTCGCCTTCCCGATCCAGCGCCCTCCGGGCGTCTTGGCCTAGTGCTTTGTCACAGCTGAAATTGAGGGTTGGGTGGCCGGGGTCGAACGAAGTGAGCCCCCGGAAAATTGCGGTCTGGGGGCTCACTTCGTTCGACCCCAGGCACCCCAAAATCAAGCGGTGACAAAGCACTAGGGGGTTGCGGTTCGCAGCGTCATTAGATACTCCAGCAGGTCCGCCATCTGCGCGACCGTCCAGTCCTGCTCGAGCCCGTCAGGCATGAGTGACTTTTGCGTGGCCACTGCCGATTCGATCTCGGCACGAAGAATGACGTTGGCCTTTCCCGATTCCTGCTTGAGCGTCAAGCTGGAACTGGTTTCGTCGGTCAGCATGCCGCTAAGTGACTGGCCGTTGACCGTTTGCACGACGTAGGTCATGTACCGCGCATCGACGTCACGGCTGGGATCGACGATCGACGTCAGCAGCGCCGCCCGCGTCTGATCGGAAAGTGCCGCCAAGTCGGGGCCGACGGCGAAACCGGTCGAACCGACCTGATGACACGCGGAGCACTTCGTCACAAACAAACGTTGCCCGCTCGCTCGATCGCCGGCCATGGACGCCGCCGGCTGAAAGCGAGCCACCATTTCGGCTCGCGGTCCGGGCAGACTACTCGAGAACAGTTGCTCGGCCAGTGCACGGGTGGCGGGGGATGGCGAGAGTGCGAGCTGCTGGCGCTGTTGGGCGTCGATGGCCGAGTGAGGGAGCTGCTGGGCCTGGATCGCATCCAGCAACTGTTCGGACCAGCCGATATTCGAAAGAAACTGCTCGATGATTTCTCGTCGTTGTACCGGCCCGGTCGCGTGCCATTTGTCAAGCATCACTTGCCGTGCGGCGTCGGATCCGATGCGGCTGAGCGTCTGGATTGCATGCGATTGCAGACTCGGCGCATAACGCGGGTCGATCAGATCGGCGCAGATCGAAACATGTTGTGGGTGATCCGGATCACAGGCCAGCAGGTCGATCGCCCAACGGCGCTGCGTGTCGGCAATTCCTGCGTCGCATGCCATCTGCCTGGCCTGAGTCAAGCGTTGATCGACGACCGCGGACCGCTGCGCACGGATTTCGCTCAGCGGCTTCCCGTGCTCTTGCATGGCCAGGAGCAGTTCGAAGAATAAATCAAACTGTCGTTGCGAGCAGCAAGCCATGTCCACGTGCTGGGCAAGCCAGTCGATCTGCTGCCGGACTGCCTCGGCAGGTGCCAGTTGGACCAGCATTTTCGCCAGCTGCGGAGCCACGATCGCCGGATCGCCGGCGGACTCCGCGGCGGCCTGGCGATACACCTGCTCTGCAAGCCACACGATGTTCTCTCGGTTGACACTCGACAACGCCGCGGCGCACAAGTACTCGTCCGATTCCCGCAAGAGCCTCAGGAGGGCTTGTGACGTGGCCGGCGTTTGCGGAACGATCTCGCCGAGTGAGTACGCCGCCTGCTGACGCACGAAGGGCTGCGGGGCGGTCGTCGCGTCCACGATTGCGGCTTCAATGCGGGGATCGTCCCGTGCGAATTGCTCGACAAGTCGAATCACGTGACGCCGCACTTCCGGATGGGCTTGCTCGAGAAGCTGGAGACACAATTCCGGATCCAGCTGGTGCAAGCCGTTCAGCGTGTAAATGGCCTGCACTTGGACGGCCGGGCTCGCGGCGTGTCGGGCGAGCAGACCGAATCTCGTCCAGTGGGACTCCATCCGGTCGCGTTTGAATCGCTTGTTGCGCCAAATCGCGTAGCACGCCGTTGCGACTTGCGAGCTGCTTTGCCCACTGCCGCGGTGTTTTGCCAAGTGAGCAAACGGGGGCGGGCGACTCCCGGGTGACAACGCGATAAATGCGCCCCATGCCTTGGCCGGCGAAGACGTTGAGCTGACGCTTGGTTTCCTCCGGGATCCAAATCGGGTGTTCGATGACGTAGCGATACATGTCCACGATCCACAGGCCGCCGTCCGGACCGGTGCGGATCTGAACGGGACGAAACCACCGGTCGGTTGAACTGAGGAACTCGCTCGATTGCTCTTCCGGTGCGCGTTGGCCGACAAACGTGACGCCGTGGCGGGCGATTCGTTCGCGATGCACCAATTGATTGACCGGCTCGCACACAAAGGCGTTCCCTTCGTACTCAGCACCGAGCGCATCGTCGCGATAGAACCCCAAACCGCAAGCGGACGTCGGGCGGCCCGCGGGGCCGGACAACTTGAACTGCACCAGTTCGCCGCGTGGAAACAGACGATTCGGGTCCGTGCCACCGGGCACGAAGACGGCCGAAGGAGGCGGAGACAGGAAAGGGTTTCTGCGCAGATAGTGGTCGCTGGTTGGGTAGTGACGGAGCAGCGTTCCATTGTCGCAGCCAAACCATTCTCCCAGCTCATTGCATGCCCGACCTTGTTGCGTCGTCCCGGTGACGGGCTCGATCTCGCCCGTTTCGGGCGCATCCGAAAGTCGCGACCGCCCAGATTCAGGGTTTCTCCGCGCGAGTTCACAATCTCGCCGCCAAACAGTCCGCACGAGCCATAGACCCAGCCATCCATGCCCCACCGCAGACTGTTGACGCGGGCCTGGCCATTGTGGGTTGCGAACCCGGAAAACAGGACGTCGCGCACATCGGCGTGACCATCTGCGTCCGTGTCCTCGCAGTACAGAATGTCCGGCGCATCGCAAATCAGAACACCCTCACGCCACACCTTGACATCGGTCGGAAAGCGCAGGCCATCCACAAAGATTGTCGCTCGGTCGTATTGGCCATCCTGGTCCGTGTCCTCGAGATAGCGGACCTTCCCCGCTTGCACAAACACGCCGTCGACGGCCTGGCCGTAATCCGTCATCTCGGCGACCCACAATCGACCGTCGGGTCCGAAGTCGATCGCGACGGGATCGGCCACGAGTGGTTCGTGCGCGACAAGTTCGATGCGCAGCGCGTCGTTGCTCGAGGCGCAGTGACCGTCGCGATTCCTCAGGTGTCAAAGGCGGCACTCCGTTCGTGCCGCCGGGTTTCGCGAAAGAGGGAGGCAGTTGGCGGATGACTTCTTCCACGATCTGGTCCTCGAGTCCCGCCTTGAGGGTCGTGGGCAGCGAGAAGTAACCTACTTCGGATCCACCGCCGTAGCCGCCTTCCTGCAGCAGACGCTCGGATGGAATGTAGCTGCAGAAGTCGTTGCTGTAACCGTTCAACCACAATCGCTCTTGCCGCAACTCGCGTCTCAGTCGCAGTGCATAATCGACGCAGACTTCACCTCCCAAGAAGACGATCGCCAGGTCGTCACCGAGGGTCCATGTCTGAACGGGATACGTGAGGTGATCCAGTAACGCTTCACCGCGATCCAGGCGAGCAATTTGGGTTCTTGCGTTGTAGCCCACGATGCCCGGTTGCTGAGCAAGTTCTTCAAGGTGCGGACGGCTGGGCAAGTCATTCAGCGGCAACTCGATTTGACGATAGACCGCGTGCGGCGATCCCGAAAGCGGAGTCAGGCCGGCTCGGACAACTCGGTCGGCCTCATCGGCGATTTGCGGCCACCCTGAGCGGCGGCGAGTTCGAATTGGTCGCCCGTGACACCCGAATCGGGATTCGCGTCGCTGCCGCAGCCGATGGAAACAAGTCCGACGGCCGATGGAAATTTTCGCTGGAGTGCTTCCTGGGCGTAGCCTGCCCAATCACCGCCGATCTTGTTTTCCGATAAGGTCACGCAATGGCATGCGTATGTCACCAGGATCGCGCGGATCGTCCCCTTCGCGTCCCGTACGACCAGCGTCGGCAGGTCGTGATCGACAGGCCCACCGGGCGTCCGTCGATTCATTGCGAAACTTACTTTGCCGATCCCCCAAGCGAGATGACCCGGTTGCAGGTCTTGGACGGCCTCGTCCGCGACCTGCTTCAGGTGCCGCGTCAAATCGGCGGTGTACCGGTCGATGTGTTGCTGATGATCCGGCGGAATAGGCTCACTGAAAATGTTGTCGGACGCGCCGATCACCTTCGGTGCGGTATGCGTATGGCTAAAGCTGAGCGCCAAATTCGCGCGCGGCAGGTGGTGCGCCGCGGCCAGGTACTTGGCGACTTCCTCGACCATCCCCAACCGGACCCCCAAGTTGTCCACGGTCACCAGAACGAGCGGCGGCTGTTCGCCTGACTGAATGGCGAGCGCCTTGGCGTAAATCCGCTGACGAACTCCTTCCGACTCCAAGCGTCTTCCGCCAAAGCCGTTGAGACGAACCGGATAGTCCGGCGTGATGTCGACTTGCGCAGACCCCCACACGATAAACCGGCTCGCTCGGCGTTTCAGCCAGGACATTCCACGGGTAAATCGTCAAGCATGCAACGCCGAAGCTCAGACAGGCGATGGAATACTTCCGAAACATGGTGTCGACTTTCCAGGTTGAATCGAGCCTCATCGACCGGAACATCTCGCGGCAGCCGAGTCATACGCGAACGAGTCGGCGGCCGCGGGCGGAAGGGCCGCAAAGTTGCCTCCACGATCGCCTGGTTCGGAGTATACCGCTCGTCACGTTGTTTTACTATCGCCGTCGTGACGTTCGCCGTGAGTATTCGTGGCAGGTGGAGCTCGGCGTCCATCTCCTTTGTCCTGCATCTTGCGCGGAGTGTTTACGAAACGCGGTCCTTCGATTTGTGCATAAACGCAGCGCTTCGCCGCCTTCGTGTTGTAATTCGTCGACGGAAAAGCGTTCGACAACAGTCCTGTCACGCATGCCACCCGCGTTCGCGCTGGTCGGTTTTGACTTGCTGGCGGAACTGACATGGTGTTCGGGCAGAATTACTTTTCTGCTTCTCATCACAGATCGCGGCCATTTGGGCAACGACATTTTGCGCGGCGAAAACGGCAATGACCCTCTCTTTGGATTCAACGGCAACGATCGTCTTGTCGATTTGGACGGCGTCTTGGGAATGCACGGCGGCAGCGAAAGCGACGTCCTTGAGCTTGCCTTCCGCGACGGTTGGCGAAAGAGCGGTGGCAAGCGGTTCGGTCATCATCAAGTTCGAGAAGATCGACGATCAAACGGCCTAGCGCAATGCGAAGGTATCGTCTCGGCTGATGTCGAATGGCCGAGGCCGAAGTCGAGCACAATCGGCATCAGGCTGTCATTCAGCATGATGTTTCCGGGCTTGAGGTCGCGATGTGCGATTCCCAAGTCATGCGCAGCGGCCACGGCGTCGGCGATCCTGGCTGCCACGCGAACTGCCAGCACGATCTCCATTCTGCCGTTTCGTTTCAGATGCTGCGCAAGGTTGAGAACCCCCGAGCAACGGCATGACAAGGAAATACTGCTCCCCGTTCCAACCACAATCGAAAATCGGACAGAGATGGTGAGGATGCAGCGCGGCAAGCGCCGGGCCTCACGCAGTAGCCGCTCCGGCGTCTCATCAAGATGTGCCATGTCCGACTTGGGAATCTTGATTGCCACCTGCCGCTGCAGCAAACTGTCGCGGGCCACGACGACCTCGCCCATCCCGCCAGCACCAATCGCTCCGTCAACGTATAGCGGCCAAACTGCCGAGGCAAAGAATCGGACATGCGAGAGGTTTCCAGTGAACCTGGCCGTCAGGCTCCGCAGCAAGCGGATCGCCTACGCCGTCAACTCAAACCATGTAAGCTTATTAAAAGCCGCGGCGGAGCGGGCCATTGACCGCCAATTGCCACCGGACTGATTCTTGGCTTAACCTGAATCCGCCCGTGCGGGAATTCAGGCGGAATCAAAATACGAAGAGCAACAAAAAATGGCCCAGCCCTCGAAAGGAAACTCAACGATGGCCGCTTACATGCAAATTGTGACCACCACCAAGACACGAGAGGAAGCCGAGAAAATTGCCTCGGGGCTCGTCCACCAATCGCTGGCTGCCTGTGTCCAAGTCAGCGGACCGATCGTCAGCTTTTATCGTTGGAATGACGTGATCGAACGCTCCGAGGAGTGGAGGTGTGTCGCCAAGTCACGCGCTGATCGGTTCGACGACGTGGCCGCGGCGATCAGAACGCTGCACAGCTACGACGTGCCCGAGGTCGTCGCCACGCCCATTACCGCGATCAGCGCGAGCTACCAGGAATGGCTCGACGGCCTGTGAGAATCACGCCAGGGTGAGCCGCAAACGCCACGGCGACGAAAAAGTATTCCCAAGATCAGGCACGCTTATTCAAGCAGATCCACACCGAGGCCAAGAGGCTCAGCACGGCAAATCCAATCACCGAGGAAGGTTCGGGAACGGCAACGATCTGGGCGGAGCGAAAGTTGATGTTGGCCTGAGCAACGAAAACTCCAGACGGTCTAACAAAGAAAGCTCCAGACCCGCCACTCGATGCCCCTCACATCACCTTCTGCACATTTGCCGTAAGTCGCCTCGAAAAAGAGACCTGACCCCTTTTCGCACAGCGCACCGGGGAGAAGGGACATGCTGCTGTCACCTCTCCCGTGGCCGGGAGAGGTCGCTCGGGTCCCGCGGGCGGGATCCGAGCGGGTGAGGGCGGAGCGTCTGACGCCGCATGGGGTCCCCGTCGCGGCCCCCCTGGTCGCGGCCCCCTCATCCGGCCTTCGGCCACCTTCTCCCGCGCGGGGAGAAGGGACATGCGCTCCGCGCGGGGAGAAGGACAAGACTCTCAGACGGTCTAACAAGAAAGCTCCAGACCCGCCACTCGATGCCCCTCACATCACCTTCTGCGCATTTGCCGTAAGTCGCCTCGAAAAAGAGACCTGACCCCTTTTCGCGCGGCTGCTGTCACCTCTCCCGCGGCCGGGAGAGGTCGCTCGGGTCCCGCGGGCGGGATCCGAGCGGGTGAGGGCGGAGCGTCTGACGCCGCATGGGGCCCCCTCATCGCACGGCCCCCTCATCGCGCGGGGCGATTGCAGACGGTCAAATGCAGGCGGGCAATTGCAGACGGGCAAGGAAAACATGACAGCGGCGAATGCGAAAACCTGCGCGGGGCTCGCGGCGGTCATCTGGTGTCAGGCGGGGCCGCGAGCGACCCGGTCTCGCAACGCCGCCGGAGAAGCAAACGCAAAAAGGCCCCCCGGCGAACCGAGAGGCCTTTTCGTTCTTTCCAGGATCGGTCAGTGGATCATCCGTTGCGGCGGCGCGTCGCACCCACGAGTCCGGCGGCACTCAACAGCAGCAGCACGACGCTCGAGGGCTCCGGCACGGCGGCCACGGCTTCGCGCGGGCCGAGCTCAAAGCCTCCGTCGGAAAAGGCGGCCACGAGGTCGCCGCTGTCGAACACCATGTCGCCCGTCCAGTCGCCTTCCGACCAAACCGCCATGTTGCCCGTCTCGTACTTGCCGGCCGCAAAGACCGCGACCAGGTCATCGGTCGTGAACGACCCATCGAAGTTCGCATCACCAAACCAGGTCTTGCGTGTCGCGTTACCCAGATAACCCGGTCGTCTTCATTGATCGTCCCGTCGCCATTCTCGTCGAATGTCGCGAGGTTGGTCGTGGGCGACTGCATCGCGACCGCCTGCAGGTCGATGTCGGCCGTGTCGACGACGCCATCCGAGTTGTAGTCACCGGCCAGCGTCTCGCACGAAACGATTTGACCCGTCGCGGAATTGAAGCTCCAGGTCTGGCCAGGCACCAGCGACGTAATGATGGGCGTGCCCACGATCTGATCGACGTCGATGATATCGAACGCCTCACCCGGGGACAGCGTGCCCGTGGACGCGATTTGGAACGTGATGCCGTCGATGTCCAAAGTCGTTGTGTAGACATTGGGATCGGGATTGGGGATGGTCAGCTGGTCCGCCATCCCCGTGTCACCGTCGACATCAAACTCCACGGGTCGATCCGTGACAACCGCATCGGTCAAATCGCGCTTAACAGCGGGGTCCCGGCTGGTTTTGATCGACCAACCCAACACGCCGTCGCCCAGCAATTGCCAGCCGTGTATCTGGACTGCGCCGTCGACTTCGACATCGGCGATCGCGTCACCTTCGATAACGGCGATTTCGAAACTGTCACCACCGCCTCGCTCAAAGAAAGATCCGAGAATGGCGGTCTCCAGCGGCTCGCTCAATTCGAACGTACCCACCGTCCAGCTGTGGCCGCGAGGCAACTCGAAGCGAATCTCGTCATTTTCGAAATTGTCGTTATTCAGCGAGTCCAGGAACTCGACGCCCGGGATCTGCACCGCACCGCCGTCGTCGCGACCCGAAGCCAATGGTCCAGGTCCCGGCGGGAATTACGACCTCGGCCACGGCCTGTAGGGCGAAGTCTTCCATCGTTTCGTTGGCAACCCCGTTGGGGTACGGAAGGTTCCTGCTGAACGTTCCGATTCCTCCCGCGAGATCAACCACCGGGTACGGGACCTCATCGTCCTCAGCCGGCTGTAACCCAGTCGAGACAATTCCGTCATCATTGTCCAACACGTCCTGGCCGAGCGTTAGGGTATCGACCGTTCGATCCGTGTCGACCAGCTTCGCACGCTCCACCCGGGATTCCGTCCGGTGCGGACCATACACTAATTCGATGAGTCCCATCGAATGACCGAACCAATGGTTCCCTGTCCCGCCACATACGAGGCGAGGTACCACGGTGCAACCGCGCGCCCACATCGGCACCCGTCCGGACCAGACATTATCAATGTGGTGGTAACGCATTGCTGCCGCCCGTTCGGCCGCCGAACACAAGCCGACCGGGACTCGGGTCATAGTCGACCGGCTCGTTGAAGACTTCGCGGCCCTTGTAAGCTCACCGTCAGATTGTTCGCACACAGCTCAATCGCGAGGGGCCCAACCCATCTCGTCCTGCAACTCGTCCGTGAAAGACTCCCGCGGGCCGGTCTGCAGCGACGTCGTGTCGTCGACGTCGCCATTCTGCCACCGGGAAACGGAAGCTGATTCACAAGTTCATTGTCGATGCGAATGCTCATTCCAATCACGTCCGCACCGCCGCTGAACCACTCGTCAAATCCGATGCCGATTCCCGTTGTCGTCCCTTCCTCGGGAAGATTGACCTCGTTCGTCGGACTCGCTGCCCAGCCTTCGCCGTCGTCCAGAACGGGATCGTCCGGGCGGGCGAAGTTAAACTAAAACCGTCCGCGGGTATTGCCCGTCCACCGCCGACGCGCAGATCGGCTCGAATCGAAAACGCCGTCAACTGCCGCCGCCCGCCAGGTCGGGGAACACGATCGCCCCGCCCTAATCATTGGCGGCGTCGGTAATGCTCAGATACCCGGTGTCATTGAAACCACCGTTTTCTCGCCATTCGGACGTACCGAAGAACTGGACGCCCAGATCCTGCGGGTCGGTCTCGAAATCGAGATCAAAGATTTCGGCCCGCGCCGACAAACAACTGAGGGCAATCGCCACGCCCGCCCAAAGAAACCTGTAACTCGAGACGTTCATTCTCACATTCCTCCCCTTTTCGAAGCCTGTATGACTCGACAACTCGGCATTTAATCCACCACGTGCGTCCCGAGACGCTCCTTCGATGCTCTTGGCCGAATGGGATGTTTGCGGAAAATGGGCTCGTTCGCGTGGCGGTCCTCTCCTCGCCGGAGTAACCAAACTGGACGAATTCGCATAGATTTGCCTGCGCGAGCCCATCATAATCCAAAAAAGGGTGTTTCAAGCTCCTTCGGAATAGGTATGCGGTCGGCCACGTGGGCGGCCCCCTCATCCGGCCTTCGGCCACCTTCTCCGCGCAGGAGAAGGGACGTGCTGCTGTCACCTCTCCCGCGGCCGGGAGAAGGGACGGGCTGCTGTCACCTCTCCCGCGGCCGGGAGAGGTCGCTACGGTCCCGCGGGCGGGATCCGAGCGGGTGAGGGCGGAGCGTCTGACGCCGCATGGGGTCCCCTTGTCGGGCGGCCCCCTCATAGCGAGGCCCCCTCATCCGGCCTGCGCCACCTTCTCCCCGCGACGGGGAGAAGGGACGTGATGCTCTCGCCTCTCCCGCGCCGGGAGAGGTCGCTCAGGGTCCCGCGAGCGGGATCCGGCGGGTGAGGGCGGAGCGTCTGGCACCACATGAAAGAAAACTCCAGAACGAGTGCTAACAGAAAACTCCAGACGGTCTATCAAAGAAAGCTCCAGACCCGCCACTCGATGCCCCTCACATCACCTTCTGCATTTGCCGTAAGTCGCCTCGAAAAAAAGACCTGACCCCTTTTCGCGGCAAGCCGGGGAGAAGGGACGTGCTGCTGCGGGTGAGGGCGGAGCGTCTGACGCCGCATGGGGTCCCCTCATCGCGCGGCCCCCTCATCGCCAGGCCCCCTCATCCGGCCTTCGGCCACCTTCTCCCGCGGGGAGAAGGGACATGCGTCCCCGCACGGGGAGAAGGGACGGGCGCTCCCGCGTTGGGGAGGAGAGACGGGCGGGACCGCCGCAGAATGCTGACGGATCGCAGCCGGCCTCGGTATACTGAAGGACTCACGCGCGACGGCCAACGGCACGAAGGATTCCCCGGAATGAAGGAATTCAGTTGAGCCCATTCCGATCCAAATCGAAATCGCGTGCGCAAGAAGAGTGAACTCGCCGAAGTCTGACGCTCGGGACCGACAGGGCGAAAAGCGACCCGCGGGCGGAATGAGCCGCGGGCGCCGCTGGGGTTTTCGGCTGTGGGCGGCGCTGCTGAT
>CAWGYT010000022.1:0-148716 GCA_963826795.1 uncultured Planctomycetales bacterium | reverse complement strand
CCGCGCGAAAAGGGGTCAGGTCTCTTTTTCGAGGCGACTTGCGGCAAATGCGCAGAAGGTGATGCGAGGGGCATCGAGTGGCGGGTCTGGAGCTTTCTTTGATGGACCGTCTGGAGTTTTCGTCTGGAGTTTTCGCGGTCGATTGTTGAGACGCCTCGCACGATGGAGTGGTGGGTTGTTCGTCCCGGAGGGACGATTGATAATAGCCCAGCGATTTATCGCTGGGTACATTTATCGCTGGGTACGCGGTACAAATCAACCGCCCCGGAGTCCCGTAGGGACGACTGATGGGAGCCGTCACCGTGTCACATTCCTTCGCTAGTTGCCTTTATCATTGTGTGTGGAGTACGAAACAACGTCAGCGGCTCATCATCCCTGAATTGCAGGAGCGGCTCTGGCCCTACATCGGTGGTATTGCGAAGCAGAATCGAATGAAAGCCCTCGCTATCGGCGGCGTTGAGGACCACGTGCATCTGCTCTTGTCACTGCCCTCGAGCGTCAGTGTATCGAAATCGCTCCAACTTATGAAAGGTGGATCGTCGAAGTGGGTACATGACACGTTTCCTGAGCATCGTCACTTTGCTTGGCAAGAAGGATACGGTGCTTTCAGCATCGGAATCACACAGGTTGACGACACCGTCAGATACATCGAGCGGCAAGCGGAACACCACCGACAACGTTCTTATCAGGATGAGTTCCTCGCCTTTCTGGAAAAACACCACATCGAATATGATCCGCGGTATCTCTGGGACTAACGACGCCTCACGTCAGCCGTCCCTGACGGGACTCAACGATGGAAATCGTGACCACGTTGCCCACTGGCTCCCGTAACCTCCCGCAAAACCTTTCATTGACGTTACGGCACTGGCACTCGCGATGCAATTTGATGGGTGAGCGAAGCCGCTCTGTCGAATTGCCGTCCGAGAAATCAACGGGCCGTTTTGCCGTCTCGCGGCCGCTGGTCCGGGCGTCGTCGAACCAGCGACGCTTGACCGGCTCGGCTTGGGCCGGGGCCCGCTGCCCGAACTCTAACCGTGCCTCGGCATCCAGCTTGTCCCAGAACGCCAGAAATGGCTCCAGTTCCGATTTCTGCCACGCGACGCTTCGCGGGTCAGCCTGCTTGGGTCTTTCCCGTATAGGCCGAATGCGGGTTTTCTCGTGCGCCGGCCGCGATGGCCTGAAGGGACTACCGCGAGCGGTCGCGGTCCTGAGCATGGTAGGGAAGAACTATCGGCTGACGAGTGACATGCGAGAGGCGGCGGCGGCCCTCAGTCTGCCACTGGCCAGCTCTGCGTTCGTGTTGCGGCAGATTTTCGCCGATGCACCCGGTCAATCCGAGGTTGTCTGGAACATGGGAGCCAAATCCGACAGGTGCGCCGTGTGATTGACGGGTGCAGATTTCAAGCACCTGTGGCGGCATGGACTGGCTATCGAAAGGGCGAGATCGGTAGCCTCACGGCTTCATCTTTCGAGCTTGGTGATGATCCGACTGTGACCGTCGAGGCGGCCTACAGCAAGCGACGTCGCCGAGACACGCAAGTGCTTCACCCAAGGATGGCAACTCGCGTCAAAGAATGGATTGCGGCCAAGAATCCGGAACGGGGCGAGCTTCTATTCCCCGTTTCGAAGCGGGCGGGTGCCGTCGACCGCAAGACGTCCAAGATGATGCGGCTGGACCTGCAAGCGGCTCGGCAGAAATGGCGGGAGGAATCGCCGGATGCCGATCGCGGCAGGTTGGAGACGACCGACTTTCTCCGCGACAAGGATTCGCGCGGCCGCTTTGCCGATTTCCATGCGAATCGCCATACGTTCATCACCTATCTGAGTCGCGCCGGCGTGTCTCCCAAACTCACGCAGACGCTCGCTCGGCATTCGACGATCGACCTGACGATGAACGTCTACAACCACACGACGAACCATGAGCGACGCGCCGCGATCGAACAACTCACCTCGGCCTGGGAGTGCGCTGGGAGTGCGCGGGAGTCGCAAATTGACATTCCGGGGCAGGAGAAGTCATCAACGGTCGATGAGGACCCGAGGGTCGACGACGCAGGTAGCTCGTCGCAAGGCTTTGCCGTGTCAGAACCTGGCACGCAGAGTCGCGGCCCGACACGGCTTGACAGAAGTGAGGCTGCAGGGACTCGAACCCTGGACCTACGGATTAAAAGTCCGTTGCTCTACCGACTGAGCTACAGCCTCAACACGAGCCGTCGAATCGTCTTCAACACGGGATCCGGGCCGAGGGTGGTGGCAGAATGAAGATGAGTCGCCCTGTCAACTCCCCGCCCAAACGTTCTGGCGACCGATTGCGAATTGGGCCGATTTTGACACCTAGTCAGAACTGGACCTTCACAAACGGCGGCGCTAATCATGCGCCTCTGGTCGAGTGCGTAAACCCGCCCTGACACGCGGCTCCAATTCTAGCGGCTCACCTCCATCTGCGAAACAGCCCCTCGGGCCGCGTGGGCCAGGAACCGACTCGCCCTGTGGACGATCCCCGCCGGGCTACCCGTAACCGACGATCGAGATTAACCTTCCGTCTGCACGAAAAAAACGTGTACAACAGAGTCGTTGGCTGAGACGTTCGGCGGGGCCAGCGCGAGCGATTCTGCGTCCCGGATTGCGACGTCTCGCACGATCAGTTGCCGGAGGGTGGAAAGGTGAGAGCACTTCAGGCGGATATCACGACGCTGGCTGTCGACGCCATTGTAAATGCCGCCAACTCCAGTTTGCTAGGTGGCGGCGGAGTGGACGGCGCGATTCATCGTCGCGCGGGTCCCGAACTGGTGGCCGAGTGTCGCCGCCTGGGCGGCTGCGCGACGGGGGACGCGAAAATCACGCGCGGCTATGGCCTGCCGGCGAAATTCGTGATTCATACCGTGGGCCCGGTCTGGTCCGGAGGGGCTTGTGGCGAGGCGGAGCAGTTGGCCAGCTGCTACGCGCGATCCCTGGCGTTGGCCGCCGAAAACCTGGTCCGTTCGATTGCGTTCCCGGCGATCAGCACCGGAGTTTACGGCTATCCGATTGACCGAGCAGCGCCGCGTTGCCGTCAGCACGGTGCGCCTCTGGCTCGAGAAGGTCGCCGATCGACCCGACGTGATCTTCTGCTGCTTTTCGGCGGCGGACCTGGCGGTTTACGAGGGCTTGCTGACGCCCCCGACGGGCGAATAGCGGCTGATTCGAGTACAACGGACGAACGCGGGAATCCTCATCGGGTCCCCTGTTTTTTTTCGAAGAGCGACTCTCCCGCACGAAAGCCTCGATCGGCCGTGACCAACGTCCCCTCATCTTCACCTCAAGGCCCGTCTTCCGCTCACGGCGACCCCGATTCCGTGATTCTCGAACTGCGGAATGTCGACAAGGTGTATCAAATGGGCGACGTCTCGGTGCCGGTGTTGCACCGAGTCGGGCTGCGGATCCGTGCCGGGCAGATTACTGTCTTGGTGGGACCTTCGGGGTCGGGCAAGAGCACGTTGCTGAACCTGATCGGCGGCATCGACCGGCCGACCGCGGGCGAGGTGCTGTTTCGAGGACGCGATATCAGCCGCTATACGGAGCGTCAGCTGACCGAATACCGGCGGGAGCGGATCGGCTTCGTCTTTCAGTTTTACAATCTCGTTTCGACCCTGACCGCTCAAGAAAACGTCATGGTCTCGACCGAGATCGTGCGGGATGCGATGGAGCCGCGAGAGGCGCTGCAGCTGGTCGGGCTGGGGCATCGCACCGACCACTTTCCGGCGCAACTTTCCGGCGGCGAACAACAACGCGTTGCGATTGCGCGTGCGGTGGCAAAGAAGCCGGACATGTTGCTCTGCGACGAACCGACGGGGGCGCTTGACCTGGAAACAGGTCGCAAAGTGTTGCGGGCGTTGGTCGATCTGAATCACACCAAGCAGATGACGATCATCATCATTACGCACAACGTGGCCATCGCCGGGATTGCTCACCGGCTGCTTCGCATCGGGTCGGGTACGATTGCGGAGGATCTGGAGTTGGAGGAACGCATCGAGCCGGAGGAAGTGACGTGGTAACCACACTCGACCGCAAGCTTCTCCGCGACTTGTACGCGGCGCGTGGTCTGTTGTTTGCCGTCGTCATGATTCTTGCGTTGGGAATCTCCGCCTATGTCGCGAATCTTTCGCTGTACTTTAATCTCGAGCTTTCACGCCGCAGCTATTACGCGGAGTGTCGGATGGCGGATTTCTGGGTCGACATCCAGAAGTTCCCCAAAGCGGACTTGCAGCGGCTGGAACAGATCCGAGGCATCACGGAATTGCGATCGCGGATCGTGATGCCAGTCACAATCGACTTGGAGGGCGTGGACAAGCCGCTTTCGGGCACGATCTACTCGATGCCGGCCGATCCGCGCCGCGTGATCAACAACCTCGTGCTGCGACAAGGCGGATACTTTACGAATCTGAGGCGTGAGGAGGTGATTTTGGGCGACGCTTTCGCCCGGGCCCGCAGCATTCGACCGGGTGACAAGATCCATGTGCTGCTGAATGATCGTCGGCAAGAACTGTACGTCGTCGGGACGGCGATCAGTGCCGAATTCGTCTTCGCTCGCGCCCCGGGCGCGATGATCCCTGACAAGGCGGGCTACGCGATTCTTTTTCTGAAGGAACGATTTGCGGAAGAGGCAACGGATTTGGAAGGCGCCTCCAATCAGATCGTGGGGCTCTTGACGCCTGAGTTTCAGGACCGTCCGGAAACGGTGCTCGAGGAGTTGAACAGCCAGCTTGAACGCTATGGCGAGGCCGTTTCCACCAAGTTGGCGGACCAGGAGTCGCATTTGCAGTTGATGAGCGACATCAAGGGATTGCGGACGGTGAATCTGATCGTGCCCAGCGTTTTTCTGGCGGTCGCGGTGCTGATCTTGGACGTGCTGATGGTGCGTCTGACACAGCAGCAGCGGACCGTGGTCGGAATGCTGAAGGCGACGGGCTACAGTAATTTCAGCCTGTTTGCCCACTTCATTCGCTTCGGGATGGTGATCGGGGCCACCGGCGGGTTGGCGGGAGCCGCCTTTGGCTTCTGGCTGGCCGGTTACATGCTGACACTATTTCGTCAGTTCTACGAGTTTTCGCGAATTGTGAATCGCCCCTATCCGATGATCGTGCTGGGATGCATCCTGCTGGGCGTGGTGGTCGCGATCCTGGGCACCTGGCGGGGTGTCCAGCAGGTCGTCAGTTTGCGGCCTGCCGAAGCGATGCGGCCGAAGCCACCCGAGACGGGCCGTCGCGTCTTTCTGGAACGTTGGCCTCATTTCTGGCATCGGTTCGGATTTCGCTGGCAGATGGTCCTGCGCGGCATCGTGCGGCACCGACTGCGAACTTTCACGGGTATCTTTTCGTCGATGATGGGCGCCGCTCTGATTCTGCAGACCCTACAAATCGATGACTCGTTTCAGGAACTGATTTCGTTTACGTTCGAGCAGATGGTGGTGAGCGATTTCGACTTGGCCTTCAAAGACGAGGTTGGGTACGACGGCTTCCTGGAAGCCAGACGATTGCCGGGGATTGACTACGCCGAGCCGGTGTTGAACGTCGCCTGTACGCTGCATCACGGGCATTGTTCCAAACGCGGCGCCGTGACGGGAATTGTCAATTCGGCGCGGTTGACGGTGCCGCGCGATGCGCAGGGCGTGCCAGTGGAGGTGCCCGAACAAGGCGTGATGCTCTCGCGGCGCTTGGCCGAGATCCTGCAAGCGCGGCCCGGGCAGGAGTTGGTGTTGGTGCCGCTGGACGGAGACCGTCGGCCGATTCGCGTACCGGTGAGCCGCGTGATCGAGAGTTTCGTCGGAACGGCGGCCTATGCCGATTTCGATTACCTCAACTCGCTCCGCGGCGAAGAGCGGTCGCTCAATTCCATCCAGGCTCAGGTCGACGTCGATCCGGTGGTCGTGCGCCAGTTTTACCACGCACTGAAACAAACACCAAAACTGCAGGGATTCTCGGCGCTGCGTGAGCAGAAGGCTCAGCTTCAGGAGCTACTTAAGCCATTGAAAGTGGTCAATACGTTCCTAATCGCCTTTGCGGGGTTGTTGTTTTGCGGAGGGATTGTCACGTCGTCGCTGATCTCGTTGGCGGAGCGGCGTCAAGAGATGGCGACGTTTCGCGTGCTGGGATATCAACCGGGACAGATCGGCGGGATCTTTCTCCGCGAAAGCGTCGTCGTCAACACGGTGGGCCTGTTGCTCGGTCTTCCAGTCGGCTACGGCTTCGCCTACTTCATCAACGGTTTTGTGGCAACCGACATGACGCGGCTTCCGTTCGTGATCGACAACTCGACCTGGGTCTGGACGATTGGCTTGGGCGCCAGCTTCACGCTCGTCGCCTACCTGCCGGTGTACCGTGCGATCCTTCGACTGGATTGGATCGCGGCGCTGAACGTGAATGAGTAACGTTCAGGACGAGCTTGCCATCGGCTCGGAAGAGACGGACGGTGAAAGCCCGAAGGCCGGCAAGGCGGCCTCGTCGACATGTTCGACCTGAGTGCCGTTTTCACGAAAGATGCGGTTGCCGCCGAAGCGGACGGCATTCCAGAGTGATTCCTGGGCTCGCTGCAAAATCGTGGCGACGGTATCGCCCGCGACCATGGCGGCCAGTCCGACACTGACCGTGATCTGCCTGGGGGTGCCGTCATCCAGGATGCTGCGGGATTGGGCGACTTGGCGCCGCAAGCGAATTGCCGGCGTGAGCGATTCCTCGGCGGTCGTTGAGGGCAGCAGAATGGCGAACTGGTCGTCATCGAAACGCGCCACGAGATCGGCGTCGCGCATCACGATCCGCGCGTGCTCAGCGACCAACGCATAGATATTCAACCGCAGTTGCAGCCGGTCACCCGCGTCTTCGTTGCCCTCATCGCCGTCCCTCGAGTCGTCGACTTGGACCAACATCATGGCCAGCGGAACGTGGTAGCGTCGTGCCTCGCAGAGCCGCCGCCTCAATTCATCGACGAACACGTGGCGTGAGGGGAGCCCGGTGAGCACGTCCGCGCTGCCTTCGTTGAAGAGCAAGAGTTGCCCGGTCTCGGCACCTCCCTCAAAGCTGCCTCCAAAGGCTGTGCCAAACGCCTCGCAGATGTGGCCGTCGTGGTGGTGACTGCAGTTGCGGCCTTCTTGTTTCGAGGTGTAGAGTGCCGTGTCCGCACGCTGAACAAACGTCACGCGGTCCTCGCCGCGGAGCACCTGAGCCAACCCGATGCTGATCGTCGCCTTGACAGACAGTCGGCCCACATCAAAACGCCCCGCCTCAATCGCGCACCTCACACGCTCGGCCACCTTCATGGCTTCGACGGAGGGGGTATTCGGCATCACCACGGCGAACTCCTCGCCCCCGTATCGCGCCACCAGGTCCGTTTCACGGCAGTCGCGGGCAATTCGCTGGGCAATCTCCCGCAACACGCCATCGCCCGCCGGGTGACCGTAGGTGTCGTTCAATCGCTTGAAGTGATCGATATCAATCAGCATCAGCGTCAGTGGACTGCGCTGACGATTCCACTCGGTCAGACGCCGATTCAGTTCGTAATCGAACGCGCGTCGGTTCGCGACTCCGGTCAATGCGTCGGACAGCGTGTCCGTTCGGTGCATCTCCCGCAGGCGGACGACTTCCCGATGTTGGTCGTCGCTCAGCGTGCCGATCACGAGCGACTCCAGGCCCAACACGCTCGCCCAAACCAGCAGCGTCAACCACTCGATCAGCTCGGCCCGCTGCGCGAAGACGATCGCGGCCATCACGGCACAAAACAAAGCCGTCGTACTGCCGCGGTATCGTCCCAGGAAGAATCCCGCTAAAGTGACGGGAAAGAAATACAGGTTCAGAACTGCAAACCATGCCCGAGGTGCAATGTACAGCATCACGGTTAGGCCCAGCACGACCAGCACGGTCACGGCTTCGAACAGGAACCGATCCCGCGCAACGCTCCGCTCCATCTCGGCGCTTCGGCAGTCAGCGAACGGCGGTGAATTTGTCATAGCCTAACGATTTCATGCCTTGCCGTTCAACTTGCCGAGCTAAGTCAACCGGTGGGGAGCGATGCCTCGATGCAATGTCGGATGCTCAAACCTAGTCCCGATTTCTCGGAGTCACAAATCGAAGGGTAAATTGAGACTTCTTCGCGGTGACCCGAATCGCGTGCGGTAAATAGCCGCTCGGAAGGAAGGCTCGTTCCCTGACGACTCGGGCAAGCCCGTCAGGGTCCCGAGCGGCGTGTCGATCACCAAGGAGTAAGGACTCGATGGAATCATCCGGCCGGCAAATCCAACAAGCCTGCGTCATTCCGTTTCGCGACGGATCCGGCGGACGGGAATTCTGCCTGATCACGTCCTTGAAGAAACGACGTTGGATCTTTCCGAAAGGAATCGTCGATCCCGGCGAGACTCCCCCCGAGAGTGGCTTGAAAGAGGCCTGGGAGGAAGCCGGTTTGAAGGGGCAGATCGTGGGATCCCCGATCGGGCGTTTCGCGGACCAGAAATGGGGCGCCCAGCTCGATGTCCTCGTGCTGCTGATGGAAGTCACCCGAGAAGAGCAGGAGTGGCCGGAATCCGCCTTGCGAGATCGCCGCTGGGCGCTCTTCAGTGAGGCCATGTTGCTGCTGAGTCGGCAGGAACTCCAGTCGTGCCTGAGCCAGGCACAAGCCGTTTGGGACGCCTCGAATCAACGGGCGGACTAGGGCCGCGCAGCAGCAAAAGTTGGGGACGGTGCGACGGGAGGGCGGGCTCGGCCCGGGTGCTTCGCACGTTTGGGACCTGCCCCCTTTTCCAAGCCACGCACCGACCCCAGAACGACGCCGTGATCGGGCACTACGAGTCGCCCTCGGGCTCCGGCGGGCGGCCCGTGCTCTCCAGGAACCGCTGGTAGTTGCCCTTGAGGGCTTCCAGCAGCGGCGGCACATGAGGGGCGGACAGGAAAATACGACTCGACACCGATGCGTTCGGGAAGAACTGTGTCACGAAGTCGAAGCAGAACTCGGCCGCCGAGTGCCGAATCATCACCCCCTCCGCAAAATGTCCCGGAAGCTCATCGTCTGACAACTTGATATTGTCGTAGATCTCCTCGATGGAGGGGCGCTGGGCGGGATTGGCCTGCCGCGGGAGCTTCATCGGCGGGCCGAACTTCTGCTGATAGTTCGCGAGATTTTGCTCGAGCGCCTGGATGAAACGAGGGACTACGGCGTGAGGCAGGACGACGCGCCGCACGAGGTGACTGGGGACCCCCATCTGCTGAAGAAAGTCCAGCACGAAAACGTGCGGACCATTCATCACGATCGCGCCGGTGCTCAGAACGCCGTGTCCCACGGAGGAGGGGACGCGGGCCGTCACGCCGGGAACCTGGACCTGGTGGTGCCGCGGATCATTCGCGTCGCCGCCGCTGGGCTCCGGGCCGCCGGGTTGATCTTCGTCGTTCATGACGTCCCTCTGTTTCCTGGGTCGAACTCCCCGCACCCTACCATGGACCCCGCAACGCATCAACCGGCGACGGGGGACCACCGAGGCACAGAGGGCACAGAGGGTAGGAGCGGGCACAGGTCGCGGGGTAGTGCGATTTTGGGGTTTTGCACCGTCCGCAACGGCGGACGGTGCAAAACCCCAAAATCGCACTACCATCCCCTGCCGAGCAATGACCCTCTGTGCCCTCTGTGCCTCTGTGGTCAACAACGGCTACGGGCGGCGCACGAACGCCAGGAGACCGAGCGCCAAAAGCCACGCCGCGGAGGGCTCAGGGACGCTCGCCACCGCGGCTCGCGGCCCGAGTTCGAAGCCGCCTTTTTGGAACGCGAGGACCATGTCGGAGGTGTCGAACTCCATGTCTCCCGTCCAGTCGCCTGTCTGCCAAAGCGAGTTCCCTTCGACCCCGTCTTCGTACTCTCCCGCCTGGAACACGGTCACCATATCGTCGGTGCTGAACTGGCCGTCGAGCGTTGCATCGCCGTAGTAGGTGAATTTCAGTTCCTCGACCCAGATGTCCCGATCGGCGTCATTGACGAATTGGTCGTCGTTCAGGTCGTATTCCGGCAGGTTGGTCCCCGCTTTCACCTCGGCGCTCAGCAGGTTGATGTCATTTGCATCGAGGACGCCGTTTTGATCGAAGTCGCCCCGCACGCCGGTATCCAGCGGCAGGCCGATCGCGACATCTAGTCCGCTGAAGGAGGCAGTGGTTGTGATGGGAGTGTACCAGTCGATCGCGCTGTTGTCCGCCAACGAGGCCGGCTCGACCACGTTCAGCAACAGATCGACTCCTCCCGCCCTGAATTGACCGAGCAACAGATTGCCCTCGGGCGTGAGCGCAATTTCGCGAAGCGAATCGGTCAAGGGATTGTTCTCGGCATCGCGAGCGCTCAGGTCGACTTCTTTGACCAGCGAAAAGTTGTCGCGTGGGTCGAAGACATACAGGCGATTCAAGTTGGGGTTCGGGCCATCAATCCCATCGGCATTGAAGGCTCCGTAAGTCGCATAGATATAGGGTGAAACCGTCTGGTTGAATTCGATGTCGGTGAATTCGCTCCGCGTGACGGTTGGGCCGCCGCCGGTGGCGACTTGGGCCAGGATGCTGGACTCCAGGGTCGTGGCATTGACCTGGACTAGATTGCCTTCGGTGTTCAGCAGGATGACGCGCTCACTGTCCAGCCAGGCGGAGCCGTGCGTGTCGAAGGGACCAAAGACGGGGGACGTTTGCCGACCGCCGGACAAGGACGCGCCGGCCGCCAAGCCGTTACCGGCCGTGTAGTCGAATACATAGACTTGTCCCGTGTCGTATCCCGTGACGGCGATCTTGCTGTTGTCCGGAGCAATCGATAGGCCGCCCAATCGCGACAGCGTCAATCCCTCGCCGCCGAGCCCTGTGGTATTGCCGATCAATTGATCCGGTAAGTCGCGTTCCAGAGTGGCGAGGTTGTGGATCGTGCCGCCGTTAGCGCTCGAGCCGAAATTGACGCCCAGCAGGTTTCCCTCGGGGTTGTGGCTGATCCCGTTCAGGTTGTCGAGTTCCATTGATTGCATGAATGCCGTCAGCCAGATCTCCTCGGCGAACTCGCCGCCATTCTCGACGGCCGGCCCGCGCGCATGTTCGATGGAGAGTGCCGGATCGGTTTGGCTCAACCCCAAGATCAGATCGCCGGGTCGGATCAGTGGCTCGTCTTGGGCCGAGAGCCGTGCGGGGCCGGCGACGGCAACCCACAGGGCGGCGCCCGCGGCGATCCGCACCATTCCACGCCACATCGGGTGTGATTTCATCGGTTGACTTCCTTTCGTACGTTGGGTCTTGATTCCGTGTGAAGTTACGAAGTCGATGAAAATCCGCCTCAGTTGGTTCGGCTGCGGCCTCCGCCCCCGTCACGACATCTCCCGGCTGTTGCAACGGACGTGGAAACAAGCCGCGGTCATGATGAGTGTCCATCCAGAAAGCGTCAACGGGCCGCCTTTGGCCGTCTCCTGAATTGACGGAATCTTCACGGTCGTTCGCGCGCCGCGTGTTTGCGAGTCTGAACACGGCGCGCCGCTCAACGACCATGCACCGAGGTTCCGCGAAGCCTATTGCGCCACCACGAGGCCCCTCTTCAGCGGCGGTTCATGCCGATTTCGGACGCGGCCTGCGTGATTCCGCAAGGGGGATCCGGCGGATTTCCTGCGGATCGCGGCAATAAAAGGCGCACTATCGTTAGAACTTGATTACAATGACCGGGCGGTGCCGCCAATCGGCAGGCATGGCTATTGACGATGTGAGACAGCGAGGCCGTGTTCGGCTCAGTCCCTTTCAAGTGACTCGGCACGTTTTCTCGGGCGGGCAACACGCGAGTGCGGCGCGGGTTTTCCTTTCCAGAGACACGTGCTTTTTCTCGTCACGAAGGACGACTGGTCGGGTCCAGCAGGTTTGCGTTGTTGACCATCGTTTCGATGAGCGGGCGACCCCTGGGCGAATCGATCCGAACCGGCCGAGGCGACAACTCGAGTCGTGCGATTTCGATCCTGTCCCTTCATCGATCCAGTCCACGCGCGGAAAAACCGAGCGTGGCGCGAGATTCCAATTCAACCTCCGCATCGCAACCAACCCGACGCACCCGGACAGGGCCCGCGATCCGCTTCGATTGGCGAACAGCCGAGGCGGCTTGCTCGAAGTCTGAATGCCAGAACATCGTTGACCATCGGAAATTTTCAGGAGTTCGAAATGCTTCGCAAGAACCGCCAGCTCGTTGAGGCTGCTTTCCACCATCGTCGCCGCCGCTTGGGGCGGGGCCGCGTCTCACGCGACGCCGGACGTCGCGGCGGCTTGGAGTCGTTGGAGCCACGACAATTGCTGGCGGCGGACCCGGTGATCTCTGAGTTGCAGGCAATCAACGCCACTACGTTACAGGACCAGGACGGAGATTACTCGGACTGGATCGAAATCCGAAATCCGGACGTCGCCGCTCAGAACATCGCGGGTTGGTATCTGACCGACGACTTGGCTGATCTGACCAAATGGCAGTTCCCGGCCAACACGGTCATCGATGCCGGTGCCCATCTGGTTGTCTTCGCTTCCGATAAGGATCGCGCGGTTTCCGGCAGCGAGCTGCATACGAATTTTCGTCTGAGTGGTGACGGCGAGGACTTGGCGCTGGTCAAGCCGGATGGGTTGACGGTCGCGCAGGTCTTCAATCCGTATCCTGCCCA
Source organism: uncultured Planctomycetales bacterium (assembly GCA_963826795.1). Classification (GTDB taxonomy): domain Bacteria; phylum Planctomycetota; class Planctomycetia; order Pirellulales; family Pirellulaceae; genus CAWGYT01. The sequence continues at coordinate 136,067 of CAWGYT010000022.1, read as the reverse complement.
GTTCGAGGACCAGAGCTACGGTCTGGCCGTGGGGCGGGACACTTATCCGCTTGTCGAGGCAGGCGCGACGGTCAAGGCGACGGTGCCGATCGACGATTCGTATGGCAACGGCTGGACGCTGCCTGGCTTTGACGATTCAAGCTGGGCGACGGGGACCAGTGGTGTGGGCTACGAGGTCTTGGCCGCCGGGTTCGAGGTGGGCGAATTGTTCGACGCGCCACTCGGAGCCGAATGGACAAGGCAGATCCCCGCGGGCGGAACCTCGACGGTCACGGTCGCGGGCGGGGATCTCGTGATCTCGGTGCCGACCGGCCAGGATATGATGTCGGACAGCCGCGGAACCGCTCCCATCGTGTTCCGCAGTGTTCCTGAAGGTGCGGCCGACTACGAGGTGATTACCCAGGTCACGCAGGGAAGCGCGGACCGCGGTGCCGCCGGCATCGTGATTTACGATGCGGCGAATAACCTGCCCGCGATCCAGTTGGAATACGCCTCGCGCTTGAATTTCCGCCTGATGGCCGGCGGCAGCTCGAAGGGATCGGATGTCAACCTCGGCCAAGATACGTATTTCTTGCGACTGCGGCGCGATTCGGCCACCAAGAGCTGGATCGGCGAGTACAAGATCAACGAGGCGGATGAATGGGAAGAGGTGGGTGTCGCGACGGACGGAGTCGACGGCACGCCGTTTGTCGCGGATCCCAAGGTCGGTCTGTTTGGCCGCACGCCCAGCAGCACGATGACGGCCCGCTTCGCCTTCGCTGACATCGTGGTTCCCGACCAGAGCCCGGTGTACGGTCCGGAGATTGGTTTGGATGTCCGTGCGGCGTTGTACGACCAAAACACGTCGCTCTACATTCGCATCCCGTTTGACTTCGACGGCGAGCCCGGGATCCTGGATGAATTGAACCTCACGACCCGCTTCGACGACGGGTTCCGCGCGTATCTGAACGGTGTCGAGTTGACCGCTCAGAACGTTCCCATCGAAGATCCACCGGGTGAGACCTGGAAGGCTGCGGCGGAATCCTCGTCCGGGGCGGTCAATGGAGTCATCCCCGTTCAGCAGTTCAGCGTCGCGGCCGCCTTGGGAGCGTTGCAACAGGGACCAAACGTATTGGCCATCCAGGCGATGAATGTGGCCGCCGACGACCTGGACTTCTTCTTCGACGCCCAGTTGGTCGGTGCCGATATCAAGTCCGAGGTGGCGCAGTACTTCGTGACACCCACGCCGGGCGCCAGCAACGAGCTTCCGGCGGCCCCGATTCCCCAGGTGGTCGCCGGCAAGCAGGGTCTTTTCTTCGGGAGCACGAACGTCGAGCTTTCCATCCCGGACCCGATCCCGACGCTGGAGATTCGATACACGTTGGACGGAAGTGATCCCACTCCCAGTTCGAACCTCTATACCGGCCCCTTCACGCTCAACAGCAGCGCGATGCTGCAGGCTCGTACCTTCGACATCGCGGACGAACCGACCTTTGCGACCAGCAATGCGGCCAGCGCCACGTTTATCGCGGTTGACCCCGAATTGCAGAATGTCGACTCCGATATCCCTTTGATGGTGCTGGACTCCCTGGGTCGAGGCCTGCCCGGGACCGGTTCCACCACGTTGGTGGGCATGAATGTCGTCTTGATCGATGTCAGCAAGGCCACAGGGCGGGCATCGCTCGACAGCGATCTGATCGAATATCTGGGTCGCGGGGGAGCCCGAGACCGTGGCTCGAGCACGGCGGGCCAACCCAAGCCCAACATGGCGTTTGAAACCTGGGGCGCCACCGGCACCAACCAGGACGATGACGAGGCCACCGGCCTGCTGGGACTCGCCAACGATGCCGACTACGTGCTCCACGCACCCTACAGCTTTGACAAGGCCCTGATCCGCAATCAGCTGGCCTTCGAGCTAAGCAACCAGATGGACATGTGGGCGACGGACTACCGGCACGTCGAGGTCTACTTCAATCGCGGTGACGGGGTCGTGACCCAGGCCGACTATGCCGGCACGTACGTCATGTTGGAAAAAATTGAACAGGGCAAGGACCAGGTTGATATCGCCGAGATGTCCCCGGACATCACACGGGATCCAAACATCACCGATGTGACAGCACCCCAGGACATCAGCGGAGGCTACATCTGGAAGGTCGATCGTGGAGACCCGGGCGAACCCGGCTTTACCGGGGGCGGACAGGGACTGCAGTGGGTCTACCCGAAGAGCCCTGGTAGCCGGACGGTGCGCGAGGATCAGAAGGCCACCACCGAACAGCAACAGTGGGCGACCGAGTATTTGAACGAGTTCCGCGCGACGCTCACCAACCCCGATATCAACGACCCGAACGGATACTCGAAGTACATCGATCCTGTCCGTTGGGTCGACAGCCATCTGCTGAATGTCTTCATGATGAACGTCGACGCGCTGCGGTTGAGTGCGTACCTCTTCAAGGACCGGAACGAACGGATCGAGTACGGACCGGTTTGGGACTTTGACCGGGCCGCCGAATCCGACGATGGCCGCGATGATAATCCGTTGGTCTGGCGCTCGGAGGTGCCCGACTTCGGCACCGACTTCTTCGGCAACGGGACGCAACAGTGGTGGGGCAACCTGTTTTCCGATCCCGGCTTCTGGCAGCTCTACGTCGACCGCTGGAATTACTGGCGCCAGACGACGCTGAGCGACGAGAATGTCAGCAACGTCATCGACATGTTGTCAGACGACGTGCGGGAATCGGCCGAGCGAAATGCGGCCAAGTGGTCTGCCTCACGGCCCCGCGCCAGCAGCGGCTATCGCAATAACGTGTTGGACCGCACCTACCAGGGCGAAGTCAATAATTTGCGTGTTTGGCTGGCCGAGCGCGCGAAGTTCATGGACGACAACTTCGCTCAGCCCGCCGAAGTTCGGGCCGACGGACAACTGCTGGGTAACGCCAACGGCGCTTTGCTGCCCGTCGGCCAGGAAGTCCAGATCACGCCTCCGCCTCTGGAGTTCTTTAACGACACGAAACTGGTCAGCGGAGTGCCGGGAGCGGCGGTCGGTTCGTACTTTATTCCCAGTGACGATTCGCTGGGCGAGACCTGGACGGCACGGGATTTCAACGCCAGTAGTTGGTCCACGGGTCCGCTGGGTTATGGCTACGACACGAGCTCGAATCCCGACTTTACGGAAGACCTGATCAAGACCCCGGTCGTCCCCAACGATCTCGTTCCGGGGTCGACGACCATGTTCATTCGCATTCCATTTCAGGTCGCCGATCTGGCCGAAGCTCAGCAGGACGACCTGGTCCTGCGGGTGAAATACGATGACGGATACATCGCCTACATCAACGGCGTCGAGGTTGCCCAGAAGAACGTTCGCGACCAGCCTCCCACTTGGAACTCGCGGGCCTCGTCGCACCGAGACGATGACGGGTTGATCTTTGAGGATGTCAACCTGGAGGCGTTCAAGAACCTGCTGGTCCAGGGAGAAAACATCCTGGCCATCCGTTCGATTAACGCCAGCGCCACCAGCAACGACATGTTCATCCAGCCAGAGCTTGTCTCGCGGAAGGTCGAGTTCGGGATCAATCCGAATGCGGTTGTCTACTACACGACCGACGGCACGGATCCACGGGGCCCGGATGGGCAGCCCAGTCCCACCGCCGTGCGATTGCAGGGCGGTGGCATGTATCGCCTCACCCAAAACACGCGTCTGATTGCGCAACTTCGATGACTCCGATCGTGGCATCCAGTCACAGATCGTAAAGACGAATTGGAGCGCGCCCCAGCAGTACGACTTGGCGGTTGCCACTTCGCCGCTGATTATCTCTGAAATCAATTTCAATCCCCAGGGGCCGACCGAGGCGGAGGCAGCGGCGGGATATACCGACGGTGACTTTGAGTTTATCGAGATTCACAACCCCTCGTTTCGCTTTGTGGACCTGCTGGGCGTCCAATTGACCGACGGGGTGGAGTTCGATTTTGCCCAGAGCAGCGTCGCGGCGATCGCGCCCGGAGGTTACCTCGTCGTCGTCCGTAACCCTGCCGCCTTCGAGATGCGGTACGGGGCGGCCCGGCCCGTGGCAGGAACCTTCACCGGCAATCTGGACAACAACGGCGAAGACATCGATCTCCGAGACGCGACGGGCGCGGTGATCTTCTCGGTCAACTACCGCGACAACGATCCGTGGCCGAGCCTGCCCGACGGTCAGGGCGCCACGCTGGAACTCGTCTCGCCCGGTACGGTGACGCCGGCAACCGCCTCGAAGTGGTATTCGTGGCGGGCCTCGACCGAGCGGGGTGGGACGCCCGGCGCGGCCGGCGTGGGAAGCCAAGGAATTGTCATCAACGAGATCCTGGCCCGCTCGGACGCCAACGCCCAGCTGAAGGACTCGATCGAGCTGCGAAATACGAGTGGCGCGACGATCGACGTCGGCGGCTGGTTCCTCAGCGACTCGACCGGGAATCTCTTCAAGTTCCAGATCCCCGCCGGCACGACGCTGGCCGCCGGCGCCTACGTCGTCTTCAACGCCGACCAATTCAACGCCCCGAACGACCCTGAAGGCTTTGGCTTGAGCGGCACGAACGGGGACAGCGTCTACCTGGTACGCGGCTCCAAGTCGGACACGGCGCCCCAGGGCGGGCTCGTCTCGCACTACATCGACGAAGCCCACTTCCGTCCGACGCTGGACGGCGAGTCGGTGGGGCGGATTCCGGATGGGTCCGGTCGGCTCGCGCCGCTCAAGAACCGAACGCTGGGCACCGCCAACGTCGATCCTCGCGTGGGACCGATCGTGATCACCGAAATCCAGTACAACCCGGTTCCCAGTGAGGCCGCCCTGGCCGCCGACCCGACGCTGGAAGCCAGCGATCTGGAGTTCATCGAGGTCTACAACCCGACCAGCACGGCGCTGGACCTGACCGAATGGCGTTTGCGGGGCGGTGCCGACTATGACTTCCCGGCTGGCAGCAGCCTGGCTGCGGGCGAGACGATCGTGGTCCTGAAATTCAACCCGGACGATCCGGAAAACATCAACCAGGTGAATGCCTTCCGCGCTCACTACGCGATCGACGCTTCCGTGCGGCTGATCGGAGGCTACCAAGGCCTGCTGGGGAACGGTGGCGAGCAAGTCGTGCTGCTGCGACCCGACGCCGGCCCGGACCCCGGGACGATCGTGCGAGTCCAGGAGGACGAGGTCCTGTACGACGACCTCGCTCCCTGGCCCACCATCGCCGACGGCACGGGACGCTCGCTGCAACGGGTCAGCCCGACCGCTTTCGGCAATGCGGCCACCTCCTGGATTGCCGCCAGCGGCACGCCCGGTACGCCCACGCTGGACAGCATCCCCGGGGATCTGAACGGAGATGGCGTTGCCAATGCGGCGGACATCAACGCCCTGTTCGTCCAAATGCGTTCGGCCACACCTGATCTGTCCTTCGACCTGACGGGCGATGGGTTGGTGAACGAGGCGGACCGCGACGAGTTGGTTCTCAACCTGATCGGAACCACGTACGGTGATGCCAACGTCGACGGGATTTTCAATTCCAGCGACTTCGTTCACGTCTTCCAGATCGGGGAGTACGAAGACGCGATCGACGGGAATTCGACATGGGAGGACGGGGATTGGGACGGCGACGCTGACTTCACCACCGCCGACATGGTTCTCGCCTTCCAGACGGGTGGCTATTCCGCATTTGCCAGCCCCGAGTTGAGCTTGCAAGTGCAACCGGAATCGTCGCTCGGCAACCGCACGTTGCTGGCCGCTGCTCTGGACGAGCCAGAGGAACGTCCGTTGTTCGCAGCGAGTCGCACGGCGACGCCGTCCACTGGCGATTCGGAAGCCGTCAAGCGACCCTTGTTGGAATTGGTTGACTCGTCGTTCGAGTCGCTGTTTGAAGGTGACGAGTCAGCGCAGGTCAGTGAGAGTGACGCCGCGGAGGGGCTGGCCGTGGCGCTCGCGGATGATGGCTTCCTGAGTTGAGGTCGGCGGCCCCCCCCGCCCCTCATCCGGCCTTCGGCCACCTTCTCCCGCACGGGGAGAAGGGACAGAGAGACAGAGAGGTGGTCACCTCTCCCGCGACCGGGAGAGGTCGCCGCGGAGCGGCGGGTGAGGGTTTGCATGAGTGGCCTGCCGGCGGCCCCCGCCCCTCATCCGGCCTTCGGCCACCTTCTCCCGCACGGGGAGAAGGCACAGAGAGACAGAGGTGGTCACCTCTCCCGCGACCGGGAGAGGTCGCCGCGAAGCGGCGGGTGAGGGTTTGCATGAGTGGCCTGCCGGCGGGCCCCTCATCCGGCCTTCGGCCACCTTCTCCCGCACGGGGAGAAGGGACAGAGAGACAGAGGTGGTCACCTCTCCCGCGACCGGGAGAGGTCGCCGCGGAGCGGCGGGTGAGGGTTTGCATGAGTGGCCTGCCGGCGGGCCCCTCATCCGGCCTTCGGCCACCTTCTCCCGCACGGGGAGAAGGCACAGAGAGACAGAGAGTGGTCACCTCTCCCGCGACCGGGAGAGGTCGCCGCGGAGCGGCGGGTGAGGGTTTGCATGAGTGGCCTGCCGGCGGGCCCCTCATCCGGCCTTCGGCCACCTTCTCCCGCACGGGGAGAAGGGACAAAGAGACAGAGAAGTGGTCACCTCTCCCGCGACCGGGAGAGGTCGCCGCGGAGCGGCGGGTGAGGGTTTGCATGAGTGGCCTGCCGGCGGGCCCCTCATCCGGCCTTCGGCCACCTTCTCCCGCACGGGGAGAAGGGACAAAGAGACAGAGAGGCGGTCACCTCTCCCGCGACCGGGAGAGGTCGCCGCGGAGCGGCGGGTGAGGGTTTGCATGAGTGGCCTGCCGGCGGGCCCCTCATCCGGCCTTCGGCCACCTTCTCCCGCACGGGGAGAAGGCACAGAGAGACAGAGAGGTGGTCACCTCTCCCGCGACCGGGAGAGGTCGCCGCGGAGCGGCGGGTGAGGGTTTGCATGAGTGGCCTGCCGGCGGGCCCCTCATCCGGCCTTCGGCCACCTTCTCCCGCACGGGGAGAAGGCACAGAGAGACAGAGAGGTGGTCACCTCTCCCGCGACCGGGAGAGGTCGCCGCGGAGCGGCGGGTGAGGGTTTGCATGAGTGGCCTGCCGGCGGGCCCCTCATCCGGCCTTCGGCCACCTTCTCCCGCATGGGGAGAAGGCACAGAGAGACAGAGGTGGTCACCTCTCCCGCGACCGGGAGAGGTCGCCGCGGAGCGGCGGGTGAGGGTTTGAGTCACACACAGCCAACGATCGAGGAGCGACCGTCTGATGGGGAGAAAGAATCGACTTCGAGGGCGAGTTGGGGCGCACGGAATTGAAGGACTCGAATCGAAGCGGATGTTGGCGGGTGATCTAATCGCTCACTGGCAAGCTGACGACTTAAATGAAACCGTGGACGACCAGGCGGTGGTGACTGCCTGGAATGACTCGAGCGGCGGGGTGGTAGCCACCGCCTCGGGCCAGCCAACCCTCATCAAGGATGCCATCGGCGGTCGTTCGGTCGTGCGCTTTGAGCCGGCCGACGGAGTCGATGCGCTGCGCGTTCCCGCGGCGAACACACCCTTGAGAAACGCCGGCGACTTTTCCGTCATCGCTGTCTTTGCAACGGACTCGAATCAGCTGCAGGGTGACGCCGGTAGCTGGTATGACAATTCGGGGCTGGTCGATGCCAACACGCACGGGATCAGTAAGGATTGGGGTGTCACGATCAACGGTGCCGGCCAGATTTCGGCCGGGATGGGAGGCGGGTTTGGGACGCCGAGCACGAGCGTCTACTCCGACGTCTCGGGACTGAACAACGGCCAGCTGCAAGTTGTCACGCTGGCACGAAGTGGCGGCGAGCTGAACCTGTACGTCGGCGATCAACTTGCCGCGACCACCGACTCGGCCAATGCCGACCCGCGTGCGGCGTCGGACCTGGCCTTTGGCACCACGGCCACGGGAAACACGGGCTTTGCCGGCGATCTGGCTGAAGTGCGCATCTATGACGGGCAATTGACGGCGTCGGAAGTGGCCGCCATCCAGACCCAGATTCAGCGATACTATGACAACTCGCCGCCCGTTGCCATGGCCGATGCCTACACCTTCCCGGAAGACGCGGACTTCTTTCAAGCCAACGTCACGGCGATCAACGGTGTACTGTCGAACGATTTCGATCCGGATGGAGATTCGCTGACGGCCGAACTGGTCGAGGGAGCGGCTCATGGGAAGGTGACGTTGACCGCGCAGGGTTCGTTCGTCTACGACTCCGATCCGAATTATTTCGGGACGGACCAGTTCACGTATGTGGCTCGCGACTTTCGACCGTCCGAACCCGTGACGGTCACATTGACGGTGACCCCCCGTTATGATCCGGCCGTCGCGTTTTCGGATGACTACCGGTTGCTCTCGGGCAACGTCTTAACGGTTGACGCCGCGGCAGGTGTCTTGGCCAACGACCAGAACCCCGACCAGGTCGTGCTGCAGGCCGTCGTCGCGCAGGACGTGAACCAGGGCCAGTTGACGCTGAACGCCGATGGTTCGTTCCGGTACGATCCTCAGGGGTTCGCCGGCAATGCCGTGTTCGAGTACCAGATCAACGACGGGACGGGACTCTCGAATGTCGGGCGAGTGACCATCGTGGTCAATTCGCCACCGGTCGCGCGGGACGACACCTTTACGATCGCCGAGGACACGCCGCTGATCAAAGGTCCCGGTGACGGCGTCACGGCCAATGACTTCGACGCCGAGCAGAATCCACTCACGGTCAGCCTGATCAGTCCGCCCAGTCACGGGACGCTGACGCTTGCCGCCGATGGGGCGTTCTCATACACGCCCGACGACAACTTTTTCGGCAGCGACCAGTTTAGCTATCAACTGGATGACGGCGAAGATCTGTCGAACGTGGCCACCGCGCGGATTACGATTAACTCGGTGAATGACGCGCCCGTGGCGCACGACGACACCTACTTTACCCTCGTCGGCCAGCCGCTGATGATCTCGTCCGCCGCGGGGCTGTTGCGGAACGATTCGGATATCGAAAACGATCCGCTGAGTGCCGAACGGGTGACGGCTCCGCAAAACGGGAGCTTGACGCTGAACGCCGATGGCTCGCTGACGTATCAGCCGCAGGCCGGCTTTACCGGGGTCGACTCATTCCAATACCGAGCCCGCGACGGCCAGTCGGCCTCGACGGCGGCGACCGTCCGGATCGCGATCAATTCGCTTGAGCAACAGCAGGCGATTTTGATCAATGAAGTCCATGTCGATCCGGACATCAAGACGGAGCTGGTCGAGTTCATTGAGTTGCACAATCCCAGCGACATCCCGATTGACGTTTCCGGCTGGACGCTGCGCAATGCCGTGGGGTTTGTCTTTCCCGAGGGGGCATCGGTCGAGGCCGGCGGTTATCTCGTGGTGACCCAGGATCCCGATATGTTCCGCGTCAAGTTCGGCGGATCGGCATTGGGACCGTGGGAAGGCAAGCTCAGCAATGAAGGTGAAGAGATCGAACTCTGGTCCGCAGCAGGCGATCTGATCGATCGCGTGGACTATCAAGTCGGTTTCCCCTGGCCGACCGTCGGAGAGACACCGGGTCCGTCGATGCAGCTGTTGAACCCGCAGCTCGAGAACGACCTGGGAGGGAGTTGGCAAGGTGCGTTGCCGACTCCCGGCACCGCCAATTCGGTCCTCGTCGCCAACGCCCCACCCCAAATGCGTCAAGTCAACCACTCGCCGTTCCAACCTCAGGCGGGCCAGCCGGTGACGATCACGGCACATGTCACGGACCCCGACGGCGTCCAAGCGGTGAGTTTGGCGTACCAGCTGGTGAACCCGGGCGATTACTTCAGCGTGGCGGACGACCGGTACCAGACCGAGTGGACCTCGCTGCCGATGCACGACGATGGGCAGAACGGCGACGCCCAGGCGGGCGATGACATTTACTCGGTGATCGTCCCCGGCGACCTCCAGACACATCGGCGGTTGGTTCGTTATCGAATTACGGCCACGGACACGCAGCAGGCTTCGCGCACCGGCCCCTATCTGGACGACCCGCAGCCGAATTTCGCGTACTTCGTGTACAACGGCGTCCCGGCTTGGACCGGTGCGGCCCGTCCCGGCACAACGCCGGAAGCGACGTACAGCTCCGAGCTGCTCGAATCGATTCCCGTGTACCATTTGATCACGACTCACGAACAGCATGTTGACTCACAGTATATCTCCGACTCGGCACTCCGCGGCGGCTACACCGGCAGCGACTATCGCTGGGAAGGGACCTTGATTTACGACGGCATGGTCTATGACCACATCAACTTCCGCGCCCGGGGTGGGGTCTGGCGGTATGCGATGGGCAAGAACATGTGGAAGTTCGACTTCGAGAAGGGCCACGAGTTCCAGGCTCGAGACAACTACGGCGCCGAATACGCGACGACCTGGGACAAGCTGAACTTCTCGGCCATCATCCAGCAGGGCGACTACCGACATCGTGGCGAGCAGGGCTTGTTCGAATCGGTCGGCTTCAAGCTGTTCGATTTAGCGGGGACCGAGAGCCCCAATACGCACTACGTTCATTTCCGCATCATTACCGATGAAAATGAGCAGGGCGAAAGTCAGTACGACGGCGACTTCCAAGGACTTTATCTGGCCATTGAACAACCCGATGGCAACTTCCTGGATGAGCACGATCTGCCCGACGGGAACTTCTACAAGATGGAGGGCAATGCGCCCGAGTCGACCGTCAATCAAGGGGCCAACCAGGTGGATGACGCCTCGGACGTGCGGGCGTTCACGCGCGAATTCCTCGGTAGCCGGCGACCCTCCGTCGACTGGTGGACCGAAAACCTGGATCTCGCGCGGTACTACGGATATCAAGCGATCTCGCAAGCCATCCACCATTACGATACCGCGTTCGGCAAGAATTTTTATTACTTCCACAATCCCGAGACGGGCAAGTGGCAGATCCACCCTTGGGATCTCGACCTGATCTGGGCCGACAATATGTACGGCAACGAGAATCACGAATTCAACGTGAAGGTCGCCAAGAACGCGGATTTCAACGAGTACGTGAATCAGGCGAACATCGACTTGAGAAACCGATTGAACGCCGAGTACCAGAACGTGCTGCGAGAGATCATGGATCTGCTGTACAACCCCGAACAGACGGGGATGCTGATCGACCAAATGGCAAGCATCGTCTACCAGCCGGGTGAGCTTTCGTGGGTCGATGCGGATCGCGCGATGTGGGACTATAACCCGATCAATGCGACGGCGTCGCGTTACACGAACAGCAGCAAGAACGCCGTTAATTGGAAATTTTATGCCGAGGCAGATACCAAGGATTATCCCGGCATGATCCAGTTGATGAAGGACTACATCGTCACGCGTAGCAACTGGATGACGCGCCAGATTCTGACGAACGAAGCCAACATCCCGGGCACGCCGTCGGTCAACTATCTGGGCGACGAAACGTTTCCGCTGAACGGATTAAGCTTCCAGTCGTCCGCTTTTGCGAGTCCGATCGGTGCTGAATTCGCCGGTCTGAAATGGCGGATCGCCGAAGTGACCGATCCCAACTCGCCCGAGTTCGACCCGTACGACCGCACAACCGATCGCAAGTACGAGATGGACGCGCTGTGGGAAAGCGACGTGCTGACCAGCGCGGCTGATTCCATTACGATTCCGGCTCACTTGCTGGAGCCCGGGCGCACGTATCGCGTTCGAGTTCGAATGCTGGATAACGACAATCACTGGAGCCACTGGTCGGAGCCGACCCAGTTCGTCGCATCGGCCGCTGTGGACACGCAACTGGCCGCGTCGTTGCGGATCAGCGAAGTCAACTACAACCCGCACGATCCCACGCCTGAGGAGCGAGCGGCGGGCTTCAGCGACAACAACGAATTTGAATTTATCGAATTGGTCAATCTCAGTGATCGCACGCTTGACCTAACCGGCGCCTCGCTGGATCAGGTCGACATCAACGGTTCCGAAGAAGGCGTTGGATTCGAATTCGCCACGGGCGCGATCACTCAACTGGCTCCCGGAGCTCGTTTGGTCGTCGTCGAAAATCTGGAGGCGTTTGCGGCTCGCTATGGCACGAATGTTCCCGTGGCCGGTCAATGGAGCGGTCGGTTGAGCAATGGGGGCGAGACGATCACGCTCGCGGCTTTTGGTTCCGTCATCCAGCAATTTGCCTATGATGACGGCTGGTACGACTCCACCGATGGAGAGGGAGCGACCCTCGAAATCGTCAATCCCAATCAGCCCGACCTGGAACTGTGGAACGTCGCCAGCGCTTGGCAGGCCAGCACCGTGATCGGCGGGACGCCGGGACAATCGGATGCCGTTCGCGTGGCGGGAGACTCGAACCACGACGGCCTGTTCAATTCCGCGGACCTCGTGCTTGTGATGCAGTTCGGCGAATACGAGGATTCGATTTTCGGAAATTCAACTTGGGAAGAAGGCGATTGGAACGGGGACGGTGATTTTACGACCGACGACCTGGTCTACGTCTTCACTCAAGGGACCTACACCGTTTTGGGCGCGGGTCCCGACACGCTGGATGTCGAGTTGTAACGGTTGCGTGCGCCACGCCGCTCTGCGCCGCTGCGACCTGCGCCGCTGCCTGGGAAATCCGAAATCCGAAATCCGAAATCCGATCGTCGTCTTCCGCCGAAGCGATCAACGGCGGCGAATCTCGACAGGCGGACGCAGATGGTGGGTCGCGTTCAGCAGCTTGGCGACGATCGCTCCGGCCGCAAAGCCGCCAATGTGAGCCCACCAGGCGACGCCGGTTGACGGAGCATTCGTGATCGTGGCGATGCCTTGTAGAAACTGCATGGCGAACCAGATCCCCAGGAAAATCGGCGCCGGCAGGACGATCGTCTGAATCAAGAAGAAGATGGGGATCACGCTCAAGACACGGGCATGCGGGTACATGTACAGGTAGGCCCCCATCACTCCCGCGATCGCTCCGCTGGCTCCGATTGTCGGAACCGGGGATCCCGAGTTGGTGATCAGGTGCGTTAAGCTCGCTGCGATCCCGGCCGCCAGGTAGAAAATCAGGTAGCCGGCATGGCCCAGACGATCTTCAACGTTGTCGCCAAAGATATGGAGGAACCACATATTGCCCAAGAAGTGCATCCAGCCCCCGTGCAGAAAAATGCACGTTAGCAGGGTCAACATCGGTGGCACGGCCGAGGGTTCCACGGGACGGTTGACGACCTGGACCTCCACCCCGAAGGGAGTCCGCACCGCGATTTCCTGGGGAAGTTGCAGCTTCGCCTCCGGGTTCATCACGCGGGCCGGAATCATCCCGAACTGCTCGACCATCGACTGGCCGTCGGTCCTCGTGGCCAGCTGGGCGAGAAATACCAGCCCGCATAACGCAATCATCGCGTAATTCACGACGGGAAACGTCCGAGAGGGAATGTCGTCGTGAATCGGAATCATGGAAGCCCGCCGTGAGGTGACCCAGATGCTCACCGCCCTACCGCCCCCGGCGCCATGATCGGCAAGCCCGAATTCGCGGCGGTACGACAAGAGCCTCGAGCCATGCTACCGCAGCCCGAGCGATGCGGAAAGCGGTCGCCGCGGATTCGCGGCCGCCGGGGCGACGGGCCGCGGTATGGTGCGGGGCACGCCAACTTCCGAGCGCCGTGTGGCCGCCTTCTCAACGATTACGCCGCCGACTACGATGAGCCGATGAATGCAAAACCAAGACCCGAACCAAGACCTTCCCGACCGGCCAAATTCAAACGGCGCAGCACGGCGGATCGTCCGACCGGACGGACGGATTCCCGCGCGGCGACGTCGGGTGGGAGATCGAAAAACCGTCGCTCAGGTCAATCGCCCACCGGCGGAGCACCTCGCCTGTTGCCGCGAGAGCTGGGCGTGGCTCCGTCGGAATCCATTCCCGCGGTCTATGTCAAGTCACGCGTGATGCACCCCTTGGTGTATCGCAAACGTTTGGTGCGTGCCGAAGGTGCCCAGCCGGGTGATCTGGTCGCGGTCTACAACGGCGCGGATGAGTTGGCGGGCTACGGCTTGTACAACCCTCGCAGTGAAGTCGCCGTTCGGATGTTGTGGTATGGCCCCGAGCTGCCGACCCGCGACGCGTGGGATGCCAAGCTGGCACGCGCGGTGTCGCTTCGGCATGACCTGTTGGGGATTCCAAACGAGACGAACGCCTATCGGCTGATTCACGGCGAATCCGACGGGCTGTCGGGTTTGGTGGTCGATCGTCTGGGCGATGTGCTCTCGGCGGAGACCTTCAGCCTGGGGATGTACCAGCGGGCGCAGGCGATTCTGGACCGGCTGGCCCCGATGGTAGGCGCGAAGCACACGTTGATCCAGCCGAGTCCGCAATTTGTGAGTCAGGAAGGTTGCAACCCGGCGGTCCGCTCGTCACCGCAACTGCCGACGCAGGTCACCATCGAGGAGTTCGGGACTCGTTTTCGTGTTCGTTTCGAGGGCGGTCACAAGACGGGTTTCTTTTGCGACCAACGTGACAATCGCAAACGTCTGGCCGAGTTTTGTGCGGGGAAACAGGTCCTGGATTTGTGTTGTTACACCGGTGGCTTTTCAGTGCAAGCCGCTCGCTTGGGCAAGGCGCAACAGGTGACCGGAGTGGATCTGGATCACGTCCCGCTGGCTCTGGCACGCGAGAATGCGAATCTGAACCAAGTTCGCCCCCGCTTCGTGCAGGCCGATGCGTTCGCTTACATGCGCGACGTGCTGCAGCAAGGCCGCCAGTACGACGTCGTCGTATTGGATCCGCCCAAGTTGATTCGCACTCGCACGGAAGTCGAAGAGGGAACCCGTAAACACTTCGCCCTCAACCGACTCGCGCTGCAGTTGGTTCGACCCGGCGGCATCATGTTGACCTGTTCCTGCGCGGGATTGCTGCCCGAGTTGGAGTTCGTGAACCTGATCGTCGCAGCGGCTCGCCGCGCCGATTCGGAAGAAGGTCGCGGCCGCGAAATTCGCATCTTGGGCAAGTCGGGGGCGGCGGCCGACCACCCCGTGATCGGCAGCTGCCTGGAGACGGAATACTTGAAGGCGGTCTGGTTGGTCGTCGATTGACGAGCCCTCATGTGATGTAGATGTCATCGCAGCGCATGTCATCGCGGCGCATGTCGTCGCGGCGCATGTCGTCGCAGCGCATGTCGTCGCAGCGCATGTCATCGCAGCGCGGCAGAGCGCAGAATGCACGCCGAGTGACCCTTTCAAGTCACTCGGCGTGTTGCGTTGTTGGGTGCGCATCCTGCGCAGTCCTGGCGCGGAACGGCGCGGGACCATCGGCAGCTCAAACCAGAGCGAACACCTCATCGACCGCGCGCTCGGCTCGGCGCCGGACGGTCGCGAACGACTCAAGCTCGTCGCCGAACAGGCCGTTCACGAGCTGGTCCTCCCAACTCAATCGCCTCGGTTGTGGAATGGCCGCGGCGGAATACTTCCCCGTTTGCATTGCCTTGACAAGATCGGCCGAGTCGAAATCGCCGTCGCAATTGAAGTCTCCGTTGGCCCAGCCCGAATTGTGAGGAATCCCGTCGTTGTACTGGCCGCCGGCAAAAATCTGGACGAGGTCGGCCGAGTTGAACAGGCCGTCCAGATTGGCATCGCCATAATCGGTTCCCAGGATGTCGCGGATCAGATAGTCCATGTCCGCTTCGTCCACGCTGCCGTCACCATTCAAGTCCGCCGCGGCATCTCCCGCATGAAGCAGGTGGCAGAGCCGATCGATGTCCTGATCGTCGATCTTGCCATCCTCGTTCAGATCGCCATTGAGCAACGCGTAGTCCTCCACCTCGCCGTTCTTCGCAAATCCGGTGGGGCCCAGTCCTCCGGTCGTGCTGAAACGGAATCGCGAGTACACGGGGCGTGTCGGGTGGGGGATCGCGTCACGGGGCACGACGAACGAGATCGTGTCGCTGCCGGCGACCACAAACTGGCTGATCGCAATCTGTTCGCTCGCCGCCCACTTGCCGTCTTGATCGAAGTCGATCCATGCGTCTACGAAACCATCGATCGACGGCAGCACCTCCACCTTCGCATCCTGTCCCGGGACCAGCGGTGTCAGAAAACGCACTCCGTCTTCGTCGTCCGTGCCATCGACCAGGTCATCGCCAAGGGCGAGGAAGTGAGGCTGACCATTCGGATCCTCTTCGATTCGCTCGCCCAGCCGGATCTCGGGATCGATGACGTGCCGGGCTCCGTCGTTGACGAGCAAGGTCGGATAGGGCGTGTCGGGTGCATCGCCATAGTCCAGACGCACCTGCGGATCCGGATCGCGTTCCTGGATAAACGCCAAGTGGTCCTCGACTTCGCCGTCCGGCAACGGCTGTCCCGCTTGGGAAGGACGCAGAATCTTGTCCGTCGTGCTGAACCTCCAGCGTGAGTAGGTGGGCTCGTTCGGTCCAGGTTGGGCGCTGTTGGGAACCATGAATGAGAGCACATTGACGCCCGCGTTGAGCGGTTGCCCGACGAAGATATTCTCGGCGCCTCCCGAGGTCCAGACGCCGTTGCGATCAAAGTCAATCCAGGCGTTCAGCCAGCCGTCGACCGAAGCTTCGACTTCGACCTGCGCCGGTTGACCCGGGACCAGGGGCGTGAGGAAGGTCACGCCGTCCTCGTCATCGACCATGGCGGCCACGTTTTGATCGTCCCCGTCGGAGGCCAACGTGGGTTGTCCGTCGGGTTCCGCTTCGATACGCTTCCCGAGGTGGACGTTCGGATCGACCAGGTGTCGCGCTCCATTGTGCGCCAGCAGGGTCGGGTAGGGCGTATCCGGCGCGTCGCCGAAGTCCAGACGCGGTTGCGGGTCTGGATCGCGTTCCTGAATAAACACCAAGTGGTCTTCCACTTCGCCGTCCGGCACGGGCTCGTCTGCCTGATAGGGCTGGAGGACACGGTCGGTGGTGCTGAACCGCCAGCGGGAATAGGTGGGCTCGTTGGGGCCGGGCTGGGCGCTCGCTGGCACCATGAAGGAAAGGAGATTCACGCCGGCATTGAGCGGCTGGGCGAAGAACACATTTTCGGTGGGACCCGCGGACCACACCCCGTCGCGGTCGAAATCGATCCAGGCGTTCAGCCAACCGTCGACGGACGCCACGACTTCGACTTGCGCGGGCTGGCCGGGTACCAGGGGCGTGAGGAAGTTCACACCGTCTTCGTCGTCGACGGCCGCCCCCGGCAAATGATCATCGCCATCCGCGGCCGAAGTGGGTTGCCCGTCGGCCTCCGCATCGACGAGTCGACCCAGGTGGACCTTCGGATCCACCCGATGCCTGGCTCCACTGTGCCGCGGCCAGGGTCCGGTAGGGCTGATCTGGCGCATCACCCCAGTCGAATTCAAAATTCTCGAGTTCGCGGATACAAAGGTGATCGATCCAAAGTTCCTGACCACCGACCTTGAACGAATGAATCGGGCCTTGGACCTCCAGCGTCCCCTGGTCGTCTCCGAATCCACCGGCGACAACTTGGATCAACGTGCCACCGACCGCGAGTCCATGCAGATCCTGAAAATCCTCGAAGTTCCGGAAATCGCCGTTCACCTCCAGATTCAGATTGCCGCCGTATTCGCCGAAGTTCATCCGGAGCCCCGACACGATGCCGTTGAAATCGACATCCAGCAAGATGTTATTCACCGCCAGGTCCTGTCCGAGGTGTCCGGCCAGCTGCGAGTGGGCGACCGAGGCACTGCCGCCCACCGTGACACCACCCCCGGACCAGGTGAACGGTTGGCCCGTGAACTTGGCTTGCAGTCCGCTGTTGTCCGCGATGAAGAACCCGCCAACGCCGTAGCTCGCCGCAGGTCCCAAATCCTCGAAATCGATGCACGTATCCGCTCGTGCGACTAAGCCCGGGGGAGTCAGGTCGATCGAGGGCAGGTCGACGATCGCGTCGGCGACCAGGACTCCGTCCCCGAACATCATGCGACGGCTTTCCAGGGATTCGACTCGCGTTCCCCAACGCATGGATTTCCGCCGACTCGCCAAATGGCTGCTTCGATCGCTGGTGCGACGCATAATCGATCTCCCAAAAATTGAGGTTGTTTCGCGACGGCCGGGCACGTGCCTCAGCCACGTCATGCGAGACCGCGTGAGGGGCCTGAACTTCTTTCCGGCACGCGGGGAAGAACGGCTGGCAGGTGGCCCGCGGCTCTCTCAGGGGCTCAACGCCAAACCCGCGGAGACCGGGCGGGTTGGTTTCGCGAAAAGTTCAGAAACCTGACGAATCGGCACGCTGCCGGTGCCCTGGCGATGCCGTGGCGGTGTGCGAAACCGCATGAACGGGGCCCCAGCGCGCAGCCTGCAATTCGCCCAGGACGGACGTGAGACGTTCACTTGCCGGCAATATCGGTCTATGATTGGTGATGCGACGCGTCGCTTTGCGAAGTCGGTTCGCGAATACAGGGGTGCCTGTCAAGCCAATCACTGAGAGAATCACCGGATGAGCCATCGTGTTGGAGCCAATAAAATGAAGCGATTTGTATTCTCCCTGGTTTTCAGCCTGCTGCTCGCGCCGCTGGCGAACGCGCAAGGGCAGTCGTGGTCGGTAAAGCTCGGGTACGCGCCGGATCAGCGAGTGGTGGTGCTCAGCGCCCGCGAAATGGGCTTGTCCTGGGAAATGAACGACGCGGGTACGAAACTACTGGAAGCCGGGCTGGTCAGTTCGGTCGACGTCGTCGTCCCGGCACCGTGGTCGGAGGACTTCGCCAAATGGTGTCGCGCGAATCCGAATCACGACGTGGGGATCAGCATCGCGGTCACGAATCCCTACGAGGCGATTCACTGGCGTCTGCTGTCTTCCGAGCAAGGCCCGACAACGTTGGTGGATGCGGACGGCTATCCGTGGCACACCGTCGTCCAGATGGCGGTCGCCACGGATCCCGAGGATTTCAAGCGCGAGTTGGATGCCCAGATCATTCGAGCCCGCGCGATGGGGCTGTCGCTGACGCATATGACAGGTTTTCACGGAACGGCGTTTTGCCGCCCGGATCTCGCCGCCGTGTTGTTGAGCGCGTCGCAGAAATACTGGTTGCCGGTCCCGGTGGTCGAATTGACACCCGAGTTGATCGCGCGGTTTCAACGTCAGGGTTTCCCGGTGGATGAGCAAATGGTACGGGCCATTAGCGACTATCCGCTCCCGAAGCTGGACGACATTCAGGTCGTTCCGGTCGGCAACACGTACGAGGAAACGCGAGACTATCTCTGCCAGATGCTGACCATGTTGCGGCCCGGGTTGACGGAGATCATTTCCCATCCGGCGGTCGAAAGTGAAGGCCTGAAGCGACTGACTCCCGCCTGGCAACAGCGCGTCTGGGCCAACCAGGCGTTAGCCGACGAAAAGGTACGCCGGACCCTGTCGGAACAACGCATCGTCGTCACCGACTGGCGAAAGATCATGCAGCGGTTCGAGGCCGCGGGTGAGCTTGTCGACGAAGATCCGGCCAAGAGCCTCGAGTCAGCCGACGGGGAACAAGAGGGGGAACAAGAGGGGACGGCGAGTTTTGAAGGGGTTTTGCAGCAGCTCTCTGAAGAATCCCAGGGCCCTTGAGCCCGATGCGAAGCGGGAGGAAAACCATGCGAGCCGCAACCGTCATGAGCGTCTGGATCGTCCTCTCGGCCGTCCCGGTCTACGCCCAGGTCAATCCCTATCCCTCCACGCATGTTTACGGCCAACCGCAGTCGTACACCTCGTACTACAACCAAGAGCTGAAGCAAAACTACAAGCCGATGGCGAATGTCCGAAACTACACCTACAATCGATATTTCTACCATCGACCGTCGGTCAGCCCCTATCTCAGCCTGACACGCATTACGCGGCCCGACAATCTCAACAACTACTATCGCTACGTGAGGCCCGAACAGGAGCGTCGCGCTAATTTGAGCGGCAATCCGCTGAGTGCACCACAGATGGTCGGACCAACCGTGATGACTCCGCCGGTGAGCGCAGGTCATCTACCGGTGAACAACCTGAATCCCTACTTCAACCAGTTCTACAACTTTGGAGGCAGTAAGCTCGGCCCGAGCCTGCCCACGCCGGCATCACCTCCCTTGCCGAAGCTCTTTCCGTAGCGGCCCGTCACCGCAGTCCCCCGCAAGCCAGACGATCCCCACGTCGTCTTCTGCCCGTTGGCGTTGAGCCGGGCGGGGCGGCGGGCCCCCCTCATCCGGCCTTCGGCCACCTTCTCCCGCACGGGGAGAAGGGACAGCGAGACAGAGGTGGTCACCTCTCCCGTGGCCGGGAGAGGTCGCCGCGAAGCGGCGGGTGAGGGTTTGCATGAGTGGCCTGTCGGCGGGCCCCGCCCCTCATCCGGCCTTCGGCCACCTTCTCCCGCACGGGGAGAAGGGACAGGGACACAGAGGTGGTCACCTCTGAGACGTGGTCACCTCTCCCGTGGCCGGGAGAGGTCGCCGCGAAGCGGCGGGTGAGGGTTTGCATGAGTGGCCTGTCGGCGGGCCCCTCATCCGGCCTGCGGCCACCTTCTCCCGCGTTGGGGAGAAGGGACAACCATGTGTCACCTCTCCCGCGAATCGAAGAGGTGGCCGTCCGAGTGGCGGGTGAGGGAGGCGTCACCGGTCGAGCGGCTCGGCAGGAGCCTCGCCCTCGCGTTTGGCGTCGCGCTGCCCTTCGGAGGCGTGGGTGTTGCGGTTGACCGCCCAGAATTTGAGGGCGCGATCGGCGGCGGTCGTGACGAGTTGCTTGCCGTCGGGCGAAAAGCTCAGGTGTACGATTCGCCCCGTGTGGTCCGCCAGCGGTTGGCCGTCCCGGCGGAATTCGCCTTGATCTAACCTCCACAGTTGGATTTCGTTGCCGCTCGCCAGGGCGAAACAAGTTCCCTCCGGATCGACGGCCACGTGCGTTAGGCCTGCTTGGGTTGCCTCGGCGAGCGGCGTCTGCAGCTTGGTCTCCCACACGGCGCAGCGTTCGTCTTCACCGATGCTGGCCACGCCGCCTTGAGGGAGCGGTTGCAGCGCCAGGATGCGGCCCTGATGGCCAGTGACACGTTGTTGTCGCTTCCAGACGGAGTCGCTTTCGGTCAGCAATAGGATCTCGCCGCCGTCCGTGCCGATCCAAATGCGGTTCGCCTCGGCCGCCAGGGCCGTGGCGTTGCCCAGGGGTGGCGCTGGGACGGGCTCCCAGTTCCAGTTGGCCGGATTTAGGCGATACAGCGCATCGAGATCCGGATCGAGTGCCCACACGACGCCGCCGGCGGTGGCGGCGACGAGTTCCAGACGGGCTTCCGGTGGTGCGGTCGTGGTGGATTCGAATGCCAGGTCGATTTCTTGAGTTCTCACGACATGGATCAGGGCCGGTCCGTCCCAGGGGAGCGTGATCACGCGCGTTGGCGACCCGCCCAACACGAAGGCCCGGCGCAGCGGGCTGGCGACCCGCACGGTGCGGCGATCCTCCGGGTCGTTGGGCTCCATCAGCACGAGTTGCGCGGCATCGCCAATCGCCAGCAGTCGGGTCGGGTCCTTCAGCCAGACTAAGTCACGAGTGACGCCGCCGAGGTAGGCGGTGCTCTGCGTCGGACTGGGATCACCCGCCCACATTTCTAAACGTCCGTCATCCCGATAGATTGCCAGCCGATACGTTCCCTCAAACGGCCTGGGCGCAAACCGCGCGACGCGAACGGTTCCGCCGGCAGCGACGCGCGCTCGGAACGAGCCGTCGCGGCCATCCCAGAGTTGGATCTCGTCTGAGCCGAGTGTCAGGAACGTTTGTCCGTCGGGGGAGATCTCCGCCGTGGTCGTCAGCGCGGGACGGGCATCGAGCGGCGCGGATTGGATCCGACCGGTACTCCAATTCGGTCGTGAGCGAACGAGCGCTCGGTCGGTGGAGAGTGAAAAAACACTCTCACCGCTGCGCGAGATCGTGATCCGCTTCACCGTCGCCTGGTGGGCGTCCATCGCGACGGTCGTTCCGTCCGGACGAATGGCGTGCAACCGATTTCCGGACGCAACGGCCACGAAGCCGGGAGAAGCTCGGCACACGGCGATCGCTTCGATGGGTTGTTCGAAGCGAGCGACCCGCTGGGGCTGCCGCGTGGCGATACTCCAGCGAATCAGGTCGCCTTCGTCGGTACCCAGATAGAGTTCTTCGTCCGAGCCGAAGCGAACCGTCGTGTAGTGCCCCGTCGGAACCACGTCCAACTGCAGCCTTCGCGGCGAGAGGTCAATCACGTGCGCCGATCCATCCTCTTGGACAAACGCCAAGCGGGAAGAGGTGGAGGCCCAGCCGAGGTCAACGAGCTTGCCGTTGACGATGATCGGCTCCGATTCCTGGCCCGTCTCGCTTTCGAACAACCGGATTGCCTGAGCGTTGGCCAACGCGACCAGCTGCGCGTCGTGTGAAAACTGCAGACATTGGCCGCCGTCGACGAATGCCGACCAGTCCGCTCGCTGCGTCTCGAGTTGCCATATCTGAAGGATCCCGCGATCGTTCATCGCCGCCAACTGGGAGCCTGTGGGCGAGAACGCCAGATGTTCCGCCCGACCGTCCAACAAACGCAGGTCGATTGGCGGCTGGTTGTCGTCGAACAGGCGAATCGTTTCGCCGCAGGCGATGGCCTGGCGAGCTTGACATGTGGCAACGGCCGTCGCCGCGTCGGATGTGCTGAGACTGAGCTGCCGGCGGTGCGCGGGTGCCAAGGGCCACTGCTGCAGCTGTCCCCTCGCGCGGCAAAGTAGCGTGGCGGGGGGCCCGTCCGGGGAATCCGGCTCAACCACAAAATCGATGCTGACCACGGCATCGGCCCCAAGCTCGTCGCTGGCGATAATTTGTGGCACGTTCAGGTCGATCAGCACGCGCAGAAACCTCGCGTCATCAGGCGGGTTGTCATCCTCGCAGATGCAAACCAGGTAGCGACTGCTGGCGTCGAACCGCAAGCAGCGGACGTGACCGGGCAACGACAGGTCGGGCAAGAAGTCGGTCGCTGTGGACCCGGGCATTGGATGGAGCATCAGTTGTTTCCCCACCGCCTCGACCACGGCCAGATCGCTTGGGCGAAACGCGAAGGCGGACGTGTCTCCATCGGTCCGTTGATTGGCTCGGACCGCCAACGTCGCGAGAGCCCCCTCTCGCTCGTGCCGCCAATGCTTGGATTCGTCCTGCCGCCAGACGGACCAATGTCCGGTCGGATCGATCATGGCCAGCGATTGGCCATCGGCGTCGAATTGGATCGCCGATACCTTCGAGTGGACCGGAATGAGTTGCTGTGGGAACAGCGCGTGTCGATGTAGGAAGCGCCACGTGAAATCGCGCAGGTTCGCCGGACATCGCTGCTCGTCCTCCAGCAGCGCCAAGGCGTCGTCGGGCGATCGAAAAACCAGCGGGGCGGCGGTTTGCAGTTGGCGGCTGAACGGCCGGCGCATCAGCGCGGTTCCGACGGCGAAAAAGGAAGAAGCTTCGACGGCTAAATCCCGCGACTTGAGTTTCGTGTCGGTTAGCTGCGATTCCTTCTCGAGGATCTCGCTCTCCTTTTGCCGCGCCTCGCGGCGGAATCCTTCGGCCTGGCGCTGAAAGCCGGCCGGCGCAAGGCGAAGTAGGTGGAGACGGACGAGCCGATGACCAGCGCCAGCAGAAGGGTTGCGACCAGGCCTGCGATTGTCGTGTGGCGGCGGACCCAGCGCCACGCGCGACCGACCGAACCCAGCGGTCGGGACAGAACCGGTTCGCCGTTGAGGAAGCGGCTTAGCTCATCCGCCAGTTCGCCCGCCGAAGCGAATCGTCGCAGCGGGTCTTTTTCGAGACAGCGGAGGCAGACGGTCTCCAGATCGACCGGGATGTGGTGGTTCAGGGTGCGTGGACCCGGCGGTTCGTCGTGGATGACTTGATGCATCAACATGCTTGGATTGCCGCGAAACGGCAACTCGCCCGTCAGCAGTTCGTACATCA
This sequence comes from uncultured Planctomycetales bacterium, assembly GCA_963826795.1. Taxonomy (GTDB): domain Bacteria; phylum Planctomycetota; class Planctomycetia; order Pirellulales; family Pirellulaceae; genus CAWGYT01. The sequence continues at coordinate 112,219 of CAWGYT010000022.1, read as the reverse complement.
CCACGCCCAGCGAATAGACGTCCGCGCGGGCTGCTGGCGTGGGCCTGACCGAGGGCCTGTTCCGGCGCCATATAGGCCGGCGTTCCCAACACCTGGCCCTCGATCGTCATCGTGATCTCGCCGGCGTCTCGTTTGGCGAGCCCGAAGTCCATGATGTGGAGCTCGTCGTCGGCATCCACCATGATGTTGCCCGGCTTGATGTCGCGGTGCACAATGCCCAGGGAGTGGGCGTGTTCCAGTGTGTCGGCCAGTCGGAAGCAAAGCCGCGCCGACTCGCGGGGCGTGGGCGAGCGGATGGCCATCCAATCCGACAGCGAGACGCCGCGGACGAGGTCGCTGACGATGTAGACCGTTTCGTCGGTGCGGCCCACTTCGTGCACCGAGACGATGTTGGGATGATGCAGCTGAGCTGCGGCCCGAGCCTCGCGCAGAAACTTGTCGATTTCCACTTCCGACAATTGACCGCGCCGGGGAAGCTTGAGTGCGACGGTACGATCAAGAATCGTATCGCGGGCTTTCCAAACCGTGCCGAACCCGCCCACACCTAGCCGCTCGATCAATTCGAAATGCGCGATCCGCTTCAACGTCGGCGCATCTCGCGTGGGACGCCGATCCGAAACCAGACTGAAGACCTGGCCGCAAGCCACGCAGGTGATGTCCGCCCAGGGCACATCGGCCAGGATCTCGACCGAGTTGGCACAATGGGGGCAGCGAACCGTCAGACGGGCGGTATCTTGCGAATCGTGGTCGGCATCTTGCGTCGATTCGAGGGGAGATTGCTGAGCACGTTCGAAGTGCCTTCGGGCCCGCCCCACCAGCCGCTCACGCGTTAGCTCTTCCTCCAGCTCGGGCATCAACTCGGGGTGCCGGCTCAGAATTTCCTGGTGGCTGACGCGGTCGCCACGCGAGTGACGATGCACGTATTCCGCCACGATCTCGCGGATCTGCGTCCTTCGATCTTCCTCGTCGTGCTCCCGTCGACTCATCTTCCGAGGCCCCGGCTGCGACTCGCGGCGAACTTGGTCTCGTTCCATTTTGAACGAATCGCCTCTCGCCTGCCACGCACCTTCCCCCGGATTTCGAATCCAAGCCGTTCGGATCATGCTGTACGTTGAAAATGCGCGAGTTCCTTGCGGCCCGGCGGAGCCACACCGGAAGGAAGCACCACAGCAGCGCCGGGACCGCGGGTTCGGGAACCGTGAGCCAAGCGGAAGATGGCGCGCTGTCAGCCTCGCCGTTGGCGAACCGGCCCTCGGCTTCGTAACAGCCTTCCTGAAACGCGGCCAGCAGATCCGAGCTATCGAATTTGCCGTCGCCGTTCCAATCGCCCGACGTCCAGGTGGCCGTCTCGTCACTTTCGTAGATGCCCTGCTGGAACAGCTGGATCAGATCCGTGCTATCGAACACGCCGTCCAGATTGACATCGCCAATACAGGTTCCCTTGCTCCACTTGATCCACGCCAGGACATCGGCGAACGTCACCTGTAAATCCAGATTCACGTCGAACTTGATGTCCGGCGGAGTCTGCTTCAGGGCTTCGCTCAGCTCATCCAGATCGGACACGTCGACCTGTCCGTCACCATTGAAGTCACCTGAGCGGCAGTACATCAAGGAAATCGCGTTCATCGCCCCGAATCCATCGGTCTTGATCTCCAGCTGCGGGGCGGTCAGGTCTTCGAAAATGACGACGTTGCCGTCGATGCCGGTGCGGAATGCTCCGTCAAACACGCCGCTGTCGCGATGGTCGCGTGAGATTCCGTTGACGATGAACTGTCCCAATTCACCGGGACGGCCTCCCGCCGTGTAAATCAGCAACGCGTAGCTCAACGACTGCTCTGACGGTACGACGAGGTCGAGATTCTCGAGCACGATGGATGTCGGCGAGTCGAGAAAGCCGCGCATCATGATCCCGTCATTGGGATTGCGTGGCTTCACGCTATCCAAGATCTCGACGCCCCGCGAATCCCAGCGCACGGTGGCTGCGGAGCGCGACAGCTGCCCGAAGGAATCAATATCGAGCGGCTGCTGATCGGACGAGGGCTCGTCGAAACCGTTCCAGATGCGTTCGCTGAACAGGCCCGCGGGGCCCGTAATGCGTTGGCCGTCGGCCGCGAAGTTGACGTTAATACTAAATCCGTAATTGGACGCGTGCGCCATTGCCGGCCAGCAGATCGCGCCCCACAGCAGCCCGATCAGTCGAATTCGTAACATGGGTGAGTCCTCTCTCGCAAACTAACGCTTGCTGAACCAGATGGATGTCCGCTGCATGTGCCGCCGAAGGGCCTGCTTCGCACGCCGCAGCAGGCCGCGGATTGCCTCGGGCGAACGGTCCAACTCGGCGGCGGCTTCTTCCAGGCTCTGGTGGCGAAAGTACCGCAACAGAATGGCATCACGCTGCTCGATCGGCAGCGAGGCAATCGCGACCTGCATCGCCCGCACTGCCTCGTCAGTCGCCACAATCTGGCTGGGAGTTGCCCCGTCGCCGTCGGCCAGGACGCCCATCAGGTCGATGACGGACGTCTGAAACTGATCCTGCGGCTGCTCGACGCGCCGCATATCGCCCCCCCGCTTGCGCCGTTTTTGATGCTTGATCGCATCCACGATTCGACTTTCGGCAATCGTCTTCAGCCAGGCCAGAAACGAGTGATCGGATTTGGGTTCGAACCGCTGGATCTGTTGGAAGGCTCGAAAAAACGTTTCCTGCAAAATGTCATCGACGCTCACCAGCGACTGCAGCGGGCCCGCCAGCTTTGGGCGGATGTGCTCCGCCACGGTGTCGCAATGCAGGAGCAGCAGCTGTTCGAGCGCCTGGGGATCGCCCGCGATTGCTTGCTGGACAAGATTTCGCTGATGTTCCAGTTCCATCGCCACGGTCTTTCTGGGGTCTTCTGAGTCTAACAGCGATCCGCCGCGGAAGCGACGGTTTCCCAACAGCTGAACGACGATGGCGGGCCGGCCGGGCGGAAAATTTTCGGTGATTCCGTGTCGACTGCGGCAGGTGCTGCGACGGCTCCTCGGACCGGCTTCCAAGAATTGGCCGGGCTTGGAGCTGAGCAGTCCGCTTGTCTTTCCCACGGAGCGCGGCGAAACTGAGAGGTTGGAAGAGTGAACCACGGGAAACACGTTGCACGGGTACCTCATGGAACTGCCGGTCCTTCAGCATCCGCCGCGGCCCGGCCAGACGGCTGATCATTTGGCCGGATTGCCGGTGATGGCCGATCCCCGCCGCCTGCAACCGCTGCCGATGACCATGGCCGAGGCGGAGCAGCGGGGCTGGGACGAGTTGGACGTGGTGTTCGTCACGGGGGATGCCTACATCGACCACCCGAGTTTCGCGATGGCGATCCTGGGCCGCGTGCTGGAGTCCGCCGGATTTCGCGTGGGGATCGTCAGCCAGCCCGATTGGCGTAGCTGTCAGGCGTGGCGCGAATTTGGACGGCCTCGGCTGTTCTTCGCGATCAGTGCGGGCAACATGGATTCGATGATCAATCACTACACCGCCAATCGCAAGGTGCGCAACAGCGACGCCTATTCTCCCGGCGGCCGGATTGGACTCCGCCCGGATCGCGCTACGCTCTCGTATTGCCAACGAGCGCGCGAGGCGTACAAGGGCGTGCCGGTGATTGCCGGCGGCGTCGAAGCCTCCCTCCGCCGGCTGGCCCACTACGACTACTGGAGCGACAAGGTGCGTCGCTCGATCTTGCTGGACTGCAAAGCCGACTTGCTGGTCTATGGCATGGGGGAGGACAACATCGTTCAGCTGGCGGAGCGACTGGCGGCGGGGCAAACGGTCCGTGACTTGCGCGACCTGCGCGGCGTGGCGTATGCGATGGGCGCGTCCGAGACTCCGCCGCCGGACGCCCTGGCCTTGCCCAGCTTTGAAGAAGTGAGCACGGACAAGCTGGCGTTTGCCGAGGCGACGAAAGTGATCCACAACGAGACCAACCCTTACAACGCGCGACGTCTCGTCCAATGGCATGACCGCCAGGCGGTGGTCTGCAATCCGCCCCCGTTGCCAATCTCGCAGGCCGTGATGGATCGCATTTACGGATTGCCCTATACGCGCCTGCCGCATCCGTCGTATCGCGAGCCGATTCCGGCCTACGGCATGATCAAGGATTCGGTCACGATCATGCGGGGCTGCTTTGGCGGTTGCACGTTCTGCTCGATTACCGCACACCAGGGTCGAATCATTCAGTCGCGGAGCAAGGATTCGATCCTCAGCGAAATCCGTTCGATGGGCGATGATCCGAAGTTCAAGGGCGTGATCAGTGACATTGGCGGGCCGACGGCCAACATGTACGAAATGAAATGCTCGCGTCCCGAGGTGGAGGCGATTTGCCGGCGGCAATCCTGTGTGCATCCGACGATCTGCAAGCTGCTGGGGACCGACCACGGGCCCCTGGTGGAACTGATGCGCGAGGCACGCCAGACGCCCGGAATCAAGAAAGTGCTGGTGGCCAGCGGTATCCGTATGGATCTGGCCCGCCGCTCGCCGGAATACATGCGCGAGCTCGTGCGGCACCACGTCGGCGGTCAGCTGAAGGTCGCTCCCGAACACACCGATCCGCACGTGCTGGACAAGATGCGCAAACCCAGCAACGACGACTTTGAGCGGTTTACGGAGCAATTTAACGAGGAATCCCGGAAGGCCGGCAAGAAGCAATACCTCGTGCCGTACTTCATTGCGAGCCATCCCGGCAGCGATCTGGATTCGATGATCGATCTGGCGCTGTTTCTCAAAAGGTCCGGTTACCGGCCCGATCAGGTGCAGGACTTTATTCCCGCTCCGTTCGATGTGGCCACGGCGATGTACTACACGGGCATTGACCCATTTTCCAAGAAGCCCGTGACGATTGCCAAACGTCTGCAAGACCGCAAGTTTCAGCGCGCGCTGATGCAATTTTTCAAGCCCGAGAACTACTTCGAGGTTCGCGAGGCGCTGCGACAGGCGGGCCGACAGGACTTGATCGGCGACGGCTGCGACTCGCTGATTCCCTCGCAACCTCCGCGCGAGGCCCGTGAAGCTCGCCGACGGGACGCCAATCAGCGTTTCCGCGGCGACTACGTTCATCAGCTGGCGGGCGACGAGCGAAAGAAGCGGACTCGCAAACAATCACGCCACGATCCAGGTGTGGGCTATCGCCCGGATCGGACGACCGCCAAGGCGTCTGCGAGACCGAAACGCAAGAAGAGGTCTTAGAGGCGCTGCGGCTCGGCGCGAGCCTCGCGCATCCCGGAAATGCCTTGGCCTCCCGTTTCGGATCGCTCTGCTAGATCTCCTCCCAGGCGGAATGATAGCCTTCGATCGATTCGATGTATTCCAGCAGGGCTCGATAGAATTCATGTCCGCCCAGAGTGGCGCTGTCGCCGATCACCAGCAGCTTTCGGCGAGCTCGCGTTAAGGCGACGTTCATTCGCCGCGTATCCGCCAAGAATCCGATTTCCCCGCTTTCGTTCGAGCGGACGAGCGAAATGATGACGGCCTCTTTTTCGCGACCTTGAAATCCGTCGACCGTGTCGATTTCGACACCCTTGAGCCGATGTTGATTCCGCAGCCACCGGACCTGTGCGGCGTAGGGAGCGATCACGGCGATCTGCGACGGTTCGACGCCGGCCTCCATCAACTGCTCGACCTTCTTCAGCACCAATTCGCCTTCGGCCGGATTTCGCCGGCTTTCGCCATCGGGCTCGAGTTCTTCCTCCCAGCCCGTCCCCGCCGTATCGATAAACGTGACGGGCTCGTCCAAGATCCCGAGCGACCGGACCTGCGGTAGCTCCGACAAGCGATGCTTGCGGACCGTTTCGTCCGCGATCAGCTCTCCTCCGTAGAACTGCTGCGATGAGAATTGCATGATCTGTTCGTGCATCCGGTACTGCACGTCCAGTCGCCGCGTGACGGACTGTTCGTGCAGTTGGACCGTTCGCTCGAGGAGACTGCAGGCGAAGCCTTCCTGGGCGGCTTGGGTCGAGATGATCGTGGGAGGCAGTTGACAATGGTCGCCCGCCAGCACGACACGCTCGGCGCGGAGCAACGGGACCCAGCAGCCCGGTTCGGTGCTCTGGCACGCCTCGTCGATCACGACCCAGGGGAAGACGCGGTCCCCCAACAGTTCGTCGTCCAGTGAGGTGGTGGCACAGATCACGTCGGCGCGGTCCAGCACGTGCTGCACGACCTGGCGTTCCAACCGTCGGGCGTCCGACTTCAGCAAGCGCGCTCCCTGACGCATGTCCTGCCGCGCGCCGCGGGCGGGACGAGCGCGGGTAAAGCGGGACGCCTTGCGAAACAGGTCCTCGGCCTGGTCCATCAGATTGCGGACGACTTTCATGTCCGGGTGGTTCTGGACCAACGCATCCAGCGTGTGCTCGCGCAAGTCCTCGGCCACTCGCGCGGGATGGCCCAGCCGCACGGCATGCACGCCGGCTCGGGTCAGCCGCTCCAGCAGATTGTCGACGGCCGTATTACTGGGGGCACAGGCGAGTACTTTCTGTTCGCGGAGCACCAGTTGCCGCATCAGTTCGACAACCGTGGTCGTTTTGCCGGTGCCCGGGGGGCCATGGATGACGGCCACGTCTTCCGCCGTGAGCGCGAAGTGCACCGCGGCTTGCTGCGAAGGATTCAGGCTTGCATCGAGAATGCATGCCGATGGCTTGCCAAAGCGTGGGGTCCGTGCCGAGGAACAGTTTCCGCAGCTCAGCCAACCGACCCCGCGCCTGCTGGACGGCCACGAGTGCGGCGTGCTGAATTTTGCGGGTCCGTTCATCGGCGGAAAGGTCCAGTTGGAAACGGTCTCCCGACGGCCATTCGTCAACCGCCACTTGGACGGCGTACGGCGTGCGCTGGCTGACGACGCCCATCATCGGTTCGCCGTCACTCTCGTCCGTGGGCGTCAGAATGACGGGCGAGCCGACGCGGAAGCGATTCCAGGGCAACTCCTGTGTTCGACGGCGCTTGACGAGGTCCAACAGATAGAGGCCTCCAACTGCGATCCGGTGATCGTCGATGACCAGGTCGATCAGCGTCTCGCCGCTTGCCTCGACATCGCGCGTCGACGCTCGCTGACGTCGCTCGGCCAGTCGCTGCATCTCCGCCAGAGATTCCATCTCCAGCCATCGGGCGAGCCGCGCGAAATGTTCGCCCGTCTGTTGCGGATCTTCATAGCGGGTTTCGGATGTCACGCCGATTTTCCTTCGTGGGGCCTCGAGTTTCTGGGCCGCGTCTAATGTATCTTAGGGATCGCAGCCGTCCCGGCGATCGGTCGAGTTGGTTTTGACAAGTCGGCCTCGGCAGTCGACCGGGCACGGTTTCAGGCGTCGGACCGGCAGACAGCACGACAACGAGCAGGAAAGGCAATTGATGGACGCAATGCTGGTCGGCGTCATTCTCTACATTCTGCTCCAATTCGCGATTGGTGTCTGGGTGTCTCGGCGCATCAAGAGTGAAACCGACTATCTGATTGCCGGCCGCGGACTGGGACTCACGCTCGCCTCGTTTTCCATCTTCGCAACGTGGTTCGGGGCCGAGACCGTCGTGGGGGCAGCCGGGGCGATCTACACCGAGGGAATCGCCGGCGGCTCGGCCGACCCGTTCGGCTACGTGCTCTGTATCTTCCTGATGGGGCTGATCTTCGCGGTTCCCCTGTGGCGACGAGGATTCACCACCTTCGCGGATCTGTTTCGCGTCCGCTATTCACGCGCCGTCGAACGCGTGGCGATCCTGCTGCTGGTCCCACCTTCGGTGATTTGGGCCGCCGCCCAGATTCGAGCTTTTGGCCAGGTCTTGAGTTCGGCGACCAGCCTGCAGATTGACGGCGCGATCGCGGCCGCGACGCTGCTGGTCATCGCCTATACCGCGGTCGGCGGTCTGCTGGCGGATGCCTGGACCGACTTGATTCAAGGCCTGACGTTAATGGTGGGCTTGATTGTGATGGGGATCGCCGTCGTTGCCAACACGCCGCTGGCCGAGTTGCATCTGAGTTTGCCGGCCGAGCGGCTGTCGTTTTGGGGGGGCCGCGATGTTCGCTGGTACGAGCTGTCGGAGGCTTGGGCGATTCCGGTATTCGGATCGGTCTTTGCGATCGAGCTGATTTCTCGCGTCTTGGCCTGTAAGTCGGCGGCAACTGCCCGCCGCGCGTGTCTGTTGGGAGGCACGCTGTATCTGCTCGTCGGACTGATCCCCGTGGGCCTGGGACTGTATGGGCCCCTGCTGCATCCGGAATTGGACGAGCCCGAGCAGCTGATCCCGCTTCTAGCTCAGTTGCACCTTGGCCCGCTGTTTTTCATCCTCTTCTCAGGGGCCTTGATCTCGGCAATTCTCTCAACCGTCGATTCGGCGCTCCTTTCGGCCTCAGCGCTGATCTCCCACAACCTTTTGAATCCGATGTTCCCCCAGCTGACCGATCGCCATCAGGTACGGCTGGCACGTCTCTGCGTCGCAATTCTCGGCGTGATCGCCTATGGGCTCGCGATCCGCAGCTCGACGATTTACGAGTTGATCGAGACGGCCTCGGCCTTCGGCAGTTCGGGCATCGTCGTCGCCACGTGTTTCGGCTTGGGATGCCGCTGGGGCGGCCCGGCCAGCGCGCTGGCGGCGATGGTCACGGGAATCGTGGTTTGGATTCTGGGGGAGTCCGTCTTTCACTGGCCTGCCCCCTTCCTCATCTCGCTCGCCGCCGCCACACTCGGCTACGTAGGCGTCGCAACAGCCGAGCCGTGGCTCGCGCGGCGACCGGCTGCAAGTCAGCGGCTGAATTTCAGTGAGACCGATTGAGTCGGCCAACAAGTCCAAGACCAACAAGTCCAAGACGGTCTACAAACAAGTCCAAGACCAACAAGTCCAAACGTCCAGAAACAAGTCCAAAACAAGTCCAAAACAAGTCCAAAACAAGTCCAAAACAAGTCCAAGACAAGTCCAAGACAAGTCCAAGACGGTCTACAGGCTCCAGAGTCATTCGGCAGCACAAGGTAGCCGCAGGCGTGACCGGCGGCGATGGGGGCACGGAAGTAGACCGTCTTAGATTGGCTTAGATTGGCTTAGATTGATTGGCTTCGTCTTAGATTGGCTTCGTCTTAGATTGGCTTCGTCTTAGATTGGCTTCGTGGCCCCCGTCGCGCCGTAGCCCCCGTCGCGCAGACGGGGGGCGAACCCATCCCCCAGCCGATCTCGCCATGCAGGCCTCGCATCCACGCCGCGCCACCCCCGCTCTCCGCGAGCGGGGCTACGCAACGGAAGAAACAGGATTGAGACGGTCTAAACAAGTCCAAGACGGTCTACAGGCTCCAGAGTCATTCGGCAGCACAAGGTAGCCGCAGGCGTGACCGGCGGCGACGAGGGCACGGAAGTAGACCGTCTTAGACGAAGACGAAAACTCCAGACGAAAACTCCAGACGGTCTATCAAAGAAAGCTCCAGACCCGCCACTCGATGCCCCTCACATCACCTTCTGCGCATTTGCCGTAAGTCGCCTCGAAAAAGAGACCTGACCCCTTTTTTCTGCGCGGGCGACCAAGCGAACCTGCGAAATGATCTGCTATTACCTGAACGGCTGGGCCGACGACGAGGAGCTGATGGCGCAGCTGGAAAAACTCAAGCGACACGACGCTTAAGAACCGCCCTGCCCCATGGCAGTCGACGGCCGTCGCTGCTGCGCGCTCAACCGATCCCCTCGCCTCGACAACCATCTCTCCACCTTACTTTCACTCGCGCTCAACCCCTTCCGCCGAATTTTCCACTCACGCTGACCTATCGAGCAACCTGAGTGCCGAACAGGATTAGGCCGCGGGCCGGATGAGGGGGGACAGGATCCCTCCAGACGGACTGACAATGGTAAATTCTTGGCAAAGATCCCACCCTCAGATTCCCTTGGGAATGGTACAACCGATCCGGTCCGCGTTAAGGCCGCATGCCTGACCGCGGCACCGTCCGGCCTCACTCCCTTGAAAATGGATCTCGAGTTATGGATCTCGAGCTTGGCTCGAAGCTTGTCGCTTTGCGGAGTAATTTAACGAGCGTGATCCGCGGCAAGCCGGAGATTGTCGACGACCTGATCGTGGCCCTGGTCGGGGGCGGGTCGGTATTGTTGGAGGATGTGCCCGGGGTGGGCAAGACGACGCTGGCGAAGGCCTTGGCCGCGTCGGTCGAGATGTCGTTTCAGCGGGTTCAGTGCACTCCCGATCTGCTGCCGGCCGACATCTTTGGTTTTTCCGTGTTCAATCCGCAGGTGGCGGAGTTTCAATTTCGGCCCGGACCGATTTTCTGCAACGTGTTGCTTGTAGATGAAATTAATCGGGCGTCGCCCCGAACTCAATCGGCCTTGCTCGAAGCGATGGCGGAGGGCCAGGTGACGATCGAGGGAACGCATTATCCGCTGCCGCCGCCCTTCATGGTGTTGGCGACGCAGAACCCGCTGGGATTTCACGGCACGTTTCCTTTGCCGGAGTCTCAGCTGGATCGATTTTTTTTTCAGCTGTCGCTGGATTATCCCGACGCGGAGAGCGAGGTCGAGATTCTGTACGACCAATCGATCACGCATCCTCTGCGATCAATTCGGGCGGTGTTGACCAAGGAGGAACTGCTGGCGTGCCAGGCGGTCGTGAGCCGTATTCGGGTGGACCGTTCGGTCGCAAACTATCTGGTGGAAATCGTGCGTCGGACGCGTAGCGACCCGCAATTCGAGTTCGGCAGCAGCCCACGCGGCTCGTTGATGCTCTTCGCGCCGCCCAAGCTTATGCGATGCTGAATCAGCGTGACTACGTTCTGCCGGACGACGTCCAGCGGATGGCTCCCTTGGTCCTTTCCCATCGCGTCGTGTTGGCTCGTCATCCAACCGCGACGGCCTCGCTGACGCGGGATTTGATTGTGGAGCTGATACAACAGGTGACGGTTCCCGTGTAGCAGCTTGGCGATATGAAGCGGCCTGATCCACGATTTCGATTCTTCACCCTTGTTTCGCGCGTCTGGCACGACAACCTGACCGTGGCCGGCAAGACGCTGGTGGGTCTGTTACTGGTTTGCCTGCCGAGTCTCACCGCAATCGACTCGGGTCTGCTTCCACTGTTTGCCTCCGCGCTCTCGCTGTTAGTAACCGCCAGTTGTGTGGGGTGGATCTTTCGACCTCGCCTGCAAATGACGCGAACACTTCCGGACCGCGTGATGAGCGGTTCTCCGTGTACTGCCTTGCTCGGACTCTCGAACCTCGCGTCGCGCGCGGCGCTGGAGCTTGAATTGAGGTGGCTCGATCCGCCCAAGTCGTGGCGTTTGGCGGAGGAGCCGCTGCGAGTGGCTCGCCTTTCGGCCGGAGAGAGTGTCAATCTGAGTTGCGCGGTTCAGCCGAATCAGCGGGGCGTCTTCGCGTGGCCTCCGTTGCAGGTGACGAGTGCCTTCCCACTGAACCTGGTCCGATATCATCAGGTGATTCGTTGCACCGAGTCGCTGCATGTTTATCCAAGATTTGAGCCCCTGGTCGATCTGGATCTGGCGAATGCCGCCGCGATCTCGGCGCCCGAGCCGGAGAGCTACGAATTTCGCCAGGGAGGGTCGCTGGAATACATGGGGAATCGAGAGTATCAGCCCGGGATCGCGGTCCGTCGCTGGGACTTTCGTTCCTGGGCTCGACTGGGACGTCCCGTCGTCCGTGAGTACTTCCATCCGCGGGATCAGCTGTTCGGCCTGTTGATCGACCCGATTGTCGCGGCGGCTGACGATCACTCGGCGACGCGCGACTTGGAGGACGCGCTCTCGCGAGCGGCGGCCTTGGGCGACTACGTGATTGCGTACGGATCGGGGCTCAGTTGGATCGCGGTGGGCCGCGAATTGATCGCGTTGACCCATCTCGCGCGGGATCAGCAGCGTCGTGTCTTGTTCGACAGGCTGGCGGCCGTTGAGGGGCAAGCCGCGTGTTCCTCGGACCGCTGGCCCCTGCAGCTCACCTCCGCCCTTCGACCGGGAATGACGGTGTTCCTGGTGGCGACGGAGGACTCCGCTGAATTGGACGATCTGGTCCGTATCATGCGGCGCGTCGGCTGCGACGTGCAGCACGATCGCGACGTGGTTCAGCCGCCGGCGCGACTCAATGGCCGTCCGGTCGGCGGGAGTCGCCCGCTCCCATGAACACGCCACGCTACCTGGGACTTGGGTGGATCGTCTTGCAAGCCGTCGCGGCGGCGCTGACGATGCAATCGCTGCCAATCGCGTTCGTCGTCATCGGCCTGGCCGTAGTTCGCTGTGCGACGACGTGGCATGTCCCGGCCCGTGCAAAGACACCGGCGTTCATTTTGGGTGTTACCTGCGCGGTGATCCTGCTGAACGAAGGATTGTGGCGGTGGCTGAATCTCGGATCCGACCGCCCGATGGGCGAAGTCATGACAGCCCGGATTGCCGAGTCGCTGTTGCTGATCCAGGTGTTTCAGCAGTTTACGGTACGGCGGCACGAGAGCTTTCCGCTGTGGACTCTGTCGCTGGGGATCGGCACCTTCTATTTTGTGTTCAATCGGGCCGTCACACCGCCTCAGCGTGAGTTGGGTCTGGTGATCGCGACGACCGTCGTGACCCTGTTCGCGCTCCAGTGTCGTCTGGCGGGATTGGGCGGTTCAGGACCGCGCGCTGCTGGACCGCGGGCTGGCAGTTCGAAACCGGTCCGCGGAATCGTCGCCGGCGTGCTGGCCACGTCGGTACTGGCCACTTGGCCGCTGGCCAGCCAATTGTCCGCGCAGATCCAGCGTGTTCAACGTTGGGTGTCGCAGACGGTCACCTTCAACGTGATGGAGGTGCGATCGACACGCAGCTATGTGCGCGTGGCGAGTCTTCGGAGCATCCGCAGCGAGCAGCTGCAGAATCCAACTCAGGTCGCGCTCCGCGTCTTTGCCCAGCGGCTACCGGGGTATCTGCGCAGTCGCTGCTATGACGAATTTCGAGGATCTCAATGGCGAATGTCCGAGTCCCGTCGCGGACCGCGGTGGAACCGTTTGCGGGACAAGAGGATTCTTACGCCGGTCGATCAACCTCCGACGGGGATCGACCAGCCGGTCGACGATCAGCACCTGTTTTCCCTCCGGCCGTTGTCGCGTGGTCCCTGGGAACGAGTCGAAGTGTGGAACGATCCGGCCCGCGGCGAGCAGTATTTCTTGCCGCTGGACGCGGCGTTTCTGATGGGTTCCGGCGAATTCCTGGCCGTGGACGCGAACGACATCGTCCGGACGGGCGTGCTGACGGAGCGGCCCTACATTGCTTACGCCTCGCGTTTTCCCGCCGCGACACGGCTCAGCGATGAGGATCGCGCAAAACTACTCACGCCAGTCATTATCGACCATCCAGAAATCGACGCGATCGTCGACGAACTGGCGGCGGCCGACGCGTCGCCGCGCGACAAGATCAACGCCGTGGCCGACTTTTTTCAGTCGAACTACGAGTATTCACTGCGCCCGATCTCGCTGCCGCCCAATACCGACCCGCTGATCCATTTTCTGTGGCAACGGCCAGCGGCCCATTGCGAGTACTTCGCGACGGGCACCGCCGCCCTCCTGCGAAAAATGCAAGTTCCTTGCCGGTACGTCACGGGCTATGTGGTGCGTGAAGCGAGCGAATACGGTGACTACTGGCTGGCGCGTAACCAGAACGCGCATGCCTGGGTCGAGGCCTACGATGACCAAACGCGGCGGTGGGTCGTGGTTGAATCCACGCCCGGGATGGCCGCCTCCGATCAAGACAATCAGCGATTGTTGCTGGATCCGCGATCCACGACACCCGCCGATCGATTACGGCGCGTGCTGGAACTAAGCCGCTATTGGCTGGAGCCACGTTGGCGGCAGACCTGGTTGAAAGCGGCGGCCCGCGCCGTGCAAGGACCGTTGGTCGTCGTGCTGATCGTCGCCGGACTGATTCAGCTGGCCCGTTGGCGTCCGTTCGGGCGTTTCGGGCGAGCGCGAACGGGAGATGCGTCGCCCCTCGTGGCTCGGTCGCGTCAGCTGCGGCGATTGGACGCGCGCGTGCGCCGCTTTCGTTTCGATCGCGAGCCCGGCGAAACGCTTCATCAATTCTCGACGCGCTTGCAGGCGGACGCTGGCGAGGAACCGTTTCTGCGGGCCGCCGCCCAATGGTATCGCGCGTACGCCGCTCAGCGATACGGCAGTGCCGAGCCGTCGCGCGGGTTGGAACTGCCCCCGGCTCCCAGGCCGCCCGGAACCTGGCGTCTCGCCTACAGCTCGCGGCGAAGCGCATCGACCAGTCGAATGACGTGAGACGCCTCGTTGTAAAGGTGAAGTGAGACGCGGACGTACCGCTGGCCCTGCCAGGAAATGATGGGGACCTCGATGCGATGCCGTTCCCAGAGTCTTTGCTGCAATCCCCAGGCGTCACCTGGCGGCAGTCGAAGATGCGCCATCGCGCCGTAGAAGTCGGGCGTCGGCGGCGCCAGCGAAACTCCGGACAGGGCGTCGAGTAGAATCTGGCGAGCGGAATCGGCCAGGGCATAGATCCGTTGACGTGCGGACTCGCAACCCAATCGCTCAAAGAACTCGATCGCGGCTGGGACCGCAAAGTAAGCGCTCGGATCGCGCAGTCCCGGTCCACATGAAGTGCTCATCCCACGTCGCCGGCTCGGCGGGCTGGATACGTCCCCAGCTGATCACGGTCGGTTTCACGAGAGCTTGATGCGTCGGGGCGACGTAAAGAAAACCCGACCCCAGCGGAGCGCACAGCCATTTGTGACAACTGGCCGTGTAGAACTGGCAGGCGAGCGAATGCACGTCCAGATCGAGATGCAAGGGGGCATGGGGCCCGTCGATGCAGACGTCAACTCCCGCCATCGCGGCTCGTTCGCAAATCTCACGGACGGGCAAGATCAGCGCCGTGGCCGAGGTGACGTGGCTGACGACCAACAGCCGCGTACGCTCGCCCAACGCCGCATGCACGGCCTGCACGACTTGAGCGTGAGCTTCGACGGGACACGGTAATGGAACGATTCGCAAATTCGCGCCGCGCGATTGCAGGCGTGCTGCCAGATCTTGCGGACGGCGCCGTATTCGTGATCGGTCAATAACACGTCGTCGCCCGGCTTGAGCGGATAATTGTGGGCGACAAGATTCATCCCTGCCGTCGCGTTCTCGACAAAAATCAAGTCTTCCGCGGCGGCGCCGACGAACCTCGCCAAATGACCACGCGCTTCGCACCAGGCCGATTCGAAGTGTCGAACAAAGAAATCCATCGGCTGCGACTCAAGCTGCTCCTGCCACCGCCGCCTTGCCGTTTGAACCGCGATCGGGGAGGGACCGAACGAACCGTGATTCAAATAGAGCGTGTCGTCTCGAATTCGCCATTCGGATTGCACACGGGACCAGAGTCCTTCGGTCAGGTCGGTCATGAGCGAGTCAACAACGGAGTTCCGGCGAAGCGGCGTGCGAGACCACCCGCGACGCGGCGCCGATGAATTGATGTTTCCAAAGAAAATAGCAAACCACAGCCAGAGCCGGAAGGTGGAGGGCGGGAGCGAGCCAAGAGACCCTCTGAAAGGCCGCTGTGCGCGTCGTGTGACGAAAAGCGCCACAACCCTCACCCGCCCGGTCCCCGCAAGCGGGCCCCGGTCGACCTCTCCCGGCCTCGGGAGAGGTGACAACACTCTGTCCCTTCGCGCAGCGCCTGTCCCTTCGCCACGCGCCTGTCCCTTCTCCCCAGCGCCGCCTGTCCCTTCTCCCCAGCGCGGGAGAAGGTGGCCGCAGGCCGGATGAGGGGGCCAGCAACGCGTCACGCCACAACCCTCACCCGCCCGGTCCCCGCAAGCGGGCCCCGGTCGACCTCTCCCGGCCTCGGGAGAGGTGACAACACTCTGTCCCTTCGCCCAGAGCCGCCTGTCCCTTCGCCAGCGCCTGTCCCTTCTCCCCAGCGCCGCCTGTCCCTTCTCCCCAGCGCGGGAGAAGGTGGCCGCAGGCCGGATGAGGGGGCCAGCGCAACGCGTCACGCCACAACCCTCACCCGCCCGGTCCCCGCAAGCGGGCCCCGGTCGACCTCTCCCGGCCTCGGGAGAGGTGACAACACCCTGTCCCTTCGCGCCAGAGCCGCCTGTCCCTTCGCGCAGAGCCGCCTGTCCCTTCGCGCCAGCGCCGCCTGTCCCTTCTCCCCAGCGCCGCCTGTCCCTTCGCGCCAGCGCGGCCTGTCCCTTCTCCCCAGCGCGGGGAGAAGGTGGCCGCAGGCCGGATGAGGGGGGGAAGCTTTATCCGACCGCCGAATCTCGTCACACTTCAGATCGCGCTGCGAAGCGTCATCTTCTCGGGCAGGGTTTGGGCCATGTCGGCCAGGACCCGGTGCCAATTGCCGGGTGGTCCGGGCGTGATGCGACCCAGGATGCGCGGGGTGTCGGTGCCGGTCAAGGCATAGGAATTGGTGGGGATCTGATCGACGTGCAGGCAGGCCAGGAGGGCCGCGGCGATGGCTTGCCACGACTCGCCGGTTCCTCCGTGATGATCGACCAGGCTGATTTCGAGCTCGGGCAGGTTGTGTTTGAGTTGGCGGACCAGGAAGGCGTGATGTCGCAGCGGGCCGGCCAGGATCAATTGACCGACGGGCTGCGATCGCGGCAGGTGGTGTCGGAGGTAGCTGGCAATCCGGTCGGCGACCCAGTGGATGGCGGTACACAGCACGTCCAGCGGGCGTTGATCGAGCGGCTCGGACCAGTCGTCCAGGCACGCCAGCAATCGCTCGGTGTCCGGCGGCAGCGGAGACCAGGTTTGTCCCAGCAGGGGCAGGCAGCGGTCCCATTCGCGGAGGAGATCGGGAACTTTTCGGGCCTGTACGACCTGTTGTTCGGCCGGATCGAACCGCGTTTGCCCCGGGATGATTCGCGCCGTGATCGCGTCCAGCAGGGCGAGGGCCGGGCCCAGGCCGACGCAGCTGAGGTGGCCTGGCAGTTGGACGGCTTGCCGAGGCGGCAGCAGGAACAGGTGGGCGGCCGCATCCAGATCGACGACGGCTCGGATCATTCGCCCAGGCATGACCCCGCGATCGGCCAACAACAACCAAATGCCGGCCGCGGCGCACGGCCCGCCGCGCCCCCCGTGGGCTCGATCGCGCCCTGGGAAGTCGTCGATCACCGTCATTCCCCCGAGCTTTGCCAGGAGGGCGGTATCACACTGAGGTTGAAAATCCCACGTGCCCAGCGAGTCGGTCCGCCAACGGCCGCAATCGAGCAGGCCGACCGCTCGCAAACTTGCGGGTTCCGCGCGATTTGGCAAGCAATGAACCGATCGCGGCGGCGGCAAGTTCGGCCAGTTCACCGCTGGGACGGCGATCGCTCGCGCGTCGGTCGCCTGGGTCCTGCGGCGTCTCGAATAGCGCTTCGAGGTGGGGATGACTCACGCGCGCAGCCGCCACGACATCGGGCACCGCCTGCAGCCCGAATCCCCACAGGCGGACGAGCGCACCGAATAACCGATGCCGGCGGGCGTCAAGCTGAAGGCCAACGAACGTGCGCGCCGGAACCGAGTGGGTGGCCATGGGTCGTCCTAGGCTTGCGGTCGCGAATTCAAGGTGCTCAGCCGCCAGTTGGCCGCGCCGGACGTGACGCCGGAACGGACAACTGGCAGCCGGCAAGCGACACCGGCCTCGGGAACTTCGGCGGCGGGCCGGTGACAGGAAACGTGATCGCGGTGGGCGTGAACGCCCGTGTCCGCGAGTCGGCTAGGCGACCATGCGCATCTCGATCGGCGCGCCGTGAATCGCGTCAATGAACTCCTCGAAGATCCGAACATCGAGGGCCGAGGCCGACGCGGCTTCCGGATGGAATTGCGTCCCCAACGCGAACCAGTCGCCAATTCGCGATTCGATCGCTTCGATGACGCCGTCCGGGCAACGGGCGGTGACGACGAAACCCGGAGCGACCTCGTCGATCGCCATGTGGTGCATCGAATTCACGCGGACTTCGCCGTCGCCATAGACCCGCTCCATCACCGAATTGGGCTCAACCACAAGCCCGTGCCGATGGGACGGATCGTGCAGATCTTTGTGGGGAATCGCTTTGGGCAGATCCTCCGGAATATGGAGAAACAGGTTGCCGCCCATCGTCAGATTCAGCAGTTGCATGCCCGCCCCAATGCCAAACATCGGGATTCGGCGGTCGCAGAGCATTTGGCAGAGAGCACGATCGAACTGCTCCCGGCGAGGATCCATGGGACGAACCGACGGATGCAACATGAAGCCGTCGTTGCGTGGATCGAGATCTCGGCCACCCACCAGCACGAATCCATCCAGCTGGTCGAGAATTGCCGAAAGGTCGTCCACATCCTCGATCGGAGGGACCATCACAGGGATACCACCAGCCGCCACAATTCCGTCGTAGTAGCCCGCGCAGACCAGCGAATACGCTGGACGATCGTGGGTCGCGGCCACAAAATCCGTGTTCAATCCGATCAGAGGCTTCTTGGGCATGCGATAACTCCTTTTCGCTCCAGATAATCTCGTTTCAGGAACCATTCCCTTGTTGTCCTGCCAGGCAGCGGAAAGAAGGTCCACGGGCGAGTCCGTCACCGTGAGTCCGTCGACGTCCCCGCGAGCTCCGATGTCGGATGGCTGCGAAGCGTCCTTCGCGGCCAGTCCAGGGAGCGAGCGGTTGGTCCCGAGCGAAGAGCTGCATACGAACGCGAGATCGCGATCGAGGACAACCCGTCGTCCATGACGGTTCGCAGGTGGCCGGCCGCGAGCGGGCTTATCCAAGCCAGCCGCGACCTCGAGTGGAATTCCCTTCCGATGCCCTGGTATGGTGTCCTTTGCGAAAAGATGTAAGTCAATCAGAGGGTATCGAACCGTGGGTGAGTCGCAAGAAGAATCATATATTTTGCGGTCGGATCGGGTCGGGACCCCACATCCTGCGACAGCTCTGCTGACGATGCACGCGAGCTTTTGATCGACGTGCGGGCGTGTCGTTCCCGCGCCACGCTGGTCGTCAGCGCCGGCTCGGGCCGCCAAGCGTTCCCCGGGACCGTGGCTTAAGTGACTCGCAGCGACGGGTTTACGATCGCTCGTCCGGCCAGTATGCTGAGCCCTCGCGGGCGTCCAGGACGTGGCGTGACGGGGACCGGCCGACACGGATGCGGCGCCGATCCCCGGCGAAAGGCTTGATCGGAGGACGGAAGCGAGGCACGCATGCGGTTTACGAGGACCTGTTTCGAAGCGCTGGGCTACTGTCTCCCGTCGGAGATCGTGACGAGCGACCAGATTGAGCGGGAGCTCGCGCCGTTGTACCAGCGACTGCGCCTTCCCGAGGGGCGTTTGGCGTTGATCACGGGGATCGAGCAGCGTCGAATTTGGCCGGCCGGCATGCTACCCAGCGACAAGAGCATCGAGAGCTGCGAGTTGGCCCTCGAATCGTCGGGTCTCGATCGCGGTCAGATCGGCGCATTGGTCCATGGTTCCGTTTGCCGGGACCATCTGGAGCCGGCGACGGCCTGTCGCGTTCATCATGCCTTGGGGCTGCGGCCGGACTGTTTGATTCACGACGTCTCGAACGCATGCCTGGGTCTGTTGAGCGGCATGATGCAGGTCGCCAACATGATTGAACTCGGGCAGATTCGAGCCGGGTTGGTGGTTGGCACGGAAGACAGTCGCCATCTGCTGGAGACCACGATTGCGGCGCTGAATTCCGACGTGACGTTGACGCGGAGTCAGATCAAACTGGCCGTGGCGTCGTTGACGATCGGCTCGGGCAGCTGCGCGGTGCTGCTGGTCGATCGGGAGTTGAGTGAGACCGGGAATGCGTTGGTCGGCGGGACGTATCGAGCCCACACGGCGTATCACACGTTGTGTCAAAGCGGCCGGGACGAGGCGGTGGCGGCCGGGATGCAGCCGCTGATGGCAACGGATTCCGAGGCGTTGATGCGGGAGGGGATCGCGCTGGGGGCGACGACGTTCGAATCGTTCCTGGCGGAAATCGGTTGGACTCGCAGCGATCTGAACCGTGTCTTCTGCCATCAAGTCGGCGCGGCGCATCGCAAGCTGATGCTCGAAGCGATGGGAATCGAACTCGAGCTCGACTTCGCGACCTTTCCTTGGCTCGGCAACACGGGCTCGGTCGCGCTGCCGATGACGCTGGCGTTGGGCCTGCAAGGTGGCGTCGTCCAGCCGAATGCGAAAATCGCGATGCTGGGAATTGGTTCGGGAATCAATTGCCTGATGTTAGGAGCGCAGTGGCACCAGAGCCGAGTGGGAGGCGAGCTGCCGGGAGAGATGGACGCGAACGGCCGCAACGGATCTCCGCGAGGTGGCTGGCGTGGAGCTTGAGAATTCGGCATAATCCGACGCTTGTCAATCAACCGCGGACGAAGGCTTTCCGCTTGCGGAAAAATCACGATGACTGTCGACAAACGAGTTTGGATCGGTTTTGATCTCGGCGGAACGAAGATGCTCTGCCAAGTCTTTGATGGCGAGTTCAATGCACTCAGTCGCAACCGAGAAAAGACGCGTGGCCACCAGGGTTCGGAAGTGGGCCAGAGTCGGATCTTCGAAACGATTCGAGGTGCGTTGAATCAACTGAAGGTCGGCTCGAACGAACTGGCGGGGATCGGCATCGGCTGCCCCGGGCCGCTCGACTTGGATCGCGGCGTGATTCTGGATGCGCCGAATCTGGGCTGGAAGAACGTGCCCATCAAGGCAGCGCTCGAAAAGGAGTTTTCTTGTCCCGTTGAGATTTTGAATGATGTCGACGCAGGTGTGTACGGCGAGTATCGATTCGGGGCGGGCCGCGATTGCCGCTGTGTGCTGGGCGTGTTTCCCGGGACGGGGATTGGCGGCGGGTGCGTTTACGACGGAGAAGTCATCCGGGGACGCACCGGTTCCTGCATGGAGGTGGGGCACATGCAAGTGGCTCCCGGCGGACCGCTCTGCGGTTGCGGCCGACGAGGCTGTTTGGAGGCCGTCGCGAGTCGCTTGGCGATCTCGGCCGCCGTCATCCAGGCCGCCTACCGCGGCGAGGCTCCTTACATGATGAAGCATTACGGGACGGATCTGGCGCGGATCCGCAGCAAGGCACTCAGTGAGTCCATTGCCAATGGCGACGAGCGAATTCGCGAGATCGTGCGGAATGCGGCGCGCCAGATCGGAATCGCCGTCGGCAATCTGGTGAATCTGTTGCTGCCCGAGCGAATCATTCTGGGCGGCGGACTGGTCGAGGCGATGCCGGATCTGTTCGTGGGTCCGGTCAAGTCGTCGGCCGAGAAACGCGTGATGCCCAGTTTTGTGGGGACGTTCGAAGTCGTGCCCGCCAAGCTCGGCAATGATTCGGGTGTCATGGGCGCGGCGGCGTGGGTCCAGCATCGCGTGGACGGCCAATGAACCAGGAAGAGATCGCGAACCACGGGAGCCATCCCACGATGTTGGCTGGCAAAGTGATTCTGGTGACGGGCAGCACGACAGGAATCGGGCGTGCGATCGCCGAGGCCTGTGTCCAGCAGGGCGGAAAGGTACTTGTCCACGGCCGCGACATCCAGCGAGGGAAGGCCTTGGTCGATCAGCTGGGCGACGATCGCGCCGTCTTTCATCCGGATGACTTGGCCGACCCGGCAGCTCCCCAGCGGTTGGTGACGGCGGCGATCAACGCGTTCGGGCGACTGGACGCCGTCGTGAACAACGCGGCCTTCGTCGTCCGGTCCGATCTGGACTCAACCGATGCCGAGCTGTTCGACCGCGTGATGGCGGTCAACGCGCGAGCCCCGCTGCTGTTGACCCAGGCGGCACTGCCTCATCTGATCCAATCGTCCGGGGCGATCGCCAATATCGGGTCCGTCAATGCGTTAGGCGGCGAGCGAAACCTGCTGGCCTACAGCGCCTCCAAAGGGGCCCTGCTGACGCTCTCCAAGAACCTGGCCGACGCCTTGGGGCCGCGCCACGTGCGTGTCTTCCATTTCAACGTCGGCTGGGTCCTGACCGAGAACGAGTACGAGACGAAGATTCGCGACGGACTCCCGCCGGGCTGGCCCGAAACACTCAGCGAAATCGAAATCCCCAGTGGCCGAATGACTCGCCCCGCCGAAGTTGCCTCAGTGATCACCTTCTGGATCAGCGAGCGTTCACGGCCGTTCTCAGGGACGGTGATGGAGCTGGAGCAATTCCCCTTCGCGGGACGGAATCCAACACGCACCGGCGAGGAATCGCTGTAGCGACGAGCCTGAGACTCCCGCCGGCAAGCGGCGGGCGCTCCCACGAGCCTGAGACTCCCGCCGGCAAGCGGCGGGGCTCCCACGAACCTGAGACTCCCGCCGGCAAGCGGCGGGCATCTGGGTCCTGCTCCGATTGGAGAAGAAGTCTAAAGCGGCGCGGTTTCCTCCGCGGCGCTGCTGAGGACCTCGTCCACGCTGCCGGGATCGACCTCTCGGCAAATCTCGATCAATCGCATTCGAAGCTGTCCCATTTCGCTTTGCCACTCGGCCGGATCCGCGTCGGGCGGGCACAGGCCTTCGAACTCGCCGACCAGCAGGATCAGTCGCAACAGATGGCGGAAAAGAATCCCTTCCTGTTTTTGGAGACGTTTGCTGCTGACGTATTTCTCAAAGTCGCCGCCCAGTTCCAGCATCTCGCCGGCGACCCAGACGGGTGTGATTCGGACGTCGCCAACCCCGGGGAAATCATGATCAAACAGTCGCTTGAGTTTCTCGGCGAGTACGAGCGGCCAGACTTTTTCTTCCGCGAAGGTTCCTCGATAGCGATCGCCCTCCTCCTCGTCCTCCTCGGAGGCGGCGCCGAGTTCTTCCGGTGTGGCGAGGCCTAGCTGCAGCAGTTGGACATCCAGTCGCGTCAGGGCCAGCGGGCCCGGTGGCAGCTCTTCCCGTTTCGGTACGCGGACGTAGCGGGCGACCGAGCCGGGAATTTCCAGGATGCTTTCCAGTGCCTGCAGGCGTTCCTTGAAATCGGCAATGCCCAACTGGTTGATCACGAACATGCCAAACAACGGATTCACGCCGCGCAGCATCAGCAGCTTGGGCAACTGTTCCGTCGGATGGGCGCGTTCGGCGCGGTACGAGTCGGCCGGCGTCGTGACCGACTCGCCCGCCTGCCCGTCCTGAGCGACGGAAATCAGGGGCGGACGCGGCTCGAGCGTGACATACCCGGCAGTCCACAGCGTCAGCAGCATTCGGTCCAGCGCATGCTGAGCGGCCTCGAGGCGTTTGCCGACCATCAGTCGCTTGCCGACCAGTTCGCGGATGGGCTCGATTTCGGGCGAGGCGTCGAGCATGTAGGCCAACAAACGCCAGGGAAGTGGGCCGCGACTCTGCAGCTTGCCCGGCGAGGCATTCCGCAACGCCTGCGAACTGACCCTCGTTCCAATACTGCCTCGTCCTGCCGCCGCGTCGGCATCTTTTTCTTGAGCGCCTTTTTGGCCTTGAGCAGTCTCGGGTCCTTGGTGTCTTCCGGGATCTGGTCGTATTTTTCCCGCCAGCGCAGGATCTTGACGTCGTCCTCGTGGGCCAGCGCGAAGACGAAGCCCTGGGTGTCGAACTGCGGGCGACCGGCACGACCGAACATCTGATGAGCGCTGCTGGAATCGATCAGCTTCTTGTCGCCGGGAGGTCCCTTCAGCAGGTTGGGCAAGACGACGCTGCGTGCGGGCAGATTGATGCCTGCCGCGAGCGTCTCGGTGCAGACGGTCACCGAGAGCAGTTTTCGCTGGAACAGGTCCTCGACGATGCGCTTGTACCGGGGCAGCACGCCGGCGTGATGAACGCCGACGCCGCGCTGGCAGAACTGCCTTGAGCTTGGGTCCGGCTCCGCCTGACCAGTCGTATTGCTTCAAGGCGTCCGCCAATTGAGCCTGCTGGCCGTCGGCCAGGAGACGCTTGCCTTTGAGCTGTTCGGCCACATTCCAGCATTCGTCGCGATTGAAACAGAACACCAGCGCGGGTGTAAACGGGTCGACTCGTCGCCCTGCGCCATCTGCTCGACGTGGTCGGTCAGCAGCGCATCGCCGACCCATTGGAAGGTCAGCGGCACCTTGCGTTCGTCGCTCTGCACCAGCTCCAGCTTGCGATGATGAGTCTGGCGCAGCCAATGCACGAACTCCATCGCGTTGCCGACGGTCGCCGAGAGCAGCAACAGTCGGACGTGCGGCGGGAGCAGGCCCAGCGAGAACTCCCAGACGATCCCGCGTTCGGGATCGTTGAAGCTGTGGAACTCGTCCATCACGACGTGCTCACGTCGCTGAAGTCGAACTTCGCGGTGCAGCAGTCGATTGAACAGGATCTCGGCGACGACGACCAGGATCGGGGCATCGGGATTGACGCGGCGATTGCCGGTGACCAGTCCGACGTCGTCGGCCGGAAAGCCCCACCGTACGGCGGCCTGCCTGCATTTCCTGCAACTTTTGCTCCGTCAGCGCGATCAGCGGCGTCGTGTAGTAGGCGCGCTGGCCGGTTCGGAGGGCCTCGAACAGAGCCGCCTCGGCGATCAGCGTCTTGCCGGTGCCGGTGGGGGCACACACCAGCACGCCTTGCTCGGCCATGAACCAGGCGAGCAAGGCTTCTTCCTGCACCGGATACGGTTCAAACGGCAACAGATCCAGGTATTCCGCCGCCAATTCGTCCCGCGATGGTGGCAAGTCACAGCTCCTTGGGGGATGGTTACCCGCGAGGACGGCGGATGGCTAACGCGTGAGCCGTTTGTCGATGCCGTCGGCCGCGACATAGCACCGCAGCGACCGCTCGGTCATCCGGAACGACCCGGACTTCGTCAAAGGCGGTCCGTCTCCTTCGGGAAAGGCATCCAGAGGCGACGTGGCGGCCGTGTCGAAGGCCAGCCGCCAGGACGTGCTCTTGGCGATCGGCGGCACCAAGAACGGCTGTGACTCGTGCGAGTTATTGACCATGACCAACACGTCGCGCCCCGCGTCGAGACTCTCTTTGTCCGGCGTGGGTGCGGTGAAGAGGCAGATCATACAGCGGTCATCGTTCGCCCAGTCAACGGCCGTTCCCAAATGGCTGTACCAGTTTACATCCGACAGGCCGCTGCGTGTGGGCTTGCCGCTGAAAAACCGTTTGCGTCGCACCGTCGGTTGGTCTCGGCGGAATCGCATCAGCGCCTGGACGAAACGGAGGACTTCGGCGTGCTCGGTGACAAGGTCCCAGTTGAACCAGGAGATTTCGTTGTCCTGGCAATAGGCGTTGTTGTTGCCGTGTTGCGTTCGCCGGCACTCGTCGCCGGAGACGATCATCGGGACGCCTTGGCTGAGCATCAGCGTGGCCAGCATGTTTTTGATCTGGCGAATCCGGGTGCGGTTCGATGCCTCGATGCCGCGTCGGTCCCTCGACCCCGTAGTTGTAGCTGTAGTTGTTGTTGTCGCCGTCCCGATTGCCTTCGCCATTGGCCTCGTTGTGCTTGTCGTTGTAGCTGACCAGGTCGTTCAACGTGAAGCCGTCGTGGGACGTGATGAAGTTGATGCTGTGGTACGGATGCCGCCCGCCGGGCTCGTACAGATCGCTGGAGCCCGCCAGACGCGTGGCGAGCGGCCCGAGCATCCCGGGATCGCCCCGCCAGAAGCGCCGCATGTCGTCGCGGTAGCGTCCGTTCCATTCCGCCCAGCGCAGACTGCCGAACGAGCCGACTTGATAGGCGCCGGCCGCGTCCCAGGCCTCGGCGATGATCTTGGTATCGGCCAGCAACGGGTCCTCGGCAATCGCCTCGACCAGCGGCGGATTGGGAACCAGGTGGCCTTGCCGGTCGCGGCTGAGAATCGAGGCCAGATCGAAGCGGAAGCCGTCGATATGGTAGTTGTGAACCCAATGCCGCAGGCAGTGGAAGATCATCTCGCGGACAATCGGATGATTGCCGTTGACGGTGTTGCCGCAGCCGGAAAAGTTCTTGTAGTACTGCCGCCGTGCTCCAGCATGTAGTAGACACTGTTTTCCAGCCCCTTGAAGCTGAGCGTCGGACCCAGTTCATTGCCTTCGCACGTGTGGTTGAAAACGACGTCCAAGATGACTTCGATGCCCGCCTGGTGCAGGGCCTTGACCATCTGCTTGAACTCGATGACCTGCGCCCGGGTTGCCGAGCCCGACGGCATAACCCCGGTGCGGCGCGAAGAACGCCATCGGATCGTATCCCCAATAGTTGGGGCGTTCCAGCGGCTTGCCGTCCACGCTGTGAATCGGAAACTCGTGGACCGGCATCAGTTCGACGGCCGTGACGCCCAGTGACTTGAGATACGGGATCTTTTCGATCACGCCCAGGTACGTCCCCGGATATTGCACGCCGCTGGACTCGTCCATCGTGAAACCGCGGACATGCATTTCGTAAATGATCGTTTCCGAAAGGTCGCGGCGAAGATGTCGGTCGCCCTCCCAATCGAAGTAGTCGTCCATCACGACGCATTTTGGCGGACGGATGATGCCGTCGTCGCTGGGCAGGAACTTGCCGGCTTAACGCCTTGGCATACGGGTCGATCAGTCGGGCTTGGCTGTCGAAGCGGTGTCCGTTGAGCGGATCGAAGGGACCATCGGCCTGGAAGTGATAGAGCTGCCCGGGCCCGGCGTTGGGCACAAACACACTCCAAATGTCCCCCCACCGATCCGTGCCGGAATCGAACGGAATGATCTCGCACGGTTCCATGTCATCGGGATTGTCATAAAACAAGAGTCGCATCGCGGTCGCGTTACGACTGAAAACGACGAACTGAACGCCTCGATCATGGATCAAGGCGCCGTACGGCAGAAGGTGTGTGAATTGAAGTTCAGGATGAGGATGTGCCATCAGCATCTTGCAAGACCCATCATTGTCACAGGTGAATGGTTATGAAGGCTCAACAGCGAAGAGCTTCAAGATAACACCCGATTTCACCCTGCCGATTGGGCTGTGAACCAAATCGCACAAAAAACTGCAGACCCGTTTTCGCGTGGCAACTTCTGGGAAATCAGTGCTGCCTTCGAAAGGTTTGCTGCTTCGGTCGGCGTGCAATTCGGTCGTGTCATGCGGCAAATGACGGTCTTGAGTTCCCCCGTGGTTCAGTCTAATTCGGCAAATCGGCACAATTGCCCGAGCAAGTGTAATTCACCCGGCATCGGACCAGGAAAGCTTAGTTGACAATCGCTCGTGCGGACCCGTAGAATCCGATTTTCTTCGCATCCAAGTAACCTGCATGGCCAAGGCAACCTACAAGAGTGCGGGCGTCGACCTGGACGTCTATCAGCAATCGATGGCTCGGTTGCCTCAGTTGATGCATCGCACGTTCTCGCCCCGCGTGATGAAGCTGGACGGCGGCTTCGCCGGTTTGTTTCAGTTGGACTTCCGCAGTCCTCTCTTTCGTCGGACCTACGACGACCCGGTCCTGGTTTCTTGCACCGATGGCGTGGGCACCAAACTGAAAATTGCGACTCAGGCCAAGACGCACCATACCGTCGGCATCGATCTGGTCGCGATGAGTGTCAACGACGCGATCTGTTGCGGCGCCGAGCCGCTGTTCTTTCTGGATTACGTCGCCATGTCGCACGACGATCCCGACGTGCTGGAACAAATTGTCACAGGTATCAGTCAGGGTTGCATTCAGGCCGACTGCGCGTTGCTGGGCGGCGAAACGGCAATTATGCCGGATCTGTACGCTCGCGGAGATTACGACCTGGCTGGCTTCTGTGTGGGGGTGGTGGAACGCAAACATCTGATTACCGGCCGGTCGATCGACGTGGACGATCGCGTCTTGGGAATCGCTTCCAGCGGACTCCATTCTAATGGTTACAGCCTCGTGCGACAGATTGTGTTCCAACGGGCAAAGTCGTCGTTGGAGGCCCCCGTTCCACGGACCCAACAGACCGTGCAAGAGGTCTTGCTCGAACCCACGCGAATTTACACGACCGCCGTGCGTCAGGTTCTGAATCACTACAAGGTCAAAAACGTGGTCCACGGAATCGCTCACATCACCGGCGGCGGGCTGGAAGAAAACCTCCAGCGTATCCTGCCGCCGCACGTCGATGTGGAAATTCAAGCGGGCAGCTGGCCGATCCCCCCGGTGTTCGACTGGCTACAGCAGTTGGGTCAGGTCGAGCTCGCTGAAATGCGTCGCGTGTTCAATATGGGAATCGGTCTGGCCTTGGTCGTGAGCGGTTTCTATGCCAACCGGATCCGAGAGCGGCTCGAACAGGCCGGCTATCCGTGCTACGAAATCGGCTACGTCACGCCGGGCCAGGGCCAAGTCCGCATCGGGTGACGCCCGCGGGTGCTGCGGACGCGTGGGTCGACGGACACGGGTGTCGCGGACACGCTCCGGCGGGCGGGTGCTGCGTCACGGCCTGATTCTGGGACAGTGACACCGGGAGGGCAAGGCTCCCGCCGAGCCGGTCCGACGACCCAACTCGGCTCAGCGGGAGCTTCGCCCTCCCGAGACGGGGCTATCGGGAATCGGAAGCGAGACGCGGCGATTGGGAGGGTCCCGCCGCACGCAGTTTGCCGACCAGCTCGCTGCGGGTGTACATGCCGGCGAGCTTCTTGGGGCGGTAGGGGTCACCGGCCGGAAAGATCGCGATGACGGGCAACTGCTTGCTTCCCAGCGCCTCCAGGACCCGGCCAATCTCTTCGTCGCCGTCGGACCAGTCCGCCACCAGGGTCACGACGTCGTTCTTCTCCACGACCTGCTGAACCGGCTTGGTGTTCAGCACCGAGCGTTCCAGCACCTTGCAAGTCGGGCACCAGCGGGCAGTGAAGTCGACCATCACGGTTCGATCGGCCGAGATATGTTCATCGAGCGCGGCCAAGCTGAACTCTTCCCACGGCAGGTCGTGCCGACGATCGACTTCATACGCGAACGCCAGCCACCCGACGACCGCCGCGAAACCGCTCGCGACGAACCAGGCGCTGGCTTTCTTGAGCGTCGAGGCGGTGATGGGCGTCCGGCCAATCCACCAGCAAGCGGCCCACAAGGCAAAGATCAACGCCAAGGTCGGAACCACGAACTTCTGGTCAATCAGCGTAAACATGTAGACCACGGTGCCCATCAGAACGAACCCCATCAGCTGCTTGAAGGTGTCCATCCAGGCGCCCGGCTTGGGAATGAATCGAACCAAGTTGGGGAAGGCGCCGATCAACAGATACGGCAGCGCCATCCCGAATCCCATGCAGGTAAAGACCAGGTACACCAAATGCGGGGGCTTCGTCGCGGACCAGGTCAGCGCGGTGGCGAGCCCCGGCCCGCTGCAGGGGGTGGCCAGGATCGTCGTCAGTACACCTTTCGAAAACGCTCCAGCGAGTCCCTCCTTTTGTGCCAGATCGGTGGCCGCACCACTGCCCACAAATCCGGGGATCGGGATCTCCCAAACCCCGATGAAGCTCAACCCCATTACGAACACGACACATAGCAACGGGATCGTGAACCCTTCGTAGTTGAATTGCTCACCCCACCCCAACGATTCGTCGCTCAGCCCCAGCGAGGCGGCCGAGGCCAGGGTGGCCAAGAGCCAGAAGATCGAAAGCATTCCCAGGGCGTACCAAAGATTGAGCGTGAAGACTCGCGCCCGATGCTCGCCGGCCTGCTGCACGAAGGACATCACCTTCAGGCCGATCACAGGGAGCACGCAAGGCATGAAGTTCAAGAGGAACCCGCCTAGAAACGCGATGACCACGATGTAGATCGTCGACTGACTCTCCGTCGCCTCCGCCTGAATCTGGCTGAGGTCGAACGCGAGTGGTACCGAAGGCGAGACGGACGCGGACGCCTCGGATCGAACCGGCGATTCCCCGGCCAAGAAAGTCGCGACCGTCGCATACTTGCCCGGCGCGAAACGTAGCGGCACGCTTCCCGGGGCTGACTTGCCCACCTGGATCGTGCCCGCGACGAACGCCCCGGTCGGTCGGTCGCAGCTGGCGTCCGAGCATGTTTGGTAGCCGAGTAATCCCTTGATTGTGTGGGGGCCCGGTCGGGCACTGGCCGGAATCCGAATCGGCATCCGCCAGGTGACTGTGCCCTCGTGGTACCGTTGTTCGGGTTCAAACGGCGGGTTGGCCGGTTTTACGACGGCCTCGTCCGAAGCCTTCACGCTGCCGCCAATCCAACCGGCAGGCTCCGCCACCGCGATCAGGGTGGGTTTGGAAACCTCTTCGGGGTCCCTGGCGGCCTGGGCATAAATGTGCCAGCCGGGGTCGGGGACCGCCGTAATAACTAATTCAACGGTCTCGCCCGGCGCCGCACCGGCCGGCTCGATCCGTCCCTGAATCGTCACATGAACGTTGGCCGCTCGATAGCCCTCGGCCGGCGCCTCCGTGAACCGCGTGTCCGCCGGAATCGGTGAAGGCCCTCCCGGCCCCGCCACCGCCAACGCCACCGGTCCGCTGGTCTCGATCGGAGGCGTGCGACGCTTCACGCGCTCTGCCAACGCCTGGTTATCCGCGACCTGGCCGTCCAATCGCGCCGTGAACCGCGTGTCGAGCGAACTTAGCGGCACACAGCCCCCGTCTTCCTGGCAAATCTGACCCTGCAGTTCACCGCGGATCACCAACGCTTCGGCGCGACTCCCGACTTGAACACGATCGGTGCCGACCAGGTAACCTGCTCGTAATGCTCTTCGATCGGCACGTCATAAAACTCCAAGCGGCGCACTTTCGGCCGTTTGTCGGGCTCGAAGCTGCCCGCGAGCACGAAATCGTTCGACGGCTCAAGGGCGATCTGCGTGCGCAGTGGACCGCCGTCCGGCTGGCTCACCGAGTAGATGTGCCAACCCGGTCCCAGCGTCGCCGTGACGCTCAGCAACCCCTCGCCGCCGTCCTGCGAGGTCTGAAAGCGAGCCGAGACCTGGAGGTCCTGGCCAGGTTCCCCTTGCGGAGCGAGCCCCTGGAGCCCCGATGGCAACTTGAATCGCGACGACGCTTGCCCCCACAGCGACGTGCTCGGAATCCAGCCCAACACCAGCAACAGCGCGACGAGAGGGACCGAGATCGGACGGTGCGTTCGGGGCATGACAGCTTTCCGAGTGAAGGGTAGGTGTCCGCACCTCGCCGCCAACGTGGCGATTTCTCGAGGCGACGTGCTCATGGGACGATTCTGGCCCTGGAAACAACTCGCTGGCGACAGTTGACCGACCACAGGGCGGCAACTTGGCGATTCGGACCGCAAACCAATTGCCGCCCCGGCCGCTTACCAAGCTGGACGGCCCTTCGCAGATCGCGTCCCATCGGGGTCAAACAATCAATCCTTCGATCCCCAACCGCCGGTGTCGAGGGGTTGGCCAAATGACTTTCTCAACGCGTCGATCCGTCCTGGAATCGACTCGGCCCGACGCGAATTGTATCGTGGCGCTCGCAATCGGGTCAATGTTGAGCCGCCGTGGGATGGCTCAGCGGTCCACCAATTGGAAACGGGTCAATCAAGAAAAATATCGAAACGGTGCGTGGCGCCTATCGACTCGGAGGGAACTGCCAGAGTGCCTCTTGGGGTGTCGCAAGGCGGGTCGCAAACTCGCCCAATCGCCGCTCGACCCGCGACATTTCGTCGAATTCGCGGGATTCGTCATAGAGCCAGCGAATCCAGTTCAGGCCCGACAGAATGACGTTGGCGCGATCAAAGGCGGCGACCAATCGCAACTCGTGGTTTGCGAGCGGCCGAACGCGGGCGTAATCCGAGAGGGCCGCCTGCCAGCGGCTCGCGTCGTCTCGCGCCAAGCTCCCGATCAGCCGAGCCAGATCCCCCGCCGGCGAATCAATCCGCATCGCTCCAAAGTCGACGATACCCGTCACGCGTTCGCCGGTGAACAGCACGTGATCGTGCCAGATATCGCGGAGGCAGGGTTGAATCGGCGTCGGGGCGGCGTGAACTTCCTGGACGAGGCGGCGGGCGGCGGCGAGCCGGTGTGGGACGCCGTGAAGGATCTCGAGACACAAATCGCGGATGCCGCACCCGTGCCGCTCGTCCACCTGCTGACGCAGCCGACTCAAGACGCCCTCATCGAGGTTTTCGAGCTGCGAGCGGCGGAATTCGATTCCGGCCGAGCGATCCGGCGGGGCGTTGGGATCATCTCGGCTGGCCAAGTGAAACCGCGCCAGCGACGACATCGCCGCAGCCAGCCGCGCGTCGGACGGATTCCGATCGAAGTCGGCGCAACCGGGCATCCAGGTCGTGAGTTCCCAAAGATGTCCTTCCACGCGCACGATCGTGGATCCCGAACGACTCGAGATGGGTCGAGGGACGATCGTGAACCCGCGGTCGGCCACCCGTTGGAGCTGCTGATGAATCCAGCCAAGACGTTGCCACGAGGGGTGGCCAAGGGGCCAGCGCCGCAGGCAGTATTCCGAGTGCAATTCATGCGATGCCGCGAAAACACGCCAAATCGCGGCCCCGCTCATACCCCCGGCGTTGCCCTGCGACACGATCCGCGCCGGGTCCACCGGCCCGAGGAACTCGGTCAACGCTGCCAATTCGGGGCTCAACCGCATGCGTCCTGGTTCCTAATCCCAACTCGGGACGAGCTCTTCCGATGCGTTGCACGCACCGGGCCGCATATGCGACAATTCGGAGACAAGACGCGGACGCCCGCGCGGGGCGTCGATTGCGGTCTCGGCCCAGGGGGAGTTTCGACAGTGAAGCTACTGATGATGGTCATTCGGCCGACCAAATTGCAGGCGGTTCAAGAGGCGCTCAAATTGGTGGGTGTCGAGCGGATGACGGTTTGTGATGCGCATGGCTTTGGACGTCAACGGGGTCAGATCGAGACGTATCGCGGCGTGGAATACGAGGTGCAGCTGCTCCGCAAAGTCGTACTCGAAATTGTGGTGAACGACGACTTTGTGGATCGGACGATCGAAACCGTCGAACAAATCGCCCGGACCGGCTCGGAAGGAAACATTGGCGACGGCAAGATCTTCCAGTTGCCGGTGGAACGGGCGATTCGAATCGGCCAAACCGTCGAAGGTCCTG
This sequence comes from uncultured Planctomycetales bacterium, assembly GCA_963826795.1. Classification (GTDB taxonomy): domain Bacteria; phylum Planctomycetota; class Planctomycetia; order Pirellulales; family Pirellulaceae; genus CAWGYT01. The sequence goes on along the minus strand of CAWGYT010000022.1, from coordinate 79,368 downwards.
AGGCCGTGTGACGATGAGTTGCATTCTCTTGACCACCGATTTGATGCTCAGTTCGCAAGTGGCCCAGGCCGCCCGCGACGCGGGGATCTCGTTGGAAACCGTCGCCAGCCCGGCGCAGCTGCTCGAGGCGGTTGGCCAGGGAGTCTTTCGCCAAGTCATTATCGATCTGAATCTGCCGGATCTCGATCCTGCCGACGTGGCTCGGCGGCTCGTGGCCGGTGCCTCGGAACCGGCCGTGCGGCGATTGGCGATCGGCCCTCACGTCCATCGCGGTAAACTTGATGCGGCCCGCACCGCAGGGTGGCAAGTGGTCACACGCGGCCAGTTTCACGCCCAGCCCGCTCAGTATCTCCAGTAAGCCGGCGCTGGCCCGATTCGTCGCGGCGTCTGGTCAGCTCAGCTGGTCGCGGCATTCAGGACGGCGTCGAGCGGGATTCGTCCGGCTCGGTCCAGGTCGGTGGAGCGGGTGATGCGTCCTGTCCCGCTACGGCGTCTGGCGAAGCCGAGGATTTGCTCTCGACACCCGGCACGCCCTGCTCGTCCGGACTCAGCTCGGGCAAACCGTATGCGATTCCTTCGTCGTCTTCAACAAACACATCGTCCAGCTCAGTCTGATCCGCGTCGCGCCGCAACAGCAAGTAAACGGCGACGGCGGCGGACCACAGGAAACTGTACGAATAGGCCAGCCGCAAGGCGTAAATGCAGCGGTTGAAGAAGCCGATCAGGGCGACTCCGAATCTTACGAGACCGGACGTTGTCTCGCTGGGCGACAGCACGGCGTTTTGCAATTCCTGCATGCGTTGCGTTCCGAGACCGGCCCCGACACCCAACATCGCGAACTGGAAGATCGCGTCGCAGAACAGGCCGACCATGATCCAGCCGAGCAAGCCCAGCAGGCTGGCGAGGAGTGTGTAGGCGAAATAGTGCAGGGGCCGCTGAAAGGTGTAGGCGTACGAGCGGCTGATCGCATCGAACGCGTCGGAACCCTCGGTGCTGATCGCGGACCACATCAACGGCCACCCGAAGAGGACACCGATGGCGAAGATCGTCATGACAAACGCGGACAACCCCACTGGCAGCCACACCAGTCCGCCGAGCACGACGCCCAAGTTCGTTCGCATCAGGAGTCCCAAGATCCAGAGCGGGATGCCGAGTGCCAGGACGGCTCCCAGCGGCAGCAGGGCGCCCCCAAGAATGACAAGATCTTGCGACGCGCGAATTCCAGCGAGTCGCGCAGGCCGACCCGCTCGTCCCGCCCCAGTCGGACGGCCGCTGCTCGCGTCAGGGCGCCTCCGATTAAGCTCCAAACCAGCAGGGTCCAGGCGCTGCCGAAAAGGTAGAAAAGGAACTGCGTCCAGCTGTTCCGCGGGTCGACCACGCGGCGCATTGGCTCGATGATCGCGTAGGCCGGCGTCGGCGCCAACCAGCTTTGCCAAACGATGGCCAACAGGCTGCGGGCCGGCGAGTTGCCGTCGGCCGGCGCCGCGATCTCGTCGACAACGATCTCGGCATCCACCATCCCCGACGCGGGTCGCTCCGGTTCCGGTACCTCCGGCAAGAATGACCAGGTGGGATCGGACCAGCGGCCGACATGCTGGAGAAACTGCCGCGTCGTTGGGTCAGCCGCCGCCGTGTCCGACAAGACGACTCCCCCGAGCAGCGTCCAACCGAGTGAGACGGACAGGACGCCCACGAACGCCAACGTCAAGAACTGGACCGACAACGAAAGGCGGTACAGGCGAAACAGGATGGTCCACGGACAAAGGTCCGGCCAAGAAATCGAACGTACCATGCCGTCTTCGTCGGACATACCAAACGCCTTCGCTCAGTCGAAAAGTGGCTCAACCTGGAGACGCCGACCGGCTCTCCCCTTCCTCGTCATCAGGCATCACAGGCAATCCGATCTCCTCGTTGAACCAACGCCCCAAATCGATTTGCCGACAGCGGATCGAGCAGAAAGGCATCGCGGAGGTCTGCTGAGGATCGACCGTCCGGCCGCAGGTGGGGCATCGGACGCCTTGCGGACGGCGATTTGGACGAGAACCGTACTCCATCGACACTGGCCCCTCAACGAAGCGAGAATCGGGTTGTGCTTCCTGCAACGAAACCGAAGGGGCATTATAGAAGTGGCGTTTGGCCACGAAAAGTACAGGGAAATCGCTGACGCTGAGGGAAGTCCCTCGTATCGCCGCATTTCCCCCCGGATTGACCCCCGCACGGATCCGACTCAAAATATGCTTAATGAATCAGTAAGGCGTCATCTCTTATCTTTCGAATCGTCAATTCGGCTGATTCATCTCGCCTTCCTCAATCACCGAGCCCTTGCGGATGCGTGCGATCAGGATGTTGCGGATCGACCCTCAGGAACGAATGCCCCGACCGGCCTGCGACAGGCGACGTTGGCTGGTGCTAACGAGCGTTGTGGCTGGGGTCTTGGGTTGGGTGTTTTGGCCTGCGGCGACGGTCCAGGGCGAGCCCGCGATGCCGCAGGCCACGCCCGAAGAACTTGGGCTGCTGCTGCCGGATGCGCCGCCGGTCCCGGGAGGCGACCGCCACGTGATCGTTGCTGGCGATGGCGACGAGCCGACGGTGGCACGCGTCTATTTGGAAGTGGGAAACTACTTTGTCGTGTTGTTGCCCGATGGCCGACTGGTCTCGCTTCCCGTCGACCAGACGACGCCCACGGATCGGCCCTTCGAGCCGCTCAGCAAGCGTGCGCTGGCAGATCAGCTGACCAAGGATCGGTTTGCGGGTTTCCGTACGCGAACGACTCGTCGGTATCTGTACGTTTACAACGCGAGCGACGCCTTCGCGACGGCGACCAGCCGAATTATGGAAACGATGTATCCGGCGCTGTTCGATTACTTTCGTCGCCAGAAGCTGGACGTGCTGGATCCTGAGTTTCCCTTGGTCGTAATCATGTTCCGGACGCAGGACGAGTTCGAGAAATACCGGGCCGTGCCGGAAGGGTTGGTCGCCTACTACAATGCACTCTCCAACCACGTGGTGATGTTCGAGCAATCGAAACTGGCGGAGCTTGCGCCCGAACTTGCCTTCAAGCAATCTGTTTCCACGATTGCTCATGAAGGCGTTCACCAGATCCTGCACAACATTAACGTCCAGAAGCGTCTTTCCCGCTGGCCCGTTTGGTTTAGCGAAGGCTTGGCCGAGTACTTTGCGCCGACGGAACTTGATCGCCGCGTTCGCTGGAAGGGCGTGGGCCTGGTCAACGACCTCCGCCTGCACGAGCTGAGTGAGTTTTACAAGCAGCAGCAGGGGCGGAGTACGGAAGGGCAGTTGATTCGCCGAGCGGTCGAATCGAGATCGCTCGATTCCTTGGGATACGCCACTTCCTGGGCGCTGATTCACTACTTTGCAAGGTACCAACGCGACGAATTCCGAGCGTGCCTGCAAGACGTCAGCCAACTCGCCCCGCTCCAATCGGTTCCGCTGGGCAGCGTCTTCGCCAAGCATTTTTCTCAGGACTGCGGGAAAACCGAGCAGGATCTGATCGCCTACCTGTCGTCGCTGCCGTACGTGAATCCGATCCTGAACCAAACTCATTTTGTGATGATGCTGCAGACCGACAAACGCGAAACCTTCGTGACGTCCTCTCCCGCCGAGCTGCAGAAGTATCAACAGCAAAACGCCAACCGAGGCGTGTACCGCATCCAGGCGTTCCCCAACCGCGAGACCGCCGAACGGTTCGCGCGAACCTGGCTCCACCGCCGCTGACACGACGATCAACCGGGAGGGCGCGCGACGGGAGGGCAAGGCTCCCGAGTCGTTGCCCTCCCGATTTCGATCTTATTTGGCCGAGGTGGGATCGGGCGCGGGAAAGGATCGTTGCGGACTATACCGCGGGTAGGATTCGAAGACGTCGCCGCCGTCCAGGATGCGCGGGTCGCCCGTGGCGCGGAGGAAGTCCCGGAGCCTGTCGGACAGTGCTTGGCGGATCGCCGCATGGGAGGGGTCGGCGATCAGGTTGACGAGACAGGCGGGATCTTGCCGGACGTCGTACAGCTCCTCCGCGGGTCGTTTAGACACGGCCCATTGCAAGTAGCGTGCTTGCGGCGCGCGATCCGCGTTCTGTGTGAGCCAACTGAGCGTCGGTGAGCCGTCAATGTCGTGATAAGCCCCGTGCCTTGGGCCAAGCTTGGGGTTGCCGTCGGCGTCTCGTCCTGCGAACTTCTGCGGCGCACCGGCGGGCCAGCGATCAGGGTGGAAATTCCGGATGTACAGGAATTGTTCGGTACGCACCGCACGCTGCGGGTATCCCCGATTGTTCCAGCGCGACGACGAATGGCGCTCACGTCCGGCGTACGTCGCATCTCGCTGCGGATCAATTCGTCCTTCGGCCGTCGTTTGCAGGATGGGCAGGAGACTCTTTCCGCTCATGGCTGGCTCGCCCGGATGCGGCACGGCCGCCGCCTCCAGAAACGTGGGCATCAGGTCCACCAGATTCACCAAGTCGTCGACGCGGCGTCCGGCCGGAATCGTCTCGGGCCAAGAGATCGCCAAGGGAACATGGATTCCGTACTCGTACAGATTCGCTTTCGCTCGTGGAAACGGCATCCCGTTGTCGCTCGTCACCACAATCAACGTCTGATCCAGTTCGCCCGCCGCTTCCAAGACGTCGAGCATCCGCGCCAGATGCCGGTCGAACCAGGCGATCTCGAACGCGTAGTCCAACAGGTCGTCGCGCACGACGGGGTCGTCCGGCAAGAAGGCGGGCACGACGAGCTGCGACGGATCTCCCCCGTGCCGGCGACCGATGCCGCGCGCGTAGCGACGATGCGGTTCGTGACAACCGAACCAAAAACAGAACGGCTGTCCCGGTCGACGGTCCGCGAGAAACTGCTCAAATGCTCCTGCGTAGTCGATTGAGCTGACGCCTTCCGGGGCGTCCTCGAACGTCTTGCGATAGGTCGGGCCCGCCGGATTGCGTTTGAATCCGCCCACTTCAAAATTGCCCGGGCCCCAACCCTTGCCGACCATGCCGACGTGATAGCCCGCGGCCTCCAGCAGATCCGGATACACCGCGAAGCGACTCGAAAAGGAACTGGCGTGGGTCCCCGCATGTTCGTTTTGCCAGGGATAGCGTCCCGTCAGGATGGACGCTCGAGTGGGACTGCATCCGGGTGAGGGCGCGAAGGCGTGGGGAAACAAGACGCCCATCCGAGCAACTCGATCCATGGCCGGTGTCTTCACGCCCTGGCATCCATAGGCCGAGGCATAGGGATACGATTGGTCATCCGAGATCGCCAGCAGAATATTCGGACGGGTCTTTTCCGCGGCCATCGCGATGCCCCAGCCGCATACAAGCCATCCCAGGACGAGTGCGAATCGCGTGGGCAGTCGACGTCGCCGGGGGACGCGTTCCCGGGCACCGAGCCGGCTCGTCTCCAGGCCGAAGCGGGCCTTTTCCAGGTCGTGGCGATTCCCGCCAAGCGGTGGCCTGCGGCGATCGACGGCTCGGGGCGGCTGGAGCAGCGACATGACAGGCGGTTCCTCCCGTGGGTTGGACGCGAGTGCCAGAGAACCAACCTCGATCAGCGCCGAGTCGGCGCTATCTGCCGAAGCGCTATCTGCCGAAGCGTCGATCAAGTGCTCGGCGATCCAGGACTCCAGTTCATCCATGTCGACCGGAGGCAATTTCGAGAGATCGGGACGCAGCTGAATCGCGCCTTTGAGGTACACGTGTTTGATTTCCTTTTGCGGCCGCGCCGTATTCCAATGCACCAGGATTCGGACGCAACGGCGGAGCGAGCCGGGGACATCGATTTCGTTGGTGCACAGCAGCGGGACGTCCAGCCAACCCAGCTGTCGAGCGGCCAGTGCCGGGAACTCGGCATCCAGATCGCTGGTGGTCGTGAAGATCGCGCTGGCCACGCGGTCCGCCTCGATCCCATTCTGTCGGATCATGATCGCCAGCAGTTGCCGAGTCGACTGCAGAATCGCCTCGCGCGAGTTTTCGTCGGCCGTCGTCGCTCCACGAACTCCTCGACAGCTCATCATCGTTGCGATCTCGCTCCCTACCATAGCGTCTTCCCAGCGCGGAGCTCGGGTCGAACCTTCCCGACTTGGCCCGCAGGCCCGTCCGCGATCCCCTCCGGGCAACCGGAACCCGGCCTGACAGTGTACCAACCGTGCCGGTCGGGATATAGCACGTCGCCCGCCGTCGCTTGGCGGGGCGCCGCTGATTCCGACCGTGGCGCGGACGGCTGGGCCAAGGCTTGGCCTCGCTCGCCCCTTGGCACTTCGTCCGTCCGCAGTCGCCGCGATTGCAAGTCGCGGAAGTGCTCGCACAGCTGGCAAGGGCGCTGCTGGGGCGGCGCCTCAGGACATGATGGCCGGCCCCATTCGCCCAAAACGGCCTTGCGATCCCTACTTTCCGCAAGGTTTGCCACGGAACCGACCGACAAGACAAGATCGTCCGAGGTTATTTCGCGTTGAGCATAGGGGGGAACCGTGCGGCCACACCACGAACGGTTGCTCGTCACGGCGATCATGCTGGCGTGCCTGATGCCGACCGGCTGCAGTCGACGCCACTATCGCCTCCGCGCCGATCAGGACGCCTACGGTCTGGTTCTCGAGAAGTCCCTCTCGACGCCCTGGCAGCTGCCTCAGAATTACTCCGTCTACCCGACGCCCGATTCGCGCCTGGCCGATCCCACGAATCCCGATTTCCCCTGGCTGCCCTCCCCCGGCCCGATTCTGTACTCGGGGGACGAATCCGAGTCGACGAACGCCTCCGAAGAGGAGATCCCGACCGGGACGGAAAGCGAGCGATCCTCGCCGCCGACTCCGCCGCGCCTTGAGCTCAATCCCGTGTCGTCGCTCCGCAAACTGCCGCCGATCGTTCCCGAACTCGGTCGTCAGACGGGAGTGCAGCTGGTGAGCTTTCAAGCGGACGACTCCGATGCCGAACGACTCCCACCGCCCGAACCCCAGCTTGAGTCGGCGGAGGGTGACCCGGACCCGGCTGAGCAGCTGTTCGGGAATACGCCCAAGGAGCTCTCGATCCAGCCGGTTCCACCGAACTACTGGAATGTGCTGCCGGCAAGTTGTTTACGAACGATGCTGGAATTCGAAAGCGTCAGGGAGGAGTACCAGCAGACCTTTCGGGACGCGGCGCCGCCGCCGGATGGCACAGGCACACGCTTTACGCTGCGCGAAATCATCGAACTGGCGCAGCGGAATAGCCGCGAGTATCAAACGCAAAAGGAACAACTCTACATTGCCGCCTTGGAGTTGTCCTTGCAGCGTTTCGACTACCAACTGCGTTTCTCCAACGGTGGCAACGGGACCGATGTCAACTACGCGCACGATCGCGCGAATGGGATCACGGTCAACACGCTTCGCGTCCCCACGGCGTTTCAAATCGAGCGCATGCTGGCTACGGGCGGGAACTTTGTCGCGCGGTTCGCGAACGACGTCTTGCTGACGTTCAATGGACCTGACGGGTTTGCATCCGACGTCAGCTCGGAACTCCTTTTCGATCTGACGCAACGTGTCTTACAACGCGACATTCTGCTGCAGCCTCTGATCCAGTCCGAGCGAAACCTGGTCTACGCAGCACGCGAGTTCGCACGCTTTCGCAAGGTTTTCTTCTTCGACGTCGCGAGTCAGTACTACGACATCTTGCTGACTTATCGCCGAATCGAAATCGACACCCAGAATTATCTCTCGCTGGTGAGAACGCTCGAACAGGCCCGCGCCGAGGTGCGGGCGGAGGTCACGAATGCCCCGAATCAGGTTGCCGTCGACCTGTTCGAGCAAGGCATGCTGACCGCGCGGTTCGATCTGATTTCGACCAGCAATTCCTTGAAGCAGTCGCTGGATCGCTTCAAGCTGACGCTGGGACTGCCGACCGACCTGCCGCTGGACATCAGTCTCGACGAATTGAATAGCCTGACCTTGCTCGACGAAATCGAGGTGGCACTCGAACGAATTCGGCGATGGCGTGAACGTGTTCTGTCGCGGCGCAACCAGCGGATTCTCTCGCGAGACGATCTGTTGAACGCCAGCGTGTTCATGCTGGAACGCGTGCTGGAGTGGTACGACTTGAAGCGACAAGCCGAGGAGCAGGGCGAGGGCGAGCCGCAGCTGCGGGAGCTGTACGCGCGTCTGCTCGTCGAACAGGCACGCAACGAGGTGAGGCGAACGGAGCTTGAATTCCAAGAGGTTTCCAGCCCGGATGTCAAGCAGCCGCCGATCTTGATCTACCTGCGAGGAACCGTCTTGTTCGAGACGCGACTCCGCCTGATCAATCAGCAACTCATCCGTCTGGAGTCGCTGGAGTCTGTCGATCCGATTGTCACCGAAGAGGTCCGCCGCCAGTGGCGCGACTTGATCGAGCAACTGAACGACTCGCGGCAGTCGTTGGCCAGGAATCCCAGTTCGGCGGAGCTGAGCCGGCTGTTGTCCGAGCTGCAGCGAATGTTGCCTGAAGCGAACAGCATCGTCGATCGTCTGGATATTTTGCTCGACTACACCACGCCCCCCACGGAAGCCGAGAAGGACCGCGAGGCGATCGCGATCACCGACCAGCTGCTGGCCACCACCGATTCGTTGATTGAAGGCTCGGAAACGGGGCTGCCGAGTGTCGATATCGACGTCAATGATGCGATGCTCACGGCGCTGATTCAACGTTTGGACCTGATGAACGAACGGGGCTTCCTGGCGGATAATTGGCGGCGCGTGAAGTTGGCCGCCGACGACTTGCGTTCGATTTTGAACTTGAGTGCCAGTCATTCCTTGCGGACGGACAAGAACGAGCCGTTCGATTTCGACTTTGATGACAGCCGGACCGAACTCCGCCTGTCACTTGATCTTCCCTTCAATCGTCGTGCCCAGCGAAACAATTATCGAGTTGCGCTGATCGACTACCAGGTCGGGCGACGCTCGCTGATGCGCCTGGAAGATACCATCAAGTTCGATATCCGCACCGGGATCCGGAATCTCGAGCTGACGCGAGTGCAGTATCCGATTAGCGTGACCAGCGCCGCGCTGGCCTACGAGCGGGTGATCAGCATTCGCCTGCAACTGGCGCTGGGGACGCCTGACGTGCGTGGTCGCGACCTTTTGGACGCCCTGCAGGACTCGCGTGTCGCCCTGCGAGGTGTGGCCGGGTTACGGATCGGCTACCTTGTCGATCGAGCTCGTTTCGTCCTGGATCTCGAGTTGATGCAAGTGGACGAAAATGGATTCTGGCCGCAGATCAGTGACCCGGGCTACCAGCCGGCACCGAATCTGACCTTTCCCCGAAACGCCGGTCCCACGTATGGGGAACTCTCGCCACGAGTCCTTCCCTCCCGGCTGATGTACCACCTCTACCGCCATCCCTTGCCAGGCGAAAGAATCGAACAGATCGAACAGATTGATCCCACCCGAGATGTCCCGCGCGAGGATCCGCCGGGGGAGTGAGTGCCGCTCATCGCATCCGGGTTATTCGTGGCGGAGGCATTCGATCGGATCGAGATACGCCGCCCGGCGGGCCGGATAGACCCCAAAAATGATGCCCGTCATCACGGAAATCGAAAACGCAGCGATGACCGACGCCGCGCTGATCGCCGTCTCGATCTCCGACATCGAGGACACCACCAGCGGAATCGCCACGCCCACGCCGATCCCCATGATTCCTCCCGAAGTCGAAAGCACGATCGTCTCGACCAGGAACTGAATCACGATGTCCCGTCGCTTGGCTCCGAGTGCCCGCCGCACACCAATTTCCCGTGTTCGTTCGGTGACGGTCGCCAGCATGATATTCATGATGCCAATCCCGCCCACCAACAGCGAGATGCCGGCGATCGAACCCAAGACAAGGTTCCAGATCCGTTTTTCACGTTGAGCCTGGCGGAGCAGCTCCAGCGGAACCTGGATCTCGAAGTCGGGCTCTCGATGGGATTGCTCGAGCAGTCGCCGCGCCATCGACGCGGTGGATGAGACGAAAGTTTCGTCGGCCAGAGTGAGCGTGATTTCGTTCAACTGCGTTCGCTCGAACTCTTCGCTGCCGGCTCGGACAATCATCTGCAATTCGCCGAAGCGACGCTGGGCCGAGGTGATTGGCACGTAGATGTCGTTGTTGAAGTCCTGTAAACCCACGGCCGCTGTCGACGCGCCACCCGGGTCCTGTGTTTGCAGCACGCCGACGACGACATAGGCCCCAGGGCCAAGCAGCAACGGCTTGCCGATCGGATCCTCGAAACTGAACAGCCGCCGCGCGGCCCCGTCGGCCAGCACCGCCACATTCGCCGTCGCCCGCAAGTCGGCGTCCGTGATGAATCGCCCGCGCTTCATCTGCAGGTTCTTCACTTGCAGATAGTTGGGTGTCGTCCCCAAGATGTGCGCATTGGAAACGCGATACCGACCGTGCTGGGCATTCTTGCGAACCAGCGAGATCGGAACGGCGCGCCGGATGTTCGGTAACGCCGAAGTCAAGCGGTCCAGATCGGTGTACTTCAAGCCGTACTCGAGCACGCGGCTGACCTGCTGACCGCTCGAACCGGTCTCGGAATTGTCGTTTCCAAAGTCGGGCTTGACGCTGCGAATGATGACGTTGGAAGCACCGAGCTGGCGGATTTGCTCCACCGCGTGACGCTTCGATCCCTCGCCGATCGCAAGCATTGAAATGACCGAGCCAACGCCCAGAATCGTCCCGAGCATCGTGAGCAGGCTCCGCAACTTGTGGAGCAAGAGATTGCGGACACCCAATTGCAGCGTGGTAAACAACATGACAAAACGAGCTAACTCAGCTCAATTCTTCCTCGGGCTGCTGCTCCGTCTGCTCAGTCTCCTCCGAAGGGCTCGCCTTGACCTTCGAACTGTCCGAAATGGCCGAAGGATTGAGCACGATTTGCTCACCCTCCTGAAGACCGTCCCGGACCTCCACGAATTTGCTGTTGGTCAAACCCAGCGTGACACAGCGACGGACGGGACGACCCGCTTCGTTCACGTAGACCCAGTTGTTGCCCTCGATCTGAACGATCGATTGGACCGGCACGGCGATGACATCCGTGACGCGCGCCGCGTTGATTTCGACCACGGCCGTCATGCCCGGCTTCAATTGCTCGACTTCCTCGTCAATCGTCACGACCGTTTCGTAGACCTTCGTGTCGGAACTGAGCCAGCCCCCCTGATCGGGAAGTACTGCCACGGTTGCCACCGACGCGCGATACTGAACGTCCGGAAAGGCGTCCACCCGAACGGTCGCCTCCAGGCCCTTCCGAATCTGGTCCAAGACCGACTCGTGAACCGCCGTCTTGACCTGCATTTTGGTGAGGTTCGGTAGCGTGAGAATGGTCTGCCGCGGGCGAACTTCGGCACCGGCCCGGATCTCTTCACGACGATACCGACTGCTGCCGACGTGGTAGGCCACCATTCCGTCCTGTGGGGCGTAAATCTTGCACTTGGAGATCTGCTCTCGGTAACGCTTCAGAAGTTCTTCTTCCTTAGCCAGCTGTTCTCGCGCGGAGGCCAAACGAGCATCGGCCTGCGCCAGCTTCGCCGCGTTGTCTAATCGAACTTGCTCACACGCACGGACGGCCGAGTCCCGTGCCCCCTCGAGCTCCAGACGACTCTTCTTCAGCTCGTACTCGACCAACTCCCGTTTGCGCGACATCGCCGTCGCCAATTGTCGGTCGGCCCGAAGTGCATTCAAGCGCGCCTCCGCCAATTCGCCACTGCTGCGGTAGCCCAACTTGTAAAGGGTCTCGACACCCTGCAGGTTCGTTTGTTCGATCAGCTGCCCCGCCTCGGCCTCCTGAATCTGCAACTCGACGTCCTGCAAATTCAACTGAAATGTGCCGGCCTCCTCGTCTCCAAACTGCTGCAGGGCCAACTCGGCCAATTGAACTGCGAGTTGGGCTTCCGCCAACGTCGTTAGATTCTGAGTCTTCTGATTCTCGAATTGAACTTCCGCTTGAATGAACTCAGCCCGCTCCTCTTCAACGTCCAACTCCTGGATATCGAGCCGCTCCTGGTGCCCGGTCGCGTCCAACTCCACGATCAGGTCGCCTTGCTTGACCGAAGCCCCGTTGTCCACGATCCACACGATGGGCGTGCCATTGATGTTATCGCCCCCAATGTCGTCCACCTCGCAAACCACCTCGACGTTCACCTGACTTTCCAGATTGCCACGTTCGGTGACCTTGACCTCCAGGTTCGTGCGCTGGACTGCGTGATAGATTAACTCGCCCACCGTGGCGGCCGAATCCCCGCGATACCAGTACCAGCCGATTCCGCCGATAGAGACGACGATCGCGGCCAGCACCAGCTTTCGGAGGACGTGCCGCGGGGTCCCGGCCGTTCGCTGGACCGGGATGGGCTTCGTCGCCGGCGTCGTTACCCGCGGTGGGCGAGACACGGGCCGATCACCACGCGGTTGCGGATCGGTCTTCGGAACGTTGGCAATGCTCATGGTGTAATCCGTTGGGGGCTAGGCCCCGTGAGCGAAGGCGGGATGTTTGTTCCATCGACGTGCAAAGTGATGTGGATCATTCGCACATTGTCGAGGGGCGGGCTTGTCGCCAAACCGCCAATCCGACGGTCTGGCCTTGCGTGCAAGTCCGGCGAAGGTGCGGTTCTCGTGGCCCGCTCATTGTAGGCGATTCGAACTAACCTGAGGAGCTCAAACTTGCCAGAGATAAAACCCGCAGCCGGTCGGAACGGCTCGCACTTCCCGCTCAAAATTGAAGAATCGCCGCAAAATTAATTTCAAACGCCGCGCGCGCAGCCGTCGCATGTCCTCGATCTTTCCCAGATTTAATCGGCGAATTAGCACGCAGTGACTGCGGCGAAGTTCAGGATTTTTAACAGAAAGCGACTTGAGACTCGCCTTAATTTACGTCAAATTCGTAGCTTTCCAAAATAGGCAACTCGGCCAACATCGAAGTTGAGGGAGCAACCGAGCCAAGAAGGACAAGCGACTCATGCGCAGGAAACGCGCGTCCCGCCGACTGGCAGGCGAATTGCTGGAGCCGCGGCAAGTACTGAACGGGATCCCGGTGGGGACCGAATCGGGCTGGGTCACCTCGGCCAGTGAAGCGGACGAACCCAGTTCGTCGGGACAAACCGGCGACGCGTCATCGGATTCGTTGGGGGTGCTGGGTGAGACGCAAGTGGTTTTGGGGCGTGTCAGTCCTTCCGACCGGATGCACTTCCACGAATTTCAGTTGGTCGCGTCCAGGGAGGTCCATCTACTGATGTTCGGCCTGACGGCGGACATCTCCCTGGCGCTATACGATAGCGCCGGCGAGGTCGTGGGTTATTCCAACCTGCCTGGCGTCAACGAAGAGCGAATTGACCTGCAACTTTCCGGCCGGGCGATATTACGCGCTGGTGATTGCAATGACCGACGTGACCACCGACTATCAGCTTGCGCTGGCCGCGATGTCCAATGACGACTCCGTCGTGAATAGCGAAGAATCGGACCAGGGTGGCGATTCATTTGGTCGCGCGACGCCTTGGGGAGCGATTGCGAGCAAGCGGATTCTGGAGGACGCGGTCGGCGGGGCCGATCCCGCGGACGTTTACCGGATTGACGTGTCACGCACGCAGGCCACCACCTTCCAGTTGGACCGGCTCAACGGCAACGTCGATCTGCATTTGTTTACGACAAGCGGCCAGCTAGTGGGTCGCAGCGACAACTCGGGTTCAGCGGCGGAGGCACTCAACGTTTCCTTGGCTCCCGGCAGTTATTACGTGCTGGTTTTCCCCTTGGAATCATTCGCAACCAAGTACCGTTTGTCGATTTCGCCGAACGCGTCCTCGACCACGATCATTTCCCAGCCTCGGAAAGCGGGGGACGTTGACGGCGGAGACACGTTTGGGCGAGCCACGGATGTGGGGGTGCTGGACTCAATCTGGCGACGAACGGAATCGGTGGGCGGCACGGATTCGACCGACGTCTTTAAGTTCCAGTTGTCCCGGGCCGCTTCGGTCCTGTTCGAACTCAGCGAGATGCGGACCGATTTGGATCTGTACGTCTTCGACTCCAATTTCCACGTGGTGGGACGCCAGTATCGGTCGGGAGCGACGGCGGAACAGATCGCCGCGACGCTGCCCCGCGGCAGCTACTATGCGTTGGTGATTCCGCACGCCGCGAGCGTGAGTGACTACCGTTTGTCCATCCGGGTCGAAGCGAGCCTGGAGACTTCCGAGATCCAGACGGAGTTCCCGATTCCGTTGCCGGACGTTGGTTACTTCGGAGGCGCTGCGCGATTGGAACATGAACGACATCGAGGCGCCGGAAGCGTGGGCCTACGGGTTCACCGGCAAGGGAGTCGTGGTCGCCGTACTGGACTCCGGCGTGGATCGGACTCATCCGGATCTCGCGGCCAACATGTGGCGGAACACCGACGAGATTCCCGGGGACAACATCGACAATGATGGCAATGGCTACACCGACGACGTGTTCGGCTGGAACTTCGTGAACGACGACCGCAACGTCGCGGACTTCACGGGTCATGGGACCCACATCGCGGGTGTCATCGCGGCGGCCCGCAACGACTTCGGTACGACCGGCGTGGCGTATGACGCGAAACTGATGCCGTTGCGGGTGCTGGATGTCAACGGCAAGGGCCGAACCAGCAGCGTGGCCGAGGCGATTCGGTACGCCTTAAGGAACGGTGCGGACATTATCAGCCTGAGTCTCACTTCGGACGGTTACAGCGGATCAATTTACAACGCGCTGCTGGAGGCGCGCGACCAGGGCGTTTTGGTGGTGGCGGCGGCGGGCAATCAGGGTCGGGCCGAACCCAGTTATCCGGCGCGGCATAGCGCCGAGTTAGGAAACGTTCTTTCGGTGGGAGCCTATGATCCCGATCGCCGCGCGGCGAGTTTTTCTAGCCGGGTGGGCGACAGCGGAGCCGTCCAGGTCGATGCGCCGGGCGTGGGGATCTACAGCACGACTCCCGGCAATACGTATGGGGAATGGTACGGGACGAGCATGGCGGTGCCCCACGTCGCGGGCGTCGCCGCGTTAATTTGGTCGGCCAATCCCGGGCTGAGCGTCGAGCAGGTTCGCGTGGCGCTGGTGCAGATGGCCAATCACCGCATTGTCGGCTCGGATTCGCGCGGCGGCCTGAATGCGGCGGCGAGCGTTCCCTTGGCGGCGAACGCGAATGCCGGCGGCTCGGCCATCCAGGCCGTCGGTCACCCGCCGGCGCCGCAGGACCTGGGCGATCTTGCGGTCGAAGCGGCTCACGCCGTCGTCGGTTCGCATTCGGTCGCCTGGCAGGCGGCGATGCGGAACGAACGGGCATTTTTTCAGCGGAACTCGAAACCCGGCGCCTCGCCGCCCGGAACCGGTCCGCTTCAGGCAACGCAAGGTGTTTACCGGCCGACACGGCGACACGCACGCTGGGAGTCGACCGTGGGTGAATTGACGCTGGACGTGAAGTTGGCCAAAGCGGATGGGTTCACGCCGTTCAGAGCGTCGTCCCACTTCGACGCGCTCGACCCGCCCTCGGGCCTGCTCGAGCCGCTGGCGGTCGACACGTGTTTGGCGAGCGACGTGGCGCGTGGTTGAACCGGCGCTAACAATCGGCGCTGAACAACCGGCGCTAAGCGCACCCCGTCGTGCCGAACACGATTGAGCCCGCCCGCTTCACTCACGCACTCACGCGCAGTTACTCGCCCGAAGAAGGTCGGCGCTGGCCGAGTTGTTTTTGTTGTTGTTGTTGTTGATCGATGTAGGCCCGCGCCAAATCGCCCAGCGCGTTCGTTCTGAGCCCCACCTGCTTGGCCTCCTTCGCGGCCTGCTCGATGGAAATCCGCTCGTCCAGCACGCGATAGACCATCCAGATCGCCCCCACACGATTGGCCGAAGCGCAGTGCAACATCACGGGCTTGTTCATCATGTTGGCGTCTCGCAACGTGCGCCGCGCTTGCTCGAAAACGTCATCGGTCAACGTCTCCGGTCCCTGAAACGGAATTCCGACAAACTCCAAACCCAGCTGTTCCACGGCCGCTTGCTCGTTCCAGTCCAGCTCGTCGGCCGTGCGGAGCGTGATGACGACCTGGATTCCTCGTTGCTGAGCCGTGGCCAGATCCTCCCGCGTGGGCTGGCCGCACAACAGCGTGCTCCCGCAGGCATGGACGTTGCGTGTCGCCCCCAGCTGCGCCGGCTCAAGCGTCTGGCCGTCGTCCGCTCGGCCGCCGGTCCCGGAAAGCCCGCAGGCAAGCAGCCCGCAAATCGTCAATCCCAAGGGCAGACGGCCCGTGATCGTTCGCAACTTCGGCATCAGGAACTCTCCGAGGACTCATGCATCAGGTCAAACGCGAAAAACATCTTGTCGCTCGCCGTGGGCCAATCGGCCGACCGACAACCGCTCGTCGCACGCACGGTTTTAGCTTAAGCCTTCGGTCCGACCGTCGCAACTAGCGCCCCGGCGCCTTGACCGTCGCCAGGCGAAGCGAAACAATGCCCAGCTGATCGTGGCCCCGTGGGGCGAGCGTGGAACGGCGGGGGAGAAGCGGAGCGATGCTAGACCGATTGCGTGCCCTGATGCTGCTCAGCGAATGCAATGGCCGGGACATCTGGCCGGTCGAGCTTTGCCGGGAAAAGGGTGTTCCGGAGGCTTGGATCGACGAATTAGCGTCCGCCGTGGAATCGGGTTTCCGCTCGCCTCTGCAAACGATTTACGTCGACGACCAGCTGACGAACCAATTTTTCGGAGTCCAAGATCTGCACCTCGCGTACAAGCTGGGTGAGTATCTGGGCGTCGACACTCAGCAAGTGACATCGTCGGCCCTGGGACGGGTGGCCGAAGTCCAATCGATCAAGGATGCGTTGGAATTGCCTTAGCCATTTCCCCGCGCGTATCAGAGCGTGTTTGAGCATCCGGCGGTCCGCTCCGCCGGTCGTCGTACGAGGCTACTGACGTACCGTGGAGTTGTGCCGATGCCGGATTCCGACTCGGAGAACTGACACTCGTTTAACCCCAGGAATACGATGATGAAACGGCGAAGTTGGATCGTGCTCGCACTTGGTGTGCTCAGTTTCCTCGGAGCGAAAGAAAGGCCGATGACGATGGCGGAACTTCCCGATCTGATCCCACTCCGCGATTTCTTTCGCAATCCGGAGGAGTCAGGCCACACCATCTCGCCCAACGGCGAGTACCTGGGCTTTCTCCGGCCCTACCAATCGCGGATGAACGTCTACGTCCAAAAAATTGGCGAGCCGGAAGCCGTCCGGGTGACGTCGGTCACGGAACGCGACGTGCCGGGTTTTTTCTGGGCCAACGACAATCGCCTGGTGTACGCACTTGACGCCGGTGGGGACGAGAATTTCCATCTCTACGCGGTCGATCGCGACGGCTCGAATCTAAAGGACTTGACGCCCTTCCCCGAAACCCGTGCCGGTGTGATTGATGATTTGCGCGACGATCCGGAGCACATGTTGATCCAGCACAATCATCGAGACAAACGTGCCTTCGACGCGTTTCGAGTGGACGTGAATACGGGCGAGCTGACGCAGTTGGTCGAAAATCCCGGAAACCTGGTCTCGTTTCTGGCCGATCACGACGGCCATTTGCGCGTCGCCACCAGCACCGACGGGGTGAATACCAGCGTGCTGTATCGGGATTCGGACGAAGATGAATTCAAGACGATCCTAACGACCAATTTTCGCGAAACCGTCTCGCCGCTGTTCTTCACGTATGACAACCAGAACCTGTACGCTGCCTCGAACTTGGGCCGAGATAAAGAAGCCATCGTGATTTTTGACCCCCGCGAGGCGAAGGAGGTCGAGGTCGTATTTGAACACCCGCAAGTGGACGTCAGTAGCCTGCTCCGCAGCGACAAACGAAAAATCATCACGGGCGTCGCCTTCACCGCGATGAAACGCGGTTATCACTTTTTCGACGACACTCGACGCGAGATCCAAGCGTATCTCGAAGCGCAGCTTCCAGGAATCGAGGTTGCCCTGTCCGGTTCAAATTTGGACGAGGACAAGTTTCTGGTACGAACCTACAGCGATCGCTCGCAAGGCGCCTATTACTTTTACGATCATCAGTCAAAAGAACTACGCCACCTGACGGACATCAGCCCCTGGTTGCCGTCGGAAAACCTTGCTTCAATGCAACCGATCGTGTACCAGAGCCGCGACGGCATTCTGATCCACGGCTACCTGACGGTGCCTACCGGCATCGAGGCGCGGAACCTGCCGACCGTCATTCTGCCGCATGGCGGCCCCTGGTCGCGAGACAACTGGGGATTTCGCCCTGACGTTCAGTTCCTCGCCAATCGCGGTTACGCCGTGCTTCAAATGAACTTTCGCGGCTCCACCGGCTTTGGCCGCAAGTTCTGGGAATTGAGCTTCAAGCAGTGGGGCCGATCGATGCAGGACGACGTGACCGACGGCGTCCGATGGCTGATCGACCAAGGAATCGCGGACCCGGAACGAGTTGCGATCTACGGCGGTTCGTACGGCGGCTACGTCGTTCTGGCGGGGCTGGCGTTCACCCCCGATCTCTACGCGTGCGGCGTCGATTACGTCGGTGTCGCCAACCTGTTCACGCTGCTCGAAACGCTTCCTCCCTATTGGGAACCAATGCGTGAAATGATGTATGAAATGATGGGCAATCCCGAACGAGACCAAGAATACATGCGAGCCGTCTCGCCCGTGTTTCACGCAGATCAGATTAAGGCACCCCTGCTGATCGCGCAAGGAGCCAACGACCCGCGCGTGAAGAAATCCGAGTCCGACCAGATGGTGCGTGCGATGCGAGATCGAAGCGTGGAAGTCCCGTACCTGGTGAAGGACAACGAAGGACACGGATTCCGCAACGAGGAGAATCGTTTTGAGGTTTACCGCGCCATGGAACAATTTTTCGCCCAGCATCTGGGCGGACGCAAGGAAGCAGACGTGGAGGATATCTTGAGTGGCTTGTTGAAGTGAACGGTCGCCCCCTCATCCGGCCTTCGGCCACCTTCTCCCGCGTGGGGAGAAGGGACAGGATGCGGTCACCTCTCCCGCGGCCGGGAGAGGTCGCCTGGGGCCCGCGGGCGGGACCCGGGCGGGTGAGGGTCGGGCGTCAGGCAGAATGAGCCCCCTCATCCGGCCTGCGGCCACCTTCTCCCGCGTGGGGAGAAGGGACAGGATGCGGTTACCTCTCCCGCGGCCGGGAGAGGTCGGCCGGGGCCCGCTCGCGGGGCCCGGGCGGGTGAGGGTCGAGCGTCAGGCAGAATGAGCCCCCTCATCCGGCCTTCGGCCACCTTCTCCCGCGTGGAGAGAAGGGACAGGATGCGGTTACCTCTCCCGCGGCCGGGAGAGGTCGCCTGGGGCCCGCGGGCGGGACCCGGGCGGGTGAGGGTCGGGCGTCAGGCAGAATGAGCCCCCTCATCCGGCCTGCGGCCACCTTCTCCCGCGTGGAGAGAAGGGACAGGTCTGCGTGCGCACGTTCTTCAGAAAACTGGTCTTGCGTCGATGTTCGCGGGCAGTAAAGTCCAGCCCTGCTTTTCGGCAAAGCCGCTAGCAGTCTTTCGGCGAAGCCCCTAGCGGTTGCCTAACGCCCCATCGCAAAGGATTGCATATGAAGTGGAAGAACTCGTTCTGGCGCAGGCGCCGTCGTCCTGGGCGTGTTGGCCCTGCAGACGTCGGCCCTTCAAAGTTGGGCCACCGCCGCCACGTTGAACCCGGCAAGCTACGCCATGCCCAACGGAGAGAAGGGCGGCTTCAAGTACTACGATGAGACTTACAGTGGCGACGGTGAGAAAACCGTGGGCCTCTCGCTGTTATCCGCGGGAACGGGTGATCTCACCGACGGAGTCATTCCGGAAGTCAGCTGGAGCGAGTCTGCCGAGCCGTATGTGGGTTGGTTAACGGTCAATCCCCTGATTCGGTTTTCGTTCGATCGGCGCGCCCGAATCGATGCGATCAAGTTGTTCTTCGATGACTCCGAAGGTGATGGTGGTGTCGACGCGCCGTTGCAGATTGTGGTCAGCGACGGTTCGCGTCAGGTCACCCGGGCCGTATTGGACTCTCCGGAGCCAGGTCCGCTCGAGGTCGAGCTAACGGGGTTGGGGCTGAGCGGCGATTGGGTGGAAACGAGAATCATCAAGAACGCGACGTGGATCATGTTGAGCGAGGTGCAGTTCGAAGGTGAATATGTGCCTGAACCCACCGCGTGGCTGATGGCTGTGCCCGCTGTGCTCGCAGGCATCGGCGTCCGACGTCGACGCCTGAACCATACTCGCGAGTCGAGCAGCTTGCCGTAACCGGACGAGGGACAGCGCGGCTTACCCGGTCGGCCTCGGTGGAAGTGGCCATGCTACCTGGGATCGCGCAGCCGTGAACGAGCGGATCAGGTGTTGCTGCAGTTCGCGCCAGGCCTGGCCTCCTCGTCGCGGCCACCGTTGGTTGACTTCCAACTCGACTCCCACATACGTTTGCGGCGCAAATTGTTTTCGCAGGGAAGTCGTCAGGCCGTCCGCTTTGCCTTGGTAGGGGTAGTTTCGGCGCGTCTTCAGTTCACTGCGAAGGACAGCCAAGTTCCGTTGCCAGACGCGGCAGAATTCGCGTTCGAGATCTCGTTTCGGATCGTACAGCAACCCGATATCGGCTCGCCGCGGGACGCCTCGCCTGACGGGGGTAAATGTGTGCACCGAAAGATGCAGCACCGTGAAGTCGCGTCGGCTCGGTTCGGCGATCCACCGCCTGACGGCCTCGCGATAGGGTTCGTAGTAACGCTCTAGAATCCGCTCACGCTCCTGTGGACTCAGCCCGGCGGTGAGTTCGGAGAACAGCTGGGGGTGCCGAGGCGACCGATTCAACTCGACGAGCAGCCGTGTGACCGTCGAGCACTGCAAGGCCGCCTGTTCTTGCGAGGCAAAGCATTTCGCGAGTTCCAACGAACCGCGATCCCAGCCGCGATGGCTGCGCAGCAGGCGCTCGCGTCCGGCGAACAGCGCACGATACGTGGCCGGAACTCGAAACCCGCCGTGTTCGCAAGTGATCAGCAGCGCTGTGTTCATGAAACGGGATGGTTCAGGTCGTTGGCGGCCCGGAACATTTCGCCGCGATCAAGACATTCGCAAAGCACTTCATAGGTCGCTCGGATCGACTCGAGTGACGAATCGGGTTGCAGGTGTCTCAGGAGCCGCCGCGCGAGCGGACCGTTGTCGAGGATCATGCGTTGCGATTCCGCCAGTGCCGAGCTGATCGAGCTGGTGGCGGCCGTCTGAGACGCGACATGCCGCCAGATCTCGAGTGCCGTGATGCCCTTTCGCCCGGCGATTCCCCAGGCTTGCAGGTATTGAGGATCATCAATCAACGTCTCATCGGCGTCAGCGATCGTCTGATTGAGGATCTTCGCAAGTTGCTCGGTCGTTACCCGTTTCTGCTGGTCATAGCTGATCCAAAGTTCCGCCACGGCCGCTCGCAGCACATCGACAATCGTGTGGCAGATCGCCAAATCGGCGAGGGGGCACTCTTGCACGTCCAGCACGCGAATCTCAATGGTCTGTCGGTCGAACCGCGCAATTGCGCCGCGGGCGTTGAGCCATTCGTGCTGCAAGACACCATCCGGATCGTGGGGCGCAATATCGCGGTACATCGGCTGGAAGATCTGCTGGTCATAATCCCGGCGAGTAAAGACCGCCTCGGGAATGACCAGCCCGCTAATGGACGGGATGCTTCGCGCGTTCGTGCGGTAGACACTCAGGCGATTGTCACAAAGTCCGGTCAGCCGTTGATCCATCAGTGGCGAGCTCGCCGCGAGGGCCGGCAGGATGGGCAGGATCAGACGAATCGCAGCGTGCAGGCGCCCGAATTCCTCTTCGTCGCGAAAGGGCAAATTCAGATGAACACTTTGCAGGTTGGCCCAGCCGTGACCCCGGCAGTCGAAAATGCGATTGAAGGCCTCGTAGATGGCGTTGTACTCGTGAGGCCACAGTTTCATTTCGAGCAGCGGATTCATCCAGGGGTGCATCGCGGTGGGAAGTAGACGAGCCTCAAACGGCCTCAGCAACCGGTTGATTCGTTGCACGTGCTCCAGAAACAATGCCGGCAAGTGATTCAGCTCGCCGGCCGGCCCATTCGTCTTGAGTTCGATCACGTGCAACGCGAGCTCATTGGACCATGCCAGCTCGTCAATTTCGACCTCCGATTCATAGCGGCCGGAAACGGCATACAGCAGCTGGTCGGCAAGGGGGCGAATCGAAAGGTCCGTTCCCACGATCATATATTCCAGCTCGACGCCAAAACCTTCGAACAAACCAAGCGGGCGATCGGTGTTCAAGTGCGAGTTCCTTGTTTGCGTTGCTCGATCCGCTGCAAGAAGACCGACATGATGCGACTGTAAAGCTCGTCGCGCAAGACGCGGTCTTCGACGCCGGCGTCAAGGTTCGGGTTGTCGTTGATTTCGATTACGTAGAATTTATTTCCCGACTGCTTCACGTCGACGCCGTACAACCCATCGCCGATCAGGTTCGCCGCGGTGACGGCCGCCTTGACAGCCTGTCGCGGCGCGAGCTCCACCGGCAGCGTTTCGACACGTCCGTAGCGATGGGCTCCCTTCTCTTCGTGGCGAATGATTTGCCAATGGTTGCGAGCCATATGATACTTGCAGGCATAAAAGGGCCGCTGGTTGAGCACGCCAATGCGCCAGTCGAAGGTGGTGGGCAAGAATTCCTGGGCGACCACCAGTTCCGACTCCTCAAACAAATGCTGCAATTGCTCGGCTAACTGCTCCTCGGTTTCCGCCTTGGTCACGCCGATGGAAAACGCGCTGTCCGGTTTTTTGAGGACGCAGGGTAGACCAAGTTCGGGGACGATCACGGCGGTATTGTCGCGGTGAACGACGACGGTTTTCGGAACGCGAACCTTGTGTCGTTGCAGCAGCTCGGCCAGGTACACCTTGTTGGTGGTCCGCAAAATCGAGATCGGGTCATCGATGACCACCAGCCCTTCACTGGCGGCGCGACGTGCGAAGCGAAAGGTGTGGTGGTTGACGTAAGTCGTCTCGCGGATGAACAAGGCGTCGAATTCGGCCAGTCGAGCGTAATCATCTCGGTCGATCAGCTCGGGGCGGATCGCAAGCGATTCGGCGGCCTTCATGAACTTTTCCAGTGCTTTCTCATCCGAGGGAGGCTCGGCTTCCTGCGGATCTCTGAGAATCGCAAGATCGTACCGCATTGCGACCCGCCGCCGCACGCGAAATCGGCGCCCGGCAAAATGCTTCGCCGCGACATCCGCCACGAAGGTTCGGTGCGAGGCCGGAATCCCGCTGGCCGAGATCGTCGACACGCTGCGCAGTTGCCAGCGTTGATCCTTGTCGCGTGCAAATTGAGCTCTCAGCAGGGGCGATTGAAATAGATTGAACAACTGCAGGCTCAACCGGTCGTAACGCTTCGCCAGATTTCGGCCGAAGTAGATGCTGAGCGTGAATTTGTCAGACTGAATACGAGAAAACGACTGCTGAATCAATTCGTCCAACTCGTTCGAAACCAGCCGCATCATCGCTTGCGACTTCAAGTCCTGCAACGCACTGACGCTTGGCTGGGGTCGATGGCCACGGGCTTCCGCCAGCAGCGAGACGTAGTAGCCGATCGTCTGGTAGCGGTAGGAGCGGCAAAGGTTGAATACCTTGGCCGCGCGAAGGTCGCTGAATTCGGGTTTCGTCAGGTAACTACGCGCGTCCACGACCTGGACCTCGGGGATCTCAAACGGCCAGCGTTTCGGGTCATTGACGACGATCAGCGTTGGCACTTGGGTCTCCTTGCCGCTCGGGGGCGGTCACGTGCTTGAGCCGCCCGGCCGGCGGCAACTCGCCCGTCGTGTTGCGATTCGTCACGGACGCGTCAAGCCGAGGTCCGACCGGTAGCAGGCTGTAGGATCAAAAGGTTCGCATCGTCGGTCAAAATACCCAGCAGGATGGCGCACACGACCCGGTCCACGTTGACTTCGTAGTAGTTGTCGCGTGGCGCGAAAGGGTTGGGAAGGTAAGGGTCGGCAACCCGAACCATTTTCGTTTCGCGACTGTATCCGCAAAGCACGACAAAGTGCCCCACGGGCTCGCCGCGAATATCGTCCGGCCTCCAGACGGGGCCCACTTCCCGCGCGTGCTGGTACAGGTAAGTGGCGCTCAGCCCGGCGAGGAGCGGAATCGATCGGCTCAGATACTTGCGGATCAGCCGTCGAGTCAAATCGGCCATTCGGATCCGTCCGCCCAAATCCAGGAAGTCCATGTACGCCCGGCTGACCGTGTGTAGCTTGGAATTCGGCTTTACCTCCAGCTGTGCCGCGAGCTTGGCCATTAAGTCCTGTCCGCGGGGCGAGAACCAGGTTGGATCCAGCACCTTGAGGTTAAAGGAGTAGATTGTGGCGCGGTAGCCTCGCTTGAGCGCGTGGCAGCCCAGGAGCGGCGCGAGCGTGCCGCCTTCTTTCAGCTGAGCACAGTCCGCAATCACGCGTTCCAACGGCACAAGATCGTCATAGTAGCGATAGACGGCGTGCAAGCAGGTGGGCCCGCACGTCGTGTCGTCGGGCTGCGGTTGGATCTCGAGGTGAACGCCTTCCATGGTGCGGCGATCCGGGAGGTAGATGGCTTGGGGGACGCGAACCGGCGGGCACCGCCTCACGCGGCGGCCCCTCGTATCACACTTCCCGATGCTCGTCGTCTTCCTGGTAGGTTACCCGATAAAGGTCGCGACGACGGTCGTTCCAGTTCTGGACCGATCCCTCTTCACGATGGTATCGGAGCAACTCCAGATCCAGATCGTGAATGATCACCGTCTCGACGTTGGGGTTGCATTCCGCCGCGACCGCGTCGCGGGCAAACGCGATATCCGCGGGTGTGTAGATCCCCGACTGAGCGTAATGAATGTCGGCGTTCTCGACGAACGGCAGGTTGCCCGTACAGCCCGAGATGATCACGTACAAGTGATTCTCGACGCAACGAGCCTGTCGCAGTGACGCACTCGTAAATAGCCGTGGCGGGTGTCGGTGTTGTACGGGACAAAGATCATCTCGGCGCCTTTGTTGGCGGCGATCCGTGAGAGTTCCGGAAACTCGATGTCGTAACAGATCTGGATCGAAATCTGGCCGCAGTCCGTTTCAAAGACCTCCAGCCGATCCCCGCCCGTCACGCCCCACCAGCGACGCTCGCTGGGCGTCACGTGCAATTTGTACTGTTTATCGATCGAGCCATCCCGATGAAACAAGAAGGCCACGTTGTACAGCGTGTCCTGCTCGACCAGAAAATGCGAGCCGGCGATCACGTTGATGTTGTACTTCACCGACATTTCGGTGAAGAACTCGAGCAACTGCGGCGTGAACTCCGCCAGTCGCCGCGCTGCGAGTCCCGGCCGAGTCGGCTCGACGCACGACAGCAACTGCGTGGTGAATAATTCCGGGAACAGGACGAAATCGCATTTGTAGTCCGACGCAACGTCCAAAAAGTACTCGCACTGGCGGCAGAACTCTTCGAAATTCTTGACCGTCCGCATCTGATATTGGACCGCGCAAATCCGGACCGGTTCAACCGGATGATGAAACCGCCGCTTCGCGTTGGGCTGATGATCCAGATTCAGCCACTCCAGAAAAGTGGCGTATCCCCGCGACGCCTCGTCCGACGGAAAATAATTGGGAATCAGGCCTTGCAATGCGAATCCGTTTGCGATTTGAGCGGTCAGGACCGGGTCGTACAATGCCTTGTCGATCACTCCCTCGACGTACTCGCGGGCCGACATCTCGTGCGCGTGTTGGCCGAATCCCGGAATTCGGCCTCCAATGATCATCCGCGCCAGATTCATTTCGCGGCACAGTTCTTTCCTCGCGTCGTACAACCGGCGCGACAGCTTCAGGCCGCGGTACTCGGGATCGACCATGATCTCGATCCCATACAGTGTATCGCCGCGGGGATTGTGATTCCGGATATAGCCGCCGTCGGCGATCGCCTTCCAGTCATGCCACGCCAGCTTCGGATCGTACGCCAGGCACAAGGACGAACTGGACGCCACCAGCTTGCCGTCACATTCGACACAGATTTGGCCGCGCGGAAAGACCGCCAGTTGCGATTCGATCTGGTCTCGACCCCAAGTCGACATGCCCGGGAAACATTTCTTTTGCAATTCAATCAGTTCGTCGAAATCGTCAAGCGTCAACGTGCGAATTCGGATATTCCATTCGTATTGATCTAGATCTAGTGGCTCTACCATCGGCTCCCTTTTCGTAGTGAGTGCAATCCGTTTTAGGACATGATTTCGTGGACGACGCGTGACGGTTTCGTGACGTTCGAAAGCCGCTGCCGCAGTCCTTGGAAGGGGTACGTCAATTGGCGATGGTCGTAACCCAGCAAGTGGAGTAAGGTCGCATGCAGGTCATGCGGTGTGACCGGTTCCTCCACCGCCTGATAACCAAGCTCGTCCGTTGCGCCGAAGGTAAAGCCCGACTTCACTCCGCCGCCGGCCATCCAGATCGTGAATCCACCTGGGTTGTGATCGCGACCGATCAGCTTCATCTCCGTACCGCCTCGATTCTCACGCATCGGTGTTCGTCCGAATTCGCCGCCCCAGACAATCAGGGTGTCGTCGAGCAATCCCTGCCGCTTGAGATCTTGGATCAGGGCCGTGATCGGCTGGTCCACTTCGCGGCAACGATCGCGAAAACCCGCGTTCAAGGCCTCGCTTTCACCCGCCCCGTGCGAGTCCCATCCCCAGTGGAACAGCTGCACAAACCGCACGTCACGCTCCACGAGGCGACGGGCCAGCAGGCAGTTGTTCGCGAACGATTCCTGCCCCGGCTCCGTCCCGTACAGTTCGTGCACCTCACGCGGCTCGCGGCTGATGTCGAACGCCTCGGCGGCGCTCACCTGCATCCGAAACGCCATCTCGTATTGGGAAATGCGGGTGAGCGTTTCCGGATCTCCGGCCAGCTCGTACGTTTCTTGATTGATGCGACTTAAGGCATCCAAGGCCTGGCGACGGAGCGAGGTGGAAATGCCCTTCGGGTTGGAGAGGTACAGGACCGGGTCGCCGTTGGACCGACACTGCACGCCCTGGTAAACCGATGGCAAGTAACCCGCTCCCCAGACCGACTTGCCTGCCGACGGCGTCTTGCCGCCGGAGACGAGCACAATGAAGCCGGGCAGATTCTGGTTTTCGGTTCCTAGCCCGTAGGTCACCCACGCTCCGATCGAAGGGTATCCCAGATTGGCGTAGCCGGTATGCAGCAGCAGTTGGGCCGGCGCGTGGTTGAACTGGTCCGTCCGCATCGACTTGATGAAGCAAACCTGGTCGATGATCGACTCAAACTTGGGCAGCCGATCGGAGATCCACTGGCCGCTCTCGCCCGCTTGATGGAACTCGTACTGAGGCCCCAGCATTTGAGGGACGCCTTGCAAGAACGCGAACCGCTTGCCGGCCAGAAACTCCGCGGGACAGTCCTGCCCATCTAATTGCTGCAGGACCGGCTTGTAATCAAACAACTCCAGCTGGCTGGGCGCCCCGGCCATGTGCAAGAAAATGATCCGCTTGGCCGTCCCCGGAAAATGAGGCAAGACGGCTCCCAAGGAACCACCGCCTTGCACAGCACCACCGCCTCCCACAGCACCGCCGCCGGCTGGAATCGTCGCTCCGCCCGCGTGGCCTGCGGCGGTTGCCAGCCACATCGCGCCCAGTCCGGTCGTGCAATCCCTCAAGAAATGACGCCGAGTCTGCAGTTGGAGACGTTCGATCCCGAGCTGTTGGAAGAGTTTCATTTGGTCAGCGCCGTGTCGAAATTCAAAATCGTGCTGGCGACCACGGTCAGGGCGTAGCCATCCGCCGAATCGCTCAGCGCGTGTTGGTCACTTGAGTTCGGATCGTAGGCTGCCGTGGCCGCATCGTAAAGGAGTCGCAGCTGCGAGTTTGTCAGCTCGGTCGGTTTTCGCTGGACCACGGCCTCCACCATCCAGTCGATCGCGGCCGACGGATCCTCGCCGGCAGCCGCCTGAGCGCGTTGAGCCAGCGCTTGGGCACACTCGAGGTAGACCGGATCGTTCAGGGTCACGAGGGCTTGCAGCGGGGTGTTCGTGGCGACTCGTCGCGCGCTGCAAAACTCGCGACTCGGGGCATCGAACATCAGCATGCTCGGATAGGGGCTCGTGCGGCGCCAATAGGTGTACAAGGCGCGCCGATAGCGATCCGGGCCCGTGGGCGTTTCCCAGCGCAAGTTGCTGTAGACCGTGCGCCACACGCCCTCGGGCTGCGGCGGCATCACCGAAGGGCCACCTACGGTTTCCGCCAGCAGCCCCGACGCCGTCAGCGCCTGGTCTCGCACCATCTCGGCCGACAGTCGCGTGCGCGGGCCGCGAGCCAACAGGCGATTCCGCGGATCAAGTTCGTGTAACCGCCGGCTCGCTTGATGCGTTTGGCGATAGGTGGCCGACAGAACCAACTCGCGCAAGAACGGCTTCAAACGCCAACCGTGCGCCTCCTGCAGTCGGACGGCCAGATGGTCCAGCAGGGCTGGATGGCTGGGCGGCGTTCCCGTCGAGCCGAAATCCTCCAAGGTCTCGACGATCCCGATTCCGAACAGCTCGGACCAGAGTCGATTGGCCAGCACGCGGGCCGTGAGCGGATTGTGGGGCGAGACCAGCCAGCGTGCGAACTCGAGCCGCCCCGGATCGCTCGCTTCGAGCGCGGGCAACACGGCGGGAACGCCCGGCGTGACGATGTCGCCGCGGCTGAGCCAGCTGCCACGCTGAAAGACGCGCGTCTCGCGGGTCGCAGGTTGCCGACGCTGCTGGACCACCGGAACGGCCGGGCCGCCCAACGCCTCCCGCTCGGCTGACGCCAGTCGAATCCTTTCCCGTCGCTCCTGACGCGCGGGCTCATGGGCCAAGTCCGTCCACGCCGGTCGTTGGGATGCGGCGAGCGCGAAGCGACGCAGATGAACCGCGCGACTGCCCGTCGTCTGGGCATCCTGGTGCAGCGTCACGATCAGCTCGGCGCCGTCGGGCGGCTCAATCCCGTGCTCCAGCACGAACACCGCCCAGCGCGGCCGAAACAGCTTGGGATAACCGCCGACACCCGCCTCGCCCTCACTCAGGGCCGACTGAGGATCGTACGGGCCGGCCAGATAGTCGACCACGACCTCGCGCAGCTCAATCAACTCCCGCTCGCCTCCCGGGCGCTGCAACTGCAGCTGCAGCCGCGAGAGGACCGAGCCGGTCTCGGGCCAAGTGGCGGGATCGTCCGATTCGGGTCGAATCTCGACGCGCAGGGCCGTCATCGGCTGCGCCGGCACGCGAACCGTGTAGACACAACCCGGCGGAAACGTTCCGCCCGCCACCCGAATTTCTGCCGCGGGTGTCACGGCCAATTTGCCATGCGACGATTCGACGGAAGTCGGTACGAGTTGCGACCACTGATCCTGTTCGGCGGCAAGTTGCACACCCGCCTGGTTGAGCGACTCGCGGAGCACCGCCTGCTCTCGATCCAATTCGATCGCCCGCGCGGCCTGCTGCGGGTCGGCCGGCAGACGCAACGTGGGAAAGTCATCGTCCAGGTCGTGGTCTTCGGTGCTGTTGAAGAACGCCATGCAGGCGTAGTATTCGTCGTGCCGGAACGGATCGTAGGGATGCGAGTGGCACTGGACGCAGCCGAACGTCGTGCCCTGCCACACCGTCCAGGTCGTATTGATGCGATCGATCACGGCCGCGACGCGAAACTCCTCGTCGTCGGTCCCGCCCTCGGTGTTCGTCTGCGTGTTCCGATGAAACGCGGTTGCCACCAGATCGTCAGGCGACGGGTTGGGCAGCAGATCCCCGGCTAATTGTTTGACGGTGAACTCGTCGAACGGAAGGTCCTGGTTGAAGGCCCGAATCAGCCAGTCTCGATAGGGCCACATCTCGCGATGCGGGTCCTTCTCGAATCCCATCGTATCCGCATAGCGAGCCAAGTCCGACCACATCGCCGCCCAGCGTTCGCCGTAGTGCTGCGAGGCCAGCAATCGATCCACTTCCGCTTCATAGACCCGCTCTCGATTCTCGCCAGCCGCGCGACACGCCGCGATGAATTCGCTCAGCGCTTTGCGCGTCGGGGGCAGCCCGGTCAGATCCAACGACGCGCGCCGCAACCACTCGGCAGGTTCCGCCTCAGGGCTGGGCTCGAGTCCCTCTGCCTGCAGGCGTGCCAAGACGAGTCGATCCAGCGGCTGACGCGGCCAACTGGAATCCGTCAGCGGAGGCAGGGGCGGATCCCGCAGGGCCTGCAGCGACCAATGTTCTCCCCACGTCGCGCCTTCTTCGATCCAGCGCCGTAGCAACGCGATTTCGCGTTCGCTCAACGCCTCCGGGTGATCCTCGACCGGCGGCATCCGCAAATCGGGATCGGTCGACGTTACGCGATTGATTAACTCAGAATCGTCCGGCTCGCCGGGAACAATAATGCCCGAGTCGATCGTCTGGGCGCGGTAGATGAACGACACGTCGCCGGCTTGTTTGACACCCCCGTGACACGAGGTGCAATGCTGGTTCAAGATCGGACGGATCTGGGTATTAAAATCCACTCTTCCGACGGCCGGCGTCTCGTCGGCACGCACGGCCGGTGGCCCCGCGGATCCGCTGGTCAGCCAAAGTAGTCCTGCACAGCAAACAACACGGCGTGCGATCATGGGCGCGAAGACGGTCTGTCTGAAAGTGAATCACAGCGGGACGTCGGGTGGCCCTGCGGGCCAACGTGAAACCCGTCCCCCTGCGCCTCATTGTCGCAAATCGACCGGCCGTCGCAAGTCACGCCGATCGGTCGAGCCCTCGCGGCGAGCGCCGGCGGGCGACCTTTCGGCAGCGGAAACTGCCGTTCCCCCGGTCGCGCCCAGTTGGACAAAGCGACGATAAAGCCGCTGGTAGGTGCCTTGCTGATCGAGCAATTGCTGGTGGCGGCCGCGTTCGACAATGCGTCCGTGGTCCAGCACCAGCACCAGGTCCGCGTGGCGGATGGTGCTTAGCCGATGAGCGACGATGAAACTGGTGCGGCCCATGAGCAGCACCGAGAGCGCGTCCTGCAACCGAGCCTCGGTACGGCTGTCCACGCTGCTGGTTGCTTCATCCAGAATCAAGATGCGGGGATTCGCCACCAACGCCCGGGCGAAGCAAACGAGTTGCCGCTGTCCCGCGGAAAGCCGGGCACCCCTGCCACCCAAGGGAGTCGCGACGCCGTGGGGCAGGTTGGCGAACAAATCCCAGCAATTAAGTTGCCGCAGCGCATCGGCCACCTCTTCGTCCGTCGCGGAGGGTCGCCCGACACGGACGTTGTCCGCCAGGGTCCCTTGGAACAACGTGTTCTGTTGCAGGACGATGCCCATTTGGCGATGCAACGAATCGGATCGGACGCCGGCCAAATCGTGACCATCAATCAGAATCCGACCGGAGGTCGGCAAGTAAAACTTCGCTACCAGATTCAGGATGGATGATTTGCCGCTGCCCGTATGCCCGACTAAAGCGACCGACTGCCCGGGACTTACCGTGAAATCGATCTGTTCCAGCACCAGACGGTTAGGATCGTAGCCAAAACTCACTTGCTGAAACTGAAGGCGGCCCTGCAATGGACCCAGCGGCACCGCGTCGGGCGGATCGCACCACTCCGGATCCGTATCCAGCAGGGCGAACAGCCGTTCTGCCCCGGCCATTGCGGTCAACGCTTGGTTGTATTGATTGCCCAGCACCGAGACCGGCGCGAAAAAAAGTCCCGCCATGAAGAAAAAGCCCACCAGGTCGCCGACGTCCATCGAACTGTCCGGGCCGAGCACGCGGTAGCCACCGACGAGCAGGAGGACGGCCAGGAAGACTTGGCTGTTGAGTTCCAGCAGCGGAATGAACAGTCCGTGGGTTCGTAAGAACGCCGTGTTATACCGCGAGTGATCCGTGGCAAGTTCGGCGAATAAGCGAGCGTTCTCGTCCTGCCGTGAAAATCCCTGCACGACTCGGACACCCATCACGGATTCCGCCAACGTCGCCATCACGCGACTGAACGATTCCCGCATGGCCCGCAACGTATGGCTCAAACGCCGATGAAATTGGCGATTAATCAGCCAGATGATGGGTGCCAAACCGAGCACGACCAGGAACAACAGCGCGTCGTACCAAATCATCGCCGCGGCGGCGACCAGCATTTGACCAAGCTGGACCAGGCTGACGAACAGGACTTCCTGCACGCCGACTCGGACATCTTCGGTGTCCGACGTCATGCGGCTGATCGTGCGCCCCACTTTCGTGCGGTGGAACCAACTCAACGGCAGCCGTTGAAGGTGAGCGAACAGTGCCAAACGCAGATCGGCGACAACGGCTTCGCCCAGTTCCAAGGCCCAACGCTGTCGGAAGTGCATCACCGCTTGGGTGGAGAGCGCCGGCGCTGCAAACCCGGCGGCGCCCCATGCCAACCCGCGGAGGTCGTCCCGCGCGATCGGCCCCTTGATCACGGCCGCGACCATCCAGGTCAGCGCGGGCAACTGGATCGACCGAATCAGCACCATCACGAGCAGGCCGTTGCGTTTTGCCGCATAGGGCTGCGTGTAGGTCATCAACCGCGAAATCAAGCGGAAATCGAGCGGCCGCTGGCGCCGATGGTCGTCGTCCTGGTGCGTGAGGCGGACCAGCGTGGGCCGTGCGGAGGACGACGTCGGGGGACGCGTTGTGGCCTTGTGTTGCAATTTCATGACCCCTCCGCCACGGCGGACAAGACGTCGTCCATTTCGTCCGCATACTGCAATTCGGCAAGTTGCCGAAACACGCCGGGCACGCACAACAGCTCGGCGGGCCTGCCCTGCTCGATGATTCGTCCCTGCTCCAACACGAGGATCTGATCCATCCGCCGCAACATACTCATTCGGTTGGACACGACGATCGTGGTCCGACCACGGGCCGCTCGCTCAAGAGCGGTGTGGATCTCGTGTTCGGTTTCGGAATCCACCGACGCGGTGGCGTCATCCAACAGCAGAATCGGCGGATCCAGCAGCAGGGCCCGCGCGATGGCCAGTCGCTGGCGCTGGCCGCCCGACAGGTTCGCCCCGTTCTCGCCCACCACGGTCTCGTATCCGTCGGGTAACGCCTGAATAAACTCGTCCGCGGCCGCCAACCGCGCAGCGCGGCGGATTTCCCGCGGCGTCGCGTCCAATTTCCCGAACGCAATATTGGCCGCGACGGTGTGGCTAAACAAGAAGCTCTCTTGGAAAACAATCCCGATGTTTCGCCTCAGCTCATCGAGCGCCAACTGACGCACATCGATTCCATCCACCGACACCGAACCGGCAGACACGTCATAGAAACGCGACAGCAAGCTCAAGAGTGTCGTCTTTCCGGCGCCTGTTTCGCCCACGACTCCCCAGTGTTCTCCGGGTGCGACGGCAAACGAAATCTGCCGCAGCACCGGCTCGCGCGCTGTCCCCTCGTCCTGACCACGGTAGGCAAACTCGACGTCTTCGAACCGCACGCTACGCCCGCTTCGACCGGGTCCGGCCTCCCGCCCCGTGACGGCTTCCGAGTGGCAACCCCGTCGTGGCAGACTTCGCGGGCTGGGCGGCGATTGAATCTCAAGCGGGGCATCCAGGATCTCGAACACACGGACGGCACCGGTCAGACTGGTCTGAATCGTGTTGGCGATGTTCGTGATCTGGCCGACCTGGTTCGCGAACTCGTGGAGCAGGTTGGCAAACACAAACAGGCCCACGCCCAACTGCAGTTGGCCACGAATCACCAAGAACCCTCCGTAGCCCAGCAAGATCAGCATGTTCAACTGCGTCAGCAACCCCGTGGCCGGTTGATAGAGACTCAACCGCCAAAAGATGCTGCCCTTCTGCGCGTGAACTCGCTGGTTGGCCTGACGAAACTTCTCGATTTCCTCCGGCTGCCGAGCGAACCCCTTGATCACATGTTGCCCCTCGACGTTTTCAACCAGCGTCAGGACCAGGTCGTCGACCGTTTCGCTGGCTCGTCGATACTCGGGCTGTACGCGACGCGAGAATCGCACCGACAGGTACCACAGCAAGGGCGACGTGATCACGCAGACCAGCGTCAGCCTCACGTGCACACTGAGCATGTAGCAGAGATAGACGGCCAGCGTTAAGAGGACCACCAAGACCTTGACGACCACGCCGTCGACGAAGGTGCGCACCGATTGGACGTCGCCGGCCGCTCGGTTGATCAGCGAACTGCCTGGGTTGGCGTCGTAAAAATCGAAGCTCAGCCGCTGCAGCTTGTCATAGACGTCGGATCGCAGTTGAACCAGCAACTCCTGCGAGAGACCGGCGCTGACGACCGCGGTGGCATATTTCAAGGCGGCCGCCAGGAGTGACATCGCCAGGATGCCTGTCGCAATTGCCGCAACCACCGCGATCGGCGAGTTGCCGTCTGGGGGTGACAGGCCCCAGGGCCAACGCAACGCCGCCGCGTCCGAGTCGACCTGGTGCCGAATGTAGTCAATCCCCATCCCGGTCATCCCCAGGCCGACCACCCCGACGGTGACCGTGAGGCCGTTCAGCACCAGGACCGCCAAACAGGGCCGCCGATAGCGCCAAGCCAGGCCCATCAAACGGCGAGTGAGGCGAGTGAGCGAAACGTGGCGCATTGAGGTTCCGTCGGGGAGGATAAAGAAACGCCGAACTGACGCGAGAATCGTCCAGGACCCGACTCGCTCGGCCTAACGGCATCCAACGTGGCATCCGCGGACTGAGATGCGATTCCCGGGCGGTCCTCAGAACGCTGCGTCATTGTTCTGATCCGGCCAACTCGCGACAAGGGCAGTTCTGCCAAAGTCGGCCGACGGCGATCCGGCGGTGCCTACAGCAATTCCGCGATCGGTTCGCCATGGTCGATGGCCGGAACCGGTCGGCCCGCGTGGTCGCGGAACTGGAGAAACGGATCGACTCCCAGCACTCGATAGAGCGTATGGTGCACATCGCCGGGGCGGACCGGCCGGTCCTGAGGCACTTCGCCGAGCCGGTCGGTTGAGCCGACGATTTGACCGCCGCGAATGCCACCTCCGGCCATCAGGCAAAACATCGCATTTCCCCAATGGTCGCGGCCCGGCGTCCCCATGCTCATCGGCGCCCCGCCATTGCCGCCATTGTTCATCCGCGGGGTCCGGCTGAACTCGCCCACCATCATGACCAAGACCTGTTGATCCAATCCACGTTCGGACAGATCGTTCAGCAAGGCCGAGACGAGTTGGTCGATCCGCGGCAAATGGTTCTCCATCCCCTGTTTGAGGTCCCAGTGGTGATCCCAGCCGCCGAAATGACAAGTGACGAAAGTCACGCCCGCCTCCACCAACCGTCTTGCCAGCAGTGCGCTTTGCCCCCACGTGTGACGGCCGTAACGCTGGCGCGTGCGATCGTCCTCGCGGCTCAAGTCAAACGCGGCTTGCGCCCGTGGCCCGGCAACCATCTCGTAGGCCTCTTGGTCGAAGCGGTCCATCGCGGCCAACGTTCCGCTGCGGTCGACGTCCTTCCGCAGCCGATCGAAGTGGGCAACCAACCCGCGTCGGTCGGCGAGGCGATCGATCGTCAAAGGCTGAGCCAGGCTCACGTCCCGCACCTGAAAACCGTCCGCGTTCGGATCTCCCTCCGTTTCAAACGGGTTCGCATCCGCCCCCAGATAATTGCCTCCAAAGTATCCCGGCCGCTGTCCGATGCTCATTGCGTACGGGATGGCGACCTGAGCGGGCATGCCCGGATGGCGCGGTCCCAGGACTTTCGCGGCGATTCCGCCGATAAAGGGCGACTTGCCCGCCGTCGCGGCACCGCTCACGCCGCCATCTCGCCCGGTGAGGATCCAGTGAGCGGCCGTGAAGTGGTCGCCCGTTTCGTGGTGCAGCGAACGAATCAGCGAAAACTTGTCCGCGATCTTGGCCTGCAGCGGAAACAGTTCCGTGACCTCGATCCCGGGCACGTTGGTCCGGATCGGGGACCAGATCCCTCGATACTCAGCCGGCGCTTCCGGTTTGAGGTCGTAAAGATCCATGTGGCTGGGACCGCCGTCAAGCCACAGGAGGATGACCGACGTGTCCTTCCGCGCCACACCCCGCGCGGCCGACTGCTCCCTGGCCCGCAAGATCGACGGCAATCCGACACTTGCCAAGCCCGCCATGCCGACCTGAAGAAAACTGCGACGGCTCAGCCCGTCACAGTACCGCCGCGAACGACCCAGTGCGACACGCCACACGATCCACTCCTTTACTGCTGCAAGGCACGCTTCACGCGCCGATTGTAAGGTCTCGACACGGGGCAAATCAACGCGCCTGCCGATAGATCGAGAGGGCGACGAGACGGCCGGGCAATGGAACAGGAGGGCCGAGGCTCCTGCCGAGCCGCACCCCCGCCGGCGGTTGCGGCGGCCACCGGGAAGGCGAGGCCCTCCCGATACCTCGCCCGCCGGTCGCCTCGCACCCTGCAAGATCCTGCACGGTTCTGCAAGGTTCTGCATCGATTGGGCGATCGGCGGTTCGCCGACGCAGCAGACGAGGGGGTCCGGTGCCACGGGTTGGCTCGGCCTTTTTCTTGGCCGGGTGTAAATTCTTGTCTTTGGCATTCGATGTGCTTTGGCAGGTCCGCGAATCGATCTGTCAAAACTCGAGCAGGACCGTAACCGGTGTCAGAAGTCATTGCACAAGAACAAGTCCGTGTCGGTGTGCCGTCGGCGTCCGAACGTCTTCAGGAAATCGAGCGGCACGTAGAGCATGCGGCCCACTTACTGCCGGCTCAGGGGCCGATCACCGTCTTCGTGCATCACAACACGCTGCATGCCTTCGAGGATTTGCGGTTCGACGAGGCGGTCAGAGTCGGGGCTCGAACCTTTAATTGTCACCCTTATCTGCCCGAGGACCGTTATCGTCGAATGTTGGAGCACGGCCGGATTCGGCGGATCGATCTGGAAGCCGTCTTGATCGCGGATCTGGGCGATTCGGCTCATCAATTGATCGGTTTTCTGGGGACGCGGTTTCATCTTCGCCAGGCGATGCTGCAGTACCCGTTGCTACTCGGCCCGGCAGCCGAGTTGCGGTGGGTGATCACGGAAACGGACGCTTTGCGGACGTTTCGCCACGAGGCGGCCGCTCAGGTTCGCGAACGCATGATCGCGGAAACTCGCCGCTGGGTGATGCGGCATCTGAGCCACGATGGTCAGCCGGCGTCATCCACGGAGCGGCTGCAGGCGGAAGGGGGAACGGAGGCAAGGGATTTAATCCAGCGGCTGCACCAGTTGTTTGGAGCCGATGCGATTGATCGCTGGGACGAGTCGAAATGGGAGGCGTTTTGCCTGCATTCGCTTTGGCGAATTTGCCGCGACGGCGCGAATCACGTGGTGGACGACCCGGTCTCGCGAGTTCGCCATCAGCGTCATCGCGATCTGCTGCTGGAGGCGACGGCGGAAGACGCGGATCGCTACGTCAACGAAGTCCTGATCCGATTTTGCTCGGCATTCCTTGACCAGGGACTCAGCGATTGGAAGCTGCCCAACCGCGAGCAGGGATTCTATCGTTCGTTCATCGGGCTCTACAAGCAGCCGATGGGACCTCCGGATCGCTGGTTTTTCGGTGTCCGTGCCGAGTTGGCTCGATTGGACGAGTCGGGTGTTGGCCCGCTGAAGTCGATCGATCAGTCCTTGCAGGCCTTGGGAGTTGCGGCGGATGAACGTGAGGAATTCATCGCGGCGACGATGCTTGCGCTGCGAGGTTGGGCCGGCATGATCTGCCAGTTGGAGACACGTGGCGACCGCGTCGCGTATCCGGCACCCGCAGGCAGTTTGCTGGAGTACCTGGCGATTCGCTTGATCCTCGAGCGATTCGCGTTGGCTCACGTCGCGCGCGAGCATCTGGATTACCGTGGACCGTTGCACCAGCTGCGCGGAGTCTTGACGCGAAACCTCCCTCACCACCAACCGCATTTGGCCGACCAACGCGCGTTTCTGTTGTTCCAGCTGGCTCAGGTCCTGGGCTGGCAACCGGAGGCGCTGTCGCGTCAGACACCGGACGAGTGGCGGCGGGTGATCGGCGAGGTCAGCGCGTTTTCGAGTATGGAGCGTCGGCGGATTTATCACGGTGCCTTTGAACGCAATTTTCGCAACCGCACGCTGGATGCGGTTGCCATCCACGTGCGACAGCTGAGGCAAGAGCGGGAACTTGAAAGCGAGAAGCGGCGCGGCGCGTGGGGAGCCGAAGATGACTCGTCATTGTCAGCAGAGTCCACCGCTTCGGGGCTTGCCGAGCGTGACGTGCCACGGCTCCAGGTGTTAACGTGTATCGACGACCGCGAGGAGTCGTTTCGACGGCACATCGAGGAGGTGGAACCGCGGGCCGAGACGATCGGGGCGGCCGGCTTTTTTGGGGCCGCCATGTACTATCGCGGCAACGCCGACGCGCACTACGTGCCGCTCTGTCCGATCATCGTGCGTCCCAAACATTACGTTCAAGAGGCCGTTCCCTTCACGTTTATCCGCAGCGATCAAGTGCGGCGTCGGATGCGGCAGGCGATCGGATCGGCGCGGCAGCACGTCCACTTGGGTAGCCGAACCCTGGCAGGTGGTCTGTTAACCGGCGTCTTGGGTTCGGTCGCCACGTTGCCCTTGGTGATGCGGATTCTGCTTCCCCGAACCACGGCGCGACTCCGCGAAATGTTCGGCAGCATCGTGCAGCCGCCCCGGATTACTCAGTTGCAGCTCGAGCGCTTGGAGGAAACGCCGGGACCGCACAATGGCCAGATCGGCTTCTCACTTCAGGAGATGACGGACATTGTCGAGCGGCTGCTGCGCGATGTGGGGCTGACGCGTGGCTATGCCCGCTTGATAATCATTTGCGGTCACGGCTCTTCCAGCCTGAACAATCCCCACGAGTCGGCATACAACTGCGGGGCGTGTGCGGGTGCACGAGGTGGCCCGAACGCGCGGGCTGTCGCCCAGATGGCCAACGATCCGCGCGTCCGCCAGCGGCTGAAGGATCGCGGGCTGCCGCTGCCCGAAGACACGGTGGTCGTCGGTGCTTATCACAACACGTGCGACGACAGCGTCACCTACTTCGACCTGGACCGCGTGCCGTTCTCGCACCGCGCCGACTTGGAGCACGCCTTGGAGGTGATTGACGAGGCCCGGGCGCGGAATGCGCACGAGCGGTCGCGGAGGTTCGAATCGGCGCCGCTCAACCTCGCCTTCGACGCGGCCCTGCGCCACGTGGAGGGACGCGCCGAGGACCTGTCACAGGCCCGACCCGAATACAACCACGCCACCAACGCTCTCTGCTTCGTGGGCAGAAGGGACTGGAATCGCGGCCTGTTTCTGGACCGGCGCGCGTTCCTGCAATCGTACGACCCCGCTCAAGATGACGACCAGTTCTCGATTCTGACGCGGATCCTGCAGGCGGTCATTCCCGTCTGTGCAGGGATCAGTTTGGAATACTATTTCTCGTGCGTGGACCACATCGGCTGGGGCGCGGGCAACAAGTTGCCACACAACGTGACGTCGCTGCTGGGCGTGATGGACGGCGCGGCAAGCGATCTGCGGCCGGGACTGTACCAGCAGATGATCGAGATCCACGAGCCGATGCGGCTTGCTGTTCCTGATCGAGGCGACGCCCGAGGCGATGATTCACGTGATGGACCACAACGAGGGGATCGCGCGACTGTGTCGAAACGAATGGGTGCAACTGGCCGTGATCGACACGGAGACGGGTCGGATCCAATTGTTCCAGCAGGGAAGCTTCGTGCCTTACGATCCGGAGACGGACCATCTACCGACCGTCGAGTCGTCGACCGAATGGTATCGCGGTTGGCGCGACCATCTGGGTTACGCTCGGATCCAAAACGCCCGCTAATCCTGCCAGACGCACGCCGCCCCACTTCTCACCCTCTGCATCCGTTCCCGAATTCCAGCTGAACGCAAAATCAGGTTCGACCAAATGGACATCTCGCTGATCTTTCGACTCCTGGGGCTCTGTATTCTGATTTGCCCCACGTTATTACTGCTGGTGCTGGGGCTGACGTCGCTGGTCGGGCGGCCGTTAAGTGAGCAGGCGGTCAGTCGCTGGACGTTCATCACGGTCACGGTCGGACTGTTCGCATCGATTTTGATCTTGGCGATGATGTTGATCGTTGGGACGCGGCTGGTTCCCGTCGAGCTGGGCAATTGGGTGATGATCCCCGAACAGCACGAGCAGCACTTTCAGTTCCACCTGAAGTTTGTCTTCGATCGGCTCTCGGTGCCGTTCGTGATCTTGAGCTACCTGTTATGCGGGACCGTGGGTGCCTTTACCAATCAGTACTTGCATCGCGAGCCGGGCTATCATCGCTTTTATGTCGCCTATGCGATTTTTACTCTGGGCATGGTGTTGTCGTCGCTGGCAGGCACGATCGAGGTCCTGTTTCTCGGTTGGGAGCTGGTGGGCCTGTCATCGGCCCTGCTGGTTGCGTTTTTTCATGAGCGGCTCTCGCCAGTCCGCAATGGTCTCCGCGTCTGGATCGTGTACCGGATTGCCGACGCGGCCTTCCTGATCGCAGCGGTGGCGATGCACCATCTGACGGGCGCGGGCGATTTCACCGGCTTGATGGGCACCGGTCCCTGGCCGGAAGGGCAAGCGTCGATGACGTCCGGGCAGGCCCTCTTCGTCGGATTGCTGCTGCTGGTTGCTGCCGCCGGTAAATCGGCGCTCGTACCGTTCTCCGGCTGGCTGCCCCGAGCGATGGAGGGGCCGACTCCGTCGAGCGCGATTTTCTACGGCGCGCTGTCGATTCATTTGGGCGTGTTTTTGCTCCTCCGCG
The DNA here is from genome assembly GCA_963826795.1 of uncultured Planctomycetales bacterium. Classification (GTDB taxonomy): domain Bacteria; phylum Planctomycetota; class Planctomycetia; order Pirellulales; family Pirellulaceae; genus CAWGYT01. The sequence continues at coordinate 38,645 of CAWGYT010000022.1, read as the reverse complement.
TCAGCCCGATTCTGGAAGCATCCTTCCTGCTGTCGGCAATCGTGGTCGTGCTGGGCTTGGTGACCGCGATCTATGCTGCCATGGCAACGCGGGTCCAAACCGATATCAAAAGCATGCTGGCGTTCGCGTCGTGCTCGCAGGTGGGCATCATCGTCGTCGAAATCGGGCTGGGGCTACGCTACATTCCGCTGATTCATATTCTGGGACACGCGTGTCTGCGGACATTGCAATTATTGCGGGCGCCGACCCTGTTGCATGACTATCAGTCGCTGGAAGATACTTTGGGTGCCAGCCTGTCGAGTGAACCCACGGTTTGGGAACGTTTCCTCCCGCTGCGCTGGCGAGCCTGGTGTTACCGCTTCGCACTCGAACGGGGCTACCTGGACAGCATCTTGAACGATTTTGTGGCGGCACCGTTCCGAGGCATCTTTGAGTGGTGCGACGGGATGGAACGCCGCTGGACGGATTATCTGGCCGGGAGCGGCTCACGTGAGTCGGACCAAGTTGAACTGCAGCCCGAAGTGGTCGACGAATTAAGATTCTAGCGAGAGAAAACGAATGTTGACACTGACTTTACCTTGGTTGGAACTCGCGATCTTGACGCCGCTGCTCGGCGCCCTGGGCGTGTGTTGGATCAGGGATCCCGATTTAGCGCGACGTCGAACGCTGGTCGCCTGTGGCCTGACCTTGGTGTTTGCCGTGGGTGCCTGGGAAGACTTCAACCTATTGCACTCGTTCGAGGCCCACGATCATTGGGACGTGCTTTCGCCCTATCTGGGAGAAAACGCGGTCGTCATTGATGAGCTCAGCGCGCCGCTCTTGCCGTTGGCGGCTTTGCTGTATTTCGTGATGACCCTGGCCACTTTGCGGACGAAGATGCGACGATTTCCGTTCGCGTGGACGCTGGTCTCCGAGACCTTGTTGTTGGCGACTCTGGCCTGCCGTGAACCCTGGGGACTGATCGGCCTGCTGGCCGCACAGGTGATCCCTCCAACCCTGGAACTTCGCGCTCGCGGACGCTCCACCCGTGTCTTCCTGGCCCACATGGGGCTGTTCCTGCTGCTGCTGGTCGGTGGCTGGACGCTGGTCGAACTGGAAGGGGATACGGCGAACCATTCGATTTGGGCGATCGGATTGCTGATCGCGGCGGTTCTCATCCGCAGCGGGAGCACACCGGTGCACTGCTGGATGACCGACTTGTTCGAGAACGCCACGCTGGGCACCGCGTTGCTCTACGTGACGCCCATGATCGGCGCTTACACGGCTGTTCGGCTGGTTCTGCCGATCGCGCCCGATTGGGCTCTGCGGACCCTGTCACTCCTGTCGCTGTTCACCGCGATTTACGCGGCGGGAATGGCACTCGTCCAGCGCGAGGCACGGCGATTCTTTTGCTATCTGTTCCTGAGCCATTCGTCGCTCGTTCTGGTCGGGCTTGAGATGGTAAACTCCGTCGGCCTGACCGGAGCACTTTGCGTCTGGTTGTCCGTCGGAATGTCCCTCGCCGGTTTTGGGATCACGCTGCGAGCGCTTGAGTCACGAACCGGTCGTCTGTCGTTGTCCGATTACCATGGCCTGTACCCACACATGCCTTCCTTGGCTGTCTTCTTTCTGTTGACGGGTCTGGCCAGTATTGGTTTCCCTGGAACGGTCGGCTTCATCGGGGCGGAGCTGCTGGTCGAGGGGGCCGTGAGTGTCTATCCGCTGGTCGGCATGCTGGTGGTCCTGGCCGCGGCGCTGAATGGGATTGGCGTCCTGCAGGCCTATTTTCGCCTCTTCACGGGGACCGAACACAACGCGTCCATCTCGTTGACCGCGCGGACTCCCGAAAAGGTTGCCGTGTTAATGCTGACGGCCCTGATCCTGGGCGGAGGCTTGATTCCGCAGCCCGGCGTGGCATCGCGATACCACGCGGCGAAAGAAATCATGCTCCGACGGGCATTGACCCTGCGTCAAGCAACTCCAGAACACCCCGTGGGAACCCAGGCGGAAGTCGCCATCACGCCCTGAGCGCGCAGCGGCGATCCGAGTGGCCCGTCGAGACCGGACCAAGCCAGGTCGCACCGAACTCACCGAAGCGAACCGACTGAACCGCCACAATTCACCGTCTATACAAGCGAGCCGTGAGCAATGTCTGAACCGAGCCAAAATCGATCGAATTCAACGAATCTGGAGGTCCCCCGCGGGACATCCGCGGGATTTGTGAAGTACCTGAAAGACGACATGATGTCCGGATTTCTGGTTTTCCTGATCGCGCTTCCTCTCTGCCTTAGTATCTCGCTGGCCTACGGATACCCGGCGATCGCGGGCGTCTTCACGGCAATTATCGGTGGCATCCTGGCCGCGTTTTTGAGTAACTCGGAGTTGACCATCAAGGGTCCGGCGGCGGGATTGATCGTGATCGCCGCCGGTTGCGTCATGGATTTCGGCGGGAGCGGCGTGCCGGGGGATATCAATCACGACGCGTATCGCGCGGCGTTGGCGGTCGGCGTCGCAGCCGGCATCATTCAAATCCTGTTCGGCGTCTTTCGGATCGGGATCGTCGGTGAATTCTTTCCGACCTCGGTCGTCCACGGAATGTTGGCGGCGATTGGCGTGATCATTATCGCGAAGCAGATTCCGCCGACCTTCGGCGTCTCGGCCAAAGGCGAGCCGCTGATGTTGCTCTGGAATATCCCGACGATCTTGCGAAACTTGAATCCCACCATTGCCGTTGTCGGTGGCGTCGCGCTCGCGATCATGTTTATCTGGCCGCTCTTGGCCAGCCGATTCGCGCTGGCCAAGGCGATTCCCGCCGCGCTCGTCGTTCTGATCGTCGCGGTGCCTCTGGGAATGGCGACGGGCATCTCGCAGACTCACACGGTCAAGCTGAGCCTGGAAGAGGCGGAAGCTGAATCAGCGGGATCAGGTGAGGAGTCCCAAGCGGTTGCGGCGGCGGAAACCAAGCTGAACGAGCCCGCCCCGTCGACGACCGAAGCAGAACCCGCCACGCCGCCCGCCCCGGACACACTGGTCAAGGTGCCGGCGTTCGGGCAGACGTTCAACGCCTTCTCGTATCCGGCTTTCAGTGCCTTGAAGCAACCCAAGGCGTGGAAGTGGGTGATTATGTTCGCGCTGATCGGAACGCTGGAATCGATGCTGACCGCCAGCGCGATGGACCTGCTCGATCCATATCATCGCAAAACCAATCTCGATCGCGACAATCTCGCCGTCGGAGTCGCCAACACGGCTTGTGCCCTGATCGGCGCCTGCCCGATGATCTCGGAAATCGTGCGTAGCAAGGCCAACTTGGACAATGGGGCCAAGACGCGGTTCGCCAATCTGTGGCACGGTGTCTTCCTGTTGGCATTTGTCACTCTGCTGCCCAGCCTGATCGGGCTGATTCCCATCGCTGCGCTGACCGCGATGCTGATCTACACCGGCTTTCGCCTGGCTCATCCGCGTGAATTCAAACACGTCCTGGATATCGGTTGGGAGCAACTGGTGATCTACGTGACCACGATCATCGGCGTGCTCGCCACCGATCTGCTGGTCGGGATCGGCATCGGGATCGCCGTCAAGCTGTTGATTCACGTCCTCAACGGAGTTCCCCTCCGCTCGCTCTTCAAGCCCTACCTGGATGTGCAGGAAGTCGGCGCCGACGCGTATCTCATCGAGGCCGATCATTCCGCCGTGTTCAGCAACTGGATTCCCTTCCGACGTCGCATCGAACAGATTCGCCGCGAGCACAAGAACCTGACGATCGACCTGAGAAATACTTCGCTCGTCGATCACACGGTGATGAGCAAACTGATCGATTTGCAGAAGGAGTTCGAGCAGGACGGAATCCGCCTGGAGATCGTGGGACTGCAGTCCCATACGCCGTTTTCCAAGCACGAGACGGCGGCCCGCAAGAAGAAGAAGAACAACGGCAACACCGGCACGGTTTCGACCTGAGTCACGCCACGCGCGGGGCGAGCGGTCCGCTTAAGCGGTCCGCGGAGCGATCCGCTGACCGCTCCTCAATGCAAGCCGTAGCGGCTCATCTTGTAGTGCAGCGAGCGAACGCTGATGTCGAGTAGCTTGGCGGTTCGCTCGCGGTGATAGTCGCACGACGCGAGGGCCGCCAGGATCGAATTTTTTTCGGCCTCCTCGACTGCTTCCGTCAAGGTTCCCGTCCGTGTTGACGGCGACGAAACCATTTCGGCCGGAAGATCTTCGGCGTGGACCACCTCGCCCTCCACCGTGACCACCAGCCGCTCAACGAAATTGCGTAACTGGCGAATGTTTCCGGGCCAGGAATACGAGACCATGGCCCGCGTCGCCTCGCTGGCCAGGCCCTTAAGCGGGCGACGATGACGCTGGCAGAACTGCGACAGGAAGAATTCCGTGAGCAGCGGAATGTCCTCCCGTCGCTCGCGCAGGGGTGGAGTGCGAATCGGAATGACATTCAGCCGGTAATACAGATCTTCGCGAAACTCACCGGCCTTCACCAGCGACTCAATGTCTTTGTTCGAGGCCGACACGATCCGGGCGTTCACGGGAAGCGGTTCGTCGCCCCCAAGCCGCCGAAACTCGCGCTGTTCCAGGACCCGCAACAGGTCCACCTGACTCTTGATCGATGTCTCGGTGATCTCATCCAGAAACAGCGTGCCGTCCTGCGCTTCTTCGAAACGCCCCAACTTCTGACGTCGTGCGTCGGTGAAGGCTCCTTTCTCGTGGCCGAATAGCTCACTTTCCAGCAGGGTATCGGGCAGGGCGCCCAGATTAACCGTCACGAAAGGAGACGCCTTGCGATCGCTCAGATTGTGAATTGCGCGAGCCGCCAGTTCCTTGCCCGTCCCACTCTCACCTAGAATCAGCACCGTGGCGTCCGTCCGCGCCACTTGGCGGATCTGCCGCAGCAGATCGCGTGTGGCAGGACAGTTGCCAATGATTTCGGGCACCTCGCCACTGCTCGCCAATTGGTCGCGCAGCCGCCGGTTCTCGGCAACCAGTTCGTGGTGTTCTCGTGCCTGTTGGATCTGATGGCGAATCAAGTTCAGGTCAACCGGCTTGGTAATGAAATCAAACGCCCCCCGCCGCATCGCCTCCACGGCTGTCTCGACCGTGCCGTAGGCCGTAATCACCAGGATGTGCGTCTCGGGCCGCTTGTCGTGAATCGCCGCCACCAGCTCTAAGCCGTCCAGATCACCGGGTAAGCGGAGGTCGGTGATCACGATATCATGTCCGCTCGCGTCGAACTTCTGGAGTGCTTCCTCGCCGTTGGAGGCGACGTCCAGCGTTTGGGCCTCGGCGATCAGACCTTTGGCCAGTCCGTTGCGAATGTTGGGTTCGTCATCGACGATCAGGATGCTAAGTCCGCTCGGGTTCATGAATCGCGCCTCCGCAACGAGAAAAATCGATGAATTCTGGCTCCGCCCGCCCATAACCGTCGGCTACGACCCGCGGAAGGCAGATCAGGTGGGGATGGGCGGCGGCGATCCGGTCGGCAAGGAAACGTGGATGGTCGTGCCCGCCAGACTGGTCTCGACGTCGATCTGGCCCCCATGCTGACGGATGATCTTGTCACAATAAGCAAGTCCCATACCAGATCCTTGGCTCTTGGTCGTAAAGTACGGGTCGAAGATTCGAGAGCGGATGTTCTCGGGAATGCCGCGGCCCGTGTCGGCCAAGTCAAGGACCACTCGACCATCCCGGGCCGCCAGGGAGACCGTCAGCAAGCCGCCGGTGGGCATGGCCTCCAAGGCATTCACAATCAGATTCAGCAACACCTGCTCCAGCTTGGCACGATCTGCCTCCAGCGCGGGCAGCGGCGAGCTCGGCGGCGAAAATCGGATCTCGACCTGCTGCTGTTGGGCTCGTGGACGGACCAGGTCCAACATCTGCTGCAACAAGGCAGTCGGGTCGGTCTTGGCCAGCTGCAAGCGATCGATCGAGGCGAAGTCTCGAAAACTTTCCAGAACTCCGATGATGCGGTCCACTTCGGTCTTGATCACGGACAGGTTCTGGGCGACTTCTTCGTCCGCCTGGTCCGCCAGACGCTCCTCAAGCAGCTGCACATGCAGCGAGAGCGCGCTGAGCGGGTTGCGGATTTCGTGATGAAGCCCCGCGGCCAACGAACCCAGGCCCATGAATCGCTCCATCCTCCGCATCCGTTCCTCCATAAAGATCCGCTCCGTCCAATCGCGGACATGGAGCACCGTGCCGCGAATTGCGTCGTCGGTTCCGCGCAAGGTATGGCATTCGGCGTTCAATTGAGCGGCATGTCCATTCAGCATCACCGTACACGCGACGTCGTCCTGCGCTGTTCCCGACGCCAACACCTCGCGACTCGCCCGCGCCAGGCGCTCGCCCGAAGAACACACGTCGCGCAGCGGCCGGCCATACCAGTCCGCGCTCATCCCAAGCAGGTGCTGACCGCTGGGGTTCACGCTGGTCACCAGCCCCTCCGTATCCAGCGTAATCACCCCCTGATCCATGCTGGCCAGGATGTCCCACGCCAAGAGCATCACTTCGTGCAGCGACTGTTGGCTGTTCAAATAGGCCCGCACAATCAGTACCAGCACGATCGCCGCGACGACCAAGACGAGCAAGACCAGGATCGTGAAGAAGAACTGCCACTCCACTTCGTAAGGCAGCGTCCCCAACGCCTGGATATCCTGTGCCACCCCGCCCTGCAAAATGTCGGCAAACGCCGCCTGTTCTTTGCGAACCTCGGCCAACGTCCAAAGGTTCAGGCCGGTCGCCGCCACGATGGCGATCAGCAAGCCTAACGCGGCACGCAGGATCCTCGGGTCGCGACTCTCTCGGCTCACGCGAAACATAAGCTACGTTCTCCCTCCGGCCCGCGTCTCTTGCAAGCCGCCAAGTTCCGGCCGACAATCAGCCTCCACGCGGCAGTTTATCTGGGTTCGTTGAATTGGGTGCCGCCCGGGAGGGCGAGGTTTCCGCCGAGCCGCAAATCATGGATTGTTCGGCCCGGGAGGGCGAGGCTCCCGTTTGACGGTGCCCTCCCGTTTGGCCGCAGGAGAAGTTTGACATGAATCAGACCGTTTGTCGTTGGGGAATCGTCGGTACCGCGAATATCGCGCAAGAATTGGCAGGCCATTCACTGTTCGGGGAACAGCGTCCTGGTGGGCGTCGCCAGCCGCGATCGCCAGCGAGCCCAACGGTTTATCGATGAATGCCAGGCCTCGGTGCCGCTGGCCGTTACGCCGCAGGCTTTCGAAGGCTATCAAGCACTGATCGACGATCCTCAGGTGGACGCCCTTTACCTGCCCTTGCCCACCGTCGTTCGCAAGCCCTGGGTGCTTCGCGCGATCGAGGCCGGCAAGCACGTGCTGGTCGAGAAACCGTGTGGTGCGAACGCGGCCGATGTCGCCGAGATGTGCGCGGCGGCCGCACGGCGGAACGTGCAATTCATGGACGGCGTGATGTTCACGCACAGCGCTCGGATGGCGGCCGTTGTTGAGCTCCTGGAACAAGGCCAACACGTCGGCGACGTCCGGCGGATCACCAGTCAATTCAGTTTCTTGGCGGACGCGGACTTCATGGAGAGCAATATTCGCGGTGATAGTCAGCTCGAGCCCTTGGGCTGCCTCGGAGACCTTGGCTGGTACAACATCCGGCTCGCCCTGACCCTCCTGCCCGGTCAGCTGCCCGAATCCGTCGTCGGTCGCCAGCACCGCCAAGCGTTCGGGCCGAAACACGACCAGCCGGTGCCGATCGAGTTCTCTGGCGAGATGTTTTTCGCCGGTGGCGTGAGTGCCTCGTTCTATTGTGCCTTTACCACCGAGAATCAGCAGTGGGCGAACATCAGCGGCACGCGAGGGAACCTCCACCTCTCCGATTTCGTGTTGCCTTTCTTCGGCGCCGAGCTGACATTCGAAACGTTCAATCCGGACTATCGGATGTTGGGCTGTGACTTTGAGATGCGAGCCCGCGCACGGTGTCATTGGGTGGACGAATACAGCAATAGTGATGCGAACTCGCAAGAAGCCAAGATGATCCGAACGTTTGCCAACCAGGTGCTTGAAGGCCAGGTCGAGCCCGCCTTTGGACGCCTGGCCTTCGATACGCAACGGGTCCTGGACGCCTGTCTCGCCTCCGCCCGATCCGGTAATCAGCCTGTCTCCCTGGGAGACTCGTAAACCCACCCGCATGCGTGTGGAGCGGCCGGAAACGCTCCGTCGCTCGGCGGCTCCAACCGGTTTCCGCCAAACTTCTGACTGATCCGATGCCCGAGAGTCGGCAGATGGACGACAACCGCGACGAGCTGACCGCGTATCACGAGGCGGGCCATGCCTGCATGGCGATCATGCTGGGTGGTTCGGTTTGCAGGCTGACGATCGAGCCGGAATGGGACGACGGCCCTGATCGCTGCGGCGATACGCAGGTGATTTGGCCCGTGCGCCGGTTTTCCAGCCGAGAGCTCTGCCTGCGCAAGGCACAAACGGCGCTGGCCGGCCCCGTGGCCGAGATGATCTATTCCGGAAACGCCTTTCATCCGGCCTTCGTCGCGCCCTGGCGATGCGACTGGCAAATCGCCGCCGAACAACTGGCCTCGGTGGCCCCATCTCCACAACGCCTGGTCCACGTGCTGGAGGAGACCACGCGCCAGCTGTATCAGAACTTACGCCGCGAGCCGGTCTGGCCCGCCATCGCCGCCCTCGCCGACGAATTGCTCGCCCACCAAACCCTGGAGGAACAAAGCATCACCGAAACGATTCGATTCTGGCTCGAACGTGGGGGTTGAAAGTGATAACGGCGAACAGGATAGGGAGACAGCGGCGAGATGGCCTCGCACGAACACGGGAGGGCGGCGAACCGTCTTGAAATTCTTGGCGAACCGTGGCCCTCTGCGCCACGAAAGTGAATAAAATGGCGGGGATCTCACTCCGGCAGTTGGAAATCCCTCGAGGCCAACCGCGGCATGATACGACCGCCCGTCCGACTCGTTTTACTCTGGTTCCTCACGGCGCTGGCAATTTGTCGCGACCCCGTGCGCGCCCAGGACCTGCCGGCCGCGAGCGACACGATTATTGACGACAGCCGCACGGACGACCCCATCACTGGCGGCGGGGCCAAAGGCGATACCGCCCCCGGGCCGCTCCGAAGTCTGGTGCGCGACCATTGCCTCGATTGCCACAATCAAGCCGACCGTGCCGCCGAGCTCGATCTGGAATCGGCGATTTCCCTCGCCGTTGAAGACCACCGCGCGACCTGGGAAAACGTCATCCGCCGGTTAAGATCCCGCCAGATGCCGCCCCTCGACGTGCCGCGTCCGAGCGAGTCGGCTTACGTCGCGGCGCTCGCTGCCTTGGAGTCTTCACTGGATCGCTTCGCTGCCGAGCATCCGAATCCGGGCCGCACCAGCACGTTTCGCCGGCTGACACGTCACGAGTATCAGAACGCCATTCGTGATTTGCTGGCGATCCCGATCGACGCGGCGGCGCTGCTGCCTGCCGACGAGGCCAGTCACGGCTTTGACAATCTTACGGTTTCGGACCTCTCGCCGACGCTGCTCGATCGCTATGTCTCGGCGGCGCAGAAAATCAGTCGGCTGGCCGTCGGGACGCCGGTGTCCGGACCCGAGGTCGAGACGTTTCGCGTGCCTGCCGACCGCACTCAGGAACAGCACGTGACGGGGCTGCCGATCGGCACGCGAGGCGGTGTTCTGATTCCCTATGTGTTTCCGCTGAGCGGCAAGTACGAGATCGAAGTACGCTTGGCCCGCGATCGCAACGAGGAAGTCGAGGGGCTTACGGAGCCGCATGAACTGGAGCTGCTGCTGGATCGGCAACGCGTGGACTCGTTCACGGTGGAACCCCCTCGCAACCCGCAGGACCACACGCAAGTCGACAAGCAGCTTCGGACGCGCGTCGACGTTGCGGCCGGATTGCACGATCTGGGCGTCACCTTCGTCCAGCAGGACTCGTCACTGCAGGAGACGCGACGGCAGCCGTATCAAGCACATTTCAACATGCATCGTCACCCGCGGCTCACACCCGCCGTATTTCAGGTCTCGATCACGGGACCGTATGCCGTGGCGGAACCAGCGGCCAGCGCAAGCCGGCGTCGCATCTTTGTGTGCCGACCCGCCAGCGCCGAGGACGAGGAGGAATGCGCCCGACGCATTCTTTCCACCTTGGCCCGACGCGCCTATCGGCGCCCATCCACGACGACGACCTGCGATCGCCGCTGCGACTGTTTCTCGAGGGCCGCGGCGAGGCGTCGTTCGATGTCGGTATCGAGAAGGGCTTGAGCGCGATTCTTGTCAGCCCAAACTTTCTCTTCCGCATCGAACATCAGCCCGCCGGCCTGCCAGCCAACACGGCTTATCGGATCAGTGATCTTGAGCTGGCTTCGCGGCTTTCGTTCTTTATCTGGAGCAGTATTCCGGACGACGAGTTGCTGGAGTTGGCCGAGCGTGGCGAGTTGAGCCGTCCCGACGTGCTGGATCACCAGGTCCGCCGCATGCTGGCCGATGCGCGGTCGGCTTCGCTGGTGACCAATTTCGCCGACCAATGGCTGCACCTGCGCAATCTGGACTCGTTCACGCCCAATCAGCGGCTCTTCCCCGACTTTGACGACAACCTGCGGCAAGCATTCAGGCAGGAGACCGAATCTCTCTTCCAGCGTGTGCAGCGGCAGGATCTCAGCGTCACCGACCTGCTGCAAAGCAAAATCACGTTTCTCAATGAACGCTTGGCGAAGCACTATGGCATCCCGCATGTTTATGGCAGCCGCTTCCGCCCCGTGACGCTCGCTGACGACAGCCAACGCGGCGGGCTTTTGCGGCAGGGAAGTATCTTGTCCGTCACCTCGTATGCGACACGGACTTCTCCCGTACTCCGCGGCAAGTGGATTCTGGAAAACGTTCTGGGCCAACCGCCACCGCCTCCGCCCGCGAATATCCCAGCGCTGGAGGACAACACGGTCGCGTCCAACTTGCCGGTACGCGAGCGACTGGCGGCGCATCGAGCGAACGTGGCCTGCGCCAGTTGCCACAACGTGATTGATCCGGTCGGATTCGCGCTGGAACACTTCGACGCGGTCGGTCGTTGGCGCGAGATGGAGGCGGATCAACCGGTCGATCCCCGCGGCGGCCTGCCCGACGGCAGCCAATTCGTTGGCGTCGAAGGACTGGAAGCCGCTTTGCTCGAACGTCCCGAATGGTTCGTGTCGACGCTAACTGAAAAACTCCTCACGTTTGCACTCGGTCGCGGGCTTGAATCGGACGACGCACCCGCCGTGCGTGAAATCGTCCGACAGGCCAGAAACGACGACTACCGATTCTCGTCCTTGGTGATCGGGATCGCCAAGAGTGTCCCGTTTCAGCTGAGAATGACCGACGCCGACTTGTCGCGAATTCATCCAGGAGACTGAACATGTTCATCCGCAAGCGCACTCTTCCGCGACGGACTTTCCTGCGCGGCATCGGAGCATCCCTCGCGCTGCCGCTGCTGGACGCAATGGTTCCGGCCATGACGGCACAGGCCGACTCGCCGGCGGATCCCAGCCGACTTCGACGACTGGGCTTCGTGTACATCCCGATGGGCTGCGACAACACGCGTTGGAAGCCAGCTGAGGCCGAGCACCTGGATCAGCTCTCGCCCAGCCTCAGCCCGCTGGAAGCCGTCAAAGGACAGGTCGCGGTGATCACGAACCTGGAACTGGCGAACGCCTATCCGGGCACGCATGCGACATCGAACGCCGCGTTTCTTAGCGCGGCTCGTGCCAAACGCACGGAAAGCACCGACTATTATCTGGGCACGACCGTCGATCAGATTGCGGCCCAGCAGATCGGCCGCGACACTCAATTGCCGTCACTCGAGTTGGCGATGGATCTCTTGGCGACGGTCGGCCAATGCGACAACGGTTATGCGTGCGTCTACCAAAACAACTTATCGTGGTCGTCACCGACGACACCGCTACCCGCCGAAGCACACCCTCGCATCGTCTTCGAGCGATTGTTTGGCGACGGTGGAAGCATCGAACAACGACGCGCTGCGTGGCGGAGTCGCGCCAGCCTCTTGGACGCCGTCGTCGATGACTTCCAACGCTTGGGCCGGCAACTGGGAGCAGCCGATCGTGCGCGCGTGGAGATGTACTTGGAGAGCATTCGCGAAGTCGAACGACGGATTCAACGAGCCGAGGCGGACGCGTCCGAGAATCCCTTGCCGGATCTGGATCGCCCGGACGGCGTTCCCGCCGCTTACGCCGACCACGCCAAACTGATGTTCGACCTTCAACTGCTCGCGTTTCAGGGTGATGTCACACGCGTGATTACGTTTCAATTGGCGCGAGACAAGCAACCGAACCTACCCGGAGATCGGGGTGCCCGATCCCCATCACCCCTTGACGCACCATGGCAATGACCCGGATAAAATCGCCAAGGTGGCGAAGATCAATCAGTTTCACGTGTCGTTGTTCGCCTACTTCCTGGAACGGTTGGCGGCGACACCCGAAGCCGGTGGCTCGTTGCTGGATCACGTGCTGTATCTGTATGGGAGCGGAATGGGGAACCCGAACGTCCACGATCATCAGCAGCTTCCCATCCTGGTCGCCGGCGGCGCGGCAGGCCAGATGCGTGGAGGTCGGCACCTCGCCTATGAGCACCCGGTCCCGCTCGCCAACCTGCATTTGACGCTGCTGGACAAGGTGGGCGTGCGCTTGGACAAGTTCGCCGACAGCACCGGCAAAGTCGACGACCTGTTCGAACCCTTAACCATTTAAGCGCTCGGCGAAACTAGAATCGCGACACGCGACTCAACGCAACGCAAGAACCTCGATCCACGGTCCCAACCTGGCCATGAACCTGATTCGCTGCATACGACTCGGCCTCTTGCTCCTGCCGCTTTCCGCGTTGTCGGCGGCTGAGCTACCGGCACCGCTGGCGGATGCGGTCGAACAACGTGACGGTCCACAAGTTGAGGCGCTGCTGCAGTCCCACGTCGACGTCAACGCCGCACAGGCCGACGGCATGACCGCGCTGCACTGGGCAACGTGGTTTGCCGACAAGGACACGGCGCGACGCTTGATCGAAGCCGGCGCCGACGCCGATCGAGCGAATCGTTATGGCGTGAAGCCACTGTTGTTGGCGTGTGAGAACGGCGACGTCGCGCTGGTGCGGCTGCTGCTCGCCGCCGGTGCCGACCCGAACGCGACGCGCGCGGGCGGCGAAACGGCACTGATGGTCGCCGCTCGCACAGGTCGTCTCGAGGCGGTCGAGTGTCTGCTGAGCAACGGAGCGGACGTCCAGGCGAAACAGCGACGCGGCCAAACCGCCGTGATGTGGGCGGCGGCGGAGGGGCACGACGACGTCGTACGTGCGTTGATCGAAGCCGGCGCTGATTGGCGCACGCCACTACGCTCCGGATTCACGCCGATGCTGTTTGCGGTACGCGAAGGTCGGCGCGACGTCGTCCACACGCTGCTCAGAAGCGGGGCGGACGTGAACGAAGCGATGCAACCGGACCGGGCCGGTGGACGGGCACCGCGGCGGGGAATGAGTGCCTTGCTGTTGGCCATCGAGAACGGGCACTTTCAGTTGGCGCTTGACTTGCTTGAAGCCGGCGCCGATCCAAACGATCAACGTTCGGGCTACACGCCATTGCACGCGATGAGCTGGGTCCGCAAATCGAATTTGGGAGATGGACTCGACGGCCAGCCGCCACCTCAAGGATCGGGCAATCTCACCAGCCTCGAACTCGTGCGACATTTGTACGCCGCCGGCGCGGATCTGAACGCGCCGCTGGCGCGCGGTTCGTCGGGACGCGGGCAGCTCACCCAGCAAGGAGCGACGCCGTTCTTTCTGGCCTGCGATACGGCCGACCTTCCCTTCATGCGACTGCTGGTCGAACTCGGAGCCGATCCGACGATCCCGAACGCCGATCACTGCCCACCGCTGCTGGCCGCCGCAGGCCTCGGCACGTTGGCTCCCGGCGAAGAGGCCGGCACCGAAGAAGAGCTGCTGGCGGCTGTCACTTTCTTACTCGAACTTGGAGCCGACCTCAACGTCGTGGATGACAATGGCGAAACCGTGATGCACGGCGCCGCCTACAACAACGCGCCGAAGGTCGTCGATCTGCTCGCCGCTCGCGGAGCCAGCGCCGAGGTCTGGAACCGCAAGAACAAGTATGGCTGGACCCCGCTGCTGATTGCCGAGGGCCATCGCCCGGGCAACTTCAAACCCTCCCCACCCACGATCGCTGCAATCCGGCGGGCGATGATGGCCGCCGGCATCAACGCCTCCAGCACCGGCAATTCGCCGCCCGAACAAGACGGCGACCACGGGACGGCATATGACAGCAATCCGTCACAACGTTGACCAGGCTTTCCCAACCCGTTCGCAGGCCACCGTCAAGGCTCCCCCAGGGCTGAGACGGTGTTAACCCTTCGGGACGGACGACTCGCAATGGGCGGCGCCGCGTTATCAAGCAGGAACTGTTTTTTGTTGCCTGTCCGAATTAGGCGAGTTTCGAAGACTAGATCCCAAGAGGGTCCGCACCCCGTTCTATCTTGCCCAGCGCGGCAAAAGGAACGGCAGAGTGTCACTTCTCCCGAGGCCGGGAGAGGTGGCTCGGGTCACGCCCGGGACCCGGGCGGGTGAGGGTGGAACGCCTGGCAGCGTGCCGGGCCCCCTCATCCGGCCTTCGGCCACCTTCTCCCGCGTTGGGGAGAAGGGACAGGAGGGTGTCACCTCTCCCGAGGCCGGGAGAGGTCGACCGGGGCCCGCTCGCGGGGCCCGGGCGGGTGAGGGCTGAGCGTCCGGCACCCCGCCGGGCCCCCTCATCCGGCCTTCGGCCACCTTCTCCCGCGTTGGGGAGAAGGGACAGGGGGGTGTCACCTCTCCCGAGGCCGGGAGAGGTCGACCGGGGCCCGCCGCGGGGCCCGGGCGGGTGAGGGTGGAACGCCTGGCAGCGTGCCGGGCCCCCTCATCCGGCCTTCGGCCACCTTCTCCCGCGTTGGGGAGAAGGGACAGGAGGGTGTCACCTCTCCCGAGGCCGGGAGAGGTCGACCGGGGCCCGCTCGCGGGGACCCGGGCGGGTGAGGGTGGAACGCCTGGCAGCGTGCGGGGCCCCCTCATCCGGCCTTCGGCCACCTTCTCCCGCGTTGGGGAGAAGGGACAGGAGGGTGTCACCTCTCCCGAGGCCGGGAGAGGTCGACCGGGGCCCGCTCGCGGGGACCCGGGCGGGTGAGGGTGGAACGCCTGGCAGCGTGCCGGGCCCCCTCATCCGGCCTTCGGCCACCTTCTCCCGCGTTGGGGAGAAGGGACAGGAGGGTGTCACCTCTCCCGAGGCCGGGAGAGGTCGACCGGGGCCCGCTCGCGGGACCCGGGCGGGTGAGGGTGGAACGCCTGGCAGCGTGCCGGGCCCCCTCATCCGGCCTTCGGCCAGCTGAGAGATGCTCTTATTTTCAAATCACCCAGAAAACCACGCTCGCACCCTGAGGTTAGTCACCATAACGCGCGTTTACTTCGGATTGGTCGGTTGGTCGGTTGGTCGGTTTGGCTGGCAGGTGCGCAGGTTTCCGCTCAGGTCTTGCACCACTGGCATTTTGCGCCGGGTGAGCAATTCTTTCGCGATTCGGTAGTTCGACTGTTTGATTTGTATTGACCTGTCTTAAGTGTATGGATATAGAAACCTTCCGTTAAGCGTGCAAGGTCGATGCTTCACCGAAGGAGCCCAAGGATGGAAGCGAGTTTTGAGGATCGCAAGCGCGAGTTGCTGGAAGAATGTGAGGTGGCCCCCCAAGTCTTTGATCGGGTGATGCCTCGATTGGAGCGGTTTATGGAGCCGTTTGTGGCGACGCTCGCCCGCAAAGAACAGGTCGATCACGCGCGCACGTTTGTCCAAGGTCTTCTCTCGGACCTGGAGCATAAGAACGTGGAGTCGATCGCCTACCGCTTTGGTCAGGATCGGATGCCGTTGCAATGGTTCGTCGGCATGTCCGATTGGGATGATGAGCTGTTGCGCGAGGAGTTGGTTCGGCAAGTCGGCGAGCAACTCGGACGCGACGACGGGGTCCTGGTATTCGATCCGTCGGCTTTTCCCAAGTCGGGCAAGGATTCGGTCGGCGTAGCGCGGCAGTGGTGCGGCCGACTCGGGAAAGTGGACAACTGTCAGGTAGCCGTGTACCTCGGTTACGTCTCGGCGGAAGAACATACCTTGGTGGACATGCGACTGTTTCTTCCAAAGGAATGGACGAAAGATAAACAGCGGCGTGAGAAGGCCGGGGTGCCCAAGCAGGTGCGCTACCGTACGCGACATCAACTGTGCTTTGAGATGCTCGATCAACACGGTCATGCCTTGCCCCACAACTGGATCGCCGGAGACGATGAATTGGGGCGCCCGTACTCGTTTCGCCGAGGTTTGCACCGCCGCGGTGAGCGCTACCTCTTGGCGATTCCGTCGAATACAACAATCCGTGATCTGGATGCGGATGAACCCGCCAATTCGGGTCAGGGTCGACCGCCGAAGCGACCTTGGCAGCGTGTGGATGGTTGGGTCACTTCGCTGCCGAAGCATGCGTGGACGACGATCGATGTGCGCGATGGCTCGAAAGGACCGCTCGTGATCGAGATCGTCAAGCGGCGCGTCGTGGGCCGCAACCATCGGCGGCAGGAAGGCCATGAAGAAGTGCTCGTCGTGATTCGTTACCGTGATCGCGAAAACCGAAGTGTGGTCAAGACGGACTACTACTTGTCGAATGCGTCGCTGGACGTGGAGCTGGCGGAATTCGCCCGTGTTGCCAAGGCCGAACACCGTATCGAGGAATGCATCCAGCGAGCGAAAAGTGAGACCGGCTTGGCCGATTACGAGGTGCGTCATTGGAAAGGGTGGCACCATCACCAAACGCTTTCCCTGCTCGCCACCTGGTTCCTGGTTACGGAAGCCAGGCGGGGAAAAAAAATGGACTCCCGCGATCACGGTGCAGCAGATCCGCGAAGGGATTTCCGACATCCTCCGCATCGAGCGAGGATGCGATACACCCTCTCGAATCCGCCGCGAACGCCAACAACGACTCGTACGCAACGAACTGGCGCGCCTGTCCCATTGGAGGCGACGTAAGCTGTTGGCACCACGAAATATAAACAAGCGACAAATCTAAAACTGTCGAAGTAGCCGTCTGGAACAAGGTATTGAATCTGGATCGCTTCGATCTTGATTCAGCTATGCGAAATGAACTGACGACGGTGGCCGCCGGTCAGCGCTAACCAGTCCGATTGGCGACCGTCGGTCGCTCGGCTCACCAAGTCGAGGCGTCACAATTTGAGACGCGTGCAAGTCGCTTAGTAGCGCATGGAGCAAGGTCATGGCTCTTGCTGGATGCAACCTTGCTCCATCGCGGAAAAACGCGTCAAACAGACGATCCAGCGTTGCGGCCACCGCTTGCGTTTCTTTCGTGCGTTTGGCGGACCGTGGGACAATCGACGCGCAGGATACCGTCGAGTGAACATGGTCGTCGGAGCTTTCGTTTTCAAGCTGACATTCGAAAGGAAAAATGAACCCCGACCGATTAAGGATTTAGGCGACGTAATTCACCGCGATGCGAAACTTGTGCGAAAGTAGGCCCGGAGGGACTCGAACCCCCGACCAAGGGATTATGCTTACCAACTACGGCTTTCGCCGCCCCTTTCGGGTTTGTGGTCTGGACTGTCTCTTCTCTTTACGAGTTCGCCGTACAGTCTCTACACCTTTCCGCCGTGGCGGACTTGGCTCGGGATTGGCGTATCGCGTCGCGACTTAGCTTTCCCCGAATTTGACGAATTCTACCGAGGCCCTCACGGGTGAAGGCCAAGGCAACCCGATTGCAGCGAGCCGTGCGAACGTCTCGTTTAGGCTCGCTGCATTCAAGTCCCCTGCTCTAACCGACTGAGCTACGGGCCCATGTTCGAATGCTTGGTTTTCAGTTGTCCGTGACGCTCACGCGAAACTGCTGAACGCTCAAGTATAACGATTCCTACGAGACCCGGTAGTTCGGGCCTCGCGACGCAATGGGTCCGTCTGAATGCCTCGATAAATGAGCCTGCATTTGGTGTTCGGGGGCAAGCAACCCCATCGTCTGGGAACATGGAGCATGTAGGCAAACGTGCCGGGTGTGAAGCAAAGGTGCTCCGAAGGGGACGCGCGACCCGGCGACTGCCTCACCGCGCCCGGGCCGGGCCACGGCGGGGTGCAATGCCGTCTTGGAGGGCCCATGTTTGGGCAGTAGGGATTGCTCCGACGCCTCCCCGTCTTGCACGCGTGCGTATCGAAGGCGACCTTGCTGTTCGTACGGTACTTGCGCCGATAGCAGAGCAGCAACGACGGTCTGTCGACGCATACGCCGTTGCCTCTCGATTCTGCTCAACGGTCAACCAGCGGACGTTCGCACAATGTGGGTCAATGGCAAGCGTGAGTCGTTCCGATCGAATAGACTGATGATGATGCGGATCGTCGAGAACACCACCGAACGGCTCGTGCTGAAAGGGACGCCGGGGAGCGTCCCGTGGATGCTCTTTGCCACCCTGCTCGGCGTGGCGGTCATCGTTGCCTCCGGGTGGCTTGCTTGGGTATCCGTCCGGGAACAAGGCGGCTACTTGCAGCTGATCGCGCTTGGGATCGGCTTCTTGATCGGAGTCGCCTTCTTCTTGATCGGCCTCGTAACGCTCGCCGTCGGCCGGATGCAGCTGGTGCTCGACCGCGTTACCGGCAACGGGAAATACGACGTCGACTCGCCGGTGATCGACGTCGGCAAGCCTTGCTCGTTTCGATTGGAGGAAATCGACAGCGTGTCGATCGAGCGACACGAAGAGGATCGTCCCCACAACGACGACCACGGCCGTTTCCCCGCCAAGGTCTGCCGCGCCCGGCTACGTGTCCGCAAACCCCGCCGCGCCATTATTCTCGACGAGACAGAGAACGGACAAGATCAACGCGTAGAGGCCCTCGCCAAGGCGGTCGCTGCTTGGCTCGAACTGGAAGTCACCAAGCAAGGCTGAATTCGACTTCGTTGGTCTTTCCGCCGCCACAGCCGAACTATGCCGTTCGCGGTGCGGACTTGAATTTTCATGAAACCTAATATACCCGCGGCACCAAACGAAACGGCGGACGCCATGCTGAGAACCAGTTCTTTTCCGAGCCCACTTCCTTGATTGCACGCGGTCGGGAAACCCAAGACCCGTGCCAAGTTACGATCGTGCGGCGAATTCACACGTCCCAAATAGGACTTCGAACATGCGATTAAGCAGCCGATCCTTTCTGATCTTGGCGATCGCACTCATCTTGTCGCACCTTGAATCGCCTGTTCGGGCGGCGGACATCGACGGCGACGGTTTACTCGACCTGATTGATGCGCCGGGTTTCCCAATGGGTTTTGAAGGCTGCCCTGGTGTATTCGGTGACCTTGGAATTCAAGATCTCGAGGGCGGCATCAGCACGCGCGTGTCGAAGTTTCAATTCCGGCGATTCAGGCCAGCCGTTTATGTACGTTGCCTCTGTTTCGGGATTCGACCAACCATCAGTACAAATTGTGTTTGTGTTCATGTATAACTCCACGGGTCGGTACATTTGTTGCGGAGTTCCCGTCCAGACATGTTTCCGACGCGAGTAACCAATTGTGCTTGTGCAGTTGCTTTCCACACGAACTTCTATTTTCCATTTTCCGAAGGTCGGGATTCGAGTGTCGAGGTCCAACGAGATCTGGCATGTCGACACCACCGTGATCCGGATGCGCGACCGGAGCCGAGTTTAGGTTCACCACCACCGCGGAAATCCGGCCTGGCGCCTCCCACGGACTTGGCAGCGACAGACCGAGGTTGCTGACCAACGGTGGCGTAGAGAACGCTAACGGTGCGGTCGATGGACTTGTCGACACGGGACGGTTCAAGCGTGTCCTGGCCCGAACGGAGATCACATTCCCCAACTCGCTGATCGAATCCTGGCGCGTCCTCAAACACCAATAGCTCTACCTGAACACGTTTGGCACGGTCACGACGGTCGAGAAGCTCGTGACGTTCGGCGCTCGCCATCACGGTCCGCGAGGAAGAAACGGGGACATTCCTCCTTCCCCGTGGATCGGATCGCCTGTGGCAGAGTATTTTATTCCCCCACATTCGAAGCTGGCCAGAACACGGCCACCGTCTCAGCGAGGCCAAGAAGAAACAAACCAAATCAGTCGCGTCAAAGCGTGGATCAAGAACGTAGGCAAGTTTTTTCAACGGTCGGTCTAATTGACGCTAAAGGGTCGGTCTAATTGACGCCGAACACCCGAGCCCAGGTCAGTCCTGCTTGGGATCTGGGGAGTCTTCATGATCGCGTGTGGACGAGGCCGCGCACGTCGTTTGGCACGCAAAAGGGTGATGTAATTCTTGAAGCGATTCGGTCGATCTCACCCTGCAATAGAGTGCGCCGGTCGCCTGAGATGCCCTTTATCTGGTGGCGCTCTCCACCGAACGACGCCGGTAAGCACCGAATAGTCCCAACACTCCGCCGAGCCAAAGCCAGATCACGGCCGATAGAGGTTCCGGGACGTGTCCCTCCGTCGCCTCAAACGGCTCGTTCGAAGGAACGGCCAGCGTCTGGCTGAGTGCATACAGAGGAAATTTTTCCGAGAATTGAATCGACGAACGCGAATTGATCCAGCTTTCGTAGTTCGAATACGTGAAACCGTTGAACTGGCCACGTGACGGGGGACTCATTTCATACGGACTATAGACGCTGCCTAAGTCAGTCGCTGCGGTCCAAACGTTGGGCAACACCAAGCTTGCAAACTGATCGCGATTCAAGGGCGCATCGAAAGCCCCGTCCCACATCTCAGCGAAACCGTCGGCGATTCTTGTCCCGTCAAGGAGAAACACCGGAACATCGACACCGACCGGAGCATTGTCCTGCGCGCCCACGCGAGGAGTCGAGGCAATCGCCCGCCAAACAACTCCCATATCGGTCCCCGTCAAAGACGGATTTAACGCAGCCTGCTCTTGGACGAACTGGTTATAGACCGCAATCTCATGACTCACGCCACGCATCGCGCCCGAGGTCACAAATGCCAAGTGGTATAACTCGCCTGGATTCAGTCCGGGCGGAACGTAAACGCTGGCTCGCAACGTGGCGACGCTGCAGGCAAGTGGGATCAACAGAGGCAGAACAAGGAGTCGATTAGTTGCCATGACAAATGCGCAATGCTTACTTTCCGGAAACATGGACCTGTGGATTATCGGACGACGTGCGGAAAGCCGCAAGCACCTTGTCACAAGAATTTGGATCGACGATCAGATTCTGAAACGTTCCGACTCGCCGATTCGACAGGCGGTTGGGTGGACGTCAATTCCGCTGGCCGGCTTTCGGCGTCGCAGGTACGTGGACGTGATGTTCAGGATCCTGAATCTCGACATGGAAGCACGATCTGATCCATATACCGGGGCCCTACTCCACAGCCCCGGTACCCAAAAACGCCTTCCGGTGGTTCGGCGCCCGCCATCACGGTCCGGCGGCTCGCTGGCCCAATACGTCGGGCAACGGCTTGCCGGCCTGAGGGAATACCGACGCGTAGTCCTCGCCCAGAAACGCAGCGAGCGTCGCGGCGATCTGACTCTGCGTCACCTCGGTCTGTGTTCGTTCTCCCAACGGTGGCGTGTCCGGCCCCAGGATGCCGATCCAGATTTCGTCCGAGCCGGGGATCGTGGTGCTGTGATTCTTCCACCCGTCGCCGTTACGTCCGCGGCCATGGTCGACGGTGAGTAGCAGCGTCGTCTTGCCCGCATATTCCGGCAACGACCGGGTGAGCTGCCAGAGTTCTTCGATCAGGCGGTCGCATGTTCGAGCTGACGACAAGTAGAGATCATAGCGGCCTTCATGAGCCCAATCGTCCGGCTCGCCCAACGCGACGTACAGCAGTCGAGGACGTTTTAGCTGGAGGTACTCGCGAGCGCCAAACGCCGTTAACCCGTCGTAACGCACGCTACTCCAAACCCGAGGAAGCTCGCCGATTAGACGATTTACGGCGGCCAGTTGCTGCTCGCTCCGAGCCAGCTCGAACGATTCCCAACCGGCATTGACCGTCAGGCCGGATCGCTGCTCGTTAATGATCGCGGGAAACGTATCCCACGAACAGAACGCCGCAACGCGGCCGCCAATTGCCGGTCGTCGCGCCAGCCATTCCAAGACCGTGATGTTCGGGTTCGGCAGCTTGTCGTTCGACGTGATTCGTTCATCCGGATAACCGCATAGGATCTCCTGATAGCCCGGATAAGAAAAGTGCTGACTGTTGAGTACCTTGGCGTTACTCTGCCGGTCTCGGTTGCCAAACAATTGGCCGCCTCTGGCAATCGCCCGCCACACAAACGGCAGCAACTTCTCGCGCCGCTGCTCGGCGGTCTCCGCCCAAAACTCGCCTCGCGTCGCGGCGACGTCCTTGACGTTCCCTTGCTCCGAAGACAACAGCCGCTCTTCGGCCCCGCGAAACACCTCCTGCCAGCGGAGTCCGTCGATCGTCACCAAAAGCACATTCTCGGTCTTGCGGGGCGTTGCCGGGGCGGCCGCGGAAGAAGACTCGGCCGAGCCAGAGGGTAGCACGGTTGCCGAAACGTCCGCCTCGGCTGACTGGGCAGCCGATCGCCAAAGGCCCAAGCTCGACACGAGCAAGACGAACCAAAAGATCCGCGTCTGCGACGCCGGGAAATGAAATTGCATGACTGGGTGAGCATCCGTTGGTCGGGAGGGCGAGGTCAGTCCGGGATCACCTTGGCCATTCTAAACCACCCCGCGTAAATCTGCGACCAACGTCGTCGGTGAATCTTGAAATCGGAATTCCGAGATCCGAGATCCAGGCCTGCGACGCCATCATTCCATCAACGTCGGTTTGCCCCGGTACGGGGTCGTCGCGCGCGGCGGCCAAAGAGGCCTACAAGCTCCCTGTTCAGAAGCAACAATCAAGTCGACTCGGAAACGGCCTTGGCCGACGACTTGGTCGGGTGTGCGCGAGCAAGTGTGCGCGGGGTCAGTTCCATTTCGGATTCTTCATTGACCGATGACGGGGCAGGTATGGCGAGTGGTGCGGCGTCGCGATTCCGCGCAACTAGAAGATGGACCCCGTGTACGCCCTCCGCTGAGGATTCCTCGCGTCTGACAAGCCGAGCCGCGACGTGCGCACGAACGCACGAACGCACGATGACGGGTTGCCTCGCACAGTAATCGTTGTTGCTGGTTCGCCCGGCGGGTCGTGCGCCGTTACGCTGTCTGCGATGGGTGCCTACCGGGCAGAGTCCTGGCAGGGCCCGTGGTGTCTGAAAAGCATTGATGGGCTCGGCGCACGATTTGCGCAACGTCCGTTGCGCGACAAAGTCGCCAGAAAAAGCTCGTCGGTTGTCTTGAGCATTTCGTCATCCCAAGGGTGCTCCCGCAGAAGAGCATGCACGTGCGACGGGGGATCAGGATTTTGCAAACCATGAAGAAAGTGATGGGCGGGAGATGTCTCGTTGAAGGGGATTCAAGACGGAGGGACGAGCAATGGATCCGATTCTCATCTCGTTTCAGGGAAACCTTCGATCCTACGCGGACATCGCAGGGATTCTACGCGCAGTGGGCACCGTCGACAGCACGGCGATCTCCAGTGTCACGGCCTCCGCGCATCGAATCAACCAAGATCAACCAATACCTGTGCATGGGTAACCGCTTCGGTGTGCCGGAAGCGATCCGAACGGGACGCGGATCCACAAGCAGTGCGCGACCTCCGGGGCTCGGTGCGGCACGAAGTCCGCGAGGTGGGGGGCGAGATGTGACGATGACGATGACGATGACGATGACGATGATGTCTACCGTGGGTGGTGGACTGATCGTTTACTGTTGATGTATCGTGTGTTGTTTCGGAGGAGAGCTCTGCGGCAACTGCTGCGAACGCAAAACATCTACGAATCGATCTGGTCGGTGGATGCCAAGGGGTCAGGACTTCCCGCGCCGGACGTTTGAAAAACCCAGAGAAACGATCGCGCGGTCGGGCGTGGTCAAGATGCGTCCGAGGCCCTCATCGAGCTGAACGATGAGGGACGACTGCGCTAGGGATGGTGCCAGGGCTTTTCCCAAATCACCTGGCTTGCGAGGCAAAAAAGTCCTGCCTTCTTTTCCCCATTCAGCTCGTCGGGCGTCCATGAAATCAATTGCGTCGCCTACAAACCACAACAAGGCTCCGCAGTGTGGACACGGCGCGTCACCGAGCGGCTTGGATGGATCGATGCGAACTGCATGACCGCAAACATGGCATGTGTTGTCGTCGCCTTCGGGGGTTCTCGATGACGGTTGCATAAATCAATCATCCGTTTGTGGAGTGTGACTGAACGACCGCCGTAACCGGGCGGCCGCCAAATAGCTTTCTATTGCGATTCCAGCCCGATCCGCCGCTCGGGTGCACGCCCTTGTTGAACCGGGGATTTGAGCTGCGGCTGCGCGAAGTCAAATCCTTACTTGTTAGGGCTTGCGTTCCTGTCGAGCGCCCCAAGAGCCGGGGCGGCGTTTGGCGTGCGCAATGGCAACCACCACGACTCGAACGGGTTCATCACGGAACACAACTCGATACGGATACCGCTTCAGCGCACAATACGCACACCCACCATGGATTGATGGAAATCGATTCGGATCTGCAACAATCAACTCCAAGGCATCGTCCACTGCGGAGGCAAACCCGATTGCGGCACCTGCACTACGCTCTGCGTACCAGTTGAATGATTCGTCGAAATCGACACGGGCGCCTTGCAAGTACTCAATTGGTTTTGCCATGACCTAATCGCGCCAGAGCCTCATCGCGAATTCTCGACCAAGGCAACGTCTCGGCAGTCCCTGTATCGAGTTCGGCGACACGTCGCTCGATTTCCCGGATCCACTCCTCGGGCAAAGGAGCCTCAGCTTCGACGGGAACGGAATCCCATAGCGCATCGATCAGCCGCAGTCGCTCATCATCAGGTAACCGCTGAGCCGCCGACAGCACAGTGTCAAAATCGGTCATATCGCAGTCCTCGTTGTGATTTCAGCAGCCCTAACGACCGCCGTCACCGGGTGGCCGCCCAAAGACTTTGAGCTCAACACCCGCATCGTCGGCCGCTCCGGTTGACGGCCTTGTTCGCGGGCCGGGACGGTGAACCGCCAATCATCATCGAGTATCCGTGGCCCGTTGGCAACCAAGAAGTCAGGCAGCGCGATTCAAGCCAGAATCAACAGCGGGCGGCTTCGTCGACACGGAGCCCTCGCGTGCCGAAGGCCGCCCGACCTTTCGCGTGGCGAAGGCAGGCCACCACCCGCCCGGTGCGGGTGGAGCCCTGATTTGCCGGCTAACACAACGCCCCCACCACAACGCCCCCACCACAACGCCGCGGTCGAGCCCAAGACGTGTTACCCAGCGGTACGTGCCGAGACCGCAACCAACCGGGGCCGACCGCCGCGCCTTGCCTCTGGCAGCGGGCCTGCGGTGGATGGCGCGATGGAAGCCTCCCCGCCAATCATCACACTCTCGCCCGCACAAGGCGGGCGGAGAGTGGTTGCTTTTCTACCGCACCGCTTAGCCCACCAGTCATAGCTCCACCCGCACAGGGCGGGCGGTGGCCAAATGGTCGCCTACGTGAGAAGCGAGTTCACCGGCCGCGGCAACAGCACTTTGCCGCGCCTCATCGCTGCTCAATCGCCCCGAATTCAGCCCACGAACGATTCGGATAACGCGGCCGGGAGTTGACGTTACCGAGCGAAGCGAGCCAACCCGGCCTATTCCGGCTCGCGTTCATCCATTGGTTCGCCGCGATTCGGCTGAGCCTTTCTTAGGATAGCCGATCGCTTCGCTTCGGGGTAGAATGTGAAGAACCAAGGAGCAAGCCATGACACGAGTAGCCGTAGCTGACGATGTTGCAGCAAAGATCCGTGAAAGCGAAGGGCCAATCGAATTAGTTGACGCGAGTGGGAAAACCATTGGCGTCGTCCGAAGACCTCCGACAGAATCGGAAATCAAACGGGCCAAGAGCCGGGCGAGTCAAGGCGGAGAACGGCTTTCATGGGCCCAAGTTGTCGCGAAGGTACAGGATGGAGCCACAGGGTGACATACGATGTCCAGTTTTCGTTGGATGCCGCTGCGGAATTAATACGTATCGCCGGTGCAGTTGGGTCCGCCGTATTAGTCTTGAATGCGGCGGATAACATCCGACGCAAGCTAGAAAATGACCCTGCCGACCAAGGCGTTTTCTTGCCAGAAGGACTGTACTACATCGACGAAGATCCTCTGCGCGCGTTCTTCCTAATCGATGTGGAATCAATGGTCGTCGAAGTGACTGACTTTCGGATTCTCTAGTCGGCGAACGATAACCGAGTCGCGGGAGTTGATTGTCCATTCCAACGCCGCCCGACTCCGCGACTTCGGGAGAGTAGGGCTAGTCTCTCGTGTTTAGGATACGGTTTGTGTTCCCTGTTTGCCACCCGTTTCCTCTGGTGGTGTCACAAGATTTGATCCATGCACAATTGAGGTCGCCCCCTCGCAGATCCGGACGTGCGCCGTTAACGCATCCGGCTCCCGGCCGTTACTTGTCCACCGCACTCCTTCCGCGAGACATTGCGATCAGGTCCGTCAACCGTTGTGGAGACGCCAGCGGGTTTTGCTCCAGAAATGCGTTGAACTTCGGCCAGCTGAAGTAGCTGTTTTGGCTCCGGCGGCTGATGTGACGCTTCGCCATTCGGCGAGCGTGATCACGGAATGCCATCAGCAGCGGCCAGTTATCATTGATGCCGTAATACTGATAGTGCCCGCGAAGCTTCGCGTTCAGCGTGTGCCACATGTCACCGATCGGAGTTTCCAGCTGCTTCCAGAACCAGCGGTTCAGGTCCAGCAGTTTCAATCGGAGCTTCTTCGTCGACGTCTTCCTTTTCAGTTTGACGCGACCTGCGCGACTCGTCCCGCAGTAATGAGTGAATCCGAGGAAGTCGAACGTTTGCGGAGCCCCTTCACCCCGTCGCTGGCAATCGCGACGTGCGAAACGACCGAAACGAATCAACTTGGTTTTGTCCTCGGCGACAGATAACGAAAACCGAGCCAGTCGCTTTGGCAACACCGTTTGGTATCTCACCGCATCCGATTCCAGTTCGAAGCCGACGATAAAATCGTCGGCGTACCGGATCAGAGACGCTTCGCCTCGCATCCGTGGTTTCACATCGCGTTCGAACCATTGATCCAGAACGTAATGCAGATACACGTTGGCGAGCAACGGGGAGAGACTCGAACCTTGCGGCACGCCGTCTTCGGTGTCGAAACGCTGACCTTCGATCATCACACCGGCTTTCAGAAAGCGGCCGATCAGGGCGAGCAGCTTCGGGTCGCTGATGCGAATTCGCAGCAGTTCGTCGAGTCGCTCGTGACACACGGTATCAAAGAAGCCTTTGATGTCCGCGTCCGAGATCCAGTTCACTTTCCGAGTCGCTATGTTCTGACCGAGCACCGATAACGCCTGATGGCATGATCGCCGGGGGCGAAAGCCATACGAAGTGTCATGGAAATCGACTTCGTAGATTTGCTCCAGGATCATGACGACAGCTCGCTGAACGAGCTTGTCTTCCACACAGGCGATGCCCAGCGGC
This sequence comes from uncultured Planctomycetales bacterium, assembly GCA_963826795.1. GTDB lineage: Bacteria > Planctomycetota > Planctomycetia > Pirellulales > Pirellulaceae > CAWGYT01. Next base: position 11,082 of record CAWGYT010000022.1, on the reverse strand, counting down.
CGCGTCTTCCCATTGCCTTTCGGAATGTTCTTACGCAGGCTGGGCTGAGGTCGATAGCTGCCGCGATGAAGTCGCTGAAGAAGATTCCGCAAGTTGTCTCGCAGATTCACTTCGTAGTCTTCAAGCGTGACACCATCGACTCCCGGTGCCTTGCCTCGCTTCAGTCGGCGGAACGCATGCCACAGCAACTCTTCGTTGAGCAGCGAGAACAGGTTGTTGAAAACCGCGTTCGGTTGCGTGACCGCTCGTTGGTGGATGTGATCCAGCCGAGTTATCACCGAAGGTCCGTCTCTGAGTACGGGCGGTGCCCGGTCTGGATCACGTATTGGCCTGGCCGCCTTCCCTGCACCGATATTACTCGGCTTCGTTCCATCCGACTGGTGGCCGGATTTCAGCGGTACTATTCGGCCATCCGACTCCCTGAGAGTCATTTGCCGTCCTCGCTGATTAGGCTTGTCGGGCATACTCGTTCGCTCATGACAGGTGTGTCCTGAGTCGAACAAGAACCACAGGGTCTCACTGGTTGCCTTGATGACATCGTGTCTAGCGCGAGCGGACGAGCGACTCCGGGCCTTCTCTCACAGCTTGCCGGATCGCGGTGAGAGATATTGCCTTCCAGCGTGAACAGGCCTTGGGCAGGGTCCAACAGGTACAAAATTTCGGAGCTCATGTCGTTCATCGCCGAGAGGCCACTCCCGGTCGATTCACCCTCACTACCTTTCTGTGTACGCTTCAACGTGCCACTTCGAAGACGTCGCCAACATTACGGCTTCACGCTTCTTATAGACACGCTGCAACACTCGATACGGAGCCTCTGGCTAAGAGCTACTCCGGCGGGAGTCCCACCCGCTTGCCATCAAGCCATTTCCAGTCCGCACGTTCACGCCATTGTTCGCCAATCTTTCGACAACAACTTTGCGGGAATCATCGCTGATCCAATGTGCCGGTGGTTTTGGCTTTTGCGTCATCTGCATCCGGGAGTTGCCGACGATATCCGACGAGATAAAGCTCGGTGTCTTTGGGGGCCTTAAACTCTTTGGGGAATTCCTTGCCGGACAGATCGTAACATACACGCATCGCATCGGCGTTCTTGATTTCATATATGGCGAGAAACGTCTTGCCCTTGTTCGGACCAGCGGTGCTCGTGATTGTCATTCGTTTCGGTGTTGTCGTCTTGTCCAGAGTGAACGTTCCTTTGTCCGAGTGATCTTCACCATCGACGGTAACTTCGTACTTGTCCTTATCGATTCTAAGCGTAATTGCCTTAAGAGCGGGTGGGGGCAACAAGACGCCTCCTAGCATTGCGCCTTTGGGCTTCCAAATCCCGTCGAATTGGAACTTGCTGTTGTCTTGGACGGATTCAGCGAGTTCAAGGTTCTTGGTTTCGTCTCCCGTGGCCACGGAAGCTGAGACGAGGCAGAGGATGAAAATGAAGGAGCGGTGTTGCATGTGTCACCTTGCGTCGTATTCGAGTAAGGAGGTTGTTGGCGAACGCTGGCGTTGACCGGGCGGCGGCCAGTCAATTTTCCGTTGTCAAAACGCGTTTTCCGCCGCTCCGTGTCCAACGCTTTGTTCGGCCTTCCAGTCGGGCAAGGTCGTGCACAATTCAGACATTGTACTGCATCGAGTCAGCGCATCGACCACGACCGACAGTGGATCAGCGAAAACCTCATTGATCAATCCTTCGCCGGGCATAGATGTTGCAAAAGCAAGACTCTCCCTCGGTGGGTCGAAGGAAGTTGCGATTCCTTCGCGATTGCCGCGAGCATCGACCCGGTACCAGTTATGTTCAGCTAGCCAAACGGCATTCAGGCCATGCAGGCAAAAGGTCGTTCCAGATTCATCTGTAGCCAAGCGTTGATAAACGAACCCACACGGGATACCGTTTGCCCGCAGCAATGCCGCCAACAAGTGGCTCTTCGAATAGCACAAACCTGTGCCATGATGAAGCACTTCTGAAGCCGAGAGCGTTACACGATTGTCATTATGATCTAGGCTATGCCGGATGTTGTCACGAACCCATTCGAAACACCGGGCAGCAGCCAATCGCGGCTCGCTATCGCAAGCAAGCTTCGCTGCAAGAGTGCGAACGCCAGCGTCTTCGTAGTCGATCACATTGGTGGGTCGCAAGAATCTCTGCACATGGCTCTCCGATGGCCGAACGAATAGCAAACTATCCCGACTGGAGCGCAGCGTCACGGAGGGATAGTTTGCCCGTTGAACTGAGACGCTTCGCTGGCGGGGCTCTATGCGGATTGGTGTGTGTGATCGGCCGTCAAGCTAAGATCATACCGCCCGTGGGGAAGCTAATGCAAGCTGTTGGGTCGGAGACCGGCGGGATCCGAGCGCAGCGTTGTGTGAGTTGAAGGGATCGCGAATAGCGCGCTGCTGAGTGAGGCGCAGCGGCGATCGGAGTCGCTGCGTGCGGTAGAGTGTTGAGCGGGGGCGGGAAGGCGTGGTGCGCAGGGCCTGTCATGTGCTCTCGAACCAGGGCTGATGGTCGGGGCCGTAGAAGAGTTCTCGCCAGGAGGGGCGGTGCGTCCGGGTGCGGAGTTGCATCGGCCGCTGGCAGTGCGCACAACACGGTTGCTTGTCGTGGGGCGGGTCTTCGTCCGTGAGTTCCACCGAGACATCCGTTGGCTCGGTAGACGCCACCTCGGGCGGCTGGGGAGCGGAACACGGCGGGCCGAGTTGTTGACAGAGCGTCACAAACGCGGTCCGCTTGGTGCTGCTGTAGCCGCCGTAAGAACGCGTCTTCGTAAAGCCCTTGGGGAGAATGTGGAGCGACCAACGCCTCAGGAACTCCACACCCGTGAGCCGGACGGGGACTTGCGCGCTGGGAACTTGCTTTCGCTGGATTGCGAGCCAGGAAGGTCACCCGATTGGGCTCGCTGTCGACCAAGCGACGGTCGGAGATCGGGCCGCCGGTCAGGTAACGTGCTAGGTATTTCAAGACGTGTGCCGGAGTCGACTCGGCTGTCGGCGGACGCTCGATGAACACGCACCAATCGTGCTCGGTGAGCGACGCCGTGAACTCGGCCCAGTCCGCCGCCTGCCGCAGTGCGGCACAGGTACCGGCGAGTTTCAGCTTCCCGAGATGGCGCAGTCGGTCGAGTTTCGCGAGGAAGTCGTCGGCGGAACTGCTGACCGAGACGGGCGTTGTCCACCAAGAACGGTCGGGCCGGTTTGCGGCGCGTCCCCCGCGTCAGCCGGCCAGCGATCCAGCGCTGGCCGTCCAGCGACGGGCCGCTGCCGGGCACCAAGGCATGCACGTGCGGATGATGCTCCAGCCGCTGGTTCCAGGTGTGCAGCACCAGCAGCGCCGACGCCTGCAGCCCAGTTCCGCTCGAGCACTCTCGCGCAACGACTCCCAGGCCGCGTGCATCAGCACGCCGATACAGCTGCGCGCCGATTGCCCAGCATCAGCGACGAGAGCTTGTCCGGCACGGTAAACACGACTTGGAAGTAAGTCGACGCCCGGCAGCAGCAGCTCGCCCGCCTTGTCCAGCCAGTGCGCGCGGCGAGCTCCGCTGCACTGCGGGCAGTGGCGATCGGTGCACGAGTTGTAGATCGAGCACCTGATGCTGACACTGCGGGCACTCGTAAGTCCGACCGCCCAGCGGGGCCGTGCGGCAGAAGCCGATGCGTGCCAGGGTGCTCTCGACCTGGCGAGAGAGCTGACCGGTCGGTACTGCTGCGATGAAGTCCGGCCGTGTACGCTTTGCAGCAGCGCGGCCACGCTTAATCCTGACCGGGCGTCGGCGGCGGGCTCGGTTCCGAGCGCGGCGGTGGACTGCTCGGCGTGGCCGCTGCGGATCGAGGCTCTGCAGCGACGGGTCGATCCAGCGGGGACATTGCCTGGCGGGCAGCCAGTCGATCGGGCTGGGCGTCGATCGCAAGTGTTGCTTGCGGCAATGCAAATAGATCATCGTGGTGGTGAAGCTGCTGTGTCCCAGCAGCTTGCTGATCGCCATCAGATCGACTCCCGCCTCCAAGAGTCCCGTCGCGAAACTGTGCCGCAAAGTGTGCGGCGTCACCGGCTTCTTGATCTGGGCCGAGGCCGCTGCCAACTTGCAGGCCTTCTGGATCGTGGCACTCGACAGCGGCACGTCGGGCGTCTTGCCTGGAAAGAGATAGTGACTCGGGCGAGCGATCTGCCAGTACGTTCGCAGTTCGGCCAGCAGTCGCGGCGAGAGCGGGACGTAACGATCCTTGTGTCCCTTGGCCTGCACGATCCGCAACTGCATCCGCTGCCGAGTCGACGTCGGGGCAACGTGAGGTGCGTGGCTTCGCTCAGTCTCACTCCCGCCGCGTACAGCGTCAGCAGGACCGCTCGATGTTTGGCGTGGGTCACACATTCGATCAGCCGACGGACTTCTTCTTGACCGAGCACGACCGGCAATCTCTTCGGCCGATTGCCGAACGGGATCATCTGCACGACCCATGGCCGAGGCAGCGTGAACGTGTAGAGGAACCGTAGGCCACAAACGGCTTGGTTGAACGAACTCCAGGAACATTGCTTGACTTGGATCATCCAGAGTTGAAATTCGCGGATCTCTTCCGGCCCGAGATCCTCCGGGAGTTTGCCGAAGTGTTTGGCGAAACGATCGACGTGATAGGTGTACGAATCGATCGTGCGGACAGCCAAGTTGCGAATCAGCATATCTTCGGCCATCCGCTGGATGGCCGGTGTGAGACGTTTGCGATACGGTGTCATCGTGACGAGCCTCTGGGAAAGCGGGAAGGTGAAAGACGAGCCACCCACGAATGGCCCAAGCCTCCAGCATGATCGAATCAACAAAAAGCGCAAGTCCTACGATCGTTAAATTCGTCAACACGGAACCACCCCCGGCCACGGACTTGCCGAGCGTTCCCACGGACACCACGGCAGCGCCGCAAACGGCCGGTCAGTGAGAAACAAGCTGCGAGCTTACGGCCAGAACTGCCGCCGAGATGCAGCGCTACTCTGCGATCAAAACGCGGGCATCATCCGCGCCGCACCATGCATCGCCGCAACGCAACGAAGAGAGAAAAGTGAAGCGGTTTAGTTCAACGACCAGGTTAACCGGGTTGCCGCCAGTCAACTTACCATATGTAAAACCGTGATCGGCAACTCCGGTTCAACCTTTTGTTCGGCCGCTCCACTCCGTTGCCAAGTGGGCTTCACTCGACCAAGGACTGCCCCACGGCCCCGGTGCTTCGATGGCTTTGCTAAATCCACGCGGGACATCAAGCGACACCATTGCCCATGGCTTGCCGTCTTTGAAGAGCAGGACTGCCGTACCATCTAATGAAAACATCAAGTTCCACTTGTGCGACTCCGGCATTCGGCAAACGGCATCCTTCGAGGCGTAAGCCTTGGCGATGGGTGGAGGGTTTGGCCGATAGCTTTGGACGTCTTTGGTGTCAATCGGATCGACTCGGTTGTAGGCGAAGCACGTCGCCTCAACTGCGCCGGTCTTCGCAGGATCATCGCTCGACGCGTGTAAGTAGAGTATCCCGGTGACTCCATCGTCAGCAAGCATTGCATGACGGCGGCTGCTCTCCGAGTACTCGCAAACTAGGAACTCTTCGTCCATGGTGTGCTTGAGGCCGAACGACCAAGCTAACCGGGCGGGGAGTTGACGTTGATGAGCGCAGCGAACGCGCGACGTTGTTCCCGCTCCGGTTCAGCGTTTTGTTATACGGCGCTGTTTGAATCTCGTTGAATCTCAAAAATACAGTGCGGTATACCGTGGCATTGGTTCAGCGCGAATGGGTTCCTTCGGGACGTCATGAAACACATTTGCCTTTTCAAGCCTTCGGGCTTCTTTGATGTTCGCCATGGATGCTTTTGAATGTTTCTTTTGCACGGCGGTCAAAACATCGTTATCAGTTAACGTGGGATTGTGTCGTAGCGTTTCGCGTGCATCGTGAACGATCAGTCGTATGTTGTATGATCCCAAGACATTTTGAAATTCGGTTTCTCTACGTTGGTTTTCCTCGTCAAGCTGTTCAGTTGGTGAGGCGCAGGCAAGTAACAAGTAATCGGCGATGTAGAGCCAGTCAATATATGCCGAGTTTGAAGCAGAAACTTTAGGCGGAGTTACATGAACAGTTTCGATTTCCTCAAACCCCGCTTTCCAACGTTCGACATCTTCGGCTTTCGGTGGTGATTCAAGAAAATGGGTTCGAACGATCGACGCAACGCGGTTACGCGACAAGTTGCTATCGCCGTTCGACGAAAAAAACACATCCCTTGCTTTTGCCTTCCATTCCTCCATTGTTTCGTAAGTGCGGCCGATCCATTCGAGAACGCTGTCAGATAGACGGTCGGAAGCAGGCGATTGCGTGGCATCAGTCCCGTTTTGCATTTGTCTCGCCCTGTTGAGCCGTGTTGGTGGGAGAAAAAACAAGTTCTGTAAAATCTGTATCTGTTATTATGCGAACATCAATTCCTTGGTCGCGAAGTTCGCGAGCCTTGCGAAGCTTGGATGATTCATTTGTTCCCGCTGCAAGTTGGCGAAGGTCCTGCACGCCAGCAACGAGCAAATTGGTCTTTTTGGACACAGACGTTTTAGGGCGACCACCGAATAGCTCAACAACACGATGTGCCTCATCGCGTCGAAACATCGTTAGAGTTCCCGTAAAAACTATGTTCATGTTGTGAAATGGGTGGTCAGACACATCGTACCCGTCTGGAAGCGTGACCTCAATCGCCTCGATATCTCGTCGAAGCCCAGGTGCTGATGACGGAATCCAATCATCATCGGAGTAGATTTCGCCGATTGACACGTTGAACGATTCAGAAAGCGCCCGGGGACAGTTGATGCGGTTTGTTTGCGCAGCGAGCAGCAGCAGTTCGGCAGCGACGCGGGAATCACTGCCCGCGTGGTGGTGATCCAACGCCAATCCGTGTATTTCTGCCAGAAAGCCTAATGAATGAGACGCCAATTGGGGCCACGCTTGGCGAGCCAAGTTGAGGCTACACAGATAGCTGAGTCGCGGAACACTTATTGATGCGGTGTGCAAAGAATGCCGCAAGACACTCATGTCAAACGATGCGTTGTGGGCAACGACCAATTGGTTTTCGATGAGATGCGACAATTCGGGCCACAGCTCACCGATGGTCGGTGCGTCGGCGACGTCATCCGCAGTGATGCCGTGAACACGTGTATTCCAATGGGAGAATCGCAAATCAGGAGGGCGAATAAGGTGATAAACGGGTTCGCAGGCTATCCCGTCACGAACCTGCGTGACACCAATGGCGCACGCACTGTCGCGCGATTCGTTTGCGGTTTCAAAATCGAGTGCAACAAAGTTCATCGTGGTAAGCCGTATAACGATAGGCGTCACCCGGCGGCGGCCAAGTGACTTCCCATTCTGATTCCGTCCCGATCCGCCGCTCGGGTGCACGCCCTGGTTCTGTTTCTCTATACCACCAAGAACCACATCGCAACATAGCCTGCCGCTAAAGCGGTGGGCAGTACCTGCGTCCAACTGTTGCCCTTGAGTCGAGACACGCCCCAGAGTACGACTCCCGCACCAGCGCTGATGAGGCCACCCACGCTTACACGGTCTCCGGCACGGACAAGTGCGTCTGCGTGTTGTGTTGCCTCTTGCCGCACCTCAGGCCTCGCCGTCCCGGCCTTGGCGACCATCTGCATGGCCTCGCCATGCCGTTGTTTCGCCACCATCTCCGCAATGATGGAAATGCCCAAAAGAAGACATGCGATGATGTACAGTGCTTTCATCTCGCTGAAACAGAACGGTGGCCATCACCGGGCACGCGCGAGTGATGTTCCATTTGAAAAATGCCGGATCGCGTGCTCCGGTGCATGGCTTGGTTCAACCGAGGATTTGAGCTTCGGCTGCGCGAAGTCAAATCCTTAATTGTTATCCGCCGTTCTGAGAAGGCTTGGCGAACGAATAGCATTTCCCAACGAGTAAGCAAATTGTGATGAGCGGAAAAATTGAGGAAGCGGCGATCCCAGAAACGCCCCGCATCCAGTAAAGAGACGGCATGATGGTGTCAGTCGGTGCATCCCAGGATGTGTACCAGACCAGCGGCATGACCAGAGAAAGCACAATAAATAGAGCAATTCTTGCCGGGAAAACGGCGATGCGGTCACGCAAACGCCATAGCCAAACGGAAGCTCCAATCGCAATCGCCCATGACGCACAAGATACGCATGCGAGAGCGAGTTGGCCTCGCCAAGCCAGCGCAACTGCGCTGACGACAAACCAGCAGGATGCGCCGAGAGCTCCGACGAACCAGCCAGTCGCATCCCACTGATCATTTTGCGTGCTGGAGTACACAATACTAGGCGAGGAGGGTTTCATAGATACTCCGTGTCGGTGGCGATGGGTTTCAGTCGGATAACGACCAAGGTCACCGGGTTGCGGCCAGCGACGATGATTTCAAGTTCCCCCCCCGGCCCGCAACTCCGGGAGAGTAGGGCTAGTCTCTCGTGTTTAGGATACGGTTTGTGTTCCCTGTTTGCCACCCGTTTCCTCTGGTGGTGTCACAAGATTTGATCCATGCACAATTGAGGTCGCCCCCTCGCAGATCCGGACGTGCGCCGTTAACGCATCCGGCTCCCGGCCGTTACTTGTCCACCGCACTCCTTCCGCGAGACATTGCGATCAGGTCCGTCAACCGTTGTGGAGACGCCAGCGGGTTTTGCTCCAGAAATGCGTTGAACTTCGGCCAGCTGAAGTAGCTGTTTTGGCTCCGGCGGCTGATGTGACGCTTCGCCATTCGGCGAGCGTGATCACGGAATGCCATCAGCAGCGGCCAATTATCATTGATGCCGTAATACTGATAGTGCCCGCGAAGCTTCGCGTTCAGCGTGTGCCACATGTCACCGATCGGAGTTTCCAGCTGCTTCCAGAACCAGCGGTTCAGGTCCAGCAGTTTCAATCGGAGCTTCTTCGTCGACGTCTTCCTTTTCAGTTTGACGCGACCTGCGCGACTCGTCCCGCAGTAATGAGTGAATCCGAGGAAGTCGAACGTTTGCGGAGCCCCTTCACCCCGTCGCTGGCAATCGCGACGTGCGAAACGACCGAAACGAATCAACTTGGTTTTGTCCTCGGCGACAGATAACGAAAACCGAGCCAGTCGCTTTGGCAACACCGTTTGGTATCTCACCGCATCCGATTCCAGTTCGAAGCCGACGATAAAATCGTCGGCGTACCGGATCAGAGACGCTTCGCCTCGCATCCGTGGTTTCACATCGCGTTCGAACCATTGATCCAGAACGTAATGCAGATACACGTTGGCGAGCAACGGGGAGAGACTCGAACCTTGCGGCACGCCGTCTTCGGTGTCGAAACGCTGACCTTCGATCATCACACCGGCTTTCAGAAAGCGGCCGATCAGGGCGAGCAGCTTCGGGTCGCTGATGCGAATTCGCAGCAGTTCGTCGAGTCGCTCGTGACACACGGTATCAAAGAAGCCTTTGATGTCCGCGTCCGAGATCCAGTTCACTTTCCGAGTCGCGATGTTCTGACCGAGCACCGATAACGCCTGATGGCATGATCGCCGGGGGCGAAAGCCATACGAAGTGTCATGGAAATCGACTTCGTAGATTTGCTCCAGGATCATGACGACAGCTCGCTGAACGAGCTTGTCTTCCACACAGGCGATGCCCAGCGGCCGCGTCTTCCCATTGCCTTTCGGAATGTTCTTACGCAGGCTGGGCTGAGGTCGATAGCTGCCGCGATGAAGTCGCTGAAGAAGATTCCGCAAGTTGTCTCGCAGATTCACTTCGTAGTCTTCAAGCGTGACACCATCGACTCCCGGTGCCTTGCCTCGCTTCAGTCGGCGGAACGCATGCCACAGCAACTCTTCGTTGAGCAGCGAGAACAGGTTGTTGAAAACCGCGTTCGGTTGCGTGACCGCTCGTTGGTGGATGTGATCCAGCCGAGTTATCACCGAAGGTCCGTCTCTGAGTACGGGCGGTGCCCGGTCTGGATCACGTATTGGCCTGGCCGCCTTCCCTGCACCGATATTACTCGGCTTCGTTCCATCCGACTGGTGGCCGGATTTCAGCGGTACTATTCGGCCATCCGACTCCCTGAGAGTCATTTGCCGTCCTCGCTGATTAGGCTTGTCGGGCATACTCGTTCGCTCATGACAGGTGTGTCCTGAGTCGAACAAGAACCACAGGGTCTCACTGGTTGCCTTGATGACATCGTGTCTAGCGCGAGCGGACGAGCGACTCCGGGCCTTCTCTCACAGCTTGCCGGATCGCGGTGAGAGATATTGCCTTCCAGCGTGAACAGGCCTTGGGCAGGGTCCAACAGGTACAAAATTTCGGAGCTCATGTCGTTCACCGCCGAGAGGCCACTCCCGGTCGATTCACCCTCACTACCTTTCTGTGTACGCTTCAACGTGCCACTTCGAAGACGTCGCCAACATTACGGCTTCACGCTTCTTATAGACACGCTGCAACACTCGATACGGAGCCTCTGGCTAAGAGCTACTCCGGCGGGAGTCCCACCCGCTTGTCATCAAACCATTTCCAGTCCGCACGTGCACCGCATTGTTCGTCGGCGTTTGGCGGGTAGGTGATGACCCCGCATGTTGTTAACGTACCCGCCGCGATCCGGAGGCTCAAGCATCCACATTGTCAATTGAGATGTGATGCGATTCAGCGACAATCTCGCACCATTCATCTTCGTTGTGGGCGACGATGAAGTGACTGGCAGGTTCAGTTTCGCCAAGGGCGAGGCATTCCCGCAGCATCGTGACGAGACTGGAATCCTCAATCGTGTAGAAGCCCTCGCCGGGAAAACCGGGAAGTGGGCACAAATGTGAAAACTGAAAGTGCGATACGTTTTGGAAGCGAAAGCGAATGAGTCGATCCTGCCAATCACGGAAATCGAGTTCAACGCCCGTATCATCGGTGCGGAACTGGAAGCTCGATTCCGGGTCATGAAACGAAATGTCCGTGTCGATTCGCTGCCAGTTCATACATGTTGTGTCGTAGATGTGATTCGATGTCGGAAGAAGTGAGTTGCCACTCTTCCAGCCGACGAACGTCGGCGTTGACCGGGCGGCGGCAGATCGATTTTCCATTTGAAACACGCGTTGTCCGC
>CAWGYT010000021.1:0-84336 GCA_963826795.1 uncultured Planctomycetales bacterium | reverse complement strand
GCGGTCCGCTGTTGGGTGTATATACGTCGAAACCGACGTCGCGATTCCGTTTTCAGAAGCCTCGTCAGGATGCACCGTCATGGCTTTGGCTGCGGTGCTAAAGTCGGATTGGAATAGGTCGCATTGTCACACAAATGTGTCGCAGTCAGGCAAGCCGCTAAAAGTATCCACAGCATCGACTAGGACTAGGTTCTAACCAAAGGAACCCTTGGCGGTTGATGGAATCGGTTTGCGGGGGAGGAATCAAGCCGTGAGTCGCAAGTCTCGCAAACGTAGAAAGAGAAACAAGAAATTGCGACGGCTGGCCACGATTGACGCGGACACCGCGAGCTTCGTCGTCGTTGGAATCTCCTACCAAGGCCGACGCGAACAACGACCAGCGAATTCGAGCCTTCTTTTCCGCCGTCACGTTCGCCATCGGATTCGGGCTCCTAGTTCTGCGCCAGGTCACGCTCAGCGGTATCGAATCGGCGCGGAACTGGGAGCCGAAGCCCTGCGTTATTGAGCAAGCTGAGTTCGTGCGCGACGACGACACCGGAGAGCGAATCCTTAACATGCTGTTCAGCTACGAATACGAAGGCCAGCGTTATACGTCTGACCGAATCGATATGCTGCCGGGACGCATGGGAGACGATAGAGATTGGGAAGCTCGCCTTGAAGGACCGCCACCCCGTTGGTTCCGAGTCGATTTGCTACGTTGATCCCGCGAATCCAGGGCACGCAGTACTTGATCGCGAGCACGGCGGATCGGGCGCCGGAAACTTGGTCCTTTTGGCCTTTCCGTTCCTGGCGATTGGCGCCGCGTTGGGCTACAGCTGTTGGCACGACTGGACGAAGGCACAAGCTGTTGGCGAACTATCAGAGGTGGCGTTATCCCCGCCGCCCCGGCGTGTATCGCCTGTTACCGCCATGGCTTTTCTGCTGTCGCTGCCGTCGTCGATACAGGTCGCCTGGGCCTTTCTAGTGGGTTTTACGTTCTGGTTTTCGATGATGGACGGCCCCGAATGGATCGCAGATATGTCGGCTGGCGAAGGCCAGGTCGTAGAGGCAGTGATCGTAAGTGTGTCGCCGATGGACCAATACACTTTCGGTGAGCAGGTCTACGAGTGCCAAATGCGGTACCAAGTCGGCAACCGCACGTACTCGATTGCGAGCTACGAACTGGGCCAACAGCACACTGTCGACGACTCCGTGGAAGACGTTCATTACCCAGCCCGCCCCGACGCCAGTCATCTCAAGGGAGTGCGGCGGAGATCCACGCCAAGCTGGGTCGTGTGGATCCCGCTTGGAGTGATGCTGGTGCTTGCATTTGGAATCGTTGCTCACTATTGGTTCAACCTGCGTCAATGCAGTTGTTACGTATCGGTCAACTGGCTGCTGCCACACGAGACAGTCAACACGATGTTCCGAGCTTCGAGGTCAATGGTGTCAATTACTTCCTCGATCAACGTTCGCCAAGTGGAACCAAGAACCAGGACACGATGGTGCTTTACGATCCTCGTCGTCCGTCGCGCAACATTGGCCTCAGCTCAACGCAGCAGTCGGTGATCAGCGGACGCGGGACATGGTCTGCTGTCACCAAGGAGCTAATCGTGCCTTGCCTGTGTCTGGCTGCGGTGATCTGGCTGTGCGGTTGGGCTCGCGTCGGCTGAGCAAGACGACTTAACCTCGTGCAATTGGGCACTCCCCGAACTGCACGAGCACATCAACCTCCTTCAGTTTGCTGCGAGCGGAACGGACAATCGCGATGCTTGCCGCAGCGTCAATTGAGCCGACGTCTGACGAGAAACAGCCCAAGCAAGAGTAACCCCACGCTATCTGGCTCGGGAACACTCGCCAAGTCAGCCTCGCCGAAGTTAGAAGACAGTAGCAGGAAGTCCGCGAAATCCACTATGCGATCCCCGGTGAAGTCACCGTCATTCCATCCCTTTGTGTGTGTGCCATCGGGTTCGAAGTTTACGGAGACAACAAACCCAGACGACAACAAACCCAGACCAACAAACCCAGACGGTCTACAGTTTCCGCTGGCGACTTCGGGTGGGAAAATGGGAATGCCGTCCTGTCGTGTCCCGCGTGAGTTTCACGCGAAGGGTGGCAGAGGTGTGGCGGGCACGGACGGGAGATGGAATGTAGACCGTCTGGGTTTGTGGTCTGGGTTTGTGCAACCGCCAATTGATGTTGACGGTCAACGCGAGCGTGCGTCCCTCAATGTCCGCCATCGATGTGGCTTACTTGCGCTTCACGGCCACTTCGAAAAGATCGGGATCGCCAAGCGAACGGTCCATCTTCGTCTGGGTACGGGATCTACTCCACTCGCTCCGCAATGAGAATGAGGATTGTAGCCCCGTGGCTTTTCCGAAAGCGGCCAAGGGCACGGCGCTACACGGATTCGCCTGAATTCCCACACCGCGCCCGGACGAAGTCAACGATCCGTTCGGTCGCCTGCTGAGGACACTCTTGTAACAAAAAATGAGGTCCCGGCAGGCAGATTACCTGCAAGCCTGTGATGCATTCTCGACATTCCTCGACTGGAGTGCGCGGCACAAGCCAATCTCGTGTCGGTCGTAGATAGCAACCGGGGATCGTCAACTGTCTGGCCTGAGCTCGAACATCGACACTTGCCACTTGCTGCAATCTCCGTCTGAGAATGTCTGGCGGAACCTGCTCGAGCGATTGACGAAACAGCTCGACGACCTCCGCGTCGGACACGCCCAAGACTCGACGAAGAACGGTGCGTGGCGGGCGTACACGAAACAGTAGATCCAACGGTACCCAGCGCGAGAGCGCGAGCCACTTCGGACGCGGCGCACGCAGAAAGGTAGCGCACAAAACCAAACCCAACGCTGGCGAATACTTAGCGATCGCCGCTTCGATCCCAACCGGCCCCGAGAACGACTCGGCGAGTAGGATATGCGGCTGCTGACAAGCGGGGTGGCTCGTGACGAGCTTCGACAGTTGGTGGTACGTCGGCGTTTGGTCCGTCGGGTATGAGATGACCGTAACCGGCGTCGCCTTCGGCAAAGCGTCGATCAGGGGACGAAACGGCGCCCGGTCCCATCGAGGCCGGGTAACATCACCAGCCCAATTGATGGATCGGGCCACGAAGGCCGATCACTGTTTCCAGAAGAACGATTCAAGGCAGTCTTCCTGCGAACCAACAAGCGATAGCCCGTCTTGATTTTGCAATCGCTATTTCTGTGTTTTGACCTTATGGGTCAATTTGAAGAAATCGGAATTCACAAACGAGTTGGGAGTAAATGTACGCAGCACTGCCACCGAGTAAATCCAGACAAATCCAGACGGTCTACAACAAACCTAAACAAACCCAGACGGTCTGCAGTTTCCGCTGGCGACTTCGGGTGGGGAAATGGGAATGTCGTCCTGTCGTGTCCCGAGTGAGTTTCACGCGAAGGTTGGGCAGAGGCGTGGCGGGGCGGACGGGAGATGGAATGTAGACCGTCTGGGTTTGTCGTCGCTTAACACAATGCTGGAGCAGAACTTCGGTTGCGTACGCAGCTGGCGGTCCTGATAACGAATCTCGAAATTCCGCGTATCGAAGCTGCTGACGAGACAGATCCGTTATTTGTGCCCGATCCGACCGAAGCTTGTCAGACGCCAACACACTGGGACGCAACTCGCACTAATACTGCACTTTCTGAGAAGTGACGTATGTTATGCGGCCAAGGCCATAAGGCTTTTGGTCAGTTGAATGATTTTTCGCGGTAACGACCAGTCAATGGTGATCGCCGATAATTCATTTTGCAGGATCTGTTGTCTCAGTGCTTTCCGGCGATTGGCGTGGGAAGGACGTCGTGTCGCGTCGTCCCAGGGCGAGTCGCCGCGGTTGACGAGTTGGGTTTCCGTTTTGTCCCATGCCCAGAGTTCCACCAGCGTATGCATCCAAAGATTCAAGTTGTACACGGCCACGTTCGTCCAGATGTTTCGCACCTGTTGTTGGCCCGCACCCCAGACCTCCTTCACGTCGTGAAAGTCTTGTTCGATGGTTGCGCGATCGGCAAACGCTTCCAGAATCTCCACCACGCTGGCGTTGGGCTTGGTGCAGAAGAAAGCGTACCAACCATGATCTTCCTTCACGAGCACCACGCGAATCACGCCGCCTGTCGGGGCATAAGTGGCCAGGAAGGTCTTGTAAGTCTTGACGGTTGCTTCGCCATAGACGGTGCATTCGGCTGTTTGCCAACCACGCTGCTGTCCGGCGCGTTTGGCCAAACTGATTCGGTTCTTGCCGTACTTCCGTGGCCGACCACGACCTCGACGTTTCAGCTTTGGTGGCACGTCGCGGAGGGCGGCGTCCTTGCGCAACCGTCCCACGACCACCACCTTGGCAAGTTTCAATACGCGTCTCAGAAATGGCCTCTTGGTGTAACCGCCGTCGATCACAATCCAGACGGATTTCCCTGCCTTTTTCACGATTGGAACGATCCACTCGACCAGTCGCGCCGCCTGTTGCAGTTTGGTGGCGAATCGACCCCAACGGCGAGACTTGGGAATCGTCGCCATGGTTTGCTTGCGCACGTAGAGCAGCGCCTGAAGCGGAAGCGCCAATGGGCCCCACTTCGGATGTCGCAGCGCCAACGAAATCGTGACCCAGACGTGACCGTACAGGTACGGTTGATCGGCTGGCCCTGGTGTCGGATTGTGATGGACATCGGCGCCTTCGACATGAGGCCCGTAGCGTTTCGTCGGCGAATCGTCGATCACCAGCAGCAGCCGCTCTGGAAGCGGCAATTCGCGAAGAAGCAGGATGACCAGTTGGGTCGCCACCGATTCGGTCTTGCGTCCGAGGGCGGCAAGAAAGTAATAATAGTCCTGGTAGTCGTCGCTGATCCCAGCGGCTCGCAACCAAGTCGTGACCGTGCGCCGACCTTGGGCAAAAAGAATCCCGAGCAAAAGCAACGGCAAACGCCATCGATTGCGAGCGTGCAAGCCGGCGGCCAGCCACTGACTCCATTCGGTCCAGTCGTTCGGACTCGTCCAACGGCATTGTGGATCGGCCATCCTTGGCTCTCCTGTCATGCGTTAGTCTTAGCAAACGCAGCATGATGGAAGAGCCTTTTTTTGTGGAGTTCAATTAACGCGTTTTTTCAGAAAGTGCAGTCAAGACCTATGTCGCGCGTAAAGTTACGATCAGTAACCCGATGCCACTGGTTTACGAACCGGACGATGGACTCGAAAGTGCCCAGTTCGACCACATTAAGGATTCCTTCTCGGAGATCTCCAAGATCCAAGATCTCCGCACCAAATGGCAGGCCAAAATAGCCAGCAGACACGATGGCTGGTGAACCCCCGCTGTTGCTTGCAAAGCCCGTCGCCAGGCGTTAGATCCAGCATTGCACAAAGGTCAGTAACTGGAAAACTCCAGAAAACTCCAGACGGAAAACTCCAGACGGAAAACTCCAGACGGAAAGTTCCAGACGGTCGATCAAAGAAAGCTCCAGACCCAGCACTCGATGCCCCTCACATCACCTTTTGCGCATTTGCCGTAAGTCGCCTCGAAAATGAGACCTGACCCCTTTTCGCGCGGCTGGTGGCGGCGTAGAGGCTCAGGGTGGCGATCATCACGACCGCGACCGAGAGGAACATCGTGGGATAGGCGGGCCAGCCGAGTTGTCGTGCCAGGTGCAACGCGCTGCCGACGGCCGGTTGGCCGACCAGGTTGCCGAGGTCGAACATGGTCAGCATCAAGGTCGTCGCCAGGCCGCGATAGCGGACCGGGAACGCCAGACTGCCGCCGGTCATGGCGGCGGGGAAGACGAATGCGTGCGCCACGCCGCCTAGGGCCGCCGGGAGCATCAGCATCCGCTCGTTCCGCACCAGTAAGAACGACAACATGTCCGCCGTCAGGAAGACCATGCCCAGCATCACCGTCCGCTGCACACCCCAGCGGTCTGGCAGCTGGCGGCACATCAACCTCACGGTGAAGGCCGTCACGGCATAGACCAAGAAGAAACTCCGGATCCCCTCGATCCCCAATTGCTCGGCAAAGGGCCGCAGAAAATAGAACGGGATCCCGATGCCCAATCCCATCGCCACACCGACCAACAGGATCGAGCCCGGATGGTAACGGCGCAGCAGCCACCAGGTCGGCATCGGGCGCCGCCTTGTCGCGGCGCGGCCGCCTGCGAGGAACCGCGCCTGGGCGGTCGAGATCAAGGCAATGAGCGCCATCCCGGCGGCCCACAAAAACATGCGGTCGACCGGCACGCGACCGCTGCCGGGCTGGGCGAATAGATAGTCCACGACAACCGGTCCGACGGCCATCCCCACGAAACCTGACGATCCCAGGGCCCCAATCATCTCGCCCGTCCGCTCCGGCGGAGCTCGCAGGGAAACAAACGTAATGGACGCCCCGAATGCCCCCGCCAGGCTGATCGTGTAAAGGATCCGCAAGAGATAGATCAGTGGCGTGTCGATGCGTTCGATCCACAGATGGGCCACGAGGCTGATGAAAACCAGGGCCACGGAGGCCAACCAGACGTCGCCCGCCCCGTAACGGTCGATGGCCGGACCTTGGAAAATCCGCATCGCGATCGCCCCCAGCATCCCAATTCCCACGATCCAACCGAGTTCATATTCCGTGCCGCCCAGATAGGAGATCAAATCGGCGTATCGAAACATGATGCTGACGCCGACCATCAGGGACGTATTGGCCACGTAGGAACACCAAAAGACGGGCCCAAACGGCGCGATGGTCGTCGCAGATTTCGTGGTTGCGAATTTCAAGGGATTCGATTTCTTCGGAGGAGCACGTCGCGTTGGCCAGCTTCCGCTTGTCTACCGAGCAGATCCGTGAGGCACCGGGCAGATCGACCTCTACGGAAACCGTACCGAGAGTATGCCGGACCTTTGCTGTTTGTCACAATGCCCCTCGGTCCGAGCATCACGAATTTCCAAACCCCCACAGGGTGCTATCATGCGTCGGAGCCTGGCGTGCGCCGTCGGGCCGCACCCATTCGCCTGCTCCGCAGACACGACCCGCCAACCCCGACCGGTAACCGACCGATGAAGGCTTCCGAAGCGACCCAAGTTTTTTTCACCGCCGCCGCGGATCGGATGCAGATGGACGAGCGGATTCGCGAGTTGCTGATCCTGCCCAAGCGTGAGGTTCAGGTCCAGATCCCGGTCGAGATGGACGACGGCAAGCTGAGGACTTTGATCGGGTACCGGGTCCAGCACGACAACTCGCGGGGTCCGTTCAAGGGCGGTTTGCGATTTCACCCGGACGTCGATCTGGACGAGATCCGTTCGTTGGCCTCGTTGATGACCTGGAAAACGGCGGTGGTGAATATTCCCTATGGAGGCGCCAAGGGTGGAATCGCCGTGGATCCGCACGTCCTGAGCCGCCGCGAACTGCAGCGAGTCACGCGCTGTTTTGTGGATCAGATTCAGGACATCATTGGTCCCGATAAGGACATTCCCGCACCCGACATGGGAACCAACAGCGACGTCATGGCTTGGATCATGAGCCAATACAGCAAGTACCATGGGTTTAGTCCCGGGGTGGTCACCAGCAAGCCGGTCGAGCACTTCGGCATGCCGGGTCGCGAGGAAGCGACGGGTCGCGAGGTCGGGATCCTGACGATGAAGCTCGTCGGTCGCCTCGGCCGCCGGCCCAAACAGACACGAATCGCCATCCAAGGGTTCGGCAACGTCGGCCTGCATGCCGCCAAGTTGTTGTCCGAGGCCGATTTCTCCCTGGTCGCGATCAGCGATCGCTCCGGCGCCTATTTCAGGCCGCAAGGACTCAAGATCGCCGAAGCCATTACCTACGCGTTGGAGAACAAAGGCTCGTTGCAGGGATTCTCGGGCGGCGAACTGATCAGCAACGAGGAACTGCTTTCGCTGGACGTGGAGGTGCTGATCCCGGCTGCAATCGGAGGCGTGATCGACGTCGACAACGTGGATCAGATTCGAGCTCCGATCATTGTCGAGGCCGCCAATTCGCCGATTCGTCCGGAGGCCGACGCGATTCTGTACGAGCGCGGCACGGTCGTCCTGCCAGATATTCTGGTCAACGCCGGGGGCGTGACGGCGAGTTACTTCGAATGGGTCCAGAATCGGCAGTACTATCGATGGCACCTGGACCGGGTGCGGCAGGAGCTGGACGCGCTGATGTCGCGCGCCTTCGAAGAGGTCTGGGATGTCGCTCGAGAACAAAACGCCAGTCTGCGAACCGCCGCCTTCATGATCGCGATCCGCCGCGTCTGGCGGGCCACGGAGCTGGAGGGCTATACCGGCTGACCGCCGGCCCCGACTCCCGCCGTGCATGACGTGGCGGCCGAAGCTTTCCATCGACGCTTGCTCTGCAGCGCCACCTCCGACTTCGCGTCACAGCGATTTCCGAATCCGACGGAAGCCCTGAAGAAGCTCGTCGGCAACAAGCTTCAGGGACGCCACGACATTCTCGGTCGACTCGCCGACCGCGCTCTTCAACGGTTCGAAGTCGTCATTCAGCTGGTCCAGCTTCCGTTGCAGCTTCTCCCATTCGTCCTTCAGCTCGGCCTTGCCCAGGTGCACCTGAACCGCCAGCTCGTCACGCTGTTGTTTCAGCGCGCTGATCGTTTCATTCAAGAAGTCTTTTCCTTCCGACATGTTTCAGCTCCCGGTAAAGTGATGCGGGGGAAATCAACTCAAGACCTTCGCGCCGCCGGCGATCCCGTGGTGGCCCAAGAGGGACATCCAACGTCAGCCCGCAGGATTGCCTCAGGCGCGAAATCCAGACGGACTTGCATTATACTGAAGGTGTCCGCCGTGCGGGGCCGACCGAGGGGGGCCGGTTTCCACGCGTGGGATAACCGGGAAAGGGTCGCAGATGAAAATCATTCGCTATCGAGATTCGCGCGGAAACCAGTTGCTGGGGCGACTTCATGGCTCGGGTCAAGTCACTCGATTGCAAGGCGATCTGTTCGGCGAGCTGGTCGAGTTGCCCGAGCCGGCTGACGTGGCTCACCAACTTGCGCCGCTCGTGCCCACCGACATTCTTTGCATTGGCCTGAATTATCGCCGCCACGCCGAGGAAGGAAACAAGCCGATACCGGACTTTCCGGTGCTGTTCATGAAGAACGTCGGGTCACTCCAGAATCCCGGTGATCCCATCATCTTGCCTCGAAAAGTCCGCAGCAACGCGGTCGACTTCGAATGCGAATTGGCGATCGTGATCGGCCGCGAGTGCCACAATGTGCCGCGCGAATCGGCGCTGGATTTCGTCTTCGGATACACCGCCGCCAATGATGTCAGCGCCCGCGATTGGCAGCTCAAATGGGGCGGCGGCCAGTGGTGTCGCGGCAAGACCTTCGCAACCTTCTGTCCGCTCGGACCTTGCCTTGTCACTCGTGACGAGATTCCGAATCCGAATCAATTGCGCCTCAAGTCGGTCCTCAACGGCCAGACGATGCAGGACGGGACCACGGAAGATATGATCTTCGATGTCCCCACGCTCATCGAATTTCTCAGCGGCAGCTGTCGGCTGCTGCCGGGAACGGTGATCCTAACCGGGACCCCACACGGCGTCGGCGGAGCTCGACAGCCACCCGTTTATTTGCAGGCCGGAGATACGATCAGCGTGAGTGTCGAGGGCATCGGCGACCTGACGAATCCCGTGATCGAGGAGAGAATCTATTAGGCGCTTTCTCAAGAGGGGGTCTGACCCACTGTCCTCAAAGGATCACTGTCCTCAAAGGATGTGGTCGCTTTTCAGCATCACTTGGCGCTGACGTGATCGCGATGCGAAACAAACCAACCACAGACCGTCGGACGTTTCTACGGCTGTCGGCCGGCACGGCGGGGTGCTGGGCCGTGCATGGCGCGCTCCTGCCTGCGCAGGATCAAACCTCCGCGCCGCTCGAGCAACTCGGGATTGGTGCGATCGGCATGCGCTACCAGGGTTCGGTCATCGCCGACAAGGCTCGCCAGCACGGCGAGATCGTTGCGATTTGTGACGTGGACCGCCATGTTCGGGAGCAAGCGCGGGCCAGTTTCGGGAGCACGCCAAGGATCTTTGAAGACTATCGCGACTTGCTTGGCCGCCCGGAGGTCGACGTCGTCCTGATCGGAACGCCCGACCATTGGCACGCCAAAATGGTCGTCGACGCCTGCCGCGCCGGCAAGCACGTCTACTGCGAAAAGCCGCTCACCTTGACGATCGACGAAGGCAAGCTGATTCGTCGTGTCGTCAAGGAGACCGGCCGTGTGGTGCAGGTCGGGTCCTGGCAACGGAGCGATTGGCGATTCCGATTGGCCGTCGAAATGATTCGGCAGGGAAGGCTTGGGCAACTGTCGGAGGTGGAGGTTGTCCTGGGCAAGAACGTCCAGGGGGGGCCCTTCCAGAGTCGTCCGGTCCCCAAACACCTGAACTGGAACTTGTGGCAGGGTCAAACGCCAGACGTGGCGTACGTGCCCGAGCGTTGTCACTACACGTTTCGCTGGTGGTTGGAGTACTCGGGAGGGCAGATGACCGATTGGGGTGCGCATCATCTGGACATCGCGCAATGGGCCATCGCTTCGATTCCGGTGGAGATCGCAGCGCGCGCGACGTATCCCCAGGTCGTCGACGGTTACAATGTGGCCCGGGATTTTTCGGCACGCTACACCTACGCCAACGGAGTCGTGATGACCGTTCGCGACGAAGGGCGAAGTGGGATCCTGTTCACGGGGACGCAAGGCCGGATCTTTGTCAATCGGGGCACGATTTCGGGGACGCCGGTCGAGCAACTCGAAGCTCATCCGCTGCCGCGCGACGGCTATGTGGCCTATTCGCATGACAATCTTCAGCGACCACCACGGGCCGGCAAGCTGGACGCGATCGTCAATCACATGGGTAATTTCTTCGATTGTGTGCAGTCCGGTGCCTCCCCGATCTCGGATGTCGAGAGCCAGCACCGGAGCGCGACGACGTGCCATTTGGGCAATCTCGCGATGCGCGGGGCGGATCCTGAGGTGGGATCCCGAGCGGGAGGAATTCTCGGGCGACGCCGAGGCCAACGGCTGGCTTCACCGCGAGGCCCGTGCGGGCTTCGAGGTGATCTGAACCTCCGTTGTCGTCGTTGGACCCCAGCCCTCAACTTGCCCAGGATTTCTCCTGCGCCAATTCCATTTGTTCCCTTGCCGATCTGCCGCGGGTCTCAATAGTGCTCCGGAACGTCGCCGGCGTTCCCGGCGTGCAGGCTTCCAAAGTGGCGGCGTCATTCGGTTCACCCGTGCCTCTTACTCTTCAAAGTTCAACACCCATGACACGGCAAGCACCCCGTTGGATGTCGGCCACCCTTTGCGTGGCCGGGGTTTACAACCTGGCGTGGGGTCTGTTCTCGATCGCGTTTCCGAATGCCCTTTTTCGCTGGGCCGAGATGGAACCGCCACGGTATCCCGAGCTGTGGCAATGCATTGGAATGATCGTGGGAGTTTACGGGATCGGATACTTGGCGGCAGCTCGGGACCCGCTGCGGCATTGGCCCATCACGTTGGTGGGATTGCTGGGCAAGATCTTCGGACCGATCGGTTTCGGAATCGCGTTGCTCAAAGGCACGCTTCCGCCGGCGTTCGGGATGACGATCCTCACGAATGACTTGATCTGGTGGGTGCCGTTTGGAATGATCCTGTGGGCCTCCTTCCGCGAGCTGCATCGGCCGCTCGACACGGGCAACTCGGCTCGGTCCACGAGCAACAGCCCAGAACCGTCGGCACTGACCTCCGTGGTCGGAGACCGGGGCGAAACACTCGAGCAGATGTCGCGCGAAGGGCCCGTTCTCGTGGTCTCCAGGCGTATTCCTCGTGCACGAGGGCAAGATCGTGCGTGAGTTCCACGTCCGAACTGTCGCCGATCGCCCCGATGACCTCGAGCTCGCCCGTCCACCGGGCTTGCCCCCGCTCCACCCCGAGTCGGCCTCCTGACAGCGATCTGGCAGTCGAAGTTCGCTCCCAGTGGATTTTTTCCGACACCTTTCTTCCATGGGCACACACATGCTCACTCTGCCTCACTTGATCTTGTTGATCCAAGCCGGTTCGACGCTGGCGATGGTGGGCCTGATTTGGTTTGTGCAGATTGTTCACTATCCGTTGATGGCCGACGTGGGCCAAGAGTCGTTTGTGCGGTACGAAACCGAGCACCAGCGGCTGACGTCCTATGTCGTGGGACCCTTCATGATCGCCGAGGTGCTCACCGCCCTCGCGCTGCTGGTTATTCGGCCTTCGGACGTTCCCGTCGGGTCCGTCTGGCTGGGACTGGCGCTGCTTGCGGTGATTTGGATTGGCACTTACACGATCCAGGTCCCGCAGCACGCGTTGCTCGCGCAGGGCTTCAACGAATCGCTGCAACGAAAACTCGTCCAGGGAAATTGGCTGCGGTCGTTGGTCTGGAGCGGCCGGGGCGTGCTTGTCCTGTGGATGCTGGCCCAAGTGATTCGTGTGCGGTGACACGATTTCTTAGCTTTCGAGCGGCATCGACCGGAAAAGCTTGTGCCGGGCAGGTGACGTTGTGTAGATTTGGGAGCATGCAATCGGGTGTCCCGGGCAAAGCGGAAGTCTCTCGGTTTCCCTTGCCAATCAGCATTTCACGGTCGGTCCGACAGTGAAGATGGCGATCCCGGGGTCACGTGGAGACTCAGGATGCCGAACCCAAGTCGCGCAGGGCGAGTCACGTCGCGGACGTGGATTCTATTTGGCTTCGTTTTCGCCATGGTCGCGTTACCGCTGGGTTTGGGAGTTGCCAGTTCGTGGCGCAAGTCGTCATCGGCTTTCGCCATCTTGCGAATTCGACAAGATCGGACTCCATTTTGGCTGGCCGCTGACCGAGCGGGAAATGATCCGTCATCATTCGAGGTCGAGCGGTCGACGCAACTGGCGCTACTGCAGAGTCGCTTCGTGATTCAGGCCGCGTTGCGTGCACCGGGCGTGAGCGAGTTGTTGCCCGCAGGGGCCGTCGGTAATCCGATCGGCTGGGTACGGTCGCGCATCGAAACCGTGCCCGACAAGAACTCGGCGATCGTCGAAGTGAGGTTCTGGGGAGCGGACTCCAGTTCGTCCGTCAAGATTCTCAACGCGCTCGTGGAGGCCTACTTGAGTGAAGTGATCGAGGCGGAACGCGCTCGGGTGACGCGCACGCTGGAATCGTTGCAACAGGCCCATCGGGACAAGTTGCAAGAGTACAAAGAGTTGACCGATCAGACCCTGGAATTGGAGCGGACCTATCTGAGTTCTGAGAGTCACCTGCGTTTGCTTTTCCACGAGTTGGACCGCTTGGAACGCAAGCGAGAACGTCTTGAACAGATGGCCTTCGATGCGGAGCTGGAAATTGAATCCCGCGTCGAACAACTGCCGGCCTTGGATCCGCAAGTGATCCCGCTACAAGAAGGTTTTACGCTTGCACAAGAACAGTTGGCGGCGATTTCCCAAGAGATTGAAGCCCAAAAGGGACGGATTCGGCAAATCGATCACGTTGCCAGTGGACAAAGTGAACTGCTGATTCGCCGCGAGCAGCAGCGTCAGGTCGGCAAGATCATGGAGTCACTCACCCGAGAAATTTTCGCGATCGAGATGAGTCGATCCGAACCCCCGCGCGTCGAGGTTCTACAGACTGCGACCGCGGCGACGAAGGATCGCTGAGTTGCCGCAAGATGATCCACGCATGACAAGAACCTGTCCCTTCTCCCCTTGCGGGAGAAGGTGGCCACCGATCATGTCCCTTCTCCCCAGCGCGGGAGAAGGTGGCCGAAGGCCGGATGAGGGGGGAAACCGACGGCCCGTTGCGCCGGAACCCTCACCCGCCCGGGCCCCGCGAGCGTGTCCCGGGCGACCTCTCCCGGCCTCGGGAGAGGTGACACGACTCCCCAGCGCGGGAGAAGGTGGCCAGCCGCATGTCCCTTCTCCCCAACGCGGGAGAAGGTGGCCGAAGGCCGGATGAGGGGGGAAACCGACGGCCCGTTGCGCCGGAACCCTCACCCGCCCGGGCCCCGCGAGCGTGTCCCGGGCGACCTCTCCCGGCCTCGGGAGAGGTGACACGACTCCCCAGCGCGGGAGAAGGTGGCCAGCCGCATGTCCCTTCTCCCCAGCGCGGGAGAAGGTGGCCGAAGGCCGGATGAGGGGGGAAACCGACGGCCCGTTGCGCCGGAACCCTCACCCGCCCGGGCCCCGCGAGCGGGTCCCGGGCGACCTCTCCCGGCCTCGGGAGAGGTGACACGACTCCCCAACGCGGGAGAAGGTGGCCAGCCGCATGTCCCTTCTCCCCAACGCGGGAGAAGGTGGCCGAAGGCCGGATGAGGGGGCGGTCGGCGGCTCGAACCCTCACCCGCCTGTGCCCCGCGAGCGGGTCCCGGGCGACCTCTCCCGGAGTCGGGAGAGGCGACCGCAACGCGTCCCTTCTGGCCGCTCGGAAGCCCAAGAGAACACTCGGCCGCTTGCCGAGTGTTCGTGTGGTGGGAAAGGTCGCCTGCGACCCTTATTTCTTCTTGCCCTTCTTGGCCGGGGCTTCGTCGCCCTCTTCCTTCTTGACCTTCTTCTTCTTCTTCAGGCTGATCTTTTGAACGCGGACTTTCGGAATCCCCAAGACCGGGTCCTCCGGACTCCAACGGTCCGTCTCTTCGAGTTTCGCGATCCGTTCGACGCGCGTCAGCACATTGCGGTTGCTGATGGACCCACGCCGAATCTTGAGGCTCTTGTCGATCGTCACTTTGATTACTCCCGATGAACGTCGCCGGCACTTGAAACTGACACAGGCCGGACCGGAGTTGAAACGAACTCACAGCCTCGGCGGACGGTCGACGCTGAATTTCGATCCCTCACTATAGAGAAATCCCGCGCGGCCTTCAATCCGCGTTGGCGTTGGGAAAAGGGGTCAGCTCCCCAAAGTGCGAAGCACCCGAAGGGCCGTTCCGGCTTGGGGGACCTGACCCCTTTCCCCAACCCGAAATCTTAGCGGTGACACCGCACTAGCGGCGGTCGGAGGTCAGGCCCGCGATGGCCCGCAGGATCTCGTCGGCGGACTGGGGGCGGCCGCCGGGCTGGACGGCGAGGCATTGCATGATGACCCCGGCGAGTTTCGGATGCAGGTCCGGCCGGTGCACCTGAATGTCAACCGGCGCCTTCGTGTCGTGCAGCATCGCGGCTTTGCCGGTGACATCCTGTGAGGGCCACGGCAGTTCGAGTGAACACAATTGGTAACACGTGACCCCGAGCGAAAAGATGTCCAGACGCTCGTCGGTCGGCCGGCGACGGACGATTTCCGGGGCCATGTAATTGGGTGTCCCGGTGCGATTGCCCGGCTGCATGAACTCCTTGGTGGCGGGGACTGTCAATCCAAAATCGATCAGTTTCAGGTCGGTCGCGGCCGCGTTGCAGATGAAATTGCGAGGGCAGATGTCGCGATGGATGTAGCCGGCCCGATGAACCGCGGACACCGCCTCGGCCATCTGCCGAATCAGGTCCAGCCGGTTGGGTTCCAGCAGGGGACTCCGATCCTTGATCAAGGCGTTCAGCGGGGGCCCATCCAGGTACTCCATCAGGATGTAGCATTGGCCCTGCGTCGTGGTGCCGTGGCCGAGTGTCTTGACGATCCGGGGATGTTGCAGCTTCATCGCAATTTCCCCCTCGCTGGGCTTCGAAAGCCCTTTGAAGCGGGACTCGAAGAAGCTCGTCTTTTCCGGATCGAGGATCTTCAGGCCGACGATCTCGCCGGTTTTCCGATCCCGCGCCATGTGAAACGAGGACATCGTTCCAGAGACGGCTGCCCGCAGCAGCTCGTAACGCTGCTCGACGTTGAGCTTGCTGTCCAAGAGCGATTTGAATTGGTCGAACAAGCCCATGAGGTTGTCGATTCGACGGCGGCGGATCCGTAGTGACGAGGGGGATCCAGGGTGACAGGGAGGGGCTGGCCCCAGTGGCGACGCTTGAAATTTAGGTTCGCGTGACGAGTTCGGCAAGCGCAAGCGGCGGGCCGGACCTCCCTCGTATTACTTCCCGCAGTAGTCGATCGCGCGGGCAATTTCGCTCTTCAGCCGACTGCGGGGCACGATTCGGTCGATGAAGCCGTGCTGCAGCAGGAATTCGCTGGTCTGAAATCCTTCGGGCAATTCGATCCGAATCGTTGCCTTGATCGTCCGTGGGCCGGCGAATCCGATCAGGGCCCTGGGCTCGGCAAACACAAAGTCACCCAGCGACGCGAAACTGGCGGCGACGCCGCCCATGGTAGGGTTGGTCAGGACCGAGATAAACAGGCCGCCCGCCTGATCGTGACGGGCCAAGGCCGCGGACACTTTGGCCATCTGCATCAGCGAATGAATCCCCTCGTGCATCCGCGCGCCTCCACCGGAACCGCTGACCACGATCAGCGGTAGCCCCTGCTCGGTCGCTCGCTCGGTCAATCGAGCCAGGCGTTCGCCGACGACCGAGCCCATGCTACCCATGATGAAGGCCGAATCGGTCACGCCGAACGCCACGCGGCGAGCACGAATCATGCCGGTGCCGGTCATGGCCGCATCACTCAGTCCGGTCCGTTCCTGCTCGGCGATCAGCCGTTCGCGATAGGGTTTCTTGTCGTGGAATCCCAGCGGATCGGTCGGTCTCAGACCTTCATCCCACTCCTCGAACGTGCCGTCATCCAGCACCTGAGTGATTCGATCACGAGCGGAAACATAAAAGTGATAGTCGCACTCCGGACAGACGTTGAGTCGCTTTTCCGCCTCTTTCCGAAAAATTGCCGCCTGACAGCCGGGGCAGCGTTGCCAAAGACCTTCCGGCACTCCACGCTTGGGACGCTTCATGGAACGCGAAGAGGAGAGGTTGGTTGACATTGGGGCACTGCGGAACAGCGGGAGGAGTTTCGGAGGAGCGGTGCCGGGATTATCACCGGAAAAGGTCCCTTCAAGCAAGAGCAAGCCGCGGCGCGCGACGCCGATCTAGGTTCGCCCGGCACTGGGCGCCATCTGCCGCTCGGGCGGGACGTCGATGACCTGCCAGCTTCCGCACGCCGTTTCCGCCTCCCACAGATCGCCCAGCTCACCTTGGCTGAGATAGCAGCGGACCAGGCTGGCCACCGGCTCGGAAACAACCACCGCGACGACACCCGTTTTGTGCTTCTTCAGAATCTTATCCAGCGCCGGTGAACCCGAAGCCGGGCACTTTCGAGCATCTCGCCCTCGGGCGGGCAGACGGTCTCCGGTTGCTCCTGCCATTGCCGGTAGACTTTCCGCTGCGTGGCCTTCACCTCGTCAATCAGCTTGCCCTGCCAAAGTCCATGGTCGAGATTGCGAAGATTGGGCACGGACTTGGCCTTCACGCCCAGGGCCTGAGCCAGCACGCGTGCCGTTTCCTCGGCGGCCTGACAGGGCGACGAATAGACAGCCTCAATCCCCTCGCTTGCCAGCTCGTTGGCCGCACGGGCGATCTGGTCAGTGCCGAACTCGTTCAGCGGGATGTCCAGATTCCCCTTGATACGACGCTGCTCATCAAAGTCCGTCGTTCCGGGACGTACCAACACTACACGCGTCATGGCCAACAGTGCTCCATTCGCCTCGTTCAAAGTCGTCGATCGGCCAGCTGCCGCAGGTTCGCGATGGCCGAGCCGTAGTCGGGTTCACTAAAAATCGCCGATCCGACCACGAAGAATTCCGCTCCTGCTTCGGCGCAGGCCGCGATCGTGGCGGAGTTCACGCCCCCGTCGACCTCCAAACAAAGGTTCTCGATTCCGTGGGCCCGTAGGTCTCGCAGTTTGTCCAGCGCCACGGGATTGAATTCCTGGCCGCCAAACCCCGCGTCGACACTCATCACCAGCACCACATCACATTGATCCAGGAACGGCTCAATCTGCGCCACCGGGGTCCCCGGATTGACCGCAAGGCCCGCGCAGGCCCCCAGCTGGTGGATTTGATCCAGCAACGGTCGAGGTTCCGCAACCGCCTCGGCGTGAATTGTCACCACGTCCGCTCCCGCCGCCACGAACGCCTCCAGATATCGGCCCGGCTCGGCGATCATCAAGTGGACATCCAGCGGCAGGTCCGTGAGCTGCCGAATCGCGGCCACGATCGGCATCCCGTAGGTGAAATTTGGCACAAATTGCCCATCCATCACGTCCAGGTGAAGGCCAGGCACCTTGGCCGCCTCCAGGCGCCGAAGCTCGCGCTCCAGGTTGCCGAAATCACATCGTAGCAAGGACGGCAGGATAGCGGGCGCCGACGTTCGCAATCGGTCCAGCGACGAGCGACACGACATGCCCGCATGACTCCAGGAAAACATGAGATCGGCCAAGCTTGATTCTAACACCCCACACTTGCCACGCCAGCTCGTGGAAAGCCCACGGACGACTTCTTCGCTGTTCGGGGGGCATTCCGGGCCGGCTCCGCCCAGCAGGCACTCAGCATCATCGAACCGTCCCGGCCCGCTGGTTCCCCTTTTTGTCAGGGCTCGGCGGGACCGCCAGGAGCCGCAATGTCCGCCATTCCCGCTGCAGCCCACCCCGCCACTGCGAGTTCCCCGCCCCCGCGCTCTTCCCCCAGCAGTTCAGAAATCTTCGTGGCTGGGCAGGTCCTCAAGTGAATCGAGGCCGAACAGCTCCAGAAATCGTTCCGTCGTACGGTACGACTTCTGGCGAGGTTTCTCCGCGCCGTATTCGACACTCAGCAACTGCCGCCGGACGAGCTGCGCCAGGATCGCGCCGCTCGGTTGTCCCCGCAGCCGCTCGATCGCGTCGCGCGTCAGGGGTTGGTGGTAGGCGACGATCGCGAGCAGATCGATGGCAGCCTGAGTGAGCCTTGCCTCGCGCACCTTTCCGTAAAACACATCGCGCACGCCCAGCAGCTCGCTGCGGAGCGTGAGTCGATAACCGGCGCCGTGAGAGACGATTTCGTAGGGGGCCTGCTGTTGGGCGTAGGCGTCATTCAGGCCCGCGATGAGTGCGTCGACCTCCTGCGGGCTCACCCCGCGGAGATAGCTGGCCATCATGCGGCTCGTGAGCGGCTCGTTCTGAGGGTGACCCACGAACAGGATCGCTTCCAGGATCGATTCGGGGGTGACGCGGCGCGAGTCGTCATCCTCGTTGCCTGCCAAGGCCGGGCTCGGTTCGGGCGCCTCGACATCCTCGCCGACCGATTCGCCGGAGCGCTGATCTTCGCCCAGCAGGCTGGCGAAGGCCTGGGTTAGCTGATCCACCGACATTGCCGCCGGATCCTGGCCAGTCGACGTTTCGTTGGGGGCCGGTGGGACCTGATCCGGTTCCTGGGACATCACGTTTCCTCGCCGCAGCCGCACTCGTTCCTCGAGAGGTCAGCCGCTCCGCTGGGCGACCTGGGCCTTCATGAACGTCAGACTATCGCGGGCCAGTTGTTCTTCGCTGTCGTACATGCGTCGCCAGATTTTGGTTGCGGCGACCAGTTCGGGCAAGGCCAAGCCGAAGGCCTCGACGACCAGCCAGCCGTCGTAACCGATCTCGTTCAGCGCATCGAAGTTGGCGGCCCAATTGACGCCCCCCTGACCGGGCGTGCTGCGATCGTTTTCCGAAATATGCACGTGGACCAGATAAGGCGCCGCCGTACGAATCGCCTCAGCCGGTGATTTTTCTTCGATGTTGGCGTGGAACGTATCGTACATCATCCGGCAGCTGGGGTGGTCGACGTCTTGCACGAAGCGGACCGTATCGGCCGCGCAGTTCAGCAGGTAGGTCTCGAAGCGATTCAGATATTCGACGCGCCAGCATCACACCGGTTTGACCGGCATGTTCCGCGACTTGCCGCATGCTTTCGACGCCCCATTTCCATTCATCCGGCGTCGGCCCCTGTCCGCTGAACAGGCCCAGCGCCGAGTGAAAGGGTCCCAGCAACGTCTCGGCGCCGACGGCGTGACAACAGTCAAGGCAGCCGCTTGTTGTGTTCGCACGCCCCTGCGCCCGCACGGCCGCGTCGGGGCTGATCGGATTGTCGTCTTCGCCGCGAACCGTGACCGCGGTCCGCTGCAGCCCCAGGTCGTCCAGACGCTTGCCCCACTTGGCCCACGCGTCGACGTCCAGGTCGAACATCGGCAGCTCGACGCCGTCGTATCCCATCGTCTTGAGCGACTCCAGCACGGGCAGCATGCCGTCGTGCATCTCGCCGGTCCACAGCAACAGATTCATCCCGTATTTCATCAAATCAGTCCTCGTGACAGCTCACAGCGCCCAAATGACGGCGACAGGTGGCGATTGGGCGCCGACGCTCGCCGTCCCTCGGCTCCCCCCTTCGAAGCTCTCAGAGCCGTTCGGGCAGCGCAAGATCGGTGGGGCTGAGCCAACAGTTCCGGCATTCGCTGGCTCACCCGGCGACGCGCCAGGGGAAACCATTCACACAATGAATCGGGCAGTGGCGGCAAACGCACTCGGTGCATCACGCCATTCAATCGGTACAGCAGTTTGCCATCATCGGCGTAGTCATACAAGAACCGCTCTGCCGAAAACCTCGGGATCAATTCAGAAAGGCGTTGGGCTGGTCCTGTGGCGATCTTGTCGACGATCCACCCCACGAGCTCGACGTCCATCGCCTCGAGTCCGAGATAGTACGCATCCAGTCGGCCGGGGTCGTGTCGGATCAGCTCGGCGTCCAGCAGCAGCTCGACCAAAATGTGTCCCAGGAAGCTTGGGCGCAGGCCGTCATCGCGGGGGAGCCGATCTCGAGTGGCGACCGTGAATTCCCAGCTCAACTCGGCGAAGGCCCGGGTTCGATGAAACCAGTCGTCATCCTGGTGGTGCCGCATGATTCCCGCGGCGAGCTGAACGACGCGTTGGTCTCGCGCGTGGACAAACCGCCGGGCGGCTTTGGAACGAGCCCGCACGCGGCGGTCCAGGACGCTGAGCCAATCCGGCACCGCGGTACCGGCCAAGAGCCAGGGGCGGTCGACGAAGTCTCGGCCGTGAGCGAAGTAATTCATGAGCGATCATCGGTTGCGGGCCGACGGGGGTGTGCAGCGCTGCCGCTCCAGCGGCTGCCGATCACGGCGACGGGGTCCCGTCCGTTGGGGTCTCGTCCGTTGGGGTCTCGTCCGCCGCCGTTTCCATGATCTGGATCAGCGACGGGATGGCGCTTGCGGCGCCAGGACCAATCTGGCCGAGCGCGCGGGTCGCCAGGCGGCGCACCTCCGGATCGTCGTCCGCCAGGAGTCGCGTCAGTTCGGGAACGGCCTGCACCGCATCGGGTCCCAGCCGCGCCAAGACTCGAATCGCGCGCCGCCGCACATCGGGTTGTGGGGCTCGCAGTCGTGTCACCAGGGCCGGGACGGCGGCCGGTCCGATCCGTCCCAGGGCGTCGGCGGCCGTTTCGGGCAGCGACCATTCGGGAAACGCCCGAATTCGCGGCGGCTCGGCCCGGCCGGTCGCCGACCGCGTGTCGACGGTTGGCATGACGCGCGATGCCTCGCCACGGATCCGATCCCGCCGCCGCTGCTGCATCGCGGCGATCTGCTCCGGCGTGGGGGGAGGTGGAACGGAGGACCAAATCGAATCGCAGCCAACCCACAGGCACGCTGAGCAGCGCGCAGCTGATGACAAGCAAGCGGGTGCGGGCGGGAGTCGGTTGGCAGCAACTCATCGGGAGATTGACTCGAGCCCCTTCGTCGAGGGTGGGTTGGCCTCCTGACCGGTAAGTCGGCAAGAGGTGGATTTTTGGCAACCGGGAACCAGGGATAACTCAGAATTATACGAAACGGCATCCCTGAACTCCCCTTCGCCCGTCAGAATGTTGCGTCCCGCGCGGTTGGCCCCTCGATCGACTGCCGATTATTCCGCCTGCGGGTCCCCGCTTCCAGGGCCACCGAGGCTGGCCCGCGCGGCCCGCCGCCCAGCCGTGCTCCCCACGCGATCCGAGTTGACTTGCCCTAGAATGAGCGTGAGCGTTGGCGTGAGCGTCTGGCGTGTAGGTCCAGCCGCCCAGGCCGGGGGCGGAAGCCGCGCGCAGCTCGCCCCACGTCATCCGATCGCCCCGTCCTCAACAAGGAACTTGCACGGTGCCCCTCAGAAATCTGACCTGGTTGACGCTTGCCTCCGTGATCTCGCTGGTCTGCTACGGCGAGGCCCAGCGTAACCGCTACGCCGGAATCCTTTCGG
The DNA here is from genome assembly GCA_963826795.1 of uncultured Planctomycetales bacterium. Taxonomy (GTDB): domain Bacteria; phylum Planctomycetota; class Planctomycetia; order Pirellulales; family Pirellulaceae; genus CAWGYT01. Next base: position 62,267 of record CAWGYT010000021.1, on the reverse strand, counting down.
AGTCCATCGCCAAGATCTCGGCCGCCTATGTGGAACCGGTCGATCCGCGTGCTCTTTTCGAGGGCGGACTGCGCGGGATGTTGTTCGAATTGGATCCCCACTCGGGATACATCTCACCCGACGAGTATCGTGAATTCCGGGTGGATATTGAGCAGCATTTTGGCGGGATTGGCATCGAGGTGGGGATGCAGGACGGGCGGCTGACAATTCTCAACCCGGTGCCAGCCACACCGGCTTACGAGGCCGGTTTGATGGCCGGCGACATCATCGTGTCGATCGACGGCCAAACCATGGACGGTCGCTCGCTGGGCGACGCGGTGAAGTTGATGCGCGGGATCGTGGGCACGCCCGTCACAGTCGAGGTGCTGCGTGGCGATTCCGAAGCGACCACCAAGTACACCATGAATCGCGCCGAGATTCGAATTGAGTCGGTGCGTGGCGATCGTCGCGACCGATCGGGGACCTGGAGCTTCGTGCTGGCCGATCACCCGCGCATCGGATACATCCGTGTTTCCACGTTTGGCGATCGAACGGCCGAGGACCTGCAGCAGGCGCTGCAAACGATCGCCGGCCGCACGGACGGATTGATTCTGGACCTCCGCGGAAACGCCGGCGGACTGCTTACCTCGGCCGTCGAAATCTGCGACCTGTTCTTGCCTCCCGGACAAGTGATTGTCACAACGCGGGGACGCGATGCGCAAGTGGCTCAAGAATTCAAGTCCGAGCGGCCAGCGCTGGTCGATCCGAAATTGCCTGTGGTCGTGCTGGTTGATCGTTTTTCGGCAAGTGCCAGCGAAATTGTCGCCGCTTGTCTGCAGGACCACCAGCGAGCGACGATTGTGGGTGAGCGAACGTACGGCAAGGGGACGGTGCAGAATGTGTTTCCGATCGAAGGGGGCCGCAGCGCGATTCGGCTGACGACGCAGACCTATTGGCGGCCAAGCGGCGAGAACATCCACCGGAATCGGGGTGATCAGGAAGACGTTGCCTGGGGCGTGCGGCCCGCGCCCGAGGATCTCGTCGAGTTTTCCCGCGAGGAGTTCCAGCGCGTGTACGAGTGGCGTCGTCAGCGCGATTTCGCCGAACCGTCGGAAGCCCTCGGCGTCGACAAGGCCGAATCGGAATCCGCCGACAAGCCAACCGAAGAATCCTCCGCCGCCCCGATCGTGGATCGTCAACTGCAGCGCGCCATCGAACTGCTCGAGCGTTTGGGACCTGCCCCCTTTTCCAAACCCCAAGTCTGAGGTGTGGCACAGCACAAGCCAGGGTGACGCCCATGCCCCCTTTAGCTGGCCACCGCGGCCGAGTAGACTGACCAGCTTGCCCGCGAGGAATGATTGACGACCGTCTGCGATTCGGTTTCCCATGGTTGAAAACGCGCCAGTCAAGTCACTTGAATACAAGGGACTGACGATCGAAGGATATTCCCGCGCCGCGGTTCAAACCTATTGGCGAATTCCGGAACTCAAGCTGGGATTCGATTTGGGAGCCCATCCGTGGGACTTCATGGGAACCCCGACGTGGTTCATTTCGCATACCCACTTGGATCACATCGCGGCCCTGCCCGTCTACGTCGCACGACGACGCATGATGAAGATGGATCCGCCCACGATTTATCTTCCCGAGCCGGCGGTGGAGCCCGTGCGCAAGTTGCTGCTGGCCGTCAGCCGACTCGATCGGGGCCGCTTGCCTTGCAACTTGATTGGGGTCAACTCCAGCCAGGAAATCAAATTGTCACGCGAGATCGTCGTGACGCCCGTGCGAACCTCGCATCGGATCCCGTCGCTCGGCTACATCGTTTGGGAACGCCGCCAGAAGTTGAAGCCTGAGTACCAGCTTCTCAGCGGCGAGCAGATTCGCGACATTCGGCTGAGCGGTCAGGAAGTCTCCGAGGAACGCCGTCTGCCCAAGGTCGCTTACGTCGGTGACAGCACTTCGGCAGGACTGGATGAGAACCCCTCGATGTACGAGGCCGAGATCCTGATCACCGAACTGACGTTCGTGGCGCCGGGGCACCGCCCGAGAATGATCCAAAAACTGGGACACATGCACCTGGACGATCTGGTCGCTCGGCAAGATCGCTTCCAAAACAAATTGATCATCGCGTCGCACTTCAGTACACGTTACCATCCGCGCCAAGTCCAACGATATGTCGAACAGGCATTGCCGGATATGCTTGGCGGACGACTGTACCTGTGGCTGTGACGGGACGATCTCCGCCGCGCTCGATCCAATCTCGTGCCGCCCGTTCCAACGGCTGAGTCCCGATGCCAGCTCCCCGCGCCGCTTATCTTCATGTCCCCTTCTGTCGTCATCGCTGCGGCTATTGCAACTTCACACTCGTTGCCGGACGCGACGATCTGATCGCGAGCTACCTGCAGGCCCTGGAATTGGAACTTAGCCAGCTGGTCGATCCGCGGCCGGTGCAAACCCTGTTTATCGGCGGAGGAACCCCCACGCACCTTTCGGATGATCAGCTCCACCGGCTGTTGACGATCGCCTGCCACTGGTTCCCGCTGTCGGAGCCGTCCGAGTTCTCGGTCGAAGCCAATCCCTTGGACGTCTCGCCGTCCAAGGTCAGCGTGTTGGCGGCACACGGCGTCACTCGGCTGAGTCTGGGCGTTCAATCATGGGATCCCCATAAACTGGAATGCCTGGAACGCGATCACCGAGCGGCGGAGATCGAGCGCGCGTGCCGCTGGGCCGAGGGGAGTTTTCACTCACTGGGACTGGACCTGATCTTCGGCGTCCCCGGTGAATCACGAGAAGTGTGGGGGGCAGACTTGGAACGCACGATTCAGTTGCGACCCCACCACATTTCCACCTACGGTCTGACAATCGAACGAGGAACCCAGTTCTGGAACCGCCTTCAGAAATCCCTCCTGCAGCCACTCGTCGAGGACGACCAGCGGTGGATGTATGAAACGGCGATCGACGAATTGACCGCGGCTGGCTGGGAGCATTATGAAGTGTCGAACTTTGCCCGATCAGGACACCGCTGCCGACACAACGAAGTCTATTGGACGGGCGGCGAATATTACGCCGCCGGACCCGGCGCCGCGCGGTACGTCGATGGGCGTCGCGAACTGAATCACCGCAGTACGACGACCTACCTGAAACGCGTCCTCGCCGGGCAGTCGCCCGTGGCGGAGCGCGACGACTTGAGTCCCGAAGACCGGGCCCGCGAGCAGCTCGTGTTCGGCTTGCGACGCATGGAAGGAATCCAGCTGGATCAATTCGCCGAACGAACGGGCTACCGAGTGGGCGACCTGGCCGAACCGGCGCTGACCCGATTCCAACAGCTCGGATTCTTGCAGATCGATCAAGGTCGGCTCCAGCTGACCCGAGCCGGTCTGCTGGTGAGCGACTCGCTCTGGCCCGATTTCCTCAGTCCCTAGTGCTGTGTGACAGCTTGATCTAGGGGTGCGTTGGGAAAAGGGGGGTTACCCAGCGGCTGAGCTTGCGGCCGGTGACGCTGAGCGGGTAGTCGGCCAGGGCGCTGGGATCGACCCATTGGCATTGATCGGAATCCTCGCAGGCGCCTGACTGATAGCTTGCCCGGTAGCAATCCAGCGTGATCCGAAAGCGGGTCACGGCGTGCTTCAGCGTGGTCACCTTTTCTTCCAGGTGCACTTGGATGCCGGTGAGCTGCCGGACTTGATCGCCGAGTTGTTCCGTCGCGCGGTCGCGCTGGGTGGGCGGGCAACTCGGGGGAAATCCCACAGACCGGCCCAGCGTTCCTGCGGGCCACAGCGGCGGAGGAGGATTTGATCGCCGCGCCAGACAATGACGGCGGTCTCGTGGGCGTCCTCGTAGCGCAGCTTGCGGCCGGCGGCAGGAATCTGATCCTGCCAGCTGTGTCGACGGGCCTCACACCAGCGGGCGACCGGGCAATCTGCACAGCGGGGCCCGCGGGGTTGGCAGATCTCGCTGCCAACAACGATTCCAGACGGTCTACCAAACGATTCCAGACGGTCTACGATGCAAACCAAACAAAACGATGCCAAGAACGACGAAACGCTTCCAGACAACGATTCCAGACGGTCTACAACCAAACCAAACGATTCCAGACGGTCTACGATGCAAACCAAACAAAACGATGCCAAGAACGACGAAACGCTTCCAAAGAAACGCTTCCAGACGGTCTACAGAAACGCTTCCAGACGGTCTACGATCTGCTCGCAATCCTAGTCGGCTCCAACGCTTCCAGACGGTCTACCGCCAACGATTCCACACAAACCAAACTGAAACGATGCCAGACGGTCTACAAAACCAAACGACCAAACAAACGACAAACGATTCCAAACGATTCCAGACGGTCTACCGCCAACAACAACGATTCCAGACGGTCTACAACCAGATAACGATTCCAGACGGTCTGCCAACGATGCCAAAAACGATTCCAGACGGTCTACCAACGATGCCAGACAACAACGATGCCAGCAATCGATTCCAGACGGTCTACGATGCAAACCAAACAACGCTTCCAGACGGTCTACCAAACGCTTCCAACAACCCAAACGCTTCCAGACGGTCTACGATCTGCGCTCGCAATCCTAGTCGGCTCGATTTTTGCCGATTGGTGCCAGATGCGCGCCGCTTGCCGGCGGAGGATTCACGTTGGATCCTTTCGCGACAGCTCGCACCCAGGGCACGATTTCACGTTCTTTTCCGACATCCGCGGATCAAACTCGGGGCGGACGCGTTGGCGGCCTGCCGATGCACGATCTCGCGGCGAACGTGAAGCTCCCTCCGGCGAGCGGCGGGCATCTTCCCCTGCCACGCGAGAATCAAAGCCGAACGGGATTGGACCGGCCCCCTTTTTCCAACCGCCCTCCCGGGGGTTGCCGTCATCGTCCCCCGGGCTCTCGGTCCCGAGGTGTAAGCCAGCGGCTGAGCTTGCGGCCGGTGACGCTCAGCGGGTAGTCGGCCAGGGCGCCGGGATCGACCCATTGGCATTGATCGGAATCCTTGAAGGCACCGGATTGAAAACTTGCCCGGTAACAATCCAGCGTGATCCGAAAACGGGTCACGGCGTGCTTCAGCGTCGTCACCTTTTCTTCCAGGTGCACTTGAATGCCGGTGAGCTGCCGGACTTGATCGCCGAGTCGTTCCGTCGCGCCGGTCGCGCTGGGTGGGCGGGCGACTCGGGGGAAGTCCCACAGACCGGCCCAGCGTTCCTGCGGGCCACAGCGGCGGAGGAGGATTCGATTACCGCGCCAGACAATGACGGCGATCTCGTGGGCGTCCTCGTAACGCAGCTTGCGGCCGGCGGCAGGAATCTGATCCTGCCAGCTGTGTCGACGGGCCTCACACCAGCGGGCGACCGGGCAATCTGCACAGCGGGGCCCGCGGGGTTGGCAGATCTCGCTGCCGAGCTCCATCAGGCTCTGATTCAAATCACCCGCTCGTCGCCGAGGCAGAATCGCGGTCGCGAAACTCCACAAGAGTCGCTGCCCTGCCGCGCGACGAGGATCGGCTCGGTAGCCAAGCAGCCGGCTGTAGACGCGCATCGTATTGCCCTCCAGGATTGGGTGGGGCTGATCAAACGCAATTGATAGGATCGCGCCGGCCGTGTAGCGGCCAATGCCGGGCAGCGCCATCACCTGCTCGATCTCCGTCGGAAAGCGACCCGCATGTGAGTTCGCCAACTGCTGCGCTGCCTGGTGCAATTGACGTGCGCGGCGATAATAGCCCAGTCCCTCCCAATAGCGCAGCACTTCCGTCTCGTCGGCCGCGGCCAGGCGGGCGATGTCCGGAAACCGCTGCATGAATCGCTCGAAGTACGGCTTCACGGTGGCGACCTGCGTCTGCTGCAGCATCACCTCGCTGACCCACGTCTGATACGGATCGTTGACCCGTCGCCAGGGTAAGTCCCGGGCGTGGCGGTCGTACCAGCTCAACAAGGCGCGGCGCAACCCACGACGCCAGTCCGCATCCGGGATGGCGACATCCTCCGGCCCCGCTGAAGATAAATCGCGATTCATGAAACTCCTCCTGAACCGCGGATGTCGTGGTCACGATCCGAGCGGTCCATGATCTCCAGCAGGACGCGTGGGAGACGCGGTCTCCTCACGCCCGATTGTAGGCGGTCTGAATTTTCCGGGTGCGGCCTATCCAAAACCGGGTGGGCGGCAAAAATGTGGTCGTCCAAGTCCACTTGTGGCGGCGAAGGTCGCGCCGCGGCGATCCGCTTCGAAGAAGACCTCACGCCCGAGTGCCCGAAACCCTATTTCGCCGGAGGCGACGACGCCATGTCCAAGATTCAGTGGAGCTATCATCGCAACGGCTGCAAGACGTGTGGCAAGACAAAGGCCTTTCTGGAGTCGATCGAGGTCGAGCCGGACGAGGTCGTCGATGCCAAGAAGGTTCGGCTGCAGAAGGACGATGCGCTGCAGTTGGTCCAGCAGGTCGATGAAGTCTACGCGACTCGAGGTCAAAAGGTGGTCCACGTGAACCTCAAGAAAGAGAAGCCTGACGATGAAACGCTGACGAAATTGCTGATTGGACCCAGCGGCAATCTCAGGGCGCCCACGCTCCGCAAGGGCAAGACGCTGATCGTGGGCTTCGACGAGGCGACGTACGAAAAGCTGCTGAAGTAGGGGCCCAGCCCGCGGCGGCGAACGCAAGGCCTCCGCCGCTCTACGTGGAGGACTTGAATCCGTGGTAGCCGGCGGGGATCTTCCCGCCCGCATGGATCCGGTCCGAGCTGTAAATCAGGACCGGCAGCGCCACGGCCCAGGCGGCGCCCAGCATGGCCAGATGCGGAAGACGTGGTGCGATAAACGACACCGCGCCGATTCGCTCGCCTCCTAGAAACGCCGCCGGCGCGCCGAGCAGCGCCAGCAGCGAGCTCAGCGCATAACGGCCGCTGAGCCAGCCCAGACAGTATCGAAACGTCGTCCCGAACTGCATCCACAGGATCGACATCCAGACAGGCGGCAGCCAAGTTACAAGCCAACCGTTTGAAAAGCGAAAGACCCCCAGTGCCAGCAAGGCACTGTCGACCGTCAGGCCGATCACCGTGGCGACGATCAAGATCTGGAGTTGCCCGGTTCGGTTCGTGCTCAGGCCGAGGTGAATCAGCACCAACAGGAAGGCGATGAAGCTGCCCAGCCAGGGCCGGGCACAGGCCGTTCCCACGACGCAGGCGAACCATCCGATCTCGTAGAGCAGAAAGTTCAGCGTCTGGACCATCCCCGGCTTTCTTACGAGTTAGTCAGAAAACGGCCGAGCCACCGTCGAGAAACGGCGTCGGTGCGATGGGAGGGCGAGGCTCCTGCCGAGCCTTCAACGCTGGACCTTGCTTCGTCAAGCGGCTCAGGCGGAAGCTTCGCCCTCCCGCAGCCCCACCCTCATTCGTGGCTCAAACACGGTACTAGGACTTCTCGTCGCTCGTCGAACCGACGGACGTCATCTGGTTCCACAGGGTTTTCTGCAACTCCAACCACTTTTCGAATCCGATCGGCAGCCAAGCCTTCATCATCTCGGCCGGTTGCATCGATTTGACATTGGTCATGATCTGATTTTGCACTTCCTTCAGCATCGCCTCTTGCATCGGTGCCACGTCGGGCAGGCCCATGTATCGGCGGGCTTCGTCAGGCGTGCAATCGATATTCACCGTGATCTTCATTCGCTGGTTCCTCGCAACTTGATTCCGATCGACCCTCACGAGTGTAAGCGCTTCGCATCGCTTGCGGCAAGGTAGGCGAATGATGGGGCAAGGTGTCCCGCGGTTGAAGTACCGGAACTCGGCCGCACCGGCCCAGCTTTTTGGCCAATTGCGAGCCATTCGCGGAGCTGATATCGTGGCAACCGTTGGGTAAGCGGGCAAGTCGCGGCGGGAAACGGCAACGGCGAACTTGCGTGTAGCTCGCCCGCGCTTGCGACTGGCACCCATCTCACGCCAGTCTGAGATCCCCCGATTCTTCTGTGGTTGGGAGAAACACGTGGACGAATACTTGAAGCCGTACGGTGACATTGAGCTGCAGCGGCGGATGGTAAGCGACCGTCCTCGTACCAGCGCCTTCGCTGCCGCGATTCGCCAGGTCGTGCAGCCCGGCGACGTCGTGCTGGATGTGGGCACGGGTACGGGGATTCTCGCGATGTTGGCCGCCCAAGCCGGAGCCCGCAAGGTCTACGCCATCGATGCGACCGAGATCGCGGAGGTGGCCGCCTGCCTGGTCGCCGCCAACGGACTGACGGACCAGATTCAGATCCTTCACGGCGTGGCCAGCGAATTGCAATTGACCGAAAAAGTGGATTTGATCATCAGCGAATGGCTGGGCAATGCCGCGTTTGCCGAGGGCATGCTGCATGCCGTGCTGGATGCCCGCGATCAGCACCTCGCGCCGACCGGCCGGATGCTGCCGTCGAAAGTTCGTGTGCTCATCGCGCCGTTGGACGAGCCGATTCTGTACAACGCCGAAGGCCCGGGGTTTTGGCGCGAACGAATCCATGGTCTGGATTTCAGCAGCCTGCAGGAAGTTGAGTTGTCTCAGGGTCGCACGACGCAGATCCGCGTCGAGCCGGCGGCCGTGCTGGCCCCGGGCCAAGTCCTGCTCGAACTCGATCTGCTCAAGGCATCCGCCGAGGACGTTTGGTTCGACGGGCTGCGCAGCTTCATTCCGGTCCGCGACGGAGTGCTCAATGGCTTCTGCCTGTGGTTCGAAGCGGAGCTGTGCGAAGGGATCGTGCTCGACACCGGGCCCTTCAGTCCCGAAACCCACTGGGCTCAGACCTACCTTTGCTTTTCACCCCAACCGGTGCGCGCCGGCGAGCGGATCGAGGTGAGCGTCGAGTTCTCGTATGACCCGGATCCGACTGAGGTTTGCCGTTACGTCGACGTCCGATTGGGTGTGGGGCAGCGCGAACTGGGCTATCTGATCGATTGAACGGGCGAGCACGTCGAGGGCGCGCGGATCGGAAGGGGCGCGTTAGCCGAGTAGGGTTCGCACGGCGGTGCCGATGTCGGGTTGGGACATCAGGCTCTCGCCGACCAGGATGGCGTCCACTCCGGCGGCTTCTAATCGCTCGACGTCCTCGCGTGTGTGGATTCCGCTCTCGCCCACCAGCAGGCACTCTTGGGGAATCCGCGCGCGCATTCGAATCGTGTGTTCCAGGTCGACTTCAAACGTGCGCAGGTCGCGGTTGTTGACGCCGATCAGGGTCGCTCCCGCATCCAGCACGCGCGACAGATTCTCGGGTTCGTAAAACTCCACCAAAGGGGTCATCCCCAGTTCGATCGTTTCGTTATGCAGCTTCCGCAGATGGCAATCATCGAGGCATTCGGCAATTAACAGCACCGCATCGGCTCCGGCGGCGCGTGCCTCCAACAGCTGGTACGAATCCAGAATGAAGTCTTTCCGCAGGAGCGGGATGGCAGTGTGTTGGCGAATCGGCGGGAGGAACTCGAGCGAGCCCTGGAAATAATCTCGATCGGTCAAGACGCTGATGCAATGGGCTCCTGCCTGCTCGTACGTCATTGCGATTTCAACCGGCTGGAAATCCGCGCGGATGATGCCTTTCGAGGGACTTGCCTTTTTGACTTCGGCGATCAGGCGAATCGAATCGCCCTGTGCCAAGGCGTCGAAGAACGATCGGACGGGCGGTGCCTGTGGGAGGGCGGCACGCAGCTGAGCGGAACTTCGTTTGGCCTTGGCCTGTTCGATTTCCACCCGCTTGGTGGCCACGATTTTGTCGAGGATGGTTGGCACGGTTCGAGAACGCCCTTTTGAGCCGAAGCTGAGTGCTTCAAGTTCCTAGTGCTTGAAGTGTCGGCGCCCGGTGAAGACCATTGGAATCCCGAATTGATTGCAAGCGGCGATCACTTCGTCGTCCCGCTTTGAGCCGCCGGGTTGAATCACCGCCGCCACGCCGGCCGAGGCGGCCCGCTGGATGGAATCGGGGAAGGGGAAAAAGGCATCGGAGGCAAGCACCGCTCCCTGCGCCCGGTCGCCGGCCTTCTGCAAGGCGATTTCGACGGAATCGACGCGGCTCATCTGACCCGCTCCGGCTCCCGCGAGCGCCAAATCGCGTGTCACGACAATCGCGTTACTCTTGACGTGGCGGACCACCGCCCAACTGAAGGCCAGCTCGTCGTACAGCCGATCGTCAGGTTGAGTCACGGTGACGACTCGCCAAAGGTCGCGAGGGTCTTCCTGGAGATCGTCGTCTTGGAGGAGCATTCCACCGTTGAGCTGTCGCAGCTGAAGTTCCGACGGGATGCCACTCAGTTCGCCCACTTCCATCAGTCGGACATTGGCTCGCCATTTCGGGCGCGTGGTCAGGATTTCGACGGCCTCGGGCTGAAAAGCGGGGGCGACGATCGCTTCGATGAATAGACCGGGCGTGGCGAGGACCTCGGCCGTGGCCGCATCGACGTTTTGGTTGAAGCCGAGGATCGACCCGAAGGCGCTGACCGGATCCCCGTCGAGTGCCTTGCGAGCCGCGTCGGCCAAGGTCTCGGCGGAGGCCGCTCCGCAGGGGTTGTTGTGTTTGATCACGGCGGCGGCCGCGGCGGGCAGACAACGTGCCAGGGTGAGGGCCGCGTCGAGGTCGAGCAGGTTGTTGTACGAGAGTTCCTTGCCGTTCAGCTGGCGGGCTTCGATCAGGCTGGCGCCCCGGGCCGCGGGATTGCGGTAGACGGCCGCGCGCTGGTGCGGGTTTTCTCCGTACCGCAGCGAGGCCTGCCGTTGCAGCGTCAATTCCAACCGCTCGGGGAAGACGGCATCGGGGCCCTCGAGCTGTTGCTGCCAGTACACCGCGATGGCCCGATCGTAGTCCGCGGTGCGCGCAAAGGCGGCGGCGGCCAGGCGGCGACGATGCTCCAGGCGGGTCGCTCCGTCCGCCTGCACGGCCTCCAAGATCTCGGCGTATTGCTCGGGGGCCGTCGCAATCGTCGTGAAAGCGTGGTTCTTGGCGGCCGCGCGCACCAGACTCGGACCCCCGATATCGATCTTCTCAATCGCCTCGTCCAACGTGACGTCCGGCCGAGCCACGGTCGCCTCGAAGGGATACAAGTTGACGACGACCAGTTCGAACGACGCGATTCCGTGGTCCTTGAGGGCCTGCAGGTCGTCGGGATGATCGTGCCGACACAGGATCCCGCCAAAGACGCGTGGGTGAAGCGTTTTCAACCGGCCGTCCATCATTTCCGGAAACCCGGTGTACGCGGCGATGTCCTGGACCTCGATCCCGGCGTCGCGCAGGTGGCTGGCAGTTCCCCCCGTGCTGAAAATCGCGACGCCGGCCGCGGACAACCCCGCGCGAAGTCGGCGAGGCCCCGTTTGTCGCTGACACTGATCAGCGCCCGTTCAATTTTCGGTGATGGCATGGGTTTCGCGCAGGCAGGTCTCGCACGGACAGGTCGCGGGCCTTGATCTGGCCTATGCGCGACGAAATCGACGTGGAGAGATCGGCGTGGATTACGGGCCGAGGCGTCCTCGGCGAACGCGTTGAATTGTCCGCTTTCACCGACGGGGGTCAACACCCTCGTTCAGTTGACCGACTAGCCGAAGTCGAACGGATCGTCGAACCCGGCGTCTGGGTTGGCCGGTTCCGGTGCCGCGTCGTCTTTGGGGGGTTCCGGTGCCGGCGTGGCTGGCTGGAAGGGGTCGTCGGCATTGGCCGGCTCGAGCGCGGCCGGGGGCACGGCATTCTCCGCGGGGGCGAACATGTCGTCACCGAAAATGTCGTCGCCGGGCAGGGCCGCAGGCGGCGTGGCCGGCGGCCCGGCAGGACGACTGGGAGTGGTCGGCTGCTCTTCCGGCACCTCGTCGGTTGGCAACGGGACCCGAACCACGGGGTACTCGGCTCCGATCTCACGCAAGCACAAGAATGACGCCGTCGCCCGAGGCGAGGTAGACGCGATCGGTGATGGCGTTGGCGGGAGACGCGTCGTAGCCTCGGGTGGGCAGATGAGCGATGCGGGCCCCGGTTTCTTTGTCCAGCGCGGTCAGCTGGCCGAATTCGTCCAGGACGTAGACACGATCTTTGCCGCACGCGAGCACGCGAGAGATGCCAGGCGTCACCCAAACTTCGCTTCCATCTTCGGTGGACATCGCGTACATCTGGGCGAGACGGGTCACCGCGTAGATGCGGTCAGGCTGAGCCAGCGGAGTTTGGTACATGTCGAACCCCACCGACGACTCCCAGAGGAGGCTTCCGTCCATCTCGTTGACAGCCGAAATGTACCCGTCGGTGGACGCGATGACGAGTCGGTTGGGGGGAAGGAACGCCGCTTGGCCGAAGATGGGACCGGCCGTTTGCAGGCGGTACATCATTTGCGGGCCTTCCAAATCGGCCACAAACATCTGGCCCCGTGCCGAGGCCCAACTGACGGTCTTGCCCGTCGTCGCCGGAACCGTCGTGATTCGTGCGCCCGTCTGATAGATCCAAGCCGGCGTGCCATGATGATCCTGTTCTTCATCCGGGAGTCGGTAACCCTCGACTTGTCCGTTTAAACCGGGAATGAAGATAGATTTTGAGCTCATCGAGGCGCCGAGGGTGGGCGTTTGACGCAGGGGGCGATCCCAGATCGGCTGGCCCGTCGTCCGGTCCAACAGGTACAGTTGCGAACCGCTGATCGTGGCGACAAATCGGTCGTTGGCCGCGGGAGGCAGATGCGGATGATTCGGCAAGCCGACGGTCAGGGCCCAGAGTGTATTGCCGTTCTCGGCATCGATCGCCTGGAGTGTCCCCTGGCCGGACTGGACGTACATCATGGTGGAGGGAATCCGCCGCGAGCTCAATTCGGGCTCGAGATTCTGCGCCTTCAGCTGAATCACCAGCTTCTCCGCCAAACGCTCCGCTTCGTCCCTCCCCAGTGGTCGCCCCGACCGCCCCAGATCGTTGGCGCTGAATCGCTTGATGCGATCCCCGTACTTGACTTCGAAGACCTCATACGAGGTCTCTTGAAGCTGTTGATACGAGTTCATTCCCACGACCTGCAGATGAATCTGGCTGGCCCGGGCGGTCCCCGAGCCCACCGGCACTTGGGTCGTCCAAACGGACTCAAGTCCCAGGCGTCCCGTCTCGACTTCGTCGAAGTAGCGGCGATGGATTTGGGCCACGGCCGACGTCGAATTCCAGCACAGGAACGCGACTGCCAGCGTGGCAAGACCGGCGCGAAGCATGGGTGACCTCGGAGGACGACACGGGGGAACGATGGCAACCCTGGGAACTGGCCACAGGGGAACTGGGATACGTGACCCGGGAAACGGATCGCGAGACGATCACCGCCGCAGCGGATGCCTCTCATCATACTCAATCTGCCCGTTGCGCGGGGAAAAACTCCGGTTTCCGACGTGAAACTCGGTTGTACCGCCACGCGAGCCGGAATCTCGCGTTTCGAAAAATTGGCAGCCTCCCCGGCATCGTGGCGGCCAACCTCACCGAGCAGGGGGGGGACCCATGGACCCTAATGCGAACCGGATCTAGGATGCATGCTTTGCCCCCGTATGAATTGCGACGTCCAGGGGCATTCTCGGTTTGGATTCCCGCGGTGCCACCCGCTGCGAATCGGGGCGTGAGAGTCTTTCACGAGGATTCGGTAATGGAGCTTCGAGATCTTGGTCCCGACGGCCAATCCGCCCTCGAAGGAGCGCTCGGTTACCTGAATTTTTCGGCAGGAGCGGAAGACCTTCAATTTCTCGCCAACGTCAATTTGCTGTACGGTCTGCTGGAGTCTCCCGATTCGGCCCCGGCGGGATCGGCCCCGGCGGGATCGGCCCCGGCCGGTGAGCCCACCTGGTCCATCCTGTTGCGCCTGTTGAGTGACAAGTTGTCGTCGGTGGAAGGGCAAGTCCCCGCCTTCCAGGACGCCCGTCAGGCGCGCCTGATTCTCGATCGACTGCGCGACCCGATCCTGCCGGGTTACCGCGCCTTTCACCGCGACTTGCTGTTTCACCACACGGACCAAACCCTCTTCCGTCCTTTCATGTTGGGGCGGATTTGCGAGGCATTGCTCCAGCAGGGAAGCTCGTGGGACACCCCCGACGTTTGTCGCGAGCGGACGATTCGGCTGCTGAACGACTACGTGGGCTATCGACCCGTGGCGGTGCTTGAGAATCGCACGCTCGAGCCCTATCCACACGAGCGAGTGCGGCCGATTCCGATTTACGTTCGCGGCGCGGGGATCGGACACGGGCCCTACCAGGCGGTCGTGCGGCAGGCCTTGGAGATGTTGCAGCGGACGGATCCGCAGATCTTGCGCGCTGCGCGGTTCGATCCCAGCCACCTCGACGAACTGGCCATTGATCCGCGGGCTTACGACTTCGACCATCCGGTCAACAAGCGTCCCAACTACCATTTCGGGCAGTGGGATCCTCACGCGATCAACAACCACGGGTTCTATCACCGTTTCATCGTGCAGCAAGTCACGCTGGATTCGCTGATGGATCGTCTGCAGACGGCGACGGACCTGGCGCCGGACGAGGTGCAGACCGAGGCGGCGGCCGTACTGGCCGGCACGATTCTGATGGCGTCCGGCATTAGCGGCTGGGGACCGGATTGTTACGATTCGAACACGACGCTCGGCAATCTCTTGCCGAGTATTGCGTCGTATCGCGACTCATTTTACGAACGCTTGATCGAGCAACTGGCCGCGCACGCACCGGCTCATGCCCAACGCCTGATCGACGAATCGCGGCGGCTCCGTCAACCGTTCGGCGCGGCCCGGCAGCATCTGAACGCTCAGTTGACGCGGCGGCGAGCATCGCAACTCGAGCGGGTGCGATTGGCCAGCGTGTTTGCCCGGATGGGCCATCCAGAAGCCGCTCAACGCCAAATCGATGCCGTGCCCGTCGCTTCGGCTCGGATGTTGTGCCAAATCGATTGCAATCTGACCCGTGCTCAGCGCCTGATGGACCTGGGCCGATTGCAGGACGCCGGACAGCAACTTCGCGACTCGCGACAAATCCTGGGCCGCGCGATCAATTGCGGGGCGGTGGTGGACCCGTGGAACATCTTGGGATTTGACGGCAACTTCAGCCTCTTTCCCGCCATGGAGAACAGCATTCACGACCATCGAGTCGACGAGTTACTGGACTTGATGGAGGAAATTTTCGACACGTATGGGCGCTTGTGGAGCTTGGCGGCAGCGGCCCGCGACGAACCGCTTTGCCAGAGCACGTCGCTCGAAATGGAAGAGCTCACCAAGTGGTGGCATCAGTTTGCGGTCCACGAAGTGAGCTGTGTGGACTGCAGCGATCCTTTGGATACTTATCGCGCCGCGCGGAACGTGGCCGAGGCGCTGCGGCACTGGCATGCCGCAGGTGAAGCGACCGCCGCGATCAAGTTCTGGGCCCCTTACGTCGAACAATTCGATTCGCCCAAAGCCTACGCGACCGTCATCGAAATGCTGCTCGACCGGCGCGATACCGTGGCCGCCCGCGCGCTTCTGGTGCATTGGTTGGGCCAGGCGGAAACGGTCTCCATGGAACAGGGCGAAGATTCGTTCTATCGCCTCGCATCCCGTTGGCTGGCTCAGGTCCTGAAATTGTCGGTCGTCGACGGCGACGGCGAGGCTCCCTCGAGGACCACTCATTCGCCAATCCAGGCCGAAGACTGGAACCGGGTTCGCAAGTTTTTCGACTATCTGGAGGCCAATGGAGGCGCTTTTTGGCAAGTTCCGAGTTTCGGTAGCTACGTCGGTTTCGAGTCGGGCGAGGAGTCGGACGACGGCTCGGACGAGTCGGAAGGACAGTCGCCGGGGGATGAGGAGTCGGACGATTCTGATGCGGAAAGTCTGTTTGACGCCGCCTATGAAGGCGTCGTCTATCGCGACAGCACCGACGATGGGGTTGAGGGCGCGATCTACGATACGTCCTCTGGCCAAAACGACGCCTTGGATGCGACCCATGATCAGATCGTCAGCCGACTTGCCTTCTTGAATTCGCTGAGCCGATTGCGACGCATCGCGGCCATCGCCTGGATGCTGGACGCCTCGGCGCCAGGCGAGCGACCTCCGATCAAGGAAACGTTGCGGAATTGGCTGACGCATACCTGGCAGGTCCGCGATGAACTTGAGGATCTGGTGATGGATGTCTATCGCCATCGGCTCGCGCGGCCCTCCCACGACTACCTGTCGCTCGCCGAGTTTGATCGGGAACGCACGATCAAGGAATCGCTGATGGAGCACGTCATCGCGGCGTGTGTCGAGGCGTCGCAGTGCGCCTATTTCTTGATCTGCGCGTTGTTGGAAGATCCGGAAGAGGCCCAAAAGTTCGGCCTGGAGGGTGACGTCGATGGGGATGCCGACCTGAGCGTGGACGAGATCTTGGCAATTCGTCTGGTCGCCGCAGCGCTGCGCGGCAATGCCGACGAATCGCGCCGCCTGGCGCGAGTTGAAGGTCGCGCTCCGCTCGGAAGCCGTGCTGTATGTCCCCTTGGTTCGCGGCGGCAATCCAGAATCGATTATCGAGGTCCGCACGCGGCAACAAATGCTCCGCACGCTGCTGACGTGGATGCCCCGGCTGGGATTGCTGACGGAAACACGCGAGCTGATCGACGTGATTCGCCAGATGGAACGGAACGTTCCGGCCGGCCCGGGGGCCGTGACCGAATTCGATGACTTGTTCGAGGTCGGATTTCGGGCGCTGGTCGAAAGCGTGATTCGTGCCACCAACGTGGACGAAGCTCAGGATCTGGCGCCGTCGGGCGAAAACGGCTCGCAGCTGGTCTCGTCGCTGGAGGGCATGACCGAATCGATGCTCGTGACCTGGCTGGCCCACAGCCGCACGCTGCGCCTCTCCGTCCTGGAAAAGATTAAGGGCTCCGGACCCTGGCAGGAATTGGTCGACTTCATTCGCAACTTCGGCGGAGACCTGTTTACCCAGCAGTTCTTGAGCTTGGCGAATATCCGCAGCATTCTCTACCAAGGTGTGGAGACCTGGCTGGAGCAAATGGAGGAGCAGCCTCCACCCGGATTCGAGCCGCGTTTGCTCGAGGCGCTGGACAAGCAGATTTCGCGCGAAGAGGCGATCCGCCACCTGACCTTGACGCTGGAGGCAATCGTCGAAAACTACGCGGAGTATCGAGATTTCAACAGCACGACCACGCAATCGGACCGCGGGGATCTGCTGTACAACTTCCTGGATTTCCTCCGCTTGCTGAGCAACTACGAGCGCGTCGTCTGGAACCTGAAGCCCGTCGTGATTGCCCACGAATTACTCGTCCGGCGGGACTGTAACGAAGCCGCGCAGATGTGGCGACGAGCCCTGACGGATCGAATTGCCGACGAGGCCGACCGGTATCAGGAGCGGCTGGGCAAGCTGCAGCAACGCTATGCCATGCGGCTGCCGACCATCGCCGACCGGGTCGGCGAGCGTTTCTTGCGTCCGTTGGTGATCGACCGCATGCGAGCCCTCGTTGCGCCCGCCATCGAGGATCCGGAAGGTAACGCGTTCGAGATCCTCGAGACCGAATCGCTCATGCTGACTCGCGAACCCTCCGGGGTCGGTTTCGAACCGCCCGCCTGGCTCGTGGCACTCGAAGATGAAGTCCGGCGCTGGCGTCGTCGAGCCAGCTCGATTGACGAAGCGCAGTTGCTGCAGGCGATTCTGCCTGCGGTGGACCTGAGCATCGAAGAGGTTCAGGAACAGATCCGCGGTTGGGAAACGTTGCGCGGCTGAACGGCGCGGCTCAACGGCGCGGCCCAACGGCTCGGCTGAACGGCTCGGCTCAACGGCGCGGCTCAACGGCCGAACAAGCCTGACGCCGCAGGTTGACCTGGGTGCTTGACGACCTCGCGGCAGCACGCTTCCGCTACCGGCTTCGATTCACGGCAGGCGAATTCCCTTGAGCTCGTAGTCGACCGGCACGTTCAGGATGGCGGCTGGCGACCGATAGACGAGTCGATAGTCGGCCAGATCGCCGTCCAGTGGAAAGAGATAGGCATAGCCGACTTCTCGCTCACGTTCCAAATATCGCTCGAAATTCGGGTTGTCGACGCGCTTCCCGCCCGGGCCCTCCAGATAAATCACGTTACCGCTGGCCCAGTCCAAATGCGATTGAAACGTTGCCTCGTCTCCCAGCAAGCGAAGACGCATGCGGAATTCGTACACGGCTCCGTTTTGACGGACCCGATCAAGTGTGACTTCCAGTCCGCCTTTTTGTTGTGAGACGTTCCGCGCTTGGGCCAAGTCGGTAAACTCGAAGGTTTCTTCACGACCCGGGACGACGGCCAATAACTGTCCCTTCAGGCTGGCGATCGACTCTGCAGATCGAGCGGGCAGCTGGAGCGGGAGAATCAGGTCCACGCCCGCAACCGTACTCTGGACGGGCACTTCAGACACACCTTCCTGTGACGCAGGGGCGATCCGGCTTCCGTCGTTCGCCGTCAGCTCGAGGTCCCGGTAGGCCTGACGAATCAGAATCGGCAACACCCGTGGCTCCCACATCACCTCGATTCGGATGCGCAGCGAACCATCTCCCGGATTTCGCAGGTTGCGCTGAGCTTGAATCTCGGTTGCCTCCAAACGAAAGATCCCGCGATAGGCGGCGGCGCCTGAGCGGGCCGGCATCTCCGCCGCCGACACGATCGCCAAAGTCCTGGGTTCGCCTCCATAGGTGTAGGTCGTCATCCCGGCCTGATCCAAGACCTGATCCAAGGCCGGCCAGAATTCCAACGCGTCCAACGCGACGCTCAACTCTTGTTCGATCGGCTGCTGGCCGAATCGCTCGCGAAAATCCTGAACCCGGTTGCCCGTCTGTTTCTCAAGCTCTGCGAGAATCTGAGACAGCGTGTAGTCGCCCTCGAGCGTGACCCGCGACGCCTGAGTTGCCGCCTGAGCCGCTCGCTGTTCCAACGTGCGTCGAACTCGCGTCAGTCGCTCTTTTGTCTCGGCCGCCGTTGAGGCATCGATGTTGGGCAATACGGGGAGCACGTCCGGTCCCAATTCGATCAGGCGAAGCTCGGCGGCGTCCCGCTGCGCCGGATCATTTGATTCCAGCTGGAGCGAGAGCTGCTGGACGCGAAGTTCCAATTCGGCTGGTTCGACTCGCGGCGATTGGGCCGGCAACAGCAACGTCCAGCAGACCAGCAAGTGGGTAGCAGCGTTCACGATCGGCGTCCCTTGGAGCACGGATGAATCCGTCCGCCGCGTCCTCGCACCGGACTTCAGTGAACAGGATCGCGCGGCCTGCCCCTATCTTATGCCGCCCGCGGCCGCCTTGCCAGCGCGCCCCCCGTCGGGGCACGCCGTCGGACCGAACAACGGCGGGCTAGGATTTCAGCGTGCGCCGGCCGATGGCTTCGAGCTCGGTGCCCTGTCTTTCAGTAGTTCCTAATCCCAGCGTGTGAGAAACGTGTGATGAACTTTCACCCCAAGCTGCTGTTTTGCATCACACTCTTGATCCAACTGGACAGCGTCCACGCCGCGGCCCAGACGATCCAGGTTTCGCTGCCAGGAAGGTCCGTCGAGGGGAAGCCGATTTTCTGGAACGATCAATACGTCTCGCTGATTGCGAGGGACGGTCAGTTGGTGACGTTTAAACCTCGTGAAGCCGAGAGCTATCGCCAGCTGTCACCCGGGTTTCAGAGTCACTCGCAGTCCACCTTGCGAGGGCAGTTGCAACGCGAATTCGGCCGGGCGTTCGACGTCTCGGGAACGGGCCAGTATCTGGTCGTGCATCCGGCCGGGCAGCGTGATCGCTGGGCCGATCGGTTCGAACAGCTTTATCGGTCCATGCAGCATTACCTGCGGGCCCGCGGCTTCGAGATCCAGCGAGCCGAGTTTCCCTTTATCGCCGTCGTGTTCCCGTCACAGCAGCAGTACCTGGTCGATGCCCAACGTCGAGGTGAGCCGATCAGCACAGGGGTCCTGGGGCACTACGACCCCGTGACCAATCGGATTCATATGTTCGACGTGACCGCCAATCGTCCGGATTCGAGTCAATGGTACGTCAACGCCGAGACGATCATCCACGAAGCGGCTCACCAAACCGCCTTCAATGTTGGCATCCACGACCGCTTTGGCGAAAACCCCCGCTGGGTCGTCGAGGGACTCGGGACCCTCTTCGAAGCCAGGGGCGTCTGGGATGCACATCACTTCCCCGAACGTCGCGAACGCGAGAATCTCGCGCAGCTCCAGGCGTATCGAGCCAGCGTGACCTCACAGAACTCGTTGGAGTTGCTCAGTACCCAGCTTCGTTCGGATGACTTGTTCCGCCGCCGTCCGTCGCTCGCCTACGCACACGCCTGGGCGTTGACGTTCTTCTTGACCGAGTATGAGCCGCGGGGGTACGCGCAGT
The DNA here is from genome assembly GCA_963826795.1 of uncultured Planctomycetales bacterium. Taxonomy (GTDB): domain Bacteria; phylum Planctomycetota; class Planctomycetia; order Pirellulales; family Pirellulaceae; genus CAWGYT01. Next base: position 42,014 of record CAWGYT010000021.1, on the reverse strand, counting down.
ACTTGCGAAAAATCAGGCAGCGAGCATCGTTTCAGCCCTATCCGGCCGATGAGCGCCTGCAAGACTTTGCGGGAATCTTCGGGCGGGATTTCCGCATGTTCGACGCCCGACTTCAGCGCTTCGTTGCCGAGCTGCCCGCGACGAACTGATCCCTTTTCCCAACCACCACACTAGCTCGGATCCGCAAATACGATCCTGGCCGACTCGACGGTGAGCGTATCTTCGGCGCGACTGCTGAGCACCAATTTGCCGGTGAATCCCCAGCCGACATGGTCGGGGTCCTGAATCATCACGCGCAACGTGACCCGTTCTCCCGCGGGAATGCGAATCGCGTTCTGGAGCTGACGGTCATAGATCCCGTGGTAACCCGGCTTCTTCGAAGTGTTGTCCGACGAGTCGTAGATGATTGTCGTGATCGACGAGGTCGACGCGACGTCCGGATCGAGCTCCAGTTTGTCTGAATTCTGAAATTCACTTTCCGGTCGGAATCGAATCCGATCGATTTCAGCTTCCTGATCGCCCTCGTTCGCAACTTCAATGAGCGTCGTGTTGCCCGTCCCCGGTCGCAGGACGGTGGTGACCACCCGCAGCCCATGCGCGGTGGCCATCTCGGTGAGCTTGGCCGCGCTGCGTGCGGCGTTTGCTTCGTCACCCGCCGTTTCGCCCGCTGCCGTTTCGTCACTGGCCACGGCGTTTGCCGGCGGCGTCAGGCCGGCGGTCTCCAATCCGGTCGGCTTCTCGCTCGCCGCCGATCCATCCGCGGCCGGCGCCGCCGCCGCCAGTTTGGCCGGCAGGTCGTCGATGGCCTGCTGAAACGCCACCTGTCGCTCGAGATTCGCCGTCCGCTCGCGATCTTCGATCTGGACCAGCAACTCGCTCGCATCCTGGCGGAACGACGCGAGCGCCCGTTCAATTGCGAGTTCCAATTCTCCATCCGCGTGTCCTGGCGGTCGAGCGACGCCTTGAACTGTTCATCCAGCTTGGTCTGCGCGGCGGTGTGTTGTTGCCGAAGATCGCCAAGCTGCTGATCAAAGGCCTGCACCAGTTCCGCTCGCGTCCCGGCCGCGTGAGACTGCGTATACACGTACGCCGCCGTTCCGATCGCAACCACAACGCCCACGATCGACAACATGCGACTCGTTAGATCGAAGGGCAAACGCGGCGAACTCGATTCCATCTGACTACCTCACGCCGATTGAAGGGGATGGCGTTGTATGAACCCGGGAGGGCGAGGCTCCCGCGGAGCCGAATCGCGTCGTTACCAAGGGCACGAGGCCGAACGCGGCTCGGCAGAAGACTCGTCCTCCCGCGTTGGGCTCGGGGCCAGGGCGTCTCTTTACGACCAAGTCACCTCACCTAGATCCAGAATACCGACTCGACCGTGCCGGGTCCAGTAACGGACGGTGTCGAGCGGCCAGATGCACGGCGCGTTGCGAGACGGGGCTGGTAGAGCTTGTCGATTGCGGGAATTGGGTCGCTCGTGGCTTTGGGTTTCCACCGGGCCAGACGTGCCAGCAAGGCTGGCATTTCGGGCGGACAATTGGAAATGTATTCTGTCCCGGGCTTTATTCGGACGCTTGCCGCGTCTCAGGAAGCTGCCGCCGCAGCCCGAACATCACGTAGTGAAAGCCCGTTTCTTCGTTGACGAGCACCGAGCCGCCCGGGGCAAAGTATTGAGCGATCACGGCAAACGGTGGGAGGCGCTCCTCGGCCAAGGCATCATCCACGGCGGCAACGAAAGGATGACGCTCGCGACCCTCGTGGATCTGCTTGCGGATTTCGTCGGACTTGAGCAGTTCGTAAAGATACTCCAGCCCCTGGTCCGGTCGCTCAAATCGCAACATCCCAGGCAGCGTCGTTGACTGTCGCTTGAGTTTGCTGGCAACCAGCTTGAAATCCAATTCGTCACGCAGCCGAGGTTCCGCGTCGTGATACGTCATCAGTAAACGCTGCATCAGTTCGTCGCGATCGGCGATCAACAGATAGTCCCCCGCGATGGCAGCGACGGGCGTGAATTGCAGCCGCGCTCGCTCACGCCGACGTCGGCGCGAATCGCTCTGGGCCGCTTCCGTCTCGTTCGGTTCTGGCCGGTTTCGCTCGCTCGTCGATCCGTTGGCGTCGGCCGCGCTGGGCTGCCAGTTGTAACAATCGATTCCCGCAAAGCTCCGTTTCTCAATTCGGTCCGACCACTTCGTCACAATTTGTTCCAGTGTGGCGCGAAAGGCGACTGGATCGCGGAGTTCGATTCCCAGCGCGCTGGCTTGTCCCCGGATCGTCGCGGGACGCTCGAACAGGATCGCGCGCGAAAAGCGGCCGGTTAGCATCGGCAGCAGCTTTTCTTCAAAGTCGACGCCCAGCCCGTCCGAAATCCGACGATCGACAAACCGCTTCAACGCGCCGTCGCCACGAAAACTGTCGACCAGTTTTTTCACGGTCTCGTAGACCACCTGAACGTCGATATTCCAGGTCGCGTAGCTGGTCACGTCCGCAGGGACCCAGGTCTCGGGATCCGTGGACCCCTGTCCCAAGGCGAGCGCTTCGACCACCCCATCCCGCGGAGGTTCGAGCAGCACGTGGGTCCTCATGAGCGTATCGAACTCCTTCCCCGCGACGACCACGCTGCCTCCCACGGCCTGGAGACCGTCGGCCCCAATCGCGGGCAGGAGAGCCAAGCCCGCCGAGGCCGCAAAGTTGCCCCGCAGATTGGCTCGGACCAGCGAGATCGGATCGACGTACCACTGAATTTGCGGTGCGATTCCGTCCGCGGCACATCGCGACATGATCGAACGAAACGGAGGATGCTGGCTGAGATTCTCGCGACGCGCTCCCTGCTGCAACAGGATCATCGCCGCCGCGACCGTTCGGTCCGTCGTCAGCACCTGCCACCCGTCCAGCCGAAGCTGAACGATTTCTTGCACCGGTCCGTCCTCACGGGTCAGAACCTGCGCCTGGATGCCCTCAACCGAGGCCGTGCCCTTCTCGAAACCAAACTCCCGCAACCTGTCCTCCCCGACCTTCAGGGTGGAGATCGCGGGATGGTCGTCGGCTGCCTGGAACATCACGACGTACGCCGGCGGCAGCGCGGGAACATCCACCACCGCCACCACCAGCTCGCCAGGCGCCGAAGCGAGAACCTCGTCCAAGCCAATCCCCGCCCGGGCCTCGAATGCCTCCAGCGATGGAATCAGCGAGCCCCACAGCGATTGGACCAGAGGTTTGAGCTGCGGGTCCCGCAACGCATGGCCGAACGCCGTCTCACGCATCCGCTCGATCAATTCCGCCGTGTCTTCGATCCGGAAATAGGCCACCGTCTGGTCCGGCAGCTGATCGGATGCTCGCGGCGGAGCGGCTGCCGAGGGATAAGCCCCCCAAGCGGATAAGAGCATCACGCTCAAGAAAGCGACACCCCTTCCAACGTCCAGTCCTGAGAACAACATCGCACTCCGATCGCGCCCCAAGCGCACGAGAATGAACCACCCACAGGCCAGTCATTCTCCATTGAAGCCGAAATCTTGGGAAATACCAAGCGAACCGCCGCCGTTTCTTCGAGCGTTGGGAAAAGGGGTCAGGTCCCAAAAGTGCGAAGCACCCGAAGGGCCGTACCGGCTTTTGGGACCTGCGAACACCCGAAGGGCCGTACCGGCTTTTGGGACCTGACCCCTTTTCCCAACTCCCCCTTCCCCCAACTCACCAGGAGTCGAACATTATGGGTGATTGCTGGCAAGATAGCGTGGATGGGCTACCGATCTAGAGACTACGATGGAGTGCTTGAACTTCATCTCAGGCGTTGGCCGGCGGGATCGGAGCGAGCGAAACTTTCAGGTGGTGACAGGGTTGTAGCTCGTTGCTGGCGAAATCATCGAGGTGGCTTGGACGGCCGGGTGACACCCTCATTTCGCAGGAACTGCCCCGAGAAGGAGGAGCGCGTGATGCCAATTACCAAGAGGTTCGCCTGTCTGCTGGGTGGGATCGCCTTGTGGATTGTCGCAGCGGCACACCCGGCGCACGGACAAGGGTCGTCTGGGCTGTTCGGCAGCCGGAGCGTCGGATCGTCGATTAGTGCCGGCAGCCGCAACACGTTCGGCAGCGGAGGAGCCGGAGGAGTGGGCGGCGGCATGGGCGGGGGCCAGATCGGCAATCAGCTCGATCAGCTTGGCAGCACGGGTGACATCACCGGCTCGGAGCGTTTCATCCGCGGCAACCGGACCGCCGCCTCGTTCGTCGGGTCGGACACGTCCGAGAATGCCTCGTTCGTCGGTGCCCTCGGCGGAGGGACTGCTGGCGGCATGGGAATGGCAGGGGCCCTTGGCGGAGCAGGAAGGAACAGTGCGCTGGGCGGGCGAGCCGGGATGGGCGGCGCCGGAGCTCGAAACACGCAGCGGGGCCGTACCAATCTTCAGCAGGGCGCGAATCGCAATCGGCAGATCAACCTCCGTACACAGCTGCGGGTGGGTTTCCGCTACCAGCCCAAGGATTCGGCGACGGTCCAGACGAAACTGGTGGGAAGATTGAATTCGGCCTCATTTGCCCGTCTGGGGACGCTTGAGGTGGAATTGTCGGATCAGGTTGCGACGTTGCGCGGTCGCGTCGCCACCCCGTCGGATCGACGGATCGCGGTCCGGCTCGCCAAGCTGGAGCCCGGGGTTGAAACGGTTCGCGACGAATTGACGGTCGACTCGCCGGTGGATCCTTGGGAGTCGCCTTCGGACCGCCAGTCGGGTCGTTGAGCTGGGCGGTCAACTCGGCCAACAGCTGATCGTTCCGATCCCTGTCGAGGCGGATTTCCGTGTTTTCGAGGGCGGGTCGTGCAAGGTTCGCTCCCGACATGGCATCGGCGTTCATGAGGCGCTGTCGCATGGTGGCCGGAACACGGATGGTGCTCGTCTTGATCCCCATCCGTTTCTCGGGCTCGTCGGCGCGGATCGAAGTCGCGGGATCTTCGAATGAGACGGGCGTGACGCCGGCGGTTTGGGACGGGTCTTGCGCCTTGCGGGCCAGGTTGGCCGGCGAGTCGCCCTTGCCCGGCAGCAGATTTCGCGAGTGATCGCCGACGACGACAGTTCCCTCGGCGGATTTGAAGACCGGCACCAGACTGACCGACTTGGTTTCCCCGCCAACGGCGTCCCACGGGATCCAAACGCTGTATGACGGTCCGAATTCGGATGGACTGAAGTGGTTGGCCAATTCTTCGGCCGCAATCACGTACTTGCGGTCGGGTTCAGGATTTTCGTCGGACTGGTCGTCGTCGTACGCATAGACGATCAATTCGCCTTCGGCTTCCACCGCTTCGTGTTCGTGGTTGTAGAAGAAGATCCGACCGCCGAGTCCGCGGGTGGGTTTCTGGACGCCCGAGAAAATCTTCGATTCGGTCCAGATGGCGACCATCCGATTCGGCCGTTTTGCGGCCTCTTGCTGGTCATTCTTGTGCCACGTGAAGAGCTCCTTCGTGGAGTCTTTCAGCGCGTGAGTGCGTTGGCGCAGCCCCTGGCATCCGGTAAGCGACAGCGCCGATCAAGAGCCACACCGCGGGCATCATCGGACGCCGTCGGCCGTCACCGCGGGCGGCGCCGGGCGGCTGCGGGACTCGGAATGGCTGGCTGCGATTGGCCGCGGCAGGGCTACTTGGCACTCGGCAATCGTCGTTGGTTGGCTTCCCATGAATCTTGCTCAGCACGCGGGTTCAGGTATTGGACAGGTGACACAATACGCGTCTCGAGTTCCTTTCCCGCCACGGAAGACGATTTGGGTTCCCGGGTCTTCTTCGACCAGGGAAAGAACCCTTTGCGCTCGGTGGGGGCGGACGTTTGGTCATCCGGGCCGGGAGGTCCGAAAGGGTCTTCGGGGCGGATCGATTCGGGCAGGGGAGCGACCGATTCGGCGGGTCTGCCCACGGCGTCTTGGCGTCCGCCGGCGTCTGGGGCGGCCGTGCCGCGTTCCAACGCGGGACCGCTGGGGACTTCCTCGATCGATCCCGGCACGACGTATTCTCGGACGGTCGGATCCCGATCCGGATAGATCACTTGCGTGGGCAATTGTGAGCTCCCCAGGCGTCCGCCCGAGAGTCCGACGTCGCCATGCAAGTCGATGACGTCGGCCAGACACCAGCTCATCCGCTGCGACTCGATTTGATTGAGCAGTTCTGCATCTTCGGCTTTCCGCACGATGTAGGGCGTCATGATGATCAGCAGTTCCGCCCGGGCTTCCACTTCGCTGTCAAAGCGGAACAAGTCGCCCAAGATCGGGACGTCGCTCAAATAAGGCACTCGACGTTTCACGAGGCTTTTTTCAGTACGGATCAATCCGCCGAGAATCACCGTCTGTCCGCTGCGCCACTGACGGTGGTTTGCGCCGTGATCGTATCGATGACCGGTTGGCGCAGCACTTCGCCGTTGGCACTGATCGAGATCGGGATGCCTTGCTCTTGGGGGCCGAGCTTTCGAATTCTCGGCGTCGATTTCCATCACGACGAGTCCATCCGGACTGATGCGGGGTGTCACGCCCAGTACGAGCCCGACGTTGGTCAGAGTGGTGGCATTCGTGACGCCGAAGTTGGTTTGATTGACCTGCGAGATTAGGGGAACGCGTTGGCCCACCAGCACGAAGGCAGGCTGATTGTTCAGGGTCATCACTTGCGGTCGGCTAAGCACGTCGAGTCGCTTTGTTTCCTGCAGGGCCCGAATCAGGATATTGACGGATTCGCTGCTGGCCGAAAGCACCAGGCCACCGTATCCGAGCTGGCTGTTGGTTCGGCCCACCGCGAAATTCGAGAGGGCCTGACCGGCGGTATTTTCGCGCGTCAGCAGGGACGCTGCCGAGCTGGCGCTGCCGAGCGGATTGTTGTTGAAGTTAAAACCTGGGGTAATGACACTGCCCGTTGTCGCGTTCGAAGTGATCACACTCCGATCGAACAGCAGCGAGTCCTGGATGCCGAGTTCGATGCCCAGTTCCTGGCGGTCGTCGAGGGCGACTTCGGCAATCAGGACTTGGATCAAAACCATCGGCGGGCGCTCGTCCAATTCCTCGACCAGCTTCGTGATTTCCTCAAAGTAGCGCGGCGTCGCACTGATGATCAGGCTGTTGCTGACCAGTTCGGGCACGACCACGACTTCGCGTTCGATTTGTTCGAAGGGGCTGACCGCCTCGGGGTTCACGTCGACGGTGATCTGGCGTTCCGTGCGCAAGAATTCGTTCACGGCGTTGGCGACGTCCAGTGCCGGCGCATTGAGCAAGCGGTACACGCGGCTCTTGCGCTGCGAGGCGTCGCTTTCGTCCAGGCGCAGCAGAATCGCCTCAACGACATCCAGGTCGGCGGCGGCACCGGTGGCAATGATGCTGTTGGTGCGCAGGTCGGTGGAGAAGCGGAGCGGAACGAGGCTGCTTTCGCCGGCGCCCGTGGCCGACTGCAGCGCCGGGCCCTGCTGGCCGCCTTGGCCCTGTTGGGTTTGTTGCCCGAACAGCAATTCCAGGGTTTCGGCCAGCGCCGAGGCATCCCCGTTGACGACCGTGAAGACTTTGATTTCGGCTTCGGACGTCGGGAGCTCGTCCAGTTGTTTCACCAGGGCGGCGATCAATTCCATGCTTTCGGCCGGGGCCGTGACGACCAGCGAGTTGGCCCGCGCGTCGGCGGCGACTCGCACCTCGGTCAGGATCCCGGACTTGAGCGTCTGCACGCCCGTCCCATCGATGCGGGTCAAGGTCAGCGTGGAGGACCGCGCGGAAACGCCGCCTCCAGCCGCCCCGCCCGGTGGCTGTCCCGCAGCGCCCGCCGCCGGGGCGCCTTCCCCGCGGAGCGTCGACTCGAGCACGGGTGCTAATTCCTCCGCCAGCGCGTTTCTCAACTTGAAGACGCGGATTTCGCTGGTGGAAGCGTTGTCGGCAACATCGATCTTAAGGAGCAGTTCCTGGACTTCGGCCAGGTCGCGCGGGCTGGCGTAGACGATCAGCGAGTTGGTGCGAAAATCCGCTTGGACTTGAACCCGAGGTCCCAGGCCACCGCGGTTCTGGAAGAAAGTGGTCAGCGTCTGCACGGCGTCGGTCGCGGGCAGATGCTTCAACTGAAAAATGCTGAACTGCGTCGTCGGCTCAACCGGCTGATCCAATCGCTCCACCAGATCCATCGTCGCGTCGACGGCTTCTTTCCGTCCGATCAAGAGCAGCGAGTTGGGCTTGATCAACGGAGTGATCGTGACGGTTCCGAGCCGAATTGTGATCGACTGGGCGTTCAGCTGAGTGACGAGGTCGGCCATCGACTGGCTGTTCACGTGCTGCAGATCGACCAGCTCGATCGAAAGCTCCGTCTCCAGACTCAGACGCTCAATTTCGTCGATGATTCCCATGATGCGGTCGACATCGGCCTTCCGCCCCCGAATGATGATGGCATCCAACCCTTCGACATACTCGATTTGGACCGGTCCAATCAGCGACCCGTCCACTCCCACGTCCTCCCCGGGTGCCGGGGCGGCGGGAGGGCCTTCTTCGCCGGCCGGCGGTGCTTCGACTTCGGCCTGCGCGATCTGCAAGGGTCGAGCCGGCGTCGGGACAATCCCAATCACATCGGCACTCCACCGCGGCTTCTGTGGAGACCGCAACTGCGCCTTCTGGATCAACTCGATCGCTCGGTTGACGGATTCGGCATTGCCCGGCTGAACGGGCACCAGGGAGGCCATCTCGGTGGGGGACCGCTGGTCGATCGCGCGAATCGCCCGCAGCCAGGCAGCGGTGAGCTTGGCGTCTCCGCGCAGTTGGAACTGCCCTGATTCGGGATTGATCCGCAGCGCGACGTTGCCTTGAGCCGAGGGCAGGTTGGCGATCAAGTCGCGTCCCGATTCGGCCCGCGTCACGGCGATTCGTGCGGCCGACATGCTCTGCGCCGCCTGAATGAGCTGTTGCCACGAAATATGGCGAAGTCGGTCGCTGACCGGCGCTGCGCCGCTGCCGGCCCAGTTCAGCTCGCTGACAGGTCCCTCCGGCTGAACCCGCGGGGGCCGACCCGGAGTCGGGTCCGGCACGGTCGGGGTCGGCGCGGGCACGAGGCTGGCGAGCTCGGCGCGCAGGGCGGCGTGGATTTCCGGTGGGGCCTGGGCGAGCAGGCGCTGACTGCGGCGATCCACTGCGATTTTTACCCGCGCATCGCCCGCGTAACGGGCTCGCCACCGTTCCGCGATCGACTCGGCGTCCAGGCCTGCGACCGGATAGGCGGCGACCGTCGTCTCCGCGGCCGCTGACGCATCGTCCTCGATGGTCTGGGCCAAGGCGGACGCCGCGGGGCCAATGGCGACGCAAAGCAGAATCGCCAGGCGCAGACAGCTGGCAAGACTCGATCGCGAGCGACGTCGCATGAAGCCAAGTTTTGCAACCAGGGCCCTTGGTGAATTCAACTGCGTCATGGTTGAGCGCCGTTCGTTTCGAGATGAGATCATGGTACGCGTGGCAGAGGGCCGAGCATGGCAGCTGCTGTCAATGCGAGCAGCCGGTCCGTCCGATCGCCCGAATTCATCCTGCAATCCCTACAATCGGCACGCGCGGTGTGCTTCGCCCGCATTTTCTGAGCGGAGACGACAAAATACTGTCCCTGGCGGTTCGCGAAGCGAAGCCGGGTACGCGTCGCGCGGAAGCGAGGGCGTCGGCGGACCCGAGGAAAAGATTCGGATCAAGCTGGCCATCCTGAAGACGGCAGCGGCAAGGAAGGCAGCGCGACGAATCGATCACGAGCGGGCGTCGGCTTGACGTGGAGGCGGGACGAGCGTGCCTTCGGTCAAGCTCTCGCCGATCCGGATTCGCCGCGTCCCCAGCTCGGTCGTGATTTCGACGTGCGTCGGGCCGATCACGGCCAGGTCTCCCAGGATTGAGCCAATATCGATCGTGTCGCCCACAGAAATCTTGAGCATCTTGCCCTGCGTGCGAACATTGAACCAGGCCTGCTGAGCGTTTCCGCTCGCCACCGTGGCGACCAGAAAGGTTTGCGTGGCGTCGTCGAAGCCGAGCACTCGGCGGGTCGTCCCGGTCTCTTCCGCGGGCGGCGGTTCGAAGACGGTCACGCGAAACGATTTCACGTCCGTCCGGCTGGGATGGCCCGAGTCGGCGACAAGCAGCTCGATGGCGTACTCGCCCGGCGCCTGCGGTTGCCAGGACAGGCGTGCCTGGCCGTCGTCACCTGGCTCAAGCACCAGGCCCTCCGGTGGGGTTCCCTGGAGGCTGTATTGCAGTTCATCCCACGTGTCGGGATCCGTGGCGCTGGCCGTGAGCCGCCAGGTCGATCCGAGCGTGACGCGTTGGTCGGGAATGGACTGTAGCTGAGGCGGTTCGTTGGCCGGGAAGAACATACTCCGGTCCAAGATCTGCTGCTCGAAGGCCGCGACATCGGCCGCGTTGACTCGATCGGACCTGAGATCGCCCACGGATTTGCGGTTCGAATTGGGAAGGCTCAGGGCTTCAATTGAAATCAGCACATCGAGATCTCGTGTACCTTTGATTGGCTTGAGCGAAAGCTGCTGAATGCGATGGAGGTCGGCCGACGTGTAGAATTCCGCCAGGAAGGAGACCAGCTGATCCTTGGACGCGATGGCATCCACTTCGAAGCGCAACTGGTCGAAAATACCGCCTCGGCTACGTCGTTCGGCGACCTGCACGGAGGGATCGGTAAAGCCCAGCCGATCGACCAGGTCGAGCAGCCATTGCTGGTAGAGTGAATTGGCGGTCTCGCGGTCTTTCGGCAGCGACTGCTGTTCGAGCGCCTGGAGCTGAGCCGTCGCTCGGGACGCCTTGCGGAGCGTTCGATCCTGTTGATCAAGCTGGTTGCGGAGATTCGTGATCGCGGAGCGACGTTGATTGAGCGATTTTTGCGTCGCGGACCAGACGAAGTAGCCAACCAGGCTGACTACCAGCAGGCCGACCAGCGCGGCGAGAGTCTTTTCACGTTGATTCATCGGGGGGAAGATCCGTAGATTCGCTAGGGACGGGACGCGCGGGGTGGGCGAGCCGCGGTTGGCGAAGGGCGAGGTGCGGTTTCGATGGTGACCGTTTCCTTGAAACGCCACGGATATCCTTCGATGCCTTCGTCAAACTCGGCGCCCGAACCGCGAACTCGACGCTCCTGACTGCGCAGCGCCTGCTCGATTTCACTAATGGTACTTTGGTTGTCGACGATGCCCTCGAGAATGATCTGTCCATCGCCGTTGCTCAGCACATCGGCCTGGAGTCGCAGGAAGCGCGCCCGTCGGGCATCGGGGATGTTGACGGAGATCTCGCGGAGTTGTGACAGCCAATCGATATTGCTTTGCTGCCATTCGTCGATCGAGGCGACTTCGGCGATGCGCTTCTCGGCCGCTTCGACCAGTTTGCGTTGATCCTGCTGCTGCGACTGCATCTGGCGAATCTCCGCGTCCAGATGCCGGAGGTGCCAGTAGAACCCGCCGAAGGTGGCCAGCAGTGTCACGGCCACGCCCGCGGCGACGGCAGCGATCAGCTTGCGACGCGACTTCGGCGGTTCAACCTTGCGCGGGTTGAGAAAGTCAATGAATTGTCGCGTTCCGGTCGATTCGCCTACTAAGAGTCCGATCGCGGCGGCGAACTGACCTGGCTTCTCCAGTACGGCGAGGTCCACCGAGCGGCTCAGCACGACTTGCGCAAACGGATCAAGTACGATCACGGGCATCTCCAGCTGCGCTGACAGCTGACGTGCCCACGTTTGAGTGGTCGAATCCGAACGGCCGAACATCACGATGCGTGTCACCGGATCGTCGTGTAATTGGTTCTGAGCGGACAGCAACGTGCGGCGGATCTCCTGCCGCAAAAAGAGCACTCGATCGTCGTCCGCCGAGCGGGGCGCCTGCACGGTGCGAATCAAGATCGGTGTCCCTTCGCGCAGCACCGAGATTTCAATTTCACCATCCAAGTCGTCGACGCAAAGCTCGACCGACGGTCGCGTCTCGTCCGCGAGATGGCCGACAAGTAAGGACGTGGCCGTGGGACGCAGCACCAGCGATCGCGCCTTCAGCTCCGCCTGCGTCATCGCGCGTTGGTAGTCCTGCATCCGGCGCGGCGAGATCACGGCGGCCAGGACCGTCATCTGATCGGCCGTCCCCTGCAGCGGCAGGTAGTCGAGCGGCCAGTCTTCGGAGATCTCGGAGAATTCGCGTAGCGCCTGCAGCCGGACGATCTCGGGCAACTCTTCCGCGGGAACGGGAGGCAACGTCAGCAGTCGCAACTCCGCGTCCGAGCGACGCACTGTCACCAAGGCTTCGGCCCCGCGATAGCGCGTGTCCGAAAGGATGGTCCGCAATTGGGCGCTGACCACCTCCCCGACCGTCGGCTCGGCCGTCTCCGCGTCGGGCGTCGACGGGGCCGCCGGAAATGGCACGGAACGCAAATCCTCGATCGTTAACGCGTTGCCTTGGCGGTTGGCCAAGACAACCCGTAGCTGGCGAGGGTTCCAATCGAGTGCGAGGAGTTTGGGCATGCTGCTGGCTTCATTGAAGTGGAGTGGTATTGTCGTAGACTTCGACGCCCAGGGTTTCGCGCGCGTAGCCGCGGCCCAGATGACTGATATCTCTCCAGGATACTATCCGAGGGTAAGCCGTTGTAGCGTCAAAAATCACTTCGGCTCGAGACGAGATCTCTCCGCTGTCAAAGTATCCGATGATTTGCGCACGATAGACGTCCCCACCTGCCGTCACAAAGGGCATGAGGGTCCGCATCTCGTCGAGCGTGACAACCGCTCGAGACAAGAGCCACGTCTCGTTCTGCAGGTCATCATCGAATTCATTGTTCTCGACATCCCGCTGGTTAATGATCATATCGGCCATCTCGGTCGTCATGCCGGGAATCGCCAGTAACACGATTCTTGGGGCACGGTTGATGTTGACTCGTCCCGGGATCGTGGGAGATGAATTGACCGTGCAGACATCCATCAGCTTGGGGAGGTAAGCACTCATGGCGACCGGGTTGTCCGCAAAGGGCGACTCGACAATGACGGTGTCGTCGTCCGACTGAATTTGCACGCGAACTCCGATCAAGTCGAGGACCTGGGTCAGCGGGAATTGCCCGGCTTGAGTCAAATCGAGCGTTTGCTGGCCAGCGGGCTCCACGTTCTCGTTGCTGTTACCCGTGTAGGGACCCCTTTGGCGGTAAGCGACGATGAACGTGGCCCATGCCTCGTCCATCACCGCAGATAAATCCGTGAACAGCTGTTGCATGTCGTCGCCGTTCAGATCGATCCGCGGCTCGCCGTCTTTGGTGACGTTCTTTTCCTGACTGTGAAGTGTCAGGTAGGCGGACCAACCAAAGTCCATACTGCCGTCGCCCAGGTCGACGTCTGCCAGAAGTGGCAAGTTCATCTCGGCGGCATCGAGCAGGCCATTGCGATTGATGTCGCGGCCAAACAGAAGGTTGGGTGTCATCCCGCGGACCAACAGCAGATCTTCGACGGTTTTGAGCGGTCCGTTCTGTGGTGAGTAGCTCGGCGTCAGGCTCGAATAGTAATCGATCTCGGCTCCGTATTCGCGAGGTTCGTCGTCCGCGTCAATCCAGTCCAGAATCGCGTCGGCGACATCAATCGTCATGCCGGGCAGCTTCATCAGCATGCCTCGGCCTGAGGTGTCGAGCTCCTGGGGGGCGGCACCGTCGGGATCCGCGGGATCGCCGCTGCCGGCGGCGTCAAGTGCCTCGTCCAGCGTGGCGCCGGCTTGGATATCAAGATTCAGCGCATTGAGGTTCAGTCGCGAGGACTCGTCCTGGAGTCCGAAGCGGAGTCCGCCCCAGTACCCCTGGCCATCCAGGCGCGGTGAGACGACGCCGAATCTCGCGCGGGTCCGAGCCATCTCGCCGGGGACGACAAGCTGGGCTTGAAACAGCTGCGGATTGTCGTATCCGCCGCCCAAATTGCGTCGCAGGATTGGGTCCAGCTCCAAGAAGTAGCGGACCTGTGCGGCGCCCGAATCGACCAGGGCCCGAGCCTGAACTTGTCGCCCGCTGAGCACGGCGCTTTCGTTCTCGGTCACCATCAGACTGCAGAAGGTGTAGGTCGACAGCGAGATCATCGCGACCACAATCAGGACTAGAATCAGGGCAAAGCCACGCGCACGGCGACGGGATCGCTTCATTGCACCGCCTCCGACGTAACCGTTCCGTCACCTTGATCGTCGGTGGACTCAATCGGCTCCGAGGCGGGCAGGTAGACGACGAGCCGGTAAGACAATTCGGGGTCGTATTGGAATTGGGACAGACTGGCTTGGCCAATCAGCTCGTTTTGTTGGCGCTCGTCGTTGGGTGACAGGACGAGCGTGATCTCGACGGCAAGCGGGATGCCGCCGAGGTCCTCCGTGTCCCAGACTTCCAGCCATTGCATTCCGTCGAAATAGCGGAACTGAATCAGCAGGACTTCCGGTGCCAACAGCTCGACCTGATTCTGGAAAACCGAGAGGTCGGCGTTTTGGGTCGAGAATCTTGCGACGGCCCGATCCACCGATCGCCGCCCCAACCCCTGAGTTAATTGGCCGGGCGGCATGCCGGTCATCTCCAGGTCGTTGAAGCCCGACCCGGAAGAAGGGATTGATCCCGTTCCACCCAGACCATTGCCAATCATGAAGTAGGAAATGGTCTTGATATCGCTCAGAACGCTCGGAGTCGCCGCATTCGCCGGATCAACGCCCGTCATGTATTCCTCGAAACGAGGGATCCGACTGACGTCAATCTGCAGCTCGTACGCATTTCCATAAATCCCCGGAGTCTCTGGCAGGAGTGTTGCCCCAACCAAGTCGGACGCGACGGACTCGGTGTCGGCGGACCCGCCGCTACTCCCGCCGGACGGATCGCCCGCCCCTGAACCTGAACCTGAACCTGCATTTCCGCTTCCGGCAGCTGCTGCCGCGGGCAGGGTGGCCGCCGTGCCAAAGTCGACGGTCCGATCGACGACGACCGCGCGCAGGTCATCGGCGATCTGCCGCAGAATGCCTCGCGCCAATTGCGACTGCTCCAAATGCGCTTTGCGGAGGGTCAACTGCCGAAGATGGAACTCGATGGCTCCGGCCACGAGGGAGACGACCACGGCCGTGAGAGCGAGCGCCAGAACGATCTCCAGCAACGAGAATCCGCGTTTTGAGCCGGCCCGCGTGCTCATCGGCCACCTCCCGGTCGGCCGGGCGCCGCGCCGCGCCGCGTCCTGCTCCCGGATTGCGTCCACCGCCCGCTCCGCGTCCCGAGTTGGCCCCGCGCCCTGCGCCCGGCGGACCCGGCTGGCGTCCGCCGGTTGGGGGCGTGATTTGACGCGTGCCCGTCGACGGGTTCGTGGGCCGAGGTGCGGCGGGAGCCGGCGTCGGTCCTGAATTGGGGTTGTTGTTGTTCGAGTTGTTGTTGTTGTTGTTTCGAGTTCCCATTGTTGTTGTTGTTGTTATTGTTATTGTTATTCGCGTTGTTGTTGGAGCTCGAGCTTGACGAGCTTGACGAGCTTGACGACGCACTGGCCGTGTCATCGATTGGCTCATCCGTCGGGATTTCGATGGAGGGATCTCGCATCCAGCGTGTCAATTCGAAGCGGACGCGTCGCCGCGAGTCCGATGCGGGCTCGGCGAGGACGGTAACCTGAATCACGCCTTGATGGGGCGTGGGCTGCACCATCACGGAGGCTTGCCAGCCGGGGTTGGTATCGAGCATCACGGCATTCATGCTTTGTGCCGGCACGATTCCGGCGTTGATTTCGGACATCATCGTCTCGGCAAGGATCTGCGCCTTGGTCAGGTCCCGGCTGTTCGCGGCGGCGCGGACGCCGATTCCCACGAGTTGGCCCAGCGTTGCGAACGCTCCGACAAGGATGGCCAGTGCCAACACGACTTCCAGCAGCGTAAACGCGGACGCACGAGAGCACTTGGACGTCATCGCAACGGCTCCTGGAAACTGAGGTCATCGGCGGCGATGACGGGTCCGACTTGGGAGACGCCGGTCAGGCCGCGCAGATAGACACTGACCGTCTGACCGTCGCTATTGGTCAGGACCAAGCGGGCGGACGAACTCGTCCCGTCCGGGAAGAAATAAATCGGCGTGCCCCAACGAGGGGCCTGTCCGGTATCGGGATTGCGGTCCGCGAACGCGAACGAGTCGCTAATCAGCGTCGCGGGATCGACGGCCTCGCTCAATTGAAAGGCGGAGCGTTGATCGATCTTCACTTCGGCGCCCACAAACCGGATGTCGCGCGGCAGTTCAAGTGGCCGAACGGGTGTCATTCCCATCTCGTCCAGATTGTTCATCTCGGCGGGATTCCCGAACCCCATGGACGTGGACGGATCGGAACCTGGAAAGGCACTCAAGCCACTGGGATCGTCGAACGACTGTTGTGCCGTCGTGAAGTACTGAGTGGAGTCCGGCGCGTGATGAAAGACCTGCACGCGGCCCGTCTTAATCGCCTGAACTCGGGCTTTGGCCCAAGCGGTGCGCATCTGGTCTCCCGACTTGAGCAGCCGCTGTTGCCGAAATCCGCCCCGCAGATTGGCGCCGACCAACGTCAACAACGTCACCATCAGTGCCAGTACGAGAAGCAGTTCCAGCAGCGTGAATCCACCCGGCCGCTGCGCGGCTCCTGCCTTCGCTCGCCAAGAGCACCTGCCGCGGGAAATCCGCGGAATCGTGATCTGCTGGCAACCGTCGCTGCGGATCCGTTGCCGCTTGGCCAGCATGACGATCGGTTGGTTTGCGGCGTTCATCGGCGTTGGGTCTGCGTCATGGCGTTCGTCCTGATCCGCTCGCAGCGTGCGAACGCGCAGCGGCGAGTCGGTAGCGATCTCAATACTGGCTGCTCACATCGTCATCCGTACTATCAATTCCGTCCGGGCCGAAGGACCAGATTCGGTAGGTGTCCTGGTCCAAGAGCTCATACTGATATGGATTGCCCCAGGGGTCCAAGGGGACTTCGCGATCAAGGTAGGGGCCGGACCAGCCTGCCGCATCGCTTGGCGGTTGCCGCAGGTCCTCCAGACTTGTCGGATACGACATCACGTTCAATTCGAACATTTTGATCGCGTTCTCGAAGGCGCCGATTTGCGACAGGGCCGCATCCGCACGCGCCTTCTTCTGAGCTCCGCGAATGAAAACTCCCGCCATCGAGCCAAGGATGACGAGGATCACCAAGACCAGCAGGACTTCCATCAGGGTAAAGCCCTGACGACGTGAGCGACGACGATGGTTTCGCATGCGAGAATTCTTTCTGTAATGAAGGAGTGAACTAAACGGTTGATGTCATCTTGAAAATCGGAAGCAGCAACGCGATGACGACGAACAACACGATCATGGCCAGCACGAGGAGCATGACGGGTTCGAGCAATCGAACGGCAACATCTAACCGCCGTTCAGTCTGACGTTCCAGGCCGTCGGCGATATTCACGAGGACCTGATCGAGCGTGTTGGATTCTTCGGCGACGGCGATCATCTCAACGACCGTGTTGGGGAAGTGCCCGCACGCCGCGAGAGGATTCGCCAAGGAGTCACCGGACGAGATATTTTCGGAGGCTCGTTGGATCGCATCAGAAAGAACCCAATTGCCGGTCGCATCTCGGCTGATTTCGAGGGACTTGAGAATCGGGACACCATTGTGCAACAAGGTGCCAAGCACACGGCAGAAGCGGGCAACCGCGAGATTCAAATAGATCGAGCCAAAAATCGGCAACTTGGTACGGTAGCGATCGGCGAACCGGCGTCCCTTCTCGGTGGCCAGCTGCGCGCGAAGGTAGACCGCGCCGAAGCCCAGCACCAGCAGGATGACGACTCCCCAGCGGGTCAGGGTATCACTGGTCCACATGAGCCACTTTGTCGGTGTCGGCAGAGTGCCCTGTTCGCGCAGATCCTCGAAGATCTGCCCAAAATTGGGAACGAAGAAAATCAGCAATCCGAAGACCACGAGGGTGCCAATCACCGCGAGGAACATGGGGTACGCCAGGGCCGCCATGGTGCGGCTCTTGAGATCCTCTTGTTGTTCGGTGAATTGCGCGACGCGCTGCAAAGCGTCTTCCAGAAAGCCGCCTTCTCCGCCCGCTCGGACCATGCTGATCGGCAGCTCGCCAAAGGTTCGCGGATGCATCCGCATCGCTTCGGCCAGCGTCGCCCCGTCTTCCACTCGGTCATGAACGTCCTGCAAAACGGTCTTGAGCGATTCGTTCGAGGATTGCTTGCGGAGGACGTCCAGCGATCGCAGCAGCGGCACGCCGCTCTTCAGCAGTCCCGATAGCTGGCTGTAGATCACCGCCATCTGCTGTCCGCTCGCACGCCGCCCCCGCGTCCAGGATCGTTTGCCCTTCTCGGGTTGGACCTGGAGCGGGAACAGGGATTTTCCGGCGAGCAGCGTGATCGCCTCACGTTCGCTGGTTGCAGCCAGCGTTCCGCTCACGCGTTTTCCGCGGTTGTCTCGGGCGATGTAAGCAAAGTTGGGCATGGCGTGAATCTGTCAAACGTTGAAAACTGCAGCCGAACACTGCAGCCGAACACTACAGCCGAACACTACAGCCGGTCTGTCTTCGAGACGCGAACGACCTCCTCGACCGAACACGTGCCGGCCAGCACCTTGAGCCATCCGTCTTGTCGCAAAGTTCGCATCCCTTCCTCCACCGCGGCCTTCCGCACATCCCAGGAGCTAGAGCGGTCGTGGGCCAGGTTGCGAATCCGCTCGGTCGTCACCAGCAACTCGTAAATCCCCTTACGCCCGCGATAGCCGACCTGCCGACAGCTCTTGCAACCGCGGGGTCGCATTAACACTCCGCCCTGTTGCTGCAGTTCCTCCCAGGGAAAGTCCGAAGGCAACTCGTCGCGCGTCGGTTGGTACGGTTCGCGGCACTCCTCGCACAAGACACGCACCAACCGTTGGGCCATGACGCCTTCGACCGTGCTGGCGACCAGGAAGGGTTCGACCCCCATGTCAATCAACCGCGTATACGAGCCCGCGGCGTCGTTGGTGTGCAAGGTGCTGAAGACCAAGTGACCCGTGAGCGACGCTTGGATCGCGTTCTCGGCCGTTTCCAGGTCGCGAATCTCACCGATCAGGACCACGTCCGGGTCGTGCCGCAGAATTGATCGCAACGACTTGGCAAACGTCAATCCAATCTGCGCATGAACTTGAATCTGATTGATCCCGTCCAACTGATACTCGACCGGATCCTCAGTCGTGATAATTTTGGTGTGCGGACTCTTGATTTCCAAAAGAGAGCTGTAAAGCGTTGTCGTTTTCCCTGAACCCGTCGGGCCCGTCACCAGCACGATTCCATGCGGGAGTCGGATCAATTCGCTGAACGTGCGGTAAATGTCCGAATTCATGCCCAAGCCTTGCAGCTCGAACTTCATCGAACCCTTATCCAGAATCCGCAGCACGATTCCCTCGCCGTGGATCATTGGAATGACCGACACGCGGACATCGACCTCGCGTCCCGCCACCCGCAACTTGATGCGACCGTCCTGGGGGAGTCGCTTTTCGGCGATATTCAGTCGCGCCATGATCTTGAGTCGGCTGACGATGGCCGCCTGAAAACGATTGATCTCGCTCGGAACCGGCTGGGGATGAAGCATCCCGTCGATTCGGTAGCGGATCACCAGGCCGCCCGATTGCGATTCCACGTGCACGTCGCTTGCTCGCGACTCGATCGCTTCCAGCAAAATCTCGTTGACCAGCCGAACGACCGACGCCTCTTGCGCCATTTCCGACAGTTCCGAGCCGTCCGTCTCGATTTCGTCGAGCAATTGAACCGCTTCGTTTTCCGCCGATTGCTTGATTAGTCCTTCGATCGTTTCGCTGCCAACGCCCAGGTGCGTTTTGATCAGCTTCGCGATTTCCTGACGCGACGAAAGCACGGGCGTCACCGTCAAACCGGTGGCGGCACCCACTTCATCCAACGGATACAGGTCGAAGGGATTGCTCGTCGCGACGACGATGCTGCCATTGTCTCGCCGCACGGGAAACAGTGCGTCGCGATAAATGAGACGCTGCGGAAATCTCGGCAGTAGGCTCAGGTCCACTTCCGTTTCCGTCAAGTCGACGTAATCGAGTCCTACTTCGTCCGCGATCGCGCGGAGCGCTGTTTCCTCGCTCACGAAACCAAGCTCAATCGCCGAGTCCAGAACGCTCGATCCATTCGACTGCAGCTCTCGCGAGCGCAGCAGCTGCTGTTCATCCACCAGTCCACGTCGGAGTAAGATCTCGCCGGCTTCCATTTCATTCCCGATTCGATTGAAAAGTGGTTTCGGGCCTCGCCAAGCTCAAATGCATCGAGGCGACGAGAACCGACGGTGATCGAGGCAGGGCATCCGCTTGAAGACGATCGCCTGCTTCACCGCATGGCGGGCATCCCGAACAGGGCGTGCGGCCCGCGACGAGCTTTCGCAGTCGGCCCCGTGACTATTCCCGTGGGGGACCGCCCCGACGCGCGCCTCCGGGGCCGCCATTGCCGCCGGGCCGACCGCCGCCAAAGCCTCGATTTTGAAAACTGAATGTCTCACCCACCAGCGATTTCCACTGCGCCTGCTGCTGAGGTGTCAGGACGCTCAGCACTTTCGCGCGAGCCTCTTCCGTCGCCTTTTGGATCTTTTCTCGTAATTCCGCTTCCGCTTCCCGCGCAAGCTCTCGCATTTGGTCGATCTGGGCATCGGTCAGCCCGAGCTTTTCGCGGATCTCGTCCGTGGCCAACGCATCGGCGGTGTTTCCGCTCTGCAACCGCGACTGCAGCTGCAACTGTCTCAGGCGTTCCAACTGGTGATCAAGCAAGATCTGCCCCAGTTCTTGCTCCATGTTCTTCTGTTGCTCCCGCATTCGCGACATTATCGCGTCCCGTCGCTCCTCCGGGGGCAAGTCCTGGATTCCGGCAAACGCCGATCGCATCTTGTCCCCCATCTGGCCCCATAGAGCCTGAATCTGCTGCTCCTGCTCCTCAACCAGGTCGAGATCCGCCCGGACCTCCGGCGAAAAAAGGATCTCCAGACCGCCTCCACCGAAGCCGGGACCGCGTCCCGGAGGTTGGGCCACCACCGTTTGGCAAGCGAACAACATCGCAGCGGCTGAAAGCCACGCGCAGAACGTGAAATGTCGCCGACAACTCATGACGAATCTCTCCTTTGGGTGTCGGTGTGCCAGGTAAAGCAAAATGAGCGATCCGCTCGGAAATGAGACGCACCTCGGCCCGGCGCCTCGCCTGTCCGATGTTCCCACCGGACACGCCGCGCATTGCTGAGATTAACCCAAGATCGCCTTCAAAGTTTCGAAAACTCCGATTCCATCCGTTTTTCGTCCGTGTCGCTCAGCGAGAACTCGATCGAATCTTTTGCGACGAGCTGCCTGGCCCCTGAGGGGTTAGACAAGGACTCAACGTGCATATTCAACATTGCGCCCTGGCCGATCCCACCAACGGCCTGTGCGGTGATCTTGTGGCTAGGAGGCATGGAGGCTGTAGGTAGAATGCGAGGATGTTCTCTGTCACGGTCCATGTCGCGACTCGTTCCCTAGTGCTTTGTCACAGCTGAAATTGAGGGTTGGGTGGCGGGGGTCGAACGAAGTGAGCCCCCGGAAAATTGCGGTCTGGGGGCTCACTTCGTTCGACCCCAGTCACCCCAAAATCAAGCTGTGACAAAGCACTAGGGGTTTCTCTTCGTTTTTCGCGGTGAACAATCCGAACCAACGGGGTTAACGCCCAGATGACCGTCGCGCATCGCAAAAGACCAAATTGCGATACGGCCTGAGTTGAACGTGCTATCATGAATCCCAACGGGTTGGGGAGCAAGTCGCTGTTTCGGATCGCCTTGGCTTTCGTCTTTGAACGGAGGATTGAACCGTGATGCACCGTTGGATGAATGTCCGCACACTCCGTCGATCGGCGGTTCTCGCGATCCCGCTGCTGCTGAACGGCAACGTGGCGCTTGCCCAACGTTCTCAGTCGGATGTGGCCTTGGAGCTCCTCCGGCGGATGGACGCAAACCGGGATGGGCAGCTCGATCCGAGCGAGATTCCCGCCCGATCTCAGGCCAGTGTCCGTCGGTTGGCAGAGCAGGCTGGCCTCGATCCCGGCGGCGGTCCGCTTCCGATCGATCGACTGGAACGTCAGCTGCGGGGCGATTCGGGTCGGCCTCCGCGCGGCGAGCGAGGTTCACCGGACGAACGAGGCCCGCGTGGCGAGCGAGGCCGGGGTGGACGGGGGCGCGACGAGCCAGGGCGCCCGCCAGAAGGCCGAGGTCGACGAGGGGGGCGTGGTGAGTCGACTCCAGGCGACGCCGTATCGCGCGAGCCCGCGGATGCGCCGGCGACTGGCACGGCGCCGAGGGGCTTCGGCCCGAGCCCCGCCAATGGGGTTGCCAGCTCGAGTTCTTCCGGTCCTCAGGGGTTCGGCGCGGTCGGGGCTGCCGAGGGCCAGCTCGAGGAGCGGTTTGACGAGCGAATCGTTCAGTATGTGGACCGGTTTCTGAGTCAATACGACCGCAACCGCAACGGTCAGTTGGACTCAAATGAATGGGAAGGGATTCGATGGGGTGACAATCCGAAGGACTCGGACCAGAACGGTGACGGCGTTTTGACCCGCGCCGAGTTGGCCGAGCGAATGGCGAGCCGGTGGGGATCGCGAGGCGGAAATCGAGATTCCGGAGATCGTCGTCCTCCGGACCGCTCGGGTGCGGACCGCTCGGGTGCGGACCGTGCACCGCCTGATCGGTCGGCGCGGGGGCGTGGTTTTCGGGGAGGTCCGCCGGAGAGCTCACCGTCGCCGTCCTCGTCGGGAGGCGGAAACGATCGCGTCCGCCGATACGCGGAGGGCTTGCTGAAGCGTTACGACGAGAGCGGAAATGGCGTCTTGGAGAAGGCGGAATGGAGCAAGATGCGCAGCCGTTACGCCTCGGCCGATGCGAATCAGGACGGGTTGATCACGGTCGACGAGTTGGCCGGGCAGCTTTCCGAATTCAGCGGCGGATCCAGCGGCGGTTCGTCTCGAGGCGGCACGGCGCAAGGTAACTCGCGTGGTCCCAATGGCAGGGGTCGATCGGCGGGTTCATCGAGGGCGAGCAATCGCAAGTCGTATCGGTTCCTGACGCCCGCAGAAAGGTTGCGGGAATCGATGTCGGGCAGGATCCGGGACGCGTTCTTGGACCTCGATCAAGACGGAGATGGGCAGGTCGCCATGTCCGAGTTCGCGACGACCTGGACCGACGAGAAGGTCGAGGAATTTGCGGCCCTGGATGCGAACCGCGATGGGCTGGTGACTCCCGCGGAGTACTCGGAGGCCAAAAGCGACTGACGTCCAGTCAACCCCAATTGCTTGGTCCCCGAGGACTTGGTGGAGGGTTAGCTTCGGCGGCTGAAGAATCGAGACGCTTGTGCCGCGATGTCCAGTCCGACTTTCTGACTCCAGCGCTGCAGGATCGATTGGTACACGGGGCCGGGCGCCTCGAGTTGCTGGTCGTCGATCTGGGCTACCGGCAGCATGCAAAACGGCGTGCTCGTCACGATGATTTCGTCGGCCTGACGCAACTGAGCCAGCGAAAGGTCCTGATAGGTCCAGGGAACGCCAAGTTCCGCGGCCAGTCGCTGGAAGAAAGACAGACTGATTCCGGGCAGAATGCGGTCTTGCGCCGGCGAAACGAGTCCGGCGTTCCGGAAGTACGCGACGACGTTCGAGGTTGGTGTTTCGGAGATGTTTCCAGCTCGATCCAGCAGCAAGGCTGTTGCTCCGGGTTTGCGGGTACGTGCTTCCTGTGCGGCCAGATAATAGTGCATTCGGCTGCGGCACTTAAGATCACTGGGCCAGCATTCGGGCGGGACTTGTTGCACCGCAACTGTCACCAGATGTTGGCCCGTTTGGTACTGTTGATGCCACAGCCGAAACGGAAGGGGATAAGTATGCATGCAGATCGACGGGTGCGAGGTCCGATCGGTCTGGTAGATCGGGTAGGTCCCGGGGGTCACGAACACGGTCACGCCCAGGTCGTCTTCTGGGTCGAGCAGCGTCCAGTTGTGATCGACGAGTTGCTCCAGAGCGCGGGCCAACGCGTCCGCATCGAAGTTGAGCTGCCAGTTGACCCGGCGCAGGCCGTTGAAGAGTCGATCGAAATGCGACGTCGCCAGGAATGCGGCTCCCCGAAACGTCCGCAACTGTTCGGCGAGCGTGATACCTTGCAGAAATCCCCAATCCGTCACGGGAACGGTGGCCTCGTGAGCCGGAACGAAATCTCCATTCAGAAAGGCGATCGGTGGCATCGGGGCTGCTGATTCAATCGGTCGCGGGTTCACGGCGACCGGAGGTAGCGACTATTGCACGGTGCTCAGGTACATCTGACCTCGGACCGCACGCATGATGCTCGCTGAGTTCAGATATTTGTCAAACGAGTGACTCCGCCCGACGGATCCGCTTACGTTGAATTGGTCGAGTGTGGAGGCTGCGGAACCCAATTGGCGGGCGGCGATTCCTTCAAAGCCGAGGGCGGGAGTCCGACCGGTCTTGAGGACGAACTCAAAGTGCTTCAAGACGGGGTCTCGCGGGTTGAAGAACAAGGCGATTCGTTCGGCCTGGACCGGAACCAAGCCATGAACGCTTCCCGGCAGCAGCCAGTTTCGCGGAATCGCCGCCGCCATGAGCACGACTCGCGGTCGCATCGTCTCCCGCGGTTCGGCAGCAAGCCGATTGCCGCTGAATGAGCCTCCTGCCAGCAGCTGAAGGCTGCCCGTGAGCGTTCGCGCTCCAAAGCTGTATCCGATCAGATCGACTCGAGCGTCGGGCGGGAATAAGGCGAGGAAACTCGCGAGATAGAACGCTTCGCCATCGGCCCGAGCGGCTTTCGTCCGAGCGTCCCGAACGGGCCCGGGAATCCTTTCGCTTGGCCACGACCAGATGACGAAGCGGCAGCGACCCGATCTGCAATTTAATCGTTGGCGGAGTGCGAGGCCCCGCTGCCGCGCGTCGGCTGGCGACATGCGATTCCCGTGCACATAGACGCAATCGACCGAGTTGCCGTCGCGACTCGCCAGGTATTCCTCGACCGAGGAAGGCACGAAGCAGCCGTTTTGCAGGCGGAAAGCCGCCAAATTGACCTCGCCCCCGAAACGGCAGCGTGGGGCGGGAAGGTGTCGCGTGCTAATCAGCCAGACGTTGTCTTCGCCGCAATCCGAGTTGGCCGCGTCGTATTCGGACGACGGCGTCACGTTCGTTTCGGCTCGGGACGCTTGGGTAAACACAAACGCCACGAACAGGACAACAACCAAGTATCGGCATCGGATGGTCATCACGGTCGCAGTGACGGATGGGGTCACCACCCGCGTCTTTATGGTCCAATTGAACCGCTTCCTGCATCCCTTCGTTCATCCGTGCGTGATTTCCGGGTGACTCGAGCTGACGCATCCTATCGCTGAGTCGCTCGCGTGTGGCGAGACCGTGCGACGCACCCGGTGTCGTCGTGGCGAGTCAAAACGGTCAACGCTTCGCTCAACCAGATGTTGACGACCGATGCTGTATCGGTCTGAGTTTCAACTCACATGAGTTCTTTTCGCAGCGTGTCGACCACGTCGTGTTGAAAAAACTCAACCGTTGAATTTGCTCCTCGTAGGTCTTGGGGTAGAGTTGGAAGGCTGACTAGTTAAGCGGCCTATTCGCCTATTGCTTAACGGAGAAAACAGACATGAAGAGGATCTTCGTCCTTCTGATTCTAGTAGGGCTGGTCGTGCCGACCGCAGGCTGTCGGCTCGATTGTTTACGCAATCGGGGAGCGCGTTGTCGATCGAGCGCTCCGGTGCCCTCGTTCCAAATGCCGCGCACCTTTTCCCAACCGTCTGCGTACGGGCAAGAATGCAATCAGCCGGTATACGTGCAGCCTGGCGGCATGTCAACCGGAGATAGCTATTCATCCGGCAACGTCATCATGGATCAGTTCCCCACCGGACCGATTCAAACCGAAGGCGAGATGGTTCAGCGTCCGATTGTCAGTTCAGACGTGATGAATGGGATTCAAGAGGGAAGCGTGATTACCGTGCCGGGTCCTGAATCGGCCCCGCTGCCGCTGAATTAAGCAGGTCGGTTGCGTGGCGGTGGTCCAAGGAATGACGGAACGTCTGCCAGGCCATTCTTGCCGAGGTGATGCTGCGAGGTCCTGACGCGGTTTCACCCGGCGGTTTGGGCTGGCGACGTCGAGCGGACGGAAGTTCCTGACGGGCTCGTTGCTGGGGCGTCGAGCAACCCGCAACCCGCCGTCGGTCGCCGCAGGGAAATTTGACGGTTGTGTCAAACGACGTACCGTTGAAAGTCGCAATTCGCCAGGCTCCAACGGCGATGGCATCGTACCTCCCTGCCATGAGTCTCGATTCGCATGGTCCGCCTCTGTCTCCGCTACTTGGTCGCGTATCTCGCGTTGACGCTCGGTTTTGGTTCAATGGTGTCCGCTGCCGACGAGTCGCCTCTCGACCTGGAGACTTTGACAAGGCGTTTTCGCATTGAGGTCTACCGGACCTATCGCAACGACCGCTCGGAATACGATCGGAGACGGGCCCGCGCGGATGCGATTCTTGAGGCGTGGCGAGAACGCGGCGCGCCGGACCAGGATTTGGCAATCCTGACCGAGTGGTTCGAGGCAGCAACAGATGCGTCGCGCAATTCCGTACGACAGGGCCTTCCACCCGATCCGGCTTTTCCCCGCAACCGTCGCAACTCGACCGGCGCGTCGCCTGGGATCGGGCCCGCGGACCGGGCCCTACCACGGTCAAACATCGCGTTGCCGGATGTCCTCCCCGATCCGGCGGCGGTCGTCCCTTTGGAACGGCAACTGCCGCTAAATCACCCGCGCGTGCCCACTCACAAGGCGCGCGAACCTCTCGCTCCGGATCCGGCGCGGGGCGATGTGACGCGAAAATCTCCGCTTGTCGACCTCCCGGGTTTTCGGCCCCAAGGCGAGCTGCCGCCCCTGTCCGTTGATCCTGGCCCACCCGCTTGGATCGATCCTGAATTGCCCGATCAAATCGATTCGGCGGAAGGTTTTCCACCGGTTTGGCTGAGGACCGAGTTGCCTCAGGGTATGGCTCAGGAAACCGTCTCCGAACCCAAGGTCGTGGCTGCGACACCGCTCGATGCCCTGGAATCGGCCCAATCGAGCCGCCATTACCTTACGGCCCGGCGGGTCGATCCGCCGGAAATCGATGTGGAGGTGCTGGCTGCCAAGATACGGTCCCACAACCTGGCATTGGTGCGGATCGAGCACGAGCTGGCCGAGGACGGCGTGTGGGACATCAAGCGTTTGCAGGAACTGGCCGTGGCCCTGTCGGAAGTCATGCGTTCCCGCGACCACATGCTGCTCTTTTATCAGGTGCTCTCAACGGATCAAAAGCAGCGCGCCGGGAATCTGAATGACCCCCAGATCGTTCTGGGCTCATTCGCTCAGCGTATGTTTGAAGTGCGAATTCACCATGTCGATGAAGATCGTCGCGGGGCAGCAAATCGCGATCTAGACTGGAAAAAGGAATTGGAGTCCATTTCGAAACAATTCCAGCAGGCAATGGACTCGATTGCCAGCGAGCAAGGGTGACGACTTATGAAGCGTGACGAATCAAAAGCCGCAGCGACCGACATCGAATCCGTCCCGCCCTCGGGACTGGTCAAGACGGATACTGGCTCGGAGCAGGATATCTTTGACGCGACGGAGTACGTTCGTCAGCTGATCGCGCGGATGGATGATGAAAAGCCGGGAATGTTGGCGTCCGACACCATTCCCACCGAGCCGCTTATCCATGGACGGCCGCCCCGCCCTTCGAATCCCGTTGCTCCCGTCATGGCGCCCACGCCCACGCTCACGCCCCCGCCCACGCCCACGCCCACGGTGACGCATGCGCCGAGCTTCGAAGACCATGTCAAGCTGGCCTCGCCTCGCCGTCCAAATCAGGAGCGGTCGGTTGATCTCGTGAAGTTGCGCGAGGCCGCGAACTTGACGTCATCGAACGCCCTCCACACTTCGGATTGCAACGACTTGGTGCGTCGTGCTTACTACCAACTCTTGTTTGCAACCGTTTGTACGGCTCTCAGCCTGACGTTTGTCTATTTGAGCGAGCACGTGTTCTCCGTTGCGCATCTGCTCGGTTGCCTTTTATTGATCGTGGCGACCTTCACGGCGTTTCGATACCTGGCGACCGCCAAAGTTCTCTGGCAAAAGACAAGAGCCCTCAAGGCACGCTCGGAGCTTCCGCCCAACTAGTGCTGTCACACAGCCAAGATTTGGGTTGGGAATGGGGGTCAGGTCCCAATAGCCGGAACGGCCCTTCGGGTGCTTCGCACTTTTGGGACCTGACCCCTTTTCCCAAGGCAACAACGGACCAACGGTGTGTTCAGCGCGATTATGTCGCCACTGGCACGTTGCGCACAGCGATTGGTGCGATTAAGCCTGATGTAGATCATGTGCTCGAATGCGCACGTTTGCCAGCAGGCGAAGCAAGTCTAAGCTTTCGCTGGCAAGAGATCCGAATCCACCCTGTAGCGGAGCGGAGCGGATTCTTGCGAGACTAACGCGTCGTCGGACGACGCAAGAGGAGGTTGAAGGATGACAAGGGATGGTCGTCGTGTCTGCGGCTGGATTGGCGCCGCAGTGACTTGTCTGGGTGTGTCGCTGGGTTTCGTCGACGGGTTGATCACAGACGCTCATGGCCAAATGGGAACGTTCGCGTCTCCCTTGGTGGGGCCCTACGAAAGCCAGTCCCCGATCGATGATTCCTGTGAGCCGTCGTTTACGGGGGGCGACTGCCACAATTATTGCCTCGACCTGTGGGGCAATTACTGCCTGAATCGGCACCCTGCGGGTTCCGGCTATGCTCGCCATGCCTGTCGCCTCGGCCCAGGCCTGTTGGGTCACCTCGGTCGTTCGGCTGGCAGCTGCGCCCCAAGCTGTGAGACATGCCGCCGCCATGGAACGGCTCCCGCGCAAATCCTGGAGCCGACGGCACAACCAACGCCCCCGACTCCCGATTCGTCGACGGTCGAGCAGGTGCGAGGCGGTCGCAGTGCCACGCCTGAGTCAACAGAAAGCCAGGTCCAGGCTGAGCCACCCTCGCCGTCGCCGCAATCGAACGAGACGTTGCCCACGGACGTGCTTCCGGGCAACCAGCCGCCCGTGGATCCTCCGCTGCCCGAGAACTTATTGCAGCCAGAGAATCCGCTACCGCCGTCCAATAAGCTACCTCGCTCGAGTTCTTCCGCGGACCAACCTTCACGGGCCCTGGATCCTTCCGGTCTCCTCGCTGAAGCTCGGATCCTGCCCCCCGATCCGCCACGGCTGCGAGTCTGGACGATGGCCAGCGGTAAGAATCAGGGAACCGCGCGGCTCTTGCGACAACTGAGCGCTCTGCCGCGACAGGAGGCGGTCCGTCGATAGCTCAGTGGGTCGTTTCCAGGGCCCAACCGGCTTCACTCACAACGAACTGATAGCGACCAGAAACAAGCTCGCGTTGGACGTCACCGAGCGTCCCGCCTCGATCGAAATGAATCGTGGCCGGAGCGGCGGGATGAGTTAGGGTTTGGCCCGGTTGTAACGTTGCGACCTGCTTGTTCAAGAGAAACGAGACGGCGTACTCATGATCGCTCGGGTTGGTGATCTGAATCGCCGTCGAATCGCTCGGCTCGACCAAGCCCTCGGCCAATTCATCGTGCGCCTCGTCGATCGAGTCCACCCTGCGATCTTCCCGCCCACTGGGCACGGCGGGGCTGTCATCGGCCACATCCCGACCGACCGTTCGGCTCCAATCCCCCAATCGCTTCGCAACCTCCGCCAGCTGGTGAGTCAGCGGCGGTGACTTCAAACCGGCCGGTGTCGTGGGCTCCGACTCCCACGGAAAACTCTCCCGCTCCGGGTCCCTGCCCGGATCGTTGTCGGTCGCGACTACCCCAGCGACCGTATCCGGCTGATCGGATTGCGCTTCGTTAAGTGCCAAGAAGGGAGACTCTTCGTCGGTCGAGAACGCTGGCGGTTCGTCTTGTCCGGTTATCGTGGTCACCGCCGTCTCGGTCGACTCGGATTGCGTTGGCTCCGCCACAACTGGCGGAGCCACCTCACCCTGGTTATCGGCGACCGCCGCGTCCTGACCCGGCGTCTGCGAACTCTCGGAGGCGCCTATCACGCGATACAGCGGTTGAGCCACGATTACGGACGTGCAAATTGCCAGTCCCGTGATGAGGGGCAACGTCAGAATGCAAAGAATCAGATCGTGTTTCATCTCGCACGGCTCGCTAGCGTTGACGATTTCGGGGAAAGTGACACAGTCTGAGCAAGCTCATTGAATTATATAGCCCAGCAAATATGCCGACCGTGGTCGCAAGCGTTGACGCGTTGACATTTCTCACCAACTGCTCTTCTCGCGATGGCCGCGATTTGGTACTACCCGCCCACGACAGATTCTGGATGGTCCGAACATCGTGAGGACGCGGTTTCGGACTTGCCATCAACCACCCCTTCAACACGAGTGGCTGTTTCATGCTGGCTGGGAAAATCAACGAGATCAAGAAGTCGATCAAGCGGGTCTACATGCGACTGGGCCTTTTGACGGCCGTTGTCATATTCGGAGCGATCGCTATCGCTCAGGCCCAGAAGGATCACAACGTCGCGGACCTGTCGGACGCGCCAGCGTCGATTCAGCCTTTAGCCGCTGCCGGCCCGCTTCCCGCTGCGGATGTCGTCGCGGCGGGAGCGCAAACCGAGCCGAGCACGTACGACACGGAGCTGGGCCCGCTGGCCGCCGAAAACACTCTGCCCGTGGCCGACTCGGAATTCGGCGCCGCCGATGGCTGGGACCCTGAGCTGCCGCCTGCGGAGACGCAACCGGCCGGGTTCGACCAACCGCTTCCCGAGGACCCTGCCGTCGATCATCCGTCGCAATTCGGCGACTCGCGATACAGCGACTCGCAAGACAGCAACCAGGAATATGTCCAACACGAATACAGCCAACACGAAGATGGGGACCTTGTGTCGCGTGACGAGGAAGCCTACGGCGAGGATCGGAACGCCTTCGATCACACGCTGCCGGTCTTGCCGGTGGCGGCGACCGCTCTGGCGGCCGAAGCGCTGTTGCCGGATGAAATGCCGGAACGCCGAAACCCTTTCCGAGGCGCCGCATCGAGTCAGGATGCTGACACCGTGTATGACGCGGGGGCGATGGAAGGCGATGCGAATCATGACGTGCTGCCTGCAGCAGACGACCACGAGTCGAACACGCCCCCCTCCGATGCACCTCCTTTGCTTCCGGACGAGACGCGAGGTTGGGGCGGCAACGCGACGCCGCTTCCGACCCGCCAATCGAGCGGTGACCCAAGAAATGCTCACGCATACGAACCTCGCTCGGCCGGCAGCGCTGTGCCGGATGAATCGCCCGCAGGTCCGGCGGACGATCGACTCGAAGACGATCGGGAGGGCTCGGCGAGCTTCGGAGCGGCCGCGCAGGACGATATTCCGATCGAGGCCGCGGGGAGACCCGGTCCTCAATCTCTCGAAGGTCCGCAGGCGCCGACGCTTGTATTGCAGAAAGTTGCCCCCGAGGAGATTCAAGTGGGGCGTCCGGCGAAGTTTGAAATTCGAGTCCGCAATACGGGGCGCGTGCCGGCCAACAACGTTCTAATTCGCGACGAAGTCCCCGCCGGAACGCAGTTTGTCGACGCGACGCCGCGGGCGACGCGCGCCACGGATGGCGCGATTTTTTGGGAGGCGGGCAGTCTCGCGCCGGGGCAGGAAATCTCAGTCGCGATGCAACTCATGCCCACGATCGAAGGTCAGATTGGGAGTGTCGCCACGGTGTCGTTCGAGGCTTCGGCATCGGCCCGCAGCCGCGCGACCAAGCCAGGCCTGTTGTTGGAGCACACGGGCCCTCCGAAGGTCTTGTTGGGCGAGTCGGTTCGTTTTGCGATCAGGCTGAGCAATCCCGGCAGCGGGGCTGCGACCAACGTGGTCCTCGAAGAAGACGTACCCGAAGGGCTTTCCCACTCCTCCGGCGCCCGTCTGGAGTACGAAGTCGGAGTGATCGAGCCGGGCCAAACTCGGCAACTCGAGCTGACGCTCAAGGCCGCACAGGCCGGGAAGGTACTGAACACTCTGATCGCTCGTGCCGACGCAGGGCTCGTCTCCGAACACCAGGTCGAACTAGAAGTGATCGCGCCGAAGTTGCAGATCGGTATTGAGGGTCCGAAACGCCGCTACCTGGACCGGCAGGCCACGTTTACGGTCTCGGTTGCCAATCCAGGCACGGCCCCCGCGAAGGACGTCGAATTGGTCGCCCAATTGCCCGCCGGGCTGAAGTTCGTCAGCACGAACAATTCGGGCTATTACGACCAGGCTCGGCATGCGGTCGTTTGGAGTTTAGAACAGTTGCCTGCGGGTGAGATGGGCCGAGCCCAGTTCACGGCGATGCCGACCGAAATGGGCGCCTATCGCGTCAAGGCGGCCGCACGCGCCGACGCGGGACTTGAGTCGCTGCAGGAGCATCCGATTGAAATCGAAGGGATCGCGGCTCTGCTCTATGTCTTAACCGACAAGGTCGACCCGATCGAAATCGGAGGGCAAACGTCCTACGAGATCAAGGTCGTCAATCAAGGATCGAAAGATGCGGCCAATGTCGCTTTTGCGGCACTCGTGCCCGATGGCCTGACGCCGCTTAATGCCGAAGGTCCCACGGCAGAAACAATCCAGGGCCAACAGGTCATGTTCGCACCGCTCGATCGACTCGCGCCGAAAGAGCAAGCCATCTTCCGGATCCTCGTCAAAGGCGAAACGGCCGGCGATCATCGCTTCCGTGTTCAGATGACGAGCGACGAAATTACGACGCCGGTTATCAAAGAGGAGAGCACACGCGTCTACGCCGATTGACCATTGCCGCGGATCATAAGAAGCCGGGTTGCAGGACGTCCAGGCTCTGCAGGAGTGGCAGGACTGGGTTGATTCCTCGAGAGAAAACCTCCTCGATCCATTCGTTTGTTCGCCGAATCGGCGTCTTCGGTACCAGGACAATGTCCGAATCGCGGAGCCAGATTTCGTCGGACGGAATCGGCCGCTTCCCATAAAGTGGGGCGCGAAGATCAAGTCGCGTGGCAATCAGTCGCCAGTCTTCCGCACGTCGAAACACGACAATCTCTCGCAGATTCGCCCCGTTCTGCCAGCCGCCCGCCAGGGCGATCGCCTGCATTGCCGTTGTCGGGCCGGTCAGCGTGAATTGACCCGGCTGGGATACTTCTCCCACAACGAAGATGTACCTTGGGGCTCGGCTCAACAGCACCGGAGTGACTTCGATTCCCTCCACCACGGCGCGGTACCGCTCGTCGATCTCTTCTTTCAGCTCATCGAGCGACAAACCCTGAGCCGGGACGGCACCCAAGGCGGGCAACTGCACCGTCCCGTCGGGGGAAACAACGGTGGTAAACGATTGCCCGCCGATGCCCGCTCGTCGGTCGATCGTGGCGCAAATCCTCCAGTTTCGTATTCACCTCCAAGGGCGTCACGGTGATCGACGGCTCCTTGTAAAACTCCCGATATGAACGGTCGAGATTCTGTCGCAGCTGCTCAATCGTCAGACCCGCCGCAGAAATCTGCCCCAGCAGTCGCAGAGTGATCGTGCCGTCCGGCTGGATGATCAGTTCGCGATCCAGTTTTTCGTCCTGCAACGACTCGACGCGAATCTTGTCACCCACATTCAATTCGTACGGCTGAGGTGAGATGTCACGGGTCAAGCGAAAGGCGAATGCCACTTCGTCCGCGACACGCACTCGGTACAATGGAACGTGGGCGGGACGGTGCGGTCCGACGTATTCGCCCTGCGCGAAAATCTGCCAAGGCAAAGGCCGGTGAGCTTTCCAGCTGAGCTCGGGACCGCACGTTTGATCCTGGCAATCGACGCCGTTGATGGGGCAATTACGGCATGGCTCGCAATCCCCATTGAACAACGTGGGCTGGGGATCCGCTGGGGCACGGGGCGAACTAGGGGGGCGTGACGTGGCGCCGTTCGAATCTTGACCCCAAGCGGGCCAGTTCGTCGTCAGCAGGACCGACACGGCCAAGAGCCGGACGACGGTGCGCCAACACGAGTGACTCGCGACGGGGCGGCCTCGATGATCGTTTGCTGACAGGCAATACATCTTGGATCTCACGCAGCCTCCACGTTCATCACCGGCCGCCCGCGACGTCGCGTCGCGGCGGGCGGCCGGTCGCTATCGAAATGGCCAAACCTTCGAACTCCATGCCTGCCGGATCCGCGAATCCGACGAATGCGCTTTGGCGGCTTGGTTGCGAGGACCATTCGCGTCCGTTGGATCGCTCGCAGGCCTTGCCAACTGGGGCGGCGGGACGGCGTCCAGGCCGCTCTTCACTTGGGCGAACTGGCCCGGATCAAGCCACTCCACCTGAGGGCCTCGGGGCGGTGATCCTGTCAGCGGTCGATTGGCGAGCCGCATCGCGCCCTGCCATTCCGCACGAGCCCGCTCCGCCAACTCCGCCTCGCCCAGTCGCTCATGCACGCGCGAGAGATTCAGCCAGATCTCGGGGAAGTTTGGATTGACGGCGGCGCCAAATCGCAACACGTCGCGCGCATTGCGCAACTGGCCGAATCGAGCGAAGAGCACTCCCAGTTCGTTGGCTGCCAGGTAATGATCCGGGTAAATCACCAAGGCCGTTTGATAGTAAGTCAGCGAGGTCGGGCCATGGTGACGATTGTTGTCGGGTTGCCCGAGATTCAGGTGCGGCTGCAGTTTCGCGAGTCCAAAACAGGCGTCCGCCGCAACCAATTCGTGACCGCCTGCCAACGCCAACTGGCGCTCCGCGTAGGCATGATAGGCCTGCTGAGCGGCTAAGGGGGTCAGCCGCTGGACATCCATCTGCTTCAGGATCGGCGTCCGATGGGCCAGCACGATTCGTCGCATGTCCAGATTGCCTTCCAGCTGCGAACCCGCGGGACGAAAATCCGCCGCTTCGTCCAACGCCCGCAGCCCCGCCGCCAAGGCGGCCGAATGGACCGTCGATCGAGTCTGCGCGTCGAGCGACTGGCTGACTAACCGCAGGACCTTGATGAAATCGGCTCGCGCCGAGTAGATCGCCGCCCGCTCCGCCTTGCTGATTCCCGCATTGAGGTATCCTCGCGCTTGATCCACCACCGCTCCCGAAAGCCGCGGAACCGATCCGGGATACAACGCCTCGACCGGCACGATCGTCGGATCCGGCGTGGTTGCCGCGACATGATCCGCTGGATTGAGAGGCTCAGCCTCCATCGCGAGTTCCCTCACCGGACGGCTTGCGTCGTTTGCCT
Source organism: uncultured Planctomycetales bacterium (assembly GCA_963826795.1). Classification (GTDB taxonomy): domain Bacteria; phylum Planctomycetota; class Planctomycetia; order Pirellulales; family Pirellulaceae; genus CAWGYT01. The sequence continues at coordinate 6,778 of CAWGYT010000021.1, read as the reverse complement.
CGTTTTGCTGCGGTGACGCGGAAGAGGATTGCGCGAGCGGTACCCTCGTCGACGCGACGCCGGACGGCGGCAAGCTGCCGGTCGGCTGGGTCATGGCTTGACCCGCTGACGTCGTACGCGACTCGCGCGACCGCCGGCTTTCCATGTTGGAGGGTGGCAGGAGGTACAGGCTCGGATCGGTTGCCGCGACCGTCGGCGGGGCTGAGAACTCCTGGGCCGGCATTGCGGTGACAATTCCCAGCAGACCCCAGGCAATGACACCAGCGGTGCGACCGGCTGCCCATGGCGGTGGGGCAACTTGTCGAGTTGAGCGACTTGCGCCGCCGACCTTTTTCATCCGGTCACCATCATCCCTGAAGTTCAGCGTGGCCCTGACGCAGAACCGCCTCCGGCGGTGAAAACGCCAAACAAGACTCCCTTGCCTGTCTGATGTGCATCGTCCGCCGAAGCGCGGGCGCTGAAGCAAATCGGACGCCAGGGGGCGTCCGACGTGATTTGCGTTCGCTACAGACGTCAGAGTTACGTCGAGACGAACGTGCGGAGACCGAAAGGTTTGCCGAGTCGGTAGAGTTGGCGGGCGTGGGCTTTGTTCCGCCAGCAAGTGACCTTGCGGGCGAGCTTAACGCGACGCCGTGGCCTCCGTCTCACTGCCCTCCGCCTCGGGATCGGGAACCAGATTCTGGTCGAGCAACTCCTTTAAGGCCGCCGCTGCCTGCTCGACCGATTGCGTACGCGTGCCGCCCAGGAACTGGGCAGGATGGCAAAACGGTGTGATCGGCCCGGCATAGCCTTGCTCGGAAAGCCAACGAATCCAGTCGGCAATCGGAACCGTTCCGGTCGCCCCGGGAAGCATTCGCTCTTCTTCCGTGACGGTTTCCAGATTGGCATCGGTCGGCAGGTCGGCCACGCGGACCATGAAGATCCTCTCGATCGGAAACTCGCTCAGCTGGGCCATGGTCCCCCCGGCCACGTGCCAGTGCCAGGCGTCTAAGCACAGCCCCACGTTTTCTTCCGGGACCGTCCGAATCAGCGTTAACAGCGTGTCAGGCGTCGCGATGAATGTGGACCCGTATTGCGCGCGATGATGAAGCGGCGCCAGAAAACCCAGACCTAGCCGAATCTTGTGCGCTGCCAGCACCTTCGCCACCTGTGAGATCCGAGATCGATGCAGCTCAAAATTCTCATGGTAAGGCCGGCCCTCGTTGTAGGGACAAAGGTCCACGACGCACGTCTCGGCGCCGATCGACGCGGCAACCGCTGCCAATTTCTCGAGCTGACCGAGATCCCGCTGGAAGTCCTCCTCCGAAGCGGCCAGATTCAGCGGCAGCTCGAAACTTCCAATCTTGATGTCGGCGCTCGCAATAAATCGCGTGGCGTGGTCCTGGCCCCGCGCCTCGACCTGCTTCACCAAAGTGTCGATGTCGATGTCGAATCCCTGAAACTTATAGGTCAGCGTCAACTCGATCAGCTCGTTCTGACGCCCGGAAATTCCCAAGGAAGGTGCGTTTAGATTCATGTACATTTTCGGTCACTCCCTGCCGCGACAACGATCAGATCCTGGGAACGGCGTTGCTCGCCAGATGCTACGATTGCGGGATAATCTCCGTATTATGTCAGACTCACGGAGCCGTTCCTAGGGGACCCCTTTTCCCAACGCACCCCAAGATTAAGCTGTCACACAGCGCTAGCATCGCGGAATCGCCGTGGTTTTCTTGCGTTTGAGGCCTGAGGATCGCGCCGACAGCCGATCGAATCGACCCCGAGAGAACTTGACGCATGAACGAATGGGAAGCGATCATTCTGGGGGTCGTGGAGGGTCTGACCGAGTACCTCCCGGTCAGCTCGACAGGTCACTTGATCCTGACACAGCGACTGTTGGGCATCCCGGAAGACGAGGCGTCGAACGCCTACGCGATCTGCATCCAATCCGGCGCGATCCTGGCCGTGATGGGTCTGTATTGGCAGCGAATGCTCCAAATGCTCCGAGGTGTGGCGAGCCCGCTTGGTCTGACCAGCGATCCGTCTCACGAGGGTCTGTTCCTGGCCCGAAACATCGTGGTTGCGTTCATCCCGGCGGCGGTCGTTGGCTTGTTGTTTGACGACTGGATCGAACAGGTCCTGTTCGGCCTCTGGTACACCGTGATTGCCTGGTTCGTGGGCGGGGCTGCCATCCTGGCAGTCGCCCGGAGACGTCGAACACACGGGGGTCAACAAGCGGGCGAGCCAGTGGAGTCACTGGCCTGGCAGGGCGCGCTGGCCATCGGCCTGATTCAATGTCTGGCCATGTGGCCGGGAACAAGCCGGAGTCTGGTGACGATTGTGGGTGGGATGCTGGTGGGGATGAGCTTGTCGGCGGCGGTTGAGTTCAGCTTTCTGCTGGGAGTCGTGACACTGCTCGCAGCGACCGCTTACAAGATGAAGGATGCCGGACCGGTGATGCTCGAGACCTATGGCTTGTGGGAGATGATCCTCGGTTCCCTGGCCGCCTGGATCTCCGCCGTGGTCGCGGTGAAGTGGATGGTGAGTTTTCTTAAACGGCACGGAATGGAACTGTTTGGCTACTACCGCGTCGCGCTGGCGCTGGCCGTGGCCGGGGCACTTTGGGCCGGCTGGATCGCCGCGTAACGTGACCGGAGAGCCAGCGGGAGGCCCTTGAGTCACCGTGGTCAGCGGGTGTCCCGACGCGAGTTTGTTCAAGATTCTCTGAACCTACGGCGGTTGGCGCTTGTCTGTTGAGCGAGGTTGAGGAACAATGCATGGGAGCCGTTTTGGAGTGGGCGAGACGTCGTGTGCCGGGTCGAGAGGCCTGGCAGCGTGAAATACCGCCTCAGCCAAGGTGGCCCAAGATGAACTCGGGGGCGAAATTGGATTCGACCGGGTAGCTAGAAGTGAAAGTGGCGTGTCGTGGTTGGTCAGCAGGCCACGTTAAAAGCTGATCAAACAATTTATGTGCCGAAGGCAACTTCGCACTGGCTGCCTAGAAGTAGGTAGCCCCGGCTGCGGGCTTTAGCCGGAGAGTCCCAAAAGTCGGTCGCCAAATCCGGATCGTTCAGGGTCATGTCGAGCACGCTCTGAGCTAAATCAAGTTCTCGGCTAGTCGAGTCCGTACCCGGTCGACAGGGGCCGGCTCGGCGAAATTCAAAGAGTCGACTACGCACGTAGAAGCTTTCACGGAAACATCGCGGGACGCGGGTTCGATTCCCGCCGCCTCCACTGGATTGCAACCCCGTGCAGAACGATGCTGTTCTGTACGGGGTTTTTGCATGTCTTGCGGGTCCTTGCTGCAGCGCTCATGCATGTGCTGCATCGGTTTTGCATCGTTTTCGATGGCGACTGCATAGATCTATGCAGTGCATGTTCCGCCCGCTTCGCGCCAATTCAAGGCGGCAACTGGCCGCGTTTCAGCCAACTACGTGGACCGAGACGTGCCTGATCGCGAGTAACCCAGATGGACTGCATCAGTCCGGGGAGACTACCGACATACCGACTGCCGAAACTGCTCCAGCGCCCGTGCTCACGCTCGCACGGTCCAGCCCACCAACCAGGGGGGAGACGGGAATCGCGTGCTATTCGGCAGACCTGGCCAAGAAACGCTGAAGCTCCTCCCGAGAGTAAATTACGCGGTTCCCGATTTTCACCGCACGTACCTTGCCTTCCTTACGAAGAGTGAACAGGGTGCGAGGGGAGATGCTCAAAAGCCTCGCTGCGTCTTGCTCGCTGTAGGCCAACTGCTGATGTGGCAGTTCGCTGCTCACGTCGTAACCAAGAGCAGAAAGGGTCTCTATGAGAATATGGACGGAGTCTTGGGTTTTTCGGTCAATGCTCTGGGCTGGAGATCCTTCCCTGGGTGCTGTGGGTACACGCTGCATCAGAATAATCTCCGTTCGACTTGATTGCCGTACACGGTCCAGCCAGTGTTCGGCTGTTCTTCGCGGCCGTAGAGTTCCAGGTATGGGCCAGGACTCACTTGTTCGATCAGCTCGCGGAACCGAAATGGCTTGCGGCTGTGCTTCGTCCGCGGAGCGACGACCCAACTCGCAACGTCCTTTCGGCGGAATCGCAGTCGGCCGCGTACGCCAAGTACTAAGAACTCATGGGACACACGCCAGTAGTTGCCCATCCCGATGTTCGGTTTGGCCCAGACGAGGCACGACTTGTATTCGAAGCCCCAGGCGCGCACGACACTGAACGCAGCTTCGAGGAAGGCGTTCGTTGTCCACAAATGCAGGTGGGCCCTGTCGCGTACCAGTTCGCCGACTGGCTCGTCGCAGATCTGCTTCAACGTCATTGTTGGATAATGGTTCTCAGCGGCGCCGCGTGAGGATGTGTTCGAATAACGCCACGGCGGATCGGCCAGAACCGTCGTGAACTTGTAGCCGGCGCGGACCAACTCGCCGAGGTCGCTCACGATGCTCGGCGGCGCAACCGATTCCGCATCGCCGGCATCGGTGATCGAGTTGGCAGCAACGGGGTTCACTCCGAGTTGCCTCCACTGGTCAGCATCCACGCATACGCTTCGTCGAGCACAAGGCGGACCAAGGGAATGTCGTCGCGTCCCAGTCGAGTCGATTCCTTCCATTGGTCGCCGTTGCGATACAGCCGCACGACGCTCAGTGAGTATCGCGTTCCCGTCTTTGACCTGCGTCGCCAAATGCGGGCTTTGATCAGGCCGCGACGTATTTCCAAAGCCGGCTTAGCCATCGTCTGCATTGCTCCAGTTCCGAGTCAGCGTGTCTAGCTCATCAAATAGTCCGCGCAACGAGTTGCGTGTTTCCGTCGAAATCCAGCCGTCATCGACGATGGCGAATGCCAGAACCTGGCAAAGCTTCACCAGGTCACGCAGATCGCAGGCGCGAAGTTCGTGCGTTGCCTGCAAATCCTGACTGAGCCGAAACACGCTGAATCGGTAGTTTGCCGGGTCGTCGGAGTCCTCGCCTCGATGCAAGTGCGACACCAGGTCGCCGGCACCGAGCACGGCCACCGGCTTCGTTCGCGACGCTGTCTTACGAGTCAACATCGTGCGACTCCTTTGCGTTCCAAATCCATGCGTAAGCCATCTCTGCCGCCTTCGAGACGAGCGGCAAATCGTCACGCGAAAACGACGCGGTCGTCTTCCAGTCGTCGCCGTCTCGGTAGAGTCGCGAGATGGAGACGCTGTACCAAACGTCTTGCCGGTCGCTTTCGTTGGTCCAGATCGACGCTCGAACTCGGCCGAGCTTGATCTCGTGAACTGGTCGATTGCCGGAACTCATTGCAACTCGCCCCTCATCAATTGGTTCATGCTCGTGCGTTACAGCCGGCAATAACCATGTTTGCCGATAGCGGGCCGGAGAAAATCCGATTCTGGGGCCATTCTGCGACGGCCCGGGTTGCGCGGGAGAAACGCCTGGCGCATCGCAAGAACGTGCTGAGACTTCGCCGAGAATAGGCCGAGAGTAGACTGCGTCGTGCGGAGACGAATGGGCGCCCACACTAAGTCGTCGACCTATTGGCTTACGATGGCGAACTTGAGGAGATTAGTCGCGATAGCGCATGCCATAGGGCCGGGCGACGACAGCGGTCACGAACCGTCGATTTCTGCCTTGCTATTCACCTCATCGTCGTCATCAACGTTGACATCGATGGCCGGCCGGCTGACTGCTCGGCGTCGATTTTGCCGGCTGAGTGCCTTCAGGGCGGCTTCCAAGGACTTGATTGAGGCCTTGACTTCGCGGCGCTCGTCGTCGAGTTCTTCCAGCCGTTTCTTCGCCGCTTCCTTTGCGCGAACCAGTGAACGGTGGGCGTCGGTGAGTTTGTTGGCCATCGCTTCTTCTTGCATCCGCTATTCGGTACGTCGATTCCCTGGCCGCCTGGGCCCGATGAAATTCGGTGCTTGCCTTTCCCGCCAATCCGTGGCACGATTTCTCGAAAAACCTGGCCGAGGGGAAGTGCGGCGAACACTTCCCCTCGAAACCTAGGAAACAACCTATCTTTCAGCTCAGTATTCTTCCGGGAGCAGGATCGTTGTTGCCGAACGATCCGCTTCCGTGATGATCAGGAAACGATTCTTCTTTCGGTCGACGTACGAAGAAATGACGGGAAAGCCGTACTGCCAGGCCATATCGTTCGTTTTCCAGTCAAAGTCATCAACGTCGCCGTAGTCACCGATCATGTGTCGCTCCAAACAGTCCATGGCGTCTTTCTTGTTCAGCCGCCTGGCCGCTTTTCGCGTCACAAAGAATGCCCCGAGCTGGGCAACCATGAGGGAGATGGGAATTGTCGACATGGCTCCTACCTCCCTGCATTGGCCAGCACTTCACTGGCCGCGTTACGCTCAGCACGCTGCAACTGGACTTGTTTTCGCCAGATCCAGGTGTAAGCCATATCGATCGCCTTCATTGCGATAGGCAGATCGTCATGTTTGAGCGTCGTGGTTTCCTTCCACGTATTACCCGTCTTGTAGAGTCGCGTGACGACGGCGGTGAACCAGACATCGTGGTCCTCCGTTTCGTTCGCCCATATCGTGACTCTGATTTTCCCTAACTTGATCTCATGGGCTGGTTGTTTTTTCCCCATGACACCTCCTGTCTATGTGCGTCCGACCGAATCCATTTCGCACCGGATCGCGGGTTTTCAAAAGCGTGATCGGCCTGCAGCCAACCGCGCACCAACGAAGTCGTCGTGCAACTTCGACTTCGAACCAAAGACTCGTCGCCACGTTCGTTTGACAATCGCCAGCCGAACATGGCAAAAAGGGCACACGAGAGGACCGGCCGAATAGGTCTCTCGTGTGCTACGA
>CAWGYT010000020.1:0-555446 GCA_963826795.1 uncultured Planctomycetales bacterium | reverse complement strand
CCAAGTGCGGTCAACTTCAGAAAAATCCCGCCGGGAAAGTTTTTCGTTCATGGTCGTTTCACCTCCATTGAAATATTACCTGGACAGGCTGGTGCCTGTCTTTGTAGTGACAGAAATCGAACTATGATGTATTTCTTTTTGTTTGCCTCCTTTCTGATTTGAGTACGGAAATCATCCCAGATAATTGCTCAAAGTTGCAGAACAGGCAGTTTGCTAATACGGGCAAAGGCCTGTAGTTCTGCAAGGAAATCGCCGTACACTAGGGATACGTGATGTTCCAGCCCCTGTTGCATCAACACATCAAAGAACTTTCGTGTTGGTGTCTCCAAACGTAACAACCCGGACGTGCCAGAATACGGGGCTGGGGCATCCAGCATCTCGCCCCGTCCCAGCACCAGGCGTAGTTCACCTTCATGGCGGTTCAGCCGCGCAACCGTCACCACTCCTGGCTTGAGCGGGAACTCCATCACCAACGGCACTTTTCGATTGGAATGGATCGTGCCCTGCGGCTGGTATTTCGGATTGGCCATTGAGAGAGGCGCCAGGCCGCAGTGCCACAGGGCAATCACGTCTTCCTCAAAATCCATGGCCACGATATCTGTGCCAAAAGAGGGCTCCCCAGCCAGCCAGTGCAGCATCATTTGGGTCACTGTCCCATTGGCATCAGCCTCACAGCTGCATGGAATGGGAGCGTGTTCGCCCATACCATCACTGAGCATTGACATTGCCCCACATGCAGAACAGCCCAAGTCAGTGAAGAATTCAGGCCAGCAACGCACCGCCATTCCGGATAGCTGCTAGTTGCTCTGACAGCGTGCGCAAAGCCTGGTAAACGCTCAATGTCCCGTTGAGCGGTTTTTGCTCCAATTCAGCCAGGTTGTCGAGGCGGGCGTCCAGTCGCTGACGAACAGAAGCCACCTGCTCAGGAGGTAATCTGGCGGGACAGGGAAAAAACCTGGTCAAGCGGTACCCGCTGGACATTGATGCCCAGGGTTTCTTTTAATTGCATCTTCATCCAGGTGACAGAATCGCATACCGTCCGGATGCTCCCCAACCACACCCACACGCGCCTGCGCCAAGCGGCGGCGCAGCATACCCGCGCCAGCTAAGGCTTTGATTTGCGTCATCACATCAGGGTCGCCCGGTTGTGCATAGGCATACTCATATCCTTGCTGGCGTTGGCTGAGCGCATGACCGGCCAGGTTAATGCCGCAGAGTGAATTCAGCCGCAACCTGCCACCGGTGCGCGGTTCAGGAACAGCCCAGAGAAAGATCGGGGAGGTAACTCCTCGCGAATTGAATCCATCAACCAGAGATGTGACCAGTGTGCTGTCGGCAAAGGTCGCCTGGAAGACAAGCAGCAGGTCAACCCCAGCACTCCCCGGACTCATCCAACCTGGTCAGGAAAGATTGAACCCCATCCAGGTCCGCGATCATATCTTCCGTGGTGAACAATTTGAACCCTGCCTTCCTCAGTTGTTCAAGCGCCTGTTCTGTGACAAGTTGAGCCAGGGGGATATCAAAAGTCGGGCGGGCCAGAGCGGCAAATGCAACGCGGAATTGGTTATCAGACATAATGAATTTAACGGGTCACTACGAAGTTGTTGGATTGAGTACCAGAGGTAGCTGGAACCTGGGTGATAGTGGGTTGCTGGTAGAAAAACGCCAATAACGCCAGGGCTGCCGCGCCGGTCACGCCGGCCCGCCAGCCAAAACTGGATGTGACCAGCCTTGCTTTTTCTCCAAGCCCGGCAAATGCCAGGTGATTGAGGGTTTCACGGGCAACTGGCAGAAATCAGGTCTTCGGCCTGTGAAAATAGCCCGCCCAGGATGATCAGCTCTGGGTTGAAAATATTGACCATATTTGCTAATGCAATCCCCAGGAAATGACCGATCTCTTGAAGAAGTTTGAGGACGGAAGTGTCGCCCTGCCTGGCGGCCTGGAAGACACATTCGACCTGAGATCGCTCCCCTGGCTTTGCCAACAGGTTGAGCCAGGATGCCGTCTGGCTCGGTTTCAGCGATCCTCTGGGACCGGCGCACGATCACGGCTTCGGATACCTGGGTTTCCAAGCAGCCGCGATTACCGCAGCGGCAGAGTTCTCGCCGTTCTCAGGCACCATGATCATATGCCCGATCTCACCCGCGCCAGTGCTGCTGCCGCGAAACAATTGGTGATTAATGACAAAACCGGCGCCAACACCGGTTCGACCATAGACAAACGCCACAAACTCCGCTTCACGTCCACATCCAAAATACGCTTCTCCCAGCGCCATCGCACGCACATTATTCTCAACGACGACCGGCAAACCCAGATGACCTTCAAGGATATCTCTGATATGCACGTGATGCCAGTCCAGGTTTGGAGCCATGATGTTGACCCCTTCCAGATAGTCAACCAGACCAGATGCACCCACGCCAACACCCAGGATTAACCGCCGGTCTACACTGCAACTATTCACCAGCTCGTGGATATCCTCACTGATTGCCTGCAGCACGTCTTCCGGTGAAGTGTTGATCGCAAACTCTACTATCTTGCTGCACACGATTTCAGCCCGCAGGTTCATGACGGCTATGCGGTACAATCCCACTCCAATATGGACACCGACAACGTACCGCGCATCAGGGACCAGTACTAACCCAGTGCGCGGCCGGCCAACCGGACGCTGCTCGTCCCCACGGTCACTTTTATCTTCCGTGATAATACCCTGCTCGATCAGTTCAGCCACCAGGTTTGTGATCGTCGTCGAAGACAGGTTCGTTTTCCGGGCAAGTTGAATGCGAGAAAGCAATTTTTCCCCCTTGAATCCACAGAAGTAAGCAGGCTGAGCAGCACAGCCTGCATGTTATGTGCCTTGACGTTCACAATATTACTGCCCAGGAAATCTTTCATGCGTACCACCGGTTATCGCAAACACGGAGAATTATTTATTCAAAATGAATTAGTAATTAGTATTATAATAGAAAAGATATTTACAGGTCAAGGATGATTCTTTAAAAAACCAGGAGCTTGATCAAATACCATGCCGGAAAACATCCCCAAAGTGATCCTGCCCCCTACAGCCAGAGGGCTACTCAAAGATGGCTTTGATCAGATGGCCAGGGTGTTAGCTTTAACCCTGGGACCCACTCACGGAATTGGTTTCAGTTCAACCATCCTTAAGCCCACCCCGGAACCGATCACTGACGCGGCTACCATTGCCCGGCGCATCACCGCTTTGCCCAACCGCGCCCAGGATGTGGGAGCCATGTTATTGCGCAGCTCTGGTCTGGCGCGTTCACCAGCGCATCGGCGATGGCACCGCAACCACCGCCGTGCTGGCACAGGCAATTCTGGAGCAAGCCCACCGCTATGTCGCGGCTGGAGCCAGCCCGGTCAGGCTCCAGGCCGGCATCCAAAAAGCCTCTTCCCGCGTTATCGCCGGGTTGAGAGAAATGGCAACCCCGGTGACCACCCGGGAACAATTGGCCTTGGTAGCCTACTGCACCACCCAGGAGCCTGAACTAAGCATTTCACTTAGTGAGATGTTTGATCAGCTGGGGCGAACATGCGCATGTGGAGATTGAAAACTACATGGCGCCCTATCTGGAGCGCGAATATATCGAAGGCGGCCGGTGGCAGGCGAAACTTGTCTCCCCGCACCTGATCTCGGAGGCAGGCACCGGCAAAGCTACCTGCAGAGAGTGTAACGTCGTCCTGTTCAATGGAAACCTTACCACAGCGGATGAGGTGCTCCCCACCATAAAGATCTTGAGCCAGTCGGAGCACAAGAACCTGCTGTTGGTTGCACAAAAAATTTCAGACGAGGCGTTAAACACCCTGGTTGCTTCGTACGTTCAAAATAAACCGAAGCTGCAATTTGTGCTGGTCGACCTGGTCAATGCCGGTGAGAAAGCTCTGAATGATTTACAGGACCTGTCTCTCCTGACCGGCGCCCGGCTGTTCAACACGGAAATAGGGGATCGGCTGCAGGCCATCAAACCTGTGGACATGGGGAGCGCGCTATATGCGGAAGCCAATTCGGAATACTTGCGCGTGAGCGGCGGGAAAGGCGATCCGGCAGCGCTGAACGATAGGATCACCGCAATGCACAATTACCTGGGAAGCCTGGCCTTCGACGACGACCAGGTGGCCGAGATCGAAATGCGCCTGGGACGCCTGTCCGGCAGCCAGGGTATATTGAAAATTGGCGCATACACTCAAAAAGAGCGGGATGTCTTGCATCAAAAGGCGCAGCAAGGCGTCAAGTCCCTGCAGTCTGCACGGAATGGGGGCGTCTTGCCGGGCGGCGGGACGGCCTACCTGCATTGCATCAAACTCGTGGAAGATATGGAGTGCACTGATGAGGATGAGCGGATGGGCTACAACGCGGTAGCGCGCGCTTTGCGCCGGCCTTTCGAGCAATTGCTCCAGAATGCCGGTGAAACCAATTCCGGAAGCCTGGCGCACCAAATCATCAATCCTCCCCGGCATGGTTTTTGACATACAAGAGAAAAAAATCTGTCCGGCGACAGAATTCGGGATACTGGATGCGGCAAAAACGTTGATCGCCAGCCTCGAAACAGCTTCCAGCGGCGCGCAAATGGCGATTAGCACCGAAGTCCTCGTCCTGAAACGAAACCCTAAAATTTCCTATGAACCCTGAAAGTAGCTGTCTGTCATGAGGTCAACCACCTAGCAAAAGATCACCTGCCTGCTTGCAGGAGGCACCATTTTCGGGATCAGTGATGTCAATGACATCAGCAAAACAGGGCGAGTTGCTGGTCGAGCCGCGACCGTGGCATCTCTTGGAAACAAGCAGGTTTAGAGGGGACAACAATCACTGCACTGAGCAAGATGCCGGGATTTCCCAAGAAAGTGTTTGCTTTGACGATTGACGGGGCTATTTTCGGGCGTGAATTCTAGGCCGTCAAGATATTCTTTACAGATTATCTTGACTTGGTATGGGTATCGCGCTCTCGGATACCAAATTTTTCAATTCTATCCTCTACCGCCATATTAACCAGTAGCACTATTAAGCTTGGGCCACCAAAAAAGATCGGGAGAATGAAAAAGTGCAGTAATAGCAACAAACTAAGCACAACCCAAATTGTAAGGCTAAAAATTGGTGATGCAAGAATGGTGAATAAACCATTTTTCCAGGCAATGAGCAAATTTTTTTTCTCAAGTAACACGTAATAAGGTAGAGCATAGAACTGTACTGCCACCCATAAAAAAAACAATCCCAGGGCAAATAATTGCAATATACGACCCAGATCACTGGCCAGATTGCTATAGAAAGCATTACTTACAAAAAACAGAAACAGGACCACCAGGTTTGCCAGGAACCATACCCAACTTATGAGAAAGTGATTTTTACTCATCCGAAAATACTGATCCCAACGAGTTTCCTTCTCGACCATCCACACGCGCACAACAAAAAAAAAGCCGAAAGTTGCAGGAGGTCCCAACAAAAGCGTGCCCCAACACAATATCCATACCACTCCAAAGAGAAGAAGGCTAAGCCAGCCCTCCCACCATGTATGCAGGGTTTTACCAACTAATTGAAGTGGTTCTGGAGTTTTCATAATCTTTATTCCTTCTGTCTTTGCATTTCTGGACACGTAATAAAGATAGCAGGCCCCGGGATCAATGTTTCCTCAACAGAATAATTAATCTTCCAATGGTTGGTAAAAAAATTGAGTAAGGCCAGGGCTGCTGCTCCGATAACGCCCGCTTTCCATCCAAAACTTGTAGCCTTTACATGCACATTTTTTTCCATTCCACCAAAAGCCCTTTCTATGATCATCTCTTTCACCCGTATATCCCCCTGGCGGGCAGCCTCAAATACACATTCAATAGGGGTATCGTCTATATTTTCACGACAGATTTTGGCCAATATTCCAGCTGGATTTTTCCTCGAAATATTTTCCGCTTGTTTTAATATGGCAGGTTCGGAAACAAGAGTTTTGAGGCACCCGCTGTTTCCACAACGGCAAGGCTCACCTCCCTGAAGCAGCATAGTAATATGTCCAATCTCACGGGCGCCTTTTGAGCTATCGCGGAATACGCGGCCTTTAAATGTAAGGCCTGCGCCCGCACCTATTCTACTGTATACAAAAGCAACTGAATCGTAGCCGCGCCCAGCGCCAAAATAAATCTCTCCAATAGCCATAGTACGTATGTTGTTGTCCGCAATGACTGGGAAAGGGAGTCTCGCCTGTAAATATTCTCGTAGCGGAACATCATGCCAATTCAAGTTAGGAGCCAGGAAATTTACCCCTGTTGAAAAATCAACCAAACCAGAGGCGCCAACTCCAACCCGCAGGATTTTATTCTGGTCAAAACCGCTCTCAACGACGACAAATCCTATTGCCGCTACAACTTGATCCAACACGTCATTGGTTGGAGATTCGACGTTGAAACTTTGCACTTTGCTAAGAAAAAGCTCAGCCCGCAAATTCGTAATTGCCACACAGAAAGTGCCAACACCAATGTGAACCCCGATGACAAAGCGCGCATTAGGTTCAAGACAAATTCGCATTCGCAGGCATCCCATTGGGCGTAATTTCTCTTGTTCCTCACCACCAACATTTTTTTCCCCTACGATACCTTGCTTGATGAGTTCTGCTATTAAATTGGTAACAGTAGTGTTGGAAAGGTTGGTCCGTTTTGCCAACTGGCTGCGTGATAAAACAAGCTCATACAGGAGACTCAAAAGAATCACCTGAAGATTATGTTGTTTAACCAGATTTATATTACTGCCCTGTAAGTTTGACTTTGCCATAGGAAGTAGGCTCGAATTATTTTTTATGAAAAAATAATTGTTTGATATTATAGTTTTATCTTTATCCAATGTCAATGATTTACAAATTTAGGGTAAAAATATCAAGGATTTTTGAGAATCTGAACGAAGCAGCATTCATACTTGCTATGTTTTCTAATGTTTGGGACAACTAAAAGAAGGAAATTTTGCCCTCATTTCCTCCTTTTATGGCTGGAACTCATACCCTGTGGAACCAATTCAGCAGATAATAATGGTCGACTCGTCTGGAAGTGGAAAATAGAGGAATCGCAAGGGAAAGGTAACGGCAGGTTGATATTTACCATCGGAAGCAAAAGAGATACGCATTTTTTTAAAATACGGTCTAGCTCTAAATTGACATCAGCTTATTGATTTTAGGTTCCTTTGATTGGCTCACTCCTACACGATAAATGAATTATGGAGCGCATTTACGAAGTTTACTTAGCGTGCCTTCCATTATTGAATTGCCACCACTTTGCAGAAATCCAAAGCCACCAGCGAATCCGAATCGATGATTGGATCCCATTGTAAACTTGTTTTTTTGTTGGGGGATGTTGACTGAAAACCTGAGCAATAAAAAGGGTGACAATTCGCTCAATGTCGGTTTCTGTCCGCAAAAATGCTCTTCTTATCAGAGATGTTTTTTCTTCCCGAAATCTGTCAAACAATGCTAATTGGAGTTGGTAGGGGGTATGGCCTGGCTGTAGATTGGGTAGTAGACGTAGGGAGACTTTTTCCATACGAGAATATATTTGGAAGATTGCTTTTTGCGGAGAAACAATATGAAGCAAGCCAATTTCTATTACCTGCCACATAATAAACAACAGGAATATTCCTGTACCTGCAATAATGAATTGGCCTCCCAGGCTAGAAACCAGGGTACGCCATTGAAGTATCAGCCAAGAAAATGCTGATAAGCGATTGGGCAGGTTTGGGGTAGGTTCTGAAACCGCCTCTCCTCGGTCTATCGCGGGTTGACTGGCAGTTGGTTCAAATTCCACCCATCCGATTCCCGAGAAATATATCTCTACCCAACTATGGGCATTTTCCTGCCGGACAACATATTCAGATGTCCATGAGTTATAGTCACCGCTGGTGTACCCGATCACCATACGCGCTGGCAGCCCGGCAGCGCGTGCCAGTACAACCATAGAAGTAGCATAGTAATCACAATAGCCCTGCTTCGCCGTGAACAGGAAGTAATCGACCACGTCGCGGCCGCGCGGAGGCGGCCCCACCTCCAGTGTGTACGGAAAGGCACGCAGGTAGGCTTCAATGGAGACAGCGCGATCATATGGCGTAGGGGCAGCCTGCGTGAGTTCGCGGGCCAGCGCCAGCACGCGCTCAGGTGTGGAGTCAGGCAATTCTAAATACCGCCTGGCGATTTCCGACGGGTAGTCGCTGCCTGCGGCGCGCAATTGATCTGGGCTGTACCGCGGCACGTACGAAAGGACAGAGTATTCGTCCGGGGCGGTCAAAGCACCCAACATATCCCCATAGTGTGCCGGATCGAGGGCGTTTGTCGGCTTCGTGCGCCATGCGATTTCGATATCTACATCAACCTGAGCCAGGGTACCGGTCCAGTAGATGTATTGGCTCCGGTCCGGTGTTCGCTTTATGTGCTGATTGACGGCGCGATAATCAGGCTGGGCTTCCAATAGTGATGTGTTTGCGGACAAAAGGATATCCTGTGCCGGACTGCTGCTCCAACCTGCCCCGGAATACACATCGTAGGTAATCGCACGCCAGTGATATCGGTTGGGATTGATATCGAGCACCGTTTCGGGAACGGGCGGCAACTCCCCGGTGCTGACAACCATCACCACATCCTGCAACAATTCAGGGGGGGTGCTCAGAAGATGGCGGCGAGGCAGTCCATCGGAGCGGTAAGCTTCGCTACTGGCGACATTGACCAATCGTTCTAAACCCAGCGCTTCGGCAGTGCGGTCTTCAGCAGATTGATCGGCCCCTCGCAGTTTCTCCACCAGTTCGCGCCATGAAAGCGAAGGGGTTCCGGCTGCTGATAAAACCAGAGCAATCGTCATTGCCCCGACCATAGCTAGCGTATCGATACGGATACTCTCGGAATACTCTACCTTGCGCTGTTCCCAACCCAGGTGCATCAATTCAAGCCTCGCCAGTCCCATCAGCGCCAGCAGGATGGCAAGATACACTACCAGAAACCCGACTTCTCCATGAGAGTAATCCAGCACCAGAGCCAATACTATCCCTCCTGGAGCAAGCGCATGTAAGGCCTGATGACTTCGCTGCAACCGCCAACCGCCCCAGGTACCACTCAACCACAAGAAGAGGCTCCAGACTAACCCAGTTGCCAGGGGATCTATAACTGGTTTTCCGGAAAATAGCGCAGTTGACCACTCCCACAAGCGGATGAGCAGGCTGCCAAAGTGAGTAGAAAAATCAATCCAGGTGACCAGCAGTAAGCCGGTATCTATCGGCACACGCTCAGACAACCATGCACCGATTTGGGGAACTAGAGAAAATACCGATAGGCTCAAGCGGCCGAGCGGACGGACCAGCCCTCCAACGTAAATGAACACGCCCGGGATACCTAACGCGGTCATACTCACCCAGGCCTGCCTCGGCCGCTGCAGCTCGGCATAATCGTCATAATGCCGCGTTCCGGATTATGCCGACTCGGCGCGGAGTCCGGCAGGAGAGCCGGTGAATCCCTCGCGTTGTTGCATGCATGACGCGGCATAATTACAGGCCCTCCAGAAAAGCCAACAGCTCGTCGTCAGGTCGGTATCGCCCCGCCTTGGCCTTCAGTGGCGTGGTTTTGGAGAGTGCTTGTTCTTTCAGCTGAAGGTCCGCATGGAGATACATCTGGGTCGTCTCCACAGATTCATGTCCGAGCCAGAGCGCGATGACGGAACGATCAATGCCGTGTTGAAGAAGTTCCATGGCTGCGGTGTGACGAAGCACGTGAGGTGTCACGGTCTTGCGTTTCAGAGATGGGCAGCAACGTTCTGCGGTACGAACATGACGAGACACCAGACGCTCTACAGCATCCCGACTCATGGGGCCACCGCGAATGCTGGGAAAGACCGGAGTGTCGGGCGCGCTGGAACACTCACCGAGCCACATCTGCATGACTCGGACTACTTCGTGACGAAGAGGCGTGCATCGCTCTTTTCTGCCCTTTCCCTGGCAGCGTACGTGAGCGCCGGTCCCAAGAACGACGCTCTGGCGTTGCAGGCCAATGAGTTCCGACACTCTCAATCCCGTCTGGATTGCCAACAACAGTAGGGCTCTGTCCCGACGTCCGATCCAGGTCGTCGTATCGGGCGCGGCAACAATTGCATCGATCTCCTCTCGCCGGAGGTATTCAATCAGTTTCCGTTCGTACCGCTTACTTGGAATTGCCAGTACCCGGCGACACAAGTCGGCGCAACTTGGCTCCTGGAACGAAACGTATCGAAAGAAGGAATGGATTGCCGCCAATCGCGCGTTCCGCGTCCTTGCGCTGTTCGAACGCTCCGTTTCGAGGTGGTCGAGGAACTCGCCGATAAAGGGGGCGTCTAGGTCTTCAAGCGATAGGCCCGAAGGGTCATTTCCCAATCGTTGGGCTGCAAAACGCAGGAGAAGTCGAAAACAGTCTCGGTACCCGGCAACAGTCTCAGTACTTGCCCGACGTTGCTGGAGGAGGCGCTCGGTGAAGAAGGCCTGGACGAGACCCGGGAAGTTGGGATGGGCGGTCATGACTCAACCTCCCTATTTTCTTCCAGCCTTCGCGTAGCCAAATCAAGCAATTCCGGAATGGCCTCGATGTACCAGTAGGTGTCATTGACATGCACGTGCCCAAGATACGTCGCGAGTCTGGGAAGTTCTCTTTCCACGTCGATCCCTCGACGATACCAGTTAAGGAGAATGCACGCTGCGAACCGATGCCGCATGTCGTGTAGTCTGGGGCCGTGTCCGTGACTACGGCCTGGGGGGCGAAGGCCGACCTCGCGTGAGACCTTGACGAAGTTGTAACGTGCGGCCCATTCGGTCACACGCGTACCCCTTTCGGAGAGAAAAAAGGCCGCGTGGGCGGGCCCACGAACCGTCTGGTCTCTCTTGCGGGCGTAATCCGTGAGCGCTTGACGAGTGGACTCATGCACCGGGATGAGCCGAGACTTACCGAATTTCGTCCGTCGAATCTTGAGGATTCCCTCCGCCAGATCCACGTCCTTTCGATCCAAGGTCAACGCCTCGTTGACGCGCATACCGGTGACCGATAGGAGCCCGAAGATCGTCGAGTACGTGCATCCTTTCAGCCCCCGGGGGGAAGGAAGTTGGCTCGCCGTTTGGATAAGTTTGTGGATCTCCGCATCGCTGTAGATGTAAGGTCGCTGACGGCGATAACGATGGGGGAGGAGGTCCACGGGCGGCACTTCGGTGCGCTGGTCCGTCGCGCTTAACCAGATGGCGAAACGTCGTATCATCTGGAGACGCAATGCCCAGGTTGCCGGCTGTGCATCGGCTGGTTCCTTGGCCCACCGAAGTGCCAAGTCCGTCGTGATGCTGGAAGCGCCTTCCCGCTCGGCAAAAGCGACGAAGCTTCGTAAAGCACTTTTCGGCCCCCGCAGTTGGAAGCCCAGATTCCGGCGAAGTTCAAGATACTTTTGGGAAGCCTCACGTAGGTCGTTCATGATTCACCTCCCTTCATGGGCCATGGCAGTGCAAGTGAGCGGAGGCCCTCGATGTCAACCTTCGCGTAGATTTCCGTCGTGTTCGGCACACGGTGACGGAGGACTTGGCCAATCTCGGCCATGGATGCGCCACGGCGGAGCATTCCGGTTGCCAAAGAGTGTCGTAGGAGATGGGCTCCCTTGAAGTTCGGTTGAAGGCCAGCCCTCTTCAAGGCGCGACAGACAATCGTGCTGAACCTCCGCGCCGGGTGGGCTCGTGGTGATATACAGGAACGTTTTTCGCTCTTTCGTTGCCTCGACGTCTACCCCGACAGTGCCTAATAGGATCATCGACAGAATAGCGATGGTCATAATCTCACCTTTTCTCAAAGAGACGGGTAAACTAGCACCTGGACGTACGGTATCGCGCCGTGGGTCAAGAAGCAGTAAGTCTTGGCTGTGATTCCTGCTTGAAGAAGGCGGCGTGAGTTCTGGCTGCCGCATCCGTCAGGGTTTCAATGGATGCTATCGTCAATGTGGAATCCTTCAGATCGAAACTGCAATCGCCGTCCGGATCGACGACAACTCCCCAATCTGGAATCTCCTTCTGATCAGCGTCTGCTACCTGGTTGGTGGACTGCGGCAAAGCCGAGCCGGGCTGCTCTACAGCCGCAGCACACTCAACCATGCCTGCCGCACCGAGCAGCAGTCTGATAGGTCCCTGTTCAAATTCCAGCCGCAACCTCACACCGCGATCGATCGCGCCGACGCTCAGGCGAATATACATTTCTTATCCCAGACTCACACGACGCAACAGCCACCAGATGACCAGATGACCGGGTGGTCTCCCTCTAACATCAATCCAACCGCCCCCCTGTGGTCTCCTAGGGTACTAGACACCATTTGGCCCAATCCTCGGCGCGACTCACCGACGAGATTCTCTTGCGGAGGCCCTGGAAGAATGCCTTTCGAGCCCGGTGACCGAGGCTTTGATGATATAGATATGCGCCTTGCTGGAATATTTGTCGCGCATTGTCGGAAGATTCGTCTCATTTCCTCAAAAGGGGTGAGCTGTTAATTCCGTATGCCACAAGATGCAGTCGGGAGGCACGCCGGTGTTGGGCGGTACCTGTTAGTTGTCGCGGCCAATAGTGGCGGTCTCTAGCGCTCCGCTGGAAACTCAGTCAATGTCGCTCGCTACGCAATTGCTCTGCCTGATCGCGCGATATCGCTGTCTAGCGGGCCGGGGCCTCTCCAGTGAGCGCGTCGACGAGCGCGACCGGGTCGACGATCTTCCCGAATTTATACGTCTTCCCGTCCTTATCAATCGTGATGGACTTGCCCGTCTCCAGGCCGACCGACCAGAATTCCTCGGGTGTCACTGTCGGCTTGACTTGACAAGCCAGCGCGTAAAGGCCTGCCAGGTACTGTACGCAACCACTCCAGCCACCACTGTCGTAGAGTGCATAGTCTTCTGGCCCGGTTGGACTGGCCGTACAGCGCGAGCCCATCGGCACCATCAGCCATGAGGGCTGAGCGTTTTGCATACGATCGTGGCCCCACCTACCTCCGCCACTGAAAAACTCTTCGCGCCACCAGAGGCCGGGCCCGTAGCTCTGCACGTCGTCGGGATCCTTCAAGCGGTCGCGTCCGAGTCCATGGAATACAAAATTGTGCGTTTCTTTCAGTGAAGTAGTAATGACAAAAACATCTTCCTTCGTTGCTCTTTCGATGGCTCGAATAGCCTCCTCGGAACCATTCCCGGGCCGAGCACATGCGAGTGCAATCGCAATCACTTGAATCCTGCGATCAGGCGGCAGGGTGCCATTGATTTCCAACAGGCGATCTATCGACTTTGCGACCCACTGAACGTCGAACTCAGGCGATGATTCGCCCAACGGCCCACGCGAACCTGTCAGGTGAGTCTCAGCAACAAAATACAGATCGGCTTCCGGTGCAACACCCGTGGTCTTGCCAACGGCGCAGGATGCCATCTTGGCTCCGTGCATCGACGCTTTGTCACCGGAGCAATGGATTTCTTCGTACAGCCGCAAACGGTCGCGATATTCCACGTGGTCCACGAGTAGAGGCTGGTCTATGATCCCAATCCCAATGCCCTTGCCGGTAATACCCCTTTGGTGAAGTTCGCGAACCCGCAATCCCGGGTTTCGCCCAAGAGTCATCATTTGTTTCGGATCAAAGCCGTCGGGCAAATCCGCAGGCCAGAATGTACGGTTGTCAAAGATCCGCGTGCATCAGATCGGTGAATCGATCCCGCAAATCCATATTGGAAAGATCGCCGCCGCGCACGTCGATCTGGAACGCAACATCGGACGTCGGATCATATGAGGGCAGCTTGGTGATCCGATAATTGACGGCCGGCGGCCGGCGAACGATGGCCAACGAGCCCTCTGGTGACAAAAGCGTCCGGTACGTCCGGTCGACGAAGGGTATAGACTTCACTGAAAAACTTCTCTGCGTAATGGTGATCTCCGTGACCGTCCTGTCCTTCTTGTGGATTTCAAACGTAAGCCCCCTGTCTTCGTAGATGATGAAATCCTTATACGTATATTCTTCCAGGTGAAAGCTCTTGCCCAAGGTCTGTATGACGCGTTCTTCTGCGTCGCCTACTTTCAATCCATTGGACATTGTGTAGGAAGGGTCATGTACGGAAATCCCATAGACTCTGTGCGGTTCGAACTGCTGGAAGAATCCGGCCGATCCGCCCGTTGCCGCGGCGCTTATTATGCATCCCAAAGGAAAGACCATCGAAGTCCATGATATAGCGTTCCGGGAGATTATTAAGGGTATACTCGTCACCATCCCAAACGATTCTTTGTGGTTTTCCCAGCTTCTTTATCACCTCGTCTTTAGTCATGCCGAAGGTGAAGTCACCAACACCCTCACCCGGGACGATCGTATGCTTGGCTTTCTCCTGCTGACTTGCCTGTACGTGGAGTGAGCCAGCGAGAAGGATTCCGATTAGAGCCTGTAGCACTGCTGTTTCTCGTTTCATGGCCTGGTGCCTCCTGTCTATTGCGTTGTCTCTGCGGTCGCCGTTATCGGGTGGGATTCGCTTTTGGGACACTAGGATACGAGGGACGCACCCCAACATCGCTGGCTCTTCAGTTTGAGTAGTGTAGATATGCGCCAAACCTGGAGATTAGTTGTGCTCTACCGACGTTCGATGTCCCTCTGTTCACTAACCCATGCACGGCCCCAGCCGGCAAGGAGTGTTCCGACCAACGCATAGATCGCTGCGAATATTCGTTTCGTGGCTCGGCCGTACCCTTTCCTGGGCAACGGACACCGCCACAATCAGGCCCCACAGCGTCAGGGCGACAGCGGTGCAGGCATTCGACGACAGGCGATTCACGGCATCCTCTTGAGAATGTTGGTTTCACTGGTCTCCGACTCTTCGGGTCCCCCAACGCTCGGCGTCCCGAAACGGATCGAACTGGAGGGCTCACGAGGCCAGGTCCTTTCTCTCGAAGACCCACAGCCCGGCAAGGAACAAAACGATGGCCGCGACGCTCAGTAATATGACATGACCCCATGGAATGACACCCTCTATGAAGATGATGTCGGAGTCCCAGTAGTAGGTGATGGAAGCGTACTTTAGGAAGCTAAACCGCTCGCTCAGAGTGCCCAGCATCTCGAAGATAACCATCCCGAAGTAGAGTCCGAAGGATATCCCGTATGCCTTCATCGACTGGTTTGTGGCTACCGAGGCCAACATACAGAAGCCTTGCACGGCTTGAATGAAAGGGAAGAACGAGATCATGGTCCGGGCCACGTCGGCAAGCGGCGCGTCGGCCTGCCTGCCTACGGAAAGAATGGCCAGGTAAACCAATACGATCCAGCTTGCGATGAACACCAAGTTCATGGTCGCCCAAGAGAGGTATCGGCTGATGAACAGCCCCCGTCTGCTCAGAGGCGTGGAGAGGATCACGTCGATCGTCTTATTTTCCATCTCGCAGCAGAACGCACCTGCGTACTGCATCAGAAAGTAGATGATTATGTAGAGCGTCAGACCGTTGAACAACTCCACGCAGAGAAACCCCTTGATGGAAAAGACGTCCAGCTTCTCGCTTCCCACGAAGGCCTTGATCAGCGGATGCTCCAAGAGTTCATCGAAGGGCCCTTCGGCGACCAGGTTTCTGGTGTTGACGGTCTGGCTGGCCCCCGCGATGCTCGCATGGGACTCCTCGCCCTGGTAGGCCAGCACTCCGAAGTAGACTAAGGCGTTTTCCTCTCCGTATTTCCGGTCCAGGCCGGCTAAACTCATCTCCGTGTCGGCGGCGTCAAACGTATGTAGGGAAACCTCCCCCACGTTCGGTAGCAGCGTTGCCAGCAGCCGGAGATCCACCTCGGGAACGTCCATGTCCTTAAACAGCGCCAACGGCAGCTCTGTCTCGCTCTCCACCACCACATACCCGTCCGCTCCGCCGTACTTGCCCCAGCGCAGTGTGTAATCTCCGTCCACACCGCTATCCTGGGTGAGTGAAATCTCGATGTCGCCGCCGAAGGCCTCCGCGATGGCTTTGCTCTGGAGCTGCGAGACCTCCGGGTAGATGTGCACCACTGGGAAGATGATCACTGCCGTTGCGGCGATGAAAACCGCAAACCCCTTCCACTTGCGGCGGAGGGTCCAGAGGAACACGGCCAAGCTGCTATTTCTCATTTTCATGGCTTTCCTGGTAGTGCTCGAGGAAGAGATTTTCCAGGGAGTACTCCTTCGCCAGTAGCTTGGCGATCTTGTACCGAGATAAGGCCTTCAGGACGCTGTCGTGGTTTCCTTTCACATGCAGCGACAGCGTGTGGCGGGCAAGCTGCACGTTGGACACGCCGGGGATATTGAAATCCTCCGCGTGGAAATCGTTCGCATCGAACTGCCGGTCGAAGTCCACGGTAATGATCTGTCCCATCTTGGCCTTGAGCGTCTCGATCCGCTCCACGGCCACCATCCGCCCTTCCCGGATAATGCCCACCCTGTCGCACACCCGCTCGACCTCCGAAAGCACATGACTCGACATGAACACGGTCCGTCCCTGCTGCGACTGCTGGACCATGAACTCATAGAGCTGGTTTTGTAGCAGCGGGTCCAGCCCCGAGGAGGGCTCGTCCAGGATCACCAATTCGGGATCGAACAGAAAGGCCAGCAGGATGCCTAGCTTCTGCTTGTTCCCCTTTGAGTACTCGCGGATCAACCGGGAAAGATCGATCTGAAGTCGCTCGGTCAGCTCCTTGACTATCCCGTGGTGTATCGATCCACACAAGCCGGCAAAGTAGTCGACCATCTCCTGGGCCGTCACGCTATCGTAAAACCCCAACTCCCCGGGCAAGTAGCCGGTTCGCCTTCGGATCTCTCGCGACTGCTTGCGAACGTCTAGCCCGAACACGCGCGCGTTGCCGCTGTCGGCCCGGATCAGATCCAGCAGGATACGGATACAGGTCGTCTTCCCCGCACCGTTGGGTCCTAAGAACCCGAAGACTTCGCCCTGATAGACCTTCAGGTCCAAGCCATCAATACCGCGGTGCTTGCCCCTGTAGAACTTCCTGAGTTGCTCGATTTCGATGACCGGAGTGTGTGACATGATACGCGAACAGCCGTTGTCTCTCGGCTATGCCTGTTTGTGATAATAAAGGTTCCCATGACTTGCCTGCTTAACCAACCTCCCCCTTTTCTGTGCCAGGGGCAGCTTATGTTGGCAAATGTCATTTGAGGTCGCCACGGACCCCCTCATGCCTTTTCGAGGCGCAGAACGTGGCGCCGCCAGAGGTGATCTCCAAAAGGGGGGGGGCTGCCAGGCGCTGGGATTGGATCCCAGGAGATGCATCTCACAATTCAGACACACTGAGCTTCCACACTCAATGCGACCGCGCAGGACTAGAGGCCCGCTTGCGGGCTGGTCTACGGTGGAAGCTGCGCCGTCGGGGGAGGGTTTGGGGGCGGGACTGCGTTGGGAGCTGCGCCCGTCGGGGGAGGAACGGGAGATGTAGTATCTGCATTCGTCCTCGTGCCAGGATTCTCTAAAGCTCTGTTGACCTTCGACTGGGAAGATGGCGTGCTCTCGCCTGTTCCGATGACGGTGACCTCGGGGAGTCCCTCCGCGTCTCCATCTGGGCGGATATCCTCCACATCAGCCTCTGTCGTCTTATCCGGGTAAGCAGCTCGGGTTAGGGTCGGCGCACACGACAATAGTAGGAATACTGCAAAACATCGCATTTTGTTCTCCTTGAGAATTGAGCTAATCTAAAATGCAGTGACCGCCGACCGCGTCCTGCCAACGAGAACAGCTGTCACAAGTTGCCCTCACAGGCACTCGATTGCCCTCTGTAGTTGTCGATCCACGAAGCTGCTTACGTCCATGCCGTCAGGGACGAATAGGTACCCTTGCCGTCGGTATTCCAGAAACCCTTGATATTCGCCCTTGGGCAGAGTGACCTCACCTTCCTTATTGGGTACGATGCCCCACGTGTCCGATTCCTCTGCCCCGTCAAATCGGTGAATGCCCTTCCCGTTGGGGCGGAGGAAGATGGCGGTGGGTAGCTTCAAGGCTCCGTCACCCCCCTTGAGTTCGAAAATCTTGTGGGCGGTACCCTTTCCATAGGTCCGCTCGCCGACGATGATTGCCCTGCCGTGATCCTGCAGGCACGCAGCGACGATTTCGGCAGCTCCGACACTGTCACGGTTCACTAACACAACCATTGGGAAGTCACCAAATGTGCCCTCGCTCTTGGCAAACCAAGTCTTCCCGGGCTCTTGGCGATCCTTGATGCTGACGATGATTCCGTCCTCGACGAACAGGTCCGCGATCCGAATCGCCTGCGATAGTGAGCCTCCGGGGTTATTGCGCAGATCGAGGACGAAAGCCTTCATGCCTCTCGACTGTAACTCGTCAAGGGCGTCCTTTAATTCGGCGGCACTCTGCGAGCCGAAATGAGCCAGCCGTACGCAACCGATCTTGCGGTCATCGTCGAGCATCAAGTCCCAACTGCCGTCGGACTTGTGCCTTTCGCCTTGGACGGCAGGCAGAGGAATCGCCTCCCGCACGATCGTGACCTGCTGTACCGCGTCCAATCCGGCGTGCTTCAGGCCGACGGTGACTGAACTGCCCGGCTTTCCACGAAGGAGTGTCGCGGCCATTTGAAGTTCTTTCCCCTGCGGGAAGTCGCTCGTTGGTTTACCGTTAATCTGCACAATCGTGTCTCTGGCGCGAACGCCGGCTCGATAGGCAGGCATCTTGGGCAAGGGCGATATCACGCGCAACTCGCGCGAGTCTTCATCGAATTCCATTTCGATACCGACGCCACTGAGCTTCTGGCGAGGCTTGTTCCTTCAAAGCACTCAACTCGGCTTGGTTGATGTAGTCCGAATGTTCATCCAGCTTCTCGATCATGCCCGAGATAGCGGCTTCCCTGAGGTCGGGGCGATCAAGACCGACGATGCAGTTCTGCTCGATCAGTTCCTGGACTTCGTCTAGCGACGCCGGTTCAGCCTTATTGTTGGACCGGAGTTCGCTCGGAACGGTCTGTCCCAACGGCTCCGCTTTGAGCGGGATCACCTCTTCCGTGTCAGCGTGGTCCGGTGACGCCTTGGAGCCGAGTGGCCGTTCGCCAATGTCTGTCGTGCCCTTGAATCCAAGCTGGTTGGCGATCGTTGTGGCGTGTCCCTGAAGATTGTTCCACTGCTGGATCGTCAGCTCTTTGCTTCCTCCGGACGCTCGGACGATTTCCAGGACCGTCCGGTATCGCTCGGAGATGCTCAGGAGCTCGTCGAACAACTCACTCTCCTTCACTTTGCGCCCCTCGAACGTCATGTCCTCCTCCCCGGCAATCACCAGCCGGAGCGAGAGCGTCCACCTGGAATCGAGAGGATGCACGCCGATGAACGAGGTCGACTCGAACCCAAGATCGCGGCCAAACCAGACGATCCTGTCCTCCGCTTCATGCCACGCCGAAATGCCCCAGTCGTCGGTGGTCCTGGCGATGCATAGGACCGTATTCGCCCGGTTGGGGAGTTCCTCCAGCGTACTGCGCAACTGCCGTCCCAGGTCATCGGCTTTCCCTCGAGGCTCATTCTTTCCTTCCCCACCACAAGCGTGACGCGATTCTGCTTTCGCATTTCGTGTTGTTTCAGAAGGTCGGCCCAGAGAGGAACCTGAGACTTCTCCGCAAACCCCAATTCACGGAGGGCTTCTCCCAGGAACTCAGGGGCGACCTCGTCAGCGGCAAAGAATGTCAAGATGGTGTTTCCGTACGTCAGGCAAGCCAGGGGATGGGGCTTGTGGCCGATGTTACGCGAAAGCCCCACCGTTGATCGAAGCGCCTTGTCACGGATTCCTGCCAGATCCTCGCTCGAGGCGCTCTCGTATACTCCGACGACGATCCGCTTCCCGCGATTGGAGAGGCCGATCATGGCGACGTGCTCGACACGGCCGCCAAGCTCCTCGGAGGATTCCAGCAACCGGTCGGCTGACTCGCTCTTTGATTCGATAACTTTCCAGCCGTTCGGTGGCTTGTTCAAACGGGCAAGGATTGAATCAAGTGTTGCGTCTGGGCTGAGCGCGGGGAGGTTCACTTTCGGTTCGGCTTTACGCTTCAACCGGAGCCGCAGCCGTTTAATGTCCCCGGCGCGGATCGTGATGTCCTCCCCGTGTTGATCGTGGCCGTCGAGCTCCACGATCACTCGGCCGATGCCCGGTTTGAACGGGAAGAGCCCGGGCGTGGTTCCCAACCGCTTCCCGTCTACGAGAACCTCCGCGCCGGGTGGGCTCGTGGTGATATACAGGAACGTTTCTCGCTCTTTCGTTGCCTCGACGTCTGCCCCGACAGTGGCTAATAGGATCACCGACAGAATAGCGCTGGTCATAATCTCACCTTTTCTCAAAGAGACGGGTAAACTAGCACCAGGACGTTCGGTATCGCGCCGTGGGTCAAGAAGCAGTAAGTCATGGCTGTGATTCCTGCTTGAAGAAGGCGGCGTGAGTTCTGGCTGCCGCATCCGTCAGGGTTTCAATGGATGCTACCGTATATATGCGCCAAACCGGGAGATTAGTAGCGATCTTTTGGGATTCTGTTGCTGGGGCTTCAGCGCCAGCGCATTTTAGTGCTTCAAACGTGCAAAACGTGGTTACAGCATGCGGCAGCAATCTTTGCACTTGTAGACACCCGTTCTCTCAATTCACGTACTCGCCTAGCAACTTCCAACGTTTCTCGAACTCGCTCCAGTAGCGCGGAGTCAGTTGATCGAGCGTCCTGTCCCTCACGCAGTCGTGAATCTCGTCGCTGAGGTCTTCGATTTCAGCGATCAGGCGATGGAATTCCTCCAAATCGGCCTCGTCGCGACAGAGTATCTCGATCTCCTTTTTCCGGCGATCCAGCTTTACGACGGTGTACTCGGTCTGTTGATTTAGGCTTCCTTCCGCTACTAGCCGCTTTCGCAAGGACTCAACGTGAAATGCCGGCAGCAATTCCTCTCGAAACAGATCGACTAATTCGTGGGCGTGGTCGCCCACGGCCGCCCAATCCGTTTTGGCGCGCGCGGCGGTCAGGGCGCTGTATTTAGCTTTGGCCGTCTCCAAGACGGAGGCCAACATGGCTTGTCCCTCTTCGGGCGCCGATTTCCGGCGGTGCTGTGAGAGCGCTTTGGCGGCCAGAACAGCCGGCTCGACAGCGGCGATTCCCGCCTGCTTCGCCAATGCCTCGATGCCTCCTTCTAGGATGGCATCTCGTCCCGCGGCAAGCGATTCCTGGGTGGGGTGGACTTCGATGTCGGGGATTATGCCGACGCCGACGAACTCGCGCCCATCGGGATAGGAGTCGCGTTTGGTGCAGATCCGCGCCCTGCCGCCGCCAGGCAACTCGATCAAGAGGGGCTGTCCAGTGGTTCCCGCCGTCCTTTCACCGACCAGCGTCGCACGGCCGGAGGCGTGCAGTGGGACAACAAAGTCCTCTGCAGCGCTGACCGTGCCGGGCCCGACTAGCACGATGAGCGGGCCCAGATAGGGATTGTCAGACTCCGGCGGTATTACGCTTTGCTTTCCTTCGTACCAGGCTTCCTCTCGGCCCCACGCCCGAAAGGCGGGCATGTATTGGCGCGTCTTCCACGAGGAATCTTGAATTGGCTTGTCAAGCAGGCAGGCAATGACCGCCTCCCCAATACTTGAACTACCGCCGCCGTTGTTCCGCACGTCGATGATGAGCCCCTTGGCCCGGCGTATCTCGTCGAAGGCACCTTTGAACCTAGTGGCCGCCTCAGCCGAATCGAATGAATTCAGGGCAACGTACGCGACACCTTCTCCAAGATCACAGTATTCGAAGCTTGGAGGGCGCTCGGGGAAACGCTGCCACTCGAGATACGTCAAGGTCAGATTGCGGCTCTTGCCGTCAGCGCTGCGGGCGCGAACCGACACCTCCGAACCGCTTGCACCCTGAATCAGTCGTCGGAAAGCCCAGCGATCGCGATTCTGCGGTGTGGAGTCGGCTACGTAGGGATAGACATCCTGCCGTAGGATCTCGGCAACGGGCCGTCCGTCGATGTGGGTGATCTCGAGTCCCGGCTTCAACTCAGGCTGTCCCACAGCGGCGACCGGGGCCACCTCGCTGATGACCGGCTTCCCGTCAACGGCCGTCAGACGCACCGGCAACTGCGCCCAACTGCTTCGCGGAGGATAGACCGTCGTGTGTCCGTCTTTCAACTGAGCCACGCATTGTTCGAGCACGCGATAGTACTCCTGCGTGGTCTGTGCTCGCCGAACGCGGGGAAGGTATTCTTCCAGGACTTTGTCCCAGTCCAATTCCGGAACCTGGTCGAAGAAGGGGAAGTTGTACTTCACTTCGCTCCACAGCCGCGCGAATCCGGCGAGACGTTCATCGATACCGATCGCGTCGGTCTCAGGTCTTTTCTCTTCGCGCCGCTTTGCTTCTTCCCTTGTGTTCTGGCGGATCTGCTCGAGGAATTTCGGCTCGAGTTTCTTTCGGTCATCCACAAGAAACGTGATCGTGACCTCATCGTCCGCGCCCTCCAAGACTTTCAGGTTCACCAACACGGAAGCACCTCTAATCCCGAAGAATCGGTCTTTCGAGTGCTCGTAGCGTCTGCCCCCCGTTGAGCATTCTTGTATACCGTACGCTTTATAAGGAAATCGCCACTCCAGCGTATCGGCCTTGGGCAGTAGAATGAACTCTCTTCTGCCGGACGGGTTCTCGGGAAACGTCAGTCGAACGATGTCGCCCTTTTTGGCAACAAGCTCGGTCTCCGTACCATACTGGCACGGCCGTTCGATGGTGACGCTGCCGCGGATCTCTTCCAGCGATTGGGAGGTTGAGGCCTGCTCGCAACCAAGGAACGTAAATACCGCCAGGAACGCCAAACGCGTTGTTGAGCCTGAGCGCCTCATCCTGTCGATCTCCTCTTGTTAGAACCAAGCCACGGCAATCCCAAAACGGGGTAGGTTTCAGAGCCTCGCAATCATGTGGGAGGATCTCTTTTCATCGCGATACCAGTTTTCTCTGTTTCCCAATCTCCTGGGACTTACAGTTTGAGTTTGAGCAAATACGCGTCTTCCAGGTGCACGTTCCGCCGACTCATGGGGCTACGGTCCACGTTAGGAAGATTACTCGACGGGTTCGCTTCCCTCGAGAAACCTCACGGCCGCCTGCAGGACATCATCCGGTCCGTCGTTGAGAAAATACTCAGGTGAAGGAACTACGGGAATGTCAGGGTGAATGCCGTTAGTGTCGTAGAGTCGGCCGTTGCGCTGGAAAGAGGCCATCGACGCGCACTGAACGCGGATGTTCGACTTGGGTAAGTCGAAGCTCTGCGAATAGGCGCTGCCACCCGAGCTGGCCTGGCCCATCAGCGTGACCCGGGGCCGGCCTTTGAAGGCTCCCAGGAAGATATCCGTCGCACTGAAGCAACGCTGGTCGTGCAACACGACTACGGGTCGGTCGTAATAGAAATCTCCCAATCCCTGTGTTCGGAGGTTTTCACGGGATACCACCAGGTAGTGCCATGGACTGAACTCCTCGGCTGGTGGTGCCCACTGCGACTTGAACGTCTTACTGAAGTCTGTAATCACCCGCGATCCGGCTCGCTGAGACGCGGATCGTTTGCCCGCTTCATGTACCGGCCGTCCATATGGTTTGCGGGAAATTTCTCATACAATCGGTATTTGGCCACGCTGGCGATGTAAGGCTTTTCGTCCGGGCTCATCAACAACGGTAACAGTGTCAGTAAGGGAGTCCGCGTCCCTCCACCGTTGCCCCGCACATCCACAATGAGTCCCTTTGTGTCTTCAAACTTCTGCATCCACTCGACTATGATCGGCACGGCATCGTGGTCCATTGCACGGAAGGGCAAGTATGCGATGTTCTCAGGCAAGATCGCCGGCTGAAGTGTCTCTGGATGCCGTGGCCACAGCCCATACATCGATCGCTCAAACGCGACCGGCAGTGTTACCACTTTTGCCCTGGCTTTGTCGCGTGAAAGCAACTCCACCTCGACGGTATCCTGAACCTCGATTCCGGCCAGCGACCGGCAGAATTGAATGGATCGCAAATGTCGACAGGTCTGATACTGCACGAATTGAGGTGAGCCTTCGGCGAAAAGGCTGCTCAGGTGCTGGGACCATTCGGCCAGCGTCTTGCCGTCAATCCGGCTGATGTACGGGTAATCGGAGGCGACCAGACTGCTGCGGTCGCCTTTGACTGCCACAGCGTCTTCTCCGGTCTGTTCCAGCAGAAACGGCAGAGCTCCGGAAGGTTCGGCCACCCAACCGCGTACACTTGCGTGGCCGTCAATGAACTTGCTCATGATCTTCTGCAGTTCCAACGCCAGCATCCGCCCGGTCATGCCGTTGCCCCCTTTTCCCGCACCGCGTCCACGGCCGCCTTCAATACTCTTCAATGATCAGGGGATGACGTTGCGCGCTGCTGACAATACTCAGCAGTTGCATTCTGCCCGGCGCCGCTTGCGGATGCCCCAGGAAGAGCCCGTTGCGTCTGTCTACCGTCAAGGGTCGAATCGTTTGCTCGGCCTGAGCATGGTCGATCGGCAACCGTGGGTCATCGAGATAGCGACGGAGCGCCCTCCACTGATTCTTCAGGTAGTTGACTGCGTTGCCAAAGCGACTCCTGGGTAGCGCCGCCAGGCGCACGTCGGGCTGTTCCAGCCAAGACGCGATCCGACTTCAAATCCGTGTCGACTCCTGTTGACGCAGTGCGAGTCGGTCCGCCAGTGACATCGACTTGCCACGCTCTTCGATCTCATACAACTGCCGATACAACGACTGGATCTGCGCAGAGAATCGGCTCGTAAGTTTCCGCCTCGACAAACTCACGGCGCGCGTGCAGGTTGCAACTGGCGTGCACGTTGCGTCAGCCAAGATCACTTCCAGACAGCACGATCCACCGTCGGCCTCCAGAGGAATACGAATGAAGCTGCCGGCGAATGTCCGCGTCGAATCGCTCGTGTTGGTCCAGATCCAGACGGTCTACTTTGCGGGGGGGGTGGCGGTGGATCTTGGGACGACGAGTGCGTCCGAAGCATACGATCCGATTTCGTGTCCCTCCGGGTGAGACGTCGCCCAGCACGCCGGGGACCCAGACGCACGGAGGGCCGAGGCGGAAGATGTGGCGCGGGGTACTGCCTGGCGTTCAAGGAAGTCGTCTGGGTGCCGGAAGCGGTCTTCTGCCGAGCTGGTCAGTTCGGGTTCCGCGGTGCGACCGCCCGCGCCGTCTTCGCTTGACGGGCGATGGACCGCGTGAACTCCGCGCGGTTTTCTGCCGCGTGCGTCCCGTCAATGAACGTGACCGCCGAGGACCGACGACTCACGGGCACCGGCGCCGGCACGCCGGCACGTACGATTCACCGGCAGGACTGAACGACGCAATCCAATCCTCGCCACGCACCGCGCCCACCCCACCTCCCTCGGCACGTCCCGCCAATCGACTCGCTCCCGACACGACACAGCGGCATCCCTTCCATCTCGACCGCCCAACAACGTCCGCGGGAAAATGTAGACCGTCTGGGGCTGTCTGTCTGGGGCTGTCTAGACCGTCTGGGGCTGTCTTTTTGCTTGGATACGGTCGTCTTGGCTGGGAATCACGCCAACGCGTCTGGTCAGCACAATCCTGGTTCCCGGGCTTGCCCGCATTTTTGCTCAGATTTGACAACAACATAGCAACCTCCGATCCTTCCGCAGCGATAATGGTTACGGTCTGAAGCTGTCCAGTCGCACATCAAATCGGGAGGGACCGGAGCCACTATGCCACACATTGTGCGAGATATTGGTTGGGGCATTGTTGACATTGTGGAACACGAGAGCCGCGTCTTTGTTCAGCAGCGCTGGAAATACGCGTGGAATGTCAAGCCGCCCCTGCTTCCCTGGACGCTCGCAGAAAAACGGGCGTTCCATCGGGACGTCGATCGGCAGATTTGGGCGTCTTGGAGTAATCATGTCACATTGAGTGTCTCCGGGACTTCGTCCTTCGCCCGAAGGTTCTCCGCCACAAAACTGCCGATCAACCTGGACGTCCGCTGGGTGCTCAGCCGACGAGCATTGGAATGTTACGGCCTGGAAAGTGGCGGACAACGACATGCCTCACAATTTCGTTGAATGGAACGCTCGCAGGATTTCGCTGCATACCAGCAAATTAAAGCCCTATACCGCCTGCAACGCCGCGACTCCCCAAGTTTGCACGTCCGGCTTCCGCAGCGTGCCCCACGAGTTCGGTCATGCGGTTGGCAATTCGTCGGTCCTGGGCCGCGGCGACGAGTATGCGAGCAGTTCATCGCATTTGGCCGATACGGATAGCCTGTTAAACATCGGTCGCCAACTGAGAGTGCGACATTTCCGCACCTTGCTGGAAGAGATGAACAAGATGATACCCAACACGACCTTTGCCGTGAGTCAAATTCGCTAACCCATCGCAGTCGACTACTTTAAGCTCTGCCTCCCTTTCTAGCTGCACTTAAGGGAACTGACTATCGGGTATGTTTCGGCAAATAGCCCGAACCGAACAGCTACGCCGCAAGGTTGAGAAGCTCGCGGATTCGGTCTCGATATCTTGCTCTCTTGATGCCGCGAGGCACATCCTTCAGGAATTGTTTATCCAGCATTTCACGTGCGATTTTACGACGCCGATCGGCATGCGAGGGACGGCGACGCTGATTGTCCCATGTTCGGTCACTTCGGTCGACCCGTTCATCGGCGGGAAGACCCCAGCAGGCCAATTCGACCATCGTATAGAGCCAGGTGTTAAGATGCCAGCAGCCGATGTTCGACCAGACGTTGCGAACTTGCTGCTGTCCCGCGCCCCAAACCTCCTTGTGCCGTAAACGCGGGGCCGAGCGCGTTTTCCCGTCTTGTTCGGAGGAAGATCGAAAAGCTTCGCGCACCAACTGCAGCGTCAGTTCATGTTTCGTGTGGAATTCCCGGTCGGCACGAAGCTTCAACCGTGCGACGTCCCGTTGTCGCACGTACAGCATCGACAGCAGCGGCAAGGCGAGAACACCCCAAAGCGAATGTTGCAGCACGATTGCCAGGCAGACCCAGTTATGCCCATACAGCCACTTGCCATCGGCCGGCCCCGGTTTCGGATTGTGACGAACATTCGCGGCTTCGACATGACGGCCATATCGCTTCGTGGGGCTATCATCGATCGCAAACGTGATGACGCCGTTCGGCCCAGGATCAAATCGTTCCAGGATGCGAACCAAGAGCGGCTGCATCAGCATCGTCGTGTGTTTACCGACCGAAATCAGCACGTCATAAAAACGGTCCCAGTCATCGGCAACTCCCGCCGCGCGAAACCACCGACTGGCAGTCCGCCGCGATGCGGCCAGCACGGCACCGGCCAACACGATCGAAAGCCGAAAGCCAATGCGTGCATCCACCAATCTGCTCATGCTCTGTGCGATCAATGCCAACTCACCTACCAGCGGAACCTTTGCGTCCGTGGTTCGCTTGCGATTGGCATTGCGATTCTCTCAAACGATTTCGCTTGTCATGCCGCGACGGCTGCGATTTTCTGCCCTGCCGAGCGTGCGGGATCCGGCCCGAACCTTTGCGGTTAGCCATCCTTTGGCTCTCCGGGTTTGCGGCGCTGGTGACAAACACCAAATTCCCGAAGAGCCTTTTTTATTGCAATATCAGTTCGCCGACGCCTGCATCTGTTTCCCTCAAGTGCCGTCTTGAGGGGAACCGATTTGATTTTTCAATAAAGCCGCCAAAATCGACCTTGGATGAATTCCGCCAGGCGACTATCCTCCGCGCTGCGTTTGGATTCGCCGAAAGGAGTTGTCCGTATGGTCAGGTGGATTGCTGCCCTGCTGGGATTCGTTGTGTTGCTGGGTTGCCACGGGACCCAACCCGTGAACATCAACCCGCTCGCACCCTACGGGCCGTCCCTGATCCCACCGCCTCCGACGGGCCGAGCCGGTCAAGCGGATCCGTACTACCGACGTTCGCAAGCCGGCACGAGCTCCGCGGTCGGCGCGACCAGTCAGTTTCCTCCTCCGGACGCGTTAAGTCGGTTTACTTCGGACCAGAGCGGGATCGCGGTTGCGGATCATCGAGCTGGGATTGCCGATGGGGCAAGCGTCTCGCCGATGGCGGGCAGCGACAGCGGTCTGGGCTGGGGAGGTGGGGGTAATTCCGTCGCCTCGCTGCCGGTTCCGTCGTCCCCGCAGCCACGGCCGCAGTTTCCAAGTCCACCTGCGGGGTCCGAGTTGG
Source organism: uncultured Planctomycetales bacterium (assembly GCA_963826795.1). Lineage (GTDB taxonomy): Bacteria > Planctomycetota > Planctomycetia > Pirellulales > Pirellulaceae > CAWGYT01. The sequence continues at coordinate 527,282 of CAWGYT010000020.1, read as the reverse complement.
CGACACGCACAATACCGCCCACGCTCGACCCTCGTGTCACTCAAGCGGCCGCTCAATTGCCTGCCGCTCAGCTGCCCGTTGCGCCGGCCAGCTCGGGTTGGGTCTCACCCGTTGGCTCCGGCGTCGCTCGCCAGCCGACCTACAACGGCTGGACCGGACAATAGTCTGCCGCCGCTTGCGAAATGTCGCCAACGCCTCGGGACGACGTGTCGGTTGACAGACGTCGGAAGTTGGCTCACAACAAAGGCCGAGCAGCTGCCACGTTGTTCGCGCTTTCTGCGAGACCGATCCCGAGGTGCTTCCGCATGCTGAATCTGCCACCGCCCCGCCGTCGGTTTGGACCCACGCGCCAAGCGGACGCTTGGCCGACGGGCCGGCTGCACGGGACCATCACGGGCGTGATGTTCGGGCTGTTTCTTGGGTGGCTCGCCCTGGGCGCTGCCGCCGCCGCATCCCCGCGAGTGCGCCCCGTCGGCTTAAAGCCGGGTGACACCATCATGTTGGTTGCTCCCGCGCGTGGCGTGGACATGACGCAAGTCCGGCGCGTGCAGGTGGCGCTTGAGCGGCAGGGCTACCGGGTGCTGGTCCCCGAGGCCATCGACCGCCACTATGGCTACCTTGCTGGCAGTGATGCGGAACGGGCGGCGGAGCTGATGGCGGCGTTTCGCGACCCCGAGGTCGCCGCGATTTTTCCATTCACTGGAGGCTATGGCACAACTCGGATTCTCGATCGCCTGGACTACGGCGAGATTCAGAGAAATCCCAAGATCCTCATCGGATTCAGTGACATCACGGGCCTGCATTTGGCGCTGGCCGCGAAAACCCGTTTGGTGACGTTTCACTCCCCGAATCCCGACGGCGGTTGGGGGCGGGAGGCAGGGATGGATCTGTTCGCCGAGCATTGGCTGTGGCGGTGTTTGACGTCGGCGCCGAACGTCTCGGGCGAAGGGTTTGCTTATGCTTGGCCCGAGGGACAGGCAGGGATGGGAGTCGTCCGACCCGGTACGGCGGCGGGGGAGTTGATCGGCGGCAATCTGTCGCTGATCGCCGCCTTGATGGGAACACCCTACGAAATCGAAACCGCGGGCAAGGTCCTTTTCATGGAAGATGTGCACGAAGCGCCATATCGCATTGACCGCTACCTCAGTCAGCTGAAGCTGGCCGGCAAGTTGAAGTCACCGGCGGCGGTCATTCTGGGGCAGTTCACCGACGCCGATGCCGACGCGGAGGATGCGACCTGGACGATGCAGCAGGTCTTTCAAGACTATTTCGGCGACGCGAGCTACCCGGTGATCTCGAATTTCCCGGCCGGCCACGTGCCGCGGAACGCGACGCTTCCCTTGGGCGTCCCGGTCGAGGTGGATACCTCACGGGGGATCGTGCGCGTCCTGCAAGCGCCGGTCCAATGAACCGCCGCGTTAGATCTGGGGATCGAGGCCTTCCAGGTCCTTGATCTCTTCCAGCAACAGGCGGATCTCGTTGTCGTATTCGGCGGCCAAATTCATCATGATCAATTGCCGCAGGAAAGCCGCAGCGCCTTCGCGCAGCAGATTGGCCGCCTCGGCGCTGGGAAAACGACGCATTGGATCGGGCGCGATCAGCCCGCGACAGAAGTTCATCAACAATTCGTTGCACGTGACCTCGATCGGCAAGATCTGATCGAGATGTTTCGAGAGCGTCAATTTGGCGTGGAGCAGTTCTTTGTAGGACTCGTGGCCCGCGAAGATCGGTTGGCCTGCCAGCATTTCGATCAGGACGTAGCCCAGGCTGGCCAGGTCGCTGCGGGGCGTGCATTCGCCCCCTTCCAGTACCTCGGGGGCGGCGTAGGTCGGGGTGCAGGTCCGCACGGGAGGCGGATCGTCGACGTGAAACGCCGACCCAATATCCACGATCTTTGCATTGCCCGTGCACTTTAACATGATGTTCGCGGGTTTAATGTCGCCGTGAACGATCCCGTCTCGGTGCAATGCCGCCAAGGCGGCCAGGCATTCGCGAACAATTGCGACCGCGACTCCGGGCTTGACCCGTGGTTGTGATTCCGAAGGCACCACAATCACCTGCGAGATGTGCTCCCACCGCTTGTTGCTGACCCGCTGATGAATCCGCCCGATCAGCTCGTTGTTCAGCAACTTGCGCAGGTCGTAGCCGTCAACCCACTCCATCACCATCATGCGGATCCGACGTCGATCCACGAAGTTGTGCACGTCAAGCAGGTTGTCTTGCTGAATCTGTGCCACATGAGCCGCGACGCGGGCGATTCGCTCCATGGCGTTTTCGTAGGCGATACTGGAATCATACCGATTGGGAGAAAAGACCTTGACCGCGATCGGCAGAGTGAAACTATCGGCGCCGCGGCGTTCGCTCAAGAAGACCAGTCCCTGGCCGCCCTTGCCCAGCAAGCGAATCAGTCGCTGATGGGTTGTCCAACTCAGCCGCTGCTCATTGATGACCGATGCGTACCGGTCGGACAACTCGTTGTCGACATCACCCTCCGGGATCTCGCGGAAGGCAATCGTGGCGTTGATGTCGTGAAGTGTGGTGGACATGCGGGGCCTCGCCTCAGGATTGCCGACGACGTCCCAGGGACACAACTCGCGTCGACGCGTCTTGGGTTTCAGCCCATGCCCGACGAATGACGTGGATCGCCCAAGTGCGGTCTTACGTGGTGAAGCACGCCGCTCGGCACACAATCCGCTCGCCGCCCGCGAGTCCGAACCAAAACCGATGCGAGCCGCCGCCTATCCTCTCCGCTTCGCTTCGCTTGCCATCGGATGACGGCGATTCACGGGCTTCATCTTAAGCTGTCGGCGTGGTGGCGTCCAGAGAAGACGGATCGACAGATCGTCGCGGCTGGGCCCCCGAGCGAAACGAGGTTGTGGGGGTTAAGAAACGGACCTGGCCCCTTTTCCCGCCGCGCCCAAGATTAACCCGCCGCGCCCCAAGATTAACCCGCCGCGCCCCAAGATCAAGCGGTGACGCCGCACTAGGATGTCCCCTCGGCTCGTAGTCCTTGGTGATCCTCGGGTGGGGGAAAGCCGAGCCGTTTATCGACGAGATTCAGCAGCCGCTGACCGCGCATAAATCGCGTGAGATTGCGGCAAAAGAAATCGGTGGTCACATCGACCCGGTCGGCCGCCTGGGCGCCCACGTGGGGCGTGATCAGGACCTGAGGTAGCGCCCAGAGCGGGCTGGCGGGCGGTAGCGGCTCCACCTCCGTCACATCCAGGGCCGCGCCGGCCAGCCGGCCCCGCCGGAGCGCGTCGACGAGATCGGCCTCGACGACGACCGATCCGCGTGCCACGTTCACGAGGTAGCTTCCCGGCTTCATCTGGGCCAGCACCTGAGCGTTGAACCACCGATCCGTCGCCATGTTCAAAGGAACGCAGAGAACCACCACGTCGGACTGAGCAAGCAGGCGAGGCCATTCGTCCGCCGCCCAAAGCTCGGCCACGTGCGTCGGCTTTCGGACGGGAAACACGTCCGTGGCGAGAATGCGAACTTTGCAGGTCGCAAGTAATTCGGCGATCCGTCGTCCGTTCCCACCGAACCCCAGGATGCCCACGGTCTTGCCATGTAAGTCGTCGGTCGGGCGACGTTCAAAGCGTCTTTCCTGTTGCGCCTGCCAGAAGGTGGGAAGCCGCCGGATCAGGGCCAACAACATGGCCAGTGTCTGCTCGGCCACCTGATCCGCAAATAGACCCGACGCGCTGGAGACCGAGATCGCGGACTCGATGACCGAGGGTACGAGGCAATGGTCCAGGCCAGCGGCGGATGACTGAATCCAACGCAAACGCCCCCTGGCGACAACTTCGTCCCAAGGCATCGGAACCTTCGCGTGGCCACAAAAAATGTCGGCCGCTAGAATCTCACGGGCCACTTGCTCCTGACCCGCATCGACAATTTCGAACTGGGGGGCCGCGGCGACAATTTGAGCGACGTGGTGGGATTCCACGGGATAACAAAGGACAACACGCAGTCGATCAAGCGGCTTCATAGTCGGGTATCGTAACGCGTGCCGACGCACTAGCCTAGCGGCGAACGGCAACACTCAATTCGGTCGAACCTCGGTGCGACTCGGCTTGTCTCTGGAAGACCGCTCGGTGCGATGCGACCTCATGCCCTCCCCTTGAGAATGCGAACTGATGGAACTTCTCGCGAAACGCTTTCCATCCCTGAGGAACTGGTGGACCCGCCCGTGCGGCGGCCGGGCGGTGGTGCAACTGGCGCTACCCCTGGTCCTGTCGACTGCGTCGTGGACCTTGATGCACTTTGTGGATCGAGTTTTTCTCACGTGGTACTCCACCGACGCGATCGCGGCGGCGATGCCGGCCGGTATGCTGCACTTCACGCTGATCTGTCTGCCGCTCGGCATCACGAGCTATGTCAACACGTTCGTGGCGCAATACGCCGGTTCAGGGCATCCCGAGCGAGTGGGAAAGGTGGTATGGCAAGGCGTCTGGATCGGGTTGGCCTCGCTCCCCTGTTTTCTCGTCCTGGTGCCGCTCGCCCCTTCCATCTTCACGCCCGCCGGCCATCCTGCCCATGTGACACAACTGGAGATCGCGTATTTTCAGTCGCTTGCCTACGGAGGGGCCGCCGCCGTGATTGCCGGGGCCCTGGCATCGTTTTTCACCGGGTTGGGTTTCGTCCGAGTCGTGATGCTGGTCGATATGGCCGCCGCCGTCGTCAATATGGGGATGGACTACGCGCTCATTTTTGGGAACTGGGGCGTTCCCGAGCTTGGCGTCGTGGGCGCCGGCTGGGCGACGTCGTGCGCGCAGTGGTTCAAGGTCGCCGCGCTGATCGCCGTCATGGCCACACGCGAGTTCCGTCGCCCCTATCGCCTCAGAGAGAGCGTCGGTTTCGACCGAAAGCTCCTCGGGCGACTGCTCCGCTTTGGAGGTCCCAGCGGCCTGCAAATGTTTACGGAATTGATGGCATTTACCGCGTTCATCTTCCTGGTCGGCCAGCTGGGCCCGTTGGATCTCGCGGCCACCACGATCGCCTTCAGCGTCAACTCGATTGCCTTTGTACCCATGCTCGGACTCGGAATCGCCGTCGCCACGATCGTGGGGCAGCAGATCGGAGCTGGCCGCCCCGACCTGGCGACCAGAGCCACCTGGACGTCGATCTGGCTGGGAGGTCTTTACACGGGCGGAATGTCGGTCTTGTACTTCGTGCTCCCCGACCTCTTCCTGCAAGCTCACGCCGCCGCGGCTCCCCGCGACTTCGCGGATCTGCAGCTGATTTGCCGCGGACTCCTCCGGTTCGTGGCGGCCTACTGCGTCCTGGACATGATGCAAATTGTCTTTTCCAGCGCCATCAAAGGCGCTGGCGACACCCGATTCGTGCTGGTCTTCACCCTTGCCATCGCCCCTCTGCCCGTCCTGCTGGGATGGATGGGCGTCCATTACTGGGATTGGAGGCTTTCCACGTTCTGGGTTCTGATCACAACCTGGATCTCGTTGATGGGGATCGTCTACTTTCTCCGATTTCAGTTCGGGCCGTGGCGTCGAATGACGGTCCTCGAGCCGGAACTCGTGGATTCGAGGCCGACCTTGGCGGTCTTCAATGACGCCTCGCCGGAATGCCTTGCGCCTTGAATCCGCGCGCGAGTTTCGGGGCGGCGTTCACCATCCTCAAATGCGTCCGATCCAACGCGGAACGTGCGGATGCGTTTGGCACATATTCTGGCCCATCCCCCAGGCCCTAGCTGGACGCAAGGCCCTTCCCTACCGTAAGATAGGGCGTAATCGCTTCGCCAAGGGGCGGAGCCGATTCGCATTCCCTCGGCGACCGTGGCCATTCCCACCCAGGTTGCCCTTTCATCTTGCATGGCGACGAAGAGCGCCTAACTCGAGCGGAGGAGTTTGCCCTGTCCAGTCCCATTCGACAAATAGGTACCTGGGGTGTTGTGGCGCTGGTCGCGCTGCGGTTAGGCATCGGCTGGCACTTCTACAAAGAAGGTGTCAAGAAATTTGAGGGAGATAAGTACGGACAAAAGAAATTTACATCGTTGTACTTCTTGCAATCGGCGAAAGGGCCGCTTGCGGACTTCTATCAGTCGATGATTCCCGACCGATATGGTCGGGAGCGACTGAGCCTGGACGGCACAGTGCAGTACTGGTCTAACTATAAGGACCGCGCCGCTGGGCATTTTGGGTTTGATGAAAAACAAAGAGAACGAGCTGAAGCGTTGATTCGTACCTACACGGGTCGAATGAAGAATTTCCTGAACGACGCGGAGGGTGACCTCTCGGAGTACTTCTTGGAAGTCGATCGTTTACAGCAAGAGCGCAAGTCGGACACGCGAAAGATCCCTTTCCAGAGAGACCGAATCGCGGCGAAAGAGGCGGAGCTACGTGGCAAGGTTGGAGGTTGGCTAAAGGACGTGGATACGCTCAGCGCACAACTTCAGGCCGATCTCTATGAGATTGCCACGCCGGACCAGAGAAAGCGGGGCCAGATCGCGATCTCTGACCGCGGTGCGCCACTCGCCGACACCCTCGTCAAGTACACGGTGCTGGGAATCGGTGTGCTTTTGGTGCTGGGGTTGTTCAGTCGACTCGCGTGTCTGGCGGGGATCGGCTTTCTGCTGTCGGTGATCTCGACACAACCTCCGTGGGTGCCGGGAGCCGAAACATCTTACTTCTATTATCAAATGGTGGAGGTCTTAGCGCTGATCGTCTTGATTGCCTTCGCAGCGGGACGATTCGCTGGTTTGGATTACGTCATTCACGGCCTTTACGTCCGCTGCTGCGCCCCCAAAATTTCCGCTAACTAGGAGGACATCCATGTCGAGCCTGACCCCAGAACAGAAGCAAATCGGTTCGGACAACTACTACGAGGCTTTGGGTGTGTCTCGCCGCGATTTCCTCAAGGGAGTCGCCCTGGCGGGTGTCACCTCCGGTGCGGGTCTCGGAGCGATGTACTTCGGGTATGGAGAGAGCGTTGCGGATCCCGTGCGAATCGGTGTGATTGGAACGGGGGATGAAGGAAGCGTGCTGATCGGGTCGCTCAATCCGAGCTACGTCGATGTTCAGGCAATCTGCGACATCCGGCCTTACAGCGTCCACCGCGCATTTCACGGCGATTGGAGTTCGGAAAACACAATCAAGGTGCGTCCGGGTTTGATGAGTGTGTACGGTTGGCAAACTGAAGATGAAGCACGGCAACACGTCAAGACGTACACGGACTACGCCGATTTGTTGAAGGATCCCAACATCGAGGCCGTCGTCATTGCGCTGCCACTCCATCTGCACGCCCCCGTGGCGATTGCCGCGATGCAGGCGGGCAAACACGTGCTGACCGAAAAGCTGATGGCTTATGACGTGGCCTCTTGTAAGGAAATGGGCCGCGTCTCGGAGGCGAACGATGTCCTCTTGGCGACGGGACACCAGCGACATTACAGCGTGCTGTACGACAATGCGGTCCACCTGTTGAAGTGGGGACTGCTGGGCCAGCTCCATCACATTCGCGCTCAGTGGCACCGAGGGAACTTGCCGGGGAAAGACAGTTGGAAGCAGCACCTGCCCGGCGGCGAGATGAATGCCAAGGGTGTGTTGCAGGACCCCATTTTGAACCAGCTCAAGAAGTTGCAGGCAGAAGTTAAGAGTACCAGCATTTCACCTGGCGATCTGGCTCGCGTGGAAAAGCAACTGGCACAGTGGACCGCGTGGAATGAGGATCGGAATCTGAACGCGGCCGACTACGGCTATCAGGACATCACGCTAGAAGATGGCCGCCAACGCTCGGCCATGGAAGAGCTTTGTCGCTGGCGACTATGGGATCGCACGGGCGGCGGCTTGATGGCCGAGCTAGGAAGCCACCAGCTCGACGCCGCCTCGATCTTTATCAGTGCTCTGCGGCAGGACGGGAAAAAAGCCCATCCGCTGAGTGTCCATGCCGTGGGCGGTCGACACATCTTCCCAGTCGATCGCGACTGCTACGATCATGTCTACTGCACGTTCGAGTTCCCCGGCCCGGCCTACGAGCCACGTGAGCCGAAGGATTACTACGGATTCGCCGACCCCTACACGGGCTACGACGCTACGAAGGGCATTCCGTCGTATGCCGAAGATCCCCACAAGCGGGTCGTTGTGACGTACTCGTCGATCAACGGGAATGGGTACGGCGGCTATGGGGAAGTCGTGCTGGGAACGAAGGGCACGCTGGTCATCGAACGCGAGACGGAGGTCATGCTCTACAAGAACGCCGACACCTCGAGTCGCGTTTCCGTCAAGGACGACAAGGGCGGGCCGACGATGGATACCTCGTACAGCGGCGACATGGGCGCTGGGATGGCGAAGGCCGCCGACACCGGGCCGGTAAGTCGCGGCTATACCGAAGAGATCGAGCACTGGGCCTGGTGCATTCGCAATCGCGATCCCCAGAATCAGCCGAAGTGCAAGCCGGAAGTCGCGCTGGGGGATGCCGTTATCGCATTGACCTGCAACGTGGCGATGCGAAACGCGGCGGCAAACAAAGGAGGCTACATCCAATTCCGCGAGGAATGGTTCGACATTCACAGCGACGAGACCCCGGACGGGTCGACGCCCCGCAAGGTTTAGCGTCTTCCCGAGCGGTTTTGATAGGGATCAGGTTCGATCGTCCCGCTGAAACGCGGTGGCGCGACCGACGGCGTCGAATGAGCATCGCGTCTGCGAGCGACGGCAGCGCGATGCGAAATGACGGCGATGCGGTGCGAACGGGTCTCTTTCTTTCCCGGCCGAGCACGCGCCGCCTCAGAAGAGACGAAAGGGTGGAGCCCAAAGTCGCCGGATCGAGTCGGCGCGGGTCAATCCGCTGCGTCGGCGGACTTCTTCGCCATCCCGCAGGTAGATAAACGTGGGAACCGATCGGATCCCGTACTTCTGCGCTTTTTGCGGGCTGTTCTGGACGTTGATCGTCCGGATGTCAAAGCCTTCGTTCCGTAATTCGACGACCGCCGAATGAGCTGGCTTGCAGGCGCCTCACGAAGGCGATGTAAAGAACAGCATCTCACCCTGGCGAGGGTCGATTCGGTTCATTTCCTGGATCGTTTCGCGATGTTGATAGAGGACGAAGGCCATGGGCGAGAGGAAAGCGAGCGTCGCGACGGCGAGTAGGGTGGAGCGGTTCACGCGGACACCTCTTCGGGCTGGAAGTCGTCAAGTCATCAGCCCGTCCAGTCGCAGACGACGGGCCGCCTTCCTGAAACTTAAGTCACCCAGCACGACCCGGCGCCGCGGCCCAGGGAAAACATACGAAGCCCGATGCGTCGTTCTGGAGGTGGACGACTTCGCCCGAGCGACGGTTGATTGTGGAACTCGAGTCGAGCGGACCTGTCCACGTTCGCCAATCCAAGTAAACCTTGCTGGGATCGGGCAAGGATCGCGCAAGAAGGTTCGCACAATTGGCTTGCACTTTGGTGCGGCCGAGGCGATTGGTGAGTACATCAAGAACGCGGGCATTGTCCGTGGGGCGTTGTTCCGACCGCGATCCGGGCCACGTTCGTCGGTGCTTGCCAGTCGGCTCATGACAAGGACCTCGATGCATTTGTCGGTACGGGCCTACGTCAAGCAACTGCCGGGTGGCATGGTGGCCCGAGAAGAAGATGCCGGCAAGCGGCTGGATGGACTGACTCCAGATCGCCGTTGCCTCTTGCATTATCTTACTCGGTCGCCCAAGTCGGTGCGAGCGAGCGTCATGCGTTGGCTCATCCGGTCATGTGTCGAGCGTCCCCGGATCGTTCGTTAGTTGATTCACTTCTCGGGCATTATTTTAGCCAAACACTGCCGCCCCATCACGCATTACTTTGACGGACCTGCTGGAGAGGTATAGGGCAGTCTCAGCACGGTCGTTTCTCGCGACACACCGGTAGCAGCCAGCAAAGGCCGGGCACTATCGACATAATCACCTCTCTCGAGCTGACGGTCAAACTCTCAAGCTCCCGTCGCGCGGAGTGCCGAACAGGTAAGAATGGGTTCCAAGAGGGTTGGGTATTGGGCGGGAGGGCGAGGCTCCTGCCGAGCCGAGAACCCGTCGACGCCACCGGGCGACAATCCGTTGCGACATGACCGAAAAACAATTCTTCCAGATCACCTACACTTCTTCGCAGCTGCGACGGAGTCAACCATTGCGTATGACCGTTGGGTGACGTACTGGAAGTCTCAGTTCAGTAAGCGACATGGAGATCCCGAGCATCTTTGGCAAACCGATCACTGGGACACACGCATCAGAAACGCCGAAAGATATGAAGAGAAGTACGAATACGTACGTTCCAATCCAGTTCGATTGGGACTCGTCGAGAAGCCGGAGGACTGGCCATACCAAGGGGAGATTCACGAGCTGCGCTGGGATTGAACCCGCACCGCGGCTCGGCAGGAGCCTCGCCCTCCCGATTCGTCTCGCCCTCCCGATTCTCCGCCGTTGCGCGCGGCGGCGTGACACGCAGCAGCAACTGACGCGTGATGCAAATGGCCCATTTGCGTGCGAAGGGTTGCCGTCTGCCGAGCCTAACGGACACCCTTCTTTTCGGCCCAGCGACGAAGTGATGTGTGTCGGATCCGGTCCTCGTGCGCGGGTAATCGGCTGCCCAGGCGGCGTGTGCCCACCTGCGTCGAGCTCAGCTCAGTTTCGCCTTGAGCTGTTCCAGCAGCGCGACGGCGGCTCCGATTTCGGCCTTCTGCCGTTCCGGTTCCTGGGGGATTTCGCGTTCGATGGTCAACGGTCCGGCGTAGCCAATTTGCCGGAGCGTTCGCAGGTACGCCTCCATGTCGACTTGTCCCTTGCCGAGCGGCACTTCCTGGCCCCACGTCTTACCCGGCTTGTCCGACCAGGTTGCGTCCTTGCAGTGCACGCTGTGCACGTAAGAACCGATCTTCTTCAGGGCCTCGATCGGTTCGCCCGTCCCGTAGAGAATCATATTCGCGGGATCGAAGTTGACGAACAGATTCTGCCGATTCACATCGGCCAAAAACTGCAGCAAGCCCGCGGCGGTTTCCTGGCCGGTTTCCAGGTGCAGATCCTGGCCCAGCGTTTGGCAATGATCACACACGTCGCGCGTGATTTCCAGGATGGCGTCGTAGTGCGACTCGCCCGCGACCGAATGGGGAATGAAGCCGAGGTGCAGTGCAACGACGTGGCACTGCAGTTGGTGGGCAAAGTCGGCGATTTCCTTCATTTCTGCGGTGCGCTGGGCTCGTGTCTCCGACGGAACCAAGCCGACGGTCCGCTGCGTCGTTGGAATATCCGCGTAGCTCTCCCCCTCAAAGCCGCCAAAAACCGCGGTCAACGTGATTCCCAGGTCCCCGATTCGATGCAGGAATTGACGCGCATTTTCGGCGGTTCGAGTTGCCTTTGCCGGTGCATGAAGCTGAATCGTCGGGATCCCCAGCTCGTGAGCAACTTCCAGCTTCACGCCCAACCCGGCATCAATACTGGCGAAGACCCCGATCGGCCACGTACTCATCGCGTTCCTCTCTGTCGTGTGATGGGGCGGAGCCTGAACCGCGTCGGTCCAACCCGTTTCATGCTCGAGATGATTCCCAGGCGTGCTCAATTTAAGCTGCCCGGCGCACTGTGGCAACCGGCGTCGCCGTCGAGCGGCACGCCACGCGCCGTTCAAGTCTCAATCGGCTTCAGGCGATAATAGGCGGCCGACGTCGCGCAGGCACGCTCGCGCAGCCATTCCGAATTCTGGGCGTTCGCGCCGAAACGATCGACGGCGTAGGGTGCCAAATCGGCGCCGGGAGATCCCTCGGTCGACCAACGAGCGAGCCATCGGCCAATCGCCGCCGAGGCGGCAATGCCGGTGCCCCCGCACCCCGTCGCGATCCAGATGGGATGCCTGCCGGGGACAGGTCCCAGCACGAAGCGACCGTCGGGCGTGCAGGTCATCATGCCTTGCCGATACTGATCAATCGGAAGCTCGGAGAGCTGTGGCAGGACCTTGTGGAGCCGTTGCTGAGCCTGCTCGATCAACAACGGCTCCGGCTTGACATCCGGCGTGCGGAAGGCAGGCGGCTGGGCGTCGAGATCGATCGGCAGGGGGTCCGGATCAAAGAAACCATACAGGTAGCCGCCGAGCTCGGGGCGAACATAGCAGCTCTCATCCGGCACCCTCACGACGGGATGCGTGGCCGATACACGGTGCGGTGTCGAACGCGCTTGCTGGAGGCGAATCGGATACATCGGTGCCGCACACCCGAATCGCCGAGCGAGGATGCGCGTCCACGGGCCGGCCGTCACAATCAAGCGGCCCACCTGGAACGTTTCGTGCGTGGTCGCCAACGTCAGCGGGCCCTCGTCCGGAAGCCCGATCTCGTGGATCTCCGAGTCACACTCCAGCGTGACTCCGCCATCGCGGGCAGCGAACCCATAGGCCCGCGCACACTGAGGCGCGTCGACGTAGCCATCTCGCGGCACATGCAGCGCGCCCTGGACTTGGTCCGGCTTAAGTCCCGGCACGAGCCGACAGGCGTCCGAGACGTCGATTGCTTCGGCCGGAAACCCCAGGCGCTGAGCGATTCCGCGGAGTTGGCTGAATTGCTCGACCCGTTGAGCGTTCAGCGCCAAGTGGACGCTGCCGGATTGGACAAAGCCCGGATCGTGCCCGGTTTGCAAGGCCAACTGAGCCAGCGTTTCCAGCGTGTATCCGACGGCCTGCACGAGCAGCGGATCGCCCCGCAGCTGACCCACCTGTCCGGCGGACTGGCCGGTTGTTTCCCCCGCCAGCTCGGCATTACGCTCCAACACAACCACGCGCCGCCCGTGACCGGCGCGTGCCAAATGAAACGCCGTGCTCAAGCCCCAGATACCGCCGCCAATAATCGCGATGTCATACAACTGCACGGCTAAGTCTCCTCATCGATCTCCGCTCGCGGTCAGCATACCGAGATCCAAGTCCGGACGATACCTGGTCCCACCTCCCGCGATCTCCCCGAGCCGCGATTTTCTTTCTGCCGCGGGCGCCGGCGAAGCCGTGAAAGACGGGCGGATGTCGTACGGCGGGCGGCGTTTGCGGTTGAGTTTCCGGGGACTCAAGGGGCGAATTTCCCGTGAATCCGCCGCGGTCGGGTCTCGGCGTCTCAAAATTTGCCGATACACTGTGGGAGTAACCGCGAGCGATGCGGGCCGCTGCCGAGATGAGCGGGCGGAGCCTCATCCCTCAACCCCAATCGCCTTAGGAGTGACCCCGACGTGCCACGAATTCGACTCCTTGCCCTCTGCCTTTTTCCTGGTCTCCTCGGCGTGCTCTCGGCTGGAACGAATGCGGACGAGTGGCCGCAGTGGATGGGACCTCGGCGCGACAATGTCTGGCGTGAGACCGGGATCGTCGAACGGTTTCCCGCCGGCGGGCCCCAGGTGCTCTGGCGGACGCCCGTGGCAGGCGGCTACTCCGGCCCGGCCGTCGCGGGAGGACGCGTCTTTGTGACCGATTATGTGACCGCGGATGATGTGAAGGTGCCGAACTTCGAGCGAAAGCAGTTCAGCGGACTCGAACGCGTGCTTTGCCTGGACGAAACGACGGGACGCGAGTTGTGGAAGCATGAGTATCCGGTCAAGTACACGATGTCGTACCCCGCGGGACCGCGCTGTACCCCCCTGGTCCACGAAGGCAAAGTCTACACCTTGGGAGGTGAAGGACACCTGATTTGCTTCGACGCGGCGAGCGGTGAAATCGTCTGGTCAAAGGATCTGGTGACGCAGTACGGGACAAAAACCGCATTGTGGGGCTACGCCGGCCATCCCTTGATCGACGGCGATCGGCTGATCTGCATTGTGGGAGGTGAGGGAAGTCATGCCGTGGCGTTCGACAAGACCTCGGGCCAGGAAATCTGGCGAGCGCTTACCGCGCCGGAGCAGGGTTATTCGCCGCCTACGATCATTGAGGCCGGTGGCACGCGGCAGTTGATCCTGCTGCGACCGGACGCCGTGTCGTCGCTCGATCCCGCGACCGGTCGTGAATTCTGGTCGGTCGACTACGAAGCGACCAACGGTTCGATCATCATGTCGCCCATCCACGCCGCCCCGTACCTCTACGTCGCAGGGTATTCCAACAAGAACCTCTTGCTCCAGCTCGCCGACGATCGCCCGGCGGCCGAAGTTGTCTGGCGTGATTTGGCCAAACAAGCCGTCTCGCCGGTGAACGTCCAGCCTTTTCTCGAGGGCATGGTGCTGTACGGTTTCGACCAGAAAGGGACGTTCGTGGCGGTCGAACTCCCCAGCGGCGAGCGACTCTGGGAGACGCCACAGCCGCTGGCCGAGCGCCCCGTTCAGACGGGGACCGCCTTTCTGGTCAAACAAGGCGATCGCTTCCTGCTGTTTACCGAGCAGGGCGATTTGATCTTTGCGCGCCTATCGCCTTCGGGCTATCAAGAATTGGACCGAGCGCATGTGATTGAGCCGACCAACGTGGCCTTCGGCCGCGACGTCGTCTGGAGCGCTCCGGCCCTTGCCAACCGCCACGTGTATCTGCGCAACGATCGGGAATGCATTTGCGTCGATCTCGAAGCTCGGTGAATCAGCTTCCCGTGAATCAGCTTCCCGTGAAAAAAATCCCGGCGAGTCAAGGCTCGGGGTCGGCGGCCGTTTCCGAGCCCGAAACGAGACGGCACTTGCCGGGAAAATTGGCGGGGTTGACCGTCTGGCGGCAGGTCCTGCGGCTCGCGATTTGGCCATTTCTCGAGCAGATGCTGGGGTTCGCGGTCGGCTTCGTGGATACCGCGATCGCGGGACGGCTCAGCGTGGCCGCGACGGAGGCGATTGCCGTCGGCGCTTACCTGAGCTGGCTGCTGAGCCTGATGTTTGGCGCGGTGGGGATCGGCGCGGGAGCGTTGGTGGCGCGGGCCGTGGGCGCACGCCACCGAAGGCTGGTACACGCCGTGGTGGGACAGGCGTTCGGCGCTACGTTGGCGCTCGGCTGCGTGCTAAGCGGTGCGCTCTGGTTCGCCGCGCCGGGGCTCGGTGCGGTGATGAATCTCTCGGACGAATCGCTCGACTTCGGCATCGTCTACCTCCGTGTTTTCGCCCTGGGGACGCCCGCCCTGGGAATCATGTTCGTGAATGCCTCGTGCTTCCGCAGCGCCGGCGATACGCGGACGCCGTTTCTGATTCTCGCGCTCGTGAATCTCGTTAACGTGACGGCCAGCCTCGCATTGGTTTACGGTCCGGCTCCTTGGGGCGGGCACGGTGTTCGCGGGATTGCGCTGGGAACGACGGTGGCCTGGGCGGTGGGCGCGAGCGTCATGCTGGGACTGCTGCTGCGTCGTCGCAGCGCCGTGCGACTCTATTGCCATCGATTGCGGCCGCAAGGGACCACGCTCAGGCGGATTGGACGCATCAGTGGTCCGCAGTTCATTGATTCGTTGGCCATGTGGTGCGGCAATTTTCTACTCGCGGGCCTGGTCGGCTATCTGGGGGCCACGATCCAGCCCGGCGCGCTGGCCGCGCACATCATCGCGATCCGGATCGAGGCCTTGAGTTTTCTGCCGGCCGTCGCGCTGGCACAGGCCGCCGCGACGCTGATGGGTCAGTACCTGGGACTCGGCGACGTGCGTCGTGCGCGGCAAGCCGTGGGCTATTGCTGGGGGATCGCCATGACGCTGATGGGCACGCTGGGGATCTTGTTTTTTACGGGGTCCGAGACCTGGGTCAGCTGGATTACCGGCGAACCGCGACTTTTGAAACTTGCGTCACCCCTGTTGGTGATTTGCGGGCCGGCACAGGTTTTTCTGGGGACGGCGATCGTGTTGGAGCAAGCCGTGCGGGCGGCAGGTGACACGCGGCCCGTCGCGATCCTCGTGGCCCTCTCGACCTTCCTGGTCCGCTTACCGGCCGCCTATTTGATCGGCGTCTGGGCGGGGTATGGGATCACCGGAATCTGGTTCGCCGTCTGCTGCGAAAACGCGCTCCGCGGGACCCTGATCGCCCTGTACTTCCTGAGCGGACGCTGGAGTCGGGTGAGCGTTTAGTCGATCGAGTGTCACCCGACTCCGATCGGAGCTTTACTCCAGTGTGACCTCTCCCGTCGCCGCCCACTCCACGCCACGCGTCAGGAGTTTTTGGTAGGCGGGATTTTGTTTTGAGTCGAAGTTGTGACCGAGGACGTTTTGCACGACGCGACCTTTGCCGTAGCGCTTGACGAACACGATCGGCTCGACCTTTCCGCTCCAGTCCGAAAAAGCCGACGCGAGGATGTCGATCTCTTCATCGCCACTCAACTTGGCATACAGTTCGTCGTCGGTCCGAAAGTCATCAAGTCCCCGCGTAATCGGGTGCTCCGAATCCTTGATTTTGACTTCGAACTGACCGTAGGGCCCGTGCCCGCCGATTCCTTTCTTCCAAACGCGTCCCAGCAGCACGCCGTACTCCGCCCAATCTTGAAACGCGCTACACGCGAAATGGAGGGCCACCACGTTGCCGCCATTTCGCACGTAATTCAGCAGCCCCGCCTTTCCCTGCTCACTGGGATCCGCCTCCTCCCAGAACCCGTAGCTCAAGACGACCGCCTGATAGTCACTGAGCGTGGGCGATGCAAAGACTTCTTTGTCGTTGCTGACGGTCACCTCGAAGCGGCCCGATTTCTCCAGGATCGCTTGGATCAGCCGGGTGGACTCCTCCCATGCATGGGACCCAACATCGAATCCTGTCACGATCAGGATCTTGGCCTTGGGTGCGGGCTCCGCCCCGCGCGACACGACCGAGGCGACAGCGACGAGCAGTAGGGCAGCGATTGGTTTTACGACGTCACACATCACAAACTCTCCCAAGTTCATTGAGAATTCCAGCAGACGACCTTTGCGGAGTCATCGACTTACGCGACGAGGCCGGTTCAGCCGCTGAACCCTACGGATTGTAACTTACGGGCGTCAGGGAAGAAACGAGTTCGAACGCCGGACGATACCGCAACCGCTTGCTCTCAAGAAAACCCGTGCCGCATGGCGTTCGCGACAGGCTTCAACTCGGTTTGCGACGCGGCCGCAACGCCCAGATCAGGAACAGGATCGGGGCGAGAAACATCAAGGATCGAAGCATCGCCAGCACGATTCGAGGGCGGACCGCAATCGCCAGGAACGTTCCCACACTCGTGACGAAAAGCCAGGTGGGCAGTCGATCCAGTTGATCAAATGCGAGCCATGTGGCCAGCAGCACCAGTCCCGATTTTATACACGAGCCCTGCAGAAACTCGACGGAGGCATTGGCGGGCGGCGAGATCGTGAAATAGATGCCAATTCCCAGGCAAAGGATGCCCGCGACGCCGAGACTATGGCGACGGACCGAGCGTGACCAGCGGGATTCCTGTGTCATCCGGTCACCCGAAACCTTCGCGGTGACACCGCACTAAAGCCGATCCAGCGAGTCGATCCAACGGCCGATTTGAAAGCACTCGGACTCGCTGAGTTCAACCGCATCGACCTCACGCGGGACCTCGGTTACGGGAAACTTCCATTCTCGCAGACGTTGGGCGTCGGCACGCATCGCGTTCCGCGACTCCGCTTGCTCGGCCACCAACAGCATCAATGCCAATCGCTGTAGCGGTTCGTTTTCCAATTCGGTCAGCCGCGCGGGCAGCGTGGCGTCCTGAATCGCGATTGCCCGCACGCGATCGCGATTCCGCAAGCCCACCAAGTAGGCCATCGCGCCGCCGGCTTGCTGCCCCAGGACGGCCACCCGCTGGGGACCGACATCGAAACGCGTGATCGCCTGATCGATGGTCTTGCGAACAAAGTCGACCTCGGTTCGCTGCCACCGTTCGTCATCGGCCGGTTGGGGGACAAGAAGCACCAGATCATGACGA
Source organism: uncultured Planctomycetales bacterium (assembly GCA_963826795.1). Classification (GTDB taxonomy): domain Bacteria; phylum Planctomycetota; class Planctomycetia; order Pirellulales; family Pirellulaceae; genus CAWGYT01. Next base: position 509,500 of record CAWGYT010000020.1, on the reverse strand, counting down.
TCGCAGACCGGCTGCCAACGTGCGATCGTTGCCTCGGCGGAGGGACCGCCGGGCGGACCCAGGATGACGAGCAGTCCCGCCTGGTGTTGCCGATTGATTGACTCGGGAACATAAGCGGTACAGGAATTCGGCTCTTCAGGAATCGTGATCGCTTGTCGCCCCGTTTCCAATTCGCCCGGCGCCCCGTCGGCGGGATCCACAACCGGCAACTCCGCAGGAATCTCGCTCGGCAATCGAGCCAACACGGCGTCGGCCGTGATCGTTTCCCCGGCTCGCAGCCACGTGAGCGGAACCGAAGCGCCGGGCTCGTACCCAGCGAGCGCGAGCCGTGCCTGGTCCGCACTCTCAAGCGTCGCATCACTCAACTTGAGCCACCGATCGCCGGCGCGGAGTCCGGCGCGTTCCGCGGGGCTGTCGGGGTAGACGAAACGGACACCCACCCCTTGAACCGAATCGCGACGCGTGGGAAGGATTCCCAGGAACGCATGCTCGTAGGGCGGGATCTCGGCCACAAGATTGGCGGAAAACTCCAGCTGCTGCTCGCCACGCTGCACCTCGAGCGTGATCGTATCTCCCGCATAGAGCGGCAATAGCGCATGACGTAGCTGCGAATAGCGCGGCGTCGGCGTCCCGTTGACGGCCAGGATTCGATCGCCCGACTGCAGTCCCGCCTCGGCCGCCGGTGACTTCAACTTGACGACGCCGATCACTGAGTCGGGATCGAGCCCCTCGGGGTTCTTCAACTCGATCCCCAACTTGCCCCGGAACAAATCCTCGCCCTGCTGCAAGCGAGCCAGCTGGCCTTGGATGTCAAGCAGAGGAACCGCGAAGCCGATGCCGGAATCGTACATTTCGTTTCCGGCGATCTCCGTTTCATCTTGCGGTGAGAGGGGGACGAGCACGCCCAGCACGCGGCCTTGCAGGTCGACCAGAGGTCCGCCATAGTTGGCCGGCGAGACATTCGCATCGGTTTGAACCGCCTTGCCCCAGATGCGGTTCTTGGCGCTGAGAATTCCGACCGAGAGATTAAGCTGCGATGGAGAAAAGGTACGGCCCACCGCGATCGCGGTTTCCCCGACCTCCATCGATTCGCGGGGCGCCGCGGTCGGGACCGCGAGCGGCATTTCCGAGTCGACCTTGAGCAGCACCAGCATCCGACTGCGATCGCGAGCGACGATGCGGGCTGGCCGACGCTGGCCGTCGGGCAGCGTCACGAGGATTGAGGCGGGTTGCTGCACGAAATTGAAGGCGCTCGAGATGATGTCGCCTTCCGCCGAAACAATCAATCCCGTTGTGGGAGCGGTCCCGATCAACAGCTGCCCGACTTTCTCGGTGCCGCCAATCGTCTCGATCTGCACGACCGACGGCCCCACATGCTCGACGGCTGCCCTCACCGCCTGCTGTTGCAAGCGAATCAAGTCACTCGGGTCGGCGCTGGCCGTCCTCAGCGGCACCGGCGCTGCCACGAGGATGCCCAGCAGGAACCGTGCGACGCTTCGGGATTTCATCGAGTTCAACGCCTTACTCATTTCTCATTTCTCATTTCTCATTTCTTGTCGATCCGGCCGCCGCTCCGCAACCAACTGGCCGGCACGGGCGACGCACCACGGTCACGGTCGAACGACCAGCTCCACTTCAACCAACGCTTCGGCACGCATCACGGTGAGGCGAACCGCATCCAATCGATCGATGTACGACAGCTCTTCGCTGAGTTCCTGGATGGACTGAATGACCGAGCCATTGACCAGGACGATCAGGTCATCGGGCAGCATCCCCGCCTCTTCCGCCGGAGACGTGGGGATGATGCGTTCCACGTACGGCGGCGTCTTTGGAATCACGGGCGGGAGGGTCACGATGCCCAGGGCGGTCAGCGACACGGAGTCGGCAGGCCTTCGATCAGTCGTCTCTGCCCGGCGCCGAAGCTTGCCGGCCACGATATCCTCGACGGCGGATCGAAGCTCGGAGATCGGGATGGCGTAGTTCAGCCAGAGATTCGTGCGGGAACTTCGCAGTTCCTTGCCCAGGATCGCAGCCAGGTTTCCCTCCGCGTCGGTCAGGGCGCCGCCCGCAGCACCGGCGTTGTTGGTCATCGCATCCAGCACGTAGACCGGGCCGTCGTAGGGCGTCTGGTACACACCCCGCCGCGCCGTCAGCGGGGCGACCGCCGAGACAAACCCTTGCAGCAGGCTGGCGGGTTCGTTTCCAGATGCGATCCCATACAAGTTGCTGAATGCCAACACGCGATCGCCCGCTTGAAGTTCAACCGCTTGGCGGAGGTCGAAGTGCGGTAAACCTTCCAGCGGGACCTTCAAGACTGCAATTTCCAGCCGCGGGTCCGCTCCCACCAACTCGGCATCCAGTCGCCTCCCATCGCTCAAGACCGCCGTCACCAAGTCCGTATCCAACACGTAACTCCAAGCGGTCAGCAGGTGACCCTGATCGCTGATCAAGAAACCGCTTTGATACGCCTCCAAACCGCGCACGCCTCCGACGCCGTAGATCTTGACGACCTTGTCCTGCACACGAATGTTGGCCAGGGACAACGACTGGGCGGGTAGCGCCTCGGTCAGGAGTCCGATCCATGCCGCGACGAGCAGGCCCTTGAACGCCACGTTGCCCTGCGACCGACGATCGCCGAGCGGATAGCCAACGATTCGCGACATCACGCATCCTCCCCCGCCGCGGCGGCGGCAAGCTCAACCTGGTCAACCTTCAGCGTGCCGAACGTCCCGTCGCCGTACCGCACCTCGATCCGGTGCGGGACCTGTTGTCCTTCGACGGGCCGATAGTCGTCGAAGTAAAGTTCGCAGGGGTCGACCTCGGAATCGGGAAACACCTCCATGGCGACGAGTTGACCGTCTTGCGGCGCGAAGTAGAAACGCGATTCCACGACGTCGTGAATACCGACCAGCACGTCAAACAGTCCCTCACGACCTGGCAACGGCGCGGTACCCCAATAAAAGACTTCGCCGTAACGCGCAGGACCGAGCGTCAGCAGGCGTCGCCAGAGGTGAAGCGCGACGTAGAGGCCACCGGAATCCTGCGGCTCCAGTTGCTGGGAGAGGCCGGATGTCAGGTCAACAACGAGTTCTTGGTTGAGTCGGGCGGTCGCGAGGCGCGCCGCCACTTGCGTGTCTTCCAGCGTGATCCGAAAGGTGCCCTCGTCGGATATCTCTCCGGCCAACGTCCAGCGGCCCGCGCGATCCTGCAGCCCGTTTCGCTGGCGAAACGCCTGCCAGACGCGTTGCTGATGTTCCTGGTTGAAGTGATAGTTCGCATACCCGCGTCGGGCGACGAACACGGGCCGAATCGCTTCGTCAATCTTGAGCGGCGCGGGTGGAGCCTCAGGGGGCGCAGGTCGACGCGGCCCCTCGTCGCCGCCCGCCTCGGCCAATTCAAGCAGGACCTCGGGAGAATGGACGCCGTCCAGCCGAACGTACGTCTCGATCAATTCGTCTCCCTGGCGGAAGCTGAGCGGGACTCGCCAGCCTTTGGGCAGGATTCCCAGCACGTTCTTGAAGGTGTTGGCGCTGTCGATCGGCCGACCCGCGAGCGAGACAAGCTGGTTGCCGTAACGCAGTCCGCGGCGGTAGGCGTCGGAGGATGCCAGGATATTCGTGACCACGACGCGGTTGGCCTGATCGGTCGTCGCGGTCGCGCCCAGCGTGGCATGATCGACGACCCTCCCGCTGCGGAGGACGCCCAGAAAATTCAAGGCCTGCCGAATCGAAATGGCGTAACCGACGCCGACATTGACGCGCCCCCGCTTCTCAAACGAACCTCGTCCGTTGATGCCGACCAGTTGTCCCTGCGAGTTGAACAGCGGGCCGCCCGAATTGCCCGGGTTGATCGCGGCGTCCGTCTGAATGCAGTCGGTGTACTCCAGGATCTCGCCGGACGCAGGCGGCTGGTAGCGTCGTACGCCAGAGACGACGCCATAGGTGACCGTGGGCGTCAGATCGGTCGCCAGTAGAAACGGGTTCCCGACCGCGAAGCAGGGATCCCCGATCTGCAGCTGATCGCTGTCGCCCCATTCCGCCGCCGGAAAATCGGTGCGTCCGAGTAGTTTGATCAGCGCCAGATCGCCGGTCGGATCGATCCCCACGATCACGGCGTCATAGAGTTGTCCGTTGTCGAGTCCGCACTTCAGATGCCTCCCGCAGGGCTGGGCCACGTGGAAGTTGGTAAGTGCGTAGCCGTCGTCCGAAATCAGGACCCCTGATCCGCCGCTGCCGGCCTTGTCGGCCGCGAACACGGCCAGCGTCGAGTGGCTTGCTTTTGCGACGGCCTCAATTCGTTGTTGCTCGGCGGCCTGCACCTCGGGCGGGACGTCGATGCCTGCCGCGCGGGCCGGCGACACTCGGATCATCGCCAGTCCAACGAGGCTCATAACGCCCGCTCGAAGCGCCATGTGAAAATGCTTCATTTGATCAACCTTGCGTCGCAAAGACTGAGGTGGTCGCCTACGTCGTTTTGATCACCGTACTCAACCAAGATCGTGAATCGCTTCGCGTCCGTCAGGTCGAGGTCGATCGCGACCGCGGGCTCGCCCGGAACCAGCGTTTGACGAAAGCTCTCCTGCTCGTCCGTCCGAATGACTAACGTGACTTGCCCGAGTCCGGCGATGGGATCGAGCGTGGCCAGGGCGAGAAACCGGCGGTATTCACCGGCCAAGCGGTAAACCAAGCGAGTTCGGCTGTGCAGGCCAAGCCCTTTGCGGAACCACTGCCGGGATTGCCCCAGGGTGGCTTCCAGCTCGCCACGAGATAGTTGGCGATCCTTTTGCGGCGCGAACCACGCCTGCTCGATGTCGTCCAAGGCGGGCACACGCAGGTAGGGCGTGAACTCGATCGACTCCGCCTCCAGATCGCTCAAGTAGACGATGCTCAAGGAGGCGAAATCAAAACGATCCAGGTCGGAAACGGGCCAAGCCAAACGAGTTCCGTTGCAGGTCTGGAGATCCAGTTGGTCGCCCTGCAACTCGAACGACGCGAGTTGCAGACGACTGCCGGACCGCGACACGAGTTCGCCGCGGACGGCGGCCGTGTTCCGCCGGCCGGCACTCGAGTACAGCAGCCCGACGGCCTTGGTGCGACGGACGTCCAGCCAGTCGCCGTCCAATTGAAAGCGAATCTGTTCGCTGGAAACGTCACCCAAGATCCCTTCGATGGGCTGCAGCTGCCCGTCGCGCCGCTGGACCACCACGACGTCGGCGGTCGGAGGGTTGTTGGCGAGTTGATCCCATGCCGCTTGGCTTGCTTCGTTGAGATTCAAGAAACGGACCGCCGCCACCGATCGAGCGGGAATTTCCAGCGGCGCCGGCAGACCGGGACAAACCATCCGAGCGGTCCCGTCACGGGTCGTGAATTGCCGCGTGGCCAGACGACTGCCATCGGTCAAAACCAGTTCGGCCGTCTCTTCGTCGGCCGACTCTTTCTCGGTGGATGACGTGGGTGTTGCGTCGCGCGATTCGAACCGGATCTGGCGGATTCGCTCAAGCGGCAATTCCTGGCGACCGTCGGGCGATTGGATCACCAATCTCTCCGACGAGATACTGACCAGCTCACCCCGCGCCGAGTCGCCTTCCGTCGGACTGATCTCGACCGCGACTCCGGTCGCCAGCGCGAGCCATAAGCAAAGAGCCGTCATGGATTGGCCTTTCGTTTGAAGTCCGGGATGAGTCAACGCCGCGGGGCGGGATGTGGCTTGGTCGAAGTGGGAAATGGGTTTGTCGCAGCGACTTCGCGCGCCGGGGTGGTGTTACTCCTCCCGATCCCGAGCCAGTTTGCGGAAATATTCTTCGATGACGTCCCGATAGTGGGAAGGCAGGTCCTTGCTGAGCTGCTGGAGGGCCTCTTCCCGTTCCTTGGGAGGCAAGTTACCCCAGTCGGTCTTGTCCCCCAGCTGTTTCGGTTCGACATTGCCCGGCCCGGAGTTCTGGCCCGGCATGCTATCTTCCATCGGCGTCGAAGGCGCCGCCGAGCCGGCTCCGGCGCCGGAGGCCGCGGCGCCGGCCTGCTGCTCCAGTTGTTCGATCAGTTTGTCCAACTTGGCGATCACATCCTGTTCCTCACCTCGAACCCGCTTGCCGGCGACGTCCATGCCCGAGGCGGACCTTGATGTTGTCCATCAGCCGCTCGATCTCGACCAGCGAATCGGGTTTGAGCGGCTCCATTTCCGCTTGCATCAGTCGGGCGAGGGTCACGTATCGACGCGGGAGCTGCGACTCGTTCTCGAGCAGTTTCGTTAAGGTTTCCAGTGCCCGATCTTTCTCCAGCCGGCGGTAGTGAGTGACTCCCTGGAAAAACAGCAGCGCGGCCGGATCAACCACCGCGTCTGGCTGCAGTTCTTCCAATTGCGCATGGGACTCGTCATACAGCTGTTGATTGGCCAACCAGCAACCGTAATACAAGTGCAAATTCGCTTGGGCCCAGCCCGGCAGCGACTCGTCCTGAAACACCGCCAGCTCAGGCAGATCCTGTGCCGAGCGAGGTTGTTGACACAACTGTAACAGCTCGCCGGCGAGCGGATTGACGATGCTCAGAGCCCTGACCGTGCGTTCCAGCAGCTGGCCCGGTGACAAGTCTTCGTCGGTCGCGAACAGTCCCGACAATTCGGCCCGCTGCGCGTCGCTCGGGGCCTGGTCATCGATCCAGGGCCGGACCAGCTCAACCACGGTCGCCAGCGAAGGGGCGGCCCACGATGCGCGCCGAGCCAGCGCATCGCTCTCGGCATACGCTCCCCAGGCGGTCAGGTGGGTCGCCGCAAAGGCGACCAGGGCGAGGCGGAGTCGACCAGGCGCGTCTCTCATTTGTTTTTCTCCAAAATGATGTCCCGCGTAATCTGCCGAATTCGCTCTTCGCGCTCCGCCAGCTGCGTCAGCGATTCCAGCACGTCTTGATCCGTGGCCTGACCCACCTGATGCTCCGGGTCGGCCAGTAAATTAGCGTAGGTTTGAGTTCGTTTGTTGACCCGCACTTGCAGCGCGCGGATCATCTTGAGTTCGGCGATTGCGTCGACCAGCGGCATGTCTTCGGGCGACATCGATTGCGGGGGTGGCGACTGTTGGCGACGTTGTTCAGCGTCTTGCTGAGCCTGCTGAAGGGCCGCCACGATTTCTTCCAACGCCGCGATGATGTCCTCTTCCAGGGCCAGCGTGAGCAAATCCACGTCCGCCTCGGCCAAGCGATTTACGACCTGCTCCATGTCCTCCCGCATCTGCTCAACCGCCTCCGGAAACGCCACGGACGAGCCTTCGTCGCGCAACAATAACAACGCTTTGTCCGCCTCACCCAGAATTCGTCGCTCTTCCAGGCTCAGCTTCCCCGAGCGCACGATCAACTGGCCGCGGCGTTCGTCCCCTTCCAACGCATCCAACTGCTGAGTGTCCTCATAAACCTTGATTTGCATCTCCAACATCTTGCGAAATCGAGTTTCCAACTGAGCTAACGTCCGCTCGATTTCTTCTTCGCGCATTTGCCGAAGAATCTCTTCCAGCTCGGCTTTCGCCTGCTCCAACAATCGCCGCGCTTCGGCCTGCTTCTCCACCGCCTCCTCCCGCTCCGCCTCTTCCAGCTTCTGCTGAGCCTCTCGCATCTTCTCCTGGGCCGCCTTGATTTGCGGCTGACCCGGGAACGTGGGCGGCGGCGGAGGGCCCGGCGGACTGGATCCCGGTTGAGATTGACCCGGTTGAGATTGGCCCGGTTGAGATTGGCCCGGTTGAGATTGGCCCGGTTGAGATTGGCCCGGTTGAGACTCCGGAGTTTCCGACTCGGTCGGCTCAGTGCCTTCGCCCGAAGGCTGACCCTCGGTCTCGGCGGGCGCTTCTTCACTCGGCTCATTTTCGCTCGGCTCAGATCCCTCGCCAGGAACGGACTTGGGGTCGGGATTAGCCGGCTGTCCGGACGACGATTTTGAGGGGTCCGCCGCGTCTCCTTCGCTTTGTTGCCCTTCCTTTGTTCTCCTTCGCTTTGTTCTCCTTCCCGGGGATTGTCATCCGCGGGATTCGCTTCGTCGTTTCCCGATTCCTCGGATTGGGGGGGGCTTGCGGCCGACTGCCCTTCGTTTTGATCGATCTGATCGGCCAGCCGACCGGTCCGATCGGCGACATTTCCTTGGTCCTGGGCGAGCCGCGCCGGATCGTCGCCGCCCTCGGTGCGTCCTTGGATCCCGCGCTGCTGCCGCAGGATTCGCTCGACTTCCTTGATGTAGGACGCCACACGTTCCTGTTCTTCCTGCAGTCGGTCGGCCCGATCTTCGCTCAGCAGCAACTCCAGGATTTGAGCCAATTCGTTTCGTACTTCCAGCTGGCCTGATACGGCCTGTTGGAAGTTTTCCGCTGCCAACAGCTTGGCAAGCGTCACCATTTGGGGCGAGATCTCGCGATCTTTGCTGCGGCCGAGGGCCTGTTTCAGCAAAGCGGCTCGGCGCGGGTCCGTCTCGGCGTTGAATTCCGCCATTTTGAGCATCAGCATTTCGAGCCGCTGATACTTGTCGGCCAGTTGCTCCTGACGTTGGCTCAACTGGGCGGCCGGCGCCGCGATGGGGTCTTGGGGTAACTCGGGCGGGTCGATGGTGGAATCCGCGCCGTCAGTCTGGACCGGGCCGAGCTCCGGTTGCTCGTCCTGGCCGCGGCTCGGGCGTCCCACGACGCTAAGCTGAACGATCACGCTGAGCGTCAAGACGACCAGACGAAGGCCCCTTGTTCGATCGCCGGCTGGTCGGTGACTCCGCATGGTTTGCCCCACTCGGTGTGCGTTCGGTCCGTACCTGATTAGTTTACTCGATTCCCGCTCTTTAATTGACATTCGTGCGACTGAATCTCGGCAATTCAAGGCTGCGCTCGCGTTGCCCAACCACACGGCGGGCGGCATCCTGGCCTTTTTCTCGGCAGGACCCTCCCGGTCCACCGTGGGCTCGGCGTTAGTCCTCCAGCAACTGACGGGCTTGCCGCTTGCGTTCCTCTTCGGTTTGCAGCTTCAAGGCTTCCTGGTCCTGGATGATCGAACGTACCAAATCCACCAGCTCGTTAAATGTCTCCAGCTCCAACATCTTGTCGAGAACTTCTTGGAGCGCGAAGATCAATTCGTTCGTCTGTTGGATCACGACCCGCGTGCGAACGATCGCACGGGGCGGGTCTTCGAGTTCGGGGTCCAGCAGGGTCAATTCGTCCAGCCAAGGCGGGAACTGGGCGGCGACGATTAAACGTAGCGGATCGACGATCTGAGTTTGCAACCGCTCACTTCGCTCGGGCGTATCGACTCGATTATTGACAAGTTCAACGCGAATTTCGGCGAACGACGCGGCCACGCCCTCGACTTCTTGCTGCGCCTTGGCGCCCTGCTGCAGCGCTCGTTGGACGCGCAGTCGCCGCAGCGTGCTGTCGCGCTCGTTCGCCCGACTCGAATCCTCCAACTCGTCCAATTCTCCTGCTTCGGCTGTCGCTTCGCTTGGTGCCGGCTCCGTCTCCGCCCCTGGTTCGTCGCGGGTCTCGTCCGCCGGCGGGTCGAGCATCGCCAGCAGGCGAAGCAGGGAATCCCGCGTCTCGATGAGTTCCGCGACGGTTTGTTCAAAGCGTCGTTTCAGGTTCAGCTCGCGAGCTTCCAGCAGGGCGAGCAATTCGTCCGGCGTGACGACGTCTAACGGCAGCTCATCGGTTTGGCCCAAGTTCATCGGCTCGTCCAAGTCATAGTAGTCCGTGGCGCGGACGCTGAACACAACTTTGTCTCCAGGGGTGAACTGCCAGGCATCCTTCGTTTCGAGGCGTTCCGCGCACAGGTCGAGGGCGTCGTCCACACGCCCGGAGGGCATCCGTACGAGCGATTTGCGGAAGGATTCGCTTTTTTCCGGCACATCGATCTGAAACCACGACTCCTTGACTCGGTAGTCGTCCTTCACTTCTCCCTTGACCGGCAGGCGGGCTTGCGGGGTGATGGCGGTGCCGATTCCGTCCAAGCGCACGTCGACCTGAGGTGGCAGGTCCTCCAAGATATTGATCGTGACGCGATAGGGTTGTTCACTGCGGACGCCGTCCTGGTCCAGCAATTCCAACTGGACGGTCTTCGTTTCGCGCAGACGCGTAAGGTTGATGCGGAACTCGGTCGTGGCTGGGTCCGGGGGAAAGGTGAGCGTTTCCGCCTCACTGGTCTCGTCCTGCTGGATCAGGACCTCTTGCAGCGGTTTGGTCGAGCGCACGGTCAGCTTCACTTGGGTGCCGGCCGGCAGGCTGGTGCCCGGCCGCCAGCGCTCGCGGCGCTCCGGTTGATCCATATAGGCGGGAAGTTCACAGTCCAGCACGACTTCAAAAATGCTGGGGCTTGGCACGACTTTGACTTGGTAGTCCGAGACCCGGTGATCGAGGCCGATGACGTCGAACGCAACGTTGTCGAGCATGCCCTGAAACGGTTGGCCCTCGTAGCGATAGTACTGAAATCCATCCCGCGGTTCTCCATCGCGGCTCATGTTAACTCGCCCGCGTTGACCTCCCTCGGTTTGATAGGCGATTGTGCAGACGGAGGGTGGTGGCGTCGGACGGTTGGCGGCCGCTCGGACTCGAACGCTCAGGTCCGACCCCTCGGCGACCTTTCGCTGCCGCTCGACAAAATCCAGGACTTCGATTTGAGCTCGCCGGGGCCAGGGAGCGTCCGACAGGAGCAGCAAGCGCGCGTTCCAAGTCGCGAATGCTTGTTGCGCCAGCAGCGCGAAGGCGGCGATCGACAGTAGCATCGCGGCGGCGCCCGTCAGGTTGCGAACCAGCGGGCCAAAACGGAGCACGTCGCGCGTCTTGAGATTTCCAACCCGCTCCGCGGCCAGTTCCGTGGCGCGGGCCAACATGGCCTGGCGCATGTCGCCTCGCCCGCCCTCACGATCCGTCACCGTCGTATCCACGGCGGTCACGAGCGCGTCATTCAATTCCGGAAAACGTCGCTCCAGCAGCAACGCGAGGCTACGATCCTGCAGGCGCCGGAAGGCGCACCGCAGAATCAGTCGATAGACCAGCACCAGCAGCACCGCGGCGATCATCAGCAGCAGCCCGAGTCGCGCCCAACGTGGCATTTCGCGCGCACGGCCAGGACGGGGAGATAGTCCAAGGCCAGCCCAACCCAATAGGCCAGGCCGACCCAAGCGACGGCCAGTCCGAGGCCCTCGAACCAGACGTACCACCGGATTTGACGCCGGAGGCGGCGCAGGACGGTGCGAATTGCAGCGGGAGTCGGGGAAGAGTGCGTGGTCATCGTGGATGGAGTTGGATCAAGCGAGTTTGAACAATCGGCGGATCAGCCATTCGAGGCTGAGCGCGCCGCAGATCAGGGCGAGCAACCAAGTCATCAGTTGCTGGTCGAAGGTTGAATCGGGAGCGGCGGGACGGAACGTCACCTGGTCTTTGACGCGCAGTTGATTCGGCAGCGGGGCGACCCCACCGTCTCCGCGAGCCGCCGATAGTCCCACGAAATAGCCACCCGCGGTCTGTTTGGCCAGGAGACTCAAGACGGCATCGTTGCGTTGTGGCGACTCGATTTCGAGGGCCGGCACGCGAACTTTGACCTCGCGCGTGAGCAGCTCCGTGTCGCTTCCAGGGATCGGCAGTTCGATCCGATAGTCCCCTTCCAAGGTTGCGGTGAACTGCGCCGCATACATGCCCGGCCGCTCACCGTTGACCACACGCTGCATCGTGAGCGGCTCCCGCCGTGTGTCGGGGCGCAAGACCGCCGCTTCGACGGATTCCAGGGTGAGCGGTCGAAACTGAGTGTCCGATAAAGTCGCCCGGACCGTGATCGTGTCGCCCAGGCTGCAGCGTTCTTGATCCACCAGCAGTAGTCCCCGACTTGAATCGCGCAGCAGGCGTCCCTGCGAGACGTGGCGAAGGAGCTTGGTGTACAACGTTTCGAAATATCTTGGGTCCAAGGCGTTCAGACGCCACATCTCGCCGCTGCCCAAGTAAAAGACGCGTCCCGCGCCATAAAACTGGCCGGCCATATAGATCGGCAATTCGTCTCCCGCAGCGGCTTGTGGATCCGAGAATCTCGCATAAACCTGGGCTCCTGGCTTCGCGCCGCGCAGGGCCTGGTAGCCGTACACGCCTGGAAACGAGGACCAGGCGGATTCGCTGCCGGTCGGAGAATCCTCCAGCCAGAGGAATTGAGCACGTTGTCCTTCCTCGGTGAATCGGAGTGGCCAAGGCGTGTCCGATCCGACACGTCCCAGCTGAATCGTGGCGGCCCCGCGGCGATAAAAGGTCACGGGATAGAGATCGCGAACAAGTGACAGTTTCTGGTCATCGCCTGTCCCCGACGCTCCGCGACTCCATAGCGCCGTATTCACCGGCCCGGCAACCACGATCAGGCCGCCGGCCTTTTCGGCGACCCATTCGTCAAGTAGCTGAATTTGCTCGGATGTTAGCTGCGTCCAGTCAGGATCAAACGCAACGACGCTGTCGTACTGAAACATCTGATCCCGGTCACGCGGGAATTCCAAGAGGACTTCCGAGGCCTCCTGAGCGGCACCCGGCGGCGCGGTCTGCAACAGGACATCGACTTGCGTCGTGGCGTCACGATACAGCAGGTTGCGAAGGAATCGGTAATCTCGCATGGGGCCACCGGCAAATAACAACACACGGCTCCGCCGCTCGACGACCTGCACGGTGCTTGACTTTTGGTTGTCCCGCAGATCCAGGTCGTCCGCTTCGCTGGCTTCGATTTGCATCGTCCACCGGTGGCGGCCGATCGAATCCGGCAACAACTCGAATTGAATCGGCTGGATCTGTCCGTCCTCGCCCAAAGTCACGCGGCGATCCAGCTCGACCGGTGGGTCCATCGGCTTGTCGTCCAGCGTCCGCTGTGTCAGCCGGACACGCACCGTCCGGCCACTGAGTCCATCCGCCTGCAGATAGCCGGTCAGATTGAAGCGGTCTCCCGGATAGACTCGCGGCGGGGCCTCCAGATCGACCAGCCGCACATTCCTCGGTTGTTTCTCGGAACCCATGCCAATCGGGTAGATCGGGACCTCAGCGGCCTGCGCGACCTTGATTACCGACTCGGGGGTCGCGCCGGCGTTGTGCTGACCGTCGGTCAACACGATCAAGCCGGCCAGTGGGCCGTCGCGTTCCTTGTCGAGAATCCAGCGCAACGATTCACCGAGCCGCGTTTCGACGCCGCGTGCGACGAGTTCGGTGTTCCAAGGGACTTCGGCCGGATTCAATTCAATGGCCACCGATGCGGGCGACCGTTCCGGGCCTTGGGAAGCGTCTCGCGCGGACGGCGCTGCCAAGGCCTCGGTCGCCCCCGCGTTTCCGTCCGAATCCGGGGCAGACCCCGCCTCGGCGATTGTTCCCGAACGGATCTCCGCCCACGCGAGTTCAGGGTGCCGCAGATTCGCGACGGCGGCGATCACCAGCGCCACGATCAAGGCCACCGCTCCCGCCAAGAGCGGGTAGGCCTCGCCCTCTCGGCCTCGTAGACGCCCGCCCCACAATCCTTGTGCGGCGAAGGCCAGCAGCCCGAAGGTCGCGACGGCCGCGGCGCCCCCGAAAAGGCGGCGCACTTCCTGCAAGGCGGCTTGGCGAGCGGCCCGTTGGTCGCCCGATGTTTCCGGCGTCTGCGACCTCCGCTTGGCGAAGGTTGCGATCCGCGTCGGGGCCGCCGCTTGATCGAAGCGATAGACCGTCACCTCGTGCTTCTGACAGAGCTCAGCCAGTAACGGGCCTTGCGAGAACTCGTCGATCACTTGCTGGAGTCGGCTGGCTCGTGCGCCCGTCGGTGTGTCGGTCAAACCCATGCTTTGACTGGTGTCGACCAAGACGGCAACCCGCGAATCGCGCGTCTGTTGCTGCTCGGTTCGTTTCTGCAGATCCAGAAAGAAAATCAGCAGCCCGCCAAAAGCGGTGATGCGAAGCAGCAGCAAGACCCAACGCACGCCACGCCGCAGCTCGCGCGTGTCGCGTCGATAGAGCCAACCGACATAGGCCATCAAGGCCAGTCCCACAACCAGCAACAGCATCCACTGCCACCAGTCGGTCAACTCCTGGAGGCGCACGAATTCGAAATAGGTGTGTGATTGGGTGTCCGCCAGCGGGCCCAGGAACGCGCCGTGATCCATCAGCTGATTCCTCCGGCCGGCTGCAGGGCGTAAGGATGATAGCTCAAGCGATACGCCAGCCATTGCTCGACCACCAACACCGCGATCAAGACCCACAGCAACAGTTCGCTCCACGCATTCCGATCCGGGGCTCCCAGCGAATCGACTTGATCTCCCGCGCTATAAACCCGAATTGGAACCGGCTCCAACGCCTGCCGCAAGGCAACACGGTCGGTCGTCGCCAAATCACTTTCGCGCGGATCCACGTTGAGCGCAAACCGGCGGACGTGGATCCTGCCGTCGCGCGTCTCCAACTGGGCCTCGTAGATTCCGCTGTAGTCCGTTTCGCTCTGGCCTGCACTGGCTGAATTGGGTCCGAGTGAGGCCGTCAACAAAATTCCCCCCTCCGACTCAGAAGCCCGCGCGGTCTTCTCGAGTTCGCGCGGGGCTGAATCGTCGCCGGGCACCTGAAACTTCAAGTCGGGCTGATATTCGGTTCCGTTCAACTGAAACACGATCGATTCACCGACCTGACGGTCTGCGCGAGGGCGTTGCGGCTGAGCCAGGTGGGCGTGCAGTTGAAGGACGACCACGATCAGGCTGGGCTCCAATGCCCAGTTGTTCCACTGCGGACCGAGCGTTGTCAGGAACGCGACCACGCGGCCGGCGCCGACGCCGCGCTCGACGACCAACGGCGATCCGTCGGGCAATCGCGCAAGCACTTCGATTCCCGAGTCGGCGGGGATCGTCCATCGTCGCGGCGTCGCCGCGTACTGGCGGATGCGAATCGCCGCGGCAAACGGATTCCGCTCGCCGGCAAATGCCGCGAAGATGGGGTGATCGGTGAACTGGACGTCGGCTGCCGCGGATCCGGGCTCGGGATCGTAGGTCGCCACGCGTTCCAGCGGGCTGGGATAGACTCCCGCCTCGTACCAGTTATTGGACCACGTTGTGTTCAGGTTCGGTCCCGCGAAGATCGCCAAGCCGCCGCCGCGTTCGACGTATTGGCGAAGGTTTTCGAGTGTGCGGTTGTCCAAGGGAGGAACGTCCAGCAAGTAAATCGCCTGGTGTCGCGACAACTCCTCGACGGTCGCATCCCGCAGATAGTTCAGCGGCTGGACGGTCGGGATCACGCCGGTCTTGGCCTTCGAGCCTGGGCGGAAAATGGATTCCAGATAATAGGCCGACGACTCGTCCGAATTCCCGTCCACGATCAATGCCGATTCGCCGGCGGGCAGGTCGACGACGCACCACCGATGGTTGTCTTCCGTGACCGAATCGACCGGCAATTCCACCTCGACTTCCTGTGGACCCGGGGTCGGAAAAAAGACCTGAAACTGACGCGTCACCGTCTCACCCGGTTCAATTCGCTCGATCAACACGTCGGGCAATTCGGTCGCCTGAGGGGCGGATTCGGTTCCCTGAGGGTTGGTGGGATGGGACTTCGAGCGGGCCTTGAGCAGGATGCGATCGGCAGCCAGGGTCCCGAAGTTTTTCACCGCGACCGTCATCAGCAGCGGCACGCCCGCGGCTTGCGTTCCGACCTCGGGGGCCAGGCGGGTGACGACCAGATTGGGGCTGGCGACTTCGACGCACCGCACCAGATTGATCTCGACACGGTTCTTGGCGAGCCGTGCCAGTCGCTCGCGAATCGCCGTCGGCTGTTTCCAATCGGCTTGGCGAAAGTCCGAGACGAGATGCACGATGCGGCGCTGTTCCGGCGCGTCCTGCATCATCTGTTCGGCCAGTTCCAAGGCCGGTTCGGCATCGACTGCGAGTTGCGAGACGCGGAGCGACCGCTGCTGTTCGTCCCACAAGTCGGCCAGTTTGCCGTTCACGGGGACCGCCGTCAAATCGGCGAAATCGGCCGACAGCGTTCCGCGCTGGGCCGCCCGGGAAGCCTCGGAAAAGCGGATCAGCGTGACCAGCTGGTTCGGGTTGCCGTTTTGGGCGGTCGCGGCCAGCTGGGCGATTGTCTGTCGCCCGCGGTCAAATGCCGAGCCATTTCCGGTGCGGTCGGCCATCGACAGGCTATCGTCCAACAGCACGTAGTGGTGTGTGGTTTGCTCGCCGAACAAGCGTCCCAGCGGGTCCTGCGTCATGAGCTTGGCCAGCATCGCGACGGCCGCCGCCACGGCCAGCATGCGGAGCAGCAGCAGCAGGAGTTGTTTCAGCCAGACCCAGCGGCGATGCTTGCGGTAGCTCGCCAGCAGGAAATCCATCGCCGCCCAGGCCACCCGTCGATGCCGCATCAGATTGATCAGGTGGATCAATAGCGGCAGCAGGACCAGTAGAAATCCCCAGGTCAGTGGCAGGTAAAGGAATTGCATGGCAGGCGTCTAGTTGTGGGCGATTTCAGGGGCCAGGCGGTTCCCGCCGGATGCCCCCTGGCGTGCGACCCGCTCAGGAGCGTTGCATCCAGAGGCGGCTCGACAAGAACGTGGCCAGCGCCGCATCCAACGGCTCGCTGGTTCGGAGCAACGTGTAGTCGATCGTGTTTTGAGCGCACGTGTGTCGCGTCGTATTGAGGAACACCTCCAGCGCCTCAAGGTATCCCTGTCGCAAGGCCCGCGGATTGCAGGTCAAGGACGCGGGGGATTCCAACCCTTCGAAACGGGTTGCTCCCTCGAACGGAAAATCCAATTCATCATCGTCCATGACGTGAAAAACCATCACGTCATGCCCACGTTGCCGCAGGAGTCGCAAGCCACGCAAGGTGGCCGCCTGATCGGCCAGCAGGTCCGACACCAGAACCATCAATCCTCGTTTGGGAAATGTCTCGGCGACGCGCCGCAAGACCCCGTACATCTCCGTCTTATCGCGCGGCTCGCTCACCGCCAACGCCTCGACCACCGAATTCAGATGGGTCCGTCGGGTCCGCGAAGGAACCGTGCGGCGGACGGTTTCGTCGAAGGCGACGCAGCCCACCGCATCGTTCTGCTTCAGGACCAGATACGCCAGACTGGCCGCCACCGCGGCCCCATATTCGTATTTGTTGAGCGCTCCGCGTCCGTATTGCATGCTCCGCGAAACATCCACCAGCAACGTACAGCGAAGATTCGTATCTTCCTCGAACTGCTTGACGGTCAGCCGGTCCTGGCGCGCCCAGACCTTCCAGTCCACGTGCCGAAGATCGTCGCCCGGCGCGTATTCACGGTGCTGCCGAAACTCGACGGACTGACCAAAGTACGGGCTGCGATGCATGCCGGAAAGAAACCCTTCGACGATGTGTCGCGCTCGCAACTCCAGTCGTGAGATGCGCTTGATCGCTTCAGGATGCAAAAATCTTTTGGAATCGGGCATCGCTTGTTAGTTCATCTTCCTTGGTTGGCGTTTCTCGGAGAAGTCGATCGATGATGTCGTCGGCCGTTACGCCATCACTCTCGGCCGCGAAATTGACCACGATCCGATGCCGCAGCGCCGGTTTGGCCAGCGCCTGCACGTCGTCGGTGGTGACATGGGTCCGTCCGCTGAGCAAGGCCCGTGACTTGGCACCTAAGATCAGAAACTGAACCGCTCGGGGGCCGGCTCCCCAAGAGGCCATCTCGCGAACGAATTCGGGAGTGCCGGGGGATCGAACCCGTGTTTGGCGTACCAGCGAAAGCGTATACCGAATCACGTGGTCGCTGACCGCCACCTCGCGAACCAACTGCTGCAGGCCCAGAATCTCTTCGGCTGAAAGCACCGGTTGGACCTCGGCAAACAAGGCCGACGTCGTCCGCCGCGCGATCTCAAACTCCTCGTCGAAGCTTGGATAGTCAACGAACACCTTGAACATGAAACGATCCTGCTGCGCCTCGGGCAACGGGTAGGTGCCCTCTTGCTCAATCGGATTCTGCGTTGCGAGCACGAAAAAGGGGTCGGACAGCGCGCGTCGCTCGCGGCCCACCGTCACCTGCCGCTCCTGCATCGATTCCAAGAGGGCCGCTTGGGTCTTGGGCGGCGTCCGGTTGATTTCGTCGGCCAGGATCACGTTGGCAAACAGAGGTCCTTCCAGAAACCGCCGCTCCCGCTGACCCGTGCTGCGGTTCTCCTCCAAGACCTCCGTGCCCGTGATATCGGCCGGCATCAGGTCGGGGGTGAACTGGATCCGGCTGAAGGACAGGCTGAGCGACCGTGCGAGGGTGCTGATCATCAGGGTCTTCGCCAGCCCTGGGACCCCCTCCAGCAGACAGTGGCCCCGGCTGAACAGCGTAATCAGCAGCTCGTCGATGACATCCTGTTGTCCGACAATGATTTGCGAGAGCTGGCCCAGGATCCGTTCGCGGGCTTCCGCCAAACGGTGGATCGCGTCCTCGTGGAGGTTGGTCATCACGCTGCCTTTCGTCAAACCCGATCGAACGGGAGTTCCTACGTGGTTCGGCCGCTCGAGGGTCTCCGGTGGCCGCCCATCTCGCCAAAAGCGGACGAACGTTTTCCGTGGCATCCCCGGCTGCCCGTCAAGTCTTGTTAAAGATAGGCGCGAATTGCCCCAGTGCCTAGGTGAAACGTCAAGCGGGTTGTCGCGGCGATTCGCCACGCATCGAGTTCGTGTTACGCCTGCTAATTTTGGTGACACCGAGGCCTTGTCCAAAATGGGGGCGGACACGCGGCGGGCCAAGCCAAACTTTGCGAAAACGGCCTCTCCCTCGAAAGAGCCGGGATCCCGTTGGAAACAATGCCTAGCGTCGAGGCGGGTCGGCGGGCGGATTCGGTGGTGGTGCGGCCCGCGGTCTTGCCTCCTCGCCGCCCGGCGCCGGATCTGCAGCGGGGGCCTTTTCCCCGGCCTTCGCCTGCTCCCCGGCCGGCGTGGTCCCTGCCGGGTCGGTTGCCCCGCCTGGTTCGCCCGCCGGGCCATTGCCCAGCTCCGCATTAAACTGCCGACCAATCGCCCCGTAGATTGCCCCGAGAATTCCCGAGAGTCCCGATCCCGCGCGGTGGCTGGCGGCTGTCCCCGTCTGAGCGGTGGGGGCTGGTGGCTGCGGCTCGTCGCTGAACGTGAGCTGGTAATTGTGGATGTTCAGCAGTCTTAACGAGACCGTTTTCGATGCCGGGTCACCCGACATGAAGAAGGACCCGTAGGTCGAATTCAGGCCATCAAATTCGACGATCAGCCTTCCATCGCGTTTGTCGATGCAAAGCAGACCCAGTTCAAGTCGTCGGCGGGAGCGGTTGTCGGTCCGCGACACTTGGCGGACGAATGCCAGAACCGGGACCTCGCGCGGCTGATCGAGTGGCAAGCCATAGCCCTCAATCACGGCGGGAGTCTGCCATTGAGGTTGGCCGGAAACCCGATCAAACGCCATGACGTCGCCATCAATCAGGGGGGCGATCTGCGGGTCCGGAAAGCTCTCGACCGTGGCACCTTGCTTGGCCCGCGGCTCGAAATTACGGACCAAGAGGAACTGGTCCCGGCTGGCCAGCAGATAAACATTCAGCAGCGGCCGGTCGACCGGCTCGAGCCCGGCCGTCATCAGCGCCGCGCCGTTCTCGACGTCCAAAATCGTCAACTGCCCGTCGGGCGCGACGATCGCCAGTAGCCCGGACACGGTCAGGTCGGCCCGCGAACCGGCGGCGAAATCCCGCTGCCAGCGATCCCGCAGGTCCCAGGGATCAACAAGGCGAAGGCGCCACACGTTCGGACGCGAGGGGGACTTCGGGTCCACTGCGCCGATCTCGTCCCAGGTCAGGACGAGGCGGCCGAGATGGGCCAGGTGGCGACCGCTGGGTGGGACGGGCCGCGCCGCGAGCTCTTCGCCGTCAAGAAAGCGAAACACGCGGGCGGTTTCGGCCCCGGGCGTCGTCACGAAGACGTACTGGTCATCTCCCCAGAGGATCGCGTCATTGGCGATGTCATGTCGGACCCAGAGCGCGTTTCCGGTGATGGGTTCCACGCAATGCAGGCTGTTGCCTTGCTGGTAGACCAGTCCATCGAACGAGACGGGGCCGATTGAGTCGACACGTCGCCCGGTGATTTTCAGCCGTTGCTGCCCCCATTCGTTTGCCTCCGGCACCGCCTGCATGCTGGTTCGCCGCGAGTTGGCTGCGTTGAGCAGATCCTGGTAGTTCTCGGGCCAGAGCACTCGCTGTTCCTGTCCATTGGGGGCCTGGAGCGCGCTGGCTGCCATCAGCCCGTGACCGTAGTTGACCACGATCAGGTGGCCGAGCGTCTTGCAGGTCAGGGTTCCGTCCGTAAACAGTCGACTGCGGCCGCTGGTGCCGGGCAGACGGATCTGCTCCCGTCCCAGGTCGTCCGCCACCATCAGGCTGTTGGTTCCGGTCGAGTCATAGGCGACTTGGAGGTAGGGGCGGAGCGGGCCGACGTGTTCCCGCAGCTGCACGGGCCGATAGTTGGCGTAGGCCTGAAATTGTCGCGGCAGATTGCCGGGACTGACCTGCATTTTGTTGACCAGCACGCGTCCATACGGCCAGGGACTCGAGCCGTCGGCGGCGGAGCTGGGATTCAGCTCCGCGGCCAGCTCGGAGCCCGTCCGGCCATCACCCACGTCTTGCGAAGCAAATTCATTTCGCAGGGGTCCCAGGCAGTCGAACATCGCGTCGGATCGCCCGGCCCGCTGCATGATGCGGGCCAAGACGGCCCAGGCCTGGCCGGTCAGCGGACCCGTGGCGCGCATCGCCAGGGGCGAAACCAGTTGCTCCGCCTCGAGCAATTTGTCCATCGCGACATACCGTCGCGCCAGCTCCAGGCGGACTCGGTCGGACAGCGGATGATCGGCGAAGACCCGCAGGAAGTCCGTCAAGCTCGCGACGCGATCCGATTGCAGCGCCGAGGCCAGCTCCTGCTCGATGGCCACTTCCATCGCCGCCCGTTGCGACGCGTTGGCCTGTTCCAGCGACGCTCGAATCCCGGCGCGGACGAAACGATCGCGGCGGACGAAGTGCGTGCGGTTGCGATTCTCGACCAGTGGCAAGCGAGGTGTCTCGAAGGCGGAGATGCTGGACGCGTAGCGCTGCTGTTGGGCCAGTTCCAAGAACGCTCTAAAGGCTTCGTCCGCTCGGCCCTGTGCGAGCAATTGTCGACCGATCAAGCGGAGGAAGCGTTCGCGTTGAAGGGGTCGGTCGATCAGTTGCTGGATCTCGGCAATCCGCTCCCCGCTCAAGTCGACGTCGGCTTCGAGCAGAGCCAGCAGCGTGTCGACCAGCAAGGCCCTCGTCGCCACTCGCCGATCATCGTCTTCGTCGTAATTCCGGTACGCGTCTCGAAGCGCAGTAAGGGCCACAACCAGGTCCCCGCGTTCCAGGGCCAAGAGGCCTTGATGTTCGAGGGCCCAGGGGTCCGACTTCGATTCGCGGAGTTGCGCCGCCACCCGTTCGGCCAAGCGTTCGGCTTGATAATACGTACTGAGTCCGATCGGGCTGAGTGAAATCACTTGGTCCTGGTAGCTGATCAGATTGCCGAGCGGTTCCTGGGTGGTCTGAGTGCTCACGATTTGTCCGTTGTCGAGGTCCACTTTGAGCAAACGGGCGGTGGTCGGCAAATAGAAGAATTGGCCCGACCGGAACCCACGTCCGCTCGTCAGCTCTTCGGCCGTCGCCACGGAGTCGTCTGGCAGAAGCGAGGTCTCCCAGGCCAGTTTGCCGTCGGACAGGTTGAGGGCCCGCACGACGGATTTGCCGACTACGATGGCGCGTCCTTGGTACAGGCAGCCGACATAGGTCAGCTCATTCTCGCGATCGATGGTCCACTGCATTTCGCCGGTGAGCAAATCCAGGCAAATCAACTGATTCGTTTCCACGGGTGTGACCACGACGCGCCCCTCGTCAATAATCGCCGATGCGTCGATCCAGCGATCGCGCAGCGTGGCTTGGGTGGCGCCGTAAACCCCGTTGAAATTGATTCGGAGCGACTGGGTGGGGGAAATCAGATTGCGCGGATACTGAAAGCCCCAGAGCAGCGAGCGAGTTGGCAAGTCGAACGCCACGATCGCACCCGCCGAAGTTGGGCAGACCAGGACTCCATCGGAATAGGAAGGCGCCGCTCCAGCCAGCCGGCGGAGGTTGTCGCTCACGATATTCAGCGGACCGACGTGGGCCAGCTGCTGCGACCAGCGGAGCTTACCCGTTTCGCTCTCGAGCACGTACAGGCTGATGTCGCCGCGAACTTCGGCCATGACGAACAGTTCACCGGACAGGACCAACGGGACGCTCAAGAAAAACGCGCCCGCCAGAGCCGGCTCGTCTTCGCCCGTCGGGCCGCCGACACGCCATCGATACTTGCCCTGCGTTCCCACTTCCAAGGCCAGCAGATAATTCGAATCCTTCGGTTGCGAAGGGTCGTTCAGCGTCAGGTTGCGGACCAGCTGAGCCGCGGCGGGAAGGCTGCCGGCGCTGACGTACGAAAGCTCGTCCACCAGGAAAACGTTTTTCCCATCACTGGCCAGTTGGCCGTAGATCGCGTCGAGCCAGAGTCGCTCTTCCAACTGCAATCGCCGCTGCTGACGATTGCGCGCCGGAATCGCCTCGTCGGTCAGGAATGCCGAAGTCGGTTCGGCCCAAGGATATTCCCAGATGCGTTTGCCGGTCTCGAAGTCGACCGCCAACATATGCTCCGACGTGCGCAGCAGAATCACGTCATCCACGACCAACGGGACCACGCCAGGAATGGGCGCGGTCCGCTCCTCGCGGAAGTCCAGCAGCGCCGACTCAATCAGCTCTTCGTCATCGGGATTGTTCGCCAGCGGGACTTGCCAGCGATGACGAACCAAGGGACGGCTGCCATGCGTCGCGGGGTTGCGCGAGGGCACGCCGCGATGCATCAGCCACTCGTTCGTCAGTTGGGTCGTGAGCTGCTCAAGCGGGCCCAGGTTGCGTTCAAGCCAGGCGAGGGGCGATTCGTTGGCGGCGAAGAGCGGGATAGATTGACCTGCCAACGCCACCTGGGCGTCGGGTCGACGTTGCCGCAGTTCGCTCAAGGCCTCGCCGGCACGTTCCGTAAGCCCCGCCCGGTGCCAACTCAGCGCCAGCAGCAGCGTCAGCTCCGGGTCGAATTGATTGACCGCTTCCGGAATCGCCGCCAACCGCGCGAAACAGAGCGAAGCGGCCAAAGGACGTGCCAGATCCAGTTGGTGGCGACCCAAAAGCAGGCAGGCTCGGTAACCGGCTTCGGTATGAAAGTACCGCCAGGAGACTTCCTCGAGCCGCTGGACGTCGTGGTTTTCCAAGGCCTCACGCAGCAGCCGCTCGGCCGTCGCGCCGTATTGCAATCGGTAGAGCTCTCGGCCCCGAGCCGGAAGCGTTCCGAGCAACCGCCGCGCCTCGCCGCGCAGACTCGATCGCAAGTGCACATCGCTGGGGTGCCCAATGAAGAAGTCCTCGCCCACGCCCGGTGTTTCGTCGGGCCGCGCCGGATCGGCAGGCTCCAACAGATTCGCCAGACTTTGAATCGCTTCACTGTATTGCTCACGCGCGATCGCGTCCTCGGCCTGCTTGAGCTGTTGCTGGTACTCGCGCGGCGCGAGCATCAGGATCCGATTGACCGAGGGATCGTTCTCGACGCGAAATTGGGCCGTCGCCGGGGAAGTTGCCAAACCGCAAATGCCGATTGCCAGCCCGTAGCTCGCGTGTCGAATCCACGCCGCCAAGCCCGCTTGAAGTTGCTTGTCCATTCGCTTCTTCTCCCTGTGACAATCGATCGTCATGTGGACCGCCGTCCGGATCGCCGTCCCGCCGGGCGTTGGCCAGAGGGGTCAGGTCCCAAGCGTGCGAAGCACCCGAAGGGCCGTTCCGGCTTTTGGGACCTGACCCCTTTTCCCAACGCCACCTGCTTTAGTTGTAGTGTAAGCCGGGCTCCCGAAAACGGGACGGCACGAAGCGGGCTCGAAAATTCGCCGCCCGCGAGCGCGTCCGAGCGCCGCGCCGCGACCTCGCGTTGCCCACCTTTTGGCGACCCGATGGCTCGCGCCAATCCGCGAGGGCTCGTCTTCCACTGACCGAACCGCAACCGCGAGGTCGCATTTTTCCCTTAATTTTCCGAGGTTTTCCGTCGTTTATGGCTTGCAATTTTTAGGACGTCGTAATTTAATCATCGCGTCACGCCTCGGGCGTTACCGTAAATTACCGATCCTTAGCATACCTTAGACCTGTCAAGGAGGGTCACCGCATGGCGAAAGCGACCGCCAAGAAACCACCGACCAAGAGCGAGATTCTGGCAAGCATTGCCGAAACGACTGGCGTTGCGAAGAAAGACGTGGCCGCCGTCTTTGAATCGCTCGCAACCGAAATTCACAAGGCGATTGGCAAGCGGGGCGGTCCCGGACAGTTTGCCATTCCAGGACTATGCAAGATCACGGTCCAGCGCAAGCCGGCGACGAAGGCCCGCAAGGGAACCAATCCGTTCACAGGCGAACCGACCGTTTTCAAAGCCAAGCCGGCTCGGAATGTGGTCAAGATTCGGCCCCTCAAGAGCCTCAAGGATATGGTGGTCTGAGTCTGTCACAGGGGCCCGCCAGATGGGGCTGCCACGCGGGGCGCGATCCCCGCTGGCCCTCGGCAAGGAATCAGAGCCCTCAGCACACGTCTTGAAGGTCGCTGCGGGGCTCTGTACTGGTCATTTGCGTGAGCTTGCAAGTCGACCGCAGGCTCCTGGGGCGATGCGCGTTAACTGCCGACTGTCGAAATCGCTCGCCCCAGCCCGGTCGCGTCCGGTCAATTTGCACCGGGCGAGATCCCGATTGCCGCGATAGGCGGCGGCTCCCCGACCGGCGCGAGGTTCCACGAGAGACGCTCAAGCCATCCGGCGAGCGCACGGGAAATCTTCCAGCTGGCATCCTCGAGAGCTGAATGGTGGGGAACGGCTGAGTGGTCGGTCAGGGGCAGAATCGAACTGCCGACACGTGGATTTTCAGTCCACTGCTCTACCAACTGAGCTACCTGACCAGTTTGGCGAAGACGCATCGTAAAGGGAACCTGGCCCGCTGTCAATTCGGCTCGATGGCTCGCGACAAAGTCATTCTGCGAAACGGGTTCCGGCGTTTCAGATAACTTGACATCGACCGCTCAGCTGGATTAGGATCGACTTCGGAACAGAAAGTGGGAACCCCTCTGATCGTGTGAAATCCATTGTGTTGACTCGAGTCCCCCGCGGCGTGGTTCGGCTCCGACGTGAGCGGTCGGTCATTCGACCGGCGGGCCACAGGTCGTCGCCGCTCGTTCGCTCGATGGGCGACCGAGTGCTTCGGCAGCCCGGAGAAGCTCGTACGGATGCCGGCAACGGTCGACCGATTCGCACGACCGCTTTCGGCGATTCGACGAGGTTGGGACGTGCCACTTCCCTTGCCCGCCGGAGAACGTTTCGGTGGGCGGCGCTGACTAGGATTCGCAGCCCTCCTCACTGTCGGGGTCGATTCGACACTGGCGTATTCGCCAGAGAGCCCGGAAGTCCGGAAGCTGCTCGACAAGGCGCTTCGCTATCTTGACACGACGCCGACGCATTCGCGCTTGGGGGGCAAGTCGTTGATCGCCCTGGCATTGCTCAAGGGCAATCGACCGACGAATCACCCCAAGATCCAAGAGGCCGTCGTCGCGTGCCAGGAGGCAGCGAAGTCACTTGAGCAGCAGCATGCCGGGGATGTGATCTACGATCTGGGACTGGCCATCATTTTTCTCTCCGAGTTGGATGCGGACCAGTACCGATCCGAAATTACTAGTTTGATGGACTTACTGGTCAAATGGCAAAAGGGGAATGGCGGCTGGGGATATCTGGAGGGTGCCAACCTTCCCAACGGCGACACCTCGATGACGCAGTACGCCGTGTTGGCCATGTGGACGGCGGATCGGACGGGAGCTTATCCGGTCAAGCCCGAAGTGGCGGCCAAGGTTTGCAACTGGCTGATCCGGACCCAGGATCCTTCGGGCGGCTGGGGCTATCAGGGCATCGACCCGGGTGACTTTCGGCGGGTCGCGCAGATTGGCGTCCAGCAGTCCTTGTCGGCGGCTGGGTGCAGCAGCATCTACGTCTTGGGAGACTTGCTGCGGTTGACGGAAGACATGCGGGGAGGACCTTCGAACAATGGCCTCCCGGCCGCGGTGCGGATCGTCAAAGCGCCCGAGCAACGACCTTCGCAGGGGCCGTTGACGGATCAAGTCGACCGAGGCCGCTTGCGACAGGCGATGCAGTCCGGTGACCAGTGGTTCGAGGCCAACTTTCGCATCGATCCACCCGACTGGATGTTTTACTACATGTACGCCCTGGAGCGCTACAAGAGCTTTCGTGAGCTGGCGACGGGTCGAGAGGAAAAGGATCCTGCCTGGTACAACGCGGGCGTCGAGTTGTTGATGCGCAGCGAGAATGAGTCGGGCAGTTGGGACCGTGACAACGGGCCCAGTATCGATACCTGTTTCGCAGTTTTGTTTCTCGTTCGCGGAACCAAGAAGTCCATCGAGAAGGCCGAAGCGTTCAGCGGTCGCTTGCGGGGCGGGCGTGGCTTGCCGACCAATACGGCGGACGTCACGATTGGCGAAGATGGCCAGATCGTCAAGACGCCCTTTCAGGGCAAGGCGGAAACGCTCTTGGCGATTCTCGAGGCGGCCGGTGATGAGGATCTGGACGCGGCCTTGCAGCAGGACTTCGTGGTCACGTTGAGCGACGATCCGCAGCAGCGCGAACGTGAGCTGGAACGATTGCGACGCCTGGCCTCGGCCGAAGAGTTTCCCGTGCGGATGGCCGCGCTCAAGGCGCTCTACAACACCCGCGACCTCGACAACGTCCCGACCTTCATCTACGCGCTCGGCGATCCCGACCCTCGTGTCGTGCGGAAGGCGCGCGATGGTTTGCGGTTATTGAGCCGCAAGATTGACGGCTTCGGACTCTCGGACGAACCGACCGAAGGCGCTAAATTGGACGCCATCGAGCGCTGGAAGCAATGGTTCTTGGCGCTCCGACCGGACGCTCAGTTTCTTAACTAGTCACCCCTTCCCTTCGCGGCCAAGCCCCCTCGAACGTGCCCTCGACCCAAGCTCCCCCACCCGCCGCGCCCGCTCATGAGTCTCGGCATGGAGATCTGCTCCGCGTCAGTACCTATGATCGCGCGGCCAGTCTGTTGGTTTCTCTGCTGATCATGGTGGGTCTGTTCGTGGGAACGCTGGTGGTCATCTGGATCACGACGCAAGTCTTTTCCCGCCCGCCGGCTCCGGAAATGTTTTTAGTCGAGGAGGAGCCGGGCACGGACAATCCCGAGGGCTCGGCCCGTGACATCAACGAGCCCGGGATCGAGGAATTGGACTTAGCCGAGCCGGATGTGCAGGACACGCTGGCGGCCGTGACCGATGCCGTCTCGTCCGTCGCCGCCAGTTTGGACGCGATTGAGGGCGCCATGGCGACCCGTGGGAGCGGGGCCGGCGACAGCCGCAAACGGGGCGGCGGCGACCTGATTCCGCGCTGGCAACGCTGGGAAGTTCGCTACATCTCGACTACGCTGGAGTCTTATGGCAAACAGCTGGAGTTCTTTGGGATCGAGCTGGCGGCGATTGGCGGGGGGCGGAATTCGGTCGACTATGCCTCGCTCAAGAACGGCACGTGGCAGCGACGCTCATCCGCGAGCGGCGAGGACGAACGGCTGTACTTCATTTGGACCGGGGGCAAGTTCAAGGATCAGGACCGAGCGCTCCTGGCCCAGGCTGGTGTCGATACGACGGGACGAGTGCTCTGTCAGTTCTATCCCCCGGAGATCGAAAATCAGCTGGCGGTGTTAGAGAATGCCCGCTTGGGCAACCGTCCGCTCAAGGATGTCCGAAAGACGGTTTTTGGGGTGCAGCCGGCGGGCCGAGGGTTCGAGTTTTACGTCATCGAGATCCAGTGGCGGACCTGACGCCGCGCGCCCGCGCCCCACAACGCGGGACGCGCGACCGTTGGCGGTCCGCCCGGTTGCGGATCGTGCGGCGGAGCGGGGCCGGCACCGGGTCGCCGATTGAAACCGCGAAAACAAAGGCAACTGTAGCTCAAAGGCCGAAGATGATGACTGGGAATTACCCCGCTTTGTGCGCCGCGATTGACATTAGCGGGCTGACTAGCTTTGTGGCGACCTTCATTTACCTGATGCTCGCCGCCATCGCCTTGTGGGGTGCCTTCTGCGTCGTCATGGTGTGGATGCGGGTCGCGCGCCAACGCTTCCGGAGCGAGGACGCGCAAACGCAATTCTTGGACGAGTTGGAGGAGCCGCTCTCACGCGGCGATTTTGCCGCGGCCGTCCAACTGTGTGACGGAGATCCGCGGGCCGTCGCGCAGCTGGCGATGATTGCGATCAATCATCGCGAAATTGGTTATGCGAAGGTGAAGCACCTCGTGATGGATCGCTTTCAACGAGACGTTCTTTCCGATATCGAACAGCGGCTCAGCTGGGTCAACACCGTGATCAAAAGTGCCCCGATGGTCGGGCTGTTTGGCACCGTGATCGGCATGATGGGGGCCTTCGGAAAACTGGCCGGCGCGGCAAACGTCAGTCCCGACGTGCTGGCACAGGACATTAGCGTGGCCCTGATCACCACGGCCAGCGGACTGGCGATCGCCATTCCCTTGGTCCTGGTGATGGCCTCGATCAACATCCGAATTCGCAAGATGGAAGATCTCGTCGGCTCGGGACTCGGACGTGTCCTGGACACCCTACGCGACGTGCAGACCGCCGCACCCGCGCCACCGCCGCGGCAGGCGGTTCGAACGTAGATCGAGGATTGCAGCTTGGTCTGTTAATCAACCGCGATTTGGCAGTCCGCGACGAAATTGAGTTGGAGAGTAGCAAAATGTCCGTGGGACGCGAAGAACCACTTGGCGACGCCAGAGTCGAGGAGGAATACTTCGTCGAAGTGCTGGATGATCAGCCGTTGATCAAGCGGCGGGCGCTGGACGACAGCGAGATGGACATCACGCCAATGATCGACATCACGTTCCTGCTGCTGATATTTTTTATTGTGGCTGCACGCCTGGATGAGGATGCCCCGGTGGAACTGCCGCCGGCACGCCACGGGACCGCGGTTTCCGTCAAGAGTTCCGTGATCTTGACCGTCGCTCAGGGAAGTGGCGAGCATGCCGACGTCTACTTGGGCGATGGGCAAGCGGCCGACCACTTACTTGACGGGGGCGACTTGGAAGGACAGAGCGACGCGATTGTCTCGTATATCGAACAGGAATTGGCCGATGGGAAAGAGAACGTGCTGATCAAGGCCGAGAAGCAAGTCAAACATCGGGATGTGGCCCGTGTCTCGTCGGCCGTTGGCAAGGTCGGCAAAGATCTCTACGTGGCGATTTTGGAGGTTCCATGAGCGACGGGTTGTTGCATTTTCGATGCCCGATTTGTCAGGCCTTGATGGTCACTCGGGCCGCCAATTCGGAGCATCAGGTCGAGTGTCCCGGGTGCAACACGCTGCTCGCCGTCCCCTTTCTGCCTCCGGGAGCGCCGGCGGATCAAATCGTCTTCGCGGAAGAGGCCGCGATTGAATTTCGAGCGCCGTCCGCCGACACGGAAGCGGAGGTGGACATGACGCCGATGGTGGACGTCACGTTCCTCCTGCTGATCTTCTTTATGGTGACCGCGGCGTTCACGATGCAGAAGTCCTTTCAATTGCCCACGCCCAAGGAAGATGCTCCGAGTGCCAACTATCAGGAGTCCGTTGAGGATGACGTGATCACGGTGCGCGTCGACGAGTTCAACACCTTCCATGTCTCGACGTCGTTCTGGGACGAGGAGCAGGAAGCGCCCAGCGAGCAGCAACTGCTGCGTCGTTTGCGTGAGGCGCGCGAAGGCGATGGACGCGGTCACGTGCCGAACACCCTGATCGTCGAGGCCAGCGGAGATGCCACGCACGAGCGAGTCGTCATGGCGTTGGACGCGGGCAGCGAGATCGGGGTCCAGGAAGTAAAGCTGCGAACGGTCGATGAGCCATGAGGTGGCCGAGGAAGCCGGTCCGTGGAGTGCGGCTCGGACGTTGGCCGACTTGACCCCCTGCTCGCCGGCAGGAATCGCCTTGCCGGTGGACCGCCATCCCACGTTTGCCGCCGAATTTCCGCCGCGGGCCGGAAACCGTTGCTCGCCACCGAAGATGCAGGACCCGAAACCCGAATTCCACAGCCAGGTCGGCCCTCGCCCGGTCGAAGAAGCAGATGACGATGAGCGCGTTGGACTTGTTGGATCGATTGACCCGCAACGGCCTGCTGACCGAAAAGGTCGCTCGCAAGATCCGTCGTCAAATCAATGAATCCCCCAAGTCGATTTCCGCCGAGTCACTTGCCAAGCTGCTGGTGAAGAAAGGGCAGCTGACTCCGGATCAGGCGAAAATTTCCTTGCTGACGGAGGGGCCGCCCGCGGTCGCACCGCCTCCGATGCCGTCCAAGGGCCCTTCGCGTCCAACTCCGCGTCAAGACGACGACGAACTCGGCTTGGCGGACGAGCCGCCCCCGCCGCCGATTGCGGAGCTGATCGACGACGACGAGGACTCGAGAGCGGAGCCGCCCATGACGGCGGACGTTGTCGATTCGGCCGGCGATTTGGATGACTGGGGCGGCGACGAGGCTCATGCGGGGATGGAGGATCGTCACGACGCCTTGCTGGACGATGTCGCCGAGACGGCGGCCACGGGGCGTCCGGTCATCGCGCGGCGCCGTGGCCTGGGCGGTTGGCTGGCCTCGATGCGCCCCCAGGGCCGGCGCAAAGTCTCCGCGAATCGCTGGGATTCGCCCCTGATGCTCGTCGGGGGCGGCGCGCTGCTGGTCCTGTTGCTGGTTGGCGTCGCGCTCTATTTTCTGCTCTCGCGCGGAACCGGCGACGACGAGTTCAGCGCGGCCAACGAGAGCTACCGGAATCAGGCCTACGGACAGGCGAGTGTCCAATTCCAGCAATTCATCAACGACTACCCGGATCACCCCAGCGTGAGTTCCGCTCGCGTGCGAATCGGGCTGGCCCAGATCTGGAGTGCGGTCGAGCGGCAGCGTTGGGAAGACGCGTTGCTGGCGGCCCGCACCGAATTGCCGAAAATCGAGAACGAAGAGGCGTTTGATGAGGCTCGACCCGAACTGGCGAGTCTATTGCCCGAGATCATGGAAGGCTTCGCCGACACCGCGTTGAAGGCCGAGACAATTTCCGGCGCGGAACAGTTGCTGGCGCTGGCGAACCAGACCTTGGACGAGGTCAACAACGCCGCCTACCTGCCGACCTCGGTCCGTCGTGGCCAGCAACCCCGCATCGAGGAAGTCCTGGCGAAGTTGGAAAGCGTGAAACGGCGGATTCGGCGCGACCAAGAGCTCGAAAAAATCGTGGCTCAGATTCAGGAGGCTGCCGCCCAGGGCCAGATTGCCGCGGCCTATCAACTGCGGACCGCCCTGTTGAAGGAATATCCTCGGTTGGAGCTTGACGAGCGACTTGCCAAGGCCGTGCTCGGGGTGACCGAAACCGAGCGCGCGTCGGTGCGTCCGCTGAGCGAGCCGCCCCAGCCCTTGGTCGACGACATCCCCGTCCCGTCGCAGTTTCGGATTGCCCTGGCGAACCGGCGAGGAGACCGCGTCGCGTCGCTCGAAGGGCAGACGATCTTCGTCCTCGCGCGGGGCAGCATTTACGGCCTGCGGGCCGACGATGGAACGCTGCAGTGGCGGCGCTACGTCGGTTTCGACGCCAGCGTCGCACCCCTCGATCTATCCCCGCTGGGCACGCCGGACGTCCTGATCGTGGACGCCGCTCGGCAAGAACTCGCGCGGCTCGAGGGTACCACCGGCCAGCTCGTTTGGCGACTGCCCTGCCCCGGGACGCTCTCCGCGCCTCGTTTGGAAGAGGGCCGAATTCTCGTCAGCTGCAATACGGATCAGGGCGGCTACGTGATGGCGATCGATCCTGCCAATGGAGCCGTCACCGGAGGTGCTCGGATGTCGGTGCCGGTGGCGACGAGTCCGGTGATCGATGTCCCGCGGCAACAGGTCCTGGTCGCCGCGGCACATTCGACGCTTTACGCGTTCAACCTGCAGGACTGGAGTTGTCAAGGCGTGACGTATTTGGGGCATGCCCGCGACACCGTCGAGGTCCCGCCGCTGGTGGTCGCTGGCGCGGTCTTGGTGGCGGAGAATCCAGCGCTCGATTTCTGTCGGCTGCATGTGCTGGTTCCCGACCCGGAGAACTCGGGCCGGTTCCTGCCGCTCGTCAACCCGATGCGGCTTGACGGCCAGATCGTCGTGCCGCTCCGCGCGTTCGGGCAACGCGTCCTGCTGGCAACCGATCGGGGGCAGATCCGAGTCCTCGAGTTGGATCTGAATCAAACGGGGACTCCCATCCGTGTGGCGGCCGAAGCCCTGGCGACGGTCAAGCCCGGAACCGTCAGCTACCCGTTGCTGGACGGGGGCCGATTGTGGGTCGGTGACAGCCAATTGACACATTACGAGCTGCAGACGTCGCGCGGGCAGCTGGTTCGGAAGTGGCTGACGAATAAGGGAGATCAAGTACTCGCGCCTCTGCAGCTTCGCGGGGCAACCCTGTTCTACGTTCGCCAGCGCTCGGGGAAGGCGGGCGTGACGGTTGCGGCCGCGTCGGTCGGCGGCTCGTCCGGCTCGGTGCGTGAAGGCGAAGCAATCTGGGAGGTCGATTTGGGAGTGCCGCCGGCTGGCGAGCCGTTTGTGAATCGCGCTGCTCAAGAAATCAACGTGGTGACGGGTAACGGCGTGCTGTTCGCGGTCGGCAAGGAGGCCATCCGAGTTGGGCTGGAGCAGACGCCACGCCAGGAGCTGCTGGATCCACAATTGCCACGACTCGTCCAGTTGCTGAGGTTGGACGAACAGCGCAGCGCGTTCCTGCCGGCGCCGGGGTCCGATCGGGTCGTCCTGTACGAGGCGTCGCGCGGGGCGAGGCCGCTGAGCGTCGTGACGCTGGACTTGGCCGGCCAGGTGCCGTCTGCCTTACCGGTTGCGTTCGATGGCAAGTTGCTGGTCGCGACCACGTCCGGCGCCGTCCACCTGCTGGATCCGGCCAGCGGCAAATCCGCGGCTGCTCCGTTCCTGCCCGCGATGGGCGCCGACATGACCGTCGCCTGGTTTCGGCCGTTCGTCTTGCCCGACGGCAAACGCGCGATTTTGGCCGATGAACGCGGCAAGCTTTATGAGGTTGTCGGCAAAAGCAGCCCACAGCCGCATCTGGCGGAAGAACGGCAGCAACAGGCCGATGCTCCGTTCGTCGCGGCGCCCATCGTGCTGGACCAGACCGTCCTGGGGATTGTCCGCGGCGCCGGTCAGGACGTGCTCCGCCGGTACCGACTTGAGGACCTCCAGCTGCAAGGTCAACTTGAGTTGCCCGGACGCGTCTTGTGGGGACCTGTCACGGTGGGCGAGCTGGGCCTGCTGATGACCGACCAGAGGCACTTGATGGCGTTTCGCGGCGCCGAGCTCCTGTTTGACACGGATCAATTGGACGGTGCCGTGATTGGGAGCGTCGCCGAATACGACGGGGGACTGGTCCTTTCCACCGTGGGGGGCTCGATCTGGCACCTGGCCCGCGATTCGGGTTCCGTGCTCGGACGCGTCGAGGTTGGGGAGGCGTTGGGGACGGGTCCTGTTCCTTTCGCGGGGAATCGCTTCATCGTGTGTGCTGGCGACGGGACCCTACATGTGGTGCCCCTCGAGGCCAACGGAGGATAAGTCGGAATCTAATGCAACGGTCTTCGGGACATCCCGCCTGGCACACAGCGCCGCTTCAAAACAGCGCAGGAGTCGACCGCTGCGCGCCAGTGTGCTGCTTTGCGGCGACGCTCGCCATCCTAGTCGGCGGGGTACTGCAGGGGTCCGTGGCGGCCCAAGCGACGCGCCTGATCGATCTTGAGCCGTTCGATCTGATTGT
This sequence comes from uncultured Planctomycetales bacterium, assembly GCA_963826795.1. GTDB lineage: Bacteria > Planctomycetota > Planctomycetia > Pirellulales > Pirellulaceae > CAWGYT01. The sequence continues at coordinate 475,631 of CAWGYT010000020.1, read as the reverse complement.
GCTGAACCAAGAAAACCAGGGTCGCGAGCTGAAGACGTTGCCCTTGGATCTGCCGGGACGCACGTTGCCCGCGAACCCGCGGCCGACGGACACGTTGCGGGTGCGCCTGGTCAGCAATCCGGACGAGGAACTGGAAGTCAACTGGAGCGGAATCGCTCGGATCGAGTTATTCGAGCAGCGGGTGCTGGACGAAGCCCGGCAGTTGATGTCCCAGCGGAAGTTCGACGAGGCGTTCGAATACCTCAAGTTTGTCCATGATCGCAACCCGGGGACGCCCGGCCTGGATGCCGCTCTCGATCAGTTGCTCTATACCGAGGCCGCTTCGCTGTATCGCGAGGGCCAATTCGAACGAGCGGTGCTGCTGCTGGATGAAGTCTACCAGCGGACGCCCGAGCGTCGGGGGATCGCGGCGGCTCTGGGACGCGTGCTCGACGCTCAGTTTCAGGCGCATCTCAAGCGCGAAGATTACCAATTGGCCCGGCGAATGTTCGAACTCGCCCGACAGAAATACCCCCGCGGGCTGACCGAATTGTTGAGCGGCTGGCAACAGCAGCTCGAGGTGATCGCGCAGTGCGCCTTGACAACCGGTCGCGCCGACCTGGAGGCCGGGCGGTTGCGCGACGCGTACCTGGCCGGCCGCCACGTGCTGGAAATCTGGCCGGCGACGCCAGGCGGCCAAGAATTCGCCACGCTTGCCGGACAACGCTATCCGCTGCTGCGAGTCGGCGTTCTGCAGGCCGCAGCGGAGACACCGGCACCGACCGATCTGCCGATGTTCAGCTGGGCGCAGTGGCGAAGCGAACGGTTGCGGCGTCGACACCTGTTCGAGCTGACGGGCGTCGGGCCCGAGGGAGGTGAGTATACGTGTCCGCTGGGCGCGGCTGAGCTGGCTGACGACAAGCGGTCATTCTCGATCCGAGTCGACTCGGTCCTGAGTTCGCGAATGACCGGCGTGCAGGTGGCCCAAATGCTGCTCCAAGTCAGCCATCCCGAGGTGCCTTCCTTCAATCCGGCCTGGACGGCGGCCATCGAACAGATCGCGGTGCCCGACCTGGACCAAGTGACGGTCACGTTGCGACGTCCGCACTTGCGGTCCGTGGCCCTGCTGGATTTCCCGATGGACGTTGTGCCCTCCGCCGAGTTGACGGCCGAGTGGACGCCGTATCGGGTGGAAGCGGCCGACGAGTTCGAACGCCGCTACGTGCTCAATCCCGCATACGTGCGCGGCACCGTGACGCAGCCGCGTGAGGTCGTGGAACGGCAGTTCGCCACGCCGCGGCAGGCAATTGGGGTATTGCGACGAGGTGAAATCGATCTGATCGATCGACTGTTTCCGGCGGATGTGGCCCGGCTGCAGCGCGACACGCAGGTGCGGCTGGTCGCTTACCGCCTCCCGACACTGCACGTGTTGGTCCCCAACTCGGCGCGGCCCTTCGTCGGCAATCGCGTCTTTCGACGCGCCTTGGCCTACGCCATTGATCGCCAAAAAATTCTGGTTCGCGATTTGCTTGCCCAAAACACGCTCGCGGGGTGTCAGGTCATTAGCGGGCCCTTTTCGCCGGGGATCAACGCGGACGATCCGATGGCTTACGCCTACGATCCTCGGATCGAACCCCGCGCCTACGACCCTCGGCATGCCCGGACGCTGATGCAGTTAGCGCTCATCGAAGAAAAGGCGGTGGCCGAGAAGAGCCAACGTGCGCCGCCCACGCTGGGGGAATTGACGTTGGTCTGTCCGGCCAGCGAGATCGCGCGGGTCGCCTGTGACGAAATCGTCGAGGACCTGAAGATTGTCGGCGTCGCTTGCACGCTGCGGCCGCTGGAGCCTGGCCAGAGCCACCCGGCGGATGACGACTGGGATCTTGTCTACCTGGAATATGTGATGCCCGAACCGCTGGTCGACGCCCGCCGCCTGCTGGCCGCCGACGCCTTTGTGGCCAGTCCGAACCCGCACCTGAATCTCGCGCTGCGACAATTGGATCAAGCGGTCAGCTGGAATCAGGCGGGCGAACGTCTCCGCACGATTCATCAGCTTTGCTACGACGACACGACCGTGATTCCGCTCTGGCAAATCGTGGAACATCTGGCCCACCGCCCCGGCATCTCCGGTCTCGTACCCCAGCCGGTCGAAACGTATCAAGACCTGGAAGCCTGGCGGCTACAACCCGAATAGAAGAGCCCATGTCGCGTCTCGCTCATGTCATCCCACGCCGCCACCCGACCTGCCGGTTCAGGGCGTTGTCTCAGGTGTGCCGGATCTGTGCGCTGACGTTGTTGTTGGCCGTGCCGGGATCGGCGCAGTCGATCTGGGAAGTCACGCCCTACGAAATTGAGGTTTGGGTCGCGCTGGAGCCGCACCCGCGGGTTGCGGTGCGCTGGTCCGAAACGTTGCCCGCTCAACTCCAGACGCTGGCCGAGTCTCGAGTCGGGCCTCCCTGGACGCTGCGAGCCCGCGCGGCTCCCAACGACCAGTGGGCCAGCCTCCTGCGAGGCGACGCGCCGGACTTGATGGAGCTGGGCGAAACGCATCCGGAAGTTCGGTCGCTCGACAAACTGTTGGTTGCTGTGGTTGAAAGCGACCCCGAGGGCTACCGCTTGCGGGTTCGTGAACTGGACGTGGCCACACGCCATTGGACCGAGGAGCTGAGCCGCACGCTGCCGGCGGCCGATCGCCTGGCAAACGAATTGCTGGAGTTGATCTCGGACGCCTTCACGCCGCTGGCCCGCATCGAGCGAATCGACGAGGAGCAGGTCGTGATCGGGGTGCGCGGGGAGCGCTGGTCCGCCCTGCCGAATCGATTCGGGCCGGCCGTTCGCCCGTGGAAATCCGAACAGGTGATATCCTGCAACCGGTGATTCGGAAAGCCGACCGGAGCGGCCAAGTTGGTCCAGACGGCGTTGAGCCGATTGCCTGGACGGTTCTGATCGCGAGTGAAGGCGAGGGCAGTCAACTGGTATGTCGCTTCGAATCCGGCTATCGACAACCCTTTCGGACACGTCGCAGTTCGCGGGTCGAGCAGCTGGCGCGGCGGATCAAACCACGCCGTCAATCCACGGACCTCGAACTGGTCAATCGCAACACGCCGACCGAACCCCTGATCGGCTACGAGGTCTATGCCAAGACATCCGAGTCGGAGGAGCCCCACTGGCTGGGACGCACCGATTGGCGCGGTCGGCTCACCATTGACCGAGACGCCGAGCGGCCCGTTGAAATCCTGTTCGTGAGAAACGGGCAACAGTTGCTTGGCAAACTGCCGATCGTCCCCGGCGATCAGGCGCTGCTGACCGCCCCGCTGAGGAACGATGATCTTCGGCTGGAGGCCGAGGGCTTTCTCGTCGGCGTGCAGGACAGCCTGGTCGACCTGGTGGCACGTCGCGAAGTACTTGCCAGTCGGATTCGGCGAGATGTGGAGGCCGGTGAACTGGACCGGGCGGAGGAGCTGTTACGCGAACTCAGGCGACTTGATACCCAGGACGACTTCGCCCGCCGAGTTCAACAGCGTCGTCAACGATTGTCGACCGGCGATGCTCAAGTGCAGCAAAAGATCGACCAGTTGTTCGGCCAAACCCGCGCTTTGCTCGGGCGATTTCTGAGCCAGGAACAAGTGGACCAATTGAGCCGCGATTTGAGGTCAGCACAACAACCGCCACCGCCCGCCGACTCGCCGCAAAGCGAGGGATGATCCCCGCGAGCCACCCGCCGCGAGCCACCCGCCGCGAGCCTCCCGCCGCGAGCCTCCCGCCGCATGTCTCCCGCCGCATGTCTCCCGCCGCATGCCTCCCGCCGCATGCCTCCCGCCGCATGTCCCTTCTCCCCTCGCGGGAGAAGGTGGCCGAAGGCCGGATGAGGGGGTTTCCCGGCCGGCTTCAGTCGTCGTCGTTGTCGGCGGCCCGTGCGGCTTGCCGCCGCGCCTGCTCGGACAACTCCATCCGCAAGTCGGGGATCCAGGACTCAATCGCGGCCCGTTTTTCATCCATCGTCCAAGCGACGAGCTCGGTGCCCGTTTTCGACTCCAAGATCGTCCGCGCAAAAAGGGGTCAGGTCCAATAGTGTTCGGCACGGGTTTTGCTGAGCCCTGTTTTTTTTTGAAGATTGGGCTTGCTAGCTATCTTCGGATGCGTCATTGTATAGGGCATGTCAGACAAGTCCACGCAGAAAGAGAAGATCAAAGAGTCGGATATCACCGGGCTCAAATACTTCGCCAAGCTGGCGCCGCTGCTGGAGCGTTTGCATGACGACGGATGTGAGAGAGATCGAGCGAACCGCCGCACGCTGCATTATGACCAATATTGCATGCTCCTTTTGCTCTATCTCTTCAACCCGATTGTTACGTCGTTGCGGGGCATTCAGCAGGCCAGTGAACTGAAGAAGGTGCAGCGTCAGTTGGGTTGCGCCCGTGCCTCGTTAGGGTCCCTTTCCGAAGCGACAAGTGTCTTCGAGGCGGAACGACTCAAGGAAATCATCGCCGAACTGGGTGAGCAGCTTCAGCCGCTGGCTCACGACCGGCGGCTCGTTGATATCCAACAGACGATTACACTCGTCGATGGCTCGGTGATTGCTGCGTTGCCGAAGATCATGGAGGCCTCCTGGCGCAAAGCCGATTGCGGCAGCGGCTTAGTGAAGTGGCGACTGCATACGCACTTCGAGTTATTGCGTGGTGTGCCGACTCGCATCGATGTGACACCCAATGGCGGTGGCGCATATGATGAACGAGCGGTTTTGCAGGCGACGATCGCAAGTGATTGCCTCTACGTGGGGGATCGAGGCTATGCCAAGTTCTCGCTGTTCAACAAGATCGTCTCGGCAAACAGCAGCTATGTGTGCCGACTGCGAGACAATAGCGTTTGGGAAACGGTGGAAACGAAATACCGCAACGATGATGCGGCCATCGGCGAAATCATCAGTGAAGAAATCGTGACCTTTCCGAAGGCGAGTAACGAGAGCCGTCCCGACCACCGTGTCCGTGTGATCTGTATCCGCATCAATCCTCACACGAGTCGCGGCAAGTACCGCGGTGGTTCGAGCGGAGTGGACAGTGACGGAATCCTGAGAATCGCCACGAACCTGTTGGATGTCCCGGCCGAAACGATCGCTCTGATATTTTCCAAACGGTGGGCGATCGAGATATTTTTCCGCTTTTTCAAGCACATCTTGGGGTGTCGCCACCTCCTGAGCCACGACCAGAACGGCATCGAGATCCAGACGTACTCCGCGATCATCGCGTGCATGCTGATCGCCCTCTGGACGGGCAAGAAGCCCACGCTTCGCACCTACGAGATGATCTGCTTCTATTTTTGCGGTCTGGCGGACGACGATGAGTTGATGAAGCACATCGAAAAACTGAAGTCACAGGACGCATAGGGAGCCTTTACGATCATGCTCTCTATGGCGTTCGCTGCTGCGCACGCGGCACCCACCATACGTGATCTTCCCGTCTACTTCCCTCCCAATATCTCTGTGCTCGAGCTCGCCAAACCGTAAAATCTAGCGTCGTCCACGCCAGCCAGCCTGGACGCAACGACTGTGCCGAACACTATTGGGTCAGGTCTGTTTTTCGAGGCGACTTACGGCAAATGCGCAGAAGGTGATGTGAGGGGCATCGAGTGGCGGGTCTGGAACTTTCTTTGATAGACCGTCTGGAGTTTTCTGTCTGGGAGCCTGTAGACCGTCTTGGACTTGTTACACCGAATGCCGGCGATGTGTGATAGGCACAGTCGACCGAAAACATCGCACGACGATATCGCGTCGCTCGTACGCGTGCCGCGAGAATCGCAGCGTATGTCCCTCCAGCCCATGCTCCGGCGAGTCTTCGCCACGCAACCAGGCGTTGGACGAGGCGGGTTGCTTCGGGCTCGCGAGCACGGCGTCGGGGAGTTTTGGCCGGGCCGGGGGGTCTCGTTGAAGTGTAACATTCATGCTGGCGAGCGTGGGTCACGGTTTGCCCATGAAGCGATACCTCAGTCGATTGGACTTCGCACGCCCAACCGATTTGTGCCGATAACGTGCGTGTAGACCTGCGTGGTGCGAACATCCTTATGTCCAAGTAGATCTTGGACCGTTCGGATGTCGGTGCCGCCCAGCAAGAGCTGCGTGGCGAACGAATGGCGAAACGTATGGCAGCTCGCGTGCCGGTCAACACCCGCGCGGTCGATGGCTCGCCGAACCGCGCCCTGCAAGACGCCTTCGCCCAGGTGATGACGTCGTCGCCTTCCCGTGCGGGGATCGACGGAAGGCTGATCGGCTGGAAAGACATATTGCCAAGCCCCCTGGTTGGGTGCCTGAGGGTATTTTCGTTCTAGAGCTTGGGGCAGGTAAACGCCTCCGCAGCCGGCTTCCAGGGCCGCCTCGTGTTGGTGGTAGACGGAATCAAGGTGAGCCCGGAGTGGTTCGATCAATCGCTGCGGCAGAATCGTGACGCGATCTTTCGCTCCTTTGCCGTCGCGTACCGTGATTTCTCGCCGCTCAAAATCAAGGTCCTTGACCCGCAACCTCAGGCACTCCTTCAGTCGGAGTCCGGAGCCGTAGAGCAGGCTTGCCATGAGCCGGCTGGTGCCATCGAGCTGAGCGATCACCACGTTCGCTTCGGCGGCTGAAAAGACCACGGGCAATCGCTTTGGTTTCTTGGCACGGACGACGCCTTCGAGCGTCTCGACCGGTATCTTCAGCACTTCTTTGTAGAGAAACAGGAGTGCCGCGAGTGCTTGGGTTTGGGTACTCGCGGCGACCTTGCCGTCGACGGCAAGATGGGTGAGGAACTGTTCGATTTCTTTCTTACCCATTTCGCGGGGATGGCGTTTGCGATGAAAGAGGATATAGCGGCGGATCCAGGAAACATATTGCTTCTCCGTGCTCATCATTCGATGCATCACCCGCAGGCGGTGACGGACCTGATCGAGAAGCTTGGGAGGCCGAGCAATCCGATCCGGATGCGATTCGCGAGCCGCTGTCGAGTCTTCAGGAACCGAGTCGGTGCGTGCTTCGGCGGCGGGCCGGTTACACCCCTTGCCGACAGGCGAGTTCGAGGTGTTCTTGGCGGAATCGTCACCGCTTGGTTGAACGGGGAGTGACTCTAACTTGGATTCCGTGGGGTGCGTCGTCCCGTTGGGAGAATTCGAAGCGGGTTGCGACATATGCGAGCATCCTTTCCGGGGGCATAACTTGGCACCCACAGGCATTGCCGTGAATAGCCGCGCTGCTTGGGCAACTGCGGTGTGGCAACTACGGTGTGATGAAAGGGTGTGTACGGTACGTACGATATCCACGAGCCGTCTCCTCTTCAATTACCTTGCAACCGCCGGCTGCGAATCGAAGCCGCTGCCTCAAATCGATTCGAGCGTTCCGTTGCGATGACCGTCTTGCGGATGGGACTTGCGGTGCCGCCTCGGCGCGTGGCAAGCGTTGCGGGCGATGTAGGGCCACGCGGATGGTTGAGGAACAGGGTGGAGTCGGTAGGAGAGTATACCGACACGCGTGGCGGTAACATCACGAATAATGCGCCGCATCCGCGGAAGGAATCTGGGCATTATCGCCCCGGAAAAAAAGCGGTTGAGAAAACCGCCAAGTCGCCGTTTCGCAGAAAAAGCTTGTGACAACGAACGGCAATTGGTAACCTCATCGAGGGGGCGGGATATGCGTCGCCCATAACGCTCGCAGAACGGATTATGCTGCGAGATTTACCCGCGTAGAAATACAAGTTCGTCGGCTGGAAGAGTGGCAACTCACTTCTTCCGACATCGAATTACATCTACGACACAACAGGTATGAACTGGCAGCGAATCGACACGGACATTTCGTTTCATGACCCGGAATCGAGCTTCCGGTTCCGCACCGATGATACGGGCGTTGAACTCGATTTCCGTGATTGGCAGGATCGACTCATTCGCTTTCGCTTCCAAAACGTTTCGCACTTTCAGTTTTCACATTTCTGCCCACTTCCCGGTTTTCCCGGCGAGGGCTTCTACACGATTGAGGATTCCACTCTCGTCACGATGCTGCGGGAATGCCTCGCCCTTGGCGAAACTGAACCTGCCAGTCACTTCATCGTCGCCCACAACGAAGATGAATGGTGCGAAATTGTCGCTGAATCGCATCGCATCTCAATTGACAATGTGGATGCTTGAGCCCCCGGATCGCGGCAGGTACGTTAACAACATGCGGGGTCATCACCTACCCGCCAAACGCCGACGAACAAGAAAATGCACCGGAGTTGCCGGCCGGGCCGAAATTGAAGTCAACGTCACTGGCGGCAACCCGGTGATTTTAGACGTTATCCGAATGAAGGTCATCGTGACTGATCCCACCAACAATCCTTACGCACCGTCCGAACATGGTGCCCCTAGTCCGACGCCGACAGGCCGAAGACCCCCGAGATACCTTGTGGTTGGCGAAATGCTTTTAGGTGGCATTGCCGCGTTGATTGGATCGCTCGCGCTGGCTGCCTTTTTCTACTTCCTGATCATCTGGAAACCACCAATATGGAAGGCACTTGGAATCGGCACGGTTTTATCAGTTGTCGCCGCGGTTCGGTTCGGGCGACTTTTTCGCATGTCTGCGAGACACAAGCGAGAATTGTCACGGTAATGGCTCTATAGTTTGCTGCACATGCAACCTAAACGCACCTCAATTCAGATTGGCGATAGCGGCACAACACTTGGCCCGTTGAAACCAACCGGCCGCGTTTCGGTGAACGGTCACACGATCGATGCTTCATCGGAGGGCGGGTGGATCGATCCAGATTCAGACGTCATAGTTGTGGGTGGCAACACGCGCCGAGTGATTGTCCGAGTACTTTCTGGAGTTGCGGAACCTCCCAAAAACAACGGTGAACCGCTACCTGAAGAAAAAGCAATTGAAACTACTCCACTGCAATCACCACCTGCATGGGTCGAGCGGATCAACTCAGTGGCCATTGGACTTGTGATTGGCTTTGTACTTGTTCCCTGTGTTTGGCTATTCGGCACGCCATTCAGCCTTTATGCGATGCTTGTCCCTGTGGCTGGCGCAATTGCCGGTTGGCTGTTTCGCGTTTTCGTCGGCACCGCCATACAAACCGTTGGCCCGCGCGAGGATCATCGGCCGCAGGCACGAGTCACGGCAATGATCGTTGTGACATGCGCTCTCCTCGCGTCTGCGATTGTTTTGAACGCCGGGTTTGGCTTTCTTGGCTTATGCTGCGCGATTCCTCTTGGCGCTGCCGTCGGGGGCATGCTTACCTACACGGGATGGTTCCTGTCGAACGTCGGATAACAATGGCATGAACGCGGAGCCGCCGATCACGCGTTTTCACATGGAGCATCAACCGCGGCGGCCCGGTTATGCCAAACGTCGCCAATCAAGGATGATCGATGCAAACTGTCTATCTTGAAACCAAAGTGATTGGGAACATCGCGGGACGCCTTCATCCCGATGCGCTCGTTTCTGCACGCCAACAGATTACGCGACGCTAATGGATGACTGCAAAGACTCGATACGAACTCTTCGCCTCAGAATTGGTTGTTGACGAATGCAGTTCGGGTGATCCTGACGCCGCAGCGGAACGCATCAGAGAACTTGATGGAATCGCACTACTGGAAGCCCCGCTAGAGGCTCAGTCGCTTGCCGATCTTCTGATTGACCGCAATGCCGTACCGGGATCGGAGCCTCGGGATGCGGCCCATATCGGGATCGCTGCCGTGAACGGCATCGATTTCTTGGCGACCTAGAACTTTAAGCATATACTGAATCCTGCGACGCAACATTTGATCGAAGCGGTTTGTCGCGACGCCGGATTCGAGCCGACGACGATCTGCACGCCCGAGCAATTGCTGGAGGCATATGATGGTTCCTGATCCTACTGCTGAAATCAAACGCATCCGACACCGATTGGGCGCCGAAATGGACTTTGATCTTGATCGCATTTTCGCGGAACTTCGACGTCGGCAAGAATCTTCAGGCCGCACCTATGTTCGGCGTCCTGCACGAAAGCCGATGGCGAACCATGCGATGCAACGGAGCGGCGGTGGTGGCGTTTCTGACGGTGGAGAGTCCGCACCCGCCGCCCGCTGATCGCTGACGTTACGAATGAACGCATGCCGTTCAGCGCTGACGCGGTTGGGACGCGACGTGGCAGGGCGAAGGCACTTGATTCGCCTGAAGCCGCATTGAGATCGTCATGCCCGCCAGGTTTCAGTTGGATACGTCTTGGGTCCGCACAGCAGGCTGCCGGATGATGAAGACTGGGTGGCCCACTGACCGCTGGCTCAACTCTTTCGGCCATCGCGACGCTTTGAATACCTGCGCCGCATGATGACCTTTCCCTTGGAGGCTCAACTCACCCAACATTGATTCTCCCGTTCCGGCTCGATATGCTTAGAACAGCAAGGAACAACTCGGTCGACATGCTCGATCCAGACTGAAGACATTCGTAACAAGTAAGGATTCGACTTCGCGCAGCCAAAGCTCAAATCCTCGGTTGAACAAAAAAATGCACCCGAGTTGCCGATCGGGCGTTTTATGAAATCAAAATTACTTGGCGGCAACCGGGTGATTTTGGTCGTTCGTCGGAGCAAGCACATCGTCGGTGGATGAAATGACAATCTCATCACGTACGCCTGAAGGTCAGCCGACATCATGCCCGCTTTGTCTTGCAAACGTGATCGTCGAACCTTCCGTTTTCATCGGTGATGCGACGTGTCCGCGTTGCGGTCAACTCGTCTGGTTCATCCGAACTGCGGACACAGCTCAACTATTCGATACGCAGCAATCCCGAGAACGCAAGGATCGCATACTCGAGATCGTTGCAAGTCAACTTGGCGTTGAACGCGATCGGGTCGCCAACAACCCCGCGTTGTTCGATGCGATTGGCGCTGACTCGCTCGATGTCGTTGAACTCGTCATGGAACTTGAAGAAGAATTCGACCTGCCGTGAATCCGGGCATAGTTGGTTCCGCCAGATTGTCGCGACAATGGCCTGCTTGATACGATGGAGAATCAATTCACGCTTCAAATCCGACGAACCATCGCATGCACGGGAGCGGCGGTGGCCGGCGGATTTTGAAATCAACGTCAACTGCCGCCGCCCCGTGATGCGGGTCGTTCTGCGGGCGCGACGGAGGTGAAACTCCGGGTAGCCTCGTGGACGCGGCGAATCGATACCCGCGGTTGACAAAGATGCAGCAATTGAACGGTACACTTCTCACACGTCGACTTTGCTTGGCTGGTTGGGTAGTTCTGGCCGTCGGCTTGTTCGGATTCTACCTAGCCAACTTTGGTAGCAAAACCGCGATTGTCCTGCCGCTTGGAACGGCAGCTGTGGCGATGATCCTCGGACACCGTTGGGCATTGCGTACCGAGATCGTGGCGGCTTGCCTTTTCTTGGCGATACTCGGGATGTTATTCTGTCAGGAACCTACCTTCCTTTTCAGTTGGTGAGAGAAGACGACCCCAAACCATCGGTCGCTATTGCCAAATCCTGTACAATGGGGACATCATGACTACAGATATCCCATCGCAGATCGTCGCCGAACTCGGCAACCTTGCACCCGACGCACAGCGCCGTGTTCTTGAGTTCGTACGCGCACTACGGGGCCTCGGTCAAGGCATGTCCGTCGACCAACTTAGAAAACACGTTGGCACCATTGATCCCGACGAAGGTAAGGCAATGGTTGAGGCAATTGAGGCAGGATGCGAACAGGTGAATCTGGATGAGTGGTAGAATTCTGCTTGACACAAATGTCGTTATTGCCTTCTTGATCGAAGATCAATCGGTCATAGACCGTCCGGAAGCGGCGGATCAACTGTACGTTTCCAGTACCGTCATCGGTTAGCTGTTCTACGGTGCACTGAACTCTGGAATGGTTCGGCGGAAGTGTGACCGTGTTGAGGAGTTTATCCGCGATACAGTGACGGTATCGTGCGATATCGATACGGCCAGATTCTACGGCCAGATTCTACGGACAGATAAAGACGTCGCTCCGACAACAAGGTCGGCCAATTCCCGACAATGATATTTGGATCGCAGCCATCGCTATGCAACACTCATTAACGCTCGCGACACGCGACGAACACTTCACGCACGTTGAAGACTTGAAGCTTGTCCGCTGGTAAGGGCAAGAACCGCAGAACAATCGCATGCAACGGAGCCGGCGATCGGGTCGGCTTTGAAAACAACGCGTATCGCGCCGCCCCGTGATGCGGGTCGTTCGTCGGCTAACACACGTCGCCAAAGGGACTGGCATTTCACGCATGAACCAAAACGTGATCCGCACCGACGACTCGTCAAATCCCGCGACGGAGGCGCTCTACGCAAGCAATTGGCGTGAGTCGCCGGAATTGCAACGCCAACACGAAAACGGAGATCAATGTGGCGGTTGCTCGTTCTTCGCGGCATTCAACGCCGATTGGGGATTATGTTGCCAGACGGATTCACGCCATCACCTTGAAACGGTCTTCGAGCACTTCACTTGCAAAAACCACGTTCGTGAATGCTGGGGTCCACACAGCTTCACCAAAGATACCGATTTCCATTGTCGATGCGGTGGCGAATCCTCAGAATACTGGGACAAGACAATCTCCATCCTTCGGCAGTACATCAATCTAAGACCATCAATCTAAGACGGTCTACTTCCGTGCCCTCATCGCCGCCGGTCACGCCTGTGGCTACCTTGAGCTGCCGAATGACTCTGGAGCCAGTAGACCGTCTTGGACTTGTTCTTTGAATGACTTTGGAGCCTGTAGACCGTCTTGGACTTGCCTTGGACTTGCCTGTCTTTAGACCGTCTTGGACTTGCCTTTTGGACTTGCCTTGTCTTGGACTTGCCTTGTCTTGGACTTGCCTTGTCTTGGACTTGCCTTGTCTTGGACTTGCCTTGTCTTGGACTTGCCTTGTCTTGGACTTGCCTTGTCTTGGACTTGCCTGTGTAGACCGTCTTGGACTTGTCTTGTGCCCGCCGAATTCAACAGCGTCGTCAACGATTGTCGACCAGCGACGCAGAAGTTCAGCAAAAGATCGACCAGTTGTTCGGCCAAGCCCGCCTTTGCTCGGGCGATTTCTGAGCCAGGAACAGGTGGATCAATTGAGTCGCGATTTGAGGTCAGCACACCAACAGCCACCGCCCGCCGATTCGCCGCAAAGCGAGGGATGATCCCCGCAAGCCACCCGCCGCAAGCCACCCGCCGCAAGCCACCCGCCGCATGTCCCTTCTCCCCTCGCGGGAGAAGGTGGCCGAAGGCCGGATGAGGGGGCTTCCCGGCCGGCTTCAGTCGTCGTCGTTGTCGGCGGCCCGTGCGGCTTGCCGCCGCGCCTGCTCGGACAACTCCATCCGCAAGTCGGGGATCCAGGACTCAATCGCGGCCCGTTTTTCATCCATCGTCCCAGCGACGAGCTCGGTGCCCGTTTTCGACTCCAAGATCGATTGGCAGGCGTCGAGTAGCTCTTGGACGGAGACGAGGTTCAGCAGCCGATACAGTTTCATCTCGGCCAGGACTGGGAGGGGATCGGGATGATTCAGCTTTGCCAGGGCGGCGACACGTCGCGAGGCGACGTCCGAGCGCAGCTCTTGGGGAAACGGACCCGGCTTGAGCTCCTCGAGCAAGACGCTCTGGAACTGAGCGGCGATCTTGTCGATGGGATCCTCGTAGAGCGGGTCGGTGCGATTCGTCTCGTGCTGCAAGTAGTTGAGGCGACTTTCACGCTGGATCTCGCGGCCCGTCCAGGCGTCACGGACCGAGAAGCTGACCGTCTTCGATTTCTTTCCGCTCCGTGTGGTGCGTTCGTCGACGGAGAACATCAGGACGACGTCGACATCCTCCTTCAATGCGGCTTGCAGGATGGTGCGATAATTGGCCAGTCCCAAAAACGTCACCTCAGGGCCCTGGGCGAGGCCCGGGCGGCGGTTGGTGGTTGGGGATTGGCAGGGAGGTGGCAGAAAGGGAGACGCACTTTCCAGACGCTGGAAGATGGGCTGGGCCAGGTCGCCGATAATCGAGCTGAGCTGGCTGGGTTTGAATTCATTTTGCCGCGCGAGGTCGGCCATTCGCTTTTGCGTCGCGCTGGCTTGCGGCCCGGTATAGTCCAGCCCGATGCCGAAGCGGACCGCGGTCGCGGGGCGCCTTAAGCCGGGAACCCATTGGTACGAGACCGCTTGCGACGGCTCGTCCACAAGAAATGCGGCGAGCGATAACCGTACGGCCTCGGTCTCGTATCCGGCCGCGAATGCCTGGGTCGCCAAGTCGGTCAGGCGAGGCGATCCCGCGGTTGCACCCGATCCTGAAAAGGGCGCGGCTGCGGGAGCGGCAAAAGGTGACCGCGTGCTCGCGGACGAAATCGGATTGGAAGCCGCAAAGCCAGTGACGGGTAACGACGTACTGGTCGTCTGGCTGCCGGTCGCCAAACCCGGAGAGACGGTGGGGCCCACGGGCGCCAAGGGCGGGCCGGTCGAACTGACCAGTCCGTCGGCCGTCGCCGCCTTGCAGACGGCAAACGCGCTCACCGCCTCGCCTCCGTCGACCGAAAACAGCGCTCGAACTTGTTCCGGAGGGGCCTCGGCTGGGACGAGCAGCAGCGAACCGCCGCCGAAACCGGCAAAGAACCCGTCGCCGCGGAGGTTCCCCAGCGAGGCCTTGGGGTTTTGCGAGTCGTAATTCAGGTCCATCGGAGCGGTCCAGGGGACGGCGGCCGGATCGTCAACCTCCAGCAGCACGATGATGTTTTCCGCGCCGTCCTCCCAGCGGCGTGGAACTTGTCCCCGCGCACCTTGAAATGACGTGGTGTTTCCGTAGGGCGCCAAATAGTTGGTATGGGTATCGAACCGATCGGGTGATTGATACACCGCAGGAATCTGGGCCAGCAGTGCCTGATTCAGCGGACTGTCCCAGGGCTGATCCAATCGGAACTGCTCGTGCAGGGCTTGGTAGCCCAGATACGGCAGCAATGCGACCCGCCAGCTCAAGAGCGGTCGACCGCCCGTGCTGTGGATGGCAAACGGCGGATAGCTGCCGTTATCTGCCAGATAGGCCTCGAGCGCCGCGGCGATTCGTTTCAAATTGTCGATCGTCATCGCCCGCCGATCGCGCGGACTTAGACTGGGATCCGGCGCCCGCGTGTCGCTGAGCGAAGTCAAGCCGGGGGCCGTTGCCGGAGCGCCGCCCGGCGGGGGTGACGCGGGACCACCCGCCGCGGCCGTTATGCCCGGGGCAGGTGTCACGGCGCTGCCGGGGCTCGCGGCCGGCGCCGTCTGCGCCGGTGTGGAAGTCGACGGCACCGTCGCGGTTGGGCTCGTTGAAGGAGCGGTCGCGGCGGGTTTGGGAGGATCGTCGTCCTTGGGACGTTTGATGGCGTACTTCCGGATGTCGTCCTGATCCATCGCGCACCCACTTGCCAGCAGTGCCACGACCAACAGGCAGCGCGAGTAGTTGGAATTGGTTTGATACATCGGTGCGTTTTCCTCTCGCCGCCGGTAGGCGACGCATGGGAAGTCGAGTCGGCGATTCGCCAGCCGCGATACGAACGCAGGGCCAATGTCGACGCGGGGGGATCTACTCGCCGTGCACCAAGAAACGCAACAAGCCCAACTGCTCCGCGGCGCCCCCGGTACACAGCAAACGCTCGATCACAATCTCTTCGGCCTCAAAGACACGGAGCGTTCGGCGCACCTCGCGGCTCAATTCGTCAGCGAATTCGCAAACGACTTCGTCGGTCTGATACATCCAGCGCGCTGACTGAGGCCGTTCGCGAAGCTGTCGGGCTTGAGCTCGGGTCAGCTGAAAGCGAGACATCAGGGCCTGATCCAAGCGGTGGGTGCCCAGCGCGATATTCCGAAAGCGAATCAGACTGCGGCTGGCTACCACGAGGCTGGTCGATTCCGCCCCCAGATCCAAAATTGCGATCGCCCGATGGGCGTTGTCCCGAGCTGAATCAGGGGGCTCATCGCGGGTCTCCGCTGCGGGGCCTTTCGCGGAAGCTTTGACGGGAACATCGGCCGGTTCCTCCAACAGCTCATGGACGGCGGCATTGTAAAGGGCGATGCAAACGCTCTGCACGGCCAGCGGTTTGAGCGGAAGGTCTTGACAGAGGTCGATCACGCGTTGGACATGCTCGCGCCGGGCCGCCAGCAGCGCGACCTTTTCGAACGTGGCGTCTTTTGCCGCAGGCCAGGGATGCCAGTCGTAGTAGATCGCGTCGGCGGGAATCGGGATTTGCATCCGGGCCTCGTAGGCGATGGCTTCGGCCGATTTTTTCCCCTTGAATTTCGGGATTTCGAAGTTGCGACCGAGCGAGCGAGGGCCAGGGAAGCCGAGCACGACGGCCGCTTGTTCCAGTTCGGCTTGCTCCACAAACGCCTCCATCGTCGCGCGCATGATTTGGTTCATCCCCTCGTCGCTGCCAGCTTCGGCCAGGTCCTTGGCGTGCGGGACGAAACGTGCGTCGTCGACCGTCAGCGGTGAGTCACTCGCCGCCGTCGCGCGGCTCAACCGCAGGGCTTTGAGTCCGCTGGCGCCCATGTCCAGTCCCCAGACGTCGTTCATCGGAGCGGCCTTGCCCCGCAATGAGAGCCGTGGGAGGAACGACTTTTCGGCTCGCGGCAGCAGATTGATTTTCAGGTGGGCGACGTCCAGGCCTTGCAGCGCCAAGCCGTAGGCGACGAGGAATCGGGAGGGCGTCGACTTCCAAGCTTCCGACTCGACCGGTCCCTCGATCCCACGGAGCCCGCGCCAGTACTCCAGCGGCCAACCCAGGAACGGTTCGGCCGGCGCCTTGGCCCAGCGGGGCGCGAACCGGGGATCTTTGGGTTTCACGGCAAGTCGCGTGCGGGCTTCGCCCACCATGCGTGCCGCATCCTCATCCTGCGGGCGGAGTTTGTGCCAGCGGGCGGCGACCGTGGCCAAGTTGCTGGACGCGAAGGGTTCGCGACGGAGATCTCGCACCAGCCAGTCCACTTCGCGAATCGTGTCGAACAGCGGGCGATGCGCCGACGCGACGTGGGCGTCGTCGACGGCCGCGAGCGCTGCGCCAGCGGCCGCGTACTGCCCTTCCAGAAATCGCTGCTTGGCGACCAGCAGCTTTCTCTGCGTCGAATCGGACGATTGCTGGTGATCGCGACGCCGCAATTGTTCGGACAGCTGTTGCAGCTTGGTGTCCTGCGGACGCAATGTGAGCAAGCGTGTAACTTGCGCCAACATGCCCTCCCACGCCTTTTGCTGCAAACCGGTCCGGATTTGAGCCGTCAATTCGGCGATCTCCGCGAGCGTGGCCTCGACGCCGCGCAGCGCCTCGTTCATTTCCCGGTCTCGAAGGCCAGGAGGAATCTTCTCCAGCCAAGCCTTGGCCGCGACCTGGTCGAATTCGGCCAGCGACGCTCGCGACCGCGCGAACCATTCGACGGCCTCCTCGGCCCGCGCCCCACGTTCCTCGGAAAGCGATTCGATCCGGGTCGCCGCCTCCGCGACAAACGGTTCCAGTCGTGAATCTCCGCGCGACTGAACGGCCTGAAGAAGGCTGATCGCCTCGAGATAGTGTCCCTCTTGCCGCAAAGATTCGGACTTTTCCAGCCGTCCCTTGATGTCGCTCAACCGCTTCTCAAACGCGTCGGCCAGCTGACAGCCACAATGTCCACAGAAGACGACATCAATCGCGTTCGGCGTTCGACACTCCGGACAGGGCTCCGACAGTCTCGCTCCGCAACGAGCGCAGAAGCGCCGGTCGACCGAGTTGGTGGTCTGGCAGGTGACGCAGAGGATTTCTTGAACGTCGGAAATCCGTTCGGGATGGGACGTGGACATCGTACCGAAAACCTCGCAGGCTTCGAAGAGGTTGGTTGGTCTTGGTCTCGCTCTGCTCGGGTCTGCTCTGGTCTGCACGGGTCTGCTCTGGTCTTGCCGTCGTCGCGCTTTAACTCCCGAGGTCAACCCTTTCGGGGCGGATCGCCAACTGATCGGCGACGGCGAAATGGACGCGGAGTCGTAATTCGGAAATACGGGGATGCGAAAACTGCAGCTGGATCTCGCCCGCGCGCTGGCCCTGATACCGGCAGGCGGGCGCAGATTTGGGCACTTCGACGTCCAGATAGTACAGTCCTTTCGTGGGCTCGCCATCGGCGTACGGCAGGACGCGAACTTGGAGGAAGTCCGGAGTGACCTGAATGCCCTCAAGGATCAATTCGGGATCCGGATCATACACCTTCAGAATCAAACGCCGCGTGGCTCCCTTGGACAACGGAACCAGTCCGAGCTGAATGTTTCCTTGAAAATCAATGCCGGGTCCGTAGACGGCGAGCCTCCGCAGTACTTTGCCTTCCAATGGCAGTTCGAACTCCTCGGGCTCCGCCGCCTCCTCCGACTCCGCCACGTCACCCGCCGGCGTCACCTTAAAGCGAACCCAGTGCGTGAAGGAACCCTGGGCCAAGGTATCGGGCAGGGTAATTCGGAGCCGATAGCCGTGCTTTGCCTTGAGTGTTGCGAGTTCATCGGCCGTCGCGGGCGAAACCTCCCAAGTCAGGCCGTCCAGCGACGATTGAATGTCACTGAGCGCGAAGTCATCCCAGACCTGCGACGTCACGATGGTCGTTGTCTCCGGCGTTTCGCCCGGTCGGACTGCCGGAAAGGAAAACTGTGGCGGATTGGCGCCGACACGGACCAGCACGTCGCCGGTGATCGTAAAGGTCAGCGTGGGCTGGTTTGGATCATTCGTATCGACCGAAGCGGATTGCTCGAATCGCGCGTTGTTGGATTCGGTCTGCCACTGGATCAGCACTTCGGCCGTTTCTCCGGCTGCGACCGGTTCCTTGGGGAATTGACCGACGGTGCATTTGCAGGTCGAGCGATCGTTGCGGAAACGAAGCGGTCCGGGACCGAGGTTGCGGACCGTAAAGAGATGCTCGCCCCTGGCGTGAGGATTCATCACGCCAAAGTCGAACTGGCTGTCATCCACCCTCGCTTGTGGAGGTGCCTCGGGCTCGGACGCCAAGACGCTGTCCGCCACTCGTTGGGACGAATCGTCCGCCCGGCTCCGGAGCGCCTTGGCGGGCAATGTTTGTCCAGGCCGAACGTGCGGCTTCAACTTGAGGTCGCAGCCGACGAGGCAGAGTCCGACCAACACGAGCGACTGCCAGCCGGTACGCCGTCGCAACGCAGCGGAGTCGCTCACGAAACACGTGTCGAGCTGCCCGATGTGACCCAGCGGGAATCCGCGCCGGCTCAGGGGCTGAGTTTTGAGGGGCTTGCTTCCCTTCCGTTCGTTGGCGTCACCGCGCACGTCGTCCATCCGAATTCGCCTCGAACAACAATCGGGAAAGGCAGCGAGCCCCTCGACGGGGAGTCTGGCTGCCTTCGGAATACTCGTCTCGGGGGCTACCGGCGGTCAAACCGCGTCGGAATCCCCTTCACGGAAATGCCGCAACTTGTCGGCCGCGACGCCGCATCGACAATCGCGGCCGGCCAAGTGACGGTCCGTTCGCTTCAACCGCGACTTTGCCGTTGAAGCCTTTGCAGCAAGCGATTCCGGTCTGAACGCTTACTCAAACACCTTGTAGCCGCTTGGGCTGACGAGGAAGACGCCATTGAACATTTCCGAAGGCGTGATTTCGACCGTCCCGTCCTTGTAACCGATCCCCCCATACTGAGCTTGGGTCAAGTTGTTGGGAACCGGGAAGCCGGGATTGAGATACTTGTCACCGTTCAGGTCGTTGAAGACCTTCACGCTGCCATCGGCCATCAGGATGTTGCACGTGGCAGCCCGTCCACCGCCGTGGACGGCGAACCAGTCACGCGTATCCTGAAGGTAGGTGTTCGTCGATTCGGTCGGCGCGGGGCAACTGCCAGCGGCCTCGCAAGCGGCCTGAGTCGTGAGGTTCCCGGCTTGCTGAATCAGGTTCAACGACTGAGATGCCGAGTCCCAGTAGGCCGGACCGTCGTTGAACGCCTCGGTCAGCAACTCGCCGGCACCCATGAATTGCTTCGTCTCCGTGCTGCCGTTGGCAAACGGATCCGGCGATCCATCGCTCAGCGAAGGACCGAACTTGATGTCCTGCGCCAGCACGGCTTCGTCGGCATCGCCCGGTGCGGCGTCGCCGAGCAGAGCGACGGAGGACGAGGTGACGGGTGACGTCTCAAGGACACGACGCGTCAACGCACCGCGGGTCGTGCTGAGCCCTTTGAGGCCCTGAGAGGACGCATCGCCGACCGCGATGATGGTCGCCGGGGTCGTCGACGTGTCCACGTTGACCTTCGGTGAACTGCGGACGAAGTGCCAGCCCGCGGCGTAGTTCGTGTTATAGCCCTTGTTGACGAAGGCACGGGCGACCAGTGCCGCACGCTCGGGCGTGTTCGTCGCGGTGCCGGCAAAGCCGCTGCCGCCGCCTGCGCCGCTCAGACCGGCCCACTGCGGCGCTCCGCAGACTCCCGAGGCCAGTCGCTCGGGCGGTGCCCCGTCCTTCGCATCGGTCGTGTCGCGACCCAGCAGGTCGTTCAGCTTCTCGGGGCCTCGCAGCGGATTCGACGGGCAGAGCATTTCGGAGGGCAAGGCGGCGTTGATGTTCACCAGGTCGGCGACCCAGCCCCAGCTATCCATGCAACCGTCTCGACGGAAGTCGCTCGCACCCGTGCACAGACGCTCCAACCGGTCGCGGTCGGCAAAGATGTGCAGTCCGATTCCGAACTGACGCAGATTGTTTTGGCAAGCGGCCGTTCGAGCCGACTCGCGGGCCCGCGAAATCGCAGGCAGGACCAAGGCGACGAGCAACCCGATGATGGCAATCACCACCAGCAACTCGACGAGAGTAAAACCCTGAGTTCGTCGTTTCATCAGATAATTCCTGACTAAAAGAGAAAGATCAACTCAATCCGTGTCACACCGGTCTAGCAAGCGACAAACGTGCCGCTCACGGGATTCTCGTGGTTCCCCGCACCCCCTTTCTTCCGCGTGTTATGCTCCTGGTGCCATCTTCCTGGTGCTGTCTCAGAGGTGTTGGAAGTCCGCCTTCTGCCTCGCTCTCGCTCTCGCTTGGCCCCTGCCGCCTCTCCGGGCTCGACCCGCCGATCGATCGCACCCGTTTCGCGGCGACTAAAGTCCCCTCACCGCGGCTCCGCTGAAAACCTCTTGTGCGGGAATCTCAATCGCGGCAGCGTCCGCTGACTCGCCCCGCGCCGCAAATCCGTTGTTCAGGAATCCATCGGTATTTCGATCTTGGAACGAACGCACGCTGCCGTCGGCCATCAAGATGTTGCAGACGTCGCGATGGACCGGCGCGAACCCGCGATAATCCTGCAGCGTCTGCTTCGTCCATACCGCCCACCAACCGTTTGCGCCATGCCGAGGCGTGCCGCTGGCAAAGGCCGGCTTCTGACCGGTTTCGATCAACAGCGGCCCGGCCGTGAACGGCTGCGTCACGAACGTGCCAAGCGGATTGTCGCCCAGGTCGGCATTGAGCGAACCGGTTGTCGTACCGCATCCCAGGAAGGGCACGGACGAGGATGGGACTTTGGACGAGTCGAGCACCTGTTGACTGAGTGGTCCCGCCGTCGCGGTTCGCGACAGCATCGACGTCGAGCAACCCGGTTTGCGGCTGACCACGTTTCCGTCGCCGTCAATCAAGGGTCGGGACCGAACAAGCAGCCAACTCGCCGTGTAATTCGTGTTGTAGTGCTTCTCGAGAATCTGCTCCTGGACGAGTCGCCGCCGAGCCTCGCTGCCCGGTTCCAGGTTGCCCACGATGATCTGGCGACACGGGTTCACCTCTTCCGTCCCGTCGGGCAAGGTGGTGGGCGGTTTGCCCAAGTGATCCACGCAGGCGTCCGCGGTGATTTGCCCCGCCAGCAAGTCGTTGAAGGTGTCGGCAACGGTCGCGGAATTCGAACCGCAGAGCATCTTCCCCACGGGAATTCCCTGATTGACCAAATCAGCCACCCAGCCCACCTCGGTGACGGCTCCATCCCGTCGCCAGTCGAAAGCGCCGCTGCAGTACACGCCGTTTCGCTGATCCGCGTAAACACTCATCCCCAGTCCAAACTGCCGCAAATTGCTCTGGCAGGCCGCCTTACGACTCGATTCGCGCGCTAAATTGACGGCTGGGATCAGCATCGTCACCAGCACTCCAATCACGGAAATCACCACCAGCAACTCGACGAGCGTAAACGCAGCTCGGTCCGTCCAAGCGGGCCAATACCGGGGACTGCTGCATCGCCTCATGGCCACATCCCGCCAGCAATCAGGTCCATTCAAAACTCGAAAGGTTGGCTTCACGCTACTTGATTGTCAGGCGGTAGATGAATTCGTGATGTTGTCCGTGTTAAGAAAATGAAAAAGAAATGGGGAGGAAATGTGGAGATCGTGAGAAGGCCCGCAGTGATGAGCAGGCCTGGCCGCGCCACAGACGTCCCACCGCAGAGTCCTGGGCAGAGTCCTGGGCGGCGTGCTGGGCGGCGTGCTGAACTCGGCTCAGCGAAGAAACTCGAGGAACAGATAAGTCAGCAATCCCCCGGTCAACAGGGAGAGGGGGATTGCGATCATCAAGGCCCGCAGGACGGCTCGCCGCGCCGCGACGCGACGAGGGGTCGCGCCAGGATGGAAGGCGTCGGGAAAAGACGAAGCCTGCCTCGGGTGCGTGACGGGCGCGATTGCGACCGGTGGAGGCGGCGGTGTGAGGGCCGGCCGCTCGACCTGGCGAAGTTCGCCGTCGGGTGGCGTTTGCGCCAAGCCGGGGGCGGGAAGGTCTTCGAGGGTGTCTTCGCGGTCGTTGGTCGGGACCGGGGGGGCCTGCCACGGGGACGGACCGGCGGACGGATGCGGCAGCTCGGTCTGCTGGTTCATCCAGGGCACGAGCCGTTCGATTACTTCCGGCGCCGATTGGATCCGACGCTGCGGATCTTTGTGCATCAAATCCGCGATCAGATCGGCAAAGTCGTCGCTGATGTCCGGATTGAATTGCCGCGGGTGCCAGGGGGTTTCTTCGCAGTGTCGGCGTGCCTTGTCACGCGTCGAACCACCGGGAAAGGGAACTTTTCCGGTGACGGCGTAGTACAGCGTGCAGCCGAGCGCGTAGATGTCGCTCACCGCCGCGACCCAATGGGGGTTGCGAATTTTTTCGGGGGCCAAGTAGTCCGCGGTGCCGACGATCTTGCCCGGCGCGGGTCGTCTTGACCTTCATGGAGAAACCCGGCCAGCCCGAGGTCGGAGACCTTGACCAGTCCCTCCGGGGTGACTAGCAGGTTGCCCGGCTTGACATCGCGATGGACGAGGCCTTGTTCGTGAGCGTAGCCGAGTCCCTGGGCGGCTTGGGTGATCACCGAGGCCGCCTGGGCCATCGTCAGGCGGCCCTGCAGGCGGACTAAACGCCGCAAGTCCGTGCCCAGAACGTACTCGGTGACCAGAAAATAGACGTTCCCGTCGTGTCCGGCGTCGTAGGCGCGGACCAGGTTGCGGTGATCTAACTTGGCCTGCGTCTGGATCTCGCGTGTAAAGCTGTCAATTGCCTCAGGAGTCGACTTGCTGCGGGGAAGGACCTTGATCGCGACCTGGCGATGCATCATCTGATGAACCGCGACGAACACCTGTCCCATCCCACCTTGACCCAGCCAGTCGGTGATCAGGTAGGGACCCAAATTCAATTTGGTGCGACCGGCCTTCAGTTGTTGCTGTTGGTAAGCCGTAATGACTCCCATTTCCACAAGCATTGCCGCCAAGCGGTCTTCACCGACACCGACGGCGGGCAGTGCATCGAGACCTCCACCCGCGCGGAGCCTCGCCACCGCCTGTTCGATCTGCAGCTGGCTCACCAGACCACTGACCAGGGCCGAGCGGACAAAGGTTGATTGTTTGGGAGAGCTCACGCCTGGGTCCAGGTCGCAGACGACCGAGTTCGGGGAAAGGCCTAGTCTCGTTAGCGAACCTTGCGGGAGCGGGTTCCTGTGGCCGCAGGCGACAGAAGGTCCGGGATCGGGTGGCCCGAGGGAATTCCCCCGCGGGTTGTCCCACCGCCGCAGGGTCTTGCCCGACCGCGGCTTAGTCTACCATGGATTACGGGTCCTGACCCGGGGCTGGGGCACGGCATCGTCATTCTCCGGCGCTGCGTTGCATCGGCATCAGGGGTCGCTGGGTAACGACGGCCAGTACGCGGGCACGGGCGCGACCAGATCGAGCGGTTGGCCGCCGACCGGATGCGTCAGCACCAACCGTCTCGCGTGCAGCGCGATCCCGCGCGGAAAGCCCACCCGACTTCCGTACCGGCGATCTCCCAGGACGGGACAGCCCGCCGCCTCCAACTGCGTCCGGATCTGATGCTTACGGCCCGTCTGGAGATCGATTTCGAGCCAGACTTGGCCGGGTATCTGGCCACGCACGCGGTACGTCAGCTGGGCTGCCTGTGCACCGGGATCGTGCGGACCGCAGACCGTCATCTTCCGCGCGGGCTCGTCCTTTCGGAGCCAATCTTTCAGCGTGCCTTGTATCGGAAGGTGGCGCGCGGCGGAGACCAGCGCCCAGTACGACTTCTCCACGCGTCGCTCGCGGAACATGGCACTCAATCGCCCGGCCGCTTTGGACGTGCGGGCGAACAGGGTGACTCCGGTGACCGGCGAATCGAGTCGACTCACAACGCCGAGATAGACATTGCCGGGCTTTTGATACTTCCGTTTAAGATGGGCCTTGGCAAGCCGAGCGAGGGTGGCATCCCCCTCGGCGGCCCCCATGGTCGGAAGTCCCGCCGGCTTGTTAATCACCAGCAGATGATTATCTTCGTAGAGAATCTGCAGATGGGGCACGCGGGAGGTGGTCCAAGTCGGGCGCATCCGTCACTCCGCCACGTCAGCCGAGCGTCGACGAACGGTGTCGACGAACTATATCGCAATCCGGTCCTTGGTAGAAGTGACGCCGGCAAGCATCCGCGCGGCGGCTCGTCATCCATCGCCCTCGATTCAGGCCACGCAATGTCACCGGTTGACTTGATCCTTGCCAGCCAATCGCCCCGCCGCCGGCAGCTGCTGGAACAGGCCGGGTACGAGTTTCGAGTGGTCGTGCCGCACGAGTCGGCCGAATGCGGGATCTGCAGCCGCGAAACGCCTCCCCAGCTGGTCGGCCGTTTGGCCTTTCAAAAGGCACGCGACGTCGCCCTGCGTTGCGATCAGGGGCTGATCTTGGGATGCGATACGGTTGCGGAGTGTTGCGGGCAGATCCTGGGCAAACCCTCGAATCAGGAGCATGCACGGCAGATGCTGCGGCTCATGCGCGGCCGCACTCATCATGTCTACAGCGGGATTTGCCTCTGGCGCCGCCCCGACGACCAGACCTGGGGTGATGTCGTCGTGACGCGGCTGGTGATGGATCCGCTGCCGGACGACCAACTGGAGGCGTACCTCGAGACGGAAGCGTGGATCGGCAAGGCCGGGGCGTTCGGCTACCAGGATGGGTTGGACTGGGTGCACGTCGTCGAGGGAAGCGAATCCAACGTCGTGGGACTTCCGCTGGAACGATTGGCCGCTCTGCTGGAGGAAGTGGACCCCGGCGATTGAGAAACGGACGGTTGAATTTCAAAGGTCAACCGTCCGTTCATGCGCGTCCGGTTTCGAGCGGCGATTCGCTACGAGCGGGATCGGCGCCGGCCCCTGAAAAGCCCCAGCAGTCCGATCGCCAGCAGGGTGACCGCCGCGGGTTCGGGGACGGACGCGACCGCCGGCCGTGGGCCGGTTTCGTAGCCGCCCTCTTGAAACGCCGCGACAAAATCGGACGAGTCGAAGTCACCATCGGTATTCCAGTCGCCGTCCTCCCAGCCCGAATTGAGGATCTCTTGGTCCTCGTACTGGCCTCGTTGGAAGGCCAGCACAAAGTCGGCGCTGTCGAACGTACCGTCCAGGTTGGCGTCGCCCAGATAGGTGCCCTTGAGTTCGGCGACCCAATACTGATGGTCGGCGATGTCCACATCCCCGTTGCCGTCGACATCGAAGGCGAGATTTTGACCTCCGTCACGAATTTCCGCCGACAGCAGATCGATGTCGAACGCATCCAGGATCCCATCCCGATTGAAGTCACCGGGAATCGAAGCGTTCTCCATCGTGACGGTCAGATTGTCGTAGACCGTGAACGAGAACGCCGGCACGGGGGCGACGGACGTAAAAATGTCCCAAGCCGTCAGGGCAATTCCGCCCGAAAGGTCGAGGTCGTTCAGCTCGGCGTCGGCGAAGGCGATTTCCAGATCGTCAATCGCGAACAGCGCAATGCCCGCCACGGTGTCGACGTCCACCGAGAGCTTGTGCCAAGCGAAGCCCAAGGCCCCCGGTGGGGTCAGCACGGGCTCGTTTCCGGGATCGAATTCGTCGACCTGCTCGGCTGGAACCTCCGCGGGCGGAAATGCCTCGGCGAAGATCGGATCGGAATTGTCGAGAAACTCAAGGTCGAAATACTGCCCTGAATCCAGCGGAAGGTAGGCCTCCGAATCGGGAACGGTCGTTCCGGCGAACAGCCGAAAGTCCACCGCCGCGCCCCCGTCGCCGCTTCCCATCAGGCCCGCACCGTTGATCGGGCCATTCGCGGGGTCAAACCCCACAAAGACCCCCCCAAACTCGGTCGTCCCAAACTCGTCGATGTCGGCGTAGAAGTTCATCCACACGTCCGCCTCGACGCGAAAGCTGCCCGAGAGGTTCAGCCCCATCGGCGCCGCGGCGATCGCCGACACGTTGCCGGGGTCAGCATTGTTCACGGTCAAGCGGAGCCCCCGCGTGTCATCGCTGTTTGGGGCGGGTGGAATCCCGAACGGAGAGTAGTCGAAGCCAAACTCGGCCGCGGAATCCGGATCCTGAACCAAGGTCCAGGCCGAGCCGTCGTTCATATCAAAGGTCATCACCTGGGCCTCGACACACGCCGCAACCCAGCTCAATCCCAGCACGCAAAGTCCGCAGAAGTAAGCGCTCTTCATCGAAGATCTTCTCCAAGCTAAAACTCATTCGTCGTGTCTCGATTCTCGTCCCAATACATTTGGATTCGAGTAGACTTCTGCGCCTCATCAACCTCATCAAGTGGAGTGCCCCGTCGGCCGGACTTCGTGAACCGTCCCCGGGTGGGTAGGTTCCGATCAAGCGGCAAACTTTGGCATTCCCATCTTTCCTAATCGCTTTCCTTGGCGTGGGTAGCCTCTCCTTACACAAGCCCCCCGATTCTAAACGACCTCCCCGCGAAGCGCAATGGATCGGCCGAGCTTTTCAGCGATTCACCCCTTCATTCGCAGACGTGTGTTTCGGAAAATGAGCGCGGACGCCACGAGCGAGTCGAACGAAGCACCGTTCGAGCGAAATTCTTCACGACGCGGGGCCAAATATTTTTGGATAGCCTCACGTTCTGTGTATAGTAGGGGGTGGAAAGATTCTGCAAATGAATCATGCTTAAGTTGTAGATTACCTCATCGACATCGCTTCGCCGTCTGAGAGAAGAGTGGACATCATGCTTTCCCGAGTTCGACTCGCGTGGGTTTTGGCTTGCTTGCTCGCCGTTGGTTTGGGTCAGCGGAGCGCATCGGCCGCTGTCGATTTGACGGACGTGCTGAACGACGGATTCTTCGTCGTGGGAGACGCCCTGGTTTTTGACCAATTTTCCTTCTCGTCGACGGGCGAAATGCCGTCGGTCGGGAGCCTGCAGCTTGACGCCCTTTCGGATGGAAGCGGGAACTATGGCATTCGCCTCTTTGGGGGTTTCGTCGACACGAATGGCACGGCGGGGCCGTCGACCATCAACTTCAATTACCGTGTCACGCCGTTGAACGGCGCTGTGGGGATTTCTGCCGCGATGTTGGCCGCCAACCCGGCGGTGATCGGATCCGGGAACTTCACGATCACGGAAGATTTCGACGGAATTCCCACGATGCTGACGGTCTTTGATTCCGGCGGAGGCAATTTTGATCTTGTCGACGCCATGAACTTGCCCTCGACCGTCTCCGCCCTGAATGTTGCCCTCTCGCTGGTCGCCAACTCGGAAGTTGGCGCCGCCACGGCGTCGTTTGTCGACCAGACGTTTTCGCTGTCGTCGGACAATGTAGTTCCCGAGCCGGCGTCGATCATTGTCTGGTTGGGCACTCTGATGTTGCTGGGAATCGTCCCCGTAACCTATCGTCGCTGGAACCAGGTCGCCCAGCCGATGTCCCAGTCGCCGGTTGCAAAATAGCCCCGACATTTCCGCATGCTGAATCTCCGGCTTTGTTCCCGCACACGTACGATCCTGGTCGGGGTCGTGGCAGCGCTGTTTTTCTCATCGCCCGCACGGGCTGTGGATCTGCGGCCCTTTGGCGAGGAGTTTCCGAGCCTCGACTCGCACGCGACGGGCGCCTGGTGGGAAGCCGATGAGCCGGCTCTGATGGTGCCGCGTGACGAAGTGCTGGCGTTTGCGCTCTATACGCACGATCACGGGGTCCTTAAGCTAACAGCGCAGCTCTATCCACTGCTTCCCGATGAGCCGCGCGAGGTGCGGCTTGAATTACAGCAAGGCGGGCAATGGCACGAAGTTTCCCGGCAGCCCGTGCAGGAGTTGGGCTGGAGTGCGCACTTTCGAGTTGAGCCGTGGGATGCGACCCAGACGGTCCCGTACCGCGTGCGGCTGGGAGATCAGGCCGAGTTCGCCGGCCGGATCCGCCGCGACCCGATTGACAAGGACGAAATTGTTGTCGGGACGCTGTCGTGCAATTCGAGCCGCACGCCTGGGCCTCGGGCCCGAATCATCGAGAATCTGAAACGACAAGATCCGGATCTGTTGTTTTTTGCCGGAGACCAGTCTTACCATCACACGCAGCACACGTTCGGTTGGCTCGAGTTCGGCGGCCAGTTTCGGGATGTCTTGCGAGACCGACCGGTTGTCACCATTCCCGACGATCACGACGTTGGACAGGCCAACATCTGGGGCGAGAACGGCAAGCAAGCGACGACTCCTGAGGGGCCATCGGGCGGCTATTTCTATCCTGCCGCTTACGTCAACATGGTGCAGCGATGCCAGACATGGCACCTGCCGGATCCGCAGGACCCAAGGCCGATTGAGCGCGGGATTGGAGTCTATTACACCCGGTTGCGTGTCGGCGGCATCGACTTCGCCATCTTGGAGGACCGCAAGTTCAAGAGTGGCCCGGAGGGTAAGATTCCGCGGATGGGGCCGCGACCGGATCACATCAACGATCCCAACTACGATCGGGCGGCGGTCGACCTTCCGGGCTTGGTGCTGCTCGGAGATCGGCAGCTGGCCTTCCTGAACGCGTGGGGACAGGACTGGAGTGGCAGTCAACTCAAGTGCGTGCTCTCGCAAACCGCGTTTTGCGGTGCCGTGCATCTCCATGGCACGCCTCAGAATCGCTTGCTGGCCGACTTGGACTGCAACGGTTGGCCACAGACCGGACGAAACCAGGCGCTGCAGGCGATCCGCCGTGCCTGGGCGACCCATTTGTGTGGAGACCAGCACTTGGCGGTGGTCGTCAAGCATGGGATCCGCGAGTTCCGGGACGGGCCGTACGCGTTTACCAGCCCGGCCATCGTCAACACGATCTACGGGCGCTGGTGGCACCCGGTCGACGAGCAGCCGGGGGCGCGCCCGCTCGCGGAGAGTCCCCTGCCCTGGACCGGCGACTATTTCGATGGCTTAGGAAATCGAATCACGATGCTGGCGTACGCGAATCCGGGGGACCGGCGCGATGAAACGCAGCGGGCCGACGGCTATGGGATTGCCCGCTTCCGCAAGCGGGCAGGAACGGTCACGTTCGAATGCTGGCCTCGGTTTGCCGACGCGTCGCGGGGTGATGACGCTCAGTTCCCTGGTTGGCCGCTGACCGTCCCCATGCGTGACAACGACGGCAGGCAGCCCTTTGGACAGTTGCCGGAGATTCGAGTCCGGGGCCATGCGCAGCCGGTCGTGCAGGTCATCGAAGAGGCGACCGGCGAGACGCTGTACACCGTCCGCTGGCCCTCGCCGATCCTGCAGTTACCGGTCTACGGGCCGGGTACCTACACCGTCAACGTGGGCCGCGATCGACCCGACGGCGCGATGCGCCAGGGACTCCAAGCCGGACCGTCGCCACCGCTGCAAATTGATCTTTGAAGCGGCTCGGCCATCCCAGGTTCTTGCCCCAACCAAGCGGCACGGCAGCCGACCGGTGCGCGTGTGTTTCCGCCGTGGCCGAGGTTTCTGGCATGGCGGGGCGTCAAGGAGCGATCAGCAGCCGGCTGGGATGCTCGAGGTAATCGATCACGTCGTTCAAGAAGCGCGCGGCGGCGGCTCCGTCGACCAATCGATGGTCGTAGGAAAGGCTCAGCGGCATCATCAGTCGCACTTTGATTTCGTCATCCACGACGACCGGCAGCTTTCGCGAGCGGCCCAGCAGCAGGATTGCCACTTCGGGCACGTTGATGATCGGTGTCGAGTACGTCCCGCCGACGGCGCCGAGATTGCTGATCGTGAAGGTGCTGCCGCGAAGATCTTCCAGCTTGAAATTGTTGTTCCGCGCGTTCTCGGCGATCCCGTTCAGGGTGCGCGTGAGGTCCGGAATCCCCAGCTCGTCGGCCCGGTGCAGGGCGGGCACGATCAGGCCCCGTTCGGTATCCACGGCGATCCCGAGATTGACGTACTGCTTGTAGACAATCTGCTCATTGATCTCGTCGATGGACGCGTTGAGCGTCGGATTGCTCCGCAGCGCCATCGCGATCGCCTTGATCACGAACGGCATCGTGGTGAGTTTGAGACCCCGTGACGCATAGTCGGACTTGCTCACCTGCCGAATCCGTTCCAGTTCGGTAATGTCCGCATCGTCAAAGTTCGTGACCCGAGGAGCCGTCGACCAAGAGTCATACATCTTGCTGGCGATGGTCTTGCGGATCTTGGTCATCCGTTCGACGCGAATCGGTCCCCAGTCGTCTTCGGCCGACTCGGTCGTGAGCGGCGCGGGGGACGACTTGGCGGGTAAGTCTTCCGCCGCGCTGGCGGGGGCAGAGACGGGCTGAGCGGACGACCGTCGGACCGCGGTCAGCACATCGTCTCGCGTGATCCGACCCCCGCTGCCCGTGCCGACGATCTGGGCCAGATCGATGCCGACTTCGCGTGCCAGGCGACGAATCGCGGGTCCGGCCGGTGCGGGGCCGCTGGCCAAAGCAGGACTAGCCGCTGGCGCAGGTTGCGGCGAAGCGGGTCGGGGCGCCGGTGCGGGCGGCGCCGGCGTGGCCGCAGGTGGCGGGGCGGCCACGGGCGGGCGAGCCGTTTCTGCGGCCGGTGGCGCGGTGCGTTCCGGCTTCGGCTCGGGCTTCGGCTCGGCCGCGGGCGGGGCGGCGTCTTGCGTCGGAGCCGGTGCGGTCACCTCGGCGGTTTCCAGGGTCAACAGCGTGGCGCCGATGGCGACGCTTTGGCCGGTGGTGACGTGGACCTTCACAATCTTCCCGGCATGAGAACTCGGCACTTCCACGGTTGCCTTGTCGGTCTCGATCTCGCAGATCGATTGCTCTTTGGCGATTGTCTCGCCCTCACTGACGAAGACATCCAGGACGTCACCTGATTCAATTCCGTCGCCCAGTTCGGGCAGTTTCACTTCGATCGCCATGGGTATGCCTTCGCTCGTTTTCGTCAGATCTCTTCGCGGGAGAGCGTGGCAATCCGAGCGGACGCCTGATCATCCGACCCCGCGACGTCGCGCTCACGCGAACATGGGATTTACTTTGTTCGGATCGAGTTTCAGCTCCTGGATCGCGTCGGCGACGCGTGAGCTGGGGATTTCGCCGAGTTGGGACAAACGGTAGAGGCTGGCCACCACAATGTTTTCGGAGTCCACCTCGAAATGTCGACGCAGGTTCTCACGCGTCTCGCTGCGTCCCATCCCGTCGGTTCCGAGCGAAAACAAGCCGCCGGGAACCCAGGGCGAGAGCTGTTCGGCCACCGCCCGCACGTAGTCCGAGGCCGAAATGAACGGCCCCTTGCTGCCGGCGATCGCCTGTTCGAGGAACGATTGGCGGGGCGTCTGGGTCGGGTTCAGCAGATTCCAGCGTTGGCAATCCTGGGCGTCTCGCCGCAGTTGCGAGTAACTGGTCACGCTCCACACATCACTGCTGACCCCATAGTTTTCGGCGAGCACGTCCTGGGCCTGGAGCACGCCGCGCAGAATCGCCCCGCTGCCGAACAATTGCACCCGAGGTCGGCCCTCCCCGGCATCCCGGGACTGCAGTCTGTAAATCCCGCGTACGATGCCCTCTTCCACGCCCTCCGGCATCGCCGGCATGTAGTAGCTCTCGTTCTCCACCGTGATGTAATAGATGGCGGTCTCACCTTCCTGATAAAGGCGTCGCAACCCATCGAAGATAATGACGGCGGTCTCGTAGGCAAACGCGGGGTCGTAGGCCCGTACGGTCGGAAAGGCGATCGCATTCAGCAGGCTATGTCCGTCCTGGTGCTGCAGGCCTTCGCCGTTGAGCGTCGTGCGACCCGCGGTCGCTCCGATCAGGAACCCCTTGGCTCGCATATCGGCCGCGGCCCAGATCAGGTCCCCGATCCGCTGAAAGCCGAACATCGAGTAGTAAATAAAGAACGGGATCATGTTGATGCCGTGCTGGCTGTAGGCGGTCCCGGCCGCGTTGAACGACGACATCGAGCCCGCTTCGGTGATCCCCTCTTCCAGGATTTGCCCGTTCTCGGCTTCCTTGTAGTACATCAGCTGGTCCGAGTCGACGGGCTCGTACAGCTGGCCCGCATGGGCATAGATGCCGACCTGCCGGAACAGCCCCTCCATGCCGAACGTTCGCGATTCGTCGGGGACGATCGGGACGATGAACTTGCCCAGCGTCTTGTCGCGCAGCAGGGCGGACAGCAGGCGCACGAAGCCCATCGTCGTGGAGAGTTCGTTTTCGCTGATCGTCTTGAGCGTTCGCTCGTAATCATGCAGCGTCGGCACGGTCATCGTGGGGTGCTGCGTGGGACGCGAGGGGACGGGACCGCCGAGCGCCTTGCGCCGCTCGCGCAGATACTTCATCTCGATGCTGTCCTCCGGCGGCTTGTAAAACGGCGCCTTGACGACGTCGGCATCGGAGATCGGGATCCCGAAACGGCTGCGGAATTCACGCAGCTCGTCTTCGTTCATCTTCTTCTGGTTGTGCGTGACGTTTCGCCCTTCGCCCGCCTCACCCAGCCCATACCCCTTGATCGTCTTGGCCAGAATGACGGTGGGCTGGCCCTGATGGTCGACCGCCGACTTGTAGGCGGCGTAGACCTTTTCGGGATCGTGACCGCCCCGCCGCATCCGTTCGAGCTTCTCGTCAGAGAAATTCCGGACCAGCTCGGCGACCTCCGGATACTTGCCAAAAAAGTGTTCCCGAATGTAGCTGCCCGGCATCACGGTGTACTTCTGGTACTGACCGTCGACGACCTCGCCCATCCGTTTGATCAGCATTCCCGACGTATCGGTTTCCAACAGGTTGTCCCAGTCGTTGCCCCAAATCACCTTGATCACATTCCAACCGGCCCCGCGGAAGATCCCCTCGAGCTCTTGGATGATCTTGCCGTTGCCGCGAACGGGGCCGTCGAGCCGCTGGAGATTGCAGTTGATCACGAAGACCAGATTGTCCAGCTGCTCGCGCGCTGCGAGCGTGATGGCCCCCAGCGTTTCCGGCTCGTCGCATTCGCCATCGCCCAAGAACGCCCAGACGCGCTGGTGCGATGTCTTCTTGAGGCCTCGGTCTTCCAGGTAGCGATTGAAACGGGCCTGGTAGATCGCCATGATCGGCGCGAGGCCCATCGAAACGGTCGGAAACTCCCAGAAGGACGGCATCAACCAGGGGTGCGGGTAGGACGAGAGTCCTCCCTCGGGCTGCAATTCGCGGCGAAAATTGTCCAGATTGGCTTCCGTCAGGCGACCCTCCAGGTAGGCTCGCGCGTACGCGCCGGGAGAGGCGTGACCTTGGAAGTAAATCTGGTCGCCGTCGTAGCCCGATTCGCCACGGCCGCGGAAAAAGTGGCTAAAGCCGACTTCGTATAACGTGGCCGCCGAGGCGAACGTCGAGATGTGCCCGCCAATCCCCTCGAAACGCTTGTTGGCTCGCACGACCATCGCCATCGCGTTCCAACGCACGATGCTCTTGATGCGACGCTCAATCTCGCGATTGCCCGGATACCGCGGTTGCCGATCGGCGGGAATCGTATTGACGTAGGGCGTCGTCAATTGGAGGGGCAATTCGACGCCTTCCTGCACCGCTCGATTCTGCAGCACGGAGAGCAGGAACTGAGCTCGCTCGCGGCCTTTGCTCTCGAGCACATACTGAAGCGAATCGAGCCATTCGCGCGTCTCAGCCGGATCCACGTCGGCGATCGGAGGAGCAATTGGTTGGACTGCCGGCTGCTCGCCATCACTCAAGATCTTTGCTTCTGCCATGGGATCCCTTCGCTGTCATCAAAACCGTTGCCCTTAAACGGCGCATCGCACGCGGGCACACGAGCCCCATGTTATCGACATTTCCCCGCCGCCGCTTGACGTTCCACCCGCAAATCTCCGCCCCAACGCAGGAGCCTGTCCCTTCTCCCCGCCCCGTCCCTTCTCCCCATCTGTCCCTTCTCCCCCCTGTCCCTTCTCCCCAACGCGGGAGAAGGTGGCCGAAGGCCGGATGAGGGGGCCCGGCGTTTTCCGCCGTTCGACCCTCACCCGCCACTTCGTGGCGACCTCTCCCGGTCCCGGGAGAGGTGACATCGTTGGCGCTGCCCAACTCGCGAGTCTTTTCCTCGTCGCC
The DNA here is from genome assembly GCA_963826795.1 of uncultured Planctomycetales bacterium. GTDB lineage: Bacteria > Planctomycetota > Planctomycetia > Pirellulales > Pirellulaceae > CAWGYT01. The sequence goes on along the minus strand of CAWGYT010000020.1, from coordinate 440,950 downwards.
CATCCTGTCCCTTCTACCCCGCCCTGTCCCTTATCGCCATCCCGTCCCTTCTCTCCATCCTGTTCCTTCTCGCCATCCTGTCCCTTCTCCCCAACGCGGGAGAAGGTGGCCGAAGGCCGGATGAGGGGGCCCGGCGTTTTCCGCCGTTCGACCCTCACCCGCCACTTCGTGGCGACCTCTCCCGGTCCCGGGAGAGGTGACATCGTTGGCGTTCTCCAATGTCTTCTCCCCGGGGTCCCGGGAGAAGTGACATCGTTTTGCCGCCTCCCGCAATGTTTCTCCCGGTCCCGGGAGAGGTGACATCGTTGGCGGCGTCCAATCTGGGCGACCAGTTCAGCTTTCTGCCGCCAAGCCGCTCCGCACCACATTGTTTGCGACGGAGCGCCGAACGTAAAGATCGCCCGCAGCCGACACCGGAAAGTTTTTGTGCCCCGATCGTGGGGAGGGCGCAATGGAGGCGCACCGAACCAAGTCAATGTTCGGTGCGCCTCAGGAGAGTACGCGATTTATCCGAGGTTCACGCCAGGCGGCGTCGGGTGCGGATCAGCCCGACCAGTCCTCCCAGCAGAAGCAGTACGGACGTGCCAGGCTCGGGGACGGCGCTGACCGCCTGTCGCGGGCCGAGCTCAAAACCGCCACCTTGGAAAGCGGAGACCAGGTCGGAGCTGTCAAACAGCAGGTCGCCCGTCCAGTCGCCCTCTTCCCACTTCGCGGGGTTGCCCGTTTCGAACTTGCCGGCCTGAAAGATCTCGACAAAATCGGTGCTGTCAAACGCGCCGTCCAGGTTCGCGTCGCCGACCCACGAGTTCTTGAGGTCCTCCACCCAGAACTTGATGTCGTCCTCGTTCACCAGGCTGTCGCCCGTCACATCATAGGGGAGCGGATTCATGCCGCCGGCCACTTCGACGTTCAAGGCGTTGATGTCGACGAGGTCCAAGACGCCGTCGCCATTGAAGTCGCCCGGAATCGAGCTGCTTGGGATCGGAAACGCGATTTCGCCCAAACCCACTCGGTCACCGCCCGGCGGCCAACCGTTTTCACCGCCGCCGGTCCCAGGTTCTTCGAAATAGTTGTCCAGGGCGGTCAGGCGGACGTAGCGCGCCGTCACGGTTTGGTCGAACGGGAAGATCTGACGAGGAATGGAGTCGATCTCGACGTCCGAGAAAGTCGGCTCGTAGCTGACCGAGGTGCCGTAGCCATCGGGTCCGTCCGCATCCGTGGCGAAACTGAGGCTGAATTCCAGCACGCCATTGGAGTTGGTATCCGAGTAGCCCCACAAATTGATTTCCGAGAGCGGCACGTCTTCGCCCAGGTCGAGGTACAGCTCTGGCGGGTCGAACGTGTCGAGATAGTCACACGGAAAACCGCACGCCTCCGTGACCCACAATCCTTCCGCACCGCCCGATAGGCGATCGAATGGATCCGAATTCAAGAAGCCCACGCCTGGGCCCTGAATCAGGCCCTCCGCCTGATAGAAATCGAAATCCCGCGTTGAGGATTCGATGCTCTCGATCGGATAAAACTCAACCGAAGGCGCTGGCGGCGGCGGCGGCACGAAATCATCCGGTGCCTGGAACGCGATTTCTCCGATGCCCACGCGGTCGCCACCAGGAATCCCACTGTCAAACCAATTCTTCGTGACCGTCATCTCGACATAGCGGGCGTTGATGTCCTGACCGAATGGGAAACTCTGGCGGATCAGGTCGTCGATATCCACGTCTTCAATCAGCGGGTTGTAAGAAATCGACGTGCCGAATCCATTGGGTCCATCGGCATTCGAGGCGAAACGCAGGCTGAATTCCTGCAAGCCGTTTGAATTGCTCGTCGCATAACCCCAAACACTGATTTCGGTCAGCGACCGGTCTTGACCCAGGTCCAGGCTGATCACGGGCTCACCAAATACCTCGATATAGTCGCACGCCGCACCGCAGGCCTGGGTGACCCAGGTACCGCCCGGCAACTGATCGTGCGGTTCCATCGCGTCAAACCCGATGCCCGCTCCCTGGTACAGGTTTCTTTCCGGATAGAAGGGACCGCCCCCATCCGGATAGAAGACCGAAACCGAATCGATCGGATAGAAAACATCAGCCGGTGCCCGCGCCGCGGTGCCCAGTCCGAGGCAGGCCGCCAGCAAGGCAGTCAGAACGTTGAAGCGTCTCATTGTGTCACATACTCCATGAAAAAATAAAAGAATCGCCTGCGTGCATGCCTGGAAGCTCGGTTAGCATGAGGCAAGTGTCGAGGTTCTGTCAATCCACTCTTTCGAGGTGCCGCTTCGACAGGCTTCCTTTGCGCCTCGGTGCCTCATTCACCCTCCAGATCGATCGTCCACTCGTCCACGTCCTCCAGCCAATCGAACTCACTCTCTGCAAAGACCTGCGCCCGTGCGGTCCAAGGCGTCGCCGCGGCGACGAAACCTCCCGCTTGAAAAGCAGCCACCAAGTCGCCCGAGTCGAACTCGCCGTCGCAATTCCAATCCCCGGTGGCCCAGGTCGAGTTGCCCGCCACACCGTCCTCGTACTCGCCGACCTGAAACACTGCCACCAGGTCCGACGAGTCGAAGACGCCGTCCAGGTTGACATCTCCGGGCGTGGTGCCCAGCACGTTCCCTACGAAGAACGAGAGATCGTCCAGGTCGGTCATGTCGTCGCCGTCCAAGTCGAATGCCGGATCGGACGTTTGGATTGCCTGGCAAAGCCGATCGATGTCGGAGACATTGACCACGCCGTCGTTGTTCAAGTCTCCGTTGACCGACGAGAATTGTCCCGGCGAGGGCGTCGCCGCGATCCAGCTGTTGGCCTGGTTGCCATCGGAGGTTGCCGAGCGGCGCGTGAGTGACGCACCGCTGCCATCCGCGGCGGTCGGCCAGGGCGCCCGATCGTCGTAGGTCACTTCGTCCTCGTACAGATGAGGAATCCCATCGGGGGCCGTCACCGACGGCGCTCCCGTGCGCTGCAATTGGACGCGATCGTCGCTGTCGGAAAGCTGTCCCCGGTAGCCCCCGACGAGCGTCACGCTGTCACTCAGGCCGTAGTGAGTTCGGAAGGCGACGGTGCGCGACGTGTTTCCCCGGCCACCGGGATTGAAGGGGATCACGAGCAAGGTCCCGCCGGCCGGCAACGCGGTTCCCGGATCGAAGTCCAGCTCGATCCCGCCGCGGATCCGCCAGTCGGTCAAGAGGATCGGCGACGCCGTCGGATTATGGATCTCGACGTATTCCAGGTCGTTGGTCGTGAGAGACGGGTAGATCGCCAGCGCGGCGGCGCTCGGCGAGCCGGGATGATATTGCAGCTCCGATATGACCACGGGGCCGACCCGCGGGGCGCCGTTTTCGCTGCCCAGACTGAGGGCCGTCAGCGGCTCGAGCTTTCCGGTCCCGTTGGGAACTCGGCCGAACGATTCTCCGGGCGCGGCCGCTCCGAACGTGAGCTCATCCGCGAACTGCACAACAGCGCCCGACGCCGGATCGGTGCGGACCAGCCAGACCTGATCTCCATCGCTGCTCAGTCCAAAACCGTTTTCACCCGCGCCGGGGCCGTTGAAATCCGCGGCGGTGACGACCAGGTATTGTCCTGCGTTGAGCATCGTCCCCGAAGGCAAGGCATAGCCCTTGAGCTGCGCCGGATTATCGCTCAGATACCAGCCAGTCAGGTCGATGGCCGTGTTGGTTGTGTTGTAGAGCTCGATGGAATCCTGCAGGCCCGGTTGATTCGCGTTGGTCAGCACTTCGTTGATCACCACTCCCAGCGGCAAGGTCGCGGGGCGCCCGGGTGACCCGCCCACATCGGTGCTGCCGCGCCAGACGCTCGGCTTCGAGAGCAAGTCGACCGAAGTGCCGGCCGGATCGATCAGTTCCAGCGAGGCCCCTTCCCCGTCGGCCCGCCGCGGCCACAACTGACTGTCGCCATAGGTGAAGCTCAGGATTGTGCTGCCCTGGGCGTCGTCCAGCACCACCGCTTCGCCGGCGTTACTGAGTGAACCCAGAAACGGCCCGGTGAGCTGGCTGGCGGCGACGTTGGGGTAGGCCGCCTGGAAGGCCACCGGGTCTCGCGCGACGATCAAGAATTCGCCGGGGGCGAGTGTCGTTCCCGCCGCGAACTGGAAGGCTTCGGCGGGGCCCTCGGTCAGCGTGACACCCGCCAGGTCAAGCGTCGTCGCGGTGGCGCCGCCGCTGATGTTTGTCAGCTCGATAAACTCGGTCAACTCGTCGGCGCCGGGCGGGTTGAAATAAACTTCACTCACCCGCAGGTAAAGCTGCGAATCGGTCGGCGTGATCGGCGTGGTGAAGCGATCCATCAGCGTGCCGTCGCTCGCGTGCAGTTCGATCGTCTCACCAAAGTTCGACAGGTGTCCCAGGTAGTTCCCTTGCACGAACAGGCCTTCGTTCCCGCGTGGGCTCGATTCGCGTCCCAGGAACGCAGGCACGTTGGGCGAGATGAACATGGATCCCTCCGCCGGGATCACGGTCCCGGGCGGGAACGTGTGCTCGATCCCGCCGCCGATCCGCCAGCCGGAAATGTCCACGGCGGTCTTCAGTGGATTGCGCAACTCGATGAACTCTTCGTCCTGGTTGCCGCTCGCGGGGTTATGTTCGAACGCGCCAAAGGTCACCGGTGGATTGCCGACCTGTTCGTGCGGGATCCCGGCGGCGCTGTCGTCACCTATGATTCCCTCGATCAAGACGGGCATGACCAGCTGATCGTTACTCGTGGGGCTGCTGTTGACGCTTTGGATGGCCAACACGTTGGTCCCGTCGCGCAGCGAGCTGGCGAAGGCGGAGATGTTGTAATTCGCAAACTCCACGGCCACGGTGTTCGAGCGGGTTCGAGCGCGGACGTTGTAGGCGGGATCGTCAGTCACGTTGCCGCGTGCAACCTCGACGCCATTCAAGTAAGCGATGAAACCGTCATCGAACTTCATCCGCAGCGTGAGCGCGCTGATCGCGGACGCGTCCGTGATTTCGAACGGGATTCGCAGGTACATCGAAGTGCAATCGGCGCACGCCGCGCCCGTATTGACCTCGGTGCGGATCAGGTCGGCGAAACGTTCATTGAATCCAAAGCCCGCCTGACCGGTCTGCCACTGCGCGATGTTGGCGGGTGGTTCGAGGCCCGTCCAGGTTTGGCCAAGTGAATCGTCGGTTGGCACGAAGTACTGCACATTCTGGGCGAATTCCGGGATGATGTCCCGCAGCTCGCCCTGAGTCAGGTTGTCGATACTGTGTTCGACGTACAGCGTTTCCCGACGGGCGGGAAAGAACCGCTTGAGATCGCCGTTGGCTTGGCTGATGGCCGACGATGAAAGCAGGTTGCCCGCCTGGGCCAGCATCTCGTCGATCCGCGTCTCGTAACGCCCGGATTCCGCCGGTGTCCCGGGCGGCTGAAGCAACTCGTCCATCACGGTTCGCAGGCGGCGAAGGTACATTTCGCTCAGGACCGGATCGTTGAACACGGCGTCATACAGTCGGTTCCACTGGTTCGCGTTGGTTTTCAAATGGGCCTGGTCGCCGAAAAACGGATGCGTAAGCGACGGACCGCCGTCGCCCAGCACACCGAATGTCCAGTCCTTGTCCCAGGGCAAGATCGACCACTGCCCGGTCCCATTCGTGTCGCGATACATGTAGAAGTTCTTGCGCACGTCGTCGGCGTCCATCGTGACGGATCGGACTGCCAGGTAGTTCAACATCTGTGCGACGTTGAAATTGTCGAAGACGGAATTCGCACGGGCGGCCGCGGAAGACCGGGTCAAGCCGTCGACGACGACCTGCACGTCCTCTTTGCCCTCCTCCAAACGCGTCTTTTTTTCGATGCCCGTCGTCGTGTCGGCAAAGACAGGATCCAGGTTCGAGCGCTGGACGAACTTGTAGAGGGCCCCGTCGGGATCGAGTCCGTACCGTTCGAGCAGATCCTCGTCGACCTGTTCGATAAAGACTCCCACGCGGTCACGACTCCCATTGACGCGCATCTGCATCAGGAACGATTCGGAGGACTGATTGCCGGCCCAGACGTAGGACTCAAACGCCAGACTCTGCCGCAGGAACGAATTATCCGATCCCTGGGCGTTCATGTTGATTTCGGCGACCCGTCCCAGCTTGTCATTCAAGAAAAATGGCTGGTCATCGCTGAAATTGAACTTTTGCGACGAACCGTTCGTGGCCCCGCCGCGCTGGCGTACAAACACGTTGTCGTAGAACTCGCCCAGGTAATAGACCGAGGCCCGGGCGCCGGTGCGAGACCGGGCCCGCGACAACGTTTCGGTAAACCAATGAAACAGGGGCAGGTTGTCGCTGAGCGTCGGATCCGTGACAACGGTTCCGTAATACTCGGGGGAGCGGTCGGTCCCGACGGTATCCAGCAGGCGCGGCGATCGAGACTGCTCACCGGTGGCATCATCGGCGATAACATAGTAGCGCAGCATCTCCCCGGCTTCGGCGACTCCCGCCGGAATCGTCGCTGAATAGATCCCATCGCCGGCCGCCGCATCGCCTCCCAGACCGTCGTCGGTCATGAGAACGCTGACCTCGTCCTCATACATCACTCGGTAGACCAGCGTCACGTCTTGCAGCGGCCGGAAGGTCGCACTGACGGCCGCCGTGACTTGCAGCGGGTCGCTGACCGTGGGCTCATGGGGCGTGTGAACGACGTCTTCAATCCGAGGCCCGAGACTAAAGGAAGTGGGATTGAGTGCCCCCGGGGTGGGAGCAGAAAAGTAACCGGCCTCGGCCAAGTTGACTTGCAGCCCCGTCGTGTACAACTCGGGGACCAACAGGAAATCGTCGTCGTCGGCCGCGAGATTCAAGCCGTGCAGCGCTAAGACGTTGGTGCCGACCACCAGCTTGTCGCGATGATCGGTCAGGTCCAACTCGGTAAACACCACCGCTTCTTCGTTGGGTCGCGTCCCGCTGGCGGTGGAGTTGTACGTACTAAAGAACGATCCATTCTCAAGATCAATGATGTTACCATTCAGGTAGAGCAGGAAACCGTCGTCGAATTTGATCCGCAGCAGAAGCTCGTCCAGGTCGCTCAAGTCGGTCACTTGAAACGGAATCCGGACGTAAATACTCGCGTTGACATCCTTCATCAGCGATGCGACATCCGTTTGAATGTCCGCGCTGAACCCCGAGTTGTTGTCGAAGCCCAATCCGACGGTGACCGGCGTTCCCGGCGCGACCTCCGTCACCCATCGGGCGTCTGGAGTGTAGGTGGGGAGAGTCCACGAGGTGCCGAGAGAGTTGTCCGTGGGGACCCAGATCTGCGCCGGTGAGCCAACCTGAATGAAACGCTCCTCCACGTCCGCCATCGCCCGGCCATAGGAGACGTCCGCGAATTGCTCGGGATACTCCGGGGCATACTGCGACGCGATCGACTGTCCGTCGGGTTGGACCAGCGCCAAGTATTCGCCGCCTGCACTGAGCCCGAAGTTCGTATGCAATTCGCCGTCCGGATCCTGTCGATCCTTGCCACTGGCAAAGACAATCAGGAACTCTTGAGGCGCCAGCGTGACCTCGGGGAAAGTCCACCGCGTGAGGTTGCCGGGGTCGTCGGTCAGATGCCAACCCCCCAAGTCCGCAGGGGCATCTCCGCGATTGTAGATTTCGATCCAGTCCGAAGCATCACGGTCGTTGTCGCGTAATGACTCTTCGTTGTCCGCGACGAACTCGGTGATGATGGGATTGGCGGCCAGAACGACGCGGGGCTCGAGTGCCTCGCTGCCAAAGATCCGACGAGCCAATCGGCTGCGATGGCGGCGGGCGTGTCGGAAGCAAGAGGTCCATCTGCGCAGGGGTTGGTTCAACGCAAGACTCCATCGGGGAGGAGGAAATTCAATTCGGTCGGTGGGATGGTCACCACGGCACGGTTCGCCTCGTCATGCCGCGACAACTTCAACACTCTTTTTCAGTCGTATCAAATCTGCGCGAGCCTGTCAGGCACCCCGATGGCGGGTTTTGCCCTGACCGCGGTTGTCCACAACATGCGGGCTGCAAGAGGATCAGGCATCATGCGAGCTGCAAGAGGATCAGACGCGTCTTGAGCTGGTCAATGCAAACGGGACAAGCCGCGGCGGCTTGTCCCGTGAGTTGAACGTCAACAGTTGCAAACACGTTTAGCGACGCCGGCGACGCAGCAGCGGCAACAGGCCGAACAGCAAGAGACTTGCCGAAGACGGCTCGGGAACCACCGAGAAGGCAACTTCCCCGAGCCCGACGCGGTCGCCACCGGGCAGTTCGCCCCCGCTGCCGTCACCTGGGGCAACGAAGTAATTCGACAGCGCCGTGAACTCGACATACCGTGCGGTCACTTCTTCGCTGAAAGCGTTCGATTGACGCGGGATGGCGGAGACAGCCATGGAGAATGTCGGGTTGTAGCTAATCGACGTGCCGAAACCTCCAGTTCCTTCCGCGTTCGTGGCAAACCGCAGGCTGAAGTCTTTCACGCCGTTGGAATTCCCGTCGGAGTATCCCCAGGTGCTGATCTCGGTCAGCGCGACGTCGGAGCCGAGGTCGAACGTCAGGACCGGAGTGCCCAAGTTTTCGACGTAGCTGCAGGGGAAACCGCAGGCGGCAGTTACCCAAAGTCCCTCAGCGCCACCCGAAATTCGATCGTAAGGAGCGTTGGCGTCAAAACCAACTCCCGCTCCCTGAATCAAACCCGCGGCAGCGTAGAAATCATCCGCGGCGGTCGACGAGGTGACCGAACTGATCGGATAGAAATCGACGGCATAGCCCGTTGCCGCAAACAGCGCGACGAAGGCTAAGGTACCGAGTGTGCTTCTCATTGCTTCAAACTCCCAGTTGCTTCAAATTTAAAAGACAAGACTCAAAAATAAAATCTTCCAGGTCAACACAGGGCCTTGCCTTCGGCGAACTCGAACACGCGTTCTCTGCTCGCTGAGATCCCGGTTTCCTGTCGAGGCCCCGACTCACGTAAACAAAAAACGCCAATACGCGCCGCGCTCGTCAGACAAGAGTAGCGCAACAGGTACTGGCGTTCTCAACGTTTCCGGTCAGTAGCGGACTCCTTCACCGACCCTGGGACGCGTCGTCGTGCTGCCCCCTGGCTCGGCTGAAAATATTCGGATTAGCCACTCCGTTGCGCGTTTCGTTTCCGCCCAAACTTGACACGATCCGGGCCTCGTCGTCCCGGCCCATCGAATCACCAACGCTGGTCCGAATCTACTTGCGATCTTCACTCGGGTCAATTGGCGAAATGGGTAGGGTTTGTTAGTTTATACAGAATATTCCAACGCTCCAGGTTCCGAACCGCTCATGATGAGGGGCGCGCGTGCGGGCGAAACGCTCGGGAGCCGCGCTCTCCCGTACCGAATCCGCAACGGACCAGGAGACTTACCGATGCGTGATCTGCTGCAACATCCCGCGGTTTGGCAGGGGGCCGAGCTTTTCGATCGGCGCGACTGGGCATGGACGCTGTCCGAGGAGGAACGGGACGAGCTAAAGGAGCTGGCTCGCGAGTTTCCGGCGGAGTCTGGGCCCGTGGAGGATCTTCCTCGCTCGTCCTTGGCGTCACCCCGGCTCGCGGCCAAGCTGACGGAAATACGAACGGCGCTGGAACACGGGACGGGAGCGGCGTTGCTGCGCGGGTTCCCGCTGGAATCGCTCTCCGCTCGCGAACAGGAACTGGGCTTTTGGCGACTCATGCAAGGTGTCGGGACACCCGTACCCCAGACGGCCAACGGTCGACGCTTGTTTCGAGTTCAGGACGAGGGATTGGCACCCGACCATCCTCAGTCCCGCGGGCCGAGCTCGCGGAATCGCCTTAGTTTTCATACGGACCGCTGCGACGTGATCGCGTTTCTTTGCGTTCGGCAAGCCCAACAAGGCGGCACGAACCAACTCGTCAGTTCGATGGCTCTCTATAATCGCATCGCACAGGAACGCCCCGATTTGCTGGAGGCACTTTGTACGCCCTACTTCTACCAACGCCACAATGTCGATCCGGGCAACGAAAATCCGTACTACCAGCAGCCCGTTTTTTCCTTCTGCGAGGGATTCTTTGCGGCGAATCTGCTTCGTGTTCTGATCGAACGGGCCTACCGACAGCCGGAGATCGGGCCGATGCCGGCCCGGCAACGCGAGGCGCTCGACTACCTGGAGCAGTTGGCTGACGAACCGACGATGCAGGCGACGTTCCGGCAGGAACCCGGCGACGTTGTCCTGCTGAACAATTTCGTAACGCTTCATCGGCGTGACGAGTTTGTGGACGCTGACCAGCCCGATCAAAAACGACTGTTATTGCGAATCTGGTTAGCGGTGCCCAACAGTCGACCGCTGGACGAGTCGTTTCGCGGCAGCTATGGCGAGACCGCCGCGGGCGCGATTCGAGGCGGGATGCGACGGCTGGAAGCCTGATCGGATCGGGAAAAGGGGGCAGGAAAAGGGGTCAGGTCCCAAAAGTGCGAAGCACCCGAAGGGCCGTTCCGGCTTTTGGACCTGACCCCTTTTCCGACCTGACCCCTTTTCCCGACTGCCACGTCTCGCGGTGACACGGCGCTAGTGCTTTGTCACAGCTGAAATTGAGGGTTGGGTGGCCGGGGTCGAACGAAGTGAGCCCCCGGAAAATTGCGGTCTGGGGGCTCACTTCGTTCGACCCCGGCCACCCCAAAATCAAGCGGTGACACAGCGCTAGTGCCGGCGCGGCTTGTAGATTTCAACCGCGGAACCGTAAAACACTTCGCCGGCGTTCATCAGCGTTTCACTCAACGTGGGATGCGGATGAATGGTTTCGGTCAGATCGCGAACTTCACAACCCATTTCGATGGCCAAGACGGCTTCCGAGATCAGCTCGCCCGCGCCCGGCCCGACGATTCCGCAACCCAGCACGCGGTTGGTCTCCGGATCGACCAGCCATTTGGTCAGGCCCTCGCCCCGTCCGATGGCCTGGGCGCGTCCGCTGGCTGCCCAGGGGTACATCGCAACTTCGTAGGGCGTCTGGTCGCGTTTGGCTTCGTCTTCCGTCAGTCCGGCCCAGGCGACTTCGGGGTCGGTGAACACGACGGCCGGAATCGCCGCAGGGGCAAACGCCGCTTGTTTGCCAAGCAGCGTTTCGACGGCGACCTTTGCCTCGTGCGAGGCCTTGTGGGCGAGCATCGGTTGTCCAACCACGTCCCCGATGCCAAGGATGTGAGGGTCCGCCGTTCGTTGCTGGGCGTCACACTGGACGAAGCCGGCGCGGTCGATCTGGACCTGGGTGTTCTCCAAACCCAGATCGCGGCTGTTGGGGCGACGTCCCACGGATACCAGCACGCGGTCGTAGAGCTCCGTGCCGTATTTTCCGGGGCCCTCGAAGGCAACTTCCACTTTATCGCCTCGTTCGCCCAGAGAACCGACCTTGGTGCCCAGGAAAACGCGATCCTGCGTCAGTTGCTTGATGCGCTGCTGCAGCGGCTTGACCAAATCCCGATCTGCACCCGGCAAGAGTCCGTCGGTCAGCTCGACGATACTGACCTGACACCCCAGATGGGCATAGACGGTGGCCATTTCCAAGCCGATATACCCGCCGCCGATGACCAACATCGAACCGGGAATGTCGGCCAAGGCGAGGGCCCCAGTCGAGTCGATGACCCGAGGCGAATCGATTCCCAGCGAGCCGGGACGTGCGGGACTGGAGCCGGTGGCCAGAATCAAATAGTCGAACGTCAACCGCCCGCCGGCAGGAATGGATTCGTGATCGCCTTCCAGTTGCAGCGTGGTCGAGTCCTGGAGCACGCCGCGGGCCTGAATGACCTGCACTTTCCGTCGCTTGGCCAACTGCCGCAGCCCGCCGGACATCCGCTCGATCACGGCATCCTTACGCCCGCACCCGGTCCAGATCGATCACCGGTTTGTCGAACCGGACTCCCCAGTCTTCGCGCAGCTCGTCGACTTCGCTCATCACGCGTGCCACGTGCAGCAACGCCTTGGATGGAATGCAACCTCGCAGGAGGCAGGTTCCACCCAGCCGTGGATCTTGCTCGATCAAAGTCACGTCCAGACCGTGATCTGCGGCGATAAAGGCGGCCGCATAGCCACCCGGACCGCCGCCTAGAACTGCCAGCTGCGTATGCATAGTCTCTGGATCCGACTTCGTTTGCCCGACACACGTCGACCGGCTCGAGTTCACGAACCGGTCGGGACACGACTTCCCGCGACAAGATACTCCCCGCGACGGGATGGCTTCCGCAACAGGCTTGTTACCGTGACAGGAATTCGACGACCGTGTTGACGTCCACGGGCAAGCTGATGTCACTGGCGCCCGGGAGCCCCTGCATCGTGGTCAACAGCGTCTCTTTGTCGGTCGAGATCCATTCGACGGGTTGTCCCTGGTGGGCCTCTAATTGACTGCGGTAGATGATCAGCAGATTGGGGCGTGGGCGAACCGTAATCACGTCGCCGGCTCGCATTTCATACGAGGGCTTCGTGACTTTGACGCCGTTGACCTGGAAGTGCCCATGGACAATTCCCTGGCGAGCTTGCGGACGTGAGCTGGTGTATCCGGCACGGCGGACAACATTGTCCAAACGTCGCTCGCAAAGCAACAACAGCTGCTCGCCCGTATTCCCTTTCATCCGCCCCGCCTTGTCGAAGTAGCGCCGCAACTGACGCTCGCCCAACCCGTAGTAATGCTTGATCTTCTGCTTTTCCATTAAGGCCTGGCCGTAGTTGGACGGCCGGCGAACGCGTGTCCGCATCCCAGGAGGGTGCTCACGTCGCTCGAACGCGCGGACCGCGCCAGCAGCTTTCATAGACCATGGATCCCAAACGACGATTGACACGTGCCTTGGCACGAGCGTAACGAGCCATTTCTGAAGTGCCTCCTAGTTTTGGTTCGCAAGAAAATCAAGCATGCGGCTGCGGACGACCCCAGGGGCCCTGGATTGGCATGCCTTCCCTCCGCCCGCTCCCGTTCAGGAGACGGTCCAGGAATAAGCGGACCATCGTGATCCAAATCCTCGACGACGGCAAGGGGGCTTTGCGCGGTCGAGCGCCGTCGTCGAGGTCGTTTCGCCGGATCGAAGCCGGTTACGGACGGGCCAACGGGTCGCCCAGGGGTTGTCGCAGCAGCTCAGCTGCGTCATCGAACAGTGCCCAGCGGTCGGCAGGAACCTCGCGAAACGCCCGCTGCAGACGATCCCGATTGGCCGGCCGACCCGCCACGTGCCGAATCCGAATTCGCTCGACCTGCCGCGGAAACTGTCGCGCCATCGCGCCGTAAATTTCCGGGTCCCGCTCACCGGAGTCGCCGACAAGGATGAAACGCCGATGCGGGAACATTCGCAGGATCGATCGAATGACCCGCCGCTTGGTCGAGCGACGGGCGACAAACAGTCGAAGCACGCTCGGGTCACGCAGCCGAATCGGTTTGAGATGAAACGAGCCTTCTGGAAATCCCGACTCGTGCAGCAGCTCACCCAGGCAGTCGTACAGTTGCCACGGGCTCGACGATACGTAGTGGAAAACGGCCCCCGCGCTGGCCCACGCACGGTACACGTCCGACATGCCGGGTACCGGAATGAACTCCCGCAAAAAGGTGTTGCACAAGAGCCGACGGCGGTCCGCCACTTCGCTTAACTTGATCGTGTCGTCAATGTCCGAGATCACGGTCAGCCCGACCGGACCAATCAGCTGGGCCGACCCGGCAAAAAGTCGACCATCGTCCGGCCCCGTCGCGACGCGGAAACGGAGCCAACTGCCGCCCTGGTCACTCACTTCGGCCAACTGCTCCGCCTCGCGAAGCCCCAGGCGGACCGAACCGCGAAAGTGCCCGTTTCGCTTGGTCGGACGCTGCAGCCCATGTTGGGCCCCACCCAGTTCCACCGCAATCCGACGCCCACGCTCCGTCGCCACCAGAAAGTGGTCGATTCGCCGCAGAAACAACTCGCTGGTCAACTCCTCACTCGACACGCCGAGCAGACGCTGCAGCACCCGAATGAACATCTTGCGCCGCAAGTTCTGCCGCCCGGGGGCAAACATCACACCCGACACTCCCACCTGCCAAGTCTGTCCGTCGGGCGTCAGGTGGCCGAAGGTGGGATAGAGCACCACCGTTTCGTCCGGCTCAAGGCCGTGTACGGGGCGCGTCGGGGCTGGAATTAGCGAGTTGTTCATGCAAACTCACGCGGCGGCCTCGTGCCGAAGAACTCGGGCGACCCGAACCGAGCCGCCCGATCATTCGACCTCGAAACCGGCCGCGACGCCAGTGGCAGCGGCCGAGTTTGACGGAATGTTTATTTTCCGATCTTTTGTAGTCGCCGTGTTTTGCCTAGTATTGCAGGCCTTCGCCGCCCCAGGAAATCATGGGAGCTGACACCCCTTTTTCTAACCCGGACGTGCTCGTCGGCCGCCAATCGCCCTACTCGGCGGCCTCTTCGTCATCGGCGTTCTGAAGTTCCTCATCGCCCGTCTCTTCATCGCCCGTCTCTTCGGCTTCGTCGCTGGACGCGTCCTCCGCGGCCGTGTCTTCGTCCTCCGTGGGCGGCGTTTTGCTTTCGGCGTCCGCCGGCGCAGTTCTCGCCTTCGTCGGGCACGGTCGCGGTGGTCCTGAGTTGCTGAATCCGAGTCTCCAGCTGGCTGTCATAGTCAGCCTTGCCACAGCCGATCCAGCTGCCCAGACCCAGCCAAAACAGCAGCAGCCAGCCCTTCATTCGTTGCCGATCCACGGGACCCATCTCCCTGCAGTTGCGAGTAAGCCCGCGTTGCGATCGCGGACGTGCCGGGCGGCCAAAAGACGTCCCCGGCCGCTCATGGTTGCAGAATATCCCACCGACGGGGCCAAGGATAGTTCGCGGCGGGCGGCGACCGTGGAAGATCACGTTTCGCGTCCGGCGGTCTGGTCCGCGTTGACCTCGGTCTGTACCTCCAGCAACCGATTGAAGCGGGTCGTGACGTCGATCCAGAAGTCGCCCTTGCGGGTCGCCAGGCGATCGGGGCGGTCACCGAGCTCCAGTCGTTTTAGGGCGTTCCTCAGATTGTGGATCGGGGCCACAAATCGGTTACTCATCCGCAACAGATCCGCAATTACCAGTGGCAACAGGAAAAAAGACCCGATCAGGCCCGGGGCGAGCGACCGCAAGGAGTCGGTGAAGGACGCCGCGGCCGGGGCAGTCCAGGCCCGCCAGCACAAGTCAGCCAAGAGGGTCGCGGCCAGGCAAATCACCCAGTAGCCGCTGACGCGTCCAATCAGGCCCCCCTGCACTTCCTGATCGAGCATCACCTGGCCTCGCGTCACGCGCGATGCGCGCTGGGCCAAACCGAAACTGGCTTGGCTTTTGCGAGAACGGCAAGCGGATTCGAGGGCGTCAGACATGGGCAGGCTCCGGTGTGATATCCCGATCCGGCCCGGTGGGGTTGTGCGGCGGAAACCCGCGATCGAGCCGACCGAGCGGCCCGCCGCGGTATGGGGACTCGATTAAACGTAGCCCCTGGATTTCCGACTGGTCGACAGCCCGCGCGGACGATCCGAGGTGGACGATCCGAGGTCGGCAGCGATCCGGCGCGGACGATCCGATCTCGTCCGCGTTTTGACCGGGACGACACCAGCGGAGGCGCGGCGTCACCGCGGAGTCGCTTCGTCACCGAGGTCCGGGGCGTCGTCCGCCGCGTCCTCGGGGGCGCCGGGCCCCGCCGCCTTTTTGCCGACCGGCCAAGTTGCGATTGACGATGTCCTCGATCGCCTCCTGCCAAGACGGAACATTGCCGCGCAGCTTACTCACCAAGAGCTCGTCTTCGTCCTCATCGTCTTCGTCGTCGCTCTCGGCACTCAGCGAGACAGCCTCGCGCAGCCCCAATTCGCTCTCGTCCTCGTCCTCGTCCTCGACGTCGACGTCGACGTCGTCCTCGTCGTCGATTTCGATCTCTTCGGCGATGGGATCGAAACCCGGGCTGGTCTTCGCGACGGGCTCGGCCGGTTCCGCTCGCCCTCCCCGAGACCGCTTGCGGCGCCGCCGGCGCCGATCCCGTTCGGCAGGGGCTGCCCCCTCGTCGTCGCCGCCTGGTTCGTCGTTGACCTCCTCGGCGATCAACTCCTCGTCGTCCTCGGGCAAAGCGACGAACTCTTCCGGCTCGAACGCTCCCTCTTCGCGCATCGGCGGCCGTTCGCGGCCGGAGGGTTCGGTCGACTCGTTGACGGGCGAGCCCTCTTCCGGACCTCGTTCCCGCCGCCGCCGGCGACCGCGTCGTCGCCGCCGCCCACGACCTTCCCGCGGCTCCTCGTCGCGCGCGTCGCGCTCCTCCGTCTCCGTCTCTGCGACTTCATCCGGCAGGAATTCGATCTCGCGTTCGATCTCTTCGAATACCGGCAACGTCAGCTCTTCTTCTGGCTCTTCGTGTTCGATGGACTTGATCGGCGGTACACGCGGCGGCTCGACGACCGGTTCTCGATCGGGTCGCGCACGATCTCGGCCGCGTCGACGTGAGTCGCCCTCACCGCGGCCTTCGCGGCCTTCGCGGCGAGGCGGTCGGCGCGAGGATCTCTCATCCGAGCCCGCGGCGGGTCGGCTGCTGGACGGGGAAGTCGGCGTTTCCTTCGCGATCGGGCCGGGCGGCACGGCAGCAGGGCCGATCTCGCTGGGGGGAGCCTCGGGCGGGGCTTCGGCCAGCTCCGCCAACAGCTCGGGAGGTGGCTCGATTCCCACCGTACGCAGGACATCTCCCCAGTGCCCCATGGTGGCCCGTGTGACGTCGGCGGTCGGACGCGACAACTTATGGGTCTTCGCTGGCGGACCGGACGGCATCGACGGCACGTCCGCGGTTGGGTTCACCTCGCTCGACTCAGAATCCGCTTCGCGAATTGTGTCGGGCGATTTTCGAGCGGGGGTCGGGGCCTGTGGCGGCTGGGCTTCAGGCGGCTGGGCTTCAGGCGGCTGGGAAGGCGCCGCCCGCGGCTCTTCCCGCGGCCTGGCTCCAAGCAAATTAGCGAGAAACTGCCAATGGCTGGATGAATCAGATTCACTCATCGAAATTGTTTCTTCCGTTCTTCTCTTCGCGGGCTGCGAACCAACCGCTCCCGCGGCTCAACGCGGGAACGGGAGCCCACCAACGGGGTTCAAGTTCGTTCAGGAAGGTGGACTTAAGTATAGCGGTCCGCCGAGGATGCGGGAAGCGGAAGGAGGGGGGGCGTGCCGTACGGGGCGGATCCGAGCGACACGCCGGCGGGATTCCAACGGCGGCCGCCGTGGAACCTGCGGCGAGCCGCGATCGGGCCCG
The DNA here is from genome assembly GCA_963826795.1 of uncultured Planctomycetales bacterium. GTDB lineage: Bacteria > Planctomycetota > Planctomycetia > Pirellulales > Pirellulaceae > CAWGYT01. The sequence continues at coordinate 423,753 of CAWGYT010000020.1, read as the reverse complement.
CCTCGTCTTTCCAGGGCTCATTCGTCGTCTCATTTCCGCCGCAAGATCATCGATCCATTGTTCGCGACGTCGAACATCGGGCGATGGTAGCGGTTGCATTGTCCGCAAGCGAGCGACCCAGGATACCAGGCAAGGCTGATCGCCACATTCCAGGATTCCGTTGTGTTGGATCCCAGCGCCTGCGATTCGTCCGGAACGAGGTAGGTGAACTCCGATTCCAAGGCCCAGCCATTGACCAAGGGGAAGCGTGAATCGGCACCAATAATCCCATCGCTATCGCCCGTGAAGCCCGCGTAAATCCGGCCCTCGCCCGATCCGGCGGCGAGCAGGTTGGTGCGATAGAAGAGGGCATAGATGTCCTTCGTTTCCCAGGATTCCGTGATCGCGCCTGAATCCAATTGGCTGACGACCGTATCGCTCTCGATGCCCGTCGCGAACCAGAAGCCGTAGGCGTTGTAGCCCGAGACGGCCATGCTGATTTCGCCCCGAAGTTGTGCCACTTTCAGGTCGTAGTACCACTTGTCCCACAGGTAGTCCACCACCAAGCCTCCCTGCAGCCCGTAGTCGCCACGGCGAAATGCGCCGGCTGTCAGGAAGTACTGGTCGCGCTGCTCGCCCGTGAAACTTGCACCTTCCAGGTTGTTTTGCATCGCCTGAAAGCCCACCTGCCAACCGACGCTTGGCGGCAGAATGATGTTACGAGCGGAGGTCCCAAAGTTCAGTCCCTCGTGAAAACCAAAGCTACCGTCTTGGCCCCGGTTGGCACTGCCTTTCATCGCGTGCACGCCACCAAAAATCGAAAGGTGATCGAGGCCCAGGCCGGGCAGGATCATGTGACCCTCCTGGCCCGCGCAGCCGCACGGAGTCGATCCGCCGCACGACGCGCAATCGTCGCCACTGATGCCGAGGTACTCTTCTTCCAACGGACTGGGCAGGCCTTCGATCGGTTCGATCGGTTCGCTCACGACCGAGGACGTCCTCACGACTCGAGCACGGTTGGCGGCGGGCGGCGTACCCGATCCGGTCGGCAGGCCCAGCGCCGACGTGGCGGCAGGCGGCGAAGTGGCCGGGGCGACGGCACGGGCCGCTGGCTCGACGGCGCGCGGCTTGCCCGCGGTTGGATTCCTCGGATCCCAGCGAGCCTGAAGCGTGTTCGGCTTGAACCCATGTGGCAACCGGTGACTTGCCTGACCGGGGGCTGGGCGACCAGGTGACGTAGTATCAGCGCGAATTGCGACCGGGGTTAACGCGGCGATCAGGGCGACGCCCGCCAGAGTCTTGCCCATCCACGTGACTGCTTGCATGAGTCCAATTCCCTTCCCTGGGTCCGATGCGATGAGGATCGTCCGTTGCGGTATCGGCTCCCGCATAACCAGAACTTTCGTCAAAGTTGGTGCAATCCAAAAACTCGATCTAAAATCCCCAATATTTCCATAGGTCTTCGTTTTCCTGCCTTTGGGATCCTTCTGGCGGCGGCTCCCCGTGACGCGCCTGCGTCGAAAACGAGCTGCCGTATCAGGGCCGACGGATGGCGAAAGTTTGACGATTCCAAAGACCTTGGGGGTTGGTCCGGTTGTACGGCTCGAGCGGAAACTTCTGGTCGTACCGGAAGCTTCGGATCGATGAGATCTACCGAGCCAACGGAACGCCACGTGCCGGATCGCGGCGGTCGCTTTCCGATACCCAATCCGGCACACGCCAGGGATGAAGGAGACGAACGGAATGAAGTCTCGGATATGGATTCTGACCTTAATGCTGACGATCGCACCCAGCCTGATCGTCTCTGCTCAAGTGCTGCCCCTGGGGCGAGTGCAAACCCGGGGGCAAGTTCAACCCGCGTCGTGCGCGACCTGCGGGCCGACGGCGCACGGATTCTATGACGGCGCGGTCTGGGGCACGAGTTGTCCGGACTGCCAGACCCACCCGGGATTGTTTCCCCCCTGCCCCAACCCGTGTCAGACGACGCTGCTGGGCGAACTGGTTTGCGATGTAAAACTGGCCGTGGACACCGGACTGGCAACGATCTTCGATTGCCTGTTCGGCGGATGTGGTTTTCCCTGCGGCTGTCAGGACGTTTGTGTCTGCGAGTCGTCTGGCTGCGGGATGTCCGGTGTCGGATGCGAGTCGTGCGACTCGTCGGAAATGTCGACGATCATGCAGCCTCAGCAAGCAACTCCGACGCCCGCTTACGCTCCCAACCCGTTCGGAGACGATCCGAACCAAGGCTCGGGACTTAAGCCAATGCCCAACAAAGCCGCCGCTCGCTCCCGTTTGCCGGGACCCAGATTATCGCTATCTCGAGGACGAGCGCGGACGACGGTCCAGCGCGCGACTCATACGGCACCCATGGCGCGTCCGGCGGGGGTCGTCCCCGCGACGCTGGAGTCCGCGGAGCTGGTTGCCGAGCCACTGGCGGGATCAACTGGCGCGGCGGCGGGCCATTATCAGCCGCGGAAGACGACGTCCCTGCGGAAAGCCAGCGGAGCCGAGTTAAAGCTGGCGCCGCTTCGTGGCAGTGCGACACCTGCGCTGCGTTTTCGATAATCTCGCGCCACGTCTCGGCGGTGAGTTGCACGGTGGGCGAACCAAGCCGCGTCGCGGATCCTCGAACCGCGACCGGCCAGGGTGGTCAGATCGCTCCGACTTGAGCGAGTGCCTGGTCGAGATCGGTCCACAGGTCGTCGACATCTTCCAGTCCGACGGACAGGCGGATGAGTGAATCCTGGATCCCATGGGCCAATCGATCCGCCGGATCGTAGCTGGCATGCGACATCGAAGCCGGCTGTTCGATCAGCGATTCGACGGCGCCCAGGCTGACGGCCAACTGAAACAGGTGGGTGGACTCGGCGACTCGCTTGGCCCGTTGATAGTCGCCGTCGACTTCGAAACTCAACATCCCGCCGAATCCACCGTCCATCTGGCGAGCGGCGAGTTCGTGGCCGGGGTGGCCTGGCAGTCCCGGATAAAGCACGCGTTTGACCCGCGGATCACGCTGAAGGCGTTCGGCAATGATTTGGGCTGAGCGGCAATGTTCGCGGACGCGGAGATCCAGCGTTTTGAGGCCTCGTGCCAGCAAGTACGAATCGAAAGGGCCCAGGATCGCGCCCGTGGCGTTTTGGGTGTAATACAGCCGCTGAAAGAGTTCGGCATCCCGAGTGACGAGTGCGCCGCCGATCAGATCACTGTGCCCACCCAAGTACTTGGTCGCCGAATGCATCACGATGTCGGCCCCCAAGTCCAAGGGGCGGGTCAACACGGGCGTGGCAAAGGTATTGTCGACGGCCACCCAGAGCCCGTGTTGCCGGGCCACCGCAGCACAGGCCGCCAGATCGGTGATCGACATCAGCGGATTCCCTGGACTCTCCAGCCAAAGCAGGCGCGTGCGGGGCGTAATGGCCGCTTCGACGGCCGTCAAATCCTGCGTGGGGACGAGCGTCACGCCGATGTCCACCCGCTGCATAATCTTGTGGAGCAGCCGATACGTCCCTCCGTAAATGTCCGCTCCCGCCAGTACGTGGTCGCCCGCCTCCAGCAGCAGCAGGACTCCGTGAATCGCGGCCAGGCCGGAGGCATAGGCGAGAGCCTGCTGTCCGTTTTCCAGCGAGGCGAGGGTCGTCTGCAAGCGCGAGCGCGTCGGATTGCCGCTGCGCCCATAGTCGAATTCGCCCCAATCCCCGGCTCCGGGCTGGACGTAGGTCGACGCCAAATGAAGTGGGGGCACCACCGCGCCGGTCTGGGCGTCGCGTTCGTTTCCCACGTGAATCGCCCGCGTGCGGAACTTCATGATCGTTGAGATGCCTTCCGGCTTAAAGAAAGCCCTGATGCCGGGGCCTAACGCCCTAGTGCCTGGTCCAGATCCGCGATCAAGTCTTCCGGATCTTCAATTCCGCATGCCAGGCGAATCATGTTGTCGTAAATTCCCCACGCCGCCCGGTCGGCCGGATCGGCCTCGAAGTAGCTCATCAGCATCGGTTGCTCGATCAGCGATTCCACCCCACCCAGACTGGGCGCGATGCGTGGGATGAGCGTGGCATCCACGATATCGGCGGTCTGACGCCAGTCGGCATCCTTGACCAGGAAGGTAACCAAGCCCCCGAAACCGCGCATGGTTCGTTGCGCCACCTCATGGTACGGATGCGAAGGCAACCCGGGATACAAGACGCGTTCGACCCGAGGATGCGACTCGAGAAACTCAGCGACCGCTTGCCCATTCTCGTTATGTCGTTGCATTCGCAAACCGAAGGTCTTCAGGCCGCGTTCGAGCAAGTAGATGTTATGGGGCGAGCTGATCCCACCCAGGATGCCGCGTAAATTGCGAATCGGTGCCAACTTGTCCGAGCGACCGACGATCACACCCGCCAGCAGGTCGTTGTGACCGCCGAGGTACTTCGTGGCCGAATGGAGCACGTAGTCCACGCCATATTCGAGCGGGCGAACGTTGAACGGGGTGGCCAAGGTCGCGTCAATCAGGGTGTCCACGCCGTAGCGGCGCCCGAGAGCCGCAAAACGCTCGAGGTCAATGCAGCTCAGGTGTGGATTTGTCGGCGACTCGCTGACCAGCAGCTTCGTGCGGGGATTGATCGCCGACTCCATGGCCTCGTAGTTGCACGCCTCGACCTGATGCGTCACGACGCCGAACCGCGACAGATGCTTGGTGCAAAACTCCCGGCTGCGATGATAACACTCGTTGAAGAAAACGACTTCCTCGCCCGCGTTCAGCCGACTCATGAGCAGGCCGACAATCGCGCTCATGCCGCTGGCGAACAACAACGCCTCTTCCCCGCCTTCCAGGGCGGCCAACTTCCGCTCGACGACTCGTTCGCTCGGATTGCCATACCGACCGTACTCCTCCCGCGGCAGCTGCTGCTCGATGTAGTCAATCACGGATTGGCTATCGGGAAAGGTAAACGTCGAGGCACAAAAGATCGGATCGGTGATCGAGTCACCGGGCTTTTGACGCGTCTCGCCCGCATGCACGGCGAGGGTCGATTCCCCCAGACGCGGCTGATCCTTGACGCGGGTGAACCGCGAGGGCGACGAAGAGGATGAAGTGCGCAGAGTACTCATGATTAGTCACGCCTGGCAGGTGGGGTGCGGTCAAGCGTCCTGGAGATGCGACGCGCTGGCGGAGCGTTTCTGCCGGAGTGAGAGCCACGGCGAGCATTCGTGGCAAGGCGCGTTCCCCGGAGTCACACTGGGCGAACAGCCGAGGCTCAGCCCGACCCGCTTCAGTGACACCCCACTCATTTCTCGCTGACTCGGCTCCGTTGGTTCTCTCCCCGACCCGACGGGTACGCGTTCCAAGTGGGAACCACGCAACTCGACGCGTCGCGGGAAAGCGGTTGACCGGCAGACGGCTCGGGGTACAACGCTGGCTCTTTAGCAGATCATAGGCTGCAAGCGGCCGCAAATCCCTGACCCGTGCATTCTAGTCACGCCCGTGACGGCTTTCAATCGGCGACGGGCGTTTTTCGCAGCCGCGAGTCGTTCCGAGCGTTGCCAAATTCAGCGCCGTGCCGGCTCGGCGGGACGGGCCCAGGTTTGGTTTTTCTGGTAACGGCGGGCGCGGTCCACGACGGTCGGATCCTTGCTGGTTTGGATCACGCGGTCCAGTGCCGCGTCAAACTCGGCCTTGTGGGGCTCACGCAGGCCCCGATGATGCGCCAATTCGACAATCGATTGGCACGCCTCGGCGGCCGCATAGGGCTCATCCAGATAGGGCAGCAGAAATCGCAAGGTTTCCGGAATCCGAATCGCCTGCGCTCGCTGCAAGACCAAGAGCCGGTCTTGATCCCGCTCGCACATCGCCATCGCTTGCCTGAGCAACTCCAAACGCTCCAGATCGGTACGGTCATCCGGCAGCGGCGCGACGCGAATCAGTGACCGCAGGGCGGTGATCCGATGCCCGGGGTGAGGATCGCGAGTGGCCAATTCGATCAAGCGGGGGGCAATCGAAGCATCGGGCCAGTTCGCCAAGGCCCGCATGCCCTGCGCGTGGCGGGTGCCGTCCCGGCTGGTCAGGGCGGATTCGATTTTCGCTCGAGCTCCCGCCCCACCCACGCGTCCGAGCGTGGACAACATGGCCAACTGATCGTCGTCGCCCAAGCGGTTGATCGCGGTCAGCAGCGACTCGGCGGAATTCGGCAGGCGCGCACAGGCAAACATCACCGCCTTCTCGGCCGCCGCCCGCTCCTTACCTGCTTGAGCCGCAAGGACTCCCGCGACCAATCCCGCCACATCGTCCGGCCCGGCAAGTTCGCCCAGTGCCTTCATGGCCGCGGTGCGCACTTCGGCCGACGAGCCGACGGCCGCGGCGAGCAGGGTCGGAACTGTCTCGAAGGCTCGGCGGGCCGTCAGGATCTCGATCAGCGTCACTTGCTGCGGCGGAGAGTGGCCGGCAAGGCCCTCGGCCAGAGATCGCGACACATCATCGCCTGCCAATCTTTCCAGACTGCGTCGCGCTGCCGACGGCTCTCCGGCGGAGCCCTTCAACAAGAACTGCAGAAGCCGCGCCGAATCGGTTGCGTCCCCCAGCGTGCCGAGGGCTTGGATCGACGCAACGCGGACCGCCGCATCCGGGCTCGAAAGCTGCTCCAAGACGGCGGGCCGTGCGGCTCGGTCCGCACGATCGGCCAACGCGCGCAGCAGTCCGACCTGAGCTTCCGGCGGCAAGCTGGGCAGTTGCGCGGCGAACTGGCGCGTGGCCTCGGCGCCCTCCGCGGCCGTCCGCACCTGCTCGAACGCGAGGGCTCGCAGATCCGGGTCGCTCTCGCCCAACAAGCCGACGACCAAGGACACCAATTCATTCGTCGGCGGGTCCTGAGCCGAACCTGGTATCGCGCCGCCCAGCACGAGGTTCAAGATCACGATTCCGCCAAGCGGGGTACGGCAGCTCTTCAAATCGGTCCTCCCGGCGCTGAGTTGAACAACGAGGTCTCACCTCGGCGGTGACACCCGCTGGATTGGCACAGCTGGATTGGCACAGCTGGATTGGCACAGGCTCGCGGCCTGCCCCTCGGTGACGTTAGGTCCCCGCGCACGCCAGCATGCCGCGGGTGGCCGCGAGCCGCACGTGTTTGGGCTGGTCGTCTTTGGCGAATCCCTTGTAGATGGCCAGGGCCGCGGCCTTCTTGCCGGCCGCCAACATCGCTTCGGCACAGGCCAACGACGCGTCGGTGACGGCCGATCGGACCTCCGGGTTGGGTTTGGACGAGGTCAACGCCTCCGCGGCTTCGGGAGTCCGGATATCGCCGAGTGCCAAGGCGGCGGCGCGGGCGATTCCCGCGTCATGGTCGCCCAGCAGGCGGGCCAGCGCCGGCACGGACCCGGTTTCCCTGCGGGAACCGAGCGAGCTGATAACGCCGATCTTGAGCTTTCCGTCGAGCGTCGGCAGGGCTGCCTGCAGGGCCGCGCAGCTTCGGGGGCCGGAATTCGTTCCAAGGCGTAGCGAGCCATGTGCGAGTGGGCTTCGCTGGCCAGCATTTCGGCGAGGGCCGGCACGGACGCGGCCGTCCCGATCACCATCAGTTTGCGGCAGACAAAGTCCTTCGCGTCGCGTGACGCATCGGTCGCGAGAATCGCGACCAGGCGGTGCTCCAGGTCACCTCGCGCCGCGACGTCCCCGTGCGTCGCCACAATGGCCTCATCAATCGGATTCAAAACGTTGCGGTCGGCGCCCCAGTCATAGGTCTTCAAGGCATCCAGCGCTGCGTCCAACATGTCGAGTTCCCCTATCGTCGTGTGAGAGAATGTAAGTTGAGAGTCGCGAAAACGTCGGCGCTACAGTTGCCACGGTTCGCGTCGGGCGCGATCGAGCAGCCGATTGGCTTCCTCGTCGCCAGGGAACTGCTGTGTGGCCGCATCCCAGGTAAGCGACCGTTGGAGGCGATAGGCGATGATCCCCAGGTGGCTGACGGCCACCGAGTTGACCGCGAGTTCGATGTCGCGGAAGGGTTTCTCCCGCGTTTTGACGCAATGAATGAAATCGCCATAGATGCCCCCGGTCCCTTTGTAGGTCGGGACCGGCTTCGCCGGTTTCTCTTCGTCGGGCGATGACTCGACGTGCAGATTCCCGGTGTTGGGACGATTGTGGTAGAGCAGCAAGCCGTTCGGATATTCGTAGCTTAAGTACTTGCCGTCGGGTTCATCATGGTAGGTCACTCGCTCAGGCTGCAACTCGCGCACATCGACGGCGAAGGTTGCTCCGCCGAAATGGTGGGCACCCCAGTCGGTCATGCCGCCGCCCGAGTAATCGATGTAGGATCGCCAACTCCCGCCGCTCGTTCCAAAGTTGCCATCGCAGCGGGCCTTGTTGTAGGGAGCCCACGGCGCGGGGCCGAGCCACATCTCCCAATCGATGTCGGCCGGGGCATCTTCGGCCGGTAGATTGCAAGGCTGCGATAACGGCCCCACCGAGACGTTGATCGACTTGATCTTGCCGAGCTCGCCGCTCCAGCACTTGTTGACGATCTCGCGATAGTCTTCCAGCACGCGCTGGCTCCCACCGGAAACGACGCGTGAATAGCGGCGCGCCGCCTCGACCATCAGTGGGCCCTCACGAAGCGTCAGGGTTTCCGGCTTCTGGCAATACACATCCTTGCCGTTGCGGCACGCCTCGATGACCATGATGGCGTGCCAGTGGTCAGGCGTGGCCACATGCACCGCGTCGATGTCGTCGCGAGCCAACAGCTCGCGGAAGTCCCCGTACGCGGCACAGTCTGAGTTGCCGTAGTGTTGGTCGATCTTCCCTTTCGACCCGTTGCGAGCCCCGCTGCGGACGTCGCAAGTGGCGACGTACTGCACGTCGGATCGTCCGAGGAAGGCGCCCTGGTCGCCGCGTCCCATGTTTCCGATCCCGATCCCTCCCATCACGATCCGATCGCTGGCGGGGGCACGATCTGAGCTGCCCAGGGCCGAGGACGTGATGATGTAAGGCGCGGCGACCGCGGCGCCCGCGGTCTTCAGAAACTGTCGCCGTGTGGTGTTGTGCTTGCGACCCATCGAATTTGCCTCCAAGGGAAAAGGAACGAGCAGCCCATTTCGTAACCCGACGGCAAGCGTTTGTCCAGCAGGTTCAGCGATTTTGGCGATTTCACGCCCCGGCCGAGGCGATTCTGCGGGAGGGTTTTCTAGACGTGACGCTGCCGATCGATTTAGAATGGGAACCGTGGCTTGGCTCGAACTGAATTGGATCGGAGGTGCAGGAATGCGCAACACACGTTCTCGGTGGGCGGTGGCAGTCTCCCTGGTGGGGTTGCTGCTCGTCGGTGGGCCGACGCTCCAGGCTCAAATTGACCCCTCCACCGCTCCCGACGTGGATCAACTGATCGAAGAGCTGGGATCGCCACATTTCATCGAACGTCAGGTGGCGACGGAAACGCTCTCCTCCCTCGGGATCGCCGTCGCCGGACCCATCAAGCGGGCGCTGCAGTCGGACGACCCGGAAGTACGTTTTCGAGCTCAGCAGATTCTGCGCGTGATTCGCCACGACGATCGGCAGCGTCTGATCAACGCGTTCATCGCCGGTGTCGACATCGATTCCGACGAAGAGCTTCCGGGTTGGGCCGAGTACCAGTCGATCTCTGGTAACTCGGACGAAGCACGACAGCTGTTCGTCGAGATGTTGGAAGACGAATGGACATTCTTGGACTCGGTTTATCAGAGTCCACCGCACGTGGCGTCGAGCCTCCTCACGTCGCGAGTTGTTTCGCTTGAGTTAGGAGCTCGTCAGAAGCGATCGGTGTCGGTGGGGAGTGTGGCGGCGCTGCTGCTGGTGGCGGCCGAGGAGGACATTCAGCTCTCCAACCAGGCCAATCTGATGTCACTCTGCTATCGATCGCCCGATTTCGACGCCGCCATCCGCGCCGGCGGAAAACGTGAGGCCCTGCGGGCGTTGATGGGCAAGCTGATCGGCAAGAGCTCTGGGAATCCGTACCTCACCCAACGATTCCATTTCGCACTTTACTACGACTTAAAGGAAGGCCTCGGTCCCGCCCGACAGGTCGTGTCCGAACGGCTGGGAATTCCGCATGTACGGCAATACGCCCTGTTGGTGCTCGGCAAGATGGGCGACGAGGAGGACTTGAAGCTCGTCGAAAATCTGCTGGATGATCCGGGAATCGTGTCGTCCCACAATCGCGTCAATCGCGTTCGAATCACGACCCAGGTTCGCGACGTTGCCTTGGCGGTCCTGCTGCATCGCGCCGGCGCCGACTTCCAGGCCTATGGATTGCCGGAATTCAAAGAAAACGCCACCACGATGATCCAGACGTCGACCGTTGGATTCGCCAGCGACGAGGAGCGAGAACAGGCGATCCAGAAGTGGCGTCGTCGTGCCACCGAGGCCACACCTGCACCGAAGGCAGCTGACGCGACGGATCCGCCGAGTCCCGAGTAGTGCCCTCAGGCGTGTCCATTTCCCGACCGCAAAGCACGAGGCTTGGCGGAAATGACGCGCCGGTGGTTGGCTCGGCGTGTACAATCTCGACGAGTCGACCTATGCCCGAACGCGCGGGCGATGCATGACTTGCCTCGAGCGAGATCTCCATGGACGTGCGATCCCTTGCAGCCGCGTGCCGCTTCGAGCGTGGCGCTTACTTGGCCAGCGGCGAGTTGAATCTGTGGCTGGGTTACGTGCTGCTGGTCGTCGGTTTTGGCGTGGGCGGATGGCTCGATCCTTGGTCGCTCGGCGAACGAGAGGCGGAGCGGTTGTACGCCACGGGGCGAATGCATGCGCGCCATGGTCAAGCCGTCGTGCTGGCGGCCGCCTTCTTTCAGTTGGGGCTGGGTGTGATCCTGGCCGAAGCAAGGACCCGATCGCCGATCGCCGGCTGGGGCGCCGTGTTGTCCGTCGGCGGCTCTGGACTGTATGCGATCGGCTGGACGCTGGGTATCATTTCGCCGGCAGCGCTCTGGCTTGCCCCCGGCGGGGCGACCGTCAATCTCCTTGCCCTGATGCTGCTTTCCTTCGGTGTCGGTCAGCGTCAGGTAGGGAAGCTCTCGCTGGCCGTGCTGGCGGTCTTTGCGCTGGGGATGACGATGAATCTCGCAATGGCGCTGTTCGCGGCCGATCCGCACCGATTCCTGCCGGCCTACCTGGGAGACATCGACGGCGTGCGGCTGCGAATGTTACGTCTGGCCCGCGCTGCCGTCATCGCCTTGCCCGTCTTGGCGCTGCTGCTCCGCCGTTTCGGGAATCGGACGCGAAATGACCGTGGCATGATCGTCTGGGGCGAACGATTCCTGATCGCGGGTGCGGTTGGGATGCCGCTGCTGCTTGTCCTGGCCGCGACCGTTGATTTGCGGGCCAAACTGTTGCTCGGCATTCCGGCGAATCTGGTTTTGGCGGGCGTCGTCATCGGGCTGATCGTGGCCGTGCGTGAGCGTGCTTGGGCCGCGGCCGTCGGCTGGTGTTTGATTGCCTTCAGCATGACGGCCGGGATGCTGATGGGGATGTACGCCTTCGATGGCCCGTTTGCGGTCCCTCCGATCATCGGCCAATACAACAGCTTCGCGCGGCGGCTTACACGGCTCGCGCACTCATACTGGATCGTGCAAGGCATGACCGCTATATTCATCGAGATGGGGGCCGCTTCCTGGAGGTACGATTTGCGCCGGCCGCGGTGCGGGTGGCTGTCGGTCGTGCTGCTGTTGCTGGGTATCGCGGCCACGTCGGCCACCGTTCTGCTGGCGAGTTCAGTCCCGCAAGCCGTTCGCTTCTTAGGAGTCGGCGCCTCCTTACGGCAGCGGCCGTCCTCTGTCGATTCGGAGGTGTGATCTTTCACCTAGAACCTGCCCGAGCTCAACCATGAAAATCGGCCTCGTGGCCATCGCCGGTGTCAAGCTGCAGACACGTCGCTTCATCGAAGTGGGCGTCACCCTTCCGCAGTTTGTGAATCGTGGTCAGGTGATTGCCCAGTTGCCCAACCTGGCGCTACTGACGTTGGCGGGCGTTACTCCGGACGAGATTGATGTTGAATACCTCGAAGTCGACGATGTGCACGCGTTTGCTCAGAATCCCCGACGTGACTTCGACCTCGTCGCCCTCTCCACGTACACCGCTCGAGCGTTCGACGCCTACGTGGTGGCGGACGCACTCCGGGCGGAAGGAATCCCGGTCGTAATCGGCGGTCTCCATGCAAGTGTGCTTCCCGAGGAAGCCGCCCAGCATACCGACTCGGTCGTCGTCGGCGAAGGGGAAACGACGTGGCCGCGAGTGGTGCGCGACTTTCTGCGTCACGGACGCGCCGGACTCCAGCCGTTCTATTGCGAGCAAAACCCCGGCAGTTACGATCTGAAAGACTCCCCCGTGCCGCGGTTCGACCTCTTGCGTGAGGTTGACGCTCCCCGGCGTTCGCTCGATCCGCGGCGATCTGGCAGTTTGCAGCGGCTTAACGTTTACAACCGCATCACGATTCAAACGACGCGCGGCTGCCCTTGGGACTGTGATTTTTGCGCTGCGTCAAAATTGTATGGTCCACGTTACCGCCTGAAGCCCGTTGAGAAGGTGCTGCACGAAGTCGACGTCGTGCAGTCCTTTTGGCGCCGGCCATTCATCGAATTCGCGGACGACAACACGTTTGTCAACAAGAAGTGGTCGAAGCAACTCTTGCGAGGACTGGCCGAGCGAGACATCCGCTACTTCACCGAAACGGACGTCTCGGTCGCTGAAGACCCGGAATTGCTCGATCTGCTCTACCCCAGCGGATGTCGGCAAGTCCTGATCGGGTTTGAAACACCGCGGAAAGAAGGGCTGCTTGGCCTGGATCGCGTCAATTGGAAGGCGGCGCAGCACGCACATTACATGCGTGTCGTGGAAGAACTGCAGGGACGTGGCGTCAGCGTCTGCGGCTGCTTTATTGTCGGACTCGATACCGATACTCCGGCGATTTTCGATGACATTCGAGAATGTGTCGCGCGCATGCGGTTGCTCGAAGTCCAGGTGACCATCTTGACGCCGTTTCCGGGCACGCGGCTATACGAGCGACTTGCGGCACAAGGGCGTTTGTTGTACCCCGGGGCATGGGACCGCTGTACGCTGTTCGATTTGAACTTCCGGCCGCTCAAGATGTCGGTCGAGGAGTTGGAAGACGGGGTCGTCGAATTGTGGAAGGACTTGTGGAATGCGGAGGCGTTCCGTGAACGCAAGAGACACTACCGTGAATTGCTCCGACAACAACGTGAGTCACAGGATAAGAGTGGGGATGGTGACGCAACCGATGACGAACGTTTTGCCTTGCCGACGGCACAATAAGGTACGATGACCGCTGCAAACAAAAGCACTCAGACATCAGTGAGGCTCGGCCGTCTGAACGAACTGTCGTTGACACGGTCGTTCACCCCGCAGATCGACATCGACTGGAATGCCACGACGACGGACGCGGAATACCTCGTTCTTTACCAGGTTTGGAGCCTGTTAGCGGGCACGGGAATCGATTCCCAGCTTCAAGCTTCCGAGCGGATTCAGTTTGCCAAGTATCAACAAATGAATCTGATGCTATTTACGGGCCTCCTGGAAAGGCATGGGATTGCGTCGCTCAGCCGATTGTATGACCTCGATAGTTCGCAGCCGTTTGCCGAATACGTCGGCCATTTCATTAAAGAGGAAGTTTATCACTACACCATGTTTACGCGCGCCGTCGAAGTCATTCACGCGACCATGGGAGGTGCCGAGATGCTGCCTGTGTGGCGCATCGACTGGCTTCTTCGCTGGCTGTTCTTCGGATTGCATTGCCTTCCCGGTCGCAAGTTGCGTTGCAACCTGACGTTTCTGATGTTTCGCTTTGCCGAACAAGTAACGATTATCGCGAGTACCACCGCGCACGGCCATCTGGGACGCGCCGAATGCTTCGTCCGCCAAATTTGGCGATACCACGCGCTCGACGAGGCCCGTCATCTCGCGTTCGATGACATGGTGCTGGAACAGAATCGCTTATGGTGGCCGGTTGCCTGGCTGCCCGGCTTGCTTGTGGCACCGTCCTGTGTGCTCATGTCCCTGGCACTCAATGCGAATGAAATCTGGGCCGCACGGCGACTTGGCGTGCCCGTGCGTCTGTGGCATTTGCCTTGGCTGATGCGTCGCACAACGGCTCCCTTCAAGCGGCGCGTGTTCAAATTGCTCGGTGGACTGTTGCGATTGCAGCCAGCTGCCGCATTCGACGCGGAATGTCATTTTGACTCAGGGGATGAGTTGCACCGCAATGAACACGCCTAACCAAGTCACTGGTGTTGCTCCCGTACGGGGTGAGCTCGCGTATGTTTACGGGTTCAAGGACCGCGCGCGCCGGCACCACTGTTTGGGTTACGGAACATTCGACGTGGATGTGTCACGCCTTGAATCGGTGCGAAAAAAATACTCACGTCTTATCCAGCCAATCACGGACAAGTCGATCTTCGTCAAAGCGACTGCTCTGGCAATTCAGCGCAGCCCTGAAGCGAATGCGATTTTGTTTCGACGCTGGCTCGGCTATCGCATTGTGCAGTTCGAACGCGTCGACGTGAACCTGCCAATCACGCGTGAATTCGAAGGACGAATCGTGACTTTCATCGCGACAATCCGCGACGCCGCGGCCAAGTCGCTCGCCCAGATTCAGGCCGAAATTACCTCCCACCAACGTCGACCCGCCGAGGAGTGTGTTGCCCTCGCGAGGTTTCAACGTTTTGCGAAAATGCCACTGTGGTTGGCCCGGCTGATCCATGCATGGATGACACGCAGCCCCCGATTTTACGTCAGCAACGTGGGCACTTGCGGCGTGACGTTCTTGGCCGACCAGAATCTCGGACGCTTTTTTCCAATCGCACCGACGAGTGTTGTCTTTAGCATCGGCAGCACGCAGTGGGAGCCTATCGTACGTGACGAAGAGATTGTGAAGGCGCGGCGAATGAAGTGCACGCTGATGGTCGATAACTTTGTCATCTCCGGGCCGCTGGGGCTGCAGCTGGCGAAGGACTTTCGCGAACTGCTGGAAGCCAGCACCTTCGTCACGGAGGAAATACGTTCCCGCGATGCACAGGCAGTGACGACTTGATGTCTATCCTCGCGTTGGCGTTCTGGTCCGTAACGGGTACGCTGGTGTGCCTGTACGTGGGCCTGTTCGCTGTTTCTCAGGACCCCAAATCGCTGCGAATACCCCGTTGCGGGATCCTGCTGGGCTTCGCAACCGTCATGCGATTCGTGTTGTGGTGGTCCGGTGAGCGAGTTGAATCGAAGGTGGAAGCGGGACTGTTGTGGATCGTCGGGGGCGGTGCTATCCTGTCGTTGGGGATGCGCCGCGTATGGTTGATAAAGGATGCGATGCCGCATTTTCGGCAACAATTCGAAACGACCGCGCGCGGTCTTTTTCTGCAATGGACCGAGGCGTCCGACGGTTGCTTCGAATTGGCTTCCCGACCGCCCCCCGCTCGACTCCGCGTCGCTTCCCTGGCATGCCGAGTGCTGCTCGTAATTCTCCCACGCACCACTCCCCGCAGCAAACCGCGACTGCTCGTCGGTTGGCTGAAGAAACAGTACCCCGGCCCCATACCAAGGCTACGAATCGTTCTGTCAAGGAGAGAATCATGAAGACGGGTCACGTTGAAACGAGTGTGCACATCGATAACACGCCAAGTGAAGTGATGAACTACATTGCGGACGTGCGCAATCGCCCTTTGTTCCTCGGTCCGCTCAAGTCAATCGACGACATTCAAGGCGAACCTTCTGCCAAGGGGACTCGTTGGAAGTGGACCTGGGTGGCACTGGGAATGGAATTCGAAGGGACTGGCGAATGCCTCGAGCATGACGCAGGAAGTCGCTACGCATTCCGCACGACCGGTGGCATTACCAGCACGTGGACCTACGAAGCTCAACCGGAGAGGGACGGCGTCAAGCTGAGAATCGCCGTCGATTTTGAAGTACCTGAGCGCGCGATCGGTCATTTGCCGGCCGAAGCAATTGCCGAACGGATGAAAGCCGCGGAGGCGGAACGGGTCGCGGAGAATCTGCAGGTCATCCTGAATCGTTCGTAACCGCGTGCCGTGTCACCGGTTGGGAAAAGGGGGTTGGGAAAAGGGGTCAGGTCCCAAAAGTGCGAAGCACCCGTAGGGCCGTTCCGGCTTTTGGGACCTGACCCAATCCTGTTCGGCACACTGTTTGCTCGACTTATTTTCGCTTACTTTGGCACGGCAATTGCGCCTTCAAAGCGCCGTGCGTCAAGGCGTGTCGTTTTGGCAGGAAGCGGTCCATGTCGTCTCCGCGGAAGCGAAAAGCTGGCAAGCAGATCGCGTCACAGAACATCCAAGGGCTTAAGTATTTCGACAAGTTGATGCCGCTGCTGAGTCCAACAAGTCCAAGACGGTCTACACGAGTCCAACAAGTCCAAGACGGTCTACACAACAAGACCAAGTCCAAGACGGTCTACAGGCTCCCGACCAAGTCCAAGACGGTCTACAGGCTCCAGAGTCATTCGGCAGCACAAGGTAGCCGCAGGCGTGACCGGCGGCGATGAGGGCACGGAAGTAGACCGTCTTAGAGGAACTTAGTTACCCATCGTTTCGAGTACCATCGAGTTGGCGACGGACCGGCCGGCATTTTCTCTTGTGAGCTTTCGTTCGGAAGTCGAAAGAGAGAGCGAGACCATGTTCTGGTTCATGAACTCCGGGTTGAATGTCGCCCGCTTCGTCGGTCTCATTTCGATCACTCAGCCCAATTCTGCTGCGGTCCTTGGCCTTCGTCGCCCGTCGTGGCCTTCGTGCGCGGGTTCTGGCGATCGTGGTGGCGACGTGCGGGGGTGGCATGGCCGACTGGGACGGCAACTCCTCGCGAACTTGCCACGCCCAAAACAAGTCCAAGACGGTCTACAGGCTCCAGAGTCATTCGGCAGCACAAGGTAGCCGCAGGCGTGACCGGCGGCGATGAGGGCACGGAAGTAGACCGTCTTAGATTGGCTTCGTGGCCCCCGTCGCGCCGTAGCCCCCGTCGCGCAGACGGGGGGCGAACCCGTCCCCCAGCCGATCTCGCCATGCAGGCCTCGCATCCACGCCGCGCCACCCCCGCTCTCCGCGAGCGGGGCTACGCAACGGAAGAAACAGGATTGAGACGGTCTGAACAAGTCCAAAACAAGTCCAAAACAAGTCCAAGACAACAAGTCCAAGACAACAAGTCCAAGACGGTCTACAAAAACAAGTCCAAAACAAGTCCAAGACGGTCTACAGGCTCCAGAGTCATTCGGCAGCACAAGGTAGCCGCAGGCGTGACCGGCGGCGATGAGGGCACGGAAGTAGACCGTCTTAGAGGAACTTAGACGAAGAAAACTCCAGACAGAAAACTCCAGACGGTCTATCAAAGAAAGCTCCAGACCCGCCACTCAGGAAAACTCCAGACGGTCTATCAAAGAAAGCTCCAGACCCAGCACTCGATGCCCCTCACATCACCATCTGCGCATTTGCCGTAAGTCGCCTCGAAAAAGAGGCCTGACCCAATAGTGTTCGGCACGATTGATGCGGGGTGTCACGATTGGTGGCTTGGGTAATATCAAGTGAGACTTTCGTTGACGGTTTAATGCGGAGTCAACGATTGCTGGATCAGCGTGAGCGGGCGCCGCGACAGGGACGCTAGGATCTCGGTTTTGCAGCGCGAGCGTGAGGGGGCGTAGGGAAGGGATGCGCGATTTGCCCTACGCGTCTTGAGACTTCAATTTTTCGATGTGCGCCATCAGCTCATCCTCGTCGGCCAGACCGGTGAAGTAGAAGCAGATCATCTCGTACGTCCGCAGCGTCGGCTTCTTGCCGGTCCACAACGCGATCAACATGCACGCAATGATCGCACAGTACGTTTGGATCTCGATGCCGTTTTGGTCGTGACTTAGTAAGTGCCGGCAGCCCAGAATGTGCTTGAAAAAGCGAAAAAATATTTCCACCGCCCAGCGATAGGAAAATATCAAACCGATAACGTCTGCCGGCACGTCCAGCAAATTGGTTGCGATGCGAAGGATGCCGTCGCTATCAACGCCGCTTGATCCACCGCGGTACTTGCCTCGGCTGGTGTGTGGGTTGACGCGAATGCAGATGACGCGCACTTTGTGATTCAGTCCCGAACCTTTCGAGAGCTCAACCACCTCGTCGCTAATGATTTCGTCCAAAGCGGCATCGTCGTTGCGATACTTTTCCTCGACGACCGTCCAAACACTGTTATCACGCAAACGGCAAACGTAGCTGCTGTTCGCGTCCACGATCTGGTTAAACAATTCGAATTTCGCGTAACCACGGTCGGTCACATAGAGCCGATCGGATTCAAGCGTCGTCGCAAGCATGGCACGCTCGTCAAGCGGACCGCCACCGTTGGGAGTCACATCGATTCGTGTGGGAACGCCACGCAAGATTTCGAAGTGAGTATGTAATCGCCACTTCACCAAGCCACTACCATCGTTCGCTTTGCGCCACGAGGCTTCCATGATTTTCGGCAGCGCCGCGATTAGCGAACCATCGACCAGAGTAATGGTTTGTTGGATATCGCTCAGCCGTTTGTCCTGGCCGAGCGGTTCGAGTTGATCGCCCAGTTCGGCAATAATTTCTTTGAGTCGTTCGGCATCGAAGACCGACGTGACTTCGGAAAGCGATCCCAGCGACGCACGAGCACAACCCAGTTTCTTCTGAACCTTCTTGAGCTCGCTGGCTTGTTGAATTCCTCGCAGCGAAGTTACGATCGGATTGAACAGGAACAGCAATAACATCAGGCAATACTGGTCGTAATGCAGTGTTCGATTCCCGGCCTTGTCGCGTGCACAGCCGTCATCGTGCAGTCGCTGGAGTAGCGGAGCAAGCTGATCAAAATATTTAAGCCCGGTGATATCCGGCTCTTGGATCTTTTCCTTTTCCTTTTTCTTTTTGCCGCCCTTGGAATGATCGATAGATGTTTCGTCCGTCGTCGGCTTGCGTTCTGCCTCCGAACAAATTTCGCGCCGCCGACGATGCTGTTCTTTACGTCGCTGCTTTCGGCTTCGCCTGAGCTCCTCAGGTGATCCCTGCGATTCGTCCGAATCCGCCGCCGCCGGTTGCCGCTGTGATGTCATGCAGCGAATTATGCGCGATAATAGCAGTTCGCGCAAGCCTGGCTATTCTGCGCACATCTCCCATCTTAGGCGCAGATCTCGTGCCGAACAGTATTGGACCTGACCCCTTTTCCCAACCCTGACCCCTTTTCCCAACTCACTTGAGTTGGCTTCGAGCGGGAGCATCGCCGGCAATCGCATCGGGCAGTTGGATCACGTTCAACTCGTAGCAGGCGGCCTCGGTGGCGTTGCGGATGAGCAGGCGATTCCCGTACAGGCAAAGGTTGTTCCACGTTTTGCCTTCCAAGGCCTGAAGCTGTGCCAGTTCGGTGTACTCGTCGGGCCGAGCCGCCACGGCTGCCAGCTGGCCTTGTTCCCCCAAGACTAACAGCGTCGGTCCGACGCGAAGCAGCTGGCCATAGCCATAGCGTCCGCGCTTCCACCGCCGTTTTCCGGTTTCCAACTCGAGGCACTCGAGAATCACGTCATCCAACCCGTACACGAAACCATCGAAGACGACGACGTTGCTGAACTTGGTCTTCATCACGACGCCATTTTCCCAAAGAGCTGACGCCCGCCACGTGTTGTCGGGCGTTTTTTCGATTCGGATCAGCGCGGATCCTTGCCCATAGCCCTTGGAAAGCAGCACGCGGTCGGGCTCGACGGCGACCGCGTTGGACACGTTCGCGGCGCCGGTTGAGCTGCCGGACCAGGGGAATTCCCACAAGATAGCCCCGGTATCGGGATCAAATCCACAAACGCGGTCCTCGACCACAAACAAGATCTGTTCGGTATCGAGCAAACGAACGCGTGCCGGCGAGGCGTAACTGATTTGGTAATTGCCCGCCCGCCAGATCTCGGTCCCCTGCCGTGCATCGAAGGCGATCAGGGAATGGTAGGGGCCACCTTCGGGTCCGCCGAACGGCGCGATTACTTTGCCGTCGACGATCAGCGGCGAACCGGCCCGCCCCCAGGCGACGCCGAGCGAATCATCGGCGACCCCTGCTTCGGCGCACAAGTCGTGACGCCATTGCTCAGCCCCCGTCGCTCCGTCCAAACAACGCAAAATGCCCGTCGCCCCCTGCGCGTAAACCAGGCCTTGCGCGATGCACGGAGTCGCTCGCGGCCCCGGTCCCCCCATTGTCGTCTCGTGGCGTGTGGTCACGCCACTGGCCCAAACCAATCGTCCGGTTTCGATTTCGTAGCACGTCACCAATTCCTGGTCGTCACGCTGCTCCTGCGTCACCGCGTAACCGTTGACCGCCACGAAGGCGGACCAGCCGGCTCCGATGGGTTGTTTCCAAAGCAATCGTGGCGGCGCGTGGTCCCAGTTGACGACCAGCTCAAGCTGATCCAGACCCAAGTTGCGGGAGGGACCCAGGAATTGAGGAAAGTCGAGGGATGAGGTGGTGGTCAGGTCGATACCTGTCGCGTCGGTGGGGTTTTCGACGGTGGCCGGAGCCAGCAAGCGATCGGCCGTCGGGGACCAACGCCAGACAAATCTCGGCCGCAGACCTCCGTCGACCTCCTCCAGACGAAACAGGCCCGCGGCGACGACCAGAGTTGCCAGGACGCCTACGGCCACCCCGACGCGGATGGCCAGCCGGGCCGGGCCGAAGAGGAGAAACCACGCGAGCGTCAAGAAGGTGGCCAGGGCCAGGGGAGCGGCGGTAAGGGCCAACCGCATCCCGGATCCGTTCCGCGGATTCGCGTAGACCCAAGCGATCAGCGCGAAGGCCAAGAGCCAAATCACCACCAAGAGTCCGTGGGCGAAATAGCGCACCCAGCGCATCGCAGGATTTCCAACAGATGCAGCAACCATCACCGTTCCTCTGAGGTTTCGCGAATGATCCGCGCGGACAGGATCGTTAATTCGCGGGGGACACGAGGCCGCCCTTCGCGGGATCAACGTGGGGCGGCATCTCCCAATTCTCGCAGATAGGCGTAGAGGTCGGCTAGGTCCATGTCGCTGGTCTGGTCCAACAAGCCGCTGGGCATGAGCGAGAGCGAACTGACGCCCCGCTCGACCAGCTCGTCATCGCGGATTCGGACAACTTGCGTGGGGCCCGTTTGCAGCAGGGTCCCGTTGGGAGATTCGTAAACCACCATCCCCAGATAGGTTCGGCCGCTGGCCGTCGTGAACCGCTGCATCTGGTACAGCGGCGAGACGTCCCGGTTGGGATCGATGATCGCCGCGAACAAGTCCTGCGGGGAGTACCGGCGAGTCGCAGGTGCCAGGTCCGGACCGAGACGCCGGCTGCCCAAATGACAGGCGGCGCACTGCCGCGCGCCGAATAGCCTCTGTCCCCGCCGGGCGTCGCCCCGATCCCAATCGATCGCCCGCAACCGATCGGCCCAGTCGGCAGGCGTCGCCGTCCAGGCCTCGACCGCGGCGGCGATTGCTGGATCCTGCTGGACAAGCCGCTGCTGCCACGCTGCCAGTCGCGCCGAAGGCCGCTCACCTTCCGTCCGGACCGCCCTGTCCGGCGCGTTGGCCCTGTCCGGCGCGTTGGCCCTGTCCGGCGCGTTGCCTGACCAATAGCTGAGCAGTTCGTCCAGGGCCGTACCCACGTCGGCATAGCGATCCTCACCGTCATATCGCTTGAGCGCGCGCAGCGCGAGGAGTTTTTCCTTGTAGCCCGCGGGCGCCGGCAATCGCCGCAGGGCCCGGGCGGCCGCCTGGACCGTCGCCGCGCGAGCGGATCCAAGTCCCTGAATGAAAGCGAACCGATCGTCCGAATCGGGTGCTCCGCCCAGGTTGGCCAGCAGTTCAATCGCCGCGTCGGCGAGGGAACTCTCCTCGGCCAACGCGCGTAATCGAGCTCGCGCATCGGCTTCCGGCAAGAGGACGACCAGGTCCAGTGCGGTCTCGCTCCAGGGAGCGCTCGTGGCGGTCAGCCGCGCGACAAGCCGACGCGCGGCCTCACTTCGCGCGTCGGGGGGCAATCGCAAGACAAACAGACTGTGTTCCACGTGGTTCAACCCGTCGTGCTCGACCACACACGACGCCAACGCCGGGTCTCGCTGGAGCAGTCGCGAAAACATTTCACCCACCCGCAACGGCCAATTGCGACTGGCGAACTTTCCTTCCCGCTCCAGCTTCGGATGCAACTGCAGCACGAACTTTGCCACGTCCTCGGTCGTCGTTTCGTTCGCAGCGGCCGGCAATTGGGCCAAGCACATCAGATAATGCAGATCATGCTCGACCGACGTCTCGGACCCCAAGTGCTCGATCAGACGTTGAGGCAAATCCGGTGCCTCGGCACTCCTCAGTGCGAGCAGTCGAGCCAGTTCGCGATTCACCTCCTCCTCGGGTGTCGGAAATCGCTCGGCCAGCCGTTCGATCCAAGCCGGCTCCCACGTTGTTTCGACGGAGGAATCGTCGGCGGGGCTGTACCCGACCAGGCCGGCCTCGGTCGTCGTGTGCACCTGGATGCCACCGGAGGCGAGCTGCAGGATGCGGATCGCCTCGAGACGGCACGTTTCGGAGTTGGTTTCGAGCGCGGTTTGGACGACCGACGCCAACAAGGGTTGAGGTGATCCGCCGGTGAGCAGGCGGACGCGAGCCTGCAACAAGGGATCGACGCGATCAGTCCGGTTGGCGGCGGCCTCGGGTTGGGCGGCCAAGATGGAGACGAGCAGGGTCCGCAGTTGGCGGTCGCGCCGCCAGGAGTTCCCCATCGAGGGCCGCGATCAGGGCGCGAGGGCAACGTCGTCGCGGCCGACGAGCGCCGCGAGGGCGGCCGTGGCGACTTGCCGGTCCGCCTCGCCGGCCAGTTGCTGCAGAACGGGATCCGCCTGAGTGTCGGCACGGCGCCCGAGCGCCCACGCCAGCCGAGCGCGAATGGCCGGCGAGGCGTCGCTGGCCAACTGGTTCCAGGAATCGGTCGGAATGCCACCGAAACGTTCTGTCAGGATCTCAATCGCGCACCCGCTGGCCAAGCGGAAGGCTGGAGTCACCTGCGGCCACGACGATCGCCTCCTTTCCGACCAGCTCCGCCAACGGTTGCCATTCGGCCCGCGACCAGGCGGACAAGGGCTGGTCCGCCGTTAGCAACGCGGTCAGGCGATCGGCCGGAACGGACCTGGGAGGCGCATCCATCGGGGCGATTCGAAACACGCCGCCCTGCGTCCCCCGGCCTCCGATGGCGACAAATAACGCGCCCGAGGGCCCCACGGCTAAGTCGACCGGCGCGAAACCACGGGTTCCGACGGTCTGCAGGAAGACTTCATTCGGTCCGGTCGGACGGCCGTCGGTGTCGAGCGGCGTGAAGTAGACTCGCCCCATCGTCCAGCAACAGCTAAAAAGCCCGTCGCGATAACGGGTCGGAAACGTGCGATGGCGGTAGACGGACAAACCTGTCGGCGAGCCGCGCCCGTACGTCGCTAAGGGGACGACGCTATCGTAAAAACTCGCCGGTCGCGACCAGCTGAGCGTCCAGCCGTTGTTCACCCAGCCATGATGTTGGCCGATCTGAATGTCGAACAGCCGCGTTGGAACGTACCACGGCAAATGATGGTCTCGCTCGCCATCCGAGTCGACCGTGTAGATCGCTCCGAGGGGACCGAAATCCAGATCGTAAGAATTTCGAAATCCGTGCGCCACGATTTCCGAGTCGCGACCGTCGGGCGAGAAGCGGACCAGCGTGCCTGATTCAGGCGATTTGATCGGCGACCGCGGTGTTCCTGCCAGTTCGCGCGTGACGCCCGCGTCATTGCCGCAGATCACATAGATCCAGCCGTCGGGACCCTGAATCAAGCCGTGAGCGCCGTGTTCGGGATGACGCAGTTCGGCCCACCGCTCGGGCTTACCCTGACTGGTTCCGTCCATTCCGCCAGGAAAACGCCAGAGTCCGTTGTCGCCCGTGCAAAGCATGTCATCGCCAAGACAAAGCAATCCCTGCGCACCGCTCCCCGGCCGATCGCTGAACGGCCGGGCCTCGTCCGCGACGCCGTCGCCCTCTTGATCCAGCAGCGTCACGATATAGTCAGGGCCCGAGACGACCACTTGTCCCTGAGCATTGATGGTCAACGCATAAATGTTGTGAACCAGGTCATCGCCGGCGAATTGCTCAACCTTGAACCCCGCAGGTACCTCAATTCCAAGCTCGGCCGATTGGGTCGCGCAGGTGATTGCCAGCGCCAACGAAAGACAGAGAAGGCTTGCCAGCAGGCCCGCCAAGGTCACCGGCCGACGACGCCGGCATTTCCCGGCCTGCAAATCTTCGGTGGCCGGCGGCCGCCTGGATTGACGCGAGCCTCCAGCGTGTCGCGGCAGATCGTCCCGGCTCATCCCCCTCGTCCCCCTCAAGACACGGCCCCTCAAGACACAGCCCCGCCCGCAAGTTGCTCGGCCTGAAATCCCGCCCAATCACCACGATGATGCATCCTGAAACAACTTGCAAGCGTGCGTGAGACCGCCGGGTGAGCCCGAACGTCGGCCCACGGCGCAAAGCGAACGCGGGTCCGCGCCACTAGTGCTTTGTCACAGCTTGATTTTGGGGTGACTGGGGTCGAACGAAGTGAGCCCCCAGACCGCAATTTTCCGGGGGCTCACTTCGTTCGACCCCGGCCACCCAACCCTCAATTTCAGCTGTGACAAAGCACTAGTTTCGGAAGCTGATGCCCCAGCTGACTCCGGGGCGAGCGGGGTACGCGTATCGCGGGGGTCGGTGCCACCGCGGATAGTGCATGGGAGGGCCCCAGACCGGGACCGGTGGGGAGACGTACCGCTCCTCCACGATGACCGGGACCGCCGCAGGAGTCGGAACGGGCAGTGCCCCCATTTCCTGCGTCGCTTGGATGACCCGGTCACTGACGCCGGCGTTCTTCATCGCGACGAGGTCCGAGATTGTCGGGGCGTGCGTCATGCCGCGGGCGCGAACGTGATTGACGATCACCTCGTCACTCAACCCTGCTTGCGTCATCGAGACGGTGTCCTGGATCGTTGTCGCCGAGGCGATTTGCCGCTGCTGCTCGGCACGGAGGGCTTGATTGTCGGCGGCCATTTGATCCATGCGATTGCCGACCGACGCGCCGGTGAGCGCACCCACGGCGGTACCAATCGCCGCCCCGGCCGCGGTGTTGCCGTGTGCCTGCCCGAGCGCGGCACCCAGTCCCGCGCCGGTCACCCCTCCCAAGGCGGCTCCTCGGTCTGCGTAAAACGGAGAGTAACAGCCCGGGGCCGAGGCGAAGCCGACCAGCCAAACGAGCGCGAGTCTTCTCGCGAGATGGGTCCGCCAATTCAGGCTGCTCGGTTCAGCAAGATGGGGACGTTTTGCGAAAATGGGCCGCCTGGTCGGGGCGGAATGCCGTCCTGCGAGCCCAGAACGTGTGGGACGCACCATTTCGATACTCTCCGGAAGGATTCACATGGATTCGGCGCGGATCCTCGCGGAGATTCGGCACGCCGTCAATTGAAACTGGGCAACGCGGCACCCAAGCGTCGGTCCGAGGCGGACGGCCGTCCGACCTCAGTCGGGCCAGCTGAAGCCAAGGCCAGGTTCGTTCAGAACCCACGTTCCCACCGTGCCGTCGGTGATTTGAAACATCGAGGGATACCGGTCCTGCCAACCCCGATTCCCAGTCGGGCAATACTGCCTCGCATTGCCCTCGATGGCGGCTA
The DNA here is from genome assembly GCA_963826795.1 of uncultured Planctomycetales bacterium. Classification (GTDB taxonomy): domain Bacteria; phylum Planctomycetota; class Planctomycetia; order Pirellulales; family Pirellulaceae; genus CAWGYT01. The sequence continues at coordinate 398,106 of CAWGYT010000020.1, read as the reverse complement.
CGGTCGGGATACGGGCGGCCAGGGATGCGGAGTGCAGGAACGAGGCCCCGGGGCAGGTCAAGTCTTGAACACAGAGGAACAAGCCAAACTTCTGCGCCGCCGCTCCCATCAAGAGGGCTTCCGCATGGCCCTTGCAGGCCTTCAGCGCGACACCCGAATACCCGAGTTCTCGACTCAGCAAGAGGCTGGGCAGATCGACAAGCGACTCGTCGATCACGACCGGCTTGATCTGGGCCGCCGCGTGCATGCGATTCTCGCGATGCGCCGCCAAATCGCGATGCGTGGGTTGTTCGATGTACTGCACGCGGGCAAAGCCCCGGGCGGACTCATGTTGCAGCTGTCGCAGGAACTCGAGCACGTATTGGACCGAGTCGCATTTCTCGTTAAAGTCCAACGAGTACGACCAGTTGTCACATCCTCGGGCGGCCTGGGCCTGCTCGGCGACCTGCTCGACCGCCACGACGCGGGCCACGTCCCAGGCGAGATCATCGCCATTGAGCTTGATTTTGAGGTGGGTAAGCCCGTCGGCCGGGATCCACTCGGCCAGGGTTTCAGGCAGCCCGTCGCCGATCCGATGAGCCAGGTCGGCATCGGTCAGCGGATCGAGGGCCCCGACCAGGTGATAGATCGGCATCGTGGGTTGGGGCTGGCGTCGCGTGTACTGGTCCAAGTACTCGCCCCGAAAGGCATCTCCCAGCCAAGCGGAAAGATCCTGATCGATGAATTCGGCCGAGAGCAGATCGTAGGTGTTTTGGCCGAGCGCTCGTGCGTGAGCGTCGAAGACGGCCGCCTCGAGCGGGCTTGCGGCCACCAATTGGGCCAGGATTGGAATCGCCTCGGGCAATCTCGCCTCGTTCTCGACTTCCTCGGCGATTTTCTCTCGAACCGTCGCCATTTGCGTGGCGATCTGCACGGGGTGACCCGCGTGCGGGTGTCGATCGGCCTGGTTGACAAGTCGCTCGCCGAGTTGGTGCATTGCGGCCAGGGTTTGATCGCTGGAAACTTGCCCCGACGGCCAGGCCCAGACGTTGCCCAGCGGCATCGAACCGCGACCTCGCCCGCGACGGCCGTCGCGAGTCTCGATTTCGACCGCCACGTTCAACAGGGTCACTTCCGTCACGACGCGGCCGCCGAACTTCATGGGCGAGCGATACTCGATCTGCTGGGTGGTCGCTCGGGCCTCTTTGATCGACAAGTCGGTTGAGCGGGGCATGGGCGGCTGGCAGTTGAAGGTCGTAAGCGGTTCGGCGTATGCTACTCGGACCGGCACGGCGGGGCAACCTCGTGCGGGCAATCGGCGTGAGCGGCGAGTTCGCAGCAGTCCATCGCGATCTACAGGATCTGGGGAGCTTTCCATGAAATACGCGGCAAACGATGATTCGCGCACGCGACGGCCGATGAACGAGGCCCGCTCCTTGCGGTCTCTCGTCTCCTTCTGGATCGCGCTCGGTGGAATCAGCCTGCTGGGGCTGGCCTGCGGAACGCCGCGGGTGACGAAGGCCGCCGAGCCGCTTGATCCGCACGCCGGACGATTGGAGTTGCGGCTTCGCCGACAGCATCTCGATGAGGCGACCCCTCGCGTCTGGCACCGCACGACGTCGCGGGTGGTGTGGGACGGACGAAAGACCGCGATTGTGGTCTGTGACATGTGGAATCAGCACTGGTGCCGAGGCGCAACGCGACGTGTCGCTCAAATGGCTCCGCGCATGAACGAAGTCCTCCATGCCGCGCGTCGGCAGGGGATCCTTGTGATCCATTGTCCCAGCAGCTGTCTGGATGCCTACGAAGGCTCGCCGCAGCGGCAACTGGCGCGGCAAGCGCCGCCCGTGGAAACGCAGGTTGCGCTGCAAAACTGGTGTCATTTGGATCCCCAACACGAAGCGAGGTTACCGATCGATGATTCGGATGGAGGTTGCGACTGCCAGCCGCAATGCCCGAGCGGTTCGCCCTGGACGCGCCAGATCGAGACGCTGGAGATTGTCCCTGGCGACGCGATCACCGATAGCGGCGAAGCTTACTACCTGATGCGACAGCGTGGAATCGAAAACGTGTTGGTGATGGGGGTGCACACCAACATGTGTGTCTTGGGGCGTCCCTTCTCCATTCGCCAATTGGTCTACCAGGGAATGAACGTCGCCCTCGTGCGGGACCTTACCGATACGATGTACAATCCGCGGATGCCTCCGTTTGTGAATCATTTTACCGGTACGGATCGGGTGGTGGATCACATCGAGAAGCATTGGTGCCCGACCCTGACTTCCGATCAGATTGCGGGTGGCACGCCGTATCGATTTCCGGCCGACCGGCGGCCGCAAGTGGCCGTCGTCATGGGCGAGGACGAATATCACACGGATACGACCCTCCCGGATTTCGCCGACCGAATGCTGGGAGACGACTTCCGGGTGCAGACCGTCTTCGCCGATGGTCGGGACAAGCACCGCTTTCCCGGGATCGATATTTTGGACGAGTCGGACGTCCTGGTGCTCAGTGTGCGACGGCGCACCTTGCCGCTGAAGGAGCTCGAAACGATCAAACGCTTCGTTGCGGCGGGCAAGCCCGTTGTGGCGATCCGCACCAGCAGTCACGCCTTCAGCCTGCGCGGTGAGCCCCTTCCGGACGGCGCGGCGGAATGGACCGATTTCGACGCGCAGGTTCTGGGGGGAAACTATCACGATCATCATGGGAACAAGGGACCGGATGATCCCCCGACCTTGGTTTGGACCGAGTCACGGCACGCGGACCATCCGATCTTGGCGGGAGTCCGGCGTGACGAATTCCGCGTTCGTTCCTGGCTCTACAAAACCTCACCCTTGTCCCCCGCAGCAACCGTCCTGCTGCTCGGACGCGTCGGAGATCGGCAGCCGCACGAACCGGTTGCTTGGACGCACACCACGCCGGCCGGAGGACGGGTCTTCTATACGTCGCTTGGCCATCCCGACGATTTCAAACTGCCCGCCTTTCAGCAACTGTTGCAAAACGGGATCCGCTGGGCCGCGGAGACGCCCGTCGCCAACGAGACCGTCGCCAACGGGACCGACCCCAACGGGAACTGAGCGGGCCGGCGGTTCGCTTGTCAACTGCGGTATCCGCAGTCGGGGCAGACGGACGCGTATCGCGCGAGTCCCGCGCCTCCGCGTGCTTGAACCCGCAGCAGTCCGCCACAGCGAGGACAAAAATCATCCGCCTGAGCGGGGTCGGATCGGTCCTGGCATTTCGCACACCGCACGGAATCCGGGAAGATTTCGAGCCGTTCCGGGGGAATGGGCTCACGGCAGAGCTGACAGCGTCGTGCGTCGCCCCAGTCGTCGAAGTCGTCGCGGACCTGCTCCCAAGTCAGGCCGCCCTGGCTGCACTCGGGACAGACGAGGAATGGCATTTCGAGTTCGGTCAGATGCAGGATCAGATTCGGATCCGGGTCTCGCTCGCGTCGTAATTTACCTTGCGCTCGCAGCCGTTCGAGCATGTCGTCGGGTGTCCAAACCGATTGCCAATGGCAAGTTCCGCAGCGCACGCGACGTCGACAAGAATGGAGGCTCATCGTGATCTCGAAGGAGGCGGTCGACGGCGCGGTCACCCTGGCGGCCGACCACTGCCGTCGATCAGTCGCTCCAGTTCGCACATGGCTTGCACGTCGGGAAAGTGGTCGTGCATCGAATAAACATTCTGCAGGTTTCGCAGCATCCGCACAATCCAGGTGGCGTGGGACGCCGGCTGGAACAATTGAAGGTCCGCGGGCAGATGGGCACCGACCAACTGCTGGAGTCGTTGTCGGGCCTCGTCGCGAGTCAGCAGGGCGCCGCCGTCGAACGGATCGATCAGCAGCCGCTCGTCATCGGTCACCAATTCGGCGAGAAAATGGCCGGGGCAATTGAGGCCTTGGACGAAGAGTCCGAGTCGTGCGGCGACGGCCTTGTAGACCAGCACCAAAGTGATGGGAATTCCCTTGCGGGATTCGAGCACGGAAGGAAGGTAGCTGTTGCGCGGATCGTAATAGTCGCTTGTGTTGCCGCCGAATCCCGCCTCTTCGAAGAGCACTTCGTGCAAGTGGGCAATCGGCGCTGAGGGCGAGGGCTGACGCACGCGTGCACGAATCCGCTCCGCCAACGCCGCCAGCTGGTTTTCGACGCGTTGCGGATCCGCGTCTTCGAGCCGGTGCCGCGCGATCGCGACCGCCGCGCGAACGAGTCCCTGGGTCGTCTGCAGATTCGGCAGCGCCTCGACGAACGACGCGTAGGCGCGGATGGCAGTGGCGCGGCAAGCTCGGGTCGCTCACGCTTCAGGCACCTCCGAACGGGAGGCGGGGGACGCCGCCGGCGAATCGGCGACCGCGGGCGGGCCCAGCGCCCCGACCGCGGCGGGCGGTACCGGCTCGGCGCGATTCGTGCCGCGCATCATCAACAGGCCGATGGCCGTGAGCACGACACCCGAGGCCATCGAGACGGTGAACGCCTCGTTGAACAGGACGACGCCGGCCAAGGCGGCCAGCGCCGTCTGGGAGGCATTCAAGGCGTTCACGAACACGACCGACGAGAGATGCAGGGCCTTGGTTAAGGCCGCAAAGGCAAGCAGATTGAAAACTCCGGCTCCGACCAAGTAGCCGTAGTCGCGTGTGGACGTCGAACTCCATGCGGACAGCCCGTGTCGTTGGCTGACGATCGCTCCGAGCACGAGAAATCCAACGCTTCCGACCAGGAAGAGCAGGCTGGATACGGGGGTGCCACGATTCGAAGCGTAACGCAAGACGACGCTCAGGCAACTGTACGAGCAGCCTGCCACGCAGGCGGCGGCAACGCCGCCCACCACCAGCCACGTATTCGTGTTGCGGAACCCCTCGAATGCGACCGATTCAATGGACGCGTGCGCCTTTCCCGCGCCGAGGCTGAGGACGGAGATCGCGACGATCAACACCAGCGACGCCAGCGTCATCTCGCGCGACACCTGATCGCCGAGCAGGATCCGCCCCAGCAACGCGCCGCTGACGATCATCATGCCCAGCGTCAGCGGGACGGCCAGTGCGATGCCGACGACTCCCAGGGACCATTGAAACGCCACATTGCCGCCCACTTGGCCCAGCAGCGCCACCAGCAGGACGATAATCCCGATTCGCCAGGACGGGAGCAGGGCCTGGCCGCGGATGAGCCTCAACAGGACGAACGGCCCCACACCGATCACGGTAGGCAGGGCCTTCATTTGGGAGACCCAAACGGGATCCAAATCAGTGACGGAGCGAAGGCAGACGTTCGCGGCCATGTAGCCCAACGCCGAAAAGACGCCGCAGCCCGTCGCGATCCAGCCCATCTCGTGACGATAGGGGCCGCGCATTCGTTCCGACGCTTCCGCCGTATTCACGCCGACATTTCCTGGGGGGTTTCGGTGAGCCACTACGCGGTCGTCAGTCGCGGGAAGAACTGGCCGCCCAGAGGAACCCCCTCAGGCACCACGGGCACCCCGTCCAACAGCGGGTCGTTCGAAGCCGAGCTGACGCCATCGCGAACGACGTTCAGAACCGTGGCCCGGCGCGGTCGGTCGGTGCGATTCGTCTGCGAGCCATGCACCATCAAGGGGTGATGAAACGTTGCTTCGCCGGCCTTCAACTCGGCACACACCGGCTGCCGGAATTGCCGCCACTGATCCTCGGTCAGCACCTCGCGAATCCGGTCCATGTCGCCCGCCAGTCCCGTGACCGGCAGCAAGTCCCACCGGTGACTGCCCGGAACATACAACACACAACCGTTCTCGGCATCGCTGTCGTCCAACGCGATCCAGCAGGTCAAGTGGGCCATCGGCCGGGTCCGCGTCCAGTAGGAGTAGTCTTGATGCCAGGCGACAACTCCGCCGTGACGGGCCGGTTTGCAGAACAGCTGGTCATGCCAAAATCGCACTGGGCCGCCGAGCAGCTGGCTCGCCACCACCGTGAAGGCTGGATTCCACAGCAAGTCATGAAACGCGACCCCAATCCGCCAAGCGCCCAGCGCATGAAACAGGACGGTATCCGGCGAATCGGACTCGTTCGTGTGGTACTCATACCAAAGTTCCTGTCCTTCATGACCGGCTTGCACGAATCCGGCCAACTCCGCCCGCAGCGCCGCGAGCTGGGAAGCGTCAAGCAACCGGACGCCCGTCAGGTAACCCTGCTCGTGGTAAAACTCAACCTGCGATGACGACAGCTTCAAGGCGTCCAACTGATCGGAAGTCAAATCGCGCGGAAACAAATCGCTGATCGGCTGGTGCCGCGTCGAAAGGTCGCTCGACATCGGTCGTGAATTCCCCATTGTCAGAAGTCGTGGCCTAGGCGGTTGAAGAAAGGTGGCCTGTCCTGCCGGTGATTTCACTCGACACGAGCGGCCCGACGAGGGCACACGGAGTACGCGACTTCCAAGGTTACGAAAGACGCGCAAGTAAATCCAGAGGGCAAGATGTTGGATTCGGAAGTCGTGGCCTTCCGAGCGCAATTTGAGTCACGGAGCATGCTTGACGAGATCGTTCAGGAGGGAGCGCAGAAGATGCTGCAAGCGGCGATTGAAGCCGAGGTGGACGAGTTCCTCGGTGCATGCCGATCGCTGTGGCGAGGCAGGTCGACGGCTTGTGGTTCGCAACGGTCGCCGTCCTTCCCGGGAGATCGTGACCCGTGCCGGCCAGCTGGAAGTCGCCCAGCCACGCGTCCGTGATCGCTCGCCGGATCCTGAAAGCCGCGTCCGTTTTGGCTCTCAGATCCTGCCACCCTCCTTGCGACGAAGTAAGTCGACCCTGTAGTTGCATAAAGGATTCTTTGCGAGTGTGAGTTGGACTGAGAAAACCAGGGGTCTTCGAACTTGCCATCGCTTGTTGCTGGATCTCACATCCGGTGAGATCCAGGCGCACCGGGAGGGCGAGGCTCCTGCCGAGCCGCAGGAGCGGAAGACGCTGTCAAAGAAGGCTCAGCAGGAGCTTCGCCCTCCCGAAGGCTTGGCCACAAAGCAGTTTTTCTGCAACGCTGGGGTGGAGACATCACTCCGGCCGCCCCGTGACGCCAGACGTTATCCGAATTGAGCGTCGGCAAACAAAGTGGCAAAGAAACGAGCACCTGCAAGAACGGTTGCACAGTCACAAAGCCACAACGGTTACTGGATTGACCACGCTCGAATCGTCGATGACGACTACGAGTGGCTGGCATCTGCGGAGCGACTTACACTGTGGAATGTCCAAGTTCCACAGGAGTCTCTTTCGCGTCTTGCCTCGCTGTGGTGGCTCGATATTCGCGGTGGCACTGGAACCGATATCGACATTGCCAAGCACGCGAAGAACGTGCCATACCTCTCAGTAAATCAAGTTCGCGGATTGTCAGATCTCTCAGAGGTCCCGGAACTGACTAATCTTCGGTACGTCAGTTTCCGGATGAATTGATCGCCTCGAGAGCCCTCGATGCACGCTAGGCTTGAGTCGCGTTGGCCTGCGGTGATTCTCTCGAGGGGTTGCTTTTCCTTCCGGGCGATGAGGTAGCCGAGCACCCGCCGCTAAATGGCGAACCTGCCCGTGAGAATGCTCGCCCGGGCAAGCGAGCCGACGGGATTGGCCGCATCGGATTGTCTCGGTCGAAGCCACCGTTTCAATTCCCAGCGCACCCACCTGCTTTTCCGCCGCCACAATCGCCGCCCGACAGGCTTCTCGCAGCGACTTCCCCGTGACTCCGTGTCTTGCAGCGGTGCCCCCGACCGAGGCGAGTTACGAATTGCGCTAGGTCAGGACGACCGGCGCGTCGAACCTCGCTCATTGGCGATCGAAGCTTCGTCCTTCCTTCCTGCGGGCGAAGGCACGTGGACACGTCCGGGAATTCAGAAAGCGAAATACGTGCTTCGTGCCGGCGAGATGGCGACAATGCTCGACGCCAGATGCACCCGATGTCGAACGATTGCCCGGAGTGAGGTTGACAAACCTCGCGTCCTTTTCTGCTTGCAGAGGGTGTCAAATTCGCAAGCCCCCGGGGATCCATTTTCGGATCGTGTCGTTGTGCCGCGTCTTGAAGGAACGACAAAGCGGAGAGGTCGAGGTGGTTGTCAGCATGTCAGCGCTCCCGAAGCTTGGTGATCCAGTGAAAGGATCCTTGTGCGTAGTGACGGCATTCATGCGGTTGTCGGGCACAAACCCCATGAATCGGGTCACTGCATGAATCGGGTCACTGCGAACAACGAGCTAATCCTTCACTTTTTCGGGCCGCTGGATCCCCAGAGTTTTCATGCGATATCGAAGCGTGCTAGGTTTGAGTCCTAGCCGCTCGGCGGCGTTGTCGGTACCTTTGATTTTCCAGCGACATGCCTGGAGTGCGGCGAGAATCGACGCACGATTGATGTCCTGCCGTTTGCTGGGCGGCTCCATTGTTGGCGGCCGAGGAAGTTGCATCAGTGGTTCGCGGAGACTCAACGTTGTCCCTGCCGTCAAGATGATCGCGCGTTCGATCACGTTCTCCAGCTCACGAATATTGCCCGGCCAATCATATTCGATCAGCGTCTGCATGACACGCTCTGGGACGCGTTCGATGGTTTTGCCCAAGCGTCCCTGCTTTTTGGTAATGAAATGCCAGACCAGCAGCGGAATGTCGTCGCGCCGCAGACGCAAGGGCGGGACCTCGATCGGAAAGACGGCCAAGCGATAGTAGAGATCCGAGCGGAACTTGTTTGTTTCCATCGCATGCCGCAGGTTACGGTTGGTTGCGGCCACGATGCGGACGTCCACTTTACAAGTTTCCGAAGAGCCGATTCGCTCAAATTCGCCTTCTTGTAGTACCCGCAGCAGTTTCGTCTGCAATTCGGGGGCGAGTTCCCCCACTTCGTCCAGGAAGAGCGTGCCGCCATCAGCCAATTGGAAACGCCCGATTTTGTTGGCCACGGCCCCCGTGAACGCACCTTTCACGTGTCCAAACAGCTCGCTCTCAATCAGGCTCGACGACAGCGCAGCCAAGTTCACCTTCACCAAGGGTCGATGTTTACGCGGACTTCGCTCGTGAACCGCTCGGGCCAGCAGTTCCTTTCCGGTTCCAGTTTCGCCCAACAGCAGAACGCTCGCCCCCGTGGTTGCCACATGTTCGATCTGCGTCAGCGCGCTGCGCAGCGGCTCGCTTTCGCCCACGATTTCGTCGAACCCCTGTGAATTGACGAGTTCCGCCTGCAGGTAGGTGTTCTCCGCCCGCAAACGTTCAGTGAGGCGTTCAACCTCCTGAAGCGCCATCCGTAACTCGGCCTCCGCGGTCTTCTGCTCGTGGATATCTTGAAGCGAAACAGCCATCCAGGTTGGCCGTCCATTCGGATCTCGCTGGGCCTGTCCACGAGTGCGAAACCAGCGATACTCGTGATCTTTCGTCCGCAACCGACACTCGACGTCGCAGGGGGTGCCTTTGTTGAGGTGTTGATCTACGGCAGTCCACATGGCCTGAGAGTCATCGGGGTGGAGACTGCTGCGAAAGAACTCCAACGTTTGCGGCACATCGCCCCTTTGATATCCCAGTAACTCGGCAAATCGCCCAGACTAATGGACCTGCCCCGACTCGGGCTGCCACTCCCACACCCCGTCCAGGGAAGCGGCAACGACCAGTGCGCGTCGTAGGTTGAGTTCTTCGTGAGCGGTGCGTGACGCCGCCTCGGACTGCCGCAGTTCCGTCAGTAGGTCGAAAGTCTCTTCCGCCTGTTTGCGAACGGTAAGGTCTTCAATCACGGCGACGAAGATGTCCGAATCAGTGTCATCATCCGAGAGCAACGACAGCGTCAAGTTGCCCCACATCACACCTCCATCCCTGCGCACGTATCGCTTCTCGATAGAATCGTGTCGATCACGATCCACCACGAGTTTCTCGAAAAGATGGGCTGTTGAATCAAGATCATCCGGGTGGGTGAAGTCCCAATAGTCGCCACCGATGACCTCCTCGTGCGAGTAGCCAAGCATCTCGCAAAATCGCTGATTAGCCACCAGCAGCCGGCCGTCCTTGGCGACGTTCAGGATGCCGACGGCGGCCCGTTCAAAGGTAGCCCGATACCGACACTCGCTTTCCCGAAGTTCTGTCTCCACCCGCACGCGTTCCAACGCATTGGCAATCGCCTCACCCACGAGCCTGGCGGTGGCAAACCGCAACGATCCGCGATACTCGGGAGCACAAGGAGCCGCAGTGGGTTACGCTGCCGGCTTCAATCGTGCATCGCCATCAGCAAGATACGGCGCGGCAACAGCCGTTCGGGGTAGCTTCGCTCACTACGGTCTCTACGGTTCAAACTGGAATGTCGATCATCCCGGAGCCTGGATGGCCGCGGGCTGGGGCGCGAACAACGCTTGGCGGGCCGCGACCTGGAAGTCTGTCGGCGCATGGATGGGCGATCCTCAAACGGCACCGGTCTATTACGATTACGGCAACAACGTCACCTACGAAGACGACAGTGTGTATGTGAATGGACAGGACGCAGGCACGACGCAGCAATACTACGGGCAAGCGAGCGCACTGGCCCAGTCCGGTGCAGCGGCCGAAGCGCCGTCCGACGGTGACTGGTTGCCATTGGGAGTGTTTGCCTTAACCAAGGCGAACGAAAAGAATTCGATCGTTACGATCCAGCTTGCGGTCAACAAGCAAGGAGTCATTCGCGGAAACTACACCGACACCAAGACGGAGAAGACGATGGCGATCCAAGGTGCGGTCGACAAACAAACGCAACGCGTTGCCTTTACGGTCGGCGACAACAAATCGAATCTCATCGAGACCGGACTTTACAATCTGACCAAAGACGAAGCTCCGGCGTTGGTTCACCAGGGAAACGACAAGACGGTACAATATCTGCTGGTGCGTCTCGACAAAGACAAAGATGCACAAGCTGCCAACGGGCAGCCAACAAGCTGAAGTCCGCCTTGCGAGTACGCGATCGTTCCAAGCAGCGGTTCCTGAAACCGGGCATTCATCGAAGGGCCACTTATGGACAAGGACAATGAACGAGACCAGACTCAGCCAAAGCGAGGCATTCGCCGCAGATTGATCTTCCAGTTCATTGCCGTGTTGCTTCTGGTGTGGCTGGTCGTGGCGTACGTGGTCGCTCCGACTCTCTGGAAAGAATACGCACGCCACGATTCGAGATTCGATGATAATCCTCGAATTACCCAGACGGGCGATCATCATCCCGGTGATCCGCTGAATGTGGCCTTCATCGGCACCGAGCTTCAGTTGACGAACCTCATGAAAGCGGCGCAGTGGTATCCGGCTGCCGCCTTGGGATTGAAGAGCGACCTGAAGATCGCTGCGGACTCGGTGCTTTCGCGGCCCGATGACGAGGCTCCGGTGAGTGATCTCTACTTGTTTGGACGCAAGGAAGACCTGGCATTCGAACAACCCGTCGGCGACAACCCGCGGCACCGACACCACGTCCGGCTTTGGAAGACGGATAATGTAAGCGACGACGGGCGCCCGCGATGGATCGGCTCAGCCGTCTACGACAAGCGGGTTGGACTGAGCCACACGACCGGACAAATCACCCACGTGACGGCTCCAGACGTCGACGCGGAACGGGACTATCTGTTCGAGTCCCTCGAAAAAACGGGTGAGCTAGTTCGTCATTACATCTCACCCGGTTTTCACAAGCAGCTTGAAGGGCGTAATGGAGGGGGTGATCTCTGGCGAACCGATGGCGATCTTTACGTCGGAGTGATTCAATCGACCGAACCGTAACGCCAACCATGCTTCGCCCCCGCCAACAATGGCCTGCGTTCCACATATCTTCCATTCCGCGGCAGTCGGCTCCGCAACGCGTGCCGCTCTGATCGCCGGCCGCAACCACCATTCGATGACTTTATCAGCTCACAACCAACTCCTTGCGAACTTAACCAGGAACTCTATCCATGAAACCATGGCTCAACATGACCCTGGTCGCATTCGCGACCACCATTGTATTTACCGCCTGCGAGAAAAAAGCGGACCCCATCACCGAAGCCAATGGGGCCGATCAGAAGGCCGGCATCGAGGCGCCTAGTCTCGACGAGGTCAAAGCCATCGCCGAGGAGGGCTTCATCTACGGGTTGCCGATCGTGATGAACTACACGGTCAACTACGACTTCTGGGTGGACAAGAATTCGGGCCAATACAAGAGCGGATTCAACGAACTCGTCAACGAGCACCGGGTCTTCACCTACGAGGACACCGCCGTCGTCACGCCGAACAGCGACACGCCTTATTCCTTCGCCTGTCTCGATCTCCGCGCCGAGCCCTTTGTGGTCTCCGTGCCTTCCGTGGACAAGGCACGCTATTTCTCGCTGCAATTTGTCGACTGGAACACCTTCAACTACGGCTACGTGGGCAGCCGCGCCACGGGCGACGAAGCGGGCGACTACCTCGTCGTCGGCCCGGACTGGAAGGGCGAGACGCCCGTCGGCATCAAGGGCGTGCTGCAACCGAGCACCCAGTTCACGATCGTCCTTTTCCGCACGCAGCTCTTCGGAGCGGACGATATGCCGAATGTGATCAAGGTCCAGGATGGCTACAAGATCCAGCCGCTTTCCACCTACCTGAAACAACCCGCCCCGCCCGCCGCCCCAAAACTCGACTTTCCCAAGGCGAGCAAGGAACTCGCGAAGACGAACTTCTTCGACTACGTGGACTTCGCCTTGCAGTTTGCGCCCGCCGGGCCGGAGGAGCAGGAAATCCGCGCCAAGCTCGCGAAGATCGGCATCGGTCCCGGCAAGACGTTTGAATTCAAAGACCTCTCGCTCGAGCATAAGGCCGCCGTACTGATCGGCATGAAGGAAGGGGAGAGGAAAGTGGAGGAGAAGGTTTCCGCCATCGGTGAGAAAGTCAACGGCTGGAGCATCGCTTCCGCGTTCGGCAACCGGGAGTTCTACAACGGCGACTGGCTGCTCCGCGCGGCTGCCGCGAAAGCGGGCATCTACGGCAACGATGCCGTCGAGGCGGTGTATCCCATGGTCAAGACGCTTCCCAACGGCGAGTTGCTCGACGGAAGCAAGGCGAACTACACGCTGACCTTCCCCGCAGGACAACTCCCGCCGGTGAACGCCTTCTGGTCGGTGACAATGTACGACGGCAAGACCCAGCTGCTGATCAAGAACCCGATCAACCGCTACCTCATCAACTCGCCGATGCTGCCCGAGATGAAGAAGAACGAGGACGGTTCATTGACCCTCTACATCCAGAAGGACAGCCCCGGTGCCGACAAGCAGAGCAATTGGCTACCGGCCCCCAGCGATCCGATCTACATGGTGATGCGCCTTTACTGGCCGAAAACCGAAGCTCCTTCCATCCTGCCGCCGGGCGAAGGCACGTGGAAACCCCCGGGTATCGTGGCAGCAAGACGACACGCATCGGTGGATTGACGTGGAAGCAGCAACGCAGGATGACCTGCCGCAATTGCTGGCCCCATTGGATTTGCACAAATCCTAAGTCGATTCCTAAGTCAAAGCCTGTCCGGAGTCTGAACGGAGCGCACGCTTCGTCTCGCAACGCAACGCACTGTACCTCGAACTGCCAACGCATCTCGGTTGGGACGAGGCGCAAGAACCATATCTGCCGGTGATTTTTCCGATCACGATCATCATCACCATTCATCGGGATCCGCTACACACCCTGGAAGACATCGGTCAGTCGCACGACGCGAGCCAGACTGAAAGCACAGCGCAGGATGTACTCGGCCAACCGCGGCAGTCCGGCCTTGTCACCCGGCGGGACGTAGACGCTGTCATCGACGCTGAAGCCGGAGTGCGGCCAGGAACGCATCGGGTCGGTCGTCTCCTGATCGATCTTGCCCGCCGCCACGAACAGTTCAAAGACCTTGTTCTGCCAGACGGTGAGCAGCAGTTCCTTGTCGATTCCTGGGAGGCACAAGAAACTGTCGTGGGGGGTGAACTCGCCGTCTCTGACGATGGCGTGGATGTGCGGATGAAAGTTGACCCTGTAGTTGCATAAAGGATTCTTTGCGAGTGTGAGTTGGACTGAGAAAACCAGGGGTCTTCGAACTTGCCATCGCTTGTTGCTGGATCTCACATCCGGTGAGATCCAGGCGCACCGGGAGGGCGAGGCTCCTGCCGAGCCGCAGGAGCGGAAGACGCTGTCAAAGAAGGCTCAGCAGGAGCTTCGCCCTCCCGAAGGCTTGGCTACAAAGCAGTTTTTCTGCAACGCTGGGGTTGACCAGCTCGCCGCAGGTTGCGCAGAAGCTTGGGGAGGGTGAAGTCGAGTTGCCGGAGGGACGGAGCGCTGATGGTCTGGGCGATCGCTTCAGCCGCCAAGAGGGTGCGTTTTTGATCGCCGCTTGGACACAGGCAACGCGGCTGGCAGGAGAAGGCGACGAACATCTGGTAGCGGCAGTCAGGACCGCGGATGCGGGCGAAGCCGAATTGCAGGTCGCCACAGCGGAGGAACCGGCGGTCCCGCTCGCCGATGATCGGACGCCAAGGGCGATAGCGTTACGCGAAACACTCGTCGCAGGTGCGGTCGAATTCGGGTAGTGGTCGCTCGCTGGTAGTTCCGCGTATACTCGTTTTATGGCGGTGGAGAGTGAAATTCGTTCTCCGTTCTCCGTTCACTCGATTCGCAATCCTTCCGGAGGGAGACGGCGTGAATCCCGCTTGGAAGTCGTTTTTTCCAACCGAACGACCAGGTCCGTACAAAGCGGTGTTTGCTGTGCTTGACCGTAGATTGCCTTCGAGATATTCCGACGATGCGGGTTAGTATCGATTGTGTAGACTACCGTTGACGTACTGTCTCTCCTCCGCAGCCACCGCTACTACTGAGAATTAAGCCATTGAACCGCACAGCCCGACTTATTTTCGTAATCGCAATTGCGACTTCGGCCCTTTCGCTGCCGAGTGTAGCCCAAGTTGCAGATCCCCCCACGTCCGATCAAGTTTCCTCGCTAAATGAGGAGACAGCTCCTGGGTTGACCCTCATGGATGTTGAGGCCGCACTGGCTGCCGTCGAAGAGGACTCTGGGATTGAGGGAACGGTGAAGGGCGCGCTGCGTGCGAAGTTCCAGCAGGCCATCGCAGCCCTCAAGGACGCCGGCGCCAACTCGGAGAAGGCGACTGAGTTCCGCCAAGCCTTGTCGCAGGCACCGGTCGAGACTGCGAAGCTGCGCGAGCAACTGCAGGAGTTGCCAGCTGCCGAAAACGCAGTCGAAATTGCCGGTTTCAAGAATCTCGAGGATTTCCAACGGGAACTCGATGGGAAGCGTGCCGCCCTGGCGTCGCTTAATGAGCAGTTGTCGAGCGTTACTGCCGAGCTAAACGCGGAAGAAGGGCGTCCGGCCGACATCAGTGTTCGGATTCCGGACGCGCAGCGAGAATTGGCAGAGGTTCGTCAACAGTTGCCGTCGGGAGACGACGCTTCGGCTGGTAGTGTCGCAGACCGTTACTTATTGCAAGCCCAAGAAGCACAGCTGCTCAGTGAACTAGATGCGTTGAAGCAGGAGCAGCTGAGTATGTCGGTACGTCGAATCCTCCAACAGACGAAAAAGGAATTGCTTTCGCGACAGGTCGAAAATGCGTCGGCTACGGTCGCTGCATACGAGGAATTGATGGACAAGAGTGTGACCAAGCAGTCACAAATTATCCTGGCTCGCGCCGCAGAATTGAAAAAAGAGTTATCCGATGGTCATCCGGCGCTCGAACTCGTGACCGAAGTTCAGGACTTGGCCAAGGAATTAGCGAGCACTCTGCAAGACAAGGAGGCCATCTCGGATGCGAAAGCAAACGCAACGGCCAGACTGGAGCGCCTCGTTCAGGAGCAAGAAGGTATCAGCAAGCAGCTTGAGTTGGGCCAGCCTGACCGAGAAATGGCGGAAGTGCTACTGAAATTGCGTGACCTTCTTAACAGCCGCGAGCGCGAACTAGCACAGGAACCTTCGTGGCCGTCTCTTTCGCAGACACGCCTCGCCGCGGTACTGGTCGATGCCGCCATAGCGCGTCAGAAAGACGTTCAGGCAAAATTTGCCGAAAAGTCATCGAACGCCGTCGAGGAGCTCATCGCGGCTCGAGACGAAGTTCTCGAAAAGCTGCGAGATCAATACTTGGAACTGCTTCCGGAATTAGCCTCGCTCGAAACCGAGAGGAGGTTGTATTCCGACAAAGTCAAAGAAGTTCAAGACTTAATCACGAAGCAGCTCTTTTGGATGAGGATCTCACCGTCTCTCAGCGCCCAGAACCTAGGCGAGTCTCCGCCGGGGTTGCTGTGGGCTCTTAGCCCGACGCACGGACGAGAACTCGCGCGATCGATGTGGGAGGCGATAGGTCGCTCGCCCATCGCAAGTGCTGCCGTTCTACTGATTGCCTTTTCACTGCTCCTGATGCGTCCCATCATTGGCGCCGCGTTGAAGCGCGCGGGTGAGGGAGTTGGCCGAGTTTCCAAAGATCACTTTGGACTGACGCGGAAGGCCGCGTTGTGGACGATTTTGCTCGCGCTGCCAATCCCACTGTTGGTCGCATTTTTCGCCCTAACGCTCGCTCAGCCCGACGCCTCGCTCGATTGGCAGACGGGCATCCGCGTCGGTTTGCGTTTGATGGCACCAAGCATTTTTGCAGCGTTCGCCGCGGCAGCCTGCTGCTACCCTGGGGGACTGGGGCAAAAGCACTTTGGGTGGCGAACTGAAGTTCTTGACTGGCTTCGTCGAGGCAGCCATTGGTTTCTCGTCGTCTATATCCCGCTTGCTTTCCTGACATTTTCGACACTCTTCAGCAAGACCGCCGAGTATATCGATAGCATCGGACGAGTCAGCTTTATCCTTGCCCACATCTGGCTGACGATATTTTTAGGAAGACTTTTCTATTCGTCGAAGGGAATTCATGCGACGATTTCTGGTAAGAATGCCTTCGTGCGGTTGGGGAACGTCCTCGCAATAGCCTGCCCAATCGGCTTGGTGACACTCGCCTGCAGCGGCTATACGATCGCCGCATTGAAATTGAGTTACCTGTTCTCCCATACGTTGTCGATCGTCTTCTGCACCGTGATTCTCTACAGTTTGGCGTTGCGCTGGTTCAAGATCGAGCACCGGAGGATGGCACTCGCCGAAGCGATCGAGCGTCGGCGAGTTCGTATGGAAGCCGCTAGCGCGGAAGAGCAGCAAGAGGATTCGGACGAGGTCATTTCAGTCGACGAGGATGACCAAGAACTGGATATCGATACCATCGACGACCAGACGCGGCACCTGCTTCGACTGCTGTTCGGGCTCGGAACAGCAACCGCGGTGCTCTCGTTGTGGTCTGAGACGCTTCCACTGGTCGAGTATTTTGAAAGCGTCAGAATTCCAATGATGACAAATCTGACGCTGCTCGACGCGACGAAAGCTTCATTGGTTGTCGGTATAACTTGGATCGCGATCAAAAATTTGCCTGGCGTGTTAGAATTCGCAATCCTTCGGTCGACATCCATCCACGCAGGGACCCGCAACGCGATTACGACCATTGGTCAGTATGCGGTGATTGCGATCGGGCTAATCCTCCTGTTTACCGCGCTCAAATTAGATTGGACGCAGTTCGGCTGGATCGCGGGAGGTCTGAGCGTCGGCATCGGTTTCGGCCTGCAGGAGGTCGTGGCCAATTTCGTGTGCGGCTTGATCCTACTCTTTGAGCGTCCCATCCGCGTGGGTGATGTGGTGACAGTGGAAGGCGAAATTGGCACCGTCACGAAAATCCACTTGCGTGCCACCACGATCACCAATTTTGATCGAGGCGAAGTCGTCTTGCCGAACAAGACTCTGATCACAAGCAAGCTCGTAAACTGGACGCTTAGCTCATCTCTCAACCGCGTCGCCATTCCAGTGGGCATAGCTTACGGTACGGATACAGAAACAGCGAGGCGGATTCTTTTGGAACTGGCGGCCGAGCATCCGAATGTCTCGGCCGACCCGCCGCCGATGGCGATCTTTAACGAGTTCGCCGACAGCTCGCTGAACATCTTGTTGCGTGTTTACCTACCAGACCGCAGTTGCCGTGAGGCAACGATCAGCGAACTGCATACGGAGATCTACAAACGTTTCGCCGCGGCCGGCATCGAAATCCCCTTCCCGCAGCGGGACTTTCATCTACGAAGCGGTTGGGAGGCTGTCAGTCGCGATGCGAACGAAATGAAGCACTCGGCTATTTAAGAAAGCACGGAAGTTAGCTGAGGATCGTGGACGTGAACGCAGCGTCGATCACGGCAGGTCAAAAATGAACGCACACTGGATACGATTTGCGACGCCCACCCCACCATCGACGTTTTCTCGCAGACCATACAAGTACTCGATGCCAACCCTCACGCGCGTGTCCGGATTCCAAATCAAGTTGGCGGCGAGATACGTTGTCCGGTGCACGTCGTCGGCCGGCTGAAGCGAGACGCCAAGTCCAAGACGGTCTACAGGCTCCAGAGTCATTCGGCAGCACAAGGTAGCCGCAGGCGTGACCGGCGGCGATGAGGGCACGAAAGTAGACCGTCTTAGATTGGCTTCGTGGCCCCCGTCGCGCCGTAGCCCCTGTCGCGCCGTAGCCCCCGTCGCGCCGTAGCCCCCGTCGCGCAGACGGGGGGCGAACCCGTCCCCCAGCCGATCTCGCCATGCAGGCCTCGCATCCACGCCGCGCCACCCCCGCTCTCCGCGAGCGGGGCTACGCAACCGAAGAAACAGGATTGAGACGGTCTGGACAAGTCCAAAACAAGTCCAAGACAAAACAAGTCCAAGACAACAAGTCCAAGACGGTCTACAGGCTGCAGAGTCATTCGGCAGCACAAGGTAGCCGCAGGCGTGACCGGCGGCGATGAGGGCACGGAAGTAGACCGTCTTAGATTGGCTTTATTTTTTACCTGAGCCGCTGCGGTTTCAGGGCAGACGCCGATCGGTAACCAGACTGCGCTGTGAGTCGCGTTGTTCCCGGGACTTTGTTGCGACCTGCGACATGCGTTGTTTTATTGCTCGGCATGCGGCGCTCCAGGGGATGCGAAGGACGCGAGAGCCGCGCTGTTAAATAAAGGAAACCAGAGACGCGCTCAGGCCGAAGCCCTGTGTTCATCGTGGCCAAGGGCAACGCCCCCGAGTAGAATGCAACCTGCGGGATTGGGCCAAAGGCCATGTTCACCCTTTATCCTGACGAGACGGAGGATTGAGACGGTCTACATCCAATCCCCGTCCGCCCCCGGCACACCTCTGCCCACCCTTTGCGTGAAAGCCACGCGGGACACGATGGGACGGCATTCCCATTTCCCCGCCCGAAGTCGCCAGCGGAAACTGTAGACCGTCTGGGTTTGTTCGTTGCCGTGATGACGTCCGTTGCTGTTCCCGTTTCGCGACTGGGCTGGGTGAAACGGTGAACGGCCGGTGGGAAGGTCGAACAGCAGCAGATCGACATCGCGAGCCTTTTCGAAGATCGTCGACACCCGCGACGACACGGACAATGCAGCCGCCGGCATGAACCACTTCGATCATCGGCTCCACGAGAGACACTCGGACGGGCACGAACGACGCCGGTGACAACGGTTGCTCGTCCGTGTCTTGCGCATCACGATGCCGTAGCTGGCGCTGCCACCAGTAGAACTGATGCGCGGGAATCTGCCGCTTTCGACAGCACGCGGCGACCGACTCGCCTGACACCTGCTTCTCCTGCAACAAACGAATCCAACGACGCTCTTTCGATCGATCGGATGACCGCGCCATGTCCATGGACCTCCAACTGCTGCAGCGGTGAAATCTGTCACGCTAGCAGATCATGGAAGACGCGATGGATGGAACGGTCACTCTGCCTGGTCATGGCGTTGTCGCCGCATACGTCGGAAGCCGGCGGTTTCGACGGGCAGAAACGAGAAGATTACCAATCAACCGCTTTCGCAAGGCAATGTGCGCTGTCATGACCGCCACGCGGGACAACAACTCGAGACTTCGGGAACTGCCTGAGTTCCGCCAGTATGAATGTCCCGGTCTCTTGCGGCGGTGTTTTGCGGATCGAAATTAGGAATGTCCCCGTTTCCCCCATGAAAAAAAGCCTCCTTGGATGGATTGTTTCCAATCATCCAAAGAGGCTGTGTTTACCGAGCGGCCAGATTCGTTTAGAGGCTCTAGCTGCCAATAACAATCGAACGTCCAGCCTTGACGCTTGTCTTGACTTTCATGGTTCTGTTCCTGTGTTGGGTGATTCGGGATTTGTTTCGGCCTTGTTAGGCCGCTAAGTAACAAGGCGTCGCAGCAAGCGAAACTGACCGCGCGAATTTCAAAAATCTTTCCGGCATGAAACGAAGGCAGACAAAACGAAAAATCCTCCGTGCGACAAGTGCTGCACGGAGGATGTCATCGAGCGACGTTCGCTCTACTTGCTGCGACGAAGCGTTTCGTTGTGGTTCAAATTCCTGCCACCGGCGCGGACGTTGGTCTTGAGTTGCATGATTCGATCTCCTGTTTAAGTTACTGGAAGGGGCGCGTTGACGTTGACGCTGCCGCTGCATACTAAGGCGGCATCCGTCGGTGGAGTGACCGCGCAAAAAGTTCAGATATTTATTCGGCTGATACTGAACGTGGCGTCGCGGAGGCAAGTTCACGTGATGGCCCACGGAAAAGACGGACGAGTCACGCGTAGGCTGCGCGGGGTCAGGAGCAGCCGACAAGGCTGCGATCTAGCAGGTGCGTGACTGGCGTAAGCCATCACAAGTCCTGTCGTGTCAATTGTCCGGATTCGGACACGTAGCGATGCCGGTGCCTGTTTTCGGTAACGGAGCAGGTTCTGCCCGGTGTATACGGCCCGGTGGCCGAGAGGAACTTGAGTCCCTTGGTCAGAACAGTCAGAGGGCCAAGCAAGTATGGGAGCCTGAACATTAGTGAATGATTGCAGCCTCGAAATCGAAGCCCCCGCATGAAGCTGTTTTGCGGGAGCATTTCACGAGCCGATCTTCTTGACCCTAAGGAGAGGCCGATGCCGAGCGGGAAGAAACGGACAAATGCACCGATCGGTCGTGGCGGGGTACGGATCCAAGCACCTATACAAAGATCGCAGAGATAACGTCGGGAAGGGCCATCTCCCAGCAGGGGCTCGTAGCAACCTGCAAAGACCTGCCGAAATAGGGACAACCGAAGTCGTCAGGAGGGTTTTGGTCTGACGCATGAGCCGGTACGAGCGATGAAGGTCGGGTAACGCCGACTGAGACGGTGCGTCGACACCGTCCTGGACGACGGTAACACCGTGGACCAGGCAAAGCGGCTCTCGGTGAGTAGTGGGCATTGGGAGTCAACACTGCCGGGCTCAGAACCGGACAACAGTGTTACTTGGTCTTCGCGATGTCGAGCCAGGGTTATAACCATGTCGATCAGGGGTGTATGCAGACGAGTGCTTAAGCTTCGATCTGGCATGGGAAGGTTCCCTGGGGAAATCGGCTACTGCCGCCAACCGGACTCGGGAAATCCGACCGTCCGGGATGAGAGGGGGGCTGAGCAGAAACGTGGACTATGGGGAACTGGGAACCCGCCGCACAATCGAAAGAGTGCGTGTCGGAAACCCTCCGCCTAAGGTTGCGCGCGCTGCTCTTCTACCCGACGATCAATTTCTTAGTCTTAGTTTCCGCCGGGCCGCTCAGCCGGCACGAATCGTCGCGCGCTCCAATGGGGCAAGTCGCAAGAGTCCAGCCAGATGCGGTTCCCGGTGTGCCATGGACCAGCCGGCAACGGCTGTCCCTACCGCGATCCCCGCGCACCTGTTTGAGGCTCGTCGTGGACGATGTCAATTCGATTCATCGGCACGACCGCAATCGGAAACTCGATCGACGTCGCATCCCCATCAGCCCGCCGAGTCCGATTGCCAACAGCGTCAACCCGGATGGCTCGGGACACCCATAGAGGTAAGGCCCGCCACCAGGCGCGTCGCTTAGCGCCCCGCTTGGATTCAGCGAACCGTCGATGGTTAGGTCGGCGAGGAGAAATGCTAGGAGATCGGAGGTGCCGGCTGGAATATTCAAGCCGTCCGCCGAGGCGTAGTTCAAGCAGCAATAGCCGGGAGGCGTCGCGAGCACGAACAGCTTATTTGGGGTGGACACATCAAATAGACCAGTAAACGGAGCCTCACCCTTCGGCCGGATACCCGACGATCCGTCGCCCCCGGGGGCCGCGATGTTGAAGATGCCGGACTTCGACCGAAGGTCGATCGAGGTCTGGTTAATGCCACTGCCAGACACCTGGAAGAAGCCATTTGTCGGATCGTACGTAATCGTCGTTGCGTTCGGAGTGTTAGGGTTGTCGGTCAGGGTCAAAGGAGCCTGGGCGGCTCGGACGTTCGAAGCAAGCAAGGACATGGTGCAAACTGTCAAAGCGACAGCAAAACAACGGGCAATTCTCATCGTCGTCCCTCCGTACCACCGGAAAAGCTTGATGTCCTCGCGACGGTATCACGAAGCTTGGCTCAGCTCCCAAGAACCGTTCGGGAAAGTGAAATGATTATCACCGGCCCGGACGCGGAGTCGCAATCAGAAAGTGTCGCGATTTCATAAGACGGAGTGGACCGACAGTGACATCGTGCCGCTCTCAGTTCCCGCATTTCTCACCGCGGTCCCTGCGAGCATACGCGACACGTCGAGCAGCGAGGCCACCCCGGCAATGCTGAAGGTCATCGCGCCACCGCCACCTGAGGCTAATTCGCGCGTGCCCCTCCGGCCGATTGTGTTGCTTGGCCGCCGGAGCCGTCGCGTGACGCATCGCGGGGCCAGTGGCCGACGAAGGGGGGAGTCGCTCAGACGGTGCGGGAGGCAGAGGATTGAGGCAGAGGATTGAGACGGTCTTCATTCGAGGATTGAGACGGTCTACATTCCGTCTCCCGTCCGCGCCCGCCACACTTCTGCCCACCCTTCGCGTGAAACTCACGCGGGACACGATGGGACGGCATTCCCATTTTTCCCGCCCGAAGTTGCCAGCGGAAACTGTAGACCGTCTGGGTTTGTTTGGGTTTGTTGTCGTCTGGGTTTGTTGTCTGGGTTTGTTGTCCTCCGTAGCCCCCGTCGTGCCGTAGCCCCCGTCGCGCAGACGGGGGGCGAACCCGTCCCCCAGCCGACCTCGCCATGCCGACCTCGCCATGCAGGCCTCGCATCCTCGCCGCGCCACCCCCGCTCTCCGCGAGCGGGGCTACGCAATGGGGCTGCGGCGCGTCGGACGCGAGGATTGAGAGGGTCTACATTCCATCTCCCGTCCGCGCCCGCCACACCTCTGCCCACTCTTCGCGTGAAACTCACGCGGGACAAGATGGGACGGCATTCCCATTTCCCCGCCCGAAGTCGCCAGCGGAAACTGTAGACCGTCTGGGTTTGTTTGGGTTTGTTCGTCTGGGTTTGTTCGTCCCCCAGCCGACCTCGCCATGCCGACCTCGCCACGCAGGCCTCGCATCCTCGCCGCGCCACCCCCGCTCTCCGCGAGCGGGGCTACGCAATGGGGCTGCGGCGCGTCGGACGCGAGGATTGAGAGGGTCTACATTCCATCTCCCGTCCGCGCCCGCCACACCTCTGCCCACTCTTCGCGTGAAACTCACGCGGGACAAGATGGGACGGCATTCCCATTTCCCCGCCCGAAGTCGCCAGCGGAAACTGTAGACCGTCTGGGTTTGTTCCGCTCTCCGCGCATGCCGCTGCGGCCCCCCGCGCATGCGACCCCGCGCATGCCGCCTTATCCAAGGGCAAACCGGAACGCGCCGGTCGGGCGCCGGGCTTGCGAGACGCCATGCGTTCGGATAACGTGCCCGTACTGGGGCTGCGCCGGAGCGAACGGTGGCCATGGGGCGCCTGGCAAGACGCCCGCAAAGCTCGATCGCTTGGCAGCACGGGTATCCTGGGGATGTGGCGGAACTGGCAGACGCGCTAGATTTAGGATCTAGTTCCGAAAGGAGTGCAGGTTCGAGTCCTGTCATCCCCACTCGCTTTGTCAGTAAGGAGTTACGGCGACCCACCGACAGGGTGCGAATCGCAAGGGGACAGGTGGTCAGCTGCTCGGCGTACAGGTCAGCGGGCGACCTTTATCGGGATCGTCGAACGCCACCCGGCCGACCGAGTCACTTGACGGAACTGGCCTCGTCGAATGCGCAGGCTGGTCGAATGCGCAGGCTGGTCGAATGCGAGGTTTCGGAGCTCGCTGCGAGTGACAGCTTGCGGATGCCACTAACCACCCGGTCCACCTGCCCTCGGTGCCTCGGTGGTCACCTCTGCCATCGGCTCACGTCAGGATCGCCGTTGCCGGGTCGCCCGCGACGTCGGTCAGACGGAAATCTCGGCCGGCGTAGCGGTAGGTCAATCGTCGTGGTCCAGACCCAGCAGATGCAGCAGCGTGGCATGCAGATCATGGACGTGCAATTTGTTCTCAACGGCATAGTATCCGTATTCGTCCGTCGCGCCGTAGCGAAAGCCGCCTTTCACGCCGCCACCGGCCATCCACATCGTAAAGCCCTCGGGATTGTGATCGCGGCCGTCCGTTCCCTGCGCGGTCGGCGTGCGGCCGAATTCGCCGCCCCACAGGACCAGCGTGTCGGCGAGCAATCCGCGTTGCTTCAAATCGCGCAACAGACCCGCAATGGGGCGGTCCACTTCGTGGGCATTTTTTGAATGTCCTGCTGAGCAAATCCGCGTGCTGGTCCCATTGCACCTTGGTGTCGCTGTGGGTGACTTGGATGAAACGCACGCCACGCTCGGCGAACCGGTCGCGCCAGCAGGCACTGGCGGCCGAAGTCGGCGGTCACGGGATCGTCGAGCCCATACAGGCGGCGCGTCGCCGGCGATTCTTGTGACAGGTCCTCGACGTCGGGCATCTCCGTTTGCATTCGGAACGCCAGCTCAAAAGTCCGCATGCGAGCTTCCAGATCCTGCTCGAATGCCACCTGCTGAAGATGTGCTTCGTTCATCTCCTGCAAGAGGTCGAGCTGCAAACGCTGGAGGGCCTGCGGTGTGAACGCATTGGCAACGTACTTCAGACGAGCTTCCGTCGCCGGCTGACTCGCCACGCCCAGGGGCGTGCCCTGGAAAGTGGCGGGCAGGAACGCGGAGCTCCAATTCTTCACGCCGC
This sequence comes from uncultured Planctomycetales bacterium, assembly GCA_963826795.1. Classification (GTDB taxonomy): domain Bacteria; phylum Planctomycetota; class Planctomycetia; order Pirellulales; family Pirellulaceae; genus CAWGYT01. Next base: position 373,123 of record CAWGYT010000020.1, on the reverse strand, counting down.
CGTGGGCCAGCGTCGGACAGATCGTGATAAAACCGGGCAGGTTTTCGTTCTCGGTGCCCAGGCCGTACAGCACCCACGATCCCATGCTGGGACGCACGAAGCGATCGCTGCCCGTGTGCAGTTTCAGCAGGGCTCCCCCGTGAGCGGCATTGGTTCCGTGCACGGAATGCAGGAAGCAGATGTCATCGGCGCAGCGGGCCACATGCGGAAACAGTTCGCTGATCGGGATACCCGACTGCGCCGGCAGGTCGAAACTTCCACGGCGATCGCAACAGCTTGCCCGTCGGCGCGAACTGGACACGCGGCTTGGCAAATGGCAGTTCCTTGCCGTCGTCGCGTTGCAACGCCGGCTTGAAGTCGAACGTGTCGACGTGCGACGGGCCGCCCTTCATGAACAAAAAGATCACGCGCCGAGCGCGCGGTGGAAAATGCGTGGCTCGCGCTCGTAGCGGATTCTCGGCGGCTTGCGAGTGCGCGGCCAAGAGCGTGCTGGCCGCCAAATGGCCGAAGCCGATCGCGGCCGATTTAAGCATCGCGCGGCGGCCTGCGAAGGCGGCCGAGGTTCCGGGTTCATCGCACATAGATCAACTCGTTTGAGGCCAGCCAGGTTTGACAAAGCAGCGTCCAGACACGTCGCTGAAGCTCCGCCGCCGCCTCCTTCTGCTCGGCGGAAGAAGCCCTCCATTGTTGGTCGAATCGCGCCAAGTAACGCAAATCCCGCTCCGTTTCCGCGGCTGTCGGCGGGCGCCCAAAGGCCAATTGGTAACCGCCAACAAGACGTTCCATGTCGGTCGTGAACTGCTCCCGCAGTCGTGTCGCGAACGACTCGGCCGCCTCGTGAACCAATTCGCTGTTGAGTAAGAACAGCGCTTGCGGCGCGACCGTCGTGGTGGCGCGGTCGCTGGTCGTCACGCTCTCGTCTACATAATCGAACAGTTGAAACAAGTCGTACAAGTGGTTGCGAATCACTGGCAGGTAAATCGACCGTCGCGGAACATCGTACCGCGTGCCATCCTTCGAGGTGTGGTCGAACAGAAACTCGCGATTCTTAACGTGCAGCAGCGAGCCGCCCATGGTGGGATCCAGCTGGCCGCTAATCGCCAACCACGAATCCCGGATCGCTTCGGCTTCCAACCGCCGCACGTTGGCGCGCCAGTGGTGAATGTTGCCCGGGTCAACTTGCTGGCTCGCGTCGATCGCGTCGCTGCTGAGCTGGTAGGTCTGCGACGAGAGAATCAGTCGCTGAATGGCCTTGAGAGACCAGTTCTCCTCGATCAGTCGCGCAGCCAGCCAATCCAGCAAATCGGCGTTGACCGGTGGCGCGGCAAGTCGGCCGAAGTTATCCGTCGAGCGGACCAGGCCCTGTCCAAAGTGCCAGCGCCACAGGCGATTGACCATCACCCGAGCGGTCAGGTGCCGACAGTCGCCGACCAGCCAATCGGAAAGTTCCCGTCGGCCGCTGGCGCTGGGCGGCATGGAGCGGGTCGAACCACCGGCGGCCAAGGCGGGTGGCGTGCGGCGCGGGACGACGTCGCCCAGCGTCAGGTGACTCCCTCGAATATGGATCGGCAGGTCCGTCGGAGCGGGATAGTCGCGAACGCCCATCGCCAAGGGCAGTTCGGGAATTTGCTGCCGAGCCTCCGCCAGTTTTCGCTCGAGCGCGGCGACCGTCTGTTCCCGCGATTGGCACGTTTCGGCTGCCTCCTTGCCGCCCCCGCTCGTCGCCGCCTTTTGGCCGGTCTCCAATCGCCGTTTCGTTTCGGCCAGATCGGCTTCGAGCTGCTTCACGTGTGCCTGGGCGGCGTCGAAGGCCGCTTGTTGATCGGGCAGTGCCAACGAGACTTCGTGCCAACGTGCGATCTTCGTAAAGTGCTCCATCGTCTGGGTACTCTTGAAGATCCCGGCCAACGCATAATAGTCCTCCGTGCTGACCGGATCGAATTTGTGGTCGTGGCAGCGAGCACAGCCGAACGTCAACGCAAGAAACGCGCGGCCCACCGTTTCGACTTGTTCGTCGAGGATGTCCATTTCCATTTTCGTTTCGTCCACTTCGGCCAGTACCTTGGGGCCGAGCGCGAAGAAACCCGTGGCGATCCATCGGTCTCGCTGGACGGCAGGATCTTCGCTGGCGGGCAACAGGTCGCCAGCCAGTTGTTCACGCACGAACTCGTCGTAGGGCTTGTCGGCATTGAACGCCCGGATGACGTAATCGCGATAACGCCACGCGTGGCCGTGCGCGATGTTTTCGTCCGAACCATTCGAGTCGGCGTATCGGGCGACGTCCAGCCAGAATCGCCCCCACCGCTCGCCGTAACGCGGTGATGCGAGCAGGCGTTCGACGACGCGGGCGTAGGCGTCCGGGCGGCGATCGCGAAGGAACTGGTCGATCTCGGCGGGCGTGGGCGGCAATCCTGTCAAGTCGAATGTCACACGCCGCAGGATCGTGCGCCGATCGGCCTGCGCCGCATGACTTAACCCGTGGTCTCGCCAATGCCGGAGCCAAAATCGGTCAATCGGATTGCTGGCCCAGCCGTCTTCCCACATGTCGCTCGCGTCGGGTGCCCGACTGTGCAGCGGCTGAAAGGCCCAGTGCGGCGGTTCCGCATCGGCGGTCGGTCCCGCCGCCCCACCACCGTCGTCGTCGTCGTCGTCCGCGCGAGGATCCGGCGCACCCGCTTCGATCCAGCGCCGGAGGGTCGCGATTTCGGCGGGCGAGAGGCGGCCGTCGGGAGGCATCTGAAGTCGGTCACTGCGCGGCTCAATTGCTTCGACCAGCAGGCTCTGATCGGGCTGGCCCGGTACGATGGCCGGTCCCAACTCACCGCCCCGCTGCCATCCCGAGCGGCGGTCGAGCCGCAAGCCGCCGGCCGGTGGGTCCACTTTGCCGGAATGGCACTCGAGACATCGCTGGGCCAGCAACGGACGCACCTCTTGCTCGAAGAAATCAAGTTGCCGGTCCGTGAGCGGATCGTCGTTCTGGGCGGGGAGCGAGGCACTGAGCGAAGCCCAGACGAGCAGTCCGATTCCGAAGCTGAACGGCCAATGCGATGTCATCGAAACGAGCCCTTCTGGGGGAGAGTCAATCGCCAGCCCGGGAGGGCGCGACGTGAGCTTCCCAGCCGACCGGTTGGGTCCACGCCTGCTGTCGCTGGTCGGCGAAAGACGGATTCGGATGCGGAGCGCTGGCCGTCACCACCGCGCGGACGTACAACTCGTCCCCGGTTAAACGATACGAGGCCTGTGGGCCGGAGGACTTGGCGAGGACCACGCCGATCTGCTCCGCCGGAATTTCGAGTGACGCCCCGCCCGTGTCCGCCGGAAGACGGGTTCCGATGAACTGAATCTCGTACGTGGTGTCGGGGGTTGAAATCACGCGGACCGAAAGCGTACGAGAGTTCGGGTCGAAACGGATTTCATCCAGCGAGACGCCGCTCGAGGCATAGAACGTCCCCTGCTTTCACGCGCGGACGAGTGATTCGGGGGTCAGGTGATGAGCCTGAACCATGATCCAACCGCGACCGGGCGTGCTGCCCTCCGGCCCGTGGTAGGCATGGCTGTCGTCCGTTGCGACGCCCATCAGCGGCGGCGCTTTCCACCGGGCCACGCGCAGCGTGTTGGCCACGTCCCAGATCCGCTCCACACTTGGATGCGTGCTGTCGCCCAGGTGACCGACGTCGGGGTGCCCATTGTAAACCTCGACGTAGCGTTCCTCCAAAACCTCCGCCAGGTCGGCTGCGGTGATCGCGTAATGGAAATTCGGGTGGTTTACGTGAACGAGAACTTCGCGCCCAGGCGTCGTGCCTGATCTTCTGCGCGCGCAGATTGGCACGGATCGCCGCCGCGACGGATTCGCCGCCGAGTGGTTGCAAGAGATCCCGCAGGTTCGTGGCGTTCATGTGAACCGGGCGGCCCTCAACCGAATCAGAAATTTCTTCACCCACCAGCATGATGAATTGCCCGCGTTCTTCCACGAGCGCGAAATTCATTGAGTGGTTTGAGTCGAATCTGGTAGCTGTCCGAGTCGGCCTCGCCTCGCGTTTCCACCCATTGGGGACCGAACCGGGCGAGGTACTTTGGCAGCACCTGATCGCCGCCCCGCTGGACAAGCTGCGAAAATTCCATCCAGCGCGAGCCCTCGCTCAACACGTTGTGATCCGAAAGCGCCAAGAAATTGTAGCCGTGCGTGCGATACCACTCGGCAATCATCTCCGGAAAGTCGTTCCCGTCACTCCACAGCGAATGCGTATGGATGTTGCCTTTCCACCAACGCAGCGGAGGTGACGAAGGAACGACGTCGTCCGCCGTTAGCGGCTTAACTTCGGCGAGAACGAACAGCATCAACAGGCTGCTCGCGACGATCCGACGGATCCGGCGCAGCCGGCCACAACCTGGGGAATCTCATGTGCAACACCACCGATGGCCGAGCAGGAGGGAACAATCCGGGCTGAATCACCCGCAGGCCATGGTAACACAATCAAGACGTCCGTTCACGCCCAGGGCAGCCTCCCAAACGTCGACAGGCCGTGCCGGGCAATTGCCCGGCACGGCCTGCGATTTCGGATAAAAACTCGCCAAGTCGGGTTTCTATCTGGAGAGTTGAAAAAGGAGAGGTTCAAAATGAATGGGGTCTGAGTCGGGAAAAGGGGCAAGTCTCGACAGGGATTCGCACCTTTGGGACCTGACCTCTTTTCCCAACCCGTGTCACAGCTCTAGTAGCGAACGATCAGGTCGAACGTGATTCGGTTATCCAAGACATCGCGTCGTTTCGTGAGCGGGTTTTCCCACGCCAGACCGACCTCCAACAGGTTGCTCGGCTTGTACTTCAAACCGAATGCCCCCGTCACAATGTCATTGCCACTCACGCTGGTCGAACCGAAGTTGAACAAGTCGCCTCCCTCCACGCCGGGAATTCCGTTGGCGCCCGACTCGAGCCAGTTGTACCAATTCGCTTCCGCCAGGAAGAACAGATTGGATTCACCCAAGCGATGCGAGAGATGGTTCGAAACGTACATCCATTCGCTTTCCGCATCGCCATCGGTTGGAATGATGATTCCTTTGCCGATCAGCCAGTTCCAGCCGTAAATCCGTTTTCCAAAGGTTGAGAACAGATGAAAACTGCCGTCGCCATTGCCCTGTTGCGAGCGGGTTGAGCCCACGGGCAGGGTGTAGGTCGCCCCGACGGAGTAAAGCATCTGTCGGCGAGGGTTGCGGAGGAGGTTGTACTTCAGCCCGAGATTGATATCCGCCCAGCCGTCATCGATCAGGGGATTCGTCGACGTGAGGTAGCCGTCCTTGGTCGCGATGATCGAGAGTCGCTCGGTAAGTGCCGCACGCAGCTGAAGGGCCACCAGATTGATGTCTCCTCCGGCGGCGGTCAGCGGAACCTTGTGGTGAATGTAGATCAGCCGCGCCTCGGTCAACGTCCGCGGATCCTCAAAATAAACGGGATTCGTCATCGGACTGAGGAATTCGTTAAAGCAACGCTCACTGGGCTGCACGAGCCCGCTAAGATGCTCCATCCAGCCGCCGCAGGCCCCGAGCAGTCCATCGCCGCAGCCGCAGCACGCGGCGTTGCAGCTTCCGCAGGCGTTACATCCTCCGCAAGGATCACAGCTGGCGTAGGTTTCGCAGGCGGGTGCGTGACAGGCATCCGTCGCGCATCCTCCCTCCCCGAGGCAGGAAACCAGCGCGACCGGCGCGTCGCCAGCCTCAACGATCCTTCCCGCGGGACTCTCAAACTGAACAAACTCCGCGGTCGCCATCGAAACCGCGGTCTGGGCCGGCACGTGACTCGGCACGGCAAGCGCAAGTGCCGCCGCCATTCCGCCAATCCGACCGAGAAACCTACGCATGATCGGGCTCCTTACGCCTTGCCAGAATCACCATGCGAAGCCGAGCTTGAGTCGGGTCGCAGGTGTCCGGCGAAATGGGGATCCGTATGAACAATTTCGTGGCTGGGGGTGGCAGCTGAACGAATGGGTATGTCATCGGTGCGCTGCCAACGGGGGCTTCACATCTCACGTCCGCGGGATCAGGCCTTACCGCACCCGCGTAACCCGAACCGCAGATAATCGCCCCGGTGTCAGCTGCCGAACATGTGTCATTCTGACGCGCCGGAGGCACGGGGCGTCATTCGTGATGGCGATGACTGAGCAAGAAATAGGCACAACTCGTGATGAGTAGGATCGTGCCGAGCAAGGCCATCGCGTAGGAGAATTGCCGCAGGAAATCCAGTCGACCGAGACGGGTCAGGGTCACATCCTTGAAGAGCATGATGCTGATGGACCCGGCATAGCCCACCGAATCGGCCAGATTGATCGCGAAGACGGCGGTCCCGACGGCTCGTGTCGATGCGATGAGGCGGTCGAACAACACGGATCCGTACGGGACATAAGCCAGATACGCGCCGGTTCCTGTCAGAATCATCCAGGAAAGGCCGCCAATCCGGCCTGCGTCCAGCAGCAGGGTGCTCGTGGCGAGCAGCAGGGTCCCCAGGGCCATGATGCCGAACGCCCCGATCAGGCCCCAGCGATTGTTCTTAATCGTGTTCAAGCCCGCCAAAGCGGCCATCACCCCAAAGGCGACCCAGGTCTCGCTCCGCGCAAAGATTGCCGTTTGCTCTTTTCCATATCCCAATTGCGTGAAGACTTCGGCCGCAAAGTTATCGCGGAAATCTCGGTACGCCGTCAGGAAGAAATAGGCGATCAGCAGCATGATCAGACCCGGAGCGAACTGGCGGAAGAAGGAAAGTCGATCCTGCCGCATCATCGTTTTACGAAGCACACGCTGCTCGACATCCAACACATCCGGTTGGGGCAACTGGTTAAGTAGCCAGACGGAGAGCAAGAACAGCGGGAAGAATAGCAACCCCGTCGCGAAGGGCATCCAAAACGGACTCACCTGAAGCGACTGCATCAGCGTGAGGCCCACGCTCTTGACGGCTCCGCTGGAGACGATAAACGAACAGCTCAGTCCCGCCAGCAGCAGTTCGGAGGTGCGCCTGCCTTCGAGGTACAGCACGACCAGCCCCCAAATCATGCCCAGTGGCAGGCCGTTGAAGAACATCGCGACCACCTTCAACGAATTCGGCAGGATTGCAAAGAACAGCAGCGCGATCTCTGCGAATCCGACCAGCGCAATCAGGGCCCAGACGCGGCGCACCGGCTGGATCTCGGAACAAAAGCGAATTCCAATGACCTTCGAAAGCGCGTAGCCGATGATCTGGCTAATGACAAAAGCCGTCTTGAGCGTGACGCTCGTGCCCAGGAATGTCAGGCCTTCAAATTGCGCCGCCGAAAAGGGCTTGCGAAAGGCGTACATGCAAAAATACGCGCTGAAGGCAACGGTGATTGCGAACGCCGTAAAGACGGGGACCGACGCGCTGCGAAGCCACCGTGTGATTGAAGTTTCGGAAGGATCCATCACGGTACCTGCAAGTCAGTCGGTTCAAGGACAGCTTCGAACGAAACACGTGGACCCGCCGTGCGGGGAGGTCTCGATCGCCGCTCGACGCGGCATTTTACGTAACGCGGCTTCGATCGGCTGCCCCCCTCATCCGAGAAACGAGCTGCCGCCCTGCTCCGCCCGCTGGCCTCCGCCGGCCTCGGGCGTGAGCGGCAATTGATCGCGGAGCTCGTCTTGCCAACCGCCACGTCGGCGGATCAGGGTCGCCTGCGCACCGCTGACCATCACCTCGGGCGGACTCGGGTGTCCCAAGAATTGGAGCGGGCTGGCGGCCCGCGCGTAGGCACCCGACTGAAAGACGGCGACCAGGTCACCGACTTGGAGGGCCGGTAACGCAATCGCTTTGCCGAGTGTGTCCAGCGGTGTGCAGAGCGGGCCGACGACCGTCGCTTGACAGGCCAGGGCGTCGTCCAAACGGGTCACGGCCGCCAGCGGGAAGAAACGTTTCAACGTCTGACCGAAATTCCCCGTGGCGGCCAGATGCTGATGCAGGCCGCCGTTCAGGACCACGAAGTCCTGTCCCTGCGATTGCTTGAGATCCACCACACGCGTGAGGTAGATGCCGGCTTCGCCCACCAGATACCGGCCGGGTTCGATCAACAGCCGCATCGCGGCCAACTCAGGATCGAGATCGCATTCCGCCACCAGCTGCCGCAACCCCTCCGCGACGCGGTCCATCGCCAAGGTGCCTTGCCCGGGATAGTAGGGGATTCCCAGCCCGCCCCCGAAGTCCAGCGTGGCCAGGGGACGTCCGAGCTGAGCGGCGACTCGCCGGGTCAGGGTCAACGCGTATTGGTAATAGGCCAACAGCAATTCCGCATCGAGCAATTGCGTGCCGGTGTTCAGATGCAAACCGATCAGATCCAGCGAACTCGCCCGTTCTGCCAACCCGACCGCGGCCTCTAACTGATCCTCCGAAATGCCGAACTGGGATGGCCGACCGCCCATCTGGAGCGAACCCGTTGCGCTGGCCAGCGACGGATTGATGCGCAGCGCGATCCGAGCCGACCGCTGAGAATCGGTCGCCAGGAAAGCCAGCCGCCGAATTTCACCGAGCGATTCGACGTGAATTTCGCCGAGCCCGGTGTGCAGCGCCAGGCGGAGTTCGTCGTCGGTCTTTCCGGGGCCCGCAAAGACCATCCGTTCGGGATCCCCGCCGGCGGCCAGGGCCTGCTGCAGTTCCCCGGCGGAAGCGATTTCCAGACCGCACCCGCGCCCGAGGAAATACCGCAGGATGGCCTGTTGGGGGTTGGCCTTCATCGAGTAGAGGATTTCGAAGCGCGGGATACGTGCGGCGGATTCGGTCCCATGCCTGATCCAGGACCGCTTGGCTGTAGATGTACAGCGGTGTCCCGAACTCCTCCGCCAGGTCGCGGATCGCGCGCTGTTCGACCCAGAGCTCGCCCTGCCGTACATCGTACAGTCGCTCGATCAACTCACGAACCCAGTCGGCGTACACGGGCTTGTCGGCAGCGGGGCTCATTCGGAGACCGCCTTTCCCGCGCGCGCGCGCGAAGGCCGGCGTAGTCCGTCTTTCCACTGGGAGTCGTTGGCAGTTGGTCGACCCACCAGATCGCTTTGGGAACCATGTACTGGGGCAGCTGGGCGGCACAATGATCCCGCAGCTGTTCGGCGGTCAGGCGGTCCGGATGCTTTGCAACCACGTAGGCCTCGATCCGCTGTCCGAGCAATTCGTCGGGCACACCGATCACCGCGGCCTGGGCGACGCCGCCCGACTCGAATAAGACCGCCTCAACCTCGCCCGGGCTCACGCGGAATCCCGACGTCTTGATCTGTTGATCCCGCCGCGCGACGAAGTACAAATAGCCGTCCTGGTCGGTCCGCACGAGGTCACCCGAGTAGCAGACGAGCGGCGGTTGGCTCAGGCCGCTCGGCGGAAAGGGATGCGGACGCAGCACGCGCACCGTCAGTTCTGGCTGTCCCCAATAGCCCATTGAAACCGTGGGCCCGTGGTGAACCAGTTCGCCCACTTCGCCCGGTCCGCACGGCTGGCCTTCGGCGTCAACGACCAAAATCTCGGTGTTGGGGATCGCCCTCCCGATCGACTGAGGGCGCTTCGCCAGTTCAGCCGGCGGCAAGTAGGTCGAGCGAAACGCTTCGGTCAGACCGTACATCAAAACAATGTCGGTTGCCGTCAGGACCTGACGCAGTTTTTGCAAGGTGGCCTGAGGCATCGCGCCACCGGTGTTGGTGATGTAGCGCAGATGCGGGAAGCGACTCGACTGGAACGTTGCGTTTTGGCCCAACAGATTCCACATCGTCGGAACGCCGGCCAACCCCGTAATCCGCTCGGACAACATCACTCGCACGATCTGCTTGGCTAACACGAACGAAAACAGAACCACGGTCGCGCCCTGCTGGAACCCCGTCGTGAGCTGATTCAGGCCGGCGTCAAAGCTGAGCGGCAGGACGGCCAGCAACCGGTCGCGAGCCGAGATTTGAAGATAGTCGCTGACGATCGTGGCGCCCGCCATCAGATTGGCGTGGCTCAGCATGACGCCCTTCGGCAGGCCGGTTGAGCCCGACGTGTAGAGGATGGCCGCAAGGTCCTTCTCGGTTCGCGCGTCGGGCCAGGTGCGGACCGGTCCCACGGCCAGCGCTTGCCAAGACACGGGCTTGGTCGACACCTCGGGGGCGTCGACCAAGACGGTTTGTTGAATCGAGGCCAATCGCGGACGCACGTCTCGCAGCGCTTCCCAGTGTCGGCGGGCCGTCATGAGTACCTTGACCTGGCAGTCCTGCACGATGTGGGCGATCTGTCGCGGGAAGAGCGACTCGTGCATTGGCACGAAGACGCCGCCCGCCGCGGAAATCGCCAGCAGCGAAATGGCCTGTGGGATCGAGGCAGGAAGCCAGACCCCCACGCGATCGCCACGCTCGACGCCAAGTTCGCGCAAGCCGCTGGCCACGGCCTGAACTCGGTTCGCCGTCGTCGCGTAATCCCAACGCTCGTCGCCGCCAACGAGCGCCTCGTGGTCCGGATGACGATCCGCGGTCGTACGCAGCAGATGATGAACCAGGAAATCCATCGCGGTGGTCAGTTGGACGAAGTGCAGCGCAGGTGACGGCAGACGAAAGCCGTCAAGGCCTGGATCGACTCGAAGTCCTCGACTTCCAGCTCATCGTCCGCGATCGTCATTCCGAATTCCGTTTCCAGATAAGCGACGATGTCCAGCACGCCTAACGAGTCCACGATCCCGCTATCCAGCAGCGAGTCAGTGTCCGTGATCTGCCTTTCCTTGGCCGCCGGGAAGTGCTCGAACACGTAGCCGCGGACCGTCTCTCGGACTTTCTCTGGAGTCTTCATCCGTCCCTCGGCCTCGTGTCCCGCCAGCCCCTAGGCGATCCACGCCTGATTGTACGTCGCTTCGTCGCTGCATGGTCCACGCGTTCGACGGACGTGGATTCGGTGTTTTCTTCGGAGGGCGACCCGCGGTGCGGGTCTTCTCGCCGCGGTCTCCTCGAGGTGCTTCTTAAAATAGCAAACCGGCCGGAGTGCGGCGAGCGGGCTTGAAGGGCGGTCACCCGCGTGCCTCATCTCCCCCTCCGCCCAATCCTGTTTGGCAAGAATCCTGCGGAACACGAATGCTCCTCACCCCGCCTCTGCCGTCGCGACGGTTTCACGGCGGATTGCGAATTTCTGGTGGCCCGCCTTACACTCGCCGTCGCACTGTGGTGGGTGACGTACTCGCCGGATCGAAGCGGTCACTCGGCGGTTTCCGGTCGGTCTCAACGTCATTCGTCACGATGGAAATCACTTCCCCCCCGCCTGCCAGAAGGAGCTGAAATCGATGGTCCAAATCAGTCTCATCTTGCGAGATGCGAACCACTGTGGCCAGGTCCAACTGGAGGAGGCCCGGGCACGGGCCTTGTTCGGCGCCTCAGTGCCGACCCCCACACGCTGCGGGAGCTGCAGTCGGCTGCCGGTCGGTTCTTGCATCCGGATCTACAGCGGGATCTTTTCGCCTCGTCCGTCGCGATTGACGATCCGGCGCACGGCGACGCGCCGCGTCGACTGCCGGCGCCCCACGCGGTGATCGATCTTGCGCTGCGGGTCCTTGTGATCCCCTGGGACCAGACGAAGGATCCGATTCCTGTACATTTTGTCGACCGGGACGGTGCGACGCGAGAGTGCCTACCTTACGATCTCGACGCAAGCTGGCGGCAGATTGACGACCTGACGGCGTGGCACGAGATGACCCAGGGTGATGAACCCGCCGGTCGCATTGCGGCGCACGTCGATTGGCGGGAAACCCTTTACGGCACCCCGCTGCTGGGATTTCTGGTCGACGCCGTCGTTGCCCGACGCGACGAGATTCAGGATCTGAGGGTCCGTCACCGGGGTCATGCAGGCGAGGCACTGGACGATGCGCTGCAGTCGATCTTTCGCGAAATCCACTCGGCCTGGCTCCTCCGTCATCCGAACGACGGAGAAGAATGGACGGTCCGAGATCAGTTGCTGGCCGGCCGTCTCCACCTGGAACGTGACCTGCGTCACCGAGAGTTTCAGTGGTCGGTCCGAGGTGAATGCCCGACGGGGCTGGACGAATCGGATACGGCGTTTCGATTCGGCGGCCTGGGAACTCACGAGATCATCCTCTACTACGACCTCGTGCGGCAGCTGCTGGCCGACTGTGCCGAACACGTGACCGACGAGGTATTCGTTGAGGGATCGCGTGAAACTCAGATCGCCTGGCTCGCAGGTCGGCGGGAGCTCTGGCTGGACGCCGTGGACGATGACGAATTGTTGGGGAAATCACCGCGCGAGGTGATTCGCTTGGAGCGTCAGCGAATTCCGCTGGCGGTCGAGCAGCCGGCGGGCCCGGTCGATTGCGATTGCCCCCTCTGCCGCCTGATGTGCGACGACTCGTCCGGAGTGATCTTCTGGCACTTGGACAGGTATGACCAGGATCAGGCGTTTCCGTTCGGCTGGGATGTCGAGGGCGAATCGAGCGAGGCGTCCGATTTCGGTGAGGACGACGAGGACTGGGAGAGTGACCGGGCCGAATTGCTCAAGTCCTCACCGCCACGGGCGGCGCCGGCGCGTCCTGCGGCGGACCCGCTCGAATCCGTCTGGAAGCGGGTTTTCGTGGCGGGAGCTCCGGGCGAATTTTCCCGCGAATTGGACCTGTTTGCCGTGGCGGCCTGCACGGGCGAACTGATCGCCGACCTGAAGGAACGTGCGGCGGAACGGCACTGGATCGACGAATTGAATCGGCAAGTGGACAATTTTGGCGAGGTATTCCGCCAGGCCCCATCCGAGATGCTCGCGCCCGTCGTGGCGCGATTTTGCGAAAAGCTGGACGAGGTGGAAGGTCGGTACGCGGAGCTGGGTCCGAAAATCGCCGACCTTCAGAATCGATTGCTGACGCTGACGCAGTTGGTCGCCGACTGACGACGGATGCCAGCCTCGGACGGTCGCGCGACACGGCGGTCGCTCGGAGAAGTGGTTCCTGCTTGGCGGTTGCGAGCTACGCCCCGGCCTCGTTCCGCAGGCGGAGCGCGATGTCGGGCTCGCGCATGATCGCGGTGGCCAGTTGCACGCAGCTTGCACCCGCATCCAGGAACCGTTGCACGTGGGCGACTTCGCTCACGCCGCCGCTGCCGACCAACTGCAAGTCGAGTCCCATGCGATCGAGTCGCGCGCGAAACTGTTCGACCTGTCGCACCGCGGCCAGATGGATCGCCGCGCCGGCGATGCCGTGCACCGCTCCCTCGAACATCCAAGTGCTTCCGCAACGGACTCGCTTCGCAATGCAATTGACCATCACCAGGGCCTGTGTCGTTTCGGCGACGGACTCCAGCAACCGATCGATCGTCGTGGCGTCCTGAAGCAACCCCAATTTAAGCAGTAAGGGCGTTTGCCCGATCCGTTCCCGCACGCGGTCCACGACGGCCCGGACGGCGTCGGCCTGCCGGTACAGTTGTCCCTCACACGATGAAACGTTCGGGCAGGACAGGTTCAGTTCGATCTGATTCGCACCGTTGCCGACGGCCATCGCGGCGCATGTGGAGTAGTCTTCGGCCACTTGCTGCCACGTCGCAGTCGGGGCCGGCGTTGCGACAACCGAGACCGACAGCGCGCATGCCGGAGCCAGATCGCGCCGTGCCGATCGGACGTCCTGCTGCCAAACGTCGGGCGCTTGGGATGGCATTCCGAACGACACGGCCCAGGACCCCGTCCAGTCGACGGACGCGGGCACGTCGTTTGGCGTGCCATCCAGCGAATCGGCTTGGACGGGCTGCAAGTTGGGAGGCCCATAGCAGGGATGCGCCCGCTGCCGAACCGTCTTGTAGGTCAGCCACTCAAAACCCAGCTCGGCGTAGTAGCGCAACCAATCGCGATTGAGCAAGGGACCCGCGGCGACGCTCAGCGGCGCGGACAGCGGCCAGCCGCAACAACGCCACGTTCCCGGCCAGGCTCTCCAGCGTCGCCTTGCCTCGGTTCGTTCTTCGTCCGTCAAAGCAGGAGCGTGTGCGTAGTTCCAGTCGTACGTCTGTCCGACGTCGTAGCGGCCAAGCATCGTGCCTCCGTTGGGCTTGTGCTGTGTGACAGCTTAATCCTGACCCCTTTTCCCAACCTTGACCCCTTTTCCCAACCTAGCGGTCCGCCGGCTCGGTTTCACGGTCCGTTTGGGCCGACGAAGTGCGAGGTTGAGGTCCCGGCGGCAGATGCTGCTCTAAATACGTCGTCATCAGTCGGCGCAGATGCAGCGTCGTGCCAGCTCCCTCCTGAATCGAATGTGTACGGTTCGGATAGGCCATCATCGTAAACAGCCTGTCGTGCCGTACCAGCTCGTTAATTAAGGCTTCAGTCGACTGATAGTGACAGTTGTCGTCGCCCGTGCCGTGAATCAGCAAGAGCTTGCCCTGCAGCTGTTTCGCAAAATGAATCGGCGACCCTTGCAGGTAACCCTCGACGTTGTCCATGGGAAGGCCCATGTAACGTTCCTGGTAGATCGTGTCATAGTGTCGCTGATTGGGCACCGGGGCGATCGAAATCGCGACCTGATAGAGCTCGGGATATTTGAAAATGGCATTCAGCGCCATCGACCCGCCACCACTCCAACCCCAGACGCCCACTCGCGTCTTGTCCAGATAGGGGCGCTCGGCCAGAACCTGGCCAACGGCGCGGGCCTGGTCTTCCGGCGCGAGGACACCCACGCGACGGTAAACCGATTTGCGCCAGTCTCGGCCCCGGGCGCAGGCGTCCCTCGGTTGTCCACGCTGACCACGAAGTACCCGCGCTGCGCGAGCATTTGGTGCCAGAGGTAGTTGGCCCCAAGCCAGCGATCCAAAACCGTTTGGCCGGCGGGTTCCCCATAGACATGGACCAGGACCGGATAGATTTGCGATTCGTCGAAGTGCGTCGGCCAGATACACCAGGCATCCAAACGCACGCCGTCGCCCAGGTCGATCTGGAAAAACTCCTCACGCCCTCGCTCGAGAAGTTCGAGCTTCTTCTGCAGTTTCTTGTTGGATTCCAACGAGCGAATCTTTTTGTGAGTGGCCAACTCCACCAGCTCGACGCGGGGTGGCCTCCCAAAACGTGACCAGCGGTGAATTGCCAGCTTGCGCGACGGCGACAAGTCGTACGTGTGCCAACCGGCTTGATCCTCGGGTGTCACACGTTCGCATTTGGATCCGTCCCGTTGGATGCGGTAGAGATATTGTTGAGTTGCATTGTCGGGCGAAGCCAGGTAGTACAACCAACCGCCCGAATCGTCGGCTCCCAGCAGCTGGATCACGTCATGCGGCCCGTCGGTCACGCGCTGGAACTGCTGCGTGTCGCGATCCACCAGATAGACATGACGCCATCCGTCCCGCTCACTGATCCAGGTCATCCGCTGCCGGTTATCCAGCCAGAACAGTTCATCATGGACATCGACCCACGCCTCGTCGGTTTCCTGCAAGACGATTTCGGCGGCCCCGGTTCGTACATCGCAGCGAAAGACGCGCAGCGTGTTCTGCCGCCGATTCAGCTGCTGGACCAGGACGTGAGCTGGACCGTCCCATTCCAACCGGCAAAGATAGTGTTCCCGCGGGTCGCCAGGAATCGCCAGCCACGTTGTCGTGCCCTCCGCCAGTCCATAGACGCCAATCCGACAGGCCGAGTTGCGCTGTCCCGTCTTGGGATAGGCGAACTGGATCGTTTCCGGATAAAAGCCATCGGTATTGTTGACGAGCGTGAATTTCTGCACGCCGCTGGTGTCCAGTTGCCAGAAGGCGATCGCCTCTCCGTTTTCACTCCAGCGAAAGCCGTCGCGTACCTGCAGCTCTTCTTCGTACACCCAATCGAACGTGCCGTTGATGATGTCATCGGTTGGGCCTGTTGTGAGCGGTCGGATCGTGTGGTCCAGCAGACTCTCCAAGTAGATGTTGCCTTCGTGGACATAAGCGACCGAGTTCCCGTCGGGCGCAAACTTGGCGAACATCAAGGAGCTGGCGGGAAAGTCGCGGCCCAGTTGGTGCAGGACGCGCGACGTACGGTCAAAGACCCAGTAGTCTCCGCGAGTCTTGTGGCGCCAGACCCGCTGAGATCCGGTGAAGATCAACAGTTTCGCGGAATTGCGCGACCACGTCGACTGCTCGACACTCAACGGCGTCTCGGCTCCAGGAGGCACTAGATCCGTTGCGTGAACGACGACTTCCTGGCTTCCTGACCTGGCGTCGATCTTCACCAGGTGCCGGCCCGCTCCGGCGTCGGGTAGGCGTTGCCATCGCCAGAACGTGTCGGAACCCTCAGCCCACTCGGCCGAGTAACTCTCTGCTGTAAGCTCCGCGCCGAAGATGCGCTCCAGTGAGAGGACTTCGGCCGCCTCGGATTTCGATTTCGCATCCTTCTCCTGCGCCACCACGCCGACGGTGGAAGGACCGAGGGCCGGCAAGGACGCCAGGAAATAGACGAAAAGTGGCCCGATTACGCGGCAAGGTGGCAGCAGGCGATGGAACACAACACGGTTTTCCCGGAGGGTGCGGTGGCATGGGTCTCGACACATCTTTCGATTCTTGACTCTACCCTCCCCGCCACTTGTTGACTTCACCCTCCCAGAGGGGGTGGGTCTGTTGCGTGGATGGTCCCCTGCTGTTCGAGCCGGTGTCCCAGGCCGACCAACTCCAGCAGCTTGAGGGCATTGGTCGTCGTCGCAACGCCGGGGCGCATGCGATAGTCGAACGTCATCTGATTGGTTCCGTTGTGCGCGATGATTTGCTCGCGGAAATGGACCGCATGACAGGCATCGGCCAGCTCAGGGCTGGTCGCCAGTCCGAGGTCGTGGGTCGAGATCGCGCCGATGGCTCCCGCGTCCAGCAGGTGGCGAACCACGTGAATCACGGCCAGATGCCGCTCCGCCGAATTCGTGCCGAGCAGAATTTCGTCCAACAGAAAGAGGAGTCCGAGTCGATCGTCGCGGCCGACTTCCAGGGCGCGGTCGACGATTTGTTTCAGTCGCTTCAGTTCCGCCATGTAGAAGGAGACGCCATCGGCCAATGAATCCCCGATGCGCATGCTGGTCTCGACATCCAGCGGAGGTAGCGAGCAGGCGCGACTGCAGGTGGGACCTCCAGCTTGGGCCAGGAGGGCATTGATACCAACGCTTCGCAAGAGCGTACTCTTGCCGGACATGTTTGATCCGCTGACAAGCAGAAACGTGCCGGGGGGGCCAATCTCGACATCGTTCGCCACGCGCAGCTCGTCGGGGATCAGCGGATGTCCCAGTTGCTCGGCGCGGAATGCGTCGTGTTCCGGAGACACCGAGGGGAACGCCCAGTCGGGGTAATCGTGCGCGACGGCTGCGAGCGACATCAAGGCTTCCAGCTCGGCCAACGCCTCGAACCAGCGGCGGGCCTGATGCCCGTGGCGCCGCTGCCAGGACTCCAGCCACGACAGCACGTGGAAATCGCAAAGCAGTGTCGCCTGCAGGATCACGTAGGGGATCCCCCAGACTGCGGAATGGCGAGCGGCCGCAAGCTGGACGCGCCAACCTAAACGACTTAGTTGGCGCAATGGTTCATCGACGTCGCCACCCAGCTTGGCACGCAGCTCCGCGAATTTCGGGCAGTCTCCCGGCAATTCGTGGAACAGGGAGAGCGCGGCCTTGTACTGGGCGACATCGTTCTGGCGTGAGGCAACGATCTCGAACAGTTGATGGATCGGCGGCACGTAGATCACATTGAGCAATAAATTAACGACCAGCAATCCGAGCCCTGTCGCCCAGAGTACGGGATGCGAGGTTCCCTGGAGGGCAAGCAGGCCGATCGCGATCATGGCCCCGGAGATGAAACGCGTGAGCCAGCGCAGCGCGGGACGGGATGCCAGCCAGCCTGGACCTTCGGCCCACTCCAAAAACGCCCCTGGGCCCTGCCCGCTCAAGGAAACCAGGCGGCCGCGCAGCTGGAGCTCCTCCCGCAATTTGCGCAACGGGGCAAGCTGCTGGACGGCCACCTGCCGCTGGAGGACTTCGCCGGGCGGGGCGGGCCACAGCAACCAGTCGCGAAGCGTCTGCTGACCGAGGGGCGTTTGGGCCAGCGAGAGCCACTGAAAGAGCGAGCCCTTTCCGAAGAGGTCCAGGTCGCGAGCCAGCGCCGCACGTTCGGGAGCCACCGGGCACGGCGTTTCAGGTACCCGTCCCCAATCGTGTTGTCTCCGAGCTCGATGTTGGGTGTTGATCGTTCGTCGCTGGAGCGCGATCTGCAGGTCCGAGAGCAGCCGTTCGTGAATCCCGACCAGGACCACAAACACGACGAACGAAAGGATGGCCAGGCTGTATCCGAGCCACGGTGCGGTCGGTAACTCCCGCGACCAAGTTGCCCAGGCCAGGCCCAGTGAAATGAAGAACGCCACGCCCCGTCCACGGCTGAACCGACGGCTTCGGAGTTCGAAACTCGCCTCCGCCTCCGTCAGCGCCGCCACGCGTGCGGCGTAGTGCGCCAGGGCCTGAGATTCCTGAGCCAAATCGGCACAAGCAGTCGGTGACGGTGTCATGCGGAGCTTCCTCTGCAAGGAGTGGAGATCGCACAATCCGATCAACCCCTCTTGGCACGCGAGCGTTGGTTCCAAGCGGCAGGTTTGGAGCTGGAACGTGGGCAGGGCCCTAATTATAGTCGGCGCAGGGGGCTGCTGTATCCGTCTCCGCCCGTGAAGAGTGGCCCCACGCGGCCAGAAGCCAATCACGCCAGGGTCAGACTCGGGCCGCCATGGAAAATTCTCCGCGAATCGCGTTTCTGGATTTCGCCCGCGGCTTCGCGATGACGACGATCGTCGCCTTCCACTGCCTGCAGCCGTTCGCCCGAGAGATGGGCGCGTGGGGCTCGCTGCTGGCGTTCGGCGGGGCCGGGGTCCATGCCTTCCTGTTTCTGTCAGGGTTCGGTTTGGCCCTCTCGGGTTCGCCACAATCCTACCGGACCTTCTACACGCGTCGCTTGCAGAAAGTGTTGATTCCCTACTTCGGATTCGTCACCCTGGTTTTCCTGCTGAACCTGGGCTGTCCGCTCTACCGCTCGGATGGACTCTACGCCTATCTCGGACATCTTCTGCTATTCAAAATGTTCGACGAGTCGATCATCACCAGCTTCGGCTATCCGTTGTGGTTCATGTCGACCATCATTCAGTTTTATCTAATTTTTCCTGGCTTGGACTCGGCCTTGACCCGTTGGGGCCCGAGGCGTTTCCTGAGCGGAGCGTGCGTGATATCCCTCGCGTTCATGACGCTGACGATCGTCTCGCACCACAGCGACGAACGTGTGCTTTCCAGTTCCTGCATCGTCTATCTCTGGGAGTTTGCGCTCGGGATGGTCGCCGCGAAGCGATTCGTCGGCACCGGCAAGGCATTTTGGCAACTGCCCGGCCGGCACATCCTGCCGTGGACGGCGCTGGGCCTGGTGATGACCGTCGCGCTGGCTCACTTTGGTGGAAGTCAGGGAAGACTTCTCAACAACCCTTGCTCGTTGCTGGGCTACGGCGGCCTCGTGATCCTGGCGTTCCAGGCCAGCGGCCACGGACGTCAACTTGGGTTGCGGAACTACCTGGTCGGCTTTAGTGCGATTTCCTACGAAACATTTCTCGTGCATGGGCTGGTCGTCGAGCTCATCTTTCAGCTTCTCGATCCCCCCAGCGCGCTGGCCAAATTACTGCTCGGCGGCGTCGCCTTCTCGGCGTCGATCTTGGCCGGGCAGACCTTCGCACGCCTGCTTCGCGTCGAGCGGCCGCGGGTGCGGCCGCGGGTGCGCCCTCAACTGGCGACGATCGCCGCCGACCACCGCCGTCGCGCGTGAGGTTTTGTGCTGATCGCGTCCGCCGCGGGGGCGATCGCATTCGCGAACAACCGCGTGATACGACGTCCGCTTCAACGGGTTGGGGGCGAGGCCTGCTGCGACCGCAGTCGCTCCTGTTGGATCGCTTCCTCTCGCTCGATGTCCTCAATCGCCTTCATGATCATCCGAGCTTCCTCGGGCGAGAGTTTCAAGTTCGGGCCTTGTTCGGATTCCGTTGACATGGGGGCAGATCCTTTCCTTTCGTCGAAGGGGAGCACGAAAACGCGAGCCGGTGCGCCGGATTTCAACGCCCGTCCGCGCCCAACTCGGGCGGCGGATCGTAATCGATGTTTGGCCGTGGTGAAAGGCGATTTGATTCAAAATCGGTGGGCGCTGGACACGCCTTGGGCAGGCAGCGCGCGGATCGGGTACATTTCACGTTCAGAGCACGCCCGTGGCAGCGGACCGCGAAGGCTGACAGCCGACGGTGGCAGTTGCAGCTGCCAGTGCCAGCTGACAGTGACGCTCGTGGAACAGAGTGACGAGGATCTGATGCGATATCACAATCAACCGACGCGCTGGCGAGAAACGATCCCGCGGATGGTCTTGCGATTCATTGGGCTTGCCTTGCTGGCGATCGCAGCGCGCGGATCGGCCGCCGAACCCTCGCGACCTCCCAACTTTGTCTTTTTTCTGGTCGATGACCTCGGCTACATGGACGTCAGCTGTAATCATCCGGAAACGTTCTACGAAACGCCGAATATTGCACGACTTGCCAGTACCGGGATGCGGTTCACCAACGGTTATGCCGCGAACCCCGTTTGCAGCCCGACGCGTTACAGCATCCTGACTGGGAAGTACCCGACACGCGTTGGGGCGACGAACTATTTTTCGGGCCGCCGCGCAGGACGCTTCTTGCCGGCTGAACTGAACGATCGCATGCCGCTGGAGGAGTTGACCCTGGCGGAAGCCCTCAAGTCGCGAGGGTACGCGACCTTCTTCGCCGGCAAATGGCACCTGGGCCCGACGGAGGTGTTTTGGCCGGAAGCACAGGGGTTTGATGTGAATCGAGGGGGAATCGATCGCGGCGGCCCCTATGGCGGGAGTCGCTATTTCTCGCCCTACGGAAACCCTCGACTCACCGACGGTCCGCAGGGAGAGCACCTGCCCGACCGGCTGGCTCGCGAGACGAATCACTTTCTCGAAGACCACCGCGACCAGCCGTTCCTGGCGTACCTGGCGTTCTACTCGGTGCACACGCCGCTCATGGCACGACCCGATTTGCTCGCGAAATATCAAGCGAAGTTGGCGGAGCTTCCGGCGGTGGCGGACGAGTTCGCGGACGAGCAACAGAATCTGCCGATCGACGAGCCACGGCGGGTCCGGATCACCCAGCGGCACGCCGTCTATGCGGCGATGGTCGAGGCAATGGATCAGGCTGTGGGAACGGTCTTGGATCAGCTGGATGAACTCGGGCTCACGCAGCAGACGGTCGTCGTCTTCATGTCGGACAACGGCGGGTTGAGCACTTCCGAGGGCAGTCCCACATCGAATTTGCCGCTGCGCAGGCAAAGGATGGCTGTATGAAGGCGGGATCCGCGAGCCGTTCTTGATTCGCTGGCCATCCGTCACCAAGCCGGCGAGTCGCTGTGACGAACCGGTCATCAGCACCGACTTCTATCCGACCGTGCTCGAAATGGCCGGTGCACCCCCGCGGCCTGACCAGCACCTCGATGGCGTCAGCTTGGTCCCTCTCTTGAAAGGATCCGCGAGTCTCCAGCGTCGCGCCCTGTATTGGCACTATCCGCACTATTCGAACCAAGGAGGTTTCCCCGGCGGCGCCGTTCGCCAGGGAGACTGGAAGCTGCTCGAACGCTTGGAAGACGGTCGCGTTGAGCTCTACAACCTGGCGGCCGATATCGGCGAGCAGCACGACCTGGCGACCCAAGAACCCGACCGCGTCAATCGATTGCGAGCCGATTTGCACGGCTGGTACACCGAGGTGGGTGCCAAGTTCCTCCGCCCGCTCCCCAACGGACCGACGCCCTGGTCGCCGCCCGATGACACGCCCTAAGGACCCGAAATAAGCGAAGGGCGTGATCCAAAACGGGAGGGCGCAATTGAAACACGGGAGGGCGCAATTGAAACACGGGAGGGCGAGGCTCCCGCCGAGCCGCACGCACTTGCATCTTGCGGCTCGGCGGGACCCTCGCCCTCCCGGTGGGAATTTCCCTAGGAACTAGGGCAGCTCGTCTTCGACGGCGTCCACGGCGTCGGTTGCAGCGTCTTTGACGTCTTCGCCAGCATCTTCGGCGGCGTCCATCGTGTCTTCCGCCGCAGTCCCAACGGCCGCTCCGGCATCCTTGGTGGCCTCTTCTGCCTTCTTACAGCCGAGTGTCAGTCCGAAGCAGCACACCAAGACCATCAACCATTTTGTAAATTTCAAGATCTCATCCTCGTTTCTATAGGCCACAAGCTTGTACCCGATGGAACCTCCCTCGGGCGCGTCATTCCGCTTGCTGTTCACTCCGTTTCGGCGGGAGCTCGACTCCCGTTGACGCCATTATAAGGCTTTCTAATTCACACTACCAGGGGGGGCCAGTCCACGACGCGCCGCGCGGGCCCTGCCGGGCGTCTTCCGACGGTGGATCAAGACGTGGCGCGACGATCGCGTCGATCTGACTGCTGGAACGTGTCGAGCAGCGCGGCGGCAATCGCCGCTCGGAACGGGGCCTGCTTTGCGGCCGGGGCCGGGGGCGCGACGTAGCCACCTTCTTGGAAAGCGACGACGAGGTCCGCGGAGTCAAAGTCGCGATCGCAGTTCCAATCGCCCGCGGCCCAGCCGGAGTTAGCGGAAACGCCATCTTCGTACGCGCCCTGTTGGAAAATCTGCACCAGATCGGCCGAATCAAAAACGCCGTCCAAGTTGGCGTCACCCGGGCGTGACTTGAGCAGCTCACGCACCAGGAAATCCACATCGGCCTGATCCACAAGACCATCTCCGGTGAGGTCGGCGGACGCTTGGCCGGCGGCCAGCGTCTGACAGAGATAGTCAATGTCGGCCGCGTCGACGAAGCCGTCATCCGTCAGGTCGCCCACCGCGCGATAGTTACCCACGCGGAGCGCGCTCCAGTCTCCGTCGAACTGCGTGCGCGCCTGCAGCGACACCGCGCCGGTCAGACGCAAGCCCAAGTCCGACTCGCCGATCAATTGTGCCCGGACCAGCATGGACGGTGACGCGGCCGAGCGGGTCAGGGCTTCAATCGCCAAGAGGTTCTCGCCCGCTTGGAGCCACGGCAATCCGGCGGAAACATCGAACGAGCTGGTTTCGAACATCTCGCTCCGCGGTCGATCCACTTCCGCTGTCGAATCAAACCTTGGCGCGCCTGCGACGCCCGAACGCGCGACCTCGTGTCCGTTCAGATAGGCGACAAACGCGTCCGGAAACTGCAACTGCAACGTGAGCCGATCCAGCTCGTTGAGCGACTCCGCTTGAAACGGGATCCGGACGTAGAGCGACGCCCCGGCTCCGAGGTTGGCGGCGGCGGCAATGTCGGCGGCCACCGCATCGGCCAGTTCCGGCATCAATTGGTCTCGGACGTGCGCGGGGGCGGCCGTCACAAGCAACTCCGATAGCACAGCGGCTCCTCCGGCGCCACGCCCCGGTCCGCCGCGTCCCGGCAGGGTCGTATCTTTGATCGTCTCCAAGCGGACTCCGGTGATCTGCGGCAGCGTCGAAATCGCGCGGATCGTATACGTGTCTCTGCGGTTCAGTCCTCCGTCGACGAGGATCGACTGATCCGGCAAGATCGTGAAGGTGGCGCCCTCGGCCGAAGCGAATTCCAGTGCAGTCAAGGGGACCCAGTTCGCCGTGACGTCCCCACTGGATTCCAAGCCATCGGCAAACGAGTCACGCGGATCGCCGGTGACGGAGAGTCGGAAACGTCCCAGGTTCGCCCGCGTCTGAGAATCGTGCACCATCGTAAACGTCAATTCGGTGCCCTGGTCGAAGCCGACATCCTCCTGCGTTTCCCAAACGGCCACGGGAGCGCGAATCACGGGGCCTTGAAAATCGACGGGCTGGGTGAAGCCCCAGCCTCGGCCCGCCAAGTCCCCATCGATTGTGTGGGCGACCGATCGGTTTCGCTCGGAGAACGTCGCGGTGGCTTGCTGCAGTCCAACCGGGACACCTAGCGCGGGCGGCTGAATGTCAAAGCCGATCGGGGCCGGGGCCGACGACCAGCGGGGAGGCTCGGCGGACGAGTCGGGATTCATCCACGTCGCATCCATTTGCCCATCGCGGGGAACGACCCACTGCACCGCGCTGGTGGGCTCGATCAGCGGTTGGCGGGGCGTCAGCTGCTGGGCCTGCGGCGCGACGGCGCCCCCGGGCATCCGCGGATCGCTGCCATCGAGCGTGTAGTAGACCGAGCCGGCGGTGGCGTCCATGTTTAATTCGAAACCGGAGGGGACCGTACCCGACGAAGTGCTCAGCTGAGGCGCGTCGACCTCCGGGAACAGGCCGGCACGCCGGAACTGGTCCAACAGGATTTGCGTGCGGACCGGGAAGTACTCGTTCAACAGGCGATCACGTTCCGCGACCCATTCGACGTCACGCGTATAGGGCTGAGGGCGTCGTCCATCGCCCCAGCGGGCGGATTCGCCAATAATCGCCGTGTCGATCTCGTTGGCACGCGCCAGCCAGCGAGCCGCCGCGTTCTCTGGGGTAAGCGCTCCGTCGCCAAAAAAGTGGAGCTGCACACGATCGGCAAATCGCAAGCGAAACTCGGCGTTCTCTCTCAGACGACTGAACAGACGCATCGGCGAATCGGGCACATCGCCGTCGATATTTCGATGCTCACCCGGATACCAGAACGTGTACTCCATGTCCCAAACGTGAAACGTAAAGCGTCCGTCACTGTCACGGCGTCGCAAGGCGCGCATGTTGTTGCCGCCCTGATCCGGACCGTCATGATTGGTCGCGTACTGCTGAATCAGCATGTAGTCGATGAAGTCGTCGACGTCCAAGTACTGTTGAATCGCGGCGTAGGCTTCGGGCGATTCCAGGCCTGCGTCGGCCAGAGCCAGCATCTCGTTCCAGGCCGTCATATTGCCCGAGGTGGCGTGAGTTGCCTGCCCCGATCGCTTGTTGATGACGTCGTAGTCCTCGGCATCGCCGCCAAGGTACTCCTCCGCGAATTTTTCGTTGGTCCTTTCCACGGGATTGTAGAGTCCCCAGTAAAGACCGTTCAGGTAGAGATGGACGAACGTGGCGTGACCTTCTAACTTGCCCATGTCGCGCGCCGTGTCGCGGGCCCAGGTGTCTCGAATATACTGCGACTGGCCGATGTCCGGCTGCCGAAAATCGTACCAACTGCGGCTGCCCTGGGCGCGCAAGACGATGTCGTCAAATGCCGAGACCGGCGCATCGGCGAACAACGGGTAATCCAGCTTGGAAGGCCCATACTCGCTCTTGAATTTGAGTTGGAACGAGTGCTTTCGCGAGGACGTATGAGGGGCCCAGCCCGTGCCCCACATCCGTAGCCCGGCATCGACCTGAAAACCCTCGCGGCCGTCGGCTTGGATCAGTTCCAACGAGATCGGGCGCTCCCAGGCGTCGCCGCGCTGAGTCGAATTGATGTAGATCCCATCGGTCGCGTCCCAGAGATTCGCTTGATCGGTGACGATCGAGAGCGTCGGAATGCTCTGCAGTCCTTCGATTAAGCGATCCGTGTAGACTGGATCGTCGACGACGTCAGGATCCATCTCGTAGTCCGACGAATTCCCGGCCCACGAACTTGGCAAATCGGCGGGCCGTGCCGGTTGTTGCAAGATGTCAGGCAGAAAGAGGTAGCTTTGCGTGGCGACGGACGAGGGTGCATAGTCGGATTGGAAAATCGCGGCTCGAAGCAGCGTGGTGCCGGCAATGTCGAGCGTGATGGAGGCGGGCGTGTGAGGATCCGCCGCCGGCACTTGCTGCCCTTGGCTCAGCGTGGGCGTCCTGCCGTCCATCGTGTAGACCAACGTCGCACCGGGCCAGGGAGAATCAACCCGCAGCTGAAACGCCTCCTCGTACAGCCCGTGCGTGACATCCAACACGGGCGGAGGCAGGAAGCCGAGCACACTCGCGGTGTTGAATCGGCCGGGCGTCGGATCCTGCAGAAATCCGACCGAGGTGTCCGTGACTTGACGGCCACGCAGTGTCGGAACGAGCAGGAAATCGTTGTCGTCGGCGCTGAGGTTCAATCCCTGGATGGCCAACAGATTGGCACCCGCACGCAGTAACGTGGCTGGCAGTTCAAACGTCTCGGTGGCGGACCCTTGATGCGTCGCCGTGGCCTGGGTCGTTGTGCCCGGCGGTCCATCCGGCGCGTTGCGGCGCGCCAATTCGGTGCCGTTCAGATAGGCCACAAAGCCGTCATCGTACTGCAGCGACAATTCCAGTTGCTGGTAGTCTTCCGGGGCATCGACCGTCAACGGCATCCGCAACCAGGCCGTCGCGTTCTCGCCTTGCATCCCTGCACCGATGTCCGTGTTGATCCACGAGTCGTATCCAAGTGACGGAAAGACCTCGACTTCGGCGATCTGCGGCCAGTAATTCTGCTGACCGTCGTCGATCTTCGCCACGGTGATGTAGCGACCCGCGAAGTCGCCGAAAGGGTCCAGTTCGGGCGTCACCACGTCGACGCCGCCCACGCCGGAATTCGTTCCGTCGGTCCGCAGTTCGGCCGTCCAGACGGGCGGGCCCGGACTCCCTTCCTCGTCGTCGTGCACCGTCACGCGGTAGTTGGTCAAGCGATCCGGGCAACAGCCGTCATTCCGGTTGTAGATCTCGATCCGCCCCAACGCCGTCTCCTCCCCGAGGTCGATCACGTACTCGAAGGCCGGAACGGGCGCGGCGGGATGCGAAATCGTGCCGCGGTCGCCGTCCGTGAGACGTGTGGGAACGAAGCCCGGCCAAAGCGGTCCGGATGCCGTCACGTTCTTCCCGACGGCAAGGTTGTTGGGATCGGTTTGACCGCCCGGGGCGCCGAAGCCGACGCCCGTGGAGACCAGGTCCCAGGATGAATCATCAAAGGCGGCCGCGCCCTTCCACGACTCGACGATCGGCTGATCGGCGTTGGTGGGAATCCGTAACCGGCCCTCGGCCGCAACCTCCAGCAGAGGACGAAGTGTGGACTCTTGCCCCATCCCGAACGCCACATCGGTCGTTTGGGGGCCAAACGTATACTGACTGACGATTTGATTTCCATTTCCCTCAACCAGGGCTACGAACTCGCCGTCACGATCGAGCCCGAAGTTGGTATGCAGGTTCCCAGCCGAATCGGGCTGCCCGTTGCCGCTGGCGAAGACGACGAGAAACTCGCGCGGCCCGAGCGACATGTTCGGAAATCGCCAGCGCCGCAAGTTGGCCGCGTCGTCGGTGAGGAAGTAGTCACCCAAACTGGCGGGATCGTCGCCAGCGTTATACAGTTCGATCCAGTCCGAGGCATCCCCGTTGCCATCCCGCAGGGTGTCGCGGTTCGAGGCCATGAATTCGCTGATCACCAACTCCGCGGCCAACACAATCCGGCTTTCGAGCGGCTCGCCGCGCCACGCGATGGATCGACCTTCAGCGCGAGCTTGCCGCGCGCGATGGGGCGAGTTGTGACGGCGTGGAAGAAACGCCGAGAATGGAGATCGCCGTGTCAGGCGCATCAAGAGGTTCTTTCCAGCTCGGAGTCGCTCCGAGTGCTCTCTGTGCCGCTGTGGTGAAACTTCCGCGCCCTCATGCCAACTTCCGCCGGCGCACCAGCGGGCACACGGCCAGGAGACCGCAGCCCAGCAGCGCGACGGAAGCAGGTTCGGGAACCGCCGCAACGCCCTGACGCGGTCCCGCCTCGTAGCCTCCGCTTTGAAACGCCTTGACGAAGTCGCTCGAATCGAATTCCGAGTCGCCGTCCCAGTCACCGGTGGCCCAGCCCGAATTCATCGCCACCCCGTCCTCGTATTCGCCCGTCTGGAAAACCGCCACGAAGTCGGTGCTGGTGAAGGCTCCGTCCAGGTCCGCGTCGCCGAAGTAGGTTCGCTTCAACCCCTCGACCCAGACCGTGCGGTCCTCGTCATTGACCTGCGCATCGTCGTTCAGATCGTAGGTCAGGTCAGTTGACAGGTTGCGAACCGCGGCGGACAGCAGGTCGATATCAGCGGCGTCCAAAGTCCCCGATCCGTCGAAGTCGCCCGCGATCCCGCCGCTCGTCGTTCCAAACACCTCGATCTCGGCAATCTGCAGGGCGTAGTCCGAGATCGGGCTTTCCAGCGAAGTGATTCGGACCCATTGCCCGCTGAAGACGCCCGCCGGATCGTCCTCCGCCACCATCAGATCCGGGTCGACCGGGCCCGCATCCGGGTAGCTGAAGTCGGTTCGATAATCGGCCGACCAGACATCTTGACCGATCATGCCCCCGTTGTCCTCGTGGACGCTGACCCGATAATTCGTCAGTCGATCCGGGCAACAACCGTCCTGTCGTGGCCAGACGCTGATGTTGGCGATGTCGATGGTTTGGCCCAGATCGACCTGATAGTAGAAGCCATCCTCTTCGGCGAATCCGGTGACGCCGCCTGCCCCGTCGCCGTGCAGCATCGTGCCGTGATTACCGTCGGTCAATGCGACCATGCTCTGCCAGCCGGCAGCGTAGAGCGTTCCGTTGGTTTCGGCGGGTGCCCCCTCGGCGTAGTTCAGGGGGACTTCTTCCGACCCTGAGTACACTTCGATTTCGGCCAATTGGAGTTCGTAGTCGTCCACGGGATCCTGGAGCGAAGTCACTTGAACAAAGCGACCTTCGAACGTCCCGGTGCCGTCGGCCGCCGTGAGTGCGATGCGCGAGCCAGGTCCGCCGGGCGCCTCTTCATTGGGAAACAGGTCAACTCCCCATACCTCGTCCCCGCTTGGTGACAGGACACTGACGCGAAAATCGCGAAGTCGATCCGGGCAGCAGCCGTCTTGTGCGGCAGCAACGCAATTCCGTCCAGGGGCAAGGTTTGGCCGAGATCAATTGAATAATAAAAACCAGGCTCCTCCGCGAATCCCGTGACTCCCCCTGCTCCATCTCCATGAATGACGTTGGCGAACCCGTCGACAAGAATATCGGTCCACCACGAGGCGGACCAAAGGGTTCCGTTCGTGTCCGTATTCGCCCCGAGCGCCACGTTAATCGGTCGATTGGTCGTGTCAATCGTCTGCCCCGTCGCCCATCCCGGCGCGAGGATCATCGCCCACGACATCAGGGCAACCGTTCGTACCGCGAGGCAAGTCGGTCGAAAGGTCGAACTGAGCGGTGGGTTGAAAAGCGTCTTCATGGTTCTGCCTTACACGAGGGTTGGGCTTGATTTCGGTCTTGGTTGGCGGGCTGAATTGCGGAACGAATCGCCACTCCGAACGCCGTTGCTGAGCGTGGGCATTGGACCAGATCGGTGGGCACACGTCAAACAACGGCGTGGCCTGTGTGGCCAAGCGAGGCGTCGGCTAGATCTCGAAATCCACGAGCGCTTTGGGTGGGAGAGCGACCCGCAGGGCATTGAGCACGGCCAGAACGTCGATCACCTCTTGCGAAATCGCACCGGCCACGGGCGGCAGATATCCGGCGGCGGCAAGCAGCATCCCGAGCCCACTCAGCCCCATGCCGCCGATGGCGCTCTGGAGCGCAATTCGTCGCATGCGGCGGCTGATGTGGAGGAACTCGTCGATCTTTTGCAGCGAGCTGTCCATCACGATCACGTCGGCCGCCTCGCTCGTCACGTCGCTATTCTGACCGAACGCGACACCGACCGTGGCTGCCATCAAGGCGGGGGCGTCATTGATCCCATCTCCCACGAACATGGTGGGACCGCGCGCCGTCTGAGCGTTGACGATTGCCAATTTTTGCTCGGGACTTTGGCTGAAATAGACCTCGTCAATTCCCACTTGGTCCGCCAAATACCGCACTTCCGACTCACGGTCTCCGGAGACAAGCATCGTGCGTTGCACTTGATGGCGATCAGGAAGATGATGAATGAACGAGGCGCCGTCGGTTCGTGGGGTGTCACGAAATCGATAGGTGGCCGCGTACCGTTCGTCAATTAAGATCACGCATTCCAGGCCTCCCGACTGTTGCGGCAACAGCGCGGCGAGTTCGGGTTGCCGAGCCAACAACTTCTGGCGACTCGTCACCTGCAGCCGATGGCCGACGACCGACCCGCGGAGGCCCTCGCCCGGACGCTCGCTGATCTCGGTTACCTCATGGACGACCGCCTTGGCCGCCGGCGCCGCCGTCACGATTGCGGTGGCCAGCGGATGCTTCGAAAATCGCTCCAGGCTGCCGACCAGCGAGAGGACCTCGTGAGGTTCGAACGGGTCGGTCGCGATTTGCTCCACCAGATTCGGTTCGCCGTAGGTGAGCGTCCCCGTCTTGTCGAAAATCAAGGTCCGGCACATGTCGGCCGTTTCCAGAGAGGCGGGATCGCGAACAATAATCGCCCGACGAGCCGCCAGCGAGATCGATCCGATGATCGTGACGGGAATTGCGATCAACAGCGGACAGGGAGTGGCCACGACCATCACGGCCAGGAACCGGACCGGATCCCCGCTGCCGATCCAAGCCGCGACGCCGATGGCCACGGCCAGCGGCGTGTACCAGGCGCCAAGTTGATCCGCCAGCCTTCGCATCCGGGGTCGGTGCTCTTCGGAACGCTGCATGACCTCCATGATTTTCGCGTAGCGGGAATCCACGGCCAACTTTTCGGCCCGAACGATCAGCGCCGATTCGCCATTGATCGCGCCGGACAGGACCGAAGACCCCGGTGTCTTGGACATCAGATACGGTTCGCCCGTCAGGTACGATTCGTCCATGACGCCGTGGCCTTCGATCACGGTCCCATCAATCGGACAGATCTCGTGCGGGAAGACGGCCAGCGTGTCGCCGATCGCCAGCGCGTCCAAAGGAACGTCTTCGACGACCGAGTCGGTTTTTCGGTGCGCCACCGACGGCATCCGTTTGCTCAACGCTCGCAGTACCGACGACGCACTCCGCACGGCGTAGGCCTCCAGCGCCTCACCGCCGGACAACATCAGCACGACCAACGAGCCTGCCAGATACTCGTCCAGTATCGCCGAGACCACGATCGAGATTCCCGCCAGCAGGTCGGACCCGAACTCACGCCGCAGGAGCTTCAAGAGCAGGTCGCCCACGAGCGGTAGACCGCCGAAGATCAAGACGGACCAGAGCGGCCCGTCAGAGATTGCCTTGGATGACTCTATGCCGTACCGTAACACCAAGTGCACCAGGATCATGGCCACGGTGAAACCGGCGATCAACGTTTCTCGCGATTTCCAAAGTTGCGCGGCTGCTCGGCCGGGAATCGGATTCGCCATTGGGAAACTCGGGACCTCAAGCGGCGCAAGTTGAGACGATGAACGCCCGGTCGGACTCGCGGCGTGCCGTACTCTTTCCGCCGTGCGCGAATCGCCCCCCGACGACGGATGTCGCCGCGACCGTATTTTCTGAAGTCGCGACATCTTGCACAATGGGACGAGGCGCCGAGACCGGACCGACGTGGGAGACAAGAGCATGCGTGAGCGAGAAGATCAAGGTGGGCCCGTCGTCATCCTGGCCGGCGGTGCCTTGCTGCTGATGGTGCTGGTCTTGGTAGGCGCCGGCGCACTTTTCTGGCAGCGGCAGCAGTTGATGATGAGGCGTGCGGTGCAGCAGGAACAAGCCGCCCGGATCGAGGCCGTTCGGGCCCGGGCGGTGGCGATGCAGCAGGCGGCGGCGTCGCGCGATCGCCCCCCGGTGGCAACCAGCGACGCTTCCGCGGCCGGGGAAGCCGCCGCAGTCGAGATCGCAATTGAAGCCGTGCTGGCCACTCAGCAATCCGCTTGGAACGCCGGAGATCTCGACGCGTTTATGCAGCCGTATTGGCGGTCCGAGCAACTTACGTTCAGCTCGGGCGGAAAAGTGACCCGCGGGTGGCAGTCGACGCTGGACAGCTATCGAACCCGATATCCGACCTCGGCGGAAATGGGCGAGCTCTCCTTTACAAATCTCGAAATTACGCCGCTCGGTTCGCAAGCCGCGATGGCGCTCGGCAACTGGCAACTTCGGCGCGATCCCGATCCGATCGGCGGCAACTTTACGCTCGTCTTCCGCCGGTTCGACGACCAGTGGGTCATCGTCCACGACCACACCTCGCGGCTCGACCCCTGAGCGACGCCGCGATCGCGTGCGCAGGTTGCCAGGATCGACGTTTCCCAACCTGACGCCTTTTCCCGACCCCCAAATCTTAGCCAAGACACAGCACTAGGCCCGGATCGCCGACTTTCGTTTCGGTGCCTTGCCGTTGGCCCGCGACCTGGCCGGCAACGCCGCGATGGGCTCCAAGAGATGATCGAAATCGCGACGCAAACCGTCGATCATTTCCGAGGTCCACTTCCGTCGAAACGCGTCGACCGCGTTGTCCAGCGAAGTGGATTCCTGAGACACGAGGCGCGTCAGGGCCACGTTCAGCTGATCGTCGTCGGACTGCACCAACCAGCCCTCGAAAATCTCGCGGGCGACCTCGTGATCGATGATTTCGCCCAGTTGTTGCTGCACGCTTCGGAAGACCGGATAGATCTGGTCGCGCAAGGTGGAGTCGAAGGCACCTGACAGCAGTTCGATCGCATATCGCAGGCGCTTTCCGGCCAATCGCAACTCGTGCAGTTGCTTGGAACTCGTGACGTCCCGGTCGCCCTCCCTTAAGAAGGCATCGACCAGCGGCTGAAGTTCGCGTCGAGCGACGTTTTGAAAAATCGGCTCGGGCCCGCTTGACCGCCAGCGAACCCGCTCGACCGTCTCGTCGAAATACTCGGCCCAGTTGGCGCGTTGGGCCTGTTTCCAAGCCTTCTTGATGGGCTTCCGGGCGGCACGGCGACGTTTTCGTAAATCCTCGAAAATCGCCTGCAAGGGACTTCGGGGCACGTCCTGCATTCGCGGACCGAGCCGCGCCAGCAGAACATCCAAATCCCGAGCCGCTCCGGCAACCTTTCGCAGCGTCTTGAGCCGACGGGCCAAACGCTGGCGCCGGCCCTTCGCCAGCGTCGAGCCAAAGAGGGTCAAGCACGCCTGAGCTCGTCGCGTCGCGACCCGCATTTGATGCACTGACTCAACTTCGTCGGCAGGACTTTCCGCCGCCAGCTTGAGTTGAGGCACGACCGGTGACAGGCACAACCTCATCGCGTGTCGCGCGATGATCGTCACCGCCTCGTCGGGACCGGCGTGCTCAAGCTGTTTCCGTATGCCCATCGAACTCCGCCTCGCTCTCCTGAGCCGATCCCCATACTTTACTTTGACAAAGCCTACCGCGGCCGACCTGCGAGATCCTTCGAAAATCGCGCGACCGGCAAAGTGGCATGAAGCAATCGTTAAGATCCGCGGTATTTTATGTTAAACGTGAAGTCGACGCACCCGCAAGCCTGTCTCAAATTATTGACATCCGCCGCCAATGGACGGGCGCTCCAGGTGCGCCGGAATACCACCGCGTACCGACCCTACCGCCGAGCGTCCGGTGCTTTTTCGGGGCGGAACGGGGCGCATGGCTACGTCTGGCGGCGTTCGTCCACCGTTTCGATGGCCTCGATCGCCAACTGGAGCAGTGGATCGAGCGGACAGGGGCATTGATTGGTCGTCTGGTTGGTGCAGTGCAGACAGACGTCTTCATGAAAACGTTCGATGTAGGGGTCCATTGCCCGATTTCGCGATCCGTGGGCGACGCGCACGATTTCCTCCAGGTGAAGCTCTATCCCACAGCGTTTCCCAAGCGGCGCACAGGGCGGACCGCCCGGAGGTCGCTCAATACACCGGCTGCAGACCTGCTCGCGAATCTCAGCCATGTATTCGTCGAGTTCTGATTGATCGTACACAACCCATTCCTTTCAAAAAGCGGCTCGTGCCTGCCCCCTACCTCGCGGTGACCCCACCTCGCGGTGATAACGCATCATCTCATGTCCGACGCTCATGTCCGACGCGGTCCACGTTGTCTTGCCGGGACATCCATTCGTCTCAAAGTGTCAGACAGCAAGTCTCGTACCGGCAAGAACGGATTGGAAAAAGGGGTCAGGTCCGAAAAGTGCGAAGCCCCCGGTTGGGAAAAAGGGGTCAGGTCCCAAAAGTGCGAAGCACCCGAAGGGCCGTTCCGGCTCTTGGGACCTGACCCCTTTTTCCCAACCTCGCGGTGCTTGCGAGGCGTTGCTGGCGCTGGAGACATCTGGACCGGACCCACGGCGGCAAGCCGTGCGAAAGTTTGCCGATTGTGCTGATTTGGTCAAGTGTGGCGCGCCAGTGGTCGATCAACTCGGCGTGAGAGAGGTCCCGTCGCATGCCACGATTCGCTGCGTATCTGCTGTGCTTGCTGGGCCTGCGCGCGCCTTGGGTCATCTCGAGTCGCTTCAGGCGGCTCCGCCTCCGAGCGTGATGCCGGCCGAGCTGAAGCCGGACGTGGAAACGGGATTGGGTTGGGAGAAGGGCGACTTTCGGATCGTCCCCTACGGCTCTTTCTGGGCGAACATGATTTACGCGACCCAGCGGACCTCCCCGGGCGCGTTTACCTTGTTCGTCTTCTCAGAGGAGTCTCACCCCGAGGACGCGTTCCATACCGATGCTCGCCGCAGTCGGTTCGGTTTGGACGTGTTCGGCCCGGAGATCCCAATCCGCGGCGGACTCTCCTCCGGCGGACGGGTCGAGGTTGATTTCTTGGGCGAATACGTGACCGAGAATCAGGCACAGGCACGGATCCGCCATGTCTACCTGGAGTTGTACGACGAGAACCAGCGGATCCTGATCGGGCAGACGTGGGATGTGATCTCGCCGCTTTATCCTCGTACCGTGAATTTCTCGGTGGGGTGGTTTGGCGGAAACATTGGATTCCGGCGCGCACAGTTTCGGTACGAGCGGTTCGGAACCGTGTCGGAGGACGTCTCGTGGGTGCTCCAAACGTCGCTCAACCAGGATATCACGCCCGATTTTCCCACCGACCCGGGAGTGGTGCGTGAATCCGGTAACTACCCCGTGATCGAAGCTCGCACGGCTTTATCGTTCAACCCGCTGGACGCCGAAAAGCCCATTACGCTTGGCATCTCGGCGCATCTCGGAGAGACCGGGTTCGATTTCCTCACCACCGGACCGCCACCCTTGTTGTTGCCACCCGAGCAGGGCGCGCGGTTCGAAACCTGGTCCTACAATCTTGACTTGGCCATGCCGCTTGGCCCTCGCGCCCACCTGCTGGCGGAGTTCTTCCACGGACGGAATCTCAGCCCGTTTCTGGGAGGGGTCGGGCAAGGCGTCTGTCCCTGTAATCGCGCGGCCATCACGTCGATAGGGGGCTGGGCGGACTTGCAGTACTCATGGACCGAGAATTTGACCACCGATGTTGGCTATGGCGTCGATGATCCGTTCAATGATGAGTTTCTCGTGGGCCGCACCTACAACCAGTTTCTTTTCGCCAACCTGGTCGTTCACGTCAGCAAGGCGCTCAGCACCGGACTCGAAGTCACGTACTGGAAGACCTTGTATCAGGACCAGCGAGCCGGTCTGATTCCGCCTGACCAACTGCGGCCGTCGGCCCCCGGCAAGTCGGTGACGGTGGACTGGATGGTTCGCTATGACTTTTGAACTGCTTGCTGAAAAACGGAACCCGATGCTGTGCGAAGCGGCGCGCCTTGTGCGACCGATGGTACTTATCGGCTGACCCGCCGATGATCCCAAGTGACGCCGAACGTGGGCGGCTTCGGCGCGGTGCGAGGTGGTTCGGGTGACGCCTTCCGATTCCAACTGGCGCGAGCCTGCGATCCGTTTTGGCACGTGAAGTGCATCCCATCGGGTGGGAACGCGCGTCGTGCAGACAGCGTGCGCACCGCCGCACAGGTGACGTGATGGTCGCGACAGGAAAACCGAATCGATCCCCCTGGGCCGCCGGGCAGTTCGATCCCGACGACGCGCCATCTTGCGCCATCGGATTGAGCGATTCCTGCGCAACGCCAATCCGGCGGGGCCTTACCCGAAGGCCCTCATCGTGCCGTATGCTGGCTTGGACGAAGCAGCGCCCGTGGCTGCCAACGGTTACATCTTGCTCAAACCAATCCGCTCGACGGTCCACCGCGTGGTGCTGCTGTTCCCCTCGCCCAAGCGTTCGTTTCATGGACTCGCCACCAGTCCCGAGACGGTGGTTTCGACGCCACTGGGTCTGATCCCGCTCGACTGGAAATCCATCGAGGCCTGTCTGCGGATGCCCCAGATCCACCTGCTCGACGCGGCACATCGGCCTCTCGAGGGACACGATTCCCCGCTTCTATTTCTGCAAGTCGTCCTCAGTGAGTTCTCGTTGATTCCCCTCACGTTCGGTCATGTGACGTTAAGCGAGGTTGCAGACGTCTTGGATCATTTGTGGGGCAGCGACGAGACCCTGATTGTGGTCTGTTCCAACTTGAGTCACGGGTACGACTACCGGACCGCGCGTCGCTTGGACAGCGAGACCGCTCACTTGATCGAACGTTGTCAGGCAGACCTGCTTGATCCGGAGCGTACGGAAGGCGTCGGCGGGATCGGTGGCCTCTTGCAGGTGGCGAAGAGACACGGACTCCACGTGCGAACGCTGGACTTGCGCAATTCAGCGGACCTGGCCGGATCGGACGAAGCCGTGGTGGGCTACGGGGCCTTCGCGGTCCACTGTGGTTGACGTTGCGGGGGCTCCGTGGTTGACGTTCCGGGGGCTCCGTGGTTGACGTTCCGGGCGCACTCGCGCTGCCGATCACTGGGCTGCTGACCCGAGCGCGATCATTCTGGCCGCGGTCGGCGCACGCAGCGGAAGCCAAATGTATCGCGCGCAAAACAGGCGTCACTGATCCCGGGGTCGTCGGCGAATCGCGCCGTTAAACGGCAGGCCTCGTCGGACGATTTCCAGGAACCGCCCCGGATCACGCGTTTCGGTCCTTCGGCCGGTCCGCGCGGGTCAAGCGACTCGCTGTGGGCATAGTATTCGGCGGAATACACGTCATGGCACCATTCGGCCACGTTGCCCTGCATGTCGTATAGACCCCAGGCGTTCGGGCGGCGACTTCCCACCGGTTGCGTCTTGTCTCCCGAGTTGCCGGCATAGCAGGCCGTTGATTCCAGCGAGGCACTGCCTCCGCTGGCGGGTGGCACGTCCGGCACGCCGGCGCGGGCGGCGTATTCCCACTCTGCTTCGGTGGGCAGCCGATATCCGTCCGCGTCGAAGTTGCATGCGAATGTTACCTCGTCATAACACGGCTCGAAACCCTCCGCTCGCGACCGCTCGTTGCAGAATAAGGCTGCGTCGGACCAGCGAATCTGCTCCACCGGACGGTGCGGCCCCTTGAAGTGCGACGGGTTGGGCAACTCCAACTGGGCAAACTGATCCTGCGTCACTTCGTACTTATCGATCAGAAACGAACTCAACTCGACCTCATGAACCGGCATCTCGTCCGCGGCCCCTTGGGCGTTGCCCATCCGATACTTGCCGCCCGGAATCAGCACCATCGTCACGCCCGCCGACGTCTCGACCTCGGTCTGTGTCGGCGCGACAGTCGTGGGCAGCGAGTCGGGACCGGAGACCTTTTCGACACATCCGCTCAGCAGCGCGAAGCCGAGCAGGGTGAAGGCGAGCAGCGTAAGTCGGAAGAGTGGAAAAGCGGCCAACTTCATGCGGCGGCGCGGCTCGCTCACGCGTCCGTTCGCTCCCGAGCGAATGCGCCGGATCGATCCGGTGGCCGGGCTTGGAAGCCGAGGGTTCAAGTTTCGAGGTTCAATCCAGCTCACGGCAGGCAAATCCATTCGGACTCCTTGTTGGAAAGTTGGGCATCCGCGGTGATCTGCAGCGGCGGTTCGGCTCCGTCAACCTGTTTGACATAAAGGTTCCAGGGGCCGCAGACGCCGACCATCTCCGCGACCTCGGTGTGCGTGCCTGGGCCGACTGCGGGCACCCGTCCTCCGGGACCCATGCTGAAGCTGACGAACTGACCGTCGGGCGAGAAGTCCGGGTGATACAGGTGCAACTTCTCATCGTGATGGACGACGCGTTCGTTGGTTAATCGCGGCCCGTCGTCGGTGTAGGTCACGTCCGCGACGCAAACGGTATGGTCGTCGCGGCTCCAGGTGATTCGCTTTCCATCGCGGCTCAGGCAGGGTCGGCAGCCCCCGATCTTCAGGTCGACGACGCGATCCCCGTCGACCTCGAGGCCGATGATGGCGTGCCCAAAGCCCATGCCGCCGTGGACGGTGGCGACGATCCATTTGCCATCGGCCGACCAAGTGGGAACGTAGATGTGTTCGATCCGCTCGTTGGGATGAACCGTCGTTGTTTGCGTCTGGCAGTCATAAAAGTAGAGTCGCTTGGAAACAAAGTCTTTGATCTGAAAGCGACTGAACTCTTGCTTGGCGAAGGCAATCCGCTTGCCGTCGGGGCTCCAGCACGCATGACGGGCTCCATCGGCGATCTTGTGTCGTTCGGTCCCGTCCGCGTTCATCAGCCAAAGGCTACGCAAGGTGTCGCGCCCGGCGGGTTGGTCGACCAGGAAGCAGATTTGCTGGCCGTCGGGTGATGCCTGGGGATACAGTTCGTGAATGTCCGGCGTTTGCGTCAAATTCCGCCGGTCGGACCCATCAGGCCGTACGGTCCAGAGATCCCAGTTCTGATCGCCGTAGGATTCGAACAGGATGCGGCACGGCAATTCGGCTAAGTGAGCGAGGCCTTCGGCGGCCCGAGAAGGTGCGGTCGGGCCGAACGCAAACGTGGGCCAGGCGAGAACCGCCAGGAGGGTCGGCCCGAGGAGAGTCATCGGCCGCGGATGGCTCGACGGGTGCAAGCTTTGGCAATCGGTCATGGCGGGTTCCCTTGGTCTGACATCGAAAACGGCGGGGCGGGCAGGCAACGTCAAGCGTGGCGCAACGGCATCCGCTGCGCGCACGATTGCGGTCAGCCGCACCTTGTCGAGTCAGTTTACCGTTTCGTTCACTTGTTCCGCAAACGGGCGTCTCACGACAATTCCGGCACGACGTTTGAGCCCCTGACGTTCCGCACGTACAATCAGCAACAACCGCCTGCGGCCGAATCCAATGGGCGGCATCGTCTTGCGTGTGATCCGCAATCCATCCCCGTGGCTTTACGCGAAACATCGATTTATGCTCCGTTCCCACCGCATGAGGCTTCGGTCGAGGCATTTCTTGGGACGTTCGCGATTGGCCGGCGAGCTGCTCGAACCGCGCCAGGTTCTGGCGGGCTTGCCGTTGATTACCGAATGGGTTGCGACCAACGAAAACGGATTACGCGACGAGGATGGCGATCGGGTCGATTGGATCGAGATCCACAACGCGGGCGATGCGGCGCTGGACCTGAATGGTTGGTTTCTGACTGACGACGGGGGAGATCTGGACAAGTGGCGTTTTCCGGCCGTCACGTTGGGAGAGCAAGGCTATCTGCTGGTCTACGCCTCGGGCAAGGATCGCGTCGATCCGCAGCGACCGCTCCACGCGAACTTTCAGTTGGACCGCGACGGAGAATATCTCGCCCTGGTTCGGCCCGATGGAACCACCATCGCTCAGGACTTCGGGCCCGCCTTTCCAGCGGTGCCGGCCAACGTTGCACTCGGGTTGCCGCAACCCGCACTCGATACGATCCTGGTTGACGCCGGCCGCGCGGCTCGATGGTGGGTTCCGACGGCTGAGAATGGATCTGAGGCATTGGGACAGGCGTGGATCGAACCGGAATTCGACGATTCGGCCTGGACCGTCGGCACCGCGGACATCGGCTTCGATCAGCAGGACGACTTCACGCCCTACTTCGCGACGGACGTCAGCGAGTCGATGTTCCGGGTCAGCTCAAGCGTCTATTTGCGCAGCGAGTTTGACTTGGTCGTGCCCGATGCCGTTTTCTCGATGCTGTTGCGCGTCCGTTACGACGACGGCTTCGTCGCCTACCTGAACGGCGTCGAGGTCGCTCGGCGAAACGCCCCTGAGCAAGTCGATTGGCTCGCAAAATCGGATGGGTCCCATTCGGACGTGGCGGCGGTAGTTTACGAAGACATCAACTTGTCCGACGTGACCGGTCTGCTGCGCGACGGGACCAACGTGCTCGCGGTCCAGGCGCTGAATGGCTCGACCGCCAACAATGACTTTCTGTTCTCGCCGCAGCTGAAAATCGTGCAGCCCGGTCCGATCCCGTCGACCTCGGTTCGTTTTATCGAGACACCGACACCGGCTTGGCCGAATGGTGAGCTGACCTACGAGGGCGTGATCCAGACGCCCGATGTCCAGCCCGCTCGCGGCGTCTATCGCCAGCCGATCGAAGTCACGGTTCGAAGCACCGTCCCGGATGCGACGCTGATCTACACACTCGACGGCAGCGAACCGACCCCGGACCACGGTCAGATCCTGCCGGCGTCGTCCACGGCGACCGAGACGATCGGGCGATTGGACATCGCGCGCACAAGCACGCTGCGGGTCGCGTCCTACCGAGAAGGCTACCTGACCACCGCCTTGGCGACGCAGACGTATCTGTTTCCCGACGATGTGTCACAACAGACCTTCGAAGCCACGCTGGCTGCAGGGTTTCCGGCCGCCTGGCTGCGGACGGCCGCCGACTATGGTCTCGATCCGGACATCGTGGGGCCGAACGATCGATTCGACGGTGAGTTCGCGTCGCAGTTTGTGGACTCGCTGCTGGCCGTCCCCACGCTTTCATTGGTCATGGACCAGGGCGCGATGTTCGATCCCGAGACGGGACTCTACAACTACCCCACGCGCAGCGGCCAGGAATGGGAACGGCCCACATCGGTGGAACTGATTTATCCGGATGGCAGCCGCGGATTTCAAGTGAATGCCGGGATCCGGATTCAGGGCGGTGCCTCCCGCGATCACAGCAATTCGAAAAAGAAATCGTTGCGACTGGAATTTCGCGGCGAGTATGGACCGACGGAACTGAAGTTCCCGCTGTTTGGTGAGGGCGCGAGCGACGAATTCGACACGTTGATTCTGCGCACCAACTACAACGATTCCTGGGTCCACACGCCCGATCGCACGCAGTACATTCGCGACGAATGGATGCGGCGCACGCAATTGGCCATGGGCCAGGTCAGTGCTCACGGCAACTTTGTCCACGTCTATCTCAACGGCTTTTATTGGGGGTTGTACAACGCGGTCGAACGCCCCGAGGCCTCGTTCTCGGCGACCTATTTCGGTGGCCAGGCGGATGAGTGGGACGCGGTGAACGTGGATACCGTCGTCGATGGCGACTCGCTGGCCTGGCGCGACGTGCGGGTCGGCTCGCGAGCCGTCAATACGGCCGATGTGGCTGCCAGTAACGCGGCCCTACTCGCGCTGCTGGGCCAGCGTCCCGATGGGTCCAATGATCCCGACCGGGAAACGTTGCTGGATCTGGAGAACTACCTCGATTACATGATTGCCAACTTCTTCGGAGGCAACACGGATTGGCCGCACAAGAACTACTACGTCGCGCGGCAACGTGGGCCCGACAGCTCCGGCTTTAAGTTTTACTCGTGGGATGCGGAAAAGATCTTGGACCACGGGGAAGGCTCGACGCTGACGGTCAACCAAACGGGTGCGCGCGAAGGCGTGGCCATTCTGTACGATGCCTTAAAGAAGAACGCCGAATTTCGCTTGATGTTCGCCGACCGCGTGCAGCAACATTTCTTCAGCGGCGGTGCCCTTTACGTCGATCCGGAACATCCGGACTGGGATCCGGAGCACGCCGAGCGAAACGTGCCGGCCGCGCGGTATGCTCAGCTGGTCGAGGAGACGGAATTGGCGCTGATTGCCGAATCGGCGCGGTGGGGTGACGAAAAGGGACGCGACGTGCCTTTCTCGCTGGTCGAATGGCGCACGATGAAAGACAACATCCTGAACCGCTACCTGCCGCAACGATCCGCGATCGTGCTGGATCAATTCCGCGCCGCGGGCCTGTACCCGACGTTGGAGGCTCCCGAATTGTCTCAGCACGGAGGCGTCGTGCCCGCGGGCTTTGTCCTGACCGTCCAGGGCCCGGGAGTCGTGTACTACACGCTCGACGGATCCGATCCTCGCCAAAGCCCGCTCGGGACCGCGGGGATCGAGGCCACCGTGGCCGCCTCGGCCGTCGCCTATCAAGGCCCCGTCTCGATCCCCGCCACGGCGGTTCTGAAAGCCCGCAGCTTTCTGGACGGCCAGTGGAGTGCCCTCACGACGGCGACGTTTACCACCGATCAGTCGCCGCTGCGGATCAGCGAAATCATGTACCATCCCCGCCGCATGACCGGCGATGGGGGGTATGGCCCCGAGGATTTCGAGTACGTCGAGCTGCTCAACTCGTCGCCTTCCGCGACGCTCCAATTGGCGGGGCTGCGACTGGCCGATGGGATCGAGTTTCGTTTTCCCGAACATGAACTTGGGCCCGGGCAGCGTGCCGTCGTCGTCGCCAACCTGGCGGCGTTCAGGCAACGTTACGGAGACGGCCCCACCGTCCTGGGCGAGTATGGAACCGGCCCGGAGGCGACCCATCTGAACAACGGTGGCGAAACGCTTCGGCTGGAAAACTCGCTCGGTCAGGCACTTCATGAACTGAGCTACGACGACAGCTGGTATCCCTTGACCGACGGAGATGGCTTTTCCCTCGAGGCACTCGAAATCAGCGCCCTCGACGCGGTTTGGAGTCAAGCAAGTCAGTGGCATGCGAGTCTACGGCGAGACGGAACGCCCGGCCTGTCCAACGGCGACTTGGATGGCGACGGCCAAGTTACCCTGCCGGATCTGGAAGCCATCCGGACTCAGATTCGCAGCCAGAACTCCCTGTTCGATGTCACGGGCGACGGCGCGGTCGATTCCCGGGATGTCGTCCGGCTGGTCCGCGATTCGCTGTCGATCGCAATCGGTGACGTGGATCTGGACGGCCGATTCGATTCCGGCGACCTGATTCGCCTGCT
Source organism: uncultured Planctomycetales bacterium (assembly GCA_963826795.1). GTDB lineage: Bacteria > Planctomycetota > Planctomycetia > Pirellulales > Pirellulaceae > CAWGYT01. The sequence continues at coordinate 330,408 of CAWGYT010000020.1, read as the reverse complement.
CCAGACCGGAGCCTACGAGCAGCCGGCCTCGAGCGACGCAAGCTGGGCCACCGGCGATTGGGACGGCGACGGCGCCTTCACGTCCGCGGATCTCGTGCTCGCGATGCAAGCCGGCGGGTTTGCCGATCCCGCCAACGCTCGGCCGGAATTCCATCCGGTTGCGATCGACACCCTGGGCGCGAGATCTGCTGCTGGGCCGACACGATGAAGAACCAGCGAGACTCGAGGGGCAGAGAAGAGACCCACGCACCGCGCGGCGTTTGACGCTCGTTTCGCCCGCCGCATGTTTCAGCTCACTAGTGCTTTGTCACAGCTTGATTTTGGGGTGCCTGGGGTCGAACGAAGTGAGCCCCCAGACCGCAATTTTCCGGGGGCTCACTTCGTTCGACCCCGGCCACCCAACCGCCGCATGTTTCAGCTCACTAGCACTCGGCTCGATCTTCCCCAGATTCGCTGAGCGGCGCGCCCCCGTTGGGCCTATCATGAGGCCGAGCGCCACGCGGCAGTGCGTGGTCTGGTGCACGGGTTCCTGAAAGGTGAAAGGGTTGCGGATGAGCCGTCGGTTGAGTTGGATCGTGTGGTTGGCTTGTGGCATTACTTGGGCGGTGTTGGGGCCTGGGTTCGAGCGGGCCGGAGTGGCCTGGGCCGCCCGTGGTGACGGGGCGATCACGAGCTTGGCCGACGTCGATCGCGACTTTGATGACATGGGCGAGTTCGCGGGAACGTTGCGCTTCGGATCGACCGCAGCGCCACGGGCTTATGGACTTCAGAACATCGCACTGGGCCAGGGCAAGTACAAAGCCGTGCTGTTACGGGGCGGTTTGCCAGGCAACGGGTGGGATGGTTCGCCGCGTGTCGAGTTGCAGGGAGCTCGCGAGGGAGATGTTGTGACGTTGGAGGGAAACAACGTCGAAGTCCAGATTCGAGCTCACGTGGCGGAAGTCAGTCATGCGGAGGCCGGTCCGGTCGGGTCCCTGACCAAGGTCCGCCGTCGCAGCGTGTTCGAAGGACTCCCGCCGCCCGCCTACTCGATCGTGCTCTTCGACGGCGCCGACACACGTGCGTTCCAAAACCCTCGCGTCGTTGGCGGTCTCCTCCAGGCGGGGACCGAATTGTTGCCGACGTATCGCAATTTCCAGCTGCACGTCGAATTTTTGGTTCCGTACATGCCCGAGTCCAACTCGCAGGCCCGAGGCAATAGCGGCATCTATTTGCAGAGCCGCTACGAGCTCCAGATTCTCGACACCTTTGGGTTGGAGGGCAAGGCGAACGAATGCGGGGGGCTGTACCGGCAACGGGCGCCCGATGTGAACATGGCCTTCCCTCCCCTTTCGTGGCAAACCTATGACATCACGTTCCACTCTCCCATCTTCGATGCCTGCGGCCAGAAAGTCTGCAATGCGAGGCTGACCGTCCTTCACAACGGGATCACAATTCACCAGAATGTGGAGATCTTGACGAAAACCGGGGCTGGCAAGCCGGAGGGGCCCGAGTTGCTGCCGATCAAACTGCAGGACCATGGCAATCCGGTGCAATTCCGCAATCTTTGGCTGCGAGAATTGCGTTAGGCCTGAGGGACAGCGAGGCACAGAGGACACCGAGATGAGGCTGGCACCGAGAGGGTCGAAGTGGTTTCGGTCTTGGCTAGGCATTGATCGTCAAGTGAAAAAATTGGAACTCACTGTAATCACTTCAATCAACTCGAGGAAGACATCGATGACACGTTTTCACCTCCTGGGTGCCGCCCTGCTCGTCTGGCTGGCGGTTCCTTCTCTTGCAACGGCTCAGATCGTGACCGGTGGCGTCCCGAACGTCGACGACGAACGCCTTTATTCGTGGCTTGACGCAGAAGACTTCATTGGGTTTGACGGCATCGCCGAAACCCCGCTGTGGCCGAATAAGCAAGGCGACCTCGACCACTCGATCTGGAGCGGTTGGGATACGGCGACCGCCGAATCGGTCTTGCAGATGACGACCACGGACAACGGGTTGCCTGCCGTCGAATTCTATGACTCGGTGATTTGGTCTGACCCTGCGCCGTTCGGCATCCTCGACAATTTTGACGAGGGATTCACGATCTTCGTCGTGGCGACCGTTCGGGATGCATCAAGGGCCTATTTCTTCACTGGCAATCAGGGCGGTGGCGGTGCGGAAGCGAACGCGAACTATGATCCGGGCGGGGTGGGAATCGAGCAAGACTATTGGTCGATTGCCGGCGATGACGATGCGTTGCGGATCCAGACGGCCCCCGTGGACGTCGACGAGTTGCAGTACCATGCGTTTACGTTTCGCAATGACGGCATGGCCAGCCATTACTTGATGGGCACGCTGGCGGGGGAAGGCGAGGTGGACGCGGCGACGATGAGCGGGATCGTGCTCGGCGGTCGCCAGAACGGCGCTCAGCGGGCGGGTGTCGACTTTGCCGAGGTGATGATTTACACCACGGGGTTGGACGACGCCGATCGCCAGGCAATTGAGGGCTATTTTCAGACAAAGTATTTCGGCGGCGGCGTCGTCTTGCCCGGCGACTACAACGAGGACGGGATGGTCGACACGGCGGACATCGACTTGCAGGCGATGGCCATGAAGACACCGACCGAGAACCTCGCCACCTATGACGAGAACAATGACGGCCTCGTCGACGAAAAAGATCGGATCATCTGGGTCCAACAGCACGCCAAGACCTGGTTTGGCGACGCCAACTTCGACGGGTCTTTTACTTCGGACGACCTGGTCGCCGTCTTTGCCGCTGGCAAGTACGAGACGTCCCAAAGCGCGACATGGGTCGAGGGTGACTGGTCGGGTGACGAGGTGTTCGACAGCGCGGACCTGGTGGCCGCCTTTTCCGACGGCGGTTTCGAGTTGGGACCGCGCCCGGCGGTGTCCGCCGTGCCCGAGCCGTCATCGATCGCCCTACTGCTGGTCGGCCTGATCTCACTGGCTCGCCGCCGACCGTAGGTCGATCATGTCCCTTCTGCCGATCACGGCCGAGGTGACACCAGCATGTCCCTTCTGCCGATCACGGCCGAGGTGACACCAGCATGTCCCTTCTCCCCACGCGGGAGAAGGTGGCCGAAGGCCGGATGAGGGGGGCCGCCGCACCGCAGACTCGCGGGGGGCCAACCCTCACCCGCTCGGGGCCCGCCAGCGGGCCCCGAGCGACCTCTCCCGGCCACGGGAGAGGTGACACCAGCATGTCCCTTCTCCCCAGCGCGGGAGAAGGTGGCCGAAGGCCGGATGAGGGGGCTCGCCGCACCGCAGACTCGCGGGGCCCAACCCTCACCCGCTCGGGCCCCGCCAGCGTGCCCCGAGCGACCTCTCCCGGCCACGGGAGAGGTGACACCAGCATGTCCCTTCTCCCCAGCGCGGGAGAAGGTGGCCGAAGGCCGGATGAGGGGGGCCGCGCCGGATGAGGGGGCCGTGCCCGATGAGGGGGCCGCTCCCGTGTCCAGGCAGGCTTTGCCCTGCGGGGCAGAGCCACGCTCACAGCAGTGTCACTGACACCTCGGTGTCATAGTACACGGCACACTCACCATCGTCGGTCAATTCGGCGGGAACCAGCGCATTGGCGCAGCGGCCGGCATGCAGCCAGCCGCCTTTTTCCATCAGGACGACGTCGGGGCGCTGCTGCGGATCCAGTTGCAGGACGACCGTCAGCTCGCCAACGCGGGACCGCAGCCTGGCGAGCTGACCGGTTCGGGCCTCGGGGACGGCATCGGGGTGCACCGTGGCCGTCGCGGGTCCTTCTTGTTCGGCGGGTCGCCACTGCGAGCTTTGGGCCCGGGCCGTGGACAGGGCGGCCAATTTAAGGGTCATCCGATCCGGTGCGGTCAGCAGCGGTTCGGGTAATTCGCAGATCAAGTTGACGCGCCCCGAAGCGGTCGCAAATTGACGCTCCGCGAAAACAATCTTGTCGGCGAGCGGATTCCGCACCGCGCCGCGGCGGAGCGCCTCGCGCGTGACGCCTCGCGGCGCGACCCGCGTCAGCAGTCGATCTTTCCAGGCGTCGACGTCGTCGGCGAACAACTCGTTCAGGCCAACCCGGGCGGCCAGTTGCTGAACGATCTGGTAGTCCGACCGAACGCCATCGGGTGGCAGCGTGACGGCTCGCATTTCAGCCAGCCAGTGGTGGCCGTAGGCGCCCAGCAGGTCATCTTCTTCCAGGAAGGTCGTCGTCGGCAGCACCAGATCGGCACAGCGGGCCGTATCGGTGAAGAACGAGTCAACGACCACGGTGAATTCGCGAGATCGCAGTGCCTCGGCGACGACCGTTGAATGCGGCAACATGGCGACGGGATTGGCGGCGGTGACCCAGACCATTCGCAGCGGCGGATCCGTGGCGGCCAGGATTCCGGGGCCCAGCAACGGTTCGGGAATTCGACGCGGCGGCTCGTCCGACGTCTCGCGGAACGAGAAATCGAAAGCGCCGCGGCGGCGAAAATAGAACGACGCGCCGCCGCCCGCGACTCCCAGGTTCCCTGAGATGGCCGCCAGGGCATCGACGGCCCTGATCGTCGCGGCGCCAAACCGCCGGCGCTGCATCCCCCAACCGATCAAGATCGCCGAGGGACCCGCCGCGTAAGCCTCGGCCATTTCGATCAGTGCCGCGGCCGGCACGTCCGCGATCGCGGCCCACTGCTCGAACGAACGGGAGCCAATGAGTTGCTGGTACGTTTCCCAGTGATCACAGTAGTCTGCCGCGTCGGGATCGTGTCGTCCCTGATCCATCAGCCAACGCGCGACTCCACAGGCCAAGGCCGCATCCCCGCCCGCGCGTGGCTGCACCACTTGGTCGCAAATCTGGGCCGTTCGGTGATGGACCGGGTCGACCAGGATCAACCGGGCGCCGGCCTGACGAGCCTGTCGCAGGACGGGCAGCAGATGGACACTGCTGACGAAGACGTTCTTTCCCCACAGGACGATGGTTCGGCTGTTGAGCAGGTCGAACACATCGTTGCTGTCGCACAAACCGAAATCCGTCGTCTGAGCCGCCTCTCCCGCTCCCGAACAAACGTCACCCGACTTTTCCGTCACCGGGCCAAACCGCCGGAAGAACCAATCGCTGACGTGCTTCATGATGCCCATCGAGCCACCGCACCGGTAGTGCAATATCGAAGCCGCTCCCGATTCCGCGCGAAACTGCAACATGCGTGCGGCAATCAGATCCAAGGCCTCGGACCAATCGATTTCGCGAAAGCCATCGCCCTGCCGCAGGAGCGGCCGTGTCAGCCGTTCGGGAGCGTATTGGCGTTCCAGGAAGCGACTTGTTCGATGGCACAGAAACCCTTGCGTGATGGGGTGATCGGCCGCGCCTTGCAGACGCACAATGCGGCCCGCGTCCAGGGTGGCGACGATCTCGCAGGCGTCGGGACAGTCACGACTGCAGGCAGTCCGTCGAGTGATGAGGTTCGCCATCGGTCGATTTGCGCCTCTCGGATCAGGAAGGAATTGCCGGCCCGCTCGTCGTTTGTCCTGGTAGCTTGTACTCGTTTTTTGGGCCACAATAAAGGCCCCGGCGCGATCCGCCCCGTCCTTGATTCCCCCCGGAACCCGTTGCCTCCCCGCAACCCTTCAACCGAAAGGTGTTCGATGCGTTGGTTGTTGGTGATCTCAGTCAGCTTGGCGACCTCCTGGGTCGTGGTCTCGCTGCCCGTCGCTCCGTCCCCGAATTCGCTTATCGGCCGCCGAATCCGGCGAAGCCAAGCCGGCACCCAGCGAAGCCAAGCCGGCGCCAGCGCCAGCCTTCCCGCCGGCATCTGGTCTTCATGATCGGCGAAGCCGAGTACGAAACGGCGGGCACGCTCCCGGAGTTTTTCGCGGCCGAGTTGGCGGATCGAGGTTTTCGAGCCACGTGGATCCGTGCCCCCAACGAAGCCCCGTCGCGGAACGACTTTGCGGGACTTGAAGACGCTCTGGCCGACGCCGATCTGCTGGTCCTGAGCGTACGGCGTCGAGCACCGACCGTGCGGCAGATGGAGGCAATTCGCGCGCATCTTGTGGCGGGGAAGCCGCTGGTCGCGATCCGGACGGCGAGTCACGCCTTCGACACGCGCGGCCAGGTCACGGCCGGACATGCCGAGTGGCTGAAGTTTGACGAACAGGTTTTAGGCGGCCGGTACCAAGGTCATTTTGGCGACGAATCGGTGGCGGTGACTCGAAACGCCGCCGCGGCCGAAAGTCCCCTGCTGCGCGGCGTGACGCCCTGGACCAGTTCGAAGCTGTACCAGAGCTCGCTCGTTTCCGACCGCGCGACGTTGCTGCTTTCCGGCCAGCGCGAGACAGGCGACGCGGAGCCGGTGGCCTGGACGAACCTCTACGGTGACCGCGCGACCCGCGTCTTTTATACGTCGCTGGGGATTCCGAGCGATTTTCAGGCGGCGGGATTTCGTCGATTGCTGCGGAATGCAATCTACTGGGCACTGGACCAGGATGCTCCGGGGGATGCCATTTCGAGGAATGACGATTCGGTGTCACACGAAGTTGCGCCCCGTGCAACGGATTACGGTCAGTCGACGTCGGCGGTCGCGGAGGATGTGTATCCGCTGCAGCCGAGTGACGTCGAGCCGACGCTGGAGGTGGTCGAGGACTTGCAACTGGACCTGTTGTTGCGTGAGCCGATCGTGGCAAATCCGTTGCAGTTGAGTTTCGACGAGCGGGGACGGCTGTGGGTGGTGCAGTATCGCCAATATCCCTGGCCAGCGGGCTTGAAATTGCTGAGCCGTGACAATGTCTGGCGGAACGTCTACGATCCGCCGTTCCCGCCGCCGCCCCCGCATGCGGCGGATTCTCCCTTTCGCGGACAGGATCGAATCACGATCCATACCGATCGAGATCAAGACGGCACGTTTGACGAGCACAAAGTGTTCTTGGACGGTCTGAACTTTGCCACCGCCGCCCTGCCGGGCCGCGGCGGCGTGTTCGTGCTCAATCCGCCTTATCTCTTGTTTTACGCCGATCAGGACCGGGATGACCGGCCGGACGACCTGGTACCGCAAGTGCTGCTCTCGGGGTTCGGCATCGAAGACTCGCATTCCATCGCCAACAGCCTGCGATGGGGCCCGGATGGCTGGATCTACGCGACGCAGGGCAGCACCGTGAGCGGTTCCGTGGTGGTCCATGGGCCGAACGGGCTCGCCGAAGCCGACCAGACGCCGGTTCACAGCCTGGGCCAGAACGTGTGGCGTTATCATCCTGAAACCCACCGTTACGAAGTCTTTGCCGAAGGCGGCGGCAACTCATTCGGCGTCGAGATCGATTCGCAAGGACGTGTCTACTCGGGGCACAACGGGGGTGATACGCGTGGGTTTTACTACGTCCAAGGAGGCTACTCGCAAAAGAATTTTGGCAAGCACGGACAACTCTCCAATCCCTACGCCTTCGCTTACTACGGGGCCATGCGACACCACCCCGTGGTACGCTTCACGCACACCTTTTGCATCTACGAGGCCGACTCGCTGCCCGCGCGTTACCACGGGCGCTTGTTCGGCGTGAATCCGGTCGAGCATCATGTGGTGCTCTCCGAGATCGGCCCCGACGGGGCGTCACGGCAGACGCGGGACATCGCGATTGTGGTTGCCGCCGGCCGCGGCGATCGGGCTGATTGGTTTACGCCCGTCGATATCCAGTTGGGGCCCGACGGCAGCCTCTATCTGGCCGATTGGTATTCGGTCCAGCCCAATCACTACCGGAACCATGAAGGCCAGACCAACCCGGATCTGGGCCGTGTGTATCGCCTGCGAGGCAAGCAATTCGAACCGTCGCAAGCCTTCGATCTGGCGAAATTGACCAGCGCCGAGCTGATTGACCGCTACCTGTTTCACTCGAACCGCTGGTTCCGGCAGCAGGCCCTGCGACTGCTGGGTGATCGACGCGATGCGAACGTCATCGCGCAACTTGAGACGCTCGTTCAGGAGCGGACCGGGCCGGACGCGCTGCACGCCCTGTGGGCGCTTCATTTGTCCGGTGGCCTGGACGCGACGCGCGCGATGCCGTGTCTCCAGCACGCCGACCCGCATGTGCGACGTTGGACGATCCGCATCCTGGGCGACGATCGGCTCGTTGCGCCCGAGTTGGCGACGCGACTGCGACGGCTGGCTCACGACGAACCGGATGTCGAGACGCGCTGTCAGCTGGCCGCCACCGCCAAGCGGCTGCCGGCGGATCAGGCCATTCCGATTCTCTTCGAACTGCTGGCGCGTCCGGAGGATGTTGCCGACCCCTACGTGCCCAACATGTTATGGTGGGCGCTGGAGGCACATGCGGATCGACCCGACTTGATCTTGTCGTATTTGCAGCGCACGGATCCCTGGCAGGCGGAGTACCGTGTGGGAGGATATCGCATCCCGCAAAATCTGATGCGGCGCTATGCCATGTCGGGTCGCCAAAACGATCTGCAGGTTTGCGCGACGCTGATGCAACTGGCACCGACGTCCGCCGAGCGAGACCGTCTGTTGGAGGCCTTTGTGAAGTCGTTTGAGGGCCGCGAGCTGCCGCCGTTGCCGTTGGAGTTGGCCCGTGAGCTGGCGCCAGCAGCGGGCCCTTCGCCTTGCTGCTCGGTGTCCGTCAGCAAGATGAGGAGGCCGTCGCCCAGGCTCTGCAGCTCAGCGCTGACTCGCAGGCTCCGTCCGCTCAGCGGTTGGAATTAATCCGGGCCCTGGGTGAAGTCCTGCGCGGCAGCGGACCGGACTCCGCCGATGCTCGCCAAATTGCTCACAGGCGACGAAGCGGAATCGATTCGCAATGCCGCGTTAATCGCTTTGCAGAAGTTCTCGGACGACGAAATCGGCACGCTCGTATTGAACGCGTATCCGAACCTCAGTGAGGGATCTCAGGCCGTCGCACGTCAACTGCTGGCCAGCCGCGCGGGATGGGCGGAGGCGATGCTGGGTGCGGTTGAACAAGGGACCATTCCGGCCACGTCATTGGAAAGCGAGATCCAGACACGCCTGAGACGACATCCGCGGCCGACGGTCGTTGCGGCAATGGAGCGCTTGTTTCCAGAACAGGCGACGGACGTGGCGGCCCTGGAAGCTCGGATCGACGCGATGGAACAAATCGTCCGACAGGGAGATGGAAATCCCCTCAGCGGCCGCGACCTGTTTCAGGGCAAGGCCAACTGCGCGAAATGTCACCGGCTGTTCGCACAAGGCAACCAGATCGGACCCGATTTGACGTCGTACAATCGGACGAACTTGCGACGCATGTTGCTGGCGATCGTTCACCCCAGCGCCGAGATTCGCGAAGGTTTCGAAAATTTTACGGTCGTCACCGACGACGGCCGAGTTCTTGCGGGTCTGAAAATGGAACACAATGATCAACTGCTCGTCCTCCGCGGGACGGATGGTCAAGATCAGTCCATCCCGCTTTCGCAAATCGACGAACTACTGCCCGACCCGAGATCGCTGATGCCGGAACATTTGCTGGCCGAGCTGAGCGAAGACGAGATTCGAGATCTCTTCGCGTATTTGACCAGCACGACGCCGCCGCTGTGAATCATCGAACGCGATCTCAGTGCCCTCGGGGACTCGGTGGCGAAATCCAAGCGTCAAGTCAAAGCCTTGAATTGATTCTTTTTCCGAAAGGGGAATATGCGATGCGACACATCAGCCGCCGCGAGGCGCTCAAGACCACGCTCGCTTCGGGGGCCGGCTACTGGGCGGCGACACGAGGGTGCGCCGCGCGAGCCGAATCGCCCAACGAGAAATTGAACGTCGCGCTGATCGGGATCGGCGGTCAGGGACGCAGCAACCTGAACGGCGTCGCTCAACAACAGCAAAACATCGTGGCCCTGTGCGACGTCGACGAGCAACGTGCCGGGGATGGGTTCGAACGATTCCCTCAGGCGCGCAAATACCGCGACTATCGTCGGATGTTCGACGAGCTGGCCGATCAGCTCGATGCCGTCGTCGTCAGCACGCCCGACCATTCGCACTTCCATCCCTCGATGATCGCGCTGCAACTCGGCAAGCATCTCTATTGTGAAAAGCCCATGGCCCATTCGGTGTGGGAGACGCGTCAGATGACCGAGCTGGCCGCACGGATGGGCGTCGCCACACAACTCGGCGTCCAGCGACACACGCTGGCGAATATGCATCGCGTCGTCGAGCTGATCCAGGCCGGAGCGATCGGCCAAGTGACCGAAGTCCACTGCTGGATCGACGGCGAGCGGGGGATGCCGGCGATTCCCCAAAATCCGCCGCCCGTGCCCGAGCACTTGGATTGGGAACTGTGGATTGGGCCGGCCAAGATGCGCCCGTACAGCCCCGACATCTGCCCTTACGGTTGGCGCTTCTGGTGGGATTACGGGACCGGTGAAATGGGCAATTGGGGTTGCCATATCCTGGACATCCCCTATTGGGCACTGGGCCTGACGTTTCCCAATCGAGTCGAGGCCAGCGGCCCGCCGGTCGATCCCGAGCGGACTCCCAAATCAATGGCCGTAAAATACGTCTTCCCGGAGACGTCCACGCGGCCGGCCGTCGAGCTGAACTGGTATCACGCCAAAGACGGACCGCCGATCCTGCGCGAGCAAGGTCTGCCCTCCAGCGGCAACAACACGCTATTCATCGGGACGCAAGGTCAGTTACTGTGCGGCTTTGGTAAGCGGGCCCTCTATCCACAGGATCGCTTCGCCGAGCATGAAGCCCCCGCGGCGACGATCCCCGATTCCCCCGGTTTCCACCGCGAATGGATCGACGCTTGCAAAGGCGGCCCAGCCGCAACCTGCGACTTTGCCTATTCGGGACCGCTGAGCGAAACGGTCGTCCTGGGCAATGTCGCCTACCGCGCCGGAGGCGGTTTCGATTGGGACGCCGCCCACTTGGCCGCGTCGGGCAACGACCGAGCCCCAGCGCCGATCCGCCCCGAATTCCGCCCCGAATTCCGTTCGGGCTGGGAATCCGCCTGAAGGATTGACCGGTTCGTCGGGCGACACGCGTTCGAGGATCCAAATGAAGTGTTACGCTTGAATCTTGGCAGGGCGAGGTGCTGCCTCGCCCTGCCGCACTTCCTGTCGTGAAACCACCCCCAGTTGAGCAACAACCGCCGCCTGTTGGAAAGCTGCCACCGATGAAATTCGCCACCCGATCTTCCACGATGAAGTTATTTCGGCCCCTTCTCTTGCTTGTGACGGTCTCGCTCACCCAGATCGTGATGGCGATCGGCGGTGCGGCCTGTTGCCGCGCCGAGGACACCGCGACAGGCACCGCTGCCGACGTCCCGGTCGTCGTCCAGCGGACGCTGGGGCCGTTGCAAATCGCGCAGCTGAAGTCCGTGATCGATTCCTCGATTTCGCCGGACGGCAACTGGGTTGCGTACCGGTTGGCGGTCCCACGGATTCCGCTGCAGGACGAGGACGGTCCGTCGTGGGTCGAGCTGCATGTGGTGGACGCCGCGGGGAATTCACGTCCGTTCGTGACGGGAAAGATTGCCGTTGGGTCGATGGCCTGGACACCGGACAGCAAACGGATCGTCTATCTGGCTCGTCGCAATGACGACAAGGCGACGGCGCTTTATCAGATTCCGATCGACGGCGGCGAGTCCCAGAAGTTGCTCGAGCACCCGACCTCGATCTCGGCCTTCAGCCTCTCGGCCGACGGACGTCAGGTCGCCTATCTCGCCACGGAGGAGGTCGACTCCACTCAAAAGACGCAGGCTGAAAAGGGTTTCAATCAGGAGATCTACGAAGAAGACTGGCAGCCCACCCGCGTTTGGATCGCCGAATCGACGCCGGGCGCGAAGCCGCGAAGGTTGGACCTGACGGGCTCGGCTCACGACGTCCAATGGAGTCCCCGCGGCACGGAGCTGCTCGTCGTGCTGGCTCCAACGCCCTCGGTCGACGACAGCTACATGTTCAAGCGAGTCCATATCGTGGACGTCGTCTCGGGACGGATCGTCGAATCGATCCCGAATCCCGGCAAGTTGGGCCAGGTGGCCTGGAGTCCGAACGGCGAGCGGATCGCGATGATCTCCGGGGCCGACCTCCATGACCCCAGCGAAGGACGGCTGATGGTCGCCAATCTGCCCGGGTCGGGTGAGTTGACCGACTTGATGCCGGACTACCCGGCGCATGTCAGTTCGTTCGCCTGGTTGGACGCCGGCCGGATCCTCTGGATCGCAGACGACCATCTTCAGACGTCGGTAGGAACGAGCGATGTCGAGGGTGCGACGCAGCGGGTGATCTCGGCGACCGGGCCGATTCTTTCCGCCTTGACCGTCACCCACGACGGGAAGACCGCCGCGATGGTCGGCCATGCGCCGCAGCATCCCGGCGAAGTCTACCGGATGTCCGTCGAGCCGAATCCGACGGATCCGGAATCCCTGCGACTGACGCGCAGCAACCCGCAACTCGATTCGATCCGTTTGGCCGAGCAATCGCCGGTTACCTGGTCGGCGCGGGACGGCCTGCAGTTGGAGGGCGTGCTGATCAAACCGCTGAACTACGTCGAGGGGCGGCGCTATCCTCTGGTGATGATCGTCCACGGCGGACCTGAATCGCACGTCCCGAACGGCTGGGTCACGACGTACTCCAGTCCGGGTCAAGCGTTGGCGGCCCGAGGATTCGCGGTCTTCTATCCGAATTATCGGGGCAGCACGGGGCGGGGTGTCGAGTTTTCGAAATTAGGTCAAGCCGACGCGGCGGGCAAGGAATTCGATGATCTGGTCGACGGCATCGATCATCTGGTCGCTTCCGGCTTGGTCGATCGGGCGCGGGTGGGCATCACAGGCGGATCCTATGGCGGCTACGCCTCGGCCTGGGGCGCGACGTATTACTCGGATCGCTACGCCGCCAGTGTGATGTTTGTCGGGATCAGCGACAACATCTCGAAAGTCGGCACGACGGACATTCCGGCCGAGATGTTTCTGGTACACCACCTCAAGCGACTGTGGGATGATTGGCCGTATTTCACCGAGCGCAGTCCGATTCGATATGTGCAGCGGAACAAGACGCCGACGCTGATCCTGCACGGCAAGCAAGATCCGCGCGTCCATCCGTCGCAGTCGCTGGAGTTGTTTCGACACCTGAAGACACTCGCTCAGGCCCCCGTCCGCCTCGTGTTGTACGAAGGCGAGGGTCACGGCAACCGCAAAGCGGCGGCGCGGTTTGACTACAGTTTGCGGCTGTTGCGCTGGATGGAGCATTACTTGATGGGCCCCGGCGGCGACGCCCCGCCGTACGAACTGGACTACCCGGCGGCCTTGGAACCCTGATTCGCCGCTTCTCCCAGGCGAATTTCGGCGCCACACGCAAGTTCGGCTCGGCGGGTGCCCCGCCCTCTCGGTGTTACTTTGCCCGGGCCGCTCGGGCCCAAGTATAATGGAGCAGTCCGCCGGCCTTTGTTGCCCGAAGTCAACCGACGACGGGCTGCGCACCGGCCGGACCAAGCTCATCTCAGGCCCATTCCCATCCGCCGATTCCGCCAGGGGAGGATTCGCATGCCTCAGGCCGTCGTCGACCCCGACGAATTGCGTCAGTTCGCGCTGAAGTTAAGAAAGTTCAACGCCGACCTGCGTGATCGACTCGTTTCACTGAACAATGACATGACGTCGCTGAGCGCCACGTGGCGGGACCAGGAGCACAAACGGTTCGCGGACCAGTTCGAGGAGCATCTGAAGCTGATGATCCGATTCTTGGAGCTCTCCGAGCGGCACGTGCCGTACCTGGCTCGAAAAGCCGACCAGATCGACGAGTATTTGCAGTCTTAAGGGAGCAATGGCATGGCCCGCCAGGCGAGTGTCCAGTCGATCGATGCACTGCGCCGTTTCCGAGCGGCGATTCGCGAGTACGTCGAGGTCATGCAGGACGTGTTGGACAACCTGCAGGCGGAGTCGCAGCGAACCGTCGACTGGGTTCGACACGATCGGATGACCTATTGGCCGGCCCAGGTCCGGCAAGCCAGTGACGGGTTAACCGGAGCACTTGACCGGCTCCAAATGAAGCAGCTTACGATCAGCGGCCGAGATCCGGTGTCGGCCACGGAAGAGAAGCAGCAGGTTCAGCAGGCTCGCGATCGGTTGCGCTATACCGAGCGAAAGGCGGCACGTACCCGCCAACTGTCCGGCTTGCTGCAACATGAAGTGGACGAATATCGGGGCGTGTTGGCGAAGCTCGAACAGTTGATTGAGGCTGATCTGCCTCAGGCGATGGCGTCGCTCGACCGCATGCTTGCTTCGCTGGAGAAATACACCGCTCTTCGTCCCTCCGGCGAGTTGACCAAGGGATCCGGGACCGGGCGGGACATGCGACCGGCTTCGTCGTCTCCCCGTACCGTCGATCCGACCGACCTTGGGTCCGCCCCCGATCCCCAACCGCGCAACGAGTGATCCGCATGGAACGACCTGGAAATCTATTGAGTGGCCTCCAGCGCCTGAAGCGAGCGACGCGCGACTTGCAGGCCTGCTGGGAGGAAACGCGTGAGACGTGGGACGACCAAGCCGCTCGAGACTTCCAACAACAGCATCTGGAACCGATCCTGCCCGCGTTGCGGCTGGTGATGGCCGCCACCAGCGAACTGGATGATATTTTTCGACGAGCCATCCGGGATTGCGATGACGACTCGCCCGAACAGGGGCAGCTTGGGCAGCGGGGATTGCTCTGATCGACTGGCGAGCGACCCGTTGCCGGACGCTGCCCGGCCTGGGCTCGCTTGAATGGTGAAGCTTGCATGGCATTGAGATTGCGATCGAGATTGAGATCGAAACAGGAATAGGAACAGGACGGCGGTGGCCGTGGAAGAACGCGAAGCGAGGCGGAACATGAGCGAGTTGACGATTCCCAATTCACAGCATGACCAGGTTCGGCGACTTGTGCGGTTGTCCGACGAGCTTGCCGCGGGCTTGGCGGAGGCAGATCGATGGCATCACGAGCAATTGGTCTTGGTACGTGAGCAAGCGGCGCGAGTCCACGCGGACCTGGCGGCTCAGGCCGAATCGACCCAACAGACGTTGTCTCAGCAAATGACGACTCAGCTGGAGGCCGCTCGATTGCGGTTCGAAACACAACTTGAGCAATTGGAAGAGGTCCGCGGTCTTCGGTCGGACGAAGTCGCGCGGCAACGAGCCAAGACGATCGCCGAGGCCGAGGACGATTGCGAGCAATCCGAGTTGCGGCTGAAGGACCACCTCCGCGCCGATCTCGAGCAGCTCAAGCGGAAGCACGAACAGCTTGTGCGGCGAGCTCGCGAGGCCGGTGAGGCTTGGGGGCAGGTGCGGGCCGACGTCGTCAGTCATCTGCAGCAACGGGGCGTCATGTTGCCGGCCGGCTCGAGCCCCGAGGTGGATCCCGAGCCGAACGTGGGGAGTTCGACTTGGCTGCGCCGATTCGAGGCACAGATCGAGCAGATCGTGGCGACGCTGCAGGCCAACCGCGGGAGCCGAATCCATCGCTACCTGCAGGAAGGCTGGAGCGTGCTGGTTTTCTTGTTGCTGGTCGGGGTCAGCATTTTTCCGTGGCGGATCGTCGTCGGCAATCGGCCCGTGACGCTGACGGTCGCCGTGTTGGTTTCGAGTCTCACGTTGGCGGCGGCCTTGCATCAGATCCTGCATCGAATCGCGGCTCAACGGCTGCGCGTGATCGCTCCCCAGCTGGCCGGTGAACTGCAACAGACCAAACGGGCGATTGGCGAAGGCCAGCGGGCCTCGAAACGCGAAACTCAAGCCGGCCAGGAAGAACTGAAGCGCGAAACGACCCGTCAGAAGCGGGCAGCGCGGGCGGCCCGCGATGCCGCCTTGGAAGGTGCGGAGTCCCGGTATCGGCAACAGTCCCAGGAATTGGAACAGGGCTTTCAACAGCAGCTCGCCGCCTTTCAGCACGCCTGGGATCAGGAGGCTGACGGCGTCCGCGGCAAGTACCGTCCGCTGCTTGCGGAACGCAAGGTGTACTTCGAGACGCAGCAGACGTGCGCCCAGCAAGAGGCGGAGGAGCGCATTCGCCGCGTCGAGTCGGAATATGACGAGGCGCGTGAAACGCTGCGGGATCGCTGGCGCAATGCGCTGCAGGCATTCGAGCAGTTTGTGGGTGAGATCCGAAGTGCCTGTCCAACGGCGGTCGAGGAGCTGACGTCGGCGGAGATCGACCGCTGGCAGCCGGCGACCGCTCCGCCGCAGGCCGTCCCGATCGGCCACTATGATTTTCAACTTCCGCCGCACGCGGGCGCCCTGGCCCAGATGGGAACGCCCGTCGCGCTGCCCGCGCTGTTGACGTTCCCCGAACAAGGCTCGTTGTTGTTGGAGACCGAGGGGGTCGGCCGCGAGCAAGCCGTGGAAGTGTTGCGGAGCGCCGCGTTGCGGCTGCTGGCCGCGTTTCCCCCCGGCAAGCTGCGATTGACGATCTTCGATCCGATCGGCCTGGGCCAGAATTTTTCCGCGTTCATGCACCTGGCGGACTTCGACGAACGGCTGGTCGGCAATCGAATCTGGACCGAAGCCCCGCACCTGAACCAACGGTTGTGCGATCTGACCGAGCACATGGAAAACGTGATTCAGAAGTATCTCCGGAACGAGTACCGGTCGATTCAGGAATATAACGAACAGGCGGGGGAAGTGGCCGAACCCTTTCGGGTCCTGATCGTGGCCAACTATCCGACTCAGTTCACGGACGAGGCAACGCGGCGATTGATCAGCATCGCTCAAAGCGGTCCGCGGTGCGGAATCTATACACTGATGAGCGTCGACCGGCTCGCCAAGCAGGTCAGTCCGGCGATTCTCAGTGACCTGGAGGCGAACGCTCAGGTGTTTCGCTGGACCGGCGAGAGGTTCCAGAACACGCGTCCGCCGCTGGCGGACATGCCGTTGAGCCTCGACCCCCCGCCCCCCGGTCCGCAGCTAACGCAACTGGTCAAGGCCGTGGGGCGGCACGCGCAGGATACGCGCCGAGTTCAGGTGCCATTCAGCTATGTGACGCCGGACGAGGAGGCGATCTGGCAGAGCGATTGTGCGGAGGAGTTGGTCGTGCCGCTGGGCCGGACCGGTGCCACGCAACGGCTCGCCCTGCGACTCGGACAAGGCACGTCGCAGCACGCCCTTGTCTCCGGCAAAACCGGTTCCGGCAAGTCGACGCTGATGCACGCCCTGATCACCAACGCCGCCCTGCACTACTCGCCGGATCAGCTGCAGTTCTATCTGATCGACTTCAAGAAGGGGGTGGAATTCAAAGCCTACGCGGATCTGGAATTGCCTCATGCCCGCGTGATTGCCATTGAAAGCGAGCGTGAGTTTGGGCTGAGCGTCCTGCAGCAGCTGGATCATGAATTGCGACAGCGCGGTGACTTGTTCCGCGCCGCCGGCGTCCAGAATCTCGCCGCCTACCGTCAGCGCGAGCCGGGGCGGGCCTTGCCACGGCTGCTGTTGATCGTGGACGAGTTTCAGGAATTCTTTGTCAATGACGATCGCATCGCCCATGAGGCGGCCTTGCTGCTGGATCGACTTGTCCGCCAAGGCCGAGCGTTCGGCATGCACGTCGTGCTCGGGTCCCAGACACTCGCCGGAGCCTATTCGCTGGCCCGCAGCACGTTGGGGCAGATGGCGGTTCGGATCGCACTGGAATGCAGCGCCGCCGACGCGCACTTGATCCTCAGCGAGGACAACACGGCGGCCCGGTTGTTGGGACGCCCCGGCGAGGCGATTTACAACGATGCCAATGGCCGAGTCGAAGGCAACCATCCGTTCCAGGTCGTTTGGCTCGCGGACGAGCAGCGTAATGCCAGCCTGACCCGAG
Organism: uncultured Planctomycetales bacterium; assembly: GCA_963826795.1. Lineage (GTDB taxonomy): Bacteria > Planctomycetota > Planctomycetia > Pirellulales > Pirellulaceae > CAWGYT01. Next base: position 312,695 of record CAWGYT010000020.1, on the reverse strand, counting down.
TGCATCTCAAGGCGAAGGAAGTGGGATATCGCGGCGAGACCCCGATCGTGTTCGAGGGGCATGCGGCCGCCGATCTGCGCGGCAACGCGCAGTTGCAACGCTGGCTGACGGACGGGCGCAGCGCCGGAGATCGCCGCTCGCCGACCGCGTGGCTGGGGTCGGCGATCGCCATCAAAGAACCCACGTGCGCTGTGTTCCGGCGTCAAGCGGGCAGCAATCTCTTGCTTGTCGGACAAAGCCGTGAGCTGGGCGCGGGCGTGCTGAGCAGCAGCATCGTGAGTCTGGTCGCGGGGGCCCAGATCTCGGACTCGGATCATGAACGCCGCATGCCTCAGTTCTTGGTTCTCGAAGGAGGTCGGCTCGAGAACGCCGAATCCGACTTCGCGGACCGCTTGCGTCCGCATCTGCCCGACCCCAATCGGCTGCGGGTGGGCGGCCCGTCGCAGATGCGGGCGACGCTCACCCAGGCCAGCGAGTGGCTGGAAGAGCGGCTGGCCGATCCTGAGCGACTCCACGAACCGGTGTACCTGGTGATCTTCGACCTGGTGCAGTTCCGCGACCTCCAGACCGCGGACGATTTCGGGTTGGGCAGCTTCGGAAAGGACGCGGGCCCCGAGCCGCCCGGTCAGTTGGCGCGGTTGCTGCGCGAAGGGCCGGCGGTGGACATCCACACGTTGTTGTGGGCGGATTGTTATCACACGCTGTCGCGTTGGCTCGAGCGACAGACGCTCCGCGATTTCGGGCAGCGCATACTCTTCCAAATGAGTGCCGTCGATTCCAGCCACCTGATGGATTCGGCCAGCGCCAGCCACTTGGGCGCTTACCGCGCGATCTTGTACGATCACGACCGCGGCTTGGCCGAAAAGTTTCGCCCCTACGGTGTCCCCGACGCCGATTGGCTGCAGTGGTTCCACGAGCGGCTCGAGTTGGCGGCCGGCGCGACGCCCGACTTGCCGGCTCAGCCGGTCAATCCACCGAACAGCGGCGTGGACAGATAGCGTTCGCCCAGGCTGCACATGATCGTCACGATCCGCTTGCCCTGAAACTCAGGACGCGCCGCCACCTGGGCCGCGGCGCAGAGATTGGCTCCGCTGCTGATCCCCGCCATGATGCCCTCTTGGCTGGCCAGGCGACGCCCCCACTCGAAGGCCTGCTCGTCGTCGACCGTGATCACTTCGTCGACCAGCGAGGTATCCAGATTCTTCGGGACGAAACCGGCCCCGATGCCCTGAATCCGGTGCTTGCCAGGTTGACCGCCGCTGATCACGGGCGACGTGGCCGGCTCGACGGCGATCGCCCGAAACGCGGGGTTCTTGGCCTTCAAGTAACGGCTCACGCCCGTGATCGTGCCTCCCGTTCCGACGCCGGCGACGATGGCATCAATCTGTCCCCCGCTGTCTTCCCAAATCTCCGGCCCGGTCGTGGCTTCATGGATCGCCGGATTGGCGGGATTCTCGAATTGCTGCGGCATCCAGCCGTTCGGGTCTTTTTCAACCATCTCGGCCGCTGTGTTGATCGCTCCCTTCATGCCCTCCGCGGCCGGTGTGAGCACCAGATTGGCACCCATCGCGCGCAGCAGCGCGCGTCGCTCAAGCGACATCGACTCGGGCATCGTCAAAGTCAATCGGTAGCCTTTGGCCGCGCAAACGAATGCCAATGCGATCCCCGTGTTGCCGCTCGTCGGCTCGATGATGTGCGACTCGGCGTTGAGCAAACCGCTTTTCTCCGCCGCTTCGACCATGGCGACGCCAATTCGATCCTTGACGCTATTGAGCGGTTGAAAAAATTCGCACTTCGCGAAAACCGTCGCATGATCCGGCGGGACCAGGCGGTTGATCCGGATCATCGGCGTCTCGCCAATGGTTTTCGTGACACTGTCAAAGGTCTTTCCCCGCGACATGATTTACCTCGTTTCCTTGTCGAAAGCGAATGTCCGAGATTCAGCCATGGGCAGCAACTGAGCCGCTGGGGCCAATCAGTCCGACTGGCCGATACAAAACAGATGGCCTGCGGTCCTCAGCAGGATCTTGCCCTTGGCAAAAACCGGCGTGGCAACCGTAAAATCCTTCATCTCGTTGACGGCGGCGACGGCCTGGTGGCCCTCGGTGGTGTCGACGACAAAGACCGTCCCATCTTCTCGCGTCAGGTAGGCATGCTTTCCCGCCAGGATGGGTGAACTGCTAAACACGTTTCGATTCTTGCCGGTCTCAACGCTCCACAGCTCGCGGCCCGTTTTCAGATCCAGGCAGGCCAAGCGTCCCTTGTCGCTGCAGACGTAAACTTTGCCATCGATGGCCGCCGGCGTCGGGACATCGGACGAGATCGTGTCGTCACGCCATAGCAGCTTGCCGTCGAGCGAAATCGCCGTCAGCGTGGTCCCCCGCGCGTATGGGGCAACGATGATTCCATCACATTCGACTGGCGAGGCGATCGAACGAAAATACCCGTTCTGCTCGGGATTGAATCCGCCCAATCGCCAAAGTTCCTTCCCGTCCCGGGCTGAATGCGCGGTCACGTGGTCGGCACCCAAGACCACGAGCATTTGTTCTCCGCCATGTTCGATGACAAGCGGCGTCGCATACGTCTGGTTCGCCTCTTCCGGCGCGTCGAGTATCCGGTCGACTTTCCACGCCAGCTCGCCCGTCTGCTTCTCGAAGGCAGCGAGATACGAGGGACCGCTCTGCACACAAGCGACCACGACGTGATCTCGCGTCAACACGGGCGATGTCCCGAGATCCCACCACAACGTGTCTTCCGCGAGTTCGTCCTGCAGGTTCCTTTTCCAGAGCACGCTGCCGTCCAGGTCCAGACCCGCCAGGTCGCCGCTCTTGAAGTACGTGAAGACCCGCTGTCCGTCCGTTACCGGCGACGAATTGCTGCCGCTCGCCTTCTTGTGCTTCCCAGGTCGTTCGTCGCCCAACGCAACTTCCCACTGCAGCTTGCCGTCCCAGTTGAAGCACAGCGCGACATTTTGACCGTCCTTGGTGGACGTGACGAAGATCTGATCGTTCCACACGATGGGCGTCGATCCCGCGTGGCCCGGCATGGGCACACTCCACCGAAGATTCTCTTCCGGCCCCCAAGAAATCGGATAGTCCCCGCTCGGGGCAACCCCGTTGCCGTCAGGTCCTCGCCAATTCGGCCAGTTGTCGGCGGCCTGGGTGCGACCAGCGATGATGCCCACGACCAGCGCGACGCACAAGAGAGTCTGAACTCGAACCATTCGTACGCGACCTCCCGACGAGAAAACCGACAGTATAACGCAAGCCGCGTCGTAAGGTAGCCGGCTGGAAAGCTTGCCCTTCGCGGGAGGTCGCAGGAGAAAACCCCGCGCAAGAAATCCGAATTTCACGAATCCAGCGGATCCCGTTCGCGCTCCGCTTGGTCCCCACGAGCGGCTCGGCAAATCGCTTGAACTTCCGCGAGCGATGTCACGCGGCGGTCGAGGTCGCCCAGCGTGGTCGCGGCGGTCATCGGCACTTCAGGCCGCCAAAAGCTGACCGGCCGGGCGATCGTGCGGCCGGCGCTGAAATGAATCTCGTGGGCCCCAGTCCGCTGCAGGATCAAACTCACGTTGGTTGCTCGGACACCGCAGCCGGGCATGATCGAAAGCCGTCCCGAGGCGGCCGCCGCCAGTTCGCGGAGCCGCGCCAGCCCTGCCTCCGCCGACGGTGCCTGACCTGACGTGAGCACTCGATCAACGCCCAGGTCCACCAGCGTCTCCAGGCCGCGGTGAGGATCGGCGACTTGGTCAAACGCACGGTGGAACGTCACGCTTCGTCCGGCGGCGAGATGGATCAGGGCACGGCAGTTCGGCTGGTCGATCTCACCGGCGTCGGTCAGCGCCCCGATCACAATGCCCCCCACGGGCTGGTTAAGGACCATCTCGGCCTCGGCTCGCATCACTCCATGCTCTTGAGCAGTAAAGCAAAAGTGTCCGCCTCGCGGTCGAATCATGACCATCACGGGCAGACATGTCGCTTGCAGAACGCAGCGAATCATGCCTGCGCTGGGCGTGGTACCACCTTCCAGCAGGTTGGCACACAGCTCGACGCGATCCGCGCCACCCTGTTCCGCCGCGATCGCGCCCTCGACCGAATCAATGCAGACCTCAAGCGTCAGCGGGCGAGTGGCTGGCGTGGAATGGGTCATCGAGGGCTCCGCGTCGGATTCGCCGGGCCGAGGTGCCCCGCTACAATAGTGGCAGCTGCTGGAAACTCACTCACTCACTCACTCACTCACTCACCTCCCGTCGCTCGCTCGCCGGTCGTTGCCAGGGGACGCCTGATGAGTTCGTCGCATAAAAAATCCGAGACAGGGTGGTTCCTGGCGTTTTTCGCCCTCTGGTGTGGCGTTCAGTTATGGTTCGGAGGACCTGGCGGGGGCTCCACGTGAGCGACCCTCGATTGTCGGCCGAGTTCGGTTGACTCGCGAACCTCCGGGCAGCCGCTGGCGACCCCTCAAACGCAACGCCCTGGATCGACCCCCGACCCGGTCGATCCGCTCAACCCGCCGCCGATCTTTGAACTCCGCGCCCCGTGAACGGACGGCTGAGCGTTTCTCGGCCATGCGGTTCAACGACCGCGCTTCATCGAGCTTTCTCGAGCAGCCACGAGACGGCGGAATCATCGGGTTCGGCGACGCTCAAGGCCTGAGGATCACCCGCGACCCGATACGCTTCGCGCAGTTGTTCCAGGTCCGGTCCTTGCTCGCCCTGAAGCCACAGCCGCTGGGGTGCGGCCAGGGTCAACAGGCCGATCAGATCGTCGTATTTTGCGCCGCCTGGCAGGAAATACGGGTCTCGAATGTCCGCGACGTTCAGAAACCGGAAGCCTTGCGTATCGACGGCCAACCGGTCCACGCGGCCTTCGGCCTGAGCGCGAGCCGCGGCGGCCCAGGGACCGGCACCGTTGAGGCCGACTAACCAGATCTGTGAGGGCGAGCCGGGATGATGGACTGCAAACCCGATGACCGACAGCACATCGTGCACGCGTTGCACGAAGAGCGGGTCGTTGTAGCCGAAGGTGTAGGCGGCCGCTTCGCGCGAGTTCTTGACGCGACGGGTTTCAAGCAGATCGCCCTGCTGACTGCGAAGCTCGCCTTGCTCCATCAGATCCACCCCCACGACGGCCGCTCCCGCATCAAGCAGTTGGCGGACTTCCGCCCGGGGTTGTCCGCCGTTGAACAGGGACGATTTGCCGGCGGGGTCGAGCCAGATCGCGACGGGACCGAAGTTCCAACCGTGAGGAAACAAGCCGACCACTGGCAGTTCTTCGAGCTGTTCAGGCCGACCGGTCTCTGGTGGTTCGGGGCGATGGCGCAGGATACCCACGACGCCCGCGTACGCGCCCAGGTCGAACTTTCGATGCTCGGTGTATTCCAGCCGATCGGCGGCCGGCAAATGGCGATGGAAGATGGCGTCGAAGGCCGGTTGAACCAGCTCGCGGTAACGCCCCAGCGACTCGGCATCTCGGGGCCGCGCCCGGTCCAGCTGCTGCCGGGAGTCCCGGGCCCAGGTCTGCAGCAATTGCCGCTCGAATTCCGGCCCTCCCTCGGGGCGAGGATGCGCTTCGTCCCAGACCGACAGCTCAGCGCGCGTCAGTCGCGGGTAGTCCTCTTCCACCACAGGCTCGGGCAGGCCGAGCCCTAAATGGTGGTTCATGAATTGATACATCGCCGAACGACTGACGTAGTTGTAGTTGTGACCGAATTGGAGGAACGGATGGTGTTCCAACCGGTCGGCAACGCCCAGCATCTGGTAATGCTGCCGCAACTCGGGAAATCCCTTGGTGGGCATCTCGCGGGTCCAGTCATCGGCCGAAATCAGGCAGAGCGGACGGGGAGCGATCAGGGCGGCGAAATCGACGTTGCCGACCCCGATCCGCAGCAAGCTGGCGTTCTCGCAAGTGCAACCTCCCTGCATCGCGGTCGACACCATCACGGCGGGCACCAGGACGGCAGGCCTCGGATCGATCGCACCGAGAATGAACGTCTGCGTGCCGCCTCCGCTGGCCCCGGTGACCGCGATCCGTTCGGGATCCACGTCAGGCAACTCGGAGATCCAGTCGAGCGCTCGGATCGAGTTGTAGGTCTGCAGTCCCATGATGCTCTGCAACATCGATTCGGCCTGCGGACTGAAGAAGCCCCAGCGGTGGATATCGATCATCTCGGGCCTCTGCGTGGCGAAGCGGTGAGCCAGATCATAGGAGATCTGCGTGCTGTCGCAGTAGCCGATCATGTCGTACAGAAAGGCGATACAGCCCATCCTGGCCAGCTGGACGCAGCGCGCTTGCAGCTGGTTTCGTCCGCCCTCCTCGAATCGCTCGGCACCCACCACGATCTGTCGACGGACCTGGTCGACGCCTTGATCGCCGAACCGTCCGTCGGGGAAATGTCCATGAGGTGAAAGCACGGCGGGCCGTCGCCCCGTGGCGTTGACCGGCCGGTAGAGATTCCCGGTCACATAGAAACCCGGCAGGCTTTCAAAATAGACCTTTTCGATCGTATAGTCACCGAACGCCTGCTTTCCGTGAACGACGGCATTCAGGGGGCCGGGCGTCGGCAAGGGCCAGAGTCCGAGTGCCACTTGCAGCGCTTGTCGCCGGCGTTCCGCACGGGCCGTCCAAGCCGCCGGAGAGGAACTTCCCTGGAACGGGAAGTATCCATCCAGATCCTTGAGCGGTTGCAGCCGCGTGTCGCGCGAAGGCTCGCCCGGTGTCAGCACTTTCAAGTCGACTGGCGGCTCGTTCGATTGAGCCTTCCCGACACGGGGCAACCCCAGACCGCCGACGCCCAGGAAGAGTGACACGAAGGTGACACAAGTGACCAACCGTTTCATCGAAACAGCTCCTGCAGGCGAATCAGCGACTACTTTTTCACGACCCAGATGTTGCGGAAGACGACCGGATTGCCGTGATCCTGCAAGTAGAGTGGGGCCGGGTCGGCACTTTCGGTTCCAAGCCGTCCCGGTGTGGGATGTGGCAACTCGCGGTTGTCGTGAATGACGACCCCGTTATGCCGCACGGTAATCCTGGCGTTCTCCGTCTTTTCGCCCTGGGAGTTAAAACGGGCTGCTCGAAAGTCGATATCGTAGGTCTGCCAGGTGAGCGGCGGGTAGCACATGTTGAGGGCGGGAGGACTGATCGAGTAGATCCCGCCGCATTCATTGTCGCGTCCCTCGAGGCCGAACGAGTCCAAGACCTGGATTTCGTAGCGGCTCTGGACATAGACCCCACTGTTGCCGCGTCCCTGCCCGGACGCCTTGGGCATGAAGGGCAAGCGAAATTCGACATGGAGCGAGTGATCGCCAAACGATTCCTTGGTTTCCACGCCGGTGGCCGCCAGGAGGTGGTCATCCGTCAGTTTGCCGTTGACCCAGGCCTCGACGCTGGAACCATCAAACAACACGACTGCGCCTTCCGGAGGTTTTGCCCCCAACGTGGAGCTCTTGCGAACGACCTTCGTGAGTTCCCCGAGCTGTTCGCCATCGAGCGATTCGATTTTCAGAGTCTTGCCATCGATCCGAGCGACGAACTCGCCCACATCGAAAACCGCGACGGACCCTTCCAGTCGACCCTCGGCCTCGACCTTCTCGGCCCCTGGAGTCCAGCCGTCGCCGGGCAAGCCGCCGAAGTAACCCACGCTGCGGAATTTGCCGTCCCCGTTTGCCACAATCTGCACGCCCCAGGTGGACTCATCAACCGCCAGATCGCCCTGGTACTCGCCCTGAATCTGAAAGTCGATGCCGCCCGGATTGCCACGACCCTGGCTCGAGTGGTCGTCCTGGGACCAGCCCGGCGCAATCTGAAAAAGCAGTAGCACGACGACACTGCCGACCAACCAATTCAAATTCCGCATGATGCAACTCGCTCCGTGTGTATTGCTGGACTGACTCCCGCCCCGCCGGTAGCGCGACAATTCACGCAACGACTGGGCACGCCCCATATTGTGATCCCGGCGGAGTCAAGTCTCAAGCGGGCAGATCCAAGTCGGCTGCCGACGTCACGGGAGAGCTGCCACGACGATGTCCCTTCTCCCGAGGCCGAGAGACCTGCCACGACGATGTCCCTTCTCCCGAGGCCGAGAGAGCTGCCACGACGATGTCCCTTCTCCCCCACGCGGGAGAAGGTGGCCGAAGGCCGGATGAGGGGGCGATAAGGGGGCGATAGGGGCGATAAGGGGGCGATCAGGGGCCGGACGAGGGGCCGGCTTGCTTCCGGAAGATCACCCGGTGGGCTGCGGCGGCAGTCGTTGCGGTTCAGCGGGTGTGGGAGCAACGCTGGGCGGGTCTTCGACTGGGACGCCCGGCGGCAACTCCTCGGCCGCGTCACGTGGCAGCACCATTTGCGGGTAGCGGCCCTGACTGACCGTCCCGGGCTCGGTCCTGCAATAGTCCAGATGACGCCGTCGGAATCGCCGAGAGTTTTCAGCCGACGATTCGTACGAGGCCTGCGACCAGGGTCCCTCGGAGAGCTGGATGCCGTAGTAGTCGAGCAACGTCCCTTGTGAAAAATGGATCTTGGCCACTGCCAGGTTGTAGTCGACCAGGGCGCGGAAGTACTCGGTTTCGGCGTCAGCCACCTGGCTTTGAGCATTCAAAACGAACTGCAGGACGCCATCGCCCACTTCGTACCGAGTTCGTTCGGCTTCCAGTCTCTGGCGAGCGGCGACAATCAGATTGAAGTTATTGCGTGCCAGCCGGTAAGCGCGGTCCAATTCGTTGAAGGACTCGCTCAACTCGGCGAAAATATAGCGTTCCTGCTCGCGCAACAGGGCCCGTTCGCGCCGCAACAGCAGTTCGGCGTTGCGGACCGCGACGTGGCCGATTCGATTGCCGATCGGGGTTTGCAGTTCCAGGCCAAGGTCCCAGCCTTCCAGTTTGCCGTCCCAAAGATCACGAAACGCACTGCCATTCTCGCGGCCCTGTTCGCCGAACAACTTGATCACCGAACCCGCGTCGACGATACCGGCTGACGAAGTCGAGTCGCATGAGTTGGAGGTTGCGAGCGGCCAGGAGTTCCAGCTCGCGCTGTTTGATATTCCACAATTGGCGTCGCAGTTCGACGCGCCGGAACATCGCCTGATCGACGGATTCATCCCAGTCGAAAACGATTTCGGCCTTGGCGGGTTCGTCGGACGGACGAATCAAACGTGACTCGTTCACCTCAATGCCCATCAACAATCGCAAGCGGCGTTCCAGGGTAAACACGCCCGCCGCCTGCAGCGTCGACGTGTCCGTGCCGATGCCGCTGAGCGCCGTGGCCACTTGGCCCTGAAATCGGAAGTACTGTTCGCGCGTCAACGACTCGGCCAGAATGTCGCCGGCGCCTGCTTCCAACTGGGTCTTGGCGTTGCGCCATGATTCAAGAGCCGCGTTGCGAGCCGCGATCCGGGCGTCGAGATTGCGGTAAGCGAAATAGAGTCCCCAGTAGATTAGCTGGATGTCTTCCACCAGGTCGCGCACCGAACGTTCGAAATCCGCCAAGGCGACGTCGGTGCGAATCCTCGCGATCAAGATACCGTTGTAGTTGCCCGGCGACCCGTTGGGACCGGCGATTCGATTGAATTCCAGTCCGCCTCCCTTCAGCAACGGATGCCGCAACTCGGCCTCGAACGTGGTATCGTAGTAGCTCGGGAAGAGCTCGAACTGCGACGTTCGGCTGGTCCGCGAGGTGCGATTTCGAAGGGCCATCGAAGTACCGGTGGCGGCCACCTTGGAGAATTGCATGTCGAATGGAGCGAACTGAGTGGACAACGAGGCGGCTCCGGCCACGACGCCCGACCCTGCGAAAAACGGGTTGTTGAAGGACTGGTCATTCTGCGTGAAGAGCATGCTGGTCGCGAACTGGGCGTCAAACGCGCTCAGCGCGGCCTCCTCACCACTTAAGGGATTGGTGATTTGCAGGGCCGGATCATAGACCGTGCTGAGCGACTGGGGCGCGGTGATCACGCGGACGCCGATTTCACGCATGACCTGACTGTTCTGCAAGCCAATCTGGATGGCCTCGTTCAGCGTCAGCGGCCAGGTCTCCTCGGGGACCGGCTCGCGCAGCGTGTGCGGTGGGGGTGCGTCGTCGGAGATGGCGGAGGCGGGCCGAACGCAGACGTCGGGGTATTCAATCTCGGTGACAAAGGGCTTGAACTCCGAACGCGGATCGAATTCCACCTCGGGCTTCGAGCGGCAACCTTCGGCGGTCGCCAGCAGCAGGAGGCAGCCCAGGCAAGAGAAGATCGTTCGTTTCCGCGCCGGTCGAATGAGGCCATTCATGAGTACCGCGTCCACCCTGGTTTGTGCCACAAAACGAAAATCAGCTTCGATCGTCATGCTTCATCGGATCCGAGTAAGCGGTTACACCAGCGCCTCGGAATCAACCGGGATGACCCGTACGATCGAGATAATGCCCGCAAGCCTCAAAGTCAGCCTGATTTGCCAGGTCGTGGGGTGCGGCTTGAGAGAGCACGTTGGGAAAAAGGGGTCAGGTCCCAAAAGTGCGGAGCACCCGCAGGGCCGTTCCGGCTTTCGGGACCTGACCCCTTTTTCCAACGACGCGTTTCAGGAAGCCGTCACGGCAGCAAGAAGATGAAGCCCAGCGTCGTGGCCGTTTGCAGAAACGCACCATGACCGTCCAACGGCAGGACCTCGCGCACGCACGGCGCACAGTTGCCGGGGCGATGGAATCCCAAGATCGTGACGCAGTCGTGCGGGTGCTGGACGCCGAGCTTGTAGGGCATGATCGGGAACGTCAGGAAGAATCGCGTTCCCGAGATGACGGGTTGGAGGTGAGGGCAAACGGTCTGGCCATAGCGTTCCAGCGGCATGTCCTCGAAATAGAGCGGCTGATGGAAGAAGTTCGTCGGCTCCCATTGGAACATCGTGATCGCACGGCCAAACGTGGTCGCCGCCTCGGATCCCGTGAACAGCACCTGGCTACAGTCGGGCGGGACTTCGCTGTCGGTGACGATGTACTGCAGCTTCACGTCGTTCAACGCCTTGGACGCGGCCTGGATCTCCTCGATCGACGGACATCCACGAACACGCGAACGGAAGCCGGCGCTGTCGGGAATTGGGAACGGGGCGGTTTGTTGCGGAGGAATCTCTCGGGCCCGGGGCTGGGCCGCGGTGTCGCGAGGAAACGCCAACCAGGCAATGGCCAGTAGGCCCAGGAGCTGCATCCAGCGATGGATCATGGTGTCATTTCTCCCGCCCGGCGAGGCATCGAATTTCTGGAGGGACACGCCGGGCGCACGCCGCCGACGTAATCCTCTCATCGTCATCCCGATTCTCCTCTCTACTGTGTTCTCGATCACTACCCTCAGCGACCACTCAGGTTACCCAGGTTTCCAGTTGGGCAACCTCCCCGCGTTTCCGAAGGGATTTTCGCGAGCACACGGTACTACAGCTCGAGACGTTGCAAGCGAGCGCAGGTCGTCGACGCTGATCTCGCGGATGAGAAATTTTTTCTGCGGCGTCGTTTGGCCGGCGATCAGTTCGACTTGCGACTTGCGCAGGCCCAATGCCCGGGCCAATTCGGTGCGGAGTGCGGCATTGGCTTTCCCTTTTTCCGCGACCTGCGTGACGGACAGCTTCAACGCTCCGTCTTGAAACCCTCGGAACTCATTGCGGCGGGACCCCGGCGCGGCTCGCACCGCCAGCACGATTCCCGCGGGGCGAATTTCCAAGGGGATCATGGGGGCAGACCTTCGAAGAGCGCCGAGCCCACGCGAATCAGCGTCGCGCCCTCTTCGATCGCGATCGGAAAGTCTCCGCTCATGCCCATCGAAAGCTCGGTTAAGTCCGGGCCGTCGGGCGTTTCGATCCGCAGCTGATCGCGCAATTGCCGGAGTCCCGCGAAGTCGCGTCGGGCTTGCTCGGGTCCGCCCGCCCGCCCGGCCATGGCCATCAGGCCTTGCACCCGAACGCCACCCCAGGTACGCGCTGCGGCGAGCACCGGTCGCACTTCGTCCGGGCGGAAGCCGTGCTTTGCTGCGTCTCCCGAGACGTTGACCTCCAGCAGCGCGTCGACGGAGCGATTCTGCTGGACCGCCCATTGGTCGATGGCTTCTGCCAAACGGAGGCTGTCCAGCGAGTGAACCAGATGGACGAGCGGCAGGGTTCGATTGAGCTTGTTGCGCTGGAGGTGTCCGATGGCGTGCCAGCGGATGCGTGGGTCGGCCAGTTGATCGGCCTTTTCCCACAGCTGTTGGGGGCGACTTTCACCCAGGTCCAGACACCCTGCTTCGACCAGACATCGCGCCACGTCGGAGGCGACGTATTTCGTGACGGCGACCAGCCGCACATCGGCTGCGTCACGACCACTTCGCCGAGCCGCGGCGGCCATTTGTTCGCGGATCGTTGCCAGGTTCTCGGCGATGCGCTTCGTCGCCTCAGCCATCACAGCGGGTTCACTCGATTTCGACCAGGTTCTCAATTTCCCCGTCCAGGTCGAAGCGGGCGATCAAGAACTCGCTCGTAAGATTTTGTCCCAAGAAAGTTCGATTGCCAGCGGGGCCAAGCGACCGATACATCACCCACTGTTCCTTGCCGATTTGGACGCGGTAGGCGACTGCGACATCGCGCGGCTGTAATTGCAGGTTTTCGGCGACCGTCAGGGATCGCCAGGTGCGTGCCTTTCGCCGCCGACCCGGATTCAGATCAAGAAACAGGGGCGCATAGAGCCCCCGGCCGGTGTCGGTCTGGTGCAAGACGCGCCCATTGAACTTCCCGAACCGGCTATCGGATCGCCATTCGTTCAGGGCGAGGGGCATGATCCAGCCGAGTGGTTTGCTGGCGGTCAACTGCACGTCGGTCGTCTCGTCTTCCAGCACCCATTCCATTTCGGGCGTAGTCGGCAGCTCAAGCCGGTAATCAATCTGGCCCGCATCGGGCCCCAGCAGCGCGTCGGCCATGAACAGAAACTGGTCTTCGCGGGCGAGGAGCAGTTGTCGCTGGATCCGCCAATCTCGAGCCAGATCGATCTCCAACTCGATGTAATCCACGTCGTCGTCCGAGAACCAACACAGTTCATCCCATTCGCCGCCGTATTCAAGTCGATGGCCGTTGATGGAGACTTCCGGCCGAGTGTCGCCGGACCAGATCGTGGTCCCGTCCACACCGAGTTCGCTGTGAAAATTTCCCGCGTCGAAGTTCATCGCGAGGTACGGGGACCGGCGCGACCAGTTCGTGCGAAGAATCGCCGTTTCCGCCCATTCGGAGTGTTCGCCCGCCCGCGGAACGGCGTACTCGCTGTCGTCCTCGGCCAGTTTCCCCTGTTGAATCGCCAGCAACTCCCGATCCGCGGGGTCACCCCCGATCTCCACCGCGGCCGTCAGCAATTCGTCGACGCGCCCATAATCCTGCAGACAAAGCGATCCGTCGCTGCGTCGCCAGCGGATCGATTGGCGAACCAGCCACTCGTACTGCAGGCGCGCGTCCTTGTCCACTCGGCCACGCTTGCCGCGGCGCTCCATCAGGAAACATCGGGTCCAGCATCCCAACAAGCCGCGCCACTGCCCGCTGAGGCGCGCGTGCGGAATGCCCTCGCCATCGAGCAAGCCGATCAGGGCGTTGGCGAGTGCCCGACGCCCGAGCTCGGCAAGCTGGGCGCAGAGCTCGATCTTCGGAAAGATATACGCCAACGACAGCGGCAGCTCCGCAGCCGTCAGCTGAAAGACCAAGACCTCTTCGGCCGAGGCGTCCTCGGTTAAGACGCTCCCTTCCGCGTCTTGCGCCACGTTCACCAACTCGGCGAACAGAGCGGACCAAGCCTCCGGGGTTGTCCGAACCGCCAGGCGGGGCAAACCGTGGGCCCAGGCGAGCAATTCGAGTGCCGATTCGATGGTGGTCGGCGTCGCCTTCCAGGCTTCCAGCGCCTCGTTGACAACCAGCGTCCAATCCGAGGGCGATTCGGCCTTGTGCTTACGACGACGCAGATGATACAGCCATTCCAGCAGCTCGCGCGTGCGCGGGGAGACGTTGAGCGGAGCGGACCAAAGCAAAGGGCAGCCTTTGGCCTGCGGTACGAGTTTATGCAGCGGTTCGGGTTGCTTTCGCCCTGCCAGCTTCGCAGCCCATGTTTCCCACGGCGCCAGACGCTGGATTTCCGCCAAGAAGGCCTCCGTCTCCGCGCGTCCCACGTGACCGGCGATCACTCCGCTTTCTTCCATTGCAGATACTCTCGTGAAATCGGCCGTCTTGCTTAACGTAGCTGGCTACTTTATCAACATTCCGACTCGCGACAACGCCTCGAGACGAATTATTCGCCGGCGGGAGTTTCACGTTCGTCGCTCGAGGAGGCCGTTCGATCCGCACGAGATGCCCGCCGCTTGCCGGCGGGAGTTTCACGTTCGTCGCTACAGGAACTGGCTTGCACTGAACCACCGTCTTGCTCGACAATGAAAAAGCAGGGGAGCACAGAACTACAAGGTTGCCAACCGAGGGAGACGCGATGTTGAGGCCAATCACGGGATGCACTTGCTCGCAGGCCGTTCGGCGCGGTCGGAACCTTCGGAAGTTCGCGATCGCCTGCGTTGGCCTGGTCGCCCTGACGCGCGGCGGTGACGTGCAGTCAGCCCAGGCCCAGACGCCGCCTTCTCCAAGCGGTGTCGCCGAGTCGCCGAAGGCCTCAGTCAGCACCGACCCGTCGGCCCCGGCCGCGACGGACGCGGTGGATTCCGTGCGTGAGCGGCCAGCGGCTGAGCCGTCCGAGCCCGCGTCGCTGGTTCGGCTGGATCCGCAGGCGGAAGTTTGGGTCGACGCCAAACGCAAACGCGTGATTGTGGGGGGCCAGATTTGCCTCCGCAAGGGACTGTTGGAGATGTTTGCTTGTTCGCGCGGCACGAAGGAGCACGAGTCGATAGTGGCCGTCAATTCGAAGGCATATCTGGTTCACACCGCCTTGCTGACGATCGGTGCTCGTTCAGGCACACCCGTCCAATATGACCCGATCTACAAGCCTGCGACGGGGACGAAGATTCGCGTGGAGGTGATTTGGAAGAATGCGGAGGGAAACGTGGTGCGTCGGCGGGCCCAAGAGATGATTCGAAACGTCAAGACACGCCAGCCGATGGAACATCCCTGGGTATTTGCCGGCAGCGGATTCTGGGAGGACGAGCAGAGTGACGCGCGGTTTTACATGGCCGAGGGTGGCGAGCTGATCTGCCTGTCAAACTTCTCGACGGCGATGCTGGACTTGCCGATCGAGAGTCCAGCGGACAACGCGGACCTGATTTACGAGGCCGCAACCGAGAACATTCCGGAACTGGGCACGATCGTGCGGCTGGTGCTTTCAGTCGAGCCCTGACGTCCGATGCGTAAGTGTTCCGATGCGTAAGCGTTCCGATGCGTAAGTGTTCAGATGCGTAAGTGTTCCAGCAACGCGCCCGCGGGCATGACGTAGCTGGCGTAAAACGGGCCGAACTCGGCATAGCGGGCACTGGCTTCGTCGAAACGCATTTGGTAGACGATTTTAGTCAAGAACTGCG
Organism: uncultured Planctomycetales bacterium; assembly: GCA_963826795.1. Classification (GTDB taxonomy): domain Bacteria; phylum Planctomycetota; class Planctomycetia; order Pirellulales; family Pirellulaceae; genus CAWGYT01. Next base: position 297,215 of record CAWGYT010000020.1, on the reverse strand, counting down.
GATTGACGGCCCACAACGTCACGCCCCACTCCCAGTCGTCCAGTCCGACGCCGACCGTGATCAATTGGCTGACTTTTCCTGCGAAGCTCATGCCGCTCTTGGCGTGCTCGCTCATCATCCGACTTCGTTCGGCGAATGGAAGCGTAAACCAGTTTTCGCCGCAAACGCGTTTCTTGTTCATCGGGTAAAAACACGTTGCCGGCCAAGTCGGAAAATCGGGCGTCAGTCGCTGGCGCCGCATGATCGGTTCGCGTCGTTGGTAGGCGTTCACCTTGGCCTGGTGGGCTTCACTGCCCTCGACCTCTCCCTCCTCGACCAGCTTCGCCGCATACTGCTGGACCGTCGGAACGTATTCCGAGATTTCGCTGATGGAAACGAAGGAATACGTCGGGACCAGGGCCGGGCCGAGTTGGCTGGCGAGCAATCGCTGATGAAGACGATCGATCTTGAGCGGATCGGGGTCCATCAACATCAAGCCGAAATCGGCCTTGTGCCCGCTCACGACCGAGGCTTGCAGCCGCTCGGTCGCGCCCTCACCGGCGGGATCCAGACAGGCGATCAACTCGCGTCGCCCCTCATCCCGCTGCACGCCGGACATTGCGGCCAGCGCGGCGCGATCGAACCGATAGTAGAGGTGGCTGCAGTGCCAGCCTTCGTCAGGAGTCAACGAGGGCTCAATGGCGACTGCCGCCGGACGACCTTGATTCATGACCCCACCTCTCGACATGTCGATTCGTGTTTGTTTGCCAGGCACGCGGACGGCCGCAACGAAAGCTTCGCGCACCCGACTTTAAGGCTTGGGGGCCGAATCGTCCAGCCGCCAGGCGGCTGGCGAAACCGCGATTTGGTTCGGCGCGGGAGGGCGAGGCGCCTGCTGAGACGAACTCGCGTCGTGCGTCGCCGGTTGTGCGGCTCGGCGGGAGCCTCGCGCTCCCGAGGAGCGTCGCCCTGCGGCGCCGAACTCAATTCCTTGCGTTGACAATTCACAAGGGCGTCGGCGATCAGGGCGTCGGCGGGAGTGCACTGGCGGCGGCGGGCTGTTGGCAGGTGGCGACGACGTCCTGGCACAGTCGCTGCAGGACCTCGATCGTCACCAGCGCGGCGACCTGCTCGCGAGGTTGGCCGGGGCGTTTTTCAAAGCGAGCCAGCCGAAGTCCGCCATCGCGTTGCAGCAATGCTTCGTAGTAGCGAACGGTTTTCGCTTCGCGCTGAGGAGGGTGAGAGCGGACCTGGACGGCCGCGGTGGCCGCATCAATTTCGTGCACCTGCAGCGGCTCAAGAAGATACCCCACACGCGTCGTCAGCTGCTGTCCCAGTCGGGCGAGGCCGGCTGAATCGCGTGACGCCAGGGCGTCTTCGCGGACGGTCAGTTGCCACAACGCGCAACCCAAGGGCTGCACTTCGTCCAGTTCCAGCGTGAGCTGACCGGTCGTCCAGCGAACATCGCACACCGCACGTTGCCCTGTCGGCGGTTGTTGCAGCAGGTGGTCGATCTCACGTTGCACGTCTCCGCGAATATCCACGTTTCACCTCCCCAGCCGTGCCAGCTGCCCAGCCTGGATCGTTGACTTAAGTGTGTTCGTGCCCGTCGAAGGAGAGCGTCGTTTTTTGGTCGTCCAGAACGGTTTCGATGTGCACGGGCCGTTTCCAGATCCGAAACACATTTTCCAAAGTCGCTCGCGCGTAGTCCAACTTCAATTCCGGGCCGTTGTAACGGTGCTCCAGAAATAGCTCACCCCGATTCTTGTAATTCCCGTCTCGGACATAGATCAGGGGACGACCCAGATTCGTCAGGCTGAAGAGCAACTGCTGTTTGACTTTCTCGAACTCGCGACTCTCGACCTCGTAATAGCCCGATTGCTCGTTGAATCCAAAGGAGAACAGGCGGTGTTCGCGGCAGAACTCCAGCGTCAGGAATTCGTCGATAAACGTCAGGTCGTTGTGGATGCGCCGCACTTCGAAGATTTTTTCGCGGCCCTGTCCGGCGTGGGTGTTCCAGCGGCGTTGGGTCTCCCAATCATCGCACGCTTCGTACTCCTCGTCCGAAGCAGCCACGGTTCCAACGGTCTTCGATGTCGCGGAACAGTTCGACACCCAGCTTGTAAGGATTCAGACGCGTGGGAGAACTGGCCAGCGTGCCCGAAGTGTGATCGGCGTAGCTGATCAAGTCGCCTGAGCTCAGTAGGCCGTGCCGAGTCATGATCGTGGTATGCCAATAGGTGGCCCAACCTTCGTTCATGATCTTGGTCTGCCCCTGCGGCGCGAAGTAATAGGCCTCGTCGCGGATGATCGAGAGCACGTCGAGCTGCCAGGGTTTGAGCGGCGCGTGCTGCAGCAGGAACAGCATGACGTCCCGCATGGGTTCGGGCGGGATCGCCCGGTCCGGCTCCGATTCGTCCGAATCCACTTCCTGGGCAGCACGCAGCGCCGAGGGCGGATTGATGTAGGGGTCCATGTAATGCTTGGCTCGAAAACGACCCGTGCCCTCCGCCGCGGGCGGCTGCTCCACCGCATCGTCAAAGTCGTAGCGGCTCCGGCTGTCGAATCGCTTGATGAACGGCGAATGAATGTCGATCAAATCCTCAATGCTCAGGCAGGTATCGATAAACGTCTCAACTTCCTCCACGCCGAACCGGTCCATGTATCGCCGAATCCGATTCCCGTGATTGGCCATCTCGTCAACCATCTTGCGATTTGTCTGGCTGAACCAGTTGTTCACCTTGAAGAAGTCGCAATGGCCATAGACGTGCGCAATCACCATTTTGTGGTCGGTCAGCGAATTGCTGCTTAACAAGTAGGCATAACATGGGTTGTTATTAATCACCAACTCGTAAATCTTTTGCAGGCCATAGGAGTATCCTTTGGCCAGTCGTTCATACTCCATGCCGAATCGCCAATGGGGATAGCGCGTCGGAAACCCCCCGTAGGCGGCCACCGTGTTGAGCTGTTCGATATCCACCACTTCGAAGATTGTCGGGAAGAAGTCCAAGCCGTAGTCGCGCGCGTGACCTTCCATCTCCTGTTGCACGTCGACCAGTTCGGGTGGCAGCGATCGAAGGTCTGCGATAGCCATTCAATTTTCCCTTTCCCTACTTCTTTCCTTTTCTGGCACGTTCGGGCAATTGCCGCGCGACGTGCAGCCCGTGTCCCCGATCAGACGTTTCGTCCCCTGGACCGCAAGTTACGCCCTGTCGGGCAGGGGCACGACTTGGAAGCGACTGGTTTCGAGGCGGCAGATCACGTCGTATAGCCGGGGCAGTTGCGCAGAGCGCGCGACGGGCTTCTTGAATCACATCCTCCGGTGTCACTCCTGTCACGGTAACCCGGGAGAACCCGACGGTCACTTCGTACTGGTGAGGCAAACGCGATCGATTCAGATCAATCATGGGAGGAGTCCTCAATCTGGAAGTTGGGGGAACCTTACTTGCCCGTTCCCAAAAAGGCCTTGATCGACTTGTAAATTCCGTCTTCATCCTCGATTTCCGAGAGGATCAGTTTTTCGTGGCGATCTCCGAAGCGAGCCTGCAGGGACTGGATGTAGTCCCCGCTGCCGTAAGGGCTTTCGACCTGTCCGTAGCAAAACAGGTTGCTGGCGGGCAGGAGCATTTCGTCCAGGATGCGGAGGCTTTCCTTGTTGTCTTCGCCCCAGTTGTCGCCGTCGGAGAACTGGAAGCAATAAATGTTCCATTGGTCCGGTGGAAATTCGCGCTCGATCAATTCCTGGCAGACTTTGTAGGCGGAGCTAATCCGCGTTCCGCCACTTTCTCGCGTGTGATAGAAGGTTTCTTCATCGACCTCCTTGGCGGCGGCGTCGTGAATGATGTACCGGCATTCGAGGCCGTTGTACTGACGTCGCAGCCAGGTATCGAGCCAGAAGGCTTCGGTGCGGACGATCTTCTTTTGCTGGTCCGTCATCGAGCCGGAGACGTCCATCATGTAGATCGTGACGGCGCTGGCTCGAGGTTCCCGGACGGGCGTCCAGCTCCGGTAGCGCATGTCTTCCCGGATGGGCACGACGCGTGGCCGGCTGAGGTCGTAGCTGCCGGTCGAGATTTGTCGGCGCAGGGCCTGCACGTAGCTGCGTTTGAAGTGCCGCAGGGACTCAGGGCCATTGCGTCGAATGCTATCGTACTTGGCTCGCTCTTCGGCCAGATGGGCGTTTCCCTTGGGTTCGATCCGCGGCAATTCGAGTTCCTCGCCGAGCAGATCGGCCAGTTCCTCGAGCGTGACATCGACTTCCAGGATGTGGGCGCCCGGCTGGTTGCCCGCGGCTCCCTGCCCATCGCCTTCCTCGCCGCGTCCGATGGGCTGTCCGGGTTGTCCGTCGCCCTGCCCCACCCCGCCAGACTTGTTCTTTCCATAGCGAAAGTGCGGCACGTCCAGTTGGGGGATCGGGATGCTGACCAGGTCCCGTCCTTTACGGCCGATCATCTCGCCGTGCGTGATGTACTTTCGCAGGTTGTTGCGAATTCGGCCGCGGACGATTTCGCGAAAGCGGGTGGTATCACGGCGGATCCGAGTGGACATAAATCGTAACTCCTCTCATCCTGGACGAACCCCGTCGTTTAATTCTTCACGTCGCCACGGGCGAAAATGCTCGCGACGTAATTCAACACGTCCGTCGCACTTTCTTCGTCGTAGCCGTAGTTCTCGAATCAAGCGTCCCTTGACCACGTCGATTTTGGCCTGGGTTTCCGCATCCACGACGTTGGATACCAGGCTGGTCAGCTTGATCGTGTCCTTCTGGTCCTCGAACAGTTTCAACTCAAGTGCCTTGTACAGCCGCTCGTTGGTCTTGTAGTCGAACGTCTTGCCGTCGATCGACAGGGCGCCGATGTAATTCATGATCTCGCGGCGGAAATCGTCCTTGCGGGCTATCGGGGATATCGATCTTCTCTTCGATCGAACGCATCAACCGCTCGTCGGGCTCTTCGTATTGCCCGGTGAACTTGTTCTTGACACGTTCCCGCTGCGTGTAGGCCTTGACGTTGTCGATGTAGTTGCCGCACAGTCGCTTGAGCGCATCTTCGTCGGCCGCAATGGCCCGCTGGACTTCGTTCTTCACGATGTTCTCGTACTCCTCCTTGACGACGGTCAGCAGATCTCGATAGCGCTGCCGCAGGTCCTCGCTGGTGATCAGCGAATGGTGTTTGAGTCCGGCCTCGAGCTCGTTGAGCACCATGAAGGGGTTGATGGATCGAGCATCGGGATGGGCGACCAGGGCATTGGAGATCTTGTCCTGCACGTAGCGGGGCGAAATTCCGAACATGCCTTCGTTGACGGCTTCGTTCCTGCAGTTCCTTGATGTTTTCCTCGGTGAAGCCGGGCAGCGTCTTGCCGTTGTAGAGCTTCAGTTTCTGCAGCAGCGTCAGGTTGGCGTTCTTGGGCTCTTCCAGTCGACGTGAGCACGGCCCACATGGCGGCCATTTCGATCGTGTGCGGAGCGATATGCTTGCCCAGGACCTTGCGTGAGTTGTAGTCCTTTTCGTAGATCTGGATTTCGTCCGACAGACGTGTCACGTAGGGGATGTCGATCTTGACCGTCCGGTCCCGCAGCGCCTCCATGAACTCGTTGTTCTGCAAACGCCGATACTCGGGCTCGTTGGTGTGCCCCAGGATGACTTCGTCGATGTCGGTCTGCGCGAACTTCTTCGGCTTGACCTTGTGTTCCTGGCTGGCGCCGAGCAGGTCGTAAAGGAACGCCACGTCCAGCTTGAGCACTTCGATGAACTCGAGCAATGCCTCGATTGGCGATGTTGAATTCGCCGTCGAAGTTGAACGCGCGCGGATCGCTGTCGCTGCCGTATTCGGCGATCTTGCGATAGTTGATGTCGCCGGTCAGCTCGGTCGAGTCCTGGTTCTTCTCGTCCTTCGGCTGGAACGTCCCGATGCCGACGCGGTCCTGCTCGCTGAGGATCAACCGCCGCACGCGGACATCCTCCGCCAGACGATGTCCAGTCGCCGCCATACTGCTCGAGCCGCTGCGCATACATGAAGCGGCAGAAGGGGCAGAGGTCGCCCTTGAGCACCACGCGAAAATCGTCGCTGTCGACCCTGGTTCAGGCGGGCCAGACGTCTTCGCGGAACTCGTGCGGAATCGAGCTGCAGCGGCTCCTCGTGCATCGGGCACCAATGCATCGTCTCACCATCGCCATCGATCCAACCGAGTGTATAAAGAGCGCCCTCGTCGGTCAGACTGTACCGCTCGAGCCCCTTCTTCAGCAGCCGGGCGATCGTGCTCTTGCTGCTGCCGACCGGACCGTGCAGCAAGAGCACGCGTTTCTCGATGCCGTAACCATGGGCGGCGCTCTTGAAGGCATTCACCAAATCGGCGATCGCCCGATCCAGTCCGAACACCGCGTCGCGTCCCTCGTTCGCGGGATCGTCAAAGAACACATAGTGCGGGATCCGCTCTCGATTCACCTCGCGGGTTTTCACACCGTAGGACATCACCATGTCGAAAATTCGCTGAAACGCGTTACGCGTGACACGCGGATTTTCGCGCACAATGTCCAGGTAGTCTTGGAAACTGCCCAACCAGTGCTCGCGTCGGAATCGATCTAGATTCTGTCGCTCGGAAACCAGCGACATGATTTCGCGCCCAGCGCTCATTTAGACTCTCCCTGATTGGGTAGACACCCAGCCCGAGGGTCTCGCTGGTTCGGGACCCCCGCGTTGGAAGTGGGGTACCTATCCGATCTATTAAGGTTGGGTTGAAGGGCCCTCACGAAGCGAAATTCGACTGCCTCACCTCGCTTGCCCGCTTCACTGGCCACGCGTCTGGTCGCAATTTTCTGTCGGCGCAGCACAAAACGCTCTTCATCCGGGGGGACTAATTCGCGAGCGTGATCGCGCAGGCGGCTGCTCCGATCGTCCTCGATCTTCACGCGGACGATGGGGGAACAACTTCACCCAGAAAATCACACCCGCAGGAAGAGCGACGCGGGTCGACAGGAAGTTGGAAAAGATCGAGCTCAGAAGAAGAAGGCAGTGGGGTCAACGACTCGAACCAAGTTCGCTCGTGAAGCCATTCAACGTGACGTGCCTCGTTCCCCCTTTAGTATCGTTAGAGATTGCGTTTTCGACAAGAGAAACTTTTTCAAACGGTAACTTTCTCATTCCATTGCAGCGGGGGGACCATTCGCGCGCTGTCCGGCGCCTGTCCGCGCCGTGAACGGCGGGGCCTTTGCACCTCAAATCACGCGAATCAGCCCAGGTTTCGCAGCACTGCGCGTGACTCTGTGAAATTCGTCACAATGTCCACTCCCGTCATGTTGGGGGCGCCTCCGGTCGTGCCTGCGCAGCGCGCCGGTTGAATCCGCGTTGAGTGTACGACGGCTGGGTGAGGGTCGTGCCGGAGAGCCCGACGGGCGGCTTAGTGACCTAGCAGGCGGTCCACACTATCCAGCAAGCGATCCATGGCGAACGGCTTGCGGAGATAGTCGTCGACGCCCAACATTTCCGCGTACGCCTTGTGCCGGCTTCCCTCGTTCGCCGTGATCATGATCACGCGAATCGGCACGGGACGGGTCCGACGCAGTTTTTCCAGGACCAGGAATCCACTCCGCTTGGGCATCATCATGTCGAGAATCACGAGGTCCGGGTCTTCTCGTTCGGCCATCGCCAGACCCTGGTTGCCGTCGCGCGCAATCAGGATTTCGTAGCCCTTGGCGGTCAGCGCGTAGCGGAGCGTTTCAATGATTTCGGCATCATCATCGACCAACAGGATTCGTTTTCGCGCGGTCTCGCTTGCGCTGGAAGATTTCTCTTCGGCTGCCATGCTGGGGATTTCCTCGGGTCGAAACAGAAAACGCGGAGCAAGGCCGGGGGCGATCCCGCCAAGGGCACGCGGCGAAGGGCCCGCTCCCGCGTTGTCCAGTGTCTACTCAATCAGGGCGCAAAACAAGGGGGACTGGGCGGCGCGCAGCTGACGTCCCGGGAAGGGCCTCGTCAAGCGGCGCGCCGGTCGCTACGTTGAGTCACCGGCGGCCAACCAGCCGCGACCCGCGAACACCAAGCGGGTTCGTCGTCTGCCCGCTCGCTCGCCTGTCAGCCGCTGGCCGCAAACCGCTGAAACCACGCCCCGCTGGACTTCTTTGTGATGAACACGCTGCCGACCCACTTTGATTTGCCCTACCGCCCTCGTGATCCCGTACAGCGGAACCAGCCCATCGGCCTGATCGGGTGTGGTGGCGTCACCAAGCATCATTTGGCCGCCTATCGCGCGGCTGGTTATCCCGTGATTGCCTTGTGCGACATGGACTTGGCCCGCGCCGAGTCGCGACGGGATGAGTTCTTTCCGAACGCCAGGGTCTATCAGGACTATCGCGCCTTGCTTCGATGCGAGGGCCTGACGGTGGTCGACATCACCACGCATCCGGCTGAGCGTGCCGAAATCATCGAGGCGGCCATCGAGGCCGGCAAGCATGTGCTGAGCCAAAAACCCTTTGTACTCGACCTGGACCTCGGGCAGCGGTTGGTCGATCTGGCCGAGTCCCGGGGAGTGGTGTTGGCGGTCAACCAAAACGCCCGCTGGGCGCCGCACTTCAGTTATCTCTTGGAGGCGGCCGAGGCCGGAATGATCGGCGATTTGGCCACCGTCCATCTCTCGGTGCATTGGGATCATTCCTGGGTGCAGGGCACTCCCTTCGAACAAGTCCGACACCTGATCTTATATGACTACGCGATTCACTGGTTTGATCTGGTCAACGCCCTCCTGTCGCCACGCATCGCGCAACGCGTGTTCGCCACCGAGTGCCCGAGCCCGTGGCAGGAAATCGCACCGCCGCTGCAGGCTCAAGCGATTCTCGACTTCGACGACGTGCAGGTGTCACTCGCGTTCGACGGGAACACGCGGTTCCTCCCCCAGGATCGCACCTACGTCACCGGCTCCCGCGGGACGCTGCTCAGCATCGGTCCCAGTAATCGCGAGCAGACGGTGACGCTGAGCAACCGACATCGGCGAGTTTCGCCCGCGCCTCGAGGGGAGCTGGTTCCCCGATGGCTTTCACGGCACGATGGGCGAGCTGCTGCGGAGCCTGGAAGAGGGGCGCGTCCCGACGATCGACGCCCGCCGCAACCTGCAGAGCTTGGCCCTGTGCTTTGCGGCCGTCGCCAGCGCCACGCAACGAACGCCCATCGTCCCCGGCGAAATCCGTCGGCTTACAAGCTAAAGGACGGGGCGCGACGCCACGTCGGGCGGGCGACGCCAGTTCGGAAAGGCGAGGCTCCCGGATGGGGACGCGCCCTCCCGAATGGGGAAGCGCGATTAGGCAGCCAGCTGCTCGGTCCGGCGTGGGATAGCCGGCTCGGGCGTCGTTTCGCGGGCGCCCTTGGATACCGGCGAGGGCACCAGGCGCGCGACCACGTAGCCCAGCGCGACGCCCCAGCACACGTCGCTCGCAAAATGGGCGCCGCCATCCACCCGGTTGGCGGCACAAAGCACGGCCAGCACGTAGAACCAGGTTCGACCGGCCGGATACAGTTCGGCCAAGCGATAGGCCAGGGCCACGGCACCCGCCGTATGAGCGGACGGAAAGGACTGGATCGTGTGGTCGACGACCTGCGACCAACCGAGCTTATCCCCCAACCACGGGGACCCCACGAAGGAGTTTTCCAGTCCCGATTCCAGAAAGGCTCGCGGCCGCATCCGCCAGGCCTGGAGTTTTACCAAGTCGGCCGTTAAGCCCGCGGCCAGAAATGTCCCGACGAGGTGAGGCAGGCAACGGCGCCGCGCCGGATCCAACACGTAGATGGTGATCGCCACGGCCGCCATTCCGTAGGCGTGTCCAAACGCCTCGCCCCGCCGAAAAATCCCACGTACGTCCCCCGGAAGACCTCCGTTGACAAGCCACCGAGAAATGGGAACGTCAACGGGAAGAACGAAAATCCCGAGGACCAACCAGCCCAGGAAAATCCAGAGATCGGTCCAGCGGAGTCTTACCGTCTGCATGTTGTCGATCCAGCTTAAGGCTGTAGGTTAATCAGGGGAGGGACAGGGACGGTTGGCGGCGCAGACCGAGCCCGTCCGGAGGACCCGCCCGTCTCAGGAGGGCTTGCTGACAACCGATGGGGCAGACGGTACCAAACTGCCAGCGAGTGTGCCAAGACCGGATCGTGCGGGAACCGGCGCGAGCGAGTTGCGCCGGGGGCGACTTCCGGAAAACTGAAATTGTGAGACCCCGTCGCTCGGGCTAAACTCGACCGTCACGGCCCGCGGCCCGCGGGGTCGTTCCGGCACCGGCCCTGGCAACTCGGCCGAGAGTATCGCCCTCGAAGACTCCCAAGGAAAGGCACGGATGTCTCGCCGCCCCCCGTCGTGCTACCGATCCGTCGCCCTGGTTTTGCTGGTCGCTGGGATCGCCTTCTTTACGCGGCTGGGCGCCGCCCAGCTCTGGGATCGAGATGAACCGCGCAACGCCCGTTGTGCGTGTGAGATGCTGGCGAGCGGGGATTGGGTGGTGCCCACGTTCAACGGCGAGTTGCGGACGCACAAGCCGATCTTGCTCTATTGGCTGATGATGTCCGCATATCGGGTGTTTGGCGTCAACGAGTTTGCTGCCCGCTTCTGGTCGGCGGGTCTGGCCGTCGGGACCGTCCTTTTGACCTATGCCCTTGGCCAGCGACTTTTCGGCCGCGCGACGGCAACCTGGGCCGGCATCGTGCTCGCGACCAGTCTCATGTTCAATGTCGCCGCGCACGCGGCCACACCCGATTCAGCGTTGATCTTTTGCAGTACGCTCGCCCTCGTTTGCTTTGCCTACGGCGTGCCCCGCGAGGAGTGGACGCCCGCCTCCGCGGAATCCCCCATCGCGCGATCCGCCGCCGGGCCACTCCGATGGCCCTGGGCCGTCGCGGCGTATTCAGCCTTAGGTCTGGGGGTCCTTGCCAAAGGGCCCATCGGCCTGCTGTTGCCGCTGGCCGTCTGGTCGAGCTTCAGATGGTGGAGCACTGCGGACCGGGTTGGCGAGCCGGCGAGGCGTCCCGAGGGCGGGAGTCGGGGCAGGGCCACGGCGGCGGCGATCGGCGCCGCGCTGCGTCCGCGATTGCACCCCACGCATCTGGCCCGCGGTGTGTGGGAGCTACGTCCGTTGACCGGCGTTCTTCTGGTCCTGGCCGTCGCCGCGCCCTGGTACCTCTGGGTCGGAATTCGAACGGACGGTCAATGGCTGCGTGAGTTCCTGATCGAGCACAATGTGGGGCGTGCCCTGCGGCCGATGGAAGGGCACCGAGGCCCCACGGCGTTGTACTACCCGGTCGCGATCCTGATCGGCTTTTTTCCCTGGACGGCGTTCACGATTCCGGGGCTGTTGTGGCTGCGGGCCCAGCGTCTGGCGAATGGCTTTCCTCGCTCATTTCACCTGCTGCTGGCGTGGATTGGGATCTACGTGGTTGCTTTCTCGTTGGCAAGCACCAAGCTGCCGAGTTACGTGACGCCGACTTATCCCGCCCTGGCACTGCTCTGTGGCCACTTTCTCTCGACGTGGCCTGTTACCGGGGCGGGAGCCGCTCGCTGGTGGCCGCGTTGGTCCGCCGCGACGCTGGTCTTGGTCGGGTTGGTGATCTCGATCAGCTTGCCCTTGGCGGCTCATCGGTTCCTGCCGGGCGAGGAGCGGCTGGGGTTGATCGGTGTCACGCTTTGTCTGGGTGGCCTGGGGGCGGCGCATGGTTTTTTCCAAACCGATTGGCAGGTGGGGATGCGTTGGTTCGCCGCGACGTCCCTGTTGTTCGTCCTCGGCCTGTTTGCCTGGGTCGGACCGCGTGTGAGTGAGCATCAGCGAATTCAAGAATTGCTGGCGCTTGCTTTCGCGAACGGGGAATCCCGAGAGGTCGCGTCGTTTGGGATTCATGAACCCAGTTGGGTTTTCTATGCCGGCCAGCAACTTCCCGAGTTGCCGGGCAACGCGCCGCGCGTGGCGCTTGATTGGCTGCAGCGGGATCAAGGGCGATTGATTACCACCTCGACTCATTACGCGCAGCTGCGAGCTGTTCTGCCTTCCCAGGTAACCGTGCTGGGACGCATTCCCTATTTTCTCAAGGATGAACAGCTTCTCCTGCTGGGTTGCGCCTCGCCCCTGACGGTGCGCGATCAACCGCCAGATCGGCGGCGGTGAGCAAGCGGCTGACAGCCTCCCACCCGCGGCGTACAATCGCAGGATCCGGACGCACAAACCGGATTCGCCGCAACACAGGAGGAGGGAGGCAGTGCCGTGTGGAACCACAAACTGAGACGGATCGTGGCCGGTTGGATGGGGATTGCGGCGATCTCATGGCTCGCAGAATCCACCTTCGGAGCCGATGTCCAGGCCGTGACCGGCCGCCCGTTTGGGGTGGCGCGAGTTTCTCTTCCGCTGAGTCCCGCTTCGGATTCGCTGGCCGTTGAAACGAACGGGCATCAAATCGAGGATCCGGAAGGCCGCGTGCTGTACCCGGTGTTCGGCCACCGCCGTGTCTTGGGTCTGGTTCGCGAGATTCTGGGGGTCCCCGGCAACGACGTCCCGAGTTCCGTGACGGCTTACTTTCTGTTTCGGGGCGACGCGCCCTTTCAGATTACGATGTGGACCCCGGAACCGGAGGTGATCGTCGTCTCGCCCCAACCCAATCCGCGGCTCGCACAGCGCTTGCAACGGAGCTGGTGGCAGCAGTACACCGCGGTCGCTCGGCTGCAGCAACGCCACAGCGATTATCCGCCGATGATCGAATCGTATTTAACGGCGATGCTGGGCCGACGCCTGGGACTGCAGACGCCGTTCGCCCAACGTCTGCCGCGGGCGAAGCAGGACGTGGCTCAGGAATCGTTGTTGCTGGTGCTGAACGTCGAGTCGATGCGGATCCAGGCGATGGAGGAGACACTGCGCGGGGAATGTGACTTGGGGGTGGCCAGTTTGCCGGTCCCCGACCCCCTTGCCTGGGCAGAAACCGCGGCGGCGGTGCAAGCTGAAATCCCGGTGGAGCCCCTGGCGGCACGCGTTCCCGAAGACTGCTTCTACCTCCGCTTTGGCAGCTTCGACAACTACCTGTGGCTCAACCGTTTCCTCGAGCAAAACGGCGGCAGCGCCGGGCAACTCGTGACGCTCCGGGGCCACGACCCAATGCTCACTCAGCGAACGCAGGACCAGCTCGGCTTGCAGGAATCGACGCTCGCCGAGCTGCTGGGCAATCAATTGATCTCGGATGTCGCTCTGATTGGCCGGGACACGTACCTGCGTGAGGGAGCGGCCATCGGGATTGTATTCGAGGCCCGCAACGGGCTGCTACGTGGCGAATTGATGAAGCAGCGGCGGGCGGCCGCCCAGCGATTCAAGGATCAAGGCGCCACGGTGGAAGAGATCCAATTCGGCGACGTCACGGCGTCGTCGGCGTCCACCCCCGACAATCGGCTCCGGTCTTTCCTCGTCTCACGTGACAATTATCATCTTGTGACGAATTCTCGCCGCTTAGCCGAGCGATTCGCGGGGCTGCAGTCCGACCGCGAATCCCTGGCGGCGTCGCCGGCGTTTCGTCAGGCTCGCCAGGCGTTTCCCGAGGACCGCAAGGCGACGGCCTTTGCCTATCTTTCCCCCGCGTTCTTTCGCGGCCTCGTCTCGCCGCAGTACCAGATCGAACTTCGGCGGCGATTGCGGGCCGTCACCGATCTGGAGCTCGTCCAATTGGCTCAGCTGGCGGCGATCCGCGAAGGACTGCCGCACGAGCGGCTGGACGACTTGATTGCGGCTCGTTTGCTTCCCCCGGAATTTGCGCGACGAGCCGACGGGAGTCGCGTCCTGCTGGGCGGCAGCGAGCCGATGGACTCGTTGCGGGGAGTCCGAGGTAGTTTCCTGCCGATTCCCGACGTTTCGCTGGAGGGCGTGACGCCGCGAGAGGCGGCGCGGTTTGCCGAGATTTCGGCGTTTCATCGCACGAACTGGACCGAGATGGATCCGCTGATCGTCCACATCGAGCGGGTCCCGTTGGCGGCTGCGGGCCGCGAGCAAATCGTCATCGAGGCGGAGATGCTGCCGTTCGACCGGCAGAAATATGGGATGGCCACCGCCCTGCTCGGCCCCGCGACGCGGACTCGGATTCGCCAGTCGCCCGATGACGCGATCACGGCCCAACTTGTGCTTCAGGGAGGACCGCTCCGCCCGGATGCCGGGCCGCACCACTTGTTCTTCGGTATTCAAGATGAGGAGATCCCGATCGAGTTTTCGGAGGAAATGCTGTCGCGCGTGCTGCAGGTGCTGAGGACGGCTCCGGCCTATTTGGGAGCTTGGCCCAAGACCGGTCTGTTGGACCTGCTGCCGTTGGGGCGGCGACCGACGGCGAACGCGGCGGGCATTTCGCAGCTGCCTTTCGGTCTCTGGCGAATTGAGACCCCGGCTGGCTTCTCGCTGATCGGCACGGATCCCCAACGTCTGAGCCAAGTCACCCGGGAATTGCGGGTCGAGGAAGCCGAAACCGAGGCTCAGGTTCGAATCCACATTGCGGATGTCTCGCAGGCCAAGATCAAGACCTGGTTCGCAGCCCTCGACTTCCAGCGAGCCTATCAGACGTCGGTCGGCAATACCCGCTTGATGCACGCCTTGATCCAACAGTTGGGGGTGGCGCCCGAAGACGCCCTGGCAGTTGCCCAACGGACGCTCGGCGTCGAACTGATTTGTCCCTTGGGCGGGGACTACCAACTACGCGAGGATCCGTACGGCCAGCGCTACTGGGCTTCGACGAACTGGCCTCAACTCAGGAACGATCCCTCCCTGCCTGGACAGTTCGCCTCGCCGTCGATGGCGTGGTTTCGCGGTTTGGACGCGGAGGTGAAGATGTTGGACGATCACGTCACAGCTCGGGCGGTGATGGAGATCGAACAGCCGGCGCAAGGGAAGCCGAAACTGCCGTTTTTTGACTTCTTCAAGCGGTAGCCGGCGGCCAGGTGCATTTTCAAAGTCAAGAACCGGGATCGTCACGGGAGGGCGAAGCTCCTGCTGAGCCGCCTGAGGATGTCGGCCGAGGCAGGTTCGGCTCGGCAGGAGCCTCGCCCTCCCGATCAAGCCTCGCCCTCCCGATCAAGCCTCGCCCTCCCGATCAAGCCTCGCCCTCCCGATCAATGGTGTCGCAGCGAGCGTGAGACTCCCGCCGACGAGCGTCGGCCAGCTTGTTGCCGTGCGACGTGGCGCTCGTTTACGAGTGCGCCCAGCTCGCCCGCTCGACGGCTTCGTAATCCACCGGCGTTGTGGCACTGACGGGCGCAAGGGGCCGGTATTGAGCGGGCTCGAAGCGCGCCGGAAGCTCGGCGGCATGCGTGTCCCGGGCCGCGAGCGGGGGCCCGAGGTATTCATCGGGGCGCTGCGAACGGCTGGGCCGACGTCGCTTGCGGCGCCGTTTTCGATCGCGCGGACGAGCGGCCGGCGGCTCGGCGGGTTCCGTCGCCTGCCGGGGTTCGTAGCCCGGATCGTATTCGGGCGCGCCGTACAGCAGTTCGTGATCCAATTCGGGGTCGCCGTCGGCCGGAAGTCCCTGCATCGTGATGGGCTCGGGCGGTCTTGGCGACGGCAGGGACGCGACCTTACTTTCGACCTCGCTCCACGGCGGCTCGGCCAAAAGGGGCTCGGGATGCTCGGCAATCTGAGCCGCGTCGGGCAGTTCACGCAGATCGACGCCCAAGCGGTGGAAGACGTCGCGAAGGTGTGAGTGGCAGGTGAAAACCAACACCTGGTGTCCCGCGGCGGCAAATTCGCAGATCGTTTCGGCGGCCTGGACGGCTCGTTTCGCGTCGAAATTGACAAACACATCGTCCAGGATCAGAGGGAGTCCCGCCCCACGCCGGCTGTACGCGGCCGCCAGCGCCAAGCGGAGGCTCAGGAAAACCTGTTCACGCGTTCCTCGGCTGAGGTGCTCGACGCGAATCGGTCGTCCCTGCTGGTCGTCGACACACAGCGCCGATTCGCCGAAGGGGGTCCAAATGCGAGGGTAGCGTCCGGCGGTCAGTCGTCGCAAATAGCTGGAGGCTTCGGCCAGGGTTTCAGGCTGACGCTCGGACTCGTAGGACTTGCGTACCGAATCCAGAATCAAGCTCGTGGCGGCCAGGGCCTCCCACTGCTGCATCTGGTGTTGGATCTGAGTTTCGATTTCGTCGAGCGCCAGACGTTTTTGCGAACCCTGGCGCTGGGCGGCCAATTGCTTGAGCTGCTGGCCGATTTCTCCGCGGCGCTCGTGGAGTTGGGCGAGTCCCGTGTCGAGCTGCTGGAGTTCCTGTTCCCAGCCACGGAGTCGAAGTTCAAAATCGCCTTGAGCCAAGTCCTTTCGCAATTGGGCGAGTGTGCAGCATTCGCCCAAGGACGTCACGATCTCTCGCAGCAATTGATCGCGTTGTCGGCGCAGGCGAATGCCCTGCGTGCGTCGCTTGACCATGGCCTTGAGTTCCTGCGCGTCGACAACACCGTATTTGGCGACGAGTTGCTGGCGGCGCTGTTGGAGTCGTTTGGCGTCGCGCGCGAGTTTTTGTTGATCGCGACCCGCATCCCGCCACTTTCGATGCAGCGCTTCGCGTTGTTGGTGGTTCTGACGGGCTTCCTGAAGGGCGAGCGACAATTGCTCCGCCTGCTCGTCCAAGCGATCCGATTCGGGAACCAGATGAGCGCGTTGAAAGATCGCCTCGATCCGCTCGCGCATCTCCTGCAATTCGGATTGCTTGAGCCGAGTTTCGCGATGAGCCTCGACGACCCGCTGCCGAAGTCGTCCCACGCCGGAATCGGCCTGGGCGAGTTGGCGGAACTGGTTGGGCGTCATTTTTTCGGGCAAGCCGAATTCACGCAGTTGCTGCCGCCAACGTTCGTGGCCCTCCGTTTCGCGGTTCTCGGCCTGCTGTTTGACGCCGCGCGCCTGCTCGACGCGCTCGACCGCTTTCAGTCGCTGCGCCTCCAGGGGCTGCAGATTGCTCAGCAGTTGCCACTCGTCTTCGGCTTCTTCCAATCTCACCGCCCAGGGTTCGGCCCCGGTTCCCAGCTGGGAATCAAGCTGTTGGATTTCGGCCCGCAGGCGACCGAGTTGCTTTCGCTCGGACTGGATTTCGGCGCGGCAGCCGTCGACACTGCGGCCGGCGGCGAACTCGAGAATGGCTTTGACGATTAAGGAGCCGGCCGCGATGGCTCCGCCGAACATCCCCAGGGTCCATCGTTGATCGCCGCTGACACCAAAAAATCGGCCGAACCAGGCGACCAGGACGAGGATGGTCCCCAGTGAGAAGGTCATGCCGAAGATCATCAGTCCGCGCCAGGGCACCAGCTGCCGGCGGGTCCATTCCTGGCATTCCTCGAGCAGATCCTTCAGATTCCGCTGCGACGTCTCGTATTTTCCTTGAATCTGGATGCGGTCGCGGAGCGATTGGATTCTTGTTTCGATCTGTCGCAGCGCGGTGGTCACGTCGGGCTGCTGGATTTTCTCGAGTGTCGAGGCCAGCTGCCGTTCGATTTTTTCGACGGTTTGCTGCCCTTCACGCTCGGCCTGCTCGGCGGCTTCGGCCTGCTCATGTGCGGCTCGTGCCTCGTGGGCGGGCTCGGTCAAGGCGGTCAGCATCTCGTCGGTGATCAGCGGCAGCGACTTCGTCTGCCACTCGGCCTTCAGTCCCAAGCGTTCCAGTTCGCCTTGCAGCTCGAATTCGGTCTCCTCGGCCGTCGCCTTCAGTTTCTCAACCTGGCTGTCGAGGGTGGCCAGCACGGGCGCGCGTTGCTGCAGCGTGTGAATCTGGTCGGCGTAGTGCATCAGGGCGGGTTGGCCGGCCAACTGGTTCGCCTGCTGACGCAAGTCGCGCCGTCGCTGGCGTAGTTTTTCCCAGGACTGGCGGCGTTGACGCAACTGCCGCCCCGCCTGCTCGATCCGCTGCACGACCTCGGAAGGAATGTCGGGGAGGGGCCCGAGCGTCGTGAGTTTTTGATGAAGGCGGCGACACGTCTTCCACTTTTCCCGGAGCGAATCGCGCGTCTCGGCCTGAGTCAGCTCGCGGCCGAACCGGCGTTGCGTCGATTCTAATTCGGCCAGCTCCGCATTCATCGCTCGCTGCTCGTCCACCAATTTCAACCAGCGGGGCGTCAGTGATCGCTCCTCGGCGAGCTCCTTTTGAAGCTGGGCTCGCTGGGCCAACAGCTGGCGCAGCGCGCTCGGCTCTCGCCCTTCCAGACGACGATGCCGCGCCTCGGCTAATTGCCGGGCGACTTCGGCCACGGAGACGCGATCGGCTCCCGCCGCCAGTCCGTACAGCTGCTGCGCGGCCGCGGTATCGCTGAGCGTCCCGAGCTGCTGCATCTCGCTCAAGCCGACCGCAAAGACGTTCTGAAAGATCGCCTCGTCGACTCCGCACAGCAATGAGCCCAGAAGGTGTTTGCCCTTGAGTCCTCCTTCGACGGACTGGACGGCCAGGTCCCCGACTTGATCCTCCTGCAGTCCGAGCGATTCCGGAAGCCAGCGGCGAATTTCATAACGCCCGTTGGGACCCGTCACCGTCAGCTTGCCGCCGACGGGACCTGGATGGCGGGGCGGAACGAAGCGGGCGTGATGGCGTGACGAAAAGCCGTAGAGGATCGCGCGGATGAGGTGCAGGAGGGTCGACTTGCCGGCCTCGTTGGGCCCATGAATGACGCTTACCCGTCCCGAGACGGCAGGGATCTGCAGTCCCTTCCAGTGGCCAAAACTGCTGACTTCAAGGTCCGTGATCTTCACGTGCCGCGGCTCCCGCGTTGAAGCTGGTGATGAGTGTTGCGCGTCAGGGGCGCTGGTCGACTCGACGCCGACCTCGCCTCGCAACAGATCGGCACCCCAGGCGGCGACGCGTCGCCAGAGCTGACTGCGTCGTTCGTCCGACGTCTGTTGCAAATCGCTCAACAACGTCTCCCGCAAATCGGAATCAGGAAGGTAAGCAACGAGCTCCTGCCAGGCCTCGCCCTGGTGTTCAAGCCGCTGAACGGCGCGGAGGAAATCGCCCAGGATGGTGTCCTCTTCGAACAAGTCGCCGGGCAGCTCGGCCGGTTCGACATCGACGACCAGGGACCACCGCGCGTCGTGGGCGCTGGCCTGGCGCAGGGCCCGCAGCAGTCGCTCGTGGTGTTCCGGCGAACGCAACCGCTCGGCAAGCTTTCCCTGGCAGATGACCGACCAGACCAGCAGCCAGCCGAATTGACTCGATTCGCAACTGATCTGATTGAGTTGCCGAATGACATGGGTCTGAAGCGCCTCGATCGAATCGAGGTCGGCGGCTTGGACTTTTTCCCGGCGCCAGCGCCAGAGATCGGTTTCGATGAGTCGAGTCGTTGCCTGGCCAAATGTCAGCTCGACCAGCACGGCGCCGTGAGCGTCGGATTCGGCCGGCGCGCGTCCTTGGGGACTTCCTGAATAGGCCGCGGTGGTTTTGCCATGCAGCAGCACGCGGTGCCGATCCTGGCCTCCCAGGGCCCAGTAGTCGACGCCTTTGTTTTCGAGCGTCCGCTTGGCCATGTCGCCGTAGGCCAGCGCAATCCGCGGCGTCGACTCGTCGCTGCCGGCGTAATCGCTCGCCCGCCAAGTCGCGCCGCGGCGCTGACTTTGTCCCAGCAGGCGCGCGACCGTTCGCCCCTCGCGCCGATGGTCGAAATGCTGCACACTCCCCGCGGGGAAGGTCCGGACGTTCTGGGGCAGTTGCAGCTGGGACGGCCAAAGGTCGAGATCGTCCAGCTGGCCTCCCAGCCAGTAAACGAGGATCTCCTGCTCGGCGAGTCGCTCGAATTGCCGCAGCAGAAACTCCCAGGTGTAGGGACTGGCCAGCTCAATTGGCAGGATGTCCCCGGCGAGGACCAGGAAGTCGACTTGATGCTCCAGCGCCGCCTGGACGACCCGTTCGGCCGAGACGTAGGGGGCGTCGAGAAAGGCCTCCCGCAGTTCAAGGGGGACTTCGACGACCCCGCCGATCGGCGTCTCGAGACGCCAGTCGCTGGAATGCATGAAGCGAACGGACTGTAGCGACATGGGCACCTCCTTGCGCCGTCGGAATCCACCTTGGGGCGTCGAATCATAAGGACGCCGAACCGCCCACGGCATGGGAGACCAAGTACGGCTCGGCGGGAGCCTCGCCCTCCCAGGTTCGTGCGATGCCACCTAGTCTAGCAGTGATGGCGTCGTCGTCCTATGTCGATTCCCTCGCGGGTCGTTCTGGCGTATAACCTCAGTGAGAATCTTGCCTGAAGAGGATCCTGATGTGCCAATCGTGGAACCGCCGTCAATTCGCGAGCCGAGCCGTTGGTTTGGGTGCCAGCACGTGGCTGGCCGGTTCCGTCGCCCACCCGTCAGCGGGTCAGGCGGCCTCCCCCGCTGCCCCGGCGGCGATTCGTTACTGTCTGAATACGAGCACGATTCGCGGCCAGCAGTTGTCTCTGCCGGACGAGATTCGTCTGGCGGCCGAGGCGGGCTACGATGGGATCGAGCCGTGGGTCCGTGAGATTCAGCAATTCGTGGACCAGGGCGGGCAGCCCGCCGACTTGCGGCGGCAACTGGCCGACTCGGGACTTGCCGTGGAAAGCGCGATCGGCTTTGCCAACTGGATCGTCGACGATGACGCGCAACGGGCCAAAGGCCTGGAGTCAATGAAACGCGACATGGACCTTGTCCGCCAGATCGGTGGGACGCGGATCGCGGCTCCTCCGGCCGGTGCGACGGATCAGTCGGACCTGAATCTGCAGGCGGCCGCCGAACGATACGCCCGGTTGCTCGAGTTGGGCCGTACCATGGGGGTCACGCCGCAATTGGAAGTCTGGGGGTTTTCGAAGTCGCTGAGCCGACTGGGTGAAGTCGCCTACGTGGCGACGGAGGCCGGGATGGAAGATGCCTGCTTGCTGCCGGACGTCTATCACATCTACAAAGGCGGGTCCGATTTCCGGGGGCTGTCGCTGCTCGCCGGTTCGGCGATCCACGTGATGCATCTGAACGACTACCCGGCCGATCCCCCGCGGGCCACGATTGGTGACAAGGATCGGGTCTATCCGGGTGACGGTGTGGCGCCGCTGCCTGCCCTGATCGCTCAACTGCGCAAGAACGGTTTCGCCGGCGTCTTCTCACTGGAACTGTTCAATCCCAACTACTGGCAGCGACCGGCCGCCGAGGTGGTTCAAACCGGCCTGGCTCGGATGAAGGCGGCAGTGATTGCCAGCGAGCACGTTACCGGCTGGGATTAGTGCTTTGTCACAGCTGAAATTGAGGGTTGGGTGGCCGGGGTCGAACGAAGTGAGCCCCCGGGAAATTGCCACCCCAAAATCAAGCTGTGACAAAGCACTAGCGGAGCCCGGCATGACAGCCCGGGAACGATTTCGCCGCGAACGTGAATCCGCCGCGTGCCAGCGGCGGGACGCGTGTCTCGCCTAGCAAGAATCGGGCCGAACCGGACTGCACGGAGGTTGAGCTCCCTGAGGTTCGTCGCAGGAGTTCGCTCCGTCTTTCACGGCTTTTCGTGTTCACGGACGATCAGCACGGAACAGGGGGCCTGATTCAAGACGGTGTAGGAGGTGCTCCCCAGCAGCCAGCGTTCGAGGGCTCGTTGGTGGCGAGCGCCCAGGATGACGAGGTCATAGGGTTGCGACTTGAGCTGTTCGAGGATGGCGCGGGCGGCATGTCCCTCCACGACTCGGCCGGGTTGTTTTCGGAACGAGGCAGGCAGATCCCGGCACCATTCGTCGACGCGCTGTTGGGCGCGTTGCTTGTCGGCAGCGAAGGGCTCGAAGGGAACTCCGACCGGCAAGCCACTCTCGCGAGCCATCGTCTCCTGGAGCCATTCGGGGACTTCGGCCATGTACGATTCGAACACGCTCAGGACCTCACCCCGCGTGTCGTGTGGCCAGGCGAAGTATTGAATGAATGACTTCGGTCCCCGTCCCGAGTCGGTCCGGTCGTATGCGACCAGGACGCGAAACGGTCCGTCGGACGGCCTGGCGTCGGACGGTCGGACGACCAACACGGGCGTCGTTGCCGCCGACGCGACGGCGCGGCTCACGCTGCCCACGCGGAGCCATTCCAGCGGGCGGATCCCGTGGGACCCCACGACGATCAGGTCGACGCGATTCTCATCGGCCGCGACCAGGATCCCATGTCTCGCTTTCTGTGTGCCCACGATGGTGACGACGCTATCGTGAAACCTCAGCGGGAGTTTTTCCTTCGCGCGATCGAATACGGCATCGACTAAGGCTTGTTCCACGCGCCGCGCGGTCTCGTCCTCGATTGGGCCGGATTCCTTGAGCGAGACGTGCGGCGGCGCGTAGTAGAGAAACACCGGGTCGACGTTACCTTCCAACAACCGCCCGGCATATTCCACCGCCGTATATCCGCCCGCGGTCCCGTCGACAGCTATCAAGACTCGCATCAATCCACCTTTCCTGTTCAGATCGCCGTCCGCGCCGAACGTGGTTCGTCGCGCTCTCATCATGCCAGATCGTCCGATGTGCCGTCCAGCACAATTGCGCGCTTTCGTTGGTCACGACCGAGGGGCGTCGCGTCGTGTTTTTTGCGGAGAAACGGCCAAATTTACTCGGCATGCAAGTTGCAGTCTAAGTGATTGTGGCCCAACGGGAACCGGGGATGCGACCTGGCGTGGCAACGGCTCAAAACTCGGATGATTCCTGGAGCATGAGGAAGTAGCCGATGAGTCCCGTGAAGAAGCCCGGGTTGGCGTTTTTGCTGAGCTTAGTCGTGCCCGGGGCAGGCCTTTGTTATCTCGACAAATGGGGTTGGGGAATCGTCAACTTCGTCGCGGTTCAAATGGTTTTGCTCGCCATCATGGTGGCCCCGTTGGGGAGTGAGATTTACGAATACTTTCATTACGTGATGTTGGTGCTGGCGGCGGCTTCGGCGGGGATCGCCCATGCGGCGGCCGGTCCCGGGATGGAGTTAAGAAGGCCGATCACGCGGTAACGAGACGAGCGGTTCGCCGGGCGTAGCAGGCGGCGGAGGACGCAAGATGTGCTCACGCGAGGGCGGGAGTTCCGGCGGCGGCCAAGGCCGCTCGATCGAGTTGTTGGGAGGATAGACGGGCGCGCAAGGAGTGTGTGAGCCGGGTCGGTCGGCCCGGCGAGGGTAATCCGCGAAGTTTTTTGCAGGAGGAGCCAGACCCAAAAGCGCAAGGTGTCGTTAAGGGGGTCTTGTGTGGATGTGGACTTCGCAAGTACGGGCGGTTTGGTTGACTGAATTGCAACCGCCGATCCTGCCTTTGGGGAACAAGCGATCCACGGCGGGCACAAGACCCGGGGCGGGGGCGCGTTGACCGCGCGATGCCACTATTGTTCCGCATGTACGTGCCAAACCATCCGCTGTGATGGTTTTTTTTTTGCGCTCACCCCCAACCTTCGCCGCCCCGCGATAACTGCGTGTTTTCGGCGGATTTCGCCTCGATTTGGACCTGGGGGTGGTTCAGGTTGGCGGTCGACCAAGCGCAAAGTTCAAAAACGGAGCCGGCAAAGTCCCTTTAGCCACCCTAGACTACTATCTTCCAGCTCGGTGGTTGGTTCTCGGGATATTTCGCGTATATTCAAGACTTAAGTGATCGTGCGGGCTACGGAATGTTCATTGTTTGAGCGATCCGAAAGTCGAGCGAGATGCGGAGGACGTCGGCCGATGTCCCAATTCAAATATTTTGATGACTTGACGGTCGGGGACCTCTACTTGAGTCCGGCGCAAGTGGTCACCGTCGATGAGGTGCATCGATTCGCGAGTTTGACGGGCGACCTGAATCCGCTGCATTTGGATGAAGAGTTCGCTCAACGCTCGCCTTTCGGCCGGCCGATTGCCCACGGTCTTCTGGGACTGTCGTATGTCGCCGGTTTGGCGAGCAAGTCGCCGGCCATGGAACACGTCGCCTTGCTGGAAGTGAATCAATGGCAGTTTCTCCGTCCGATCTATTTCGGTGACGAAGTCCGGGTGGAGTCAGAAGTGATTGACCTGGAACCGAGCGGTCGGAAACGCGGCCGGGTCACGTGGCGTCGTCGGCTCATCAATCAGCACGGGCAGGTGGTGCAACAGGGGTACTTCGACATTCTGGTGACGCGTCGAAGTGCGTTGACCTCCGAGGACAAGCTTGAGGACGAACCGATCAAGCCATCGCCGGTTGGTCAAACGGTGGATTCCTGAATCCGCTGATATCGCAAGCTCGGGGATGCGATCCGCCGAAACTCGGACGAAGGAGATGATTGATGTCGAGCCTGGTCACCATCTATCGGACCCGCAGTCCGATCGAGGCTCAGGTGGTGCGTTCGGCGCTCGAGTCGCTCGGGATCGGCTGTCATCTCGAGGGGGAGCGTCAGGCGGCGTACACCGGACTCTTCGATATCGCCTTGGTCGTCAATTTGGAAGATGCCGACGTCGCGAGGAAGGCGTTGCAGGAGTTCCACCAGCAGGCCGACTCGGACCTGAATACTCCGGATTCGGTCGCGCCGGAGGCCGGCGAGTTGGACAGTGACTGACGTCGCCCGTTCGCCTGACGGGTCTGGCTGGGTCTAGCGGCGGCCGCGTTCGCGCCGTACCGAATCGATTTCATCGGCATCCACCAGGCCGACCAGGGTCCAATAGATTCCGAATCGATCCTGATCGCGTTTGGCTTCGAGTTGCAGATGCAAGGACGGTTTGGCGGGGTCGTTTGGACGTAGTCGGAAACGTTGCGTCACGTAGACCGTGCCCCGGTCGGAGGATTGGCCCAAGGACCGTTCGAATTGGATTTCAAAATTCGGACTGATTTCTTTTAGCCGGCGCGGCATGTCGCCAGCAAAGAAGGTTTCGCGATCCAATTCCGCGTCATTACTTTGGCGATAGAACTCATCCAACAGCGTTCCTTCCGGCTGCCTTTGGCGGACGTCGAGGGTGGCTTGATGAGCCGCGTCGAGATGCCCCTCGCGAACGTTTTCGAGCCATTGAGTGAGGAACTCCCGCGCTCGTTGCTCCAGGACCCAACGATCGAAAAAGTATCGAGTGGCGGCGCAAACGCCGAAGAACACGCCCAGCAAAAGTCCGCCTAGGGCCAGGTTGCGTCCCATCAAGGTATCGGAGTGGTGGTAGATGCGGGCGAGACCCCAGAGTCCGCACAGGACAGCCAGGCCCGGAATGAACCAAGCGGCGGGGTGCGCCAGCGCTGCGACGGAGAGGACGCCCATCAGGCCGGCGCAGAGGGCCAATCCGCTGAGCGAGCGGTACTGCGTCAGTTCCGCCGACTCGGAGGACGTCAGCGACGGGATGGATCGATTCGAGCTCATGCACTCGCCTCCGACTTCGACCGTGTTACTGAGGTCGAATGGCGCCGCCGCCGCGGCGACCGCGGGTATCGACGGTCAAGCCGGCCATTTTCGAGAGTTGTTCCCGACGCTGGCCGTACTTCAAGATGAATTCGCTCTGCGGATCAAAGACGTTGGGTGTCGACGTTGCCAACGCTCCCTTGGAACGGCTTTGGAGGAAGCCGAGCCAGAGTCGATCGGGCGAGAGGAAAAAATTCGCCGAAGTGGGCGAGGCGGCGAAGGCCTTACCAAAACTATTGCGAACCAGCGGGGCGGTGTGCAGCGAGAACAGGAAGAAACAGACAACGACCCAGGCCGTGAGGAATCCGAACAGCGCCCGCCCGGTCTGCTCCACGGGCATGCGGAAGCGAATGCGGGTGAGCGAGATGCCGTCGGTCATCGCCCGCAGAATTGCGAAGCTGACGGCGAACAGCATCCACATCATCAGAAAGTCCCAGAAATAGGTCAGGCTGGGAGCTCGCTTTTCCATGAAGACCGCAACGGGTTCGAACAGGTTGCTGGCGATGATTCCAGCGAAAATGGCGTTGATCAGCGACAGCAGGTTGCCCCACAGTCCCTCGCTCCAGGTCATGGAAACGATCAAGGCGATGATGGTGAAGACAAACACATTCAGCCACATGACACAGACTCCAGTGGGGGCCGGTTCTCGACTGGACGAGCCGGACGCTCGTTGGGAAACACGCGATTGGGTGATCGTTATTGTTTCAGGACGCGGCTCAATTCCTGAACCGAGGTGATGCCCTGCGCGACGAGCACGATTCCTTCTTGCTGCAGGGTCCGGTTGCCCGCTTCCTTGGCGAGCTTGCGTAGAACCTCGAGTTTAGGCTGACGCTCAAGTGCCTCGCGCAGCTTGTCGTTGACCACCATCAGCTCAAAGATCCCCGTCCGACCATAATATCCGATTCCATTACAGCGCAGGCAGACCTTGTCCTGTTCGGACGGCTCCGGCGGGCGATACAGTTGGTCGATTCGACCGGCCGGAATGCCCAGCTTCTGAAGCAATTGCGGGGCGGGCTCGTAGGCCTGCTTGCATTCTTCGCAGAGTCGGCGGATGAGTCGCTGGTTGAAGACGGCGGTCACGGCGGGCGCGAATTTTGACGCAGGCACCTTCATCAGCAGGACCCGCAGCAGCGCCTCGACCGCCTCCTTGGCCCGCACGGTGGTGATGACCATTTTGTCGAGCATGGCCTGGTCGCAGAGGATTTGGGCGCAGGCGGCATTGGGCAATTCGTTGACGACCACCCCCTGGGGTTCGCGGCGCAACAGGGTTTCGAGTAGCTTCTCGGGTGGTTCTCCGCCGCTTTTCTTGTAGGTCGTGACGTCGATGTTCTCGGCCACGGGCTCGGGGGCATCCTCGGACTGGAACGCCACGAAGTCACGCAGGTAGCGATCGGTCAGGCCCAGCGCCAGACGGAGCGTGGTCGTTAATCCTCCCGCGGGGGCCGACGAAAAGATGACCATCCCGTGGGGCTTGCCCAACAGTTCTTTCAGCTGGGCTTCCATTTTTTCCCGCACGCCCAACTCCCGCAACGACTTGAAGTCCGCCGTCGGCCGGTCGAGCTGCAAGATCACTCGCTCGCCCGTCTGCGTGCCCTGGCTGATGATCATCGAATCGTACTTGCGGTTGTCCAATTCGGTGAGGAATCGTCCCTCTTGACGCTTGCGACGTTCTTCGATATTCAGGTTGGCCATCCGCTTCACGACGGCCAGCATGGTGTCACCGGTTTCGCGGTCCTGGCCTTCCGATTCATGCCAGACGCCGTCGATCTGAAAGCGAACGGCGACGGCATCCCGGCTGAAATCCAGCATGCACTTATCGGCCCGTTGCCGAATCAGCTCGGCGACCAGTTCCTTGGCCGTGAGATAGCCCGGTGATTGCCGCGCGTGAATGATGTTGGCCTGATTCTGTTGAGGCGTGCCGCCTTTGGCTGTGAAGACGACGGGAGCTCCCTTCTCGTGGGCCGCCTTGGCCTCGTCGCCGACTTCGATGCCCGCCTTACGGGCCTGCGAAGCGAGCAGGAAGCGGAGGTGGGCTGGCGTCATCACGCGTTCGTGCGGATCCACCACGCTATTGCGTTTCACGACGTAGACGATCAACGGCACGAAGTAGGTCAGCAGGAAAAGCGTATAGCCTGCCGCAAAGAGGGGAATCGTGAGGACGCCGACCAGACCCAGCACGAACGGGCCCGTGACGATGGGATTCCAGAGGTCGTAAGGCAGTCCCAGGATTTGACAGTCGCGATTGGCCCAGTCGCTGGTCTTGACCCACAGCAAGTAGGTTCCGACGATCAACAGCAACTTCAACCAACTGAAGTAACTGCCCGGCCCTCTCGGCAGCACATGCGGGTTCATCGGATCGAACGGATACTCAGGCCAGGTATTCGCCTGGGCCCAGCCAACGGTAGCGCAGCAGCCAACGATCAACAGGACCAAAGCAACGAAACGGGCGGTGCGCAACATCAGAGAATTCCAGGCTGAGAGACGTCGATTCCTTTGAGGGCCATCTTGAGGGCTTCGACGTTCGGCGCCACGCTGAAAGCCGTCGGGCGGTCGATCAGTTCCTTGTCGACCAATGATTTAAGACTCATCGTAAAGTCCTGCATGCCTTCCGCCGCACCGATGCGGATTGCGTCCGGCAGTTTTTCGTCCGACTCTTCCAGGATCAGCTTCCGAACGGTCGGCGTGAAGGTCATGATCTCGACCGTCGGAACCCGTCCGACGTCGTCTCGGATTGAGGGGAGCAGTTTCTGGGCAACAATTCCCTTCATGTTGAATGCCATCGCACTTCGCAGGGCCGAGTGCATATCCTCGGGAAACAGGTCCAAGATGCGGCCGATCGTGGTCGCGGCGCTTGAGGCGTGGATCGTGCCGAACACCAAGTGGCCGGTTTCGGCCGCGTGGATGGCCGTCATGAAGGTCTCCTGGTCGCGCATTTCGCCGACCAGAATTATGTCCGGGTCTTCCCGCACCGCGTGCTTCATGCCGATCTCGAAATTTCGAACATCCATCCCGATTTCGCGCTGATTGATCAGGCATTTTTCCTCTGAGAAAATAAACTCAATCGGGTCCTCGAGCGTGAGGATGTGTTTCCGATAGTTGCGATTGATCCAATTCAGCATCGAGGCGATGGTTGTACTTTTGCCCGAGCCGGTGACGCCCGCCAAGAGAATCATGCCCTGATCGAATCGGCAGAGATCCTCCATGATGGGCGGGAGATTGAGCCCTTCGAAGTTGGGGATCCAGTTATTGATCCGTCGAGCGACCAGGCCGATCCGGCCGAGTTGCTGGAGCATGTTGACGCGGAACCGCCAGCTCGTGCCATCCACGTCGATGGTGTAGGCAAAGTCGGCCCCTCCGTCTTCGTCAAAAATCCGCCGGTTGCGCTCGTTCAACATCGGAAACAACAGCCGCACCATCTCCTCCGCTTCGATCGCGTCGCGATTGAGCGGCCGCAGCGACCCGCGAATTCGCACGTAGGGCGGCTGGCCGACCTTGAGGTGCAAATCGCTCCCCTCGAGCTTCACACACGCTCGAAAAAGCTTGTCAACTTCCAGCTCCTGACGTTTCCCGATGAAGCGATCGACGTCTTGTTGCGTTGTGGTGCTCATGGAACCCTTATCCTGAAAACATGCTGCCTCAGACTCATTCCTGCCGGTTGACTGACGAAGTCCCGTTGCGAAGTCCCGTCGCGAAGTCCCGTCGCGAAGTCCGTCGATCGCGCGGTGCCTGCGTTGCGACAATCCTCGATCCGAGGGACGCCGCGTCCTGATTCCGAGCGGTTTAGATCCGTACGGGAATCCCGCGTGACGCCATGAATTCCTTGGTTTCGTGGATTGTGTACTGTCCGAAATGAAAAATGCTCGCGGCCAGCACCGCATCGGCGTGGCCCTCCAGAATCGCGTCCGCCAGATGCTCGGGCTTGCCCGCGCCGCCGCTGGCGACCACCGGAATGGTCACGGCGTCGCTGACGGCCGCCGTGATCTCCAGGTCGTATCCGTCGCATGTGCCGTCACAGTCCATGCTGGTCAGGACAATTTCGCCCGCTCCCAACGCTTCAACTTGCCGCGCCCACGCGACGGCTTCGCGCCCGGTTGGGATGCGCCCCCCGTGAATATGGACCTCAAATACCTCGCGGCCGTCGCGGACCATCCGTTTGGGATCAATATTCACCACGATGCACTGACTGCCGAAACGCCGCGCCGCTTGACGCACGAAGTCGGGATCACGGCAGGCCGCGGAATTGATGGAGACCTTGTCGCTGCCGGCGTTCAGCAGGGCCCGAATGTCGTCGATCGTCCGCACTCCGCCGCCGACCGTCAGCGGCATGAAGATCTGCTCGGCCGTTCGCCGTACGACATCCAGCATAATATCACGACCCTCGTGGCTGGCCGTGATGTCCAAGAATACCAGTTCGTCCGCCCCCTCCTGCTCGTAACGCGCCGCCACTTCCACTGGATCGCCCGCGTCTCGGAGGTTGACGAAGTTGGTGCCCTTGACCACTCGTCCCTGGTCGACGTCTAAACAGGGAATCACTCGCTTCGCCAGCATGCGGTCGTTCAGATTCGATGAGATGTGCGTAGAGGGCCTCTGTTCCGCAAGGTGCCTCGGGACCCCAGGCCGGGCACAGCGAAACTTTTACTGTAAGCCGCCCAACAGAGGTGGTCAATGGTCTCTTCGCGGGCCCGGCGGGGTCACCAATCGACGTCGCTCAATTGATCCGGGCCGAACGCGGACTCCTCCACCACACGGCACTCGGGCAGCGAGTCCAGGAAGATCTGTCCGTAGGGCGCGATCGAATGCGCGGATCCAGGACCACGACGATCCCCGTATCACGGCGGGTCCGAATCAGTCGTCCGAAGCCTTGCCGAAACTTGATCACCGCCTCGGGCAATTGAAAGTCGCGAAATGGGTTTCCGCCGTGCGCGCCGAATGGCCTCCAGCCGGGCCTGAGTGAGCGGCTGATCGGGCACGCTAAAGGGCAGTTTCGTGAGGATTACGTTTTGAAGCGCCTCGCCCGGCACATCGACGCCCTGCCAGAAGCTGTCCGTACCCAGCAGCAGGGCGCGGGGGTCTGCCTTGAACCGCTCCAGCATCAGGTGTCGCGGCAGGCCCTCAGCCTGGCTGTACATGGCCAGGTCGTGGCGTCGCAAGATCGGCGCCAGTCGCTCGGCCGCCCGTCGCAGACTCTCGTAGCTCGTGAACAAAGCGAAGGCATGTCCCTGCGTCCGCAGCACGAAACGCTCGATCATGCTGGCCGTCAGCCGCTCGAAGTCCGCTCGATCCCGCACCGGGTCCGGCATGTCGCCAACCAGGATCAGCGTCACCTGACGTGCGTAGTCAAATGGACTGCCGACCTTCAGCGTCGTGGCCTTCGGCAGGCCGACCCTCGCCTGCAGGAAGCCAAAGTCGTCGCGGCCCGTCGTTAACGTCGCACTCGTCATCACGACACTCGGCACGGCCTGGAACAGCCGTTCACGCAGCATCGCGCCGACGTCCAGTGGCGCGGCGGACAAACTCAGTCGCGGCATGCCGAAGCGGTCGAACGAGCGTTCGATCCAGTACACCGTCTCGGGCAGATCCTGGCCCAGCCAGCGATCCAACAGGTCGGCCAGCGCCAGCAGGCGATCGGAGGCCGCGTAATAGTCCTGACGCTTGATTTCGTCCGAGATGCCTTCTCCACGCCGTTTGACCATGACCGCCAACTCGACCAGACACGGGCTCAACGGATTCGCGACCACCTGCGGCTGAGCGACTCGGCCGTTGAAGCCTGACGGCTGCGAGGCAAACCAGTAATCCAAATCGCTGAACATCTCGTCGGCGGCCGTGCGGCAAACATCCACCTGCTGCTGGGCTGCCTGGGAAATCCCGTCGACCAGGAGCCCCTTGTTGGTGCGGTCGTTGTAGAGCCGCCTCAGGTTGTAGTCCACTTGACCTGATGTCACGCGCAGTCCGAGGTGGTCGCTGGCCACGGCCTCCATCGTGTGGGCCTCGTCAAAGATCACCGTGTCGTACGAAGGAATCAGATTGACGCCCACGGCCCGCAGGGCGAGATCACTGAAAAACAGCGCGTGGTTCACGACCAGGATCTGGGCGTGTTGAGCTCGCCGCCGCGCGCGGTAGTAGTGACATTCGTTGTAGGTCGGGCACGAGCGTCCCAGACAATTCCCGCTATCGCTGGCGACCTCGTCCCAGACGGTCGCCGCGGGGCGAAATGCCAGGTCGCTGCGGGAGCCATCCACCGTGTCGTGGGCCCAGGTCGCGAGTCGACTCAGCTGATCAAAGTCCTCGGGCCGCTGGAACAACTGCCGCGCCCGCTCTTGCGCGTTCTGCAGACGCCTCAGACTGATGTAGTTCCCACGCCCCTTCACCAGGACAGCGCTGAATTCGCGGGGGATGACGCTGTTGAGCAGGGGCAAGTCCTTCCCCAGCAACTGCTCCTGAAGACTGATCGTATGCGTCGACACGACGACTTTGCGGCTGGGTCCTCCCGCTTCCGCCTCGCCCGAAGTCGCATGCAGGATCGCAGGCACCAGATAGGCGAACGACTTGCCGGTTCCCGTGCCGGCCTCGACCAGCAGATGATGCTTACCCGCCAGGGCGTCGGCCACCGCGCGGGCCATTTGCAGCTGTTGCGGCCGGCTCTCGTAGTTGGGCAGGCGACGTGCCAGGCGCCCGTCGGCTCCCAGGATTTCCTCCGCTGTCAGCTCCATGGTTCTCCGCTGCCGCCTGTGGCGCGCCCCCGTTGCGATCCCTGGCCCGTTCCCCCTGGCGGCCTCGCGCCCGCTCGATTTCGCCGTCTCGCCGACGCCATGCTGGGAACTATCCCGCGCTGGCGAAGGTTTGTCGAGGCTGGCTCGGCCCTCGGCGGACCGCGCGCATCCGTCCGGCGACGACTCGCGATTGGCGTCGCGCGACATTTCGGCTCAGCATGCCGGGGCCTCGCCTGGGTCGAACGACGTCACGGCCTCCGCCCGCACCTTTCAACCGCAATCGTCACTATGTCCATCGAATTCGACTGCCCGCAATGCGGGTCGCGTCTGCGTGTTCCCGAGGGAACGTCGGGGCAAATGGCCGAATGTCCAACGTGCCGTCGACAGACACCGATTCCTCCGATTTCGCAGGAGACCCAGTTTCCCGCGCCACGGTCGCCCGTGCCGCCGCCCGTGCCGCCGCCCGTGCCGCCGCCCGGGCCGTGGGCCGAACCTCGATCCGTCGCGAACCCCTATGCCGCGCCGGTCGCCGAGGGCCAACCGGACTACCTCTCGGAAGATCGGCTGGGCGGACCGCTGACCCATCGTCGGGTGACGCTCGGCGAGATCCTGGGCGGGACCCTTTCGTTTTTTCGCCGGCAGCCGTGGCCCTGCCTGAAGTTCGGCTTACTCATGATCGGGCTCTACATCGTCGCGCTCCTACTCACCTATCCGCTCAGTCGACTGACGCAAGACGTGGGCGACTCGAACCAGTTGGTGGGCGTCCCGATCGCGCTGAGCAACGCCCTATGGGGCCAGTTGGTGTTCGCCTGCCTGTTCGGAGTGGCCCTGCGATACGGTCTGCGGCTCGTCAGCGGTCATCCGAATCCATCGCAAGGCGTCTTTCAAATTCAGCCGTTCGTGCTGAAGCTCCTGGGTGTTCAACTGTTGCTTCTGTTGGGCCTGATGTTCTTGGGAATGATGCTCGGTTTTTTCCTCGGGATCGGGATCTGGGTGATCGCAACCGCCGGCGGGATGGGCGGTGCTCCGGGCAATTTCGGCGTCGCGGGAGTCAGCGCGTTTCTGGTGATTGCGATGGTGGGCGTCATTTGGGCCTTCATGCTGACCCGCGTCGCCTTTGCTCACTTGTTCGTGGTCGACCAGAACCGAGGTGTCATGAGCGCGATCGGAGAATCCATTCACTACAGCCGGGGCAATGGGTTTTCCTTATTTGCGACCTGGCTGGTCGTCGGTTTTGGCGGGGGACTGTTTACCCTTTTCACGCTGGGGCTGGGACTTCTCTTGGTGGTCCCCTTCGCCCTATTGGCACTGATCATCAGCTATCGGCTGGCAACGGGCCAACCCGTTGTCGACGGCAAGGCGCAGGTGGCTTCGGACCAGTTCGCCGCTTTCGACCGCTGAGCTCGACGCGTTCGTTGTCAGCCTCGGCGGATCAGTCGCCAGGGGGTCAATCGTGGCCAATCGTGGGTCAATCGTGTCCCACGACACCTTCGCTGGGGCTACTGGCGGTGGCATAGAGCCGCTTCGGGATTCGCCCGGAGCGAAACGCCCAGCGACCGGCTTCGCACGCCAGTCGCATCGCATGGGCCATTCCCACCGGATCCTTCGCGTGGGCGACGGCGGTATTGAGCAAGACGCCGTCCACGCCCAGTTCCATCGCGAGGGCCACGTCGCTGGCCGTACCCACGCCGGCATCCACAATGACCGGATAGTCGGGATCGCCCAGCTTGAGGTATTCCAGGCAGATGCGGAGATTGTTCGGATTGAGAATTCCCTGCCCCGATCCGATCGGGCTCCCCGCCGGCATCACAGCCGTCGCGCCGACCTCTTTCAATCGCCGAGCGATGATCGGATCGTCGCTGGTGTAACAGAGGACCTGAAAGCCGTCGGCGACGAGACGTTCGGTGGCCTGAATCGTTGCCACGGGGTCGGGCAAGAGCGTCTTCGGGTCGCCCAGGACTTCCAGCTTGACCCAGTCCGCGCCGGCGTTTTCCAGGCCTCGCAGAATCTCGCGACCCAAGCGAGCCGTTCGGACCGCATCTTCGGCCGTGTAGCATCCGGCCGTGTTCGGCAACAGGACATAGCGACTCAAATCCAGATAATCAAGCAGGTTGTGACCCCGCTCGTCGTATAGCCGCTCGCGTCGCACGGCGACCGTGATACAGTGGGTCCCGGACGCCTCGAGCGAAGCGGCCATGACCTCGGGCGTCTCATAGCGGCCTGTGCCCAGGATCAGACGGCTCGGCAGGACCAATTCCCCGATCCGAAATGAGTGCTCGGCGGTTCCAGGCTGAATCTCAGTGGCCACGTCGTCTGCCTCACGAAAAAAAAGAACGTCCTCGCCGTCGGAGGTCATCGGATTGCCTCGCGACGGACATCAACCTCCGCCAACCAGGGTCACGATCTCCAGCCGATCTCCCTCCTGCAAAACCCAGTCACCGTGTCGCTCGCGCGGGACCAGTTCCTGGTTGACTTCGACGGCGACCTGCGGTCGATTCACCTGCATTTGCTCAAGGAAGGTGGCCAGATCCAGCCCACCCTCGACCGTCTGCTCGGTCCCATTCACCATGATTTTCACGTGCGTCAATTCCGACAAGGCGCGAAGTTGTTCTCGCAGGGCTGCGCTATCCTGGCAGGGCTGCGCTATTCTGGCAGGGCTGCGCTATTCCCGCAGGGCCGCGGTGCGGGCCGTTCCGACGTCCAGCAAGATCAGGGCATTGGCCTGAGGTCGCCCGGTGGCCGCCAACTCGCGCCGCCAGGAAAGTCCGTAGGCGGCGAAATTACCCGTCGTGGTGTCCATGACGTACGCGACCGAATTGCCGGGCCGCCCCGCGGTGGCACCTCGCGGGAAATTCACCAACCCGGTCGTCAACAGATACTTCGGCGACTTGGCCGGATCGATCCCCAACGCCTGGACGACGTTCGCACGAAAGACCGCGGCGAAACGACTGGTTCGCCAGTTGAGCACGTAGCATTGGAGGTCACCCGTGACGAAGTCCAGCAGATACAATCCCTCGACGCCGTCGTCAATCAATCCCGTCGCCATCGCGAACGTGTCGCCCGTGACCGCGGTGGCGGCGTGGAGCTCTCGTGCGGCCAGCAACTGGTTCAAGGGCAATTCGACACCGCTTGAGTCATCGAGCGTCCGATGGCCTCGTATCCAGAAGCCGCCGGCGAAGGCGAGAAGGCCCAGCATCAAAATGACGAACGCGACCTTCCATCGAGTTGCCTCTTGATTGACGGGCGTGCGGTTGGAGATCTCTGGCTGCACCGGACTGGCTCCTCTCGTTCTTAGTCGCCGCACGTGGCACTTCGCGAGCGACTCCCACCACACGCGTCCAACTACGGCTGAAGGCCATTTATCCTAACGCGCCGCGCGCTGCATCACCAGCGTTGGGAACAGGGGTCAGGTCCCAAAAGCCGGACCGGCCCTTCGGGTTCTTCGCACTCTTGGGACCTGACCCCTTTTCCCAACTGACCCCCTTTCCCAACTCCAGAACTTAGCTGTGACACAGCACGAGCCTTCGCTGGACGGCGTCCCCCGCCCGAATCAGTTTGCCGTGTCATCGATCGAATCGGCCAATTCGAGGCGTTCGGCGATCAAGGGACGAACCGCTCGCGCCGCGATTCCCGGTGGAGCGGACGTTTCAAGCGTCGCCGCGACGTCGCTGAGTTTCGCGGCGCGCGCCCGCAGGGTCCTCGCCAATCGTTCCAGGTCCACCCACCGCAAGCCGGCGAACGAGTCGGCGTGGGGATCGACGTCTGCGGCCACCGAACGAAACAAAGCGTCGGCCCGCTCGGCGTGACGGCGAGCGCCCTCGGGTCGTCCCTCCAATGCCTTGACCAGGGCCGCCGCGAGCTTGATCAATCCCTTGAGGAAATCCGCGACGGGACCACGTCGCCCCGCCGCGTTCCAACACCCTTCCCACACCTCGTGCGACTCCCAGTAGAAACCATGGTTGAACAGGTCCACCGCGAAGCAGTAGCCGTCGCAGTCCCGCCAGTGGACTGGATCGAGCACGAACGACTGCGGCCGCTGATCGCCGAATCGGTGTCCCGCGGGGTCACTGATCGGATGAAGGCGGCGGCCGGGAATGTAGGTGTAAGGCGGTAGATCCAAGCCGGGTGCATAACGCATGGAGCGTTTCACTTCACGCCGGAAGTCACATGGGCTTCCGCCAGATGCGGCAGGAAATGCTCGATCGGCGGAGTCACGTGAGCAACCTGTTTTCCCAGATCGTCCCAGCGGCGGAGCAGCAACGCCTCGGTCCGGTAAGGCTCGGCTTCGAACGCCTCGAGTTCGCTTCGACTCATTTTTCCACCCTGGTCAAGAAAGCTCTTGTAAGACGTGGGGGATAACTGCCCCGCGTACTCCGGCTGGATGGTGCAAAGATATCGTTTGGCGACGACATGCAATCGAATTGGTTCGGACACGGCCTCGCCAAACTCAGAACGAAGAAACTCCGCCGCTTTCGTCTCGTGGTGATCGTCCAGATTGGCGGCGACATCGTGCGGCAGGTCCCCCGTGTCCAGCAGGTGCCCCAGGTCGTGCAGGAGGGCGGCCGCGACCAAGCGGGCCGGCGCCTGCTCCTGCACGGCGAGCTGCGCGCACTGCAGCGCGTGCTCCAGCTGCGAAACCCCTTCGCTCCCGTACCGCTCGCCACCGCGCTGCTCGAAAATTCGCAGGATCTTCTCGAAATTCGGCTGCGGCGTCATCGTCAACTCCGGTCGCTTGAATTGCTTCGGCTTTGAGACAAAGCCGAGGGTGGCCGCATTATAGGCGCTCGCGGGCGAGGTTCACAATTCGGTCGGGCGCGGGGTCGCGAACCGACTGCCTTGGGGCGGCTGGGGGGCGAATCGTGCACCCAGCGGGGCGCGCGATTCCATGAAAAACTGATGAAGGCCCTGGTTTCGGGATTGAGCTGCCGGCGGGTCTCCGCGATCGTAGTGCGGTCGCGTTGCGGTGCGCGAGATCAATCCCTCGACCGGTGAACCACGATGTTCAGCGCTCCATCGGACTCTCAATCCGTCGTCACCCGTTGGCTGCAGCGAACCTCCGCGCCGATCTTTTCGAGCTATTGCATCGTGGCTGCGTTCACAACCTACTTCTGCATGTACGCGTTTCGCAAGCCGTTCACGGCAGGCACGTTCGAGGACGTGATCTTGTGGGGGATTGGCTACAAAACGATTTTGGTGGCGGCGCAGGTAGCGGGCTATACGATCTCAAAGTTTCTGGGGATTCGCGTCATCTCCGAAATGCCGCCCAGTCGACGTGCGCTGAGCATCCTGGGACTGATCGGATGGGCCGAGGTTGCCTTGCTGCTGTTTGCCGTCGTGCCGCCGCCCTTGAATTTCGTGATGCTGTTCTTAAATGGCCTGCCGCTGGGGATGGTGTTCGGTTTGGTTCTGGCTTACTTGGAAGGGCGACAACTGACAGAGGCCCTTTCGGCGGGGCTCTGCGCCAGCTTCATCATGTCCTCGGGCTGCGTGAAGTCGGTGGGGCGTTACCTGGTCGTGGCGGGAGGGATCTCCGAGTACTGGATGCCGTGTCTGACGGGGTTGTTGTTTGTGGTCCCGTTGCTCCTCGGCGTCTGGATGCTCAGCCAGATTCCGCCGCCGACGCGAGTCGATGTCGAGCATCGATCGGCGCGGGCTCCGATGGACCGCGATCAGCGCGGCCAGTTTCTGCGGCGTCACTGGCTCGGCCTGACGGCGCTGGTGCTGACCTACATGTTGCTGACGGTGATGCGGAGCATCCGGGACGATTTCGCGGTCGAAATCTGGCGCGATCTGGGGCATCCGGGGAAGCCCGAGATTTTCGCGCAGTCTGAAACACTCGTGATGTTCGGCGTCGTGATCGTCAACGGGGCGGCGATTTGGATCCGATGTAATCGGCGGGCATTTCTGGGAGCCCTGGGGCTGATCGCAGGCGGCTTTGTGTTGGTTCTTGCCGCCGTGCTGGGGCAGCAAGCCGGAGCGCTTTCCGCCTTCCCCTTCATGGTGCTCGCCGGACTCGGGATGTATGTCCCCTACGTCGCCTTTCACACGACGGTCTTCGAACGATTGATCGCGGCCTTTCGGGAACGCGGCAATATCGGTTACCTGATGTATCTGGCCGACGCGTTTGGCTATCTTGGATACATTGCGGTGATGGTGATCCGGAACGTGACGACCGACCAAGTGAGTTTCTTGAACTTGTTTTTACGCTCGTCACTCTGGATCTCCCTGGTGGCCGTCCTGCTGACGCTCAGCATGACCGTCTACTACGCGCAGGATCCCGCTGGCGTCGACGCTTCGTTTGGCCACCGCACCGGACTGAACAAAACCCACGAGGCGGGGCGACTCGCCCGCCCCCCACCCCCCCGTGGCGGCCGAATCGAGGTTCCCATGCACATTCTGATCACCGGGACCAGTCGCGGCCTGGGCCGTGCACTCGCCGCAGGTTTCGCGGCCGCCGGGCATCAGGTCACGGGCTGTGCTCGCACGACCGACGCCGTCGAGCAACTGCAGGCCGAACTCGGGCCGCCGCACGACTTCACGGCACTGGACATCTCGCATTACGAGCAGGTCGTTTCGTGGATCGAGCAGGTGCTGGCGCGAAGCGGCCCGCCCGATCTGCTGATTAATAATGCGGCCGTGATCAATCGAAACGCCCGGTTGTGGGAAGTCCCGGTCGCCGAGTTTGGCCAGCTGGTCGATATCAATCTCAAGGGCATGTTCCACGTCCTGCACGCGCTGCTGCCCGCGATGGTCAAGCGACGTCAGGGAGTGATTATCAACCTGAGCTCAGGCTGGGGCCGGAGCCCGGCCTCGAAGGTCGCGCCCTATTGCGCCAGCAAATGGGCCGTCGAAGGACTGACGCAAAGCCTGGCTCGTGAACTACCCGAGACCATGGCCGCCATTCCGATGAATCCGGGCATCATCGACACCGAAATGCTGCGGTCCTGTCTCGGCGGCGGAGCTCAAGGCTTTCCCGATGCCCAGGCCTGGGCCGAGCGGGCCGTTCCGTACTTTCTCCAGCTGTCGGCCAGCGACAACGGCCGCCCGCTCTCGGTACCCGCCATGTAACCCAAGAGCCGACAGGGCGTCGGGCCGGGAGCCTCGCCCACCCGGGGCAGGACCATTTAGGCCGCCTATCGTCGGCGGGCGGTACCCAGCAGGACGGATCCCAACCCCAGGGCCAGCAGAATCGACGATGTGGGCTCGGGGACGGCGGCCGCGGCGGGCGGCACGCGAGGTCCCAGCTCGAATCCACCCGCTTGAAAGGCCGCGACGAAATCGCTCGTGTCAAAATCCAGATCGCCGCTCCAATCGCCCGACGCCCAGCCGGCGTTACCGGGGATTCCGTCCTCGTAGCCGCCTTCCTGGAAAGCGGTCACAAGGTCCGCCGTGTTGAACTCGCGGTCCAGATTGGCGTCGCCGATCCACGACTCCAGCAGCTGTTCGACGTAAAACACGCGATCCGCGTCGGTCACGTCGCCGTCCTCGTTAAAATCCAGCCGCAGCTCGGCGACGCCGCCCAGGACGGCCAACGAGATCGCATCGATGTCGTCCGCATCGCAGTCCCCGTCCCCGTCCACGTCACACGGGTCGGCGTTGCCGCGAGCGAATCGCAACAATCCGTGAGGACGCTCGCGCAGAAAATCGGCATCGGAGGGCGAATCCCAGGCGGGCCACGACCCGTTGGACTGCATTCGCGCCACGTTGAAGTACCACTCCTCGCCGTCGGTCGGGGGAGCGGGGTGATACAGGCCGACGTCGTCCAGAACCGGGTCGAAGCCATCGTTGGGGTCGGTCGCGTCAAAGTCGGTCCAGGGGATGAACAACTCGAGGTAGCCGAACTGATCCACGACGCTGGTGTTCTGTTTCATCACGATGCCGGAAAAGGCCGAATAAGGTCCGGCGGAGCCACTAATGAACAAATTGTTGACATAGGCATCGGCGAACATGCCGGCGGTGACGGCCGAGGGACTGATCTCGCTTTCCCCCAACGGCTGATTGATCGCCAATTGGTAGCCGTCCGTGCTGTAGCCAAAAAACTCCGTGTTCTCGTTCGCCTCCGAATCCGTATTGGGATCGAAGAATAGATTCAAGTTCTCGTATTGAAGCTCCCACGTGTGGCCTTGGTTTTTCCAGGCCAGGTAGTCCACTTGGTGCTGGACATAGAGTCCCGCTTCATCCCACAACATCGCAAACCGATTCTGGTAGGGATCGGGGACGCCGGAGGCAAAGATCCGCCAGTCATCTCCCCCAGATTCCGCGGCATCCCATTCGCGGTCGCCAGTCAAGATCCCATCGATCACGGGCGCCGAATTGGTGTACATCGCCACGTACGTCTTGGGTTCCTGGCCGAGGGCCTCAGTTGTGCCGGCCAGCATCCAGGCGGCCAGCATCCAGGCGGCCAGCATCCGGGCGGCCAGCATCCGGGCGGCCAGCATCCGGGCGACCCGCCCGCACGCGGTCACTGACCTCGCGCCGTTCGGCCGCGCTCCCAGGGTGAGGAAACGCCGTGGATGATCTGCTTTCGCTTGCATGTCACTCTTTTCTCCCGGATCGGCGCCTCGGTTGGCCGCGCACGTTTCGTGGTGGGGCGATCGACGGCAGGGTGTTCCTCGAACGCTGGGCACGTGATCGGCCGATTCGCCCCCGGCGGGTTGTCCCGCCGGCGCGGACCGGTGCCTATACTATTCACGGAGGATATCACGGTTCGGCGAGTTTTTCACGCGTTTGGTTTGTGGAAACTCGCAGGACGGGCCCGATGGAGCGACGGGTCAGGGACGCACCGGCCGACGAGCAACCAGAAAGGCAGCCCGATTGAAGCCTTCCGAATCGATTCGATCTCCGTCGCCGGTTTCGCCGGGTGAGCCGCATCCCGCCTCGCGGTCGGATGCGGAACTTGACGCGCTGTGCGACGTGCGTTTCCAGCGGCGCTCGGGGCCCGGTGGCCAGCATCGTAACAAGGTCGAGACGGGTGTCTATCTTTGTCACCAACCGACCGGCACGACCGCGCAAGCGACCGAGCGTCGCAGTCAGGCGGAAAACCTCAAGGCGGCTCGTTGGCGACTGCGGTTGCAATTGGCCCTGCGATGCCGGCTGCCTTGGGACGGGCCGAGCCAACTTTGGAGAGAACGTATTCGGGGAGGACGGATCCAGATCGGAGTCCGGCACGCGGACTATCCGGCGTTGCTGGCCGAGGCGCTGGATGCGTTGGCCGCCGCCGGGTGGGAGCCCAAGCCGGCGGCGGAACGCCTGGGCTGCAGCCCCAGCCAATTGATTCGCTTCCTGCAGCGCGAACCGCTCGCCTTTCAGCGGCTCAACCAGGAACGAGCGGAACGGGGACTCCGTCCGCTCAAGTAACTCCGCGTCGTGCGCGACGACGTCCGGGGGCCGGGCCTAGACCGGAGAAGATGAACTTCGGAGAGCAGGTGCGTGATGAAACGGATCAAGGTCGGGGCCGGAGTGCTCAATCAGACGCCGCTCGATTGGGATCATAATCGAGACCATATTTTGGGCGCGATCGAGGACGCGCGATGCCAGCAGGTGAGCGTGCTTTGCCTGCCCGAGCTTTGCATCACGGGATATGGGTGCGAAGATGCCTTCCACAGCGTCGGCACGCAAGAAGCGGCGCAGCAGGTCTTGCTGGAGATCGTGCCCGCGACGGCCGGGATGATTGTCTCGCTGGGCTTGCCGTTGTTTCACCGGGGCGCCCTCTACAATACGGCCTGCTTGCTGGCTGACGGCCAATTGATGGGGCTGGTCGGCAAACAGAACCTCGCCGGCGAGGGCCTGCATTACGAACCGCGCTGGTTCAAGCCCTGGCCCGACAACGTCGTGGCCGAAACCGAAATTGGCGGGCAGCGTTATCCGCTGGGTGATTTGGTTTTCGATTGTGGCGGGATCCAATTGGGATTCGAGATCTGCGAAGACGCCTGGGTGGCCAGCCGGCCCGGAGGTCAATTGGCGGCCGAGGGGGCCGACCTGTTGCTGAATCCCAGTGCCAGTCACTTTGCTTTCGAGAAGCACCGAGTTCGTCGGCGGTTTGTCCTGGAGGGTTCCCGCGCCTTTCACGTCGCCTACGTCTATGCCAACCTGCTGGGCAATGAAGCGGGCCGAGCGATCTATGACGGGGACGCGATGATCGCCAGCTGCGGCAACATGTTGGCCATGGGGCCTCGTTTTTCCTTTCGGGACTACCACGTCACCACGGCGGTCGTCGACATCGATCAGGTGCGCGTCTCGCGTGCCCGCGCGAGCAGCTTTCGGACGCTTGTCTCGGACCCCCGCCGGCACGTTGAGGTCGACTTTCGATTCGCCGATCCGCCGGGCTGGAGTGATTCGAGCGAGTCGGCGGATTGGGAGTCTGCGCCGGACGCGAAGGAAGAAGAATTCACGCGGGCGATCGCCTTGGGGCTCTTTGATTATCTTCGCAAGAGCCGTTCGCGAGGTTTCGTCGTTTCGCTGAGTGGCGGCGCCGACAGCGCGGCGGTCGCGACCTTGTGTGGGTTGATGGCACAATTGGCCGAACGGGAGCTGGGCCGGCAGGGACTCCTGGCCAAGCTGGCCCACATTCCGGCGTTGGGACAACTGAAGCCCGAAGAACGGCCACTGGCAGCTCTCCTGACGTGCGTCTACCAGGCGACTCGAAATAGCTCGGAAACGACCCGCAGTGCGGCTGAGTCGGTCGCGACGGGACTGGGCGCTCGTTACCATCAGCTGGACGTGGACGGCGTGGTTCAGGATTACATCCAGTTGGTTCAAGCGGCCGTCGGGCGTCCCCTGACGTGGCAGGACGACGATCTGGCGCTGCAAAACATTCAGGCGCGGGCGCGTGGCCCGAGCGTTTGGATGCTGGCCAATTTGAGCGGTTCGCTGCTGCTGGCCACCAGCAATCGATCCGAGGCGGCGGTGGGCTACGCCACGATGGACGGCGACACGTGCGGCGGGCTCTCGCCGATCGCCGGCATCGACAAAGCCTTCCTGCGTCGTTGGCTCCGCTGGATGGAAACGAAAGGCCCGACCGGACTGGCGCCCTTCCCTGCCCTGGCGGCCGTGAATCGACAAGCTCCCACGGCCGAGTTGCGCCCCTCCGAATCGATGCAGACCGATGAGGCGGACTTGATGCCGTACGACCTGCTGGACGCGATCGAACGCGCGGCGATTCGTGACAAGAAGACGCCCCTGGAAGCTTTCTTGATTCTCCGGCGAAGTTTTTCCAAGTACTCGGTTTCGCAATTGACGGTGTGGGTCCAGCGTTTCTTTCAGCTGTGGTGCCGCAACCAGTGGAAGCGTGAACGTTATGCCCCCTCGTTCCACGTGGATGACGAGAATCTTGATCCCAAAACCTGGTGCCGATTTCCCATTCTCTCGGGCGGGTATGAACGTGAATTGGGCGAGCTGCGAGCCTACGTTCGCCGCCATCATCCGGGCGCCATGCAGGAGGACGCGTGACCGATGATCGACATCGATTGGAAGGTCTCACCCCATGATCTGCTGCCCGCGATCGTCCGTCTCTGGGACCTGGCCGGGCCCAAGATCCAGCAGGTCGCCGCCGCCACCGAATCGCTCGGCGGAACTCCCGTCTTCACGATCGCGGGGCGCTACGTCACTCAGGGCTGGACCGAATGGACCCAGGGTTTCCAATTCGGCAATGCCTTGCTGCACTTCGAGGCCACTGGCGACCTGGAGTCGTTGAGCCTGGGGCGGGAGCTCACGCGAAAGCAGATGGCGACGCACGTGACCCACATGGGAGTTCATGATCACGGGTTCAACCAGGTAAGCACGTACGGAAACCTGCGCCGCCTGATGCTTGCCGGCCGAATTCCGCGCGACGACAACGAACTGGCCCTCTACGAACTGGCGCTCAAGGCCAGCGGCGCCGTCCAGGCCCATCGCTGGTCGACCACGGCCGAGGGCGGTGGCTATCTCTACTCGTTCAATGGTCCGCACTCACTGTTCTGTGACACGATGCGGTCACTGCGCGTGTTGGCGCTGGCCCATCAGCTGGGGCACGTGCTGTGGGCCGAAAATGATCGCCGCATTTGCTTGCTCGGACGCCTGATCCAACATGCCCAAACGACCGCCCGCTACAACGTCTTTTACGGCGAGGGTCGGGACCACTACGACGTCCGCGGACGCGTGGCCCACGAGAGCCTCTTCAATGTCAATGATGGTCAATATCGGTGTCCCAGCACGCAGCAAGGTTATTCGCCCTTCAGCACCTGGACGCGGGGACTGGGCTGGGTGATGCTCGGCTACACCGAACAGCTGGAGTTTCTGACGACCGTTTCGGACGAGCCGCTGCTCGATTGGGGCGGGCGAGCTGAAATCGAGTCGACGTGGCGACGGGCCGCGCAGGCCGCGTGCGATTTTTACTTGGAGCAAACGCCGCCTTGCGGCGTGCCCTATTGGGACACCGGCGCGCCGGGACTCGTTCACCTGGCCCTGGACCGTCCGGCCGAGCCCTGGAATGAGCACGAACCCGTGGACAGCTCCGCGGCCGCCATCGGAGCTCAGGGATTGCTGCGTTTGGGAAGCTACTTGAACGGCCAAGGCGATCGTTCCGCCGGCCAACGCTATTGGCAGGCCGGCCTGACCGTCTTGCGAAGTCTCCTGGCGGCGCCGTACCTGAGCGAAGCCCCGGAGCATCAAGGGCTCCTGCTGCATGTGGTCTACCACCGACCGCGGGGCTGGGATCA
Source organism: uncultured Planctomycetales bacterium (assembly GCA_963826795.1). Classification (GTDB taxonomy): domain Bacteria; phylum Planctomycetota; class Planctomycetia; order Pirellulales; family Pirellulaceae; genus CAWGYT01. The sequence continues at coordinate 252,551 of CAWGYT010000020.1, read as the reverse complement.
TGTTCCCGCCGGCCGAGCGATCCCCTGCGGCGAATCGGCACTGTGGGGCGACTACCATCTACTGGAGGCGGCCTTGTACGTGCAGCGAATCGCCGAAGGCATGTCGGCGTATCACTTCTTTGACGGGGACCCGAGTGGATGAGGGCTTTGGTCGGCCGACAACCGGCTTGTCTGACAGGCCGTGGGTGCCGCACGGACCTTGTTTCCGTTCGGTGACGCGTGTGTCGCTCCACCGACGTCGAATCCCGCCACAAAACCGCGTCACGTGCCCGATTTGCGGGTTGCGATTATGAGGATCTTGGGTAGGATGGCGACGTGGCGTGGATTCGCCATGTTGGAAGGCGGACCGGCACGAGTCACAGTTTTCCGAGGTGAGATCCAACGCAGGCAACGTTGCTGGTCCACACCGCGGTAGCGAGTACGCCAACGACATTCAATCAACAAAACACGACACGACTCTTTGCGGCGGCCCGAGGGTGCGGCTGGCGAGGATTGGTGCCGTGTTTTTTTTGTGCGTTTGTTGATTGTTCGACGGGGTCACTTGGCCCCGCAAATTACTGGATTCTGCATTTGAGAGGACACACGATGAGAATCGCTCGCTTGGGATTGCTCGGCGCCGTGCTGCTGAGCCTTGGTCTGGCCAGTTCGGCCCGAGCCGACTGGGACAGCACGATTTCGGCGGCCAATCCGCTCCATTGGTTCCAATTTGCCGACGAGGGAACCACGGCCGACGATGTCGGCTCGGCCAACGTTGACGGCACCTACGTGGGCGCGGTCGGACTGGGCACGCCCGGTCTGGTCGGCGCGGCCGCCTCGTTCGACGGGGCCAGCCACGTTTTGGTCGGAGGCCCGGATCTGCCAACGCCCTGGACCCTGGAAACCATTTTCCTGGCCGATCCAGTGAACGGGGGCGTTTCCCAGGGAATCGTGGGCACGGACTTTACGGCGGCCTATCGGATGGCCGTGAAGGCGGAGCAATACAACGCCACCGAGCGACTGGGCTACACGGTATTCGGTGTCGCCGACGTGACGTTCGCGGACGCACCCACTCCCACCGACTTCGCCCACGTCGTCTTCGTCGGAACGGACGCGGGCGTGGAACTGTTTGTCAACGGCGCCGCGGCCGGAATGGACGCCACGGCGACGCCCTTGGCGCGTTATGCGTTCGCGACCGGCGCCGTCCGCGCGGATGGGACGCTGGTCGATGGCTTGACCGGCACGCTGGACGAGATTGTGATCTACGACCGGGCCCTTTCGGCCGGTGACGTGGCCGCTCACTACGCGGCAATTCCCGAGCCGATGAGTGCCAGCTTGATCCTGATCGGCGGCCTGAGCCTGCTGGCTTTCCGCCGCAAGTAACTTCGTTCGCCGACTGGCAACGCGACGTCAACCACAGAGAGCACCCAGTTCCAACTCGGTGCTCTCTGTGCTTCTATCACTGTTCTCTGTGATCTCTGTGCCTCTGTGCCTCTGTGCCTCTGTGCTCTCTGTGCCTCTGTGGTAGACCCCCCCCTTCTCACTTGCCCGCCAGATCGGCGGACTCGTCAATCAAGACCTCGGGGTGGTCGATCACCAAATAATGGCCGTGATCGGCGGTCACGATCACCACGGTGTCGTTCCACGCGTTGTTCTTCTCGGCCCAGGCGGTGATCACTTGGAAGGCCGCATCGCCGCTCAGCACGGCGCCGATTGAGCTGTCGAGGTTATTCGAGTGGTTGGCCCAATCGACATCGCCGGCTTCGACCATCAGCCAAAAGCCGTTCTTGTTCTTGGAGAGGACCCCGAGGGCCGCGCGGGTCATGTCGGCCAGGGTGGGGTTTTCCGTAACGTCCGCCTGCGAGTACCTTGTCCCGTAGGGGTCGTAATCCCCGTCGGCGGTTTGGAACGGCAACTGCCCTCCCCCGACGCCGAAAAAGCCGAACAGCCGCAAGTCGTTGTCGTACGCCTTCCGTGCCGCCTCCAGCAGGACCTCGCTGCCCGATTGGCCGGGCGTTCGTTGCGCGACCACGTACCGTCCGCCCTGGGTGTGGTCGAGCGACGCGATTTCCTCAGCCGGTAAATACTTGTTGCCCGGCACGTAGTTGTCGCCCTGCTTGTCATCCGAGTCCTTGTCCTCGCCCCAGCCGCCGCCGAGCATGACGTCGACGCCGGGCAGGGGATTGTTGCGATGCGCGATCGAAGGCAAGCCGACCAGGTCGCGCGACAAATCCTGATAGTCGTTTCGACTGACGTTGTTCGCGTACGCCGCGGCCGGTGTCGCGTGGCTAATCGGCACGCTCGTGACCACGCCGATCGCAAACGATCGTTCCGACTGCAGTTGGCGCGCGATCGGTACCACCTGTTTGCCCTCCGAGTCGACGTTGATCGCGGCATTGTAGGTCTTGATGCCGCTGGTCATCGAAGTGGCCGACGAAGCGGAATCCGTCACGGCGTGGGAGGCGCGGCGGTACTGGCCCAGCAGGTATTCGTCGACCTTGGGCCGCGCCCAGGGCGTGGCACCGCCGATCACGGCGTTGTAACCCCCGCGCTGGGTCCCTTCCTCGTTCAGCACCGTCTGGGCATTCAAATCGGCGTTCGTGCCTGTGTTGTGCGGGCTGGAAACGAAGGAGCCGTAGTCGGTCTCGGTCCCACGGTAGTCTTGAAACGCGAGCCCGGAACCGCGACCGGAATCATAGACTTTCCCCGAGTGATAGATGGCCGCCGCCTGCGTCGTTTGCCAATCCATCCCGTCAAACACGAACAAGATAATGTGTTTCTTCCCAGCTTGAATGGCGTCCTGCTGGATTCGATACAGATCGGTTTGGTCAAAATAGTCGGCGTTGGAATTGACCACGCCCTGGGGCAGATACCCGTAGAGTTTTTCGATCTTCTGCGGGTCGCGATACGGGCTGTTCGCTCCGCGATAGGCGTCCAACTTCATTCCGAACGTGTAAATCGGAATCAGCCGGTTCGAGTGATTGGTCCAGCTCGAATAGCGCGTCGCGTCCTTTCCCCAGTGTCCCCATTCGGCGCTCTTTTGTTCCTCTGCCTCGCGCTGCAGATCCCGAATCTTGTCCGCCGACAACGGCACGTTGCCGGCTCCCAAGGTGCCCCACATCCAAGCTCCAAAGACAACCAAACGTTGAAATTTGCGAATCACGGGTCGATCGCTCCCAAATTAGGCGAAGCCATCCCCTCGGCGCGTCCTGGGCGTCACGGCAGTCGCGAACGATTGCGGCTGTCAATTGTCGTAACGCCTGCGGGCGAACGCAGGGAAGCGCGGGGGCCACGGACAGAAATCCAGTCACAGTATAACCGCTCGTCCGGCTGCAAGGAGACTGGCAACAAACTCGCCTGCCGGATACAACGACACGCTGAGCTTGCAGGTCCGCACGGTCCTCGCTCGCGTCGGATGGTTATGCCCGTTGACCAGGAGTCTTCCCCATGGCGAATGTTGCCCCGCCGCTCGATCCTCCCGTCCGTATCCTGATGGGACCCGGCCCGAGCGACATTCACCCGAATGTCCTCACGGCGCTGGGACGTGGCACGGTCGGACACTTGGACCCCGCCTACCTCAAGATCATGGACGAGCTGCAAGGGATGCTGCGTCAGGTGTTTCAAACCACGAACCCCATGACCTTTGCCGTCAGCGGAACGGGATCCGCCGGGATGGAGGCGACGGTCGTCAACCTGATCGAACCCGGCGACTCGATGATCGTCGGCGTGAACGGAGTCTTCGGGGCTCGCATGTCGGACGTCGCCGCTCGCGCCGGCGCCGAAGTGACGCGAATGGAGCGGCCCTGGGGAGAAGTGTTCACGTCGGACGACCTCAAGCCGCTCTTGGCACGTGTCAAGCCGAAGGTGGTGGGGCTGGTATTGGCCGAGACCTCCACGGGGGCCTGGCAACCGATTCCCGAGCTGGCGGATCTGGTACATGACGCGGGCGCGATGCTCGTGGTGGACGCCGTGACGGGTCTCGGCGGACTGCCGGTCGAGGTCGATGCATGGGGCGTCGAAGCGATCTACTCGGGGACTCAGAAATGTTTGAGCTGTCCTCCGGGCCTGGCGCCGGTTTCGTTCAATCCGCGCGCCGTTGAGGCCGTCCTTCAGCGCCGGACGAAGGTTCAGAGCTGGTACCTGGACCTCACGATGCTCGCCTCATACTGGGGCGAGGAACGCGTCTATCATCACACCGCCCCGATCAACATGACTTATGCCCTCCACGAAGCGCTGCGTCTGTTGTTGACCGAAGGCCTGGAGGCCAGCTTTCGCCGTCACACTCTGAATCACCAAGCGCTGAAAGCCGGCCTCGCGGCCTTGGGAATTCACTACACGGCTCAGGAGGGTCACCAGCTGCCGATGCTGAATGCGGTCCGGATCCCTGACGGCGTGGACGACGCCCGCGTGCGGAACGAACTGCTGAACCGCTTCGGAATCGAAATCGGGGCGGGCCTGGGAGCCTTCAAGGGCAAGGTCTGGCGGGTCGGTCTCATGGGTTATGGTTCGCGCGCGTCCAATGTCCTGCTTTTCCTCGCGGCGCTCGAGCAATTGCTGGCCGAACAGCAGTACCGCAGCGAACCCGGCGCGGGGGTCGCCGCCGCCAACGAGGTGTACCGGACCAGCCGGTCCAACGTAACGTAACGACCGCCTGAGGTGGCGGCTCAGCGGGAGCTTCGCTCTCCCGGGTTGCGCCCTCCTGGGTTGCGCTCTCCTGGGTTGCGCTCTCCTGGCACCGACCTGAGCTCGGCGAGTTGTTCGAGTAGCGCCGTGAATTCGGGCGGAATCGGCGCCTCGAACGCCAGCGGCCGGTCGTCATCGGGATGACGGATCTCCAGTCGGCGGGCGTGCAGCGCCAAGCGATCGAAGAGGATCTGCTGATCGGCCACGCCGCCGATGAGCTCACCCCGGGTCAATTGACGCTGGCCGGCATACAACGGATCGCAGACGACCGGACAGCCCACGTGCGCAAGATGGACTCGGATCTGATGGGTGCGCCCGGTCTTGGGAAAGACCTTCATGCTCAGGAAACCAACGAAACGGCGATCCACCTCGTAAAACGTGCTCGCCGTCCGACTGTTCGCATGCTCGGCGCGAACCGCCATTTTTTCGCGATGGTACGGATGCGGTCCAATCGGCAGTTCGATCCGGTCCCGGTCTCGATCCAGTTTCCCGCGGCAAATCGCATAGTACTCCTTGGTCACGGTCCGCTGCTCGAATTGCCGAGCGAGATAGAGATGCGCCTCGTCGTCGCGGGCAATGACGATCACCCCGCTGGTGTCGCGATCCAAGCGATGAACGATCCCCGGTCGGACGGCTCCGCCGACCTGGCTGAGCTGCTGTTCGTAGCGATAGGTCAAAGCGGACGTGAGCGTTCCACTCCAATGCCCCTTGGACGGATGGACGACCATCGCGGGAGGCTTGTTGATCACAACCAGCCGGTCGTCTTCGTACAGCACGCTCAGCGGGATGTCCTCGCCCTGCGGCAAGTCGCGAAACTCACTGGGCAATTGTCCCGCGATCACGTCTCCGCTGCGCACGCGATACGCGGCCTTGCAGCGTTTCGAGTTGACGCACACGTCGGCGGCGTTGATCCCCGCTCGGATTCGAACACGGCTGAAGCGGGGCACGAGTTGCGCGAGCAGCGAATCCAGTCGCGCCCCGCTCTCTGATTCTTGCACGACGTGCCGAAACGATTCCGATGGCGAGGGAAGATTCACGTTTCTTTTCGAGTCTCCCGCGTTGGGAAAAGGGGTCAGGTCCCAAAAGTGCGAAGCACCCGAAGGGCCGTTCCGGCGTTTGGGACCTGACCCCTTTTCCCCACGCGGGCGGCGCTAGTTCAAGTCATTTTCGGGCGGCGTAAATTCCAGGTCCAAGGCCGATTCCGGCTTCGGTGCTGGGGCCTCGACGGCGTCGGTTGCAGCGCCGTCGAGTTCCGGACTGTCCAGATCGGGCAGATCGAGACTCGGCCCAGGGGTCGTGGTGTCCACTTCCGGCAGCGAGCCCCCGGGCAGCGGATCGCCGGGCAGCGGATCGCCGAGCGGTGTTTCGTCTGGCAGGAGGTCACCCGGCAGTGTGTCGCTCGCGGGCGGATCGAGTTCAAGCTTCAGGGGATTCGGGTTGTCGCTCGGATTGTCCGAATTCGGTTCATCGAGAGCCTCCGGAAGGTCCAGGACGTTGCCTGCCTTGCTCCCTGGTCCCAGCAATTGGCCGGGCTCGGGCATGTTCAAATCGGGACGCTCGGGCAAATTCGGGAGATCCTGAAAGAAGCCCGGCTCGTTCAGCGGGCTGGTGGCCGGCTTTTGCTCGGCAAACCAGGTGTACCACGCTTGCGTCGCGGGTCGGTCCAGCTGATCCACGCGCTGCTGGGCGAGTTTTGCCATTTCGGAATCACCGGTCTGCTTGGCGAGCTCCTCGTATTTTGCCTTCGCGCTATCCAAGTTCCCCATGGCCTCTTCGGCCTTGGCCAAGCCAAATTTGGCTCGTGCCTGCAGCATGGGGTCACTCACGTAGGTCTTGACGACGACTTCGTAGGCATCGCGGGCGGTTTGAAGTTGTTCCATCGCTTCGCTACGATTCTGGAACAGTTTTCCGACGCCTTGGTTGAAGAACAGGTCACCGGCCGATTGCAGCGACCAGCCCGCGGCGACGGTTCCCGGATAATCGGCGGCCATGTCGCGGAACTCGACGGGATCCCCGGAATTCATCGCCCGAAAATAAGCCGACCAGGCTTCCTTTTCGGTTTCGGCGCCGCGGCCATTGATATACGAAACCGCGAACAGCACGGCCACGATCAGCACGCCCACACCCAGGATCGTCTTGCCATAGGGTTGGATCTTGGTGATCTTCTCGCCCAGCCAGTTGGCCAGCTCGTTTTCTTGCAGCTCGTGACGCCGTTCGGTCTTCATTCCCGGTCTCGCTTTGGGATGCTAGGAAGGGTGCCGCCGCAAATCGGCAGGGTCCTTTCGCGCAGCGCGGGGGCGGGCCGGATTGCGTCGGTAGACGAATCTCGCGCTGGCGCGTCTGCGAAACCGCAAATATAGAAGTTTCAAAAGGATAGCGTCAAGATCGCGACGCCAAACTCTCAGCCGGGCCTGACAACGGAGCGTGTTTCCGTATATTGTTCCCTGACGAATGGCTGGCCGGCGAAAGGTTGCCGATTGGCGATGCCCGAAGGATTCCGGCCGGAACACGGAAGCGGTCCATGAAAAGCGATGCGATGCTCAACCAGCTCAATGCCGCCCAGCGGCAGGCCGTGTTGGTCGAGCGTGGTCCGCTGTTGGTTCTGGCCGGGGCCGGTACGGGCAAGACGCGCGTCGTCACGTTTCGGATTGCGCGGCTGATCGCCCGCGGCACGTCCCCGGAACGAATTCTGGCCGTGACGTTCACGAACAAGGCGGCCAACGAGATGCGTGAGCGGGTACGGGCCCTGCTGCCGCGTAAGTCGACACAGACGCCTGAAATCTCGACGTTTCATAGCCTTTGCGTCCGAATCCTGCGGCGACACATCACACAACTGGGTTATCCGGCCCGCTTTTCGATTTACGATCGATCGGATCAGGAGGGCATCGCGAGTCAGGTCTTGCGGGAAATCAACGTCCCCAACGCACAACTGCGTCCGGCCGATCTACTGGCCATCATCAGCCAATGGAAGTCACGCACGTCGCTCCGGAACGGGCCGTGAACATGGCCGCGACGGACAAGGAACACCTGGCAGCGATCGCGTATCGTCGCTATCAGAAGGCACTCCGCGCCGGCGGAGCGGTCGATTTCGACGACCTGCTGCTGTGCACGGAGGAACTGTTTCAGAAGTTTCCGGACGTGCGCCGTGCCGAAGTGGAGCGTTTCGATCAGATCCTGATCGACGAGTATCAGGACACCAACACCAGTCAGTACCAGATCGTCCGGCTACTGGCCAGCGGTCATCGCAATCTGTGCGTGGTGGGGGACGACGATCAGTCGATCTACGCCTGGCGGGGTGCCGAGGTCAGGCACATTCTCGGATTTAAGAACGACTGGCCTGACGCGCAGATCGTTCGACTGGAAGACAACTATCGCTGTACCGAACAAATCTTGACGCTGGCCAATCGCCTGATTCGCTACAACCGAGTACGTCACGAGAAGACGCTGCGTGCGGCGCGCCCGGGCGGCGAGAAACCGCGAATCCTGCAGCTGCCAGACGAGACCGCCGAGGCCCGCGAGATCGTGGCCGATATCACGCGACAACTCGCCAAAGGCGAACTCACGGCGGCGGATTTTGCGATTCTGTTTCGGACCAACGAACAGCCGCGCGTCTTCGAGACGGAACTGCGCCGGGTGCAGCTGCCCTACACCCTGGTCGGAGGCATGTCGTTTTACGACCGCCGCGAAGTGCGTGATCTGCTGGCCTATCTGCGGGTGATCAGCCAGCCTCATGACGAGGCCTCCCTGCTGAGGATCCTCAACACCCCGCCGCGCGGCATCAGTCGCCAGGCGGTCACGGCTTTGGTGGACGAGGCAGTGCGGCGGGGGGAACCGGTTTGGAGTGTGCTGCCGTCCGCCGCGAGCCTGCCGGATTTCAGTCGCGTCGCGTGCGAGGGCGCCGCCGCGTTCATGCAGCTGGTTCGCCGTTTTGCCCGCCAAGCCGAAAGCGGCAGCCTCTCCAAGACGGTCAACGAACTGATCTCGACACTCGATTATCGCAGCGAGATTCGAACGCGATACAAAGACGACGTCGACGCTCACGAGTCGCGTTGGAGCGCCGTCGAAGAGGTGGTCAATAGCATCGCCGAGTACGCAGAACGAGCCAAGCGGCCCACGTTGACCGGGTTCCTGGACGAAATCATGCTCTCCGGCCGCGAACAAGATAGCGACAAGGAAAAGCAGCTCAAACGGAATTCCATCGTGCTGATGACACTGCACAGCGCCAAGGGGCTCGAGTTCCCCCACGTCTACCTGGTCGGCATGGAAGAAGGCCTGCTGCCTCACAAACGAAGCGTGGCGATCGAGGGCGAGGCGATCGACGAAGAACGCCGCTTTTGCTACGTCGGAATCACACGCGCGCAGGAGCGGCTGACGCTTTCCTTCGCCCTCACGCGTCGCAAGTGGGGCAAACCCCGGCCGACCCAGCCCAGCCGCTTCCTGTTCGAAATCACGGGCAAGGCCGATAACCCTCACGCCCCCCGACCCTCACCCCCGCCGCCCCGCCGCAGCAAGCTTCGCCGGCAGCGTTAAGCGATCGCGTGAGCCGCGGGCCTGATCGGCCCCGAATCAACGCGGCTCGCGCCGCCGGACCGAAGCCGGCTCAACCAGGTTTCGCGGTTCCGCCGTGGCGTCGCTCCGCCTGAATCGCCCCTCGCACGTGCTGCAGACGCGCGGCAAGCGTGTCCGCAAGCTCGTCGTCGGCTCCGGCGCCATCGCGTTGCGGTAGAAGATCCCCGCCAAACGGTAGTCGCCCCTGGCAAAGCACTCGTCGCCATGTTCCAACAATCGCTCGGCTTCGACCCGGGCGAACTGACGTTGCCGGGCCCGCTGTTCTGCGGCGCTTGCCTGTAGCTCGGCCACCGAAAGCCGAACCTCCTGTCCGGGGCGGCTCAAGTGCTCGGTCATCCAGGCTGCTTCCGCGTCCTCAGGGCGCGGAAACGGCCCGGGGGCATGTCGAGCGGCTCGGGCCTCGGCAAGCAGTGCCGCGTCCCGCTGCTGATGATCCAGAATCGTCGCGCTGACCGACGTCGTCCCGCTGCCCATCGCCGAACGAGTCGACGAGAACCCGCCCCATGGCCCGCGCCGCCAAGGTCCGTAGCGGGCGCTGGACACCGAGCCACTGCTGACGCCACCCAGCCACGCCGTCCCCTGGTCCGGAACCAAAACCGACGTATTCACGGAGAACACTCGCCACGAAGGCAGCTGGACGACCTGGCCCCGCAACGGTCCGGCGGCAAACACGACGACGGCGATACCCAAGCTAAACGTCCCGGCGATCGACGCGATCTCCCGCCACCGGCGTTTCCCTTGCGCGTTGGTCAACATGCGTCACTCCTTGTCCAAGCTCGACCCTCACCCGGCCCGGCTCGACCCTCACCCGGCCCGGCTCGACCCTCACCCGCCACTACGTGGCGACCTCTCCCGGCCTCGGGAGAGGTGACGGCACTCCGCAACTGCGAGCATTTCCCTTCTCCGCAACTGCGAGCATGTCCCTTCTCCCCAACTGCGAGCATGTCCCTTCTCCCCCACGCGGGAGAAGGTGGCCGCAGGCCGGATGAGGGGGCGGGGGACGCCGCTCCAGCGCGGGCGGCAAACCTGCCTTACAGCCCTCGCACAAATTCTTCCCAATCTTGCTGAAAGTCAACCGATCCGCTTGATCCAAGCAATTTCGCCAAGGTCCGGTAACCGGTCGGGTCGCTCGCATGGTCCCCGCGCAGCGCGACGAAAAAGTCGGACAGCAGACCACGTTCTTGCAGGTAAAGGCACAGATAGCGAGCTTGCGCGTAGTTCATCCCGGATTTGTCGGCGTAAAACTCGCGCTTCGAAGTCTGGCAGAGTTCGGCCAGGGTCGGCAATGCATCGTGATCGATCGCTCGCTGCAAGCGGCGGAGTCGCCAGTTGGGCAGGCCCCAGATCTTGCCGTCGCGATCACAACACTGCTCGTACAGCGAGGCCAGACCCTCATCGAACCAGGCCGGACAGCTGGGAAAGTTGACGGCCATCAGCGGATGGACCAATTCGTGCACCAGCGTTCCCGCTCCCGTGCTGATATCGACGACCACGGCCTGGTGGCGGGCGGCAAAGTACCCAAAGGGTGTGGTCGGCGTAATTCCCCAGCGAGTTTCCGATGTCCGGCGATAACTGTCCGCATCCTTCAGCAGCCAGATCTCGATCGGGTGCGCTGGCAGCCGCGGGAAATACTCCGCCTGCAGCCGCTCGGTGGCCCAGCGAATCGTTCCGCGAGCTCGACTTTGCACGCGTTCGGCGGACTCGTCGCCGACGACGACAAACGGAGGTTCGATCACGACCTGGAAACCGCGTTCGGCCAGGGTCTCGCGCAATTGGCGACCGCGATTTTCCAGTGCCTCGGAAAGCCCCCCCGCGTCCTTGGCGCGGACCGCGGGGCCGAGCGCGCCGCCGCAGGCCGCGTAACCCAGTGCCCCGACGAAGATCCACATTCCGCAACGCGTGCGAGCGAAACCGCGCCTGCGCCTCGGCCGCTCTCCGCCTTGGCTGCACCGTGTCGTTCCGCTGAGCCACCCCATTTCCTCTCATCGCAGCGCGTGCCGCCGATCTATCCGCGGCCCAGATTCCGAGCAGGTCCTCGAGGCATCTTTGCTTTGCGGAGGGCGACGTGAATTGCCGTCGACACACACGATTGTAGCGAATCCGATTAGGATCCGTCGCCACCGCCCGGTGTTGGCCATCGCCGTCGTCCACTAGAATTCCGAAACAGGAACCGCGTCGTTTTTCCCTTGCTTGCCCGTTGGATCAAACCACCCATGAGCTCATCTGTGACTCGTCCTTCCCGTTTCGCCTCGGCCGTTTCCACCCGCACGCCGTTGGATGCCGCGGTGTCGGAGGTTTGCGACACGGCCACCCAGTCGTTGGACGGGTCGCCGCGCTGCGCGATCTTTTTCGTCACGCACGAATATGCCGAGCAGTGGAGCGAGTTGGGCGGGCAATTGAGTGAGCGTTTGGGCACCGAAAACTTGATCGGTTGCTCGGCGGAGGGCGTGATCTGTGGTCGACAAGAGATTGAAGAGGGTCCCGCGCTGACCCTTTGGGTTTCCGGCGCGGCGACGATGGAGGTCACTCCGATTCGCTTGCAGTTTCAGCGAACGCCCGAAGGGGGCGCCATTGTCGGTTGGCCCGATTCGCTGATCGCCGAGTGGCCCGCCGGCGGAACCCTGCTGCTGCTGGCCGATCCCTTCACGTTTCCCGCCGACTACTTGCTGCAGCAAATCAACGACGAGCATCCTCGATTTCCGGTTCTGGGCGGCATGGCCAGCGGGGCGACTGGGCCCGACCGGAACCGCCTGTTCGAAGGCACACGCTGTCACGCGACAGGCGCCGTCGGCTGGATGATCCAAGGTGGCGTTCAAGTGGCCAGCGTCGTTTCGCAAGGGTGTCGACCCGTGGGCGAGACGTTTGTGGTGACGGCGGCCGAGCGGAATCTGATCCATCAGCTGGGCGGCAAGCCGGCGCTCGAGCAGCTTCAGCACGTTTTTCAGCAACTCCCCACCCACGAACAAGAGTTGCTGCAGCGGGGTCTCCATCTGGGCCGGGTGGTTAACGAGTATCAAGATGAATTTCAGACGGGCGATTTCCTGATTCGGAACGTGATGGGAATCGATCGAGAGTCCGGCGCGATCGCCGTCGGGGATTACCTCCGTCCCGGCCAAACCGTCCAGTTCCAGCTACGGGACGAGCGCGGGCGTCGGCCGAGTTGGACCAGCTGCTGCGCCAGCGACACGCCCTCTCATCACCCGAAGCGGGGTTGCTATTCAGCTGCAACGGGCGCGGCACGCGGCTCTTTTCGCAGCCCAACCACGACGCGCAGATGATCGCCGATCGACTGGGCGAGATCCCACTGGCGGGTTTCTTTGCCCAGGGAGAAATTGGACCGGTCGGTGGCGCGAACTTTCTGCATGGCTTCACGGCCAGCGCTGCCCTGTTCGGTCCCGACGTCGGCTGAGCCGAACGCCTTGCCGGTCGCGAGTCCGCACGCAGTTCGCAAGTGGAACGCCGGAGCTTCCCGCTCGCTCAGCGCTCGATCAGAGGTGGAGTCCCGGGCAATCGATTCGAGCTGGCGTTTTCCGGCGGGCCGTCCAGCGTGAGGAAATGCAGCAAGTCGACGACTTCTTGTTCGGCCAGCTGTTTTTCCCAACCTTCGGGCATCAACGAGAGCGGACTGACGATCAACGCTTCAATCTCTTCCCGGTCCAGGCTTTCGACTTTGCCTCCCTGCAATTTGAGGACGACGCGCTGCGGGCCGTCTTCGATCAGCAAACCGCTGAGCGAGCGTCCGTCTCGGGTCAGGACCGTGCGCGCCTGGTAGGCCGGGCCAATCACGAGATTGGGGTCGAAAACGTTCGACAGCAACTGCGCGAACGATGCGCGTCCATTGGCGGTGATGTCCGGCCCGACTTGTTCGCCTTGACCGTAAATCTGATGGCATTGAGCACACGACTTTTGGAACACGGCACGACCCCGCACGGCGTCTCCGGGCCGTTGGCCAAGCCATTGTTCAACCTTGGCGATCGACTGTTCCACTTCGGGATTACGCCCTTCACGTACTTTGCCCCAGATTTCGCCCACCAGGTCGCGAACGGTGGCGTCGTTGCTGTCTTGCAGGCGACGCACTTGATTGATGTGCAGCGACTCGCGCGGCAATTGTTGATCGCGAATCGCGGTCAACAGCGGCACCGCCCAGTCATTGCGTTGCGTGAGCAGTTCGATCAGGCGCGGCCGCAGGGCGGGCAACGTCCGCGGGTAGCACTCCAGCAGGAGCGTCGCGACGCGCGGGTCGGAACTGCGACCTAAGACCGCGACCACGTCGCTGAGCAGATCCGCTTCGTCGGCCGAGGCCGAGCTCAGCCATTGTGCGGCGGCGCGGGTGGCTCGCAGATCACCCGTGGCCGCCAGCACCTCGATCCCTTGCCGGCGTCGTCGCGGTGGTTGATCTGCCGTGATCCATCCGCGGACGTCACGGAGCGACTCGGGATCCTCCAGTAACGCCGCCAACATCGTCAGCTCGTCGGCCTCATCCGCGTCGGCCCGACTTCGTGCGACGCGCAGCACGGGGAGCAGCGGTTCGCGCAGCCGTCCGCGTTGTCCTTGCCAGCGGGGATCATTCAAGCAGCTCTCCCGCAAAGCTTGCAGCGCCTCGCGACTCGCGGGCCAGCGATCGCCTGCGCCTGCCACCCGCGCCAGCAGCTGGGCCAAGACCGGCGCCTGCGGCGGTTGAGCCAAGAGGAATTCGACCAGCGGCGGCAACATCTGGTTCATCCCGTCGCTCGGTCGCTCAGCTGTCGTCAATCGCGCGACGACGGGCGCTGGATCGCGTTGGAGAGCGGGAAGCAGATTTTGCCAGACAATATGCGGAATCAAGTCGTCCGGGTCGGGATGTGCCAGCACCTCGAGCAACACCTCGACCGCGTCCGCGCCCGCCAGCTTCGGCGCCGCGATCGCCACTTGGACTCGGACGTCGGGCGCGGGATCGTCGGCAAGCTGGGCGACTACCTCGCGGAGTGCGTCAGGCACCGGCGCCTGGTTGCCTGCGGCACGCACACCCCAGGCGCGAAACGTCGGATCGGAATGCTGCAGCAGGGACGCATGAAACTCGGGCCGCAGCGGTCCACTGCCAATCAAGGCCCAGAGCGCATGCAAGCGGGCTTTGCGCGGGGCGTCGTCCCGCCGCACCAGCTGCTCGAGTTTCGCCTGAGTCGTCGGCACACCGCGCTCCGCAAGCAGCCGCTGCGCCAGTTCGCGAAAGAAAATGTTGGGGCTCGAAAGCCGCTCCATCAACTGCTCGTCGTTTTCGGCCTCCAAATCGAACGCCGGCGCGCGGGGCGTTGCCTCGTAACGCACGCGGTACAGCCGTCCGCGGCCGCGGTCGATGCCCGCAGGATCTCGATTCGCGTCCTGATAGCAATGGTAACGGTCATACCAATCCAAAATATACAGGCAGCCATCCGGACCGGTCTTCTGCACCACCGGCATGAACCAGGCATCATGGGCCGTCAGAAAATCCGCGGCGGGCTGAGCTTGGTAAGTTGCCCCGGCACGGTGCAGCTCATCAACGTTGATGCAGCCCCCGTGAATGTTGCCCATGTAGAGCTTCTCGCGATACGACTCGGGGTAGGCGTCGCTGTCGAAATAGGTCAGCCCGCAGTACGCGGCCATCTGATGCGTGTAGTCGACGATTGAACCCAACTTCCAGGTATGCGGCGGATACGGTCCGCCCTGACGGTGGTAATATCCGCGCTCGGTCAGATGCCAGAGGTGATCGATCACGCAGGCGCTGATAAAGGCACTGCCCTCGCTGTCGAAAGCGATCCCCCAAGGATTGCTCGTCCCCTCGGCGAACAGCTGGAACTCGCGCGTTCGAGGGTGGATCCGAAACATCGTGCAGGTAAATGCAAAGGTCCTTCCACCTTGCGTGACCTGGCCGGGATTGAAAACGCCATTGAGTCCATACAGCCAGCCGTCCGGCCCCCAGGTCAAGGAATTCGGAAGCTCGTGCGTATCCGCGCGGCCAAAGCCGGTGACGACGACCTCCTGCCGGTCCGCACGTCCATCACCATCAGTATCTTGCAGGAACAGAAGGTCGGGCGAATTCGCGACCCAAACGCCGCCGTAGCCGAGGGCGATCCCGGAGGGAATGTTCAGCCCCTCCGCAAAAACCGTCACGCGATCGACGCGTCCATCGTGATCGGTATCCTCCAGAATCTTGATTCGGTCGCGTCCCGGACCGGCTGACCGACGCGGGTACTCGAAGCTTTCGGTCACCCAGAACCGGCCGCGGTGATCGATCGCCATCGCCACCGGATTCATGAGGTCCGGCTCGCTCGCGACTAATTCCACGCGAAACCCGTCCGGCACGACCATTTTCTCGATCGCTTCCGCCGGCGAAAGGGCCGGTCCAGGCGCCTCGGATTGGTGATGGGGAATCACGATCGGAGGCGGTTCCTCTGCCGCGGCCTGCTCGGAAGTCACGAGGCACCCAACGACGATCCATGCGACTGCGAAGTACCCGACCTGATGCGTGCCCAGCATGAAGACAATCCTCGACAAGAAAACTCAACACAGCCGCCGCACAGAACCTCGGCGTCCTCAGTGCCTGTGGTTATATCGACAAATCGGCCAGTGATCAAAAAAGGCCCCGTTCCGAGCGAGCTCGAAACGGGGCCATGGGTGATTACGTTGCAAGTGGTTTTTGGATTTAAGTCCCGGCACGATTCAGCAGGTTGGTATTCCAGGTGCCCTGTTGAGGAGCCGGCCGGTATGACTCCTCAGCAAGCCTCGCTCGGCGGATCTAACATCGGCATGCCCTCCCGCGTTGAATTGAAAGCTCAATCAAGGTCAGGTGCTCGTGACGTTTGCCGTCAACAAGTACTGGTATATCCAAAGCCCCCGCCCCGGGTCAATCTCTTTCTGCCGGGTACCGGGCGAAATTCTCAAGTCGAGCGGAATTCGTTGCGAGTTGTGTCGATTGGCGAAACTCGTCCGGCACGATCCGCTCCGGCGTGTGCCCCCTCATCCGGCCTTCGGCCACCTTCTCCCGCGTTGGGGAGAAGGGACATGATTCCCGCGTTGGGGAGAAGGGACATGGGGCCGGCGTTGCGGAGAAGGGACATGGATCCGGCGTTGGGGAGAAAGGACAAGATCGTGTCACCTCTCCCGAGGTCGGGAGAGGTCGCTCGGGTCCCGCTTGCGGGAGCCGGGCGGGTGAGGGCTGCGCGACTGAGGGTTGCGCAGGGCGTGTGCCCCCTCATCCGGCCTTCGGCCACCTTCTCCCGCGTTGGGGAGAAGGGACATGGTTCCCGCGTTGGCGGAGAAGGGACATGGTTCCCGCGTTGCGGAGAAGGGACAAGATCGTGTCACCTCTCCCGAGGCCGGGAGAGGTCGCTCGGGTCCCGCTTGCGGGAGCCGGGCGGGTGAGGGCTGCGCGGCTGAGGGTTGCGCAGGGCGTGTGCCCCCTCATCCGGCCTTCGGCCACCTTCTCCCGCGTTGGGGAGAAGGGACATGGTTCCGGCGTTGCGGAGAAGGGACATGGTTCCGGCGTTGCGGAGAAGGGACAAGATCGTGTCACCTCTCCCGAGGTCGGGAGAGGTCGCTCGGGTCCCGCTTGCGGGAGCCGGGCGGGTGAGGGCTGCGCGACTGAGGGTTGCGCAGGGCGTGTGCCCCCTCATCCGGCCTTCGGCCACCTTCTCCCGCGTTGGGGAGAAGGGACATGGGGCCCGCGTTGGGGAGAAGGGACATGGCCCGCGTTGGGGAGAAGGGACTGCCCGCGTTGGGGAGAAGGGACAAGAAGTTGTCCGCGAGTTAGACCAAAAGGCCGCGGGCGTCGATCGGCAACGAACGCGGCTGCTCGTTGGGTTCGCACCACCAGGCGGCGGACTGCAGATTGTTACAGACGCAAATGTGATTGGGGACGATCGTCACGCGTTCGCCCAGCTGCGGTGCGCTGGGGCAGGCGTTTACGTCGACTTGCGCGTGTTCCTCGGTCAACCGCGAGATTTTCGCCTCGGGGTATTCAAGCAGTTGGCCATAGCCGCTGTCGGGGGCCGGGCCGCAGCGGTCGCTCGTCAAGGTCTTGCTGCCTGCATCAAGCACGACTTGTCCGGGGACTGCCGTGCTGACGACCGTCGACAGCACCGTGGCTGCACAGTCCTCCAGCGCGGCGTAACCGCCTCGCACCAGATTCATGTCGCCGTAGACATAGGTCCCGGGTCGAATTTCCGTGAAATGTTCGGCTAAGTGACAGTGGAATGCGGCCGGTGTTGACCCGCCTGACACGATGCTGGCACAAAGGCCCGCTCGCTGCCAGGCGTCGAGTAGCTGCGATAAACGAGTTCGCACGTCGGCGAACGCTTGGGATTGCACCTGATCACTGCCCAGAATGTGGCCCGTGTAGGTCATAATGCCGTCCAGACGGAGGCCAGGCAGCTGCGTCACGACTTGGGCCAGCTGGACGGCGGCCGCATCGGATTGCACGCCGGTCCTTCCGTATCCGAGATCGACGTCCACCAGGACCCCCACCATCGAGCCGACTCGAGCCGCGGCCTGGCTGAGGTTACGCGCCGCCAGCTCCGAGTCCAGCGCCACGCGCAAGGTGATTCGGCCGGCAAGTTGTGCGGCCCGTTCGCAGCGGTGCGGATCCACGGTGGGATAGGCCAACAGAATGTCATCGCCGACCTGGGCCATCACCTCGGCCTCGCCGACCTTGGCCACCGTCAGGCCGCAGGCACCGGCGGTCAACTGCAGGCGGGCGACATGCAGCGACTTGTGCGTCTTGATATGCGGGCGAAGGGCCAGCTGGTGCGCGGCCGCGTAGCCCGCCATGCGGCTGACGTTGGCTCGCACTCGCTCCGCATCGATCACCAAACAAGGGGTCGCCAAAAAATCTAGTTCGGGCATCATCGGATTCCATCAAGTGACGTTCTGAGCGGTACGGCCGGCGCGACGCTCGCTGGCCGGGCGGCTCCCTGACGGGGTGGTCAATCGATTCGATCTTCGGCCGTCGTGGTCCACTCGCCCAAGGCTTCTTGCAGCGGGTTTGCGTCGGCCCGACAGAAGCCGAGGTGGGAATGTCGACGCCATCCCTCGGCAAATTCGAATCGTCCCGACATCTGACCCATCTCGCGACACAGATCACGCATCGTGTGCAGGTACGAATCCATGCCCTGACTGCGATCCAGCCACTGCTTCTGACTGGCGTGCAGACTCAACATTTCGCACTTGCGAGCCATCACGTGGCCGGCCACGTCGACGAATAGATCAGGCTTGATCGGTCGTCGCAAGGCATCGCAATTTCCATGGGGTTGGGCATGGTAGAGGGTTACTTCCTGATCGATGGGCGGCTGAGGCGGGTCGACTGGGAAGTTGGGCATCCCGCGGCTGAAGGCGGCCGTGACGGCCAGCCGACACGCGTTCATGTGATCTTCCATGTAGTCTTCCGGCGAATGAACCAGCAGGATTTCGGGCGCGACCTGACGGAGGATCGAGCCCAGCCGAAGGAGCGTCGGTCGGTCGTAAAAGATCTCGAGGTCGCGCGTCAGGCTCTCGTGAAATGTGGCCCCCAAGTAGTCGGCCGCGCGGCGGGCCTCTTGGCGACGAATCTTGGCCGTCGTCTCGGCGTCGGTTTCGGCCGAGCCGCAACAACCGTTCGCGAGATTCATGTAGTGCAGCTCGTAGCCGACTTCCTTTAATCGCCAGAGTGTGCCGGACATGACGAACTCGATATCGTCCGGATGTGCGGCCACCGCGAATGCGCGTTTGGGTAGGGGCATCGCCATGGGGTCTCCGTGAGAAAAAGACGACCGCATCTGGTGACCGCCATCGACCTGCGGTCAGCGACGTGCGCGACGCGCGTCGCGGATTCCGGGTGCTACGAAGTGGGAGTCGAGCCCTGGCGGCCCGGGCGCGGTCGCCGGTGTGGTTTGACCAACTCGCCATACATTTCTGGGCGACGATCGGCCACCCGATCGATTTCGTGCTTACCCGGCACGCGGATCACATGCTTTTGCCGCGCGCGTGACGGATCAATTTCGGCATAAAAAACTTCCTCTCGGTCGCGGCTGGCACAGTGCAGCAGCTTGCCGCCGGGATCCGCAATCTGACTCTGGCCGATGAATTCAAAACCGCGCTCCGTGCCAACTCGATTGACGGCGGCGAAATAGACGCCATTTTCGAGCGCTCGGGTCCGAATGGTCGTTTCCGCGACGCATTGGGCGCCAGGCGGCCAGTTGGTCGGCAGGGCAATCAGATCGGCACCTTGCAGCATCAGCGAACGAGCGGCTTCGGGAAACGACGCGTCATAGCAGATGTTCATGCCCACACGCACGTCGCCCGCCTGCTGGACGGCAAAGGGGCGATCACCGAACGTGGTGTAGCGATCGATTCCGAGGAACGGAAGGTGGACCTTGCGGTAGGAACCGATCACTCCGCGGGGACCCACCAGGACGGCCGCATTGAACAGCGACTCGCCCTCCGATTCCAGCATCCCAATGATCGCATAGGCCGCGCGCTTGGCACACGCCTGCGCGAGGGCTTCGGTTGAGGGACCTGGAATCGATTCCGCCGCGGTCCGCGCCTCGTCGAGCGATTCGAAACAGTACCCCGACAGCGAACACTCAGGGAAAATCGTCAATGTCGCGCCCGCCTCCGATGTCTGCCTCAAATAGTCCACGATCCGCTTGAGGTTCTCGGCCGTCCGACCCAGCTGGACATCGAACTGGACTCCCGCAAGTTTGAACAACTCCGCATCTCCTGTACGATGACCCGTGCGTGAAGGGCAAAGGCTGACGATGGCTTATTGTGGGGATTGGAACATGTGTTTCGCAAGGTGGTGGGCAGGACGAACGCGATGGCGTGGAGTGCTGGCTGCGCTGCTGGGGTTTGTCGTCGGCCGATTCGGCCTCGTTGGCCAAGTCGATTCCGCTGCCGCCGCTCCGGTCGCCCCGCGCCGGCTGAACGTATTGTTCGTGCTGATCGATGATCTCGGGTGGGCGGACTTGGGCTGTTATGGCAGCCGGTATCACGAGACGCCGGTGATCGACCGGTTGGCGGGCGAGTCGCTTCGCTTCACCCAGGCCTATGCGGCGGCTCCTGTCTGCTCGCCGACGCGGGCCGCGATCTTGACGGGCAAAGTCGCCGGCTCGGCTCGACATGACCATCTGGCACGAGGGGGCGGTCCGCGGAGGTCCTCTCGATCGCCCCCTCCGCGATGCGTCTTCCCTGCCGAATTTGCCGCACGCGGAACAGACCTTGGCCGAACTGTTTCAGGCGCAAGGGTATCTGACGGCGCATGTCGGTAAATGGCATTTGGGAACGGCGGCTTACTACCCCGAGACGCAAGGATACGACCTCAATCTGGGAGGCACGTTCTGGGCGCTGCCGGCGACCTTCTTCGCGCCCTTTCGAGGACCCTGGAGTGAAACCGACCCCGAGTTCCGATACGTGCCGCTGCCCGGCCCGACTCGACGCGGCGAGTACCTTCCCGACCGGCTGACCGACGAAGCGATTCGCGTCATGCAGCAAGCCGGCGACCAACCCTTTTTCTTGAGCCTCTGGTATTACACGGTGCACAGTCCGATCGAGGCCCCGGCCGAACTGGTCGCGCGGTTTCGCGCGAAGGCGGTGGTTGGACCCCAGCAGGATCCAACGTATGCGGCGATGGTCCACCGCCTGGATGTCAATCTCGGGCGGCTGCTGCAAACGCTGGAACAACTTGGCCTTCGCGAACAGACCGTCGTGATTCTGACCAGCGACAACGGCGGTGTCGATTTTCCGGTGCGTTCGATCACCCCCACCAGCAACTCGCCGTTGCGTTCGGGCAAGGGCACGCTCTACGAAGGCGGCCTTCGCGTCCCGTGCCTCATTCGCTGGCCCGGCCGGACCACGGCCGGAGCGGTCTGCGGGAAACCGATCTGCTCCCAAGATTTTTTTCCGACCTTGGTCGAAGCATTTCAGTTCGTGCCCGAGCCGGGGCCGCGCGATGGCGCGAGCCTGCTCGGATTACTCGAGAACCCCGACGGGGACCTCCCCCGCGATACGCTCTTTTGGCACTTCCCGCACTACTACCCTCGCATGACACCCGGCAGCGCGATTCGGCGAGGACGACTGGAAACTGATTCACTATTACGAGCAGGATCGGGTCGAGTTGTACGACCTGGCCCGCGACCTCAGCGAATCCAACAATCTGGCGGCTGCCGAGCCCGAGCGGGCGCGGACGTTGCGCGACGCGCTTGACCAGCGGCGCCTCAGTGTGGACGCCAACGTGCCCCAATGAACCGCCACGATCCGCCGTACCGACGGCCCGCCCTGAGTCGCGGACGCTAAGTGGCTTGAACGGCAGGACAGGAACAGCTTGCCTCCCGAGTCGACTTTGCGTAGCCTGAGCAGTCACCTGCGCGCCAGGTCCGATCGCCCGGACCAGCGCGGCCGAGCTGGAAGGTTAAAACGGAGCGTTCGGAGGTCGTCGATGCCGTCTATTTTTCGCCGCGGGCGCCGCACGCTCCGCCGCCTCGCGGGTTGTGAGTGGCTGGAAGGCCGTCAATTGCTGGCGGCCGATCTGGTCATTAGTGAGTTCCTGGCCGCCAACAACTCGGGCCTGAAGGATGCCTATGGCGAGACGTCGGACTGGATCGAGATTCATAATCGAGGCGACGAGCCCGCCGACTTGGCGGCCTACTATCTAACGGACGATGCGAGCGACTTGGGCAAGTGGCGGTTCCCGTCAAGTTCGACGCTGGCGCCGGGCGACTATCTGACCGTGTTCGCCTCAGGACGCGATACGGTGGACGCCGAAGCGAACCTGCATACGAACTTTCGCCTCGGTCGCGACGGTGAATACGTCGCCCTGACGGATGCCCGCCAGCAAGTTGTCAGCTCCTATGGACCCGGCGGCGACGACTACCCGGCTCAATTGCCCGACACTTCGTATGGAGTCTTCGTCACCAGCGAGCGAAATGATTTTGTTACGCCAACGTCCGAGGCTCGGTGGTGGATTCCTGCGGAAGCGACGCTAGATTCGAGCTGGTTCGCGCCAGCTTTTGCGCCCAGCGACGACTGGCAGACGGGTCTGGCGGCCGGCGGCTTTGACGGCTATGCCGACCAAGGCGTCCCCGTCTCGGGAGGAACCGCCATCCTGCAGCTCGACTTCGGCGATGATGACAGCGGCGAGTCGGGGACCGAAAACACCGAGCCCGGGTGGACCAACATCACGCTCAGCGACAACGGCAGCTCCGTCAACGGGATCACGGTCACGATCGAACCCGTGGGCGGCATTTCGCTGCAAGACCGCGATCGGACAGCGCCCGTGGACAACCCTCCGTCACTGACCGTGGACCAATTGTTCGACGACTTCATCTATGCCTCGAGCCAAAGCGACGACACCGGCTTGGAGGTCTCGCTGGTCGGTCTCGTCCCTCGCCAAGAGTACGAAGTCACGCTGTGGTCCTACGATACCGGCAGCGTGAACAGTCGCATTTCGACCTGGTCCGAAGTGAGTGGCCCGGAACCCGTCGAAATCGAATCGACGTACGTGTTCGACGGGACGATTCCGCCGACCTCGGACTTGGATTACACGATGAGCGCCAAGCTGACCGCGTCGGACACGGGCGAGCTTCGGATCCGAGGTTTGCGCAACGGAGGGACGTCGTTCGGCGTGTTCCTGAATGCCCTGCAATTGGTCGTCCCGAGCATCGAGTCGGCGGTCGAGCACGATCTGGGTGCATCGATGGCCGATCAGGGATCCAGTGCTTACCTGCGCCGGCGTTTGAGGTCCCCGCGGACCTTGGCTTCGACGCGTTGACGCTGCAAATGCAGTACGATTCGGGATTCGTGGCCTATCTGAATGGAGTTGAGGTCGCACGTCGCGGCGCTCCCGGAACGCCCGGCACGCCTCTCGGTTTCGCGGCCGCGGCGACCTCCGAGCGAACCGTGACGGAAGCGCTAATTACCGAGTCGTTCGACCTGACGCCGTTTCTGCCGCAGCTTGGCAACGGACCCAACCTGTTGGCGATCCATGGCTTGAATTCGGCCGCGACCGATCAGGATTTCTTGCTCCGCCCGAGTCTTTACGCCACGCGGATCGGCCCGTTGCAAACGCGCTACTTCGCGACCCCGACGCCTGGCGCCGAGAACTCGGGCACGTCCTTTGTCGCAATCGTGGAGGATACAGCGTTCAGCGTCGATCGGGGCTTCTACCTGGAGCCGCAAATGGTGGAGGTCACAAGTCCCACGCCCGGTGCCTCGCTGATCTATACGCTCGACGGAAGCCTCCCTTCGGACGGGAACGGTATCCGCGTCGACCCGCCGGGGCCGGATCAGTCGCCCCAGGTGACGATTCCAATCGGCACCACGACTTACCTGCGCGCTCTGGCGGTCAAGGACGGCTATCTGCCGACGAACGTCGATACGCAGACTTATCTCTTTCTGGATGATGTCATCCAGCAGTCGATCACGCCCGAAGAAGGCGACCCGCGCTATCCGGCAACCTGGCAGAGTCAACAGTATCCGGCCGACTACGAGATGGATCCCGAGGTGGTTGCGGCCTGGGACGACGGCAACCCAGAGAACGATGATTTCGGGATCCGCGAAGCTCTGAAATCGATTCCGACCATGTCGTTCGTCATGGACCACGACGACCTGTGGAACGCCTCCTCGGGAATCTATCCGCGGGCCCAAAGCCAGGGAACCTTCTGGCGTCGACCCGGATCGGTCGAATACTTCGACCCGACCACCGGCGAGGAGTTTCAAGTCAACGCCGGCATCCAGATGCACGGCGGGGCCAGTCGCGACAACGAACGGACGAAAAAACACTCCTTCCGAATCTTGTTCAAGGGAGAATTCGACGGCCCGTCGGAATTGAATTTTCCGCTGTTTAAGGATTCCGAACTCGGCCAGTTCAACACGGTCGTCCTGAAATCCTTCTTCACCGATGGTTTTCCGACCCGCACCAATATCGGCCGCTACTCGCCGCTGGACTCGCAATATCTGCGCGACACCTGGATGCGGGACGTGCGACTGAACATGGGCGGATTAGAGGCCCACAGCGAGTACGTGCATCTCTATATCAACGGGCTTTACTGGGGGTTGTATAGCCCGGTTGAGCGACCGGATGATGCGTTTCTGGCCGCGTATCTCGGGGGCGAGCGCGAAGATTATGACATCATCAAGGACTTCAATGAGCTGTACCGAGGCGAGCGCGATGCCTGGAACGAGATGTTCGCGATCGCCAATGGGGGCCTGCAAACGGCCGAGGCGTATCAGCGGATCCAGGGCAACGACCCGGATGGAACCCGCAACCCGGACTTGCCCGTCTATCTGGACGTCGATGATCTGATCGACTACATGATCCTGCACCTTTACGCAGGAGCGGAAGACTGGCCCCATCACAACTGGTACGCCGGACGGGCGCGCACCGGCGAGACCACCGGATTTCGCTTCTTCACCTGGGACCAGGAAATCGTGCTCGACGGCCGGTATCGCGACCGGACGAACGTGTCGGACGCCTTCACGCCCGCCCGGCTCTACGCGCGGCTGCGGCAAAACGAGGACTTCCAGATCCGCTTCGCCGATCGGGTCTATCAGCATCTGTTCCACGAGGGCGCCCTGACCACCGACAACGCGCAGCCGCCTGGATGCGGCGAGCCAATCAAATCGAAGCGGCCATCATCGCCGAGTCCGCGCGATGGGGCGACGCGCGGGAAGGTGAACGACAACGGATCGATAACGGTGGACCCTTGGTCGAGATTCCAACCATGACGGTCGATCTCTGGAGAATCGAACGCGACAACGTCCGCGACAACTATTTCCCTCAATCGCATGAACTGGCGCTCGCCCGCTTCCAGGCCGATGGCCTGTTTCCCGAGACCATGCCGCCTTTGTTTTCGCAGCGCGGCGGATTCGTCACCTCCACTACCGACCTTGCGCTCAGCGGTCCGGGTCAGCTCTACTACACGCTCGATGGCAGCGATCCCCGAGACCTGGGCGGGGCGATTCGTCCGGCCGCGATCCTGTACGACGGCCCGTTCCGGCTGCCCGCCGATGCGACCGTCACCGTGAGGGCGCTGGACGGCGACCAGTGGTCCGCGTTGGACCGAGCTCGATTCGAAGTCGACAAACTGCCCGCCGAGGCGGGGAATTTTCGGATCAGCGAAATCCATTATCGACCGGCGGACAACGAAGACGCCGAATTCGTCGAGTGGGTGAATCTGGGCGACCTGCCGCTGAGCCTCTCCGGGGTGAAAGTCAGCGGGGGCATCGAATTCGATTTCGCCAACAGCACCATCGCGAGTCTCGCCCCCGGTGAACGTCTGGTGCTCGTCCGAGATGTCGCCGCCTTCAAGGCGACTTACCCCCAAGCCGTGATCCGTGGCCGGCCAGTACGACGGCGCACTCTCCAATGCCGGCGAGACGTTGTTCGTCCACGGACCGGCCCATTCGATCATCCAAGCGGTGACGTACAGCGATGATCCGGCGCTGGGCTGGCCCGCAGCCCCCGACGGAGGCGGGCCCTCCCTGCAGGCAATCGATCCGCGGATCGATTGCGCCGAACGTAACTGCAACTGGCGCCCGAGTGCCGTTCCGGGTGGGACGCCCGGGCAGACCGAGTATCCCGTCGGGGATGCGAATCTCGATCGCGTGTTCGATTCGGCGGACTTGGTCCTTGTCTTCCAAGCCGGCAAGTACGAAAATCTCGCGCCCGGCGACGCCACGTGGGCGGAAGGCGATTGGGACGGCGACGGGGAATTCAGCAGCTCGGACCTGGTCTTTGCCTTCCAGCAAGGAACGTACGTCGCCGCCGCCCGACCCCGCGATCGCCTGGCGCGTCCCGAGTTGGCTGTTCGCGCGGCAGTGATGCAAACCGCGATGGGGTTAGTCGGTGTTCACTCGCGTTCCACGCGTGAAGTCGTGTTTTCGGAGATGAACACGGACGTGAAGTTGTCCGTGTCGGACCTGGACGCGATCTTCGGTCGTGACGAATTTGAAGATTCTGGGAAGTTTCGGCCGTTTCTTGCTTGAAATGCTGGATGGCTTCGGTGTTCTGGGCGGCCTCTCCTGGCCTGGACGAATGAAGAAGCAAGATCGCTGGCAGCTTCGTGGGTTGAGACGACTTCGAATCCGACCGAAGGGCAGCTAGTGAAAGAACGTCGCGCGGATTCTCATCATTGACCCTCTGCCGACCGCTCGTTTCTTATGAGGGCGACCCCGGCCCTGCCCTCTCACCGGGCCTTCTTGGCGCCGACGCGGACGAAAGCGTCCCGACCGATTTTGGTTGGTTGACGATTGTGGGTTGCCGGCGAAACAATGGGGACTCAATCGAGTCCTCCACGTATTCCGTCGAACAAGGCAAGTCCATGCGCACTCAATCTCGCGTCGATTGGTTAGGGATATTTTGGATCTCATGCGGCCTTCTTGCCGGAATCGCGGTCCTGCCCGTATCGGCTCAAACGCCCGATGTTCCACCCCAGGCGGCCGTGGAGCGAGCGGCCGGCAACCGGGGCGAGATCGTGGCGGCTTGGCAACGAATTCCCGCCGAACAGCGCGAGGGACTGGAGTTCCTCTTGCGGCACATGCCGGACCAAGACCTGCAGCAGCTGTCGGCGGACTTCCTGGTCGAGAATGTCGATTACGCTTATCGGGCATGGCAGGCAGCACCGTGGAAAGAAAATCTTCCCAAGGACGTTTTTCTCAACGACGTGCTTCCCTATGCCAACATCAACGAACGACGCGACCGCTGGCGGAAAGATTTCTACGAACGATTTCAGCCACTGGTCGCCGACGTGACATCGCCCGGCCAGGCGGCGGCTCGCCTAAACCAGAAGCTGTTTTCGCTGGTCAACGTGCGTTATTCGACGAAGCGGCCCAAGGCCGATCAAAGTCCCTACGAATCGATCGAAGCCGGCCTGGCGTCCTGCACGGGGTTGTCAATCCTGCTGATCGACGCCTGTCGCGCCGTGGGGGTGCCGGCGCGGTTCGTCGGGACGCCGCTTTGGTCGGATCGCAGCGGCAATCATTCGTGGGTCGAGGTCTGGGACGACGGCTGGCACTTCACTGGAGCGGCCGAACCGACGGGAGACGAGTTGGACAAGGCCTGGTTCGTGGACCGCGCCTCACGTGCGCAGACGGACGATCCCCGGCATGCCATCTATGCCGTCAGTTTTCGGACGACTCCCCTGCGTTTCCCCTTGGTTTGGGACCGTCGCCTCGATTACGTCCGCGCCGTCAACGTCACGCCGCGGTACCTCGGCAAAGCCCAGGAGCTGCCCGCGGGCTACACCGAGGTGATGTTTCGCGTCTTGAATGGCGCGACGCAAGACCGCTGTGCGGCGAACTTCCGGATTCGGGATCCTGAAGGCAAGATCATTTACCAAGGCCAAACGAAAGACGAGCGATTCGACGCGAACGATCACCTGACCGTGCCCTTAGCGCAGGGTCAGGTTTACGAGGTGGAAGTGTCGCACAACGAACAAGTCACGCGGCAGCGACTGGATACCAGCCAACCGCAAGCCCTGGTCACGATTCGCGTCGACACCGAGGTCAAGTCCGAGGCCGAAGACGAGGCGGAGGGGGACGACAAGACCGAAGTCGAGGCCCAGACCGACGACACGTCCAACGACGAAGCCGATCTGAGGGCCACGCAAGGGCTGGCGGAATACTTGCAGATCGCCGATGAAGAGCGACCGCCGCTGGAGGCCGAGGCGTTCGCCAGCATGCCGCTCTCACGTGAGGAGGCTCAGCGGGCCCAGGAGCTGCTTTGGCAGGATCACGTCCTTCGGATTCGGGCCACGCGGGCCGACGAGATCAAACGCCGGTCGGTTCAATATGAAACGCTGAAAATGCCCTTTGATTACAAGGTTTCCGGAGAGAAGCCCGCCGGCGGACGCAGTCTCTACATTTCGTTGCACGGCGGAGGCAATACGGCGGCTCGCGTTAACGATCGGCAATGGGAAAATCAAAAGGGGTTGTACGAACCGGACGAAGGAGTCTATCTCGCGCCGCGGGCCCCAACCGACACCTGGGACCTCTGGCACCAGGCGCACATCGACCCGTTCTTTGATCGATTGATTGAGGATCTGATCGTGATCGAGGACGTCAATCCCAACCGCGTGTATCTTTTGGGATATTCGGCCGGAGGCGACGGGGTCTACCAAGTCGCGCCGCGACTTCGCCGACCGTTTGGCAGCTGCCTCGATGATGGCCGGGCACCCGAACGAGTCCTCACCGCTCGGGCTGCGCAATTTGCCATTCTCACTGCATATGGGCGGGGAAGACGCCGCCTACAATCGCAATCGAGTCGCCGCGGAGTGGGGCGCGAAACTGGACCAGCTGCAGACGGATGATCCGGAGGGCTATCCGCACTGGGTCAAGATCTACCCGGGCAAAGCCCATTGGATGGATCACGAAGATGCGGCCGCGATTCCTTGGATGGCCAAGTTCACCCGCAATCCGTTCCCGTCGAAAGTGGTCTGGATGCAAGATGACGTGACGCACGACCGCTTCTACTGGCTGGCCGTCGCGCCCGCACACAAACGCGCCCGTACGCTGGTCACCGCCACGCTCAAGGGACGTCAGATCGATGTCCAATCGGACGACGTGCCTCAAGTTCTCGTGCGGCTGAACGACACCATGCTGTCACTGGATGAGCCCCTGACGATCGCCTTCAATGGCCGGAAGGTTTTCGAGGGCAAGGTCGTACGAACGATCCAGACGCTTGCCCGCACCCTGGCCGAGCGAGGTGACCCGGCTTCTGTGTTCAGCGCGGAAGTCACGGTCGCGCGCGACGAGTGACCCAGTTCGATCGAAGCCCGAGTCGACGGGCACTCCGTTCGTTTCTTGCCACCGAAAAAGGGGCGAGGCGAAAGGCGCGATGGCCCCACTCCCACGGAATTCCAAACACGTCACCCTACGGGCGCCGGCGGCGGAAGGCAAGCAGGCTTGCGCCCACCGCGAGCAGGGTGAGTGTCGCCGGCTCGGGGATGCCCACCGCTGCCGGGGGTGGTCCCAGTTCGTAACCTCCGTCGGTGAAGGCGGCGACCAGATCGGCGGAATCCGTTCGGCCGTCTCCGTTGAAGTCGCCGGTGGACCAGACCGCGTCGATGTCTGCATCGTAGGTGCCCGAGGCGAAGACCTGGACCAGGTCGCTGGAGGTAAACTCATGATCCAGGTCCGCATCGCCAATCCAGCTGCCGAACAACTCCTTGACCCACACACCGACGTCGTCTTCATTGACCAGGGTGTCTGCGTTCAGGTCATAGTTTGTCGGATTCTGCCCGCTGGCCGACTGCCCCGTCAGGTCGTCGATGTCCGGCTGATTTAGCATTCCGTCGTTGTTGAAGTCCCCCGTGACGCCACCTCCCACCAGCCGCACGACCGCAATATCGCCAAAGTCGATGGCTTGATCCGGATGTTCAATCCCGCTGGGATGCGTTTGTCCGCCGAACGAATAATCCTCGGTGCCGTCGACCAGTAACGGATCGAGACGGAACTCGTAGCCTTCCTTGACGTCCTGCAAGAGGTGCCCTTCGATGCCCGGCAGCAGCTCCTCAATCCGATCTTGAACCGTGTCGCGTGGGTCATTCGCGTCGTAGCGGATCTGGTCCCAGCGCATGAAGAACTCGACGATGCGTTTGCCGTCGACGACGGAAAACGCGGACTGAGGTGCGGTCAGCTCCGGCATGTCTTCGTGCAGCGGCAGAAACGTGTCGTGTTCTTCGCTGCGTGGACCGACCAGGCGTGCCCCTCCCTCATTGCGTCCTTCGCCGACCGTGCGGACCAGGTGGCGATACTGCGGCTGGCCGTCAACTTCCAGTTCGTCGGCGGTCGTCAATCCGACCCACCACTGCGTATATTGCCCCGTTTCCAGGATCGGGTCTTGCTCGCCGTTGGGCCAGCGGATCCCCTTGTCGTAAAACCCGACGCTGTCGGTGCTCCAAGGCGCCGCATCGCCGATTGTGGGCCCGTTGCATTCGTTGCACCAGGCCACGTCGTCGATTCCCGTCGTCGGGTCGTCGTCACTGACTTCCTGCACCAACGTATAGAAATTCGTATCGTCCCAGGCATAGCTAATATCCACGACCAACGGCTCGGAATCCGGCGCACCGGTTCGCTCGTTGTGAGCCCACGACATCCGCAGCGTGTCACTGCCAAAGCTACTCCATTCGGAAGGATTCCCGTCGATCGTAGGTGTCCGTTTCGCCGCGTTGGAAATTACAAAGGGGTCTTGCCCCGGGGCGGGCCGAACCGGGGCCAACATGAACAACGACCAGAACAGGATTGCGATCGGAGAGCCAAAACGCCGGAGCATCGTCGTATTCCTCGCTGCGAAACGCGTGTGAGCCGGCCTTCCAACCGTGCCATCGGTGCGACCGAAGGACGGCAGGACGCGGCGCAGACCGGCGGTCCGCCTCGCGGCGGGATCGAAAGTCCCCGCCAAACGCCGCGGCCCCGAGTCTAGTGGGTTCCGGCGCGAAAGCAAGCAAAAACTTCGATCGAACAACCCTTGCGGACTCAGGGAACCGATTTGTCCTGCGCGTCCCGAGCCAACTCGCGTCGCAGCTGGGCGACTTGCGTCCGGATGGCGTTCGCCGCCGTTGAGCCGTCCGAAGCGGACGATTCGAGGGACCGCGCGGCCAGCAGTGCGGCTTCGGCAAACTTCGCCAGGTACCCTTCGCGGGCATACTGGCCGTCCTGCGCGATGGCCTCACGGTACGATCGGATGGCTTGATCAATCGACCCGGTCAAGGCGTGGATCACGGCCAATTCATAGCCGATGGCGGCTTGTTTCGGATCGCGATCGAGTCCTTCCTGGAGGCAAGCCCGGGCCTCGTTGAGTCGGCCGATACGCAGCAGGGCACGTCCCAGGTGGAGCCGCGCCTCCGCGTCGTCCGGTGCCGCGTCGACGGTCTGAGAAAAATATCGCACCGCTGCGTCGAACTGGCCGGCCCTTGCAAACAAGATCCCCAGGTTGTAGCTGGCCGGAGCAAAACCCGGCTTGCGTCGCAATGCCTCACGGTAATGCGCCTGCGCCAAATCAAGCTCGTTTCGCCGCGTATACTCTTGTCCCAGGTTGTATAGCAGGACATGGAACTCGGGGTCGCCGGCCAAAACCGATTGCTGAGCGCGGACATAGTCCCGCGCCTCATCCAGCCATCCGCGTTCGAGCAGTGCCAGGGCGAGGGTTAGCAAACGATGTTCCCGAACGCCAGTCGACCACCGCCCCGCAAATGGCAACGAGGTACGACGTCGCTCGACGGCGGACCGCCCAATTTGGCGGACGTCGTCCAGGAGTTGGTCCGGATCCAGCGGCCCCTTGTAGATCGCGACGAGCCGGCCTTGCGGGTCGAGCAGGAAGCTGCATGGGATGGGCAGCGGCGTATGCAAATCCAGCAGGCTGTCATGGACCAATTGCCACTGATCGACGAGTCGCTCGGTCGCGTGGCCATGCTGGAAAGGATGCGCGAAGGACCGGGGCCGGGTGAGATCGAGATTGGCGTCGCGTGGGGCTGGGCCAAGATCATCGAGATTGAGCGCAATCGACTTCAACGTCCGCCGCGCGAAGATCCTCGATCCGAGTGGCCAGTTGTTGCAACTCGTCCAAGCACGGTTGACACCAGCTGGCCCAGAGATTGACCAGCGTCACCCGTCGCTCGCGTCGCACGTCATCCAGCGCAACCGATGAGCCGTCGGCGGACCGATACGTGAAACGGGGCAGCGGCAAAGGGTTCGCCAGCACGATCCGCGCCCGATCGACGGCGGGCGACGTGGCGTCTGGTTGAGCAGCTGACGGCGGCGCCGCAGGGCCGGCCGCCCAGAGTGCCGGTTGGCCATCACCTTCGCGGATGACATACCGGCGGTTGGCAGCCAAGTCCTCGAAGTGCTGTGTTTGGCCGCTCGGCCAGCGAATCGTCAGCTGCTTGATTGCCGGTGCGCGACCGAGACCGAAGTGCAACCACTTACTGGACTGCGACAGATAGCCATCGCCAGCTCGCAGCGTTCGGATCTGTCGAGCGGCCGAAGGTTCATCCAGCACGACTTCCACGCGCGCCCCGATTGCATCGCGGTTGGACTCGGTGCCCTGCAAACGGACTGCCAGGAAATGATTTTCGTCCACATGCCGCGTCATTCAGCATCAGACGCAGCTGCGGTCCGCTGCGATTGACCAGCCACAGATCCAGATCGCCGTCCTGATCCCAGTCGACCAGGCCGACTGCCCGGCCGTCGTCGTCCAGGTCCAATCCGCTGACGGCCGAGATATTGGCAAAGCGCCGCTGGCCCGTGTTCAGGAAACAGCAATTTCGCTCGCGGCCGCTGAACGAGTGCCCGCCGCGAATCAACTCGCGTAGCAATCTGCCGGCGTGCGGAGCGGTCTGGCTGTCGGAGCGATCGTCGATCGTCGACCTGCCTTGCGACACGACCTGTCGCCAAAAGAAACTTCACAAATCGTCCTGTGAGTCGTTGGTGATGTACCCGTTGCTCACAAACAGGTCGTCCCAGCCGTCGTTATTCAGGTCGGCAAACAGAGAGCTCCATGCCCACCGCCCTCGTTCGACGCCCGCCGTCGCGCCCACGTCCACGAAGACGCCGTTGCCCGTCGTTTCGAAACAGCGTGTTCCCTTTGGCGAATCGGCCGAGGAGCTGCGCGCGTTGCCGCTGCCGCACGAGGCTGGAAGGCCTGCTGGGCTGGTGATGCGGTTGCCAGCCGAGGAAAACATGTTGCCCACATACAGGTCCATGTTCCCATCGCGATCGAAGTCGGACCAGCTGACCGACATCCCGGAACCGAAGTCGACCACATTCGCGTCGGCGGCGACCTCGGTAAACTGACCGTCTTGGTTGCGATAAAGGCAGTTTTGGCCGTAGTCGTTGGCCACGTACAGATCCTGGTCGCCGTCGTTGTCGTAGTCTTCCCAGGCCGCGGCCAGGCTGTGACGCCGGTTGTGGACATCCAGTCCGACTTGCCGCGTTACGTCCGTGAACTTCAGGTTGGTCCGCCACCGAGTCGTTGCGAAACAACACGTTGGCCCCGCCCTCGTTGGCGTCGTGATAGACAAACTCCGGCCGTGATTCGTCCGGGCGGGCCCGCTGGTCGGCAAAGCCAACCGTCAGGTACAGATCCAGATCCCCATCGTTGTCGTAATCGGCGGACGAGAGACCCTGCACATGTCGATCGTCGATCGGCAGCTCCGCCGCCAGCTCGAAGTGGCCCTCGCCGTCGTTCTGCATCACCAACACCCGGCGGCTCTCCACGGCCAACGCCAGGTCCTGGTCACCGTCGTTGTCCAGATCGACCAACAGGGCGCTCGACGTATGGTCGAGCCAGTCGACACCGGCCGCTGCCGACTGATCGGTGACCGTGCCGTCGGCGGCGCGCAACAGGAGCCGGTTCGGCAATCCCCCGGGCTGGCACACGTAGACGTCATCCAGGCCGTCGCCGTTGGCGTCCCCAATCGCGATCCCGTATTCGGCAAATACGTACATCCCATGGATCGTTTCGATCCTCGACAACCAATCGTTCAGGCCCCGCGACAGTTGGCCGCGGTAGGCGGGGAGTTGCCCCAGCACGGCCGGGGTCGCGTCACGAAACAGCGCGTCGTGTCGCGACGAGAAAACTTCTTCGAATGACTCGACGCGAATCTGCCGGAGACGAGGTGCCACGTCGGGCTCGACGGACCACTGGCAATGCCACACCGCGTGTTGCTCGACCCAACCGCGACGTGACGCGCCTCGCAATTCGATCACCTGCGTGGTTGTCGCGGAGGCGGCGTCGAGTTCCACTCGGAGTGTCTTGACGTGTGTCGTGACCCCGCCCGGCTGGGAAAGGGCTTCGGCCAGGTGGCGCAACGCCTGAGCCAATTCGCGAGTGCCGTGTCGCGTTTCGCGCGGCTGGGAGGTGTCCTCCTTGGCACGCGATCGACCTGGATAACCTCGTCTTCGTAAACTCGCTCGAGCGTTTCCGGTCGCAGCCCCGCGCAGCTGAAATCGTCGGTCACGAAAGGTATGAGATCCGTGTCGCTCAACGAATCGGCGTTCGCGATCCAACTCAATAGTCGGTTGAGTTGAGCTTCGGCTGCCTCCGTAAAAACTTCCGACGGCCAGCCATCTCGTTGAGGATTGAGTAAGTCGGCATCCCGCGTCCGACGCGACGCGAGCCCCTGCGAGTCCAGCGCGGGCAGAGGTTTTGACTTTGTCCCGGTCGGCTCGACTGCCATCGGGGCCTGCACCGCCGCTGGGGATGGCCCGGCCTGCCGCTCACGACATCCCGTTGCCAGGAGCCCGATCAGCACGATCAGAAATCGACGTTCGCAAGCCCGCTTCAGCCACGGTCGGTGAGGCGCGGCAACGGACTGAGTTGGCATGTGGCGAATCGAGGACATCGGCGATCATCCGGCGCACTGGGGCTCGGGGCTCGGGGCTCCCAGGTCAATTCGAGATTTCGGCTGTCGAGCTGTCGGCTGTCGGGCTGTCGGCTGTCGGCCGCGAGGTGGAACGGCCCGTGGGCTCGCGGGCAAGCTCGATTATAGCGGACGACGTCGATACGGAGGCGATGCAGGGCGACTCGACCCGGCTCCTGCCTTGAAGTCCGAGCGTGCGGCGTCGAGAGTCGGCTGTGTTTCGTGCGATCCGTCACGCGTTTCGCGCGATCCGTCACGCGTGGTACACTGGTCGCTTGCGGCGGGTCGTACTCGCCAAGAGTTGGCCCACGCGGGGAGGTTGATCCGTCGAAACATGGTCGCTTCGCGTAGATCCTACGGCGTGTTCTTCGTGCTGCTCCTCATTCCCGTACTGATTGCGGGATGGACCGCATGGCCGTGGTTGGACGACCCGGCGGATGTGCCGACGGAGCCCCCGACGCCGCGGGGCCCGCAGGCCAGCGCCCCGATGGTCACACCGGTTGCGGTCTCGCATCGCCCGCCCCGACAATCGTCCGCCGCCGTGCTGGCGGAAAAGCAATCAGCAAATTCGGACGACTGGACGACCGAGGCGGTGGCGGAAACGATCGACCGGCGACTCGCGGAGCTGGCCCAGTGGATGACGGAGGGCAGTGCCGAGGACGATCGTTCCGCATCGTGGGTCAGCGAAGATTTTGCTTGCGAAACGCTTGTTCCGCAGCGACTTGGCCGAAGTCTTTCGCGATGCGGACGTCATTGTCCGCCGCTGGAATGGTCCAACTCAGAGCACGGCTGCGACGCGACTGGCGGGGTCCGGAGGGGTTCGAGCAGGCCCTGCGGCCGCTGACGGAGGTGTTGCGAAGCGAGCGTCCGTCGCGGTTCAAGTTCAAGCTCTATCAGATCTCGCTGTCGGACGGAGCCGCCGACACGCGGTTGTTTGCCGAGGCATCGTGGCGCAGGGCAGAACGACACGTCCAACAGACGGCGATCTGGACTTGTCGCTGGCAATGGTCGCCCGCGAACGCACAGGACATCCGCTTGACGCACGTCTCGATTGAGGCGTTCGAGCAGGCCGAAACGCGACAGGCGGCCGAATTGTTTAGCGACTGTACGGCATCCGTGTTGGCGGGGAATGCGTCGTTCGCGGGACAAGTGCTGCCGGGTTTGCCCTACTGGCTGAGCCGGATCGGCCGCGAGTTCATGACTCAGTTCGGCCACCACGGCATCGCGGTGGGGGACGTCAACGGCGATGACTTGGACGATCTTTATGTTTGCGATGCGGGAGGCCTGCCCAATCGCCTCTATGTGCAACAGCCCGACGGCAGCGTGCGCGACGTGTCGGCCGCTGCCGGCGTCGATGTGCTTGGAAGACTCCGTCAGCGCGCTGTTGGTCGACTTGGACAACGACGGCGACCAGGACCTGGTCTTGGCCACCGATCCGCTGATCCAATTCGCCGAAAACGACGGCACGGGCAAGTTCACGTTTCGATCGGGGACTACTATGCCAACACCGACACCTATTCGATGTGCTGCCGCCGACTACGATCAGGACGGAGACGTGGACATCTACGTTTGCGGCTACAACGCCCGCAAGCAGGATTCGGTCAATCGCGGGCTGCCCTTTCCGTTGCCCTATCACGACGCCAACAACGGTGGCCAGAATTACTTGTTGCGGAACGAAGGAGGTTTTCGCTTTCAGGATGTGACCCGCCAGACGGGACTGGATCAGAACAATACGCGCTTCAGCCTGGCCGCGGCCTGGGAAGACTACGACGACGATGGTGACCAGGACTTGTACGTGGCCAACGATTTCGGCCGCAATTGTCTGTATCGCAACGACGGCGGACAGTTTCTCGGACGTCGCGGCCGCGGCGGGTGTCGAAGACCACGCGTCGGGAATGTCGGTGGCCTGGGGCGACTACGACCGTGACGGGCGAATGGACCTTTATGTCAGCAACATGTTTTCGGCGGCCGGGAACCGAGTCACGTACCAACGGCGTTTTTCCGAGGGCGTGCCGGCAGACGGAACTCGCCCATCTGCGGCGAATGGCTCGGGGGAATTCGCTGTTCGCTCAACAAGCCGACGGACGGTTCACTCGACGTCAGCCAAGCGGAGAACGTCACGATGGGGCGCTGGGCATGGGCTTCGCGCTTTGCCGATCTGAACAATGACGGCTGGCAGGATCTGGTCGTGGCCAACGGCTACGTGACCAACGACGACACGGGCGATTTGTGAAGTTTCTTCTGGCGACAGGTCGTGTCGCGAGCACCTCGAACCGTCGACACCCGGCAGTCGATCGACGATTATCTGGCCAGTTGGCACGCCACGATGCAGTTGCTGCGCGAGGGCAAGTCGTTTAGCGGTCACGAACGAAATTGCGTGTTTCTCAACTGCGGCGCCCAGCATTTTGCCAACCTGTCGGCCCTGTCCGGACTGGACTTCCCGGACGACGGGCGCGCCGTTGCGGCTGTCGACTGGGACCACGACGGCGATCTGGACCTGTGGTTTCACAACCGCACCGGGCCGCGGCTCAGATTGATGCGTAACGACACGCATGCCGGCTCGGCCAAGCACGACGATTTTGTCATGCTGCGTCTCCAAGGGACGGATTCCAATCGAGATGCCATCGGCGCGCGCGTCCAGGTCGAGCTGGCCGATCCGGCGGCGCTGCCGCTTGCTTCGCACGCTGTATGCCGGTGACGGCTATCTCTCGCAGTCCAGCAAGTGGCTGCACTTTGGCCTGGGCCGCGGTCAACGGGTCAAAGCGGTGCATGTGCGTTGGCCCAACGGTCGCAAGCAGCAGTTCGACCAGATCCAGGTCGGCGGCCGCTACGTGCTGACCGAAGGGACGCAACAAGCCCGCGTCATCCCGCCGCGGAAGGAACGACTCGTTTTGGCCCCCGGCGATCGGACGACGCCGCGCGACGAACCCGCGACGCGCAGCTTTCTGGCCAACCCCATTCCGATGCCCGTCCTCACTTTCGCCTCGGAGGCCGGGGCCGCGATCCAGCCAATCGAGCTGGCGGGCCGACCGACGCTGATCACGTTTTGGGCCAGCTGGTGCGGATCTTGCCTGCAAGAGCTTGGTGAGTTGACGGCGCATGAGCCGCAATTGCGCGGCGTGAATCTCGAGGTGCTCGCGCTACAGGTCGACTCGCTGGCCCAGGATCATTCGTCGGATCCCGCGTCGCCTGGCGTCGTGCTGGATAAGCTGAAGTTCCCGTTTCGCCGCGGCGTCGCGACCCGCGAAACGTTGAGCAAGCTGCAGATCGTGGAGCGGATCGCACTCAATCAACTGCCGCCGTTCGCCGTCCCCCTGAACTTGCTGGTCGATTCGCAGGGACGCGTGGCGGCGATCTACCGGGGCCCGTTATCGATGCCGACCCTGCTGGCCGATGTCGCCCACCTGGATGCGTCGACGGCCGAGCGACGGGACTTCGCCATCCCGTTCGCGGGTCGCTGGATGTCGCCGCCGGCGACGCTGCTGCTGCGGCCGGTCGCTCAGGTGTTTCAAGAGGCGGGCTATGAGCAAGATTACCAGCGGTACCTGGAATTGGACCGACAACAGCTCGTCCTCCGCCGTCAAGCTGCGGTCAATCCCGAGCAGCGTCGCGAGGTCGATCAGCAGTACGCCACCGTCACCTTCAATCTCGGGCGGACGCGGCAACTGGAAGGCCAGATTGACGACGCCATCGATTATTACCGGCAAGGCTTGGAGGTGGTTCCCGACAGTGCGATGGCGCGTTGGTATTTGGCCAAGGCCTTTGCCGAGAAGAATGAAGTGGCGCAGGCGATCGAACAGCTGCAGCAGGCGCAGCAGCTCGACCCGACGCTGGTCGACGTGTCGGTCGACTTGGCCAGGCTGCTCAAATCCCAGGGAGACTTGCCGGCCAGCCAGCGCGAGCTTGAGGCCGCACTGCAAGTGGACCCGAGGCACGCCGCCGCACGGTTTGAATTGGCTCTTACGCTGGCAGCGGCGGGCCAGACGGCCTGGGCGATCGGCGAGTTTCGCCAGCTGAGTGAACAACGGCCCGCGGATGCGGACGTGTGGGCCAACCTGGGCACCTTGTGTGCCAAGAGTCGACAGTATGAGGAGGCCATCGAGGCCTTGCAGCGGGCTGTGCAGCTGGCTCCGGACCACGCCGAGGCGCTGCAGAGTCTGGCCGGTGCGCTGGCGGCCACCGGCGAAATGGCGAGCGCGGCGGACTGTTTTCGGCGAGTGGCGCAACTGCGCCCGCAGCAGGCCGCCGCACACGCCGGCTTGGGGCAGGCTCTCTCCAAGCTGGGAAAGTCGGACGAGGCGGCGACGGCGTTCGAACGGGCGATTCGTTTGAATCCGCGCGACGGCGGCTCGATGCTGCGATTGGCCTGGATCTCTGCGACGAGCCCCGATGACGCGGTCCGTAACGGTGACCGCGCCGTGGAGCTGGCCGAGCGTTTGGCGCGGGCCACGGCAGGCCGCGATGCCCACGTCTTGGATACCCTGGCAGCCGCCTATGCCGAACAAGGGCGATTTGATCTCGCGGAACGCACGATCGGCCAAGCCTTGCAGCAACTCAGTCCAGAGGATGTGTCGACTCGCGCGGCGCTGGAAGCACGGCGCCGGCAATATCAGGCTCGGCAGCCCTATCGAGAAACTCGCTGAGCGCCGGTGCCCCCTCATCCGGCCTTCGGCCACCTTCTCCCGCGTTGGGGAGAAGGGACATGTTCGTGTCACGTTTCCCGCGTTGGGGAGAAGGGACATGGGGTTGTTACCTCTCCCGGGGCCGGGAGAGGTCGCTCGGCTCACGCGTGCGGGAGCCGAGCGGGTGAGGGTCGTCCGGGGAAGCCGCTTGCGGATCGGCTGGTGAAGAAACCGGCGATCGGACCAACAGATCGGAAACCAGTCTTGATCGATAACGCGAACGACAACAACAGCCAGAGCAGCCAAACTCTGCCGCGGAACGTGAAGTTGCTGGGGGTGGCCAGCCTGTTGAATGATGTCGCCAGCGAGATCATCTATCCGCTGATGCCGCAGTTCCTCATCACGGTACTGGGGGGGAACCGCTTTCATCTTGGGATCATCGAAGGCGTTGCCGAATCTATTTCGAGCGTACTTAAACTTGGGGCCGGTGGCTGGTCGGACAAGGTCGGCCAGCGCAAAGGATTTGTCATCATCGGCTATGCGCTGGCAGCGGTGTCTCGACCCCTGATCGGCGTTGTCACGGCTCCGTGGCAATTGTTCGCTGCTCGAACAGCCGATCGCATCGGCAAGGGGCTGCGCACATCACCTCGAGACGCTTTGATCGCCGATTCCACCGATGCCGAAGTCCGAGGTCGAGCTTTTGGATTTCACCGGGCGATGGACCACCTGGGGGCGGCGATCGGGCCGATTCTCGCCTCCGTATTTCTATTGGCATGGCCGGGGCAGTTGCGGTTGCTGTTCCTGCTCACGCTCGTTCCCGGCCTGGCCGTCGTCGCCTTGCTGGCCTTTGGCCTGCGCGAAAAGCCCCTCAGGACGCCGCCTGAAGAACGACCGCGTTTAACACTCAAACCATTCGACCGAAACTTCCGACTCTACTTGCTGGCCCTGGTGGTCTTCACGCTTGGAAACTCCAGCGATGCGTTCTTGTTGGTGCGGGCCGGGGAGCTTGGAGTTCCGACCGCCTTGTTGCCGCTACTGTGGTGTGCCTTCCACGTCGTGAAGAGTGGCGGCAATTTGCTGGCTGGACACGCCGTCGACAAGATTGGCTGCACGACCGCTGATCCTCATGGGATGGATGGTCTACGCCGTCGTCTACATCGCCTTTGGTTTGATCGATGCGGCGTGGCAAGTGTGGGTTGTGTTTCTTGCGTACGGCCTGTTCTACGCACTGACCGAACCTGCGGAGAAAACGCTGGTTGCATCCTTGGTGGGGGTCGAACGGAAGGGGCTGGCGTTCGGCTGGTTTAACTTTGCGATCGGGATTGCTGCCCTGCCGTCGAGTCTTGTTTTTGGTTGGTTATACGAGCAGTATGGAGCGTTGTTTGCGTTCGGTTGGGGAGCAGTTCTGTCGGCCCTCGCCGCCATGCTCCTGCTGTGTGTCTCAAGCGAACGGCCCCGCGGCACTGGCGACTCGCCGGTGCGAGGCTTCTCGCGAACTTCGTAGTGACAATGCAACATCACCATGTCTGTTGTTTCTGTTCGTACATCGTTATTTCGTGTAGACGGCACGAGCGGCACGCCAGTGCCACCCGGCCGAACAAGGGCGATTGGATCTCGCAGTGCGGGCGATCGGTCAAGCCTTGCAGCAGCTCGGCCCAGAGGGTGTGTCGACTCGCGCGGCGCTGGAAGCACGGCGCCGGCAATATCAGACTCAGCAGCCCGATGGAGGAACTCGCGGAGCGTCAGCCCCCTCATCCGGCCTTCGGCCACCTTCTCCCGCGTTGGGGAGAAGGGACATGTTCGTGTCACGTTTCCCGCGTTGGGGAGAAGGGACATGTTCGTGTCACGTCTCCCGCGTTGGGGAGAAGGGACATGTTCGTGTCACGTCTCCCGTGTTGGGGAGAAGGAACATGTTCGTGTCACGTTTCCCGCGTTGGGGAGAAGGGACATGTTCGTGTCACGTTTCCCGTGTTGGGGAGAAGGGACATGGGGTTGTTACCTCTCCCGGGGCCGGGAGAGGTCGCTCGAGTCCCGCTTGCGGGAGCCGAGCGGGTGAGGGCCTTTTGGTATGGCCCCCGTCCGGCCTTCGGGCCTACTCACGCGAGTCGCCGACCGAAGCGTAACCGGTGTCGCCGGTCCGCCATTTCGGCGAAGACCGCGTCGACTGGATCCACCAGACGCCGTCGCCGCGGCATCCGGGCCAAGTCTTCGGCGACGCCATGCAAGTTGAGTGGCTGCGGCGGCACGCTCGCGGGCGCCGAGATGAGTTGCAATTCGTCCAGGAACGTCGTCACGTTTCGCCGCGCGATCAGCTGGTCCGTCGCGTCGACCCTCGCATCCCGATTAAAGTCAAAGGGGTCGTCAATCTCCGCGGGATTTAGGAAAGTCCTGGGATTGTTCCGCGCCGCCATCTCGTCGGTCGCGTCAACCTTCGCGTGGCCGGCGGTATCGCCCGAATCGCCGATGGCGTTTCCAAAGTAGAACACGTCCGGAGTGCTTAGACCGGTCGTGGCATTGGCCAAGACCGTCACCTGCAGCCACTGCCTTTGAATGGCATTGTCAGCCCAAATCACCGTCACTCGGCTTGCCCCGCCCACGCCCTCGCCCGACCGGACCGTGATGGACGCGGGAGCAGGCGCCACGTCCCAGGCCGCGGGTTGATCGTCATTACCCACCAAGAACTGGAAGTCGCCCAGCGTCGGTATTCCTGCCAGGTTGGGCAGGTCGACCATGATCCCGTTGATCCCCCGCGCGTAGTT
The DNA here is from genome assembly GCA_963826795.1 of uncultured Planctomycetales bacterium. Classification (GTDB taxonomy): domain Bacteria; phylum Planctomycetota; class Planctomycetia; order Pirellulales; family Pirellulaceae; genus CAWGYT01. The sequence goes on along the minus strand of CAWGYT010000020.1, from coordinate 210,602 downwards.
GGTGTAGTTTTCCGTCGTCGCGGTTTGACCCGGCAGCAGCGCCCGTTTGTCCACGGCGATGGCTTGATCATCCTGCGAGTTGGCTTGGGTGTCTCGACCGTCAAAAACCGAATTGTTATAGAAAACAAAGCGGCCCGACACGTCTCCCTCTCGGACGAACTCGCGGCGCAGAATGTATTCACCACCGCCGTTGTCCGACTGAACTCGAACGATGTAGGTTCCAGTTTCGGTCGCTGTGAAGCGGAGGTCCGCGTTCCTGCCGTCCGGGGCGGAATTGAAGTCCTCGGCCAGGACGGTGCCGCTGACATCCTCGATCGCCAGATCAACGTCCAGCGGTGAGTTCAGGTTGCCCAATGAGCGGTCCAACGGCGTCCGCGACTGGAGATGAAGCGTCTGTCCGGCCTGCAGCGTGATCTGGTACCGATCCGCCGCGACGACATGCTCGCCAGCCGTGGGGCTCACCGTGATGAAAACGCTGTCAGGCGCCGTGTCGGACGGAAACGCGTTTTGATGGCCTACGATGGTCCCCAGATTCAGGTTGCCGTCATCCTGTCCGAGGACCGAGAGCGGTACCCGGACTTCGATCGAGGTCTCGGTCAGCACAACCGGGGCGGTACCGACCTGGTTGAATTGAGTGTCGAAAACGGTTGCCGAATTCGGATCGAATGGGCTCACCAGGACTCGGTACTCCACACCCAGGGGGCCACCTTGCTGGCCCGGTTGCCCGAGTTGATTCTGAAACGCGGGTTCGCCGGTGCTGGAATCCTGATCCGTATCCAGTTCGAAGTAGGTGAACACGCCGTCGTCGCCGCCGGGGAGGGACGGCAGGATCGAGTTTGCAAACGAGATCGACAGCACGAGTTGGTCGCCTTCCACCGTTGCTGACAAGCCCGTGATGTCGTGATTGGGTGGCAGCCCTGTGGTGTCGCCCAGAGGATCTTCCGCAGCGGAGGCTCCGGTCGGCTGCAGGTAACCGATCGCTCCGCCGACCGCGTCCAGGCGGCGGAGCGTTCCGGTGGAATCGTCGTTGGGTTCCGTATCGAACACGGCGTCGTCCACAATCAGTAGCGAGTACTGTCCACTGATCGCCGAAACCAGGCGAATCGTGTAGACGCCGCTCTCGGGCAGCCGATAGTCTGTGATCGCCACGTCGAAGTTCGTCGGCGTCACGTCGCCCGGTGCCGCAGTGCCCGTCGCAACCACGGTGCCGGCCGGGTCCAACAACTGCAACGTTTGCCCCGAGAAGTCGGCTCCGCCCTGTCCTGTCAGAATGACGTCGATGGAGGAACCGGCACGCCCGGTCAGGTCGACCGTGTAGTCGTCCGTGTCGGGAACGATGGGAAACACGACCGGCGGGCGAACGAGGGGCGCCGACAAACTCAGGTCAAAACTCAGGTCGTCGCTGGTGACACTCGCCTGGTGGACTTCAACCGCGATCGTGTTTGTGCCCGCGGTCAGCCGCGATGCGGGGATCGAGAAGACCTGATAGGTCGACTCCTCAGGCTCCTCGACGGGCCCCCCTTCTGCGAGCGTATCGCTCCGCGCACCGGCGGGAAGTCGGTCCAGGACGACGCGATTTCCGTTGAGATAGACGGCTGCGCCGTCGTCGCGCAGCAATTCAAGTTGTAATGCGTTGCCAAATCGCGCCACGTCGGTGACCTCGAAGGTATGCCGGAAGTAGGTCGTGACAAACTTGCTGTTTTCATCGGGACCGAAGCCGACGACGGTCCGCTCGTCACCGTCGCCGTAACCGAACTCGGCCTGGCCCTCCATCCAGTTCGAATCGTCAAACAACGGGGGCCCGACTACCCAGATAAAACCGGGATCGGAACCGTCGTCCAAGTATTTCCACGTTTCACCCCGGCTGACGATCTCGAAGCGCCCCGGCTGCGGCAACGCGTGGTTCTCGATCGAAACCTGCAACTCGTATCGGGCTCCCTGATTCACCGTCGCGACGCAACACTGACCGACTTCGATGTAGTAGGTCCCGGGTTCGGAAAATGTATGTTCCAGGTAAGAATCCAACCCAGTCGTACTGCCACCTGCCCCGGCGCCCGTGTCCGAATCGTCACTCGAATTCAGCAGCGTGCCGTCGCTCGCATAGAGCCTGAGATAGGAATCCAGATTGCTGGTCCGATCGATGTCAAAGATCCCTCGATCACCTGCGTTGGCGATCGTGAACTCGTAGAAGTCGAACGTGTCGTCACCGCGTCCGGTGATCGACACGTGGGGGATCCGAGTTGACGTGTTACCCGATTCGTCGCCAATGTCGTTGTCGGAATCGAGACTGAACTCGCCGTCGATGTTCTCCGCATCGGCGAGACTGTCGTTGGGTTCCGACTCCACGAACCGACCGGTACCCAATCCCCCGGCGGACGACAGGGCCGCCAAGCCATACAAAGCACCGCCCGAGACACGCACCTGACTGACGACTTCCTGTCCCGGCTCGGCATCCGGCCGAAGCGCATACAGGCTGCCGCTGGCGGTGGCGAGATACAACCGCGTTCCGTCGAAGGCCAGGCCTTCGACATCCGTGGCGGGTGGTGTGAGACCGCCGATCAGCGAGTCCGTGTCGTCTTGCGGGTCGAATTCATGAATCAGGCCATCGCTGAAGAAGGCAAACTGGCGGCCGTAATCGTCGCCGGCGACGCCACCGAGGGGAGCCCCGCTGGCCCAGCCGTCGTTGGGAGGTGCATCAAACCCCGGTTGTCGTCGCAGATCGAGGCCGTCGCGTCCCAGGAAGACCACACCGCCGTCGTAACCGAGCCCGTCGTAGGGGCCGGGCTGGATGGTCTCGGTCGACAACACTTCGCCGGTGAAAGGATCGAGTCGATAGAGAGCCGTGGGGTCGTCGTCGGCGTTGACGTACATCAACACCTTGCCCAGTTCCGCCATCGCCAATCCAATTTGCGTGTGGTTGGGCTGCAGGTTGCCGGGGGCGGCGAATTGACTTGCCTGATTTCCCGTGTTGGGATCCAGAATCACAATATGCCGCGAGGCGGGCTGGACACCCCAGACAAGGACCGAGGGCTGGGTTGCCACCGTCGTCCCTTGGACTGCGAATCGCTCGAAGCCCAGATCGACCCCGAAATCGTCTAGCGAGAGCGGCTGCCCCGGGCCCACGTCATCGAGCTCGGCAGCCGAGTTGCGCAACATGTTCAGTGAAAATGACTCTCCGACCACATCGCCCGATACGACGATCCGATAGGTACCGACGGCATCGGCGACCAGCCGCGGCAACTCGGCCGCTTGCCCGGGGCCCACCGCCGTCTGGCTGGCGATGATTCGCGATGACGGATCACGCACTTCAAGCGACCAGGTGCCACTCGGTCCGAGTGGTGTCAAGCCGGCCAGGAGGGTTTCGCCCCGCTCCAGATGGAGCTCGTAGGTATCCACGTCGCCGGGAAACGAGATCATTTCCTGGATCGATGCCCGGGAGACCCAGGAACCCAGCGGCGCGGTACGAATGAAGCGGCCATTGACATCCAGCGGGCCGCTCTCCACGCGGAACGTCGCCGTGTACTGACCGCCGTCGGCACCGTCGCCCGTGACCGTACCGTCCGGATGCTGGCCCAATGGCTCGCCATCCAGATCGTTACCGACCAAATCCTCAAAGGCCCCGTCGGCCGACAACAGGGCCAGTTCATAATCCCCTTCGGGAAGCGAGTTATAGGCGGCCGTCAAGGTACGGCTTGTGTCGTCGTACGAGATCGAAGGAAACGTAAAGAAGGATCCGAGGACCGGATTACTTAAGGTGATGTCCTGAAAATCCAGATTGTCTCCCGCGATGGATTCGTCGAACGTTGCCGAAAAGACGAGTTCGCCCTGGGGGAAAGTCCGAGTGGCCGGCAGGGGCTGGCCATTCCATAACGTCGAAACCAGGCGAGGAGCCACGGCATCGATGAAAAGCTGAGCCGCGAAAGCCTCATTGGTCGACCCGCCCAGGTCGATCAAAGCTCCCGCCGGAATCTCAACCGCGTAGTTGCCCGTCCCCGTGAAAAAAGCGGGATCCAACACGAAGCGGAGGCTGTCGCCATCGACGATTTCCACCGCGGCGGCGGCCAGGCCATTGATGAAAAAGTCAGACGCTTCGACGCTGGCCAGATCCACGCCTGCCGACAGATGGACCGTGAACGTGTCGGGCACTTCTTCCTGGCGACCGTTATCCGGGGGTTCGCTGCTCACGACCGACAGCGGGCGCGGCACGCCTTCCGCAGCCCCGTTGATTCGGAGCAGATACTCGCCGACTCCGTCTTCGCTGGCGACTCGAACCGTGTAGCGACCGTCGACGGTTGCGGTGTACTGGACGCTCGCATTCCGTTCGTCTGCGGCACCATTGTCGTCCGCGGCGACCAGGTTTCCGTCGCGATCGTAAAGTGCGAGGCTGGGGTCGAGCGTATTCTCTCGGCCATTCGCGCCCGAGTCCGGGGTCGAGGTCGTCAGAACCAGCGGCACGCCAGCGGCCAGCTGAATCGTGAAGTGATCGACCAGGTCTTGTGACCTGAAATTCACCAGTCGGCCAAGTTCCTCGCCAGACATTCCGGCCAGGGCATCCCGTTGAAGCTGAACCAACTGCTGTGCCTTTTCCAAGGCGTCGGCCCGGCTGTTGCTCTGGGCGGCAAAGTGCATGACCACTTGCGTCTCACCCGGATCCAGTTGAAGCTGATAGGCGAAATTGATCTGGTCGTTACCGACGGACCAAGTTGCCTGGATCGGCCGTTGTCCATTCTCGCCCGCGATCACATGCGTCATCGTGGGGTCATCACCGCCATCGCTCAAGTCATCGGTCACAATCCAGTTGTCGTCGGCTGAGAAAACTCCGTCACCATTGGTTTCGCCGACGAGGACCGTTTCACCGTCCGAGCCCAAATTGGTTGAGAGACTCAGTTGAAAAACCTGGGACGAGTCGCTCGTATTGGTCACAATCTCCAGAAACCGCGCATAGGCTTGATCCTGCGGGACGAAGATCTTGCGAGTCACCGACACGTTGTCAACCGGCCGCGGGCCAAGCACGATTTCGCGACCGCCATCTTCGGCCTGAGCCTCGAATTCGAAAGGAAAGCCCACAAGTTCCAGACCGCCGTCGTACGCGTCAATTGTGCCGTTGCTGATGCTTCCATTCTCCTGGATGTCCCACGAAAACCCCTCCGAGTCGTTGAGATTCGTGGGCAAGAAAACGGGAGTCGACTCGGGTGTCGAATCATCCAGGCCGCCGCCGGCACCGCCCAAGGCTCCCAACACGGAGGAGTATGCGAACACCTCAGGGGCGGTCTGCAGATCATCGTTCGGCACGAGGTCAAAATCGGCACCGCGCGTGACGACCAGGCCATATTCCACATTCACAGCGCCCCGGACGACGGCCACGTAGGTACCGTCGGCCGTCGGCGTGAAGTTGCGAATGACTTGCCGTCCGCCGGCAAGGTCGATGCCCTGGGCCCGGGCAACGCCCTCCGCATCCAACAGTTGCAAGTCGATGGCCTCGGGGCCGACTGCACTCGCAGCGACCGTGACGACTTGTCCTGCCGCCAGTGAGAAGCTGTAGTGATCGCCTCCATCATCCGTCCGGCCACGGACGGCCAACCGGCTCACCCCTGCGCCCAACTCCAGCGAGCTGGGATCAATGTCTTGAGCCTGACTGGCGGCATCGTTGCTCGGACCGTCCGCCACGGATTCGAGTTCCAGAGCAGCGTTAAGACCGGCGTGGATGACCACCTCGGCTGGTAACTGGCCGATCACCTCGACAACGTAGTCATCCTCGGCGGTGACGGGAAAGTTGTTGATGGCCGCACCCGATCCCGCCGCATCAGCCGTCGCCGTCGCGACCAGGCCCGTCGAATTGCGGAGGTTGATTGTCAATACGACATCGGGGCTGAGCGGCGACGCGGCCCAGGAGAACGACTGGCCCGTAAGCAGAGCGGTCCCGTAGCGAAGCCCGGCTGGACCTCCCGGCACGCCTTGCGTGTCGAGGAATTCGAACAGCACGCCGCCCACGGGTTCGGTTCGCTCCCACACCAGGGGCCGCGGTGGCAGGGGATCGGTGACCACCGAGAGCCCGCCTCGGGTAGTATCGCCGACCAAGCGCCAAGTATCGGTTTGCGAGATCTCCCTGAAGCTGCCGGGGGCCGCGAACAATTCGACTTCCGCTCCACCGCCTCGCTCGAAATAGACCAGCTCCAGTGTGTGAGTACCAGCGGGCAATGTGATTTGCCCGAGCTGCTCTTCGATTCGACTACCGACCCTGGCGGACAACAGCTCCACGCCGTCAATTCGCAGGCGGAAACCATCGGTGATGATGTTGACCGTCGTGGTCGCTCTCACGCCAAACGTCCACGGGCCGGTCAGTTCCGGTGGAATCGTCACGAAGCCCGTCGCTTCGATCAGGAAATCATCGTCGGCGCCGGCCCGGTCCGTGGGAAACAACGCATCGTCGCCGAACAACCCGCTTCGTGGCCGACCATCGTCGTCCACGAAGTTGATGGTCGAGTAGATCTGGGTCTGCTGGTCGGCGATTAAGGGATCACCGGGCGGTAGCGCGAGGAAAGTATCCGCTGTCTCCAGATCGCTAATCCGCGTGCCCTCCGAAAGGATCCCTCGCACGGTCAAGCCGGGGAGACCTTCGACAAAGATGAACGTCGTCTGACGATCTGGTGGCAGCGGATGACCGAGTACACTGACGAGGTTGTTGATCGTAAGCGAGTAGCTGACTTCCGGTTGCAGCGTGGAAGTCGTCAGGGTGACCGATCGACCGTCGGCACTCAACACGGCCGACTGCACCTGGACCGTTTCGATCGCGTCTGTTTCGATCGCGTAGTTGGCGACGTTTTCGGCCAACGCGCGCTCGAGGGGCTCCGTAAACACGACCTGCACCTGATCGTCAAAGCGCGACTTGACCGACTCGACCGAGATGATCAAGATTTCGCCGGGAGCGCTCTTGTCGCCTTCCAGCCCCTGCGCGTTGACGGCGGAGATTTCGAACGCATACGTGGTCAGCTCGGCGACATCCCCATCAGTGAACTCCGTCGTGGCAGTCGTTCCAATCAACTCGCCATCACGGTAGACGCGATAGAACGCGACCTCGGTCTCCGGATCGAAGGCGGTTTCCCACGTGACCCGGATTCGGGGGCCGGCCTCGACGACCAGTCCCACGTTGGACGGCGCCGAGGGGGGAGTCACGTCGGCACTCAGATTCGGCTGACCTGGCGTTCCGTCGGCGATGCTCGGCTGCCAATTGATGGAGTCATTGCCGTATTCCGCCGCGACGGCTCGATTCAGGGCGGCCGCGCCGCCGTCGGCCTGCAACGGCCACGGTTCCCGATCGCGGTAGTCGACCCGATCGACGAGAATCGACGGGACGGTCGCGCCATCGGGTACTCCCGGCCGTGATAGCCGGAGGTCGTCGCCGTCATCGTTCAGATCGCCGGTGTAAGGGCCGAGAATGGGTACTTCGGCGGGAACCTTGTGCCGCGTGCGAAACTCGGCCGGGTCACTACCGACAACCAGCAGGTAGCCGTTGGCTTCGACCCGCAAATCAGCAGGAAACGTGAAATCGACGGCTCCGCCCAGCGTCCAGGTATTCGCGGTGTTGGCCTCATCAAACAGTGACACGGCATCGGCCGTGATGTTGCGCAGTTCGATAAACTCATCTCCGCTACCGACCGGGTTGTACATGATCTCGTTGATCACGACCGGGCCCACGCGGGGCGCTGAGTTCTCGGCGCCGATTGTGTTACTGACCAGCGCGACGAAATCGGCCGTGCCATCGCTCTTGGTGTAGCGACCTTGCGTGACCTCCGGCTCAACCGCCCCGTAGACCGCCGACTCGCGGAAACCTGCCACGTCACCCTGCGCGTCGGGCGTCGACAGGTGGAGCTGTCCGCCGTGTTCGCCGAGCGAGAACAGGCCGCCAAAATGTGTCTGCTGGTCAAAGGCGATATAGCCCCCCGCCGGGACGGTGGTGCCGGCCGGGATCGCGTACTTGTTGAGATTCCGGGGGTCATCGCTCAAATACCAGCCGCTGATGTCCAGCGGCGTGCTGGTTGTATTGTGCAGTTCGACCCGGTCCCCGTTGGGCTCGCTTGTCTGCGCGAGCACTTCGTTAACGACGATGATCCCGGCGTCCAGTCCGGCGTCGGCAAAACCAGGCGAGCCGTTGACGAAGTTGCTGGCGCGCCAGTTCGCGGCCAAACGCCAGTCGGCACGCTCGGACAAGGCGTCGTCAACCACCAGCGAGAAGCCGCGTCCGTCGGTGGAAGGATACCAAGCGTCGGCGTAGCTGAAGTTCAAGATGTCGACGGGCTGCGGCTCCGGCAATCGCAGGCGAATCTCTTCGCCGCCATTGCTTAAAGAACCGTCGTACTCGCCCGCGATCACGACGTCGCCGCCGTAGCGCGAGCGGAAGTCGGCCACATCACCCACGACCACCACATATTCCTCCGGCGCCAGCTGGAGGTTGGGAAATGCGAAATCGACAGCTCCTTCCAGACGTACTCCGGCCAGATCGAGAGGTACCGACCCGGTATTCTGCAGCTCGATGAATTCGAAATCATTGCCGCCCAAGGGATTGTACATGACCTCGGTGATGCGCAAGTTTTCGACAAGCCGTCGCAGCACCTCGAGCCCATCGGGGCGAACCATTGCGTCCAACGCCGCGCCGAACACAATATCCGAGCTGGCCGCGTCATCCTGGTGCGATTCGCCCGCCAGTACGTTTTCTCCCGGCAGAAGCAAGTCGGCAGGAATCGTAAAGGACTCGAAGTTCGCCTCCGTGATATGCCGGCTGGCGAACGTATCGTAGTTGATCTCGCCTGCCGGCATGCCGATGCGGGCGATCTCGTTCCCGTTCAAATAGATCACCGCTCCGTCATCCACCAGTGTCGTAAGCTGCAGGTCGCTGACGGCCGCGGGGTCTTCCACGTTGAACGTCGTGCGAAAATAGTAAGTTGTATTGCCGAGTCGCAACGGTGTCCCTTTAGGTGCCGGCAAGGGTTCGTTTTCAACAAACAGAACGCCGGGGCCCGCCGCCCAGGTGGAATCGTCAAACGCCCCCTCGCGCCAGGCCGTGCCCAGATCGATCCCCGACTGCTCGTATCGGAAGGTATCGGTCATGGCGAGCCACGAGACTTGTTCGCTGACGTCGCTGGGATTGTCGATCCCCGGGTTGGGCAAGTCGAAGGGGACAATGGATGGCCCGCCGTTGGGAGTCAGACCCTGGGAGATATCAACGAACTGTGGCCCATAGCGAACTTGATCCAGGACCCGCGATTCCCGGTCGAACAGTCCGATCATCTCCCACGTCGCCGACAGTCGGAAATTCAGATGATCGGGACCGTCTTGCGGACTGCCATCGGCCACGAAGACGGCCAGGTCGTCCCCCGCAATGAAGCTCAACGGCGGAATCGCATGCTGGTCGGGCCAACCCACGGGATTGTCGGTCAGATAGAGCCCGCCCATGTCGACGGGGGCTGAGTCGGGATTGTAGAGTTCGACGAAGTCGTTGTTCAGCGAAACGTCGGGCTTGGCAAGCCATTCGTTGATTCGCAGCTGCGTCGGGTCGCCCAGGGCGACGGTTTGATTCGCGGCACCGGGTGTGGGTTGATTGAGCGTCCAATCGCCGAACCGATCACGTCCAATCGAAAGATTCGGGAGCTGCAGGCCGAACTCCACCGAGTCAACCAGCCCGCCACCTCGCGCGGGGTTCTCGAACAGATAAACGCCCTCGCCTTCACGGCTGAGCCCGAATCCGACGTGAATTCCCGAAGTCCCGTTGGGGTCGTCTGCGTACACCAGGAGATACTCGTCCGGGCCGATCGTCGTTCCCTCCGGAAAGACGTAACGGCGGGGCGGCGCGAGATCGTCCGAAATGCTCATGCCGGACAAGTTGACCGACGTCCCGCTGTCGTTGAACAATTCGATCACATCGGGCAGCGTCCCTGCATGCGGCACTGCGCCTTCGTTGGCTGCCAGAACCTCGTTGATCAGCAGTCGCGAAAGGTTGCGATCGACCGTCCATGGGCGGGAGTTGGTCGCTGCCGCCTCAGCTTGCCAGAGGCCGAGCGAGTTGCGGCCGATCGCCTCAACGCGGTAATCGCCGTCGGCGAGTCCCGTCAGCATAATCGGCGTCTCAACGGAGATCTCGTCGCTCCAAGGGTCACCATTGACTCGATATCGATAGCGCGTCACGCCTGGGCCGCCGACGATCAGCGTGGCGGTCGTGTCTCGCGTCACCAGATTCGGCTCGCCGCTGATCGTGGCGCCGGCGGGCACGCGTGCGCCCATGTCCACGCCGTTAGGTCCCGCGCCCGCGGCTGGCGATCCCGGTCGCAGCCCGAAATCGCCTGACACGTCCACTTGGGGATCACCGCTGAGGTTGCCGATTCCGCGAGCGACATCGGACTCGGGCACGAACGAATCATTGACCGTCAGTTGTGTTGCGGGCCGCAGGGTGTCGAACGCCGTGGCGGTATCGGCGAAAATGCTGCCCGATACGTCGGCGCCGCGCCCGGGCCACTGGTCTGCCCGGGCAGGTCGAAGTAGAGGGCCGATAGCTCAACCCCGACCGCCGTATTGTTCCAGAATTCCATGAACGCGTTTTCTTTCACCAAGGAGACGTGCTGGACGTTTTCAAAGACGTTCCGCACGACGGTGAAGGTGCCACCTGAGGCCGAGATGACGTTCGATTGCCCAGGATCGGTATTGAACTGGTCCTTGATAAAGTTCTGAAAGAGGTTGCCCTCCAGATAAATGTCTCCGGTGATGTCCAGGGCGTCGTCGCCACCACCGACAAAGACGTTGTTCAAGATCTGTGGGATCGGATTGGGCCGGCGCGGCGCGTCGAAGTCGATCGCATCGTTATGGCCGGTCAGGTGGCCAAAGATATTGTTTTCGACGATAAACTGCCCATTGGACGGAATGCCATTGCCCCAGATGTGCTCACTGCGATTGTCCGTCGTCGGAGCCTGCCCCGGGGCGAAGATGTCGGTAAAGACGGAATTGCGCACCACCAGCGACGAGTTGATCGTGCGAATTCGGCGCAGATCGGTGTGATCCAGCGTCACATGATCCAGCTCCAGGCGTGAGTTCTCCAGGCCAATCAGTCCGTCGTCCGTGACACCGTACTCCAGGACGGCATATTGGATGCGATTGTCGTGCGAGCTATTGGCAAACTGCAGCCCACCCCACGTGCCGCCGGTCTCGGGCACTCGCGTGAAACGGATCGGCTGCCGCTCGGTTCCTTCGGCGATCAGCTGCCCGTTGATCGTCAGACGCGCTCCCGGGGCAAAGAAAACGGTCGTCCCTGGTTCCATCGTCAGCACAGCGCCATCGGCCAGGGTGACGTTTCCCACCATCTGATACGGACCGGACGCCACGGTCCAGGTCGTGTCGCTGTCGATCGTTCCTGTGACATCCTGCATCGTTGCCGTGTCCCGCCGGACATCGATGAACGTGCGTTCCAGCTCGTCGCCCTGCTGGTCGAAGGTTTGAACGAGCAGGCGATTGACGCCCGGTACCAGGGGAACTTCATCGACCGTCCAACGCCCCGTCCTCGGATTCCAGCTGGCGGGCACGCCATCAACCTGCACTTGGCGGGTCGTGATGACGTTGGCTCGACCGTTGAGCGAAGCGGTGGCCGCAGTCGTGGTCGGCAGTCCGCCGACGTTCGGCAGACCGCTGCCCGCCGTCAGTTCCAGCTGGATCTGTCCCCGCACGAAGTCGGCTCGAGCTTCCAGGTAGTTCACCATCGTATTGACGCGATTCCGTGAGATCACGGCGCTCAGCATCTGCTCGAGAGCCGGTCGGATCTTCTCCGCCGTCAGCACGTTGTCCATCAAATCGACAAGCTGTGCATAGAATCGCGGCATCACGTCGGGATGATTCAGCAGCCGGTTGAGCGCTGGGACATTCAAGGTCGAGAAGATGTCATTCGTGCGGTCGTCGAACATCCCGTCCAGGTCGTAGGGCATCATCAGAAAGCGAGGGTCTTCGATGCCGCGATACATCGCGTAATCGTCACCCTGCGCGTCGCCCGTCAGCAGGCCGAATTCGGAATAGCCAGAGAGTTCAATCATCGCGATGGTTCGAAGCCACTCGTCGATATCCACGATCTGGCTAACCTCGTCGAAGTACGTCTCATCCGAAGCATTGTTGAGGACGAAGGTCAGATTCATCACATCGGAATAGTCGGCCACGCTGCGATTCGTGCCCTTTTGGTAGCTGACATAGACGGACGGATTGTCTCCCAGGTACTGCAGTCCTGCTCCGAGGCCTCCAGGAGGTCCTTCGTTGGCGCGGCGCCCTTGGTACACGTTGCCGGCGCTGTCCTGCGGAAAATGCCGGTCGGCCCAGTCCGAGTTGAGCACCTCGACGTAGGCGTAGTATCCGCCCCGGGCCAGATCCTCGCCGTTGTCCAGGCGACGGATGGCCATCGTATCGGCGGCCGGCACGCCGGCCATGGCAAACAGCGTACTGCCGGCGATCTGATTCGCCGGGTTGTTCGAGTTGATGTTCAACTGGGTGACGCCCAGGTACGGCCGGTCCTCGGGGAGATTGATGCGGTTGTTGGGAGGATTATTGGTGCGCGTCCCACTGCCGCGGTACCGCACGCCGGCGTTGTACCGCAGTTCGGTCTCGCCTCCCAACGTGCCGATGAAGGTGGCATTCATTTGGGCGTCACTGTTGCGATTCATCGTCCGAAACAGCTCGCGTTCGCTGGCGGTCATGATCGTGCGGAACAAGGGCACGTCCGTCGGGCGCGGCGTGTCGTCCACCTGATAGAGCAGGTTGGCTTGCTGGCCGCCCTGGTCGTCCGTGGGACCCGGCAGCGTGCGTTGTAGGCCGCCCGCGTCCGTGGCTTGCACATAGAACTCGACCACCGCTCCGTCAGCGCGGGCGGGAAGCACGGCGCCGAATACACCGTCTTGCGGAAGGCCGTCTCCGTGCTGGCCGTCGTCCAGCATCGGAAGCGACTCGAAAGGGACCTCGTTCAGCAGACTGACTCGATACCGAACTTCAGCCGACAACCCCGTGTCGGATTCGTCCACCAGCCGCGCCGTCACGGTCACCAAGTCACTTGAAGTGGGGATCAGCGGGCTGTGCGCCACGTCGACGATGGCCGGAGCGAGATCGTCACGCAAGACGTCATTCGCCACGCCGGGCGTGCCTCCCGGGCGCTCACTGGAGGTCCAGTTGTGCGCCAGCTCATTGGACAGACCTGGATTGATCAGCGAAAGCGAACTCCCCTCCCCATCATGCGGAGCATCCCATCTCCAACCGCTGACACCCAGGTCAAGCGGCCCGCGGCGACGTTGGGCCCAATCACCCGAGTCGGCGTAGGCGACCAGATCCACGCGAGCCCCAGTGGGATCCTCGATTTCGATGTCTTCCCCGCTGTTGCTTAACTGACCGGTCCAGCCGCCAATCACGTTCGTGACATTCGGGTAATTCGCCTGGAAGGTTGCCACATCGGCAGCCACCACCAGAAAGGCGCCTGCCTCCAGCGTCACGTCCGGAAAGACATAATCCACTCCGCGGCTCAGGCTGTACGCCTGTAGTCGCAACGGGGCGTCGCCGGCGTTCAGAAGTTCGATCCATTCCTCGCTGATGTTCGCCGAAGCCGGATGATACATGATCTCGCTGACCATCAGATCGGCGGCCAGCAGTTGCCGGGACTCGAGCCGTTCCAGCCTGAACCCGCCAAGCGGGCGATTGGCGGTTCGAACGCGCGGGCTCAGCATTTTCGGCCATCGTCGCGCCCCTCGTTTCGCTTTCTCTTGTCGCCGCATCTGCCGCCCCTCCCTACGATGCTTGTGGAACAAAAAGTGGGTCGCATGGACTTACCGGGCAACTGCCGGCTGCGTCTCGCGCAGAGCCCCGCAAGGCTTCATCCCGTGGCGAATTACGCGCCGCGATCGGCCTGTCGTCAGTTGATACGCTAACCAGCCCGCCCAACCGCTCCAGAACACGATCTGCCAACCCGGCTCGGGAATGATCCGCAGCGACCCGTCGCTGATGTCGATCGGCACGCCCGCGAAGTCCGTGGGGCCGTCGAGCGTGCTGCTCATCATCAATGCGTAAACGCCCACGGAGAACCCCGTCGTGTCGAACGTGACCGTGGCCAACAGCCCCTCAGCCGGCACTTGATCATTCGGGACCGTCGCCGGCGACGTGGTTATGCTTTGGACCCAGATCTGGGGCGACCGCAAGACGTCGAGCTGGCCGTTGTTGTTCGTCGAAAAAATGGTTTGTGACACGAGATCGACAGCCGTGATTCTCGGACCTGGAACGAGGCCGGTGACCGGCGGATGGGGCCCCCCATCCTCCACCTGGATCCGAAAATTCAAGCCCTGTACAAGATCTCCTCCCGCGACGTAGATCTCGATCGACTGATCGGGCAACTCGGGCAACAAATTGTGCGAGCCCACGAGCACGATCGGCGACGCCGGTGAGGTGGCGCAAAACAGTCCCGGAAGCAGAATCCAAAATAAGCGAAGCCGTGGCATCATCGATCTCCCAAGGTGCGAAGACCGGCCACCGATGGCCCGATTGCGGCGAAACGAAGCGCACGCCGTGGATCGTAGAAAGGCTTATCGTGAATCCATACCCGCGCTCCGCGCACGTGAACGCAGGCCGGCTACGGATCCCCTGACGCCCGGCAGAATCCTCCAAGAGTGTGCAAGTCAAACCGACAATCGATCGGTTGCCTGGGCTTCACGACCAGTAGCACCCCCTGAGGATAAGGTCAGAATAAGCCGACCGAAAACGCCGACTCGTCGAGGAGTTTTCGTTCGCGGCGGCTGCATATTGTCGTCGGATGCGAAGTCCGATGTCAAGCGCGTCGAAAAACTCGGGAACCGTGATCGAACGGTGCCGGCGGATCGGGAGCGTACGCAGGCTAGCGTTCGCAGTCTAGCGTTCGCCGCCGGCGCGCGTTGCCAGCGCTTGCCAGATGGGCAAGTGAATGTCGTCCGCAAAGAACTTCACCGACCCGTCGGCCAAGCCCGCGACGACGCCCGATCGATGGGCGCTTCGGGCCGAGGCCCAGGTTTCGGCCGCATCGGGGCCGTGGGCCGGCATTTGGTCGCAGTGCAGTCGGTGGTCGCGAGGGATTCGGCGGTCGCAGACGTTCAGCCGGTCGGGCATGGGGCTGTTCGGACCATACTTGTGCGTATACGTGCTGGCGCCCATGCTTGGCGACGTCCAGACGCCGCGAATGTCCAGCGAGTAAGCGGAGGCGTTGTCGACGCCGTCCCACGGCATGACTTCGCTGAGCACGATGGTCTTGGACGTGCCGTCCTTGATCTTTTGAGTCGGCGTTCCCTGCCCGTGAGCCCATTTCCATTCGCCCTGGATGGTGCCTTTTCGCGTCAACTCGATCAGCCGGGCGAAGTCGTCAATCACGATCACGGACATGACGCCGACTTGAAAGTGATCGTCCTCCTCGTGCGTGATCCAGCGATCATCCTCAATCCCTGTTCGGTAGTGTTCCGAACCCAGGCAGGCGGCATAGTTGCCTTTGGCGAGCCGCGACAGTTGCGAGCGGACGGATTGATGCGACTTCGGGGCCGCCGGGCCGCTGGGGCACAGCATGTAGGCCGGTGTTGTGCGCCCCACATGTCCGGGCTGATCGCCGCAATCGTCGCTGGCATGCCATTGGGACTGCAGGCATTCGAAGAGCTGCTCGTACTGCTTTTGTTCTTCGACGAAGCCCAACATCTGGCTGGCCCAATTGGGCCCCATGCACGCGATCCCGGTTTCGCGTCCCAGTGAATTGAAGACGCGTGAATCGCACAGCGGGACCGCGCAGGGGAATGCACCTTGTGCGGACTCGTAGTGAATCAGCGCCACGACCAGGTTCCGCTGATTATTGATGCACTGAGTTCGTCGCCCCATCTCGCGCACGGCGTTGATGGCGGGCAGCAACAGCAAGAGCAGGAGCGCCGACGATGGCCATCACCACCAAGAGTTCGACCAGATTCAAACCGCGGCGACGACTCGCCATGGGAGCGCTCCTGAGCGGCGGGCGGGCGGGCGGGCGAACTGGCACCAAGCGCCCGAACCTGTAGGGAGGCTAACAGATCGCGCGGAAAAGACAAGCGCGCCCGCTCACTCCCCTACCTGCGCCAAGAGCGGCTGCCCGCGCAGGCCGCGCAGTAGATTGTCCACCGCCAGGTCGGCCATCCGCTGTCGCGTTTGCCACGTGGCGCTGCCGATGTGCGAGGTGATCAGCACCTGTTCGCAATCTCGCAACGGATGGTCGCTCGGCAGCGGCTCAGGATCAGTCACATCCAGCGCGGCCCGCCGGAGCTGCCCATTCTGGAGCGCGACCAGCAACGCGTCGGTGTCGACGACTGGACCTCGCGAGACATTGACCAAGGTTGCCGTCGACTTCATTTGCTGTAGTTCACGTGCGCCGATCAGTCCACGCGTGGCCGCGGTGAGCGGAACCGCCAAGACAACGAAATCCGCCCTCGCGAGCAACTCGACCAGCGTCACGTAGCGCACACCCAACTCGGCTTCGGCAGTGGGGTCGGGGCGCCGATTGTGGTAGACGACGGTCATCTGAAAACCTTGCGCACGGCGTGCGATTTCTCGGCCGATGCGCCCCAGTCCGACAATTCCCAGTGTCGATCCGTGAACGTCGTCCCCGAGCGGCTGTGCGGTCAGGAATTCCACCCGCTGGCGATCTGCCGCCATGCGGGCACTCTCGGGCAAGCGTCGCGCGGCGGCCAGCAACAACGCAAAGGCCAAATCCGCGACGGCGCCATCCAGCACGTCGGGCGTGTTCCCGACCGGGATCGCTCGGTCGCGAGCGGCGGCGAGATCAATGTGGTCCACGCCCACCCCGTGATTACTGATCACAACTAGATGCGGAAGCTGGTCGAGCAGGGAGGGTGTGACGGGCGGATGGGCATAGGTGAACAGGCCCCGGATCGCACCCGCCGACGCGTCGGGCTGCGCGCTCCACTCGGTAAGCTCAACGTGCTGCCGTAATGCGGCCTCCAGCGCACGGGCAAGGGACCGTCTGCCATGACTCGGGGTCGTTCCAACATGGATGTCCTCTTCAGCAATCAGCGTGCGCGCGAACTACGCTCGCCTTCGACGTGCCTCCCCTGCACAAACGGCGTCGCCAGGTCGGTTTGGATCGACTCGTGGTTCAAATCGACTCAATGTGCAGACCCCGCCGTACGCGCTCGGCTCGACGGGCTTCGTCCATCAGCTCCGCGACCTCCTGGACGCGGTTGATGCCATCCAGTTCCAGCACGGGATCGGTCCGGTCGCTGGACACCAGCTCGATCGTCCCCACGTTGATCAGGCGTTCGAGGATTCCCTGTCGATAACCCACGTCATCAATGTCGATCACCTCGATGCGGTTGGTTCGACGCAGCAGAATTCCTCGACGGTGAGTTAACCGCTGAGTGGTCAAGACGTACTGGACATCGAGTTTATAGTAGATCAACCAGCCGATGAGCGTGGCCCAGCCAATCCCCAGCAAGCCGGCGATAATTTGCCAAGCCTGCGCATCCACCTGCAGAGCCCAGCCGGCGATCAGCAGAGCCGACGAAATGATCACTCCGGCGACCCAGTGATTGACCAGCCCCTTGGCAGAAAACGTATCGCTCCAAAGTTCCCGTTCGGGATCATCGGCCTCGTCCCGCACAGGCTCGAGTTGGGCGCGGCCGCGGGCTCGCCCCCGCCGCTTGCTGACGCGAACGACGGTCGCCGCCTCGCCACGGGGCTGTCCGCAGCGATGGCAAAAAGCCGCGTCGTTCAGCAATCTTGCCCGGCATTCCGGACAGCGTTGGGTCGCCATTCGTTTGTTTCCTCGTCTCAGTGAGAGGCGCGTCGATTGCGAAGCGGCCGATCGCGCGGACCGATCGCGCGGGCCGATCGCGCGGGCCGATCGCGCGGAGTGATGGCCGATGGCTAACGCGCCGTATCCTCATAAATCGGCAAGTGCCGATAATAGACCTCCAAGGACAACAAGTTCATCGTCGTCACGTAAAGTCGACCCCCATGCGGCGCCCAGCGATCCTGGATGGGTCTCTCCGGATCCCAGCTTCCCGCCAGTGGGCCCGTCTGTTGCTGGGTCGAGGTCAGCAACGGGTGCAGGTTTTCATTCCAGCTCTCCCAGAACTCTCCTCGCATGTGGAACATCACCTGCGTGGCATAATACCAGTAGTAGGTATCTCGCTGGGGATCGCGGCGGGAGCCCAATTGGGGCGGATTGTTCTTGAGGTATTCGGCGCCGGCGACCATTGCTTGGTCGTCTCGTCTCCAACCGGTGTACATTCGCATCAGCAAGCCGACTGCCGTGATGGTCTTGGTGGGACGTCGACCGTGGCCCTGTTCGATCGTGTTGGGGGCGAGCGGATTGTAGCGATACAGTTCCGGGCGCGCGGGGGACGCTTGCGCAGATTCAGCCACTTGTTGACGTTTTGCCAGGCGTCCGGCGGCACATTCAAGTTGGCCAGCTCGCCGCTACGCAGCGCCATCACCATCCAACCGGAGACGGACGTGTCGGAACCCACGCCCGGCGCGTATCGCCAACCACCGCGGGCCGGATTCTGCGCGGCGACGACGAAATCAATCGCACGTTGGGCCGGCTCAAGCAGCTCCGGATCCTGCGTCATCCCGTACGCCTCGCAGAGCGCAATCGCGGCGATGCCGTGACTGTACAGCCATGCACTGCGGTTTGATTCGGCGTCCTGCGCGATGAACAGGTCGCCATCGGGGCGTTGGTGATCCAACAGGAACTGCAATCCCTGGCGGACCACGTCGCTGTACTTGTCGCCTCGGTGATGATAGCCGGCGCCCAAGAAGGAGAGCAGGCCCAGGCCCGTGGCCGCGGTATCCGACCGAATCGTCGCCCCGCCTAGCCCCGCCGGGTTGGGTTCGTCACCGGCCAGCTGCAGGCTCCAACCGCCGCTGGGCAATTGCTGACCGGCCAAATAGACGAGCCCTAATTCAATCGCTTCCTCGGTTCGAGGCGAGGGACGGCCGTCTCCGCCCGCCGGCTGTTCGCCCCGCCGGTTCAGCCGCGTTTGGTACGCTTGGGCCGGGATGGCGACCTGGGTGTTGACCGACAGCGGACCTCCGACCGGACGTCGCACGAAGCGAGCGACCGTGTCGGCCACTTGATCGCTTTCCGGTTGCGCCTGCCGGGTGAGCAGACCGATGTCGGGCGCGACGTCGTTGGACAGACCCCCGAGTCCCGGTGC
Organism: uncultured Planctomycetales bacterium; assembly: GCA_963826795.1. Lineage (GTDB taxonomy): Bacteria > Planctomycetota > Planctomycetia > Pirellulales > Pirellulaceae > CAWGYT01. Next base: position 191,388 of record CAWGYT010000020.1, on the reverse strand, counting down.
GGCATTGACCGGGACCTTGAGGCCGCCCGAAGCGGGGCGAGGCTTCGTCGCGACGCGAGCGCCCCGGGCCAAGTCGGGTGCGGGCGTCGTCATCGGCTCGACCGCGAAGTCGTGTGTTTCGGCTGACTCGGGCGGGGGAATGGGCACATCGGACGGCGGTCGGACAGAAGTGGCCAGGCGACCGATCGCGGGTTGGGCCCGGGTCATTTCCGCCGTCGCCACCTCGGCGGGAACTGACTCCCGTCGAGCGGACGGCGGCAGCTGGACCGACGGGCCGCCCGGCGGAGGCAGGCTGGAAGCAGAGCCTGGTCGGGGCGGCGCGGGCCGTGTGGTGCCCCTCACGGCTCGCGCGTCCGTTTGTTGCGAGGGCACTGCCGCGAGGGCGGCGGCCTCCGGATCGGGATTCGTCGGGCTGAGATTCGTCGCGCTGCCGGCGGTCTCCAAGGGGGCGGCCGGGATCGGAATCGCGGCTCGCGTTGGTCGTGAGGTGGCGACCGCCGGTCGCGTGACGGAAACGATCTTCGGCAGAGCAACTCCCTCGAGCGACTCAAGCTGCTCGGCGGAACGCGTCAGTTGTGGCGCCGGCGCGAGGGGCTGGTCTGGTGGAAGCTGGGCCGTGCGAGGGACGTCGTCCCGACGCGGCGCGGCAGCCGCGGCCGGCGGTTGTCCCACGGTTGGCGTCCGCGCACTCACGGTTGGCTCATCCGCCGTCGGGCCCGAAGACAACTCGACGATTTCGATCGCGGCCGTGGGCAAGCGGATCGGCGCCCCGCTGCCTGGCCGGCTCGGAGGAGCGATGTTTTCGGCCGAACGAGCGGCCACGGAAGGCTCGCCGTCGCCACCGGCCCGTTGCAGACCCGACTCGAGAACCCCCTGCGGCACCCCCACGTCGACCTGAGTTACACCCGGTTGCGTCGCGATCTCGGGCAGCATCGAGCGACCTCGCTTGGAAGCGTCATCGTCCTGCGACGTCTGGGCCGGTTCGGCGGCGGGTGGTCCCGCAGCGTTGGCGACCTCTTGGAGAAGGGGGGCTTCGACCGGCTTGGCAATTGGCTGAGCCAAGCCGGTTGGTTGTGAACGGCCCGCCCGGTCAAGTGTCGGACGCGACGGAGCTCCCACCGGCTGCGCCGCCGCTTGCTGCACAATGTCTGGTAGATCTTCGGACGCGACCGGTTGGCTTGCTCCTGGCGACACGCCCGTTGGCGCGACCGCCCGGAGCTCAACCGGGCGCGGCTCGGGCGACGGCAAGGCGATTGACCGTTCGAAGGACGCCGTCGACCGGCTCGCCTCCATTGGTCGGGCGGCCAATTCGGGCGGCTCAGTGGGCCGCTCGGTCAGGCGCGGGATGTCCGGGGGGACCGCCGTCTCGGCGCGCACTTGTGCCGGCGTGTTGGGCCGAGGCGGCAGGTCGACAGCCCGCTCCAGCTCGAAGGGCGGCGAATCCGTCGGGGCCGAGCGGGTCAGATTGGGCTGCTGAGCCGGGATCCGACGGGAGGCGGTCATCGCCTCGGGAGTCTCGGCAGGTTCCGGCGTGGTCGGTTGCGGGGCCACCGACGGCTGGGCCGCGGCGACGACCGGCAGCTCACGCGACTCGGCGGAGCTCGGCGCCTCCGCTTGCCGGTCGGTCAACGGGACCGAAGCGGGGGTGCGCTCGCGCGACAGGGACTCCTCGGCGACTCGCACCTCCGCCACACCCGCCGGCTCGGCTCGGGGAGTAGTCGGCACCTGTCGCGGGATCGACGCCGGAAGGTTCGGTTCGGCGGCCACCAGTTCGCGTGGGAAAGCGGGCAATGGCTCGGCCTGCGCGACTCGCGCCGACCCAGCGGGAGTCGGAATCGGCGGCGGTTCGAGTTGCGACGGGATCGCCGCGGCGTCAACTTGAGGCGGACCAAGGACCGCCTCCGATTCCAGTTCTTGGCGGCTGAGTGTCCCTTCCGATTCAGCGCGTCGAGGGGCGGAGTCGACCCATTCCTTCCGCTCCAAAACCATGGGCCGGTCCAGAACGGGTGTGCGCTGCGCGGCGTCTATCGGTTCCGGCTTGGGCTCGAGCAAGGCGACGGTTGTCTTCCGCACCAGGTCCCGCTTCTCCTGTGTTGGCTCGCCGGTCGAAAGCGGACGTTGGAAGTCCTGCTGGGGACGATCTTCCCCGTCGTCGGCGAGCGGATAGAACTCCTCAAGGGTTTCCAGCGGTTCGCGGGTCGGTGTCGCCTCCTGGGCCAACTCGCGGGTCGGAGGCTGCAGATAAACGAAGGACAAGAACATCGCTAGCGAGGCGTTCAGGAGCAGACTGAGCAGCAGCGACAAGAGCGATCTGCGGCGGACCCAACGGGGGGCGATCCAAGGCAGCGCGATGGAGACGACTAGCCCCAGGCCGAGAATCACCGCCCAAGTTCCCCACGGCAGCCGGACCTCCGCCGCGTCATCCGGCGACAGACGCCATGCGTGGAATCCCAGCCAACCGCCGATGAGGGCCCAAAGCGCGAACTGGATCGGCCACAATTGATCGTCCACGTACCGGGGGCGCTGGAGCGAGAGCTTTCGGACTTGGTGACGTTCCCCCGTCATCGTTCGTTCGCCATTCTCGTGACACTCGGTCCTCAGTCCCGTCCGGCAACGGAGGTCTTCACATCTCGCAAACCCGCGCGGTAACAGCTGTTCATGGCGCGGGCCACATCGTTCCAGCGACAGCCCTGATGGGCCCGTATTACGACGGTTTGGCTGAGCGGATTGTTGACAGCCGAATTGGCCAGGGCCGCTTCAATTTCTGCGAGCGTCATGCCACGGCCTGACCCGAGATAGTAGTTGCCCTCTTCGTCGATACTCAATTCGATATCCTTCGGCTTCATCACCAAAGGCTGGGCCTCACTGGCCGACGGCAGCTTAACGTCCAGCTCGCGATCCTCTTCGGCAAATCGCGTCGCGACCAGGAAGAATACGAGCAGCAAGAACACGACGTCGATCAAGGGCGTCAGGCTCAGCGACTCAAGGATTCGGTTCTTACGGATCCGCACGGCCACGGAAAGTACTCCCATTTCATGAATCAGTTCAACGTCTTAAAGCGATCGCACCGCCACCGACTTGGATCAACGCACGCGGAGCTTGTCGCCGCGGTGTCATTCCGGCGTCATCCCGTAACCACGCGGAACGGCTTCGGCGGAACTGCGCGGGACCGGATCGGCATCCGCGCACAATTCGAGGTTTGCCTCGTCGGCACCCCCCAGGGAATGAGCCGAGACGCGCATTCGTCCCTCGAAGCGTTCGACTTGCGGCATCAAGCTGAAGAGCAGTTCGTCGATCTCGTGGAACAACTTGATGACGCGGCCCTCGAAGTAGTGAGCGAAAATCGCGGCGGGGATCGCGACGACCAGGCCGCCCAGGGTGGTGACCAGCGCGACGTAGATTCCTTGAGCCAAGTAGTCGGCTTTGTTCTGCCCCGCCGCGAGTTGGGTTGTGTCGTAGAAGGCCCGAATCATTCCCCAGACCGTGCCGAGCAGTCCGGTCAATGGCGCCACGGCGGCGATCAGATTCAGCCAGCGGGCATTGCCGTATAGCCGCTCCGCCTCACGCTCGCTCGCTTCCGTTACCGCGTGCTCGACCTCCGATTGCGGACGACCGATCTTCAGCAGCATCGAGCGGATCACGGTCGCGGCGGCCGAGGGATACTGCTGACAAAGCCGATAGGCGCGACGCGGGTCCATCACGCCCGGTACTCCACCCAGATCCGCGAGTCCTTCCAGCAGTGGACGCGGCATGACGCGACGGCGCCGCAGCGCCAGTAACCGTTCGATGATGATCATCACGGCCGCGACGGACATGACCGCGATCGGGATCATCAGCCAGCGGCCTTTGAGGACAAGGCTGAGCAAATCGATCGGGGCGGGAGTGTATTCCGCCGAAGGAGGCGTTTCGCCGGGCAGCCGAATGTCGCGGGGCAGCGGCCCCACGACATCGTCGCTCGCCGCGGCAGCTGCGTCCGGACGGGAATCGGCCGATTCCTGGCCCTGCAAGTGATCTGTGACGCACACGAACCCGAGGAGCATCCCGAGCCAGAACGGGGGAAAACCGATTCGCCGTCGGCCGAACTCCTCGACCTTCGCGGCACCCGGCGTCCTGGCGGGTTGGCCGTGGCCGAAAGGGGATCGGGAAGCGAGGGGGAAGACGGACTCCGACGAATGGAGATTACTGAATCGGGGCCGGATCACAACAGACCTCTCTCATCGGGTGCCTCGCCTCGTATCGTAACATGGCATTCGAGCGGACATCGGCATTCTTCCGTGCTGCAGAGTGACTTTCTCAGCGTGCTGTTCGTTATCCGCCTCGACAACCATCGGCACAAGAGGTTGTAGCTCGGTTGAAACATCGGGTACCGAACGGGTCCCGCTTGGATCGAACCGGCCTTTCACGATATGATTCCGGCCTTTTTCGCTGCTCACGCCTCCACAGAGTGGCCCTGCGGGGCGATCAAGCCGTCAGCTTCAGCCGTCAGCTTTCAGTATCAAGCTTTCAGATTTCACCCTTCCTCTGTGAGGGTCGCGACGAACGAGCGGGGAGAGCAGGTATCCGGAGTTTGCTGTCGACCTCGTCCGCGTTCGGCACGATTCTTGGCAGGTTGCCACCCCGTGCCCGCCGCTTGCCGGCGGGAGTCTCACGCTCGCTGCTAAAAAGGATCCCCGCCGCTTGCCGGCGGGAGTCTCAGGCTCGCTGCTAAAAAAGGATCCCCGCCGCTTGCCGGCGGGAGTCTCACGCTCGTGCTAAAAAGGATGCCCGCCGCTTGCCGGCGGGAGTCTCACGCTCGTGCTAAAAAGGAGCCCCGCCGCTTGCCGGCGGGAGTCTCACGCTCGCTGCTACACGAGCGGACGCCCCCGCCGACCCGGTGCCTCCTCATTGGCCATATTTCTTCAGCTGTTCCAGGGCGGCTTTCGCCTCGTCGGTATCGGGGTGCCGTGTCTGCACATACTGGAAAAACCGAGAGGCGAGATCGATGTATTCTTGTCGCTTGCCGCGATCGTTTTCCTGGGACGCGATGACGCCGGCACATTGTCCTGCCTCCAATCCCGCCTTGGCTTGCCAGGATCCCACTTCGGGGACGGTTTGGGGATCGAATCCGAACATCACTTTGCGAAATTCACGAATGGCCTGGAGGTAATCGCGTTTGGCGTACAGCACCTCGCCGAGCATAAAGCGGCGCGCGCGGCGGTTTCTCCGTTAGCGCGGTCGGCGACGGAGCCGAACAGGCGTTCCGCTTCGGCAAGATTACCAAGGTTTTGCTGAGCCACCGCCAGTTCGTAGGCAATCTGCAGCACAAAAGCGGACTGCGGGAACTTTTCCGAGAGGGCGGCCAGCCAGTCGTAGCTTTCTTTCCATTGGCCGAGTTGTCCGGCGACTTGGCCGGCGTGCAGGAAATTCAGCGTGATGATCTGCTCACTCGACAGCGGAAGTTCGCGGGCGAGCCGATACTGGGCGAGTGCTTCGGCCGGATTCTGGGCCTTCAGGTAGCATTCGCCTTGCATGAAGTGAGCGTCTCCGGCCAATTCGCCCGCGGGGTGCTGCGCGATTTGTTCGGCGAAAACCTGGAGAGCTAACTCATAGTTTTGCAGTTGGTAGGCGGACCAACCCAGCTTGTAGCGGACTTTTTCGTCCAAATCGCCGTTTCCCTGCTGGCCGGCGAGAGCGCGTTCGTAGGCCGCCGTGGCTGCCGTATAGTCTTCGCGTTCGTAGGCGTCCTCGCCCACATGGTACGAGGCCTCGGCAGCCAGCGAGCTGTTGGGGTGGTCGTCCGCCAACTTACGAAACGTCGCGACGGACTCGGGCTGCTGCTGTGTGGACTTGTAGGCCCAAGCCAGCTCGTAGAGCACTTTGTCGATGGACGCATAGTCGGGATCCTGTTCGACCACCTGCTGCAGCACCTGGATCGCACGCGGATATTCCTTGGTGCCGACAAAACTCAGCCCCATGACATAGCGTCCATCCGATTGCTCCTGAGGCTTCAAGTCGCGTTGAAGGTAGGCATCGATTATGGCGAGGGCCTCCGCAAAGCTGCCGGCTTGCTGGAGGGACAGAGCGAGGGCGTATTGTGCCTGGGGGACCAGCGGATGTTCGGGGAAGCGGGCGAGCAGCTGGCGGAACGCTTCTTGCGCGGGGCCTTTGTGTTCCAGCCGCAGCTCGGACCATCCCAGACCGTAAAGCGCGTAAGGAATGAAGCTGGACTGCGGCCAACGTTCCGTGAGCTGTCGATAGTGGTCGGCGGCGGTGGCGAGATCCCCCAGCGCGTAGGTGTATTCGGCGAGCCGGAAATGGGCTTGATCCAGGACCTTGCTTTCCGGGAACTCACGGATCAGCCGTTCCACGCTCGCCTGGGCCGCCTTGACCTGATCGAGCTTGCGCTGGGCTCGCGAAAGATTCAGCAAGGTTTCGTCGGCCTGCCGCCAACGGGGTTGGATTTCGAGCGATTTGGCGAGCGACTCGGCGGCTCGGGCGAAGTCTTCCAGACCGAAATGGGACATCCCGATCAAGTAGTACGCCTCGGCCCGTTCCTCGGGTGTGGCCAAGGTCGACATGTTGCCGGTCAGTTGGAGCGCGGCCCGCAGGTAATCTTTCTGGAGGTAGAGGGCGACGGCCTGGCGCAAGTGCCACTGCCCCGCCTCGGGACGGTCTTCGTTCTGCTCGGCCAGTTCCGAAAACGTATCGGCGGCCGATGCGGCGTCGCCCAGTTGCAACTGGCATTCGGCGGCGACGTGTTTGACATCGGCCAGCAGGCGGTGATCGGGGTACTTGGCGACAAACTGGTTGGCCAGGCTCAGCCCCCGCCGGTAGTCCTTCGTTTCCAAGGCCGCGAAAGCGGCGTTGTAGACCGCTTGCGGAGCCAGCACGTGCGTGGGGAACTCGTCGGCCAGCGCGAGGTACAGCGGGATCGATTCGGCGCGACGCTCGGGGATCTCGTACACCGCGTCCGCCTGATCCAGCCGCAGGTTGACGAAGAAAGGATGTTCGCTGCGTTGCGCGATCGGCAGGAACTTCTCGATTAATTGCAACGCCGCGGGGGCCGCTTTGTCTTTCAGCAGCAGGCGAGCTTGCCAGTGCGCGGCTTCGGAAGCGAGCGGCGATTCATCGTTCAGGAGCTTGGCGAACCACTGCTTGGCCAGGTCCAGTTTTTCGGCGCGAAAATAGGCCCGCGCCGCCGCCATGGTGGCGTCAGTGACATAACGGGATTCTGGGAACTCATTGGGAATCGACGAAAACAGCCGAGCCGCATCCTCGAATCGTTCTTGGCGGGCGACGCAGAACGCCTCGCGGTACCGTGCGTGATCGGCCTGCGAAAACTCGGAACGTTGCGCGAGCTCGGCAAACTGGCGTTCGGCAGCGGCCGGATCCCCCTGTTGCAGGACCGTCTCCGCCTTCCGCATCCGAACTTCGTTGGCCAGCGTCTCGTCGGGCAATTCGGCCAAGTAGCGGTCGTAGATCACGCCCGCTTCGGCGAACCGGCCGAGCTCCTCGTAGGTAACCCCCAGTGCATACAGTCCATTACCAATCAGATCCGATTTTGGATACTGATCGATCAACTGCTGATAGGCCAGCGCCGCCTCGGGCCGCTGGCCCTGCAGATACAGTGACTCGCCCCGCAGGAACAAGGCCTGATCCCGGTATTGGCCTTCGGGAAACGATTCCAATAGTTTGGCGAACGCTTGTTCGGCGTTGGCGAAGAGGGCGGGGTTGCCCTGCAAGGCCAACGTGTAGCACGTCCAGCCCAGGTTCAAATAGGCGTCCTCCCGGCGCGGAAAATCCTGGCCCGTGGCGATCGCCCGTTCCAGCTGTTGACGCGCTTTGACGAAGTCTTTCAGCTCCAAATAGCAGACGCCCAAATGGTATTCCGCCTCGATGGCCTTCGGATCCTGAGGGAAGGCCCGCAAAAAGTTCTGCCAGGCATCCGCGGCCAGGTCGAACGCGCCGTTGTTCTGCAGGGTCGCCGCCTGCGCGTAGGCGGACAAGGCTTCGGGCGATGAGGCTTCGGGCGATGAGGCTTCCGGCGTCGCGGCCGCCGCGGGGGGCTCGCCCGCCGCTGCCGTATCCCCCGCGGGGGCCGAGGTCTCCTGAGCGGCCGCCGACAAGCTGCCGCTTAACACGAGCACCAGGATGATCACGGATTGATCGCCTGCAGACCGTCGCGGGAACTTTCTTGGACCCATCCAGGGCCATAAGGTCTTCCAGATCATGGTCACCTCGTTGCCTCGCGTCTGTTATGATGAGAAGCGTGTGTCCACGCGTCCGTTTCAGTCAGTTTACGGAAACCCGTCGAACGCCACAACGCAAAGAACGGCCGTCGCCGGGTTGCACGGGGTCGACCGGCGGGCCGCGCAACTTGACAAATGCGGTCCCTCCGACTTGAATTCGGAGGGGTAAGCTCGCGGAATCCCGGGGCCAGCGTGGGCATGCAATCAAGCGGGTCGGACCAGGGGCACGGTTAAATTCACGATCGGAACCACATGAGGACTTGGAATCCTACGGCCAGGGTCGTCCCGCGAGGGATGCGTCGAGCCGTGACGTTGGTCGAGTTGCTGGTCTCGGTAGCGCTCACGCTGTTGGTCATCCTGGCCATTGTGCGGGTGTTCGATTTGCTGGGCGGCAATGTCACCGAAAGCCGCTCGATTCTGGAACTGTCAGCGCAGTTGCGGACCGCGGCCAATCAATTGCAGACCGACCTGGATCAGCTGACGCTGCAACCCAATCCACCCGCGGACCCGCTCACGGCCAAGGGCTATTTCGAAATCATCGAGGGCGTGCGTTCCGACCGCGATAACGACGGCGACTTCGTCGTCGATACGGATCCCTCGGCGGATGGAACGGCCGACGTGTTTGTGGTCAAGCCAACCTGCGACGCCGATCTGAACGGCTCGCCACCCGCCCCGTTCGAAGTCATCGATGGCCAGTTTCTGTCCGACGTGCGCGGCGTCCTGGGGGACACCGATGACGTCTGGATGGGGACGATTCGCAGCACCGGCGCGCCCTTTCGCGGCCGCTTCCAGGGAACGATCCTCGAATCTCCGTTGGCCGAGGTTGTCTGGTGGCTCGAGCCGCTGCCGGGACCCCAGGGAAACGCCACCGAGCTGACGCTGCTGCGCCGAGTCTTTTTGATCCTGCCGTCGGCCATGCAGAACTTTGCGCCGGTCGCGACTCCCGACGCACTCCGCGCCTTCCTGGCCAGCAACGATCTGAGTGTGAGGCCGCAGTTTGACCTCGCCACGAACAGCATGCGGATTGTCCCCAATACACTGGAGGATCTCGGTCAGCGGCAAAACCGGTTCGCTCATTGGCCCGATGATTTGAGCCTGCTGCAAGGAGCGATCGACACGGCCTCGGCGCCGGCTCAGCACCGTGACGGATCCGACGTTTCCCCACCGACTGAATTGGCGATTCATGGTGCGGTCGAATGACCTGAGCGACGTGATTGCGGCGGACGTCATGGCGTTCGACATTCACGTCTTCGATCCGCTGGCGCCCAGCTATCGGCCCTCTCCCTCGTCCCAGTACGAGGTAACACCCGTCGATCCCGGTTACCGGGCCATCGCGGCGGCCAATCTGGCGAATTTCGAGGGACTGGGAGGTTATGTGGATTTGGGGTTCAATTGCCGACCGGACGGGGGTCCCGTGGTGCCCGGGCTCTTGTCGCATTTTTCGGGTCCACCCCATCCCAAGTCGGGTGTTTTTGTTCCACGCAGTGCCCCGCCATTCGCAGCACGCGTCTACGATACGTGGTCCTCGCTGTACGAGCGGGACGGGATCAATCAGGATGGTGTCGCAACGGCAGACCAGGGAACCGACGGACTGGACAGCAACAACAGCTATGTCGTCGACGGATTGGAAGAACTCGAGACATCGCCGCCCTACCCTTTTCCGCTGCGGGGAGTCGAGATTTTGTTACGGATGCGGGAACTCAGCAGTCAGCAAGTTCGGCAGGCGAGTGTCGTGGCGGATCTGATCAACCATTGAGGCCGATTGAGGCTTTCTGTCGTCGTGCGAGAAGCCCACTCGTTGAAGCTTGAAGAATCGACGATGAACGCTCCACATCGGATTCGCCTGCGTGGCCCGTGGAAGGCTTACCGATTGGACGCTGGCGGAGCGATCGCAGGCTCTGCGATGGGCTATCTCGCACCCGCCGGGCTCGCCGCCTGTTTGCCACCCGAATACGTGGGCAAGGTTCGCTTGGAACGCGGTTTCAACCGACCCTCCGGGCTGGACGCGCTGAGTCGCGTTGAACTGGTGGTCGAAAGCTCAGCTGCCGGCACTGTTTGGCTGAACGACGTTTGCTTGGGCGAATGGGCGGGGGGCGCGTGCCGCTTTGCCGCGAGCGAATCGCTCCGGACGCACAATCGAATTCGTGTGGACCTGGTGATTGACGCGAGCGGTGCGATGCATCAGCCTAATTGCGAGGTACGGCTGGAGATCCTGAATGGGACGGGAAGTGGATCTTCATCTGAGTGAGTTGGATCGTCATCTGAGTGAGTTGGAACGCCGTGAGTTGTGGTATGGTCGCATCGAGTGTTCGTCAGGTGGTTGTCGCGTTGATGCTGTTGGCCCTAGTTCTTGGGGACGGCGTCGGAAGTGGCGTCGGAAGTGCGGAGGATTCGCTCAATCCGTTGACCGCGGCGGAGCAGGCCGAGGGTTGGTTGCTGCTATTCGACGGCGAGACGCTGTTTGGCTGGCAGGCAGCCGGGCAGGCCGACTTCCGCGTGGTCGACGGCGTGATCCGGGTTACGACGGGTGACAAGTGCCTGTTGCGGACCACGACCCAGTTCGCCGACTACTTGTTGAAGGCGGAGTTTCGGGCCGCCGAGGGCACCAACAGCGGGATTTTTCTGCGGACGCCGCCCCAGCCGCGGAATCCCGCCCAGGATTGCTACGAGTTGAACATCGCGCCGCCGGATAATCCCTTTCCGACCGGAAGCTTTGTCGGGCGGCAGCGCGTTGACCATGCCGCCGTGAGCGCGGATCAGTGGCATGCCTACGAAATTCGGGCGGAAGGGGGCCGATTCCAAGTTCGATTGGACGGCCGCGAAGTGCTCGACTACACCGATCCGGCGCCGCTGGGGTTCGGATATATCGGGCTCCAGCACAACGAGGGTTCGGTCGAGTTTCGCAACGTGAAACTGAAGCCGTTGGGACTGAATCCGATCTTCAACGGTCACGATCTAACGGGCTGGAAAGCCTATCCCGAGATGGCGAGCCGGTTCACGGTGGGGGCGGAAGGTGAATTGCATGTCGAAAACGGGCCGGGCCAATTGGAAACCGAGGCAAGCTACGACGACTTTGTGTTGCAGCTCGATTGCATCTCCCTCGGTCACGGTTTGAACTCGGGTATTTTTTTCCGATGTCTACCGGGTCAGACGATGATGGGGTACGAGAGCCAGATTCACAATGGCTACGTCGACGGTGACCGAACTCGTCCGGTGGATTGTGGGACGGGAGGGATCTTTCGGCGGGTCAACTGCGCGGCGCGTGGTGAGTGACGACTTGCAGTGGTTCCGCAAAACAATCGCCGCGCAGGGGCCTCACGTCGCGGTTTGGGTGAATGGCTATCAGGTTACCGACTGGACGGATACCCGCGCCCGCCACGAGAACCCACGGAAAGGGTTGAGGACCGACGCCGGGACGTTCATGATTCAAGGCCACGACCCGACCACGAAGCTGTCGTTTCGGCGGATCCAGCTCGCGCCCTATCCGCCTCGTTGGCCTTCGCCCGAGGGGTAAGCGTCACAAAAATTTGACCGCGCAATCCTCGAGCGATTATCCTAGTGATGTGTGATAGCTGAAACGGAGACGTTTTCTTCGGGGAGTAACGAGCATGAATTTGAAAGATATCCTGCGAGACAAAGGTCAAGAAGTCTTCACGATCGGACCGGCGGCGACACTTCAGGACGTGGTTGATTTGTTGGTCCAGCACAACTGTGGATCGGCGCTGGTGATGGAGGGCGATCGGATTGCGGGGATCATCACCGAACGGGATATCTTACGGGCTGCGGCGCAGGAGGGAAGACACCTGCGGGACTGTGTCGTGAACGACCACATGACCGTTGACTTGCTGATCGGAACGCCGGAAGATCCCATCGGTAAGGTGATGGGGATGATGACCGAGAATCGAGTGCGACATTTGCCGGTCGTGTCGGACGAGCGACTGGTAGGTATTGTCTCGATCGGCGATATCGTAAAAGCTCAACATCACCAACTGAGCATAGAAAATCACTACCTTAAGAATTATATTCAGAGTTAGGCCACGCAGAGCTCGACGCTCGTCCTCCACAGCTCTCCTGGTCTGGCGACGCGGCATTCGCCGCACGCCTCGACAGGTTGCATCCCTGTTGTTTCGTTTCCGATCTGGCCCTTCCTCACGTTCCTCAACAGATTTAGGTATCCCGATGGTTTGCTCGCGTCCGACATTGCCGCTTCACCGCCTTCTCCTCCGCTGCTTCTGTATCGCGGCGGCGAGCAGTTGCGCGATCCGCGTCGCGCCCACCTTCGCCCAGGCACCGGGGCAGCTCTCTGGGGAAATCATCCTGGAAGACGTGGTCGACGACTACGGCACGAAGTACCAGGACGTCGACACGGCCATTGAGCAATTGCGGACGGGAAAGATCGCCGAGGCGCGCATCTCGTTGGCAGCCGCTCGACAAAAAAACCCGCAGTTGCCGCCGTCCAATCTGATGTTGGCTCAAATTCTTTTTCGACTCAAGCAAGTCGCACCCGCTCAGGCGGCGCTCGAAGAAGCCGTCCGGGAGGATGCGAACGATCCGGGACCGTACATTTATCTCGGCGAAGTCGCCTTGCAGAGCCGCCGCTGGACCGAAGCACGGATGCTGTACGAAAAAGGCCTCGACCTGGCCAACAGCTACAGCGCGAATCCGAAACGAAAGAAACGTTTAATCGTCAGCGCCTTTAGCGGCCTCGCGTCGCTGGCCGAATTGCAGGAAGACTGGTCCGGCGCGAAGACGATCTTGGAGAGTTTGCTGAGCTCGGATCCCGACAATTCGCTGGCGCGGACGCGTCTGGGTCGCGTGATGTTCAAATTGTCGTCCAATCGGGACGATGAAAAGGCGGTCTATACGATCTTCAAGGAGTTGCACGCGAGCGATGAGAATACGGCCCATCCCGACGTCAACATGGGGCTGCTCTACGAACAAGCCGGCAAATCCAACAACGCCAAAGTCATGATGGAGCGGGCTGCGCAAAGCGATGGCAATAACATTCGAACTCGCTTGGCGGTGGCCAAATGGGCGCTCGATACGGGCAACCTCGACATGGCGAAGTCGAACGCCGAAGCGGCGCTGACGCTCGATCCGGACTCGCTGGATGCCAAGCTCTATCTAGGACTCGTCGCCCGCTTTCGGAGTGAGCTGCCTCAGGCCGAAGAGCTGTTCAAGGAGGCCCACTTGCAGTCACCGACCCACTTGGGGGCGATCACGCAGCTGGCCCTGGTTCTGGTTGAGCAGTCGGACGAAAAGAAGCGCGCCCAGGCTCTCAACTACGCTCGACTCAATACGCAGCTTTATTCCGACCTGAACGAAGCCTCGGGTCGGGAAGCCGCCGTCACGCTGGGCTGGGTTCTCTCGCGTCTCGGCCAAAACGCGGCGGCCGGCCGGGCGATCCAACAGGCGCTCAGCGCCGGCAATGGTCGCGTCAGCGCCGACAGTGCGTACCATGCCGCCCAGATCCTTTACGACAGCGGCATGACGGAGGCCGCGCAGAAGCTCCTCGATCAGACGCTGCAAACCGAATCGGTTTTTCCCAACAAGGCGGCGGCCGAACAGTTGCTCTCGAAGATCCGCAATCGGTAATCCCATCGCCCACACGCCCCCCCGTCGTCGACTTCTCGGGGATGTACGCAGCGCAAAAAAAAGGTCGTGACACGACGATCCGTCGTCGTATCACGACCTCCATCCTGAAACGAGACACACGACTGACGCCGAGCATGTCTCGCCCTCCCGGTGATCTGTCTGCATTGGGTGTATCGGCACGGTCATTCGGTCTACTGAAGCCGATTTGTCCGTGCGCTCTGACGGCAACGATTGTCCGCTGCCCGAACCTTATCGCCAGCTTCTTCGACGAGTTGAGCGGTTAGGCAAAAAAAAAGGCCGAGCCTCCCTTCCTCGGAGACTCGGCCCAGCGAACTGAGTAGCGTCAGTTGAACGGTGAATGGCCCGCGGGATCAGCGGGACGTGGGAAATCGGCGTTTGGCGGTGGGCAGCGTGCGGACGCGGACACCGTCGCTGGAGGGCGAGCTCTTGCGACCGAAGGGGAAACTCCAGCGTTTGGCCGACGGGGCCGGTGGCACGTCGTCGGCGGGCGTTGCCTCGGGTCCCACGACCGGCGGCTGAATGGCCGTGCCGGGCTCAACGGTCGGCTCCGGCGGCTCCGGCGGCTCCGGCCCCTTGCCGTTGCTCGATCCCGCTTCAGCCGAGGCTGCTTGGTCGCAGCCGGGCGCCGTACAGCTCTCGCAGTTCTTCGAGGCCGGGGCGGATACACATTGCACCGCCGACTTCCGGCACGCTCCGCAGGTGCCAATCAAACAAGGATGTTTCAGAAAGTCGCAGCCACCGCAGCCGCAGCCACTGATACCGCAGCCACTGATACCGCAGCCACTGATACCGCAGCCCAATGTCCCATGGTGACGCGACATGCCCGGTGTCCAACAGGGATGTTTGTCGCGACAATAATTACTCCACAAGGCCGCGCAACAGGCCGCGTTGCCATTGGGACAACAGCTACCGGGATACTGGTCCAGCGAGCCGGATTGGCAGGTCGTGCAAGCTCCGGTCCCGGCCGTTATTCTTCCTTCGGTCATACTGGCATCAGGGACGGGTCCGGTGACTTGATGTACGATTAGGGATTCTGCGCGGGAAACGCCGGGGGCGAAAATCACCGCCAGGGCGAACAAACCAAGGGTTCTCATACGGGACTCCTTTCAACGGGAAGATTCCGTCAAACGGGCAGGCAACTATTTCGGGAAGATGGATGCAAGCTCGCAGTCCGTGTCGCGTTGGGTGGGTGTGGATGCGAGGGAGGGAATTCGGTGCGGAGGGAATCGGCGACTTGCACTAAGCAAGCATGCGCGCTGTCAAGCCCGGGGCAACTCCAAAGGACCAGGAATCACAGAAACTTTCGCCGGTGAAGTTTCGCGTGCGCCTGATTCGCTGGTTGAGTTCACAAACGGGATTGCTATCATCCCGTAGACGCGCGAAACCACGTCAAGTCTGCGGGCCGCGTTATCGCGCACACCGTTGGCGTCGGTCGTTTCGCCGCCGCCAGGTCGCGACGTCGATCGCGCGAAGTCACGGGCGGGACCGTGACGATTGGCTGCAAGCCGACGCCGATCCCCAAACCGGACGGAGTTTTCGATGCAACTTGGACTGCTTCTCGGCCGGCCCGCAGCGGAAAGTCCGCACTGGATCGCGACTCTCGCGGCTGGCCTCGGCGGAACCACGGCGGTCACCGCACTCTGGCTGTTGGTTCACTACCCCAAGACGCGTGGCACGACGCTTCGCGCGCCGCTGGTCTGGGCCGTGATTGCCTGGGCCGCGATTCTGCTCACCGCCTGGATGACGCTGTGGGGAACGCCCAGCTCGGGAAAGCAGACGCTGCGCTACCTGGCCGCCTGCACGTCACTTTGCCCGGCGATGGCGCTGTTCGGAGCGAAGCGGCCGCAAGATCAAGGTTGGCAGTTCGTGGTCGCAACCCTGTGGATCGTTTTGGCGATCCCCGCGGCACAACGCTGGGCGTTTTCACCGCGCAGCGGCTTCGAGCTGCATCCGGCCTGGTGTTGGTTTCTATTGCTGTTGATCGGGGTGAGTGTGACGAACTATTTGCCGACGCGTTACGCGCTGGGGGCCGTTTTGGCCGGCGTCGCCCAACTGCTGCTGTTTCGCGACTCGATGTCCGGCCTGTCGCGCTCGGCTTCCCCGGTGGCGGCCGCCGTCAATCCGACGCTTGCCCTGGTTCTTTTCTTCCTGGCGATCGGCTGGGTCGCTTACCAAAACCGCTCGACCCGCCCTACCGCGGGTGGCTGGAATCGCGTCTGGTTAGATTTTCGAGATCAGTTTGGCGCGGTTTGGGCGCTGCGTGTGATGGAGCGGATCAATCATGCCGCGCGTCAGGCGGGGCGCGGAGAGGTCTTACATTGGCAAGGATTCGTCGGGCCTCCCCTCCGTCCAGGCGAGACGGCTGGCGAGCGGGATCCGCTGGAAACGACGGTCCGCATGCTCCTGCGGCGATTCGTCTCGCCCGAGTGGATCGCTGACCGAATTCAGTCCGCCGAACGCCCGTGACCGCCGTTCGACCTGGGGTCGCGTGCCTGCCCGTCCCGCCAAACGTGGTCAGGTCAGCGGCGAAGGCCGGTTTCGACTTGCGACTGATAGGCCGGCGTGGGCGTCGTCGGGGGTTGACGTGCTGACCAAAAGGCGATCAGGATCGCGGTAATTATCGCCAAACCGACGATGACGCGTGCCGAAAGCTGCAGCAGTCCCAAGAAGCGCCGTAGAAACAGAAACGCGAACACTGTCGCCATGGCGATGGCGACGAAGACGGCCAGCTTCATTCGATTGGCATCCATGCTTTACACGCTCCCGCAAGTCCATTTTTCCTATCTCGAGTTCCCGCCGTTACGCCGCGCGTGTCTTTTCGAATTCGGGCAGGTGCTGCCGCAGCATTTCGTCCAGGATCTCGGAACGGTCGCGGCCTTCCAGCCGAGCGAGCGCGTTGAGTCGGGACTGGATATCGCTTGAAATGTGCAGCGGGCGCCGAGATTCCACAGGCTTTGGCCGCGTTGCTTCCTTGAGCGCTCGCAGCGGTTCGCGAACCATCACGCGGTCCAGCATGTCGAGTCGGGCATGTCCGTCGATCAGCAGTTCGCGCTCGCGAATCGACGCCGCGATCAGCGAAATCGCTCCCCACAACCCGGTGGCGAGCCCGCACAGGGTCATGATCACCGACGCCTGATTGTGTGAGGTTACGGAGGCGGCGTGCGCGCCGTAGCTCATGACCGCGGCCGCGAGCACAAGAATGGCGGCGGGGGTTTGGTTCATCGCGAATCCTTTCACGTGAGGAAGGTCAACCGAAGCATCCAGGTTGGGGTCCGAGGATAATCGGGTCGTTGAATGGTGTCTACGCCGATTTCGCCACGAAACGTCAGCATCCCGCCGCGGTTCGCGTCGGCGATCCGTGGGCCGGGAAAGGCTCGACCCTCACCCGCTCAGGTCCCGCAAGCGGAACCCGAGCGACCTCTCCCGGGCACGGGAGAGGTGACCTAATCATGTCCCTTCTCCTGCCTGGCGCGGGCGGATGTCCCTTCTCCCCGGCGCGGGAGAAGGTGGCCGAAGGCCGGATGAGGGGGCGACGCATGTCGGCAGCCGGCTCGCCAGTTCATCCGCCATCGGCTCGAGACCGTTGCCTCCGTTTCGCCTAATCGCGGTCGCCGAATCGCATGACCAGATACAGCAGCGTCAAGACGGCCTGCAGTGTTGCAGCCACGTAGGTCATTGCCGCCGCGTTCAGAACGCGATTAACGTACTGCATTTGTTCCTGGGGCACGATTCCCAGCTCGATCAGCTGGTGCTTCGCCCGTGCGCTGGCGTCAAACTCGACCGGGAGATTCACCAGTTGGAAGAAGACCACGGCGCCGAACAGCAGCAGTCCCAGCATGATGAGCGGCTGAAAACTGAACATGGCGCCGCCAATGATCATCAGCAAGGAACTATTGCTCCCAAAGCTGGCGACCGGCACGGCCGCGTTGCGAATCACCAGTGGAGCATATCCCCGTGCCTTTTGGATGGCGTGTCCTGCCTCGTGGGCGGCGATGCCCACGGCGGCCTGCGTCCGACCCTGATAGACTGCCTGGCTCAGCCGCAGAACATTGTGGCGCGGGTCATAGTGATCGCTTAGCTCGCCCGGTGTCAGCTCGATGTCCACATCTTGGAGGCCAGCCGAATCGAGGATGTGACGCGCCGCCGCCGCGCCGCTCAGATTCGCCGGAATCTGGTTTGCTTGCGCGAACGTTGACTTGACCCGCCAAGACGCCCACATCGCCAGCAAGAACGCTGGCCCCACAATCAGGAAATATTGCGGATCGAAAAACATCGTTCACTGTCCTTTTTATCGATTGAAAGTTCTCCGCGGACTGCCGCAGGGGAACGTCATGGAGTGAAGCGACCGCGGGACTTCCAACGGACGCGTCGCGCCCCAAGTCTTCTGGAAGCCCTTCCGGCTCGCCCCATCGAGGATCGCTGGGTCGGCGTGAGACCCGCGAAAACAACCTGCCCCCACATCGACGGCGCGCCCGGCAACACGGTATTCTTGTAGACTTAACCCGCGGGGGCAAGTCGAGTTGTTACTCGGCTTACGCACTTGGCGGACCCCGAGCGACTGCCCACCTGTTCGTGGAATTTGCCGCGATGCTTACCGCGTTATTGAATATTCGTCGACCGCTCGGCCGTGCTTGGCGAGGACTCGGAATTTTTTGTCTTTTGACCCTGGGCTGCGTTCCCGCCGCTCCGACGCCGGAGGTCCCGACCGCCGCGACCCTGCCGGCAGCTTCGGCCGTTGAATCCGAAGTCGACGAGGTCCTGGACACGACGCTTCGCCGCCGCCTCTTGAACACCGTGGATCACGGCGCCTGGCAGATCTTACACGGAGTGCTGGCCTATCCGCAGGTTTTTCCCGTACAGGTCGGGAAAAACGGCCCGATTCGTGCAACGCTCGAATTCGCGCTGGAAGGCGGTGAGATTCGGGGATGGACATTTCAGCCGGGCGATGTGCTGGACGCCGCGACCGGACGGCGTGGGCTGCGAGCTCTGGTCGAACCCGGCACCAAAAAAGGTCAGGGGCACGCCGACCAGTGGCTTGCCATCCTCTCGCAAGCCAATCTCGCCGCCGATCAAACGATGCGAGTCAATGGGCAGGATTTTCGCTTGCAGGATCTTGTTGACCAGGTTTGTCGGGATTTGCCGTACAACGCCGAGCGGGAGTGGAGCTGGACCCTGATCGGGCTCACCAAATACTATCCGACCACCCACACGTGGATCGCGTCCGACGGGGAAACATGGAGCATCGAACGGCTGGTGCAAGCCGAGATTGAACAGGATCTAAACGAAAGCGCTTGCGGAGGGACGCACCGGCTGATCGGTGTCGCGACGGCATTGAATCGGCACCTGGCGGCCGGTGGCCAATTGACCGGCGTCTGGGCCGCGGCAAATCAGACCGTCCAGCAGGCGATTCGAACCGTGCTTGAATACCAGAATCCCGACGGCTCGTTTTCCGCGCTGTATTTCCGCCGACCCAGCTCGTCAGCGGATCTGGCGATCGTCCTCGGCACGACCGGCCATTTGCTCGAGTTCCTGACGGTCGCCATGAGTGACGAGCAATTGCGAGATCCGCAGGTCACCTACGCGGTCCAGCACCTTTGTCAGTTGTTTCGCAGCACCGAACAGTTGCCGCTCGAATGCGGGGCGCTGTACCATGCCGCGCACGGTCTCGTCCTGTACCGCCAACGCATGTTCGGTCCGCGCAACTACGAGTATCCGATTCCGCCGCTGGACGCGGGCGACGAGGCTTCCGCGGAAACGTCCGAATCGTTCGTCCGCATCAAGTCGGCCATCAAGTCGGCTCAGTGGGAGGTGAATCGGCTGCTGCGGGCGGCGGCTCCGTCTCGTCCGATGCTGGGGTAGGACGTGACTTCTCCGTCGGAGGCGTCGGTTCCGGAGAGCCAGCCTTTGGAGAGCCAGCCGTCGGAGTCGCGGCGGGCCCGGGATCGGCGTTGGACGCACCCGTCGTCGCGCCCGGATGCGGCGGCCTGGGGGCCGGGCCCGTTGTGCCCGCAGGAACCACGATCGCGTATCCCGCCCGAGCCACTCGAGGATCTGCGAGGCTGCGACTGCCGTTGATTCGGCCCACCTGGAGGTTGTCCTCGACTTGCAGGGACTGGCACTCAATCGTGCGGCAGCGGAACTCGTACGGATTGACGTAGGTCAACCGCAATCCCATCACCAGCGAAAAAAAAAGCAAAGGATAAACGATCCAACGTTCTCGATCAGACATCACGAGTATTCCTGCGGTGTGATGGGGAACAGCGAAAATGCTTCGGGCGGATAAGTCGAACTGCGGCATTTGGCGGGTCGGCGTCAACCAGCCGATCGGGCGATTGACGCGAGTTGAGCCTGCCGCTCGACCCTTCGCCACTCGTCCCTAAGCCGCTCACCCGCCCCACTGCCGCGACTTCGATTGCGCCGAGAGCCGGTTGGGGAAGCTCCCGTCGCGTCCAAGACCCGGCGGGGAGGTCAATTCGGCTCTCATCGATCCAGTCGCTGCCGGCTGAGACCTTCAAGGGACCTCACTCAAACCGGGTATGCCGGACGGGGCAACTTTCGATTCCAAGGGTCCGCGGTCGAACGCCGCACAGGGTGCCCATCCGGCTCGTTTTCCACCCGGCAGGTTGTCATCGCCCGGTCGCTGCTTCTATAGTAGGGTCAAACGAATCGGTTTTCGAGTCCACCTTGCGTGCGCTGCAAGCTTTTCGTGATTTCTCGAGTTTCAGAAAGAGCCAGAAATCGCGTGAACCCGAAGGTCGGCTGGCGGACATCGAGGAGTCGATCGGATGCAGGTCGGGTTGGGAAAAGGGATCAGGTCCCAAGAGGGCAAAGCACCCGAAGGGCCGTTCCGGCTTTTTGGGACCTGACCCCTTTTTCCAACCTGACCCCTTTTTCCAACGCTCACTTCGAGAGAAATCGACTGACACCCGTCCTCGGTTCTCAAACGGCTTCCTTGGCATCGAGATAGGAGAAGGACAATCCATGCGACAGGCTTCTGTATTGACACTCGCGGCCCTCGTCCTCATCGGTTTTGGCTGCCGACCGGCGGCGAAGCCAGCCCCAAATCAGACCGACGGCGGGTCGGCGGCCACGCCGGATTCCGATTCGGCAGCAATCGATTCGACGGCCTCGGTGAATCCCTTGCCCTCGCCCGAAGACGCCACCTCCTCTTCGGGCGTCCTCGCGGGCTCGAGTGAGTCCGACGCCTCGGTCGCCGAGAACCTGGCCGAGACCCGCGCGGTGGCCGTCAACCTGGAGCCCGTTTCGGTGCCCCTGGGAACCGACGACTTGACGGGAGGGATTCCTGGTGAGGGCGAGCTGACCCTCGCGCAGATCCGGGCGTGGCTCGAAAACCCGGAGAATCACCGCGTGATTCTGCCCGAACTGCCAATGGGAATCTCTGCCGCGGCCGCCAATATCCAACACATCGACGAAAATCCGATGACGCGAGCCAAGATCGAACTAGGGCGGCAACTTTACTTTGACACGCGGCTGTCATCCGACGGGACGATCAGCTGCGCGAGTTGCCACCACCCCGACGAAGGCTTTGGTCGCAAGACTCAGTTTGGCGTCGGTGTGGGCGGACAGACGGGGAATCGGAATTCGCCGGTCAGCTACAACCGAATCGTTTCCGGAGCACAGTTCTGGGACGGGCGTGCCCCGTCGCTCGAGGCCCAAGCAGTCGGGCCTATCGCGAACCCGATCGAAATGGGGAACACACACGCGGCAGCCGTCGAGACCGTCAAGAACCTGGACGGGTATCGTCTCCAATTTGAAAAGATCTTTCCCGATTCCGGCGTCTCGATCGACACGATTGGCAAGGCCATTGCGACCTTCGAGCGGGCCATTGTGTCGCTGCCAGCTCCGTATGACTACTACGAAAAGGTCAGGACGATTGAGCAATCTTATGGCGATGAATTGGCGGATCTCAAAGAAGAAGACCCCGAATTATACACCGAGTACGAAGCAGCTCTGAAAGGTAGTGCGGCCATGTCGGAGAGCGCCAAGCGAGGGCGGGAACTGTTTTTCTCTGAAAAAGGTGGCTGCACGGCTTGCCACGCAGGCGGCAATTTCACCGACGAAAAGTACCACAATCTCGGTGTTGGCATGGATGCCGAAACACCGGACTTGGGACGGTACGTTGTGACCAAGATGGAGGCGGACAAAGGGGCCTTCAAAACGCCCACCGTTCGAAACGTCGCGCTCTCGCCTCCCTACATGCACGACGGGAGTCAGGCCACGTTGGAAGAAGTGGTGGAGTGGTACGACAAGGGGGGACATCCGAACCCGTGGCTCAGCGACAAGGTCAAGAAACTCAATTTGTCGGAGCAAGAGGAAAAGGACCTGGTCGCATTCATGGTCGAGGGTTTGACCAGCGGCTTTCCCAAACTTCGGTCCGACCGCCTGCCTCAGCAGTAGGGCTTTTTCCCGATGACCCGTTGACCCAACCCCGAACCGGCCGTCGCATCAAGCTTCGGCCGGTTTTTTGTTGCGCAGTTGGAATGCGCTTGCCCCGCGTCCCTGCCTGCTGCCTGCTGAAACGCCGGGGATTTGATGCCGCAATTGAGGCCGAGTTAGGGGGGGGTCTCAGATGTCGACCGAGCAACCTACGCGGCAAGGCCAAATTCTCGCCAGTTGCCGCTAAGTCCGCACTTTGACGTGCGTGAGTCAGGGGTGCCACCATCGCGAAACCCCTAGATTTACAGCTCAAGAAGATGTTTGGGTGAAATTTTCTTAACTCACAAGAACGCCGCTAAAATCTCTTGACAGCGGTGGGTCGCGGGTTAGAATCGCTCGCTGTCACGTCGTCCATGCATGTCGCAAGATGAACAACCGGTCCGGAAGGAGGGTGTCTAATGCAATGCATAATGCAGTGCAATTTGGCCGCGCGGCCGTGGGCCGTGGCGGGACTGCTTGGATGGATGGCGAGCTTGGTGACGTTGCCTGCAGAGGGGGCTGCGATCAGCCTTTCGAACCGGATCGCCACTGAGGGAACGATCATCATCGCCCGTGGCGACGGCAACGTTTCCGTGACCGAAACGTTCTTACCGATCTTTACCGAATTCGACGAGGTGCTGCGAATTCCCACGGCCGCCGGTCGTCTGGTGGACTCAGTCCGTTTCGACGAACCTCAATCGAAGCTTCTGATCCAGAAGAACATTTTGATGCGGGCGACGACGAGCCAGGCTGACTTGTCCTTTGTCGACCAGACGTTTTTCCAGGTTCCCGAGCCGATGGGCGGCCGCTTTTTGTCGCTCGGCCTCTTGGCTCTGGCACCCTTCTTCCGCTCGCCGTTCTTCCGCTCGAGGGCGGCGACGATTGTGTTCGGCCCAATTGTTGCTAGCTAAAACGAGATATCCGGCGCTCGCTCGCTGGCGGGAGGATTGAATGGCGGGGGGCGTCGATTTCTTGCTGTTGACCCAGTTGCGAGAATTGAACATATTCGTCGCCCAGGGACCCAAGGATGGGTCACTTGTGTTACGGCCAGCCAAGGAGGAAGTCTATGGCCCGATGACCCGGTCGATTCCAGACGGGTTGGATGCTGATCCAGAGCGCCCGCACGCTGGCCACGGCTTGACGTACACCACCGCGTTGCCCCGGCCTGATCTCGCTCAATCCGTTCGTAAGCAGGCATGACAACGAGACACCAGATAAGGATGTAGCTAATGTATCGATTTACGACGCTCGCAATCGTTGCGACAGCCCTGACATTTTGCCCCGCGTCCACCTGGGCGGGTACGATCATCAAGCTGGGGTTTGGAACGGACTCAAAGCCGGATATTGCTTTAAGCAACTCCACGCTTTCGACGTTCGACGATGAATTTGGCGCGACGGTAGGAGACCAGAACACGGAGGTCACGTTTCTAGGAGTCTTGGGGGGAGCGCTATTCATTGAGGGCGACCGCGCCTCGTTTAGCTTGGCCGACATTGCCGTGACCGAGGCGCCCACCGTGATCGGCACGACGGTGTTGCAGCCGACCGCTGGCGGCACGTTTTCGCTATACGGTCCGTCCAACGAGTTGCTGCTGGGCGGTACGCTCGGAAGCGGCACGCTGTCGGGGCCGACGGGCGGGAGTGCCACGGGCGGATTCTTGACGACGGGCTTTGGCTCGTTCACCGGCGGGTCGCTGTTGACGCTCTTGGACGCAGCCGATCTCTCTCAGTCCTCCATCTCGATTGCCTTGACGGACGTCAACGATGGCCAGGGCCTGACGATCGATTCTCAATCGGGGAATGTTCAGGACTTCACAGCGGACGGGACGGCCAACCTTGGGGCACAGGTCCCGGAGCCGTCGAGCGTGGTGCTCGCAATCGTGGGACTAGGGCTGGTCGGCTTGGGCCAGGGACGGGGCCGACTTCGAGCGTAATCAGCGCGTCGCAGGTGAACAACACGTCGATCGCAACGGCCATCGGCGCTCCTTTGGGGGTCGATGGCCGTTTTCGTTGAGTCGGGGCCTTAGACGTTTCCATCCCCGACGGGGCGAGGGTCATCCGGTCCGAATCGACCTCGGAACTCAGCGACGGGGTACTTGACGGCATTCTTGGCCATCTTGGCCTGCATCGTGGTGGTGAGATCCAAGTCCATTTCGTTGGCCATTGCCAGAAGATAGCAAAGCACGTCGGCCATTTCCTCGCCCACGGCCTCTCGTCTTGCCCGATCGTTCCGCAGACTTCGGGACTGTGCAACGGAAAGCCACTGAAAGTGCTCCATCAACTCCGCGGCCTCGATCGCCAGCGCCATCGACAGGTTCTTGGGTGAGTGAAACTGTTCCCAGTCACGCTCGGCGACGAACGATTTCACTTGAGCGCGGAGTTCCGCGACCGAGGTGGTTTCATCCGACATCGCGACATCCTTCCGGTTGAGACCCTCACTGTCGGTCGCCGCCCTAACGCGAATCGATCTTAACAGTGCCCAGGGCAGCCTGAAAGTGGTTTGCGTTGGGGCCTCGGCTGCGGTAGCTTGTGGGCCAGGGATTGATCTTTGTCCGCGAGTTGACCAGCGGCGGCGTGCTGCCGTGGCGGAGGGCTTGCGATGTTTTTCTCGGAGTGCCACTGATGCCTCAACGCCTTCATCGCCGCCGTTTTCTCCAAACGTCATCTGCCGGTGCCGTCGGTTTTTGGGTCGGGACGCAGTCTCAGTTTGGATTGAGTCAATCGCCCAACGAAACGGTGAACATCGCGGGGATCGGCATCGGAGGAAAAGGGTCCAGCGACATCGACCAGGCGGTGCAGTTCGGCAACGTCGTGGCGATTTGTGACATCGACGACCAGCGACTGGGCAGCAAGGCCGAGAGCTTTCCGAAAGCCCGCCGCTTTCATGACTATCGCCAGATGCTGGAGGAGATGGACACGCAAATCGACGCCGTCGTTGTCAGCACACCGGACCATCACCACGCGTCGGCCAGTATCCGAGCGATGCGGATGGGCAAGCACGTCTACTGCCAGAAGCCGCTGACGCATTCTCCGTCGGAAGTGCGCCTGATGCGCGAGACGGCGCGGCAGTACCAGGTTCAGACCCAGATGGGGAACCAAGGCACAGCGGCCGACGGATTCCGGGCCGGCGTCGAATTGATCCAGTCGGGTCTGGTGGGGCCCATTCAGGAGGTCCATGTGTGGACCAACCGGCCGTTCAAGTATTGGAAGCAGGCTCCCGATCTTGTCGCTCGGCCCAGTGAAACGCCGCCGATTCCGGCGCACGTCCATTGGGATCTCTTCCTGGGGCCGGCACCATGGCGACCCTATCATCCGGTTTACCATCCGCATGACTGGCGCGGCTGGTGGGACTTCGGGACCGGGTCCTTGGGCGACATGGCCTGTCACACGGCCAACCTCGCGTTCATGGGTTTGAAATTGGGACTACCCCATCAGATTTCGGCCCTGAGCGGAGCGATCAATCCCGAAACGTATCCGGCGTGGGCCACCATTACCTACCAGTTCGCGGCGCGGGGCAATCTGCCTCCGGTCAAGCTGACCTGGTACGAGGGTGCCAAGGAAGGTGCCGCAATTTGCCTCCTGCCGAGGTGCTGCAAGGCGAACGGGCCTCCGACAGCGGGATGATTCTGATCGGCGAAAAGGGTTCGATCTTCACGCCCAGCGACTACGGGATCGAGCAACTGGTGTTGCCGCGTGACAAGTTCGCGGACTTCCCGCGCCCGACACCGACCTTGGAGCGTCTTGGCGGCGACGAAAATCGCGACGCGAACCAGAAGCGAGAATGGATTCGAGCGATTCAGGGCGGTCCGGCGCCGACCAGCAACTTTGACTACGCGTCCGTCTTGACGGAATCGATGTTGCTGGGCAATCTGGCGGTCCGTCTGGGGCAAGCTTTGGAATACGACGGCGATGCCGGGTCCATTACGAATTGCCCCAGCGCCGCTCCGTATTATCGCCGCTCGTACCGCGAGGGCTGGCAGCTGTGAAGGAGCCCGCGTCAGGCGGCGACCGATCGGCGGACGAAGCAGGTCGTTCGAGGTTCCGACTTTGTGCGGGTTGAAAAAAACTCGCGAATCTCATTGACGTTTGCGGTCGGTTGCCGATCAGCTACCATGCATCGAGACAGCGGGGCAAGCGGCGTCACTGTGCCTCGCGGATGGCCCCGCCACGATTCAGCAAGGAAGCGCGCCGGTGTGGATCCAGGATTTGTTTATTGATGCGTTCGACGGGGTCGACGACCTCGCGCTCCATCAGCTCTGTCCTAACCTGAACGTGATTCAAATGCCGTCGCCCGGCGAGGCGGAGCGGCTGCGTCAATTCGTGCCCACGCTCTTGTTCGGGGCGACGTCGGAGACGACGCAGTCGCGTGGTGGTTCGCTGATTGTGGGGCCGCGAGACGCCGATGCCGGCGAATCCTTCGACTTGTGTCGGCTGTTGATCGAGGACGGGCAATTGAGTGATTTGCAGGTGTTGGTCGGCGCGGACCAACCGGCACTCGATGGGTCGTTGCTCGCCGAGCTAAATCGGCTGGGGGCTGACGGCTACCTGTCCGTGTTTACCGATCAGCTGGCTCCGCAGGATCGACTGTCCGCGTGGCGGGCGTCCCGTTTCTTACCGCGACTCTTGCGCCGTCGTCGATCTCCGCGCGGCGAACGAAGTTCGAGTTCAGCCCGTGCGAAGAATCATCGCGAGGCGGTGGCGGCACCCTCCGTGTCGCCGCCTCAATCACCGATGGCTTCCGCCGGCGAGCGTGAGGCGCAATCTGTCCGGCCCGTCGACTCCGCCTCGACAGCGCTCACGCTTTGGAGACAGTATGAAACGCGGTTCCGGCAGGATCGAGACCGGCCCGATCCGCCCAAGTCGCCCGGATCCGCCTCAGATCCCAACTCGACCGCTGGCGAATCGACCGCTGGCCAATCGACCGCTGGCGAATCGGCGCTGGCGAATCGGTGCTGGCGAATCGGGCGAGTCGAATCCGGACGTTTCCTTTTCGCCGGGACCCGTGTCCATCCGAGCTGCCTACTGGGAGTCCAAACGCCGAGCCGACCAGCTGCGCGGTCAGATTCAGGAGACGCGCCAGCAGTTGCAGCAACTGGACGAGGAGCTGGGTTCGGTCGCACAAGCGATCCCCTTTCGCCAGCGGCGGCAGCATCTGGACGAGCTCGCGGCGCAGCAGACCAGCGACGACGCGCCGGTGCCGACGCCGGACGATCTGAAATTGATTCGCCGATTGGATCAGGAATTGGCCGAGGTTCGCCGCCAGCTTCAGGCAGCACGGGCGGCGGCAGACGTCACGCACAATGAGGCGACGCATCCGAATCTTGAACGCGTGGTCGCGGTCTTAGCGGATTGGCCTCGATGCCAGGATCACCTCGAGCGACTCGAGTCGCTGCGGCGCGAGTTGCCGCAGACTCGGGCTGGCGACGTATCGTCCGGCGTCCCATCGCAGGCCGACGTAACGAGGGCAATTGCCGAAATCAGGCACGCGGCACGCGAGCGCCGGGCGTCTCGCCGGGCTCAACGGAATCGGGCTCAACCGAAAACGATCTCGGCCACAGCGGGCGGCTCCGACTCACGCGATTCCGGGGCCGAGCAAGTCGCAGAACTACGTCGCCAGATCCATCAGCTACGTGACGGGACGCGCCAGTTGCTGGCGCGGCAGCTTCTTTCCCGGCAAGCGATACTCGGGATCGGCTTGCTCTTCTCAGCCGGCACGACGACGATGCTGGCAGCCCTGCTACTGAACCTGGACGGTGCCGAGCTGGCCACGGGCTCCATCGGACTGACGTGTTTGATCGCGGCCGCACTGCTGAAGGTTAGTTTCGAGCGGACACCGAGCGACCAGCTG
Organism: uncultured Planctomycetales bacterium; assembly: GCA_963826795.1. Taxonomy (GTDB): domain Bacteria; phylum Planctomycetota; class Planctomycetia; order Pirellulales; family Pirellulaceae; genus CAWGYT01. The sequence continues at coordinate 163,263 of CAWGYT010000020.1, read as the reverse complement.
CGAGCCCAGCGGATCCGCGTCACCCAGCTGATCGACCAGTTGCAGCACTTGCACGCGACCGACACGTTGGACCCCAGAACACCGACCGCCGAACCGGCCGAGTCGGAACCGGCCCTGTGGGAGCGGGCCCCGTCGGATTCGCGTTGGCAGAAGGCGGTGACACCGGCCTTGCCAGCCAAGGTGCCGACCGTGCGGCTCGCCGAGGATGCCGAGCGAAATTGGCACGCGACGTTGGCCCGCTGGGATCTACCCGCCGACGTCACGCCGTCACAAGCGATTGCCGCACTCGGCCGACGGATGCGGACCCATTTGACAACACCGACGGCCGAGGCGCGAGCGGATTTGCGGCAGCGGATGGTGCGTCAGCAGCAGTCGATCGACGATTGGTGCGAGCGGGCGGCGGCCTGCTTAGACGACGAAGCGGACTCGGCCAGCTCGCGGGCGCCCCGCGAATGGCTTGCCCGACTGCAGGCGGCTCAGCGCAGCGCCGAACGGCACGACTCGGAGCGGCGGGCGGCGGACGGTTACCAGGAGACAGTGGCGGACCTGCAGCGTCAACTCAAGAAACTGAAACTGCGCCGCGCGAAACGGCTCGAACGAGTCGGCGCCGAGGACCTTGCCCAGCTTGAAGCGTCGATCATCGCGCGTGCGGAACAGGATCGACGGGCGCATGAGCGGATCCAGCTGGAGGCGGAATTCGAACGCGAGCTGGGGCAGCATCCCCGGGGCGCGGAGATTCGCCAGTGGCTGGCGGATCAAACAGACCTGGAGTTACATCTTGAGACGCTCCGGGCGGACGCCGCGGCGCGACAGGAATTGCTGACCCGTTATCAGCGGGAACTGCAGTCGGAGCGGTCCCAGATCGAAGAGCTCGCAAGCCGCACACGCCCCGCTGCGCGTCGGGCCGATGAATGGCCCGACGGGAGTAGGGACGTGTCCGACGGCTGGGAAGACCGCCGCGCGCTGACGATCGTGGGCGCGATACTTGCAAGGCTGGCGGCCCAAGCTCCCACACCGGCCCTGGCTCCACCGGCTCCGACTTCACCGCTCGCCGGCGGGGCAGGCTCCGACTTCACCGTCGCCGGCGGGGCAGGCTCCGACGGCCCTTCCTGCGACGGCACACGAACCGCCCCGGTTCCTGCAAGTGGCTGCGCGGTTTTTTGAGCGTTTATCGGGGCAACGTGGGGCGGTGATCATTTGGGACGATGCGGCTGCTCCGATCCAGCTGAGACTGGCAGGCGACGTGGCGGTTTCATGGGAGCAGATCTCAGCAGCGACACAAGACACCCTGATTCACGCCCTGCAATTCGCTCTGGCCCGTTGTCTCGTATCACGTCCGGCCCCTTTTCCACTGATCTTGGACGAACAGCTCGCTTGGCGAATCGCCTGAGTCGGTTCGACGAATCGCGCGACTGCTCTGTCAGCTTGGGGAACGCCAACAGATCTTGCTCACAACGGCGCAGACGGATGTCGCCGAGCTGTTTCAAGAACGAGGAATTCCGACGCTCGTTGTCTCCCGACACGCCGAATCGCATCGCCTGACGCGTTCGCCGCTCGATTCACCGCCGGCGGCTTCCGTGCTGGCCGAGTTGGATCCCGACCAGGCGGAGGACCGTTCGGATAGCGAGGCGGTGCTTCGGGCAGCGGAAACCCACGCCGGGGCTTCCGTTCGTCTGCCGGAGCTGATTCCGGTCGACTACTACGCGATCGCGCCGGTGCAGCGGCGTTCGCTAAGCCCTTCAACGCCCCCGCCGCGGAACGGGCCTTGAGGCCGAGTTCGGGCCATGGCTCGCCAGGGGGACTCATACGCCTGCGAGACCAAGGGAATGTGGGGACGTAGGGTTCGACGCGAAACGATTTCGGGCGTGTCGGCGGTCCTCCGCGTCGGCGAGTTCAACGTGGCTGGTGAGAGCCGCAATTGTGAAGATTTGGTAGCCTCCCCCGGCCGATTTGGCTAGAATAAGCCCTTGCAGGTGACATCTCTCGCAGCCGTTCGGCAGCGCAAATCATTCGGGCATTATCTTGATTGAGGCGGATTTACCCATGTCGAACCCGGGGGGACGATTGCGTCAGTTTCATCTTCTTGCGTCCCCGGCGGGCAACTCCGGCCGAAAACGGACACGGCGAACGCGGCAACACGAAACGCTGGAGGGCCGCGCGCTGCTGGCCGGCGACTTGGTCGCTCAATGGGTGGCCGACGACCTGACGACGCAAGTGGCCGACGGAGGAACAGTGGACGCCTGGGTCGATCGCGTGGGCGGCATCTCCGCGATGCGCGCCGGCAATCCCGTCCTGATTGAGTCTGCGTTGAGTGGCCGGGCGGTCGTGCGGTTCGACGCGGGAGATGGCGGCGACTCGCTGCGCGTTCCCGGCAGTTCCAGTCCGATGACGGGCGTCGGAGACTACAGTGTTTCCGTCGCATTTCGCACGGATAGCCAAACGCTGGCCAACGGCACGACCGATTGGTTTAAGGCCTCGGGGCTGGTCGACGCCAATCGTCTCGGCTGGGCCAAGGACTGGGGAATCAGCATCAATCAGAATGGCCAGATCCTGACGGGAATGGGCATCCAGATCTTCGCCCCGTCGAACTCAGTCCAATCCGCGGAGACGGGCCTGAACGACGGGCAATTGCAGGTCGTCACGGTCACCCGTCACGCCGGTGAAGTGGCCATCCACGTCAACGGAGGGGCGCCGACGATCATGACGGGTGCCGATGGGGCGCCGCGGGAATCCATCGATCTGGTGATTGGCGAGCTGCAAACCGGCGGCAATCCGTTCACAGGCGAGATCGCCGAGGTGCGGATTTACAATGGCCAGCTCAGCGCCAGCGAGGTCGCGGCGGTGCATGGCGAGATCACCGCCTTCTATGATAACGTTGCTCCCGTAGCGGCCAACGACGCCTACACGCTGACGGAAGATCCGTCGTTTGGAATCTTCCAGGTCTTGAAGGCCGATGGCGTGCTGAGCAACGACTTCGACGCCGAAAGCAATTCGATGACGGCCCGACTCATTTCCGGCACGCAGCATGGGACGGTCGGACTCACGCCCGACGGCTCGTTTGTTTACTCCCCCGCCCGGGATTTCTTCGGGACGGACTCGTTTACCTATGTGGCCTACGACGGCCAAGACTCGAACGTCGCCACCGTCACGCTGAATGTGACGCCCGCCTACGACCCGGCGACGGCCGTGGCGGATACCTACAAGGCGCATCCCCTCCAGACCTTGAATGTTCCAGCCGCGACCGGGCTGCTGGCCAATGACGTCAATCCCGATCAGGTGCATCTGGAAGCCATGCTGGCACAAAATGTCAACTTTGGAAGTCTGACGCTCGCCAATGACGGCTCCTTCCAGTTCGACCCGCAGGGGCACGCGGGAGTGGCGACGTTTTCCTACCGAGTGAACGATTCGACGCAGCTATCCGCCCCGGCCACGGTGTCGATCATCGTCAATACGCCGCCGGTCGCCCAGCCGGACAATGTGACGGTGATCGAGGACACGCCGCTCGTGCGGAACTCGCAAAACGGATTGCTTGCGAACGATCAGGATGCGGACGGGAACGCGCTGACGGTGACGGTGCTCGATCTGCCGCAACAGGGGGAATTCACCTGGCAGGCGGATGGAAGCTTTACCTACACGCCCAATTCGAACTTTTTCGGCGGCGACCAATTTACCTATCGGGTCAGTGACGGAGAGGACGCCTCGGAAGTCGCGACCGTCACGCTCACGGTGCAGGCCGTCAACGACGCGCCGGTGGGATCGACGGATTCGTACTTTCGGCCCTTGGCACAGCCGTTTGACGTGCAAGCCGGCGTCGGTTTGCTCGCCAACGACTTCGACATCGACAGCGCGACACTGACGGCGTTGTTGGCCGCTGGGCCTGACCACGGCACGCTGCAGCTCCGGCCCGACGGCTCGTTCGTCTACACGCCCGACGCCGGCTTCGAGGGAACGGACCGCTTCACCTATCGGGCAAGCGACGGGCAAGCCCAAAGCGACCCGACGGAGGTGCTGCTATTGGTGGGTGCCCCGCCCGTCAGGATCAATGAAATCCTGGCCGCCAACGCGACCGGGCTGGAGACGCGCATCCGGGAATCGGCCGGCACGTCGTTTCGGGGCGATCGACTCACGCCCGACTGGATCGAGCTGATGAACTTAACCAGCGCGGATCTGGACCTGGGTGGTTTTCATTTGACCGACAACCCCGACGAGCCTCTGAAATGGGAGTTTCCTGCGGGCACGATCATTCCCGCCAGCGGATACTTGATTGTCTATGCGGACCGGCTCAACGTCACCGACCCGGCACTCGATGAAACCGGTCGGCTGCACACGAATTTCAAGCTGGATGTGACGGGCGAGTCGCTGGCGATCACTTCGGTGACCGGCGAGGTCTTGGACGAAGTCTCGGTTTATCCCGCACAGCGCGCGGACATTTCCTACGGGCTGACGCCCACGGGGGAGTTGGGGCATTTGCTGAGCGTCACGCCCGGTGCCGCGAACTCGGGTCGCTACGCAGGCGTCGTGGCGGATCCTGAGATCACCGTTCCTCGCGGCTTCTATTACGAGCCGTTCGTCGTTGAGGTCACGGCGCCGGAGGGCAGCGTGATTCGGTACACACTGGATGGAAGCGAGCCGACGGCCGATCACGGCGAAGTCTACGCGGGACCGCTGAAGATCACGACGACGACGGTCGTCAAGGCCGCCGCCTTCCGCGACGATTACGTTCCTTCGGTCGTGGATGTGGCCAGCTACATCTTCCCTGCGGACGTCTTGTTGCAAGACCAAACCGGCCTGGAGGGGGCGGTCCGCTGGGGACACGCTGGCCCGGACTGGGAGATGGACCCCCTCATCGTCAATCACGAGAACCCCGAACTGCGGCCGGTCGTCGAAGATCTCCTGCGTCTGCCGACGGTCTCGCTGTCGGTGGACGTGAGTGAATTTTTCGGGAGCGGTGGCATTTACATCCGCGGCGAAAACATCGAAAAGCCCGTCGGATTCGAATACTTCGATCCCAACTCGGGCGACGCGGGAATTCAAACCAACTCGACGATCCAGATCGTGGGAGGCAGCAGTCCGCAACGCTGGAAGTCTGACAAGCTTTCGATGCGAGTTCGTTTCACGGAGGACGAGGGTGCCTCGGAACTGAATTACCCGCTCTTTGGTTCCGGCGCCGCCGTGGCCTTCGACACCCTGGTCCTCGATGCGCGCCTGAACAACGTCTGGCATTACGGAGGTGGCAGCGAACCCGCCGGACAGCGTGGGCGAGCTCAGTACATGCGCGACGAGTTCGCGTCCGATTTGCAAAACGCGGTGGGCGGATACGGCACGCACGGTCAACATGTCCACGTTTACATCAACGGCATCTACTGGGGCATGCACATGTTGCATGAGCGCCCGGACGAGAATTTTGCCGCGTCCTACCTGGGCGGAAACGCGGAAGACTATGACATGATCAAGCATCAATACACGCAGGTGGTCAACGGCAGCAACGCGAGCTTTGTCGAGCTGATGGATCGCCTCGGGACGAGCGGCGACTTGAGCGACGAGGACTATCAGGCCGCGTCCCAGCTGCTGGATGTCCCTGACTTCATTAATTACATGCTGGTGAACTATTACGGAGGTAACCAGGACTGGGACCATCAGAACTGGTACGCGTCGCACAGCCGCCTGGACGGACTTTGGCGTTTCCATAGCTGGGATGCCGAAAAAGTATTGCAGGACGTGCGGGCGGATGTCACGACCACCCACAACGCGAACTCGCCGACCGCGATCCAGCGCCGCTTGATGACCAACCCCGAGTACGCGTTGCAGTTCGCCGACGCGGTGCAGAAACACTTTTACCATGGGGGCGCGATGACGCCCGAGGCGGCGGCGGCGCTGTACGTTCAACGCTCGGATCAAATCGACCTCGTGATGCGGCTGGAATCCGCCCGCTGGGGCGACAATCAATTCAATTCCGGGCGGATCCGGTATACACGGCAGCATTGGGTCGACAATCGCAACGACTTGCTGGACAACTATTTCCCGCAGCGGACGCAGAACGTCCTCGATCAGTTCGCACGACGCCGTTGGTTTCAGCCGGGGCAGGCCGTCGAGTTCGCCGTCAACGGCTTGCCGCAACACGGCGGCTCCGTCACGCCCGGCGCCGCGCTGAGTTTCAGTGCAGAGGCGGAGGGGACGATGTACTACACGACCGACGGCAGTGATCCCCGTCGGCCGGGAGGCGAGTTGGCGCCGTCGGCACTCGCCTATCAGACCGCGATTCCCCTGCAATCAGCGACGCCGATCAACGCCCGGGTCCAGCTCGCCGACGGAAGCTGGGGACCGCTCAGCGCCGCTCAATTCACGGTCGGAGTTCCCGCGGACGCAACCAATTTGCGAATCAGCGAATTGAACTATCATCCCGGCGATCTGACACCGGCCGAGCGCGCGGCGGGAATTACCGATTCCGATGAGTTCGAATTCATCGAGTTGCTTAATATCGCGAATGTTCCGGTCGACCTTTCGCTCGTGCGATTCCAACAGGTCGTCAATGGGAATCAGATTGAGGGCGTGCAATTCGACTTTGCCGATGGCAGCGTGCGCGAACTGCTGCCTGGCGAGCGGGTGGTGGTCGTCGAGAATATGGAAGCGTTCCCGGTCCGCTACGGGAGCGGGATCCCCGTGGCCGGGGAATGGTCCGGGGGCCTGAACAACTCCTCCGAGCGTGTGGTCCTGGTTGCCGGGGACGTAACGCTGGCGGATTTCTCGTACAGCGACCGATGGCACACCACGACCGACGGCGACGGTTACACGTTGCAGGCCATCGACGAGGCGGGTGATCCGACGCTGTTGGGGACCGGGACCGCGTGGCGTCCCAGCAGCCAGTTGGGCGGCTCACCCGGCCGACCCGACGACACACAAGCTCCCCTGACGGGCGACTCGAATCACGATGGAAAATTCGATTCGGGCGACTTGGTGCTCGTATTCCAGGCTGGGAAATATGAAGACGGGATCGCGCAGAACGCGACGTTTGAAGAGGGCGATTGGGATGGCGACCGTGATTTTACGACCGCCGACTTGGTCCTCGCCTTCCAGCAAGGAAACTACGTGGCCGAGGCGACTCCCGCCGCCACGGCGAGCCTGTTCGACGGCGGTACGGCGAAAAGTCAACTTGCGGTCGCCGTCGACCCCTGGAAGCAACGAACTTGGACGCCGTATTCGCCCAACTCGGCCAGCGTCGCCGCTGGCGGGGAGCCCTCCGCAGCCACTAAAGCGTCCGACCTCTCCCGGCCTCGGGAGAGGTGACACGATCCTGTCCCTTCTCCCCAACGCGGGAGAAGGTGGCCGCAGGCCGGATGAGGGGGCCGCGCGCGCCGGGAAAGGCTCGACCCTCACCCGCCCGGGTCCCGCGAGCGGGCCCCGAGCGACCTCTCCCGGCCTCGGGAGAGGTGACACGATCCTGTCCCTTCTCCCCAACGCGGGAGAAGGTGGCCGCAGGCCGGATGAGGGGGCCGCGCGCGCCGGGAAAGGCTCGACCCTCACCCGCCCGGGTCCCGCGAGCGGGCCCCGAGCGACCTCTCCCGGGCCGGGAGAGGTGACACGATCCTGTCCCTTCTCCCCAGCGCGGGAGAAGGTGGCCGCAGGCCGGATGAGGGGGCCGCGCGCGCCGGGAAAGGCTCGACCCTCACCCGCCCGGGTCCCGCGAGCGGGCCCCGAGCGACCTCTCCCGGCCCGGGAGAGGTGACACGATCCTGTCCCTTCTCCCCAACGCGGGAGAAGGTGGCCGCAGGCCGGATGAGGGGGCCGCGCGCGCCGGGAAAGGCTCGACCCTCACCCGCCCGGGTCCCGCGAGCGGGCCCCGAGCGACCTCTCCCGGCCTCGGGAGAGGTGACACGATCCTGTCCCTTCTCCCCAACGCGGGAGAAGGTGGCCGCAGGCCGGATGAGGGGGCCGCGCGCGCCGGGAAAGGCTCGACCCTCACCCGCTCAGGTCCCGCGAGCGGGACCCGAGCGACCTCTCCCGGCCTCGGGAGAGGTGACACGATCCTGTCCCTTCTCCCCAACGCGGGAGAAGGTGGCCGCAGGCCGGATGAGGGGGCCGCGCGCCGGGAAAGGCTCGACCCTCACCCGCCCAGGTCCCGCGAGCGGGCCCCGAGCGACCTCTCCCGGCCTCGGGAGAGGTGACACGATCCTGTCCCTTCTCCCCAACGCGGGAGAAGGTGGCCGCAGGCCGGATGAGGGGGCCGCGACCGCTGCCCCTCTTGTCGCTGGCTGGAGCCATCGGCTAGGCTTTGTTTCAAAAGCGGGCTGACCTTCGCCGGGGCCAGGCCAGACCTCCGAACCGCATGACCGTTGCCGCTCCGCCAACGCCAGATCGAAATGACGCAGGATGCCGTTGAACTCGTGTTGCAGCGATACTGGGGCTACGCCGGTTTTCGACCGTTGCAGCGCGAGGCGATCGACTGTGTCTTGGACCACCGGGATTCCGTGGTGGTCCTTCCCACGGGAGGTGGAAAGTCGCTCTGTTTTCAGGTCCCGGCGCTCTGTCAGCTCGGATTGGCGGTGGTCGTTTCGCCCCTGATCTCGCTGATGAAGGACCAGGTCGACGGCTTACAGGCGTGCGGGGTTCCGGCGGCCTGCGTCAACAGCACGCAGTCCGCCCTCACGCGTCGCCAGATCGCGGCTCAGATCCGCGCCGGTGAGCTGCGTCTTCTGTACGTGTTCGCCGGAACGGCTCTTGACCGAGCGAATGCTGGATTTTCTCCGTTCGATCCCGATTTCTTTTTTCGCCATTGACGAAGCACACTGCATCAGCAGCTGGGGGCACGATTTTCGCCCCGAGTATCGCGGCTTGCGGGTATTGAAGGAGCAGTTTCCGGAGCATGGTATCCACGCCTACACGGCGACCGCTTCGGAAAAGGTGCGGGAGGATATCGCCCAGCAATTGGGGCTTCGCGAGCCCGAGTACTTGGTGGGCTCGTTTGATCGCCCGAACCTGACGTATCGTGTTCGGCCCCGAGCCCGCCTGTTGCCGCAGATACTCGAGGTCGTTCGGCAGCACGCGGGGGAATCGGGAATCGTGTATTGCATTAGCCGGGCCGAAGTCGAGCGCACGGCTCTCGCGCTGGCAGAGAAAGGAATTCGGGCCCTGCCCTACCATGCGGGTATGGAGGATGACGTTCGGCGGCGGAACCAGGAGGCGTTTATCGAGGACCGGGCCGACGTGATTGTGGCGACCGTCGCGTTTGGGATGGGGATCGACAAGCCCAACGTCCGCTTTGTGATTCACGCCGGAATGCCCAAGTCGCTGGAGAGTTACCAACAGGAAAGCGGTCGCGCGGGCCGCGATGGGCTCGAGTCGGAGTGCTGGCTTTTCTATTCGGGTTCGGACTTCATGACCTGGAAAAGCATGCTCAATCACGAGGACGCCGCGGCTCACGAAGGATCGCTGCAGTCGTTGCGTGCCATCTCGAACTTCTGCACGTCCGTGACCTGTCGACATCAGGCATTAGTCCGCTACTTCGGACAAGAGCTGCCCGAGGCCAACTGCGGCGCCTGCGACGTCTGCCTCGATGAACTGGACGTGGTGGACGACGCGACGCGGCTCGGACAGATGATTCTTTCATGCGTCGTCCGCCTCCAGGAACGGTTCGGCGCGGACTACACCGCGCTGGTGCTGGTCGGCTCGAAGGAGCAACGGGTTGTCAGACAGCGGCACGACCAATTAAGCACGTGGGGTTTGCTGCGGGACCACGATCGACGCCAGATTCGCGAGTGGATCGAACAGTTGGTTTCACAGGGCTTCCTGGAGAAAGTGGGCGAGTACATGACGTTGCAGGTCACGGAGATCGGGCGGGCCTTGTTGCGTGGCCAAGCGGCCCCCCGCCTGCTCCGCCCCGTCACGCGGGCCCGAGCGCGGCGTCGCGACGAGTCGACGGAATCACTGGAGAACGTGGACGTGGCCCTGTTCGAATCGCTGAGGCAGCTTCGCCGTGACCAGGCCGAAGAGCGGTCGGTGCCCGCCTATATCATCTTCGGGGACGCGTCGCTGCGCGATATGGTGCGCCGCCGCCCCACAACCCTGGAGGAGTTTCGCGACGTCCGCGGCGTCGGCGATAAAAAGTGTCAGGACTTTGGCGAGCTGTTCGTCCATCATATTCGGACACACGTCGGGCACGGGAATCCAGGTTGAGGCCGAGATCGATTCGAGCTCGCTAATCGCTCACGCAAACGAAAGGGATGACGCCACGTGTCACGACTGCATCGCGCCGACCTGCACCCGGATCCCTTTCTGCAGTTCGAGCGCTGGTTCACCGAGGCCTGCGAGAGCGATCTGGAAGAGCCGAACGCGATGAGTCTGGCCACAGCTTCCCCTGGCGGTCCGGTTTCGGTGCGGATCGTGCTTTTGAAAGTCTGGGACCGCCGTGGTTTCGTTTTTTTCACGAACTACGGCAGCCGCAAGTCGCAGCAAATCAGCGAGACTCCGCAGGTAGGATTGCTGTTCTACTGGCAGGCCTTGCACCGTCAGATTCGGATCGAGGGACAAGCCACTCGCGTCTCGGCCGCGGAGTCGCTCAAGTATTTCGCGACGCGCCCTCGGGGCAGCCAACTGGGCGCGTGGTGCTCCGCCCAAAGCTCGGTGATCTCGTCGCGTGCGATGCTGGACGCGAAGCTGCAGGAAATCAAACAGAAGTTTTCGGATCGTGAGATCCCTTTGCCTGCGATGTGGGGAGGCTTCCGAGTCGCCCCCGAGCGGTTCGAGTTCTGGCAACAAGGCGAAGATCGGTTGCATGATCGATTTCAGTACGATCCGAGCCCCGATGGAAGCTGGGAATTGCGGCGACTGGCCCCCTGACCGTAAATCGGCTGGTGGGAAAAGGGGTCAGGTCCCAAAAGCCGGAACGGCCCTTCGGGTGCTTTGCACTTTTGGGAGCTCACCCCTCTTCCCACCGCCGAAATCTTGGCTGTGACCCAGCACTAGCGGCGGTAGAGCCACCACCACCAGGCGATCCAGATGGCCGACGTGACGGCCGTGGATCCGGTCAATTCGGGAACCATCCGCGCGGGGTTGCGCGGGAGTTCAAATCCGCCCGTTTGCCAGGCCAAGACGAGATCCTCGCTGTCGAAGTCGCCGCTGCCATTCCAGTCGCCGGTCGACCAGGCCGCGTTCGCCGGAATCCCGTCTTCGTAACCACCCGCCTGGAAAACTTGCACCAGGTCCGCCGTCGTAAAATGGCCGTCCAGATCCGCGTCGCCCGCGGTGGTCCCCCAAACCTGCCGGACCCAAAATGCGTGGTCGTCGACATCAACGCGGCCATCGCGGTTCAAGTCGTACTGTGCATCGAGTGACCCGCTGCGAATTCCGCGCCAGTTGGTCAATGGTCACGGCGGGCCAAAGGCGATCCACAAGCTCGTTCCAATAGGACGGCGGGCGATCGTAGGGGTTGTTCATCACGTCATCGGTCACGTAGACGACCTCGGCCCCGCGCTGCGCGCGAGGGTCAAGTCCTGCAGCATCGCATCGAGGGTAGCCTCGCTATGCATCAGGTGTCCGACGCGAGTCGGCGACCGATCAATCGATCCGGGCGGCGCGACGTAAGCGGATCGATAACGTTGTCCGGTGTCTTCAAAGGTGACCAACGTGTCGACCGCGTGGAAGTAATCGTGGATCGTGAACCCCGCAGCGCCGCGGCTGGAATCCGACGTGGAGGTCGTGCCCGGATTTCCCATGATCAGCATTGCGGGGGCGTGTTGACTCACGTGTTCCCGCAGCGCCTGGTAATAACCGACCTGGGCCAAGTCATTCGACATTTCGTCAAGGAAGATCCCATCCATCTGAACGGCCGCTCCGCGCCAGTAATCCGGCGCCAGGTAGCGGTCGATCTCGGCCTTCACCTCGTCCAATGGCCGTTGTGCCCAAGCGGTGTGGACATAGCCAACGACCCGTCCGCCTGCGCACCGCAGATCCAGCAGGGGACCCGTCTGGCCATCTGCACGAATGTAGTTCGAATCGATGGGCGTCGATCCCGGCCCACTGTTTGGATTCAAGATGGCGGTCAGCGGCCCTTGCGACGAGGCCTCGATCATTTGCTGCCAGAGCGCCCGCCCGGACCCGCAGCAGGGATTGCCGTATGCCGGAACCAACAGTTCCAGCAGGCCCGCGTCCGCACTGGAGGCGAGCCAGACGAGTGTTGACGCTGCGAGCCACGTGAGTCGTAGGCGGTGATCCATGTGGAGGAAGCTCCCGTGATCTGGCGCATCGGTTCAAAAGCCGGGTCAGGTGCCGTTCACCTGCGCCGCCAGCGTGAGCCGAGCGCCATCCCCAGCAGCCATAGCAGCCCGCCACCTGGCTCGGGAACAGCGCGGAGGGCTGCGGGTCGCGGACCCTCTTCGAAACCTCCGTCTTGGAACGCTCGCACCAGATCGTCCGTCCCGAAACGAAGGTCGCCGGTCCAGTCACCCTCTTCCCAGGTCGCCGCCGATTCGGTTTCGAATTTGCCCGGCTGAAAGACGTCGACCAGATCGCTCGAGTCAAACACGCCGTTCAGATCCGCGTCGCCGAACCAGGTCCTCTTCAGGTCGCTGACCCACACCGTCAGGTCGGCGTCGTCGACCAGAGCATCGCCGTTCAAGTCGAACGCAGCGGCGTGCATCTGAGCGGCGATCTGGGCGTTGAGCGCATTGACGTCGACCCGATCCAGGGTACCATTTCCGTCGAAATCTCCGGGTGAAACGGGGTCCGTCAACTCGTACCGCAGCGAGTCACCGGTCGGGGAGCCGGCCGTGTTGGGATAAATGTCGTCCGGCAACGAAAAATCCAGCGCGTTATTGGCGAATAGCAGAAAGTTAATCGCCTCCGGGTTCCCCAACGAGACTCGGGGAACCGCTACCTCGACGTCCCGCATCGACGTCTGGTCGCGCGGTAGGTCCGCGACCCATTCCCATCCCCACTCGGCTTGGGTTGCCGCATTAAATGAGAAGACAGAGGCGCCTTCGATCAACCGATCCGCGCCCACGGCCAGCCAGCCGCCGGTGTAGCCGGTCGTCGGATCGTCGTCGACGTCGACGAACGTCCCCACGCGCCAGGTCTCCTCGGTGTCCCAGGCGAGGCTTGTGAGATGGAAGTAAACGTTTTGAGAGTCGTGGGCGACCTGCAGTTGACCGATATCGACCGGGTACAACTCGTCCAGATCGTCATCTTCCTCGTACCAGGGGATCCCCTCCCAATCGCTCCGGTCGGGATCCCCATCGGCGACTTCAATGCGACCATCGGGAAGCGGATTACTTTGCGTTTCGTAGGTCCCTCCCCAGCAAGGGGCCACGGTTGACAGGGCGAATCGGCAACCGATTGCCAGAATCAGGATGCGGGACATGGTGGGTCGCTCCGCGCCAACGGTTCGAATTCGGGCCGACCGGGCTTGAGCCTGGAACCGATCAGGGCTCACAATGGCGTTCAAGGTAGCACTTGAACCCAGCGCGTCAATCGCTTCGCGTGGCGCTTGATGATCGCCTGGTGACGGCGCGGCCCGCGGCGTTGGGCAATGACAATTCAACCGCGGGGGGCGAGCAACGGCAAGACTCTCACGGGAAGGGATTAGGGAACGGGCATGCGCAGTTTCACGGTCTGGATGTTGTTCCTGGCAGTCGGTTGCACTCGGACCACGCCCGTTGAGGAGGTGTCGCTCGATCCGAAGGCGATCACGCCAGGTGCCGAGGCGTTTGTTCCCCGGGATTCGGACTGGCCGGGCTGGCGGGGACCCAACCGAAACGGAATCTCGCCGTCCAGCTCGGCGCCGGTGACCTGGAGCGAGACCGAAAACGTGGTCTGGCGGGTGCCGGTGCCCGGACGCGGCCACTCCTCACCCGTCGTTTGCGGTGACCAGGTGATTCTGGCGACGGCGTTGGAAGACAAACTCCAGCAGGTCGTCGTGGCCTTTGACCGCGCAACCGGATCCGAAAAATGGCGGCTCGTGTTGCACGAGGGCGGATTTCCATCCGACCGTCAGATGCACCCCAAGGGATCGCACGCGAACGGGACGGTCGTCTGCGATGACCAGCACATTTTTATTGCGTTTCTGAACCACGATTCGATCATCGCCTCGGCGATCGACTTCGACGGCAAGTTGGCCTGGCAGACGACGCTCGGAGCCTTCAATTCCAAGTTCGGCTATGCCCCTTCCCCGGTGCTCTACGAATCGCTCGTGATCTTCGCAGCCGACAACCAGGGCGGCGGATACCTGGCTGCCGTCGATCGCCGCTCGGGGAACCTTGTTTGGCGTAAGGCGAGGTCCCGTTCCAGTACGTATTCGTCTCCGGTGGTGGCGCATGTGTCGGGCCGTGACCAGTTGCTGATCAGCGGGGGCGACCAGGTAAGCAGCTATGACCCGGGCAGTGGCGAGCTGATCTGGGCTTGCGACGGCACGACGGATGCCACCTGCGGCACGATGGTCTGGAACGAATCGCTCGTGTTCGCCAGCGGCGGATATCCCGACCAGCAGACGCTCGCAGTCAAGGCGGACGGTGCGGGCGAGGTGGTGTGGAGTACGGCGGTGAAGAGCTATGAACCGTCCCTGATACGGGTTGGCGACGAACTCTATTCGGTCACCGACAACGGGATCGCCCACTGCTGGGATAGCCAGACCGGTAAGCTGCACTGGAAGCAGCGACTCGGCGGTTCGTTCAGCGCCTCGCCGGTGTGTAGCGGCGAGAGGATTTACGTTTCGAACCTGTCCGGCACGACGTTTGTCTTCCAAGCGACTTCGAGGGGCTACGAGGAACTCGCCAAGAATCAGCTCGGTGACGATACTTACGCGTCGCCCGCGATTTGTGGCGACCAGATCTTTTTGCGAGTCGGCACTCAGCAATCCGGTGCAAGGCAGGAGATGCTGTATTGTCTGGGGCAGGATTCTACCGCTCCACTGGCACATGCGACCGTCGACAGAGCCGCCGCACGATGACGCTTGAGTTGACATTCACACCGTCTGGTCGAATCTCGATTCACGAATCGGAGGAAGATCGCGACGGCGAAGGTGCCGCGGGTGGCCGCGAGCGAACGGGCGCGCGTGCGCGGCACGTTCGGCAGGCGTTCGAGTCGAGTACTGCAGCGGGTCTGTTCGCCCTCGCCTCGCAACGAACGGATTCCGGCTGGGCACCGGCGTTCGTCTTCTGGCGCGACTTCGCCGCGCGCTATCTTTCGGAAATCTGTCAAACTCCGGAGGGCGTTGACGCGCAGATTCCCGAGATTCCGCCGCCGCGGCCGGCCGAGTTGACGTCGATCTTGTTGAGCGTCCCGCCGATGCCCGGCGCGGAGTATCTTTCGACCGGCAAGCTGGAGCAGCTTTGGCGGGAACTGGACGCCTGGCTCCGCAATCAAGTCGCATCCCACCCCCAGGGATTATCAGGGTTTCTTCAGGAGCAGGCGCCGGTCTGGCATCAGGTTGGCCGCGTCTGTTTTCATCTGGCCGAGAACCGACGCGACCCGGTTTACCCATTCGCTTTTCTGGCCACTTACGCTCCGAGCGTGACGGGCGCGGGGCGTGTGCAGTACCAGCCGTTGCGTAACGCGCTGCAGCAATACGCGGCGCGAAAAACAAGTCGGTCCTGATTAAGTTGCTCTCACCCGTCGAGTTGGCTTCTCAGGCCAGTCCGCTGGTTCGGGAGCTGGTGGAATCAGGTGACATTTATCAGCCCCTGGCTTGGACACCCAAGCAGGCGTTCGGATTCCTGAAAGACATTCCTCTGTTTGAGGAAAGCGGGATTTCGGTACGCGTGCCGGACTGGTGGAAGAAGCGTTCTCGCCCTCAAGTCGGCATCACGATCGGCGGCACGCGGCAAACGTCGCTGGGAGTCGATAGCATGCTCGACTTCGAGGTCCACTTGGCTCTCGGCGACGAGGAATTGAGCCAAGCGGAGTGGGACGAGCTGCTCGCCGGCGAAGAGGGTCTGGTCTTGCTGCGCGGGCAGTGGGTCGAAGTGAATCGTGAAAAGCTGCTCGAAGCGCTCGACCACTGGAAGGAGGTCGAGCAACAGGCGGCGGACGGGATCTCCTTTTCCGAAGGCATGCGACTGCTGGCCGGTGCCCCGATGCACTTGGGCGAGGATTCTCAAGGTGGTCCGGGGAATCGCGAGTGGTCGTTTGTCGACGCCGGCGCGTGGTTGGGTAAGACGTTGTCGGATTTGCGTCACCCCGAAACTCTCGAAGGCCCGGGTCCGGACCGTGAGCTGCGAGCGACACTGCGGGCCTATCAGGAAACCGGCGTCCGCTGGTTGCGCTTGCTGTCGGGTCTGGGATTGGGGGCGTGCCTCGCCGACGATATGGGGTTAGGCAAGACGATCCAGGTGCTCGCACTGCTGTTGCAGTACAAGAAGAAGCGGCGCCGCAAGCCTTCGCTGCTTGTACTGCCGGCTTCACTCCTGGCGAACTGGAAAGCCGAGATTGATCGTTTTGCCCCGACGCTTCGCAGCGTCTACGTGCACCCTTCCGAAATCGGCAAGGAGGAACTGGCGGCACTGGCGGCCGACCCGGGGCGAGCGCTCCAGGGCAACGATCTCTTTCTGACCACCTACGGGATGCTGCTGCGTCAGCCCTGGCTGACTCAGGTCGCTTGGCAACTGGTCGTGCTCGACGAAGCTCAGGCCATCAAGAATCCAGCCGCTCGGCAAACCAAGGCGGTGAAGCGATTGCAGGCCGCCGCACGGATTGCCTTGACGGGAACGCCCGTCGAAAATCGCCTTTCCGACCTTTGGTCGCTTTTCGATTTCCTCTGTCCAGGTCTGCTCGGAACGGAGCAACGTTTCCAGAAATTCGTGAAATCCCTGGAGTCTCGCGAGCAGGACCGTTATGCACCACTGCGACGGCTCGTCGGCCCCTACATTCTTCGGCGACTGAAAACGGATCGGCGGGTAATCGCGGATCTTCCCGAGAAGACCGAAGTCCGAGCCTTTTGCGGACTGAGCAAGCGGCAGGCGACGCTCTATGGGAAATTGGTCCGCGAACTTTCCGATTCCCTGAATGAGCTGACCGGGATCCAACGCCGCGGAGTTGTCCTGGCATACTTGACGCGTTTCAAACAGCTTTGCAATCACCCGAGTCAACTGTTGGGCGACGGGCGGTACGTGCGGGAAGACAGCGGCAAACTGGTGCGCCTGGCCGAAATCTGCGAAGAGATCTCAGCCCGCCAAGAGAAGGCGCTGGTGTTCACTCAGTTTCGCGAGATGACCGAACCCCTGGCAATCATGCTGGCTCAGGTCTTCCGGCGTGGCGGACTCGTGCTGCACGGCGGGACGCCCGTGAACCGACGAAAGAAGCTTGTCGACGAGTTTCAGCGTGAGGACGGACCGCCCTTTTTTGTCCTCTCCTTGAAGGCCGGCGGGACCGGATTGAATTTGACGGCGGCTGCGCACGTGATTCACTTCGATCGGTGGTGGAATCCCGCAGTCGAAAATCAAGCGACGGATCGTGCCTTTCGGATCGGCCAGAAACGCAATGTGCTCGTCCACAAGTTCGTCTGTCGCGGCACGCTCGAAGAAAGAATCGATGCCTTGATCGCGGACAAAACAGGACTGGCCAGCGATTTGCTCGAGGGGGGCGCGGAGAAAATGTTGACGGAGTTGTCCGATAAGGAGCTGATCCGGATGGTATCACTGGACCTGGACCGAGTAAAATTCTGATTCCTGACCTAGATCCAGCTAGACGCGAAGCGTCGTGCTTCGTGTCGCCATTCTCAGAAAGGATTTCCCGATGGCCTGGTACAGTTGGAAACCATATGTCCCCGTGAAGCGACGGCGTCAGCTCGCGGCACAACGCATGGCGGCCCTCCGCAAGAAGGGAAAAGTGATCGAGCCGGTCCTGGTCCAAGGACTGAAGATCGCCAAGACATTTTGGGGCGCGGCGTGGTGCGATCACCTGGCTTCGTTCAGCGACTACGACAACCGGTTGCCGCGAGGCCGCACTTACGTCCGGAATGGTTCCGTTTGTCACTTGTCGATCCAGCAAGGCAAGGTCGAGGCCAAAGTCAGCGGGTCAGAGATCTACGATGTCAAGGTCGAAATCAAGACCCTGTCCGCCGCGCAATGGCAGGCCATCAAGCGGCAGTGCTCGGGCGAGATTTCGTCCCTCCTGGAGTTGCTTCGGGGCAAGCTTTCCGACGGCGTGATGCGAGTCGTTACCGACCGCGAGAAGGGCCTATTTCCCCGGCCGAAAGAAATTTCGTTTCGCTGCGACTGCCCGGATTGGGCGAGCATGTGCAAGCACGTGGCGGCTGTCTTGTACGGCGTCGGTGCCCGGCTCGATTCGGATCCGGCCATGCTGTTTCGCTTGCGCGGCGTGGATCCCGACGAATTGATCCACGTGGACGCACCGACGACCCTTCCGGGCGGTAAGCGTCAAGGCCGCGGAAAACGGCTGGTATCCGCGGACCTTGGTGATGTGTTTGGCATCGATCTGGTCGTCGACGATCCCGCCAAGTCGTCAGCGGGCGGCGCGTCAAAAACTCGAGGCAGGACCAAGCAGGTCGCTGCGAAAGAAAAGCCCGCCAAGACCTCGAACACCGCCGAAACCTCCGACAAGTCGAAGGTGAAACCTGCGACCAAGAAGAAGAACCGCCAGGTCGCCGTGGCCAAGAAGAAGACCACGAAGGCGTCCGAACCAAAGGCGGGCCGAACCTCCACCGCAAAAAGAACAAAAAGCCGTCCAGGGGATCCTCCGGCCAAGCGCGCAGCCGCTCCCAAAGCGGCCAAGAAAAAAGCCGCATCGAAAGCGGCAAAGCCAGCGAAGAAGGCGAAATAGTCGGGCAGGTGGCTCAGTCGCGTGCTTGATCGACGACTCGGAAGGACGGTTGAGCGTTTCGGAGACGTTCCTCACGGCAACTTCCGACTTGGCATGGAGTCGAAGTTGGCAGCCACGTCACCGTTGCCTGGCTAGGGACGAGGGATATTTTCGGTCGCAGATAGAATGAAAATCAACGTACCGGGCCGGAGAACTCGCGCGGCGGTCTGCAGCGCCGCTTCGCTGCCTGGGAGCGGAGGTCCGATCGATCTCCACAGAGTGTGAGCTTGATACTCAGGCGGATGATCGTCGTCGACTGAGGCGATGACCACGGGCGTGGAATGGCGAATCCGCGATCGCGCCTCGTCAAGTGACAGCTCTTGAATCCCGTTTTCCCGGACCAGCAGCAGCGTGGCCCGACCGGTCTGCAGCGCACGATGCGCAGGCTGGTAATAGATCGAACGCGATTGGCCGACTTCCAGCCGGTTGTACTCCGTGACAAGCAGTTCTCCGTCGTCACTGATCCCGCTCGCTGCGACGAACTCGAACTGCACGTTGGCCAGCGGTTTTTGCTCAACGTCGCACTTTTGCAGCGAGATCGACCGTTCTTTGTCGTCGGTCAGCGTGAGCCCGTCGGGGTCAATTCGGTAGCGGTATACTAACGTCGTCGCCGGCTGGATGCCGCCGCCCGTGGCGGGCGTAATTCGCAGCTGCTGGGCGACGGAATCGAATTCAACCGTGCCGGTCAGACTGCCCACGCTTGGGAAATTGCTCAATTCGATCTGTGTTTCGTTGATAAATAGCTCGGCGATCACCGGTTGCTGGACGACTCCGTCGGCGGTCGAACCACCTCCCCAGGAACCCATCCAAAGGCCCTCGATCGGTTGCGGATCGCGGGGCACGTCCAGAACGTCGACCTCGCGGGAACAAGCCGTCCAGGCGAGGCAAAGGCTGGTGGCCAGGACTGGGAGCGTGTTGCGAACCATGTTGCCTCCTTGTACAACTGGGGGCGATTGAACGGTGGCGGATCGCGCCTTGGGAAAGCTGCGCTTATCATACCAATGCGAGATCGCTACGGGGATCGGCCCCGCTGAGTTCCTGGGAACCAACGCATGCATGAGAGTCATACGCGATGAATCACGATCGCCGTACATTTCTTGCCCAGCTGTCGATGTTCGCTGGTTCTGCGGTTTTGGGAGCGCCTCGAGTCGCGTTGGGGACACAGGCGGAACGAAAGAAAATTGCGTTTCTGGGGACCGAGGTGCGGACCCATTCGCATGCCCAACATTTTCTCGACCGACTGACGCTCGGATATGGCTGGCGTGGTGCCTGGCAAGACCCGCGTGTCGAGGTGGCGTCCGTGTACATTGATCAGTTCCCGAAAGGCGACCTGGCACGCGAACGAGTGGCACGCCACGACCTTCGGCTTTTCCCACGCATTGCCGACGCGCTAACACTGGGCACCGATCGGCTGGCCGTTGATGGAGTGGTGATCATCGCCGAGCACGGTGACTACCCCAACAATGAAAAGGGACAGAAGCTTTATCCGCGGTACGAGTGGTTTAAAGAGTGTGTCAAAGTGTTTGAGTCCAGCGGCCGTGCCGTGCCGGTGTTCAACGACAAACACCTGTCGACTTCGTGGGATCGATGTACGGAAATGGTCGCCGATTCGAAACGCTTGAATTTCCCTTTTTTCGCCGGGTCCTCGCTGCCGGTCACGCGGCGTCTACCGGCGATCGACATGCCGCACGATGTGCCACTCAGCGAGAGTGTCTGCGTCGCGTACGGGGGAGTCGACAGCTATGACTTCCACGCACTTGAGACCGCTCAATGCATGTCGGAGCGACGCCAAGGCGGGGAGGTTGGAATCCGGCGAGTCCACGCCGTTCGCGGGAAGGCGATGTGGGAGATCCTGGAACGGCCCGAGCGGGACGCGACGCGTCGTTTGATGGTCTCAGCATTGACTCGGAGCCACAATCTGCCCGTGAAGGATGGCTATTATACGGATCGGATCAACTTCGAGTGGGCCAAGCAAGTCTTCCCCGACGGACTGGCTTACTTGATCGAACACCGGGACGGATTCCGCACGACCGTGTTCCTGTTTCCGATCCAGGACTTCAACTACGCGGGGCTGCGTTCGGACACGGGCGAGATCATCTCGTGTCAGATGTACCTGCCGATGCCCACACACAGTGCGACGACGGCGGATTTCTTCCATCCGCTCGTGCACCATATCGAAGACGTGGTGATCACAGGCAACGTCCCCTACCCTGTCGAACGAACGCTGCTGACTTCGGGCATGACGCTGGCGGCCGTGGACTCGATTTATCGCGGGGAGGTCCCGGTGGAGACGCCCGAAATGGAAGTCCGCTACTCCGTCGGCCCGGCATCGACATTCTGGCGGGATTGATCGTGTTGGCCTAGGATTCGAGCGTCATTCCGCCGGCGCTATCCACGAAGATGACCCGAGCCAGGTTGCCCGCCAGCTGTTCCATTCGCTGGTAGAGTTCCAGCTCTTGCCCCTCGGCCGGTGTCTGGAACCCCAGGAGGACGACCGACGCCGAGCTGGATTCGGCCTGGATGACTTCCTCGGCCGAGCGAGTCGAGAACACGACGCGTGGCTCGATTCGAATGCGGGCGGATGAGCCCAACTCCGTAAGATGAGTCAAGACCTCGCTGGTCGCCTCAGAGCGATCCACCAGCCGTAGCACACGAATCCGATTACCGCGCCATTCGGGATTTTGATGCAGCAGGTGGGCCAGCAGCAGCATCAGCTCGCCGTTTTCCATCCCTCGCCACCAGACGTCGATCGGTCCGGAGGGAACGTTCCAATGCTCGTCGCCCCCCCTCTCATCTGTCGCTTCCGCAAGACGGTGGGATAGAAATCGAGCGGCCAGGATGCTGCGATTCATGCGCGCGATCAGCCGGATGTTTGACCCGAACACCTCGGCTTTGGATTCATCACGCGGCCAACCCAGCAGAACCGTGTTCGGTCGAAGTCCCCCAATGCCGTGACATTGCAGCAGGGCCTCAACTCCATCGGACAGGTACGTATTGCAGGCCACGGCGGGGAACGCCTGCAATTCCTCGTTGGCAATAAACGTGCGTAGCAATTTCTCGTACTGATCGCGGCGTTCCGCGTGAACTTCCAATTCTCCAGTGACGACGTGGGCCAAGGTCAGGATTCCGTGACCCGAAGTCAGCCAATGTCCCAGGATCGGGATATGCGGTCGCGTCCAACCGGTCCCGCTCAGCGCCATAATCGTCGGACGCCAATTCTTTGGGTGGTAGGCTTGCTCTTCAAGTCGCAGCAGCGCTCGGCGCGCTCTTTCGAAGGTAACTCCACTTTGCAAATCCCCCCATCGAGATTCGATCTCCTTCGAACGAATGTACCAGTGCAAGCCAACGATGAAGACAATCGACACCGTGGCCCAGATCCAGTTGACCAGAAACATCACCCCCAGGCACCCGATGGCACCCGCTAATGACGCGCTCCAGTGGCAGTAACGGAATGTCGGTCGATAGCTTGGATTCTTGGTCACCGCCTCGTAAAAGGTCGCCAGATTCAGCAGTCCGTAGGTGATCATGAAGAACATCGTGATAATCGGCGCGATCGCGTCAAGATCACCGAGCAAAATACAGATCTGGGCGATCACGAATGTCAACACGGTGGCGCGACGTGGCTCGCTGGTTGGGCCACTTCCGATGGCGAAGAAATTCAGCGCCGGGAAAATTTCATCACGCGCAAACGCTTGGAGAATCCGGGGAGCTCCCATCATGCTGCCGAGCGCGGATGAGAGGGTCGCCGCGAACACTCCGGCCGTGATCAGCAGGGGCCAGCGAGCGATGTCGCGGATAACCATGTTGTTCTGAATTAACTCTTCGGCAGGGCGAGCACAGCCAAGCATCAGGGCTTGGGACAGGTAGATCACGCCTGTAAAGGCAACTGCGGCCAGCGTGCCCGTGGGAATCGACCGTGAGGGATCCTTTAAGTCGCCGGACATGTTTGCCCCCGCCATAATGCCGGTGACGGCGGGAAAGAACAGGGCAAAGATGGTGAAGCCGTTTTCGCCTGAAAGAAAATGGGGGCCCGAGTTCAATTCGAGCAGGCTCGAGTCAAAGCTACTGATCGCGCCCGTGTAGAATGAAGCCAAAGCCGCCACCAAAACCGCCAAGATTGCATACTGGACTTTGATCGTCCATCCCGCGCCGATGTAGACGCACATGAACGTTGCGAGGTTCGTGAAAGTGGCGATGGCGACGAAATGGCTTCGCTGGCCGGGAAACGTATCGACGAAGGCCTCCGTGAAGCCGACGATGTACATCGCGATCGAAATGGCTTGCCCCGCGAAGAACAGAATCCCGATCGCGCCCCCGAATTCCACGCCCAGACTGCGGCTGATCAGGTAGTACGCGCCGCCGCCGCGAACGCGAGTGTTGGTCGCGATGGCGGACAGGGACAACGTGGTCAAAGTCGTGATCACTTTGGCCGCGAGCACAATTGCGACCGCCCGCACGATCCCGGCCTGGCCGACCACTTGGCCGAAGCGGAGAAACATGATCACGCCGAGAATGGTCAGTGTGCAGGGCGTGAATACGCCTCCGAACGTGCCGAACTTGGCGGACGTCGTGGTGGGTTTGTCGGGTGTCGTGGAGGCGCTAGAGGACATCGATGTAACTCAGCTGTCGATTAGCGAACTCGGGTCCTCGCATCAAGTTTGAAACTCCGGTGTCTGGTAGGCTGCCGCTCGCTCAGGCCGTGCTACTGGAACCGCACGGCGAGCGTACACTCCACGACGCGCGAGAAATCCTGCTCGAGGCAATAACCAGGCCAGTGAATGGTCGATCGCCCTGCGAGCGGCTCGTAGACCGCCGAGTAGAGTGTGCCCCAACCATGATGGTGTTCGGTCTGATACAACGGGGGTTCAAGAAATCGGCCGACGAACCGTTGTCGCGTTTCAGTTCGATCATGCAGACGCAGGGAAAGGAAGTGGGCACGGTCGAGGCTGGCCGTAGCGCGCGCGTGTTCACTCCATTCGATGGACTCCTGATGGTTGGTTGCCAGCGGTCGACGCGAGACGATCGGATCGCGGTCGGGCGAGACGAATACCGTGGCATGCGCCCCCGATCGATCGAGCACGGTGACATTGTAGGCCATGTGGCTGGGGACACGGCAGAGGACATCTGTGGCATCCGACGCCGTGTCGCAAAATTCGAGAATGTAGCGGAGGATCAGGGGGATTCCGAAACCATCGCCCACGATGCGCCTTCCCCCGAAAGCAAGCGAAACGGCGAGTCCCCGGTCGCTCATCCCATCCAACACGCCCCACAAACAATCGCTCATCGCGAGTACCTGCCGGCCATTCCACGCCGTGTGAAGCAAGACACCCTCCCACAGGTGCGGACTGTAGTCGTAATTGCGTACCAGGAGCGGCTCTTCCCGAGTCCAGACCGCCTGGGAACAGCCCGTCATGAAGGGCGTCGGCTGATAGAGACTCAGGAACCGAGCGGCCTGGTCGCCGCCTCCCGACAACTCCAGTAGACGTTCGTAGGTCGGCATCAACTCAGGCATAAATCTGCGTAACGCACGTTCGCACGCAAGGTAGGTTGGCCGAGAGCCGGCACCTTCCTTCAGAAACCAGCGACGGTATGCCGGCCACAGCCGTTGGAATCGATGCTGCCATTTCTCCCCAAGCTCGGGCTCGGAGATGGCTTGAAAACGTACTTCCAGAGTGTCATTCATCACGGACGCCACAGGATCTACATCAACTTGAAATTGCCGACCTCGGCGACCTGCGCAGCGGCTTCGATTTCAGCGGGGATGATGGGGCGGGAGATGAACTGCGACTTGATACCCCGGGTCCATGCTCGAGCCCGCTCGTTCAGCTGGAAGTCGTCCGTCATCAAGCGGCCGGGTGTAATCAAGATCCCCAGGTCGGCCCCTTCGTATTTGTAGTCACCCGCTTTTGCGATTCGTAGAAAGAATGCCTCCCGCTCTGACTCGACCGTTCGGCGGTGTGTCTGCATTCGCACGTAAACGACGCTTCCATCATCCAGCAAACGCCAGATTCCCGTCTTCGGCGCGTCCGTAATCAACTCAACCGAGTCGTCCGTGTGTTTCATGACCAGCTGGCCCCAGCTGTCAATGTTGACGGGATCCAACCAGCGAGCATTCAATTCTTCAACATCCAAATCGAAATCGACGTCCGCCCATTCGAGCAGGTGAAATAGGAACAACGGCGCGTCGGCATGGGCAAAGGCCGCGAGGTTCGTCATCGCGCTTGCGCCCGTGACGCGCGGATTGACCTCACCAAGATACAGTTCGTCGCTGTCGAGATCGCGAAGGAAATCCAGCTCGAAGTAGCCGCGATACCCCAGGCGTCTCAACTCCTCACCGAAACGAAACGTCATTTCGCGAGCCTGGGTCCTGACATCCTGCGAAAACGCCTCGGCCAAGACTTCGTTTCCGCACCACCCCCCACGATAGGGAGTCAGTTCCGCGAATCCGACGAGTTCGGTCATCAGCGGTCCCACGATCGTCCCGTGCCGCGTCACGCATGCTTCCTGAGCAGCTCCGCGGCATTCGATCCGCTTCATGATTTTTACTTCGGGATCCGCGATGATTTCGTCCGCGTGTCGGTCCCAGTCGTCGTGGCTTGAGATGAAGAATGTCGTGTGGCCGGAATCGCCGAACGCGGTTTGGATGACGAGGTCAGGCCCGAGATGGCCCGCAAGCTCGCGAAGCTGCGGCCAGCTCTCGACACGCCCGAGGACATTGGGGACACTGGCAATTCCGGCCCGGTCGCCAATGCGAGTTGTCGTGAGCTTGTTGTCAATTTCTTGCCGAAGGCGTGCCGGAGGGAAACACACCTCCAGACCCAACTGTTCGCACAGGGACTCGGTCTGCTCGTCGAAGAACAGGAATACCGCTTTGCCTACGACTCCGTTCTTGGCTCGACCCCGGATCAAGTCAACCACCTCCTTGTGCTCGAGAAGATAGTTGTTGATCTCTTCGATTGACGTGAACGGCTGGTGCGGCATCTCCGAAGGTGAGAAGACGTTGGGGTGCTGCCCGTCAAAACAGTCGATATAGCTAATGAATCGGAATCCTCGTACCCATTCGTCGATGCCCATCAGATTGAAGTTTGTCGCGCTGACGAAGTAAATGGGGGTTTCGTTGCGATGAAAGAACAAGCGGATATCAGAAAGCCCGTGCAGGGTGTGCGCTTTGGCAAGTGTCATTTGAGGGCTCCTTCTTGAGACGTAAGCAAGGTGACTGGATGGCCGTTAACTCGGCGCTCCTCGGCGGCGACCGCCGTTGCGGTGAAGACCCGTAAGCCGAAAGCGGGTTCGTATCCATGAATCTCCTTCACATCCAGCGCCAGCAAGTACCTTACGATTTCTGAAGTGATGACTTGGCCAGGAACCAAGACGGGAAAACCAGGCGGATACGGGGTAATAAACGCGGCGGACACAATCTCTCGAGGGGACTCGACGGCCGCCGTCAGCGAACCGTCGTCCAGCTTCAAGTACTCACATTGACTTTCGTCGTACGAGAGGAAAAACGCCCGCCGCATGTCGCCTTCCGGTGTCGTGCTGTCGGGCGTGGGTCGGAACGTTGGATGGAAACAACTGAAGTTCGGCAAGGGCGGCAATTCTTCGGTCAGGGCCCGAACCTGCTGTCGGAACAAGGCCGATTCCACGTCGCTCCAGCGATCCAATTTGTCGTCTAAATCGCGGGCGATCTGCGTCAAGACGTTGACCAGGTGCGCCACGGTCCCGCGCGTCATGCCAATGTGGATCATGAATAACACGGTATTTCGGGAGGTCTTGTTGATTTGAATATCGTACTTGTCCATCAACAACTTCTTGAACGTATCGCCGTCCATCCCGGTGCGACCGACGTGCAACGTGACCCGCGTCGGATCGAGCACAAACTCGTCCGCTTGCGCAGCG
Organism: uncultured Planctomycetales bacterium; assembly: GCA_963826795.1. Lineage (GTDB taxonomy): Bacteria > Planctomycetota > Planctomycetia > Pirellulales > Pirellulaceae > CAWGYT01. The sequence continues at coordinate 136,563 of CAWGYT010000020.1, read as the reverse complement.
ACGTCCATACGTCCCCAGCCCTGCTCCGAGTCGAAGTAGGCCTCAATGCCAGATGGACGGTACGTGGCGGGTATCATCTCGGCGGGTGCGAGCACGCGGAAATATCGCTCCAACAGTGGATCCGATGTAATCCGCTCACGTATCATCATGGCCAACGTAATGCTCTTAGCGACGAAATCGTATCCCTCCAACTCCACTTGCCTGCGACCGACATCCAGCGTTGCCAGAATTTGATAGTTGGGAGATGTCGACGTGTGAGTCATGTAGGCTTCGTTAAACGCATTTCGAACGTGATGCTCGAAATCTTGATCGTGAACGTGAATCATCGACCCCTGCCGCAGCGCCGTCAGCGTTTTATGCGTCGACTGCGTTGCGTAGGCGCGCACCCGCACCAGATCAGGATCCGGCATCAACTTGGATTCCAACCACGTGGCATCGTCATCCGGATCTGACGCATCAAACGCGGTTCGCCATTCCTGATATTCCTGAGCGTACTCTTGGCTGGCATATCGCTTTCGCAAGTACGCCGCCGACCACATTGCCGTCCGGCGGCGCAGGACGGGCGCGAACCGGGCGTATGCGTACCACGCTTCGTCCCAGAGGAAAATCATGTCTGGCTTGATCGCCAAAACCTCCTCCATGACGCGCACCGGATCGTAAGCGACTCCGTCAAACGTAATGTTGGTCAACAGCAACATCCGGACGCGATCCAGTTTGCCGGCACGCTTGAGTTCGAGCAATCGCCGCTTAATCTCAAGCAGCGGAACACCTCCGTACATCGAATACTCCGACAACGGATAGGCGTCGAGATAAACGGGGTGAGCTCCGGCCAGAATGACCGCGTAGGGGTGCGACTTGTGGCAGTCGTGAGCAAGCAGCACAATGTCGCCTGGCCGGATCAATGCCTGCATCACGATCTTATTCGCGGTCGATGTGCCGTTCGTGACGAAGTAGGTCCGTCGCGAACCGAATGCTCGGGCTGATTTTTCCTGAGCCTCGCGGAGCGAGCCGTGTGGTTGGAGCAACGAGTCGAGTCCGCCGGTCGTGGCCGAGGTCTCGGCCTCGAAGATATTGTGGCCATAGAATTGGGCCAGATCGCGTATCCAGTGGGATTTCGTGATCGTGGCGGAGTGCGAAATGGGCAAGGCGTGAAACATTCCCGTCGGCTTTTGGCTATATCTTCGCAGGGCGCTGAAAAAGGGTGTTTCGAAACGCTCGTGAATTCCTTTCAGCACGCTTAAGTGAACTTCGCGGTAGTTCTCCTGAAGGTAAAACAGGCGGCGGAAATCGCGACTTGGGCCCCCGACGACATCTTCGACCGGAGCGTCGGTGACCATGAAGAGGTCGAGTTCCGGTCGGAGCGATTTCAGCATACTTCCGAGATACAGACTCCGCTCGGTTCCACTCAGCGTCTCAAGCTCGCGCGGATCAACGCCCAGAATCGTGTAGATCTCGTCCAGCAGTGTCAATTTCTTGCCCGTGCGATAAGGAAAGCTATACCGAATCAGGCAGCTCTGGATATTCGGGTTCAACAGCACCGCAATCAACGCATCTTCAAAAGTGGTGGCAACGGTGACTTCGTAAAGAAACGCGTCGTCCGAACGTCGCAGCCCGCGAGCTTGGGTGCGGATGTCCTTGGCTTCGGCTGGGGACAGTTCGTCGACGAACAGGACTTCGAAGTAAAGACGTTGCTCCTGACGAATCTTGGTGTGGATGTCATCACTGAGTTTGGCAATATTGAGGAGGTCGGCGTAGTCGTGTAAGCGCGAAGTCGCCAGGTCGAGTCGCCGATAGGATCCGTTGTTCATCATCCGGACGAGCCGCAAGGTCTGGCGTGCCAGGTCGTCGAAATTCCCGCGGTTGAAGGTGGCGCGGAGCTGTTCGAGGGCGGCGACGCCTGGGAACGCGAAGAAATCCTCCAACGGTGACAGGAATTCGAAGACTTCGCCGCAAGCAGTCGTCAGCCACATTCGGTCGTCAGCGTGGCGTGAGTCCTGCTGAATTCTCTTTAGTCGACGAGCGCTGTCGCGCAGGAAGTGCCAGATATCGGTTCGCAGTCGCCCGACGTTGTAGAGTGCGACAAACGCTGGATTGAGATTTTGCAAATTGTAGTAGTCGTGTGAGGCATCCGTCATACTTTCTTCCATGTGTCCTCCCGTACTTCGTGAATTCGACACGATCAGGCTCGGCGATCTTGCACCTCGCTCCAGGTGAAATCAGATGCTGGCGTCCTGGGCGTCCAGGCCGGCCCTCGAGCCACGCGTCTGCTTCTGCAACGGTCCCAAAGATCTCAGGTACTCGGTTGACTTGCCGCCCGGTTCATAGACTGGAAATCGAACCACCGAATCGCGAAAACTCTTGAGCGGCTGCCCCAGGCCTCGCAGGCCCACTTCGCGATATCGACGGACGCGATCGAGATCGATTTCGAGCGGGACCAACTCTTCGGAAGGGCCAAACTGGTGCAGGACGTCGCCGGCCGGACCGCAGATGATGGAGCGGCCGTTGCCGCCATCGCCCGCACCGTTAATGTCCACCATGAAGCATTGATTCGTAGCGGCCGTCGCGCGGACCAACGACAGCTCCACGTCTCGGTCAATTGTGGTGGTCAAGGTCGGGTGCAGAATTACCTCCGCGCCCATACTAGCCAGAGTCCGCGACGTTTCAGGAAACCACATGTCGTAGCAGATGGAGACGCCGAAACGGCCGACTTCCGGAATGTCGAAAACCAAGAACGAATTGCCGCACTCAATGCCCTCTTCGTAGGGTAGGAAAGGGAAGAGCTTGCGATATCGCCCAATGACCTTTCCCGTCGGATCAAAAACCGACAAGGTGTTGAATTTCTTGCCTTCGGCCAGTTCGATCAGCGAGCCGTTGACGAGCCACACATTGTGTCTCGCGGCCAATTCTTGAAACTTCCGCTCCGCGGGGCCCGGTAACGGTTCGGCCTTGGCTGGATTCGGGCCGTAGGCCGCCAACTCGCTGAACACGACCAGCTGAACCCAGGGGAAGAGGTACATGAAGTAATCCAGCTTGGCCTGCATGTACGGCAGGTTGTCTCTCAACCCGGATGTCGCCAACTGCAGCCCGCCAATCGCAAAAGGTGTCATTCCTCGACTCCGTTGTAGGTCGCGTCCGTGTCCGGCCGAGCGTCGGCTCAGGCTCTCAGCGCGTCTTGTCAGCGCGTCTTGTCAGCGCGTCTTGTCAGCGCGTTTTGTCAGCGTGTTGCAAGCTCGGTGACAACCGCCGCTCAACCGCGCTGGCGAACTCCTCCGCAAGGATGTCCAGCCCGCGATCGAGTTGGGAATCCGTAATCACCAGCGGGGCAAGGAAGCGAATTACGTTGCCGTAGATCCCAGCTCCGATGACCAGGAGACCGCGAGCCAGGCAACTCTGCAGTAGCTCGGCGGTCATCTCCGTTGCCGGCTGATGGGGGTCTCGATTCGCGACAAGCTCCATCGCCACCATCGCTCCGAGTCCACGAACGTCGCCGATCCATTCGGGGAAACGTTGCTGCAGCTCTCGAAAACGTTCCGTGACGCGTTGTCCAATCGTCATCGCACGTCGTCCGAGATGCAAATCCTGCATCAGGCGGATTGTTGCGAGCGAGGCGGCACAAGCGACGGGGTTGCCTCCGTAGGTGCCACCGATTGTCCCGGGTCTCGCGCCATCCATGATGCTGCGCCTTGCCCACCACCGCGCCAATTGGCAGCCCGCCTCCCATCGCTTTCGCCCAGGTCGAGATGTCGGGCACGACGCCGAAGTGGTCATAGGCCGCCCAACGACCCGTTCGGCAGAAACCCGATTGGACTTCGTCCAGGATCAAGAGAATGCCGTGCTCGTCGCAGATCCGCCGAAGTCCCCGCAGGTATTCGGCGGGAACTTGCACGAATCCCCCCTCGCCCTGCACGACTTCCAGGATTACCGCGGCGACCTGTTCCGCGGCGACCGTATTGACCAGGGAATCACGGAAACGACAGAGTTCCCGCTCGACAAACGCCAACTCGCTCAAGCCATCACCGTACCGATAGTGATTCGGAAACGGAAGCCGGTAGATTTCCGGTGCGTACGGACCGCAACCGATCTTGTAGCCGTATTTTGACGTCAGCGACATGGCCATCAGCGTGCGGCCATGAAAGCCCTCCGTATAGCACATCACGGCCGGTCGGTTGGTAGCCTGGCGCGCAATCTTGATGGCGTTCTCGACCGCCTCGGCGCCCGAATTGACAAGCATCACCTTCGTCTGCTCACCATGCGGCAGCAGCTCGGCGAGTTTTTCGCAGAGTGCGACATACGGTTCGTAGGTCGCGACATGAATGCACGCGTGCAGCAGTTTTTCGGCTTGCTGGTGAATCGCCTCGACCACGGACGGCTGACAATGACCGGCCGTCATGACGCCGATTCCGCTCGCGAAGTCGATCAGCTCTTGACCCGTTCCATCGACAAGGATCGACCCCTGGGCGGTGGCCACCGTCGCCGAGGTAACCATCGGTAGGCCTCGGGGGGTGATGGCCCGCCGCGCGCGAGCAAACTTTCATCGGTTCCCATGGGGATTTGTCCTGCTGCGAGTCTTGCCTCGTCGCGAGCTAACTTGGATCGCGATTGAAATAATAAACGAATGTCGCTATAACGCTTGGTAATTCACGTTTGTTTTGCGTGTGCGCGGTCCAGGGTGCCCTAAATGGTAAACAGTCGATCGGACTCTGTCGAGAGCGACTTTCCCGCCGACGGTCCTCGGCGGACCGAGTCGAGGGGGGGCGAGGTTGCGGGAATCGAAGTGGGGGAGCGTCTCCGTCGATTGAGGCAGGTATATGGCATGTCGCAGCGGGAGCTAGCGCGGGCGTCGGGGATCACCAACGGGGCGATCTCGATGATCGAGCAGGATCGCGTCAGCCCCTCCGTGGCGTCCCTCAAGAGAATCCTCGACGCGTTCGGCCTGTCGTTGGCGGATTTCTTTGGTGACGACTTTCAGCTCGAATCCCAGGTGTTCTATCGGGCCGCCGAAATGACTCGGATTGCCGACGGACTTCTGTTTCTCCGCCAAGTGGGAGGCCGCAGTTCGCGTCGCAGATTACAGGTGCTGCACGAAGTCTACGCGCCCGGCGGTGACACGGGCCCGACGATGTTGTCGCACGAAGGAGAAGAAGCGGGCGTGGTGGTGCGTGGCGAGGTCGAAGTTACGGTCGGTGGGCAGCGCGAAGTGCTTGGCCCCGGAGATGGTTATTACTTCAACAGTCGCTTGCCACACCGATTCCGGAACGTCGGACAAACGGACTGCGAGCTCATAAGCAGTTGCACGCCGCCCACCTTTTGAGCTGGAAAGTGAACTGCGAAGATCGACGGCCCAACTTAGGAGGACCAACATGATTGACTCACCGCTGCTCAGCAAGCTCGGCGGATACCTTGATGGACATTGGTGCGATGCGAAAGCCGGGCTCACTTCGGCGGTAATCAATCCAGCGACCGGCGAAACCATCGCGTCGATCCCGGTCATGGGGCAACGGGAGACGGAGCGAGCGATTGAAGCGGCCGACCGTGCTTTGGCCGTTCCAGCATCGATCGAGGAACGCCGCGAGTGGCTGAGCCAACTGGCGGACTTGGTGACCGAGTACCGGGACGAATTGGGTCGGATTATCACGCTGGAGCACGGAAAGCCGTGGAGCGAGGCTCGGGGCGAAGCCGACTACGCTGCGAGTTTCTTTCGCTACTATGCCGGCTCCGTGGATCACCTGACGCCGAAAAAACTCGACTCGAGGCCGCGCGACCATCGCTGGACGGTTTACTATCGCCCCGCCGGGGTCGCGGCCCTGATTACGCCGTGGAATTTTCCGTTGGCGATGCTGGCGAAGAAGTTCTCGGCGGCCTTGGCGGCGGACTGCGCGTGCGTGATCAAGCCTTCTTCCAAAACGCCCCTGACGGTGATTGCCTTGTTTTCCCTCTTGGAGCGGTTGCACTTACGTCCCGGGAAGGCGAACCTTGTGCTCGGTCCAGCCGCAGAGATCAGCGAGGTGCTGTGTCGGCATCCCGCCGTGCGTGTGATTAGCTTCACGGGATCGACGTCCGTCGGCAAAACGCTGGCAGCGGCGACGGCGCCGCACCTCAAACGTTTATCGCTCGAGCTCGGCGGCAACGCCCCCTTTATTGTGTTTGAGGATGCGGATCTTGATTCGGCCGTACAGCATCTGGTGGCCAACAAATTTCGCGGCGCTGGCCAGACCTGTGTCTGCGCAAACCGCGTTTACGTCGAACGACGCATCGCGGATGCCTTCGCTGCCAAGCTGACGGAGCGAGTCAATGCGATGAGGATTGGGAATGGCTTGGACGACGACGTGGACATCGGTCCCTTGATTGACCAAAACGCGTTCGAAAAAGTAAGACGTCATGTCGAGGACGCAATCCAACGGGGTGCCAGGCGGGTCACGAAGCGTGAGTTCGCCGCGCCGAGTCCAGCTGGGTCCAACGTCGATCAAGGCAATTTCTTCCCTCCGACGGTTCTGTGCGGCGTGACGGCGGCCATGGCGTGCGTCCGCGAAGAGACGTTCGGGCCCCTGGCGCCCATCCTCGAATTCGACAGCGAACAAGAAGTGGTTTCCGCCGCAAACGAGACTGAATACGGATTGGCTGCCTACGTGTTCACCGCGGACGATCAGAGAGCCGCACGTGTCTTGGCACGTTTGAATTTTGGCCACGTCGGACTCAATACCGGCACGGGACCGACGGCGGAGGCTCCCTTTGGTGGGATGAAGCAGTCCGGCTACGGCCGAGAGGGCGGCCTGGAGGGGCTGCACGATTTCATCGAAACGCAGACCGTTCCGTGTCCGTAATCGCAACGTGGTCGCACGGATTTCAACACCGAGGGCACCGAGGGCTTAGAAGACACAGAGGACACAGTGGAAAATACCGAGGCCGATTCGTCGAAATCCTTGCAGAGTTTCCAATCCATATTCAAGGCGGCGATCGTCTGGCTTCTCCTTACGGGGCTCAGTTCGTCCTCGCCGGGTGCGCAGGAATCGTCCGAGTTGGAGCTCGCTGCCAGCGTCGCGCCCCAACCCGGAATTCTGCGTGTGGGAATCAAGGAGGCGGTTCCATTCGCGATGCGTCAGGCGGATGGTTCCTGGACCGGGATTAGCGCTGAACTTTGGCAAGACCTTGCCAATGGTTTGGACTACCGCTATGAATTCGTGGAACTTCCCTTGGATGAGCTCTTCACGCGGCTGGAATCGGGAGAACTTGATTTGGCGATTGCCGCGCTGACGGTCACGCACGAGCGAGAGAAACGAGTCGACTTCTCGCACGCCTACTTCAACACGGGACTTGGCATCGCCGTCTTACCGGGACCGGGTCGTGGCTGGGCGACGGTCGTCCAGCGGTTGTTTACCACCGTGTTTTTCGAAATCGTGATTGGGATTCTGGCAGTCCTCCTCGTGACAGGAGCGCTGGTCTACGTTTTCGAACGCCGCAAGAACCCTGAGCATTTTGGGAACGGCCCGGTGAAAGGCATCTCCAACGGCATCTGGTGGGCGGCGGTGACGATGACGACTGTCGGATACGGCGATCGAGTGCCCAAAACGATTGGCGGCCGACTCATGGCCATCATCTGGATGTTTTCCGCGATCCTGATCATCTCCGGCCTGACCGCGTCGGTCACTTCGACCTTGACGCTCGCCCGGCTCGAATCGAACGTGAGCGGGCCGCGTGATCTTCATCGGGTCCGCGTCGCCACCATACGCGACTCGACAAGTGCCGACTATCTTGTCCGCCAAGGGATCGCGTTTAAAGAGACCGATACACCCCTAGACTGCCTGAACTTGTTGCGTGCGGGCCAGGTTGATGCCGTCGTTTATGACGCACCGATCCTGCGATACCTCTGCCTGTCGCGGTTCCGCGGTGATCTGAAAGTGCTCGAAGCGACCTTCGAAAAGCAGGATTATGCGATCGCACTTCGAGGAGGAAGTCCCCTGCGCGAGCCTCTGAATCGAGCGTTGCTGGAGGCCGTGACCAGTCCCAAATGGGATGTGATTTTACAGCGTTACCTGGGTCATCAAGGTTTGTGACTGTCGACGGCGTTGGGAAAAGGGGTCAGGTCCCAAAAGTGCGAAGCACCCGACGGGCCGTACCGGCTTTTGGGACCTGACCCCTTTTCCCAACCGAGGATCTTAGCTTTGTCGCGGAACTGGTCGCAGTCGGTGACCGCGTGGCGCCGAACCGGCGGCCAGCATGGCAAACTCGGCGGCAGGCAATGACAAAGGCCCCCGTTTCCGGAGGCCCTTGATTCGATTTGCAGTCGTCGTGCGTCGTGTGCGGTTCAAACCGAATGCGGTCGACGTCGCAGCGACAACATTCCCAGGAACGCGAACACTGCCAGCGTGATCGAACCTGGTTCGGGCACGACTTCATTCGTCAAGGCGTACATGTGAAAACTGCCCGAGGGCGCCGGTTCGACGACCAGCGCGTCGATGCTTACCTCGGACGCTTGGGCAGTGTACTCGTAGCTCAGATAAAACGCACTCTGGTCGCTCGGGAGTCCTACCAACGAAGGACGATCTTCCGGTGCGACCCCCGTGGAATCGACCTCCGATCCGTTCGTGAAAGTGAGGTCGATCGGACGGCCGCTCCCCTCAGTGTCCCAGACCCGCACGTAGAGGCGCGTGTCATAGGTCGTGCCAGGCGTGAGTCCCGACAACGTGAAAGTTTGGGAGGCAGGATTTCCATCTCCATTGCCCGAATACGTGAATGAACCCAGCAGATTGATCAACTCGGGGCCCGTGACACCACCGGCCGCCGGATTCCAGTCGCCATTGTTGCAGCAGGCGATCTCGTTCTTGTTGAAACCGTTCGTATTCCAGTTGAAATTAGCCGGCGTCGCTCCGCTATTCAAAGCATCGAAGGTAACGCCGTTCAGCAACCCCGCAGTGCCCCCGCTGATCGCATGCGTGTAGGTCTTCGACGTGCTGACCCCCGTACTGGCGTCGTCCGTCAAGGCAGGACTAACCGTCAGCACGCCGGCGCCGGCCACGCTGCCTAGCGCGATTGCGGCCAGCAGCCCAGCCGTCATCGCAAGAACGCGCGGTGCCGTTGCTCGACTTCTTCTTTCGACTCTCATACTTTTTCCCCTCGTGATCATCGAATCATGATTGCTCAATCCCAGGTACGCCCCGTCGCGAGCGAACTCAGCCTCACTTTCCCAGTTTTCCCAATGCAGGCGATAGTCTATCGCATGCGGCGCCACATACAACAAAATTCGCGTCCATTTCTCTGGAGAAAGCCCTCCGCCATTCGAGCGAGTCGTCGCCGAATCGCGAAGCAAGCCAATCGCCGATGTCAAGATGCCTGAACGCATCGGCACGGGCGGCGCAAGTCATCGTGGGCTTCGTGCTGGCAGACGTCAGCCTCCCGCCACGATGTTCTTGACGAAGCGAATCAAGAGGGGGTGAGCCGGTTCGGCCATTTGCCCGTGGTTGTAGCCTTCGAGCTCGAAAAGTTCGGTGTTGGTGTGCCCCGCTTCTTTCATCATTCGCCACAGGTAGGCATTTTCTTCGTAGCGGCCCAACAGCTCCATGTCGCGATCGCCCGTGATCAGGAGCGTCGGTGGAGCGTCGTTTCGAACGTGGTAAAGGGGCGCCAAGTCATCGACAATTGGCTGCGTCCCTTCGATGCCACGCTCGGCGCGGACCGTAAAATGAGTGATGGTATGGCCGCTGAACGGGATGAGACCGGCCAGTCGGTTGGCATCGATCTCATGCTTGGCGAGCCAACGCTTGTCGAGCCCGACCATGCTGGTCAGGTACCCGCCAGCCGAGTGGCCACTCAGGAAGATCCGCTCGGATGAGCCCCCGTACTTTTCGATGTTCTGAAACGTCCAGGCGACCGCCGCGGCGGCGTCTTCAATGTAGGCCGGTGCCTTGACGCGCGGGTGAAGGCGGTAGTTCACCGCCACCACGGCCAGGCCTTTTGCCTTGAGTCCGTCCGGGACCGATCGGGCTCCCTCCTTGAGTCCGCCGCCATGGAACCAGACGACCGTTGGGAAGTTTGCCTGAGCGGTCGGGTAATACACGTCCAACCGGCAACGCTCCCGCATGTAGTCGTCCAGGTCGCCAGCTGCCCGGTAAGGGATATCGCGCAGGAGCTGGTAGTCGGTGTTTGAATTTTCCTGAGCAACGGCCGCCCGCGCGAGCACGACGGCTAAAAGCAAAGAGAAGCGATTCGTCCTCATTTTCAGCGATCTCCTTCGGGCGCCACCGTTTCGGGCGCCACCGTTTCGGGCGCCACCGTCGATTCGGCGGAGGCACGCAGTATCTGGGCGGTCATCTGGACGAGGGAAGTCCGGTCGCCATCGTCCTACGGGCGGCGAAAATGCCAATCCGCGAAGTCGAGATACTTGAGCCAGTCGAACATCTCGATCGAATGACCTCCTTCGCGAAGGTGATACCCAACGTGCGATTCGGTGATGGCCTGGCCAACCGGCGGTGATTCCTCGCTTTCAAGCGCCTTCTTGCCCAGCAGTCGATAGACCTCACTGGCGTGATATGCAGACAGGTATTCCCCACGCGGGTCGGCCCAGGTGTCCTCCACGCCGCTGTGGACGTAGACCGGACGCGGAGCGATGCAGGCCAACAACATGTGCTGATCCACTGGCAAGTCGTCTTCGTTATTGACGAACTTCCACGCATTGCGACACAGCCAGTAGGGAAATCGCGTGACCATTTTCTCAAGTGTTTCGCCGGACTTGCGCCGCCACAGGGCGGCACCCGCGCAGCCGGACTGAGCGGAGACGGCCAAAGCAAATCGCTGGTCCTGGGCCGCCGTCCATAAGGCCGCCTTACCCATCTTGGAATGCCCCATGACGGCCACACGCGAAGCGTCGATCGCGTCGTCGGTTTCCAAGTAGTCCATGGCACGTGACGCTCCCCAGGCGACCGCAGCCAGCACACCCCACTCGGATGCCTTGGGAAAACTCTGCCCTGCGCGATAGAAAAGTGGGTGGATTCCACTCAAGAACGTCACCTCATTGTGTCCGACCAAGTCCTTTTGATCCACCACGACCAACCCGTAACCACGCTTGAAGAATTCTCCGATCGGCCAGCCATTACGGAAACGACCTGGCTGGGTCGAAAGAGCATCGAACCCCTGGCCGCGCGTCTCGTCAAAGCTGTGCATCATGAACACGGGCACGGGCGTGTCCACTCCCGCTGGAAGAAAGACCAGCACCAGCATTTGGGCCCTGCCTCGGCTGTTTTCAAAACGAATCTGCACATTCTTGCGCGTTCCCCGCTCGCTCACAAAATCCACCTCGGATTCGCTAACTTCGCAGGTGACGTGCAGGGGCGACGCCGGGTTGGGAACCGTTCCATAAACCAAATTGCCGAAGAGCGACATGATCTGCGGGCGGCGAAGCGTGAACCATTCGTCTGCCGTCGTGATCGGTCTTCCTTCCGACGAAACAAGCAGCGGCGGCAGCTCGTACGCCGGAAGCTTCGCTTCGTCATAAATGACGTTGTTGTCGTATTCCTTCGGTTCACGGGCAGTGCCCTCGGTGAACGTCAAAAGAATGAGTAGGCCAGCGAGTCGTCGATGGTTCATCCGCGTGTCTCCAATTGCGGGCGAGACGTTACCACCCGGAGGAAGTGTCTGGCAAACGCCCGCGTCGGACCACTTTCCGTCGGCCTGCGGTTTGCCGCCATTCTGGGCTGCCTGCGTCGCGTGGCGACACCTTCACGCCTCGGTCCGCGGTGGCCCGAGTTTATCGCAAGTCGAGCCAAAAGGAAAATCTCCGATTTCCTGTCAGCCGGCAGGGGGCACTCGCGTGAAATCGCGTTTGGCGTTGCGGACGTGCTGCATACAATTCACCACCGCGGGCTTGCGGTTTTCTAGAAGGGATGTCGCGTTGCCAGCGTGAGAGGCTACGGGCGTCCAACGGAACGAGGCCGGCTGAGGTCAAGGTTTGTTGGCTCGTCATCGTGATGCGTCCACTTGGGGAGGGTTTAGCGCTCCAGATACGGACGAAAGCTTCGACGCGTAAAGGCGGTTTAACAGCCGCAATTTTGGATCGGCTGGCGGCGGTCACACGAGCGACTTTGTTGGGCACTTGCACTTCGTGAGAACTCGGGAATCGAACGCATGAAGGACCTTCGGCGCGTCGCTTGTCCATTCAGGTCGCTCGAGTTGCTCGAAAGGCGACTCGCCATGTCCGGGGTCCCGCCGTTGGTTGTTTCGGAGCTCATGTATCACCCCGTGGTCACCGAGTCGGAGATCGATGCGGGATTCGTAGAGTCAGATTTCGAGTACGTCGAGCTTGCGAACGCGGGACATGATGCGATTCCGCTTACGGATGTCGAGATCTCCGGTGGCATTGCTTTTCGTTTCGATGCCATCGCCCTCGGCCCGCAACAGTACGTGGTGGTTGTGCGAAACCGCGATGCGTTCGAGTTTCGATACGGGTCGGAAAGGCTGATCGCCGGCGAATTCGACGGTACGCTCAGTAATCGGAGTGACCGGATTCGAGTGCGGACCGCCGACGGCACGGAAGTGGTGGACTTCGAATACGAGGATCAATGGTATCCCGAAACGGACGGCGGAGGTTATGCCCTGACGCTTGTCGACCCGAGCACCGTGGCCAACGATCTTGGCGACGCCGCCGCTTGGCGGAGAAGCTACGCCGAGGGAGGATCTCCCGGGGTGGCCGATACGATTCCGCCATCCGGTGTGGGGCCCGTGCCGACGTCCGTCGAGGGCGCGATGCGGAGCGTGCGGCACGCCGAAGTCCGTTGGACGCCGCCGACCAGCGCTTCCGGCGACTTTGCGGTCTTCCGTAATGGTGAGCTCTTGGTCGTGACGGCGGGCCAGTCCTACCTGGATGACTCGGTCGCGATCGGCCAAACCTATCAGTACCAGGTTTCGATCATGGAACCCGAGATGAAGGTTGGTCCGTTGAGCCAGCCGGTTGAGATTTCGATTGAGCCCCCAGGTGGCGAGCCATCTTTTGCGGATCCTGTCATGGTCGGAACGGTGACGGATCCCGAACTGGTCGAACTGTCCGGCCTGGCCGCAAGCCGCGCCAATGCTTCTCTTTATTGGACGAGCAACGACGGGATCGGCAACGACCGTGTCTTCGCGATTCGTGCGGACGGCAGCCTGCGGATCACCGTCACGCTCGACGGTGTCGAGTCGATCGATTGGGAGGACTTGGCGGTTGGACCGGGGCCAATCTCCGGCGCCTCGTACGTGTACGTGGGCGATATCGGCGATAATAATGGCGAGCGAGACGTTATTACCGTTTACCGCTTTCGCGAACCGCAAATCACGACGGCCACCGGATCGTCGCTGAGAGTAGCTCGCGCCCAGCTCGAGGCATTCACGTTTACTTATCCGAACGGACCGCTTGACGCGGAAGTGTTGATGGTCGATCCCGTGACGGGCGATCTGCTGGTCGTCGCGAAGGAGACCGGCGACAGCCGAATCTATCGAGCCACGGCTGAGTCGCTTGTAGAGGGACGCGTGATTCCGCTGGTCGAAATCGGAACGACTGGCCTGAACGTGCCCTCTGGCGGCGACATCTCGCCCGATGGTAGCGAGATTTTGCTACGCAACGAAGACGAGGGGGTGATCTACGTTCGCAGCCTTGGCGCAAGTTTGGTGCAGGCCTTTCAGGGTGAACCCTATTCCGCGCCGATGGTCGGGACGCCGGAGGAGCCGAATGGAGAAGCGGTCGCATACGCAACCTCCGGCGATGCCTACTTCACCGTCAGCGAGGGCGTGAATTCGGCAATCTATGGCTTCGTACGTACCGGACCCGCGCGTGCGGGCGATTCGAATTTAGATGGCATCTTCGATTCAAGCGACCTCGTCCAGGTGTTTCAGTTCGGTCGATATGAAACGAATCAGCCCGCCCTTTGGTCGGAGGGTGACTGGAACACGGACGGCTACTTTGACACCTCCGACTTGGTCCTTGCATTCCAGTCAGGCGGCTACGTCCTGGGAGCTCGGCAGTCAGAGTACGGCTCGGCGACAGCAATCGCTTCTCGCAATCAGCCGGACCCTCTCGTCGCCTCCGCCGTGGACGACGTGTTTGCACGTGAACAGAACGACTCGAGCGACCTGCCGGGCCCGTCCTCGCTGCCGCCGGTCGATCCTGTCCCTTCTCCCCGCGGGGGAGAAGGTGGCCGCAGGCCGGATGAGGGGCGAAGGGTCGCGTCGCGGATGAACCCTCACCCGCGGCTTTGCCGCGACCTCTCCCGGTCTCGGGAGAGGTGACACGGTGGAGAGGTGACACAGTGGAGAGGTGACACGATCCTGTCCCTTCTCCCCGGCGGGGAGAAGGTGGCCGCAGGCCGGATGAGGGGCGAGGGTCGCGTCCCGGACGAACCCTCACCCGCGGCTTTGCCGCGACCTCTCCCGGTCTCGGGAGAGGTGACACGGTGGAGAGATGACACGGTGGAGAGGTGACACGGTGGAGAGGTGACACGGTGGAGAGGTGACACGATCCTGTCCCTTCTCCCCGCGGGGGAGAAGGTGGCCGCAGGCCGGATGAGGGGCGAAGGTCGCGTCCCGGATGAACCCTCACCCGCGGCTTTGCCGCGACCTCTCCCGGTCTCGGGAGAGGTGACACGGTGGAGAGGTGACACGATCCTGTCCCTTCTCCCCGGCGGGGAGAAGGTGGCCGCAGGCCGGATGAGGGGCGAAGGGTCGCGTCGCGGATGAACCCTCACCCGCGGCTTTGCCGCGACCTCTCCCGGTCTCGGGAGAGGTGACACGGTGGAGAGATGACACGGTGGAGAGGTGACACGATCCTGTCCCTTCTCCCCGGCGGGGAGAAGGTGGCCGCAGGCCGGATGAGGGGCGAAGGGTCGCGTCGCGGATGAACCCTCACCCGCGGCTTTGCCGCGACCTCTCCCGGTCTCGGGAGAGGTGACACGGTGGAGAGGTGACACGGTGGAGAGGTGACACGGTGGAGAGGTGACACGATCCTGTCCCTTCTCCCCGGCGGGGAGAAGGTGGCCGCAGGCCGGATGAGGGGCGAAGGGTCGTGTCGCGAACTCACCCTCACCCGCGGCTAGCGAGACCGCGCCGCTTCGGCGCCCTTGGTAACGAGGCCAAGCACGTTGCGGCCCATGATCGCGGCTGCCGTCAGCATTCCGCCGCTCAGGGCACCGGCGACGCCCAGCGTACAGATGTCGGTGCCGGTGAGGTAGAGGTTTCGGATCGCAGTTTGGGGGCGCAACCATCGCTCCTGAAAGCGGGCCGGCGTTGCTGCCAGGCCGTAGATCGCGCCTCTAGGGTGGCCTGCGAAGTGGTGCGTTGACAGAGGCGTCGAAAGCTCGAGGTGGTCGATTCGTCCCTCGATCTGAGGACAGTGCGCATACAAATGCTCAAGCAGTCTTTCGCTAAGTTGGTCCTTGAGTTCCTCGTAATCGTTTCCGCGTTTCTTCCAAGCGGTCCCCTCCCATTTTTCGAACCAGGCGTACGGGGCAATGCTGATCACTTCTACGGTGGCTCGGCCCGGATACCGTCTCTCAAAGTCGGGGTCTTTGGCCGATGGAAACGAGATGTAAACGCCCGGCAGCGGTGCGTTCGGGTGGGCGTTGAATTGTGCCAAATTCCGATCGTGGTCGTGGTCGGGATAGATCCAGAGATTTGCCTTACCAAGCCCAAGCTCGGCCGCCGTTTGCTTCAATCCGATGTAAAGCGAGAGATGGGCGGGCGAATCACTTTGCCGCTCAAGCATCCTATCGAAACCGTAACTCGAACGCGGCGCCTCGGGCAGAAGTTGTCGAAAGGTAATGGACGCTCCCGCATCGCTGACGACGATGGGGGCTCGAAGCTCGTTCCCGTCGGCCAGGCGAACCCCGACGGCGCGATCGGTCTCGACAAGGATTTGCGTCACTTCGGCGTTGGTGTAGACCGCGCCACCGGCATTCTCGATCACGGGCAGGATAGTGGTCGCAAGACGCGAAGCACCGCCGACGGGATAGGCGCCGCCTTCAAGGTAGTGGCTCGTTACGAGTGCGTGGATAAAGAAACTGCTCTTGGAGGGCGGCAGCCCATAGTCTCCGTACTGGCCAGTTAGAACACCCATCAATCTCCGGTTGTCGGTAAGGGCGCAGAGTGTCTCGAGGGTGGTCCGTTGTGCCTTTCTCAAGAGCGGCCAGCGCATCAGGCCACCCACCAATCGCGACGCGAATACGGGGAGGCATTTTTCCGTGAAATACAGCTGAGCTCGGCGGACGGTTGCATCTAACTCCGCGAGGTAGCGATCGATCGCACGCTGCTCGGAAGGAAAATACTCCTTGAGTCTTTGGCGAAAGTTATCCTTGCCTTTGACGAAATCGTAAGTGTCATCGCCAATGACCACCCGGTCGTAGACATCGCCCATGTCCGCCCATGCGAGCTTGGCATTCGTGACGTCGTCGAACAGCTGTCGCAGCGACGAGTCCAAATCGAGGACCTGACCGATATAGTGAACCCCCACGTCCCACTCGTATCCCGATCGATGGAAGGTATGCGTGAAGCCACCGGCAGTGTAGTGACGTTCGAGAACCAAAACTCGTTTACCGGCGTGCTTGGCAAGCAACGCGGCGGCGCCGAGCCCACCAATACCCGAGCCAATGACGATGACGTCATAGCTTCCCGTAATCTTGTGTTGTTTATACGAGGTTCCGATATTCACCGCGGTCTCCTTGCGGCGCACCTCCGCCACGATTAAGTCGCGTCGCATCCGTGTCTCGGAAAGAGGCCCTCCCGCGGGAGGCATTCCCGCCACCCGCGCATGGAGCATCCAGCCGCCGTTATCTCACCGACGACGGGTTGCGAAAAGGGGTCAGGTCCCAAAAGTGCGAAGCACCCGAAGGGCCGTTCCGGCTTGTGGGACCTGACCCCTTTTCCCAACGCACCCCAACATTCAGCTGTGACACAGCCCTAGCGCCCTTTGAGCTGACTTGTCGCTCATCGTGAGGTGAACCAGGTGAAGGCGGCTGCGGCGCAAAGAACCGCGACCGCGGTGACTGCGAGTGTCGGCCAGTGGGTTTCCTGGGGATTGTAATTCCCCAGTGAATTTGAGGCCCTGACGGACGCCAGGGATTCCAGGAAGGCTTGTTTGTCTGCTTCGGAAATACCACTGTCTCCTGCGTCGTCGAATCCCGCGTCGTCGAATCCTGCGGCGTCGCCTCTCGCCTCCGGAAGAACCGACGGTGCAACGTGCGGTCGTGTCCGCGTCGCTGGGATCACCGCCTCGCAGTTGTGAGCGACGGCGGCGGGTGTGCCCATGGCGTACGCTTCGGCGTGGTCGTCCGCGTTGACACTGTTTTCCGGTTCGATGAGTTTCGCCACACCGGCGGGCAAAGCGAGTGGCAACTCACCGTCCCACTCCGGGTCGAGTCGGCGAATCCGCTCTTCAATGGGAGGATGCGAACTCAAGAGGCCTCCCTGCGGCGAGATTCCTTCGGCGAAGAACAGGTGGCTTGCATTCTGGGCGACGTCCGACTCGAGCGCTCCATCACGGGCATGGGCCGCGATGAGTTTGAGTGCGGAGCTGAGCCCTTCGGGGTACCGTGTAAACTGAACCGCTGCGGCATCGGCCAAGTACTCGCGTTGGCGATTGAGGCCCATCTTCGCGAGTGATCCGAACAGCACACCGATTTGGCCCACGGGCCACAACGCATATCCAAACGCTGTCGCGACCGGCGACCCATTGACTCCATACGTGACGCCCATCCGCAGCAAGTACTTCGCGGCCGAAGCGATTGCCTCAATGCCTTGCAGGGCTCCGAGCGCCTGGACGTTGATGCGCACGTCCCGATTGACAATGTGGCTAAACTCGTGAGCCAGCACGCCCTGAAGCTGGCTGCGATCGAGATGATCCAGGGCACCTTGCGTGACGCCGACGACAGTATCCTTGGGCTCGGTCCCAGCCGCAAAGGCATTGATTCCCTTTTCGTGCTCGAGTACGAAAATTTTCGGCGCCGGGACGCCCGCGGCGATCGCCAGCTCTTCGACCACATCGATCAGCTGGCGATACTTGGGATCGTGGTTGACCGCCATGACGCGCATTCCACCCATCTGTCGCGCCAGCTCGGCGCCCCCGAGTCCAGGGCTCGCCACGTCTTGTGAACGACCACGCCGATCACGATGACACCCGTGACGAATGTCGCGAGGTAGAGCCGAGTCGTAAAAGCATCAATCCAGTAGTTCGTGTCCACTTCCATGCGGGTCGTCATGGAAAACTGGATTAGGCCGAGGATCGTCGCCACTCCGGCCAAAACGACCGCGGTTGCCAACACCGTGCTCAATACCGCTCCGGCGAGAATTACCGCGAGTCGTCCGGTGAGGCGCCGTGAGACGTCTTGCCGTTCGAAGAAATCGCGCATCGCATGTCGCTCCTTATGTAGGATTCCAGAAAAACATAGGACGCGGTGGCGACTGACTCGATCCCCGGACCTTCTTGCTGTCCAGGCGTTTTCGGGGCCGGGGAGATTTCGGATCCCGGAGAGGTTCGCTCGTCGCAAGAACTCACCGGAGGGGGGGTGTGTAACGAAAGGCTTACACGCGGCGGGCGCCAACTAAGGCGATTGGAGGTCTATTTTCCTAAGTTGCTTTACGCGGTCGTTGCGGGTGGTTATTATCTGCTTAATGGTTACGTCGTGCAGCAGTCGTGTTTAGCTAGAGCGGGCTCCCGCCGCAGGAGTATTTTCGGTGATGTCATCGTGGCGAGGGATCAGTTGTGCAGTGGTCGTGGTCTTGTCGACGCTACTTGCCCATCAAGCGCGAGCCGACTTTGTTGTCAGTATTGACGCAGATCCTTTGACGGACGGAATTCAGTCTTCGCGCGTGGTTGGCATCGGCGAGAATTTCACCGTGGATATCATCGGTTCAATTGATGGCTTGAACCTCGCAGGTAACCCATCGGCCGCGACGAGCGTAAGCTCATATGCAGTTTCTGTCCAGTACGACACTGTGCCGTTAAACACCAACCCAACGGGCTCGACTGCGGCAGCCACCGAATTCCTGCCCCCTGGGTTTGAGATCACCTGGCCCAGGCGCTGTCAGTGACGGAAGAGTTGATGGGTGATCCCTCGAAGGGCCAGGTTTCTTCCTTTGCTGCTGTCGCACTCTTCTCGCCGGGTCCGACAGACCCGGCGACGTTTACGATCGGAAGCATCGACTTTACTTTGGTCGGTTCCGGAATCGCGAACATAACCGCAGGCTTCTTCAACGCTGGTTTTGATGGGGCCTTCGACAACGACGTCCCCGGTAACCCTATTCAGCCGATTTTTAACGGCGCGTCGATTACCGCGGTGCCGGAACCATCGGCCGGGCTGCTGGTGCTCTTTGTTGGACTGATCGCCGCGGCCGGAACGGTTTGCCGTCAACGTCTCCAGGGATGGTTTGGGTCCTAAGACGACCGCGCTCGGAACTCATCGCGGATCGCTTTGGTGTCGTTGGATATTTCAAGGCCTTCCTCTCAACGGCCTTTTTGTTGCGCCCCTGGGTCGATGAGTTCTCGTACGCGATTCTCATGGGTCGTGAAACCAGCGATTCACACGTGGGACGGGCGGTCTCGTTGACCTTCGATCTGCCAATTGAACCAGTCTGTGAGTATACTGGTGTCAACGGTGTCTCCCGGCGTTGGTGGGGGATCGGCGTTACGACGACGACTTGTGCTGGTTGCGTCTGGCGACATGTCGCAGAAGAGTTTGTGGTCGCGTCGGCATGCGCACGAAGCGGGGCGGCTCGCGCCGATTCGTCGTCATCTCCGGATCTACGAGCCCACTTTCGCGGAGCGACAGCGTTGACGAATCGATTGATCGGACTTTTAAAGATCGTTGTGCCGCTGGCCCTCGTCGTCTGGCTTTGTCACCACGTGTGGAATGAACATCCCGAGGCAATCCGCACGTTGCGTGACGGGGAAGTCCGCATTGACCTCCTGTTTGCTGCCTTCGCCTGCATTCTCGCCGCGCACCTCACGTCGATCTTCCGCTGGCACCAATTGCTCAGAGCGCTAATGATTCGCATCCGGCTCATGGATACGCTCAGGTTGGGTTTTCTCGGTCAGCTGTTTAGCTTCGTGTCGCTCGGCCAGGTGGGCGGGGACCTATTCAAGGCGGTGTTCATTGCCCGCGAGCGATCTGACCGGCGCGCTGCCGCCGTGGCCACGATCATGGTGGATCGAGCTTGTGGGCTGTATGGCCTACTCGTGATGACGACACTTGCGCTGCTCGCTTCGAATGTGGGGGCCATGAACGATCAAGTGGCCGCGATTGCCAAGATGACGTATCTGCTCACAATCGTTGGCGGGATCGTCATCATCCTCGCGCTGACGCCAAGCATCGCCAATAGCCCTCTCGCCTACCGACTGACCGAAATCCCCCTCGTTGGACGACTGTTCGCGAAGGGACTCAGCGCGCTGCGTCTCTACCAGCGACAGCCTCGGGTGTTGTTTACGGTGGGCCTGATGAGTTTGATGATTCACTCGTTGCTGGCTGTGGGCATTTTTCTAATCGCTCGCTCAATCTACCCTCAGACTCCGACCTTGCTGGATCACTTTGTGATCAGTCCCTTGGCCTGTGTGGCCGGAGCGCTCCCGATCGCGCCTGCGGGTCTGGGCACGTTTGAGCTGGCCCTGACTTACCTTTACGATCTGTTGAGTCCACCCGATGCCCAGGGACGCGGGATTCTGATCGCCATCCTGTTTCGGCCCACGACTCTGATCGTGGCGAGCATTGGGGTCGTTTTCTATTGGCTGAATCACCGCGAAGTGCAGAAGGTCCTGCGACAAACGGAAGAAGCCGCCGAACCTAGCCCAGCGTCCGAAGCCACTTCCGCTCGCTAGTCCCGCGTCAAGATCGTGTGCTTCGAACGAGAGCCTTGCCTCGTTCTCGATCGTCCCTGACTCGCCGCGAATTGTGCTACGAAATACTCCTCGCTCATCGCCCCGCTGCTGCACATCATTCCGGCGTGCCATCGCGGCCGCCGACTACGTTTCGTAGAACGTGTTGTGGGTTCGATGGCAAGTCACGAAGGTCGTGCACTTCGAGAGGTCCTTGAGGCGAGCGGCACCGACGTAGGCACAAGCGCTGCGGATCCCACCCGTGATCTCCTGAATCGTTTCCTTGACCGGCCCCTTCGATGGGACGAGGACCTCTTTTCCCTCGCAGCCGCGATAGTCCTTGCGGCCGCCTGCGTACTTGTCCATCGCCGTGCGACTGGACATCCCGTAAAACCGCATACTGACTCGCTTCCCATTCTCCACGACCCATTCGCCCTCGCACTCGTCGTGTGCCGCCAACATGCCGCCGAGCATGACGAAGTCGGCGCCCGCCGCGAAGGCCTTGACAACGTCCCCAGGCGTGCGGCAGCCGCCATCCGCGCAGACGTGGCCCCAGAGCCCATGGGCGGCGTCGGCACACTCGATAATTGCGGAGAGCTGCGGGTAACCCACGGCCGCCTGGAGGCGAGTTGTGCAGACGCTGCCGGACCCAATCCCGATCTTTACGATATCCGCCGCGCCTGAGATCAGAAGTTCCTGGACCATCTCGGGTGTGGCGACATTTCCAGCCATGATCGTCAGTTCGGGAAACGCTTCCCGCACCCGCTTGACTCGCTCCACAAAGAATTTCGTATAGCCGTTGGCTGCATCGACGCAGACGAAGCGGACATCGACGCGTTCCTTAACCCGCTTCAACTGGTCGAACTCTTCGTCTTTGATCCCCACGGTAACAAAAGCGCTGGTCTGATCCGGCGGGCCCGCAAAGAAGTCGATCAGAGTCGCGTCCGAGTAATATTTGTGGAGGCACGTCAGCATCGTCGGGCCGAGCGATTTCGCCATCGCGATGGTGCCCACCGTATCCATGTTGGAAGCGACAATCGGGATTCCTTTCCAAGTTGCGCCGCTGTTAAGAAATCGGTGCTCCCGCTCGAGGATAATCGCCGATCGACTGGGGGCTTCAGAGCGTTTGGGTCGAATCAAGACGTCATCGAAGTCCAGTTTCGGGTCATGGTCGATACGCATCGTCGCACGTCTCCGCGGGTCGAAAGGGGGGAAGTTCCACTCCGGATTCTAACGCTTCGCCCTGCCCCATCGCCAGCGGCCAACGTCCCGACCGAGGTTCCCGCCGAGCCGTGCTTGGTTTCGGATGCCGTTGGCCGCGGGTGGCCCTGGCGTCCCGCCAGTGCCGTCGGCAACGAATGACAACTTGGGACTGGACACGATCCGGTCATAAGATCCGGTCACAAGACACTATGATGTCATTATGAAATTCGACATCGGCGGAGCCCTGGCGAGACGCAAGTATCACCCGAGGCTCAGCAGGAGCTTCGCCCTCCCGCGACGATTCCACTTGTTCACCTGGAAAATGCACTAAGGAGCCGGCGGCTGCGAACCAATCGGCACATTGCAGAACGTCAACGCGGCGATGCCATTCGCGCCCCTGAGTAACTTTGCTTGGCTCCAGGACATCTCCTTCAGATAAGTGATCGTCGACGCCTCGCAGGATTTCTTCAGGTTCAGCGTAAGCACGTTCCCGGAAACCACGCCCGAGGCCACCTGGTCGTTGATCCCATCAAGATAGAACTGGTCGGACAGCGCATCCGTCCAGACAAGGGGCTGGTCGAACTCCAGAACCATCGCTTGTTTCGCATCGCTCGTATAAAACGCCCGTTCCAAATTCGGTGGCGTGATGAAGCCGGAGACGTCTTTCCCGTAGAGATCCCGTTCGATGAGCGGCTGAATGGAACTCGCGAATTGTGCCCAGCCTTCCAGCGGGAAGTGACATCCGCCGGGTGGGCGAATTCCCAGGGTCGACATGATGCCCATGTGGGAATAGAGCCGAGGCAGGGTTCGTTGTACTTCGCGCAGCATATCGCCGTTTCCGTTTCCCATACTGCAAGCGTTAGGCCAGATCTGAAAAACGTAGAAGCGTTGCACGTTTGGAAAATCCTGCTTCCAGCCGGCCGACATCTCGAGAAAGTATTCTTGATACGTTTCCCAGCCGTAGCCACCGTCCGGGCCGGCCGCTCCCTGGTCGTTTTCTCCCTGGTGCCACAATACCGCGCGAATCCCGTGCGTCAATTTGGCGTCGCGTACCCGCCACAGCAAGTTCCCGTAAAGGGAGTTCAAGTCGGTCGGTTCGCGGTCGTTGCGCTGGTGCTGATCGATTCGTGTCCCGCCGACCGCACCATTAATGATGCAGATCGGAACCTGCTGACTCTCGACCAACCGCTTCGCGAGTTCCATGCCCCAGTAGCCGATCTCTGCCCGCTCGCCTGGTCGAGCTTTCCAGACGGCGTTGCACCACAGATTGCTTTCCGGATCGGATTGGCCGGGTTTCCCGTAGCTGCGAATCCAATCGCTTGTTTCGGGTGGGGAAGTCTGGTCGGTATCCGTCGCTAACGCGTTGGATTGGCCCGTGATGATGTAGGCGTCGCCGCAGACGAGATTGTTGGCCGTATGGAGGATCCTTTCGACGCCGTCCGTCTCGCAACCGCATTCGACTTGGTACTTGATCAGGCCGGGCATCAGCTTGGCCGTGAACGCGTAAGTTTTGTCGGCCGCGAGTTTCTGACGCTCGACCGTGAAGAGCCGGCCGTCGGCGTAGACCTTGAGAAACACCGAGTCGGCGGGGTCTTCAAGAGTTCCGTTGCAGAATAGCGTGCCCTGATTCTGGTCGTCCCGTGGGTAGAACTGATTGTCCAGGGGTTTTTCGTCTTGGTCGGGAATTCGGGTGACCCACGCGTCCTTGATCGGCTCACGCACCACGATCGTGGCTGAGGCTGATATCGTGTCGCCGCCATTGCTGACGGTGGCGGTAATGGTCAGAACCCCGCTGTTTTGAGCTCGTTTGAGGATCAGTTTCCCGTCCGCAATCGCTTTGATCGTCGCCAGGCCTGAGACGGTCCAGCGATAGGCTAATTTGCCAGCTCCTTTGGCCTGCATTTCTTCCAAATTGTCGATCTCGGGCAGCACTTCGATCGTCGAGCGACCATCCCAGGTCGCAGGTGAAGACAAACGGAATACCGGGTCAGGGATGTCTTCCTTAACGATCACCGGAATGTTCAGCGATTTGACGGACTCGGGGTAAATCGCTTTGAACTGGAGCGTCAGCGACTGATTTCCAGACACGCGACCGGCATCGAATTGAAAGTGAAAGGTATCCGCCGCGACAATCGATTCTTGTGCTCCTTGGTTGACGATCCAATAGACCTTCTGCGCACCGCCGGCCTTTGCGGATAACTGAACTCGCGTTCCCTCCGCGAGTGAGAGCTGATCGGCGGATACCTCGAAGTCATCTCCCGGCGGCACGAATGTTCCTACGAGTGTCTGCAATGGCTTTTGGTTTTCGTACTCCAGACGAATCCAATCGGCCGAGCGAACCACATTCGAGATCCGCACCTCGTCGATGTCACCCACAAAGTCATAGTTGTCGTACCATCCGCCAATCCACATCTTCGCCGGGCGCTCGATGGCAAGCGGAGTGGCTCGTGGATTTCCCTCGCCAGCAAGCAGGCCATTGATATACAGCAGGGATTCTCCCCGCCGATAAGTATGGACCGCATGGACCCATTCGGGCATCGGCGTCAGAAGTTGTCCTTCGACGTTTGCGTCGGAGAAGTAACACTCCATCTGGACGTGAGGCGGACTGCGATACTGCATGATTACTTTGCCCTGTGCCTTCTCGTTCCCCCATCCCAGAACTCGCCCGTTCGCCGTTTCCGGACGGAACCAGGCCTGCGTACTATGAGCACGATTTCCCAGCGGGAGCGTCTCGATCTGGTTGCCGCAGCAGACCCCCTTGCCCCCCGCGAAATGTTGCCCTTGGCCGATCATTCCCGCCGTCGCGGTTGTCCCGAAATTCTCAGGCGCCAGCGAGCTGACTTCGTCCTTCGGCTCGGTGCCCAGATGCCATACGCTCAAGTAGCCGTTCGAGTGATTGAAAACCGCCGCTCCGTTCGATTCGCTCTGGGCATCGGGCTGACCCCAACGCATCCGAATTTCCTGGTGCGAGTTCCCCTTGATTGTGGGTATCCGGATCCAGATGGCGGCCGAACCCACCACCGGATCCCAGTGCTCGATCTGGAACGCGAGCGGCGTGCCGTGCGGCGTGAAGAAGCGAACGTCGGCGCCATCTGTTTTCGCTTGACGGAAGTCGAACCAGTCCTTGTCCAATCGAAAGAGCAACGGAAAACCTTCCACCCGGGCCGTCTCCGGCAGATCGGCACCCTCGGGAGTGGTTAAAATGTAAAACGACGCCGAGTGCTCCCAGCCCGCCCCCTGACATGAGACGGCGCCGACACTAAGGGCCACGATCGCGACGAGCTGATGGAGCGGGAGCTTGGTTTTCATGGCGATGAGACGATCTCGCAAAAGGACGCAGGATGGGAAGGTCGGTGTAGCATGAACTCTGGTGCGAAGTTTGAAAAGGAGTCGAGGCGCGACGCCGCGTGGAAGGTCGTGAGTGAGCGACGCAGCTCAGACGAGACCGAATCGCTTGTCGAAAATGACACAAGGAAATCACAATCATGACTTATGCAAGAAACGCGCGGGCCGTTGTGACCTTGGCCCTTGGCGTACTCATCGGATCGTGTCTTATCAATCCGCACTTGCCCAATCTGCTGAAGGACGCCGTTGCGGAGGGGCCGGGCACCGACGGCCAAGCGGACTTGGCGTTGCTTGGAACCGACGTCGAGACCCTGAAGCAGAAGGCGACGGACCAGGCCCACGTGATGACCAGCGTTGCCTACCATTTCAACAATCTTTGGTTTGCGGGCCAGCATGCCAATTGGCCCCTCGCGCAATTCTATTGGAATGAGACGCGATCGCACTTGCGGTGGGCTGTCCGGGTCATTCCCGTGCGAAAGGACAATTCAGGCCAGGAAATCAAATTGGGCGAGATCTTGGAAGCGATGGAGAATACACCTCTGGCGCAGCTGCAAGCGGCCATCGAAGCGAAGGATCCGGAGCGATTCGACGCAGCCTATCGATTCTCATTGGAAACCTGCTACGCCTGCCACAAGGCAGCCGACAAGCCGTTTCTAAAACCGCAGATCCCGACTCGCCCTGCCGAGCCGACGATTAACTTCGACCCGGAAGCGACGTGGCCTCGTTGATGGACTGGAGCAGTGAAGTGTCGCTTCAATTTACCAGTGGCAACCGAGGCATCGACGCGCGGCGGCGTCGATGATATTTCAATCGCCAAAGCGGGTGGTGAGACGCCGCCAGATGCCGAGCTTGGCGTCTTGCAAATTGGCTCCCCGGAGCTTCGCACTTTGAGCCGTCGCGCCCCACACGTTGCGAGCACCCCGCAAGTCCGCACCCGCCAACTTCGCGTCGGTTAAATCCGAGCGGCGAAACTCGGCCCTCTTTAGATTGGAGTCGCGAAAGTCGGCGTCGACCAGGTCGGCCTCCGTAAAGTCCGCCTGCTGGAGATTGGCGAACCGGAAATCGGCGGCCTCGAGTTGAGCCCATTGCAGCGTCGCTCGCCGCAAATTGGCGCGTCGAAAATCGGCGGTGCCGAGGTTGCACCCATTCAGGTTGGCGGCTTCCAGGGAAGCGTCCTGGCAGTCGACCCCGTACATTTCCGCTCCGGCAAGATTCGCGCCATCAAGCCGAGCGAATGGCAACCCAGCCGCGAGCAGGCACGCGCCACGGAGATCGGCGTTTCCGAAATCCGCGTGCAGCAACACGGTGGCGCTCAGGTCAATGCCGCGCAGCTCCGCGTGGGTCAGGTCAAGACACTCACGAAACGTGTTGTGGTCGAGCCTCCACTGGTGGACGGCCTCGCGACCAGCTTGAACGATCTCAACGTGCGCGGGGTTGGCCATCTTGGAACTAACAGGATGCGGACGTCACTTCACTCCCGGGGCTTCCGACTCAAATCTTACTTGTAACACAGTGTTCGCCAAGGGCAATTCCGCGCGCCCCGCATCCCAGCGCTCGACGCAGGTGTTTTATCCACCTGCGCCGAGCGCGAGTGACCTGGTGACTTGGCCGGGCCCCGATTCAGATCAAATTTTCAGATCAAATTTTCAGATCCAAGCGAATCTAACAGGATCCGCGTCGGGCGAACGTCAACAGCGTGCCCAGACCGAGCAGGGTCAACACCAATGACGATGGCTCGGGCACCACTTCTCCGCCTCCGGCGGTTTTGCTGAACGTGACAATCTCGCCGGGCTCCAGTCCGCTGACCTGGATATGGTATCGCCCAATATCGTCCGGTGGGAATTGGCTGGCGTCGAACGTGCGATTGGTCACCGTGGCGGAAGTGCCGTTCTTGGTCAGTTCCGGCGGCGTGGCTTCGGGCGAGGCCGTATCGGTGATCGGAAAGGCTTTGGGCGGATCGAGCAGGAAATTGCCGACCCACTCTCTGACGCGAGCGTCCGGGTGGTCGTTGGTCCAAGAAACAGACGAAGAGTACGTAAACGATTGGCCCTCCATCACGGTCAGCTCTTCAGGCTCCCAGATCACAAAGACATCCACCACACCGGCGTGATTGGCGGCAAACTCACCTGTTGCTGAAATACTGGCCGGTCCCCCGACGTCGCCGATCGTTCCGTCCGTGGGAGGAATGCAGTAAGCATCGACCAGATTGAAAGGTTGCATTGTGACGGGATCGCCCTGAACCAGGCAGAGCTTCTCGTCCGCCAATTCTCCTGAAAACCACGAATCGATGGCGGCGTAGTCGAACGCCTGGATCTCAGGCACCAAGTCACTGTCGGCGTAGTGGAGATCGGTGAATCGCCCACCCGGCGGAATCACGCCTCCGGAAAAGTGAATGGCCTTGCCGTTTTCCGTGATTTCGACGTTGGGGAAGATGTCCGAGGCGATCGGATACCCTGCAACGTCTCCGAATCGGGCGTTCACATTGTCATCGATCACAATCGTGCCTGGATCTTCCGTATCGGTTCCGGTTCCGATAATTCGCAGTGAAAAGCCCGTGATGTTGTAAGGGCTGTCGTTCCAGAAGTGAAGTGTATCCAGTTGCGGAGCCCGCGGGTCGCCTGCAACGTATGCGAAATGGTCGCCTGGTGCCCGCAGGGGCGTGTGCGCCAGCAGTCCGAGATCGAAATCCTGGGTGGGACCACTGCCCTCAATCTTGTTAAATACCGGCGCGATCACCAATTCCGCCTCAGCAGCAGCGCCCCCGATGATGGTAATCAGAAACGCGAACCTGACTGCTCGATGCAGACTCGTCAAAGCCATAGCAACACTCCTCGACCTCAAGAGATGAGTAACAAAACAAGGCACTTGGCCACTCTTAAACGAAGGATTCGGGATCGTCCCGGACGGGCGAAGCGTGCGGCGCCGCGCGAAGAGCGGCTTGCAACGCAAGTTCGGCGCGGCAGTAGCCTCGTCCTCCCGCTGTGGCTGCCCCGTTTTTCAAATCTGCGCTCCGATTCGACTCTCCCGCGACGGGACGTCGACACCCCGCCGTATTAAAAAACGCACAACCGCACCAAAACACCAATGAAAACTCTCTGAAACCACGAAATTTTTTTGCGAAGAGGGCGAACGGTGATCCCGCGGCCTGCAGTCGATCGGTAAATCACGGATCGGCAAATCACGGAATCGAAGTGGGCGGTGGAAACGAGGTGAAGTCGCGCATCAGGAGCGTGCCCCCTGCTTTGTGAAAAATGGAGGAAAACACTTGCGTGAGTCACCGTCGCCGAATACGCTATTCTCCGGCCGCCAGGACCTGACACGGGACGTAAAGCACGCTCGACGTGGCGTCCTGAGCGTGTCGCGCGAGACTCCAGTTGACCCCAGCGTTGCAGAAAAACTGCTTTGTGGCCAAGCCTTCGGGAGGGCGAAGCTCCTGCTGAGCCTTCTTTGACAGCGTCTTCCGCTCCTGCGGCTCGGCAGGAGCCTCGCCCTCCCGGTGCGCCTGGATCTCACCGGATGTGAGATCCAGCAACAAGCGATGGCAAGTTCGAAGACCCCTGGTTTTCTCAGTCCAACTCACACTCGCAAAGAATCCTTTATGCAACTACAGGGTCTACTCGCTGGGGGCGACCCTTTTCGAATTGCTGACGCTGGAGAGACCGTTTCCGCAGCAAGCCTTCCCGGCGCTGGTGCAGCAGATCCTCCACTCGGAGCCGCCTTCTGGCCGACGCTTGGATCCTTCGCTCTCGCAGGACTTGGAAACGGTGCTGAATAAGTCGATGGCGCGGCTGCCGTCGGATCGGTACGATTCGGCCGACGACCTGGCAGAGGACCTTGACCGTTTTCTGCGGGGTCAGCCGGTTCACGCGCGTCGTCTCACGCCGCTTCAGCGGGCCCATCGGCGTCACCAACAACATGGGCGAGCCGTGGTCGTGGTCGCGGCGCTGCTGGTGATGCTGAGCCTGGCCGCTCTGGCTGGCTTGTCACTTCATTCGTCGAGTTTGTCGAAAAAGAGCGAACAACTTCAAGCAAGCCAAGAGCGAACACGTCAACTGCTCCATGCCACCGAAATGAATCGTGCCTATCAGGCCGCGCGGTCGGGCCAATCCCACGAAGCTCAAAGCCTGTTGGATCAGCAACGTCCTGGTCCGCACGAAAGCGATTTGCGCGGTTTGGGCGGCGCCGGAGTCGGGGGCTTCTCGGCATAGACGTAGACTTCGACAGCTCGATAGTAACCGGCGTTGTCGGTTTCGTTGTCGCCACTTCGCTCCTCGCCAAAACCCACGAGTTGACGAAAAGTGACCACGATCGCATATTGCTCGATTCGCCACTTGACCGCTTCGATCCGCCGACCTGACCGGGCCCGGTTGTGCGCAGCTGGGCCGATCCGGCTGGCATCGCCGAACAGATCGACGTGGGACTTCTTCATGCTGCGAATCACGGGGGCGACCTCCGTATCATGGAACTCCTGGTGGTCCGAGAGCAAGTAGGATTTGTCCGTCTCAAAATTGCAGAGTCGGGCGGCAACCCTGGCCGCGGTTCCAGTAATCGGCATCACGTTGGCAACGATGATACGACCCATCACTTCAATCTCCGACGAGGTTCGCTGTTATTTCCTGTCACGGTCGGCGTTGATGACCCGTCGCAGGTGCCGGCGGGAGCCGACGCCGATCGATGGCGATCCAGGAGACGTATTGCCGTGGCGGTAGCAAAGCGAACAGAAAAAATGGCTCGCAGTTGTCACAATTCTCGGGGCCGGCGCAGTAGTTCTCAGCTTCCACTTCCCACTTCCCACTTCCCACTTCCCACTTCCCACTTCCCACTTCCCACTTCCCACTTCCCACTTCCCACTTCCCACTTCCCACTTCCCACTTCCGGGCTCGTCGGCCTCACATCGATGGAACGTTCAGAGCGTGATCCGGGAGCAGAATCATCTGTGAGAACCGCTGCAGCCAGCGGGCCGCGGGAGCGCCGTCGAGGACCCGGTGGTCGAACGTCAGGCTCAGGGAAAGAGTCTGGCCGACCTCAACCCGGCCGTCGCGAACAATCGGCTCCTGAACAATCCGGCCAATTCCCAAAATAGCCGCTTGGGGAAGATTCAGAATTGGAGTGAAGGCATCGACGCCGAGCATTCCCAGGTTGGTGACCGTGAACGTACCGCCTTCGAGCTGCGATTGCGTCAACTTGCTGGAGCGAGCCCGCTCGGTCAACTCGCGCGAGCGTGCCGCGATTTGAGTCAGAGTGAGCTGGTCGGCGTTATGGATCACGGGAGCCAACAGGCCGGACGCGGTGTCGACCGCTAGCGCGATGTTGATCGAATCGAAGATCCAGATTCCGTCGCAGTGCCAGCAGGCATTCATCTCGGGAAGTTCGCGGAGGGCCATGGCCGCCAGCTTGATGAATAGATCGTTGTAGCTGGGCAGGCAATTTCCAAGGGGGGTCGCTCGCCAGCGTTCACGCAGCGCGACCAGTGTGGACGCGTCGACCTTCGTCATCAGCGTGACAGGAGCGGTCTGGTGAACTCCGGCCAGCATCTGCTGAGCGAGCACACGACGCATGCTTGAGGCGGGCTGATGCCGGCCGGGAGCGACTGGAGGTCGTTCGGTCCGCGCGACAGGTGTCGCGATTGCCGCACTGGCGGCGGAGGCGGCCAGGACATCCCGTTCCCGAATGCGCCCCCCGCGGCCGGTCCCCCTCAATTGCGTCCAGTCGATGCCCAGCTCCTGGGCACGGCGACGCGCTCGGGGAGTGGATGCCGCTCGGGCTTCGGACCGGTTCCCGGAAGCCACTTGGGTCCGCATCTCGGCGGTGCGCAGAACGTCCTCGCACAGCACACGGCCCGTCGGGTCGGGCGTTAAGACGGCGTTCAGATCGATTCCCAGTTCGCGAGCTGAGCGCCGTGCGGCCGGGCCGGCGGCGCGTTTCCTGGGCCCGTGCACGGACGGCGGGAAACTCGATGCCGGAAGAGCAGACGTTGGTGTCTCGGGCGGCGTTGCAGCGGCATTGCCTGAACTCGTAGCGGAAACCGCGCGAACCGAAGCGGGCGCCGACTCGCCTTCGGCGAGTAGGAATCCGATCACTTGTCCGACCGTGACGGTCTCACCCGGCTGCGGGGCGTCGTGCGGGATGCAAAGGGTGCCGGTATCGAACGATTCAATCTCGTGCGTCGCCTTATCGCCGTCAAGGAGAAAGACCATGTCACCCGGACGCACGAGGTCTCCGGGCGACTTCAGCCATTCGCCGAAGGTCCCCTCCTCCATGGACCATCCAAGTCGCGGAACGGTAATCTCCTTAGGCATAGCGGTTACTCACTCATCAGTTCCTGAATCGCCTGAACGACATGCTCGACATTCGGGACAACGGCTCTTTCCAGCAGGGGAGCATACGGCGTCGGCGCAAACGCTCCGTGGAGACGTTTGATCGGGGCGTCGAGGTGGTTGAACCCCGCGTCGGCCACCTGAGCGGCGATCTCGGAAGCAAGACCGCAGGGGCCAAACGCTTCATCGACGATCAGCAGGCGTCCGGTCTTGGCCACCGATTGCAGGATGGTGCCGACATCGAGTGGCGAGACGGTGCGCGGATCGACGATCTCGACCGACACATCCTCGTCAGCCAGTTGTTCCGCGGCGTTCATGGCGTGCTGGACCATCAGCGAAATCGCGACGACGGTGACGTCCGTGCCGGGGCGAACGATCCGAGCCTGACCGAAAGGGATTTCGTAGTGTCCGGTCGGAACGTGACTTTTGGTCTGCATCAACTCGCGATGTTCGAGAAACAACACCGGGTCATCGCATTTCAGGGCATGCGCCATCAGTCCTTTCGCGTCGTATGCGTTTGACGGCAAGACCACGCGCAATCCGGGGATGTGCGAATAGATCGAGTGGTACATCCCCGAATGGTGCGTGGCGGCCGAATGACCGATGCCCCCACAGCCTCGCAGCAGGATCGGCATCTTCAGACGACCGCTGCTCATGTATTGCATCTTCGCGATCTGGTTGATGAGCTCGCCGAACGCGTCGTTGATGAAGTCGATGAACATGAAGTCGATCACCGGCCGCGTCCCCGTCATCGCTGCGCCGCAGCCCAGCCCGACGAAGCCACGTTCACAGATGGGTGTATCGCACAGCCGGACGTCTCCGTACTGCGCGTAGAGACCGAGCGTCGTGGTGAAGTTTCCGCCGCGCTCACCGATTCCTTCTCCCATCACGAAGAGGGTTGGGTCGGACGCCATCGCTTGCTCAAGGGCTTCGAGCGTAGCGCCCGACAAAGGTGCATGGGCGGTCCCCGGGCACCGGGGGATGGGCGGCTGGCTGCGGGCTGCGGGGAGTCGCGTAGACGTGAGCGGTTGCCGTTGAGCCCTCGGGCGGCGGGCTCGATTCCGCGAACTCGCGAGCCTCCTTCACGACCTCCGCGACTTCCTGGTCGATTGTCTCGAATGCCGCGGCGGGATCTCGGGCTGTCACTTCTCGACGGAGCCTTGAGATTGGGCACTTCTCCTTCCATGCGGCCACGTCTTCTTTCGTTCGGTAGGTGAAATCGCCCATCCCTTCCGCGTGTGCGCGAGTGCGATAGGTTCTGCACTCGATCAGCGTGGGCCCGTGGCCGGCGCGGCGCGGGCCACGGCGTCGCCCGCGACCCGGTGAATTGCCAGTACATCGTTGCCGTCCACCGTGAACCCCGGCATGCCATAGTTCGCTGCGTGCCGACCCACATCGGCAACGCTGCTTGCGTAGGAAAAGGGAACTTCCGTGGCAAACTGGTTGTTCTCGCAGATGAACAACACCGGAAGCTTCCAAATGCTGGCCATGTTCAGGCCTTCGTGGAATGCACCGTTGTTGACAGCACCGTCGCCGAAGAACGCCACGGCGACGGTTTCATTCTGGAGTAGCTTCGAGCTGTACCCGCCGCCGCACGCCTGCAGGATGCACGGCCCGACGATACCGCTGGTCCCCATCATGCCGATCTCGGGCGCGAAAAGGTGCATGCTGCCGCCACGTCCGCGCGAACAGCCGGTCACGCGGCCGAACAACTCGGCCATCAACTCGCGAGGCGGCATGCCTTTCGCCAAGGCATGTCCATGACCGCGGTGAGTCGAGAAGACAACGTCTTGCTGGGTCAAATGCGCGCACACACCAGCCGCAATCGCTTCCTCACCCACGTAGGTGTGGCAGGCGCCGTGAATCAAGCCTCGCTGGTGACATCGAGCGAGTTCCTCCTCCGTTTGCCGGATGACTTGCATCGTGCGGTAGAGCCGCAGAAGCTGCTCCGTCGAAATGGGCGGTGGCGGTTGGTTCATACGACGTTATCTCTTCTCCGCTCGAAACGCCTGAATGGAGTGTTGTTCGTGTCCCGGGGTGCCGCCGGCGTTCATCGCCATGTTTCCGCCATCCAGCGGGATGATCGCGCCGGTGATCCATTCCGAAGCGTCCGAGGCCAGCAGAACCGCGAGTCCCATGATGTCATTCGGTTGCCCCAATCGTCCGGCGGGAATGCCATGTAGAAAGCGACCTTCGAGTGTGGGGTCGTCGCGCATGCGAGCGGTCAGGCTGGCGTTGAGGACTTGAGCCGGGGTGACGCAATTCACGCGGACTCCGCGGAAGCTCCATTCCGTGCTAAGCTCGCGGGTCATTTGAACGACCGCGCCCATTGCCATGCTGTAGGCGATGTGACCGCGACCCAGCGCGGTGGAACTGGCGAGCGAGCCGATGTTCATGATCGATCCCCTGCCCTGCCCGAGCATCCGGCGTCCCGCTTCCTGGCACATCGCGAATCGGCCAACGACCAGGTTTTGTAGAACGCGGTTCAGATCCGCGATCGTCAAGTTTTCGGGCCTGGACAAATGCCCGTCGCCCGCGATGTTGCCCAGGAAATCGACGCGGCCGAAGGTCGCGTCGACCTGTTCGAACAACTCGGCAATCGCCGTCGGGTTGGAAACATCGGTCGAGGCGACGAGCGTCGTTCGTCCCAAACCACGTATCCGTTCAGCGGTCGCCTCAGCGCCGGCGCGGTTTCGATCGACGAGGACGACATCGGCACCGTGTTGAGCGAGTGCGAGCGACGTCGCCTGTCCCATGCCTTGAGCCGCGCCGGAAACGACGGCAACTTTACCTTCCAAAGAAAAGAGGTTGTCGCTCATTTCGTTGTCATCTTCAGAACTTGAGGGGGTTCGACACGCATCGCCATCGTGAGTGCGGCTCCGGCGAGAAGAATCGCGGCGATCGACCAGAGTCCGAGCTGCCCGAGGATCGTGGCTCCAAAGAAGCCACCGATGTTGGCGATTGAGTTAATCAGCGCGATGCCACCCGCGGCCGCCGCGCCCGAGAGAAAGCCGCTAGGCAGAGTCCAGAAGACCGGCAGCATGCTCATCATGCCGGCCTGAGCGATACACAGCCCGAGCAGCGCGACGACAGGCGAGGGTCCCCAGGCCACGATGCTCCACCCGACTGCAGCGGCAAACGCGGAACCGGCCAGATGAAGACGGCGTTCGCCGGTCCGATCGGAACTGATCCCGACCAGTGACATGCCGATGATCGCACCCAGATGCGGCAACGCTCCCAGCAGGCCAATTTGCAGGTTCGTGGTTCCCGTGAAACGTTCTTTGATTAGCGTCGGGAAGTAGGCTCCGCCGGCGTTCGAGCCCACCGCAACCGTGAAATAGATCGCGATCAGCAGCCACACGCGCGGCTGCACCATCGCTCGCCAGCGATCCGGCCCGTGTTGCCGCTGCCGTTCGCGTTGTTCTTGATCCATCCGAGCCACGAGCCAGCTTCGCTGGTCGTCGCGGAGCCAGTGAGCGTCCCGAGGGGCGTCGTTCAGATAGAAGAGGGCGACAATTCCCATCACGATCGAGGGAATTCCTTCCAGCAGAAATAGCCACTGCCAGCCGTGCAGTCCGTGGACGCCGTCGAATTCATCCAGGATCCAGCCGGAAACCGGGTAGCCCACGACGCTCGACAGACCGATGGCCAGCATGAAAAACGCGGTCATCTTGGCTCGCTCGCGGTCGGGGAACCAATAGCTCAAGTAAAGAACGATCCCGGGAAAGAAACCGGCTTCCGCGATGCCGAGCAGAATCCGGAGTGCGTAGAACGTCCAGAGATCTCGGGCAAACATCGTCGCCGCCGAGACCAGCCCCCACGTGATCATGATCCGCGCGATCCAGATACGGGCCCCGATTCGCCGCATCAAGAGATTGCTGGGAACTTCGAACAGGATGTAGCCGAGGTAGAACATCCCATAGCCGAGATCGAACGCCGCCTTGGTCAGGCCCAGATCGTCCTGCATCTGCAGACGCGCGAAGCCCACGTTGGCTCGATCCAGAATGTTGAGCAAGTACAGCAGGCAGATGAATGGAATGAGCCGCCAAGCGACGATCCGCAGCGTCGATTTGTCGAGGTCGTAGTTTGTCATGGAAGCTGCACAATCGCGCGGCGCTCGCGGTACGGTCCCCTTCCGTGCGTTGGGCCGATTATACAGTAAAGGGCAAGGCGCGGTGGCTGCTCGCCGCAATGGATAATGGCGAATCGTGGAAGCTGGCCTGGACTGAGCTCGCGCCTCACCGATCGCCGCACGCCAGGGCGCCTGGTTTACCCTGCCGGACAGGACAGGGCTGATTGCTGATCCGATCTTTCGCGGACGAGCTCGAAGAGCTTTTCCAAATCTGCCTTTCGGTAGATGACCAACGCGTTTGTGATCGTGACTTGACTGAGGTCGGACTGAATCACGATCCAAATCACGATCCAATCACGATCCAGACGGTCTAGATCACGATCCAGACACGATCCAGACGGTCTAGGATCCATCACGATCCAGACGGTCTACATTCCAGGTGGAGCGTCCGGGGAGCGCGAGTCAATGAGTGCATCCGCACTATGCGATCCGAGCGTGCGCGTGTGAGGCGAGTGGGTTGCCGGGCAGGACGCGATCAGAGTTGCATGGCGGATTGCGCCGGATGGTCGCGTACGGGACAATTCCTGGCGTTCCGCGAAGCTGCCTTTGCGCCCGGAGTCCTTTCTTGCAGAGCGTCTCGGTTGCGGTTGCTCGAGGCAAACGCCGGCGTCGATGTCTATAGATGTCTTTAGACGACCGAGACTCGACCGTGCGATTCACGTGCGGTTTTCTACGCGTTCCGGTAGATTCGTGAAACCGAGCGCGAACTTCCACGCTCTTACGTGACGGCCGACGGAACCATACAGCACGTTTGCTTTGCGCCCTGGTTGAATCGGGCGGGCGTATTCCTCTTGCTTTGCGCCCGCCGCGCTGCCTTCTGCGCGAGCGGACAGCAACCTCGCTTCCGACACGTCCGAATCGCATCCGCTGCGTCTCGCCCCCTCAACTTCGCCAGCAAGAACGTAGGTTGCCTGGGTCGTGCAAATCGCCAGCGAGAATGTAGACCGTCTTGGTTTGCGTCTTGGTTTGCGTCTTGGTTTGCGTCTTGGTTTGCGGTCACTGTTCGTGGGCCTGCTGCGTCGCGTCCGACCCGCCGCAGCCCCATTGCGTAGCCCCGCTCGCGGAGAGCGGGGGGTGGCGCGGCGTGGATGCGAGGCCTGCATGGCGAGGTCGGCTGGGTGACGGGGTCGCCCCCCGTCTGCGCGACGGGGGCTACGGCGCGACGGGAGCTACGGCGCGACGGGGGCTACGGGCGACAACAAACCCTCACGATCCAGACGGTCTACATTCCAGGTGGAGCGTCCGGGGAGCGCGAGTCAATGAGTGCATCCGCACTATGCGATCCGAGCGTGCGCGTGTGAGGCGAGTGGGTTGCCGGGCAGGACGCGATCAGAGTTGCATGGCGGATTGAGGCGGATGATCGCGTACACGATCATTCCTGGCGTTCCACGAAGCTGTCTTTGCGCCCGGAGTTCTTTCTTGCAGAGTGCCTCGGTTGCGGTTGCTCGAGGCAAACGCCGGCGTCGATGTCTATAGATGTCTTTAGACGACCGAGACTCGACCGGGCGATTCACGTGCGGTTTTCTACGCGTTCCGGTAGATTCGTGAAACCGAGCGCGAACTTCCACGCTCTTACGTGACCGCCGACGGAACCATACAGCACGTTTGCTTTGCGCCTTGGTTTGATCGGGCGGGCGTATTCCTCTTGCTTTGCGCCCGCCGCGCTGCCTTCCGCGCGTGCGGACAGCAGCCTCGCTTCCGACACGTCCGAATCGCATCCGCTGCGTCTCGCCTCCTCAACTTCGCCAGCGAGAACGTAGGTTGCCTGGGTCGTGCAAATTGCCAGCGAGAATGTAGACCGTCTTGGTTTGCTTTTTGGTTTGCTTGCGCGAGAATGTAGACCGTCTGGGATTACGTCTGCGGTCGCCAGCGAGAAATGTAGACCGTCTTGGTTTGCGTCGTCGCCGACGGAACCATACAGCACGTTTGCTTTGCGGTCTGGTTGAATCGGGCGGGCGTATCCCTCTTGCTTTGCGCCCGCCGCGCTGCCTTCCGCGCGAGCGGACAGCAACCTCGCTTCCGACACGTCCGAATCGCATCCGCTGCGTCTCGCCCCCTCAACTTCGCCAGCGAGAACGTAGGTTGCCTGGGTCGTGCAAATTGCCAGCGAGAATGTAGACCGTCTTGGTTTGCGTTGGTTTGCGCTGGTTGAATTGGGCGGGCGTATCCCTCTTGCTTTGCGCCTGCCGCGCTGCCTTCTGCGCGAGCGGACAGCAACCTCGCTTCCGACACGTCCGAATCGCATCCGCTGCGTCTCGCCCCCTCAACTTCTCCAGCAAGAACGTAGGTTGCCTGGGTCGTGCAAATTGCCAGCGAGAATGTAGACCGTCTTGGTTTGCTTTTGTTGGTTTGCTTTTGGTTTGCTTATTGGTTTGCTTACGTCTGCGGTCGCCAGCGAGAAGGTAGACCGTCTTGGTTTGCGCCAGCGAGAATGTAGAACGTCTTGGTTTGCGTCGTCTTGGTTTGCTGGGTTTGTGCTCGCTGGGATTGCGCTCGCGCTCGCGGTCGTCTGGGTTTGCGGTCTGGGTTTACGTCCACCCCACTCACGGTCGCCCGTGCGTAGTTGCCCTCGCCTCGCACTTTGTCAATCGGAGCGGTCATTTGGTATACTGATCTACTTGAGACTCCCAGCCTCGTACACGGGACTTTCACCCAATAACATCACGAATCTTACGCCCATGCCGGGGGCCATGCGATGAACCGAAGGCGCGGAGCCGGAGGACTTTGAAATGGACAATCGACTCCTGCGACTCGGCTATCGCGGACGTTCTGCAGGAAAGGATGAAAGAACATGAAGGCACACGCAATCCAGACGGCGATGGTCTTACTGGCATTTGCCAACTCGGGTGGTAGCATCCTTGTCGCTCAGACACCTGACGCGATCGACATGCAGAAAGCGAATGCAGAGGTTGACGCACGCTATGGCAACGCACATCCCGAGATCAAGGAGTACGTTCTTTGGACAGCCCGGACATTTGGAGCGTCGGGAATGTGGCTCAATGAAGATGCTTTTTCAGGTCTATCCGATGAGGCACGTGAAAAGAGAATTCAACACTTGGCGACGCTCTTGAGCGAGGCAGAATACGGAAGGCACCTTTGCGCGGGCCTGGCGGAGGCGAGTGCGCTCAAAGACAAACGGCTCGTGCCCGGACTGATGAAAGTCGCAGGTTATCACTTGGAAGACCAGGACTACGACTGCCGCGCGAAATGGATGGCTGTGGCTGCCTTGGCTCGCCAGGAATCGGAGGACGCCGTGCCGTTGCTAGTCAGTCTTGTCGATCATGGCAATCAGAACACTCGCAATTGGGCCCGTGCCGCATTATCAAGACAAGCGGGTCAGGATTTTAAACAAGACAAACAGGCCTGGGCCAAATGGTGGAAAGAAGAGGGACACGCGCCGATTGACGAGAAGTTTCTAAAACCCTGGGAAAAGCCGACACAGATCGCGAAGTGATCGCAGTCGCCGACGCGAGCGCCCTAGGCATTGCACCAAGCGATGAACGCGGAGTGACCGACAGCGTGATTACAAATTGAAAGATCAATCGCTTCCACCTGGTTATCTAAAACAAAGTCCGACT
This sequence comes from uncultured Planctomycetales bacterium, assembly GCA_963826795.1. Lineage (GTDB taxonomy): Bacteria > Planctomycetota > Planctomycetia > Pirellulales > Pirellulaceae > CAWGYT01. Next base: position 97,173 of record CAWGYT010000020.1, on the reverse strand, counting down.
GAAAACATGACTGCTCCCGACAACGACCTCTGGATGGACGCGACACGTGAAAGCGTTGCGTCGTATCGACGAATGATTGACGCTTCGATCTCACAGCTATCTGACGCTGAGCTGTTCGCCAGACCTGCGCCGGGAATCAACTCCGTGGCGATTATTCTTCGTCATCTTGGCGGCAACCTGCACAGCCGTTGGACCGATTTCCTAACCACTGACGGCGAAAAGCCGACGCGAGATCGTGACACCGAGTTTCTCGACTGGGATGGTGACCGCAATTCGCTACTTGAGCACTTTGACTCCGGATGGAATGCGTTGACAAATGCTCTTGCGTGTATCAACGAAAGCAACATCAAGCAGACGATCTTCATTCGGGGCGAACCGCACACGATCCCTCATGCGCTGGCCCGATCGCTCACTCATCTGACTTACCACGTCGGGCAAATTGCAATCGTCGCAAGAATGGTCCATTCCGGCGACTGGCAGTGGCTGACGATCGCACCAGGCGAGTCTGCAACGCACAACTCGAATACGTGGGGCACCGCTGCGAGCCGAAGCGTGTTCTCTCACAAAAACGGCGGATAATGCGTGGCACACCGAGCCGCGGAGCCGAGCGGCCTGGCAATGGACAATCGTTCGCCGCGGCCCGGTGAATGCGTTCTTTGGCAGAGCGACGTTGCATGAATCAAACGAAGCGCCGCGGAATCCGCTGGATTGCCTTTACGTCACTTGGAGTGATCATCCTCGTAGCTGCAGCCGTCTGGTATCGTTTTTCGACGCGGCACCTGGAACCGTGGCAATTCCTCGCGAATGTGGTGCAGCTGGAACAAGCTGGCGTCGATCAGAATTCGTTGCAAAATTTGGGTTGGAGCCTCGCAATTCTTGGACGTGACGACGAAGCTCGCGGCATCAACTTTCATCCGCAGTTTCAGATGCCGCCGTCAACACTCGATCTGGACCAATTGGAACTCTCGGTTGTGCCCTGGAAAGATGGCGTTCAGAAGATCGCTGCCAACCACCGCATTGTCATGATCATGGAAGATCATTGTGCATCGAAACATCGCGAGTTCGTCGGCGCCACGTTGCCGGTATTCAAAGATGCCGGGTTTACGCATTACGCGGCCGAAGCGATCCGCTCAGTCGATACGTCACTCGCGCAACGCGGCTATCCCACCAGTCAAACCGGTCTTTATACGTCCGATCCACAGTTCGGTAACGTTCTACGTTGTGCCCTCACACTGGATTTCACGGTTCTGGGGTACGACTTTCGTTTCACCACACATGATCGCAGGGAGGAGTTTGCCGCCACGGAGCTGGCGAATCTGCTCCGAACCGATCCTGAAATTAAGTTGTTCGTACATGCTGGCCATGCTCATGTATTGAAGTACGAAACCGTGTACGGCGGGCGTTGGTTGGCGTCACGATTGTGGGACAAGACGGACATCGAACCATTTACGATCTGGCAGTGGTCTAGGAATCATGATGCTCGCGACTACGCTGCGATCATTCGTGTCTTGAAGGAGCGCGATCTATCCCTCGATGAGCCTATTCTTCTCATGCCACCTCCCCCCATCGTTTGCGGGTTACAGGATCCGCCCTACGGACTTGCGGACGTCGATGCAATCGTGCTTCACCCGCCCGACCACAGCGTCTCCCCGGCGAAGCGGACCGTTCTATTTCCTGACTCTATGCAGCGGATTGCGGGCCGCTGGACTCCCAACGTATGGCCAGTCGTTGTCTGTGCCTACAAAAAGGGTGAGCCAACGATCGCGATCCCACTGGACCAAGTCATGCTGCGGCAGAAAGAGTCTGATTTTCTGCTCTGGATTCCGTCCGGAGCTGAATTTGAGATTCGGGTTTTCGATCGTCACGGATTACTCGAATCACGTGTCACGTCGGACGACAATTCGATTGCGGTGGGTCTAGTCGACCAGTTGTGAGGCACGAACAACTCGCGACAGAACAATTGCGCGAACCGGAACGGCAAATCCGATCAGAATCTGAGTTCAAGACATAACATCGCCGGCACCATTCGGCACGTCCGTTTCCCGGCGGTACCTGATCGGACGGTTGTCTCCGCCCACGCACGGCGCCCAGCACGCCGCGTTCTGCGCATGCGGGTAATCGCCGCGCGTCCGACACCGTGGAATCGCATCCGCTGCGTCTCGACCGCCCCACTTTGCCAGAGCGAATGCCGACTGTCTTGGAGTCGCGTCGAGAGTTTTCACGTCACACCCTATTTCGACGGTTTGAAGATCAATTCCACCATTGCGTTGCCCATTCCTTCGCCGATCAGATAGTGCGTCTCCGCGTTGTTGTTCCAGTGATATGCCTGCGCGGACGGCGATGCTTCCTTTGGCCGAAAGAAATCGCGAGTGCCCACGAAGGCAACGTTTCCCTGAAACTCGTCGTATCTGGCGACGGCTGCTTGGGCTTTCATCAAGGATATCGCGCGGGGGTGTTTTTCCTCGTGGCCGCTCATGCCGGTCTCGGCGATCACGAATGGCAGGTTGGTGCGCGTGCAGGTCTTTGCGGATGTCGCGAATAAAGTTGGCCAGATTCTGCTCGTACTCGTCGTTGAACGCCTGGTTCACGCGATCATTCCAGCCCTGATGCCAGCCAAAGCCGACCAGTTCCAACGGACGGTCGGCGTACTGGGGAAAAATGGAGTTCGCGTCGCGGAGCACTTCCTTTGTCAGTTGGAGCAGTTCTTCGTAGTAAGGGCCGACTTCGCCGCCGGACGATGGCGGGCGAAAATCCTTGGCCAGGCTCTTGCCGCCCCAGGCGAGCTTGATCAACAGCACGGGGTCCTCGAATCTATCGCCCACGACAAAGCCAAAGCCCAGTTCAGGTCCGATATACCCTTCACGGAATCCGAAACCTGGCGCGAGGTTTCCTTTGCGACCGAGATACCAGATCTGTACATCCTCGCGCGATATCCATTGGTCATGCTCGTCGACTAGATGCTTGAACTTAGGGGCCGTGGCAGGATTCTCGACAAGCCACTCCAGCGAGCCCCGACCTTCGTTTGCCTTGGGCTCCGCGTCGACTTTACCGTGTCCCTCCATGTTCGACTGGCCGGCGAGAATGAAGACCTTCACGGAATCACCGGCAAACGCGACCGACGTTGGTGTGAAGGCCAGCAGGATTGCGAAGAGAAGTCGCGACATGATGTGAAGCACCTTTCTGCAGAGTGTTACTGGATCGCCTTGCGCAGGCCTGGGAGCCATGAAGAAAGGAGGAGCTAGATATCGCTTCGGTTCGAACCCGCGACTGAAAGGAACTCCTCATGAAGGTCGAGGAAACGATGTTGGAGTCCGGGAAGTCGTGGGCACGACCCGAGCGTCTCGTGGCGCGGAGTCGAGCCAAAGGCACGGTGAGTGCAGTGCGCCGAGCTCACCAGGCCGTCGTGCTGGGTTTGCTGGCCGGGAACCGCGCAGGAGGCGTCGGACAAGCGCGCTGGGCGACTCCTACCCAAGTTTACCGAGTTGCCGATCGATTTGTCGAGGAAGGACTGGCGGGGCTGGTGGAATATCGCACAGACAACAGAAACACGCATGCCGATGAGGCTTCAGAACCGAACCGTCGGCCAGAAGTGAGTCCTCGGGGAGAGACGGCCGACTGTCCTTTGAACCGGCTCATGGGACAAGGTTGGCAAAGTCAATTGCCACGAATCCAGCAGACCAGCTCCAGTGCCCTGAGTCCAGTCAACGCGAGCGACGAGGGTTCGGGGAACGAGGAGCGTTCAACCTGAACGTAGCGAAACTCAGCCGTTGTCAGATTGGACCCGGATTGTAGATAAGGCTATTTCGAAGGCGGAAATCAGGATTACTTACGCCGAAACGGCGAAGATGATTGCCAGGGTCCCCGAAACGCCCCGCGTTCTCAAGCTGGGGATCGGATGGGTGATGCTGGTTCGCCGGAAAATCGCGGCTGTGGCCGCGACTTAACCGGAGCTGGCCGCACGGTTGAATTCCCACCCCACGGGCATGCCGGCCCAAAGTCAGTTTGCAGTAAATTGACTCGGTTGGGGCGACCTGACGGTATGATACGGCCTGTGACAGCGAGTGCTGGGAAACCGCAACGGGGTCTCCCGAACTCGAGCTCCGTCAATCGTTGCCTCCGCGGTGGGAAGAACTCGTGAAATCTCCATCCTTTCATCAAAAGCGCCCCTTGCTTCGGTCGACGCGACTGAGAAACGGGCGACGCAGTCGATCGCATGCTGCGTTGGGAGTAGAGCACCTTGAGCCACGCGTTTTGCTGGACGCACGGGTTCTGATCACCGAGGTTGTCGCCGACAATGAGCACGGCCTGAAAGATGAGGACGGCGACCGATCAGACTGGATCGAACTTTACAATGCGGGTGATCTGCCAGCTGATCTCAACGGCTGGCACCTGACCGACGAGGCGGCCGACCCGACCAGATGGACGTTCCCGGCGGTGACGATTCAGCCGGAGGAACATCTGGTCGTCTTTGCGTCGGGCAAGGACCGGACCGACCCGGCGGCACCCTTGCACACGAACTTTCGACTGCGCAAGGCCGGCGAGTATCTGGGTTTGGTTGAGGCCGACCAAGCAAGGGTGGCCTTCGAGTTCGCTCCGCAGTTCCTTCCCTTGCCGCCGGATCGAGCCTTCGGAATTCCACAGGGCGGAGTGACAACCACGCTAGTTGAGTCGACGTCGCCGCTGCGAACGCTTGTGCCCACGACGGACAACGGAGCAGACCAGTTGGGAACGAGTTGGACGGGAGTGGACTTCGACGATACAGCGTGGCTCAGCGGCACGGGCGGAGTCGGGTTCGACAACGGCACGAGCGGTTTCGCGGAACTGATCGGCACTGACATCAAAGCACAAATGCTGGGGAACAATGCGACGGCGTACGTCCGAATTCCGTTTACCTTGGACAACCCGGCCGCCTGCTACGATCTTGAACTGAACATCAAGTATGACGACGGATTTGTCGCCTACTTGAATGGGCAGGAGGTGGCGCGGCGTAACGCCCCAGAACCGCTCGCTTGGAACTCCGACGCCACCACAACGCATCCCAATTCGGCGGCGCGAACCTTCGAGGCGTTTGATGTCTCGGAGTGGGTTGGGCTGTTGCGCGAAGGCAGCAATGTCCTGGCGATTCAGGGCATGAACACCAGCCTCACCTCGAACGATTTCCTGATTGTCGCCGAACTGCACGCGCAGCACCCAACGGCGATCGAATCCGAGCTTGGACGCTACTTCGAAACGCCGTCGCCGGGTCGCCCCAACGGGTTGGTTTCCTACGCCGGCTTCTCCGCCCCCGTCAGGGCCAGCGTGGGTCGGGGCTTTTTCGATCAGCCCTTCGACGTGGACCTGACCACGGACACCGTGGGCAGCACGATTGTCTACACGACCGATGGCAGTCCTCCGTCGTCGACCAACGGGATCGTCGTGCCCGCGGCGAGCTCAGCCGTAACGCCCTCGACGACCGTCCGCGTGTCCGCGACGACCACCCTGCGCTCTGCCGTCATCAAGGATGATTTCTTGCCGTCTGGTATCGACACGCAGACGTACATCTTTTTGGTCGACGTGATCGATCAACCGGCGATTCCGCCAGGGTGGCCGACCGATTCCGCCAGTTGGGGAGGATTCCGACCCGATTACGAGATGGACCCGGACGTCGTCGGCCCCTACCGCGCGGAACTTGAGAACGACCTCAAGGCGATTCCCACGATTTCGATCGTGATGGACAAGGAGCACTTGTTCGGGCCACGCGGAATCCTGCAAAATCCGGTCGGCCAGGGTCTTGATTGGGAGCGACTCGCATCGGTGGAACTCATTTACCCCGACGGAAGCCAGGGCTTTCAGGTGAACAGTGCGATCCGCATCGCCGGCTCGAATTGGGCCCGCAACAATATCGCCAAGCGTGGCTTCCGGCTGTTGTTCAAGGACAGCTACGGACCCGACGACCTGCCCACCGGGGGGCCGACAAAGCTGGAGTATCCGCTGTTTGACGACACAAATGTCACCAGCTTCAACAGCATTGTCCTCAAAGGTCGTGCCGACCATTCTTACTTGTACACGGACGGCATTCGAGCTCAGTATATCCGTGAGCACTGGAGCCGGGATACGATGGGGGACATGGGCTACGTGACCACGCATGGCACCTATGCGCACCTCTATCTGAACGGGCTGTATTGGGGGCTCTATGCGCCGTTCGAGCGCCCGGACGGCAACTTCCAGGCGGATTACCAGGGGGGAGACCCGGATCAGTGGTACATCAATAACGGCAGCAGTGGTTGGAAGGGAGAGTTGGGGCCCGACCCGGTCTGGGGACAACTAATTTCGAGCCGTGATTACGAGACCACGGTGCAGTACTTGGATGTCGACAACTTTATTGACTACATGATGGTCAACTTTTATGCAGGCAACGTCGACTGGCCCGATCACAATTGGTGGGCGGCTCGAGAAAACAAACCAGGTGCGAAGTACCAGTTCTTTCAAAATGACACGGAGATGACATTCTACGGGCCGACGGAAACGAACATGGACAATCTGGGTGGCCAACTCGGGTTACTCTACCGCAAACTAATTCAGTTTCCCGAATTTCAAGTACGTTTCGCCGATCGCGTCCAATTGCACTTGTTCAACGAGGGGGCCCTGACGCCGACGCCCGCGGCGTCTCGCTGGATGGAGCGCTCCGCACAAGTCGAAGAGGCGATTGTGGCGGAGTCGGCGCGGTGGGGAGATAACCGTCGGGCAAAACCCTACACGCGCGACGAGGAATGGGTCGCCGAACGTGATCGATTGCTCAACACGTTCTTTCCGACGCGCACGGAATTCATGATCCAGCAGTTTCGCGAACGCGGCTTGTACCCGTCAGTCGACGTGCCGACGCTGAATCAGCGAGGCGGAATTGTGCCGAGCAACTTCGCTGTCGAAGTGACCGCGCCCGAAGGCACGGTCTACTACACGACGGACGGCAGCGATCCGCGTCTGCCAGGCGGTGAAGTTAACCCGCAAGCGCTGCAATACACTGCTCCTTTTCGGTTGATCGACTCCGCCACCGTCCGGTTTCGAGTGCTCGATGGCGACCAGTGGTCGGCGGTGGATGACGCCAGCTTCATCGTCGACTCCGTACCCGCGAGCGCTGCAAACCTGCGGATCGCCGAAATCAATTACCACCCGCAAGCCCCCACACCGGCCGAGATCGACGCGGGACACAACGACCAGGACGATTTCGAGTTCATTGAACTTGTGAATATCTCGAACCAGCGAATCGATCTTCGCAATGTGCACTTCGAGCAGACGTTGATTGACGGCCAGTCGGTTGGTGTGACATTCGATTTTGTGCTGGCTCGGTTCATCAGCTGGCCCCGGGTGGACGAGTCGTGATCGTAGAAGACGTGTCCGCATTCACTGATCGCTACGGCGATGATCAGCCGGTGGCCGGCCAGTGGACGGGCGGACTCAGCAACAGCGGAGAACGGATTACCGTCATGGCAGGTACTGAAGTGATTCAGCAATTCACCTACAGTGACGCATGGTATCCAGCAACCGACGGCGCTGGATTCACGCTCGAAATCATCGACGCGGCCAGCGCTGATGTGACCCGATGGAACCAGGCGGCGAGTTGGCGGGCAAGCCTTCAGGTGGGCGGATCGCCGGGAGGGACATCGGAAGTCCGGTTGCCTGGCGATTCGAATCACGACGACCGCTTTGACTCTTCCGATCTTGTCCAAGTCTTCATCGCCGGTGAGTACGAAGACAACATCCCCGGCAACTCCACTTTCGAAGAAGGTGACTGGGACGGAGATGGCGACTTCACTACCGCGGATTTCGTGTTGGTACTCGCCGCCGGCACCTATCATGAGCTCGCAATGGCAATCGGTGCCACGCGAGTCAGTGACATCGCCGAGGCGCTGCCGCCCTTAAGAGTCCCAGACCGGCGAGCGGAATCCGATTTGAATCCTGAGATGTTCGCTGCCAGCCCAAATCGACCGCCGCACCCGCGGCAGTTGGAAGTTCAAGCAGTGGATTCTCTTTTCGCTTTGACTTGGGATTAGAATGACATGGGTTTACATCAGCGGACTAGCACTTGTGCGCCTCATCCAACTTGCTCACGCGGGGACATCGCACGCATGAAAACGATGCGGCGGCTGGCCAAGCCCATCATGATACCGCGGCGTGGCTGGAAGACGAATTCAAGAAGGTGCGCAGCATGACGACCGAGACGCAACGATGCCGACGACTCCTAGAGATTGCTGAGTGGGAGACGCCGCCCGTGGGGAGTTACTACGACAACGTCGGCAACCCTGACCAATCGCCCCACGTAAAGCGAAATGAGTCTTACTTCACCATGCCGGGCGAGGAAGCATACGCCTTACCCACGCACTGGTGGTGGAACGAAGGCATGAGCCGCGCGCGTCTCTCATGGCAGGCCACGATGAATTATCCCGAAGCCGTCGTGTACGAGGGACTGGATCCCGATGCGGCATACACAGTGCGCATGAGCGGCTATGGCAAGTTCCTGATTCGCATCGATGGCGAGCGGCTCGGCGACACGACCGGCAGGTTCGAAATGGGCGAAATCCAAGACGTGTGCGTGCCGGCGTCACACTTACAAGATCGAAAACTGGTGTTGACCTGGGACAGTCCGACCGACGAAGGCCATCTCAATTGGCGCCAACACTCGCGCCTTGCTGAAGTGTGGTTGCTTAAGCAGTGAGTCAACTCCTGGATTCAGGTGGCACTACGGGTATCGAGAAGCGAGCTTGCAGGTTACGCTTTCCAGCCATTGACTTGACAGCCGACGGCTCTCGAGTTATCGGGTCACGGGAAGATTCGAATCAGCTTCAAACGGAACTCCCGTACGCTCAATCGCACGGCGCACCGACGCATGATGAGTTGCCGTCACAGCGACGCGGTCAACGCCCCTGTCGGGGGCGGCGGTGTTCTCGGCAGGAGAACCGGCGCGGCCCCCGTGTTCCATGCTGCTACGGTCAAAATCGGCGCCGGGCCAGTTAAGATGTCTGCCGTCGACCGCGCCGGGTCGGCAACTCGATTTTCTCGCCTTTCATCTGCTCGAAAGCGTCCCGTTGCTCTTGGCTGAGCACGCCCAGAACTTTCTCATCCGCGTCGCTGCGGATCGCGCGAAGCTTTTGAGTGACCTCCGTCCGCTGCTCCTCGGTTGCGTTGCGCATGCTGCCGCGCAATTCCGACTGTTGGGCCACAAAGTCTTTGGTAATGTCGGCAAGTTGCTGCCGTTGTTCTTCCGTCAGTTGGAGCCTGCCGGCGACCCACTGATTCGCGAGGCTATCCGCTGCCGGGCGGACCTGCATGCGGATCTGATACAGCCGCATCATCTGCTCCTGAGAAAGCACCGTGCGAAGCTGTTCGCGGGCCTTCCCGTCAAACTCATCGCTCAACTCGGTCATCTTGGTGCGCCGCTCCTGTCGATCCTCAATACTTCTCAGGGCCGTCGACTTTTCTCGCATCTCCGCTCCCAGCGTCCCCCTGAGCTCGGTGACCTTCGCAGCCACCTCGTCGGTCAACTTCAACTCCGCCTGGACCTGCTCGATTTGCAGCAAGCCCAGTAGACTGTCTCGCCCCATTCCCGACCCGCGTCCTTGCCCTCGTTGCCCTGCGGGGGCCTGGGCTGTAGCGGAAGCAGCCAAAGCCGCTCCCAACGCCGATACTAGCAGCGCCACGGCCACACCTCGCATTCGACTTATCATCTTACACTCCTCTCAAATTAAGAAACGTGGACACGTAAACTGGCACTCGTTGCGTTGTCCCGTCCGACAGAAGTATTTCAGACTATCGGCGGCATTTTGCCGCCTGCATTTAACCCCAGACACCTGATCGGGTTCCGCTCAGAAGCGTCTTCAGCGGCCGATTCAGGGAGGATCGACATCGATCGCAGTTGCTGCGTCGCAGTAACGACGCGTTCGGTGGTCGTGGGGGAGCACGCTTGCGTTGCCCCCATGATCGCCATTTCATCCAGCTCTCGCCCTCCCGGCCGATCGCGACGGTAACCACCGCATCCAGCTGAGCCGCTGCACTTTCCATGGTCGTCCGCCGTCACCGAGCGGTTGGAGGTCTTGTTGGTTGCGGCCGAGGCGACTCTACGGCCCATCGCCCCAAGGTCCGTGTTCGTGGTCTCGGCGACGAGGGGATCCAGACGGAAGCGGACCCAGACCGTCTACTTGCCGACCCGGCTACGGCGACACCTGATGGCGGAGGTCAGGCCGCACGACTTTCCACATCGCGTTGGCGCATGGAGTGCGACTGGCACCAATGAAAGTGGCGAGATTCGGCACGACAAGCTCGGCTCTATCGACGAGTGCGGGATAGTCAACTTCCAGCAATTCGACTTGCGGTGACATCCGCAGAATTTCGAGTGTCGCTTGCAAGTGCTTTTCAAGAACGGCAGCCGTTTTCTCGACGTCTGCCAGCTTCGGCGTGCGGCCGTGCCGCATGACGAGTTGCGAGCGGGCAACTTCGAGCACCGGCCGCCGCATCAAGAGCACCTTGTACCGGTGTCGTACCGGCAGGCTGGGAATCAAGATCGAGACAATCTTGATGGCTTTTCCCGCCGCTTGCTCCAGCAACTCCGGCTCCTGACGCAGGCGGACACAGGCTGCCCACTCGAAGTAACCTTCCGCGTTGTGCTCGTCGGCAGTGCGTACACCGTCGATCATCAGTGGCACGCCAGCAGCCTGAAGCATTTGCATCATGAGCGACGTGCCAGATCGGGGTAATCCGGAAACCACCAGAAATTCGTGGCCTTTCTGAATCGCCGGCTGCCGGGTGTCGGAACGCGGTGGCGCGACGCTCGAAGGTTGATCAGTCTTGTTCGTTGGAAGCGACTCTTCCGCACATGTCCGTTCAAGTTTACGCAGCTTCGACTGTCGACGAATCTCCGCCAGTCGCGGCTCCTTTCGTTCGCGGTTCTTGAGAATTTGAGCCGACTGCATCATATGCAAGTTCGCAAGGTGTGTGTTGCCATCCTGACGGTGCCAGCGGCTGAGTAGTCGGTGGGCGGCAGCCAACCCAGGTGCGAACCGTAACGCCGTCAGCAGGGCCTGCTCCGCCCGCTCCGGTTCTGCCAATCGTCGCAAGGCAAGTCCCAGGGTAAAGTGCGCCCTTGCCAAGGTGAAGTCAAAACCGAGCCGCCCGCAACGCTGCATCAGCGGCATCCTGATGTGCCCCCTGACGTAAACAGCAATGAGCACGCCCCAACCACGCCATCGCGTCACAAGGATCCTGCTGGAGCGCTTGGTCGAAGGCATCCTGTCCGTCGCTGAACCTGCGCAACTTGACGAGGGCGATGCCCCGTTGTTTGAAAACTCGCGGATCTGGGAACGTGTCCGGCGGGACCGCATGCAGTTGTTCCAGCGACCCCTCCGGATCTCCCGATTCCTGAGCAAGCCTCGCGCGGAGAGGTATCCAGGTATCCAGACCAGGTATCCAGACGGTCTACTTGCCTACCACCGTCAGGGTATCCAGACAAGCGGGTATCCAGGACCGGGTATCCAGACGGTCTACAAGCGCCAGCCCCAGTCCGCAAGTCCAACAAGTCCAAGACGGTCTACAGGCTCCAGAGTCATTCGGCAGCACAGGGGAGCCGCAGGCGTGACCGGCCGTGATGAGGGCACGAAAGTAGACCGTCTGAGTTTGGCGTCGGCCTGAGTTTGGCCTGAGTTTGGCCGGCGAGCTGCTGAGCAGGGGGTGGGGCCCCCTCATCCGGCCTTCGGCCACCTTCTCCCGCGCTGGGGAGAAGGGACGGGGTGCGGTTGCTCTTTTGCGCGGTTGGAGTAGGAACGAAGAAGAAACGCGGTGCGGAGACGTGGCGCTGTCACCTCTCCCGAGGGAGAGTAAGCGACTCCGCGCCGACGCCAGCGGTCGAGCGAACGGGAAGTCAGCTATCAGGGCAGTCCGCAAGTCCAAGACAGTCCGCAAGTCCAAGACGGTCTACGCAGTCCGCAAGTCCAAAGCGGAAGTCCGAGACGGCCTATAGGCTCCAGAGTCATTCGGCAGCACTGGGAAGCCCCAGGCGTGACCGGCGCCGATGAGGGCACGGAAGTAGACCGTCTGAGTTCGCTGTCGCGGAAGTAGACCGTCTGAGTTCGCGTGAGTTCGCGTGGCGCTCGCGTGAGTTCGCGCTGAGTTCGCGCTGAGTTCGCGTCTCCGCGCCGGCCCTCACGCTCGGTTTGATGGGCCTGCTGTGTCGCGTCCGACGCGCCGCAGTCCCCATTGCGTAGCCCCCGCTCGCGGAGCGCGGGGGTGGCGCGGCGTGGATGCGAGGCCTGCATGGCGAAATCGGCTGGGGGACGGGTCCGCCCCCCGTCTGCGCGACGGGGGCTACGGCGCGACGGGGGCCACGGGTGACAACGAACCCAGACGGTCTCAATCCTGTTCGGCCCACTTTTTACTAGCCTCATTTCGCTTACTTTGACATGGCAATTGCGCCTTCAAAGCGCCGTGCGTCAAGGTGTGTCGTTTTGGCAGGAAGCGGTCCATGTCGTCTCGGCGGAAGCGAAAAGCTGGCAAGAAGATCGCGTCACAGGACGTCCAAGGGCTTAAGTATTTCGACAAATTGGTGCCGCTGCTGGAACGACTGCACCCGGTGGGGACGAGGATATCCAGGACGAGGGTATCCAGACGGTCTACTTGCCCAGACGGTCTACTTGCCTACATATCGAATATCGCAACACCTCCTTCGCGGGGCTTGGGTTGTTTAGGATGACCGCAGCCTACGCCCGTGAACGCCAATCTTGTTGCAGGTAACAACCGTCTGGAGAGCCGGATGCGGGAGATCCGCCAGTCTGGTTCAGTGGGGGGCGCAAACCAATGCGGCTTCCCTACCTCAATCTGACAGAGCCGCCTCCGATGCGAGCCGCGGGCCGATGACAATTGGGACGAGCTATTGAGGCGACGGACGGTTGCTTTGAAGCACCGGAAAGTCGGCGGGTCTAGACGGACGGGGAACGGTGGAGCTGCGCATGGCGCCGCTTGATCCATGTCAGACGGAGCAGCTGGAGACCGCCCAGCACCACACAGGCCAGGGCGATCGGCAGGAGCAGACGGACGAGCAACAAGCCGATGCCGAGGATCATGACGAGCAGCGCCACGCCACGATTGGCGATTGCGTCGAGACGGACACGGCTCAACCGGCGGTAAGCCCACGCCACGAGCCCTAGGCCCACAAGAACGGCGCCGAGCTGCATCCAGCGCGTTAATAAGGGCTGGTCGATGGCCCGCGCGACAATTTCCACGTCTCCGCCAGGCGTGGTGAACCGGTACTCGATCCCCCGCGTGGGCAACTGGACGTCCAAGCTGGCCAGCCCGGTGGGGCCAACCTGTGCTCCCGCGCTGGGCGCTGTGTCGATCCCCCCCAGACGACTCGAGTCGGGCTGATCGACCGCGATCCCGTCGTCGTCTAAGGCGCGCGCGTGGCGTCGCGATCACCTTCAGGGGCTCCGGCGGGTTCCGATTCCTCCTTGGCAGCGGCCGACGCTCGACCTCCGAGCGCGCCGCTCTGGTCCGCATTGCTTTCCAATTCCAGCTGAAACCGTCTCAGCTTGCGGTCCTCCGAGCGGTCCTCGCCCATGGCCTCGTTGGATCGTGCTGACTCCTTTTGCATTCGCAGCTGTTCAATGGCCTTGCCCGCGGCCACATCCGGGCCTCCAGGGCGGCGCGATTGGGTTTCGGCCATCCACTGTACTCCATCTCCTCGGAATCCGCGGGCGTCGGATGGGGCAGGCACCCTTCCCCGGTTCAAACGGCCCTCCAGCTGTGACGGCTGAATGTCAGCTTCGCGACTCAAACCGCTTTTACCCAGCCAATCAGCGGCGAGCTGACCGGTCGACGTCTCACCCGCATTCTCGTTGGCTAAACCGGAGGTCGGGTCGATTGGTGCAGCGAAGTTTGCTGCTTGTCGGTTGACCGTGTTGAGCGAGAATTCGTTATCCTGTTGCCAGTAGAAAGTACTCAGCTGTTTGCGGTTCTCCAGCGGCGTTTTCGATCGCACGGCCTCGGTTTGTTGTTCGGCCAGTAGTCGCTGGGCTTCGCGCAGCGCATCCTGATTGGCGGCGACCTCTTTCTTGAACCGCTCATTCTCGCCATACCTTGGTGCCTGGCTCAGTTCGTGTACCTCCTGCGCCAACTGCTGCAAGCTGGATTGGGCCCGCAAACGAGTGAAGGGATTGCTGCTGGCCAGACCCTTGCTGGCTCCTCGGATCTGTTCGGTCTTGTACTTGAGAAAGCCGGCCACCAATTCGCCTTCCTCGTCGGCCAATCGCATCGAGCCCCCAAAGTCGAACCAACGGTGCGTCTCAGGTAGCCACAGTCGCGCCTGGCTTTCTTCGACGCGGATCTTATCGCTGCGAATGAGCGGGAAACTGAGTTTCGCCCAGTTTCCCAATGGCTCCATTCGCCCGCCGTACTTCAGTTTGACCACGTAATCTCGATCGCCCTCGGCGGTTTTGACCAGCGGAATTCGCACCCCACCCTGGCCGGCGATCGGTTTTACGGGGACACCCGCCACGTGGGCCGTCCACAGCAGGGCACCTTCGGGCAACGTGATTTCGAGGAACTGTTCGGTCTGGTTGTCAACGCGATAGATCTGCTCGCCTCGGTAGGCACCGCTGGCATCGACGGTCAGCACGGTCTGAGCCAGCGGAATGCGAGCCCCCACCGTCTCGACGGCCTGGCGATCCTGAGTATGCACGACCAGTCGGGGCGAGGCGGCATCTGGCTGAACGAGGTAGGCCTGCGAGATACCCGGACCGAGCAGTTGGGCCAACAGTTGCCACGCCTGCTGCGGCGGGCCGAGCGGCTCCAGGCCCTCCTGCTGATCGATCAACACTTCCTCCCGGCCACTCGTCTCAAGTGACACAAATCGCTGCGTGGTTTGTCCCGTTTCGACTTGCGGGATCGGCACCGACTGCGGCTCGGACGACAACGGCCGATCGTTCTCGACCAGTACCCGGAACTGACCGACCACTTCATCCTGGAGCTCGAGGCGTACACGCACTTGACCCGTGCGTTCGACGTCTTCCACTGTTTTCTGTCGTAACAGCGGGGCACTGATGCGTGCCTCTCGCAGCTCGGCCGGCAGCAAGAAGCTCAGCTGCCGCACACCCGCTTGCTCGATTGTGAAGTCCAGCAGGATGGTCTCTTCGAAAGCACGTGTCGTCACCGCCAGATTGCTCACCGTCTGGCACGACACCCGGGGTGCGCGCCGCTCCAGACGCACCTGCCCCGAGAAGTCGGCGGACGGACAACCAATGGCCAACCGCGCAAGTTTGCGCTGTTCTTCCGCCAGCCAGCCGTACGTCTGCTGCAACAGCACTGGTTGGCAACCCTCGAGCGATTCCACTCGCGCATCGAAGCCGGGATCGGTCTGAACGACAATTGAAGATTCTTGACGATCGGCCTGTTCTACCGTGATGCGCGGCAGCGGCACGGGCTCAACAGCAACTTGTGGCCCAAGTTTGCCGCGGATCACCAGCGAAAAATCACCGAGCTGCCCTTTCGCCAGGAACAACCGCAGCAACGGGCGGCCCTCACTGAGTGCCACCGACCACTGCGGGTTACCTGGGGCGACCACGTCTTCGACGGTTAGGTCGGCGGGAATCTCGAGCGTCAGCGCGTAGAGTGGTCGGCCTTCCGCACGAAACACGACGCGACTCTCCAACGTGCGCTCGGCTTCCGACAACCGCAACAGTGTCTGCAGCGTGGCGGTGAATCGCGACTCAATCGGCGTCACGGAAAGATTCAGCCTGTAGGGTGTGCGTGCGAACCGAAAAGCTTGAAAGGGTCGAATCCCCAGCGGACTTTCGGGACCACCTTGATCTGTTTCCGACCCGGCCCAATCGGTGCGGGTCAGCCCGAACGAATCGACCGCGCAATTCGAGCAGGGGGCTGCGGCGGACCGTCAATCGGCCTTCGTGCAACGAGGCATCCGGTAGCGAAACCAACGGCGCGTCCAAGGTGGTTAGCTCGCCACGACCGACGGCTCCGCGACGAGTTAAGTGCAGCGTCAGCAACTGGGCATCGCGTGCGGTTTTCAGCAGCGTGATCCGCAGTCGTCCGTCGCTCAGCTCCCAACCCCGTACGTTTTCTCCCTGCACCTGCTCGACCAGATAACCAGGCGGCAGATCAATCGTGAAGTCGTCACGCTGCCCCAATGGAAACTTCAGATTCAGTCGGCACGACAGACGCAAGCTGTCTTCCTGCACGTCCAGCACGGCGTCCGAGTCAACCGTCAGACTACGATCCACGTCCGCTTGCGCTACGCTCGGGCGCCACTCGATGCGAAACGACCCTTCGGGCGCCAGGGCAGTTTCGATCCGTTCGCCTGCCTGTTGCGTCTCGTAAAGCGAACGATCAACCACACCGGTCAGACGCAGCTCAGTTCGTGCTTGCGGCACGTTCAGCGTCAAGGCATTGGCCGTCGCGGTCGGCAACCGTCCGCTCACAACTCGCCAGCCACCACGCCTCTGCAGGCCGTAACGAATTGCGAGCGTCAGCCGCTTGCGACCTTTGCCTGCGACCAAAAGATTGGTCAAGCCCGCCGAGTCCTCCGGTGACGTCGCTTGAGCTTGGGCGGCCTGAGACGTCTCGGTCGAGAGGACAGGTTGCACGATCTGGATGCGAGCCGGTTCTCCGTCCAATTCCGCTCGCTCAAGTACTCCTCCGCCGATGCCGAGCGGCACAACCACGGACGAATCAACGTGAACATCGAGCAGAAACTGGCCTTCGATCCTGAGTGATGAGTCGTCAGTGACGGTGGTACGCCATTGCGCACCGGCAATCGAGAACTCAGCGGGCGGTTTGACTTCCTGCAGCTTCTTGTCGGGGTACGCCAGATTCCAAAGCTCGACATATTTCTCGTACGGAACAATGATTCGCTCCGCGCGTTGCGGCCCATCGGGCTCGGCCGGATCGTAGGGCACAATGATCGCATCGGGCGGCACGTCGACAGGTGGCTCAGGTTCCACGACCATGACGACCTGGGGCTCCGCAATCGGTCGCGTCACGGGTGGCGGCGCTGGTTGAGCCTGCCCGACCACGGCCGTCGACAGAACCAGCAGCAGAGCCAGGACCGACGGCCGACGTAACGCTGTCAGCAGCTGCCTGCAGAAGCCCACCAGCAGATAGATCGGTACCAAGCCCAAGGCGGTGAAAAACGCATAGTCCAGTGCCGCTCCCCAGGGGCGACGTCCTTTCAGCAGCAGCGGTACGACGGTCGCCAGAATCAGGACCAGCACGACGTAGCGGCGTTTCGCAGTCGTCGACGCGTTCAACAGCATCAAGCCGACGGCCGCGATCAGCAGCGCCACGCCCCAGGCCAACAGTCGGATGCGTCGTTCGTCCACCAGTTTGACGTCCAGCAACGGATCGGCACCCAGGCTCTGAAACTGCATGGGTTCGCCCTCTTGTGCCAATTCAATCTTCAGGCTTCTCAAGCCTTCGATGACCCACAACTCACCCACTTGAGCACGAGGCGGTTCAGGGCCGGCGACTCGGGTCTCCGCCTGGAGCCCGGAAACCCGTGGTTCGGCGGCCTCGAAGAACAGTTCATCGACTGTCCCGGTGGCGGTTGCGGGCTCGCTTTTGGACTCGCCTGCGGTGGCCTCGTCGCCCGTGATGGCCTCGTCGTCCGTGATGCCCAGACTCTCCGGTTTCGCACTCGCCGGCGCCGACGTTGCGTCAGCGAACCTGGCTCGCCCGGCTTGTCGACTCGCTTGACGCGCAAGGAACACGTTCGGTCGGGGACTCGCCAACACGACTTCAGCCGCTTGTCGCCAAGGAGACTGCGCCGCGGCGAGTTGCCGTCGAGTGGCCGTATCACTCAAGTTGGGAAAGACGGTTCCTCGGGAGTCGGCGAGCCGGTAACCTGAGGGCAGATGAACTTGCCAGGCTAGATCAGCGAAGGGGACTTCCAGCGCCGACGATTGCCCACGCTCGCGAAGGAACAGCTTGGGGCCAGCCAGAGACAACGACGCCCACGTGCGCAGGGCTTGTGTGGGAGTCTGGTAAACGAGCTGGAGGTCCCGCACCGCGACATCCTGTGCCGAGGGCAGGCTGATCAGCAATCGGTCGCCATCGCGCTGGGGCTTGGATGGCGATTGATCCAAATAGGCGGACCAAAGAATCGATTCGGGGGGCAGTTGGATCTCAACGTACTGGGCGGTTGTCCGCAAGAGAAAACGCGCCGCCGTCTGACTGAGTCCCTCGACCGAGATGGCGGTCAGTAGCTCGCCACGTTGCACGATGGCTGCGGGCAGGCCGTAACCTGTCGGACGCGTGATCTTGATCGCAATCGGAGTCGGCTCGCCGGCAACTCCGAACACTCCCAGCAGTCGCCGCCCGGGACGATACTCAGCCTCGACCAATTCGCCGACGTCGACTTTCCTGGCAGTCGTTTCGAGCGTGACTTCCAGCTCCGCACTGCCTTCCACGGCCATCGTCCCAGTCTGATACTGCACGTCGGCGGCGCGAATGATGGGCAGGACGAGGTCTTCGATCAGCGCTTTATCTCCGTCGGTGACCTCTTCACGCGCCATCACCAACGGCTGCTGAAATTCCACGGACAAATGGATCGTTCCTTGCCGAGGCTCCGCCAGTTGAACGCGCCAGCGGCGCAACCCGGGCTCGGCGTCATCGCTGGAGGACTCTTTCAGCGCGACGCCATCCAACCCGCGAATGGACACTTCGTTCGGCGTGTCGGAGGGCAACTCAAACGACAGCTCGCGTGTGCGCGCCTCTCGGACACGATAGAAGATTTCGTAGTGCGCGACGAGGTTTCCGGGTTCGATCTTCAGGAACGAGTAGGTCTCGGCGCGGATTTCCGGTTGAGTCCGCTGCACGCGGAAAGTGACCTCGAATGGCCTGCTTTCGTAGCGATAGGCCAGGCTGGTAGGCACGTCGTCGAGATGGAACTGAGTCTTGTTTTTTTCGTCAAGTGGCGTCAATCCCTGCACCTGTTCGGGACGAGCTGTCAGGTCGTCCAGCACCTGAACCGCGATGGCGCCGCGGTCGCGGGTCGCCTCCAGGACTGCAAATCCAGGGAAGCTAACGTCCTGTGATTGCCAGGGCTGCAGCCAGCCTGCGGGCGAGTGAGTCGCGTGAAAATGAATACTGCAGCTCTCGCCGGGCACGACTCCTTGCGGAAAACGGATCCGAATCCGCGCGGGGCCGCCGGATTGCTCGAATCGTTCGAACGCAATCGGCTGACCTTCGAACGTGACGTCGTCAACTTGCCAGCCCGACTCGACCGTAAATTGGCAGCCAAAGCTCTTCTCGACGATCGGAACCAAATCGAAGCCACCTCGCACCTCCAAACCGGAGTTCTGGACAATCAACAGCATGTTGGTGATCACATCCAGTTGGCTGGCCGGCCTGTCCAGTTGAGCGGTCAGCTCGAAGGCGTCCTGGGGTGCGTAGTAAGCCGCCAGGGGCCGCAGCATCGGCGCCGGGCTCAGCGGCCAACACGGTCTGCGGCAAACTGTGGGTCAGCGTCTCCGTGTCGAGCGGAATCAAGCCGCGCGACGTGAGCGCGGTTAGCCGCAGACGGTCCTCGGCCAAGATCCCCAACACCGAGACGGTGCCGGCCACATCCAGAGGCCTCAGTTCCGGCATCTGCCAGTCTGCCAGCTGAGTTGGCATCCGCTGGGCTGCGAGATTCAGGACGGTCGTCCCAGTCTCAGGTGCACGCAAGACGACTTCCAACACGCGTCCCTCGGCCAAGGGCAACACTTCCCAGCGCGCTAATCGCGGCGTCGTGACGTCGGTGATCTCGAACCCTTTCGGCACCACGAAGCGGAATCGCTCCGCCGAGCCGTGCACGACCTTCATCGCCGCGGTGACATGGAGCCGCTCGTAGGTTTCCGTCAATTCGGCGACGACGACTTGACGCGCCAGCACGATGCGCTGGCGCTGGGCGAGGCGGTTATTGAGCGTCATCTCGAGGGTGGTTGGACCGCGTCCTGGCAGCAATTCAAATCGAGTGACCGCGGCGGCCTCGTCGACGACGCGTTTGAGCACCTGCGCACCGCTCTTGAGTTCAACGTTCCCAGGCACACGCAGCCGCATACGCCCCGTGGCACCCGAGGGCAGCGAGTAGTGAAGGGTCTGCCGCGCGGCCGTCACTTCGATCGGCGCTACCATTTCCAGTAGTAACTCGTGACGACCACGGCCTTCCACAAATAGCAAAACGCCACCGCGAGACCGGCTGATCGCCGCCGGCTGGCCATCCAGCGTTGCCAGTCGCACCCCGACCTGATCGAGCTCAAGCGGAATCGCCTGTAACCCGTCAACTGCCACTTCGACAAGTACCTTGCCCACGATCCGCGCGCGACCCTCTTCGACGCTGGCCTCGTAGTCGGCATCCAACAACGCCACTTTGTGCGGGGGGATCTCGGCCGGCAACTGGCTTGCCTTCGTCAGCAGAGCTTCGTACTCAACGCGCGTCAGGAAGACGCGCCGCGCGGCACGTTCCAGCACGGCGTCAAGGTCTTCGAAGGGAACAAACAATTCGCGGACCAGGGGCTTTTCCTCGGCCTGCGATATTCCAGACGTCAGCGTGGGCGTCAACATGAGGAGAAGCATGCTGCCAATACGTGCGAAGCGATCCAGGGACGGCAACACGCATCGAATGAGATTACGACGCATCGCTGGTCCCTCCTTCCTGGCCGGAATCTTGATCGGCAGTCGGGTTGGGTGGCGATTCGGCCGGGACCGGCAGGGGCGTCGTGGAGGCGGGTGGAGTGCGGCGAGCGGTCATCCTGAGTCGGGGGCCGACGTGCGCCACCAGCGATGCGAACCAAAGCAACAGGACCAGACCGACGGCCAATAGCAGAGCATTGTTTAGAACCGCGTTGGAAAGAGTGGGCAAGAAAACACCCAACAAGACAACCACCGCAAGTAGCGCACAAATCGCGACGACACGATCAGTGGCGGGACGTCGCAGCAGCAGAACGCCGAGCAGCAGGATCAGCCCCATTACAACCGCGTCGAGCCAACGAGTGCTGCAGGTCGTTAGCTGCAGCGCGCCGACGTCGGGTGGCGCCGGCTGCAGCGTCGAGAACAGCAACGGTCGACCGTCGACGGGGAAATCATCGGCAGGATTGCCGGCAAGGCTAATACCTTGCGTCAACTTGCTGAAAAGCTCGGGGATGCTCACGCGTGGTACGGGCTGACGCCGGCCCCAAGAGCCCTCCCTCCACACCAGGTCATCCGTCCAAGGACCTTGGCTCCCCAGATACGATTGTTCCTGGGGCAAGTAGACGATCAGGTTTACTTTTTGGGTGGCGGGCTCATCCGGAAACGATGGGTAAGTCAGCCGTTGCGCCGCTGCCCGCGGTCGTGTACCGCAATTCAAGCAGGAAGGTCTCATTGGGGCCAATCCCGACCAGCGGGACAAAGAACGTCCGGGCGTCAGCCCCTCGCTCTAAGGTGACGCGACGGCCGTTAATTCTGAGCGGATCGGTGTCCAGCTCAATTTTGCCCTCCGCCAATTCGTCCGGCAGCTGAACCACCAATCGCTGACGGTTGCTACGTAGTCGATAGAGGGCCTGAGCCGCAACCCGATCGCTGCGAGTCACAACGAGCCTTAACAACGCTTGCTCGATGCTCGTCTGCTTGAGCATCTGCAGCTGATAGCGAGTTGCCGTCACGGTCAGTTCCCAGTCGTCCTGGAACTGCAGCGCGGCGGCAGCGTCCGCGATGCGCGTCGATCCAATCAGGTCATATCTCGCATCGATCGGATCGAGTCCCTGGGGTTTGCCTTTGGGTTGTACATCGATGGTTTCGGCCTTGACCAGAACGATCTGCCCGTCGGCTCGATCGACGTCGCGCGGAATCAGTCTCGGGACGGGCAGGTCGACGCTCTTGCCCAGCTCTAAGTCCTTGATTGGGGTTTCCCAGATGAGCTTAAGCTGGACATCACCCAGTAGCTCAGTTTCGCCGGTCAGACTCCACGCCACGTCGCCTTGGACGAGGTTTTCCTGGGGCGGAGCCAGCACGGTCTCGCGCAGCGACTCGGTCTGATTGCGGACGCGTCCGGCAAGCTCAGCGGGCAGATCGATCCTCAGTGACTTCACACCGCTATAGCGAATGTTGTAGAAAAACGTGGCCTGGCACTTCATGACACCGGGCTCGACGCGAATCTCGAGCAGTTGTTGGGCGGTCACAAACGGCTGACGGCGCTGGACCACCAGTTGCGTCGAGGCTGGCTCCTCGGAAAACGCCAACGCCTGTGTCGGGCGCAGATCGCCAAAACGACCTTCTCGCAGCGAGGAAGTATCCTTGTACGCTTCTTCGAACGAGATGTTGCGGAGGCCGCTGAGCTGCTCCGTCACCACGCGTAGACTCTCGGGAACGTAGACCACCAGCCGGCCCGTCGAACGGCTGACGTACTCGCCGACGGCTCTCGGTGGCAGTAATTCGAGCCGAGATGACTGCCCCGTGGGGCTGAGCAGATTTGGGTCGTCCAGTCGACGCCGCAGGGTGAGCCGCAGGCCGACCGCGCCTTCCGCCTTGCTGGCGAGGTTGATCTTCATTCTGGGGCGAGTCGGATCCGTCGCATCGACCGCGTGCGTATCGACGACGGCGGCTCTGGCGCCCACCGCTTCGTGTCCGCTCACCCGAAGCACTTCAAAGCCCGGCGGTAGATCAAACTGCAGCTCGAACACGCCTGCGCCCTGAATGTCGTACTTGGCGAACTGCTCGAGTGTGAGCTGCTGAGGCTCGAGATATGCTTCGACCAACTGATCGACGTAGATGCGAGGCTCGATCTTCTCGACCTGCAGAGCCAGCTCGAAAGGCAGAGCGGCATAACGGAACGAGTAAGCCCAGGTTTGGCCCTTGAGTTGGTCGGGGACTTCATTGACATCCAATTGCGACAAGCCGACCCGCCGCGCCGGTTCGGCACGCAGGCCATCGGCCAGGCGGACGACAACAATCCCTCGCTGGCGTCCCGCGCCAATTGCTTTCACCACCGGCACATCCAGTTGACCGGTCGAATCGCCCTGGAATTTCTCCAGTTCCACCAGCAGGGATTGCTGATTGCGCGGGCTGAAACAGACCCAGGGTAATCGTCTGCGTCTGATCGCTGACTTCGACATTCCACTGCCGCAGATTGGCGTCGGCCACATTCACGACCCGCTGATCGGCGGGCACCTCGAGCTTCAACTGCGACAGTTCGGCCCGGCTGATCTCATAGTTGAGCCGGATGCGCGTGCGGGTCACGCCTTCGTCGACGGTGACCTCTTGTTCGGTTTGCACGCTGACCAGGGCGTCCAGCCCGCTGGCGCCTTCCGCCTTGGAAGTCCAATCGATCCGAACGCTGGCCGCGGCGCCGACAAAGGCCAGCACTTCGGTTCCTGGTCGGCTGGGCCGCGGTACAGCGTCCGACTTCTGGCCCGCGTCAAGTCCGACATCAAGGTGCGAATCAGTCGGTTGCTTCGTCTCGTCATCGGCGTCAATTTCAGTCGGCACGACACTGGCGGCCAACATGGGATGGACGTTCACTTTGACGCCCGATTCGGGAATCTGGATCCGCCAGCGGTTCACGGGAGCCAAGGGGGGTTGGAACTCGACCGAATTCTGGGCGGGCTCCTTCGTAATGCTCTTGGCGTACTCCAACCGAAGTTCGATCTGAGTGGCTGGGTCCTGGGTCTTATGCACCAACAACTTCTGTCCGCCGCTCTCGTCAGAGACGATCAGTGCCGGCTCATTCGCGATCGTCGCCGACAACAGCGCCGCGTCGCTCAATCGAAGCGGAACCTCGATCCAGCCCTTCCCCAGCAGGTCGATCCTCAAGCGAGCCGTGACACGTACGACATCGTCCTGCACAAGGGCTTCGTTGAAGATCTCCGTGATCACGGCCCCCGCCGGTGGCCGGATGACCTCGGGTGGAGGCAGTGCCTTTTCCGCCGCCTGCCAGAGTTCCTGGAATTTTTCGTAGGGCAAGAAAACGCCACGCCCTTGTTGCTCGAAGGTTCGCCGCAGCTTCTCGTAGGGGATATAGATCGTTTGCTCACGAAATGTTTCCGGCTGGCGCTGCCCATCGCTCGGGCCGGCGACTTCTTGTGCGACGACGGGGGCCAGCCCGATCAGGGCCAGCCAGCAAGTAAGCAAGGGCAGAAGGACAGTTGATTTGAACCTCATCTCGATCGTTGCTCCCAGGGTCGGCAACTCATCCCCGAAGGGCGAGCGTGTGAAATATGAGGAATGGCTTTCGGCTGGCGTGCGTTTTCTCGTGACCTTCATCGTCCGGCGAAGTAGCTCTCGCGGTGGCGATTGGAATCTCGGCGTAGCTCCGCATTCGGTGGCACGACCTGGCCTATTCAGCCACCGATGGCTGCGGGGGGGGGCACGTAATCATAAGACAACCTCTAGACGCCGCGGCCCGGGCTTTAGTTCCCCACCGTATCTCGGAGGACACAGATCCGGTCGCATTCGAGCAGGAACCGGTCAGGATGAGTTTCGCGATCTGTCGAACGATCAGGAACGGCGGGAATTCATTCAGTGGCAGCACGAGAAGTCCAGAGAAATCCAGACGAGTCTAGAGAAATCCAGACGGTCTAATGTCTGATTGGCTCGCCGGATGCTCGGAATTGTTGCAACGATCAAGGGATAAGGGGTCAGGTCGATTTAATACGCGAAAATAGGAGGGGTTGGCAAGGAACCCAAGTCACCTCGCAAGTTCGCATTTTCCAGGATGTGTCCTCGAGTCCGCGCAAAGTATCCATTCCACGCAGTCGACGACCGAAAAAAGTCCTGACCCCTTTCCTTATTCGTCTCGTGCTTGTCGTGTGGCGATGGGCACGTAACCTGCCTCCAGGCCCGGCGGCGGGGTGACGATCAAGGCCGGGTCAATATCCGCCAGTTTTCCGATCGCCGGTGGCGGCAGGTAGTCGCGGTCTCTTGTCCAGTTTCGGTGGAGTTTTTCCACCCGCGTCTGCAGGGTCTCCCGCTCGTTGTCCGTCAAATCGGCGTTGAGCAATGCAGGCTGGTCGGCGAATCGATACCAGTAGTACGTCACCGTGCTGCCGTCCCCCGGATGCGCCTGGAAAGGCCCTGCCACGGGGCCAGGCTTCTTCCAGCAACTCTCCGCATCGTCGGGAGTGACGTAGGGCTCGGGGGATCCTCGATGGGCCGAGTGAAGCGAACCTCGGCCAGTCCTGTTTCCGCCGGAACGTCTTCGGGCCGCACCACAACCCACTCTGCTTTGTCGTTGTGTTCATTTACCAGGCGAAAGTACTCGGGGAGCGTCACCAGCGGGCCATCTCTCGTTTCGTTCTTCGTCACCAGTTGGTCATTCCACCGGAACCCGAAGGTACTTGGATCAGGTGCCATGGGAGTCGCAAAAGAACTCCACGCAAGGCGCACCTTGTCCTCCCTGGGGACAGCGAGCGGATAGATCTTCCAGGTTGCCCCGCCTCGTCCGGGAAGTGTGCACGCTACCTGCCAGCGGATCGATGGCACCGCTGGCCGGTGCCCCGCCGTCAAACCAGGCTTCACGGCATCCCAGAGCGCCTTCTTGCTGTAGGAGGTAACGCGGTGCACGACCACCGAATCGCCCTCCGGTCCTGGCGGAAACGAGGTCGGGGCGATTCGGGCGTAGGTCTGGCCCTCTCGCTCAACGGACTGGACGCTGGGGACATACTGGGTTTCCATCTGCAAAGCCCGATTGGGCTGGGAGGGACGGGTATCCAGAAACATTCCGGCCAAGTCAGGATCGTCCACAACTGGCACGGGACCAGAAATAGGGGGTGAAGAAAGCAACCGGGCCTTTGAAGTTTCGCGTGTTCAGAAACAAGGTCCAGCAGTTATTTCCGGTGGGAACGTTTTTCCCGGCGGTGGTGGATTTGGCCGTGGTGAGCGGAAGCGGCAGATACCCGTAGCCGAACAGTTCACCGCAGGTGCCTTGTTTCAGATTCAGGCCATCGGGGGGCCACAGCAACCAGGGACTGAGTTGCGCCACACCGTACTTGCCTTTCGGTTCATCCCAGTCCCTTCCTTTGCCGGCCCCGGGGCCGTTGGCCCATGCACTGAAATTCAGGGCCACCCCGCCCATAATGAACTTCGGCGTTTCCGTGGCAAACCGCGTGTCACGCCACCAGCCCAGGCCGCCCTCGATATCGGAATACAGTTTGTCAGGCGTAGGACCGTCATACTGAGCGTGCATCCAGGTGCCGAACAGACCTGTTTGAAAACGATTCCCCGGATATTCCTGCAACAAAGGCCAGGCTGCGACGTACATGGAGAACCCGGCGTTATACGTCTCTGGAACTTTCTCGTTAGGGACGAGCAGGTATCCGGCCATCTCTCCTTCGCGAATCTGATCCGCCCCGACCAGCGGGTGCGCGGGCATGCAGAACATGAGGCCAAGGCAGACAATACTCCCCACTAACGCCGGTCTATTCGACATGGCAATCTCCAGAAGCTAACAGACCATGTTCAGCCAATTCGTCTTCCACGGACATCCGACTCCCAAGCTCCCTTCTCGGCTTGGAGGCGTCGGCAGTTCTCAGCGACTTACGCTGGCGCGATGCGCTGGACAATTATAACGGAACAGCAACCTGAATCCGAACGGCACGCATTTTCTCCGAGCTTTGCGCTCCGAGTTGCTTTCTTCTGCCGGCTCGCGAAATCCTGATGGAAATCGTCGGCACGCGGTGTTAAAAACACGGCCACTGGACTGTTGTGCAAGCCGCGTCGGGCGTATCCGGTGACTTTCCGTGCGAGAATCGACCTGCATTTTCTCTTTCTCAAAAGGAGACGAATGTGTCGCATTCATCATCGATCTCGCCGTTACATGGGGCCGGTTTCAGCGTCACGTATCTCAGCGGTCTAATCGTGTTTTCGCTGTTTGCCACGGTCGTTGTCTCCCGAGCTCAGGACACGGGCCCTCCGGCCTATGGTGTTCGCGACATCGAGTTGGGAGACGGTGTAAATGCGGCCGAATTCGAAGAATACATTCGTCAGAAGTTCGCCCCGCCTGGAAGGAGCCCCGAAATGGGATGAGCATGGTCGTTTTGAAGGGCGATCGAGGCGAACGCAAAGGCAAATATCAGATCGTCTACCATTTTGACTCGATAGCGACGCGCGACAAGTTCTTCCCGAGCGAAGAGGAGCCCGCATCGGATCGATATCGAAATACAATGGCGTCTGTCGCTGCTGATGTCGTGCAGGATCTTCAGCGATTCCCTTTCGATGGCGAAGTTTACACGGACTATTATCCGCTCAACTGACATTTCAACAAAGTCACCCAAACGAAGTCCGACGCGGAATAGGAAGATGCTGAGTGGTCAACACTGACTGGCGGTCGCGTGGCACCGGCTTGTCGCCAGAAGTGCCACCCGGCCCCGTCCGCACCCTGTGCCGCAATCAGCGCATTCGATCCTCGGATCGATGTGTCAAGGGAGACTAGCGCACGGGAGGGGTTTCAATCGCGAAGCGTCATTCGCCGTCAGATTTCTGGATTTTCCGGCTTTCCGATTCATGAATCATTGACGCACGTGTCCCCGCCGGTATGCTGAGGGGCGATTGGACGGGCCGAACGGCCGCGTCGGCATCGCTGAAGCGCCACCGCGAACTGAAACCCATCGAGAAAGATAGTAGTCATCGAGCCATGTCACGCAAGATTTCCGTGAGCAAGAATTGTTGGTTTTGCCTGCTAACCTTGGTCCTGTTGTTGACCACCTTTGAGCGATCGCAGGCAGACGCTCTTGTCTCCTGGGATTTTTCTGGCCTTGACTACACTGGGTTTGCGGACAACTCGCCTGTCCCTAATCCTGTGCTGACGCCGGCCGCGGCCGGTGCCGTGGCTGGCGTGACGGTCAGCGATCTCACCGCGAGCGGCCTGACAACTTCAACCGGTAACTTGATCGCGGGCGAGGGGAATTTTAAGAACTGGGACGTTGGCGGCGATGGCGTCAATGACAATTACCTGGAATTCACGCTGGAAGCGCCGATGCCCGGAGGGCTCTCGGTTGATTCGATTGCCATCACGCTGTGGCGAAACGGCGGAGGTGCGCCAAATGGGATTGCGTTCGACGTAAGCGTTGACGGCGCGGCTTACGCGTTGTACGACGACGTGCAGATCGACGCCAATGCGGGCGACATGATGTTTGACACGTTCACGTTTGATGGTTCGATCAGCGGGATTTCTTCACTGGGCGTTCGCTTCACACCGCGAAATGCCGGAGCCGGGTCGACGGGCAATCTGCATATCTCCGGCCTGCAAATCAACGGCGCGATCGTTCCGGAACCCGCTTCGCTGACCATGCTGCTCTGCGGAGTTGCGCCCTTCCTTTTCCGCTCGCGTCGGCATCGATAATTCAGCCGGCGTCCGAAGCGTTTGTATTCAGGTCGCTGGCGTCCAAGGCGAAACCAGCAACCGGCTCGACGTCGTCTCTGCTGGCGCCCAAATGAAGCCACATCGAGCGACGGTCGCTCGCAATTGTCATTTCGAATCTTCTTTGCCATCAAGATCGAAATCACCTCGAACATCAACTGCGGTACCGCGTACTCCTCTCCACGCCGAAGTCGTCGCCGCAATGTAGACCGTCTGGATTTAGCGTCTGGATTTAGCACGCGATCGTCTCCCGGTAATCCAACAAACGCTTCGCGTTGCAACACCGGGGCGGACCGAATGGAACTGAAGCTGCCAGAAAGGTCTTCCTGCGCCGGACGATTGGGAGGACAAAAGAGCTGACTCGCGCGGTCAAGGTGTGGCCACGGTCGCGTCGAGGCCCTCATTGACATCTGAGATGACGAACGACTCCCTTTGCGAGGCCAATGCCTCGCCTACTTCTCCCACCTGCCGAAGCCTGATTGGGCCGACATCAGGGGTCGATTTATTACGGAAGAAGAGGAAGGCTTGGTAAGAAGTCCATGTCACCTCGCGTGTTCGCTGTTTCCGCGATGCACTCTCGGGCCCGCGCATAGCTCCCATCACTCGCAGTCGACGACCGAAAAAAGTCCTGACCCTTTTTCTGGCCAGCGGGCATGTAGACCGTCTTGATGTGCCGATATGCCTTGATGTGCCGATATGCCGCAGGGGGTCAGGTCAGGAGACGCTTGCCGAGACAACAGCATAATCCCAGCAGAGACCAGAGGGCGGCCGATGCGGGTTCGGGTACGTTCGAGACACCTGGGGGAAGAGAAGTCGATTTACTATGCGCCTCGGCGTCAAA
This sequence comes from uncultured Planctomycetales bacterium, assembly GCA_963826795.1. Taxonomy (GTDB): domain Bacteria; phylum Planctomycetota; class Planctomycetia; order Pirellulales; family Pirellulaceae; genus CAWGYT01. The sequence goes on along the minus strand of CAWGYT010000020.1, from coordinate 67,990 downwards.
GAACAGTTGGATTGAGTCGCCGGGAGAGAGCGTCACGGTTTGCGTTGCCGTGATCGGGTCGTTGCGCATTGTATTGCCGTCGACGGCACTATCGACCTCTGCCTGAGCCATGTTCGAAAAGTTCATATCAAAGTCTTCAAATCGCGCGTATGCGGTTGCGAATCCGAGATTTAACGCGTCTGCACCCGAGACCTTGGCATCGACGACCATCGCGCTGTAGGTCATCGTGACGGTCGCATCCCCGGATTCGCTTTGGCCGGACCGCGACAAGGTCACGGAAATAAGACCCGTCGCGTCCGCAGAGCTCATTCCCACGGCAGTCCGTTCGGCGACTGCCTCGAGTACTGACGTGACACTGTCGCCTGAGACAAGATTCACTGAGTCAAATGCGCTAAGCGGCGTATCGACGCCCATCAGGGATGCCGTCGCCGAGGCCGAGGCACTGCCCATCCCCAATAATGAGCCCGAAAGTTGGTCAACTATCACTTCAATCACGACCTCGAGGGCACCCTCCCCCGCCACTTCGAAGTTCAGCGTGTGCATCGCCGAGGCGGAACTGATGAGCGACGCCTCGGTCGACCGCCCAATCACGAAGAACGATGAAATAGCGACAATTACCAGCGGGATTGATCTGACATGTAACATAGCGGCCTCCTGATGCGGAACTTGAGAAGCTTTCGTCCCTTCGTATTTCTACGAAGCCGATAACGTACTTCCACGTAATCACGAAAGCAAGTAGCCGATCGGGGGGATTTTTTTAACTTTTTTTTCCGACTCACGCGAGTTGGCCGCATCATGCCCAATCGCGAAATCCATTCGTTTGCTCGTTCGACCGGAACCGCCTCTCATGCCTTAGGATGATTCGCACGGCTCCGACGCCCCCAATTGGACTTTCTCGTCAAATGTGAAGCAAGCAGACACCAAGTACATTCCAAAGTACATTCCAGACGGTCTACATTCCGGCCCTCGCACGAGCTCACTGCGCCTCGGCTCTTTCCCAACACGACGGGACCGCGCACTCATCTCCACGCCGAAGTCGCGGCCGGGAGTGTAGACCCTGTAGTTGCATAAAGGATTCTTGGCGAGTGTGAGTTGGACTGAGAAAACCAGGGGTCTTCGAACTTGCCATCGCTTGTTGCTGGATCTCACATCCGGTGAGATCCAGGCGCACCGGGAGGGCGAGGCTCCTGCCGAGCCGCAGGAGCGGAAGACGCTGTCAAAGAAGGCTCAGCAGGAGCTTCGCCCTCCCGAAGGCTTGGCCACAAAGCAGTTTTTCTGCAACGCTGGGGTAGACCGTCTGGATTTAGCCATCTAGCGTCGTCTGGATTTAGCGGTCTGGATTTAGCCCGCGGTGCGAGCCACATTCGAAAAGCTGGGCATTCCGCTGGAAGAACAGAAGGTGCTTAGCGGCGTGGCTGTGGACGCGGTCTTTGACAGCGTTTCGATCACGACCACCTTCAAGGAAGAACGGGCGAAGCTCGGCATCATCTTTCGTTCGTTCTCCGACGCGGTGCAAAACCATCCGGACCTGGTGCAGAAGTATCTCGGTTCGGTCGTGCCGCCGAACGACAACTTTTTCGCGGCACTCAATTCGGCCGTCTTCAGCGACGGGTCGTTTTGCTACGTCCCCAAAGGCGTTCGGTGTCCGATGGAATTGTCACGACATAAGGGGTCAGGTCGATTTAATACGCGAAAATAGGAGGAGTTGGCAAGGAACCCAAGTCAGCTCGCAAGTTCGCATTTTCCAGGATGTGTCCTCGAGTCCGCGCAAAGTATCCATTCCACGCAGTCGACGACCGAAAAAAGTCCTGACCCCTTTCCTGATGCAGGGTCGCCGGCGGCGGCCCGGTCATGGTCGCAAAGCGGCTCGAGCCGATAGCGGTTGCCCACAAGTAGCCGTGACACACCCGGTCTACACGCCGGGCGAGCCATGTCCACATTGCCAGGGCGGGACGCTCTACCGACTCGGCCAGGGGTCGCCCGTAGTGCGACTGGTAGGGCAGGCACCGGTGGGTGGAACCTGCTACTGTTTGGAGCGCTTGCGTTGCCATTTGTGCGGCGCTGTCGAAACGGCTCCTTTGCCGGAAGAGGCGGGCAGGAGAAGTTCGACGCGAGCGTGGCCGGTACGCTGGCCGTTCTGCACTACGGCTTTGGCATGCCGTTTCATCGGCTGGAGAAAATGCAACAGGCGGCCGGCGTGCCCTTGCCCGCTTCGACGCAGTGGGAGTTGCTCGCCCAAGCCGCCGAGCGCGGTCCGCGGATCACTCGCGAGCTGTTGCTGGAGCTGGCCGCTCAAGGAGAACTCATCCACAACGACGGTACCACCACGACGGTCTTGGAGCTGACGGCCCGGAAGAAGGCGAACTAGCCCGTGCACCCGACGGACCGTGTCCTTTCGGCGTGCGCACGCTCGCCGAAAGGACACGGAAGACGCCATTCAGGACACGACGCTAACGTTCGGCAATGTCAGAACGTTCACAGCTGAACGTGTTCGACGGTGTCCACCATTCTGAGTGCCAAGGCTTCGGCGGCTTGGGGTTGATATGTGTTCGAGTTTTAGAGTTTTCGTGGGGCGCCGAAGCGCTCATCCAACCACGCTTGGCCTTCGCCGGCAACTCCCTCGGGCGGGGCGAAGTGGCCGTAGTCCGTTTCGTAGATGAGATGACGCTTCATTGTCGGTTCCGTCAACCGCAGATTGTCGTACATGGCTTTCTGGGCGGGAATCGGAAAGATCGCATCGTTTTTGCAGTTAAGCATTAGAGTGGGGACTTTGACGAAGGGAAAATAGTTCGACGTCTCCGAGATCGCGTTGGCCTCGGTCTGGAACGCGCCGCCGCAATGCAAGATCGCCACGCGTATTCGGCTTTCGATCGCCAGCATCAAAGGCCCGTACGCCGCACCCCAGCTGTATCCGTAGTAGGCAAGCTTGTCCATATCCAATAAATCGCGTTGCTGTTCCGCCACGTCGATCGCTCGGCGGAGATCGAGCGCAATTCGTTTCGTGGCTTCGTCGTAAATGGGTTCCTTTCTCGGCTGCGCGCTCTTGTATTCGTCCGACTTTCGACTCGACGTTCCCCAGTAGACCGGGCAGATGTAGGCTCGACCTGCGTCGATGTAGCATGCGGGTCCTCCCTCGATTTCGTCAGTCACCAAGACACCCGCGCCCGGAAAACAGATTATCGGTTGAAAGGGCTTGGCGAATTGGGTCTCATCGGGTAGCAGCAAGTAAACCGCCGCCAGGTCGTCAGTTCTGTACGCCGGATTAAACGCAATTCGAATCGATCGATACCCATAGAACGTTGACGCCGGTTCAACAGTGAACTCCAAATCATTGCGATCGTAGTCGTAGAACGGCCGCAAAAGCTCGTTGAAAATTCGCTCGTTACCGTACTCGGGCGAGGTGCCGATTTTGGCAAAGTCCCGCCGATCCAAGGGGCGATCCTGCGAGAACATCGCAGGGATTTCGGAGATGGCTTGCATGCAACGAATCCCCGCGCCCCCGGATCGATCAAACGGTGACCGGACGGCTGGTTCGACAAACATATATCCTGGATCGCTCCACATACCGCCCAAGGCGAAATGGAGGCCGTCCGGAGTCTTGTTAAGGCACCACTCCGCTACGTTCCCGGCCATGTCTTCCGTTCCATAGGGACCAATTCCGTGGCTGACGCCGACCGCCGTGGTTTTCGAACGGCCAAGGTTACTATTCGGGACAATACTGGCCGCGTTGTAAGTTCCGGACGCAGCCAGCCAATGATAGAAGGTTGGCAACGTTTTGCCGCGGAATTTTGCGTAGGCGAAGGCTTCGTACCAACTAATCCCATGGACCGGAAAATCCTCTTCAGCCGTTGGCATTTCACCGTCGGGCCAAACGCTGGGCGCCGGTCGACCCGTTTTCGGATGGCGAAACCGGTCGATGGCATCTTCAAACGAAAGTTCGACACCTTGCGCTTCAAACTGCGGCCACAGCGACCGGTCTTCGTATCCGCCCTTCTGAATGAACTCTTGGAACTGCTTGTTCGTTACCTCACAACGGTCGAGATAGAACGCCTGTGGAAGATTGTACTTTGTTCCATCAACCGAAACATCGGCAATCGCGTTCGGCGGAATCCAGACCATGCCCTCGGGTGCCTGGCGATATTGTGTGGCGTCGGTCGACAAGGTGAAGGAGTACTCGGGCTCTTGTTCGACGGTTCCCAGCACGACGACGTCTTCCTGCCCAGGCGTGCGGAAACACAAATGGAGCCGCGCCAATGGGATTCGCCCGACGTACGGCGTCACACCCAAATGTTGCCAAGGCCGATTGGGTTCGGTTGCCGGACGCATCAGAATTTCGGTGTCGCTCAACCCGACATCAATCGACGCATCAGCTGAAACGGAGCGAAATAATTCCGAAATCGGCTGGTTGTTCGGAAATTCATCGGTAAGCCCTTTGACAAGATTGTACGCATCAAAGTTCTTCCGACTATTCCTGAGTTGGATGGCCAATGGCACCAACTGCTGAGTCACGTACTGCGTGCGATCAAAGGCGGTCTTGTCCTTTGTGATGCGTGCCCGCTCAATTTCTAATCGGGACTGTTGCCAGTCGAATGCCCAAAGTCCAAAGGCGAGAGAGGCGAAAAGAACCGCCGCCAGCACCACGGAGGAACGATTCCTCGAACAGTATTTGGCGACGACGTAACCAAGCGAATCACCGCAAGCTCGAACCGGTAATTTCGACGAGTAACGATCAATGTCTTGCCCCAAATCCCTTGCCGAAGTGTAACGTCTCATGGGTTCTTTGCGAATCGCCATCATTACCAGGCGATCCAGGTCACCCCGAAGCGCACGGTACAGGCTACCTCGAGTCGACGACCGTTGCCTGGCGATCTCGTGGGGATCAAGCGACGTTTCCGAGGAGTCCGATCCGTCGAGCGAGGGCGACTCTTCGTTTGTCCGCGAGGGCGGGTGCCGGCGGTTCGCCGATAGTGACAAGTACCGACGACTGGGAAGCACGGCGTCCTCGGAAAGTATGCGATGCGTGAGCAGCGGACCGGATTGGGCGGAATAGGGTCCCGCACCGGTTAGCATCTCATACAGAATCACGCCCAGCGAATAAACATCGCTGGCTAACGTGCATGCTTCGCCGCGCAGTTGTTCCGGGCTTGCGTAACACGGCGTCATGGGCGTGACACCGCTTTCGGTCGCCGTGGATTCACCTTCCGTCTCGTTCTGAAGCACTTTCGCGATTCCGAAATCAAGCAACTTGACCGTGCCCGTGGAGCTCACGAGAATATTTCGCGGCTTGAGATCGCGATGGACGATCCCCAACTGATGGGCATGGCCTACGGCGTCGCATACGTTGCGAAATAGCTCAAGCCGTTCGCCGATGGTTAGACGTCGTTGATTACAGTAGGTCGTGATCGGCTGGCCGTTCACATACTCCATTACGAAATACGGATACCCAGCTTCGGTCTCGCCACCATCCAGAATGCGTGAAATGTTTTCGTGCTGCAGCTTGGCGAGTAGCTGACGCTCCTGCTCGAACCGCTTGACGATGGCGGCGTTCGCCTGCCGGTCATGTCGCATGATCTTGATGGCGACCCGCTGCTGATAGTCCTTACTGCGGACCGCGGAAAATACATAACCAAAGCCACCGTGGCCCAGGAGTTCGACGATTCGATATTGGCCAAGCTGCTTGCCCAGTAAACTGAGGTAGTCGAATCCCGTCGGGAGCATGTTGGCGACATTGAGCTTTCCAATCGCCGCAAAGAGATTGCTGTCCGCCGACGCCGCGTCGATTTCAATCAAGTCGCGCAGTTCGGCACGCAGCGAGTCGGGCATATCGGCATCGGCCAGAGCCTGACTTCTGGCTTCCGTCGAAAGATCGACGAGGCGATCGAACCAGCGGATAAGCAGTTCATTGCGTCCCGAAGTGTCGGTATCTCGTTCAATCATGGGCTCTTTCGCTTAGCCGGCGCAGCAAACGAGCTCGTCCGATGCGACAATCACGTTCGATTGTCCCTGCCGAGACCTCCAAGAGATCTGCGGTTTGCGAAATCGTGAGCCCTCCGAAAAAACGATGCACCAACGCCGCATGCTGTCGAGGGCTCACTTCTTCCAACCAGTTTAACGCATCGGACAGTTTACCGAAATCAACTCCGAACCGTGACTCAGCCACTTCGGTTGCCTGGTCAATGATCATCGACTGGGAAGCGAGCTTCGGCTCTTTAGCGCGGCGTCGATAGTGGTCGATCAGGACCTGCTGCATGGCCCGAATCGCCACCGAATAGAATACTCGCCGGTTCTTGGAGTACTTGTCCAGGACCCGTACGTCTTGAAACCGCAGCATTGACTCGTGCACAAGGTCCGTGGTCTGAAAGTCACCGTGCGACTTGCGGCGGATCTCACGATGTGCCGCGTTACGCAAGTCGTCGTAAATCAACCGAAAGAGTTCATCCTTGGCCACGGGGTCGCCCTCTGCCGACAAACGCAGGAGTTGCGTGACCTTTCCAGGGGCATCTTGCTTGGCCATCCACTGCTCCCGAAATCCAACGTTAGAGCACACGTCCACCCACCGTTGACCGTTAAACGTTAAACGTTCCCCGCTAATTCCATCCTTAATGAATTCGGTCAAAATCGCAAGTTTTCCGGATCGCCTGGCGGATTTTTGACAATCCGCGAAAAGAATCTTCAGGGGCTCCGATTTGGTTGCGTTTTAACTGTTCGAGACGCAACCGCTACGGGCACAAAAGGAACGATCATGTTAAGGACCACTTGCTTTGTTTTGGCAGTCGTTTTCTGGGCACCCATTTTGTGGGGACCCACCTCCAGTTCAATCGACGCTCAGGAACTCGTCGCCTGGGAGACGTTTCGCGACGATAAATTAGCAGACAACCTCGCTTGCATCCAGGGTAACTGCAGTCCTGGTCTACGTGAGGTGGATTTCAAATTTCTGGACGGCGAATTGCGGGCTGAATTCCGCGACTTTGCCATGTGGCGGCTGGACACGTTTGAGGGAGAGTGGGTCGAACCTTCCAACATGATGTCGGTTCGAGCCCGGCTGGAGGCAAGCCCCGGGCCAATCGGGCTGGTTGGCGTGGGAACTGACTCGTTCTACTGGGCAGGAAACGGTTCACCGGCGAACGGTCGAATCGACCTCAACGCGGGTCAAGGTGGCGACCCGCTCGGATCCGTCGGCGATTTCGAGGCGGGCCAGGAATGGATCGTTCAGCTTGACGTTTTTCCAGATCATCTTGAGGCCTATTCATGGCCGGTCAATGATCCACAATACGTGATTGATGTCCGATGGGATCGCGGCACACAAGTCGAGCCGGGCGTGCCGGTTATTTGGGGCAATTTCGCCGGCGAGTATTCGTTCAAGGAGGCAATGGTCACGTATGGGCATCTGGGAATCGGCGGTGATGTGAACCGAGACGGCATGACGGATGACCTTGACATTGACATGATCATGGCGAATGTCCGAAGTGGCGGCAATGACCCCCGATATAACTTTACTTCCGACATCGTCGTCGACGACGATGATATCGCGGCATGGGTCCGGAACGTCGCGAAGACCTACTTTGGCGACTCGAACCTGGATGGCGAATTCAATAGCGCCGACTTGATTGGTCCGTTCCAAGCTGGTTTTTACGAACAGGAAATGGATGCAGGTTGGGCAACCGGAGACTGGTCGGGAGACGGTCGGTTTGACACGGAGGACCTGATTGTCGCCTTTCAGGACGGCGGCTACGATCTCGGGCAACGAGCGAGCTCTCGAAGTGTGCCGGAACCCGAAATCCTAACCATGCTTGCCTTGTCCGTTGCTTCCCTGTTGTTTCGTCGCACTTGGACCCAAAGCAATGACTAGGACGCTGCCCGTCAATGCCGTCGAAGAAGTGTTTTTCGTTTCCCAACGTGATCTCGGAGGGGAAGATGACCGGCCGTCGTGTTTCATCGCGCGTTCAAAACGAGTCGTCGCTTAGAAGCGATTCAACTGGACACGAATGACCGACGAGAGAATTGCCTGATGTTTTTCGCGGTGACTGCAGGGCGAATTTTGGATGCGCCCCGCGATGGTCGTGTAGGTCACGAAGTCGATTCCGGTAAACATCCTGTAAATTGCATTCTTGGCGAAGCGTCCGCACCTCGTTTCCCATGCGATAATAACGACTGGCAGCAGTGGCTTTTTGCTCGCCTCGACTCATTCGTCAGTTGCTCGCTAGAGGCTGGATCAAGCAACCCCTTATGGCGGAAGAACAGAAAGGCTTGGTAAGGATCGCAAGTTACCGCGCGTATTCGCTGTTACCGCAACAATACGCACCCTAGTCTTCGTAAAGCCCCCGTTTTCCGCAGTCGACGCCCGAAAATAGTCCTGACCCATTTTCGGAGGGGCATTTCTGAAACTTGCAGCCCTGCCGCAAGGACACGGAGCACCAGATTACTCTTTATCTCGGAGGAAGGGCTTTTTCGAGTATTCGGCTGGGAGGGACATCAGCGGGTCAAACAGTTGCGCCTCGGCCTGCCGACGGCCGACAGCCCGGACGTAGCCGAAGTAACGGCCCGCGTCGGATTCGATCGCCCGAATCTCTTTTTCATTCTCAGGCGCAACGAGCTTGAGCCAGTCTCGCCAGAACTGCCAGCCGTCGGTCAGAGAGTCGGCAACTTCGACGTCCAGGATGCCGCTTCGCTCCCAGTGTCGCCGCCACCAGTCGGCCGAGTGCAGACAGTACGGCATTTCGGCGGCCCACCACTCGGCCATGTGGTCAGGGATCTGGTCGTCAATCTCACTCATAAATCCTGCCAGGGCGATGCCGATCGAACCCCGCGGCTTGACGAACCGAGCGAGGTAGTTCAGGTAGAGGTCGTCGGTGCCGAAGTACATGAACGAGTCGATGGACACAATGGCATCGAAGAAATCGTCAGAGAAGGGTAGTGACCGGGCATCGGCACGAATTGGGAACACGCCTCCCTCCGCGCCCACGTCTCTTACCCGTTGAATGTTTTCTGAAGCGCTGAACCAAAGGTCCGTCGCCCAGACCTGAACGCCGAACTCATGGTGAAGGAAGACTGACGACAAAGCACGCCCGCAGCCAAGGTCAAGTACTCTCGTACCCGGCTGAAGGTGCATGGCCTCGCCGAGCCACTCCGTCAGCCAAAGCGGGTTTGCGCCGCCACCGACGCCGGCCAGGACCCACTCAGGATGGTAGCTGGAAGCGCGAGGGAACCTCTCCGAAATCAAGCGATTGTCTCGTGTCACGTAAGTGGTCCTGACTTGGTTGATCCATTTTCTCGTTGCGCGGGATTACGACGCCGTACCCGTGCCCTACCTGCCCCGTCATCGGTCAATGAAGACTCGAAAATGGACCCCGCGTAGCTCCCCATGACCCCGCGTAGCTCCCGATACAAATGAATTCGTGTACGTGCCGTGAGCCAGGCGGTAGTGCAAAATCAGGAATCCGGTCGAGCAAGCTCGACCCGGCAACGCTCCGCCCCTGGACCGCCACCGAGGTTGCTCGGTCTGCAAGGCGTTCCCGAATTCTTATTGATTCTGCCCTACTGGGCGAGGGCTCTGCCGCAGGACCGCCGCCGACTTCGCGTCAACCTGCTCCCACCGCCGAGCCGGATCGGGACGAATTGGCGACGGCAATTGACCCGCGACGGGATGGGGTCGAGGGCGGCTCGGCAGGAGCCTCGAGTTTCACGGACCGACCTGGCAGGCGGGCAGGACCGCTTGCAATTCTGCAATCCCTTCCGGGGTCACGTCCGTCCCGTCGACGTGCACGCGCGTCAGTCGCCGTAAGCGAGTCAGCTGACGCAGGCCGTCATCACCGATTCGTGTATGGCGCAGGTTCAGATATTCCAGGTGCTGCAGGTTGGCAAGTGCGGCGAGTCCCTCGTCGGTAATGTCGGTTTCTTCCAGTTCCAGCCAGTGCAAAGCCGGCAGCTGGCCGATGACGGGCATCGAGCGGTCGGTGATTCGCGTCTGATTCAGCTGGAGCAGTTGCATCCAGGAAGCGTTCGGCAAGGGCTCCAGATCGTCATCCATAACGTCGGCGCCCAAAAGCCCCAGGTGGGCGACGCTGCGCATCTTGAAAATCGGCTCGAGGTGCCCATGGATCGCGGCATAGAACAGATCGATCTTAGTGAGCCTAGGAAGCACGGCGAGCCGGTCTAGCTGTGCCGCCAGCTCGGGTCGCATTTCCACGAAACCGACGTACGTAATGTCGAACGGGACAGCGGGCAGGTCTGCCGCGTTGCGGACCTCCCAAGTGCCTGCGGTCGTTTCGACAAAGATCGACCCGCCGCTCGCGATGATCCAGTCGGCCAGCTCGCGCGTCGCCATGGTCGGGGCGATGACCGCTGGTGCGCTTCGTCGCCACCAGGACGACGAAAGCAGCCCGGCTGAGCCCGCCGCAAGCAGGATGACCAACAGCACCGGCACGGCCCATGACGGCCAGCGAGGCACGGAAGCCCGCGCCGGCCACCGGGGATGAGACGGGTCGGTCGCCAGCGGCTGCGCCGCGGAAATGTCGGGACGCTCGCCGGTCGCTGCCGCTTGTGGACCCAGCGCAGCGGCCGCCAGCTTGCGGAGGTCGGCCTGGCCGGTAAACGGTTCCAGCATCGCGGCCACTTTGCTGCCGGTCGCAGGGCGCCGCGCCGGGACTTTTTCCAGCATCTGCGCCACCAACTCCGCAAGTGGTACGGGGACCTCGGACCGCAGCTGGTCAAGCCGCGGCGGAGTGGTTACGCTGAGCGCTCGCATCAACTTCAGCGGCGAATCAAACTGTTCACGATCCAGTGCATCGCGGCCGGCCAGTAAACGGTAGAGCGTGGCACCGAGGCTATAGATATCGGCTTGCGTGCCGACACGGTGGCTATCGTCGAACTGTTCCGGCGCCATGTAATTCAGCGTGCCGACCAGCTGGCCCGCCATGGTCAGTTCATGGGACTCGGGTGATGGATTCTGCACCAGGGCGATGCCCAAGTCGAGGATCTTCACGCGCCCGTCATCCGTCAGCATGATGTTCGAGGGCTTGATGTCCCGATGGATCAGGCCACGAGCGTGGGCATGGTCGAGTCCCAAGGCCACCTGGCGGGCAATTTCGCAGGCGTCGTCTACCGACAGCGGCACGTCGAGCTTCGCGAGCTGCGCGAGGTCGATTCCCTCCACAAATTCCATGACCAGATACTGCATGCCGCCGGATTCTCCCGCGTCCAGGGCTTGGACGAAGTGTTCATGTTCCAATTGTCCCGTCGCCGCCATTTCCCGCTGAAAACGGGCGATCATCTCTTGATGGTTCAACCAACAAGGCGGCAAGAGCTTAATCGCGACCGTCTTGCCCAGACGCGTGTGGCGGGCTTTGAAGACCCGCCCCATGTTGCCCCCAACGTGTGCGAGCAACTCATACTCGCGCACGAACCGAGGAAAGAAATCGGTATCGGCTTGAGTGGAAGGTTGGGTCGCCGTGTGGGAAATGCGCCAACCGCCTCGCGGAATTCCGACTCCTGAAGGAATTCGTCCTGCCCCTCCACCGCCCGCATTTCCTCGAGCCACTGCGCGACGGTGCCTGCCAACTCGTTCAATCGCGCCTCGCAGGCTGGGCAATTATCCAGATGCTGATTGATGACGTCCCGCATCGTCCTCGGCAATTCGGCTTCGGCGAAGATGCGCAGTTGTTCGTCATTCGGACAGGCGGTCGTGTCAGATTGCGAACGATGCATGGCGAGCTCATCTTACCAAATCCTTTTTAAAGGCGAACCACCAATCGTGCTTGCGGCGCGCGACGAGTACGTCCGGTTGCTGATCGTCAACGACCGTCTCGTCTCGCACCAGAAACCAGGGCCCGTTGGCCCTTTCGTCCGAACCGCTGCCGTCGGTCAAGTTCGCCGTGCGCCGGGCGTACGAGCGGTTGGCGGACCATTCCTCAAGCACCGACTTCAGGGCCGCGTCGTGGTCGTCGAGCCGAGTCGTGCCGCCGATCAGGAGGTTGCCGGCGGGGCTCCCGAACAGCAGGTCGCGACCCAATCCACCGATCAGAAGATTCCGGCCTTGGATGTCGAAAAGCCAGTCACGATCGTCTTCGCCCATCAGGATATCGTTCCCCCGCCCGCCGAACAGTCCGTCGCGTCCTTGGCCGCCGCGAAGCAGATCGTGGCCGTCCTGACCGAACAGTTGATCGTCGCCGGGGCCACCCTCGAGTAAGTCGTCCTGGCCGCCGCCGAAAAGCACGTCGTGGCCCGGGCCGCCATACGCCACGATCCGTTGGCCCACTTTCGACTGGACCTGCAGGAGGTCGTTCCCGGCCTGCGCATACACGACAACCGTGGTGATGCCGGCGTCATCCAGTTCCGCGACGCGTTGGCCGTTGACGGTGACTCGCAGCCGTTCTTGCGATCGTGTGACGTGGATCAGGTCGCGGCCGTCCGTTCCGCCGACCACGAGGTCGCCGCCTTGTACGGCAACCGGATCGATCCGAATGGGGTGGCTGGCCGCGCCGAGCGCGGTTTGCAGCGCATCCCGCAGCGTCACGTGGACGGTATAGGAGCCCTCGCGCTCATAGGAATGGTCCACGCTCAGCGAATCGCTGCTCGCGAACGTTTCATCGACGTGTCCGTCGCCGTCCCAGTCGATGTCCAACGTCGCGCCTCCGGACGGGTTGGCCGAGAAGACGAACCGTTGCGGCTGGCCGCGCACGCCGTGGTCCGGCCCGGAGATTTCCGGCGTGGGCTGACTGAGAATCGCGGGGGCACCCGGATCAATGATGCGGCCGTCGGCCGCCAGGTCGGCATCTCCGGCAAGTCCGTCGGTCAGGTACAGCGTGACGACATTGCCTTGCACCCGCGCTCCCACGCAGTTCGGGTCCACAAGACAAACCGGCGGCGGTGTCGTGCCGATCGAGAACGGATAAAAATGGTCCGTGGGCTCGGCTGGTGTGGGGCCATACTTGTAGAATCCGTTTGGCGGGGCGGCGCCGTGAAGCAGAAGCTGGACCCGAAGATGGGCGCCCGGTGCCAAACCGTCGACTTCAAATCGGATCCAGCCCGCGGGAAACTCGACGCCGGTCGGCGAGTTGGCGGGATCCGGATTCTGCTCCGCCCGCACGTTCACCAGCCGTGTGCCCTCCGGTGCGACGACCGTAACGTAGGACGCATCGATCGCGTTGGGCAGTGACGTGACGTGGGGTTGCTCGCGGTCCGGGATGCCGTCGCCGTTCCCGTCGCCGGCATTGGGTCCCAGGTCTTCGGTCCGCGAACTGACGCCGTCCTGGTCCGTGTCGGGCAACGGGATCACGCGGATGTCAAAGTCGCCGTAGCGCGGCACCAACCCGGGCGTCAAGAGCGGACCGTAGATCACCGACGCATCGGTGCGGAAATCCAAATCGCCGACGAGATCCAAAACGCCGTCCGAGTCCAAGTCGATGAATTGGGCGTCTTCCGACAGCAGCGGAAGATCGACGGCTGCATAGCGAGCGTCGCCCACCTGCAAAGCCGCCGACAAGCTGCCAGTCTGCAGCAGCACCGTTTGTCCCCAGTAGAAGTCATCCCGTCCATCTCCATCCACATCCGCAAGGGCGAAGAAAAGGCGGCCGCTACCAAGCGATTCAAGCAGGTAGGGCTGCCGCGTCCAGTCGCCTTGCCCATCGCCTCTTAGAAACGTGACGACACTGCCAGCTGGGCCGAAGCCAGCGAAGGCCAAGTCGCGATGACCGTCCGCATCAAAATCGCCGACCAAGCTCGACGAATAAGAGTGTGTCAAATCGACCCGTTCGAGCAGCTGACCTTCGAGGTTGAAGACTCGGGCGGACGCGACGAGGAGGTAGGAACCACCGACGACCACCACCACGAATTCGGGCTGACTGTCGCCGACCAGGTCGACGACGTCGACCGTCTGCGCGAAGATTCCCGCGGCTGCCGGAATGGTTACGATCAACTCGGCCGGATTGTCGAAGTGCAAATTGCCTTGGAGATCACGTCGGCCGTGAATGGCGATGAACTCAAGCTCGCGGCGGTCCTCCCGGACCAACTCTCCGTTGACGACGGTGGTTTCCGAAAAGTCGACGATTTGCATGATGAACAAGTCGGGAATGTCGTCGACCTGGGGATTTAACTGCTCGATTCTCGTCTCGGCCACGAAGACCTGCGAGGCCCCGGGCGGAGGCGGCACGACGAGCAGCGGATCGGGCGGATCGGTGATTTGGAAATTGCCCTGCCCGTCGCCCAGCACCCATACGAATTCGATCGAGCTGCGGGATCTCTTGAACAGCAGAAAATCGGGGGCCCGATCCCCGTTCAGATCCAAAACGTCGAGTAAGTCGAGCCTTCCCTCGCCGGTCGGGGGAATGGAAATGATTTGCGGCGGCTCGAACATCCGCGATGGCCCCCCGTTCAAGGCGTACATGATTCGGTCCGGCGATCCGATGCTGGAAATCAGCTTGAAAAGATCCGGATACGTGTCCTCCTGAGGATTGAGCTGGGCCACGTGCGAAGTCTGGATCGATGACACGGCGTCGGGCAGTCGCGTCGGTGCGGTCTGGAGCCAAGGTTCTTCGGGTATCAGCCCGATGCCACCCTCCGCCGACGTCGTATTGCGCAGGACGTAACGTCCCGAGGCGTCGGTCAGGCTGGTGGGTTCGCCCAAATCGAAGGCCCCGTTGGCGTTCAGATCCTGATACACGGTCGCCCCTTCGCGTCCCGGTTCGTTCGCCTCTCGCTGCCCGTTTCCATCCACGTCAATCCAGACCACACCACTGAGATCCAGGGGCAGTCGGATGCCAAAATCGAAGGGCCCTGACAGCGACCATGGATCGCTCACGACGAGATGCGCGCCGGTCGCGGGCGAAGTCTGCTGCCACGCGCTCGGCAACACCTGGGTAATGCGGTGTGTCCCGGGCGGCACCCGCAACTGATACTGGCCTTGCGCATCGGATCGCGTCGAGATCTCGCCGTCATCCAGCCGACGATTCTGATTGCGATCGACAAACACCTCGTGGTCGGCGACCACCGACTCGTCATTCTGCCGGACACCATCGGCGTTCGCGTCGAGCCAAACTGTCCCGGTCAGCCGGAGTTGGCCGACGTTGGCGAAATCCACGTTGTGGCGGATCTCGGCCTGTGTCAAGTCGATCGTTTGGCTGGCGAGGGCGGCTTGGCTCCAACCCTCGGGGATCGTCTGCGTCACGACGTAAGTGGCAGGCGGAAGATCAAGAAACGCATAGTCGCCGTCCGGAGTGGTAATGGCTCGTTCTTCGCCAAAGTCGAAACTTCCATTCTGATTGCGATCCAGGAACACTTCCCAGTCGGCCAGCTCCGCTTCTCCCGCGTCGCGCTGGCCATTGTCGTTGGTGTCGTAAAAGACCGTGCCGTGAATCTCGCCCGGTGGAGCGATCCCCAGGTCGACGCCGCCCAACGTCTGATTGGCGGCCAGCGAGATCTGCCAGGCGCCAGCCGGAAATGTCTGCGCCCAGTTTCGCAGCACCAAGGTCCGCAGCGTGTAGTCGCCCGCGGGCAGGCCTCGAAACGCAAAGTGGCCGGCCGAGTCGCTGAAGGTGTACGGTTCGAGCCGCGTGTCGAGCTGGCCATTGTCATTGAGGTCCAGATAGAGCAGTTGCCCACCCAGGGACGGATCCGCCACCGATCCAGGCGCATTCGTGTCCCGCACGCCGTCGGCATCGAGATCCGTCCAGACCGTGCCCTGTATTTCGGAGCCATTCCGGATCTGGTTCCCAAAGGCAAGGAAAGGCGTCGCCGACTCGGGCAGCTCGCCCACGCGCACCAGGCCGTGACGCAAGGGATTCCCGCGCAGCACCTGGACCCGCTGGCCGGCATTCTCAGCCACGACCAAGTCGGGATAAGAGTCATCGTCCAGGTGGGCGACACCCGTGTACAACGGCAGCCCGCCGACGGCGATCGTGCCCGCGGCGACGAAGTCCGGACGCAACGTCAGCAGCTCGACGGTCTCCTGCTGTCGAAAGAAGGCCATCGTGTCATTGTCGTCGATCGTGGCCGCCAAGTCGGTTTGACCGTCCAGATCGACGTCGATCGCGGCCAGTGCCGTCGGCGAACCGCCCGGCGATGCGACCCGGCGCGACTCGGGAAAGCCCCGCTGGCCGTCGCCATACAACACCACCAATGCCCCATCGGCCACCACGGCCAAGTCCAGGTGCATATCGCCGCCGAACCCTGTGTTGAACTGCCCAGTGACCAGCGAACTGCCGATCCCGGCGATCGGCAAGGCCTGTTGGGTGAAGCCGCTACTGCCGTTGTTCCACAGCAGAATCACCTCGTCGGTCAGTCCGTTGGCCAGCGCGAGGTCCGGATTGCCGTCGGCGTCAAAATCCCCGGCAACGACCGAACGAGTGCCGGGATTGCCTCCCGCCGGGAGGTTCACGCCCGCCGCAAAATGTCCGTTTCCCAGTCCCGCCAAGATCGTGACGTCTCCGGAGTCCCGATTGGCCGTAATCAAGTCGACGTTGCCGTTGGCCACGACATCCACGGCCAGAATCGAAAACGGTTCCTGGCCGACGGCGTGCAGCGGTTGATCCGGTTCCAGGCGGAACGTGCCGTCACCGTTGCCCAACCAGATGCCCACACGGTCGGCCAGGGTGTAGGTGACGGCCAGATCGAGCAAGCCGTCCGCGTTGAAATCGGCGACAGCCGCCGCCTCGTCGGTGCCCAGTCCCTGCAGGCGTGCCGACTCGGCAAACCGCGCGCCACCCTGATTCAGCAGGATGACCGTCTCGCGATCGTTCGGCACCGCCAGATCGTCCAGTCCGTCGCCGTTGAAATCGCCCCCGGCGACGGTCCGCACGGATCCCAGACCGTCGAGATCCAAGGCCGCGTGAACGGGGGCGGGAGCGGTCGGCTGGTAACCGTATGTGTTGCCTTCGGCGACGGTGTACGACCGCCGCTGGAGATCGAAGAACGTGAACTCTCCGGCATCGCTGGTGAAGGTTAGCCGTTCGGTTTCGGAGTCCCACTGCCCGTTTTGGTTTTCGTCAAGATAGATGGGCCAGCCCGACAGATTCGGCTCGCCCGCATCTCGGACGCCGTTGGCGTTTTGATCCAAGAATTTCACGCCTCGCAGGCGAACGGGCAGTGGCCGGTTCGCGGCGAGCGCACCGGCGACGTGCAGGCGGCCGTCGGCCAGCGGGTCGCCATCACCGTCCGCTCCATCCTGCACGTGGACAATGACCGAAGTGCCGCTCAGCTCGCCCCCGCGACGGCCGTCATAGGGAAACTCAAACCAATGGGCCGCCCGATCGGACGGCTCGATTCCGTAATGGTAATAACTTGCCCCGTCGGTGCCGCTGGATTGGAGAACTTTGATCGTCGCCTCCGCTCCCAGCGCCAGTCCCAGGACATCAGCCTGAAACGAGGCAAGCACATCCAAGTCGGACGGGATCGCTGCCGCCGAGCCGGGGCCGACGTTGGCCAGTCGGGCACCGGGCGGACCCGGATTGCCGTTGGCGTCACACAAGATAAGCGTGGTGTGCTGACCGCTGACCGGATCGAGAAATGTCGCCACGGTCGCTTGTTGGCTGTCGGGAATCCCATCCCCATTCGCGTCGCCGCCGCCCGGCCCGGCATCCTCGATCAGATCGTCCACGCCATCACCGTCGCGATCGCTGTTCGGCGGCGGCGTCCCGTTGTAAGCCTCGATCCGGGCGCCGGGCACGGAGGTGGACAGCGTGTAATTCAGGCCTCCCGCGGTTTGAAAATCGGCGGTGGCAAAGATCTCGATGGCAAAGGCGGTCGCCGCCGTGGTCAACAGGCTGGACTGCAACGAGAAGGGCTCTGCCGCGTCCATGTTGAAACCGGTCGTCGCGCTAAAGTTGGTTTCGTAGCGCCGCGTTTGGCCGCTGCCGGTGGAAATGAACGTCCATGGGCCCGCGCTGGCGAGGAAGCTGGTCAGTTCCGCCGAGGCGTCCAGCAGGAGCACATCAGGACCTGTGTCGCTGGCCACTTTCATTTGCGCGGCGACGCTGGTGCGATAGTCGGAGGGCTGTACCAGGCCGTTGGACAAATTCTCCAGCGATCCCGCGATGGAGATACTGACGTCGATGGGGACGGAAACCCCGGGCGTGACGCCGGTGATGATCCAGTTCGTCGTCTCGCGGGCAAGCCCGCTCGCCCACGTATCGGTAGGGGGCGTCGGCGTGAAGGACGCCCCACCGGCCCTCGCTTGAACGAGCAGCGGACCGCCGGCGACGTTCGCTTCCGCTCGAGCATCCGTCTGGAAACTGCCGAACGTTGGCCCGATCGCCGCTGTGGCGACGGCCTGGACCGGATCGGAGACGACCTGGGGACCGTCGGATGCCGCAAAGAAACGGGCCGCGGCCTCCGCGTCCGCCCCAGGGATTAGCAAGGTGAGCGCCAGCCGCGATTCCAGCGGCTCGAGCCACAGCGGATGCCTTCGGAGAACGCGTTGGCCAAGGGCAACGGAATGGGGGCGGCGACGGCGCTTCATGGCGAATCTCCTGGAAATCGTGACGGCTCTCAGGAGGTACAACGAGCGACTGTTCCACCATTTTCACGTTTTGGCCGCCGGGCTCCCCGCAACCGGAGGGCAGGACGTTGACTCGCACGGTAACGCAGAATCAGCGAGACCGCCGAGCAAGCTCGGTGGAGAAAGCGGAATCCCAGGGATTCAACAGCGCAGCCTCACCCTCGCGTGATGAGGCGTTCCGCTTAGAGCAGTTCGCCAAGCTCGTCCCGGAGACGCCGCAGGACGCGGAACTTGGCCTTGCGGACGGCCCCCGGCGTCATCTCAAGCTCGATCGCGACTTCGGCGGTCGGACGCTGTTGCACCGTGGACATCCAGAAGGCCTGCCAGGTGCGCGTCTCAAACTCGGCCTGCACCAGGGCCAGACCCGGAAGCAGCTTCGGATCGGCCGATCCGTGCCGTTCCGGAAGCGGTTCACGGTCGGGCAGGTCGCTCAGACGCATCAGGGCGGCCGTGCCACCGACCGCCTGCTCCTTGACCGCTCGCCGACGAAACCAATCGTTCAGCTTGTTGCGCGTGATGGTCCAGAGCCAAGCGCGGAACGAACCCTGTTCGCCCTGAGGGTGGAAGTCGGGCAGCTTGCGATGGACGGCTTGGAAGACTTCCTGCAAAATATCGGCCGCATCCTGAGGCATGACCCCTTGGCGGCGACACCAGGCGTAGACCAGCGGCGAATACAGCGAGGCAAACCGCTGCCAAGCGGCATTCTCTTGGGCGCGGAGCCGATCGAGCAGACTCAGGGAAGTCGGCCGGTTCGACAAGGCACTGCCCTCCTATCTCGCGGTGCTTCGGGGTCCCAACCTCGCACCCCGTGCCGCCGGCGATGTCTCAATCAATTCATTCGCCAATCGCGTCCGACTAAGCTTCCGCAACCTTGACGCAAGGGATGGGTGGCAGCGAGTCCAACAGGCAGTCGCACCGCTCGCCGCCCTCTCTCCCGATCCGAAGTTGACCGGTCGTCGTGCCGAAATACACGGCGGGTGAGCGGTGCTCTCCGTCGCGACATTCTACGCCTTTTCGCGCGAGTGTTCGCCGGCACGGTCGGCCAAGCCCGCGATTTCTCGCGACCGGTTGATCCCTGTGCGACCGGAACCATGATCGAGAGACGGCCACAGCAATCCGCACGCAGAAGCGTTGCCACCTAACCAGACTACCACCCTAACCAGACGGTCTACATTCCACCCTAACCAGACGGTCTACATTCCGGTTGGCTCGCCGGACGTCCAAGGGGGCCCGGTGCGTCGTTCTCAGCCACCGAGTGTATCCGAGTTCGTGCGTGCCGGTCCGGAGGGTGGGCCGTCAAGTCGCGATCCGAGTTGCAAGGAGGGTTGCGGCCGTGAAGCCTCCAGAGAAGCCTCCAGACACCCTACTCTTCTCCGCCCTGCTTTTCTGCCTCGGAATCGCGCAACTTGGCGCTTCGGCATACACCTCGGCGGGATCTTGGCCGCGCCGTGGGCAGGATGTCTGGCCCGGGACTTTTCCGTGACGGTGCCCGTCAGAGAGCAAACTCTCAGGCCGTTTGACGTGCTTGCGTTGCGAGCGCTATACAGGCGTCTTTCATTCGCCGCGGCTCTGGTCGAAGGAGACGTCGCATGCCGTCGTGTGCTCGTGCGGAGATTGTCCGGCCCGAGGAGGTCGCGGTCTATCATTGCTGGAATCGGTGCGTGCGGAGGGCGTTTCTCTGTGGCGAGGACCCGGCCACCGGGATCGACTACGGATATCGGCGGGATTGGATTCGCGACATGGAGGAGCGCCTGGCCGGGCTGTTTGCGATCGAGATCGGCTTTCGAGCCGAGTTGAGCAACCATCTCCATCTGGTGCTGCGAACCCGGCCGGATGTGGCGTCCACATTGTCGGATGAGGACGTCGTGCGCCGCTGGCTGGCGGTGAGCAAGCTGGCCAAGAGCCGCGACGGGCAGCTCCGGGAACCGAACCCGGCGCGGGTCATCCTGGAACTGGCGATCCCGGGCCGCATCGCCGTGTTGCGGAAGCGGCTCTCGGATCCGTCCTGGTTCATGGCCACCCTGTGCGAATACGTCGCCCGACGCAGTAACCGCGAGGACGACTGCCGAGGTTGCTTCTGGGAGGATCGCTACCACTGTCGCGAACTGGTGGATGACGCGGCAATCCTGGTTTGCGGGATCTATGTGGATCTGAATCAAATCCGGGCCGGCGAGGCCCTGACGCCCGAAAGCTCGACCCACACCTCCGCCTACGATCGGATCCAGTCGCGGCAACAGCGGGAATCGGCAAGCGACCGGCAAGACGTGGAAACGCCCTCGGCCGACAAGTCACCCGACGGCTGGCTCTGCGAACTGACGCTGGATGAGCAGGCCGCGGTCGATGCCCCGGGAATGCTGCATAGCGCGACGCAACGCCGCGCGTCGGACAAGGGCCTGATCCCCGTTTCGCTGGACGATTATCTCCAACTGCTCGACGCCAGCGGGCGGATCGTCCGGTCGGGCCAAGCCGGCGAGATTCCGGATCATCTCGCCCCGATTCTCGACCGGCTGGGAATTCGCCGCGCGCTGTGGATCGACCTGGTCACTCGCTTCGACTCGATGTTTGGGCACGTCGTGGGCGCGGCCGGCCAGGTGGCCCAACGGGCCGTCCAGGCAGGCCGCCGCTGGTATCGGGGCATCACCCGCTGCGCGGCCGCCTTCGGCTGAGCCACCCGCGGCGGCCCGTGTGCTGCCGGCTCGCGTGTGCTGCCAGGCCCCTTCTTACCAGGGGCTTCTGCCCGAGCGGACCTGCCGCCCGGCGCACGGCCTTCCAGTCTCCCTCGCGCGCGTCGCGCTTCCACCAGGGTTCACGGCGAGGACTCCCGGATTTCGAATAACGTCCGCCGGGAGAACCGCTCGCCGTCCGACCTCGCGGCGCACTGCACTCGCGCCGAACGCACCCACCGGCGGACACGTCGCCCCCGCGATCCATTGTTTCTGAGAGTC
The DNA here is from genome assembly GCA_963826795.1 of uncultured Planctomycetales bacterium. GTDB lineage: Bacteria > Planctomycetota > Planctomycetia > Pirellulales > Pirellulaceae > CAWGYT01. The sequence continues at coordinate 46,558 of CAWGYT010000020.1, read as the reverse complement.
ATCCACCGCCAAGATGCAGCGATTCGCGAGGTCGATCGTCCCTGCTCGATCAAGGTTGAGAGAAAAGTTGGGTGTCTGGATCTTCCTCCCTCTGGATCTTCCTCCCCTGCGGACCTCGTCCGCGTATTTCAAGTCGGGGAATATCAAGACTCCGTGATTGGAAACTCAACCTGGTCGGAAGGCGACTGGAACTGCGATAGCGACTTCGATTCCGGTGATTTGGTAGACGCTTTCAAGCCGGCAACTACATCACCGCAGCAATGCCCATCGGGAGTCGGGTCGCCGCTGCCGTCGAACTGCTGTTTGCAGACGATGAGGACGGCAAGTCCAAGCAGCCGTTCCGTGCGTGATCTGTCAGACTGAGCAATAGTGATTCCGGCTCCCAAGGAACTCCCCTCCCCCAACCGCCGTCGGACGAGTGGGGCCCACCTCCGCGTCGTTTTGCCGCTTAAGATGTCGGTGACATTTTGGCCTGGTCGGCAAAACTACGTGGAGGGGTTGGGGGAGGCTCCGAAGCGAACCCAAGGGAGTTCCTCGATCAACACCCGCCCCTGCAAGGAGGTCGTGCAGCTTTAAAGTTGGTATTTTGACTGTGGTTAGGGAATTTCGTTCGAGGCGATCAAGACGCAGTGAGTTTTGGGCGACCACCATCAGGCCAGTCTCAGCGCGGACGCGGGCGAGACCGCGTCCGTGAAAGCGGTGCAGTCGACGATTACCTTTGCTGTCGGCATAGGCCAGTTCGACAGTTTGGCCGCGTATTCGGTAGCGCATCTGAACGTTTGGATCAGCCATCTTCTTTCGCTGAGCGTCTAACAAATCCTGCCCTTCCAGCCGTTTAATCGTTCGACAAGTGGAACCAGGACGAAGGCACTTGTCCGCCAGAGGACAGGCACCGCAATGAGCCGAGTCGCAACGATAGCGAGACTCCCACAGTTGTCGACCACTATGACGTTGCTTGCGAGTGCGATCGCGATAATCTAAACGATGACCTTGGGGACACCGATAACATTGCTCGGCCTCGTCCCAGTCAAATTCGTCTCGCGGTATCTGCAGATTCGGTGTGGCCTTCTTTTTCGACTCGGTGAAGGCATTGGATTGCACTGGAGCAAGCAACTCGATCCCGCGTTCACGGCAGTCCTGCAGGTCAACAATCGAGCAGTATGCCGCATCGGCCAGCATCGTTCTTAATTGACCACGCACGGCCTTCTGGGTCTTGTCAATCATGGGTGCCAGGGTGCCCACATCCGTTACCTCGGGTTCACAACCATAAGACAGGATCAGCTGACTGACGGGGGCGACCACGTATTGCACCGTGTAAAGCGGACGAAAGACTTTTAGCTTGTCGCGGCCCAGGGGTGCGACCGGGTCGCTCAGACTAACTTGAAGCTTCTCCGGGTCTTTGCGTTTATCGCTTGGTTTCCGTGCGTTTTTTGCGATTCTCTCTGCCAGAACTTCGGACGCCTTGTTCATTCTTTCGGCTAAGTCCAGCCTGCCGGATTCAGTCGGCGGAACCCATTTAGGCCACTCGTCATCGAACTTGCCTTTGAGGATTGACCCCAGTTGTTCGATTCGTTTTTCAAGTGTTGAACGGTTCACCATACGATGCCTCGACGCACAGGCGGCTACCGCAGTTCCGTCCTGAACGCCAACCGAGGGATCCAGACCCTGGTCGAGTGCCCTGGCGATGACCTGTTCGTGAAGCTGGACGATAAACTTGCCAACGCGGTCGCGAAAGTCATACCAAGTACGCCTTGCTGGCACATAGCCTCGCCCGAGCCACTGCATGGCTTCGTTGAATTTGGCCTCTTCGTACCAAGTCGCTGGAGACTGGTTGCCTTTCAGATATTGGTAAAGCACCATCTTCAAGAGCACCACCGGATCGTACGGTTCTGATCCACTCCCGCGATAGGTCAGGTCGATTGTAGCCCGGTCAAGCTTGTTGACTTGCCGCTCCACGACTTGGGCATGGTGTTCATCTCCGAGTCGCTGTCCGATCTCCTTCCAACGGGGATCTTCCTCGGCAAGAGGAAAAGCTCGGAACTGGGTTTTTTGTTTGTCTCGATTGGCTTAAACTCACAACGACCTCCGTGTTGTTTGCGGTTGATATAGCAACGCACAGTTTGTGCGAAATCGCCGATAGCACGAAGGTCATTTTTTTTCGCAAGTCCCCCCGCTAAAACGCCTTAAAAGCTGCACGACCTCCAAGGGGGTAAGAATGCTCGGCAGGAGCCTCGCCCGCCTCGCCCTCCCGAACATATCGAAGTCGATGAAGTTCTCAAATGTTGGGCTTTTGATCAGACAAAAAAAGGCCTCGCGAAATTCGTCCCGCAAATCCAACTGTGTGGATGTGCAACCGAGTTGACTGTCAGTTGGGCAGGTGTTAATCTCGCTTGCGTTCAAACAAATTCGAAACAAACTGAGAATGATTTTGATGAACCTGTCCCGCTGGATTCTTGCTGCGTTACTCGTTTCGCTGACTGGGGATGTTTGTGTCGGTTCTCTTTTGGTTCCCAATGCTGACGCTGAATACTCCGTCGAAATATTTCATAGTGCCTTCACGGCAGTCCGCGAGGTTGGAGATCTACCACAGGACTTCGTAAAACACTTCGAGTCAACATTCGGCGAAGAAGAATCAAGCGTTGACCTTCTTTACAATGATCCAGGGGGTACTGCAACACTTACGCAGTGGTTTGAAATAGACGCCCCGAGGGGTTCTCTCGGAGTAACTACGCGGGTTTTCACCACACTTTCATTTGATGTAAATCCGGAAGCAGGAGACAGCATAGGCGATCCTGTGACGGCGTACCTTCACATGGCTACCTCTGATATTTCGATAATCCCGGTGGCAGGCGTTACGCTATTTGGTGGCTCGGGTGGACCACACCTCAATGGTCCGGGCACGATTCCGATTTTTACATCAGTCGGCTCGCCTGTGGTTATTCAGCTAAGTCATCTTGCTGGTGCTGGTGGTGCCCGCCTCAGCGGTTCGATTCAAGGAGCGGTAAGTTTAGCATTTACACTCGACCCTAGTTTTACAATCGCTTCGCCGTCGCCATCTCCGCCTCCATCATCAGTACCGGAACCCAGCTCCTTTATCTGTTGGTCGGTCATTCTAGGCAGCTGTGGCACGGTAGGCTGGTGGCGACGAAGGAAAAAGTCCGCGTGAAGAAAGACACGAATCTTTAGTCCTGGCCGCGTTGACATCATAGTTTCCACTCTCGTGCCTTGATCGTTTCGATGACCGCCGTCGGTGCTAGGTGATTGATGTAGCGGCTCGTCACAGCCACGTTGCTATGGCCTAACTGTTGCTGTATGACGTGAAGAGGCGTACGCTCATTCGCTAATTCAAAGGCGTGCGTATGCCGCAGTCCGTGTGCGTGGACTCGCTTTTCGATGCCGGCCTTTCTTGCTAATCGAGGCAATAGGGCTCGAACGTAGGCCTGCCCCATGGGTTGTCCCGGGTTGGATCCGTTTCCTTTGGTAATGGTGCAGAATATTGGGGGTCGAGCGGTGAGGCCCAGATCCTTTCGCTTGTCCAGCCATCTTTGGAGAAGTGCACAAGCCGTTTCGTCAATGCCCACGGTGCGGGACTTATCGCCTTTGCCATGCAGAACGCGGAGCGTGCCGTTAGCGAGGTCAATCCTTCGGCTTGAAGGCGAGGGCTTCACCCAGTCGCAGCCCGGAGCGATAGAGTAGGGCCGTAAGTGCCGCATTGCGAATCCCCGTTGGGGCACGACGGCTGCAAGCTTGGATGAGTGCCCGAACTTCATCTTGCGTCAGCGGTTCGGCCGGGAGCTCTCGACTCTTCCTGGCGGTCTTCTTTGTTCGTGCCATTTCAACCGCCCTTTTGCCGGAATAGTTACGCTTTGATAGTTCCAGACGGTCTACAATTTCCGCTGGCGACTTCGAGTGGGGAAATGGGAATGCCGTCCCATCGTGTCCCGCGTGAGTTTAACGCGAAGGGTGGGCAGAGGCGTGGCGGGCGCGGACGGGAGATGGAATGTAGACCGTCTGGGTTTGTCTGGGTTTGTCGTTTGCCAGGAGGTGTCCCATGCCGAGCTCTCCGCGCCGAACCGTTGTCTCTCAGGGGGAAGTGGGCGTCTATCACTGCTGGAATCGTTGCGTGCAGCGGGCGTGGCTCTGCGGTCAGCATCCGGTGACGGGGATCGACTACGAAGCCTCCACTCTGGAGCTTCCAGACATGGAGCCTCCAGACACCCACTTTTCTCCGCCCTGCTTTTCTGCCTCGGAATCGCGCGACTTGGCACTTCGGCATACACCTCGACGGGATCTTGGCCGCGCCGTGGGCAGGATGTCTGGCCCGGGACCGGATGTCTGGCCCGGGACCGGATGTCTGGCCCGGGACCGGGACTTTTCCGTGACGGTGCCCGTCAGAGAGCAAACTCTCAGGCCGTTTGACGTGCTTGCGTCGCGAGCGCTATACAGGCGTCTTTCATTCGCCGCGGCTCTGGTCGAAGGAGACGTCGCATGCCGTCGTGTGCTCGTGCGGAGATTGTCCGGCCCGAGGAGGTCGCGGTCTATCATTGCTGGAATCGGTGCGTGCGGAGGGCGTTTCTCTGTGGCGAGGACCCGGCCACCGGGATCGACTACGGATATCGGCGGGATTGGATTCGCGACATGGAGGAGCGCCTGGCCGGGCTGTTTGCGATCGAGATCGGCTTTCGAGCCGAGTTGAGCAACCATCTCCATCTGGTGCTGCGAACCCGGCCGGATGTGGCGTCCACATTGTCGGATGAGGACGTCGTGCGCCGCTGGCTGGCGGTGAGCAAGCTGGCCAAGAGCCGCGACGGGCAGCTCCGGGAACCGAACCCGGCGCGGGTCACCCTGGAACTGGCGATCCCGGGCCGCGTCGCCGTGTTGCGGAAGCGGCTCTCGGATCCTTCCTGGTTCATGGCCACCCTGTGCGAATACGTCGCCCGACGCAGTAACCGCGAGGACGACTGCCGAGGTTGCTTCTGGGAGGATCGCTACCACTGTCGCGAACTGGTGGATGACGCGGCAATCCTGGTTTGCGGGATCTATGTGGATCTGAATCAAATCCGGGCCGGCGAGGCCCTGACGCCCGGCGCACGGCCTTCCAGTCTCCCTCGCGCGCGTCGCGCTTCCACCAGGGTTCACGGCGAGGACTCCCGGATTTCGAATAACGTCCGCCGGGAGAACCGCTCGCCGTCCGACCTCGCGGCGCACTGCACTCGCGCCGAACGCACCCACCGGCGGACACGTCGCCCCCGCGATCCATTGTTTCTGAGAGTCATCCACCGCCAAGATGCAGCGATTCGCGAGGTCGATCGTCCCTGCTCGATCAAGGTTGAGAGAAAAGTTGGGTGTCTGGATCTTCCGATCAAGGTTGAGAGAAAAGTTGGGTGTCTGGATCTTCCGGGTGTCTGGATCTTCCCGGGTGGAGAGAAAAGTTGGGTGTCTGGATCTTCCTTGCACTCCATCCCCCACGACATCCTTAGTCCACTTCGTCGTATGGGAATCCAGGCTAGAGAAAAGTTGGGTGTCTGGATCTTCCCTTTCTGGATCTTCCCTTCTCCATGCACCTGACAAGAAAGAGAAACATGATACCGCAATGCTGAACCTCGGCGGTCGCCATTCTCGTTGCGGCCGGCGTATCGCCCGCAGCAGATCCAATCCGGCCTCCGATCGACGGGGTGCTCGTGGAGGGGCACGGTACGGATCGTCCTGGTGAATCGGACCGAGTTGCCGGCAACGCCAAGGCCGCCAGTTACGAACTGGTCCGGGTACTGGAAGTAGACGGCCGGCAGCGAATCGCCACGGCCGGCCGACTCCACTTCGTTAGTGGCAGCAAGGCGCTGTACGTCGATTCCAAACGGGACGAGTTGGAAAAATCCAAGTGTATGACGCCGCTACGCTAAAGTTCAAACGCTCGTTTCCGCGGACTCCCGCATCCGAACAAGTGGAGGTCAGCGCATTGGCTGTCGAGATCCCGAACGGCCTGGTCTGGATGACGCCTCATTTCTGGCCCAGACTCTCGGCCGTCTCTCCGTCTCTTGCCGCCTGGGTTAAGAGCAGTTGCTCTCGCTTCGGTCGCAACCTACCGGGGTTGGGAGTGGTGGGGGAAGGCAACCAGAAATCACGATCAATCGGCCGCTACCTGACAAATCCCGCGTTGAGCGAACGAAAACACGTGGTCCAATTTGAAATTCTGACAGCGTGTCATTAAACTATCGACATCATGTCAGTATCTTCAAGCGAATCTCGTCGTGTTTCACCGAAGCGGCGAAAACGCTCGCGCCGTCATTCTCCGGAAGAGGCCCGGCGAGAGATTATGGACAGTGCCGTCCGATTTCTCTGGGAGCATAACTTTCGTGATCTGACGATTGGCGAACTGATGGGTGACACACCGCTCAGCCGTCCGGCGTTCTACCAGTACTTCACGGATCTGCATGAACTGATCGAGTCGCTTTTGAGTGAGGTCGGAGCGGTGATGCATCAGACGGCTAATCCGTGGATCAACGGCGAGGGCGAACCGATCGCCGCGCTTTTGGAATCGCAAAAGGGAGTCGTGCAGACCTGCGTTGATCATGGCCCAATTTTCCGAGCGGTCGCCGAAGCCGCACCACTCGACGAACGCCTCGAACGTACATGGTCAGCGTTCACTGGAGCCTGGGACGACTTGGTCGAGGCCCGTATCAAAGCTCAACAGCGGGACGGCCTAATTTCCAAGTCGCTTCATGCGCGACGAATTGCCAATGCCCTGAATTCACTCGACACGGCCTTGCTGATTGCCGAATTTGGTCGTCGGCCTCAAGGCGATCCAAAGGCCGTGCTCGAAACGTTACACCACATCTGGGTTTCGACTTTGTATGGCGAACTTCCGCGAAAACGGCAAAGTACGAACTGAACTTAAAAAACCATCAGGGCTGGAAACAACAAAGGACAAATGATGAACATGAAGCGAATGAAAAATATCCTGAACGCCACGGTCGCGGCAGCGCTGCTTTCGACTGGCATCTCTGCTCCGATTTGGGCGCAGTCGCCGAAGATGAAGATGACGACGGACATTCCCGAAGCCATCACCACGCCGGACCGCGTCGAGACGCGAATCGGCACCCTCGAGTTTTTCGATGGAATCCCCACCAAAGAGACGTCCGACTTGGTCTATGACTATCTCGACTTCTCACGTGCCATGGAAACCTTCCTGAATGGGATCCCCGCCGCCTCCATTGAAGCACTCCGGCTCGGAGCGGCGTCGCTCGGCGCAAAGAATTCGAACCAGGTCCTCTACTTTGACGAGCTGATGGACAGCAAAGCGCTGTTTCTCACCGGCAACACCAGCACCGTCTATGCCATCCTCAATCTCGACCTCAAAAAGGATGGCCCGACGGTGGTCGAGATCCCGGCCGGGGCCGGTCCGGGAACGGTGAATGACGCCTTCTTCCGCTTTGTGATCGACATGGGCGCCCCCGGCCCGGACAAGGGCAAAGGCGGCAAGTATCTGATCCTGCCCCCCGACTACGAGGGTGACCTTGAAGGTCCCATCGGCGGCAAGGCACAGGTCATCGACGGCGAGACCTACTTCGTTGCCAAATCCACCAGCTATGTGAACTGGGTCGGCTTGCGTGGATTCCTCGTCGACGGCAAACCCGACGCCGCTGCCAAGATGTGGAGGGAAGGTCTGAAAGTCTATCCCCTTGCCAAGGCAGCCAATCCGCCTGCGATGGAGTTCATCAGCGGCTCCGGCAAATCGTTCAATACGATTCATGCCAACAATTTCGAGTTCTACGAGGAACTCCACAACGTCATCGAACGGGAACCCGTCGAGATGCTTGACCCCGAGCTGCGCGGACTCTTCGCCTCCATCGGGATCGAGAAGGGCAAGCCTTTTGCCCCGGACGCACGGATGAAGAAGATCATGACCGAAGCAGTGGCGGTGGCCAACGCGACATCACGGGCCATCCTCTGGGATGAGCGCAACAAGGACGAATTCCTCTATGAAGGCAGCTACTGGAAAAAGGGCTACGTCGGCGATTCCTACCAGTTCCTCAAGGATGAGGGCCTGGGCGGGCGCAACCTGGATGCACGGACCCACTTCTACTACTTTGCAACGGTGAACACTCCGGCGATGGCGATGAAGCTGATCGGCGCGGGCTCGCAATACGCCTGGGGCTATCTGGACTCCGAAGGCAACTACCTCGACGGCAGCAAGTCCTACAGATGAATATCCCCAAAGATGCTCCCGCCAAGAAATTCTGGTCGGTCTGCGTCTATGATCCCCAGACCCGCTCCATGCTCCAGACGGATCAGACCTTCCCCAGCAAGCAAAGCCAACGCGACAAGTTGATCGTCAACGACGACGGGTCGATCGATCTTTATTTTGGCCCCAAGGCTCCGGTCGGCAAGGAAGCGAACTGGACCCAGACGGTTCCCGGCAAGGGGTGGTTTTGTCTCTTGCGTCTCTACAGCCCCACCGAGGCATGGTTCGACAAGACCTGGCGACCGGGCGAGATCGAGCTGGTGAAATAGAATTCCCCGAGCTCACAAGAACCTGAGCTCACAAGAACAGGGCCCGATGTGGAAACGATGCGCCAATACAAGATGCCCATGCCCAAACCGAAAGAAAGGGAATGATTAAACAATACCAGCGTTGCATGGTGTCACCGTTTCGGGAATTCGCGGCTTGTTGCGATTGAGATTAAAGCAGGGCAATCGTGTGTCGCGATGCGGACACACAGGCGTCGTGCTTACCAGACGAGCGAAGCCCCACCCGCGGCAGACGAAACACTCGACTTCCCACCCGCATCCGTTTCAGGGCGGTTCAGTTATTGGTCAGAGTGGCCAGTGTCTGGCAGCGTCGTGTGACCGACGAGCTTGCCGATTGCTTGCATCTTCGCCCGCAGCGTCGTGCGGGAGATACCCAGGCGGCGGGCCGCTTCCACCTGGTTGCCATGAACGTGCTGCAGGACCTCATCGAGCACCGCCCGATCCAGCGCGAATTGCAGTTTGTGGTAGATGTCCGACTCGCCCTGGTCCAGCAGCCGTCGGACGAGCGCGGTGATGTTCAATTCATCGTCCGTGGCAGCGGCGATTTCCTGAATGAGTGTCGCACCGTGTCGGATGCTGGCTGGCAGGCAGTCGGGAGTGATGACTTCGTGTGTCGCGTTGACCAGTGCGTTCTTGATGGCACCCTGCAATTCACGAACGTTGCCAGGCCAGGAATACCTTCGCAGTATTTCCAACGTCTCGGTTGACACAGAACGGACCCGTTTTCCCACTTCCGAGTTGTAGAGCTGGATGAAGTGATCGACCAACAGCGGCAAGTCGTCCAGCCGTTCGCGCAGCGCGGGAAGCAGGATCGTGTAGACCTTGAGACGGTAATACAAGTCGCGGCGGAAGCGCCCGGCGGCGGCCAGCTCTTCCAGGTTCTGATTCGTGGCGGCGATCACGCGGGCGTCGGTTTGCACCGTATCGCTGCCACCCACGCGTTCGAACCGTTGGTCTTGCAACACGCGCAGTACCTTGGCTTGCGTCGCGCCGGTCATGTCGCCGATTTCGTCGAGCAAGATCGTGCCGCCGCTGGCTTGCTCAAACTTTCCCACGCGCCGCTTATCCGCACCGGTGAACGAGCCGCGTTCATGGCCGAACAGTTCGCTTTCCAGCAACGATTCGGGGATCGCGGCACAGTTGATCGCCAGCAACGGTTGTTTGCTGCGGCGGCTGTGATGGTGGATCGCGCGGGCGACCACTTCCTTGCCGGTGCCGGATTCGCCCAGGATCAGCACGTTGACGTCCGTCGCCGCCACGCGCCCGATGGCCTTGTAAACGTCCTGCATCTCCGGCGAGCGACCAACGATGGTCTTCGGTCGCGGTTTCGAGTTGCTGTACGTTTTCGATAGTCGGGCGGCGACAGCGTCATACGCCGCAAATCAATCGCCTTGGACACGACGTTGCGAAGCTGCCTTAAATCGACAGGTTTGGTCAAATAATCGAACGCGCCACGTTTCATCGCCTCGATCGCCGTGTCCGTGGTCGTGAAGGCCGTCATCATGATCACCGGCAAATGAGGATCGATCTTCTGAATCTCGACAAACGCATCCAGGCCGGATTTGTCCGGCAATCGCACGTCAAGCAGAACGGCGTCAGGCGACTTTTCGCAGACCAGGCGGATGCCTTGTTTGGCAGTAGGTGCAGTCAGGACCTCGACGGTCTCCGATCGCAGCGCGTTTTCCAGCGAGTAGCGGACGTTCGGTTCGTCGTCGATGACCAGGAGTGTGGGCATTTGGCTCTCCTTCTTCGTCTAGCGGCCGAGTTGTAGACGATCTGCCTGCTCACGCTTCGGGTGTGCGATTCTCGATGCGGCCGGCGCGGTCAACCAATTGCGGCAAATACACTGTAAACTCTGCACCTCCGTTGTTCCGATTGCCCGCAGTGATGCGGCCGTCGTGCGATTCGACGATTTGCTGGCAGATCGACAGTCCCAGTCCGATCCCAGTGTCCTTTGTGCTAACAAACGGCTCGAACACTCGCTCCACTACTTCGGCCGACAAACCGGGGCCATCGTCGGCAACGCGAATGATGGCGTAGCGAAAGTCTTCGGGCCGCCCGTTGCCTTCCGTAGCCGCAAGCAGCTTGCTTGCGGCATCGTCAATCGGAAGCCGACTCGCTGGCAGCTTGTCGCCACTCACATCCAACCACACATTTCCTCCATTCGGAAGCGCATCGAGCGCATTCAACAGCAGGTTCAACAACAATTGCCGCAATTGTGACTCGTCGGCTTCGATTGACAGTGGTTCACTTGTGGCCGGAGAGTGAAGCTGTACGTCCTGCTGTGCTGCTCGCAAGCGAACGACTTCCAACGTCGTTTCGACCAATTGGACGACATCCACAACCTGTTTCTGCGGCCGTGGCGGCCGGGCGAAGTCGAGAAACGTCTGCAACATTCTCTCCAGCCGCGTCACCTCGTCCTGGATCACCACCAGGTCGCGCTTGCTGAGCGACTCATGGTCGCGCTCGGCAGCAGTCTGCAGGATCAATTTCACGGACATCAGCGGATTGCGCAGTTCGTGGGCCAGTCCTGCGGCCAGTTGACCGACGGCGGCGAGCTGTTCACGCCGGAGCGACTTTTGTTGACTTTCCTGAAGCCGCCGCACAACGTCCGCAGTCTTGTCGGACAGCATTCGCAGCGCATCATCCAGTTGGGATAAGTCCGTATTCGACGCAACTTGGATCGGCCCGACCACTTCGTTCAACCGGCCGGCCATGTCCTGTACCGGAATGCTAATCTCGACGAGCGAACGATGGACACTGCGGGCGATGCCAAATCCGACAAGCAATCCTGCCACCGCGCCGCAAACGCCCAACAGTAGCAAACCAATTCCGATACGATCGGCGATGAGTCGATTTTGCCGACTCATTTCACTGGCCACGTTTTGGCGGTCGGTCAGACGTTTTTCCGCCAGAGGAAGAATGTCCGACTCAGCGTCGCAATTAGCTCGCGTGCCGCGCGTACGCTGCTCGTCGATATTGTCGTTGCCACCGAGGAGTCCAAGTTGCTGCCGCAATTCATTGAAGCGCATCTCGCGAACATCCCCTTGTGACGTCTCGAAAAACGCGACCGCCTTGTAGTTCAAGGTCGAGGACTTCAAGCCATGAGTGGGCCGTGTCCAGGTGCGAGCGATCGGAGGTTTCCACGAACCGGCTCAGCTCCATCCGGACTTCGCGGATCGCCAGCACCAGCCGCTCGGCGGACTGTGCGGCGGCAAGGTTTTCGTCCAACGAATCGGACACGTTACGATTGGCCCGATGCACGTACCAAGCGCCACCCAAGCCGACCGTCAGCAGCAATCCGCTGACGGCGAACGTAGGAATCAGGATGTACCACGTCGTGCGTGAGGGCATGTCGAGACCGTTTTCTGAGGCGTGATCTAGGTGCATTATAGAACGGTCTCGTTGAATCACGAGAAGGAAAGAAGTTCTCAGCCTGTGGATTAGCCGCCGGTATTTGATGCTCGTAGCAATCCTCGTTCCACACGATAGGACGAGCAGGCGGAGTGTCCTGGCGGCACGCTGGCCACAAATATTCAGGCTTCTGGTCAGCTTCCGCACAGGAAAAGCCAAAAACCCCTGACGACATTGGCTGCCGCCAGGAGGGCTCCTTGACCAGCACGTCCGACGTCACTCTCGGAGCGCCGCGTTGGTTAGGCGGCGATGTGGTTCGCTGACTCCGACGGGCAGCAGTCTCGTTTCACCGTGCAGCAGTACGCCCGCTTTCATCGTGGATGTCCTTTTGTGATCGTCACATGGCTGAAGTGGCGGGACGGACTGGGACTTTATCCGGCGGCGTCTCCGAGTTGCAACACCAGCCGCGCAGGAGCAGCAGTACTACGGCGGTGAAAATGGAAATCGACTTGGCAATGTGGGTGTTCACTACAGAAATTCTTTGCCATCCACGTCAATCGTCCATGGCGAAGCCGCTATCGGCGTGAGACGAGGTGCGACCGGTGGCGAATCGTTCCTCGCCGGCAGTGGCTCGAATTCGCCAGGTTCAAAATCGACGGTGACGGGACGATTCGCAGGTTCAATGCGGCCGAAGCGCCAGTTCAACTTTCGCCAGAATGTCAACTGCGACTCCCAGGCCTTGATCGCGCCACGCAACCGCTGGACGGTCGGATTCTGCTCAGCGTTGAGCACGGCCAGAATCTCCAAGCATCCGCTGGGATGTCCGCCCAACACCAGGGCTGTGGCGTAATTCGTCTTGTAAACCAGCGGTAAGTCGGGACGCATCCAGGTGCAACCCGGGTTGAGGACGAGGCCATAGTACAACCGCATCGCTTCCTCGAAACGACCCAGTCGCATCAGGCAAACGCCTTGGGCGTTGAGCAACTGCGGGTCGCGATCCGCCGACTTCAAGAGGTCGATGGCTTTGTCGTAGTGTTGCAAAGTCGCCATCTGCTGAACGTGCTGAAGAACCTCATCGGCCCGTGTCGAGTGATCTCGGTTCATAGCTCCGCCCTGCACTTGTTTCGCTTTTTCCATGACGCGTTGTAGTTCGGCCTGTTGCCTGTAGCCCATGTGTCGCTCCTCCTGTGACTGAGTTCGACGAATACATTGAACGTTGAACGCAAAGATTGCGCCAATCACGAAATTGGCGCGTAAGCAGAAACGCGGCTGACTTAGGAGGGCGAAGGCGTCTCTACGCGACTGAACTCGGCCGCGGATCGTTCAATCTCCGCGATCGCTGCTTCCGCCGGCTGCCAGCCTTGCGTTTCAATCTCGACACCTTCCAGCTGTTTGTACGTGGCAAAGAAATGTTCCACTTCGCGCAGGAAATGTGGCGGAGCGTCTTTCAAGTTGCGGTACTCGTCGAACAGCGGATCGGTACTCGGCACAGCCAGCACCTTGAAGTCGCGCTTGCCGCGGTCTGTCATGCGAAACAGGCCGATCGGCCGGGCTTCGATCAGACAGCCAGTGAATGTCGGTTCGTTGACCATTACCAGCACGTCCAGGGCATCCCCGTCCTCGGCCAGCGTTTGTGGAATGAACCCGTAGTCGCCAGGATAATGGCTCGACGAGTACAAATAACGATCCAGCCTCATCAGACCTGTCAGTTTGTCGACTTCGAATTTACTGCGACGCCCCTTGGGGATTTCCACGATCGCGTTAAGCACCCCCGGTGAACCGCGGTACGGCAGAACGTCGTCGAAGTGCGTGCGTGTCGGCTCGTGGTTCATCAGGCCAGGTTGTTCCCTCAATTAAAAAGAAAACCAGCGCCCAGTTCGCAGCGGGCGCTGGACTGTCCGGTCCGGCCAACAAGGCGGCAAAGTGACTTTCGCGAACTCGCCTCGACGGCCGTTGGAAGGTATCGCAGGTGCCGCCCAGTCGGCAAGCTGCGAAAAACTGGCAAGCCGTGTGACGGATTGTCCGGGGCGCATGCCAGAATTATTGACTGAGATGCAAGACTTGTGCCAATCGCTGTCCGGCGACCGCACCCATGGACGGTCGGAAACGGTCCACTGATTCCTTACTGAGCCGTCCTGTTGGAGGCAAGTCGCCCGTCTGCATCTGTCCAATTTTTGGACAGGCTCGACAAAACCTGTCCACGCACGATGCACCTGGAGGCTGAGTCTGACGGCAGTATCGCCTCGCGGCCGACAATTCCTGGCACAACCTTTGCGACAAGGCCTGTGTTCTGATTCGATCCGCCAGACTCAGCCGGACGTCCTCAAGCACATCAGGAAGGGTCCCCCCGTTGCATCCGATACGTCCCACATTTTTCTCGCGGTTTGCCGCGCTCATCCTTGCCGTCGTTGCCGTTGCGACACCGCTGCTCTTTTACGGGGCCTATCGCGCGGTGAGGAGCAACACCAATAAGGTCGTCGACTGGCTGCCCAAGTCCTACGTCGAAACAGGCGACCTACGCTGGTTTCGTGAGCATTTTGTTGGCGATCAATTTGTGATCGTCAGTTGGGAAGGCTGCCGTTTGGGCGGCGATCCGCGAAAGGAAGACGCGGAAGCGGACGATCCGCGAATCGAGCGATTGGCGCGGATGCTTGTGCCGAGAGTCGGCGAGGATCCCCAAGACTCGCCTGATTTGCCTGCCGGTGCGGAAGCTGATTCGTCCGCCGGTCTCGGAGATACCGGCCGACACTTCTTCAAATCTGTCACGACGGGTCGGCGGTTGCTCGATCAATTGACCGCGGAGCCGATGAACCTCCGGTATGACGTCGCGGTCAAGCGGCTGACCGGTTCGCTGATCGGTCCGGATGGAAGGCAGACGTGTATTGTCGTCACACTGTCGGATGAAGTCCTCGACGACTTGCACCTTGTGCTTGGCCGGAGCAACGGCGGATGGCTTCGGTTTGATCGCGGTGAAGGAGCGCTGTTGAACGCATTGCGGGCCTGTGACATCGACGTGGACACGGTTCACCTCGGCGGTCCGCCTGTCGACAACGTGGCAATTGATGAAGAGGGCGAGCGGACGCTGGTGCGGCTGGCTGGTCTCGCCGGACTGGTGGGTCTGCTGTTGGCGTGGTGGTCGTTGCGAAGCATGAAGCTGACGCTGATCGTCTTTGCGTGCGGTCTGTTGAGTGCTGCAGCGAGCCTGACTGCGGTGTGGCTGACGGGACAAACGACCGACGCCATCCTGTTGTCGATGCCGTCACTCGTATATGTGCTGGCGATTTCGGGGTCCGTGCATCTGATCAACTACTATCGCGATGCGGTGGAAGAGCACGGGTTGGCAGGAGCGCCCGAGCGGGCGATCGCTCACGGTTGGCGACCGGCGTTGTTCTGCAGCGTGACAACCGCGCTGGGTTTACTGTCGCTGTACGCCAGCGAACTGACGCCGATTCGCAAGTTCGGCATGTATTCGGCGCTCGGCGTGATGCTCATGCTGGGGGTGCTGTTTGTATACCTGCCGGCGGCGCTACAGCTTTGGCCGGTGAAGTGTAGGCCGGTCTCTCCGAGACTGGCCAGGAAGTCAGGATCGAAGGGCGGGTCTCGGAGATCCCCGCCTACACTGGCCGACCTGTGGAAAAGCTTTGGTGGGTGGATCATCCGGCGACACATGTGGGTGACGACTGCGTGCGTCGCGTTGATTGCGGGCGTCGGTTTCGGCGTCACACATGTTCGTACCAACATCGACTTGATGAAGTTATTCGATTCTCAGGCTCGCGTACTGCAGGACTACCAGTGGCTGGAAACGCATCTCGGCCGATCGGTTCCGATGGAAGTCGTCCTGAGGTTCGACGGCGAAACGTTGCGGCGCCACGATGATCCGCCCGAGGATCGCCAGCGGTACTCGTTGTTGGAACGGTTCGAAATCGTCGCCGCTGCGCAGCGAGCCATCGAAGCACGCTTCGGCTCAGCGGGAACCGACGTCATCGGCCCGTCCATGTCCCCTGTCACGTTCGTTCCACCGCTGCCGCCACAGCGACCTGGTACGTCAGCCGTCGTGCGCCGCAGCGTCACGAACTCCAGGTTGCAGGGAAGCTACGACGCACTGTTGGAAAGTGGCTATTTGCGGCGTAACCTGCAGGACGGCTCCGAGCTCTGGCGAATCAGCGTTCGAGTTGCTGCGTTCAAGGATGTCGACTACGGCCGCTTTGCGACCGACCTGCGCAATGTTGTTGACCCAATCGTCGACAGAGAAATGGCACGGATTGCCGGCACGTCGCCCGATCACGAGAGTCAAAGGCTTTCCGCCGTCTACACCGGTGTTGTCCCGATTGTCTACAAGGCACAGCGCGCTTTGCTGGACAGCCTGATCCAAAGCACTTTCTGGTCGTTCATCACGATCACGCCGCTGTTGATGTTTGTCTCGCGCGGCGTGCGGGCCGGCGTTGTGGCGATGTTGCCGAACGTGCTCCCGGTGCTGGTGGTCTTTGGCGGCATGGGTTGGCTTGGCCTGCCGGTCGACATCGGATCGATGATGTCGGCGAGCATCGCGCTGGGCGTCGCGGTGGACGATACGATCCACTACTTGACCTGGTTCCGTGAGGATTTGAACCGCATGGGGGATCGCCACGCCGCGATCCTAACCGCCTACCGCCGCTGTGCGACGCCCACGCTGCAAGCCGCCTTGATCAGCGGCCTCGGTCTCTCGGTCTTCGCTTTCAGCACTTTCACACCCACCAGGCAATTCGGCTATCTGATGCTGACGATCCTGCTGGCCGGCGTCGTTGCCGAACTGGTGCTGCTCCCCGCCTTGCTCGCCGGGCCGTTGGGCACGGTGTTTCAACCTGCCAGCGGGCAAGTCGCGCCGGACAACACGGTAAGGACGGTCCGCCTTCCGTGCCCCGCGACTCCGCCCCGCGAAGAAGGCCCAGTACCGAAGGAATCTGCGTGAGACGTGCCGCACAGCTTCTGCAAATCGACGACGGATTCAACCACACCGACAAACGCCAGTCGCTCATGGGATTGTAAACGTTGGGCTGATTTGTGTGCGTTTGCAGATATCTTCAACCACTGGTAAAAACGTCGCAACGACCGTCAAACAAGTCAGCCACGCTTCGCAACTTATCGTCTCGCATGCTTTCTGGACAGTGGCAATTCGGCGTGCCGCAAGTCCTCCTCCGTGAGAAGTCGACGGAGCAAGGGCAAGGTCAACAGTGTCGTCACCAGCGCCATGATAACGAGCATACAGAACACGCTGTCGGGCACCACACCCATGTCGCGACCGACGTTAATGGCGATCAAGCCCATCAGCGCCCGCGTGTTCATCATGACCGCCACGGAGCCGCTCTCGCGCCACGTCAGACCACCCGCTCGCCCCGCCAAGCCGCAGCCGACGATCTTGCCCACCATCGCCGTCGCAACCACGAGGCCGCACAACCACCAATGCTGCCACGAATCCAGCAAACCGACATTCGTTCGCAAGCCGGTGTACGTAAAAAAGATCGGCAGGAATAAGGTGTACACGATTTCGCGCAACCGCCGGCCAACTGCGTCGCGTAAGGCGTGACGATCCGAGAGCACGGCTCCCAGCACGAACGGTCCGAAGATCGCGAAGATGCCGATCACGTTGGTTGCAACTGCGGCCAGGAAGACCGCAACCAAGACCACGGACAGGCCGATGACCGACAAGTCGCCGCCGCTCTCGCCAATTAAGTAATCCATCCCGCGGCCCAGCAGGGGTCGCGCAACAAACCAGCAGCTGAGCCACAAACACGATCGTCAGCAAAGCCATGCGAGCCACACTCCACAGCTCGAAGTCGCCATGAATCATCGTGCTGACGCCAGCCAGCAGAATCCACCCCAGCGCGTCGTCGATTGCAGCTGCGGTGATCGTGAGCGTACCCAGTCGCGTGCGCTGGATGTCCAATTCGATCATGATCCGGCCTAGGATTGGAATCGCCGTGATCGACAAGGCGACCGCCACGATTAGCATGAAACCGGTCCGATTCACATTGGTCGCGACCAGCGGATGCATCCACATTGCCAGCGCAAGTCCCAACGCAAACGGCAGCGCTATCCCCGCAGCGGCAACACTCGTTGCCGTCCGTCCCACATGCCGTAAGTGCGAAAAATCGAACTCCAACCCGATCAAGAACATCAATAGCACAAGGCCCAACTCGCTGAGCACCCGAAACACGATCGTTGTATCCGCTGGAAATATGAACACGATCGCTTCTGGTGCAAAATGGCCTAACACGGATGGTCCCAGCACAAGTCCTACCAGGATCTCGCCAACCACTTGCGGCTGGCCCAGCTTTCCCAACAGCCACGCTCCGATCCGTGCCGCCACGATAATCACAACGAGTTGAATCAGAACGTGCAAGAAGTAGTCTTGAAAATGCTCACTCACAGTTCTCGTAGCCTCGCCACACGCAGTAGCCGACCCTGCAGCTCATCGCTGCCAGGCAGATCAACAAGACCAGCCTTGCCGCGCGGCAGGCTGCTTAATCCCGAATCGTCATGTTTCTCTTGCATTGGCTGCTCCGGTTATCGCGAGTTGGATTCTACTTACTTACCTACGTCCTGGATGGGAAGTCGGTGAACGCTGTTGTCGAAGACCTCGCCAAGCCGTAACGGCTAAGGTGACTGCCGTGAGTGGGATTACGAACACGAGCATGACGTCTCGCAATGCGTAGGTCAGGTCGTGACTCGTGGCGTTTAGCACGAGATAGGCCGTGTACGCCAGATAGTAGAAGAAGAACACGCCCCCTTCCCAACGCGAGATGACATGGCCGGTGAAGAAGATCGGCAGGCAGGCAGCGGCCACAGCGATCATTACGGGGAGGTCAAACCGTAGCGCGGCCGAGCTAACTTCAACGCCCGTCGGCGCAATGAGGCCTGACAAGCCGAGCACGCACAAGATATTGAAGATATTGCTGCCCACAACATTCCCCACCGCGATGTCACGTTCACCGCGCACGGCCGCGACGAGCGACGTGACGACTTCCGGCAGCGACGTCCCCGCCGCCACGATCGTGAGGCCGATCACCAGCTCACTCACGCCAAAACTTTCCGCGATTCTCACCGAGCCGTCGATCAGTAAACGCGATCCGCCACCCAGCAAGATCAGACCCAAGATGATCAAACCCAGATCCGAAACTCGCATGCCAGGCTGGTCAATTGCGTTGGGCCATTGTTGAGCGAATTCGGCCTGAAGTTCGCGGCTTTCCTTCCGGCTTTGCCGAACGCACCACCACGTGTAAGCGACGATCCCCGCGAACAACACCAACCCTTCCAGCCGGTTGATGCTTCCGCCCCAACTGAAAACCAGCGTCAGCAGCGACACCCCAATCATGACGGGCACATCCCAGCGAATTAACTGGCTGGAAACGACCAACGGCACGATGAGAGCGGAAAGGCCGAGTATGAACAACACATTAAAGATGTTGCTACCGACAACATTGCCTATCGCCAGATCGGCGCGGCCGGCCAACGCAGCTTGTACGGAGACGGCCAATTCCGGCGCGCTGGTTCCAAAGGCGACGACGGTCAAACCGATGACCAATGGCGAGATCCGGACGGCGCTCGCTAAACGCGACGCGCCCCGCACCAGCAACTCGCCGCCACTCACGAGCAACAACAGGCCAACGCCGATGCTCAACCAAGCCCATAACAGATCGTTCATCCAACCTTCTCATGCAACGAGGTATTTGATTGTCGGGAACCCTTGCAACATAAACACAAGCAAAACGATGGCGCCCCATTCTAGCCGTCATTCCAAGATGCCAGGCACCTTGGGGCCGAAGAACTACATCGGCGGCAACAATCCATCGCGGGACATCGCCAGAAGTAAACGAGCCTGGCTCAAGAACGTCACCAACAAGACGCTGGTCATCCCGGCCAACGCCCCTGCGGCGATCAGCGCCGCCGATGCTCTCAGCAGCAAGCTGTCATGCTGTGCACTCAATCGCCGAGACGTCGCAGCGACCGCCGCCTCGACGTCGATTTGTCGGTACGGCTCCGTGCCGGTGATCACCGCAGCCACAGCGACGTGCAGCACGGTGCAGACGACTAACGACACGAGAATCGCGATTGGCACGTCCCGCTGCGGTCGCTTGGCTTGTTCCGCGTGCGTCGAAATCGAATCGAATCCGATAAACGCAAAGAAGACGATTGCCGTGCCGAGCATGATCCCCGAAAGACCGTACGGCGCGAACTGGCTTCGTACCGCGTCGTCGACCGGCGTGAGCCAGCTATTAAGTCCAAGCTGGCCGATCAGGCCCCACTTGGCTGTTGGGTCAGCCGGCATGTGCCGCGTGGTGACCGAAATGCCTGTCCAATTGTGCGGATCGACGGAGTGCCAGCCGACCGTGATTCGAAGCAGTTCGTCCAAATCGTGCGACCACGAAGCCGCGACCGTCGCACACG
The DNA here is from genome assembly GCA_963826795.1 of uncultured Planctomycetales bacterium. GTDB lineage: Bacteria > Planctomycetota > Planctomycetia > Pirellulales > Pirellulaceae > CAWGYT01. The sequence continues at coordinate 26,251 of CAWGYT010000020.1, read as the reverse complement.
CCTTCGCGTACTCCACAATCAAGTCCCAGCCAAGAATCCAAGCCAGCAACTCGCCGAGTGCCGTGAGTGACATCGGACCCTGCACGCGCCGCAGCCGATGTTCGTCTTGCATCTCGGCGTGCAGACGTTCCAGTGACGTGCGGGCACCACTGGAAGACTTGTGCACGGTTGCATGCATTAGTGCCCGCTCCTCTTACGTCGGCCTTTGTCCCGCTTGTTGAATTGCGAGTTGCCGGCTTGTGGATTGCGAACTGCTGCTGCGTGCGTCGCCAACGCTTGATTACCCTGCGGCTCCGCCGTAAGAGAGATCGGTTTGCTTTCTTGATCCATCGATCCGGTCTGTCCCAGCCACATCAGCACCGGGCTGGCGATGTAAACCGAGCTGTAGGTGCCAACCAGTACGCCTGCCACCAACACAAACGCAAATCCGTGAATGGCCTGGCCGCCGACACCGTACAAGATGACCGCGACCAGCCATGTAGTCAGGCCGGTGAGCAACGTGCGAGACAGTGTCTGGTTGATACTGTTGTTCAGCAGCGACCAGCTCATTGGTTCGCGTTTCTTCCGCGACTCGCGAATGCGGTCAAAGACGACGATGGTGTCGTTCACCGAGTAGCCGACGAGAGTAAGGAAAGCGGCCACCATCGGCAGGTCGATCTTAAAGGCGTCCAGCAGCAGCAATTCACCGACCAGGTTGCCCGCCAGCCAGCGGCTCAGCCCGACGAGCCCCAAGACAATCAGAACATCGTGCAGCAGAGCTACAACTGCTCCGACGCCAAACAACACGTTTTGAAATCGCACCCACAGATAGATGACGATCACGGCCATGCCGGCCAGCAGTGCCAGCCCCGCCATCCCGCGGGCCTCGCCGGCGACCTGGCTGCCAAAGTTATCCAGCCGTTCGAGCACCGGTTGTGCGGCCAGCTGCTCGGCGACGTCGCCGAGCGCCGCTTGCGATTGGGCCTCGTCCAGATCCGTTGCAAACATTACAGAAAGGAATCCCTCCCCTGCGTCAGCAGCCAGAGTATCGCCGCTCAACGCATAATGTTGCTGCGGCCCGACGACGTTGTGTTTGACAAGCTGCTCGTCAATGACAGTGCGCAATCCGCTTAAGGTCAACGGCGCGTCGAACGTGAGCAGCACACGATGGCCACCCGGAAACGAACGTGTTTGCAACGCCTTGCGCGGTTGTTTTCCCTGCACTGATTCAGACTCGCCAGTTTGTTTGCCGTCCTGTTCCGTGGGCGATGTTTCCTGTGTATCAACTTTTGCCTCCGTCTGACTCTTGATCGCTTCAAACTCGCCCACGGTCATTGCCGGACGGACGACATATTGGCCGAGCGACTCACCCAACAGCCGACGAACCTCGCGCTGGTCTGCGAGCGTAGTGCGGATCAGATAGCGTTGGCCAGCCGGTTCGTCACGCAGACGCAACTCTTCGACACTCACATCCGGCAGTGCGGCTTCTGTCAATTCGCGCACGGTCGCGGAATCAACCGGCTCCTTCAAACGCACGGCGGCCAGCGTCCCGCCGGTGAAGTCGATGTCGAACAAGTCGCCGCCGCGCGAGAACACGCCGGCTAGACCGAAAACGATCAGCATGGCTGACATGCCGATCGCCGCAAACCGCATCCGCATGAAGTTCCAGTTTGGCTGCTCGAGCAACCGAAACATGCCGAATCGACTCACCCAGCCGTTTTGTTCCAGAATGTCGAAGATTAGCCGACAGACAAACACCGCCGTGAACAGATTTGCGGCCAGCCCCAGCACTAACGTCAAGGCAAATCCACGAACTTGCTCGCTGCCGATGGCGTAAAGCATCAGCCCCATCAGCAGCGTCGTAATGTTTGAATCGACGATGGGACGCATCGCACGGTCAAATGCGTTGCGGATGCGCCGTGCGCAGCGACTTGCCGGCTTGCTGCTCCTCGCGTAGCCGTTCAAAGATCAACACGTTCGCATCGACCGACATGCCGATGGTCAGCGCCAGCCCAGCCAGCCCAGCAAGCGTGAAGCTCGCCTTGAGCCAAACCATCACCGCGACGACGAGGGCGACGTTCAACACGACGGCCAAGTCGGCGATGAAACCGGCGACTCGATAGTACACCAGCATGAACAGGAACACGACCGCTGACGCGGTGCCGATCGCCCACAGACCGCTTTCGATGGTGTCCCGCCCTAGCGAAGGGCCGACGGTCAGTTCACTGATCGGGTCACGCTGCAATTCGCCGGGCAGCGAGCCGGCGTTGAGCACCGCGATCAGGTCGTCGACTTCCTGCTGCGTGAACTTCCCCGTAATGACGCCTTGGTCGTGGATCTGTTCGCGCAACGACGGGGCCGAATGGAGTTCGCCGTTAAGAATGATGGCCAACCGCCGCTCGAAGCCGTCCGAGTCGGGACGGTTTTCTCCCGTCAAGGCGCCGAACCTGCGGGACCCTTCACTGTTGAAGCGGAAACTCACGGCCGGCGCCATCAATTCGTCGTGCGTCGCGGTCGCCTGCCTCAGAGACTCGCCCGTAACGTTGTACTTGTCCTGCATCACCAACACGAATCGGTCGCGCTCGTCGTCGCTGCGCACGGCGATTCCGCCATAATCGTCGACGAACGATCCGCGCGAAGCCGGAGCGACCGGCACCCAGCGGGCCAGTGGATTGCCGTCCTCGACGACGGGATTGGGAAAGGCGGCTTCAGCTTCATCGACCGTCGAAGCGTGGTCACGGCGGTTAGCGAGGATGCGAAACTCCAGCGTGCCGAGATTGGTGAGCACCCGTTTGCAACGATCCACCTCGTCCTTGTTTGCTTTTGGGATGATGATCTCGACGCGGTCGGTACCGACGCCACGGATCGTCACGTCCGTCATGCCAATCGGATTGACGCGCCGCTGTATCGCCGCCACCATCTTGTCGAGACTGAAGTCATCCGGTGCCGGCTGCTTGACCTGATACATCAGGATCGTGCCGCCGCTGAGGTCAATCCCCAGTTTGAACACGCCAGAGAACGGAAACATCGCCCACAGGCAAAAGGCGATCGAGTAACAAACCCACGCAATCCGCCGCGTGTACTCGGGCGTCCGCACGGCGTGAGAAATGTACGCCGCGATCAATAGCGGCATACCGATCCAAAGGATCAGCGTAACAAGTGGCATAGGAACCATTGTGGCAATCCAAGTCTGTGGTGTGGATTCCGTTCGGGTACGACGCTTGGTGACCAATTTCCAGTAGACGCTGACCAAAGAATGGTCAGGTCTCGCTCGAAATCGTTCTCTCGCCGGACGCGGCGGGTATGTGTCGCAGGAATATGCTGCAATACGGCAAATCGAGTGCCAGTGCGGGCATCGTGTTTGCATACAGCACGACAACCGCCCGGCAGGCGTCAGACTGTAGGGATCTCTCCCTGCCTGTCCCACCAACGAACTCTGCCGCCGCAATGAACTCGCCGACTCGGAGCAGGCGACATTGAAACCACTTCTGCGGTTCACCTGCGTTCAATGGACCGTCTGCATCATCGCGTCGATCGGATTTGCTTTCGACATTTACGAGTTGTTGATGCTACCCCTGATCGTGCGTCCGGCGCTGGCCGATCTGGTCGGTGCAAAGCCTGGCACGCCGGAATTCGAGCTCTGGGTTGGCATGCTGTTCTTCGTGCCGGCGATGGCGGGTGGCGTATTCGGGTTGTTGAGTGGATATCTGACCGACCTGTGGGGACGTCGACAGGTGCTGGTCGGCAGCATTTTGCTGTACGCCTTCTCGGCCTGCGCCGCGGGGTTTGCCACGTCGATCGAAATGTTGCTGCTCCTTCGCTGCACAACCTTCATCGGGGTTCACCACGTTGGGGTTCGCGTGCAGCTACGGGGCCGCGAGCTGCCTCGTGCAGCTCGGCGACCATCGCGGCGGCGGTCCGGCGTGGACGGGGCACCGCTGCCGGTTCTGGCGGTTTGTCCCTACCCCGCCGTGCCGTCCATTCGGCGATCGCGGCTTGATATCGTGCGTGGGTTTCCGGGGTGCCAGACACTCCGAGATAGAGTGGATCACCGTCCAGAGAGACGATGGCTCGCCCCGACGGCTTGTGGAGCCGGTCCCTAGGGGGCCGCTTAATGAGACGCGGCATCGTGAGATTCTTCCGCAGCACGGGAGCCAAAGGGGTATTACCCCTTTGACTACCCCTTTGTGCGCTGAAAAGAGCCGCACCGCCGACCACCAGCGGGTAACCTAACTTCAGGTTTCAGCAAGGTTTAGAAAAAGTGGTGCGGGCCGAGCAGATTTCGAACAAACCAAACAGAGACACTTTTTGTCTCTGCCCTTCATAACCCGGACCGACGGTTAGAAAACCGACTGGCGGGTTATCGCCGTGAGAGACATCCACTGCCCTTGATCGCCGTCGATTTGCCGACGAGGGGTCCCGCCTGTTGGAGGAATTCCAGACTCCCGTCGTCCTGAGTCATTGGCTGCGCCGCCGGGAAGATCAAGTTTGTAGCCCTCGGACGATTGAAGCTCTCTCTTGGCTTCCGACCCTTGTCGGTTAGACTATTGTCATGAGCACAGCATCTGAGTTACCGATCGAGAACCTCTCCTTGGCCGAGAAGCTTTTGTTGATGGAACGCCTCTGGGAAGATCTTTCCAGGCGTCCATCTGACGTTCCGTCTCCAGAATGGCACGGTGCGATCTTGGCGGAACGGCAAGCTGCTGTTCGCGAAGGTCGAACCGAATTCGTTGATTGGGAGATCGCCAAGCAGCGGTTGCAGGACCGACTGCGATGAAAGTCCGGCTCTTGCCCGAGGCGATCGGTGACCTTGAGCTCGGCGTTGACTTTTACGAGTCACAGGCTCCGGGCCTTGGGGCCTACTTTCTGGATAGTCTGATATCGGATCTCGACTCGCTTGAGCTGTTTGGCGGCATTCACGCGATGGACCGAGGGATTATCGGTCCGCCTCCAAACGATTTCCGTTCGTCATCTACTATGTATTGAACGGTGACTTCGTCGACGTCTACGCGGTCCTTGATGCTCGCCAAGAGCCGAAGAGTATAGACACAAGATTGAAAGGGCCGTGAATCGGGACGTGAAGCAAATCGGGCCGACCGTCGACCGTTGGAAACAACGTGCAGATCCGTGTTCTGGCCGAGCCACCTTCATCAAGTTTCCGGCAGAGATTCAAATCTTGTAGGGTGAAACGGCTCAGCCGACCGTCAAATAGCCACCACCAGCGGAGTTGTGTCACGGGCGGTGTCGTGAACCTCAGCCACCATCTGTGGCCGACAATCTTTGCCTCGACGGAACAACCGCATCCAGCGACCTTTTCTTGCTCAGCTTGTCGCAGAGGGATTCATTGACTCCCAGACGTAGCCGGAACATGGTGAGGAGGATCCTGAAAAACCTCGACATCCAACGGCCTGCCCATGTCCTTTATTCTGCAACCATGGCAATTGCTCCTGGTGATTCTTGCCGGCTGGATGAGCCGCCAGCAGCAACAGGTGATCGAATACCTGCGGACCGAAAACCAGGTGTTGAAAGAGAAGCTGGGCAAGAAACGCGTCCTGCTCACCGACGACCAGCGGCGTCGTTTGGCAGTCCAAGGCAAGATTCTCGGTCGCAAACGTCTCGAGGAAGTCGGCACGCTGTTCACGCCGGATACAATCCTGCGATGGCATCGCCTGCTCGTCGCCCAGAAGTGGGACGCGAGCGACAAACGAAGGCACGTCGGTCGCCCACGCATCCGCCAAGTGATTGTCGACCTGATTCTTCGCGTTGCCCAGGAAAACCCAACGTGGGGATTTGACCGGATTCAAGGTGCCCTCGCCAATGTCGGCTACCCCATTTCGGACACGACCGTTGGCAACGTCCTCAGACAGCACGGAGTTCAGCCGGCTCCGGACCGGAAACGACAGACGACGTGGGCCACGTTTCTCAAGGCCCATTGGGAAGTCCTGGCCGCGATCGACTTCACCACGGTGGAAGTCTGGACGAGGGGCGGCTTGGTCACGTACTACCTGCTGTTCGTCATGCATGTCGCCACGCGCCGTGTCCACTTCGCCGGTTGCACGACCAACCCTCACACCGCCTGGATGAAACAGGCAGCTCGCGAACTGACGAATTTCGAGGACGGATTCCTGAACGGCAAGCGTTACTTGATCATGGACCGCGACGGTAAGTTCTGCGATTCGTTCCGTGCGATGCTCGAAGATGAAGGTGTGAAGTGCGTGCGGCTTCCACCGCGATCGCCAGATTTGAATCCGCACCTCGGAAGGTTTTTCGGCTCCCTCAAGGCCGAAACGCTGGGCCGGATGATCTTCTTCGGTGAGAAAATGCTGCGTCAGGCCATCTCTTTGTATCTCGACCACTACCATCGGTGCCGAAACCACCAGGGTCTCGACAACTGTCTTCTCGAACCAGGCGACGAAGTCGGCCGAATGGATGGCGAGATCCGGTGCCGCGAAAGCCTCGGCGGCCTGCTGAAGTACTACCATCGAAGCGCTGCGTGAGAGCCGTTTCCCGGAGACGAGACCACGGAATCCAGCGATTGCCGTACGCGCCGCGCGATCGAGATCACCCCGAAGTCGCGTGTCCATCGCGCGACGACCATCGCTTTCGGCCGAGATACGAACTCGGAAATGCGTCCAAGACCAGATTGCCAAAGAGCTTTTCGGTCGTTTCAGTTTTTTGACCGCACGCCTACTAGTGGCCACCGGCCGGAGATGAAAGTCGACTCAGGGCTTCCGATGGACCGAACGTACCGCTCGTCTGACTCGGCGGATAATCTTCAAGCGTCTTCACGAACTCTGCCACGACCGCCTGCGCCGGGACGAAAGTCCACATCTTGTCGGCGTACCAACGGAAGTACATCTTCGACTCCCGCATGAACCGCTCGAAGGGATCCTGCCTGAGATTGACGACGTAGGGCATGTTGACCGTTCGCAGCACGGAATCCTGCAGATTACCCTCCTGGATCGCGAAGTGGATCTTCCAATCATTCACGCGGACGGCATTGAGGTTTGCGTTGTCGTCGAAGTAGAAGATCGCCTTGCGTGGCCCTTCCTCCGATTCGCCCTTGAAGAACGGCATGAAATTGTGGCCGTCAAGATGGGTCTTGAATGTTTTACCGCTAACCTTGTGCCCTTTAAGGAGCTTCGCCTTGATATCGGGATCGCCGGCAGCAGCAAGGAATGTGGGTGCCCAATCTTCATGGGACATGATTTCGTTCACGATCGTTCCCGGCTTAATTACGCCTGGCCATCGGACAACGCAGGGCACCCGCATGCCGCCTTCCCAGGTGGTGCCTTTTTCGCCGTGAAATGGCGTGCAGCCCCCGTCTGGCCAGGTCATGACCTCGGCACCATTGTCCGTGGAGACAATGACGATCGTGTTGTCGGCAATTCCCAGATCATCGAGCTTCTTCAGTAGCTGTCCCACGACCCAATCAAACTCGGCCATACCATCGGCATACAACCCATACCCGGTCTTGTCTTTCCACTTCTCCGAAAGGTGAGTGAATACATGCATCCGCGTAAGGTTGTGCCACAGGAAGAACGGCTTACCGGCGTCGCGGGAACGGTCAATGAAGTCGAGCGAATGCTTCAGCAAGTCGTCCTCCACCGTTCGCATGCGTTCTCGCGTCAACGGCCCGGTGTCTTCGATCGTCTGTTTGCCCACTTTGCCAAACCGTGGATCTTCGGTGAGGTCATCTGTGTCACTAGCTTTGCAGTGGAGAACTCCGCGTGGACCGAATTGCTCGTAAAAAGTCTTGCCATTGGGCAGGATTTTGTCCTTCGGGTATTGGGGATCTTCTGGCTCTTCTTCCGCGTTGAGGTGGTAGAGATTGCCGTAAAACTCGTCAAAACCATGAACCGTAGGCAAGTACTCGTTTCGGTCCCCCAAATGGTTCTTGCCGATTTGGGCGGTGGCGTAGCCGTGCGGCTTTAGAAGTTCCGCGATAGTGGGGTCTTTGTCCTGTAGGCCTTGTTTGGCGCCCGGCATGCCGACTTTCAGCAAGCCCGTGCGGAACGGATGCTGACCAGTGATGAACGAAGCGCGGCCGGCCGTGCAGCTCTGCTGGGCATAATAGTCCGTAAACCGCGCACCTTCGCGAGCCACCCTGTCGATATTGGGTGTTCGGCCGCCCATCATTCCCTGGTGGTAGCAGCTGAAGTTGTTCCAACCGATGTCGTCGCCCCAAATGACGAGGATATTCGGCTTGTCGGCCCTTGCTGCGGTCGCGTTAAGCAGAGTCAGAACGAGCCCAAGAAACAAAAGACTTCCACGCATTTTTGTCCTCCAAGTGTGAATGTGAAAGAGTCGTTGAGGAAGCGAGCTAGTCCTTTCATCCCGGGACCGGCCGACTTAGACTTGGGGTTAGGAATTCCGACCAAATGAGCAGTATAATGCCCATGGCTCAGCTATCTATCCAGAATCCGACACTTCATCCGCTTCACGGGGACCGCTGGACGTTCGTCTGGTTTCCTGATGGAATTGAAGGGAACTTCAACTCACACGTGCTGCGAAGCGACATCGTGATGGCGTATGCGCCCGGCGCGGAGTTTGAAGGCACGATTGCGGGTTGTTGCGACTCGTGGATCTCGACGATTGACGTGGGGGAATTGGCTCACGCATGCGAGTCACTGGCGCAGCGTGATTTCGGGGGCTTGATCCAAGGTCATGCAGCCATTCCCCTCGATCCCGACCTTCGGGCCCGGCTCCACGCATTCTCACGTGAGATATCGTCTGTAACGGGAGCGACTCCGGGCGTGCTGCGAGATGCCCGCGTCCAAGAAGCTGTTCGCGCCAAGCTGACGGATCTTATTGCGCACGCAGTGCATTCCGTTTCATTGAAAAGAGACGGCCGCCCAGTGAAAGCCGTGCCCTACACCGCAATCGTACGTCAAGTTGAGGAATTCGTCCGATCGGGTTTTGATCATCCGATTCAAGTTTCTGATCTCTGTTCGTTAACGGGGGTCAACGAACGCACTTTGGAGAGATCGTTTCAGCGTATCGTCGGCACCACACCTCAAGCGTACCTCAAGGCGTTTCGCTTGAATCGAGTGCGCGCTGAACTCGAACGTCCGACAGCAGGCATCACCACAGTTGCGTCAGCGGCGGTACGCTGGGGCTTCCTCCATTTTGGCCGGTTTGCTGCGGAATACCGTCAGTTCTTCGGCGAATTCCCGTCCACGACGCTTAGCCACGGTCTTAGAGCGTAGCTTTGGGACTCGCGTCGGTGGCTCACTCTTCCGACACTGGAGCTTTGCCAATGTTGGTGCATCTGCCCCCGGCGCCACATTGGATGCATGATCCGCGCTCGCCAGTGACCTGTTGCCAGACGTGAAATGAATTTACGTAGTTTGGCGCAGCGAAAAACTCAGTCACGATGGTGGCGTTGGCAGGATGTTGCCAGGCATGATTTTGATTGCCGCTGCCCTTCACCCGAACGTGCGCGAGTCGCATGACGAGCTATCCGAAAGCAACCCGGTTGGTTGCGACCGACCGGGCGAAAGCAACACCTTTTAACCCGGGCGGCGCGAGACGGAGAGACGGCCGAGAGTTGGGGCCCGAAACGAGGCCAAGAAGGGTCGAGCGTGGAAATAGGTCGAGACGTGCGGACGTCGGGAGAGTGACGCCGACAACGGCCAGAGCGTCGCAAACCCTCGCGCATCCTGGGGATAAGCCGAAACGTCTCTCCCCCAGCGCAAAACAAGACCCCACGGTCGCGAAAGTTCGCTACCGTGGGGTTCAAGTGGCGGGGGGCCGAACTCCGTTCGAACGGTTGAAAGCAGGTCGGTAATGACGCGCGGCTCATTGTCCGAATGGAGAGGTTGCGAAACAGGCGGAAACCCCAGACCTTGAAAGAACTTATTCCGCCGATTCGCGGAGTAGTCGCTCCAGCAAGTCCTCGATACCTACCGACTTGGCAGCACGCTGAAGGTAAGCGATATCGGCGGCATCGCCGAGCAGCTTTAGCAACCTCGATACGTCATCCCATTGGCGTTCTGAAGTTTCGTTCGTCAACCGAAACCATTCCAACTTGCTGATGATCGTGTCTTCAGCTGTGGCGATCGGGACTTCCACCGTTCTTTTGTCACCAAGCCGCTCAAGCCTTGCGCGACGCATCGACTCGTCATCGAAAGGTCGTCCCCGCTTTATGAAAATGTCGACCTTGAAGGAGGAAGGGAGGTGAATCAGATTGAAACAGGATCGACGCTTCACAGCATCTCGTATGGCGGATTCGCTGAGATAAAACTCGTCACCAAAGCACTGCACGAAGTCAGGAATTTCTTCCTCGCCCAATTCCGCGACGAGATCCACGTCCATGGTGGATCGCGCAGCGCCGTGAAACGAGCTGGCAATGCTGCCCCCCACATAGTGCCGGATTCGGAGTTTCCGAAGTGCCTCTACCACGGGTGCCAGCGCCTCGATCAAATCGTCGGATTCGGTCAACTGACCCGCTCCGCGCGGCGACGTCGAATGTCATCAGCAAGCGACTTCCCGTAAATCAGTTCGATAAACATCAAACCGACTTCTGCGTCTTCCAAATTTGGATGTCGTCGCCGAATCGCATCCATCGTCATGTTTCGTACCTGTCGCGACATCGCCAACGTTTGCCTCATTCGTTCACGAGGGCTCATTTGGCGCAGGCAGGCCAACTGCACTTCGAGTGCTTCCTGGGACGTATCGACTGTGTAGTTCAGTTTTCCCATGTCAACCATTGTAGGCAATCGCCACCGCCTGGGGGAGCGGACCGGCGTGTTGTTCGTATGGACTGGCGAGACCGGCGTCGTCGGGGACCGGCCGCCGCGCGGACGTCAGTGCGCGGAAACGGTTGATGACTCTTAGCTGCCGGCGGTCTTCATGGAGGCCATCGGCGATGGTTCGCCTCATTTTGCCGGATCGGGCGGCTGAGCAGTTCGATAGCGACCGGATCGTGGACTCGCTCATCAGCGCTGTGAATACCACCCGCCTGGGAGGAGGAATCGCAACAGCGGCGAGCGTATCATCACAGGCCTGACATTTGTTGATTGAAAGTTAAGCCTATGACTGACGTTACGCAGATGCTCTGGGCGGAGCGGGGTCAGGTCCGTTTTCTGGTGTCAAGTTTGCGTGCGACGCGGGATTACCGGCAGTGGAAAACAAAGCAACGGCCTCGCTGGATCGAGCGTGTCGGCGCGCAACGTCATCAACGGCGAGACTCGAGCAAGTCCAGCGGGACACTTGCTGTTCAATTGCCGCAACCTAATTCGCCGACCGAACACCGTACGTTCGACCAAGCCAAATCACGCTCGAAGGGCGAACGCCGCAGGCGAGACCTGCCAAACACCAGATACCCGATCTGACCCCGAAGCACCCCCACCAGCGTCGAGATCGTCGCAAACCCTTGCGAAACATGGGGATAAGCGGCCGAGTCTCTCCCCCACCCCAAAACAAAGCCTCTCGGTCGCTGGATTTCGCTACCGTGGGGTTCAAGTTGCGTTTTCCCCCGGAACTCGAGGCATACTTCGAGTCCCTCCTCCGCTACTTAAGCGATTTCCAGAACGCCTACAACTTCAGCAAGACTCGCGTTTTCCCGCACTTGGTGAATGGTGCGGGTCTTCTTTTGCCAGTCGCCGCGAGTCCGGAAGTTCTGCACTTCAATTTGCTCGCCTTGGGCGATCGCTAAGGTCGCGGTGCATCGGACGGCCGCGTGCGTGACAGCTGCCATTACATTGGCGGAGACGAGTCTACTAACCCGTCAGCGTTCCATGCTTTCGGTCCAGTCTCAACTGTTCCTCAATCATGGGAACGAACTGCTGCATCCAGGGGGACATGTCCTTCTTCCCGCGAGCGCAAATCAGATTGCCACAGCGCACCACCGGCTCTTCCAGGTACTCCGCTCCGCAAATCTGCGCATCGAAGCGACATTTGGGAATGGTTGTTACTTTCCGGCCGCGGAGCACGTCGGCCGTCGCCAGGATCTCGATCCCATGGCAGACCGAAGCCACCGGTTTGTTCGTCGTGAAGAAACCGCGGGTGATGCGGAGGAGATCCGGATCGTAGCGCAAGTATTCAGGTGCTCGCCCTCCCGGCAGGACCAGCGCGGCGTAGTCTGCAGGATTCACGTCGCGAAAGGCGATGTCCGAGTCCAGATGGTAGCCTGCGCGTTCCTGAGTGATATCCCATCCCTCGGTCAATTCGTGGATCACCAGGTGGTACCTGCGGCGCTGCGGGGCTGCGACCACGACACGGTAATTTTCGCCCAAACGGAAGAAGGGATACAAGGTGTCCATGACCTCGGCCCCGTCACCCAGGACCAGCAGCACTCTCGGCCGGTCGGTATGATGCGGCTCGCTGTGCTGCAGGCTGGATGGAGCGTCATCGGAGGGCCGATCCTGGTTCGAATGCAGCATGAGTTCAGTCCTTCGGTTGTCTGGCAGGCTACGGCGACATCGCCGGCAACTGCCCGAGAAAATCGCGGTAGGCCGCTGCCAGGTCGATATCTTGACTTGGCTCGGCATGTAACAGGAGGCCGTATCGCAGAGTCAGCTTCCGGCCGCGTTTGATTTCAACACGGCTTTCGTCGCCTTGCTTCATTGCTTTCCGGCCAAAAGCGTTCGCCGTCATCAGACCGTAGTTGCGGTTGTGAAACCAACTTGCACGAAAGTTCGCCGGATCGGGCATGAGGGCGATGCCGACTTGCCGGTCGCCGACGATCCCGGAGTAGTCGCACCAGTCGTGAGCCCTTCCCCAAGTGCCCTCGGCAGTCTTCGCACCATCACTGCTGGTAATCAGGCCACCGCTCTTTTCCGTGATGGGCGAGGCGACGCGGACGCCGAGGCCCATTTCCTCCTGATCGCCAAAGACGATGTCCTGTTCGGTCGCTGCGAAGGTGGCGTCCCAGATGAGCAAATAGCCAGCGGGCCGCACCGTCATGGTGAAGCGCGAGTGCAGCGTGCAGAGGGCCTGGCCGTCGCTGGTGAGCATGCGACTCTCGGTGGCGAATGTGAGTCGTCCCTCGCGCACGGCGGGCGGCTCGGTGAAACGTACGTGCTGGATGGCCGCCTGGTTACGCCAGAAGTCCTGACCGCTGACATCGGCGAATGCCAGCCACACGCCAGGATGCAGCGTCTCGTGGTCCATGTCGTCCTTTCCCGCCTGGGGCGGTTGGTTGCGCGTGACCTGAGTTCCGTCCGGCGCACACAGATGGGCGAAGTAGGGCCGCGGGATCTTGTCATTGCGATAGACGTATTCGCCCACTCGTTGCCCACCGCGAAAAATTTCAATCGCCCCGTCGCGTTCCTTGAAGCACAGTCCGCTCGCGGCAGACTCCGTTTCGGCTGCTTCGCCCACGGTGGCAAAAATCAATAGTGTTGTGATCAGGACAGCAAGACGGCGGTTCATGGCGATCCGGTGTCTCCCGCGGGGCTTTGGTCGGATGAAAGGTGGTGGAACACGTATTTAGTCCTCCAGATCCTGGCGGCTTGTATCCGGTGCGAACCCGATGGCGATCGCACCCAAGGCGTAAATCACGGCGCCAAACGTGCCGACCGCGGGATAGCTGCCGCCCAGCGCGGCGAACAATACTCCGGAAACGAGCACGCCCAGAGCAGTGGCGAATCTCCCCGTATTCATCGCCAGTCCACTGCCGGTTGCACGCACTCGTGTCGGGAACAACTCCGGCAGGTACAGGGGCAACCAGCCGAAGAACAGCGTGGCCACGAAGCCCTGGGCAAATACGACTGGCAAGAAGCTTGGTCTCAGCGGCGCTGTGAGTTGAAACATGGCAATCGTCAGTGCCGTGCTGCCGAAACTGATCAGGCCATACGAGCGCCGGCGCCCGAGCCAGGCAGCGACGTGGGCACCGAGGAAACTTCCGAGCGTGGCTCCCAGCGCCCACCATCCCTGGACGGTTGCCTTGTAGCCGGGCTGCGTGGCGCTGGCCAGCTTGTCCGCCCAGGGAATCATCCACTTACTGGCGGCCCAGGCGCCCACAAGCGGGATCGAGGCGAGCACGATGCCGATCAGCGTCACTCGTAACAAAGGCGGTCGAAACAGCTCGACCAGGATAGAGCTGCGGCCATTTGCGGAAGCATCCTGGAACTGGCTGTGCCGACTGCTGCGCCGGGCAAGCCACTTGGGAGACTCGGGAAGTGCGAAAATCACCAGCACGCCGAGCATGGCCGGAATTGCCGCCAACTGGAAGATCCAACGCCAGGAACCCGGCGTGATCGGCCAGTTCCGGGCCAGTTGCGACAGGACCAAAATGCCTGCATTGATGCCCGCCCCCATCACGCCCGCCACCATCGGGCGCGATGCGTTCGGCCAGCACTCGGAAACGAGCACCACACCGTTCGGCCACATGCCACCGACGCCCAGCCCCACCAGGAAGCGCAGCACGAGCATCTGCTCTTGCGTCTGAACGAAGGCCCCCAGCCCCGCAAAGACGGAGTAGAAGAGCACGCTGATTCCCATCGCGCGGGTCCGGCCGATCCGATCGCCCAGATTGCCCAGCACGATCCCGCCGATCGCCGCGCCCAGCATGAGACTGGCCGTGAACCGCGCGAACCAGTCGCCGGCTAACGTGTGCGTGAACTCGCCACCCAACAGGGCACGAGATACGGAGAGTGAAGCGATCGGCATCAGGCCCAGTTCGATGCCGTCGAACAACAGACCCGTGAAAGCCGCAGCCAGCACGGCCCAACGCGCCGCCCGGCTCAGCGGCGGAACCGATTTATCGTTTGTGGGACGGGATGGCATGGAAAGAAGGCTTCAAGTCAATCGGCATTTCCAAGATGAGGCGAGCATCCGCCAGGCCAAGATGTTGTCGCTTCGCAAGCTGAACGCTCTCACGGTACGAGGTCCGGTCCTGGGGCTCAAGCACCGCGCGGAACGGCCCAGTGTCCGCCCTGCCGATACTCGCGGCCCAACAGTCGGTTGGCCTGCTCGTCTCCCACGATCTGTTCGGTCGTGGCGTCTACCTGCAGCGCCAGGCCGCGCCGCACCGCAATGTTCGCCAGGTGAACCAGGGCCACTGAATCATGGCCTTCGGCCACGTCGGCATTCGGCGCACGTCCCGCTCGAACGGCCTCCAGGAAGTCCGCCTGGTGGCTGGGCGCCAACAAAGGCGGTTCCTTGGGCTGAGGAGCTTCGATCCGCTTCTCGCGTTCGTCGAACACTTCCAACTTGCCCCGCTTGCTCACGAACAGCCGCCCCTTGGTGCCGAAAAATTCCACGCCGCTGTCGCAGTTGAAGGGATAATTGGTGGACCAAAGTCGCATCTCGAAGATCAGTTGTCGGCGACCGCCAACTTGACCGTCACCCGGCCACTCAAACGCGCAGGTGGCCGTGTCGGGAAACTGCTGGTCGTCGTCGAAGAAGTACTTGCCGCCAATCGCTGTCACGATTGCGGGTAGTCCCGAGACGCCCAGTCCCCAACGGGCAATGTCGATTTCGTGAGTTCCGTCGTTGCCGATGTCACCGGTACCGAAGTTGTACCACCAATGCCATTGATAGTGAAACCTGTTCTTCTGAAACGGCAGGAATTCGGCCGGGCCAACCCACGTATCATAGTCCAGTCCGGCGGGCGGTTCGCTTGGCTGTTCGTGTCCGATATTAGCCCGACGTTGAATGTTCCACGCCTTGGCCACCATGACGTCGCCGATGATGCCTTCTCGAAGCATCCGCACGACGTTCGCCACCAGCGGGTTCGTACGACTCTGAGTGCCGTGTTGCACGACCACCTCGTGCTCACGGGCCGCATCGAGCAGCAGCCGACTCTCGCGCAAGTTGTGGCTCTGTGGCTTTTCCACGTACACGTGCTTGCCAGCCTCACAGGCCAGGATGGCGGCCGGGGCGTGCCAATGGTCCGGCGTCGCCACAACCACCGCGTCGACGGACTTGTCGTCCAGTACGCGGCGCAAGTCGCTGACAGCTTGTACCGCACCGGTCTTCCCCTGCGCCAGCCCGCGCCGCGAGTCGTCCGGGTCGCAGACGTACACGATATCGGCGATTTCGGCGAAGGAACCCGCCAGGCTCATCCCGCGGCCGCCGCAGCCAATCAGGCCGACGCGCAGCCGCTGGTTGGCGTCGGTGGCCCGAGCCTTGCCACTCCACGCCCAGGCGGTCGCGCCCACCGAGGCCGCCGTGGTACCCGCAAGAAACGATCGACGACTTAGGTCATTCATGGCGCACTACTTCTCCTGACGCGAGATGCTGATGGAGACGCGACAGGGCGAAGCGTCTCGCTGGATTGTTGATTGTAGGCGAGAATCACCGCGCTATTGTCGGCCTCCCCGAAGCCAGCCTCCTCGGCCACCTCCAGCAGCCGGCGGTGAACTTCCGTCAGGGGCAACAATCGCCCCGCCTTTTCGGCCGCATTGAGGATCAGCCAAAGGTCCTTCAGGTGCTGCGATAGTCGTGCCTGCGTACGGAAATCGCGGTTGATCATCTTGTGGCCCTTCGTGTCCATGATCCGTGAATAGGCCATACTGTTGAGCAGCACCTGCAGGGCCGCATCCATGTCGAGACCGATCGCTTGGGCGAATACTAACCCCTCCGCCAGTGCCGCGCGATTCAACCCCAACACCAGGTTACTCACCAGCTTCATCTTCGAACCACTGCCGCACGGGCCAGCATAAATTGTCTTGGCGGTGCAGCAGTCGAATAGGTCGCGACAGGCGTCAAATGCCTCACGAGGCCCACTGACGATCGCCGTGATGTCACCACGGCGAGTCTGTTCGCTGGAGCCGGAAATTGGCGCGTCCAGATACATCACACCCTGTGCGGCCAGGCGCGCGCCCAGCCGGGCTGTTTGCTCGGGTTCGCCGGTCGTCGTGTCGATCAGCACCTGACCCGGTCGCAAGTGATCGGACAGACGCTCGAGGACTTCCGCGACAACTTCGGTCGTATACAGACTTAGCAGGACACGATGACACACCGCCAATGGGTTGTCCGCCCAACGCGCGCCGCGGGCCAACAGCGGCTGCGCCTTCTCCCGCGTGCGGTTGTAAACCCAAACCGAATAGCCGGAGGCGAGAAGTCGTTCCGCGAGTGCAGTACCCATCAAGCCCAAACCGATCACACCCACACTCTTGTTGTCCACGGAAACTCTCGCGTACTCTCTCGGCAGGATTCACCCACGCACGGTACCAAGGTGAGGCGCATTCCGAATCGTTGTCGGGCATACAGCAATGAGCAACCCACGGAAACCGTCCACGACCGGTCGTGCGGTCGTGCGGCTCAGTTTAGCGGCTTGCGACCAACTCAGGCTATCAAAGAAGATGCGATATTCAAGCGACTGCCTTTGGACTATTTGCCAATTCATTTACACTTTTCCGCGCGGGAAGGAACCTGAGCGGACGAGGACAGACCCTTGCCGGTTGGCATCGAAGCAGTGGGAGTACGGAGCCGAGCTGCTCTCTTGTAGCGCCCTGATCGCATCCTCAAGTCGATCGATCCGACCGATCTCGCCGATAGACGGCTGGCGATTTGCCGGTGACGTTGCTGAACACGCGCGTCAAGTATTGGACGTTCTTGAAACCTGACTGGTGCGCCACTTGTTTGATGGGCAAATCCGTGTCCGCCAGCAGCGCTCGAGCCGTGTCGATCTGAACTCTGCGAATCTCTTGATGGACAGAGCGTCCCAGGACGCCGCGGACGCGCGCTTCCAGCGAAGACCGGGAAACGCAGACGTGTCGAGCCACGTCAACGGCGCGAATGGAGCGACAGGCGTGAGCACGAATGTAGCGCACGGCGCGAACGACGTCCTGATCGTCCGTTGCCAGGACGTCCGTGGAACGGCGCACGATGACACCCGCGGGGCGGACCTCGGGAAGACTCTTTCGAGGCCTCTTGCCCGCCATGAGCGTATCTAACAAGGTGGCGGCTTCGTATCCCGTCTCTTCGCTGTTCATGTCGATGCTGGACATGGGCGGAAGCGATAGACCGCAAAGAAACTCGTCGTTTTCCACACCCAGCACGGCGACTTCCTCGGGAACAATCGCGCCGACCCTGCGGCAGGCATCCAGGACCTGCAGCCCGCGATCGTCGTTAGCAGCCAAAATCCCCACGGGCTTGGGTAGCGCTGCAATCCAGCGCGCGATCAGGTTCTGCTCGTCTTCCCAACTGGGGCGTTGCCGAGTGTCTCGAAGCGAGCAAAAGTCCTGTCCCGCTTGTTTGATAAAACTCTGGAAGTAGTCGCTGCGTTCGTCGATCTTAGCGTGGAAGCCGCGGCGAAAGCCACAGAAGCCGAAGTGTCGAAATCCGCGTTCCAACAAGTGGTCGGCGGCCATCCGTGCGATTGCGCGGTTGTCCGATCCGATGAACGGAAATGGCAGATCCGGTATCGTGCCCCGCAAGTTAACGACAGGCACATTCGCCTTCATGAGCACCCGCGCAAGCTGCCGGTTGTCGATGCGAGCCAGAATTCCGTCACCCTTCCACGCTGCCAGCCAGGGAGGAGCTGGGTCGCCCAAACCTTGGGGCTGGAAATACGTGGACCACGTGCCACGTTCTCGCTGGTAGCGGGCGATTCCTCGGAGCAGGCCGCGGCCATAAGCACGCGATGTTTCAATCAAGATGGCCACGTGTCGCATGAAATCCGATCCTCTGTCGGTTGTGCCACACCACCCCACGGCTTTCAGGAAAGTATAAACTAATTGGCAAATAATCCAAACGGAGTTGCTTGAATATCTCATCTTCGTAGGTAGCCTCAGGTGGTTGGAAGCCGTCAATTCCATTGCCACCCGTGTGCTTGATGGAGGGATAACGATGAACCGGTATTGTATCGCTTTCGCGGCGGCGTTGGCTGTTCTGTTACAGATCAACGTGACCGTGGCTCAAACAGAAACTCAGACGTTTGAAAGTGCCGCGTCTGCCGAAACGGCTGGTTGGTTAACAAACGACGAGGGTAGAAACGAAGATCGTGGATGTCAGGACGACATCTGTGCGACTGACCTTGGCTGGAAGGATTCAAACCTCGCCGGCGGCGCCGCCGGCGGCGAAGGTGGCGGGTTGCTACATCGATCCGGTGACCTCCCCATCGGCTTCTACGCCGACACGACGATTGGTATCTTGAATTTGGAGATACCCTTTTCTGCGCGAGGCAAGGTCGCCCTGGCAAACATCAATTTCGATGGACACACGCATCTGGGCTTTTTCGATGCGGCGCGGTTGCTGGACGATCCCTTCGATTACGGTCCCGTCATGGGATTTCAGATCGCTGAGCCCGGCGGCGATGTGGCGCCGAATTTTCGCTGGGGATATATCTTCGTCGACGAAGAGGGGAACGTGGTGAACACGAATACGTCATTCGTCGATGGTCTGCCGGATAGCGAATCACTCGATTTCGAAATCGACTACAAGCCCGACAAGGGAGACGGTTTGCTGACGCTGCGGATCGGTGAAGAAGATCCCGTCGAGTTGGAGTTGACGCCCGTACAACGGGGCATCGGGGCGACCTTCACGGGATTCGGAGTGTTTACGGGCCCATATGCGGGTGCGCCTAGAGCGCAAAGTATGGAGATCTTTATTGACGATGTTACCTACACGTCACTGGATGCGCCGCTGCTGGCCGGTGACTACAACTCGGATGGCGTCGTCGACACGGCCGACACCGACCTGCAGGCGGTCGCGATGCAGTCGCCCACGACCAACCTCGCGACATTCGACGAGAATGGCGACGGGACGATCGATGATGTCGACCGAGCCATCTGGGTAACGCAACACGCCAAGACCTGGTTCGGTGATGCGAACTTCGACGGGTCGTTCACGACCGATGACCTGGTCGCGGTCTTTGCGGCCGGCAAGTACGAGACGGGCAACATGGCGGTTTGGTCGGAAGGCGACTGGACGGGCGACATGGTGTTCGACAGCGGCGACCTCGTGGCCGCCTTTTCCGACGGAGGCTTTGAGCTCGGCCCACGCCAAGCCGTGGCCGCCGTGCCGGAGCCCTCGAGCGTCGTGCTGCTGCTGCTGAGTGCCGCCGGACTCGTGGGTGCGACGCGCCCGCCGCAACGGATGATCCACTGGCCGATCCTGGAAAGAACGAAAAGGCCTCTCGGTTCGCCGGGGGGCCTTTTTGCGTTTGCTTCTCCGGCGGCTTTGCGAGACCGGGTCGCTCGCGGCCCCGCCTGACACCAGATGACCGCCGCGAGCCCGCGCAAGTTTTCGCATTCGCCGCTGTCATGTTTTCCTTGACCGTCTGCAATTGCCCCTGTACCAAGTCGTGGATGACGGCCTGCAGGCCCTGGGCAAATTGGTGAGCGATCCGGTGCGACTGGCCGACGTGCTCTACTGCCTGGTAAAGGACGAGGCGGATGCGCGGCAGGTGTCCGACGAAGATTTCGGGCGGGCGCTGGCCGGTGATGCGATCACGGCGGCAGCCGAGGCGTTTGTCGAGGAGCTGATCGATTTTTTCCCCGATGCCCGCGTCCGCGCGGGGCTGCGGCAGGTGGCGCATGGGCGGAGCGGGGTCAGGTCCGTTTTCTGGTGTCAAGTTTGCGTGCGACGCGGGATTACCGGCAGTGGAAAACAAAGCAACGGCCTCGCTGGATCGAGCGTGTCGGCACAACGTCATCAACGGCGAGACTCGAGCAAGTCCAGCGGGACACTTGCTGTTCAATTGCCGCAACCTAATTCGCCGACCGAACACCGTACGTTCGACCAAGCCAAATCACGCTCGAAGGGCGAACGCCGCAGGCGAGACCTGCCAAACACCAGATACCCGATCTGACCCCGAAGCACCCCCACGAGAGAATGTCACCAAAGCCGTTGCCCCGGACACCGATTGTGGTCGGCAAGTCACCTGGATTGGTTGGGCCCAACTTGATCGTTGACGGGAGGTCCGCCACGTTCAAGACCGTTCGATTCTCCATCTCGAGGAAACCGAGATCCGTGTGACTCGCGAATTCGAACTCGTTGTACGTGGCGGACTGATCGGCCAGATAGGAGAAGGTTGGATAGATATTGAATTCCGTCAGTCGGAAACGTGACGCGTGTCTTCGACCGTCGTTGCAATGGCAGCGAACGCCTGGTGCAATTCCATCACAGCCAAGTTCGACGCATGAATGTCCACATCCGTCAGTCGTTCCGTTGACGGACGAAACCAGCCATGCTGTCGGGTCCGCGTTCAAGGCGCTGGACTCAGCCGCTGGCATGCCTGAAAAATGGAGCTCCGCACAAGCGGATCCACCAAGCATGAGGTTGCCCCATATCACGCCAACCAGCAGGATCGAACGGCTACGAATTCGCTTCTCCATGACTACACCTCCCAGCAACAGCAGAATCGCGACTGGCGGTTCTATCGTCCATCTCACTTTAGGCGATCCAGCGATTCTGCAGACGCTGTGCTGGTAACAGCGTGTCTTGCTGGACTAAACTGAACACTTCGCCCATCTCGCCATCGCATGCGGAAGGAATGAGGCATCTATCGGAATAGGGCAGATCTGTGAAGACATCGGAACCCACGCGGTGAACTACCTCGTAATCGCACAATACATGGCGGCTGCGGCATTTCTTGCGCTGGCGGTCGTGCATTTGCTGGTCTGGTTCCGCGCGGAGCGAAGTCAACCATCTTCTATTTGCCATTACGCTGGGCGCCGCGGCAGCCAACGCGATTGCAGAGGCCAACATGTACCGATCCGACTCGATCGGGACGATGGCTGTGGCGCTTCGCTGGTACGTGACGACTTCCGGCGTGTGGGCACTTGCCTCCCTGTGGTTCATCGTCGCTTATGCGCGTGCCACTGCCATCGGCTGGGGGATCGCGGTCTTGATTAGTGTCGCGCTGATCGTTGCGATGCTGATCAATTCTTCTTCGCCAGCTAGTTTCCTGTACTCCGAGTTGACTGGACTGCGGCAGATTTCGCTTCCCTGGG
Source organism: uncultured Planctomycetales bacterium (assembly GCA_963826795.1). GTDB lineage: Bacteria > Planctomycetota > Planctomycetia > Pirellulales > Pirellulaceae > CAWGYT01. The sequence continues at coordinate 4,421 of CAWGYT010000020.1, read as the reverse complement.
GAGAGCAGTTGTGGCTGGCTCGTGGCGAGAACCACGCTCTACGCTTCGTTTCCGAACTGGCCCTGGTGGCCATTCTCTTCATCGTCGCGGACGGATGTTACCGGTTCTGGGTGCACAGGCAACACACACGTGCCATGGTGTTTGGGCTGGCCTTACTTGGCTTCATGGGCTCTTTCGGAACACATGCTTTCCTGGTGGACACAGGACGGCTGGACTCGCCCTATCTGTCAACATTCGGCTTCTTGGCATTGGTCATTTGGATGAGCTACGAACTTGCGGGCGAGGTCTTGAAGAAAGTACAGCTTTCGTCGGAACTCCTGCAGAAGGAACAGGAATTGCGCGAGGCCGTGGCGGACGAGCGAACGCGTATCGCGGGTGACTTGCATGACAGCGTGACACAGACGCTGTTCTCGACGGCCGCGATCGCCGACGCGCTTCCAGACGTATGGGACCGGCACCCCGAGGAAGCGCGGCGTGGCCTTGAGGATCTTAAGCTCCTCACCAAGGGGGCCCTGGCGGAGATGCGGACTTTGTTGTTGGAGTTGCGTCCGGCCTTTCTGCTCGAGAAGTCGCTGGGCGAATTGCTCCACCAATTGGCTGGAGCGGCGTCCGGTCGGACCAGGATACCTGTGGACGTCGCAATCGACGGAGATGAACGATTGCCCGACGACGTTCAGGTGACATTCTTCCGCGTCGCACAAGAGGCGTTGCACAACGTCGTCAAGCACGCGCGAGCGTCGGAAGTGCAGATGCGACTTGTCTGTGACGATCGTGACGTCGCACTGACGATTCAGGACAACGGACGTGGCTTCGAGGACAACGGATCGACAGCGACAGGCATGGGATTGGCGATCATGCACGAGCGAGTCCGAGCGATTGGCGCTCGACTGCGTATCGATTCGTCTCCCGAAACAGGAACCACCGTCGAAGCTCGCTGGACAAGGCGAATTGGCAGGAGTTGAGAGTTTGAATCCCAAGACCAATCCAATTCGTGTACTGAGCGTCGATGATCACGAGATCATGCGCGGTGGCGTGCGTTTTCTGTTGCTGGCGTTCGACGACCTGGAGCTTGTTGGCGAAGCACAGCGAGGTGAAGACGCGGTGCGGCTCTGCCAGGAGACCAACCCAGATGTCGTGCTGGTCGACATGAAAATGTCCGGCATGGACGGTATTCAGACAACGAGTGCAATTAAGGCGGCCAGTCCCGATGTGCAGGTGCTGATTCTCACAAGCTTTCATGATCACGATCTGGTTAGACGGTCGATGGAAGCCGGCGCTGTTGGCTATGTGCTGAAGGACGCCAGCAAGGAAGATTTGGCCGCAGCGATCCGCGCAGCCAAGGCTGGTCAAACCACAATGGCTCCGGAGGCGGCGGAAGACCTGTTGACCGGTTCGAACGACTCGATCACCGACCTCACGGTTCGCGAGCGTGAAGTGCTCCTGTTGCTGGCACAGGGGATGACCAACAAGCAGATTGGCAAGCAATTGCATCTCAGTCCCTTTACTGTCCGCCATCATGTCAGCCAGCTCATCAAGAAGTTGGGCGCCGCCAACCGGGCAGCCGTTGTGGCGACCGCCACGCAGCGAGGCTTGATCTCTTGAGCAATGATGGCTCCCAGCGTTCAGCCTTTAGTACAAATGTACTATGGAGATTGGTACATCTGTAGGATACCAATCTCCCGTCCACCCCTCGTATGCTGATGGCTAGGCTAAAAAGCTTGGCTTCAGAACTGTGGCACGCACGGTTGAGGGTGGAAATGCACATCATCGTCGCTTCCGACAACAAGTCCACACGCGATGCGATTGCGATGTTGATTCGCGCACAGCCCGACTTGGAACTGGCGGGAGAAGCCGGGGGCATCGCCGATCTGTTAGCCAAGATCAAGGCTACCGAGTCGCCGCTGGTCGTTCTCGACTGGGACGTACTTGGCCAACGAATCGATACCCTGATGGACCTGCTTCAACTGTTCGACCAGCCGCCCGCGATCGTTGCGTTAAGCGTGCGCGAAGATGCTCGGCAAGACGCCCTGTCGGCAGGGATTTCAAGATTTGCTCACAAGGGCGAGCCGCCTGAACGGCTGTTGGCGACTATCCGAGAAGCGAAAGGACCGAGGCCGACAAGATCGGAGCGGCATAATGGTCAACCCTTGTGAGATATGTACAGCATGAATGCCATAAGTGATCTGTGGAGAAAAGGAAGATGTCAATAATCCGTCTGACGCCTCCGACTTATCTGATACTGTTCGTCACCTCCGCGTGCTGCATTGCTTACGGGCATGAATCATCGGCTGACGAGACCGAGGCGGTCGCGGCGCGCGTTCAGGCCTATGTGACGGCGTTCAACCAACGAGATCTTGATGCGTGCGCCGAGCATTGGTCAGAGACTGCTGAGTACGTGTTGCCCGCGTCGGGAGCGCGTGTCAGGGGCCGCAAAGCGATCCGCGAGGCGCTGCAGAAGTTGCTGGGCACGGAGGAGCGGTTCAAGTTAACCGTCTCCGAACAGCGATTTCGGCAGGTGTCCACAGATGTTGTACTCGAGGAGGGAAGCGCAACGGTTGTCTCGGCGCGGCACGGGATCGAACAAGCGGATTACGTCGTTGTGCATGTCAAGATAGAAGGCAAGTGGTATCGCGACAGCGTGCGTGAGACGCCGTCGGCCACGCCGCAACTATCGGACTCCCAGCTTCACGAACTGGCTTGGCTGCTGGGGGACTGGAGAGCAGAGACCGACCTGGGCAGCGTGGACATCCACGGCAAGTGGATGAATGACAAACGATTCATTTCGCGCATCTTCAAGGTGCGTGGAAAAGACGGCTACAAGTTGCACGGCACGCAAATCGTCGGCTGGGACCCCATGGCAGCGTGTATCCGATCCTGGAGTTTCGACTCGGAAGGCGGCTTTGAACAGGCCGTTTGGACCGGGATGACCAGCGTTGGCTGGTCAAGGCGACCGCCGTACTGCCCGACGGCAGCGTTGGATCCGAGCAGCGTCTGTTGACTCAGGAAGGTGATGGCCGCATGTCAACGAAGGTCATCGAGCAGCAAGTAGTGGCCAACTGCTGCCCGGTTCCGAGAAGGTGACATTCGTGCCGGCGAGCGGGAGACTGATCTTGCAGACGATACAAGGAACAACTCGATGAATTCGCGAACCTCTGCCTTACTGCTTTCGGTCACGATACTTGCTGTTACCGCCATGGCGATGCCTTGCCAATGCAGTTGTTTGGGGAGGCGGCTTGTTGGGTGGTGGCGGAGGAGGACGTTGCTACTCGGGGGTGGTGGTTTCGGCAGAGGTGGAGTTGGTGGTGGCCGACCGATTCTCGGTGGTGGCGGATTCGGCGGCGGCCGACCTATGCTCGGGGGCGGTGTGCCGATCATGCGTCCATCACGACCCATCATTCGTCAACCGATCGTGCGGCAGCCAATTATCCGTCAACCGATCGCCAGGCCGCTCCCGCACGTCCGGTCATCGGTGGAGGCGGAGCGCGACCGATTCTCGGTGGTGGACCTGCGGTTGGAGCAAGTCCACTTCCGTCGGCCCGGGCTGGGAACGGAGCCCTGTCGTCTGGCCGCCCTGGCGAGGCCCTCTGCCCGGTCGTGATCGTCCGATTTGGGTGATCGGCCGGTGGCGGGTAATCTCCCGTCAGTCGACCGACTACCCGCCATCAATCCTCCCCAAGTTGCCCGGGGTCGTGCGCCCGGTCAGCCGGTCGATCGAGATCGTCTTAATGACTTTCCTGAGCGGAGCCGATCGCCCGGCCGCTGGACAACTGCCCGCGGGACCCGGTGACCGGGCAGCCTCTCTCGCGACAGACCGGGGATTGGCGGAGACCGACCGGTCATGGGTGATCGACCGATTCTGGAGCCACCCATCATGCCGAAACTAGGCGAGAAGATCCTGCGAGAAGCGGTCCGCAACGAAGTCGTCGCCCGCCGCGTCGAGCGGGCGGTCCGTGTCCGTGACCGGATTCGTGAGCTGTACTACCGTGAAAACCATCCCTTCGTCTACTGGTGGCGCTCATGTGGACCCGCCATCCGGTCTGGTCATGGTGCGCGTGACGGCGGCCTATCGCTGGGCGAACTGGTCGTCGGTGTCGACGTGGTGCGGCTACAGTGGTACGTACGGCGAACCGGTCACGTATGAGTACACCGACGAGGGTGTCTACGCCAACGGTAAGGAGGTGATGGTCGATGACGAGTACTCGAAACAGGCACGCGAACTAGCGGCGGCCGGAGGCCAGCTACTGCAGCAAAAAATCGACGCCCAGGAGGCGGACAAGCTCGAATGGGCCGCCGCTGGAGTCTTTCGCGTTGTGCAAGTCGGAAGACGGCGATCCGACGATGTTTCTGCAAATGGCGATCAGTCGTGAAGGCATCGTTGCCGGCTCGTTTGCGAACACAACTAACAACGAGAACCTCTCCGT
>CAWGYT010000019.1:0-178411 GCA_963826795.1 uncultured Planctomycetales bacterium | reverse complement strand
GATCACCTGGTTCTCGCCCACGTTCGGGATCGCGTCCAGCGGAACCTTCTTCGTGGAGTACCAGCCGTATCCAATGATCGCGATGGAGGCGATCAGAATAAAAGTCGCTCGCGAGTGCAGAAGTCGAGAATGCTCCTAATCATTGGACGCCCTCCGTTGGCAATTCCGCGACCTCGGCGTGCCGATGGCTGTGCGGCACGGGCTTCGTGTGGAGTGTCGTGGTTAGATGGCGGCTCGATCGGCTCAATGATCTGGGGAACACCGATGGGTGGCAGATCCATTGTGGGCGTCGAAGGGGATGACTCCTGCGATGGCCCGCTTTCCGGCAACGCAGCCAACTTCGCCAAGTACTTGTCCGGCTCCTTCAACAACCTCGCGCGGCAAGATTCGCAGCAAATGAACACGGAAGTGCCGCCGACATCGACCTTCTTGGGAGTACCCATCCATCCAAGCTGTTGCTCGGCAACAGGGCAAATTCGCTGTTTCTCGGCGAGAGCACGATCTTCGACAGTGAGTTCCGACAGGGCAGCGATGACTTCGGGCGACATGGGTGGCGTCGCCGCCGGATCGAGCCTGGTCGGATCAATCAACGACGGATTGCCCGCAAGCTGCATCTGCGAGTCGATCAGGAAATTGCCGCGGGTCGCGACCTGCTCGCCGGACTTGACCCCGCTGCGGATCACGATCTGGTCGCCAACACTTGCCCCCAGCACGACTCGGCGAATCTCGAAGCGGCCCGGCTCGGTCTCGACGTACAAGACGCTGTTGTTGCCGGCCATCAGCACGGCATCGCGTGGCACCACCAGCGCTTCGCCGTGGGCGCTCGGTTCGTCTGTGAACCCGAAGTGGGCGGCCGGCACCAGTTCGACGCCGCAGACTGGGCAGTCCCCTGCGGCGTCGGCAATCACGTGCGGATGTCGCGGACTGATCCATTTGTTGGCCAACTCCGGGTCGTAAGCGAGCGACTGGTGCGACTCGCCCAGCGGCACGTTGATCGTCGCCTTCGCGAAATCGCCGACTCGGGAGCAGTCCGTCCTGGTTCGGAATTACTACACGGACGCCGACGGTTCGCGTTTTCGGATCAACATTCGGGTCAATGAAGGCGACCCGGCCGGAAAACGTGCGGCCCGGCAACGACTGGACCTCGGCGCTGACTTTCTGTCCGTATCGGATGGTCGCCGTGTCTTCGGGAAAGAGACGGAGCATCAACCACACGGTCGAAAGGTCTGCCAGCTTGTAGATCGCCTCTCCTTCCTTGACATACTGCCCCTCAACCGCCAGCTTCTCGATCACGGTACCGCCGATCGGAGCACACAGGTGCATGCGGCTGTTGGCTTCGCCGGCCTCTTCCAGGTGCTCGATCTGCATCTCCGTCATGCCGAGCAGAATTAGACGCTCCTTCGCGCTGTTGTACAGTTCGTCGTTTGATTCAGAGACTCCGGCTCAGCTTCGTCGATCGTCCTCGGTCGCGGGCCTTCTTCGCCAGCAGCAACTCTACCTGACCTGAATACAATCGCGGCGAGTACAAAAACGCCAAGTGATCCCCTTCTTTCACGACCACACCGGTGTAGTCCGCGTACAGTCGGTCGAGACGGCCGTCGACGTAAGCGGCGATCGTCTTGAGTGTTCCTTCGTCGTAACGGAGTTCGCCGAATGGCGGCGGATCGTCCGCGTGACAGGTAGCGAGGCAACTGTCACCGTCTGAATGTTGGCCACGCGGCGTGTCGCCGGATCGACATGGATCGAATCGCGAATCCGTCTGCCGCCGCCGGAAGTCGCCGGCACGAGTTCCATTGCGCACACCGGACAGCGTCCTGGATGTGTTTGCGGCGGAGTACACATCATTGGGCAGATGTATCGCGTGTCGGCGTGCTCAGCACCTGATTGGCTGTGACCGCCACCGCCCCCCGCCGAGATGAAACCGGACTTTTGAGCGATGCCCAATCCGACAATCAGGGAACGGCTCCACATGCGAGCAGCAGGACCGGTTGCACGAACAATTTAATCCACCAGCGTCTCGCTTCCTTGCGCTGTCGCCTGCTCGTGGCGACGTCAGTCGCGTGATCGCAGTCGGGGGATGCCGCATGTGGGGACGCGGCGGGAGTTTGGTTTGGGGCAGGTTTTTTATCGGGAGTGGAATCGCTCATAGTGACCTCACCGCAGTGACAACTGCCGGTACTCGAAACACGTTCTTGACTGAATTCATGAACAGATTGGCGCACGCAACACATGAGTGAAGAGCGCGCCTGACAAACGATCTCGCGTCCGCGCGTCATGCGCCGCAGGATCACACGGAGATCAACGACTCAAGTCAACCAACGGCACAGAACAGCCTGAAGGCGAGTCGATGGCCAAGAAGAAGAGGTGACTACGTCCGAGAAGTGCGAGTTGGCTTTGCCGCCGGTGAACGCCATGTCTGCGGTCGACTCCAACGCGCGCATCGCCATTCCACGCGTTGCGTAGAACGATCTTGCTGCTTTGGCTCGACCGGCGACGCGGTTGGCTGGGAACAGACACAATGCCGCGTGACGGCAGGTGTTCCGCAGCACGACGTCTCTGCCGTGCCACAACAGCCACCACAGCGCTCGGCTTCCGGAGAATCCACTCGCACGTGCATGGACTTGCCCAACCAGACAACGGCGGAGCTTCGGGCCGATGATCAGCGCCAGCGTCAGCATGGTTCTGGTTAAGGAAGGTTGCATGGCAAGTAGCTCGTCCCGGATTCTTGCAGTTCTCGAAACTATAGTCTATCTCATCTTTCGACCCAACGGCAGGCCCGTCAAGTCCGCCCGATGCCAATTCGTTTGATCAAGAGATCAGCTAGGACGAATGGATCAGTGCGACGCCAGGCAGAAGACGCGGGGGCGGATGCGCCGGGTTGCACTGGGCGCGGAATCCCCGCGTGAGGCGGATCAACACGTGAAGCGAGACAGTTCGATGCAGCGGTCGAGAGCCGTGCTGCATCCGAGACGCTCGATCGCGGCAAGTTGCGACGAGGGATGGATCGCCGTGACAATCGCCATCGCGGAGGGTGACGATAACGTCACTACTTCATGGCGTTCCTGGCGATTGTTTTCCTGAGGACTGGGACCAACTGGCGTGTCTGTCGGTGGTTGAGCGGCTGAGCAGCGGCAAGCGGTTCCGCAGCAGCACTTACCGTCTGAGACAGTCGAACGCTCGGTTGAACTTCCGCTGCAACACGACTTGGTGTGTTGCTCGGAGCAGCAGGTGGACTTCGGTTTCGAGACGCAGCACGTCTTGACGACAGACTTCGAGCAGCAAAGGGACGCCGCCTGACCAACAGTGGCTGCGCCAGCACAACCGCAGCTTGCGTCTGGCAGAGACTGCACGAGAAGCATCACAACGGCGATCCAGGCACTTGCCTGTGCGATGATCGGGTTGGATGGCGCGTGGCAGCATTCTTCTCTGTCCTCCATGACAGACAAATGGCGAGACGTTCGTCCGTCGCCTTATTTCGGCACGCGAACAGTGCAACTTGAAGAGAATCGGACAAGTTCGTCGGAAGTGTGGGGGCGAGATTGTCCCGGCATATTGCCAGCAAGTCAATCGCAATTCAAAGCCTCACACGGAGGCTACGCGCGTTCGATCGGTCACCCTTTTTGAAGCGTCTCTTGTACCGAAACCTCTTTCCCTGCCAGGACGGCCCGCAAAGCCTCCAGTGCGAAGGAGTGCTGCCCGTCACCGAACTGACCGCGGTACCGCAACAGGCCGTCCTTGTCGATGACGACGGTCGTCGTTGTAACTCGCGTTCCGAAAATGCTTGCCGACGCTCCGCTGGCGTCCAGCGCAATCGGCAGCGACAGTTCACGCTTCTTGGCGAATTCCGTGACTCCATCTGTCGTTTCGCCGGCGCTGGCGTCCAGCGCGATCACACCCACCTTGCCTCGATACTCTTTAGCCAGCGCGTCCAAGGATTGTTCAACGTGACGGCAACTGTGGCAGAACGAGCACCAGAAAGTCAGCACGAGCGTGCCGTCCGCAGTGATCTCTTTGTTTTGCCGCAGCTCGCTAAGTTTCCACTTCTTTCCGGCGATGCTGACCTCAAAGTCGGGAACCATGTCACCAATCGCGATTCGTTTGCTGTCGTCGTGACTGCTGGGCAACGTGTCCGGACTGCGCGTGTGCATGACGAGTTTCAGTTTGGTGGGTGCGGCCGGGATGCGCGTCATGTCCGCCGTGGTGACGGACGTCCGTTGTTCCATCACCGTGTGCTTGAGCCGTGGCAGATTCCCTATCCGTGTCGACATGTCCACGAGCGCTGTCGGCGGCTGCGAGCATCGGGGTATTCGACTTCGAACCAGAGTCGTCCTGATCCGTCACTTCCGCGGCCGATTCGACTAACGACTGCGGTTGCGTGCGGCCACACGAGGTCAGCGACGTGGCTCCCAGCATGAGGGCGAAAACAGTAAGAGGGCGCATCGATAAGCTCCTGCGTAACATGTATGCCAAATAGTGTCCGAAAACGCCGTGCACCATCACGGTTCTGGAAAGCGGAGCTACCGTCATTCTTCCGTAGCCGGTAGGCCATCGGCTGTTCACGACAACCTCTCCCACGTGTTCATCCTGACCCAGGCCAATCTGCGAGTTCTTCGCGAGCTTACCGTCAGCGTCAATGTAGATCTTCGCCAGGTACTCGCCAGGGCGGAAGAGCCGTGCCGTCACGCAACTCGTTCGCACGCTTCGATCCGCGAGGGGCCGTCAAGCTGAGAGTTTGTTGCCACAATTGTTGGCCTCCAGCGACCGCTCGATCGGCAGTCGCCCAGCGAGTCTCTGACCAACCTTGCCCTTCGCGACGGTAGAGGTCGACTTGCAACAACTTCTTGTCGTAGTGAGCAGGCACACCTTCCAGCTTGAGCCAGATTCCATCAGACATGCTGGTTGCCACGGATACTTCGGTACTCTGCTGGGGCAACTCGTCGACCGACTGATACTTCCCGCTGACCATCGCTGCGTAGTCGTCGATGAAGCGTCGAAACTGCCGGTAGGTCCGGTCGCCGATCATCATTTTCTGTCCGCCACCATGCTCGACTTGCATCGTCGGTTTCTGCAGCAACAGACTTTCTGCTGGGGACGCGATGTCGATCAACTCTGCCTCGATCATGTAATCCAGCGTGGCCTGTGGATCTCGCAGTGTGATCCAAGACACTTGCTCGCCGTGTTCCTTGACCTGCTTCTGATTTTGGTCGGGCGAATGGCAACTCGAACAACGCCCGACTTCGGACCAGACATTATCGATGAACGATGCCAGCACGCGGTCCCTTCGTGCGTGACGGATGACTTCCACCGGAAGCGTCGGCCCAATGGCTTCGTCGGACTTGGCCGCAAGCAAGTTCGGAGCGTTGACCGCGGCGTGAATCCAGCTGCGAAATGCCTCCAGTTCCTCGCGGCGAACTTCTTCTGTGATCAGTCCCGGCTTTTCCGGCTTGCGGCTGATGAACTTGAGAATTCTTGACTCATCGGGGTTCGCAACGTCAACCAGGCCTGCCGCCACGAGCGCGGCAAACGTTTTCTCCTGATCGGGCTGGATGTAGTTCTTCAAGTCGACACCACTCAAGTGGCACTCCGCGCAACTCGATGGGCGCTGTGCGTTGAGAATCGGAAGAACTCGCCGCTTGAAAACGTCCAACGCGGGTGAGCTTGAAGTCGCTGTGGCTCCGGCCAAGGCTGGCAAATCGTTAGAGCTGGCTAGATCAGTCGCCTTAGGGCCGGGGGCGTGGCGCGGTAATTCGTACTCCGCAACGGCGTGTGACGAGTCCTGGTCTGCCTGTGTCGAGGCGGTTGAGCCGGCGGGCAATCCAGTGTCCGACTGACTGCAGGACGCCAGAAATAACACCGTTACGGCAAGTGCGAGCCGGCGTGGCAAGCGAGTCACGTTCCCTCCCCGTTCGAATAATCGTGTGACAGTAAACATCGCTAACCATGATAACGTCCGGCCTGATTGGCGAACAATCGCAGCATCCGGGGGCCTGTGATTCATTACCGAACAAAAACGCCCCTGGTGACCGTCCTCGGTACCAGGGGCTTTGACCATCCTGGGGCACATGCTGCTGTTTCCCGGCCGACCTACTTATGTCGCAATTTCCATCGCCGCACCTCGGCAGCACGGCCGATTGACCGAGCAGCAGTAGGCCCGCTTCATGCAGCAGATCTGCTTGTCGACGGTTCCTTCATCCAGGGAAACTATCGTAACCGCCTCGCCAGCGGTTACCGCCGTAGTCTTTGGGCAGCAGTTCCGATGCGACGAGCAGCAGTAAGCCGCTTCATGCAGCAGATCGGTTGCGCAGTGTCGCTGGCAAGCAGAAGCTCCGTGCCATCTTCAGCACCCAGGTTGTTGACCTCTGACTTCGGGCAGCAGCTCCGATTCAACGAGCAGCAGTAAGCCCGCTTCATGCAGCAGATCGGTTTGGCGACCTCGCCAGAGACTGCCACGGCTTGCTCAGCCTCGACATTGGCGGCTTCTGCCTTCGGGCAGCAACTCCTCTGCACCGAGCAGCAATAGGCACGTTTCATGCAACAGGTCGGCTTGGCGACCGACGCATCACCAACGTTGACCAGCAACCCCAATGTGGCAATCGAAACAGTTAAGAATGTCAGTAGTTCGCAGTAGGAACTGAATTGCTATAGGTGAACGCAAGGCCCCTCGTGAAAATGGTTTAGCTGAAGAAGCCATGTTTCACGGAGGGAGCCATGCGTTCACAGAAATATATCGTTACAAAGGATGAAGTCCACGGCTATGCCAATTCTTGGCTGGCTTCGGCGTTGCGACTCGAGTACGAGGGGAGAAAGTGTACTAGCAACAAGGTGATTTCGGTGCTGCTGATCGCGGCAGCGCAGGGTCGTGTCCATTTTTGCCGCCTGCCGCGACTTGGCCGACGCACCGTCGGACGGGACGATCCGCAACGCGCTGGAGGAGTCGCTGCCAGCGATTCCCGAGTTAGAAAGACGGTTGAATCGTGCGTTGACGACCGATTTGCCCAGGGCGTTACGCCGCAAAGCACGAATGATTGCCATCGACCTGACCTTGATCCCGTACCACGGTCAGCCGTTTGAGGACGAAAAGGAGATCTACCGCAGCAGTCCGAAATCGGGAACGACGCATTTTCATGCCTATGCCACGGCGGTGGTCGTCCACAAGGGGCACCGCTATACCTTGGCCCTGACTCGCGTCGAATACTCCGAGCCGATGAAAGATGTGGTACAGCGGCTTTTGAAGATCGTGCGCACACGTGCAATCAAAATCAAATTGCTGCTGCTGGATAAGGGGTTTTTCAGCGTTTCGGTGATCAGTTATCTGAAACGCGCTCGGTCTGCATTCATCATTCCCGTGATTCCCCGCGGCCGGAAGCCCAAGCCGCCGAGAAAGGCAACCGGCTTGAGATCGTTGCTGCAGAAGAAGCACGGTTACTACGCACACCGATTGCAGAGTCGAATCGGAGGCAAGAAGCGTAGTACCCAACTCTCGATCTGCGTTGCCAGCAAGTACTACAAGGATAAGGAGACGTGCAAACCTCGCAAGAAGAAACTGCTCTACGCCGTACACCGACTGCGGTGGAGCCCGAAGAGGATCCGCGAAACCTACCGCAAGCGATTCGGTATCGAAACCAGCTATCGACAAATGAACGAGGCTCGGATCAAGACCTCAACTCGAGATCCAGCCCAACGACTTCTCTTTGTGGGCATTGCGCTCGTTCTGAGAAACGTTTGGGTCTGGTTGCACTTTAAACTGGCGAAAGGAAAATGGGACCCTGAGCCCCGGCTCTTTCTGGAACTCCTCCGATTCAAAGAGATGTTGCTCTGGATCACGCAAGTCGTCCAACAGTTGCTGGGAGCCAATCAAGTGCCGGGCATCGATGTCGAAACCTACCAACGCGCTATGGACCGAGCCCGGTGAGGACTCCTATTGCGAACTACTGAATGTAGTAAACATTGTAAAGTTCCTTGTGTGTGAAAAACTCGACTTGTGACCTGATACTCGCGACACTCGCCGTCCATTTGCCGTGTCGCACGGGCGGGCGTCTTAGCTTTCCAAAGCCGGCCCGCGAACCGATTACAGTCGCCACACACAAAGAGTCGCCTGTAGAGAGTGCTTGCCAGGCGGAGGCAGGGCGGACGTTGACAGAAGGGCCGTTTGGCCGGTGTGAGCAGACCGCTCCAGTTCGGCAAGTGGCAGAAACGACGGAGACTCGGCGACCGCACGCTTTCGTACCTTCGTGGCCTGTGTCGCGGTCAGCCGTTCCTGGCAGCAGCAAGACTTCGTGGCCGACGCCGGGACCTGCGAATGCTGATCGCTCCGCTCGCAGCAGTGGCTGGCAGACGCCGCTGGCGACGCAACTGGCTGTTCGCGACAGTATCCCATCGGCAGGGCCAGGATGCCCACCAGGGAGACCGCCAACAGTTTTGTGCCTAAAGCGTTCATCGCCCAGCCTTTCCGGCTAACTCTTACCGAACCGACTTCTCTTCTTTTTTCTCTCTACCCTTTAGATGCTGCCAGAGCAGTTCCTTCAAAGGTCCTGCGGGATTTTTTCGGGTTGTTTGTCTATTCGCCCGCCAGCCGGGCCACACGCAATCGCAGGGCGTTACCCACAACCGACACGGAGCTGAAACTCATCGCGGCAGCCGCGATCATCGGGCTAAGCAGGGCTCCCATCCCAAATAGCGGCACCAGGACGCCGGCGGCAACGGGGACGCCCAGCACGTTGTAGATGAAGGCGAAGAACAGGTTCTGGCGAATGTTCCCCATCGTGCGACGACTCAAGCGAACTGCTTTGACGATGCCCCGCAGGTCGCCCTTCACGAGCGTCACGCCGGCGCCTTCGATGGCCACGTCGGTTCCCGTTCCCATCGCGATCCCCGCATCCGCCTCGGCCAGGGCCGGCGCGTCATTGATCCCATCTCCAGCCATCGCCACCTTGCGTCCCTCGGCTTTGAGTGCTCGAACCCGCTCATTCTTGTCCTGTGGGCTCACGCCGGCTTCGACCTCGTCGATTCCCAGTTTCTCGGCGACGGCCCGCGCGGTGCGTTCGTTGTCGCCGGTCAACATGATGATCTTCAACCCCAAGGCGTGCAGCTCTCGCACGGCCGCCGGCGTCGACTCCTTGATCGGATCGGAAACGGCCAACAGCCCGGCGAACTTGCCATCGATCGCCGCGAACATCACGGTTTGACCTTCGCGTTGTAAACGTTCTGCTTCAGCCTGAAGTGTGTCCAAACCGCTTACATTCTGGTCCGCGAGGAAGGCAGATTTGCCAATTGCGACCTGCTTTCCACCAACGACACCGGTCACTCCACCGCCAGTGGTCGAGTCGAAATCGTCGACGGCACGCAGTTTTGTCCCTCGTTCTTGAGCGGCTTCCACGATCGCACGCCCCAACGGATGCTCGCTGTTCTGTTCTACCGCCGCCGTCGCGGCCAACAGGTCGGTTTCCGTCGTGGGCTCGACAGGGATGATTGCGGTCAGCTTCGGGCGGCCTTCCGTCAAGGTGCCCGTCTTGTCGACAATGATCGTGTCAACTTTCTCTAGAATCTCCAGGACCTCGGCATCTTTGATCAGTACCCCATCTTTCGCGCCGCGACCCACTCCGACCATGATCGACATCGGCGTCGCCAATCCCAGGGCGCAGGGGCAAGCGATGATCAATACGGCCACTGCGTTGACGAGCGCGAATGCCAATCGCGGCTCTGCCGGCGAGAACAACGCCCAGGCGACAAAAGTCAGTACCGCTATCACCACAACCGCGGGCACGAACCAGCCTGCTACCGTGTCGGCCACGCGTTGGATTGGCGCACGACTCCGCTGAGCATTGGCGACCATCTGAACAATTTGGGACAGTACCGTATCCTCACCGACGCGACTGGCGCACATCTGGAAGGAGCCGGTCTGATTGACCGTGCCGCCAATGACGGCATCACCCTCCCGCTTGGTAACCGGCAACGGCTCGCCAGTGATCATAGATTCGTCCACGGTGCTCTTGCCCGAGGTGATCTCCCCATCGACCGGCACCTTTTCGCCCGGTACGACTTTGAGGATATCGCCCTCGCGGACGTCGTCCAACGGCACTTCCCGCTCCTGGCCATCACGAATTACGCGTGCGGTTGGTGGTGCCAACGAAAGAAGTTCCCTGATGGCGCTGCTCGTGCGGCGTCGGGCCCGCAACTCGAGGACCTGCCCCATCAATACCAGGGCAACGATCACGGCCGCCGCCTCGAAGTAAACTGCGACATGACCATGTTCCTTAAACGAATCGGGAATCACGCCGGGCATCAGCATTGCCACGAGACTGTAGAGATAGGCTGCCGCGACACCCAGCGAGATCAGCGTGAACATGTTCAAGTTCCAAGCGATCACCGACCGCCAGCCGCGCACAAAGAACGGCACAGCCTGCCCATAAGACCACTGGCGTGCTTAGAGCCAACTGAAGCCAGCGTGAAACCGAGGGAGCCAGACCTAGCGTCACGCCGATCATCGGCAGCATCGCCAACAGCAGCACGGGCACGGCGAGCGCCGTCGCCACCCAGAAACGCAGAGTCATGCTGCGCAGTTCCGAGTCGTCTTCCTCCTCGACATCCGCAACGAACTTCGGTTCCAGCTCCATGCCACACTTTGGACAGACACCCGGACCTTCCTGCTCGACTTCCGGATGCATCGGGCACGTGTAGATCGTGCGAGTCTTCCTTGCCTCAGGCTTGACTCGCTCCAGCGCCATCCCGCACTTGGGACAATCACCCGGATGATCACTTTCGACACCGGGACACATCGGACAGATGTACTTCCCCGCCTCAGCGGATGCGGCCGATTCTGTTTCCAGCGAGGTCCGGTCCGCCGCTGGATCGTGGTGGCAACATGCATGATCTTCGGCAGCAACTGCGCTCGCATGTTCATGCTGCCCCAGGAATTTCTGGCGACAATCGTCGCTGCAAAAATAGAAAGGCACTCCATCGCGATCCGCGACATCGCCGTCGTCTCGTCGATTGTCATGCCGCAGATTGGATCAACAACCTCCATTCAGACTCCCTGCGCCTCGGCCAAACACTGCAATAACCGAGTCATTGTACGCGACCGAACTATTGGATGCCGGACGCAAGGCGTCTCTTCACGCCGAATTGCACTCATCGCGTGTCCATCCTACCGGGCCGAAACGGGAGGTTTCGGCCCGCATAGCGGGGCGAAACTCCTCTTAACCCGAACGGCCGGCGCGACAGAGACAACCGAGACTTTGGGCGTATTCGTGGCACTGATTCCGACGTGGTGACGGAACCGACCGATGTCGCGCACAACACGGAGAGACATGGCGACAAGAGACACGCCGCTCCGCAAACTCGTTGCGAGAACTGGCGTTTGCCACGAAAAAAGCCCAGGCGGTTGACCTGGGCTTGTTCCGTTAACCCGCGGGTCGGCGGATTTCGTTTTGGGGAAAACAAGTTGCGGGGACAGGATTCGAACCTGCGACCTCGAGGTTATGAGCCTCGCGAGCTACCGGGCTGCTCCACCCCGCGTCCAGTACTTGTTGCGAGTCGACAGTGTAACGGCTTCCCTCCCCGCGCGAAATGGGGGGAGGCGTTCCTTGCCGCGGATTTCCTTCATCGGCGCGGCGTGGGCGGCTCCGACAGCTTTATTAACTCGATTTTCGCGTTGCATTCTGACGCGAGTTGTCGCGCGATTGGCAAGTCGGATGCCGATCGCCCGGGCGGACGCGTCTCACTCCAGGCGGGAAAGCGTCTGCGGCCTGGATTTCTACTGTCCTTCCGTCCCTCCGGCTCGTTCGCTGGACCGATGGCCGCTTCGTCGCGGGCCCTGGTGGCGGCGATCGAGCGTTGTTGTTGCTTGGCGCCCCGGATGCGTGGGCTTAGACTGGCAAGATGGGAGAGTTTGACCGTCGCTGGGCTGCCGGATCGCTTCGTTTCACCGAAAGCGACGCGGCATTTCGCACGAAGCGACGCGGCTCTTTCGGAACCGCATCACTCTGAGGGGGCGCCGCATGAGCGATAACTCGGCCGGGCAAGCCGGTCCCTTCGGGCCGCTGGAGATTCCGTCCAGCCGCCCGGAACCGCCGTCGCTGCCTGGCTCGTCGGAGCGTTCCTACGCCGCCTCGCCCGCCGTCGTCCCGGCACCTCCTGTCGCTGACTCACTCTCGGACCCAGTCCCGCTTGAAATCGTGTTGAAGGCTCGTCCCGCAAGTCGTTCCGTGCTGGCGGATCGACATCGCGGTTCGGGCCTCTTTCGACGCTGTGCGGAGGCGATCGCTCCCCGTTGGTCGGCGCGGGGACCGGCTGCGGTAATTCAGACCGTGCCTTCCTGGCTGATCAGCCTGCTCGTTCATATGATCCTGCTCGTGATCCTCGGAATTTGGCTTCTGCCGGAGGCGAGGTCCCGAGTGCTCAGCTTGTCGGCGACGTTTGCCGAGAGCCTTGGCGATCAGTTGGAGTTCGACACCGTCGAGATCGGCTCCGATACCGAGGAAGTTCAGCCGCCCGTGGTCACCCCGGTGGATCTTCCTCCGGTGGACCAGCCGCTGCTTGCGCCCCGACCCCGGCCGTCACGGACCTTGGTCCCTTGGCAGGCAGTGAACTGGCCGCGCCCGACGTGGGCTTTGCACTTCAAGGGCGTGAACCCGGGATGAAACAGGTGCTGCTGGCGGCCTACGGTGGCAATGAGCGGACCGAAGCGGCGGTCCTGGCCGGACTGGATTGGCTGAAGCGCTATCAGATGCGTGACGGATCATGGAGTCTCACCGGACCCTACGCGGACGGCGGTCAGCTCGAAAATCCCACGGCTGCCACCGCCATGGCACTGCTCGCGTTTCAGGGGGCTGGCTATACGCACCAAAGCGGCACTTATCAAAACGTGGTCAAGCGGGGAAGCGATGCCTTGCTCAAGATGCAAGATCGAGACGGAAACTTCTACCGCGGGCGAGTTGCCCACCACCGGCTCTACAGCCAAGCCCAGGCGATGATCGCCATTTGTGAACTTTATGGCATGACTCAGGATTCGCAGCTTCGGACCGCCGCCGACCGATCCGTCGAGTATGCCGTCAAAGTCCAGGATTCGCTGGGTGGTTGGCGGTACCAACCCGGCTTTGACAGTGACACGTCGGTGTCAGGCTGGTTCATGATGGGGCTGCAAGCGCGCGGATGGCTGGATTGGAGGTGTCCCCCTGAGACGCTCGAGCGGTTGAGCGGCTACTTGGACCGCGCGGCGTCGGCCGACGAGGCACGCTACGGATATCAACCCGGCATGGAGGCCACCTACTCGATGACCGCCGAAGCGTTACTCTGCCGGCAGTACCTGGGTTGGCAGCGAGACGACCCACGGCTCCTTACGGGCGTCAACCTGATCCTCGCACACCCGATGAATTGGAACGATCGCGACGTCTACTACTGGTATTATGCGACCCAGGTGCTGCATCATTTGGAGGGGGATGCGTGGGAGCAATGGAATCAACGGATGCGCGAGTTGCTGCCGGAACACCAAACCAGTTCGGGGCCCGAACGCGGCAGTTGGTCGCCAATGGGCGATCGTTGGGGCGATCACGCCGGCCGGCTCTACGTCACCTGCCTGAGTCTCTACATGCTGGAAGTCTACTATCGGCATCTGCCGATTTACTCGGTCCGCCCCGAGTGATCACCGCTCGCGATCTGCCGCCAGGCCTCATACCCCACGATGGCCACGGCGTTGGCAAGATTGAGACTGCGGGCCGCCGGCCGCATCGGAATGGCAACTCGGCGATCCGCGTATCGCTCGTGCAACTCACGCGGCAGTCCGCTGCTCTCGCGGCCGAAGACGACGCAATCCCCGCGCTCGTAACGGACCTCGGTATAAAGCTGCCTGGCGGTACGCGTGACGAGAAAAATTCGGCGACCTGTCCAGTGCTGCTCCAACGCTCCCCAGTTGGCGACATCTTGCCAGTCGAGATGCTGCCAGTAGTCGAGTCCCGAGCGACGCAAATGGTGGTTATCGAGTCGAAAGCCGGTGGGCCGCACGATCCATAGTTTGGCTCCCAGGGCGACGCACGTGCGGCCGATCGCCCCGGTATTCTGCGGGATTTCCGGCTGATACAACGCGATGTGAAGTAATGGCGATTCCACGCTCCGTATCTTGTCGCACTCGCCTTGGGTCGACAAGTCCCAGCCCCGGGCTACGCCAGGACCAGGCGAGACGCATGAAACGCGCAGAACACACCACATCCGTTGGCTGCCATGTCCCACAATTCAAACGCTCGGCCCGGAACAAACAACTGGGCGAACTCCAGGGCCACCCCCAGCGCGGTCAGCCACACAAGGCACGACAGCTGCCGTTGGGGTGAGCGAACCACGGCCATGGTCAGGAGGGCGACGCCGGCGTAGCCTAGAAAGTGCAGGATCTTGTCCTGTACCGACGCCTGCGGCAGGTAGTGGCTCGGGGTCAGGGATCCAATCGCGAGCATGACAATCGCCCCGAGCAAGACCAGTCGCCCTGCCACGAGCCAGGCCGGAGATCTCAGGAAAAACAAGGTCGGATTCATAAAGACATGCTTTCTGGGATAACTCGAATGCGGGCGTCGGCATGTTTGCTAGCAGGGCCGTTCGACACGCAATCGGAGAAACTTGCCGGTTCTTGATCATCGGACGAGCCAGGCCGTACCGCTAGTATCATGAGAGCCGCCGTGAAGCAACCCCAAAGCTTCGCGATGACGCCACACTCGCTTCGTCGAAATACTCCATTGAGTTCACACCATGTTTAGATCCCTGCGGAGTGGGGGCAATCGCCTCGCGATCCGATTCTCCACTCGCAAGCCGATTACGTCCCTCGTTTCGATTCCCGAGTTCTCGCGTCGAATCCGGCGTCAGTTGGCACGTTCACGCCACGCGTTCGTCTCGTTTTCGCTGATCCGTCCCGAGGGCCCCTTCGATACGGCGAGCGGGCGTCGGCGGTTCGTGAGCTCCCGGAAATACTTCCAGCGGCGGATGCAAGTCAGGAACAGGGTCAGTGGGCCAAGCTCCCAGCCTTGCGTTCCATGGTTTGAGCGGCTGGTGGCCCTGGTCGCGATTCTCGCGTTGCTTCCCGTGTTCGTTCTGATCGCCCTGATCATCAAGACGACGTCGCCGGGTCCGATTCTGAATCGTCGGCGTCGGATCGATCCAAGTGGCACTGCGTTCACGAGCTACACCTTTCGCGTGCGGGTGGCCGATCGAGAGCTGCTACAGGGTGGTGCCACCTGCGCGTGCGAGCCCGACAGTAAGCTCGTCTCGGATCCGGCCCTGACGTCGGTGGGCCGGTTTCTGCAGGAAGCGCAATTCGGCGGTTTACCACAGCTTTGGAACGTGCTGCGAGGCGAAATGCCACTCGTCGGAAATACCCCGCGAGCCGGCATGGCAACGCCGTGCGTCGGTCTGCCGAGGCGACCGCATCCGCATCCCGGATCCGGTCGAATCAGGAATTGGAATTTCCCGTAACAGGGGCGTCGGACATTCGGATCACGAATGCCGACGGTTGTCCCCCGCCCTTGTTCGAGGTTGCGGCGCCGGGACGCTTGATCGCTCCTGCCGACTCGTGGGATCCGGATCGTGGGTACGGGCGGTCTGCGAGGTCGCGCGACGTTGAAACAAACGTCACTCGACAATCTCACGCGAACGCTCCGCGGTTGCGTTTGTTCCGTTGCGGCTGGGCCGGACCAGGTTCAAAGAGCGATCCACGATTTCATCCAGGAGTTCCCGGGAGACGACTGCCGGCACCTGTCGATATTCGCACGCGTTCGCGACCATCCGCAGGATGTCGCGCGGGTGGCAAAACCGCAAGGGGCGTCGCGTCGCTCGAAAGTGATGCTGCAGCAGGTAGTCCACGTCGCTTTCGGTGAATTGCACTTCGAGTTGAGCTGCCTCTCTCCGAAACACCTCGCGGAACTGCACGTCGTCCGGATCGCGCACTTCGATTTTGTAGGGAATCCGCCTCAAGAAAGCCTCATCCAGGATCGTGGCGGGATCTTCATTTGACGAAAAGACGACCATGCAATCGAACGGAACTCGGAACGTGCGCCCGCTTTTGAGGTGGAGTGAATCGGCGCGACGCTCCAGGGGCACGACCAAACGATTCAGGAGTTCCGCGGGCCGGAACCGATTGCGACCAAAGTCGTCGACGACGAGTGTCCCGCAGTTGCTCTTGAATTGCAGGGGCGCTTCGTTGATCCCCGTAATCGGATTGGAAGTGACATCGAAAGCATCGAGTGTCAGTTCGCCTCCGACGATGATCGTCGGCCGTTGAATTCGCACCCATCGCTTGTCGTGAGGGTGCGCGTCGTCCTGCACGTCGTGGTGAGTTGAGGGACGATGGTGAATCGAGTCGAAGACGCGCACGATTTCGCCACCGGCCGAGATGGCGCGTGGAATCCAGATGTCTTGGCGAAAGGCACGGGCGATATGTTCGGCCAGGCTCGACTTCCCGTTTCCGGCGGCGCCCGACAGGAACAAGCCGCGGCCCAGGTTCAGCGCCTCGCCAATCGCGGTCAGAACCGCCGGATCGAGAACTAAATCGTCAAAGGCACGACAGATTGTCTCGGGACTCATGCGCTGTTGTCGAAGCGACTGCGACTGCACGCTGGCTGCATACTGTTCGATCGGAACCGGTGCCGCGCCAAAGTAAGTGCATTGTTGGGCGTGGCGACGGGCCAGGTCCGACCCGAAGGAACTCAACTCGTACAGATAGTCTCCCAGGGGCGCGTCGCCTTTCAAACCCAGCAGTTGCGATTCCTTCATGGAGAACAGCAGTTTTTGCAGGAGGCGAAATGGCAACGCGACCTGGTCGGCGATTTCCCGCCCCGAGGCCAGTCCGATATTCAGCAAAAACTTCAGAATGAGCGATTCGACCTGGGTTTTCCGGAGTCCGGTTGCCGCGAACGAGTCGGGGGCGACAGGCCAGAAGTCCATGGAAGGGACCCGATCACGGCCGATCAGTGACGCCGAGGAGACCGGAGTGGGCCGCGGCGGCACGTACGCCGGAATCGGTCGCGGCTCGGTGGCGGCCACCGCCCAGGTCGGGTCGTCGCCATCGAATCCGGACATCGCCAGCAAGTGGGTACCGTTAGGTTGGCAGGGATCAGGGGAATCGAAGGCGGAAGGGTTGGCTGACATAGTTCGACTCGGAAAAAGGCCTGCGGGAAATTCGGGTCCAGATGACGAGGCCTCGCCGACAGGCGTTGATCAAGGTGCGAGGCCGACCGGTGTTGACCGGCAAGGAGCATTCAACCAACCATAGGTCATGCCCGAACGTCGGCCGGCGTGCCGGATGCGGGCCTGCGGCTCGTGCTGTGACACAGCGGGTTTCGCAACGCACCGCACTAGGTGTGGTAGTCGGCATTCAAGTGGACGTATTCGGCGGTCAAGTCGCAGGTCCAAAACCGTACGGAGGCATCCCCTTGTCCGACTCGAAACTGAATTTCTGTCAGCCTCCGCCGCTGAATCGAGTCGGAGACTGCCTGGGCATCGAATGCCAGCGGCTGGCCATGACGGTAAAGGGGATACCCGTTGAGTGTCAGTTCCACGGTCTGGGGATCGAACGCGACGCCCGCGTATCCGGCCGCCGAGACGATGCGTCCCCAATTCGGGTCCGCTCCGGCGACCGCGGTCTTGACCAGCGGACTGTTGGCAATCGCCTTGGCAATCTTTGCCGCGTCGTCCCGCGTCGCACATTCGGTGACGTGAATCTCGATCAAGTGGGTGGCTCCCTCGCCGTCGTCGGGGATTTCGCGGGCCAGGTGAATGCAGGTTTCTCGCAGTTCGGCGGAAAACGCCGCCAGCTCGGGGCCTGCGAGCGGCTCGCCTCCCGCGGCTCCGTTGGCCAGCAAGAGGACCGTGTCGTTGGTGCTCATGTGGCCTTCGACGCTAATACAATTGAAACTCTCCTGCACCGCGGCGTCTAATTCACGCTGGGCGTCCGCGGGGCTGAGCGGCGCATCGGTCAGGAGAATTCCCAACATGGTTGCCATCTGCGGTCCGATCATTGCCGCTCCCTTGGCCAGGCCGAGCAAATGCAGCGGACGTGTTCCCGCTTGAATCTTGCGGCTCACGATTTTGGATCGCGTGTCGGTCGTCAGCATGCCGAGATTCGCCTGCGTCACGGCGTCGGGTGAGTCGAATAATTGCGTGGCGGCCGCTCGGATGCCGCGCTCCAGCTTCTGCATCGGCAGTTGCTCGCCGATCAAGCCGGTGGACAGCACCAGGACCTGTTCGGGAGTGACCCCCGTTGCGGCGGCGGCGATTTCCGCCATGTGCCGCGCATTGGCCAGTCCTTCCTCACCCGTGCATGCATTGGCATTGCCGGAATTGGTCACAATCGCCCGGATGTTGGCAGCGGGCGTTCGCTGTCGGTCCAAAATCACGGGAGCGGCCACGACACGATTCTGCGTGTACACGCCTGCCGCCGCGCAAGGTCGATCGGATGTGATCAGGGCGATGTCACGTTTGGCAGGATCTTGTTTGATTCCGCAATAGACACCGGAAAAGCGAAAGCCGTGCGGGATTTCGAGGGACATGGATCAGTTCTTTCCAATAACAAGAGGCTTGATCTTGACCAAATCTCCGTGAGCTGCCCGAAGGCAACGGTGCACGCGTCTCGCGGACGACTTTCATGCGTGTGGCTCGGCGTGCTGCGCCTGAATCGCGGTGATCGCGACCGTATTGACAATGTCGACGACCGAACAGCCGCGGCTGAGATCATTGACGGGCTTGTTGAGTCCTTGCAGGACGGGACCGACGACGATCGCACCTGCCGAGCGTTGGACGGCCTTGTAGGTGTTGTTTCCGGTATTCAAGTCGGGAAAGATGAACACGGTGGCCCGCCCTGCAACCTGGGAGTGCGGCATCTTCGTCTTGGCCACGCTGGCGTCGATCGCCGCATCGTATTGGATGGGCCCTTCGACCAAAAGGTTCGGCGCCAACTGCCGGACCAGCCGCGTTGCCTCTCGGACTCGCTCCACATCCTCGCCCTCGCCTGACTCGCCCGTCGAATAAGACAACATCGCCACGCGTGGTTCAATGCCGAACATGTGAGCGGTGGCGGCCGAGCTAATCGCGATGTCGGCCAGTTGCGGGGCGTTGGGATTGGGATTGACGGCACAGTCACCGTACACCAGCACGCGGTCCTCCAGGCACATGAACAACACGCTGGAAACGATCGAGCATCCGGGTCTGGTGCGGATGAACTCCAGGGCGGGGCGAATCGTATGAGCCGTCGTGTGGGCCGCTCCCGAGACCATCGCGTCGGCGACGCCGAGATAGACCATCATCGTGCCGAAATAGCTCACGTCACGCATCATGTCGCGGGCGACTTCGGGAGTGATTCCTTTGTGCTTCCGCAGCTGATAATACGTCTCGGCGTACTCGTCGATGCGATCGGAGGTGGAGGGATCCACGATTCGGGTCGGGCCGATATCGATCGTCAGGGCGGAAAGTTTTTCACGTAGTTCCTGCTCATTGCCCAGCAAGGTCACGTTGGCCACGCCGCGTCGCACGATCATTTCGGTTGCACGCAGAATTCGTTCGTCGTTTCCCTCCGGCAGCACCACGTGGCGGCGGTCCGCCTCCGCCCGCTCGACCAAATCATACTCGAACATGATCGGAGTCACTCGGTGCGAGCGGACGGCCGTAATCCGAGCTCGCAATTCCGCGACATCCACATTGGATTCGAAAACGCCTAATGCCGTCGCGATCTTGCGATCGTTGTCGGGGCTGATCTGCGCCCGCACCGAGCTGGCTTGCATCACCGTCTCGTACGTATCCGTCTTGACGGAAAAGATCGGCACGGTCGCTCGCTTCAGTCCCTCGACCAGCCGAGTGACCTGGGGGGCGGGACGCATGTCCCCGGTCAGCACGATTCCCACAATCGTGGGTGCTCCCTCCGAATAAACACCCGCCAGACTTCCCAGGATAATGTCAGATCGATCGCCGGGCGTGATGACGAGGCACCCGTCGACTAACCGATCGAGGTAGTTCTCGACTCGCATCGCCGCGATCTTGGTATCCAGAACCTCATTCTTTTGCCATCCTTCGACGCCGTGGACAAGCTGCGCACCCAGCTGTTGGACAATCTCCTCGAGGGTCGGCTTACCGAGCGTCGGATGTTCGGGCAGCACGTACACGCCATCCTCGTGTGCCCACCTCCGTCGCAGTTCCGCTCGGACGTGCTCGTGATCTTCACGTCGAACGCGGTTCACCATGGTCGCCGTCACGGTGCAGCCTTCGTCGCCAAAAGTCTCCCGCGCCGCCTGCGTCATGCTGACGACCTCGGCCGGAGTCTTGCCCTGTCCGCTGACCACGATGACGATCGGGCATCCCAGCTGGTTGGCAACTTGAGCGTTGAAATCGAACTCGAAGGCCGCCGACATGCTCGAGAAATCCGTTCCCTCGCAAACCACAAACTCGCACTGGGATTGCAACTTTTTATACTGCGAGTAGATCCGTTTGAGCAGGTCTTCGTTTCCGCCGGCACCGAGCATTTGCCGCGCGTCCCGCTCCGTGACGGCGTATGATGCGTCGTCGGATTGAGCTTGACGGTAACGAGCTCGGATCAAGTTGATGTCGTTGTCGTGGGCGACCGATTGACGAACAACGGGGCGGAAAAAGCCCACCTGGCCGATCCGTCGAGATAGAAGCTCCATGATGCCAAGGGCGACCATGGATTTTCCGGCGCTGGCCGAGGTGCTGACAATATAAAGTCCGTTGGACACCGTGGGCTCCCTCCAAAGTTTTCGGATGCCGTCGAACCGAGTGCCCGCCCCGGCCTGTCGCCGGCTAGGGCAAACCAGTGGTCTGCGGGAGGCGGAACATCACATTCATGTTTTGAACCGCAGCCCCTGAAGCCCCCTTGATCAGGTTGTCGATACTGCTGAGCACGACGACCCGCTCGCCGACCACCCGGAGACTCAGATCGCAAAAGTTGGTATGCGCCGTGTATTTGGTCGAAGGCAACCCGTCCATCACACGCACGAAAGGGCACGCGCGGTAGGTCTCACGTAGCAGCCCCAACAGATCGGCTTCCGACCGGTGATCGAGCCGCCGGCCATACGCGGTGGTCAGAATCCCACGGTCCATCGGGACCAGATGCGGCGTAAAAATGAGCTCGACCGCGGTGCCCGAGATCTGCGACAACACCTGACGCATTTCGGGCAGGTGACGATGTTTGCCCACGTTGTAGGCCGAAAAGTTTTCATTGCATTCGGGAAAGTGCGTCGTCAACTTCGGCGACCTGCCGGCGCCCGAAACGCCGCTCTTGGAATCCACAATCACGTCCTGGTGGGCGATGGCACCGGCCTTGAGCAAGGGTGCCAAGGCGAGAATGGCACTGGTGGGATAGCAGCCGGGGTTCGCGACCAGCGGCGCCGGCCGAATGTCGGATTCGAACCATTCGGGAAGTCCGTACGGCGTCTTTCCGACACGCTCGGGATCGGGGTGCGTCGTCGCGTACCAGTCTTCGTACTCGGCGACATCCGTCAGACGATAGTCCGCGCTGAAATCGACCACTCGGACTCCCGCGCCCAGTAACTCGACGACGGCCTCGGCCGACGCCGCGTGGGGCAGGCAGCTGAACACGCAGTCACAGCGCCCCGCCAACTCGGCAGGCGGGATGTTCTCCAGCCGCAGATCCAGGCGGCCGGTCAGTTGCGGGTGGACTTCCGCGATGGAAGGTTGGCCCTCCTGACGACTCGTCAGAGCGACGATCTCGACTTCCGGATGATGCAGCAGCAGTTTGATTAACTCGAGCCCGGTGTAGCCGGTGGCTCCAATGATGCCAACGCGAATCATACGAGTTTATTTCCTCAGGTTGTGCGGTCCCGTCTTGTTTCCAATCCGTGCGTCGTATCGGGAGCCTTGCCCTCCCGGTGGGTCAAGCGCCTGCAGGGCGTGCAATTGCGTGGCGAAAGCGCCGAGCAGGATCCGGGTCGCACCCCAGATCTGCGCGTCTTGCCAGTGAAAACAGGGAGCTGAAAACTGAAGTCCGCCGCGTTGGATGGTCACCGAGGGACCGCCGGGGTTCGCCAGCAGTGCGGACAGCGGGAGTTCGATGATTTCGGCGACCTCCTCCTCGTTCGGCTCGAACTCAAGCGGAAGCTCGCTAAAGGCCACCCAGGGCTCGACCAAAAAGTTGCTGTTGAACACATACAAGGGCGCGAGCGTTCCCAAAAGATGCAGGTCCGTGGCCGCGACCCCAAGCTCTTCGACGGTTTCTCGCACGGCGGCCTCCCGCGGCGATTCGCCGGGCTCCAACGCTCCACCGGGCAAGCTCACCTGACCGCCGTGATGGACCAAATGGGGCTGGCGGCGTGTGAGCGGCAAGTGCCACTGATCGTGATTGGGGTAGAGCAAGAACAGGACGGCCGTGCGCCGCGCGTCTGCCCGTGGCGGCCCTTGATGCCGACCGTAGGCCAGCGTCGGCGCGAGACCTCGTGGGAGGTCACACGCCGGGGCCGCGGCCAAGTGCTCGGCCAGCAAATTCGGCAAAGTGGCGGCGTGGGAGATTGCCATGGGACCTTGAATTCAGGGAGGCGCGCGAGGCTCCAAGGACGGCGTGTCGGGCCGCACCGAGAAGATGCGATAGCGGCGATTCTGATAGAGCGCCGGAAGCTCCGGTACCGGAAACTCGGCAGGCCACCGAACGATCACATAATCGAAGCCGTAATCCCGCTGCAGTCTTTGCAACCGAAGCGCTGATTCGACCAAGTTCTCGCTCGCTTGCCAAGCCTGGACGGCGCGAAGTCGTCGTGACCACTCAATCAATCCCGACGCGTCCTGAGGAACGTCCTTCCAGTTGACCACTTCGGCCCGTTGAGCATACCACTTGAAGGTCTGGTGATCGGGCGGCGCGAGCAGTCGGACGTCCGACGGCAGCTGAGTGCGAACCCAGTTGCACATATCTCGCCAATCGGCCAGGTCGGCCACCTGCCGGATCCCGCCTTGTCGATCGGCTGCGGGCGTCGACGCCCGTTGAAGGTCCAGCGTCGTGGCAGCCAGATTGGCGGTCACCAGGACCAGGATCAGCGCGAGGACCGGCGTCGCGGCACCGGATCGTGGGTCGGTCCATCGCTTCAGGTGGAGCATCCCGATCAGGGTGACTCCCAGCGGGACGAAAATGTCGGAGGCTCGAAACCAATAGAATCGCAGCAGGCGGGCGCCGAGTGCCGTATTACCCAAGGTGGCGTCCAGGCTGGCTCCGACGAGTACGAGCAGGATCGCGCCCCAGACGACGCCGCCCAAGCGCGTTGCCGGTGCCTGCCGCCGCACGCCTCGCCACAGCGCGGCAAAGACGGCGATCAATAGCAAGTGCCGAAGCACGTGCAGACTTGGAAAATCGCGGATCAGCAGATGATGGGGCAGACGCTGAAAGACGTAGATCTGTTCGGCCTCGACCGTCAGTTCCGGCGGCGTGTCGCCGCTGAGCTGCAAGGCGGGGATCAAGCCGCCCAAGGCAAGCAGGCCCCCCAGGATCAAACCGGGCAACTGAGCCAACGCGGGGAGGCGTTCGGACCGCGGTTGCATCACGTGGCTGACTGCGGTCATGACGACCGCCCAGCCACCCACGAGGACGTGCCAGGTGGCCGAGATCCCGAGCAGCACCCACGTTGCGTTCGCTCGACCTTTCACCCACTGCCGAAGTCCGGCGAGCACAAACACGTAGGCAAAGACCTTTGCTTCCGTCCCGCCGACGACCCATTCGCCGGACATTTGAAAGTGCTGGATCAGCGTGAGCCAGAGGGCCGCTCCGAGCAAGCTCGCACCGCGTTGCGGTACCAGTGCGACGCTGAGTCCATGCCAGGCGGTCGCCAGCAACGTCCAGCCCGCAAATCGCCCGATCCAGGCGGCCGCCGGCAGCGAAACGAGCGTGGTCACCCAACCGAAGGCAAGGAAATACGCCGTATGCACATCGCGGCTCTCTAGAAAGAAGTCGCCAGGACAAAACGCGGCGTCCCAGAAATGACGGGCCTTGCCCACGTAGTGCGGCTCGTTGACCTCCGGCGCGGCCCCGCTCCCAAACAAGAAGAAAACGACGACGATCCAGACAATCTCCACCGCGTGCGCGCCCCAGGGCCACGGCTCGGGCGCGATCGTCGTCGTTTGCCCCGTGATGTTTTGCCCCGTGATGTTTTGCCCTGTGCTCGTGTGGCCCATGCCGCTTCGCAGCGCTGCCGTCCAGCGCCGCCACCGACCCGTCGGCTCCCGCTCAGATGACATCGGCAAAGGCTTGCTTGAGACAGTCCAACCCCGCCGGCCCGTCCGCTCCATCGACCACCACATTGACCCTCACCTCGCTGGTGTTGATCATCGCGACATTGATTCCCGCCTCCGCCAGGGCCCGAAACATCCGGATCGCCACCCCCGTGTGGCTTCGCAGGCCGATGCCCGAAACAGACAGCTTGGCGACGTCCGGACTGTGCGTGATCCGGAGGCTCGGATAGGCACGCGTCAGCTTTCCGACGACGTCGACGCTGGCCGCGAGTTTTGACTTCTCGACCGTGAAACTCAGATTAGCCGTCCCGTCACTGGGATAGCTTTGGACAATCATGTCGACAAAAATCTCGGCCGCGGCGATTTCGCGAAAGACACGCTCGGCGACACCCGGCGCGTTGGGGACACCGAAGATCGTAACGCGTCCTTGGGCGGTATCGAGCAAAACGTCATCGATCGTCAGATCTTCCATTCCTTGCAGGCGTTCCAGGACGTGCACAACATCCCGCGAGTTGCCGACCGAGGGACGGCCGGCGGGTCGCCGCGCGGGAGGAGACGCGTCCGCCAGCGGATCGACCGCTTTTTCCAACTCGAAGGCCCGGTGAACGACTCGCAGCGCCGGCAGGGCCTGGTCGCCCGCAACCAGCGCGGAAATCTTGATCTCGCTGGTCGTGATCATTTGGATATTGATGCCGGCGTCGGCCAAGGCACGCAAACATCCGGTCGGCCACGCCCGCTCTGACTGGCCATTCCCAGCCCGACAACCGAGACCTTGGCGACTCGGTCGTCGTGCGAAATCTCGACATCTCCCAAAACGCTCGTCGCCGTCCTCCACCGCTTGCAGTGTCGACGGCAACTCGTCGCGCGGTACGGTAAATGAGATATCGGCATTTCCTTCGTCGGCCACATTCTGCACGATCATGTCGACCGTCATGTTGCGCGCGGCGATCCGCGAAAAGATCTCACAGATGCTGCCCGGCGACGTCGGGCACGTCCGAGACCGTGACGCGGGCTTCGCTGCGGGTCAGCGCCGCGCCGCACACCGCTCGGTCCGGAATCTCCGGTTGCGCGACGATCATCGTGCCCGGAACGTCGCGTGAAGCTGCTGCGGACATGGATCGGCACGCCGAACTTCTTGGCGAACTCGATCGAGCGGCTGTGCATCACGCCGGCGCCGAGGCTGGCCAGTTCGAGCATCTCGTCGTAGCTGACCTGAGCGACCCGTCGCGCCTCCGGGCAGCAGCCGCGGATCGGTCGTGTAGACGCCGTCGACGTCGGTGTAGATCTCGCACGCGTCGGCGTGCAGCACGGCCGCCAGGGCCACGGCCGTCGTATCGCTGCCGCCGCGGCCGAGCGTGGTGATGTTGAAGTCTTCGTCGATGCCCTGAAATCCGGCGGCGATCACGATCTTGCCGTCGTCCAGAGCAGCTTGCATCCGTTCGGTCGAGATCGACTGGATGCGGGCCTTGGTGTGCGTGCTGTCGGTGCGAATGCCGATCTGGGCGCCGGTCAGGCTGACGGCCTTGATGCCCCAGCGAGTGGATGGCCATCGCCATCAGGGCCACGCTCACCTGCTCGCCGGTCGACAGCAGCATGTCCATTTCGCGGGCCGGCGGGCGATTCGGTGATCTCGTGGGCCAGGTCGACCAGCACGTCGGTGTTCTTGCCCATGGCGCTGACGACCATGACCACCTGATTGCCCTTGCTGTTGGGCGCGAATCGCCTTTCGGGCGGCGGCCAGGATCTTTTCGCTATCGGCGACGCTCGTGCCGCCAAATTTCTGCACGATCAAGGCATGGACCTAGTGATGTGCGATCGGCGATGGTTGCTCGCCGCGGCCGTCACAGAAAGTACGACATCAGCGCTCGATGCCCGCAGCGAATGCCAAACTCGACTCGCCTCGGCCGATCGGCTCGTCATAAGTCGTTGCTGGCCGTCGGCGAGTGATGCCGCTGTCCCGGCGAGGGCGAATGGCACGAAGCCGTGGCTGTGCGTCTTGGTGCGCAGCGGCGTCGGATGGTCGGGCGTGACCAGGATCCGATAGTCGCCCCGGGACTGCAGTGCCTGCGTACAAGCGGGGCCACGATGTGCCGATCGATCTCTTCCAACGCCGCGATCTTGGCGTCGCAGCGTCCCTCGTGCGAGGCCTCGTCGGTGGCCTCGACGTGGACGCAGATCAGGTCGGTCCCGTCCAGGGCGTCGATCGCGTAGCGACCCTTGGCGGCGTAGTCGGTATCGAGTGTACCCGGTCGCGCCGGGGACCTCGATCCGGTCCCAGCCGATCAGGCGAGCCAAGCCGCGCAGCAAGTCGACCGCCGTGATCATCTTGCCCGACGATCCCGTAGCTGCGCCTGGAAGCTCGGCAAGTGCGGTGTCCGACCCAGGCCCCAAAGCCAGACGTTGGTGGCGGGCAGTTGCCCCCGCGCCGGCGCGGGCCTCGATTCACCGGGTGTTCGGCGAACACGCTCGACGCTCCGCTCATCAGGTCGCTCAACAGGTCGCTGCCCGGACCCGCGGGAAATCGTCGGTCACCGATTTGTCGGTCAGATCGTGCGGCGGCGTGGTGCGCGTCTCGCGGCGAAAACGGGGCGGCCTGATCGTCGCCGCGATAGAGCAGCAGATTGCGATAGCTGACGCCGGGCACGAACTCCAGCTGGGCGATTGCCGAGCTCCTGCCTGCAGTGACCGCGAGCAGCTCGCGTGCTTCCTCGGTCGAGATGTGACCGGCGGTAAAGTCACGCATGACCTGGTCTTCGATCGTGACCAGATTGCAGCGAATGGCCCAGTCGTCCGGCCCGAGTTCGATGCCCTGGGCGGCGGCTTCCAGCGGAGCGCGGCCGGTGAAATAGGTCGTCCGGGTCGTAGCCCAAGCAGGCTCAGGTTGGCCACGTCCGAACCGGCCGGCAGATGGCTGGGGACGTTGTTCGCGCGGCCGACGACGCCCGCCGCCGCGATCGCGTCCATGGCCGGCGTGTCCGGCCGCCTGCGAGCGGCGTCTTGCCGCCCAGCGACTCCTGCGGCTCGTCGGCACAGCCGTCGGGAATGATGATCGCGTACTTCATCACGCTCCATCCCTCAGTCCAAGACTCGCATCCTGACGCGTCCCGGATCGGACGGAGTCGAGTTGATTGATTTCGTCCATCGCCGCCGCAGCGCGTCCTTCCTGGGCGGCGTGCGTCATGATGACCAGCAGACATCTTCGCGCGCGGCTTCTGCGTCGTCCAGGTCGCTCTCAAGCTCGCGTTGAATCACCGACGCGATGGAGATCTCATGACGCCCAAGCACACCCGCGATATCCGCCAGCACGCCCGGATGGTCGTCGACCGTAAGCCGCAGATAGAATCGCCCCTCGGTGGCTGAGATGGTCGGCTATCGCGGTCCGGGCTGCCGTGGGCGACCACAGCTCAAGCGTTCGAAACGTGAGCTCGGAACGGCCCACGACCGTGTCGATCAGGTCGGCAACCACGGCCGAGGCGGTCGGCAATCGACCCGCCCCGAGACCTTGGAAAAAGACCCGACCCACCATATCCCCGACGACGCTGATCGCATTGTACGCGCCCCGCACCTCGGCCAAGGGAGTCCCGATCCGGACCAGGGTCGGGGACACGTGCAGCTTCCAAGGTGCTGGATTCGGGCAGCAAGCTGCGCCACGGCCAGCAGCTTGATGCGGTATCCCAAGTCCTGGGCCCACTTCAAATCGATGGGATCCAGCCGATCGATCCCCGTCCGCGGCATGTCCGCCCATTTCACGTTGGCGCCGAAGGCCAGGTGAGAAAGGATGGCGAGTTTTTGGGCGGCGTCGGTGCCGTCGACGTCCATCGTGGGATCGGCCTCGGCATAGCCCCGCTCCTGAGCGTGCGCCACCGCCTGAGCGTAATCCGTTCCATGCTCTTCCATCTGCGAAACGATGAAGTTGCTCGTGCCGTTCAAGATGCCCCGCAGCGAGAGAATCTGATTGGCGGAAAGGCACTGACTGATGTTCGTGATGATCGGCACGCCGCCGGCCACGGCCGCGTCGAACGCGATCGAACGTCCCAATTGGCGTGCCCGGTCGAACAACTCGGGACCATGCTCGGCCAGCAGTGCCTTGTTCGCGGTTACGATGTCCTTGCCGCTTTGCAGCAAACGCAACATGATCGAGCGGGCCGGTTCCAGCCCTCCAATCAACTGGGCGACCACCTCGATCTCCGGATCCGCGATCACATCCTCCACTCGATCCGTCAACAAGTCGCGGGGAACCGAGTAGGCACGCGCCCGACCCAGGTCGCGAACGACCACTTTGGCCAACTCCAGCCGGCACCCGGCGTGCCGCGCGAGACGCGCTTGCTGCTCCATCAGGATCTCGGCGACCCCCGAACCGACGGTGCCCAAACCGATGATCGCAATCTTGGATGTCGTCCTGGCCACGGTCTCATGGCTCCTTACTGCCGGTACGCCGGAGGGTGAAATGCCGTCCCGCCACCCCCGGATCGCTGGCAGGCAAACGGACTATCGTAGGTGCGTCGCCGGCGGACCGTCAAGCCGAGCGGGAGGTTGACGGGCGCGGCCCTGGCTTGCCAGCCAAACCGGTTGCGGCTACCGTTCAAGCGGCCGATGGCGGGGTCATCGCCAGCGCAAAGTCCAGGACGCCAACGACGGGGAAGGAAGTCACTTGATGGAGTCTAGCTCGCTCGAGTTTTTCAAAACCTTGCTCGAAACGCCCGGCCCTTCCGGCTACGAGCAGCCGGTTCAAGAGGTCGTCCGGCGCTATGCGAGGCCGTTTGCGGAGCGGATCGAGACGGACGATCATGGCAACGTCCTGCTGACGGTCAATCCCGCCGCACCGCGGCGCGTGATGCTCGCGGGCCATTGCGACCAGATCGGGATGCTGATCAGCTACGTTGACGACGACGGTTTTCTCTACGCGCAGACGGTCGGTGGGTGGGATCCCCAGCAACTGGTTGGCCAGCGGATGTCGATCTGGACCGCCCGGGGGCGGGTGCCGGCCGTGATCTCTCGGAAGCCGATCCACCTGCAGACCGAAGACGAGCGCAAAATGGTCGTCACAGCACGGGAATTGTGGTTGGATATCGGCGCCCGCAACAAACAGGAGGCAGCCGAATGGGTCCAGGTCGGTGATCCGGTCACCCTGGAGCTTGGCTTTCAACCACTTCTGAATCGTCTCGCGTGCGGACCCGCCATGGACAACCGAACGGGTCTGTGGGTGGTCGTCGAGGCGCTCCGCCGCTGCCAGGCCGAGTCACCGACCTGGAGCGTGACGGCCGCTTCGACGGTGCAGGAAGAAATCGGCCTGCGGGGCGCTCAGACCGCCGCCCATCGCGTGCGCCCCGAGGTCGGGATCGCAGTCGACGTGACCCACGCCACGGACTGCCCTACGATCGACAAGAAGCAGCAAGGTGACATCTCGCTGGGCGCCGGTCCCGTCGTGTTTCGCGGTCCCAACATGAATCCGCACGTCTCGCAGCGGTTGCGGCAAGTGGCTCAGGACCATCAGCTTCCCTGCCAGGTGGCCGCGCTGGGACGAGCGGCGTCGAATGACGCCAATCGCCTGCAGATTTCGCGGGATGGCGTCGCCACCGGACTGGTCGCCCTGCCCAACCGCTATATGCACAGCGCCGTCGAGACGATTTCGTTAGACGACCTCGACGCTGCCGCTGATTTGCTCGCCAAGTTCGTCCTGAGCCTTGCGCCTGACGATTGCTTTACGCCTTAGTGCGGCGGGTGGGGGAAAAGGGGTCAGGTCCCAAAAGCCGGAACGGCCCTTCGGGTGCTTCGCACTTTTGGGACCTGACCCCTTTCCCAAGCCGCCGAAAGCGACGCGATCGACGCCGCTGCTGCCATTTTGGCAACGACGGGTTTCCGACGGCGGGCCCCCGACGAGTCCCGTCGTCTTCGCGTAACCCTTGGAACTACAGATGGTTAGCGATCGCCATTTAGTCTTGGCACAAAGCTTGCATAAGAAGCCGAGCGATTCGCGGAAGACTGCCATTTCGAGCCTCGCGACCGAGGCTTGAGATTTTTTGATACGAGTGCGAGTACGGTATCGGCCCAAGTCGGGGCACGCGCCGGATTGCAGACAACTTTGCAGGAGGAAACCTGTCGTGGCAAAGCAAATGGTGTTTGAAGACGAAGCGCGTCAACCCCTGTTGGCAGGGGTCTCGAAGCTGGCCCGCGCCGTGCGTAGCACGCTCGGTCCACGAGGCCGCAACGCGGTGCTCGACAAAGGCTGGGGTTCGCCCAAAATCACGAAAGACGGCGTGACCGTGGCCGAGGACATCGAACTGGATGATCCCTTTGAGAATCTCGGGGCTCAACTGGTGAAAGAGGCCGCCAGCAAGACGAATGACGTGGCCGGCGATGGCACCACGACCGCGACCGTGTTGGCCGAAGGAATCTACCGCGAAGGCCTCAAGATGATTGCCTCCGGCGCCGACCCCATGGCTCTCTCGCGGGGAATCAGCCGAGCGGTCGAAGCCGTGACCGAAGCCATCAAGAAAATGGCCACGCCGATCGACGGGAAGAACAAGAAAGAGATTCAACAAATTGCCACCATCGCCGGCAACAACGATCCCACCATCGGGAGCGTTTTGGCGGACGCCTTTCTGAAGGTTGGCAAAGATGGCGTCATTACCGTCGAGGAAGGTCGTAGTAGTGAAACGACGGTCGAAGTGGTCGAGGGCATGCAGTTCGATCGAGGCTTCCTCTCGCCTCACTTCGTCACCGACCCGGATGAGCAGACGGTCGAGTTGGAAAACTGCTCGATTCTGATCTTCGAAGAAAAGATTTCCACCGCCAAGAAACTCGTGCCGATTCTGGAGGCCGTCAGCAAAGCAAACAAGCCGCTGCTGATTATCGCGGAAGACGTGGAGGGCGAGGCGCTCGCCACTTTGGTCGTGAACAAGATGCGCGGGATTCTGAATTGCTGTGCCGTCAAGGCGCCGGGTTACGGCGATCGCCGTAAGGCAATGCTGGGCGATATCGCCGTTCTGACGGGCGCGACCCCCATCTTCAAAGACCTGGGCATCGAACTGGAAAGTGTGAAGATGTCCGATCTAGGGAAGGCGAAGAAGATCAAAATCAGCACCGATAATACGACGATTATCGGCGGCGGTGGAAACAAAGATGAGATCCGCGGTCGGGCTGACCAGATCCGAGCCGAAATCGAAACGACCGATAGCGACTACGATCGCGAAAAGCTGCAGGAACGCTTGGCCAAGCTGGCGGGAGGCGTGGCCCAGATTAATTGCGGTGCCGCGACTGAGACCGAAATGAAGGAACGCAAGGCCTTGCTGGAAGACGCGAAGGCGGCCACTCACGCGGCGCTCGAAGAGGGAATCGTTCCCGGCGGCGGGGTCGCCTTGATCCGATGCGAAAAAGCACTCGAGGCCATCAAGGCCGAAGGGGACGAGGCGCTGGGCGTGCAGTGTATCCGCAATGTACTTGATACGCCGCTACGGGCCATCGCCAACAACGCCGGGGTGGATGGAGCCGTCGTCGTGAACCGCGTCCGCCGAATGAAGGGTAAGACGGAAGGCTACAACGCCGACACGAATACCTATTCCGATCTGGTGACCGACGGCGTGATCGACCCGGCGAAAGTGGTCCGCTCGTCCCTGCAAAACGCCGCCAGCGTGGCACAACTGCTGATCACCACCTCGTCGCTGGTCGCCGAGATCCCGAAGGAGGAAGATGAAGGGGGTGGGGATGACCATCATGACCACGGCATGGGAGGCATGGGCGGCATGGGCGGCATGGGAGGCATGGGAGGCATGGGCGGCATGATGTAAACGTCAGTTGCTCCAGCACGTTCAACGGCTCAACGCTGCATCAAAAATCAAGTTAAACCAATTTCATAATGCTCTAAGGATGAATTCAAACATGGCCAAGAAAATCAAGATTCGACCGCTGGATGATCGTGTGGTGGTGGAGCCCATTGCGGCCGAGGAAACGACGGCGGGCGGGATCGTCCTGCCGGATACAGCGAAGGAAAAGCCGCAGCGTGGCACGGTGGTTGCCGTGGGTCCTGGCAAGCTGCTGGACAGTGGCAAGCGAGGCGAATTGTCGGTCTCGGTTGGCGATCAAGTGATCTATGGCAAGTACGGCGGATCCGACATCGAAGTGGATGGCGACGAAGTGAAGATTCTGCGCGAGGGAGACATCCTGGCGAAGGTCCTGAACTGAAGGTCCTGAACTGAAGGTCCTGAATTCAGCGCACGAACTCCCACGTAGCCAAGCATAAGGAACCACGAGCGTGGCGAAACAATTGCTTTTTGAAGATTCGGCCCGAGCGAAAATGCTCAAGGGCATTGATAAACTGGCCAATGCGGTTGCCATTACGATGGGGCCGACGGGTCGGAACGTGATTATTGACAAGTCGTTTGGCGGCCCGAGCGTCACCAAGGACGGCGTGACGGTGGCCAAAGAGATTGAGTTGGAGGACCGATTCGAAAACATGGGCGCCAAGTTGGTCAACGAAGTCGCCAGCAAGACGTCCGATTTGGCCGGTGATGGGACGACGACGGCCACGGTCTTGGCCCGCGCGATTTTTCGGGAAGGGATCCGAAACATCGTGGCCGGCAGCAATCCGACCGCCATCCGGCGCGGGATCGAAAAGGCGGTGGCAGCCGCCGAGGAATTTTTGCTGGGGATGGCCAAGCCCGTTGCGAGCAAAGACCAGATTGCCAACGTCGGGGCAATCAGTGCCAACAACGACAAGACGATTGGCGACTTGCTGGCGAACGCACTGGAAAAAGTAGGAAAGGACGGCGTGATCACGGTCGAAGAGGGAAAGACCGCCGAGACGACGCTGGAGTTGGTCGAAGGGATGCAATTCGACAAGGGCTTCATCTCGCCCTATTTCATCAACCATCCCGCCGACATGACGTGCGAATTGGACGACGCGCTGATCTTGATTCATGAAAAGAAGATCAGCAATCTGCGCGAGCTGGTTCCGATCCTGGAAAAGACGAGCCAAGCGGGTTGTCCGCTGTTGATCATTTCCGAGGACGTCGACGGCGAGGCGCTGACCGCGTTGGTGGTCAACAAGCTTCGTGGCGTCTTGAATGTTTGTGCGGTGAAAGCCCCGGGCTTCGGCGACCGACGTAAGGCGATGCTGGGCGATATTGCCGTCCTCACGGGCGGCACGCTGATTAGCGAGGACCTGGGAATTCAGCTCGAGAGCCTGACGCTGGACCATTTGGGGCGAGCCAAGAAGATCACCGTCGACAAGGGCGAGACGACGATTGTCCAAGGCGGCGGCAAGACCGCGGACATTCAGCAGCGGATTGCCCAGCTGAAACGGCAGATCGAGCAGACGGACAGCGAGTATGATCGTGAAAAGCTTCAGGAGCGACTGGCCAAGCTGACCGGGGGCGTCGCGATCATTTCGGTGGGCGCCGAAACCGAGGCCGTGATGAAGCAGAAGAAGGCTCGAGTCGAGGACGCCTTGCACGCCACGCGTGCCGCGGTCGAAGAAGGAATCTTGCCGGGCGGTGGCGTGGCGTTGTTGCGGTCGCATGAGGCCGTGAGTAAGGCGCGGAGTTCGGCTCGCGGCGATGAGAAGATCGGCGTCGACATCATCTTGAAGTGCCTCTCGGCGCCTCTCAAGCAGATCGCCGATAACGGGGGAATTGACGGTTCGGTGGTCGTTGACGAGGTGCGTCAGAAGTCGGACAACATGGGCTACGACGCCAATTCGTGTCAGTATGTCGACATGATGAAGGCGGGCATCATTGATCCGGTGAAAGTGGTTCGAACGGCGCTCAGCAATGCCGCCAGCATTGCGGGGCTGTTGTTAACCACCGAAGCGTTGGTGACGACCTTCGACAAGGAAGACAAGGAGAAGCGTCCGGTCGAGGGAAGTGTTCGCTAAGTCGGTGATCACGGGATTGTTGACGGTAAGACCAGGGACCGTCGTCCGGACAGGGCTCGCAAGCCGGCTGGAGCGTTCCTTGGTGAGAACGAATGGGGGGCGCGTCCTGTTGCCCCTCGGGCGTTACGCTTGGGCCACTTCCGGGCGAATTGGCCCGTTTCGTGCCTGGTCGCCGACCGGACGTACCGTTCAGGTTGACGCCGCGCTACATGGATTTCGGATGCGAGTCGGGATTGGCTTCCGTTGCTGAAAAAAGATCCGAGTCCTCACGATTCTCGGATGGGTTTTTCCCCACATGGCGACCATGGCACAAAAGCGTGACTACTACGAGGTCCTGGGCGTGTCCCGCGATGCCGCGCGCGCGAAATCGCTCAGGCCTACCGCCGACTCGCCATTCAGTTTCACCCGGATAGCAACCCCGGGGATGACGAGGCAACGCTTCGATTCAAGGAAGCGGCCGAAGCCTACGAAGTGCTGTGCGACCCGGAGAAGCGAGCCCGCTACAACCAGTATGGGCATGCGGGGGTCAGCGGACCGGGAGGCGCTCAAGGCTTCGGTGACGTGGAGGACATCTTCGATGCCTTCGGCGACATCTTTGGCGGCGGGATCTTCGGGGACATTTTCGGTGGACGTGGCCGGCGACGCGCTCGCCAAACGCGTGGCGCGGATGTCAAGTGCGACGTTTCCCTCACGCTCGAAGAGGCCGCTCGAGGGGTCACTCGAAAGGTCCAGTTCGATCGAAGTGAGATGTGTGGTCAATGTCGTGGAACGGGCAGTCGGCCGGGATCGGCAGCGGAAACGTGCCGGAGGTGTAACGGGCACGGTCAGGTGGTGCAGTCGGCCGGAATCCTCCGTGTCCAAACCACCTGTCCCTCCTGCCACGGTTCGGGACAAGTCATTTCCGACCCCTGCGAGAATTGCCGCGGCCACGGCCAAGTGGCCCGCAAGGTCGAACTCGACGTCGCGATTCCCGCCGGCGTGGATGACGGGATGCGGGTGCGGCTGACGGGCGAAGGGGAACGGAGTCGCCAAGGGGGACCAGCGGGGGACTGCTATTGCTTCATCCACGTCCAACCCCATTCGCTGTTCAAACGCGAAGGATCCCACCTGTTTGTCGAGGTGCCGATCTCCTACACTCAGGCCGCTCTCGGCGCGGAGATTGACATTCCCACGCTGGAAGGAACGGATCGACTGCCGATTCCTGCGGGGACCCAATCCGGGGACATGTTTCGATTGCAGGGACGCGGGATATGTAACCCTCGTGGTGGTGCCGCAGGTGATCTGCTGGTGCAAACCCACATCGAGGTTCCGAAACGATTGCAGCCTCGCGAAGAAGAGCTCCTGCGCGAATTGGCCGAACTCGAGCATCGGCACGTAAGCCAGCGACGGCGGACCTTTCTGGATAAACTGCGTGACTACCTGAAACCGGCCGAAAAAGGTTCGGAGAACGAATAAAGATGATGCTTTCACACACTGGGGCCTGTCGGTCGCGAATCGGGGAGGCATTCGTTTCGACAGATCGTTGAGAGGTGTGCCAAGCGATACAGCGGAGGAGCGTCGGCCCGAACGAGTCGACCGCCTGACCCGCCGCGAGCGGCCCCACCTGCGGTCGACTCGCGATTTTCGAACCAATCGCGCGTCCCGCGCGTGACGTGACTTAGGAGAATTGGACGTGGCTAAGAACCCCAATCAATTTCGACCCGCCGATGCCGATGATGCGTTGTCCGATCTGAAACTGAATTCCGAGCCCGACTCCGAGACGGCGGCTCGCTCCGGACAAGACGCGACGGCCGACCAAGCGGCTCGCGGAGGGTCGACCGAGCTTGACGACCTGCAGGAGCAATTGCAGCAGGCGAAAGATCGTTGGCTCAGGACGGAGGCGGAGCTGGAAAACGTGCGCCGCCGGATGCAACGCGAAATGCAGGAGCAAACTCGGTTCGCCAACCAGTCGCTTCTGGTCGATCTGTTGCCGGTGCTGGACAATATCGAACGCGCCATCGACGCCGCCCAACGGTCGTCTGAGGGCGGGGGACTGCTGGAAGGCTTCAAGATGGTCCAGCAGCTTCTGCTGTCAACTTTTGAACGGTACCATTGCACACGAGTTCGCGCGACGGGGCAGGATTTCGATCCCTCGCTGCACGAGGCCCTCGCTCAGATGCCAAGTCCCGATGTGCCAGCCGGACACGTGCTGCATGTCAGTCAGGAAGGCTACCAACTGCACGATCGCGTGATCCGACCCGCTCAGGTCGTGGTCTCGTCAGGGCCACCCGGCTAACGTCCAACGTGTTCGCTCGGCGGGCTCTGAAGCTACTTGTCGAAGACTCCGTTTCCTGGATGGTCTAGTCTCACCACCGCTTCCGTTTGGCTCACAGCCCGACCTATCGCATCCCTCAGGACCCTCTCCGATGCCAACCTACGATTATGTCTGCGATGCCTGTGGACATGAATTCGAACTGTTTCAGTCGATCAATGATCCGCAACAGAAAAAATGCCCGGCCTGCAAGAAGCCCAAACTGAGGCGACTGTTCGGAGCGGGCGCCGCGGTGGTCTTCAAGGGGACTGGTTTTTACCAAACGGACTACCGCAGCGAGAGCTACAAGAAGAGTGCCAAGGCGGAAAAGGAATCGAAGTCGGGTGAGAGCAAGGACAGCAGCTCAGCCAAGCCAGCCAAGCCAGCCGAGAAGCCCAAGAAATCGAAGCCCAAGGAGTGAGCGAGCGGACCAGGTCGCCGCCCGCGGGGATTCGCGCCAATGGCGGGGTGCGAGGGTGACGTTTGCGGCGGTGCAGCGCGGCGGGCGCCTCGAAATCTTGCGGTGGACCGATCTCGCGGCTCGGCGGGAGCCTCGCGCTCCCGGTTGGGAGTGCGCGTTACGCCGCTTCGGGATGCTGATTCGGGGCGTGCTGGCTGGGACAGATGACGCGCAGCACGCCGCCTTCCGCCCCATAGACTTTGATCTGGTTTTCCTCGAAGAACCAGACGGCCGTCAGGTCGCTCTTCTGGTAGCGATGGCCGCAGTAGATGCCGTCACGAATCAGGAGTGCCTCGTGCTCAATTCCGTTCGATCCAGGACGGATCTCCGCGAATTGCTGCTCCACGAGGACGCGAATGTCGCGCGGACGGTTGGTCGG
Organism: uncultured Planctomycetales bacterium; assembly: GCA_963826795.1. Classification (GTDB taxonomy): domain Bacteria; phylum Planctomycetota; class Planctomycetia; order Pirellulales; family Pirellulaceae; genus CAWGYT01. The sequence goes on along the minus strand of CAWGYT010000019.1, from coordinate 141,204 downwards.
CATGGGTCGTTGAAGACTCGCGGCAGGTTTGAGACACTAAAAAAACAAAGAGGCGTTCGCTGCTTTTGATCGGCTCAAGCTCCCCTAGCGCTGGCCTCAATCGTTGTCGCATGATTTCGTCAGCCCGACCGTTAAGGTTGACCCAGAATCCGCGAACCTCCCTGGCTGCCGCGGCGAATACTGACGAAGAGAAAAGGTCCCCGGACGCGTGAATCGATCCGTCGCTCCCGTCAACGGCCCTGTTTCGCGACGCCTGGCTTGGTCCGCGATCATCGGGGCGCTTGTATTCCCGTCGCTCGTGACGCTCGTTTACTTCGTTTGGCTGGCCGACGGCGAGTCGACTTGGCAGCAGGTGACTTTTTCGGTCGGCAAGCTGCTGCAGTTTGGTTTTCCGCTGATCTATGTCATTTGGATTGCGGGGCAGCCGCCCGAATGGTTCCGTCCGCGTCGCCGGGGATGTGGCGTCGGCTTCGCTTGCGGGACGGTGATCGTGTTCCTGATGTGGGCCTTGTACGCGTGGGTGCTCGAGCCTTACGGATGGTTTGAGGTACCCAGGCAGGCCATTCTGGCGAAGGTGCAAGGCTTTGGGATTCGGTCGACGGCGGCCTACGTTGGGCTAGGAGTCTTCTATGCGTTGTTTCATTCGGGCCTCGAGGAATACTACTGGCGCTGGTTTGTGTTTGGACAATTGACCCGGGTCGCTCCGCTGAAAGCGGCGATTGTCATTTCGAGTCTGGGCTTTATGGCACACCACGTCATCCTTCTGGCGATGTATTTTGGCTGGGCGTCACCGCTGACGCTCTTCTTTTCGCTCTCGATTGCCATCGGCGGCGCGCTGTGGGCTTGGCTTTACCACTGGAGCGGTTCGATTTCCGGGCCCTGGGTCAGTCACCTGCTCGTCGACGCGGGCATTTTCGGGGTTGGATTCTTGATCGTGAAGAGTCTGTTTGTGACCTCATAGTCGCCGGGCGGGGCATACCGGATCGTCGCGGGGCGGGGCGTGACCTTACGCTTGACGGCATCGTCCTAATGTCGGATTCGACATGTGCGCGCTTCGCTGTCTGACATTTTGGCGTTGGAGGCCGCGACAAATGGCAGTGGGGATGGAGTGAAACGGAAGCAGTTTTGCCGCCATCCAAGGCTCGTTTGGTGATGACATCGCCCCAATAGACGCGAGACGAGTCCCTTCATTGACCTTATTACATGCGAATCTGCTACAATTCGTGAGGTGCAAGCGACCGTGGCAGAAGGAGTTACGACGAATCTGCGTGAAAGTAGGTACATTATTGCATGTGGTGTGGCGAGCCGGTCAGAGAGAGGAGCCTCACCGTCTTCCAAATTCGGTCAGGCGCAGTGCGGTCGGCCAACCGGCGAGGTGGAGACCGACGTGTGTCAAATAGTTGCGTGCCGACGAGTATTTGGTACTTTGATTTACGAGACGGCTTTTTGGGATTCGGCAGCCGAATGAACGTCGGTCGGTCCGGACTTCGGCCCTCATGTATCGAGAAACGAAGGTTTTTGACATGCGTGGCCGACAATCAGGAGAGCGAGGCGGATCGGGAGGGCGAGACGAATCGGGAGGGCGAGACGAATCGGGAGGGCGAGCGAATCGAGGCGTCCCTGCCGAGCCGCGGTGCGGGTTCAATCCCAGCGCAGCTCGTGAATCTCCCCTTGGTATGGCCAGTCCTCCGGCTTCTCGACGAGTCCCAATCGAACTGGATTGGAACGTACGTATTCGTACTTCTCTTCATATCTTTCGGCGTTTCTGATGCGTGTGTTCCAGTGATCGGTTTGCCAAAGATGCTCGGGATCTCCATGTCGCTTACTGAACTAAGACTTCCAGTACGTCACCCAACGGTCATACGCAATGGTTGACTCCGTCGCAGCTGCGAAGAAGTGTAGGTGATCTGGAAGAATCATATAGCGTCCCATGAGCCATGCCGTTGCCTCTTGCCAGACCTCGCGCAGGGTTTGGTGCACGCTTTCGCACGCCAGCCAAGGCTTTCGATCCTTGGTACAAACCGTATCGAAGATGATCGTCGGCTGACCGTCGATCATGAGAATGCCATGAGCCGGATGTTTTCGTTGAGGTTGTTTTTCGGTCATGTCGCAACGGATTGTCGCCCGGTGGACGGGGCGCGGCGGGGTCAGATCCGTTTTCTGGTGTCAACTTCGCGTGCGACGCGGGATTACGGGCAGTGGAAAACAGCGGCCTCGCTGGATCGAACGTGTCGGCGCGCAAAGTTATCAACGGCGAGACCCGAGCAAGTCCAGCGGGACAATTGCTGTTCAATTGCCGCAACCTAATTCGCCGACCGAACACCGTACGTTCGATGCCAAGCTAAATCACGCTCGAAGGGCGAACGCCGCGGGCGAGACCTGCTAAACACCAGATACCCGATCTGACCCCGAAGCACATTCGATCTGACCCCGAAGCACATTTGGATTGCGGGGCAGCCGCCCGAATGGTTCCGTCCGCGTCGCCGGGGATGTGGCGTCGGCTTCGCTTGCGGGACGGTGATCGTGTTCCTAATGTGGACCTTGTACGCGTGGGTGCTCGAGCCCTACGGATGGTTTGAGGTACCCAGGCAGGCCATCCTGGCGAAGGTGCAAGGGTTTGGGATCCGGTCGACGGCGGCCTACGTTGGGCTAGGAGTCTTCTATGCGTTGTTTCATTCGGGCCTCGAGGAATACTACTGGCGTTGGTTTGTGTTTGGACAATTGACCCGGGTCGCTCCGCTGAAAGCGGCGATTGTCATTTCGAGTCTGGGCTTTATGGCACACCACGTCCTCCTTCTGGCGATGTATTTTGGCTGGGCGTCACCGCTGACGCTCTTCTTTTCGCTCTCGATTGCCATCGGCGGCGCGCTGTGGGCTTGGCTTTACCACTGGAGCGGTTCGATTTCCGGGCCCTGGGTCAGTCACCTGCTCGTCGACGCGGGCATTTTCGGGATCGGATTCTTGATCGTGAAGAGTCCATTTGTGACCTCATAGTCGCCGGGCGGGTTATGCTGGATCGACGCGGTTCCCGGCAATTGGGGCGTGAGGATTCCGGCGTCGCCTGTGCGAGCGCCTTGTATCGCCCATCACAGACGTGATAATGACGGGCGTCGTCGTACAGGAGGCTTGGTCGCAAGAGGGGTCTGACTCTCTGGCCAACGCCCAACCTCGGAAAAACGGCTTGCCCTCCCGAGGGTCAGACCCCTTTTGAGGCAAAGCCAACAGTCCTTCGTCAGAGGAGATGAATCGTGCGAATTCGAATTGCGATTGTGGGGTGTCTGTTGACCGCATTTTTCGGCCTGCCGTTGGCCGTCCAAGGCGCGAATATCTTTCGACTCACGGAAGGGACTCCCGACCTGAAACAAGCGGGAGTCTTGGCGTTCGGACCGCAGGGCGTGCTGTTCGTCGGAGACAGTAAATCGGCCGCGATTTTCGCGATCGGGACCGGTGATTCGGACGGAGATCCGTCTCAAGTTAATCTGGATCTCGAATCCCTCGATCAAAAGCTGGCCACGGCACTCGCCACCGCGCCGGGAGAGACACGGATCAACGATCTGGCCGTGAATCCACTGAGCGGCAATGTGTATCTATCGGTCACCAAGCCGGGCGACAAACCGGGCCTCGTGCGGATCGATTCCAGCGGGTCGATCGGGGAAATCTCGCTCGAGAATGTCTGGTTCTCAAAGGCCGAGTTACCCGACGCGCCCGAAGACAAGGTCGTTGGCGAGGGGCGTCGACAACGGAATCTTCGCGACGAGTCGATTACGGACCTGGCCTTTGTCGATGGCAACGTAATCGTCTCCGGGTTAAGCAATCGTGAGTCCGCGTCGGGCGTCCGCTCGATCGCGTTCCCCTTCGGCGGAGATGCCGCCGGCTCGAGCCTCGAGATCTATCATGCGGCCCATGGACGAAGCGAAGACTACGCGGCGATTCGCACGTTCGTTCCGTTCGTCATCGACGGTCAGCCAAATCTGCTTGCCGGCTTCACCTGCACGCCGCTGGTCCGTTTCCCGCTGGAGGAAATCACGTCCTCTCAGAAAGTCGTCGGAACCACGGTTGCGGAATTGGGCAACCGCAACCAGCCGCTGGACATGATCGTGTACAAGCAGGGTGACAAGACCTACTTGCTGCTTTCCAATAGCGCGCGAGGCGTGATGAAGGTCAGCACCGAGGACATCGAATCCAACGAGGGACTTCGAGAGCCGGTTCAAGGAGGTGGGACGGCAGGGCAAGCCTACGAGACGATTGATGAGCTGCAGGGCGTAGTGCAGATGGATCGCCTCAACGATCAGCATGCCGTCGTCCTCGTGAGCGGCGACGGCGGGGTGCTCCACCTTCGCACCGTCCCACTTCCGTAGAACGCCCCGTGCAGAACGCGCGGCACGGTCGGTGCGAAAGCTGTCCGTGCGGGACGGTGCTCGCAACGGCATCCGATCGGGCTGCGGCCTCAACGGAGTCCTCCCGGTTCGGAAGCCGCGTCTGCGCGACGATCCGTGTCTGCTCCATCAAGCCACCTCGCCGATCACGTGTCGGAGAGGTGGCTTGTTGTTTGAGCTTCCGTGCTTCGTCCTGCCCGGAATCCGCTGCCCGTGCCTTTTCTGAAGCGGCAATGGCAGTCAAATCCTGCGCTGAGCCTCATCGCGCGTTGACGTCGCCCGAACCACACGCTCAATCTCCTCGGCCGTCATGCCGCTCTCCAGCAAGTCGCGTTTAAGGCGGATCTCCTGCTGGTGGCAGACGGCACGACGGACCTGTTTGGCCGATTCGATGAGCACGCCGGCCGCCGAGCAGATCAGCACGATGGCCACGATCATGTTGAAGGGCGTGGGAATGTTGTTTAGGAACTCGATCATGACCGGCTCCTCGTACCGTAGCTCGTTTCGTGGTGCACGACGGGGAATTGAAGGACGGTGATCAGGGGCGGAGGGCGAAGCGTCCGAACTTGTTCGGCTCGGCGAGTACCTCGCAATCCCGGGTCATGATACTGCTTCGGGCGGACCGAATGAATCTTGGATTCGCGGGTCGGTTTTTGTTTGGGGCGCGCCTGCGCGGGGGTGGTCGGACGGCCTGGGTCAAGTGAGCTGCAGGCGGCGGAACGCTCGAAACCCAATTCGCAGGGGAATCCAGGTCGTCAGCCCACTGACGACCAGCGCCAGCCCCAGCCCCAGGAGGAACCAGGTGCGGACGTGGGTCTGGTTCGACCCGGGAACAACCGCCAGTTGGGCGTTCGCGTACCAGAGATAGGCGGGGATGGCCGGTGGGATCACAACGGCCAGCACGAACAAGGCGCTCACGATCAGTGTCAACGTACCCCCAAAGCCCGCCGCGATCTTTGCCGGGGACGGTTCGCGAAGATTCGGCAGACGCGATCCGAGTCCAACGGCCAAGGCCGATAGCCCCATCGCCAGCAGCAGGCAGATCAATTGATGCACCAGGACCATCGCCGGCGTCCGATCCCAAAGCTGGAGTCGCGATGTCGCTGAGCAAGACCAGGAGACAACATGGCATCCCGGTGATCAACGTGGCGAAGAGGAACTTGCTCCAAAGAATATCTCGGCGATCGATCGGGGCCGTGCCCAGGATCCAGAAACGCTGGCCCTCCATGCTAATCAGGGGAAACACAAAACGGGTCGTAAACGTCGATAAGATCAGCCCCACGACGCCCAGGTTCATGAATCCGATGGCCGTCATCCAGCCCGTCAACTGACTGCCGTAGTCAAAGCGCCGAACATAGATGAAGTAGAACGACAGCAAACCAAAGAACAACAAGAATTGTGACCACTGCAGCGGATCGCGGCGGAAAATCCGCAGGTCCTTCAACAGGATCAACCGCATCGCCGGCGACAGGGGCCGCAGCAGACGGTGGCTGACCCGGTCAAGCCAGTTCAGTCGCCAGGGCAGGACCCAACGCGGTCCGTCCCCCAGTTGTCCAAAGGTGCGTCGCAAAGTCTGCGCCACCCACGGCTCCGACCACGCGCGGGAGCAGAAGCGCATTGGATAGCAGGACGCACAGAAATCCGATTCCCTGCAGTGTCCCCTGGGCTCCGCCGTGAGCGATTTCCAACAGCCCCGTACTCAACCACCAGCTCGGCAACACACGCTGCTCCGCCAGACGCAGCCGAGCGAGCGTGGACTGGAGCCAGAGTGCCGACATCGCTTCGGACTGACGACCGCCAAAAATCAGCCAGATCAAGGAGACGACGCCGGACAGCAACAACACCGCCAGGATCCCGATCACGGCGCGTCGAAAGCGGGGAGCCACCGCCACGAGGAACAGACAGGCAAGCGTCCCGACGGCGGAGGGAATCACCGCAAAGGCGATCAACAGGGGCAGCAGGAATGCGAAGTAGGGCCAGGGCGATTGATTCACGACCCCATAGGCGACCAGCAGCGGACTGCCCAGCAACACGAATCCCCAGCACGCCAGCACGGTTGCCTCCACGAATTTATCGATCGCGATCCTCGCGGTGCGAGCCGGGAGCGTCAGCAACAGGTTGATTTCGGGCGACTTGAAAACCGCGGCGTAATACAGAATCCCCGACGAGATACTCAACATGATCAGCAGCGAAAGAAAGAACACGTTGTAGACCGCATGCACCGTTCGGGCCAAGGTGGGAGGATGCGATATGGCCGTCCGAAGCAGTGAAAACCCCTCATAAAAAAGCCCGAACATGACCAGCCAGAAGGCCGTGGTCAGACTGGCCACCAGGAGCAACCTCAGAAACGAGTCGCGCAGCAGTTGACGCAGCGTCGCCAACCACAGCCGGCGGCGAAATCGAGCGAATGCCCGTGCCTCCGCCTCCCAACTCAGCAAAGCACGTGAGTCGCGGGTCGTTTGAGTTTCCGAAGTTGCCATACTCAGGTCCAATATTTCCCGCATCCCTGCCGATCCGAAGTTCCCTGGACAAGTCCGCCGACGGTACTTGAGGGTCACCCGGAGTCGGACGCCGTGAGTTCCAGAAACAGCTGCTCCAACGTTTCTCCCTCGCGCTGACTCTGTTGTCGCAACTCAGAAACCGTTCCCACGAATTGCAATTGCCCGGCCTTGAACACGCCAATCCGGTTGGCAATTTCCTCGGCCAGCGAGAGCGTATGCGTGGACATGAACACCGTCGTCCCCTGAGCGGCCTGGCGCCGAATCAGATCCTTGACAACTCGCATGCTGAACGGATCGAGTCCGACCATGGGCTCGTCCAGGATGACGACTTGCGGCTGATGGACGAACGCTGCGGCAAACACCACGCGCTGCTTCATGCCATGTGAATACGTCTCCGTCAGCCGATCGACGAATTCTTCCAAGCGAAACGTCTCGATTTGCTCCACGATGCTCGATTTCGACTCGGACTCGTCCAAGCCATACATTTCGGCAATGAATTCCAGGAATTCTCGCCCGGTCAGCTTGTCGTACAAGAAGGGCTGATCCGGTACATAACCGACCAGGCGACTCGCCTCACGCGCCTGAGTGACGACATTAAACGGACCAATTCGCAGCTCGCCTTGATCGGGCAGCAACAGCCCGACCAGCATCTTGATGGTCGTTGTCTTGCCCGCCCCGTTGGCACCCAGGAGGGCGAAGATTTCGCCCGGCGCGATCCGCAACGACAAGCCGGCCACCGCCACCTTGCGGCCGTACGACTTCGTGACCCCGTCAATTTGAATCACCCATGCTCTCCTTGCAGCTCCGGTCGCCAAGGCAATCCTACTCACTCGCCCCGCGTCCCGCAGCGGCGGGAGGAAACGCGGACGGCTCGGGTCCGCCCTCGTCAGGCAAGCGGTCGAACGCCAAGACCATCTGGCCCCAACGCATCGACTGTCGCACCACCTCGCCCTCGGGAGTGACCCAGACGTCGCCCATATCACGAGCGAGACTCAAACCATCCTCGTTGCTCTGTTCGTACACCACATGAAACGTGGCGACGTCGCGGTCGAACTGACGCAGCACGCGTCGCTCCAGCACGTGCGCCTCCACGGATTGAAGTGGCCGAGCTGGCAGCAGTGGATTGTAAGTTTCGAAGGTCCAACGTTGACCCACACGCAGCTGTCCGAATCGAGGCCGAGGTGACAGCGAGTCCAGGACGATCTTGTCCGGAGGCAAGGGCAGACGCGTCTGATAGACCGGCTTCTTTTCCGCTCCCGGGCCCGCCTGAGGAAGAATCACGTAGGCCCTGACCAGCAACTCGGCCTCGCGTACCGTGCCCTGCAAACGCACGCACTCGCCCCAGCCGTCTTCCACCACGACGCATTCAAAACTTAGCAGTTCACCAAAATGATCGAACCGCATCGAATTCTCGATTCGTAAATTCAACGTCCCCTCGGCGCCCGTCCCCTCCTGGCCGGCGCCTCGGGCAAGCAGGGAGCCCAGACCGCCAAATCCTTGACGCAAGACCTGATCGAGCGAAAGGTGCTCGATGCGAACCGTGCTGTCGACTCGCCCCTGACCGTCCGGCAATCGCTCCACGTCGTGCTGGGCCCAGCCCAGACGTTTTTCATTGAGCGTGATTCGCCAGCGAATCGGCTTCAGCAGCACCGCCGTCTCGGGCAGCACGTCATCGTGTTGCGGAGACTCGCCGAAATGGACCGATGGGCGCAGCTTCGACCATGTGAGCCAACTCATCGACGCCAGCCAAAACGCCAGGATGAACAACGTCGAAGTGCGGACGGAACCCATAAGAGTTGTGTGGACTGAGGCGACAGGAACGCGGTTTATCCAGTGCATCTTAGCAGGCTTCCGCCGATTCGCCGGCCCCCTGCGGGGTTTGCAGCCCCTAATCTTCCGCAACGTCGGAAGTTTTAAAACGCAAATGTCTTGACAATCGCCCTTCTTTTCAGAATTTTGTTGAGACGACGTTTTGCGTTTGATATCTTACAAGTCCTTTGACCGCGATCGTGCGAGCTCATGATAAGGAGACATAGCATGACACGGATTGCGTTTTATTGCCAGGATTGCCCGACTTGTGGGCGGACCCTGCGGGTGCGCGTCGAATACCTGGGACGATCGCTATGCTGCCCGCACTGCCGGGGACAATTCCGGGCAATGGATCCGAGCAGCCGTCCGGTCGGCGACCGTGACTCGCACCTTAGCCTGATCGCCCGTGCCAACGAGCTGCTGGAGAGCGTTCATTGGCACAACCACAGTGGTCTGAATTGACCCACGTGATCTCAATCGACTCGGACGAACGCGCGGGCTTCGCCATGCGCTTCGTCTGGGGCGAAAGCCGAGCTCGGGACGAGCGGGGGGTGTGCGCGACTCGTCCCTGAGCCTACTGCCGTGACGCCGACGGCCTTTTCGCCCGCCCGGGTTGGCCGTCGTTTGTTCGCCTCTTCAAGCCGTTCGCCTCTTCAAGCCGTTCGCCTCTTCAAGCCGTTCAAGGTGCGAGCGGATCTCAAGCTCTGCTTGGAGGCCGCGAAAAAAGCCATCGCCGCCGCCCCTCGCTTGGGAGCGACCTGATCCGATGTTGGTTTCGCGAACCCACGCTGGATACAATGGACGGGTCGATACCGGACAGCGACACCCATTCAGCTTCAGCCTGGGGAGACTTCCACAATCATGGTCGTGATCGACCTTCAGAAGTACCGCTATCGGATTGACGCGGACGATCGAATCTGTGAGGTCGATTCGTGGTGGCTGGCGTTCGCGCGAGAAAATGGTGCCCCGGAATTGACCGCGGAATCAGTCCTCAACCAGTCCCTCTGGGATTTCATCGTCGGGCGCGAAACCCAGGACCTTTACCGCGAGATCCACGCCCGCGTGCGATCCACCGGAAAGTGGATCATGCTGCCCTTTCGTTGTGACTCGCCATTTCTGCAGCGTCAGATGCGGATGACGATCAGCCCCGACGGAGAGGGACGCTTGTTGTACGAGACCGTCATGGATCGTGTCGTGCCGCACGATCATCGACTGGATGTGCTGGATCCCAGCCGCCTGCGGAACCAATCGTTCCTAACGATGTGCAGCTGTTGCAAACGCGCCCTCTTGGAACCCTGCGGTTGGCTGGACGTCGAGGAGTTCACGGTCAAGCTCCAGCTTTTCGAACAACCGCAAGTTCCCGAGCTCCGCTATGGGATCTGCCCGGACTGCGCGGTCACCGGCCGCACGCCTCCCCATCAAGGAAGCGCCGCCTAACGGAAGCGACGCCCGGGTAGGCCTTGGCCAATGAACACTCGCTTGAATTGCACGCGGGCTGTCGTCCCCAAGGCTTTCGCCGCTCGCGAAGAGGCGGTCCACGGTGTCCGGCGAGTTGGACTCAGACGGAATGGTCGTCATGGTGAATTTAGGTCGAGGCGCGATTTCGGCCAACTCATCAACCAACGTCTCGTCCCAAAGCAGCGCCGTTCGCCTTCGGTTGCCCAGAAGCCACGATTACATATCTATATACGGCTCGGTTTGAAGAACGGGCGACCATCCGTTGGGCGACCATCCGTTGGGCGGCGAGCCGGTAGAAAATAGGAGCACAACTCGATGCAGATTCAACTTGCAGAGACCGAAGAACAGATTCGTCTCTGTTACCCGGTCGTCCACCAGCTACGAACGCATTTGTCGGAATCGGACTTCGTGCGGCAGGTGCGGGAGCAACAGGGCGTCGGCTACCAACTCGCGTACTTGGCCATCTCGGGCAGACCGGTCGCCGTGGCGGGTTTTCGTCTCACACAGTGCCTGGCCTGGGGCCGCTTTCTGTACGTGGACGATCTGGTCACCTTGGCAAGTCAGCGTTCGCGGGGGCACGGTGCTGAATTATTGAGATGGCTTCAGGCCCGAGCACGAGCGGCCGGCTGTAGCCAATTGCATTTGGACTCCGGCGTCGAGAAACGAGACGCCCACCGTTTTTACGAACGCGAAGGGATGGAGAAATCGAGCTTCCACTATAGCTGGAAACTCGGTTGAGGATCGAGGAAAACCGCTGCGGACTTAGCCGAAGAAGCCGCCCAAGACGTCTTTCCACTCGTCGGCCGACGGCCATTGGCCCCAGAGCGATGATTCGACTTGTGAACTGTCCGATCGAGCGACCCACCAGCGGCCGTTGGTCCGGCCCACAACATTCAGATCGCCATCCCCGTCGATGTCCGCGGTCGGGACGTCAGTCCACGTCAGCTGGTTGGACCAAGCACGTCGAACCTTTTTGACGAGGCTTTCACCGGTCGATTCGGAGGCACATCGCCAAACCCGAAGTTGCCCAGACCAACGAAGCTGTTCGTTTTAATTGCGATTCACAAGAAGCGACACATTTACGCGCAACGAGAGTCGGCAGCAAGGACAGGGGAACCGTCATAATCCGTCGCTCCACCTTGAATTGCGGAGCCCCGGATCCGCGGGGGACGGATTGTCGCAGGCGCGATCAAGCCGCTTTACGACGTGCAGAGTCGACTGAGATCGGCAAAGAACTCCGGGTAGGTCTTGGCCGTACAGCCGGGATTTCGAATGACCACGCCGGGCACGCGTAGTCCCGCCAACGCGAGGCTCATTGCCATGCGATGGTCGTCGTAGGTCTCGATCGCAGCCCCGTGAACGACATCGGGCATGACGACCAGCCCGTCGTCGGATTCGGTGATGCCCGCCCCCAACTTGCGCAACTCCCGGGCCAGATCACCAATGCGATCGGTTTCTTTGTGGCGAATATGACCGACGCCAGAAATGCGCGTGGGGCCCGCGGCGAAAAGGGCGACGGCGGCCAGCGTTTGGACGGTGTCGCTGATCGCGTTCATGTTCACGGTAATCCCCCGCAGGGGTCGGCCGATCACTTCGATGGCATTTTCGAGATAATGAACCTCACAGCCCATCTCGGCGAGACACTGGCAGAACGCGACGTCGCCTTGAAGCGAGTGTTGCGAGAGCCCCAGGACGCGAACGCGACCGCCCGTGATGGCGGCGGCCGCCCAGAAGTAGCTCGCGGCCGAGGCATCGGGTTCGATCGTGTAGGCTCGCGCCGAGTACGGCTGGCCGACCGGGACGTGCAAGCTGCCGGGCTCCTGTTTCACCTCGATTCCGAACGCGCGCATCACCTCGCAGGTCATCTTGACGTACGGCTGTGAGACGAGTTCACCGGCCACACGAATTTCGACGGGCCGCCGGGCGTAGGGAGCCGCCATCAGCAGTCCGCTCAGGAACTGACTCGACAGATCACCGCGAATCGTCACCGGACCTCCGCTCAGGCCCCGACCGTTGACGATCACGGGCGGGCAGCCCGTATTGTGCTCGGCCATCGCATCGGCCCCGAGCTGGGCGAGGGCGTCCAGCAGATCCTGAATCGGACGCTGTCGCATCCGCGGAACCCCATCCAGGCGATACGTTCCCCGCCCGACGGCGAGCATCGCGGTCAGAAACCGCACGGTCGTCCCGCTGTTACCGACGAACAGGTCGGCATGGTCTTTCGGAATGGTGCCCCCGCAGCCTGCCACTTCCAATTGCGTGCCGTGCTGGCTGGCGACGACTTCAATCCCCACCGCACGCAGACTGTCCAGCATGACCTGCGTATCATCGCTGACGAGCGCTCCTTGGAGAACGGAACGACCCTGGGCGAGAGCCGCGCAGACGAGCGCCCGATTGGTAATGCTTTTCGATCCGGGAGGACGGATTTGCCCCGAGACGGTCTCGCAGGTCTGAATTTCCATCTCGTCCGTCATCGTTACCGACGTGCCTCACGGAAGGACCGAACGAGGGAAAGAGGCCGAAGCGTCTGTCGCTTGCCCGCGGACGAAATCACGGCTTGGCGGCGATCTTCCACAGGGAGCGATCGCAGCGGACGAAGAGGGCCCCGCCGGAGACGGCCGGCGAGCTTTGCACCGTCTCACCGAAATCGTTGGACGCGACGACCTTGCCCTCGTCTGCCAAGTCCACGACCTGTGCCAATCCCGCTTCGTTGATGCAGTACAAGAACTTACCGGCCAACACGGGAGTGCCCCAGAAGGTCCCGCGCAAACGCAACTGCCACTCCAACTCGCCGCTTTCCAGATCGGCACAAGTCAGGACCCCGGCGCGATTGATCACATACAGTCGGTTCTCCGTCACGACTGGACTGGCGGGACCGGGATTGATGCGATTCGACGACCAACGCACTTGGGGAAGCCCCTTTCCGCTGGGCAGACTGAGCGCCGTGACGCCGTCGGCCGGCAGAATCACCTGACCCGGCAAGACGGCCACCGACGGGATGCCTCCGGCGTCCGTCTCATAGGTCCAGCGACGCAGGCCGGACTCGAGATCGTAGGCATCCAGTCCCTCGCCCGACTTGACCAGCACCAGCGGGGCGCCCTCGGACGTCCGCGCGATCACGGGCGAGGACCAATTCGCGTGCTTGGGACGTTCCAACTGCCACCGTGTCTCGCCCGTCTGCGTGTTGACGCCGGCCACGAACGATTCACCCTGGTTTTCGACTTGCACCACGAGGGTTTGGTCCGCCACCACGGGAGACGACGACATCCCGATGTCATTGCCGGCCTTGGGAAAGTCGTACGCCAGACCGCGATACCAACGCAGGTTGCCATCGAGATCCAGACAGATCAGATCGTTCGTGGAATAGAACGCGTAGATCGCTTCGCCATCGCTGGCCGGCGTCGGCGCGGCCGTCCCGATACTTGGGTGCGTCATGGCGCGTCCCGTGGCCCAGAATTGGCGATGCCAAAGCGGCTTGCCGGATTCGACGTCGAAGCACATGACGTGCAGCCGATCCTGATGATAGCCGCTGGAGCATGTCACATAGACCCGCGAGCCTACCACAATGGGCCCCGAAGGACCGCGTCCGGGCAGGTCGACCCGCCAGGCCGTATTTTGCTCGGCCGTCCACTCCGTCGGCAGCGCCGCATCGTCCCCCGCGACGCTTCGCCCCTGCGGTCCCCGAAACTGGAACCAGTCGGCCTCGGCCTGCGCGGCGAGCAGCGACGGAAGCAACAGGCAACCCACGAGGGCCCGACGGACGGTCGCCGTGGCCAAGCGGCAGCGCGCATCGCGAACTGGGTGGGAGGCTGGTGAAATGCGGTCGGGAGCATGAGTGGGTAGGTTCAGTCGCATCCTGGGGTTCCTCGCGACGGGCACTTTGGCCGTGGCATTTGAGTGGTGATGTCGATGTTGGAGACGGCGATCGAGTGGGAGTCAGAATGGCAATCGATTTCGGCCGGCGGTTACTTCGCTGGCAGCACGGCGGTGCCGAGTGCATCGCAGACGCGCAATTGGAACTCCCAGTCCTGAGCCCACGATTCGGTCTGTTCATTCTGGCAGATCTTCAACAGGATGGCGTTGCGGCCCGCCTTCAACTGGCCGCTGCCCACATATTGGTCGATCCCGCTGCCGGAATGATAGACATGATTGGCCGTGAGCAGCTGGCCGTTGAGCCAGATCTTGTTGGCGTTGATGCAACCCAGTCGAAGTTCGACCGGGCGGGCTTCGGCGGCGTCGAAGTAGGCGAGCGCATAGGCGGCGGCGCCTTTGTGCTTGCCCAACAACTCGTTCAGATCGACCTTGCCGTATTCGTCGGTCGTGCTCTTTTCGCTCCAGCGTACCACCTCGCCCTTGCCCGCGTATTCCGCCTGCAAATCGATCTGTTCCTCGGGCGGGTAGACCCGGTCGAATCCGCTCGTCTCGGTGTTATCGAAGGGCCCGATCAGGTTCCAGGTCATGACGAAGCCGAAGTGGGTCGGCAAATCGACGGTCTGATCCAGCTTCCGCAGCGATTCCGTCGCCGCCTCGATCTGGTCCAGATCCCGGGCGTGATCTAAAGCGGAACCGTAGAGCGTGATCGCCTGCTCCGTCTGCTCGGCGTCCAGTGCCGCCTGGGCTTGCTGTAACTGATGCTCGATCGCGTCGCGGCGCAATTCCAAGCTGGGATCATTCAGCAGCTTCGCAATCCACCTGGCTCGCGCCCGGCGTCCACCTGAGTCAGCCACTCGAACGCCAGGCGGCGACTCCGCGGCGAATGGGTCGTGTCGCTCAAATAGGCGTCCAGCTGCGCGGCCGGAAGCGGCTGACCCGCCTGCAACGTACGCTCGCAGATCGCGTCGACCGCCGCGCGGATCCAATTGTTCGCGAGCGGATTTTGATCGTTCATCCCGGCCAGGATCGTCGGCAATTCAGCCGCCTCTGCCGAAGCGATTCGGGGCCAGGCCGCGATGGCCGCCGCGTGGCCTTCGGCTTCTTTGCCCAACCGCTGGATTGCCTGCAGCGCCGCCGGCAGATCTCCACCTTCGGCGGCCCTCACGACATGGCCTGCGCTGCCGAAGTCGAGCGCCCCTCCGACGTGGACCGCCAGGCAGGCGATCATGATTCCAAACAATCGTCGTCCGCAACGCACGACACGTTCCTCCAAGGGATAAGGAAGGCGGGAGCCGAATCGAACTCGGGGAGGCCCCCCGATCACCCCAAGTCCGCCCGGCAGTATACGCACTTCCCGCCCCCCTGACGAGAGCCTCGTCGAGAGGGGTAGCGGAACCTGCTCCCAAGTTTCCTCCGATATCAGCCGGCCGCTTCGCGGGCCCGTTTCGCGACGTTTCAGGGGCGTTTGGCGAACGCGAACGAGGCGTGTCGTTGGGGATCGTAGTTCGGGGCGGAAGGGTCAAAGCTGGTGATCGTGACGACGGGTGATTCGGCTTGCAGGTAGAGATGGTCGCCCAGATAGAGGGCCGTGTGGCGAATGCGGCCGTGAGGTCCGAGAAAGTACAGCGTGTCGCCTCGTTGCAGCGTCTCCATGCACCAGCGTGTCGCGGAAAGTTGCCCCACGTAGATCTGTTGGTTCGAGTCGCGGGGCAAACTGACGCCGGCGCTGGCATAGGCCAACTGGACCAGTCCCGAGCAATCGACTCCGGAAGTCGACTTGCCGCCCCAAAGATACCCGGTGCCAAGGAACCTCATCCCGGTGGCGATGGCCCGGTCGATCGTGGCGGCCGATGTCGGCTGGACCTGGCATACATCGGCGGGAAGCGACGTGAGCTCGCCGGTTGGCAATCGAACCGTCACGTCGTCACCTTCCCGACGTTCGAACTTCAGCTGGGCCCCGATCGGAACTTGTCCTCCGCTGGGCAGCTGGTAGTTCTTCGTCAGTTGGACGCGAGGCCCTTCCTGATACGCGGAGAATTCGGCCGCGTTGACTCGCCGGATGTCCCGCATCGGAACGTAACCGAGGTAGCCTTCGCCGCCGTGGATCAGCCCGAATTCGGCGTCCTCGCGCAACAGAAAGAGCGGTTCGCCCAGGAGGCATTCGGAGACGACCTCGGGCGGTCCGGACGGTCGCTTCAAGCTAAGGCTGCGAGCGGCCTTCAGCAGACCGAAGCGGCGTTCGCCCAGGCTTGGCGCGGGAAGGACTTCCAGCTGGTCTTCGCGCGGGTGAAAGCCGAGGATGTCCAGGTAGGCCATCAAGGCCGCGCGTGTTTCCGGGAATTCGACGAACCCTCGCAATTGAATCGGCACGGGCCCGTCGACCGCCGGCACATCCGCGAACGCCTCGACTTGGAATGCAAACAGCCGCGTGTCGTTGGCCAGCTCGGTGCGGAAGAACTCAATGTATTGAGGCAAGCGAGCGACCTGGCCCTCGCAGTTCGGTTCCACCCGCTCGGCCAAGCGTCTCAGATAGGCCGGGTCAACAGGTCGCGGAGCGGGCGGCGCGGCTTCGTCCCACGCCCAACCGGCGCCCGTCTGGAATTCGACTCCCGTCATCAACAGCAAGATGCAGATCCAACGCGACATCGCAACCCACTTACTTGTCGATCTCGAAATGCCTCAGATTGATCCCGCTCCCGACTTCGACGCCGACGCGGTTTCCACCCCGTCATCCTAACAGATAGACCCAGCGCATCAGATACGCGCACAATAAGCCGCCGTAGGTTCCCAGGACGTAGCCGGCGACTCCCATCAGGGCCCCGACCGAGGCGAGCTCGGGTTGAAATGCGGCGGCCACGATCGGCGCCGAGGCGGCCCCGCCGATGTTTGCCTGCGAGCCGACGGCGAGGAAAAAAATCGGTGCTTTGAGCCAATAACGCACGATCAGTAAGGTCACCGCGTGAATCGCAATCCAGACCGATGCGATCAGCAGCAGCGCGGCGCATCCAGCACGTGCCGAAATTCGGCCTGAGCCCCGATCGAGGCGACCAGCAGGTACAAGAACAGGGAACCGACGCGCCCGGCACCGGCGCCTTCCAGCGCGAAGGGGCGTGAACGAGGCCGCCACACCCGCCGCCGTGACCAGAATCACCGTCCACGCGAAGTGATTTAAAACGCCACCCAGTGCGGGCAGCCCCCCGGCGACGTACGACGCGCTGACGGTAGCCCCGAAAGCCACGGAGCAGATCGTGCAGAGGTCGGCGAGCGTCATCTCGCGAACCACTTGCTGCCGATAGTGTTCGAGCCGTTGCTTGACTTCGTCCAATGTCCGCCGATCGGCCCGGACCGCGGCGTCCAGCCGGTCTTCATTGGCCGCGAAAAAAAGCAAGATCGCCATCCAAGCGTTCGCCAGGGCGACGTCCACGACGATCATCAGCCCCAAAGTCGACGTCGTCGCACCCACGCTCTCACCAATCGCAATGAAGTTCGCTCCACCGCCGATCCAAGAACCGCTCAGCGCCGCCAGGCCTTTCCAGGCCTGGTCTCCCATTTCCACCGGTACCAGTCCGCGCAGCAGCCAATACGCAAGCGGTCCGCCCAGCACCACGGACACCGTGCCGGCCAGAAACAGCAGCAGGACATTTCGGCCCAGCTTGAGGATCGCAGGAATGTCAACCGACATCGTCAGCAACATCAAGCTCGCCGGCAGCAGCCAGGACTTGATCCAGTCGTAAGTGGCCGACTCCAGCGGGATCACGCCCAGATTCGAAAGCGTGGTGGGGACAAAATACACGAACACCAGAATCGGGACGGCTCGAAAGAACCGCGCCCCCACCCGCTGACGCGCCAGCGCGAACAGACCCGCCAGGACGGCCAGGAGCACGGCCAGCACCGCAGTCGGCTCGGTGATGAAAGGCGAGTTCGTCATCCGCAGCTTGCCAGACCTAACCTCGCAGTCGGCCCACCAAGCTGTCGGTCGCGGTCTTGATCCCCTTCAACTCGGCGATCAGCTTCTCGCGGTTGGGAGCAAAGTCCAGGGCCGTATGGCGATCGATCACGTCGGCCCTGACCAACTCGCAAAGCGAAAACGTAAAGTTGCGCATGCCCTCTTCGTGGCATTGCTGCAGAATCGCCGGAATGTCCTCATCCTCTTCGTGCAGGATCTTGTCTTTCACAATCGCGTTGTTCAGCAACACTTCGGTGCACGGAAATCGTTTGCCCGCGACAATCCCCGGGATCAGTCGCTGGACCATGATCGCCCGGAGGCTGTTGGCCAAGGACGACCGGATGAAGTCGTGCTCGGATTGCGGGAAAAACTCGAGGATCCGCGAAAACGTTTGCTGCGCGTCGCTGCAATGCAACGTCCCCAGCACGAGATGTCCCGTTTCGGCCGCCTGAATCGCCGCCAGAATCGTCTCACGATCCCGCATCTCGCCAATCAAAATGCAGTCGGGGTCCTGGCGAACCACATGTCGCAGCGCCATCGGGAAATCAACCACGTCCAGGTTCACCTCGCGTTGCGAGATAATGCACTTCTTCGGCGTGAATACGTACTCGACCGGATCTTCAATCGTCACGACATGCATCGCCCGATTCTGGTTGATGTACTCCAGCATCGCCGCCAGCGTCGAACTCTTGCCGCTACCCGTCACCCCACTGACGACAATCAGGCCCTCCATCGACTTCACAATGGTTTCGCGATAGATGTCCGGCAGATGCAAATCCTCGAAGCTCGGAATGCGATTCTGGACCCGACGAATTGCCGCGTTCGTATGGCCTCCGGCATGAAACAGATTGACGCGAAACCGGTCTCCCGTGTCGATCTTGATGGAAAAGTCAACGCCGCCCGTCCGTTCGATCTCCGACCCACGCCCCGGAGGCACCAAGGGAAAGAGCATCTTTTCGATGTAATCCGTCTCCGGCAGCGGCGGCCCTTGGACCTGGCGGAGATGTCCGCCGATTCGCACACACGGCGGGTAGCCCGCCTTCAAGTGAAGATCCGACCCCTCTTGCCTCGAGAGGAAGTGCAGCAGGGCTTGCAACTCCTGCTCTGGGGGAGGTAATTCGTTGCGACGAAGACCTTCGACGGGATCGGTCATGTTTTCTTGCGAGGCCATCGACCTCGCGCTCCGGCGAGTATGTTCAAGATGCGAAGCCTGGGGCGGAGGGCGCCCGTCGCCCCCTCATCATCGCGTAGCGAGCGTTGCAAAGCAATTCCAATGCCAAATCGCGGGTCGGACGCGAACCCGCCCCATTCGACTTCCCGACCGATTCGCGGCATTTTGATTTGCCTCGGGTCCGGGTCCCGCAAGCATTCAAGCCTCGCCCCAAAGACGTGTCACAGTTGAACCAATGCCGGGACGAAAGCGAGCGTTTGTGCACGTCAACGGATGACGAGGTGTGCTAAATCGCGCGGCGAGCGTCGTCAATTGGGAGTGCAAGCGTGTCCGCTAGGCCCTGAGGGCCCTCCGGACGACACCGTTTTTCTCCGTGACTTTACCCGTGCCGATCGAGCGTGCCCCCGCAGGTTGTTGCGGGACGTCGAGACGAAGGTTCGCGAGGTCGGCGGGTTTCCCGTCAAGGCGATGCGCTCAACCAGGGCGAACTCACGGCCCGCGCCGGGGCGGCCTGACGGGCCCCAACCTCGGCCTGCCTCGACTGCGGGTCCGTCGAGGGGCGCAGTGCCAGCCTCCTAAAAAAACTTCCCGAAAGGCACACAAAGTGTACCAATGGGCCGGCGGCATGTGGGGCAGCCCGTGAGGGCGTCCGTCCCGCAGCTCACGATCCTGTTGTGAAGGGAGGCGGTGGGATGGCAATGACCCCGCGAAAGACCCCGCGAAAGGCCGATACGCCCCAGTTTCTCCTGCGTGAGGGTCTCGAGGAATTGGTCCAGAAGCTCCGCGCTCGGGGCTATACCGTCATTGGCCCGACGGTCCACGACGAAGTGATCTCGATGCGCGAGATCGAATCGACCGACGATCTGCCGCGAGGCGTCCGCGACGAACATGACGGGGGCAAGTATCGGCTGTCGCATCACGACGATCCGATGACGTTTGATTTTGTGGTGGGTCCCGACGGCGTCAAACGGTATCTGTTTCCTCCGAGCCATCGCCTGATGCAATTCCACGTCGGAGACGATCGATTCGAACTGGAAGCGGGTCCTCCTCAGGTCCCGAAATTGGCATTGTTGGGCATCCGACCCTGCGAACTGGCGGCGATCGCCGTTCAGGATCGCGTCTTTGCTTACGACGATCCCCGCACGTTTCGCTGTGAATCCGAGCCCTGGTACACCCAGGCCCGCGAACAATTCATCTACATCGCGGTCAACTGCACGCGTCCCGGCGGCACCTGTTTTTGCAGCTCTTGGCAAACGGGCCCCGAGGCACGTTCGGGATTCGACCTGGCGCTTACCGAACTCCGCGACGGCTTCCTGGTGACGATCGGTTCGGAGCGGGGCGCGGAGCTGGTGGAGGGGCTTCCGTTGCGCGGTCCGACCGGGGCGGAACTGGAGCTGGCCGAGCTCAAGTTGACCCGTGCACGCGAGCACATGGGGAGGCAACTCGACACAACCGACGTCAAACGTGTGCTGGACGAGAACATCGAGCACAGCGAATGGGACAAGGTGGCGGAGCGCTGCCTGGCATGTGGCAATTGCACCATGGTCTGCCCGACCTGCTTCTGTTCGACGGTCACCGACTCAACCGATCTTTCCGACGGGCGCGTGACCCGCACGCGTGAGTGGGAATCCTGTTTCAATCTGCAGTTCAGCTACACGGTCGGAGGCCCGGGCCGGAACACGGTTCGGGGACGGTACCGCCATTGGCTCCGGCACAAGCTCTGCACCTGGTGGGATCAATTCGAGACGGCCGGTTGCGTCGGCTGCGGGCGGTGTATCACGTGGTGTCCCGTCGGCATTGATTTAACTGAAGAGATGCAACGGATTCGGCAGTCGAGCGACGCGCCCGCGCGAGTCGCTGGCGGGCAAACCCGGGTTCTAGTCGTGCAAGGCAGGAGTCTCCGCGATGATTACAGGCAAAGCGATCGACCGTCCGGAACCGATTTGCGGGATGGATAGCTGGATGCCGGTTCCGGCTCGCTTGATGGCGGTTCGCGACGAGAATTTCAACACCCAGTCGATTCGATTGCAATTTGTGGATCAAGGGCTGGGCCAGATGTACCGATTCGCGCCCGGCCAGTTCAACATGCTGTATGTACCCGGCGTGGGCGAGGCGGCCATCTCGATCAGTTCGGACCCCGCCGACCCGACCCGACTCGAGCACACGATTCGCGTGGTGGGCTCGGTAACGCGGGCCATCAAAAGGATGCAGATTGGCGATTTGATTGGGGTTCGCGGACCCTTTGGTCGGCCCTGGCCCATGCGGCACATGGAGCGTCACGACGTGGTTATCGTGGCCGGCGGAATCGGCCTGGCGCCGCTCCGCCCGGTCGTCTACTACCTGCTGCAAAACCGAGCTCAGTATGGTCGTGTCGTCCTGCTGTACGGTTGCCGTTCGCCGGAAGACCGGGTTTTCGCATCGGAGCTGGAGCAATGGGAAGCCGACGGAGCGATCCAGGTGCTGGTCACCGTCGACAACACGACGGGCAGTTGGAGCGGCCCGGTGGGCGTGGTGACCAACCTCTTGAAGCGATTGCGTGTCAACGCCACCAAGACGATGGTCTTGGTCTGCGGCCCGAAGATTCTCAATCGCGTCGCGGCGTGGAATTTCCTGCAGCTGCACGTGCCCCGGGAACAGGTGT
This sequence comes from uncultured Planctomycetales bacterium, assembly GCA_963826795.1. Lineage (GTDB taxonomy): Bacteria > Planctomycetota > Planctomycetia > Pirellulales > Pirellulaceae > CAWGYT01. The sequence continues at coordinate 119,429 of CAWGYT010000019.1, read as the reverse complement.
ACGTCAGCCTCGAGCGGAACATGAATTGCGGTTTCGGCCGCTGTGGACACTGTCAGTATGGGCGATTCTTTGTTTGCAAAGACGGCCCCGTGTTTTCCTTTGCGGAGGTCGCCGACATCTTTGCAAGAGAGGACATTTGAACATGAACGAGCCTTGCGTTCCGAGCACCGCGAAGCCCAAGCTGGCGGTTTACAAGTTTTCCAGTTGCGACGGTTGTCAGCTGCAGCTGTTGAATCTGGAAGAACAACTCTTGAACTTGGTCGCCAAGGTCGAGATCGCGTATTTTCTCGAGGCGCGACGGCGCGTTTTGCCGCCGCCGTACGATCTGGGGCTGGTCGAGGGAAGTATTTCCACTCCGGACGAAGAACATCGAATTCATCAAGTGCGGAAGGACTGCAAGTATCTGGTCACGATTGGAGCCTGCGCAACGTCGGGAGGCATCCAGACGCTGCGAAATTGGGCGGACGTTGCTGAATTTCGCCGACACGTTTACGCTCACCCCGAATACGTCGAGACACTCGAGACGGCCACGCCGATCGCGGCTCACGTCTTCGTTGATTTTGAGCTGCGCGGCTGCCCCGTCGATCAATTCCAATTGCTCGAACTGATCGCTGCCTTGCTGGTGGGTCGAAAACCGAATATTCCCACGCACAGCGTCTGCATCGAATGCAAACGGCTCGGATTCCCATGCGTCATGGTTTCGCAGGGACAACCGTGCCTTGGCCCGTTGACGCAAGCCGGATGCGGCGCGATCTGCCCCGGCTGCAGTCGCGCTTGTTATGGCTGCTTTGGTCCCATGGAGCAACCTAACATCAATTCCCTGGGCAAGCACTTCATGGCCGATCTGGATAAAACGCCGAATGATATGAAGCGGATGCTCCGCTCGTTTAACGGATTCCTGGAACCCTTCAAGCAGGCCGGTGACCACTATGAACGACTGGAACAGCAATGACGCTCGGCAGGCGACACGCACGATTCGCGTGGCCGCTTTAGCGCGCGTCGAAGGGGAAGGCGCGTTACACGTCGAGATGGACGGGGATCGGGTCGCACAGGTCCGCTTGGAGATTTACGAGCCGCCCCGCTTTTTCGAGGCCTTCTTGCGAGGCCGCAACTTGCAGGAAGTCCCCGATATCACGGCCCGCATCTGCGGGATTTGTCCGGTTGCCTACCAGATGGGCAGCTGCCACGCTCTGGAAAAAGCGCTCGGCGTGTTCGACCACGTGGATCCCGCCATCCACTCGCTGCGGGATCTGTTGTATTGCGGTGAATGGATCGAAAGTCATGTCCTGCATATGTTCATGCTGCACCTGCCGGATTTTCTTGGATTCGAGAGCGCGATCAGCATGGCCGAAGATCACGGGCCGCTGGTGAAGCGCGCGTTGCGCATCAAGAAGGTCGGCAATGATATCGTGACGCTGCTCGGCGGCCGTTCGGTCCATCCCGTGGGAGTCTGCGTGGGGGGATTTTATCGAGCTCCGGAAGAGCGAGAGGCGCGCGCCCTCGCCGTGCCCGTCAAGGCCGCTTTGGACGAGATGTGCGAGATCACGCTGATGCTGGCGAAATTGATTGAGTTTCCGGATCTCGAGCGAGACTACGAGTTCATGTCGCTCTTCCCCGAGACGGGATATCCGATGAATCGGGGGCGGATCGTCACGAACAAGGGTCTCGCCTTCGACCAGGAGGATTTCTTGGACAAAGTCGAGGAGATCCATGTGCCACATTCGAATGCCTTGCACGCACGGATCAAGCAGCGAGGTCCGTACCTGGTCGGGCCGCTCGCACGGCTGAACCTCTGCCACGAGCGGTTGCACCCGCGCGCCGCGGAGCTAATCGACCCGGTCTGCGAACAGGTCCGAGTTTCACTTCCCTGGAACAACAATTTCTTGAGTCTCCTGGCGCGAGCGCTCGAGACCGTGCACGCGCTCGCCCTCTCCTACGACCTGCTGGCGAACTATTGCCGCCCAGCCCGCCCCCGAATTCCGCTCCAGCCACGCGCCGGCATCGGCGGACACGGTACCGAGGCACCGCGGGGAATTTGCTGGCATCAGTACGAAACGCAAAATGACGGCACGATCGCTTCGGCGCGGATCATTCCGCCCACCAGCCAAAATCAAATGACGATCGAGGATGACCTGCGGGTCCTCGCCAAACAGCTAACGACCGTCGCCGACGAACAAGCCACGCTTCGCTGCGAACATCTGATTCGAAACTACGATCCCTGCATCAGTTGCTCGGTCCACTTTCTGAAGTTTTCTCGAACCTGGAAATAACGCCAGAGAAGCGAAACAATCCGGAGGGCAAACCAAGCGAGAGGGCGAGGCTCCTCCCGAATGAACCGTGATGGTCCCCACGTTGCATCCACCGGCGCCAATTCTGGTCGCGGCCTGCGGGAACGCGATGGCGGCCGACGATGCGTTCGGACCCTTGGTCGCCGTATATCTTTGCCAGCGTGCTCCGCGTTGGATGGAGGTGATCGATTTGGGGATGAAACCCGCCGGGCTGCTGGATCAGCTCGAACAACGCACGGGCTTGATTCTGGTGGACGCCGCCCGGCCCCGGGATGAGCGTAATGTGTCGAGCGACTTGATCGATCTGGATTTTTTCTCGCCGGCTCGGCCCGAATTGTTGCACGACGGGGCGTTGAGTAGCCATGGATTGTCGATCGCTCATGAATTGGAGTTGGCCGAACGTCTGGGAATCCTTCCGCCACGCATCCACTTGTTGGCCGCGGAGGCCGCGTCGACCGAACTGGGGCAAACGATCAGTGACCGTGCTCAGTGCCTGATCCGTCCCGCTGGGGAACGCGCACTGGAGCTGGCCCGGTGCTGGGAGCAGGCGTGATGAGTGCCAACAAAGCGTCATCCTCCGCCGCGCTCGGCCGCTCGCCCGCAGGGTGCTTCGGGTGCGCGGGCTGCGCCGAGCCCGCATCCGGGCAGCGCGAGTTGCCCGTTGACGTCGCTTCCGGTTCGGGTGGGCGATGGCTGAGTTTCGAGTTCTTCCGCGGTCCGCGGCCGGGTCGGCCGACGTTTCCCCGCGGAATCCATCCGCCGAGCTGCAAGGATCTTTCGGCGGGGAAGCCGCTGGAAGTGCTGCCGCCGCCCGACCAAGTGGTGCTTCCGTTGCATCAGCACGCCGCGCGCCGGCGGAAGTCGTGGTCAGGCCACGCGAGTGCTTGCGACGTGGAGCGTTGGTGGGAGAGGCTCCGCAGGGGACGATCGGGGCCCGCGTGCATGCCTCCTTGGCCGGGAAAGTGCAACCCTTGATCGGCGTTAATCTCCCGAATGGACGGCATTCGCTGGCGGTCCCAATCGTGCGTGAGCCGGACACCCAGGAGTCGACGGACGATCTGCTGGAGCTGGTCGTGGGGGGCGAGTGGCCGCGGATCGAGCCGCGGCAAGATCCGGCCTCGATCCTGGCGATCATTCGCGATGCGGGAATCGTCGGTTTGGGTGGCGCTGCGTTTCCGACCGATTTCAAGCTGGCCGCCTCGCCCTTGAAGCCGATTCAGACGCTGCTGGTGAATGGATCCGAATGTGAACCGTATCTAACGGGCGATTATCGCTTGATGGTCGAGGCGGCGGAATCGATCGTGGCGGGAATGCTGGTCGCCAAGTCCGCCTGCCGAGCCCGGGAGATCGTGCTCGCGATCGAAGACAATAAGCCGCTCGCGATCCGAGCGATGGACGCCGCGATCGCGGGAATCCCGGATGTCCGCCTGGTGGTTTGCCAGTCGAAGTATCCCATGGGCGGAGAGCGTCAATTGATTCCCGCCGTGTTCCGGATGGAAGTCCCGACCGGTGGCTTTCCGTCGGACATCGGGATTGTCGTCCTGAACGTGGGCACCGCCGTCGCGATTGCCGGAGCCTTCTACCGTGAACTTCCGCTGACGCACCGTGTCGTCAGCATCTCGGGACGAGGCGTGGTCGAGCCCAAGAACTTGTGGGTCCCGATCGGGACAGCGTTTGGCACGATTCTGGATTACTGCGGTGGCCTGACCGAGGACGCCGCTCGGATCATCGCCGGCGGCCCCATGATGGGCTTTACCGTCACCGATCTGTCGGTTCCGCTCACCAAGGGCACCAGCGGGATCACGGTCCTCAGTCACGCAGAAATCGAGCCGGCGGAACGCTCGCCCTGCATTCGCTGTGGACGTTGCCTGGACGTTTGCCCGCTGCATTTGTCGCCAACCCAAATGGCACATGCCGCTGAGCGGGAGGATTACGAGTCGGCCCAACGGTTCGATCTTTTTGCGTGTTGCGAGTGTGGTTGTTGTGCCTATGCCTGTCCCGCTCGAATTCCGCTGGTGCAATGGATTCGTGCGGGCAAGTTCGCCCTTTTGCGATCCGGATAAGCCAAACCTCGATGCCGAATCGGTGGCCTTCATGACCGTGGCCGAACGCACCGCCGGAACGTCGCTTTGGGACGCCAGTCCGGCGCCTCATCTGTTGGCAGCCCGCGCCTCGACGTCGCGCATCATGGGGGACGTGCTCTGGGCGTTGCTGCCAGTGATGTTGGCGGCGTTTTGGTTTTATCGTGCAGCGGCGGTTCGGACCGTCGCGGTCGCCCTGCTGGTTGCCATCGCCACGGAATGGACGGTCGGTCGTCTCCGCGGAAGACCCCATGCACTGAGAGACGGGAGCGTGTTGATCACCGCCCTCTTGCTCGCCTTTTCGCTGCCGCCGCAATTGCCGGTTTACGCCACGGCGCTGGGGGCGTTCATCGCCGTGGCGCTCGGCAAAATGGCGTTCGGCGGTTTAGGGCAAAACATTTTCAATCCGGCGATGGTGGGGCGGGCGTTTCTGATGGTCTGTTTTCCAGGCGTCATGACGCAATGGTCCACGCCAATCGACGTCCACGCGACAACGCAGGCAACGCCGCTGGCCGCCGCCAAGTTCGCCGGCGAGTATGTCGCCTGGCAGCCGCTGTGGACAGGCCAAATCAGCGGCTGCCTGGGCGAGACGTCGGCGGTAGCGCTGCTGATTGGCGGATCGTGGCTGCTTTGGCGACGAGCGGCCGATTGGCGATTGACGGCCGGGATGCTGTTGGGGATCGCCATCCCCGCGTTTCTCGAGCAAGTCGTGCGCGGCCCCGCGCCGAGTTTCGGATGGGTCCGCCACTGCCTGGCCGGCGGGGCCCTGCTGGGCGCCTTCTTTATCGTGACCGATCCCGTCACCAGTCCGTTGGCAAAGCCCGCTCGCTGGACTTTCGGATTGCTGGTGGGCGGCCTGACGATGGTGATTCGTTGGTTTGCCGGCTATCCGGAAGGAGTGATGTTCGCGGTGCTGCTGGGCAATGCTGTCAGCCCTCTGCTCGATCGCTGGTTTGCTCCCATTCCGGTCGGAGGGAAGACACGCCGTGTTTGAGTATTGGAAACAGAGTTGGCTGGTGTTGACCCTGGCGGTGGTCCTGGGCGGGACGCTCGCGGCCCTGGACCGCGCGCTCCAGCCACGAATCGACCGGCATGCGGAACAGCAACTGCGACGAGCGGTCTTGCAGGTCGTGCCGGAGGGACGCGATTTCGAGCCGTTGGTCCGGGACGGTTTGACGTTGTATCGCGTGAAGGGTGCGGGCGGCAACCTGCGGGGCTGGGCCGTTCCGGCCGAGGGCCTTGGTTTTGCGGACCGCATCGCCGTGATGATTGGGCTCTCGTCCGATGCGACCCGAATTCTTGGGCTGGTCGTGCTCCAGTCGAAGGAGACGCCGGGACTTGGCGACAAAATTCGAGAGGAGGCCTTTCGCGAGCAATTCGTCGCCAACGCTACGCTCGGAACGCTGCAGCTGGTCAAGCCGGGAGAAATCGCCGACCAACCGATCCATGCGATCACCGGCGCTACGATCTCGTCACGAGCGGTCACCGCCATGGTCAATCTGACCGTGGTTGCCGCGCGGGAAGCGATCCGGGGCGAGACGGCCGGCCAAGCCCAAGATGGGCCCCGCGGAGGAACTCAGTAATGTCGCTTTCCCACGATCGCTTACCGGGTGCAGGCCAACGGTTGATCCGCGGGCTTGGCCCCGAAAACGCGGTGTTTCGGCAATTGCTTGGCATGTGCCCGACGCTCGCGGTGACAAATACATTGGCCGGCGCGCTGACCATGGGATTGGCGACGACCTTTGTTCTGGTCAGTTCCAATCTGGTCGTATCCTTGCTGCGAAGACAACTGCAGCCGCATCTTCGGATCCTCGTCTATACCCTGACCATCGCGGCCTTCGTGACGATGGCGGACCGTTTTATGGCCGCCTTCCTGCCGCAGATGAGTCAATTGCTCGGCCCCTATGTCCCCCTGATCATCGTCAACTGCCTGATCATCAGTCGCGCCGAGTCGTGTGCCTCGAAGCAGACCCTCGCGGTATCCCTCTGCGACGGGATCGGCCAAGGAGGCGGATTTCTGATCGGGCTGCTCTGCCTGGGACTGCTCCGCGAAACGCTCGGCAGCGGAACCGTCTTCGGGTGGGCCGTGTTGCCTGACGCGTTTCCCGTCTGGTTGATCATGGTCTTGCCGCCCGGGGCCTTCTTGACGCTCGGGGTTCTGATCGCGCTGGTCAACTGGTGGATCGGGCTGAATGATACTGGCAGCCGCTCTTGAGCAGGAGGGAACGTGATGCGGGATCTATTTCAAATCGCCTTGACCGCCGCCATCATCAATAACGTCGTGTTGACCTACTTCCTGGGTGTCTGTCCATTTCTCGGTGTGTCGCGCCGATTGAAGATGGCCTTGGGAATGGGCGCGGCGGTCACATTCGTGATGTCACTGGCCGGGCCATCCACCTTCCTCTTGACCAAGTATCTGCTGCGGCCGCTGGACCTTCAATTCCTTCAATCCATTGTCTTCATCCTGGTGATCGCCTCGGTGGTGCAGTTCGTTGAGCTGTACTTGCGGAAGTTTATTCCCGTGCTTTACGACGCCTTTGGCGTGTTTCTTCCCATGATCACGACGAACTGTGCGATCTTAGGCGTCTGCCTGTTCTTGGGAATGAAAGGTTACACGCGTTTGATTGAGGCCTTGACGTTCAGCGTGTTCAGTGGACTCGGTTTCACCCTGGCGATCGTCATCATGGCTGGGATCCGCGAACAGTTGGAGTCGGCGGACGTGCCGCAACCGCTGCGGGCGCACCCATTACGCTGTTTGTCGCCGCCATCCTGGCCATGGCGTTTCTGGGTTTCGCGGGAATCGGCGTACCGCAATAGAGGACCGCGTGGAGTGCATTGATTTTTTCACATTTCAACAACTCGCTTTCACCCTCGCGGAGTATCAAGTCGAGAGGCGAAGCGTGGGTGGGGAGCAATCCCGGAGTCAGACAAGAGGGAATTCTCATGCCGTTCACGATCCTGGCAGCCATCGGCGTGATGTTGCTTTTAGCGTTGGCGTTGACCGCGGCGCTGGCAGTCGCCAACGTGCGGTTCGCCGTGCAGGTCGACCCGCGACAAGCGCAACTTGCCGCCCTTTTGCCCCAGGCCAACTGCGGGGGCTGCGGATTCGCCAGTTGCCGAGCGTATGCCAAAGCGATCCACGAGGGGCAGGCCGAGCTCGATCGGTGCACGGTCGGTGGGCCTCCGGTGGCCGAACAGTTGGCCGAGGTCATGGGAGTGACGCTGGTCGTGAACTATCCGTTTCGGCCGGTACTTCATTGCGTTGCAACGAATTCCCAACGACTCAAGCAGGGACACTACACCGGCGAGCTTCGCTGTGCGGCGGCCCAAGTCGTCGGCGGCGTGCTGGGGTGTTCGTACGGTTGCCTCGGGATGGGTGATTGCGTTCTGAGTTGCGAGTACGACGCGATCGAAATGATGGACGGTCTGCCACGAATCAACTACCAGAATTGCGTTGGCTGTGGCGCCTGTGTCCGGGCATGTCCACGAAATTTGTTGGAACAGGTTCCTTTCAAAGCCGAGCAGATGCTGGTGGTGGGATGTGCCAACCACGATCCCGGAAAATCGGTGCGCGAGGTATGTCGCGTGGGGTGCATCGGCTGCGGGTTGTGCGTGCGAAAGTTCCCTGAGCTCTTCGAGATCGACAATCACTTGGCCACGATTCGCTACGAGCACTACACGGGCGAGGAGGACTTTTCGCTGATTCGCGAAAAATGTCCGACCCAGTCGCTCGTGATGTTCGGTTCGCCACCACACGCTGCGGAGGACGCGGCCGCGTCGACCGTCGCGGTGGCCGGTCGGCCCCAGCCTGCCGAGCGTCCGACGAAGGAAGACTTTCACTGGCGCGGTTGAGCCGAACGCGGATTGGTTGTTGGGCGAGCCGCGATGAATTGGCGAAAACCGGAACTGTACGTAAGCTGAGATTTTTGCCGGTCTCCTTGAACCCAGAGTGCCTCGAGCCCAGACGCCTCGCTGATCAGTCGCTGTCCCTCCTCGACGCTCAAGATCGAGAGGGCCGTCGCCCAGCCGTCTGCCAGCATCGCGGCTGGGCCGACGACGGTGACACTGGGCGCGTGTTCGGCGGGCCAGCCCGTCCGAGGATCGATCAGGTGGCTATATCGGCGGCCCTGAATTTGGAAGTACCTCTGGTAGTTGCCCGAAGTGCAGACGGCCCAAGCGGGTCCCGTCGGATCGGCCTGAAGAATCGCCAGCGTCGTCGGTTCCCAGGGACTTTGAACCGCAATCCGCCAGTGCGATTGGTCGAGGGGCCGTCCGAAACAAGCCAAGTCGCCGCCGACATCGACCAGGGCGCCCCGCAAGCCGTAATTGGCCATCGCCCCCAGTGCCTGGTCAATCGCGAACCCCTTGGCCAGGGCATCGAGTGAGACTTCCAGCGAGTCGATCCGTTTGCTCGCACCCTCGGCCCCAAGCTCCAGGTTCTGGTAGCCCACCGATTCCACGGCCGCCTGTCGCTTGTCAGGACTTGGCAATTCGTCCTGCTGGGCGGCGTTGGCCCAGAGTTTGGTCAGCGGGACGACGGTCACATCAAAGGCACCGCCGGTGGTTGCCGAGAGCTCCAAGGCGGATTGCATGACACGCAGCGTGGGGGGACTGAGTGGAACGTCGGACCCGCTCCGCGCGGTGTTGAACCGGCTCAACTCGCTGTCGGGATCGTAGGTCGACATCAACGCCTCGACCTGCTCCAGTTCGGAAAGCGCCGCCGCCAAAGCGGCTTCAACAGGGTCGGCATGTCCCACCGCGATCAGACGGCACGTCGTGCCCATCACGACGGGCGAAACGACTCGTTCGACCATTCCTCTTTCGGCTGAACCGGCAAACCAACCGAGGCGGAGCGCCACCAGCGCCAGCAACAGCACGACGAACAGGACGGACACGACGCGACGCGTCACGCTGGGGAAATCAGACCTGACACTCGTTCGGAGTGAGAATGCAGCTCGGCGGGAGCCTTGCCCATCCTTGTTCATGCAAGGCCGTTTAGCGACGAGAGGCGATGAAATGGCGGTAATGGGACCCAAAACCGCAAATGCCAAGCAGGACCCAGACAACGAAGGTGGACGCCTCCGGAACCGTTCCATTCCGGACCGAGTGCGCTCCCAGGCCGCTGAATGTATCCACGTCGAAACCTTCCCATTCAATGGCCGGATCGAACGCCGCCGTGGATGCCGGATCACCACTCATCACGCTCGCCAGGCGGCGGAGCGTGTGATTCTGTGTCGACGTCGGATCGGTTCCCCATTTCGTCCCAGGATCAAACCCGACCTGGCCGATACGGTCGATGACGGTTCCATCGAATAACAGTTCGATCGCGTCGTCGCCGTTGAAGAAATTGCTCGTTGAAAGCTGGTCGGCCGCCGCGAGAACGGCGGGATCGGCATCATCGTCCGCCACCACGAACACGTCTCCGCCACCGATCATGCCATTCAACCCAATGGTGGTGCCGGCCGTCGGGTTGCCGTTGAAGTAAAACTTGAGCTCCGTCCGTCCGTCCAGTCCAATCGTCCCACTGTCGTTGTTGAAAATTTCGAGGGCCTTATTATTGCCGCTCCCTTCGACATACTCCGAAAAGAAAAGATTCGGCAAGTACGTATGACTTCCCAGATCACCGATCATGTCTTGGGCAAAGCCGATCCATTCCGTGGCCGGATCGAAGCTATCCGTGGAATTCGTGTCACCCGCGGTCACGAATGCCTTGCGGACCAGCGTGTTGTTCTGAGTGGAGACCAGGCCGCTGCCCCACTCACTACCGGGGTCAACTCCGACTTGCCCCAAGGAGTCGACGACACTTCCGCCACTTCCACCTTGGCGTAGGACCACGGCATCGTTGCCGTTGAAGAAATTGCTGGTCGACGTTTGATCGGTCACGCTCAGAATGCCCGCGTTCGCGTTGTTGTCTGAGACGACGAATGTTCCACGTCCGGGAACGGTGCCGGTCAAGTTGATCGTTGTGCCCGCCGTAGCGCTGCCGTTAAAGAAGAACTGAAGCAGATAGTCTTGTGCCCCGAGGTCAATCGCGGACGAACTGGTATTGAACAGCTCGATCGATTTGTTGTTCGACGATCCCTCGACGTATTCCGAGATCAGCAATGACCCGTGGACCGCCGAAGTGAAGCCGATCATCAGAGCCGCACAACCCAAAATCAACCGCAGCCGTCTTATCACTGGTAGACTCCCCGGGGACATACTTTGAAGGCACGATAAACTCGTATCCGGGCAATGTCAACCAATTGCACGAATTGTTTCCCCAATTGTCTAGTTCTTTGTCACAGCTGAAATTGAGGGTTGGGTGGCCGGGGTCGAACGAAGTGAGCCCCCGGAAAATTGCGGTCTGGGGGCTCACTTCGTTCGACCCCAGGCACCCCAAAATCAAGCTGTGACAAAGCACTAGTTCATCTCCTTGCATCCTGCGAAAACAACAACGTCTTGCCAAGGATCTTTTACGCGTACGCGTACGCGCACGCATCGCCGGCGATCAATGTTCTGCTCGGTTCTGCTCGACATCGAAGGTGGCGAAATTAGAAATTGGGCTTGATGCGAGATTTGGAGAGGGTCCCACGGCGCCGAGCCACCAGACGCCGCGACACTCGAAGGAAGTGTTAAGAGGTTGAATCGGCTATAATCGAAAGGCGTTGGGGAGGGGTCGACGTCAATCGCTCGCGCCCCGCTTTTGTTGATCTCTTGTTTTCGGGTGACGGTGGAGTCTGTAATTGAACAAGTCCCAGGCATCCGCCGGCTTTCATCTTACACGCATAACCGCAGGTGGTCAGAACGATGGATCGGTCAGGCAAGTTGCTGGGTTTGGGTTCGCATGACGCTTCGGATCGCGACGCCTTAGCGGAGGCCATTCAGCGTCATCTCGTTGTGTCGCTCGCAAGAGAGCCGCACACCGCGACGCCGCGTGATTACTATGTCGCTCTGGTCTTGTCCCTGCGGGAACATCTCTTGACCCGTTTGATTCGCACCAAGCAGCGACATTTCGACCTGGACGACAAACGTGTTTATTTCCTGTCGATGGAGTTCCTGCCGGGTCGTGCGCTGTCGAACACGCTGGTGAACCTCGAGATGGTCGAATGCGCAGCCGAGGCACTCGACCAGCTCGGATTGGATTTGGACGAGATCGCATCGCTCGAGACGGAAGCGGGACTGGGCAATGGCGGATGCGGGCTTCAGGCCGCTTGCCTGCTGGACTCGTTGGCCACCTTGGGTGTTGCCGCCCACGGCTACGGATTGCGCTACGAGTACGGCAGCTTTCGTCAGCGGATCGAAGACGGTTGGCAACGAGAGGCTCCCGACGACTGGCTACGCATGGGTCACCCGTGGGAGGTCGAGCGGCCGGAAGACCTCTATCCGATCCGTTTCGGAGGACACGTCCGTTCGTATCGAGGCGCGCACGGCGAGCCTCGCTACGAATGGGTGACGACTTCGGATCTGACGGCCATGGCCTACGACGTCCCGATTGCGGGCTATCGCAACGGCGACGTTAATCCGCTTCGACTCTGGGCCGCCCAGAGATCGGATGAATTTGATCTCGACCGGTTCGATCAATGCGACTACGTCAAGGCGGTCGAGGAGAAAGACCGAGTTGAGAACATCACGCGCGTCTTGTATCCGGAGGTCCCTTCTTCGGCCGGCAAGGAGTTGCGACTCAAGCAGGAGTACTTCCTCGTTTCAGCCTCCATTCAGGACATCGTGGCGAGGTTCAAGCGGAGCCACGGGCCCCTGGACGATCTGCCCAACAAGGTCGCGATTCAGTTGAATGGTACGCATCCGGCACTGGCCATTGCCGAGCTGATGCGAATCATCATGGACGATGAGCGACTGGGTTGGGACGAAGCGTGGGAAATCTGCACGGCAACTTGCAGCTACACGCACCACCCCGCGCCGTCCGAGAATCTGGAGGAGTGGTCCGTTGAATGCCTGCAGCGCGTCTTGCCGCGTCACTTGCAGATCATCTATGAAATCAACCGGCGATTTCTGGCCGATGTGCAAGATCGATTTCCCGTTGACACGTTGCGACTTCGGAGAATGTCGCTGATCAACGAAGACGATGACCAGCGTGTCCGGATGTCGCATTTGGCGATTGTGGGGAGTCACGCCGTCAACGGGGTTTCCCGGCAACATAGCGAATTGATGCGCACACAGCGATTTCCCGATTTCGACGAGTTCTATCCCTGGAGGTTCCGCAGCGCCACGCACGGCGTCACGCCGCGTCGCTGGCTGGGCGTGGCGAATCCGGCCCTGGCCGAATTGCTGCAACGGCGCCTGGGAGAGGACGTGGTGGCGGATCTTTCCTACGTTCCAAGACTCTCGTCGCTGGTCGAAGATACGGGATTTCGGGACGAATGGGCCGAGGTCAAACAGAACAACAAACAACGCCTGGCCGATTGGCTTGAACACGACCTCGGCATCCGTGTGAATCCTCAGTCGCTTTTCGATTGCCAACTCAAGCCGATTCACGCTTCCCGGCGGCAGTTGCTGAACCTGCTGCATGTCCTCGACCTTTATACTCGCCTTCAGACGGGACAGCTCGTGGACCCGGTGCCACGAACGGTCTTGATGGCGGGTAAGGCCGAACCATCCGACGACCTGGCAAAGTTGACCATCCGCTTGATCCACTCGGTGGCGGAGTGGATCAATCGCGACCCCCGGACGCGCGACTCGCTGCAGCTGATCTTCTTGCCCGACTACCGTGTCTCGTTGGCCGAAATTGTGATTCCGGCGGCAGATCTATCCCAGCAGATTTCGACGGTTGGCGCCGAGGATTTCGGAACGGGCAGGCTGAAGTTTGCTCTGAACGGAGCCCTGACGATTGCCACCTTCGACGACGCCAACCGCGAACTGGCGGAGGCCCTGGGGAATGAGAATCTGTTTCAGTTTGGCATGTGCCCCGAAGAAGCCGAGCGATTTCGGCAGTCGGCTTATGCCCCCGAGGACGTTTGTGAGTTCGACCCGCGGCTGCGACGAGCTGTCAAGATAATCCGGGAGGGTGTCTTTTCCGGCGGTGACCAGGCCCGGTTTGAACCGTTGCTGGATGCCCTGCTGGTCGATGGGGACGAGCACCTCGTGCTGGCCGATTTCTCGGACTATGTGGCCTGCCAAGAACGCGTGTCCGACAGTTACCGAGATCCGACAAGCTGGATTCGCAAATCGATCCTGAACGTTTCACGGATGGATCGTTTTTCAAGCGATCACTCGGTGCAGACCTATGCGCGAGACGTGTGGGGAATGAACGCGGAAGTAAGCGTCGCACGTTCAGGGGATGAGAGGTGACAACGTGATGTTCCTTCTCCCGGAGCCGGGAGAAGGTGGCCGAAGGCCGGATGAGGGGGGGCAGCCACTCCGGCCAAACGCTCAACCCTCACCCGCCCGGCTCCCGCGAGCGGGATCCGAGCGACCTCTCCCGGCCACGGGAGAGGTGACACCTTCCTGTCCCTTCTCCCCCGCGCGGGAGAAGGTGGCACCTTCCTGTCCCTTCTCCCCGCGCGCGGGAGAAGGTGGCACCTTCCTGTCCCTTCTCCCGCCGCCGGGAGAAGGTGGCCGAAGGCCGGATGAGGGTCAGCGGAAGTCACGCGACGAATGCTTCAATTGCTTCAGGCTTTGAGCGAGATCTTCCAGGCGAGTCACGACCAGGTGAATGATCGATTGGCGGATCTCCAATCGTCCGTCCGCGATCCAGGCGGGACTGCGGCGGGCGACCGCGTAAGCGCGTTCCCAGACTCGTTGACGAAGGACCAGGTTCATGGTTCCCGTTTCGTCTTCCAGGGTCACGAACGTAATGCCCTTGGCGGTACTGGGCCGCTGCCGTAAGAGAACCAGGCCCGCGACGCGAACCCATTGGTCGTGCCCGAGACTGGCAAGCGCGTCGGCCGGTGTGACTCGCAGGCGGCTCAGTTGGTCTCGGTAGAACGAAATCGGGTGAGCTTTCAGCGAGAGTCCCGTCGCGTCGTAATCGGCAAAAACCTGTTCGATCGACTCCTGTTCGGGCAACGCCACCGGGTCGTCGTCTTCGGGCGGCAGCTGAGCGAAAAGTGGTTGCGCTTGGGCCTGTGATTTGAGCGTACGTTCCTGCGCCAAGGCCTCCCAAAGCGACTGGCGCCGGCTTCGCCCCAGTGTCGCGAAGGCGTCCGCTTGACTCAAACGGACGGTCACGGCTCGTCCCAGACCCGTGCGCGTGGCGAAGTTGCGCAGCGAGTCGAAGGGTCGGTTGCCTCGAGCCTGTTTCAGGGTTTCCGCGTCGGCCTGCGAAAAACCTCGAATTAACCTCAACCCCAACCGCACGGCGAAACGCGAAGCCGTGGGGGCGACCGGGTCGGATTCCAGCGTGCAATCCCAATCGCTGTGGTTGACATCCACGGGCAGGACCGTCACTCCGTGCTGCTGGGCGTCTCGCACCAGTTGGGCCGGCGCATAGAAACCCATCGGCTGGCTGTTGATCAAGGCTGCGAGAAATGCCGCGGGATAGTGATACTTGAGCCAGGCCGAGACGTAGACCAACAGCGCGAAGCTTGCCGCGTGCGATTCCGGGAAACCATATTCACCAAAGCCACGGATCTGCCGGAAGACCTGTTCGGCAAACTCGGCGGCAAGCCCGCGAGCCAGCATGCCGTCCATGAGCTTCTTGCGAAACACATCAATCACGCCCGTTTTTCGCCAGGCTCCCATCGCTCGCCGCAACTGATCCGCCTCACCCGGTGTGAATCCCGCGGCGACGACGGCCAAACGCATCGCTTGCTCTTGGAAAATCGGAACCCCCAGGGTCTTATGCAAAACATCGCGGATCGCGTCATTGGGATAACTGACCGATTCCAGCCCCATCCGGCGCCGCAAGTAGGGATGCACCATCTGGCCCTGGATCGGACCGGGCCGCACAATCGCAACTTCCACCACCAGGTCGTAATAACATTGAGGCCGCAGGCGAGGCAGCATACTCATTTGAGCTCGACTTTCGATCTGAAAGACCCCCATCGTGTCGGCTTGAGAGATCATGCGATAGACGTCGGGATCGTCGGGCGCGATCGTGGCGAGTGTGAGACGTGTGCCAAAATGCTGCCGTACCAACTCAAACGCCTTGCGAATTGCGGTCAGCATTCCCAAGGCCAGGCAATCGACCTTCAAAATCCCTAAGTCTTCCAGATCGTTCTTGTCCCAACTGATCACCGTACGGTCGGCCATGGCCGCATTCTCGATCGGGACGAGTTCGCACAGTGGCCCCTGGGTCATCACCATGCCGCCGACATGCTGCGAGAGATGGCGGGGAAATCCGATCAGTTCGTTGACCAGTGAAACAAGACGCCGGCCGCGCTCCGATTCGGGATCAAGCCCCACTTGGCGACAACGTTCGGCCAGATTCGGTTCGTGGTGAAACCCTTCGACTTGTTTGGCCAGGGCATCAACGCGGTCGAGCGATAGGCCCAGCGCTTTGCCAACGTCACGGATCGCCGAACGACTGCGATAGGTAATCACTTCCGCCGCCAAACCAGCTCGCTCACGCCCGTATTTGGCGTACAGGTACTGCAGAACTTCTTCGCGTCGTTCATGTTCAAAATCGACATCGATATCCGGCGCCTCGTCTCGTTCGCGGCTGACAAATCGCTCGAATAACAAATCCGCCTGATGCGGATCGACGGCCGTAACTCCCAGGCAATAGCAGACCGCCGAGTTGGCGGCGGACCCGCGCCCTGGCAGAGGATGCCGCGGCGACGAGCGAAACGAACGAGATCCCAGACCGTGAGGAAATAGGCCTCGTAATTCAACTCGGCAATCAGCCCCAGTTCGTGCCCCAGCAGGTCGCGGACTTTGGGGGGAATCCCGGCGGGATAACGCTGGGAAGCTCCTTCCCAGGTCAACTGACGCAGGTACTGAAGGGGAGTCATCCCGTGAGGAGCGAGCTCTTCCGGATATTCGTAGCGCAACTGATCGAGTGAAAAGTGGCAGCGCGCGGCGATCTCGGCGGTGCGCTGCATCCAGGGCAGGTGATCCGCGTAAATCCGCTGCAGGCTGGCCAGCGAACGGAGGTGACGCTGGGCATTGACAAAGCGGAACGAGCCGGCTTGGGCCACGGTGGTCCCCTGCCGAATCGCCGTCAGAACGTCCGACAGGGGCTGTCGCGCGGCGACGTGATAATGCACATCCCCGGCCGCCACCAAGGGCAACCGAGTTTGACGCGACAAGGCATTCAGTTGAGCCAACCGAAAATCATCCCGCGGTCCATGATGCAGCTCGGCCAACAAATAAGCCCGCTCACCCCACGCCGCACGATACCTCTGACAAGCGGCCAGCGCGGCGGGATCGGCCAACAGGTCGGCGGTCTGATCCGAAGGAGGAACAATCCCGGCCAATAATCCGGCCGAGTGGTCCAGAAGCTCCGCTTGACTCAACCAACACTGCCCTTTGGGTGCCTGTCGCCGTCCCAAGGTGATAAGTCGAGCCAGTTGTCCATAGGCCGCTCGATCCGGCGCCCACAACACCGCGGGCCAAGCGTCGTGCGGTGTCATCTCGGCGCCGACGATCAAGGGCAAACCACGTGCCTTGGCGGCGACATGAGCACGAACCACGCCTCCCAAACTGTTCTGGTCCGTGACCGCCAAACCGCCATAGCCCAGTTCCACCGCGCGGTCCACCAACTCGTCGGCGTGCGACGCCCCGACCAGAAAGGAAAAGTTCGTCTTGCAGTGAAGTTCCACGTACATCAAGTTGATCCGTTGTATTTCCCCTTCATCCGTTGAGTTCGCACATTTTTTAAGGTGACACCTTCCTGTCACGTTTCCCCAACGCGCGGGAGAGGTGACAACGTCCTGTCCCTTCTCCCCAGCGCGGGAGAAGGTGGCACCCTCCTGTCCCTTCTCCCCAACGCGGGAGAAGGTGGCCGAAGGCCGGATGAGGGGGGGCAGCCACTGCGGCCAAACGCTCAACCCTCACCCGCTCGGCTCCCGCAAGCGGGATCCGAGCGACCTCTCCCGGCCACGGGAGAGGTGACAACGTCCTGTCTCTTCTCCCCAACGTGGGAGAAGGTGACACCTTCCTGTGCCTTCTCCCCAGTCGCGGGAGAGGTGACAACGTCCTGTCCCTTCTCCCCAACGCGGGAGAAGGTGGCCGAAGGCCGGATGAGGGGGGCAGCCACTCCGGCCAAACGCTCACCCTCACCCGCCCGGCTCCCGCGAGCGGGATCCGAGCGACCTCTCCCGGCCACGGGAGAGGTGACACCTTCTTTTTCCTTCCCCCCAACGCGCGGGAGAGGTGACAACGTCCTGTCCCTTCTCCCCAACGCGGGAGAAGGTGGCCGAAGGCCGGATGAGGGGGGGGCAGCCACTCCGGCCAAACGCTCACCCTCACCCGCTCGGCTCCCGCGAGCGGGATCCGAGCGACCTCTCCCGGCCACGGGAGAGGTGAAACCTTCTTTTTCCTTCCCCCCAACGCGCGGGAGAGGTGACAACGTCCTGTCCCTTCTCCCCAACGCGCGGGAGAGGTGACAACGTCCTGTCCCTTCTCCCCAACGCGGGAGAAGGTGGCCGAAGGCCGGATGAGGGGGGGCAGCCACTCCGGCCAAACGCTCAACCCTCACCCACCCGGCTCCCGTCACATAAAGGCTCCATGTAAATACCAGAGGCGGCCAGTCAAGTCGTAAAACAACCAATAGCGAGCTCCGTCTTGGCATTCCACGCGATAGTAGTCACGCCGCACGCTTGGACCGCGCCACCACGCGGTTTCGATCCGTTCAGGGCCCCACACCTGATGGATCGATTGACTCGCGTGGCCCTCGGCGAAAGCACTCAGCTTCCGAGTTGCCGCATCGTGAGTGACCTGAATCGGACGGGGCGGGTTCCATACCTGCAACGGCCGCTGACCGGGGCTCGGCACAACTCGCTGTCCTCCCGCATGGAGACGAGCGGACGAGGCCTGGGGTCCCGTCAAGGGGAGCAGGACGTAAGCCGCCTCGGGCAACGCGCTCGGCCCGCAACCGAGCCGCACTCACCTGTTCCGGGCCCAAGCGATTGCTCAACCGATCAATCAGCTCGGCCAGCTGACGCGGAGCGTGAGCCAGGGAATCGTCTTCCCAGAGCCGTTGCTGACGCGGGGTGAGTGCGGAGGTTGTCGCGGCCCATAACGTGACCTCCGTGATCGGACCCGGCAGCCGGCGCTCCATCCAGCTGCATCCGCAGCAATTGCCAGAAGTGATCCGGCTGGGCCGTGGGGTGAAAAAGCCCCACGGTGAACTGCCACACCGCAAACGAACCGGGGTGGTGCAAAGCGGACGAAGCAAGATCGACAGGATCCGCAGACGCCGAGATCTGCTCGTAACGCAAACGACAAACCAACTGCAAGGCACCTCGCTGCTGCTCGGCCAATAACTCCGCCACGTGTTGACTCAAATGTTGCACCACCTGCTCAATCTCGGCTCGTCGCTGCGTCGGGTACTCGGCCCGCCACTGAGCACGGAACGAAATCGGTCCCCGGTGGACAACTGCCACTTCAGGACGCGTTCCGCAAGCCTGATCCAAACGCAGCAAGACTTCTTCGCCCAACCGGGATGCGATGCCAGATCGAGGCAATGCAGCCAACTGCTCGATCCGCTCCACCCCCAAGTTCCGCAGCAGTTCCACCGTGGCCTCCGACAACCGCAAGGCCTCGATCGGCAACCCCGCTAAGGCCGACGTGGCCTGTCCCGGAGCCACTCGCCGGATGACGGGATGCCAAGTTGCGGACCGCGAGCCCTGAGCTGCCGGTTTGCGGGCTGCCGGTTTGCGGGCTGCCGGTTTGCGCGGCGCCGGTTTGCGGGCTGCCGGCGTACTTCCCACCGACGTTCCCTTGGAGATGGGATCAAAGTGAGCCACGGCCCAGGCCGCTCCGATCGTGTCGGCAATCCCCAGACGGCTCCAATATCCCAACTCCCGCAACTGCCGCCCCACGTGTTCGGCCAACGGCTGCTCACCTCCCCAGCGAGCCGCGACGCCTGTGATGTCTCCCAGCAAACTGCTCGGGGCGACGCCTTCTTCAATGCCCACGATCGGACTGAATGTCTCGCACCAGCGGGCCAACTTTTCCAAGGCCCGTTGGTCGGCCGCGGGATCGTGTGCGACCACCACGTCCGAGGCGGAGGCAAGCAAGGCTGTTGCCTCCGCCAAAGGCATTCCGACCCGAACCCCTCGCTGCCAAGCTCGACGAGAACAGGCCGCGACCAACTGACCTCGTCGCGAATCCCACGCGGACAAGATCACGGCTGCTGGCTGAAGTTCAGGACGTGCGACCACGATTCGTTGAATCGGCCAGTTCGGAAACCAGATGCACAGCAGACGCTTCATGATGAATCGCGGCGAGCGTCGTCAGTTTCCCGGCTCGCTCATCCAACTCCAAAAGGACACGCCCCCAACGTCCCTGACCTCGACAACGAATCAACTCCACCTCCACGCTTCGTCGCGGCACGTCGACCGCCCCAGCTTGCCGGGGAATGCGCGGTGCCCGTCCCCTGAGGAAGTCGCCGTCCCCTGAGGAGATGCCGTCACCAGCCATTGAGAATCTGACCAGCTTGGACGCCCGCGAAACTGGCGTGAACGCAAGAAAAAACCCAGACAACCGCTGCTTTCGGCCGCCAACTGAAACCGACGAAACCAACGATCATTGACCTCGCCCAGCCAGCTCCAAACCGCCTTGACCGCCGGACTTCGCAACGCCTGCTCCAAGGCCCACATCATCTCCGCCGTCCGCAAAGGGCGAATGATCACCAGCCGCTGCAAATCAATTCCCCAAGCCGCCGCCGCAGGAGGATAAAACCAACCCTCCCCGTCGACGATCACCATCACGCCGCCCTCGACGCATGCCTGGCGGGCGAGCAACAGCGCCACCGTTCCTGCCCCACCGCCACTTTCCCCTGCACGTTTTTCCCCTGCACGTTTTTCCCCTGCACCTGCACCTCCACCTCCACCTCCAGAATCACTTTCCTCGACGAACCATTCACTGATCGTTCCTCGGCGAAAACCTTGCCCTGACAACAAGGCGTCCAGTGCCTGGCAGCCGCTGGAAACCCAGGATGCCTTCTCGTCGAACTCGGTTGACGCAAGTTCGCCACGGGCCAACTGCTGACGCAACTCGGCAACCACCTGGCGACGGTTCCGCTCGGTGACGGAACGCACCTCCTGCGACGAAAACGGCGGGAGATTCATGCCTGGTTCTCCGATCGAGCGGACGGGGTCTGAAGCTGAAACGGCCCGCCTGGTGCATCGTGATCGCCAAGCTCGGCGTCCGCTCGGCAGTACTGTACAAATGTATCGTATCAGCGTCAAGCAACACTTCAGAAATTTCAACGAGGCAATAATGAGGCAATGGGGCGGGCAACCTCGTGTTCGACTGTACAGGTCGACGGCGTCGCGCGATATAATCTTCAGCGAAAGACGCACGAATTTGAATTACGCCTACGCCACTTTCTGCCTCGCGCTGATCAGTGCCTATCTGCTGATCGCACTGTGCGCCCCCCGCGGCCGGATCACCCCACGGTCGCTTGACGTCGCGTTACCGCCGACGGAACGAATGGCCCTTGAGTCACATCTGGTGGGGTGCCTCACGCACCGCCTTGAGGCCGAACCACAGGTGCGCGAGCAGTTGCTGGCTCGAATCCTGACCGACCTCCCTTGGCTACGACAACATTTGGCAAATCACCCCCAACGTCGGGCGGATTTCCTCGACCGCTGGATCTTACGCACCGTCGGGCAGCTATCCGACCTGAGTGTCGTCACCCTCGACAATCCATCAACGGCTCTCGACCAATCGATCCCAATTTGGCGTCCGGCGGCCACAAGCACGACGCACGACGGGGTCCGATGCGAACCGGGTCAACGTGAGTCGGGCCGAGGCCGTGGGAGGCCCCTGCGATGTGTGGTCGTTACCTGCTGCCTGGGATGCCTGGTCCTGCTCGTGATGTTGACCATCCCTCCATGGGTCCAGCGTCAGGTGCGAGAGGTTCGCATCGTCGGAGGCCCGCGACAGCAGTCGGTTCTGCAACAGCACCGAGTCGGCTACCACTGGATTGCCGATTCCCGCCTGCCGGCGAAGCGGCAAACCCCTGTTCCGACTCAAGACCTGCGGCGATTCGAGCATCTCACGCTCGAATCACGCATCGATTATGCGCTGCTCAGCGCACAATATGCGGTCCTGGTTCTGCTCACCACCGGACTCATCCGGCGCGGCAAACCCATCCGCTCGACCACCGAACTTCCGTAGCTCGGACCGCCCGCGCCAACCGTTTGGCTGGGGAGCTGCGAGTTCAATCCGCTCTTAGCGTTCCTCGATGGGGACGCGCAGCAGCTCGCACAAGAACGCGAAGATGTCGACCGTCTGTTCGATCTGTTCGCTCACCGAGTTGCCACTCCCGTGACCTGCATTGGCACTGGTCCGCAAGAGAATCAACCCCTTGTCTCCGGTGGCCGCCTGCAAACGGGCCGTCATCTTGCGCGACTGCATTGGATCGACGCGAGGATCATTGCGTCCCGTCAGAAAAAGCGTGGCTGGATAATCGACGCCATCAACCACCTGATGCAGTGGCGAGTAGGCCAATAAAGCTCGGAATTGGTCCGCGTCCTTGACCGTCCCAAATTCCGTGACGTTGAAGGCGCCGTTGGGAGAAAGCTCCACCCGCAGCATGTCGTAGATGCCGACCAGCGAGACCACCGCACGGACCAACTCCGGATGCTGCGTCAACGTCGCGCCCATCAGGAGGCCACCGTTGCTGCCTCCCATGATCGCCAGACGGGACGGCGACGTGAACCGCTGGTCGATCAATTCACGCAGGCAGGCGGCGAAATCATCAAACACGTTCTGTTTCTTCGTCAACGCCCCGTCGCGGTGCCACTGTTCGCCGAACTCGCCCCCACCGCGAAGATTCGCCACGACGTAGATCACGCCCCGACGCAACAAGACATGATTCAGGGGACGAAAACTCGGTTCCATGCTGATGCCATAGCCGCCATAGCCATAGAGAATGCACGGATTGTCTCCGTTCAGCTCGAGGTCTTTGCGCAGCATCACGGTCATCGGCACTCGGGTTCCGTCGGGCGAGCGAGCGAACAGGCGGCGAGCGGTGATGTCGTCGAAGGACACGGACGAATTGCTGCGCAGTGACGTCGCGACGGTCGTCCCGCTGGCCGGATCGTAGCGATAGAAGCATTCCGGCTGCACGTACGATGTATTTCCGAACAGGAGCTGCCCGTTGCTCAGCAGTTGCACGCCGAACACCGCCCCCACGTCAAGTTGCCCAATGGGGGCCAGCGGCTGCCCCTGCGTGTCAAACGCCCGCAACTCCGAAGGACCACCCGTTTGGTACACCACGTAGAGGCGGTCCGAAGTACAGAGCACCGTCTGCTCGCCCCAAAACGCCGTCCCGCCGCTGACAATGGTGTCCGAGCCCTCGGGAATCACAACCCGGGCCTCGTCCAGGTCCAGCGACGAGGCGGAAACCTCGAGCAGCCTGCCACGGGGACTGCCCGCCAGACTAACCAGATACAGTTGGTCTTTCGGACCGAAGACGGCCTGCACCAGTCCGTCACCGAACCGGCTAAACTGGCGCCACGTGCCGTCAGGCGAGCGAAGGTAGTGCGCGAACTGGCCCCCATCTCCCTTTTGAACGGTGGCCAGAAGTCGTCCCGTCCGAACATCGCTGGCAAGTTGGATTTCCGCAATCTCGGGAAACCCTTCGCCCAACTCATAGCGATCTTCCGAGACGTCGGTGCCCAACTGATGAAAGTAAACGTGTTGAAAGACCCGATGATCATCCGGCCGCTGCGGGTGCAGCGGCAAGTGACGCGTGTAAAAGAACGCCTGGCTATCCGGGGTCCAGGCCAGGCTACCGCCGGCGGTACCGCTGTTGACCTTCTCGATCGACTCGTCCAGCCAGGCTCCCTGCTCCACGTCGACGATCTTCAAGTCACCGAGCTCGCTTCCGCCCACCGAGAGCGACACGGCGAGGCGTTTTCCATCGGGTGACACGCGATACCAGTCGATGGACGTCAGCCCGCTGGGATCGAGCTGATTGGGATCGACCAGCACGCGTGCCGAATCGGCCGCGGCCAGATCGTCAAGCACCACGATCACGGGCTGTTGTTGTGGCGGCTCCAGCCGTTCGCAGAAGACGCGTCCCGCCGCCACCGACACGTTGAAGTAGCGAATCGATTGGTTCGAGAGAATCGAAGTCACTTCGCGACGAATCGCATCCGCCTGCGGCAACCGGTCGAGGAACGCGCGGGCATACGCATTCTGAGCGTCACTCCATTTCTGCACCGCCGCCGAGCTCGCATCCTCGAGCCAGCGATAGTCATCGCGTACGGTGGTGGCGTGATAGGTATCGACCACCGGGGATTTGCGGGTCTCCGGCGGGGCAGCCTGGGCGATGTAACCAATCCACATCAAAACGACACCGCAACGAACCATCGTCATGGCGAATTGTCCTTCGGATCGAAGAAAAGCGAAATAGATGACGTGTCACCTGCAGGGTTGAGACAGCCTGCGCCTCGGCGTTTCACTTACGAAATACTCACCGGCAGCTGGCCGATATCATCGTTCTTCCTCGCCGAGCCCGCAACCTTGGTTCGCGGGAGGAAGCGCGTCTCCGGTTCACACCTCGCCCTCCCGGTCGACGCTGTGTTATGATGGGGGACCATGAGGAAAACGTGGTTTGACATGGGGGCGACCTTGGCACGGCACGCAAATCAATCGAGTTCCATGGCTTTCACGGCGAAGCCCTCGTTCTCGTGCGTTCTCCGAATTCTCGTTGACATCGGGGCCTCCGCCGCCGTGCTGGCGGTCGCGTTCGGTTGGCTGCCGGTCGTTGCTTCGGCCGCCGAGGTGGATTTCGGTCGGGACATCCTGCCGCTGATGGCGGGCCGTTGTTTTCGTTGTCACGGACCCGATGAGGCCTCGCGCGAGGCGGACCTGCGGCTTGACGTTTCCGACGGTGCGACCGGCGAATTGCCCAGCGGCACCCGGGCGGTTGTGCCGGGAGACCTCGAACAAAGCGAACTCTGGCAACGCGTCACCAGTACCGACCCGGACTTCCGGATGCCACCGGTCGAGGCCGGCGCCGCGCTGGACGAAAGGGACTTGGCGAAGCTGCGCACCTGGATCGAATCCGGAGCGGATTACACCCGGCACTGGTCATTTACCGCTCCCCGACCTTCCCCTCTTCCAAGCCAACTGTCACGGCCCACGTGGCCTGTCAACCGAATCGACCGATGGGTTCTCGCGAAGCTGGACGAACATGCCCTCGGTCCGAACGACGTTGCCGATCGCGCGACACTGATCCGCCGCGTCAGTCTCGATCTCACGGGCCTGCCGCCAGCCCCTGCCGAGGTCGAGGCCTTCCTGCTGGATCGCACTCCCGTAGCCTACGAGCGGTTGGTGGACCGCCTGCTGGCCTCGCCCGCATTCGGAGAACGTTGGGCCCGCATCTGGCTCGACTTGGCTCGTTACGCTGACTCGGCCGGTTACGCCCAGGATCCGCCCCGCATGATCTATCGCTATCGCGACTGGGTCATCTCGGCTTTGAACGCGAATCTCCCGTTCGATCAGTTCACGATTGAACAGTTAGCGGGCGACTTGTTGCCCGAGGCAACGACCGAGCAGCTGCTGGCCACCGCCTTCCATCGCAATACGATGACCAACAGCGAAGGTGGCACCGACGACGAAGAGTTCCGCACCGCGGCGGTGGTTGACCGAGTCAACAGCACGATGCAAATCTGGATGGGATTGACGATGGGATGTGCCCAGTGCCATTCCCACAAGTACGATCCGATCACTCAGGAAGAGTATTTTCAGTTCTATGCCGTCTTCAACAACACCGAGGACGCGGATCGCGGCGATGAAAGCCCGACCCTGGAAGAGTTGACACCGGCTCAGCGACAGGAGCTCGCTCAACTTGAACAACAGCAAACGCAGCTCCAGACGCAGCGGGGCGCATTGGCGGAGCAAATCGAGCAAGCTCCCGCCGCCGATCTGGAATCGCGCCGCAAGGATCTCGACCAGCAAATCGCCAAAATCCAAGAGCAACGGCGTGGCATCCAAGGCGTGACGACCCCGATCCTGCGCGAGCTTCCGCCCGATCGACGGCGCAAGACCTACGTTCAGATCCGCGGAAATTTTTTGAAGCGGGGTCCGCAGGTCGAGCCCGGCGTGCCGGCCGCCTTCCCGAGCTTGCCCGTTGGCGTCAAAGCAGATCGATTGAGCGTCGCTCGTTGGCTGATCGACCCGCAGAATCCACTCACCGCACGCGTGACCGTCAATCGGCTCTGGGAACACCTGTTTGGCATCGGCTTGGTGGAGACGAGCGAGGACTTTGGCCTGCAGGGCGAACCGCCTTCGCATCCCGAACTGCTGGACGATCTGGCCTTGGAACTGATCAACGGCGGCTGGGACGTGAAACAACTGCTGCGTTTGATCGTTACGTCGGCCACGTACCGCCAATCGTCAGTCGATTCAGACGTCAAGCGGCAGGCAGATCCACGCAACCGGTGGCTTTCGCGGGGTCCGAGTTATCGCTTGTCGGCCGAGATGTTGCGCGATCAGGCACTCGCCGTGGCCGGTTTACTGAGTCGCAAGCTGGGTGGCCCGTCGGTTCAGCCGCCCCGCCCTTCCCTGGGGCTGCGAGCGGCGTTTGGGGCGTCGACGGACTGGCAACCGAGTGACGGCGAGGATCGTTTTCGTCGCGGACTGTACACCAGCTGGCGCCGCACCACGCCCTACCCGTCGATGACCACGTTTGACGCACCCAGTCGCGAGGTCTGTACGATTCGGCGAATTCGCACCAATACGCCGCTGCAAGCCTTCGTCACGCTCAACGATCCCGTGTTTGTCGAAGCCGCTCAGGGCCTGGCCCGCCGCGCGGTGCGAGAGTCACAAGTCAAGACAGCCGCAGACGGTTCGGAGACGGCTGCCCCGGAATCGGTGATTCGGCACGCTTTTCGGCTTTGCCTCATGCGCGAACCGACTGAGGCGGAATTCGACCGCCTCGGGCAGCTCCATCACACCGCCCTGGCGCGATTCCGTTCCGCGCCCGATGCCGCGCGGCAGTTGGCTTATGAACCCTTGGGGCCGTGTGAACTGGATTGCGATCCGGCCGAGTTGGCGGCCCTGACCCTCGTGGCCAATGTGCTCTTGAATCTCGATGAAACACTCACCAAGAAATGATCAACGTCCGCTGGATGACAGCTGCGAGATGGTCGCCGGCGCCGTTTGCTGAATTGCCTTGCCGATTGAAGCCCGCAGGAGAGTGACCGTGGATACTCGCGAAGCATTGAATCGGACCGTGGCCCGGCCAGCGGCAGATCGCCTGCGTGCCATCACCCGTCGACACTTTCTGCAGGCCAGTCCCTTAGGGCTCGGCGCGCTGGCGCTGGCTCAGCTGGACGGACCGCTGCTCGCCGCGGCCGATCGTACACGCGATCCGCTCGCTGCACAGAGTCCCATGTTTCCAGCCCAGGCCAAGCACGTGATCTTTCTGCACATGGCCGGTTCGCCGCCTCACCTGGATTTGTTGGATTACAAACCGGAACTCGTCAAGCGTCACGGCCAGGTCTGTCCGCCGGAGTATTTCCAGGGAAAGCGATTTGCCTTCACCAGCGAGGCGCCGACGTTGCTCGGCACCCCCCGCACCTTTCGGCAACACGGTCAATGTGGAATGTGGCTATCGGACGCGATCCCGCAGTTGGCATCGGTCGCGGACGAGCTGTGTCTCGTCCGTTCAATGCACACCGATCAGTTCAACCATGCCCCGGCCCAGTTGCTGCTGTACACCGGCTCGCCGCGCCTCGGACGTCCGTCGCTCGGCGCCTGGACCACCTATGGCCTCGGTACGGAGAATGCAGACCTTCCCGGCTTCGTCGTGCTCATTTCCGGAGGCACGAACCCCAGTGCCGGCAAGAGCGTCTGGGGCAGCGGATTCCTGCCCTCGGTCTTCCAGGGCGTCCAGTGTCGCTCCCAGGGAGACCCGGTTCTGTTTGTGACCAATCCCGCAGGCGTCGACCGGGAGATGCGTCGCCTGAGTCTGGACGCGATCGGCGATCTCAACCAATTGCAGTTCGATCGCTTCGGCCACGAGGAAACCCAGACGCGCATCGCCCAGTACGAGCTCGCGTTTCGCATGCAGATTTCGGTTCCCGAGGTGATGGACATCGGCCAGGAAACGGCCGCAACACTCCGCTCCTATGGCGCGGCGCCGGGCGAGGCGAGTTTCGCCAACAACTGTCTGCTCGCGCGACGACTTGTGGAACAGGGAGTCCGCTACGTTCAGCTATTCGACTGGGGCTGGGACTTTCATGGGACGAATCCAAACGAGGATATCCGCGACGGATTGACGCGGAAGTGCCGCGGCGTGGACCAGGCCGTCGCTGCCTTGATCCGCGACCTGAAGGCGCGCGGATTGCTCGAGGAAACCTTGATCGTGTTCAGTGGCGAGTTCGGCCGGACACCGTTCCGAGAGGGACGCACGGCCAAAGGTGATGTCTTGGGACGCGACCATTTTCCCGACTGCTACTCGATTTTGATGGCGGGAGGCGGCATTCGGCCGGGGACCATCTACGGCGAATCCGACGAATTGGGCTTTCGCCCCGCCAGCGACGCCGTCCATGTGCATGACCTGCAAGCGACGGTGCTGCATCTGCTTGGCTTCGATCACGAGCGGCTGACGTATCGCTATCAAGGCCGTGATTTCCGCCTGACCGATGTTCATGGTCAGGTCGTGCGCGGAATTTTGCAGTATCCTGGGCCGCCGGCCGCCGTGTGATCACCGCAGAGCCACAGAGTGTCACCACCGAGCCACCGAGGGCACCGAGAGTCATGGCGACGGACTCGTCGGTGGTGGACATCGTTCCCAATCGTACCGAGTGAGCGACAAGAGCGTGTCAGCATCAAAACGCGACGGGTTGGTTTGTCTGATTACGGGTGGCGGATCGGGGATCGGTCGTGCCGCGGCGCTGGCGCTGGCGCGTGACGGGCATCGGGTTGTGATCGCCGGACGCCGTAAGGCCCAACTCGAGGAAACCGCGAGTCAGGCCGATGCCGGCGGTCCACCGATTCTGTCGATTCAGGCCAACGTGACTCAGGCGGCCGAGGTGAACTCGCTTTTCGCGGAAGTCGGGCGGGTCCACGGGCGGCTGGATGTGCTGTTCAACAATGCCGGGATGAATGTCCCCGCGACGCCCCTGGAAGATCTGTCGCTGGACCAATGGCAAGCGGTAGTGGATGTCAATCTGACCGGCGTGTTCCTGTGCACGCAGGCCGCATTTCGGGTAATGAAAGAGCAAACTCCCCGAGGCGGCCGAATCATCAACAACGGCTCGATCTCCGCGCACGTGCCACGACCCTTGGCGGCGGCCTACACAGCGACGAAGCACGCGGTCACCGGACTCACGAAATCGACCTCGCTGGAAGGACGCAAGTACCAGATCGCGTGCGGGCAAATCGACATCGGCAACACGCAAACCGAGCTTGCCGCCGTCACGCTCGGTTCCGGGGCTCTGCAGGCCAACGGGTCATCTCTTGTCGAGCCTCTCTTCGACGTTCAGCACGTGGGCCGAGCGATCGCCTACATGGTCAGTTTGCCGCTGGACGCCAACGTGCAGTTCATGACCGTCATGGCCACCACCATGCCCTACATCGGTCGCGGCTGAGTTGGGAAAAGGGGGCAGCGTTGGAAAAAGGGGTCAGGCCCCAAAAGCCGGAACGGCCCCTGGGGTGCTTCGCACTTTTGGGACCTGGTTGGGAAAAGGGGTCAGGCCCCAAAAGCCGGAACGGCCCTTCGGGTGCTTCGCACTTTTGGGGCCTGACCCCTTTCCCAACGCCCCTTTCCCAACTCTTTTCCAGCGCTCAGAAATATTCCCGAACGGCGCGGTCCCTCGCCAGGAATCTGACGCCTGTAGGCATAGAGGTTTCGGTTGCTGTCAACCGAACCGACTCTTTCGCCAGGCAGGCAGATCAGGAAGCGGACCATGCTATCACTCCCAACTTACCGACCGATTCGTTGCGCGTCACATCGACACCGCCGTTCTGCCAAATCGGTTCAAAAGTGGATTCGTCCGTCCTTGCGATTCGACGAGCTCGAAGAGCGTCGTTTGTTGGCTGCGTCCTATGAACTTGCCTCACTCGCGGCCGTCTCTCCGCTCGGTAGTCTGGTCTACGACGGAGGAAGTCAAACCGGTCATCTGACCGCGCCCGGAGACTCGCAGGCGCTAACCATCGCGGTTGATCCGGGGCAAACGCTCACCGTCCTGGTGGATCCCAGCGAGGGTCTGCAGGCGACCGTCGAGCTGACCGGTCCCACGAATACATCCTTGGCCGCCGCCACGGGAACCGCGGCGGGCCAGAATGTCTTGCTGCAGTCGGTTTCCGCCGCGGAAGGTGGCACGTACACGGTCATCGTCGGGCAGACAGCTGGCACGACGGGCGACTTCGACGTCCGCGTGATTCTGAACGCGGCGCTGGAGAAAGAGAATGTCGTTGGCCCTGCCAACAATAACTCCGCCACGGCCCAGAATCTCGATTCGTCCTTTTCGCCGCTCGAGTCGCCCGCCCCCGCCGGCTCCCGCGCCGAGCGAGCGGCGGTGCTAGGACGGCTTCGAGGCGGAGCGAAGACGGGGGATGTATTCTTCACGGAATACCAAAATAGCACGGTCATTCAACTCGATTCCGAGGGCCATGAGCGTGCTCGATTGACGCATCCCTTGTTGACCGGCGGCAGTTTATGCGATGTCGAGCAGGGAATCCACAATGACTTGTATGTCGTCGTGTCGGCGTTTGACGGTTCCGGCCGTTTGCTGCGCTTTGACTACGCGGGTGATTTGCTGGATACGATCACACTGCCAACTCACGATGGGCTGACTTACGACGAGGCCGGCTTGGATGTCGCCGCCGATGGCAGTCTCTGGGTGACTCAAGTCTACGCCAACGAAATCCATCACCTCGATGCAACGGGGAACCTGCTGTCCAGCATTCCCTTCTCGCCCGAATACCCGCGCGATGTCGCCGTCCGGGACGACGGCCAATTGTTTGTCACGAGTGGTGGAAATGGCGGAGTCTGGCAGGTCGATCCGGCGACGGGCGAAGCGACGCTATTTGCGGACGTTTCGCAGCCGTACGGCCTGAATTTCACGCCTGAGGGCGAGTTGACCGTCGGGGCTCGCTACGACGGGATCTTCCGTTTCGATGGCGCCGGGAATCAAGTGCAGTCGCTTCCCGTCTACTCCGCCCTCGACCCGCAAGTCGATCCGATGAATGCGATCTGGAGCACGATGTTCGACTCCTGGCGGGTCGAGAAATACGACTCGAACGGACTTTTGTTGGCCGGCGTGCCCGCCGTATATCCTTGGGGGCTGGCGGTCATTGGCGTCGACGGCCCGGATGCGTCGGCCGACATGGCACCGGATCCCGGCGACTGGTATTCGCTCACGCTCGAGGCGGGCCAAAGCATGACGGCTGCACTCAAGTCACTTGGGTACGGACAGCTGGTCATGGAACTTCAGGACGCGGAAGGCAGCCGATTGGCGATCGGGGCGTCGGATGCCAGCAACCTTGATCAAGTGATTCGCAACTTCGTCGCCCCCGCGACCGGCATCTACTACCTGCAAGTCAGCGGCCAAGCCACGGAATACAGTTTGGTCACGAGCCGTGACGCGGACTTCGACTCCGAGCCGAACGACGACCTGGGAGTTGCCCAGGAGCTAAGCGGAACGGATATCGCCCTTGGATACATCGCCAATGGCCCGGGACCGGGTTACGGGTCCGCAATGTCCGACTTCAATATCGGTGGTGGCGGTGTGTTCGACCCCATCGGAAACCAATTCACGGGAACTCTGGACGAAGTGGCGATCTGGGACGTGGCTCTGTCGGGTGCCGAGATCGACAGCATGGTCGGCGCGGCGCTGACGGACGGGGGCAACTTTGCGCAAACGGTACTCGACACGAGTCCGATTGGCTACTGGAGATTCAATGAAACGGGCGGCGACACGGCACTCAATCTGGGATCCGCCGGCGCACTCCTGGATGGAACGTACATGGGAGGCCAGCGCGGTGTGGCAGGTCCCGACGAGACCCAAGGTCAACCGCTACTCGGTCTGGGCGCAGACAACGTCGCGTACGCCGTGGGCCCGGCCGAGTCGTTCGTGCACGTCGCGGCGTCACCACTGAACAACCTGCGTCAATTCAGCTTTGCCGCGTGGGTCAACCGGGAGACGTTGACGCAAACTCGAGTCGGCTTGTTCGGACAGAATGACGTGATCGAGTTCGGATTCATCGACCCGACGACGATCCAGGTCTGGACTCCGAATGGCGGGCAAGCCAACTTCTACTTTTCCGAGGGCGCCCTGCCGTCGGGCGATTGGTTCCACCTGGCCGCCGTCGGCGACGGTGACTCGCTGGCGCTGTACGTGAACGGCCAACTGGTTCAGTACGGTGGTTGGACGATTCCACCGGCGACGCAGGACTGGGACGATTATCTGGTCGAGGTCAATGAGGGGGATACTCTGGTCGTGCAAACACAAACGCCCGGAGGTGACCTGCAGCAGCCAGACCAATTCCACAACGACCTGGATCCCACGATCGAGTTGTATGACCCGCTGGAGTCTTGGGTGGCGTCGGACGAGAACTCGGGTTCCGATGGCCGGAACGCCGCTCTCGCCTACACGGCCCTGATGACGGGCACCTACCGCGTCCGCGTCCTCGGCGCGGAAGCATCTCGCGGCGAATACGTGCTGCGGATCGACGGCGCGACGGGCTCGCTTCCTGAGTTCAACGTGCTCGCCACCGACCTGCCCGACGGGGCACGCCTGCGCGGACCGCTCACGCAGGTGATGGTCGATTTCAACGACGCGATCCTGCTGTCGTCTCTCGAAGCAAGTGACTTGACACTGAATGGAGTCCCCGCCATCGCGGTCACGGTCGTGGACGCGAACACCGCCGTGTTCGACCTGCCCGCTCACGGCGAAGGATCGCAACAGCTGCAGATCGAAAGCGGAGCTTTGCGTGACCTTCAGGGGACTCCCGTCGCGGCCTTTAGCAGCACGTTCACCGAGGACGTTCACCCTCCGACGGTGATCGCCTCCTCGATTCATCAAGGCGAAGTGCTTCCCGCGGGATCACTGACCTACACCGTACAATTCAGCGAGGAAATGAGCCTGGCGAATTTCGATAACTGGGATTTTCAGCTCCAAGGCAAATTCCTGGGAGTTTCGTACGGTCCTGATTCTTCGAGCTGGGATTCGACGAATACGCAACTGACAATCGAGTACACGAATCTGCCGGACGATGCCTATACGCTGACGCTGCTGAGCGGAGATTTTGTCTTTGAGGACTTGGTCGGGTTCAACTTGGACGGGGAGCGCCCGGCGACTTCGCTCCCACCGTATCCATCCGGCGACGGAATGGAAGGAGGCAACTTCTCGGTTGACTTTTCGCTGGACGTGAGAACCGCGCCCTTTCCGACGCCGCTGACTGCCCAACGCCCGCTGGGAAGTCTGATCTATGAATCATCGGTCCACGGCGCCATTGTTCCCAGCTCGGACTCGGACCGCTATACACTGCGTGTGGATCCCGGTCAGACGATAACCGTCGTCGTGGACCCCAGCGCGACGTTGCAGCCAAAGGTCGAGTTGTTTCGCTTCAATGGCAAGAGGTGGATTCGTGTCGGCCGCGCGACGGCGGACGGCGCGGGCGAGGATGCCGTGCTGCAGACGCTCAGGGCGCAGGGCGATTCCGGCGACAAACCGCAATTGTACAAAGTCAAGATCAGCGGCGCACACAGGACCAGCGGCGGATACCACGCGCGGCTGATCCTCAATTCTGCCGTGGAGAGTGAGAGCCACGATGGCCCGGCCAACGACCGTCGGGCCACCGCCCAGGATCTGACGCCCTCCTTGATTGCCCTGCACTCCGACTCACCGCAAGGGTCGGGCCCCGCGCGGGCCGCGGTGCTTGGGCAAATTCGCGGTGGTGTACGCGCCGGAGACGTGTTCTTCACGGAGCAGAACAGTGGCGACCTTGTCCACATCGATTCCGAGGGCCGCGAGCAAAGTCGGATCACGCACCCTCGATTGGCGGAGGGAAGTCTATTCGACGTCGAACAAGGAATCCACGACGACCTTTATGTCAGCATGGCCGTCTACGGCGGACCCGGTCAGGTCCTGCACTTTGACTACGAGGGCAACTTGTTGGACACGATTGTGTTGCCGAACGTTTCCTACGACTACTACGGGACGAGCCTGGATGTGGCGCGAGACGGGTCGCTGTGGGTGACTCAACCCTACGCGAATCTGATCTTTCACCTCGATTCCACCGGCAACTTACTTGCCGAGATTCCGTTTTCGCCCAGTCTTCCCAGTGATGTGGCGGTTCGAGACGATGGGCTGCTATTCGTCACGAGCCATTACGGCAGCGGAGTCTATCAGGTGGACCCCGCCACGGGCGAAGCGACCCTGTTCGCCGACTTTCCCGGTGATTACGGACTGAACTTCACCCCCGAGGGCGAACTGACCGTCGCGGGATACTATGCCGGCATCGCTCGATTCGACCACGAGGGGAACCTCCTCCAATCGATCCCCAGCTACTCCTCCATCGATCCGCAAGTGGACCTGCAGAACAACCTGTGGGTCGCGTTGCTCGATGGCTATGGCCTGGAAAAGTACGATCCGGAGGGAAGTCCGTTGTTGAGGACCGCCGGCACTTACTATTATCCGCGAGGTCTGGCGGTGATTGGCGTGGATGGCCCCGAGCCGCCCGCCTCTCTCGCACCCGACAGCGGCGACTTCTATTCGCTCAATCTGCGAGCCGGTCAAAGCGTCTCGTTGACCCTTAAGTCGCTCACGGGCGGTCAGATCGCGATGGAGCTTCAAAAGCAGAATGGAACGGTCCTGGCGATGGGGTCGCCCGGTGCGACGAACGCAGAACAGGTAGTTGGCGACTTCGTTGTCCCTGCCACGGGCACGTACTTCATTCGCGTCACAGGTGATCCGCAAGTGCAATATAGCCTGGTGGCGACTCGCAATGCCGAATTCGACACCGAACCCAACAACGATTTGGGCTCGGCAAAGGACGTCCAGAGCAGCGAAGCAGCCGGACGCCAATGGGTCATGGGATTCGTGGGCGCGGCGGAGGATGGTTGGAGCTCAAGTGACTTCTATCGCGTCACCATGGCCGAAAGAAAGACGCTGGAGCTGGAAACGATGACGCGCGCCGCTGGCAGCGGTGAATTCGTCAACGTGCTGAATCCGATGCTGCGGGTCTACGACGCGTTCGGCAATCTCGTCGCCTCGAATGATAACGCCACGTCAGGCCGGCCGAATGCCAAGTTGAGTTACCGCGTACCGCGAGGTGCCGGCGGCACCTACTTTGTCGAAGTCGCCCCCTCGGACGCGACGGCCGAACTGACTGGCGGCGAATATACGATGTCGATCAAGGGGGCAACCGGGAAGTTGCCGCCTTTCAACGTCAGCGATACCAGCCCCATCGACGGCAGCCGGACGCGCGGTCCGACGCGACAGATCACGGTTTCCTTCAACGATGGCGTTCTGCTGACATCCTTGCAACCCGCCGACCTGAAGATCAACGGCATCCCAGCCGTCGGGGTCTCTGCGATCGACGGAAACACCGTCGTCTTCGACTTGCCTCAACTGAATGAAGGCCCGCAGCGTGTCCGGATCGCCACCGGTGCGATGAAAGACGTGCAGGGCACACCTCTGGACGCGTTTGAAATGAACTTCGTCGAGGACCTGACGCCACCGCGCGTGATCAGCAGCTCCATCCAGCCCGGTGACGTGTTGCCCGCGGGCGACCTGACTTACGTGGTTGAGTTCAGCGAGCCAATGCGGACGGACAACCTGTATCCGTGGAATGTGCCGCTCCAGGAACTCGACGGCTCGGCCATTTATTCACCTAACGGCTACAGCTTCGACGCAAGCGGCACG
Source organism: uncultured Planctomycetales bacterium (assembly GCA_963826795.1). Lineage (GTDB taxonomy): Bacteria > Planctomycetota > Planctomycetia > Pirellulales > Pirellulaceae > CAWGYT01. Next base: position 84,116 of record CAWGYT010000019.1, on the reverse strand, counting down.
ACGCTGACGCTGCAATACTCGGGACTGCCCGAAGGATCGTATCGCCTGACGCTGATCAGTGCCGGCTTCGAGGATCTCGCCTCTCCGGATGGCTTTGATCTGGATGGCGAGCCACCCGTCGTTTCGGGCAACGGCACGGAGGGTGGGGACTTCTCGGTTGAATTCGACCTGGACATCGACACCCTGGCCTTCCCCACGCCACTTTCGCCGAAGGCACCCTTGGGTAGCCTGATCTATGATCCCGTCGTGTCTGGACTGATACGCCCGGCCGGTGATTCCGACAGCTGGACGCTTCCGTTGGATGCCGGGCAAACGATCACGGTTGTGGTCGAGCCGGGGAGCGGTTTGCAGCCTCGGGTTGAGTTGTTCGACCCATCGGGAGAGTCTCTGGGCGTCGCGTCGGCCGCAGTGGTGGGACACGAGGCGGTACTTCAGACGATTCCCATCACAACCGCCGGGACTTACACCGCAACGGTCGGCGGTGTCTTGGAAACAAGCGGCAGCTTTCAGCTACAAATCATCTTGAACGCCGCGGTCGAAAGCGAAAGCCACGATGGGCCGGCCAATGACACTCGGGCGACCGCCCAGGACCTGACGGCTTCGTTTTTGGCGTTGGACTCGAGCCCGGCTGACGGCTCCGGTCCGGAACGGGCCGCAGTGCTAGGCCAAATCCGTGCCGGCGTCTTGGCGGGCGAGGTGTTCTTCATTGAATCGTACAACGGAGATCTCGTTCATCTCGATTCCGCAGGCAACGAGTTGGCTCGCATCAACCACCCCGCTCTGGCGAGTGGCGTGCTGCAGGACGTGGAACAAGGAGCGGGCGACGAACTGTTTGTGGCCCTGACCGACGCGTCGGGACTCGGTGGCCGGCTGTTGCACTTTGACTATGACGGGAAATTGCTCGACACGATTCCCTTGCCCGAAGTTTACTTCTCCGAAGCCGGTTTGGATGTAGCGGCCGACGGGAGCCTCTGGGTGGCATTGTCGGCGGTGAATGAGGTCTTGCACCTCGATTCGTCGGGGCAGTTACTTGCGAGCTACGGGTTTCCGTTTGGTTATCCCGCGGATGTTGCCGTTCGCGACGATGGCCAAGTGTTTGTCACCAGCGTTTACAGTTGGGGTGTGTGGCAGCTCGATCCCACCACAGGTGACTACAGCCAGTTCGCACAAGTCAATTATCCCTATGGACTGAACTTTACACCCGACGGCGATCTGACGGTCGCGTCGTTCTACGACGGTATCTATCGCTTCGACAGCGCCGGGAATCAGCAAGAGTTCATTCCCACGTACTCGGTCACCGATCCACAGGTCGATGTCGATGGTCAGATCTGGGCACAATCGCTCTATGGGGGCTATGTCGGGAAGTACGACGCCGGCGGCAATCTTCTGGTCAGCATACCCGCCTCGAACGCCCGTGGGCTGGCCGTGATCGGCGTCGACGGTCCTGCGCCGTCCGCGTCGCTGGCACCTGATTCCGGCGACTTCTATGCCGTCACGCTCTCGCAGGGCCAGAGTCTGACCGTCGGACTGCAGGTGCTGAACCGTGGCACCATCTCGCTGGAACTTCAAGACGAGTTCGGCAACACGATATTGTTCGGCGATTCGAACGCGACCAATTTGGATCAGGTGATCCGCGATTTCGAGGCTCCGGTCACAGGCACCTTCTATCTTCGGGTGACCGGTGATCGCAACGTCGAATACAGCCTGGTCGTGACGCGTGAAGCGGCGTTCGATATCGAGGACAACAACACGACCGCAACAGCGCAGGAGCTTGGCACGAATGATGTCGTGCTGGGCGCGATCCAGAAGGACACTCGCACGCTGGTCGATTCGTACAGCGGCGGGCTGCTTTCTGGCGAGGGATTGGTGGTCGACGACGGAACGCTTTATGTCGTCAGCCGTGGCACGAACAGCATCCTCCGCTATGACGCCTCGTCGGGCGAGTTCCTGGGTGTGCTTGTCGCCGACAGCGGGCTGACCGAACCGCTCGGCATGATTCTCGGAACCGACGGCAACCTTTATGTGTCCAATCCGGGCGCCAACAACGTGCTCCGATTCGATCCGGTCACCGGCGCGTCGCTGGGTGAGTTCGTGGCGGCGGGAAGCGGCGGCCTCTCTTACCCGACGGGATTGGCGTTCGGCCCGGATGGCTCGCTGTACGTCGCCAGTCGCGAAACCAGCTCGATCCTTCGCTACGACGGTGCCACCGGCGCTTACCTTGATACGTTTGTGGCCTCCGAGAGCGGCGGATTGTACAACCCATACGACCTGACGTTTGGGCCGGACAACAACCTCTACGCCTCGGTGCCCGGCACAAATAGCATCGTGCGATTCGACGGTAGCACGGGCGAGCCGATCGATACCTTTGTGTCCTCCTTCAGCGGAGGCCTTGCGATACCCGAGGGACTTCGCTTTGGCCCCGATGGCAACCTTTACGTCTCGAGCTACAACAGCGCCCAGGTACTCCGTTATCAGGGGCCAATGGGCACCGAACCGGGTGCGTTCGTCGAGGTTTTTCTCTCGTGGACGGAGGTCAGCTTTTATAACCCGACGGCCATGACGATCGACTCGGCTGGATCCGTGTATGTCAGCAGCCAAGGAACGCAGAGCATCGTCCGCGCCACGGATCGTCCGGACGTTTTCAGGGTCCACGTGGTCGCCGGCGAGCAAGTGACGATTACCACCACCACACCCGGCGATGGGCCAGGCGAATTCGTCAATGCCCTCGACGCGGTGCTGCGGCTGTACGACGCGGATGGGAACGTGATCGCCTCGGATGACAACGGAGCTGCCGACGGCCGCAACGCCCTGCTCGACTTCACCGCCCCGACCGAAGCGGCCTCCGACCTTTACTACCTTGAGGTCACGTCCGCCGCGGAGACATCAGGTGAATATGTGCTTTCCATCGAGCGGCCAAGTGCGGCTGTCCAAGCGGTGATTGCCGATGATTTGCTCGAACTTCTCTCAGTCGACCGCTAATTTGAACTGCGGCGCCTACGGCGTAGCGGGGCAGCGATCGCCACCGAACTGACGGCTCGATGCGCGTGAGCCAGGCCAGAAAGTTCGAGATCATCGCGCGGCATCGGGCGACACGGCGAGTGTGCCGCGCCGTCCCCGGCCGCTGGATGAAGGCCAGCGCGTCGGGCGACATCGCGCGGTCGCCACGTTGTTCCGCGAGTTCCCCGCGCTCCGCGTGTTTCCCGACGAACATTGCGTTATCAGCCTGGGGGCACTACAACTGACAGGGCCCCGAGTCGCCAAAAGGCAATGCAGCAGCGGAGCGGACGCCGAATGGCCGTGCGGCGTCAGCTCGGGGGGCCAAGATCTGCTCGGCCCATCGGCGCTGAAATTGGGAGTCCACGGCGAATGCGACCTGCGTTGTTCTTCATCTGGCTCGGTCTGCTGACGGCACCGGCGAACGCCCAGCTCGGGCCGGTGGACTTCGACCGCGATATCCGACCCATCTTGTCGGACAGATGTTACCCGTGCCACGGGCCGGATGCGGCCGCTCGCGAAGCTGACTTGCGTTTGGATACGGCCGAAGGTGCGTTTGCCACGCGGGACGGGACGACCGCTTTTCACCCGGGTGTTCCTGAGCAAAGCGAAGCCATCCTCCGGATCTTCAGCGACGACGCCGAGCAGCGGATGCCGCCGCCCTCATCGAAGCTCGTCTTGTCGGAACGCGAGCGAGCGATGATGCGGCAATGGGTTGCGGAAGGCGCTCGCTGGGGCCAGCATTGGGCGTTCGTCCCGCCCGTGATGCCCCGCCTGCCCGCGGTGGCGAACGTGACCTGGCCGCGGAATGCGATCGACCACTTTGTCCTGGCGAGGCTGGAGCAAGAGGGACTGCGACCTTCGCCGGAGGCCAGTCGCGAGACGCTGATTCGTCGTCTTACGCTCGATCTCACCGGATTGCCTCCCACTCTGGCGGAAGTGGATGCCTTTTTGGCAGACGAGCGTCCGGATGCGTATGAGCGTGCCGTGGATCGCCTGTTGGCGTCCCCGCGCTACGGCGAACGGATGGCCTGGGAATGGCTCGAGGCCGCGCGGTACGCGGACACCGATGGATTCCAAGGCGATCCGACACGCTCGATGTGGCCCTGGCGGGACTGGCTGGTCGCTTCCTTGAACGCGAACCAACCGTTTGACCAGTTCACCATCGAAACGCTCGCCGGCGATCTGTTGCCGGGGGCGACCGAGCGACAGATCATCGCGACGGGATTTAACCGCAATCACATGTACAACGGCGAGGGCGGGCGGATCCCGGAAGAAACTCGCGTCGAAAACGTGTTTGACCGGACGGAAACGACTTCGACCGTCTGGCTCGGTTTGACCATGACCTGCGCTCGGTGTCACGATCACAAGTTCGACCCGATTTCCCAGCGGGAGTATTATCAGCTCTACGCGTTCTTCAACAACACGTCCGAATCGGGACGGGGTGGCGGTGGCAAGGCCCCCCCGGTCTTTGAGCACTACTCGCCGGCCCAGCAACGCCAACTTGCCCAATACGACCTCCGCATCGCCGAACTGACGCGATGTTTGGAAGCACCGATACCGGAAGTGGATCGAGCCCAAAGCGAAGCCGAACCGCAACTCCGGCAGCGATTGGACGAGGAACTCAAACAGCTCCAGCAGCAGCGAGGTGAGATCAAAGCCGCCCCCGTCATGGTGATGGACGAGCTGCCCGCGGAGCAGCGCCGCAAGACTTCCGTCCTGCTGCGGGGAACCTACAATCAGCCTCAAACGGAGGTCACCGAAGGCACGCCGGCGTTTCTTCCTTCGTTACCAGCGGAGGCACCTCGCAACCGGCTCACGCTGGCTCGCTGGCTGGTCGACGTCGCCAATCCGCTGACGGCACGCGTAGCCGTCAATCGCCAATGGCAATTGTTTTTTGGAAGCGGAATCGTCCAGACCAGTGAAGACTTTGGACGCCAGGGAAGCCGTCCTTCTCATCCCCAGTTGCTCGACTGGCTGGCAACCCAGTTCATGCAGCGCGGCTGGGACGTCAAGGCGATGCATCGGCTGATCGTCAGCAGCGCGACCTATCGGCAGTCTTCCGGATATCTCCCCAAGCACCTGGCCGAAACCTCGTCCGAGAGCTCGTCGGCAGCCGCCGAGGACTTGTCCGCCACCGATGATCCGGACAATCGACGATTGACTCGAAGTTCACGAGCTCGCATGCCGGCCTGGATGCTGCGCGATCAAGCTCTTGCGTTGAGCGGACTGTTAGTGAGTGAAATCGGCGGCCCCGCGGTCAAGCCGTATCAGCCGAGCGGCGTCTGGGCCGACGCGACCTTTGGCAAGATCCTCTACGAGCAGGATCACGGGGCCTCGCTCTACCGAGCAAGTCTTTACATCTTTTGGCGCCGAATCGTCGGGCCCACGATGTTCTTCGACGGCGGCAAGCGTCAGGACTGCGTGGTGCGTTCAGGGCGCACGAATACGCCGCTGCACGCCCTGACCACGCTCAATGACGCGACCTACGTCGAGGCCTCACGAGCGATGGCGGAGCGGATCATGCGGGCGGACGCAGAGCATGTCGAAGCACGCCTCGCGCAGGCGTTCCGGATGGCGACCGCGCGCCACCCGAATCCCAGCGAGCTTGCGGTCTTGGCACGTCGCTGGAAAAAGCTGCGGGAGGAATTCTCGAACCACCCCGAAGAAGCGAACGCGTTACTCGCAATCGGCGAGTCCCCTCGCGATGAATCACTGGATTCGGCAGAACACGCCGCTTACTCCGTGATCTGCTCGCTGATCTTGAACCTCGACGAAGTGCTCACCCGCGAGTAGAACCGCGAACAGGACAGGGCGTCATGCATCCGATCATTGAGCGAGCGAAACGTATCACGCGGCGAAGTCTCTTCCAGCACGCGGCGCTCGGCGCTGGCTCCTTCGGACTCGCGGCGTTGCTTCAGCGCGACACATCGGCTTCCGCCCCGTCATCGAACCCGGGGTTGCCCGGGCTGCCCCATTGGGCGGCCAAGGCCAAACGCGTGATTTATCTGCTGCAGAATGGTGGACCTTCACACGTCGATCTGTTCGACTGGAAGCCCACCTTGAGTCAGTGGAGCGGCAAGCAGATTCCCGACGCAATCGCCGCCGGCAAGCGATTGAGCACGATGACGGGCAGCCAGAAGGAGCGACCCGTGTTGGCCGAAATCACCAAGTTCGCTCGGCACGGAGAAAGCGGCGCCACCGTGGCGAATTTTCTGCCGCAGATCGCCTCCTTGGCCGACAAGTTGTGTTTCATCAAGTCCATGAACACGACCCAGGTGAATCATGCTCCGGCCATTACGTATTTTCTGACGGGAGCCGAGCGACCCGGTCGCCCGAGCATGGGAGCTTGGTTGAGTTACGGCTTAGGAAGCGAAACCGACGACTTGCCGACCTTCGTGGCGATGACGTCGCGTGACAAAGAGGCCTCGTGCGGCCAGATTTTCTATGACTATTATTGGGGCAGCGGTTTCTTGCCGACCGTCCACCAAGGCGTCAAGCTGCGAGGCGCCGGTGATCCGGTCTTGTATTTGTCGGACCCGCCCGGAATCCGTCGCTCCGTCCGAAGGGGAATCATGGATGATCTGGCCCAGCTGAATGAACAGCATTTTCAAGAGGTTGGGGATCCCGAAATCACGACTCGCATCGCGCAGTACGAGCTGGCCTACAAGATGCAGAGCTCGGTGCCGGAGCTGGCCGATTTGTCGACGGAATCAGCCCGCACGCTCGAAATGTATGGCCCGGACGTTCAGCGCAAGGGATCGTTCGCCTACAACTGCCTGATGGCGAGACGACTCGCCGAGCGCGGGCGTCCGTTTCATTCAGCTCATGCATGCGGGTTGGGATCAACATGGCAATCTGAACACACAGCTCAAGATCCAGTGCGACGATACCGATGCGCCGTCGGCGGCCCTGGTCAAGGACCTCGAGCAGCGCGGAATGCTGGATGAGACGCTCGTGATCTGGGGCGGCGAGTTCGGCCGCACGCCCTTCCTCCAGGGACAAAGCAGCGGATCGACCAACCTGGGTCGCGACCACCATCCCTACGCGTTCACGATCTGGATGGCCGGCGGAGGCATCAAGCCTGGAATCACGTATGGTGAATCCGACGAATTTGGATTTAACGTGGTCCAGGATCCCGTGAACGTCCACGACTTCCAGGCAACCGTGCTGCATTTGCTGGGGATCGACCATGAACAGCTGACCTTCCGGTTTCAAGGCCGTCGGTTCCGATTGACGGACGTGCATGGGAACGTCGTGAACCGCTTGCTGGCTTAGCCATGGCGGATCGTGCGGGGGAGAGTGGTCAACGCTCCGTCGGCTCGATCTGCGGGCCAACTCGGTGCAGATCGGCGCCCGTACGCGATGGTGTCGGGACCGAGACGACTCGAATCGCGGCGAGTGGATCGGAGCCGCTTGGGTTCGGCTTCTGAGATTCAAATTGGACTTCGAAGGCCCCGGAACCCTCTTGATTCCACAGCGACTGCCATTGCTCGAGTGAGTTGACCAGAACTTCGACGGGACCGTTTTCAGTCGGCAGGCCGCGGGCCATGTAGTTCAATCCGCTGCGGTAGGCGTTTTGCGATTCCGTCCAAAGCAGGCGGCTGGCCATCATTTGGCGTTTCATCGCGGGGCTGCCCGTTCCGGCTGACATCCTCCGCCTGGGGCTGATCAAGATCAAACTCGCGCTATCAAACGCGTTGTGCTCGGACGTGCAATCGAACCGTCGCATCGGTGTGGTGATCATCATGACGATGGCGTGCTTCGTTGCAAACGAGTTGTGGACCAGTCGAATCGCGGCGGGCGGTGCCGCCGAACTGGACGCGGATCCACTGCAGATCAGCCCGGCGCGCGATCCTTCGAAAACGCACTGTGTCGCTTCCAACTCGTTTCCATCGCCCGGCATCCAGGCGACGCAGGGACCACTGGGCGCGACGAAATGCGAGTTCTCGAGCTCGATCGATCCGTCCATGGCACTGATGCATCCCGTTAGCCGCCCCGCGGTCAGACGACAATTGGCCAGGGACACGTTCCCTTTGCGAGTGGACACGATGCAGCGCTCGGCAGGCTCATCCGGACTCTGCGGTCGCCCCGGCGGCACCGTCCATTGCACTTCCAGCCCCTGCAGGCGCAGATCGGCCTCGGTTTGCAGGAATGCCGACGACGCGGCGACCGCACCTGACGACGAGAGAAACAGCGGGCGGAACCCCGGGGCCGCTCGGATCGCCAGGCGTTTGGCACCCAAGTCGATGCCCTCCACGCGGTAGGGTCCATCGCCAAAGATTTCGATTTCTCCGTCGTCCGGCGCGGCGCGGATCGCCTCTTCCAGCGTCGCGAAAGCCTCGGCGTTCGGCACGACGACGAATCCCGAGCGGAAAGCGGGCTCGGCAGAACCTGTCACGCTCGGGTCGCTCGCCCTGTACTGCAAGGCCAAGAGGGACAGGCCGATGACCGCGACTGCGACCGCTCCAGCCGCCAAGGCGCGAGCCGTCCACCGGCCAGCTCGGCCAGCCGTGGGCAAAGCGGGCGACGGACCGGTCGGAGCCGCCGATTGCCGTAGTCCCTCGCTCAGCCGAACTTGAACGTCACGGGCAGACGGAGGTCGATCCGCGGAATCCTTGGCCAGCAGCTGGTGGATCAAGTCGGAAAACCAGCGCGGAATTTCCGGTTTGATCTCGTGCAACGGCGGCGGCATGTCAAAGGTGACGCGATTGAGCGAGGCGAGCGCCGATTTCGCTTGGAATGGCGACTGGCCAGTGCATGTCTGATACAACACCGTCCCCAGACTGAACAGATCCGACAAGGGACCGACATCGCCCTCGCGCGCTTGCTCCGGGGACATGTATTCCGGAGTTCCCGCGATCATCCCGGTCATCGTCAACGACGTGTCCACGGCCGACTTCGCCAAGCCGAAATCCGTCACCTTGACGCGGTTGGTGACCGACTCCAACAAGATATTGCCGGGCTTGATGTCACGGTGCACCAAACCTCGCGCATGGGCCTCGGCCAGCGCCTCGGCAATCTCGCTCCCGACGGCCGCCGCTTCCTCCCAAGCCAGAGCGACGGTCTCTCGAAGGCGCTCCGCAAGCGATTGCCCGTGGACGAGCTCCATCACCAGAAACAACGTGTCATTGACGTCTTCGACGGCATACATCGTGACAATATGCTCGTGTTTCACGGCCGCAATCGCCCGTGCTTCTCGCATAAACCGTTCGTGGGCATCCTGCGTCGCTCCCAAAGCCGCGGAGGGTACCTTGATGGCAACTTCTCGGCGCAGCGAGTTGTCGAACGCGGCAAAGACAACGCCCATCCCACCTTGCCCCAGGACACGCAAGACCTCGTACTTGCCCAGGCGGCCCAGCGAGTCCGCGCGGTCCGACGGCGCGAGGTACGAGTACGAGGGGCGGGCGTCCAAACGCCGAGTCTCTTCCAGTTGACGCTGGAGTTGCGTGTGCGGACGCACTTTCTGCAGGCGATCGATGACACTCGAGAGCGCCGGTGAATCGGCCGGCGCGTCACGGCGCGCCACTTTTTCGTGCAAGTCTCCTGCGAGGGTGCCGAGCCGGTCTTGGCAACGACGACAGGAATCAAGATGAATGGCGAAGCGGAGTTCTTCTTCGGCGGAACAGGTCGATGACACGAGGCGACGCATTTCGTCGTCCTGCAGGCAACCCCTGTGCACCATTTGGACACCGCCCGACGATCCAGAGATTCGCGAACTTCCGGCCCTAGTGCTTTGTCACAGCTTGATTTTGGGGTGCCTGGGGCCGAACGAAGTGAGCCCCCAGACCGCAATTTTCCGGGGGCTCACTTCGTTCGACCCCGGCCACCCAACCCTCAATTTCAGCTGTGACAAAGCCCTAGACAGGCCACGTCGCCGTCGCGCGAATCGCGCTACGCCTCCAAACTTTCGATCAGCTGGCGTAAACGAGCCGTCACGCGGCTCTTCGCAATATAGATGGCGCCCGACGAGATTCCCAGTGCCTTCGCTACATCCGCGACCGATTTCCCCTCGACCGCGACTTGCCAGAACGCCTGCCACGTCGCATCCCGAAACTCGACGCGGGCCTTGTCGGTGGCCCAGAGGAACAGTTGCCGCTCGTGCTCCCGATTCCAATCCGCCTCGTCGGCAGATGGATCTGGATGCTGAGCCAGCTGTTCGTGAAAACTCGTATCCCCGGTGGATGTCGGAAGCTTCGCGCGCTTTTCAAGCGCCTTCCAAAGGTGGTTTCGAGTGATGGTGAACAGCCAGCCGCGGAACGATCCCTTCGTGCGATCGTATTCGAAACCGGGAATGGCTTGGGCAATCGACTGCAACACGTTTTGGGCAAGATCCGCGGCATCCGCATCCTGCAGTCCGCGCCGCATGCCATACGCATGAATCAACGGTGCGTAGATCGCAATGAACTCCTGCCACGCCGCGTTGTCTTCGGTGTCGCGGATGCGCAAAAGCAAGCTTCGGCGAGTTTCCGGTGATTGAGTCAAGGCACGTCCAACGAGGCGTCGATCGCATGCCGCAGCAGCCGCGAACTCAGTTCGGACGAAAAAGTACGAACGTCAGATCGTCGGGTTTGCTGGGTAAATCCGACCCCATTTCCTCCATCCGCTGCGTCGCGAGTGCCGCCAGCTTTTCGGCGCAGCCTGCGAGTGGACCTTTGCGGACAATCTCCACAATTTCCTCAACGTGGAGGTTGTCAAACAGCCCGTCGCTCCCAACGACCACCGTGTCCCGCAGGCTCAACTTCCGCCGCGAGCCGATTTCGATATGAGCTTCGGGGAATCCCAAGACATTCGAAACAAGATGCCGGTCCGCGTGATGAATCGCCTCGCGTTCATCCAGCACACCTGCCTCGACCGCGTAACCCACAGGCGAATGAGAGATCGTTTGCAGCTTGATGCGGCCGCGATTTCCCACGACCATGATCGCGGAATCTCCGACATGATACGGGCGGATCATCGTGCCGTCGATTTCGACGATTGCCAATGTCGTGGCAGCTCCTCCTGCCAGATGGCAGACGCGGCGGTTCGCGGCCTCCATCCCGTCCAAGATCGCAGGACGCAAGGTTGGCCCCTCGGCTTTGGAGGTCGACATCTCTTCCTGAATCGCCTCGATTGCCGTGCGAGCTGCCAATTCGCCTCGGGCCATGCCTCCGCAACCGTCGGCCAAGACAATTGCCCCCGAACTCTCTCCTGCCGGCAAGAGAGCGACCGCGTCCTCGTTGGGCGTGTCCTTTTGAGGGCAGCGTTGGCTGAAGACAGCGGCCCGGCCCCGCGCGAACTCGACCAGCAGTGGCACGGGCAAGGTCGCATCAAAAAACACACGGTCCGCTGTAACTGGCTCCATCTCGATTCCCACCTTTAAATCAGCCCCTTAGCCGTTCGGCAATCAATCAACTTCCATCATACTCTAGGCCTTGTGCCCAAAAATGTCTGCATCCGCGTTGGGAAAAGGCGCGTTGGGAAAAGGCGGGTTGGGAAAAAGGGGGCAGGTCCCAAGAGCCGGAACGGCCCTTCGGGTGCTCCGCACTTTCGGGACCTGACCCCTTTCCCAACGCACTCGAAGATCAAGCTGTGACACCGTACTAGTGTTCAAGTCGCGTCGTACACCACGGACAGTAGCTCCAAAACGAAGAAGCAACGCCCCACCCGCAGCGTTTGCACTTGCTCTTGGACCCTTCCAGTGGCCATTTTCGCCGCACGCGACGGCGGCACCAAGGGCAATACCGCATGAATGGCATCAACTGTTTGCGAGTGCAGCGCGGGTTGTCGCAGCGGTGCGTGTACCGCCGATCCTTTTGAACGCGCATCGAAAGCGGCTGAAAACCAGCTCCATAGCACCAAGCACAGTACTTCCAATCCAGTTTAATTCCGCGATTACAGCGTGGACATTGAGCGGGAAACTTCGTCTGGTCCACCTTCATCGCATGGGCTTTGCCGCACCAGGGACAACTTTGCATCGGTTCGGAGATCGGCCCTTGGCAATTGTCGCATTTGTATCGAGTTTGCAACAGCTGGCCAAATTGCTGTTGAAATTCCCGCCGCTGCACCCGCTGCCATTCGGTTCCAGCCGAGCGACGCGAAGTCGTCTTTCCGGTTTTTCGCCCCTGTCGTCGCGATTGCTTCAGCCGCAGATAGGCCGATTGCATTTGCCCGACGTCCCGATAACGATGCCGCGCGTTTAGCGAAAGCGATTTGCGGATCAACTCAATCAAGCCGGGATCCAACCGCTGACGGAGGCGCAAATAACCCGGCGGAGGCCAGTCGAATGGCCATTCGGGGAGGTAGCCGGTGAACATGCGGTACAGCACGAGGCCCAGCGAAAAAACATCGGAGCGGAAGGATGGCTTGCCCATCGCTTGTTCGGGGGCAATGTATCCGACCGTTCCGGCCCCCGAGCCCTGCAACGTGTGCTGGGCAAAGTGCGCAATCCCAAAGTCGGTCAGTCGAAGCCGGTTCCCTGGGAAAATCAAGAAATTATCGGGCTTGATATCACAATGAATAATTCGGTGTTCATGGGCGTGCGCGACCGCTGCTGAGCATTTGCTCTGCGAAATCCAGCCCTGTGTCGACCGAGAGCCGCCGCTGGAGTCGCTTTTCGAGCGTCATCAGCCCCTGGGCGGTTACGATCACAAACACCCCGTCGACGTAGTCCGCATATTTCAGCGGAAGAATATTCGGGTGCTCCAACTGAGCGGCGACGCGGACTTCATGTCGAAAGAGTTCAATCGACTGCTCGGACATCAAGTGACGATAAGGAACCTTGAGCGCGACGTGGATTCCTTCGATCGTATCGTGCGCCTGGTAAACGTTGGCAAAGCCGCCCTCCCCCAGGCGTCGCTCAATGACGTACTTTCCAAAACGTTGTCGCGCCTTCAGCATCCGTCGTGTCCAACCGGTCCGACCAAGTCCCGAACTCGGTCCATGTCTCAAGGTATCCAGCTTCCCGTTGCGGCAAATGTAGGGTAGGTCATCGCGGGAAACAAGATGCGCGGGCGGATCGACCCTCGAATGACGACTTTTGCCGACCCGAAATCGTCGCTGGGACACCGCACTAGCGGTCGGTCGGCCGGCATGGATTGGCCCAGTGACCCGAGGGATCCGATCCGCTGACGACGACGCCCTTGCGATGCCAGTCCAACCCCGCTCGGACGTCAGCGGCACAGTACCGGAGCGTCAACCCGCAGCGGCGCCGTGCCGACTGGTTCGCCGCCGATCCGTGCACCAGAAGGTCCGCATGAATCGAGATTTCACCCGCGTCCAGTGGATTATCAACGACCGTCCCGAGTTCTGCGGCCTGGCGGATTCCACGGCCCAACACGCTGCGAGCCCGCTCTCCGGCCCCTGCCTCGCCATCCGTTTCGCCATCCGTTTCGTGCGTCAATTCGCCCAGCAAGTGGGAGCCCGCGATGAACTGCATGCAGCCGTTCTCCAGGTCCGTCGGGTCGATGGCCAGCCAAACCGTCACGGTCTTCGTCGGCGACAAGGGCCAGTAGCTGGCATCCTGGTGCCAGTCGACCGCCTTGCCATCTCCCGGCAGCTTGCAGAAGTAGTGCGATCCCCAGCCCACCACGTCGGGCCCCAGCAAATCCGTGACACAACCCACGATCGTCGGACAGGTTAAGAGATCGAACACGGGTCCGTATGACAAGTGCGCGGTGCTGATCGAGTAGCTGTCCTTGCCAGCGGCCAAGGCACGCTGCAAGAGATCGTCAAAATAGGCGCGGTGGTCCGCCATTTGACGTTCGTCGAAGATGCGAATTCGTTGAAGGAAACCGTCGCGATTGAACTGAGCGACCTGTTCGCTGGTCAACCAGTTGGGCCGCGTCACCTGACTGGGAAAGAAACGCATCACGCGGGGGAACTGACGCAGCGTCTCCTCCGAAGGGGCGATCTCGAATTGTTGGGAAATAGGTTGCATCGTTGCCGTCCTCACGATGACGACTCGGCGGGTCGGTTCAAGTCAGGCCGAATTCGAATTATTTTCATTCTATCCCCAGACCATGATTTCGGAAATCGCAGGATCGTAGCCCACAAATGTCGCCAATACGATACGTGGCAACTCTCCAGGGACTCCCGGAACCTCATGGATGCAACGCGTGTTGAAAAAGTAAAGGTCCCCTGGCTGCAGTTCGACCGTGCAGCAGGCCACGCCATGCTCTCGCGCGTACGATTCGAATTCCTGTCGCTGAAGCACGGCATCCAGCTGGGGCGTCCACAGGCAGCGGTGGATTCGACACTGAGCCGTCCGGCCGTCGGCCACGGAGTTTTGAAGCACCAGGACACCCGCGAACTGATGCTCATAGCGGTACACGGCGTATTGGTGGCGTCCCTCACGGTAGCGAACCGAATCGAAATGCGGAGGATAGGTGTAGGGTCCGTAGTGCACACGAAAAATGGCGGGCCCATAAGTCCGCCCATCCGACTCGTGTGCCGTCACGACGTGGTGCGCCGTCACGATGCGGTGCGCCGACGACAGTTGTGCGAGCGTGTCGTAGATCAGCCGAACCGGGTCGGAAGAGTCGCCCCACAGCGAAGCAAACAACGTCCGCGTCTGGTCGGCGTGGCGAAAAAAGGTTTCGGGATCGCCACCCCGATAGCCAAGGCTTGTCCCGATGTCGATTCGGTGACCCGCCACGGGAGACGTCGCTGACTCCGCACGGTCATTAACGGCCTCGGTTCCGCGACGATAGTAGCCCTGCGGAACACTTTCCGCCAAAAATCGGTCCGGGACAGGTCCGCGTGGGTCGTACATTAATTGCCGCTCCATGAGACGAGCGACAATCTGCTGGCATCGCTCGGTCGCGCAAACGCCGCGCACGACGATCGCGGGAAACTCCGCTCGGGCCAGAGCTGGCAAGGGATCGGGACAGGAACGAAGCACGTCCGCCAGTGTCCCTTCAACGACGTTCCAAGCGATCGATTCGCTGCCATCTCGCGGCGTCATGGGGCTGACTCGGTATTTCGGAATGCCACGAAAACTACACGCGACCCGCCTTACAATTTGAGTGCGGAAGAGTCTTGAACGACCGTCGTTTTGGATTCCGTCCCCATCCAATCCGCGAAGGGCGTTGCCAGATCCAGCGTATCGGCCGTCTCGGCTTGCAACTGCATGAGCCGCACGAACAATCGCCGCGCGACGGGTCGATAGGCCACATCGTCGGCCAAATCGATCAGCTCCGCTGGATCGCGTGCCAGGTGATACAGTCGCATCCGCTGAATTGACGGGTAAAGGATTAATTTATAACCGTCCAGTGTGATCATTCGCTGCAGGTTCAGATACGCGCCATAGATGCCATCGTAGGGCGCAGGTGAGTCGCCTCGGAGCAGCCCCAGGAGACTCGAAAACTGGACGTGCTCGGGACACGGGATCCGGGCCAGTTCCAGGGTGGTTGGCATCACGTCCTGCAGATAGACCGGCGTCGCGATGCGCCGGTCCTCGTCGATACCCGGCCCCGCGACGATCATTGGAACACGCACGCTGTGATCGTAAAGATTCTGCTTGCCCATGAACCCGTGGTGGCCAACCGCCAGGCCATGATCCGCGGTAAAGAAAATGTACGTACTGTCGGACTTGCCGCTCTCGTCGATCGCGTCCAGAATCCTTCCGATCTGTTGGTCCAGGTGCGTGATCAACGCATAGTACTCCTGGCGATGAACCTGCACGGAGTACTCGGTCCGCGGAAACGGACCGAGGTGCTCGTCACGCAGACTCGCGCCGCAGCCAATCGCGTCCTTGAAAGGATACTCAGCAAGAAAGTTCGGGGGAATTTGAACCTTTTCCCGCGGATAGCGGTCCACGAATTCCTGGGGTGATTGTCGCGGATCATGAGGGGCATTAAAGGCCAGATACATGAAAAACGGTGCTTCTTCGCGTGCCGCCTGCCCCACGAAGTCGACGGCATCGTCGGCCACCACAACACTCCAATGTCGGCCTCCTTGCCAATAGCCGCCAAACCTTGGATCCGACGGCGACCACCGATCGGGGACTTCGGGCAACGGGCGATCGTAGCCCGCCGGAGTCTGGGCCGGCATCCCGCCCCGAATATGCCGCGTCACGTCGAATAGCTTCGTGGCGTCCGTTGCCAGGTGCCACTTTCCGGTCATGTAAGTCCGATAGCCTGCCCGGCGCAACATCTCGGACCACATCCGACCGGCCCGCTGCTCTTCGACCAACTGACCCTGAACACGATGGGCGTGCCACAGGAAGCGGCCCGTATTCAACATCGTGCGGCTCGCCACGCACACCGCACCCGTCCATGATCCCATGTTGTACGTGTGAGTAAACGAAGTCCCCCGTCGCGCCAAGCGGTCGAGGTTGGGCGTTTCAATCGGCAGATCTCCCCAGGCAGCAATCGTCTCGTAGCACTGATCATCCGCCAAGATGAACACCAAGTTCGGCCGGTTCGATTCAGCAGCCGAAACGGTCGCGGACCAAGCCTGGTGCAGGGCCAGAGCCGAGATAAGTGCGAAGAAGTAGCCCCCTCGCGAGAAACCGTTCGCTGGCATCAGTCCGCTGCCTCCGTCATGCGATTCCGCAAAAAAAGTCGCCCGATTTTCTTCAAGATTGGCTTCCCGTTGACGAATCCACACGGTCTCACCGCCGTTCGTTTCTGTTGGTAATCACTCGGCGACAGTGTATCATGGACGTCGTTCCGCAGTGATCCGTCCAGTCCGTGGAGTATGTAAAAATGAAGTTTTTTTCCCTGACTAATCCCCTGCACTTGGGTTCCGCCGCCGCCGTGCTGCTGGGTACCGCGACCCTGTTGCCCGCCCAAGATGCACCCGAGCGGCGCGAAGTCGACGTGGAATTCGAAGCCGACGCGGAAATCGGACGCCCGGTCGAAATTATTCGGCAACGCCGAGTGCGCGTGCGTCAACCCGAGGGCGAAGGTGAGCAAGATCGGCGGCGCGAAGAAGCTCGACCCGTGGACCGCTCCCGCGAGCGCGGTCCCGAGGCGAGAGAGCGAGAGGAGCGAGAAGAACGTCGCGAGATCGAGCGCCGCCAAGACGCGGGACGACGCGATGAGCCAAGCCGCGATGAGCAGATGGAACATGTCCGGCAGGCGATTAATCATTTGCTCCAGGCAGGACTGCCCGAGGAAGCCGGAATGCTGCGGGAACGAATCGCCGATCGTTTTCGCGGACGTCCCGAGGGAGTATTCGTTCCCGGCCCCCAACCGCCCCGCATGCCTTTTGGCCCCGGTCCCGGTCAGCCGCCGCGCGGACCGTGGGGCGAACAGGCAGAGCAGCAGATGGGCGAGGTCCGCGAAATGCTTGGACACTTGCGCCAAGCCGTCGAGCGTTTGGAAGAACGGACCCGTCACACGGAGGATCTCGGGCGCGCGATCGACGAAGCGCATCGACGTGTGGAGGAACTGCGCCGACAAGCGGACGAGCGGACGAGCGATCTCGAACGAGGAATCGGCCGCCGCCTCGAAGAGCTGGAACGATTCGGCCACGAACGTTTCGAGGAAATTGAACAGCACGTCCGACGCTTCGGCGAAGAAGTCGAACGTCACACCGAGGAACGATTCGAAGCAGTTGAAAAACACATCCGCGAATTTGGCGAGCAAGTCGAGCACGCTCTGACCGAACGCCTCGAAGGTTGGGAGCAAGAACTCGCCGAACACATGGAAAAAGCGTCCGAAATGCAGGACGAAGATGAAGACGACGAAGATGAAGACGACGAAGATGAAGACGACGAAGGAGATGAAGACGACGAGGAGATGAAGACGAAGGAGATGAAGACGACGAAGACTGATTTCTCTTAACCCGTCGCCGACACTCAGCCCTCACCCGCTCGGGTCCCGCCTGCGGGACCCGAGCGACCTCTCCCGGCCCCGGGAGAGGTGACACGATCCTGTCCCTTCTCCCCAGCGCGGGAGAAGGTGGCCGAAGGCCGGATGAGGGGGCCCGCCTCTTGCCAGACACTCAGCCCTCACCCGCTCGGCTCCCGCCTGCGGGACCCGAGCGACCTCTCCCGGCCCCGGGAGAGGTGACACGATCCTGTCCCTTCTCCCCAGCGCGGGAGAAGGTGGCCGAAGGCCGGATGAGGGGGCCCGCCTCTTGCCAGACACTCAGCCCTCACCCGCTCGGCTCCCGCCTGCGAGACCCGAGCGACCTCTCCCGGCCCCGGGAGAGGTGACACAATCCTGTCCCTTCTCCCCAGCGCGGGAGAAGGTGGCCGAAGGCCGGATGAGGGGGCCCGCCTCTCCTGCCAGACACTCAGCCCTCACCCGCTCGGCTCCCGCCTGCGGGACCCGAGCGACCTCTCCCGGCCCCGGGAGAGGTGACACGATCCTGTCCCTTCTCCCCAGCGCGGGAGAAGGTGGCCGAAGGCCGGATGAGGGGGCCCGCCTCTTGCCAGACACTCAGCCCTCACCCGCTCGGCTCCCGCCCGCGGGACCCGAGCGACCTCTCCCGGCCCCGGGAGAGGTGACACAATCCTGTCCCTTCTCCCCAGCGCGGGAGAAGGTGGCCGAAGGCCGGATGAGGGGGCCTACCTCCTGCCAGACACTCAGCCCTCACCCGCTCGGCTCCCGCCTGCGGGACCCGAGCGACCTCTCCCGGCCCCGGGAGAGGTGACACAATCCTGTCCCTTCTCCCCAGCGCGGGAGAAGGTGGCCGAAGGCCGGATGAGGGGGCCCGCCTCTTGCCAGACACTCAGCCCTCACCCGCTCGGCTCCCGCCTGCGGGACCCGAGCGACCTCTCCCGGCCTCGGGAGAGGTGACACAATCCTGTCCCTTCTCCCCAGCGCGGGAGAAGGTGGCCGAAGGCCGGATGAGGGGGACTTCAGGGAGCAATGAGTGGGGCACCGTCCCTGGTTGACAATCCGATGGGCGGCTCCTTCTTGCTCCGGACCGCGCTGCTCGGCCCTTATTCGGTTTGGTACAGCCGAGCGAATTCGACCAGAAGCGATTCTAACCGCTCGTAGTAATTTTCTTCAGACAACGCCGCTTTCTCGGCTCGGAGTGTCTCGATCGACTGCTCCAATTCCGCGCGTCGCTGCTGTCGATCGGGCGGTAGCGGCGCGTCGTCCGAGAATCGGTTCAGCATCCATTGATGGGCTCGCAAGCCATCAACGGCTCGGTCATCGGCTGCTTGCGCGACGGCACGGATTCCGCGAAAGAAATCGACGCTGGTGCCGGCGCGGTCTCCATTGTCGTCCAGCAGCGCGTGTTCTGTCGCCAAGCGCGATTCCGCCCGGTAGAAGTCCTGCGTTCTGCGAGCACTGGCCAGAAAGGCTTCCAGCAGCGAGAGTGAGCCGTCGTGATCGAGATCGATTTGAGGGTCGTGAATGGCTTCCGACAGGAATCCACCGAAGCGCGAAAAATTCTGCTCTGCACCGCTGCGAGTTGCGGTAACGACGACTCGATCCGGGCCGGACAGGGGTCCGATGAAGGCGCCGCTGCACGACGCGCAATTGATCACAGCCACCGGGCGCTGGATCTCGTTCAGCCAGGACGCAAGCTCCTGCGCCGAAACATCGGGCCCTTCGAGATTGAACTTGGCCACGTTCTGCGTAAACGTTCCATGTCCAATCAGCACCAACCAGAGCGGGCCGTCCTGCTCAGCGGCCGCAGCCTGCAGGACCGACTGCAGCCGCTCTCGATCCGATTCGGGTCCGGCTCCCGGCGCGACGACGCGACAAGTCCAGAGCATTCGGTCCGCGAGGTCACACCAGCGCGAGACGCTTTCCGCAAACGTCGATTCATATTCCGCGGCGCCCGCTGCACCTTGCACGACAATCAACTCAACCGGAAGTTCGGTCACGGACACGTTGGGCTGATTTTCGTCCGCAACGGTCTTGGCTCGTCCGGTGCCAAGCAACATTCCAATCGCGAGCGCCGCGGCAATCCAGGCGGCAGCCCGCGACCTTGGCTTGGCGGTTGCTTGAATGCAGCGCGTCATGTGCTGCGAGGCTTTCTTCACGCGTTGGTGCGTGGGCGAGATCTGATTCACGTCAACCCTTTCCAGCGGCGAAGTCCCCATTCCGCACAAAGGCAGAAGATGGCAGCGGCGAAAACCCAGGCCTGATGCCAGAGCGGTGCGACCCAGTGTTCCGTCACCGGGACGGGCTGGCGCCGCCGATTGGCCACGAACTGGGAAATCTGGTCGGGGTCGATCAACTGACCGCCGGTTTCGGCCGCAAGTTGTGACAATCCGTTGACATTCAGCTCGAGCCGATCAAATTCGGATTGCTCGGGGGCCGTGACCCAGCCCTGGTCGCGGGCAATCAAGGGTTCGCCTTGTCCGGCGATCACCCGAGCGGTGACGCGATACCCGCCGTTCTCTTGCGGCCAGTACTCGGCTGCATAAACACCCGCCAACTCCGAGCTCGGTTCGAGACTCAGCTTGGTCGATTCCCCCGAAGGCCGCGTGACGACCATTTCGACCGAAGCATCGTCGTCGGCCTCGAAATCGGCGTCTCGAACCGCGACCTCCAGTCGAACGGCAGCCGATCCGGCCTCGCTGTTCACCCTCAGCTCGGCCCGTTGGGGCGATTCGGCAACGAGCCAACGCATGGTTTGCCGCCAAAAAGTCGCCAGGTCGTCCGTTTCCATGCGCGGCCGGTTAAGCGCCCAGTGCCAGAGATCTCCGAGCAGAATGGCGGCCGTGCGGCCCTTGCCGAAGCGTTGCGTCACGATGGCAGGTTCCGCCGCGTCATCGTCAACGGCCTCCGCCACGGCCACCGCCCCGGGCTTGATCCCGCCGACTTTGTTCAAGGTGCGAAAACTCGGCATCGAGGACAGTCGCGTGTCTTCTTCCGCTTCGGTCGACCGCAATCGTGTCCAAGTCTCCAATAACCCCTCCCGCGTAAGCTTCAGTCGAACCGTCGCGTCGGTCGGCAGGGGAGGCTGACGCGTCAAGTAGACTGGCAGCATCTCCCCCAACGGAGTCCGCGCGTAGCCTCCTTGAACCAGCGTATCAATGCCGCCAAGCATCAGGAGTGCACCGCCGCGTTGGCTCACATACCGACGCAATAACAACATCTGATCCGGCGAGAAAAACGACGCATCGATGTCGTCGATCACGACGGCATCGTACCGAAACAGAGTCTCGTCGTCCTTCGGAAACCCCTCGGCCAATTCCTCTGCGTTTTCGACTCCGATCCGCAACAAGACGGGCTCGTCGTAGTTCTCGGCCTCGTCCTCCGATTGTGCGTCAAAACCTTCGAAGAGCCGATTGGTATCGCTCGCGCCGGCCCGATCGCGAAACTGAAATTTGGGCTCCTTGTTCGCGATCCGCAGCAGTCCGACGAGCTGAATCTCCTCGTCCTCTTCCAGGGCTCGCCGCAAAAACTTGAACTCCCAGTTAGGCCGACCTGCCAGGTAGAGGACACGAAACGGACCGCCTCCTCGATCGACCAAAATGGTCCGCGTATTATTGGCCAACGTGGCTTCCGTCGATGACTCACCTTTCGTAAAACGGTCGCGATCCACAGCGGGGAAGACGGCGAGTTGATAGAAACTCAGACCGGGTTCTTCCGGTCGAAAGCGAAACCGAACGGGCAGACCGCGGCCATCGCCTTGGGCAACCAGGGCCTGTTCCTCGACCAGATCGCCCCCCGCTTTGCGCAACTGCACGACAAGCGGCTGACGAGCAAACGCGTGGCTGACGACATCGGCGGTCACCGTTGTCGGCGATGTTTCGAAAAAACTCTGACTGACTTGCACTCGCTCAAGTCGTACGTCGCTCGGCACTTGGACGCGGCTGGGAATCACGGGATAGACTGGACATCGCGGCAGCGCTCCGCCCGAGAGATCACGCGGCGCATCCGTCGCGTTCCCGTCGCTGACGAGCAGCACGCCTGCCAAGGGTCGATCGGCGAACCGTTCGGATAGCGTCGTCAGCGCAGCGGAAAGGTTGGAATAATCGCCTCCGAAATCCAGCTCATCGGTGCCCTCCAAGCGGTGGAGGTCGCGATCGACGGCGTAAATCCGGACATCGAAGTCCTGTGCCAATCTCGCTCGCCAGCCTGCATCCGACGGTCCTAGCCAAGACTTCAGTGCAGGCCCCGCTGGTAAACCGCGTCCTTTCACCTCCATACTGCGACTATTGTCCACGAGAATTGCGAACACATTTGCTCCAGGACGCGGCCTGACGCCGCTCAGCAGCGGCTCCAGCAGGCAGAGCGTCAACAGCAAGACCGCTAAGATCTTGCACGATGCGGCCAGCCATTTCAGTGGACGACGGGACTCAGAGCGGCCATACGACCAGAGAACCAAACCAACAAACGCGATGGCGACGAGCGCGATCGGAACGGCCCAGTGAGATGTGCCCCAGACAATCGTTGCGTCACTCATTCGCCCTGCCCCAACTGCTCGTAATACTTCCGTACCCGTTCGCTGAATTGCAGCGGAACCGGGTCACGGTCGATCGGAACCAGTTCGTCCTGTTGTCCCGAACGGCGTGCAAGCTCCTGCTGCACCTCCTGGCGCAGCTCATCCAGCGGGGTCGCGACCAGATCCCGAACCAGATCCCACTGCGGCAATTCGGAATGCCGTCGCATCTCGCGTCGCATGCTCCGAGCTCGATCGCGAATCTGAGCGGCACGCGCCCGCAGCTCCGGATCATCGATCATTTCTTCCACGTCACGCAATCGATCGTACCATTGGCCAAACTGGTCTCCCGTCAAAGGTCCGCTCTGAAGGCCCTGTTCCAGCTGCTCAAGCAAACCTCCGCCCTGCTCTCGCCCGGCCGAACCTCCTCCGCCGCCACCCGACGAACCTTGCGGCCCAGGTGAAGCGGCAGATTGCTGCTGTCCGGATTGTTGCTGACCGGATTGTTGCTGACCGGATTGTTGTTGACCGGATTGCTGTTGACCGGATTGCTGTTGACCGGATTGTTGTTGTCCGGATTGTTGTTGTCCGGATTGTTGTTGTCCGGATTGTTGTTGTCCGGATTGTTGTTGTCCGGATTGTTGTTGTCCGGATTGTTGTTGTCCGGATTGTTGTTGTCCGGATTGTTGTTCTCCAGGCTGTTGTTGGCCAGGCTGTGATGGCGTCGACTCCGACGCGGATTCGTTCTCTGGATCCGCCGGCTCGAATCGTTCAAGCTCCCGGTTAAGTTCACTCGCGAGTTCGCTGAGTTGGCTGGCGGCGCGGCGTAGTCCTTCCAGGTCATCACCCAAGATGCTTTCGGCGGCCTGATCGACTCCCTGGCGGAGGCCTTGGATCCCTTCGCGGGTTTCGGGCTCGGCCTGGACTGCCGCTTCACGCAAACCGTTATCCAACAACTCACGCAAATTCTGAAGACGATCGTTTAACTGCTTTTGATTGGCATCGCGGAGCGTGTCATAGAGTTTCTGAGCAAGCAATGGCTCCGCGGTTTCCGCAGCTTGAATCGTTTCCTGCATGCGTTCGACGAGGGATTGCAGTCGAGCTTCTTGACGCTGCAATTCGTCCTGGATCGGTTGCGTCGAATCGCTCGGTCGCAACCCCGGCCCGTCTTGGGACTCTCCTTGCAACTGGTCGGCAAGCTTCTGTTGCCGTTCGTCCAACTCCCGGGCCTGTTCCCGCATGGATTGCATCTGCTCGCCGAACTGATTCGCGGTTTTTTTGCGAAGCTGATCGCTCATTTCCTGGAACTGCCGCTCGGCTCGTGTTCCGGCCGCGAGGGCCTCGGCGACATTGCCTTCGGAAGCCGATTGGTTGCTCTGTTGGAGCCGCTCGCGCGACTGCTCTAGCTGTTGCCGAGTCTCCTGCAACTGTTGCTGATTGGGGGACTGGCTCACACGTTCCAGCGTTTCGTCGGTGTCACGAAGCATTTCTTCTTGCTGGTCGCGGAGACGCTTCAATTGCCGTTCCAGCTCCTCTCGCCGCTGTTCATCTACGGCCTGTTGAAGTGCCGTTTGCAGCTCCTGCAACTGTTTGTTGATATCCTCCTGTCGGCGAGCCAAGTCGCGAAGTCGGTTAAGTATCTGCTGCAGGTCTCGTTCGGCCGCTTGTTGCTGCTCATCCGCACTTGCCTGTTGCTGGGTCTCATACCGCCGCGTCTCGTTCTCGAGTTCCAACTCCTGCAATTGCTGTTGTCGCTGCTGGGAGCTCGCACTGGCACCACTCGCGCCCGCTTGTTGGGGCTGACCCCGCACGACTTCATGCTCGCGCGCTCGAAGCGCAAGAGCCCTTGATAGGCGGCTTGTTCGGCAGCCAGCGCCGAATTCAGTAGCGAGGCGTCGTGCTGATCGAGGGATGCCTGCAGATGAGCCAGTGCTTCTTCCATCGCCTCGGCAACGAGTCTCGCGTGCCCGAGGGATTCGGCGTCCTGGAGCTTCTCTTGTAGGGCCTGCAGCTGTGCTTCTGCTTGTCGTTGCGATTGCTGGAGAAGTGCCAGGTCGCTCTCGAATTCCGACGACAGCGTCGGTGATGTTTCTCGTCGAAGCAGAGTCCAGGTCGCGTTGATGATTTGCTTCTGTAGCTCCATCAGCTGTTCGGCTTGCTGCCCATTTTGGCTCATCGCACCGGGAGGCGGTTGCCCGCCTGGAGGCGACTGTCCTTCTCGGAAGATTTCCTCGAAGTGGCGGACTTCGGCGAAGTACAGGTCGCTTTGCGTCCTTCGTGGCTGACCGTCCGGCCCCACGTCTTCGGCCCAGAAATGGTAAGCCAACAGCTGGTCAGGCTCGGCTTCCAGGGATTCAAAGT
This sequence comes from uncultured Planctomycetales bacterium, assembly GCA_963826795.1. Classification (GTDB taxonomy): domain Bacteria; phylum Planctomycetota; class Planctomycetia; order Pirellulales; family Pirellulaceae; genus CAWGYT01. The sequence continues at coordinate 59,477 of CAWGYT010000019.1, read as the reverse complement.
CCAGCAGATACGCTGCCTGGGCCGCGAGTTGTGCGGCGACGTTTTGGCCGAGTACGTAGTCACGCATCGGTTGAGCGGCGAGCCCATACGCAATGCCGTAGCGGGTAATGCCGAAGTCATCTCGACACTCCGCGTTGACCTCGACTTCTTCCAACGGTGAAACCGACACATCGCGAGCCAGCGTCGGCTTGAGGGTTGGCGGCTGATTACGGAAAACTCGCGCGACCAGTTCAGGAGCGACCTTGTTTCGCCGCCCCTGTTCATCTTCCAGATGCAGCTCCCAACGCGCATCTTCCATCAACTCGACCCGCACGCGATACGCTTGCGAGTCGCTCGTTTCTTGTTGCAGGGCAATCTCTTGTCCCTCGGGCGATCGCAGCCACGCCCGCTTGAGCGGCTTATTGACACGGGCGAGCCACGTCAGCTGGCTTCCTTCGACGGCGGTCACGCGGCGCGTATCCTCGATTTCCTTGGGATCCAGACCGGTGTAGCCAGGATAGTCCAAATTGGCATCGGCCTGCAGGAGGTCAGGATAATCGAAGACATCGATTCGATAGTCCCGCGTCCGCTTACCCAGGTATTCAACGCGGTAGGTTAACGCCTCGCGTACCTCGGGCCACTGGACGGCAAACAACGGATCATCCAACCGGCGTGACATCGGCAATTGGCGGATCTCTCCCAGATCCGTTTGAACCCGAAGCGTGGCATCACGGGGCACACGGCCCGAGAACTGAGCAGAAAAGATCAGGGGCGTGCCACGTTCCACGTCGGCGTTACCCGGCTCGACAGCCACATCCGCCGCGATTTCAGGCGTGGCGGCGGGTCGTGGAGGCGTGATCGCCGCCGTTGGGACAGAACGTTTGGAAAGTTGCCAAAACCCTGCTGCCGTGAGGGCAAGGGTCACGCCGGCAATCAGTTGCAGGATCCGCAGTCGTGCCGACGGCACCAGATTTTCCCAACCCACGCGCTGACCGTGCGTCACCGCCTCGTCGACCACCGTGGATTCCAGATATCCCAGCGGACGGTTGCCCGCACGTTCCAAGGTCCCGACGGCGGTCAGCAGTCGTTGCTGCAGCTCGGGAAACTTCTGTTCCACCCGCCGCGCGATGTTGGCCGTTGAACCGAAGTGACGACGGGAAACCACTCCAACCAGGCAGCACATCGCAACCAGAACCCCCGCGATCCATGCGAGCGTGCCCGTCTCGATCGCTTGGTCAGACAAGAGCAACAGACCGACCAGTACGGCGCCCAACGTTCCCATGGAAGCGAACCGAATCCATCGGAATTCCGTCCTCAAACGCTGTTGAACCCGAATCAGTTGTGCCCTGAGTTGCTTCGTCATCACTGCGTATTCTCCCTTGCGAACATCCTGCCCTGTTACGCCGACGTAATCGTCGACTCCTTGAGACTCGTTCGCCCCGCGACATAGGTTTCGACCGCCAGGACCGCGAGAGCAGCGACGAGCAGCCATCGCCAGATCTGCTGGCGCGATTCCAGTTCCACGTCTCGCATTTGTCGCTGACGGTCTTCCAAGTCCGAAGCCTGCTCAAACGCTCCCAGCTGAACGCCGTGTTGCTCTAATGCGGTGGGATCCAAGGGGACCGTGCGGCTCTCGTCCGGAGCGAGGTTAACCGCCATCTCTTCGGATCCTTCCTCCGAGGTCACAAGTTGATAGATCCCGATCTGATTCGTTTCGGACAGTGCCCGGTCATCCGGCGACAATGCAATCTCCGTCTGGTCGGGCAAGATCACTTTGGAAAACAGTGCGCGGCCGCGCAGGTCGATCGGCTGGCCCGCGAGATGACTGAGCTGGGCGTTTTCAACGCCGGCCGTCACTCCCAGCATGTTGACCAGCAGTGGCACAAACTTTGTCGAGAGCGCGAGATTGCTGGACTTGGGCTGCCAACCCGTGGTCATGACCCAACAGCGTCCGCTGCCGAACGCTTTCTCGACGATCCATGGAAAGCCATCATCGTAGCGAGCGACAATCGTCCACGGCTGTTCGTGATCGGTCACCAGACGGAACGAATGCCAAACACGGATCTTCGTGAAATCGCTGTATTTCGGATCCGCGAAAGGCTCGAACAGTGGGTTCTGAAAATCGATATCGGCCGGCATCGCATAGTCACCGGCTTGGTGGGCCTCCAAATGCAGCGATTTGATCTGCAGTACACCGGCCATCGTGCTGGCCGCCTGGTCGATCTCTGACGCGACTTTGTCCACGTCGAAGCCCGCATCACGGTCAGCCTCGCCAGCCGAGTCACCTAACCCGAGTTCGGTGGGGTCGAGTACGATCAGCAGTCGACCGCCTTGATTCAGATACGATTCCAACGGCCCTTGCCAGTCCGCCGTCGGCAGGCAACCAAAAATCACCAGAGGCGTTTCGTCGGGCCGCAAGGGAATCGGCGCGGACTGGCGGTCCTGCGCCGCCACGGCGACTTCCACCAAGCGCGCTCCGAGTTGAACCCGACGGAGGAAATAGATCAAGCGGTCGGGTGTGTCGGCGGTCTGGCCTACGAACAAGGCCGTTTTCTTGATGGGTGTTTGTGCCGCTTGAAAAATCGTGTTATCGAACTCATGTTCATCGCCCGTCAAACGCAGCTGTTGGGATCCGGCAGGACGTGTCAGCGTCAGCACACGGGATCGGCCCGGGGCCACCTGAATCGACTGTGGCGCGAGGGATTTCGCCGAGCGCTCACGGCTTGTGACCGCGCTGGGAGCGACGAGGGGTGACGTGGCGCGTGACGAAGGGGCGGCGGGTTCCCAGGCGAGCTGAAAACTATCGCTTGTGGAGTCGGCTTCGTTCGTGACGCGAACTCGAACCTGATCGGACTCGATCGTCTCAGAGCTGATCGGAAGCGGGTAAACACTTGCGTTTCCGCGTCGCGTTGCCAGGGGGCGGACATCGACGCGGACATCGGGCGGCCACGTGAGCGAGTCCAGCTGGTTTAAACGGGACCCTTGCTGAAGGTCAGACAGAAGCACGATACAGTGATCGCGAATTGGCGTTCCGGCCGCGTCGGCGTTTCGAATCTGATCGACCGCCGCCGCCAAGGCGCTCCCCAGATCCGTCCCCTTCCACCCGGGTCCAAGCTGTCGGGCTGCTTGGCGGATGATTTCGGCAGAGGACGTTGTTCCAGCGCCTGAGGACTCGAAGCTGACGACTGATTGCAGCTGCTCGTCAAACGCGAACAAGGCAACCTGGTCATTTGGCTTGAGGCCTTGCAAGACGCTTTCCACCTGCGTCTGAACCTGGTTCCAGAGACCATCTCGTCGCATGCTGGCACTCCGATCGATCAAGACCGCGACACGTCGCGCCGGCGCGGGCGCATTGAATTGCGCGAGTGATCGCAAGAAAGGCCGAGAAAACGCAGCGGCCAGCAGTAGCAAAGCGAGCGCCCGCAGCAAGAGCAGGAACAAGTGGTTCAAACGACTTCGCCGGGTAATGCGTGGCGTGGACGGCGTGAGAAACATCAGCGAGCTGAACGCCTGGCGGCCACGCGGACGTCGTTGGATCAGATGAAAGATAATCGGCGCGGCGATCGCCAAGGCGCCCAGAGCATAAAGCGGGGCCAGGAAGCTCATGCAGGTCCTCCCCCGCCGCTGGGACGCCGCCCCACGGCGCCGACGGCGGGCTGGCGCGATTGATGTGCGAGCCAATAAAACAGCGCCGAATCAAGCGGCTGATCCGTCAGAAACGTGGCGAGGTTGATCCCCATCGTCATGCAAATCTCCCGCAGTTGTCGCTCGTGCAAGCGAAATCGCTCGAGGTAGTCGCTTCGAGCCGCCAGCGGATCGACGTACATCGGCCGGCCGGATTCCAGATCAACGAACAGCGTGGCCTCCGAAAATGCAAAACTAACCTCCGCCGGATCCAGGATGCGGAACGCCATGACTTCGTGGCCACGCGAACGGAGATAGGACAACGGCCGCCCAAGTTCTTCGATCGGCGTCAGGAAGTCTGAAAGCAGGACAATCAGTCCTCGCTTCTTGACGAGGCTCGCGATCTGCTCGAGCGCATCGCCGATTTGTGTGCTCTGGCCCGAAACGGTTCGTTCGAGCATCACCATCAGGTTTCGCAAGTGACCGGGACGATAACGAGCCGCGAGGAAATCCCGCACGGCCTCGTCGTAGCTTAGCAGTCCCACCGAGTCGCGCTGCAGAGACAGGTAGTAAGCGAAGGTCGCGGCCAGCGTCCGCGCGTAGTCCATCTTGGTGTAGTCAAGCGACCCGAAGCCCATCGACCGGCTGAGATCAACCACCAGGTAACAGCGACGATTCGTTTCGTCCTCGAATCGCTTGATGTAGTACCGATCGCTGCGTGCGTAGAGTCGCCAGTCGATATAACGCGTATCGTCACCCGGCGTGTACTGACGATACTCACTGAACTCCGCGGAAAACCCGTGAAAAGGGCTGCGATGCAAACCATTGAAGAAGCCCTCGACCACCACGCGAGACCGCAACTGGAGGTTCTTGATCCGCATCACTGTGGCGGCATCGATCCCGGGGCGAGGGATGGCCTGCGGCGTGGAGTGCGGTTGTCCAGTGGAGCGGCGTGACATGGGAAGGATCAACCTGGCCATCATGAGGATCGGGGACGACTGCAATTTCACACGCTCGGCAAGCCCCGGGACTAACGTTCGCTTCCGACGACCTGCGCGCGCGATCGGTTCTGTTCCGAAAATGGGACCGTTTCCAGCAGTTGCCGAATCACGTCGTCGACGGTGATGCCCTCCGCTTCGGCCTTGTAGCCCAAGAGGATCCGATGCCGCAGTGTGGGAGACGCGAGTGCCCGAATATCTTCGTACGTCACATGAGCGCGCTCCATCAGCAACGCACGAGCCTTCGCGCCGAGTACCAGCGTCTGGGCAGCCCGCAAGCCGGCGCCCCAACTAACCCACTGATTGATAAACTGCGAGGAGTGCTTCTGGCCTGGGCGGCTGGCCGCGGCGAGACGCACCGCATACCGTGCCACTTCGTCGGCGACGGGAACGCCGCGTACCACTTCGTGAAACTGGTGGACATTCGCACCCGAAAAGATCGCTTCGATCGGCTCCGGCCGAGACGCCGTCGTGCGCAAGACCACTTGCACTTCATCGTCTTCCGGCAGATAGTCGATCAAGACGTTGAACATGAAGCGGTCCAGCTGGGCCTCCGGGAGTGGGTAGGTCCCTTCCATTTCAATCGGGTTCTGAGTCGCCAGCACGAAGAACGGGCTTTCCAGCGGGTAACGGACTCCGCCCACGGTCACCTGATGTTCTTGCATGGCCTCCAGCAGTGCCGCTTGCGTCTTGGGCGGCGTCCGATTGATCTCATCCGCCAGAATCACGTTCGCAAAGATCGGTCCCTTGACGAACTGCATCCGTCGACGACCGTCCGTCGTTTCCTCCAGAATCTCCGTGCCCGTGATGTCAGCGGGCATCAGGTCGGGTGTGAACTGAATCCGATTGAATTTCAGATGAAAGATCTGCGCGATCGAACGCACGAGCAGGGTCTTGGCCAACCCGGGCGCACCCGTAATCAAGCAATGCCCTCCCGCCAACAAGGCCACCAGAAGCTGCTCAATCACCTCGTGCTGACCGACGATCGCCTTGGCCAACTCGGCACGGATTCGCGCGCGGCTCGAACGGATTAACTCGACCGTCTGCTGTTCATTTTCCATCACGATTCGGATTCCATCAGATCAGGAGTGCTCAGGGGATTCGGCGATCGCTACAGTACAGATCGACAACGACTCGCAGTTTCAGTGCGTCATGGCATAGGTCACGATGTTAATTCCCAGCGGGTACGCCTTCTTGACAGAGAACTCGCGGAAGTACCACTCATTTTCGCCTTCCCGCTCCCAGCCATCTCCCAGGTCCGTGTTGTGGCAAATGAAGACCATGATCCGACCTTTGTCATCCGTAATCGACCGATAATGCGGGACGCTGGTGTCCGAATCGTAACGCGATTCCCAAGTAATTCCGCGATCCCTACCCCAGGTCGCGACGTTGATGGCCGGAATCTGCGGCTTTTCCTTGAGATCATAAACGCAGTGAAAGATCTCGTGAGCTAGGGGCACTTCGGTCGCCTCGCGATCAGGGAAAACACGTTTTAGCTGCAGTCGCAAGTTCTGCCATTCTTCCTCACCCCAAAAATCGTCCACCATCATGAAGCCGCCCTTGAGCAGATACTCACGCAGTGCTTTGACTTCCGCGTCTCGAAAGTAAAGGCTGCCGGGCTCGATCAAATACAGGAACGGATAGCGAGAAAGCCGCTCGTCGGTCAGCTCAAGCGAGATCGGAGTCGGATCGACTTTCAGCGACGTCAGTTGCTGCAGCCGCAGGGAAAAGTTCAGGTCGCTATCGGGAAAGTCGACATCCCAGCCACCACCACGGCCGTAACCTTGTGACTGGTAGATGACACGGACGAAGGTAAACACATCGTGCGGCAACGACTCATCCACCTTCCACTCCGGCACGCCGCCGCGATCCACAATCTCGCCGCTCGCACGCCGTCCGCGCGAGCGACGTCCGTAGCGCTGCGCGACCAGTAATGAAGTGGACACCATGACGACCACCAGTCCCATCACCAGGGCGACGCGCCACCGGGCAACTTCGGAGCGAACGACTCTCATTCCGATCCTCCTGAATTCGTTTCGTCCGGCGGCGGGTCCACCAGACGGAGCAAGAGTTGCTGTGCCTTCCGATAGCGGGGCGCCTCTTCCAGCGCCATTAGGACATGCCGCTTGGCGAGTTCAGACTGACCCAGGCGATTGTGTGCCACGGCCAGCATGTAGTGGGCCATCGCGGGATCGATCGGGTCCATCTGCAGCAAGGCACTCTGTGCCGCGATCAATTCCACGTCGTGCTCCAGCTTCTGGGCCGCCTCGGCTAATAGTTGCTGGGTTGACGTAAGCAGTGGGTTGACGGCCCGCATCTTCCGCGCGTACCGCTCGACCGCGTCCCAGTCGCCCCGATCCTTGGCCCGCTCGGCCAGTCGTGCAAGTGCGTCGAGGGCATCCGCATCGGCTTCGATCAGGGTTTCCAGCGCGCGCTGCTCGCCCGCCGAATCCGCCCGCGCGGCACAGACCTCCGCCAGCAGGCGAAGCGTGGCCGTATCGGCGGGGTACGCCGTCCGTATTGTTTCGAGCGGCGTTTGGGCGACGGCCCAGTCCCCGGCCTGAACAGCGCGCCGCGCCGATTCGAGTAACAGCCAGTAGTTGTCGGGCTGCTGGCTCAGCCGGGCTGCGAGTTCCGCCGCGGTCAGTTCAGCTGCGTCCGCGTGTGGACTCCAGTTCAACGATTCAGCGACTTCGGACGCTCCCCTCCGTGCGTACTCCGCAAACTCGGTGTCGACGGCGGACATCGCGCCAATGTAGCGTGTGAGCGATTCTTCGACCGGCATCCCAATTGAAAGATCGACCAAGATCCGCCGCAACCCGTCCAAGCCCACTCGCTCGATCAAGTACTCCACGACCAACGCGGATTCGTAGTAGGCCAATTGCAGGTGTACGGGAGACTCCGGGCGAAGGAAAGCACCGCTCAACTGACTCACCGGCGTCAGCTCGTCACCCAAGATCATTTGGCGGAAGCGGGGTGTCAGATGTTGGCCCCAGGCCGAATCCCGCTGGCGCTCTTCGTAAACCGAGATACCTTCGCTCAGCCAACGGGGCATCCGATTCTGGGTTTTCTGAAGCGTAACGACATGGCAGAACTCGTGCCACAATACCGACTCCCAGTTGGTAGGCGTGGTCCCCTGCGAGGCCGGGCTGTTGGCCGTAATCAGGCGTCCAAAGCAGACCCCCAGATACCCGGCGCCGCCTGGCAATCCGAAGGTACGGATCGCGAAATCTTCCTGCCGCGGAAAGATTTCAACCTGAACAGGCCCCTCCAACTGAACTTCGTACTTCGGGGTGAGGACGCGAAACGCTTCCTCTAACAACTCGACAACCTGTGCCCCGTAGATCGCGGCCTCGCGGGCCTCCATGCGCACCACAAAGTGGTCCGACTCCAGCGTCTCGAACTGCTCCAGTTGCTGCCGGAGCGTCGCGAGATTATAAGCGACCACATGGTAGTTGTCCTGCTGTTGGACTTCGTCGGCCAGCGCCCAGCCCTCCTGATCGTTGCCAAGCCGAAGCAGGTCGTACGCCAGTTGGAATTTGGCGGGCAAGTAGGTGGGGCGATACGCCAGGGATTGACGCTGATGTGTCACACCTTCACGGAATCGGTATTTCTGCGAAAGCTTCAGGCCAATCAGATAGTCGACTTCGTGATTCGTCGACCAGTCCGACAGCGCCGCCTGTCTCAGGAGTTCTTCGCCTTGGTAATGGCCGCTCAGGTGGGCGATGACGGCATGATACGCCCACGCCTTCGGCTCCCGCAGATTGATTGTCAACACCTCCGTCAGGTTGTCTTCGGCCAGTTCATACTCTTCGGCATCGATCAGTTGATCAACCTGCAGTAGCAGCGAGGGCACGTGACGCGGGTTCAATTCCAAAGCCTGGCTCAATGCCGCCGCCGCCTTCGCGCCGTCGCGATCCTGCCAGGCCCGTGCCAGCAGGTAGAAGATCTGAGGGTTGCTCGGCTGAAGTTCGGCCGCCATGGCCAGCTGCTTCGCCGCGAGCTCGTCATCGTGCTTTTCCAGCGCCAATTCCGCCGTGGCGAGGTAGACCTCGGGATATTTTGGATTTTTCTCGCGAACCGGATCGTAGATCATCTCGAGAATCTGCCGACCGTCTTCACCTTGCTCGGCAAAAAAACGGCCCAGGGTGACTTGATCCCGAGACGAGCCGTAGCGCCAGGGCGAGCGGCGAACAAGTGCGAAAATCTCCGCGAGTTCACGCTCGGCGCGATCGGGTTGGTTGACCCGTCGAAAAACCTCGGCTCCAAGCAACCGATACGCGATGCGATCGGCATACCGCGTCAGCGAACTCTCGTACTCCGCCTGGGCCTCTTCGTATCGGCCGGTATCAAGCAGGCAGCGAATGAGCATCGCCGGCCAAAGTTCATTCCATACCCCACGACGAACCTCGAGTCGCGCCGTCTCGAGGCATTCCTCGTAGCGGCCCTCGTAATATCGGAGCTCGGTTTCGTAGTGACTTGCGGCCCACGCAGAAGAAGGCCACCACGTGGAGACGAGATGAGACAAAACAACGAGCGCTGCGATCCGTCCGAGTGAGAACAAAGTTCCGCCCGGTGTCCTGAGGACGTCGCCCAAAATGCTTCTCTGGTTCGCTCGAGTACCATCCCTCAACGGACAAGGTTCCCCATCGGTGATTTCAGACACACCCTCCGTCGTGCCGCCATTGTAGTTCGCGACGCCTCATCCGGCAACGCGCTCGTAAGTTGGTCGAGCCCGAGCGGCCGACCGAAGCAGGCTGGATCTCGTGCCAAAACGCCACAACGAGCGTTCGATCGTCTCAAGCACGAATCGCCCGTCAGGGCCGGCTCCGGTCACGACTCGACTCGGCGTGCTCGAATGAGTTCACTCCAGGCGGTCGGCCGAATCGATTCTCGGTTGCCGTTTTTTGCCTCGTTTCCCATAATGGACGGATGCGCCCCTGAGCGTGACGGCGTCCTGTGGCTGCGGTCGGAGTTCGAGACGAGCGCGACGAGGACGAAGTGCGTTCACCTTGGATGACTTGAGGGTTCACGTGTGGGATTCGCCCTTTTTCGAGGGGTCTGCTTGAGCGTTGGTCGAACTTCGCAACCTGGCGAGACGAGGAATATGGCTACACTTTTCGCAACCCTGCCGAAGGGTCACTGTCGGCCTCGAAACCCATTGCACTTCCTGCCGATTCGCGTCCTGTCAGGCGTCTGCGGCTCCCTGTGGGCACTGCTTGTTCTCCTGCCGGGGCTTGCCCTCAGCGTCGACAATGACACGGCCGCCAGCCCGCTGGGGCGTCGTGTCGCGCCGTTCGAGCTGGGCGACTATCGCGGTGCGAAACATCGCTTGGAGGATTTTCAAGAGAAGCCCCTGTTGGTCGTCGCCTTCTTGGGGACGGAGTGTCCGCTGGCAAAGCTCTACGGTCCGCGACTGGCCAAGCTGGCCGCAGACTACGCGGATCGCGGTGTTGGATTTGTGGGGATCAATTCAAATTCGCAGGATTCGTTAAGCGAGTTGGGTGCGTACGCACGGCGCCATTCGATCGAGTTCCCACTGCTGAAAGACGTCGAGAATCGTGTCGCCGACCAGATGGGGGCTGTGCGGACGCCCGAGGTGTTCGTGCTGGACGCCGATCGCACAATTCGCTATTGGGGACGCATCGACGATCAATATGGAGTTGGATACGTTCGGCGCGAGCCCGAGCGGCACGACCTTCAGCAGGCATTGGACGAGTTGCTCGATGGCAAGGCCGTTTCGACGCCGGTTACGCCCGCTCCGGGGTGCTTCATCGGGCGAGTCCGGCGAGCTGAGACCGAGTCGACCGTTACCTACTCGAATCAGATCGCACGCATCCTCCAGCGAAATTGTGTCGCGTGTCACCGCGACGGTGAAATTGCACCGTTCTCATTGACCGACTATTCGGAAGTCGCCGGATGGGCCGAGACGATCGCGGAGGTCGTCGAGGATGGACGGATGCCCCCCTGGCACGCAACGAGCACGCACCTCCGGTTTGCAAACGATCGTTCGCTGTCCGCCGACGAGAAACAATTGATTCGGGACTGGGTCGCGGCCGGTGCGCCCCAGGGTGATCCCGCCGACGAGCCAGCTCGGTTGTCTTTCACCGACGGCTGGCAGTTGCCGCGTGAACCTGATCTGGTCGTTGGGATGAGCGACCGCGAATTCGACGTACCCGCCGAAGGCGCCTTGGAGTACCAGTATTTCACGGTGGATCCCGGTCTCACCGAGGACCGCTGGATCAAGGCCATCGAAGTCGTGCCCGGCAATCGCGCCGTCGTACATCACATTCTGGTTTTTGATCAGCCACCCGATCGGACCGGACGCGACTTCGCGGGCGGAGTTCGAGGTTTTTTGGCGGGTTACGTGCCTGGACTGCGAAGTGTCCCGTACCCGCCGGGAATGGCGAAATTCCTCCGCGCGGGGTCGAAGCTGGTCTTTCAGCTGCACTACACGCCGATTGGCTCCGCCCAACGCGACCTCAGCAAGATCGGCTTCGTGTTCGCTGACCCGTCCGAGATCCAGTACGAAGTCAAGACCATCAGCGCGTTCCAGCCTAACATCCGAATTCCCAGAAATGCCGACCGGCACCCGGAAGTCAGCAAGACCCGCCTTGCACAACCTGCCAAGCTGTTGTCCCTGATGCCGCATATGCATCTGCGCGGAACGGCCTTTGAGTACCAGCTTTATCAGCCTGAAGACAAGACGTGGACGACTCTGTTAGACGTACCCAACTATGACTTCAATTGGCAGACGAGTTACCGCTTGGCCGAGCCCTTGGATTTGCCGAAGGGCAGCTACGTGAAGTGCATCGCCCATTATGACAACTCGGCTGACAATTTGAACAATCCCGATCCGTCGCAGACCGTCGGTTGGGGCGAGCAAACGTGGGATGAAATGATGATCGGCTACTTCGACATCGCCGTCCAGGTCGATCCGGAGCGGCGGGCGGCGGGCGAAGTGCAAGACATGGGGCTGCAACGCGCGGAGGAATTCATTCTACAGCAAGACAAGGATGATGATTTCCAGCTCCAGGTGGGGGAACTACCGCTGAAGATGCGGGTCATGGCCTTCGGGGCAGATCAAGACCGCGATGGCGTGATCTCGGCCGCTGAACTGCGAGACGCGTTCAGCCAGCGTCGTCGCCGACGTCAGTAGGCATCGGCATGTTTTGTTTGGGGACGGTGACACGGTTTCCGCCCTCACGCCGAAGTCTCCAAGCCGCGGCGTGTCCTGCGACGCCGGGGAAGTAGCGCAAGCGACGGCGAGCAACGTGGCGGAGTGGGGCTCGGGTATCGGGGTGGCCGACATGGGGCCAAGCTCAAACCCGCCGTCCTGGAACGCTTGCACGAAATCGGCACTGTCGAATTCCAAATCGCCCGTCCAATCCCCGCCGTCCCACCGCGAGTTCTCCAGGAAACCGTCCTCGTATTCGCCCCTCTGAAAAACCTGCACCAAGTCACTTGAGTTGAACTCGCCGTTCAAGTCCGCATCGCCGAACCAGGTAATCGCGATGTCGCCGACCCAAAACGCCAAATCGTCTTCGTCCACGACCAGGTTTCCATCCACATCGAATAAGATGTCCGTTGAGCCCTCGTAGATCGCTTCCAGTAAGAGATTCACATCGGCCACATCAATCCGGCCGTTGCTGTTAAAATCGCCCGGTTCGCCGCCCCCTACGGCCTGGTTGAAATGGTCAACCAACTGTTCCTCGGTCAGCGCCGTGTTCCAGAAGGCGATTTCGTCAACCGTGCCACGAAAAGCGGCTCCGGTTGTGTGCAAGAAGTCGCCGCCAACGCGAAACGCCGATGCCGAGCTACCGTACCCCGACGGAGCGAAACTCCCGCCGGTCGCGACGCGATCGCCGTTGAAATACAACGCGAGGGAACTGCCTGTCCCCACCGCGGCGACATGAAACCACTCCTCGATCGGAAGTTCGTTGACCGGGTCGAACTGCCAGCTCACTTGGCCACCTCCCGCAGTCCACAGCTGAAGCGTGTCCGGCATTGCAAAGCTTAATTCGATCACGTCGCGTTGACCCCAGAGCCCGATCGGCTGCTGATTCAGCTCGCGCGGACGAAACCAACCCGACAGGGTAAACGCGTCCAGGTCGTTCAAGAGCGAGTCAACGCCCATCAGGTACGTATTCTCCCCCACATCAAAGGCGATGTTGTTCGAACCGATCCCCAAGAGGGGCGTTCCGTCAGCCAACTCGGAGGGACCTGGGGCGCCCGGAAGCCCGTTGACGTACTGGCCGTTCAGCGCGGCGCCGCTCGTTCCGCTATTCCGCGCGACCGGATCAACTTCGTTCAGCCGCCAGTAGCCGCGCGGCTCATCGTTCAGGACTGCATTCGGATAGTCCGCTTGAACGACGGATGTGCCGCCCGCCAGCCAGAGTGCGAGCCCCGCGACACGGCACGCTCGCCAGAAGCCCCCGCCCTGTGGATTCCCGCACCCCATCGCCGACCTTTCGTTGAAAAGCTGATCACCGTTGCGCCATCTGCCCAGCAAGGGCTGCTCAGCAAGGGCTGCTCAGCAAGGGCGCCACGCATTGAGCAAGGGCCGCGGCGGCCCACCAGCCGATAGCTTGGCGAAATCGAGAATCGAAAGCAAGCAGCGAGTCAACAGATCAAGACGGTTCGATGGATCGGCGCTGCACGTTCTACAAGTGCTTGACGATCTCTTGCTTGCGAATCAGCCGGGTACCTCGCTGGCGATTGACGCGGCAGGCCGACAACCAGCGGGCCTTCAGTTCCTCAGCGATCTCACATGGCATCCGTTCGCCGAGACAAACGCCCGGAATCTTGCCACCCGCGCGATGATCATGCCCGCCTCCGTGGCCGATCCCTTCCAGGGTCTGCTTGAGCAGTTCGGTCGCGTTGCCAGCATCACGCGCCGTACGCACCGAAATCACCACGTCGCCACTCGAAACGGTTCCGCAAAACACCTTGTCAACGCCCTGACAGCGGACGAGCAAGTCGGCCACCTCGCCGACCACTTCGGGGCCCTCGGCCCGTGGCAGGAGACAAAAGGCGCAGTCATCGTAGAGAAACGTATTTTGGAGTGCGAGCACCATGTCGCTGTAGTACGCTCGCGACAGAGGCGCGTCCTCGATCTCCGCCAGAAGCTCGGGATCGGCCAGGCGAGTCAACCAGTTCAAGACTCGCCGATCCAGGGCGGAGTAAGTCGTTTCGCCGCCGCGAGTTTCGGTCTTGAGCGCGTAAAGCAGCGACGTTGCCAGACGCGCGTCGGGCTCGAGCTGTTCCTGCCGAAGATACAAGGCCGCGATCGTCGCCGAAGCTGCGGTATTCGTGCGGACATCGCAAAACTCGAGCGGGGCGGATTCGTTCGAACCGTGATGGTCAATCACCGCGGTTGGCCATTGTCGCTGACCCGCCAGCAGGTGATGGGTGGCACTCACTCCGCAATCCACCAGCACGATTGCCGTGTCCGCATCCACCGTCAACCGATCAACCAACTCAATCGGCGGCTGCAGCAACTCGACCATATGCCGATTTTCGGCCCGCACGATTTCTCCGCCGCCAACCAACCGCGTCGGAATCCCAACCCGCTGCACGACAAGTTGCTGAATCGCCCAGCCCGTCGATATCGCATCCGGATCCGGGTTGTCGTGAGTGACAATCAGGGCCCGCGAATAGCGGCTCATCACCTGCAAGAAGCGGCGAGATCGGCGCAAAACTTCCTTCCCGTTTTTCGAAGAAGAGGAGGACGAAAGGGGATTTGTCATCGACTCGAAACCGTACCGACTCGTTTCCGTGGCCATCGCCTGGTTCGTTCAGCGTCCTCGGAATTGAATTCGCAGTCAAGTCAAAATTGTCCCAAACTTTCCCGGAAATGCCAAGCCGCCCGCGGCACGAATTTGAGCGAGCGGGCGTCCCGGACGTCAAGATCCCCCGGACGGGCCACTCTAAACTCACTGCTTGGTGTATTCCTTCAGAAAGCCGCGAAACTGGATCAGGTGCCCTTCCTCGTCGGCCATCAGCCGGATGCAAAGATCCTGAGTCACGTAATCTTCCCCGTCGGTTGCCTTGACGATCGCGCGGTAGTGATTGCACGCGGCTTCCTCCGCCGCGATCACGCCGTGAATGACCGCGACGACATCCGTGGTGTCCTCGGGCGGCTGCATTTGGCTTCCGATCTTGACCGACTTGGAGCCCGGGACTTGCCCACCGAGCTGCTTGATGCGGGCACCCAGTTGCTGCGCATGGCCAATTTCTTCGGCGATATCCGCCGCCAGCGACTTTTTGATTTCCTCGGCCCGGACACCATCGAGGTTGGTGCTGTTGGCCAAGTAGTTCATCACCGTCTCCAGCTCCATGCAGTAAGCCGTTCTCAGCATTTCAATGGTTTCTTCACGCGATGCAGCCATGGAATCTCCTCTGATTCTGATCTGATTCTAAATCGTAACCGGCGGGCGACAAACAAAAACGGTCGGGTTCGACGTCCATCCGGTGCCCCGGGGGATCAGCTTCGGTCCCCCGTGACCACGTATTAAACCGCAGCATCGAACGAGCCACAACCGGGGGAGGGCCGCGGCGCCGCTGGGCAATTCAGGTGGGCAAATTCAGGCGGGACCAAATTGGGCGAGGTACTGCTTCAGTCGGACTTTGCGGGCCGTGTTTTCGGAGGTCATGTATCGCACCTTGCCAAAGATCTTTCGCTCCGGTCCCCAGGCGCGGTCATAGCGCCCCAGTACCCAAAAGATTCCGCTATACGAGTTCGGATTGCGTCCATCCAGCGCGTACCTGTTGTTCAGCTCGATCATGATCTCGAGCGCCGTTTCGGGCCGGCGCGTCCAGTGCAGGATTTTCTTTCCCCAGAGCATTCGCAGGTAGTTGTGAATACGCCCTTCCTGAACGAGCTGGCGCTGGGCGGCATTCCAAAGCGGATCGTGCGTGTCGGCCTGTGCAAATTCTTCAAGGCAATAGACGAATTCTCGCGGATCCTGCTGGTGATCGGCGAGCGTGCGTTGTGCCCAGACCGGTAAGGAACTGTACTGGTCATAGTCTTCGCGTTGCCAGCACATGTTGTATCCCAGCTCGCGCCAGGTGATCAGTTGATCCAAGAAGGCTTCGGTTTCGGGGCTTGCACCCCACCACCCTTCACGGCTGCCCGTTGGCTTCGGGGCCAAATCTTTGGGCGACCAACGATCCTGTTGCATGACGCTGCGGAACACCTGGTGCGCGCTGACGTGTCCGAAGTGCAAGTAGGGCGACAGACCGCTTGCCGCGTCGTCATCTGGGTGATTCCGACGGTCCCCGTACAGCGGGAGCTGCGAATCGACGAACTGTTTCTGCCGAGCGAGGGCGGCACGATGCCCGCCCTGGATGGGCGACCTCGGGACGCCATGATCGATCGGCAGGGTCTGCAGCCAAGCAGGATCGTGCGCGGCGGCGGCCACGTCCGTCGCCGGCCAGCGTTTCAGCAGTTCGCGGGGAAGTTCGGCGGCGGAGCGTAGCCGCACCTCATCCAGTGGCGACGGGTCGGGAAACCGCTCTAAATGAGGGCGCAGCGACTTCTGCAGAAAGCGGCGAAACGAGTGGGCCAGTGGATACACCTTGTCGGCGGCCCGGAGGGGCAACAAACCGTTGGAATCCACTGCCTCGCATCGGACCGGAACTTGCCGAGCCAGGGAGGCGACGATCCGCGGCAGAAAAAAGCACGGAAAGTCGTCCGTCAGCACGACGCAGGCTTCACTGGCCAACTGACGTACGAGCCCCCGACCGGCGTTCGCTTCGGGTTCCACATAAGGATGGTAGGTGACTTGAGCTTGAGCAAATGCCCGCTGGTTGTCCGCCATTCCTTGGATCACGAATTGGTGCAACCGGTCGCTGGCCCAGGGATAGTCGACCGACAAGGCCTCCAAGATCACCAGCGGACGGTCCAGGTAGGTCGCCCAATCGACCGCCCGCTGCAGGGCGAAGTTCCAACCGGGTCGCCGATTGGCAATCATCCAATACAACACGTACTTGCCATCGGCGCCGGCCGCATGTTCGTTCGCGGCTCGAACACGAATTTCCGGGACGCGAGTGGGCGGCAGCGTGGGCAACCTGCGATTCCTGTTTCATGTGCCGTTGAAAGCTGCTGTTTTATAGTCTGCTGCGCCCCGGTTGGCGACCTTGGCAGTTCTTTTCGATCCGCGGGGATGACTTTCCGGAAAACCGTGTTCCAACAGGTAGCGGGCGCCTGGCTCAGCGGTAGAATGTCGGGACACCATCAAGCCATTCGAAGCTTCCGGTGGCAGCCAGGAGGCAGCGGCCCGACGAGTGGCGCCGCGCTCAATTGACTTTCGAACTTGGCTCGCTTGATGGATCGAGATTCGTATCCAGCGACCGAGAAATCTAGCGACAGAGAATTTCCGATGGGGTTTCACCTTCGACGTCACGAATCGGTGCAAGCGGCCGTGCGGCGGATTGCGATCGAGGAATTAGAGGCCTCCATTCGTGACGTTCGGTTGCGGCAACCCGATTCCCACGAAGCGGTCCATGATTTTCGCAAGCGATGCAAGAAGTTACGCGGCTTGCTTCGCTTGGTCCGCCCTCAACTTGGCGATCAATTTCGCATCGAAAACGTGATCTTTCGAGACCTCTCGCGTGAGCTCTCGTTTGTCCGTGACGCTCAAGCCCTGCTCGAGGCCATCGACCGACTGCTCACGCACTACGCTTCTGAATTGACCGCCAGCGACGTCCCGGATCTACGTGCCCACCTGATCGCCGCCCGCGATCGAGTCGCCGGCGGGGAAGAGCAATTAGTCGCTCAACTGGAAGGCATGATCCATCCCTTACACCAGGCGATCGATCGTGTGGTCAGCTGGGAGCTGCCCGATCTGGGTTTTGAGACCATCGCGCCGGGGATCGGCAAGACGTATCAGCGGGCTCGGCGGGCCATGCAGCTGGCGTATCAGAATCCGACGCCGGAGGCGTTTCATGAGTGGCGAAAACGTGTCAAGTACCACTGGCACCATTCGCTCTTGCTCCGCCGCATCTGTCCTCGACTGCTGAAGGCGCACCGGCGACTCGCCGAACAACTGGGGGAGATGCTGGGGCAAGACCATGACTACGCGGTGTTGCGGGAACGACTCGCGGCCGACGAGGGTGGCGAAGCGTTCCAGCAAGAACGCCAATTGATTTTCGACCTGATCGAAAAACGCCAGGTCGAATTGCGCTTCGAAATGGCCCGGCTCGGTCACTACCTGCAGGCGGAAACGACCCCGCACCTCTTGGAAAGGTGGCGAGTTTACTGGCAAACCTGGCGAGATGAAACTTCAAGGTAGCTCGCGTGAAGTGTTGAACGATGTCGTCATTTGACCAAGTCCGCGGAATCGGTCGCCGGTCACTCCGCCCACTCGAGATTCGCGTCGCTCACCTGATCGTTCAGCGTCCAGAAGTCGTAGAGCACGCCCAGTCCCAGCAGACCTGCGGTACCGAGGTAGATCACGCCTGTGAGCCACTTGCCCAAGTAGATTCGGTGGACCCCAAAGACGCCCAGGAACGTGAGCAGTAGCCAGGCCAGACTGTAGTCGTTCGGGCCGGGTGCATACCGCCGGTCGGCTGCTGCATCCATCGACGGGATCAAGAAGAGATCGACAATCCAGCCGACTCCGAGAAGTCCCAGAGTAAAGAACCACAGGGTGCCCGAAATCGGACGACCGTAATAAAAACGATGGGCTCCACTAAAGCCAAACATCCAGAGTGCGTATCCCATCAGTTTTCGGTGAGTATCCCCCGCGGTCGACTCAAAATACTGGCGAAGGTCAGCCGGCGTGTTGGCGTGACTGGCATCCATGATCGAAACCCCCTCGGTGTTTGTGCAGGTCGGCGGGTCGAGCGAAAGCCTGCCGCCCAACGCGACCGATCCTGAAGCAATTCGCAAGTGAGCCGACGGGATTGCCCGAAAAACCTCCCGACTTGGCGGTCACCGGCTGTCCGCCTAAACTGTTGAAATGCCAGATGTTAAATCGCACAACATAGATGTCGTTTTGATCGGAGCCGGGCCGATCGGCTTGGAAATGGCCGTGGCGCTCAAGGAAGCGGGCGTCGACTACGTCCATCTCGAAGCCAAGCAGGTCGGACACACCATTTCTTGGTTTCCACGTCAGGCCCGGTTCTTTAGTTCGCCCGAACGAATCGCGATCTGCGGCGTCCCGTTGATGACCGTCGACCAATCCAAGGCGACCCGCGAAGAGTACCTGGCTTACCTGCTGGGCATCGTGAAGCAGTTCGAACTCCCGATCCAAACCTACGAGCGCGTGACGCAACTGCTTCACGAGCCGTGCGATGGCGAGACCCGTTTTCAGGTCACTACGGAGTGCGCGGCGGGAACGGCGCACTACCGCGCCCGTCGGGTCATTTTGGCGATGGGAGACATGCATGCCCCTCGTCCACTCCGCCATGCCGGCCTGGACCCGGTTCCCGGGGCCAGTCTGCCTCACGTCTCGGCTTATTTCGATGAGCCTCATCCGTATTCCGGTCAGGATCTGCTAATCGTGGGGGGGAAGAATTCCGCCATCGAAGCTGCGATTCGATGTTACCGCGCCGGGGCCCGCGTCGCCCTCTGTCATCGACGCCCCGCACTGAGCTCGTCAATCAAGTACTGGCTTAAACCCGAAATTGAATGGCTGATCGACTCAGGCGAGATCCAGTGCTACCCCAATTCGGTGCCCGTGCGAATCACACCAACGCATGCCGACCTCGCACCCGTGGGGGACGACTGTGAACCACGTCTCGACCAAGACTCCTGGCAGCGAGTCAAGGCGGACTTTGTCCTGCTGCTGATCGGATACGTGATGGATCCCACGCTCCTTCGGCAGGCAGGCGTTGAGCTTTTCGGTCCGGGTCTGACGCCCAGGCTGAACCCGGAGACGATGGAGACCAATGTTCCCGGGCTCTATGTGGCGGGCACGGCCGCGGCCGGGACGCAGCTGAGTTTCAAACTATTCATCGAAAACTGCCACGCCCACGTCGTCCGCGTTCTGCGACACCTGGTCGGCCAAGATCCGTCCCATGTCAACGGCCTCGCCTACGCTCGCCTGGCCGAGCACCCCCTTCCGGCGGAAAGCTAGTCACGGCTTCGCAACACCTTGGCAGCCAAAGCGTTGCGAGATCACCTCGCATCCTATTCGGCACGACTCGAGCGGGAGGTGCGAACTCGGACCGCCGAGCTGGAGATGGCTCGGATCGAAGCGATGCGATGTTTGGCGCGGGCGGCGGAGTTTCGCGCCGACGATACCGGGCAACACGTCATTCGCCTGGGACGAGATGTCGCGATGATTGCCTCACGTCTCGGATTCAACCCACGCCAGGTCGAAACGCTCGAACAAGCCGCTCAGCTGCACGATGTGGGCAAGATCGGTGTCCCGGACGCCGTCCTCCTCAAACCGGGCCCGCTCGACGCCCACGAATACCAACTGATACAACGGCACTGTCAGTTCGGCAAGGAAATCACAAGTCCCTTAAGTCAGCAAGAGCAAGAGCTGGTCCAAAAGCATACACAACTTGGCAAAGCGATCCTTGGCGATCCCGGCTCTCCGATCATGAAACTCGCCGCATCGATCGCGGAAACGCATCACGAGCGGTGGGATGGATCGGGGTACCCGCACGGCTTGGCCGGCGAGCAGATTCCCATCGAAGGTCGGATCACGGCGGTTGCCGACGTTTTTGATGCGATTTCCAGCGAGCGTCCCTATAAGCCGGCATTCAGCTGGGATCAGTGCCTCGAGATCATTCGCGAAGGGAGAGGGAAACAGTTCGATCCGCGAGTCGTCGCGGCCTTTTTCGAGAGCTTGGACCAGGTTCGCCGAATTCGCGAATCACTCGACGACTAGCGCGGTGTCACAGCTTGATCGTGGGGTGCGTTGGGAAAAGGGGGCAGGTCCCAACCCCAAGACTCTTAGCTGTGACACAGCACGAGCCGAGACGGTAGCCGACCGGCAGGGCAGCTGGTATCTTGAAATTGGCCGGAGGCACAGCGACACGGCGGCAGAGTGCCGGAGGCACGGCCGCAACGTGCCGAACGAATCCGCATTGGTTCGGCGCGGGTCGCTCGCATCCGGTCGGCCCCCCAACGACCGGGAACGGAAACCATGCTCCAGATTAAACGCATTCTGGTACCTACGGACTTCAGTGACAGTGCTCGGCACGCCATGCGGCTCGCCTGCGAATTGGCGGAAACGTTCGGCGCCGAGATTCGTCTGCTGCACGTCCAGAAAGACTCCGCGCCGTACCACGGTTACGACT
Organism: uncultured Planctomycetales bacterium; assembly: GCA_963826795.1. Classification (GTDB taxonomy): domain Bacteria; phylum Planctomycetota; class Planctomycetia; order Pirellulales; family Pirellulaceae; genus CAWGYT01. The sequence goes on along the minus strand of CAWGYT010000019.1, from coordinate 38,619 downwards.
TCGACTGCCCTGACGAGTTGCGTTGTGATCTCGATTCGCTACCGGGTTTACCCTGGAGCGAAACGCTCTGCGTCACCCGCGCGATTCGCGTGGGACCGCCGCCGCTGGAGATCGTGACGGAGGCGGTCGAAAGCGATTCCGACATGATCGTGATCGGGACACAAGGACACGGAGCGATCAAGCACCTGCTGCTGGGCAGTGTGGCCGAGAAGGTGGTTCGCACGGCGAGTTGCCCGGTCGTAACGGTCCGCCAACCGGCCGAAATTCCGGCCGAGGAAACCGCCTGAATCGATTCGGTCGGGTGGTTCAGGCCGCATCGCTGCGACGCGACTGGCCCTGCGCGGAGTCGCCGCTTCCGAGCTCAACGGACGCAAGCGAGGCGGGCCAGCTGATGTTGCGTATGTTCAGGTCACGCTGCGGGAAAGCGATTTCGAGGCCCGCTTTCTTGAGGCGCTGGTGGAGCCGAACGTGCAATTCGTGAACCGTCTCGAGCCGCACGTCCAGGCTGGCCAGGTATCCTCGGATTACGAAATTGAGGGTGCTATCTCCGAACGATTCGAAGGTCACCGCCGGAGCAGGGTCGGACAGGATATTCGGATGGCTCACGACGGTTTCATAGAGAACGCGCCGGGCAAATGCCGCGTCACTGTGATAGGCCAAGCCCACGTTGATCACGATCCGATTCGTGGTATCCGACAAGGTCCAATTCAGCAATCGGCCAGTAATCAAGTCTTTGTTGGGTACAATCAGCTCTTTCCGGTCCCAGTTCGTGACCGTGGTGGCTCGAATTCGAATATCGGTCACCGTACCCGTGACATCGCCCAGCGTGATGATGTCGCCCACTCGGATCGGGCGTTCGAAGAGCAAGATCATGCCCGAAACGAAATTCGCGAAGATCTCCTGCAAACCGAAGCCCAGGCCGACCGTCATGCCCGCCGCCAACCATTGCACGCTCGCCCAATTGATGCTGAGCGTTCGAAATGCCATCAACATGCCCGCCAAGGCAACGGAGTAGTGCAAGATAATCGAAACCGCATGTCGTCCACCCCGGTCCAGTGGAAGTCGGTTAAGGAGGGTGATTTCGAGCAGTGCGGGCAGATTCTTCCCGAGAAAGAACGTGGCCAGTAGGACAACGGACGCGACCAAGGCGTGTCGCAGTGTCGTGCGGACGATCTCCCGCCGCGTATTGCTGACCGGAGCATCGTTCGCGTCGTTGTAATTTTCGGTCACCTCGACGACTTGGGACCAGAGCTCCACCCGATCCAGGATTTTCAACGCCGGCAGCACATCCGACCAAATCAAGAAAATGCCACCGACAACCGAGACGGTTACGGCGTGCCGCAGCAGCACGCGGAGCCGCTCATGAACTGCGGCCCAGTCGGTTTCGGAACTGGCGACCACCGGCAAGGGACTGGGAGCGGAATCGCCCGCGTCCTGACTGGCCTGCTGTGCCAACTGCCGCTCGCGGGCTTGCTCCATGGCCAGTCTTCGCCGCTTCACGACAAACCAGCGGGAGACCACGGCGTGCACCAGTAAGCAGACCAGTCCCAACGCCAAAGTCGCTTGCAGCCGAATCGCCAATTGCTGAGCGGAGTAGTAGTAGCCGATGACCGCGAGCACGGCAAGCACGGCGGGAATCGCCAAACCCGCCGCAAGCGTGATCCATCGCATTCGGCTGAGCCATCCCTTCGGATCTCGCGCGACGGCCTCGCGGAAAACATGACGTCGGCCTCCCAGCGTCACTTGGCTGAAGAAGGCCAGCAGCAGCATCACGGCCACGAAGGCGAAGCGTCCCAGCGAATCGGACCATTCGCCCTGATTAAAGACTTGGGTGATGATGACCAGGCTGGCCAAGGGCAACCCCAGCCAGGTCAGCCAGCGCAGGGCGTGCCGCGCGGGCCGAAGTCCCGAGCCTGGCCAGTCGAAAAAGGTTTCCGCCACGCCGTTAGGACGGCAAATCGAACGCAGGAATCCGCTCAGCCAGCTTAACGCCGCCCCGTACTGCAAGGCGGGTCCCAAAGCCATTCCGAGTTCCGAGACGTGGTCGGCGGATGTCATTCGCCAGCCAACGTACCATGCCAAGAGTGGCCCTTCGGCGGTCACGACCACCGTCCAGAGCAGCGCCCGAATCGACGGAAGGAACTTCCAGCCGATGCTGTTGGATCGGGTTTCGCACAGAGCTCGGATTCTGCGCCGCAGCCGAGCGTGGAAGCTGATCAACAGCAGCACCGCCGCCAAGACGCCGGCCGCCATCAAGGGCTCGCTCAACGTGTCCCAGCCCGAGCTCTTGACGAGCTCCAGCCAGGCTTGCGGGTTGGCCAGCGCCTTCAGACCGACCAGCGCATCTTTCAATTGCCCATAATCCAAAGATTCGGCACTGCGAATCCAAAGCACGTGCTCGTCAATAAACGTACGAAACGCATCGGCCTTCTGAATCAGTTCGCGGTTGCTCGTCTCCAACTCGCTCAGGTCAAGCAAGTAGGCATCCAGCTCGCTGTTGAGCTTATCCAGCAAGTCCCGCTTGGTGCCCAGCAATTCGTGCACCGTCAGCTGCAGATGTTCGCCATGCTGGCTACTGAGATTTGCATCCAGCGTTTTCATGATTTGTTCTTGGACTTGATCCAAATCACCCAGCGCCGTTCGCTGCTCCTCCAGTTCGAGTCGGTCCAGACTGATCACAGGTGTTTCGCGCTGGATGTATCTGAGTCGTTGCTCGGATCGCTGCAGGCTGGGCAAGTTGTCATATTGACGTCGGAGCATCAGGCCGACGATGGTTGAGTGCCCGGCTTTGTCAACTTTGTCCTGAGCGCGTTGAAAGTCATCGGTCAGCTGATCCAACTGTTTTTGGATCTCTTTGACCTCTCCCGAGACCAGCGTGATCTTCTCGGCGATTCGTTTCCGTTTTTCGGCGAGCGTCGCGTTGTGCTCCGCGAGGTCACGGATCGCCGGATCGGCGAGTTCCGCCTGGCGACGTGCCTCACGCGCTTGGCGTTCCGATTCCAGTTTTCGAGCTCGGTCCACCAGGCCCTGCACGTGAGCCACTTCTTTTTCAAGGACATTGGTTTCGCGTTTGACGAGGTCGCGCTGCAGGGGAAAGAATTCGGCCAGCTTGTCCGCTCGGCGGATTTCGGCCTGGTACAGGTCGATTTGGCCGCTGAGGAAAACGCGTCGAGTCTCCAGTTCAATTCGACGGATCGCGGTCAGTTCCGCCGCCTCGCCCTGCGGGGCCGGAACGGTCAGCTCCTGTTCGCATTCCGCGACCCGTTGCTTCGTCTCCTCGACTTTTTTGGAAAGCTCGGCTCGCCGCTCCGCCCGATTCTTCAACTCGGCCTCACGCTCGGCAAGACTCTTGCGCGAGTTGGTCAACCGCGACTCCACTTCCAGCAAAAGCGTTTCCAGTTCCGCCAGGTTCTTGTCGCGGTACGCCTCGACCGTCGGGTCCGGTGGGGAGGCCGCCAGCTGAAGTCGTACCTTTTCGATCCGCGCCACGCTCTCCTGCATTTCGTGCTCGTACTGCGCAATCTTGCGCTGCGAGTCTTCCACGGTTTGAAGCAGGTCGTTTTGAGCTTGATATCGCTTCAGCAGGTCGGCCTTGATCTCTTCGGTGAGTGAGGTCGATTCACGCACGGCTTTGATGATTTCGGCGATCCGCGCCGCTGTGACGACCTCGCCCGGCGCCGGCGACGCCGCGGCGGGCAGCACGGGATTGGCTGCCTCGGAAGAAGCCGTGGTCTCTGACGTCGGCTCGGGGACGCGAGGCGACGGAGCGGTCGGATTCGTGATTGGGGCCGAAGTGGTTCCTGGGGCAACTGGCGCTGCCGGCGCGGCTTGGACCGGAGGTTGTGAAATCTCGGCCATTGCCGCCGGCGGCTGCCCAACAGCCTCCGCCGGGACACGCGGTGCCGCGTCGAGGCGGCGGAGCGGATTGCCGCTGCGACTGCTGGTGGACGCCGGCGGATCCGCCGCCGAATGCCTCCCAAAACACAGCAGTCCGGTCACAATCAAAAAGCAACAAAACACGGGGCGCATAGGGAAATCCGTTTGAGTAACGAGTCGTATTTTCACGGAGCACGACGAAGAAAAAGACGGCAGCGTCCCGATTGGGAACGCGATGTTCGTGGGCGACATTGGCCCGTGGCGGGCGGAGCATATCGAGAGGTGCCATCGAGGTCGAGAGCGATGACGCCGGAATACGCATTCCGCGCTCGCCAAAGCTGCAATTGACGGAACGGACCGATGCCCTCAGCTTGCTTGCCGGCACTCCGGTCCACCGTGCGTCGGGCGGCCGGACGTTACCCTCCATCTGGGAGACCGTGCCGCTCTTAACATGTTTGCGCGGTGGAGGTTAAGAAATATCGAACGGGCATTCGCAGACGCCAAGCGACATCGTCCAGTCGATCGATGTCACGGACGTGGCCCCACAAGAGCCGCCACCGAAACCGGACGGTTCGTACTTGCCCAGTATCCCCCCACGCTTTTCGCCCACAACGACCCGCGCGAAAAGGGGTCAGGTCTCTTTTTCGAGGCGACTTACGGCAAATGCGCAGAAGGTGATGTGAGGGGCATCGAGTGCTGGGTCTGGAGCTTTGTTTGATAGACCGTCTGGAGTTTTCTGGAGTTTTCGTGATAGACCGTCTGGAGTTTTCGTCTGGAGTTTTCGTCGAGACACCCGGATACCCGGCGAGCCAAACGCAAAGTAGACCGTCTGGATCTTTGTGGATCTTTGTGTCTGGATCTTTGTCCAGTATCCGAAACCGGACGGTTCGTACTTGCCCCGTATCCCCCCACGCTTTTCGCCCACAACGAACAAGCCAAATCCCTCACAAAGAAAGCACTTAAGAGGTGTACGATCTCGACGCGGGAGAAGGTGGCCGAAGGCTGGATGAGGGGGCCTCGCCCCTTGCGAGAGGCTCAGCCCTCACCCGCCCGCGGGAGTCTCAGATTCGTCGCAACGGCGTACCGAGCACTCTTCCCGTTGGACTATCCGGGGAGGCACGAGTCGGGGTGAAATTAGCGCGACCGATGACTAAACTGCGGCACACTACGCGCCGCGTGACAAGGCAGGGGGGATTCCCCGCTTCGTCGCGATAAGCGGTCGGTCGCAGCGAAAAAAAGGAACCGAAAGGATGACCCGAGAAGTGAGACAATCGCCCCTTGTGGCTGGACTCGCGGCGTGCGGTGTGCAGCCCGCGCGACGACAAGGATTCAATCGAACGCGCCTCGCGGCCTCACTCGTGCTCGGAATGGCCTGCACCATCTCGCTCGCGAGCCCCCTTGCCGCCCACGAGGATGCATCCGGCCACTCACGCGCCGTCGCACCCGTGCCGGACGAAGTCGCTCATCGTCCAACGGCCATCCCGACGCGGATCGTGTTGACCTGGACGGCCGAGCCGGCGACCTCGCAATCCGTGACCTGGATGACGGATGATTCGGTCCACCAGGGCGTTGCCGAAATCGCTGTCTCCGGGCCGGGACCGTCCTTCGTCGGAAGCCGCGTCACGATGCCAGGAATGGTTCGCAAAGTGAAGAGCGATCTGGGATGGACGGCGCACTACCATACCGTGCAATTCGAAGGCCTTACACCCGCCACGACGTACGCATACCGTGTCGGCGACGGAGTTAATTGGAGCGAATGGAATCAGTTCTCGACGGCGAGCGAGCAGCCGTTGCCCTTTACGTTTATCTACTTCGGAGACGCTCAAAACGATCTCAAGAGCCACTGGTCGCGGGTCGTTCGTGAGGCGTATCGGGACGCTCCCCGCGCATCGTTTCTGCTGCACGCAGGCGACCTGGTGAATCGCGCAAACCGCGACGCGGAATGGGCCGAATGGCACGAGGCGGGCGGTTTCATCCATCGCGGGACGCCGTGCCTTGCCACGCCCGGAAATCACGAATACGACCGAGGGCTCTCTAAGTATTGGCGGCCCGGCTTTGCCTTTCCCGAACATGGGCCGAAGGGACTTGAAGAAACCGTCTACTGGATCGACTACCAGTGTGCCCGGATCGTTTGCTTGAATTCCAACGAGCGTCAGGAAGAGCAGGTCGAGTGGCTCGAGAAAGTACTCGCCGGCAACGATCGGCCCTGGACCATTCTGACCTTTCATCACCCGATGTATTCTTCCGCTGTGGGGCGAGACAATGAGGAACTGCGGGCGCTCTGGATGCCGATCTTCGACAAGTACAAGGTCGACATCGTGCTCCAGGGGCACGACCACACCTATGCCCGCTCCCGATTGTTGACCGTCGAGAACGTGAGCACCGGCGTGGCGCAGCAAAGTCCGGAATCTGGCACGATGTATGTCGTGTCGGTTAGCGGGCCGAAGATGTACAAGCTGGAGCGACGTCGCTTCGTGCGGCGCACTGCGCAGGACACGCAGCTGTACCAAATCCTCCACGTCGCACCTGATCGTCTCGACTTCGAGGCCAAGACGGCGACCGGCGAAAAATACGACGGCTTTGCCCTGCTGAAACGACCCGGCCTGCCCAATCGATTGGTCGAAAAAATCCCTGACGTGCGTGAGCGTGTCCCCGAGTGATCGCTGACTTGCCGGCGGTCCGCAGTCACATTCCGATGCGATCGTGGCTCGGGGCGGTCTGCGGCGGATCTTGTTCCGGTTCGTCGTAGTGCTCGCTCAGCGTCGACGGGCACACTTCCTGCTTGCCGCATTGGCTGCAAACGATGTGAATCAGATCCGAGCTGCTCAGTTTGACTCCCTCTTTACCACAGTATTCGTACAGTTGCTGCAGGTGGACGCAGGGCATGATTCTCTCCTTGCTGGCGGTCAACCTCGGCCGGTCGCACGGCTGAGGAGGGCGGCGCGGCGGGTAGGGCGTTCGAGTGACTCGAACAATCGCGTGACTTCGCCCTCAATTTACCGCAAAGCCACCCCGTCGTGCAGCAGGGCGATCCCGAAGAGCACGGTGCGGGCCGTCCGTCCGGTCGTGAACGAGGCGACAAATTGCTATGATCATGCAAAAAGGGGTCAGGTCTTTTTCTGTGGAAAAATTGGGAATACTAGAGAAACCAATCACGCGGTTGCTTGTGGCCAAGAACCGTCCGAGACCGTAATCGACCTGGTGTTTAGCGGACAACCACTCGGACTGAGGCCGAGACTTTTCCTACCTTGCCCAGCGTCCGACGATAAAAGTCCTGACCCCTTTTTAACTCAACCTTCGCGGAGACGATGTTGAAGACGTGGTTCAATCGACTGTTGCGGCTGGGTGTCGTGTTGGGCCTGATTGCCGCCATCGCGGCTTGGGTTCGCTGGAAACCGACGGCTGTCAAATCGCATCGCGTGCAGCCCATTTCGCTGGTCGCCGAAGTGATGGGGACGGGCACGCTCGAGGCTCGCGTGCAGGTCTCGATCAGTCCCAAGATCGCGGCTCGGATTTCCGAAGTGCGTGTGGATCAGGGGGATTCGGTCGAAGCCGGTCAGGAGTTGGTTCGCCTGGAGGACGACGAGCTGAAGCAGCGCGTCGAGATCGCGGAGGCGAACCAGCAATCGGCCGAGGCGGCCATCCGGCGACTGGAGAGTGACCGGGACCGTGCGACCGCAGTGCTGGAGCAAGCTCAGAAAAACTATCAGCGAATCGAGGTGCTGGTGCGGCAGAACGCGGCCAGCCAGGAGGAGCTGGACAAGGCGACCGAGGCCCTGGCGATTGCCAGCGCGGGCGTGTCGCGGGCCGATGCGGCGATCAATGAAGGCCAAAAGGAACTGATTACGGCTCAGAAGACACTGGGCTACGAACAGACGCGACTGTCGGATGCGACCGTCACGGCACCCTTTGACGGCCTGATCGTGCGGCGGCTGCGCAATGCGGGCGACGTGGTCGTGCCGGGCAGCAGCATCCTGACGCTGATCGCGACCGAGGAAATCTGGATCTCGGCCTGGGTCGATGAGACCGAAATGGCTCGCCTCGAGATCGGCCAGCCCGCTCGCGTTTTGTTTCGATCCGAGCCCGAACGGTCCTATCCTGGGACCCTCGCGCGTCTGGGCCGTGAGGCCGATCGTGAGACGCGCGAGTTCATTGTCGACGTGCGACTGCTGGAATTGCCCGAACATTGGGCCGTCGGGCAACGGGCCGAAGTCTACCTTGAGGTGGATCGGCGAGCTGACGCGCTGGCCGTTCCGCCGGCCTACGTGGTTTCTCGCGCCGGCCAAACCGGTGTTTACGTCCGGATCGCGGACCGCGCCGTCTGGCGGCCGCTGGAACTGGGTCTGGAAGGGCGGCAGGGCATCGAGGTCACGCGCGGTCTAGTGGACGACGAAGAGTTGATCATGCCGATCGATCTCGGCGGGGCACTTTTCGCGGGACGGCGAGTTAAGTGACCATGAACCTCGCAACGAAAGACATTCGGCATAACCTCGGGCGGTTTGCACTTACCGTGCTGGGCGTCGGAATGCTCTTGATGATTGTGATGGGGATGGGCGGGATCTATCGCGGGGTCGTGGAGGACGCAACGTTGCTGATTGACCAACTGGACGCCGACTTGTGGATCGTCCAACGCGATACGCGAGGTCCGTTTGCGGAAATCTCGCGTGTGCCGTCCAATCTGGTTCATCGCGCCCTGGCGGTTCCTGGCGTTCAAGCGACGCGCGAGTTTGTCTACCATACGATTCAGCGACAGCGGCATGGCAAGCCGCTCCGGATCGCGGTGCTGGGGCTGAGTTGGCCCACCGACAACGGCGATTGGCTGCCCCTGATTGCGGGCCGCCCGCTTCGTCAAAACCATTTTGAAATGATCGCCGACCGCTCATTGGGTCTGGCCTTGGGCGAGGCGATACCGCTGGGCAAAGAGACGTATCGCGTCGTCGGGATCACCGCCAACATGATCGGCTCGGGCGGGGACGGGTTGGCTTTTTTTACGGTTTCCGACGCGCAGTCGATCCAGTTCGACAGCTCGGGCGAAGCGATTCGGCTCGAGCGGGCAGCGCGGTTGGCGCGGGCCCAACGCAGCGACCTGGGCACGCAACAACCTCGCCTACTGGAAAATGCGACGCGCCAAACGAGCCAATTGCCGGCCACGTCGCGACCCCAGGTCAGTGCCGTGATGGTCACGCTGGCGCCCGGTGCCGACCGGGAATCCGTGCGGGCGATTCTGGCAGGCTGGAGCGACGTGTCGGTCTACACACACGAAGGACAACAGGAACTGCTGCTGCGGGGAACCGTTCAGAAGATCCGGCGGCAGATTGGTCTGTTTCGCGTGTTGCTGACCGTGATCGCCGCGATCGTCATGGCCCTGATCCTCTACACGATGACGCTCGACAAGATTCACTCCCTGGCGCTGCTCAAGTTGATCGGAGCGCCGAACCGCGTCATCTTGGGCCTGATTCTGCAGCAAGCGCTCCTGCTGGGCGTTATGGGGTATCTGATCGCGCTATTGGTTGGACAACAGATCTTCCCGCTGTTTCCCCGCCGCGTGCTCTTGCGAGAAGGCGACCTCCTGCAACTGGCGGGCATCGTGCTGGTGATTTCCGTCGCTTCCAGCTTGCTCGGGATCTGGAAGGCCATCCAGATTTCACCCAACGACTGCGCTCTCTTGATGTCAGGCGGGGTCAGTCCCAATGGAAATCGAAAGCAACTCAAGCCGGCTGGTCCCTGCGAGTCAACTTGCGATCGAAGCCGAGCGGCTGACAAAGATTTACGGCAGTGGCAACACCGAAGTGATCGCGATGCGGGACTGCACGATGAACGTGCGGCGCGGCGAGGTGGTCGCGCTGTTGGGGCCGAGCGGCGCCGGGAAATCGACCTTTCTGACCGCCGTCGGCCTCATTAACCCACCGACCTCGGGGCAGATCCGGATTGGGGGAACGTTGGTCCTGGACGGTCCGAAGGCACATACCGACTTGCGTGCCTTTCGGCGTCGACACGTCGGTTTCGTGTTCCAAAAATCGAACCTGATCCCGTTTCTGACGGCCGTCGAAAATGTGCAGGTGGCGCTCGAACTGAATGGAACCGCACGCGCCGCCGCTCGCCGCCGTGCGTGGGAGTTGCTGGAGTACCTGGGAGTTCACGATCGTGCCGACAATTTTCCGTCGATGTTGTCCGGGGGGCAGCAACAGCGGGTTGCCGTCGCTCGGGCCCTCGCCAATCAGCCCAGCGTGATCCTGGCCGACGAGCCGACCGCGGCCCTGGATGGCCAACGCGGGCGGCAGGTCATGGAGCTCTTCGCGCGCGTTGCCCACGATACGGGAGCCGCCGTGATCGTGGTCACCCACGACCAGCGAGCGCTGGATGTGTTCGACACGAATTACGAAATGGAAGACGGGTGGATGAGCCCGGCTGCCGCGGGGACGCACGGGCTTCAACTCCGAGGCACGGAGGACACCCGGAAAAATCTCGAGACAGGCTCGTAACGCTCGGCCTTCAAAATTGCCAACCCGTCCCAATCCCACTGCGTCCTCTGTGCCCTCGGTGCCTCGGTGTGCAAGGCATTCGTCTCGCGGCGGAGCGAACCTATTTCAGTTCCCCGCAGTCGCGGATGACGACCGGCTGGAGGGTTTGGCCACCCGGTGTGCCGAACGACTCGATCCGCTTGACGACGTCCAGGCCATCGATCACGCGGCCGAATACGACGTGCTTGCCGTCCAACCAGCCGGTCATGACTGTCGTGATGAAGAATTGCGACCCATTCGTATGGGGCCCTGAATTGGCCATGCTGAGCAGTCCTGGGGCGTCGTGCGTGAATTTGAAGTTCTCGTCCCGGAACTTCTCGCCGTAGATGCTTTCACCACCCATCCCATTGCCGAGCGTGAAGTCACCGCCCTGAAGCATGAATTCGGGAATCACGCGGTGAAACGGACTGCCCTTGTAGTGCAGCGGCTTGCCCAAACTCCCCGGTCCCTTTTCTCCGGTGCAGAGGGCTCGAAAGTTCTCGACGGTCTTGGGCACGTCATTTCCGTACAGCCCAATCACGATTCGGCCGGCGTCTTTGCCCCCGATCGAGACGTCGAAGAAAACCTTCGTCGTGACCTGCCCTTGCGACCCGGGCACCGCCATGGTCGGCGAAGCAATCAGCAGTAGCACGGCACTCGCAAAGCAACAAGATCGCAGCATGGATCCATCCTCCTGAACCTGAAACCGAGTCGTCAAAACCTGGACTGAGAGCTTAACCAACTGGCCTTCGGCCTGCAACCAGATCCATCCTGACCGCGATACGCGGGGGAACGCCGTGTGCCCGGTCCTGTCCGTGCCGCGAATTTGCGAGCCGTCGAATTTGCGAGCGGTCGAATTTGCGAGCCGTCGAATTGAATTCAGATTTCGCGCTTCGCCCCCTCGGCTGTCACGGTCGCCGAAACGGGCTCCGCCAATCAGGCGACATCGCCGGCCAGGGGGGAGTTGGCCAGCAGGCCGCGGACCGGATGATGTTCCTCCACGCCGGTCAGCCGCACATCGAGTCCCTGGAAGCGGTACGAAAGGCGCCGGTGATCGATGCCCAGGCATTGCAGGATCGTGGCGTTCAAGTCGTGAATGTGGACCGGATTCTCGAGGATGTTGTAAGAGAAATCGTCCGTTTCGCCGTACACGATTCCGGGCCGGATTCCGCCGCCGGCCATCCACATCGTAAAGCAGCGAGGGTGATGGTCGCGTCCGTAGTTGTCCTTCGTCAGATTGCCTTGGCAGTAGATCGTCCGGCCGAATTCGCCTCCCCAAATGACCAGCGTGTCCTCCAGCAGGCCTCGGTTCTTGAGGTCCTGGATCAACGCCCAGCAGGGCTGGTCGACGTCGCGACACTGATTGGGCAGGTCGCCCGCCACGTTGCCGTGCTGATCCCATCCGCGATGGAAGATTTGGACGAATCGCACGTCCCGTTCGACCATTCGGCGCGCCAGCAAGCAACTGGCCGCGAACGTGCCGGGCTTGGTGACATCGGGACCGTACATCTCCAGAATCGACTGCGGTTCGTCCGACAGATCGATCAGCTCGGGCACCGAGCGTTGCATGCGAAACGCCATTTCAGCTTGTCGCAAGCGCACCTGCGTCTCGGGGTCGCCGATCTGCTCAAAGGTCCGTTCGTTGAAGCGTGCCAGCCGATCAAGCATGGCGCGACGCATGTGCATCGTCACGCCGGGCGGATTCGAGAGAAAGAGCACGGGATCGCCGCTCGAACGTAACGCAACGCCCTGATGCTGGCTGGGCAGGAATCCCGATCCCCAGAGTCGATTGAACAGGGCCTGGGCTTCCTTGCGCCCGGTCCAGGAGGGGGTCATGACGACGAACGAAGGCAGGTTGTCGTTCATCGAGCCCAGTCCATAGCTGAGCCAAGCGCCCAGACTGGCCCGCCCCGGCAGTTGATGGCCGGTGCAGATGTACGTGATCGCCGGATCGTGATTGATCGCCTCGGTGTACAGCGTCTTGACGATGGCCAGGTCGTCGACCATCTTCGCGTGGTAAGGCAGCAATTCGCTGACCCAGGCGCCGCTGGCTCCATATTGTTGGAACTTGAACTTCGAAGGCGCGATCGGGAACCGACTTTGCCCGACGTCATGGTTGTCAGCCGCTGTCCCATGCGGATCGATTCGGGCAGATCCTGGTCGAACATATCGTCCATCCGCGGTTTGTAGTCGAACAGATCCATCTGGCAGGGAGCCCCGGCCATGAACAGATAAATCGCGCGTTTGGCGGTCGGCGCGAAGTGGTACCCACGGGGAATTCGATCGGGCGTGGCGGCCGTGGCGATGGGCGGCTGCAACGAGGCCAGCGCCGCGGTACCCAGACCGAGTCCGGCCTGTCCGAAAAAATGTCGCCGCGTGACCGCCTCGCGGTACATCTGGAAAGGATTCATCGTGCATCTCCCAATTCGTGAATGCCGCCTGCCCGTTTCTTCAGACAACGGACGCCGGAAAACGGATCTCGTCTTTCGGACCACGGCCCAGCGTGACCACGGCCCAGCGTGACCACGGCCCAGCGTGACCACGGCCCAGCGTGACCACGGCCCGGCGTGACCACGGCCCAGCGTCGTCATGTCGGCGAGCTTAGTTCTTGGTTAACACCTCATCCAGATTCAACAACAAATTGCCGATCATCGTCCAGGCCGCAAGCTCGTTCGGATCGAGCTCGGGCGGGATCGGCGTGCTGCCCGTTTGAAGTAGTTGTTGAGCCGACTCGGGGCTCCGCGAAAACTCCGCCAGATCCGCCTCGTAGCCGCTCATCAAATCGGCCAGTTCCTCCTCCGTTGGCCAGCGGCAGGTGCATCGGCGAAACATCTGCTGAGCCCGTGCTTCAGGCGTTGGGCCTGCCTCGCGGAGCGTGCGCTGGGCCAACCCCCGCGCCGCTTCCACGTACTGTGGATCGTTGAACAGCAACAACGCCTGCAGCGGGGTGTTGGTCCGTTCCCGGCGGACCGAGCACGACTCGCGTGACGGCCCGTCAAACGTACTCATCTGCGGCGGAGGCGCGGTGCGCTTGATGAAGGTGTAGATCGTGCGCCGATGAATCAAGTCATGGCCTTGATCGGGTTTGAAGCGAACCGTATTCGAGCCGCTGTATCCGACGGCGAACCAGAGTCCGTCGGGTTGGGGTGGCTTGACACTCGGCCCGCCCATCCGATCGGAAAGCACGCCGCCCACCGCTAACGCCTGGTCCCGCAGCATCTCGGCGTCCAGCCGGAAGCGCGGGCCTCGTGAAACCAGCCGATTCGCGGGATCCCGCGCCAGCTTTTCCGGTGTGAGGTGCGACGACTGGCGGTACGTCGACGACAATACCAAACGTTCCATCATCGCCTTGATGTCCCAGCCATCGGCGACGAACTCCATGGCCAGCCAATCCAACAACTCGGGATGGCTGGGACGCTCGCCACGGGTTCCGAAGTCTTCCGACGTCTTGACCAACCCCGTCCCGAACACTTGTTGCCAAAATCGGTTGACCGTCACGCGCGCGGTGAGGGGATGCTGACCGCTGACCAGCCAGCGGGCCAGCCCCAAACGATCGTTTGGAACGCCTTCGGGAAGTCCGGGCAGCGCCGTCGGCACGGCCCGCGGTCGCTCGCCTGCCCGCTGATCGTACTCGCCGCGCTTCAGCAGATACGCCGTGACCGGTTCTTTCTTTTCGCGCCAGATCAGCGTCGTCGCGATTCCTCGCTCGACTTCGGCCGTCGCTTCGCGTAACCGAGCGATCTCGGCCTGCGCTTCCTTGATTTCCTCCAGGCCGGAGACTTTGATTCGATAGAAGTCCCGCAACTCCGCCCGTTGCTCGTCCGACCGATCCTCGTCAGCCCGCTGCAAGATCTGCGCGATTTCCGGTGGCATCGTCGCGGCCTCAGCGTCCGTGCGGAAATAGAATCCGGTCTGGCCGCCGTAGTTGATGACTTTTAGCAACAGCTCGTTCGAGCCGGGCTGAAGCTTCAACTCGATCGAGTCCTGATCGGCGGCAACTCCCCGGCTGGTGTCGTTGGCAAAGACCTGTTCGCCGTTGAGGAACACCTTGATGGCATCATCGCTGCCGAGAAACACCTGGACGGATCGCTCGTCCGGACTGTTGATCAACCGATACAAGAAATTCGCGGCCAGGTCGCCGGACAAGTCGCTGTGAATCTGGCCGTCGGTCCATTCAGGCCGTGGCTCCCAGCTGAGGGTCGAACCGTCGGCCGACTGAAAGCTTTGCTTCAAGTCGACCGGATTGCCCTCGGGACCATGCTTCCGGGAAAACAGATATCGTCGGACATCCACAAAGGGACCCAGCACGTGCCACTGTCCCAAGCCAATTTGCGGCAACTCATTGCCCGTCGCAACCTGTGCCCGCAACGACTGCTCCCACGCCTGCTGTTCGGCGTCCACCGCGGGCCAAGGGGATTTGAGCTTGGTCTCTAACGTCGCGACGCGTTCGGCGAACTCGGCCATTTGGGCCCTTTGCGTTGTCGTCGGTACCCGCAGCACGGGCGCGGGGTCCTTGCGATTTCCATCCATCGGGTTTCCGTCCAGGCTGTTGAAGTACCCGAAGAGCGAATAGAAATCGTTCATCGTGAACGGGTCATACTTATGGTCGTGGCAACGCGTGCATTCAAAGGTGACGCCCATGAAGACCGTGCTGAACGTGACGACGCGATCGACCACATTGCGCACGTAGACTTCCTCGGTGATCGAGCCTCCCTCATTCGTGGTCACGTGGCAGCGATTGAAGCCGGTCGCAATCAACTGATCGTCGGTCGCGTCGGGCAGCAAGTCTCCCGCCAATTGCTCGATCACGAACTGATCGAAAGGCAGATTGCGATTGAATGCGCCGATCACCCAGTCACGGTAGGGCCACATCTCGCGGTAGTTGTCCAGGTGCAGACCGTGCGTGTCGCCATAGCGGGCGGCGTCCAGCCAGAAACGAGCCATGTGCTCGCCAAAATGCTGCGAGCCTAAAAGACGATTCACGACACGCTCGTAGGCCCCCGGTTCCTCATCACCGAGGAATTCATCGAGCTCGTCCAATGTCGGGGGCAATCCGGTCAGATCGAGCGTCACTCGCCGCAGGAGCGTGATCCGGTCGGCCTCTTGCGTTCGGTTGCAGGCCCTCCGATTCCAATCGGGCCGCAATGAAATAGTCGATTTCGTTACGTGGCCAGGCCGAGTCGGCGGTCAGCGAGGGGAGAGCGGGTCGCTGAGGCGGGTTGAACGCCCAGTGCTGCTCCCAGGCCGCGCCCGCCGCGATCCATTGACGCAATCGCTCGATTTCCTCGGGTTCCAGCGTCACATCCGAATCCGGCGGCGGCATCTGGATCGACTCGTCATCGGACGTGATCCGCACGATCATCTCGCTCTCGTCGGGCTCATTCGGCACGATCGCGTGAGCCCCCGAGTCCGCCTCGCCCAGGGCGCTCTCCTGCAGGTCCAAACGCAAGCCGGCTTGCCGCTGATTCTCGTCCGGACCGTGACACGTAAAACACTTGTCAGCCAGGATGGGTCGGATGTCGCGACCAAAGTCAGGCGTCGCGGGTGCGGCCGCAAGCGCTCGGCCGGCGACGCCGTGAAGCACCAGGAAAATCCAGATGACGACCCAATGCGGCGCGACGCGTCGAACTGATCCCGCCTCACACCCCGCCGCGAACTCGCCGCGGTCCACGCCTCTCCGGACGAGGAGATGTCCTAACGCACGCATGTTCAAGGCCTTCCTGTTCAAGTGTCAGCTCCTGTCCCCGCATCCGAAGTGGCCGTCGGTTCGGGTTCCGCTTCGGGCTCCGCAAACAGCGTCGGCTTGGTGGCGCGAAGAATCTCGAGAATGCTGCGGCGGTCTTCGGCGCTCAGATGTGCGAAGGCTTCGGACCGATCTTCCTCCGACAAAATGCGCAATAAACGGTCCGTCACGTAACGCCGCATCGAATCGGGTAGGGCATCAAAGGAATGCGAGTAAATCAGATAACTGCAAGGGTATTTAAACATCCGTCGCTGCAAATCGAAATCGCGCAGCGAGCGACCGTCCGGATCGCGCGGGCCTCGACGCTGGAAATCCTCGGCGAACGACGAGCAGCCGGACACGGGATCCGTCAGCTGAAACTCGTTCCGGAACAGCAGATACTCCAGCAACTTGTCGCCGGCCGCGGCGATCCGTCGCTGTGTCGACGGACTCTGGTAATCCGTCGGGCGGCCCAGCGCCTCGTTGACAATCCGGTCCTGATGCGCTGCCGACCGGGCCACGTACGAGGCCGCGGTAATCAGGTTGTGCATCTGAGTCTGATGCTCCAAAACCATCAGCGCCACGAGGTCGCTGGTCGGCTCCAAATAAGGTGTGACGTCCAAACGTTCGGACAGGTCCGTTACGTTGGCACCCGACTCGCGATCCAATTGCTCCGGCTCGTCCCGATCCTTCGACAACGTATTGCCCATGTGACGCATCGCGCCATGCCGGCCCGTGACATACCAACCGCCCCAGCGCTCACGGAACGGACTGTGATGGTCGGTCGTGAAAGTCCCCGAGCCAAAGTGAGGCTGGCCACTGAGCGACGTGTAGACGGAGCGGACAAGGTGCCCCGGGATTCCCTGCGTGCGCGCGGAGGCGTGACACGAAAGACACTGGCCCTTGTCACGTACGAATCGAGGCCGGTCCGTTTCCTCCTGTAACAGCGTGTAGTAGACACCGCCCAAATGCGGATCGGCCGTCGAAAGCTCCACCACATCTCCGTGTTGGACCCAACCGACATAGGTATCGTCGTTGAAGTAAACCGCTCGAGGACGCTGCGGCGTGATCTTGGTCAGCTGGAAACTGGTCTTTGAGAAAACCAGCATCTGCGACGAACGAGAGACCTCCAACTGTTCCAGTACCGCCGGCAGATATCCCCAGTTTGGATCGAAACTCAACTTCACCGTCCCCGCATCGACGCGGGCTTGAAGCTGCGCGACCGCATCGGTGGAGGTCTGGTCAAAATAGGAGATTGGCGGCTGTTCCATGTCCATCTGCCCGCCAGCTGAACCTGCGATGGCCAGACACATGGCCAGACACAAGGCCGGACACAAGGCCGGACACAAGGTGCCGACCAACACCGTCAAGCGTCGGAGACTCGTTAGTTCTTGCCGTGGACATCGATTTTGAACGTTCATCGTTTGGATCGACCAGAAAAGGAGGGCTTCGGGGCGGGCACCGACCGGCATCACACGTGGTGGCGTTGCGCGTTTATTCTCGGAGCAACCGCTGTGCCAATCAAGACCGGGTTTTGGCCAGGCTTCCCGATCATCGGGAGCGATCGCCGCCGCCAATGGGACCAGCAAGTCGAAACGGTGAAGCCAGTTCGCCGGCGAACTGACCGGCGAGTCGGGCGGTCATCCGTTCTGCGGGTAGCGTCCAACGCAAATCCGGTCGCGCTCACCAGAATGAACGCCGGGCGGAAGCCGCTCCCTCAATCGTCTGGCTCGAAGACTTCGTGCTCGTACACGCTGAGTCAATTCGTCCCTCGTTGATGGATGTGCGACGTCCAAGTGTGCGAATGCGCACGAATGTGTGTTCATTGGGATCGAGCGCTTGGAGGGCCGGCCGCACACCGAGTCCGCCTGAAATCCCCGCCTGAAATCCCAAGTGTTGAATCGAAGCGGATCTCGAACAACGATTTCTGCCTCCCTCCTGTGCCGCTGAATTCACGCCAGGCGAAACGAGACTCCCGCCAGCGCGCCGCCGCAAGGTGGCGGCTGTCAACCCAAATCCCCTCGAAACATTCCCGTGTTTGTTTTAAATGGGTCAGGTCTTTTTATGTGCGAAGACTGGGCATACCAGGTCAACCACTTACACAATTACTTATGGCCACGATCCGTCCACGATGATGATCGAGCCGGAAGGTAACGGACCTCGCCTCGGGCTGAGGCCAGGGCTTTCTCCACTTCTCCCAGATTCCGCCGCAAAAAGTCCTGACCCCTTTATTGCCAGTTAAAATGGGTCAGGTCTTTTTATGTGCGAAGACTGGGCATACCAGGTCAACCACTTACACAATTACTTATGGCCACGATCCGTCCACGATGATGATCGAGCCGGAAGGTAACGGACCTCGCCTCGGGCTGAGGCCAGGGCTTTCTCCACTTCTCCCAGATTCCGCCGCAAAAAGTCCTGACCCCTTTATTGCCAGTAGAACCAGGGATACGTGCGGCACTCGATCGCGGTCCTTTGAGCGGGCGTCAGGGCCGTTCGACGATCGAGCGCCGGCTTCAACTCGGCGGCAACCGTCGCCTTCAGCTCTGCCTGGATCTGGTGCAAGCGTTTTCCTTCGTCGGCCGCGGACTCACCTGCGGATTTCTTGAGCCGTAGCGACTGGACGCATTGCAATTTTTCGTTCCAGAGTGCGTGAACGCGTTGCTCGGTCTCGACGCGAAAGCATCCAGTTCCCAGGAACTGTTCCGGTCGGTGGACGAAATCACGCTGCAGCGCATTGAGCTGATCGAGGCGGGCGAGTTCGTCGCGCGCGTCGGCAAACAGGTAGCGTGAGGCGCTGGCGACCGCGAAAGGTGGCGGCTCGAGCCCCAGATTGTTTCGGATCAGGTCATCCGTGAATCCATCGTAGATTTTTCCTCCGAGTCCATGCACGAACAGGTCGCAGCACAGCAGACGAAACGTCAATGAGACGAGCGCACCGCGTGGGACGAGCATTCGTCCGGTGTGGCCCGCGATTCGATCGGAAAGGTCACCCGCATCGAGTGGCCCAAGCGGTTCTCGATCGGTCAGCAACGTGGGCGGATTGGATCCGGTGGATGGATTGGTCCACACCCGATCCCGTGTTCCGGCCGCGACGTCGACCAGCCAGAGCGGGAGCTCCAGTCGATCGGCTTCGCGCGCGAGATTGGGGAACGGATTGGCGGGATTGCGTATCTTGCGAGCGTCCCGCCATTGATCGAGAAGTTCATTGTAGCGCTGATGCCACAGGGCCGAGTGCCGCGCGACATGGATCAGGGCGGCTTGAAACTCAGGGAACGCACACAAGCTGGACAGCGGCAATTCCAGAATCGCGGGGGTTCGACCGTGAAGGTGCCGCAGGGCGACATTGGCGGCGACGGGCGTGAGGTCGACGAGTCGCTGATATTGGTGGGCCGCCGCCAGGAACGAGTCCGTCGCAGCGACCAGTCCACAACCCGTCAGGTGCCCGGCCACGTGGTCCGTCGTCGCCTTCAATTCCGCCGGAGACCTCCATCCAGCGGTGCGGTACAGCGTTGCTTCGCCGCAAAACGTATTTTGCTGTGCGCTGGCCACCGGCCAATTCGTGTCGCTTGATTCGTCGGTCGGTTGCGGCACCAGAAATTCGCCCGGGTCACCCGGATCCGTGTCCATGAGGATCGCAATCGCCAGGGCCCGCTGGTCTTGGGCTGCCCGGGCCGTGGTCCGGTATTTGAAGGTCAACCCGGGATGGAAGATGACGGGCTGATGTCCGGTGAGCAGGATCGGAGCATCCGCGCCTTGCTCGGCGTCGGTCGCAACGCGTTTCAGCGAGTCGCCCGCGATTCCTGCCGCCTCCACCGCCTCTCCCAAGTGCCGCATGTAGTCGGCGGCCGCCGCTACCATTCGGCGCCGCAACTGTTTCCGCTGGTCGCGATCGAGCCCGAGCAGCTCGTCGCTGTCTGCCAGCGAGATCGGATGCGGTCGCCAGTCATGCCACGCGGGTGCGAGCTGTTCGTCGACAAACGGTAGTGAGTCGTGATTCATCGCACGGAGCACGGGAGGGAGGCGTTTGCTGACTGGGGAATTCGCGTCGGGCCGGCGCCATTACGATTCCAGCAGCCGCGCGGCATTCTCGAAGTAGATCTCGCGGAGGACGTCCGGTGGAAGCGCCGCGCCGTGCAGCTTCGGAGCATCTCCCGGCGCGCAATGAATCGGATCGACCAGATGCAAGTCGGGATCGGCAATCGGCGAGGGACCTGCATAGTCGGTCTCGAACAGAGTCCTCAGGGCCCAATACCGGGACGCATACAAATCGAACGCTTCCTGCTCGGAAGATGCTTTCTGTTCTTCCGCGTCGGCCGAACTCTTGACCAGATGGGCGTCGCGCGTGACCACGTCCGATCCAAACAGCAGTCGGTTTCTCCATCTCGTGAAAAAGGCGACCACGGCCTCGCGCGGGTGACGGCTCAATTCGCGAACCATCCATTTCGTCGCGCTCGTATCGAGGTAAAGATTGTCATGGCGTGCCAAGAGTCCATCGAGGAAAGCGAGATTCTCCGGCCATCCGCCCAGGTGAGCGGCAATGATGGGCACGTCCAACCGATCCAGCGTGGCTTCCAGCGGTTTGTATTGAGACAGCTTCGTGCCGTACCGTTGCGAATCGGCGTAATGCGTCTTGAACCAGGTATCGGGATCGCCCACGTGGACCATGATCCGCATGCCGAGTTCTGCGGCGAGCGTGAGGTTGGCCTGCACGTGAGGTTGGTCCAGACGAAAGACATCCGGGGCCGCACCCGCCTGTTCCGCGAAATCGACGCCGCGAGGCGCCGACCAGAACTTGGCGATCTGGACGCCACGGGCGGCGAAATGTCGTAGCCGCTGTGCGTACCCCGAGCTGAGTGCCGTGCGGCGGTCCGGTGCGTGAAAGTCAGGAATCGCAATAAATCGAATACGTTCCCCCAGCACGTCGGCCAACGCATCGAGTTCTTCCAGGGGCGTCATCGAGTAGACGCGTTGGACGCCATATTCCGCGGCGGCGCGTGCCCAGACCGTGGCCGCTCGAGCACCGCTCAAATGGCTGTGGACATCGATGATTGGATAAGGCCAGGGCGACAGCCTGGCCGCCTCGGCGACAAAATCCAGTCCCAGACGGTTGGCGTCCGATAAGGCGCGCCGGGGGGAGGTCGAAGATTTGGTCGGCATGCTCGCGGCTCCAACTCACTGGTCCGGTAGGCGATTAACAAAACGGTGACATCGATTTGGCACACCAGGCCAGTTCGTCACAGCCCCAGGGCTCGGACATGGCCGGGATGCGGGCCAGGGCGTCGGCCAGGACCTGCCGATAGTGACGGATGCGAACGTGTGGATCGTCCAGCGCTCCACCGAAGGTTCGCTGGCCATCCAAGTAGATCCGCGGTACCGGTAATTCGCGAATCCGCAGTCCCGCTGCCGCCGCCTGGACCCAAAACTCAAGCGGCATCGCGTACCCGTCCCGTGTGAGTTCCAACTTGGAAAGTGCGCCGACCCGATACGCTTTGTATCCGCAAAAGGCGTCTGTCAAACGCAGGCCCAACACTTCGTTCAGCTCGGCCGTAATCAGCTGATTGATCTGGCGCCGTTCGTCCGGTGCCCCCGTGTCCTCAGCGAACTCGCCCAGATAGCGACTGCCCGAGACGACATCACATCCCGAGGCGGATTCGATAAACGATCGAATCAGTTCGGGTTTGTGCTGGCCGTCACAGTCCAAGGTGATCAGCCAGTCATAACGGGCGTTGATGGCGTATCGAAATGCCGACCGCAGTGCCGCACCGTATCCTCGATTTTGACCGTGCCTGACCACGTGCACCTCGCTCCAAGCCCGCAACCGCTCGGACGTTCCGTCGGTCGAGCCGTCGTCGATCACAAGGACCTCCGCCGACTCGCGCACGATCGACTCCAGCACGGCGTCAACGTGGTTGACTTCGTTGAAAACGGGCACGGCAGTAAGGTATCGCATCTGGAACGCTCCTCGAAGGAAGACGTGGGTTGACGTGTCGGGCCGGCTGCAAAGGAAACGACGAAACGGCGGCGAAATGGCGTTATGAACCGGTTATCGCATCGGGCCGTGGCCCAGTTTGCGACGGACGAGCGTCAGCTGGCCGGTGTGCATCGATTCGTGCCAGACGGCCAACTGGAAGACGGATCCGAAGTCGTGCATAAAGGGCGGAGCATTTTCCGGAGTCGGGGTCTCCAGCGCGGACTCGTCCATGCCGTCCAGGACCTCGAGAAATTCCTGCCGCCGATCACGCAAGTACGCGAGGATCTCGCTGGAATCTGGATACGCGCTCGGATCGGCAACAGGCTGCGAGCCACGACCGAACTTGGCCTGATAAGGCGCCCTCGGATCCGCTCGACTGGGTTCCATCAGCGACACGAAGAAATCATCCGCCACGGCCAAGTGTCCCACGATCCAAAGCGGGTGATTGCTCCCTTCGACCGCCACCGTCACCCATTGCTTCGGCGTCTTCAGGTCCGCCAACTGAGCCTCGGTTACTTCTCGCGAAAAAACCAATGCCTGATGCAAACGCTGCTTAAACTCCATCGAGCTGTCCTTCGTCGGGAAAAACAGGAAAGGGGTTCGTCAACACGGACGTTTCCGGCGGTGTTCCCGCGCCGCGCGTCGAGTTACTTTATCCAGTGACATCCGCGCCAGCTCGGCCTTCATGCCATTTTCGGCCGCCTGCAACGCGTTCCGAAGATCTTCCTTGACGCTGCAAGCAATTGGACAGTCTGGATGGGGGTCGTGCAGCCGAAACAAGGGCTGATCTTCAACCGCCTCGTAAACGTCCAAGAGCGAGACTTGCCGCGGTTCGACCTTCAACTTCGCCCCACCGTGAACGCCGGCATGACATTCCACGAAACCCGCTCGTTGGAGCAGGGCCAGCACACGCCGCACCACCACCGAATTGGTGCCGGCGCTCTTGGCGATCAACTCCGAGCTAAAACACTCGCCAGGCTCGAGCGACAACATGGCCAACGTGTGGACGGCGACCGGAAATCGCGTGCTGCGTGTCATGGACCAGACCCGGAAACTGTAACTGTTACGGTTCTATTTTTAGGAGCCGTGGTCCGATCTGACAAGTCCCGAATCGCCAGACTTGAAACAGAGCGACGAACCTCAAAAGGGGTCTGACCCTTTTTGAGATTCCCCCCCCGGCGGATCGTCGTCGGATGCCTCGTCGCTATCCATTCGCCAGGCGGCAATCGGCCAGAGTGTGATCGCTCGCTCGCCAAACAGACGCTCGACAGCGCAGCACTTCGCGCTGCCGACGCTCGGGTGTCCATTCCTCCAGCGGAAGTACGGCCCGATCACCCAGGCGTCTTGCTGTCGGCAGCCACGACCTGGGCTCGTCGAACAGCGCCGCCGTCACCACGGCCTGGGAAGCGATTGAGTCCGACAGGGTGTTGGGCTGTGCGTTGGGCTGTGCGTTGGGCTGTGCGTTGGGCGTGAAGGCACCGGACTGGAGCGCGGCCACGAGGTCGCTCGTATCGAACTCCCCGTCACAGTTCCAGTCGCCTCCGCCCCAGGTGGAATTGCCCACGATCCCATCTTCGTATTGACCGATCTGAAAGACTTGCACCAGGTCGGCCGTGTCGAAGCGGCCGTTCAAGTCCGCGTCTCCCGGATGGGTCCCCAAAACGTCCTGCACGAGAAACAAGACATCCTGCGGGTCGCTGCGGCCGTCTCCATTGGGATCGGCGTTGGCTTGACCGCCGCGAATCTCGGCGCATAGCAGGTCAATATCGGCCACATCGACCAGGCCATCTCCGTTCAAATCGTAGGGCGATCCGAGCTCGAACTGCGCTTCGCCCGGCGTGGGCGAGGCGGCCAGCCAGCTCGTGAAATCGTCCCCGTAACTGGCGGCCTGCCGACGCTGGAGTGAGTTGCCTTGTCCGTCGGCGGTTGCGGGCCAGGGCAAATCGTCGTCATATCGGATGCGGTCGACGAGCACAAACGCGCCGTCACTGCCCGGCAGCGGCCGCTGCAATTCCAGTCGTTCGCCGCCGTTGTCCAGGACTCCGCCGAATGGCCCGAACAGGGGTTCACCGAGCTCAACGCCGTAGGCTTCGCGAAATGCGAGGGCACCCTGTGCGTCCACGGCGGGGTCGAACGGGACGACCAACAGTCCCTGTCCGGCGGCCAAGGTCGTACCCTCAGGCAGCACGTAGTCCACCGCCTTGTCCAGACGCCAGCCGCCGATGTCGAGCAGCGCATCGGAAACATTCCACAACTCGATGAATTCCAACTTATCCGTCGTGGCGGCTTGGCCGCCGCCTTGCGGATGGTAGTGGACTTCGCTCAGCAGCACTCCCGGCGCGACGGGGCCGGAATTCGCCGCGCCGAAGGACATTGCAGTTTGCGGAAAAAGATCTCCCGAACCGTTTGGCCACCTTCCGAGTGACACATTAGCGTCACTCGGTCCCAGCGAGACGTTGTCCCAGAAACCCAGCACGCTCCCGTCCGGCGCGCCTTGAGTCAACCAGACGTCGTCCGATTCCTGGCCTTTCAGACCGAACCCAAATTGCGTTTGATTGAGAGCGAGATAGCCGCCTGCCGGAATGAGTGTCGCCGCGGGAAATTGATATCGAGTCAGGTCGGAGTCCGAGTCGGAGAGAAACCAGCCCGACAGGTCGACTTGGGTCGCCCCGAGATTGTGCAATTCAATCTGATCAACGAGCGGCGGATTGGAGTTACTCAGAACCTCGTTGATCACCACCTGAGTTGGCAAGGCCAGGTTGGCGCGGCCCGGGGTTCCGCCGAACGTCCAACTCGCGCTCCAGTTCGCACCGTCGTTGGGATCTCCCAGGGGATCGATGATCTCGAGTGTCGAGCCCACGCCGTCGGCACGGCCAGGCCATCGCCCCTCATCGTCGTAGTCGAACTGCGCGATCAGGTCACCGGAGGCGGCGCGGAGCGTCAGTCGTTCGCCGCCATCTCCCAGGCTGCCGCCGCCCCATTGACCCTCTGGTCCGCCGGTCCCGTCGTTGCCGGGTGCGAGCGGCGGCGCGGAATCGACGTTGGCCGCGTAGCGAGATTCGAAGGCGGCGCGATTGCGCACGACGACGACGTATTCGCCGGGCAGCAGACGGTGAGGAGCGAACGCGTAGCGAACCCCTTCGAGATTTCCGTCGACGGCGACTTGCTCCAATTGCACACCGGACAGGTTGAGCGGTGCGTCGCTCACATTCTGTAATTCGATGAACTCGAACTCGCGATCCTGTCCGGCCGGTTCCCCACGTTCGAGCTGGGCGTCGTGGGGATGGTAGTTGAGTTCAGTGATCCGCAGATTCGTGCTGTCGGCGGGGATTTCGGTCAAGAAGCTGGCCGCGGACAGCGCAGACCATTCGGCGCCGTTCAGAATTCGCATTTGAATTCGTGTGGCGGCCGACAGGGTGATCGGTTGTCCCCCGTATTCCAAGGCGCTCGGATCGACCGTGCCGTCGGCGGCGCGGGGATCATGGCCGTCCAGGGTGTAATAGATCGTACCGAGCTGGCCATTGGGATTGGTGATCGTCAATGTATGCTCGCTCAGCAGAACGCCTCCGTGCTGTCGCTGGCCGTTGACCAGGAATTCGGGCGCGTCGATCGCCGGGTACAGACCATCACGCCGGAAGTTCGCGATGACGACGTCGGTCCGCCCAGGAAAATACGTTTCCAGCACACGAGTTTGCTCCGCGACCCATTCTCGATCGCGGGTGAGCGGCCGACCTTGTTTCAGATCTCCCCAGCGAGCCGACTCGGCGACAATCGCGAGGTCCAATTCCTCGGCTCGTTGCCTCCATCGTGCGGCGGCTTTTTCAGGAGTCAGGGCCCCGTCGTTGAACAGCATGTCGTGCACGAGGTCACCGAAGCGAACGACGTACTGATCGATGTTATCCAGTCGGCCGAGCAAACCGAGCAGGTCGCCGACCGGCGAGGTGCCTCGCTGGTTGACGTTCTCGAGCACCCGCTCGGCGTCCCACACATAGAACTGCCACGGCGCACCGCTCAATCCTCCGCCCGCCGTTCGCCAATTGCCGTCTCCTTTCAGGTCCTGGTTTCCGCCATAAAGATTGAGGATCGTGTAGCGGATGTGATTGTCGATATCCAGCTGCTGCTGAATCTGTTCCCAGTCTCCGCTGCGCACCGTCTGCTGCATGGTGCTCCACGAGTCGCGCGTTCCGTCGACGACCGCGCCCGCGTTGGTGGCATCGTATTGGTAAGCTTCTCCGCCAAAGTAGCTTGCGTAATGGGCGGCGTCCTGGCGTTCATGCAACTCGTAAACGCCCCAATACAACCCATTGAGGTAAAGATGGACGTAACGACCGTGGCCCGCCGCTGTCTCACCGGCCGCCAGCAGGGTGTCCCGCATCCAGGCCTCGCGAATCATGGTTCCGCGGTTTCGCTGTCCCTGGTCCCAATGGATCCACGAGTTGTTGTAACGGGCCCGCAGATGAAGCGAATCGAACGTGCTCACCGGCGAACCGGGGAACATGGGATATTCGAGCTGTGCCGAACCATAGTCCTCACGGAACCGGAGGCTCATCGAGTGTTTCTTGTGTTCCGTATTGCGGCTGGCTCCGCCCTGCATTCGAGCCCCGGCGTCGATCTGAAAGCCGACCGTTCCGTCGGGGTAAATCAATTCCGCCGAAGCGGCCTTTTCCGCCGTGCTGGCGGGATTCGCATAAATCCCACTGCGACCGAAAATATCCTCGACGTCCAGCGTCAGTGAAAGCGACGGCAGCGCGACCATGGCGGCTCGGATGCGGTCGGCGTAGAGCGGGTCCTGAGTGACTTCGGGATCCATTTCATAGTCCGACACGATCCCACCCCAGCGGTTCGGAAACGAAGTCGAGTTCGTCCCTGGGCCCGTCACCGGGGTCGCCGATTGCTGAATCACATCCTCGAGGAAGACGTATGTCTGGGTGTCGACGTCCCCCGTGAGGTACCCGTTCTTGAACGCGCCGGCGTGCAGAGTCGTCGTCGTGTCGATCGCGATCGGAGTCGTGTAGACCAACCCGTGAGTTGACGTCGGCGTACTCCCGTCGAATGTGTAGCGGATCTCAGCTCCCTCGGTCGCGGTCGAAATGGCGACCTCGATGGGCGCTTCATAAAAGCCACGGTCCACACTGAACTTGGTATCGGCCACGACACCCAGGTATCCGGCCGAGTTGCCAACTCCGGGAGTTGCCTCGCGCAGATACGCCATGTCGCCATTAGGCAGAAGGCCATACGACACGTTGGGGAACTGGTCGGGATAACGGCGTCCGATTTCGTCCAGCACATTCCCGTGGGTGTCGGCGATCGCAAGATACTCACCAACCAGGCTCAAATTAAAATCCGTATGCAATCGGCCTGTTTCGTCCAAACTGGGATCTCGAACCTCAATGTTCGAGGCATACACCACCAAATAACCGCCCGCCGGGATCTCCGTGCCCTCGGGAAATTGCCATCGCTGAAGGTCGTTTCGATCATCCGTCAGATAGTATCCGCTCAGGTCGAAGTCGCTCTGCGAAAGGTTCTGAAGCTCGATCCAGTCCGGGAAGTCCCGTACCCCCGTAAAGTTGTGATCGGCGGCGGCACGCGTCCGAGTTTGCAGCCCGTCGACGTTGGCGGCCATCAATTCGCTGATCTTGACCGGCGAAGTCCCGATGAACAGTCGAACCTCGGCTACCTCCGACGCCGTCTGGCCATCGCGTGCGCGGTAGCGAAACGAGTCGGTGCCGACGTATCCCTGAGTCGGCACATAGTGGAACGATCCATCGCTTGCCAGGGTCAGTGCGCCGTGCTGAGGTCCCTCGACCCAGCTTGCCGTGAGCAGACTTGAATCGACGTCTTGGTCGTTGGCGAGGACACCCTGGGTCGGAGGTACGTCCAGTGGCTGGTCGATCACTCCGAAGTAAATATCGCCCGCCGCTTGGGGTGGATCGTTTTGAGCCTCGACCGTTAGGGCAACGGCAGTGATCTGCGAGTCGTCGATCCCGTCCGTCACTCGATAGGTGAACGCATCGCTGCCGTAATAGTCCAGGTCGGGTTGGTATCGGAAGGTCCCGTCCGCGTTCAGCGTCAAGACGCCGTGGCTGACGTCGGAAACCAACTCGACCGTCAACCGATTTCCATCGACATCGTCGTCGTTGGCCAGCAGGCCCTTGTCTTGGCGAACGTCGAGCAATTGATCTTCGCTCACGACATAAGCGTCCGACGTGGCGGCGGGCGGCGTGTTGATAATCAATTGAACCGTACCTGGTGCCGAAAGCTGCGTGCCGTCGTTAACTTGATATTGAAATGTCGCCGTCCCGGCAAATCCTTGGGGATCGTAACGAAACCCGCCGTCCGAACGCAGCGTGAGTTGGCCTTGCGCGGGATCGCTCAGGCGAACGGCTTGCAGGGTAACCTGGTCGACGTTGAGATCGTTGGCCAGCACGCCTGCTTGGGCGGGAATATCGAGGACTTGCGTAGGAAGCCCTTGGTACGCGTCGGCCATCGTGATGACGGGATCGTGCACCGGCGCGACGTTGAGTGTCACCTCGACGGGGGCCGAGAGACGAAAGTCTCGCGCCGAGTAGGTGAAGCGATCCACTCCAAAAAAATCCTTCGCCGGCGAATAGATGAACGCGCCGTTGGCGTTCAGGGCCAAAATTCCATGCTGCACATCCTCCAGCAGAACGGCGCTCAAATCGTCCTCGTCGGGATCCTGATCGTTGACGAGCACACCGTTGGGTTGCGCGACAAACAAGATCGTGTCTTCCGTCGCGTCGTAGTTGTCGGGTGCCGCCATGGGCGGTGAATTACTGTAGAAGGTGGAGACTTCGTCGTGCAGCTGGCTCACCTCGGTTGCGCTCAAGGCCCCGTTGTAAACTCGGACCTCCGCGATCTCGCCTGTGAATCCACCGGCGTTGGTCTGTAGCGCGCCGATCGTCATGTCGACGAAAGCGTACCGGGAAGCTGTACTGGCCCCCGGTTGCGTCACGACCGGCTGATCGTCCACGTAAACCGACATCGTGCCGCCGGTCGCGGTGAAGATGGCCGTATGCGTGGCACCGTCGTTCAGGTCGGTCGCCGAGGAGTTCAGATTGGTTGGAGTCGAGCCAAAACCGCCACTCATCCCGGCGGTGATCTGGCCGAGCGAATTGAGGGACAGTCCCCAGTCCGTGGAAAAGCCCAGTTGATTGCCGTCGACCAAACCCGTTTGGTCGAACCAGTTCGCGCCACTGCGAAGGTCGTTTGAGATCGTCGCGAAGACCACTGCCAGACTGAAGTCCCCGGCCGCCCGCATGGGACTGACGTCCGATTCGATTCGAAATGCGTCCAAGCCGTCGCTCGCGTCAAACCGCACTCCCGCTCGGCCGCCAACCGAGGCGCTGGCCAGCGTGGGTTGTCCACTGGCAGTCGCGGCGATTTGCGATACGCGATCCGTCCACTGTGGAACGAACTCACCTTCGGTTTGGGTCTCGAGCAAATCCTGGGCAAGCCAGTGGGCGACAAGGTCACCGGCCAGGAGCACGCGTGCCTCGAGCGGCTCCGGTGGGGTCGAAACGCGGCGGTTGCGCCGCGTGCTGCCGAGATAGAACTGCATGCCGTCGCCTGTGGGTAATGGAATGAATTCGCGAGAAGGGTAGGTTGGGCGTATGATAACCCGCCGTGGCGCGCGTTTCCAGCCTGCGCCGAGGTCGCGTGCCGAGACGACGCGTTCCTTTCGTGGCGTGCTGATTCCTTGTCGTGGTCCGTGTCAACAACGTGGGGGAGTGTAACGATGGAAAAACGTCGAGCGGTGTGGATCGGCCTGGGTGCAGTTTTGCTCAGCCTGGACCTGATGCGTGTCACGTGCGGACAACTGGTGGTCTCCGGCAACGAGAATAAATTGGAACTCACGTCGGGCGTGCCCCAAGCGGTGGCATCGGCGGCACCCGATTCAATTACGCTGCTGGATTTCGCCACCTTTCCGCCGCGTGTGCGGCATGTGATCGGGATTCCGAACTCGGTGCTCGGGCCCCCTTCGAATATCGCGATCGCGGCCAACGGACGAAGGGCCTTGCTGGCCGATTCCATCCGATTGGACTCCGAGGCGAAGCCGGATCCTTGGAAACCCACCCGCGACCTGCATTGGATCGATCTGGAGTCATCCACGCCACGAATCCTGGCGACGGTGGAGGTCGGGCTGCAGCCGTCGGGATTGTCGATCGATCCGACCGGAGCCTACGCGCTGGTGGCCAATCGCGGGGACGGCAGCGTTAGCCAAATTGACTTGCGTACCGATCAGCCGCGGCTTGTTCGAACTGTGGCCGTATGCCCAGCCGAGCACAGTCTGTCGGACGTGGCAATCGACCCCCAGGGGCGGTTCGCCCTGGCAAGTGCTCAGAAGGGTGGCTATCTGGTCGTGCTGGAGGGGCTGGACGGCGACCTGCGACTGCGTGACCACAAGGTGTCAGCCTGCGGACAGCCGTACCGTGTTGTGATTACTCCCGATGGATCGTTCGGACTGACCGCCGGTCAGGGATTTTCGGCCAATGGCATTGACGAAGACGCACTGACGATCGTCGACTTGCGGGTAAACCCGATTCGTACCGTCGATTATGTGCCCCTGGGGGCGGTTCCGGAATCCATTGAAATCAGCCCCGACGGACACTGGCTGGCGGCCGTGTTGATGGCGGGTTCCAATTACCCCGACTCGGATCCGCGCCATACCGATCACGGCGAATTGGTGTTGCTGGAGCGCGAGAAAGACACCTTTCAGCTCGTTCAGCGTCACCCGGTGGGGCGAATTCCCGAGGGCGTCGCCTTTACCGGAGACGGACGATATCTCTTGGTTCAATGCCACGCGGACCGTGAAATTTGGATCTTTGAGGTGAGCCCGCAGGGGATTCGCGATACGGGCCAGCGCGTGCCGGTGCCCGGCATGCCCTCGTCGCTTCGAGCTGCGCCTTGATTCGGTGGATCGTTGCCCTGAAAATGGTTCACGCGAAAAAACATTTCAACTATCCGGCAGGACTCAGCGAGAGGTGAGGCGCGATGTCACAAACGATTGATTCATCAGACCGCAATCCACGGGCGTTCGATCGGCGACAAACCTTGCAGCGATTGGGTTGGAGTGCTGCCGGTGCCCTGGGATCCTTGACTCTGGGACGCCCCGGACTTCGCGCCGCTGAGATCGAGGCCGCTTCGTCAAGCGACTCGGCGGCTGCTAGTTCGACGGCCGTCTCGTCCGGCAAGGTGACGATTCGCAAGGTGCGCGCAATCGCGACCGCGCCGGAACGAGTTCGCCTGGTAGTGGTCAAAGTAGAAACCAGCGAACCGGGGCTTTACGGTTTGGGATGTGCCACGTTCAATCAGCGACCGCTTGCCGTGATCGAGGCGGTCGACCGGTATCTCGACCCGTTTGCCCGCGGTCGAGACGTCGACAATATCGAGGATCTCTGGCAGACCGCCTACACCAGCAGCTATTGGCGAAACGGACCGGTGTTGAACAACGCGCTCAGCGGACTTGATATGGCGCTCTGGGACATCAAGGGCAAGCGAGCCGGCATGCCCGTCTATCAGCTACTTGGCGGAAAGAGTCGATTCGCCGTCGATTGCTATGCACATGCTTCAGGGCGAGACAACAAGGAGCTGGAAGACAGCGTCCGCCGGCACGTCGAACGAGGCTTTCGTCACGTTCGTCTTCAGGTCGGAGCGTACGGTTCGATCCATCTCGCAGAGAATCCCGATTTCCGCGCTGCCGGATACGGTGAATCAGAAGACGAGTTGATGGACTCACTGCCCTACCTGAAAGCCGCGCCGAAGGCGTTCGAACATATTCGCGCGACCTTGGGCGATAAGCTCGAGTTGTGCCACGATGTACATGAACGCATTCGTCCTATCGAAGCCGTGAATCTTCTGAAAGAACTTGAACAGTATCGTCCCTTCTTCGTCGAGGATCCACTCGAGCCCGAACAGAACGGATACTTCCCGTTTCTGCGACAACACACGACCTGTCCGATTGCCATGGGCGAGCTCTTCAACAACCCGCACGAATGGGTTGACTTGATCACGGGTCGATTGATCGATTTCATTCGCGTTCATCTATCGCAAATCGGCGGATTGACGCCGGCTCGCAAGTTGGCAAGCCTGGCTGAATACTTCGCCGTTCGCACGGCTTGGCATGGGCCGAGCGACGTCTCGCCCGTGGGACACGCTTGCAACGCTCATCTGGATTTGGCAGTGCACAATTTCGGAATTCAGGAGGGCCCTCGGTTCAGCGAGCGGCTGATCGAGGTCTTTCCGGGCTCGCCTGAAGTCCGCAATGGATACCTCTACGTCAATGAAGCGCCCGGCCTGGGCGTCGATCTAAACGAAACGCTGGCGGCGAAGTATCCGTTCCCCGAGGATCCCGGATACTGGCGACCGTTACGCCGTCGCGATGGTACCGCCAATCGGCCCTG
Source organism: uncultured Planctomycetales bacterium (assembly GCA_963826795.1). Classification (GTDB taxonomy): domain Bacteria; phylum Planctomycetota; class Planctomycetia; order Pirellulales; family Pirellulaceae; genus CAWGYT01. The sequence goes on along the minus strand of CAWGYT010000019.1, from coordinate 6,129 downwards.
AGTGGCGGACGTGACTTCGCGACTGCGTCCGATTACGGGTCAGGTGGTACAATCGTGTCCCATCTCCCCAACGCGGGAGAAGGTGGCCGCAGGCCGGATGAGGGGGCCCCGCGCCCTGCCGGGCGCTCCGCCCTCACCCGCCGCGCAAGCCCTCACCCGCCGCTGCGAGCCCTCACCCGCCGCTGCGAGCCCTCACCGTGCTCGGCCCGGAGCCCTCACCCGCCGCTCGGCCGCTGCGCCGACCTCTCCCCGAAGGCTCGTTGTACCACACAAACTAGTCGGTCGAAAATTTTTTGGAGCCGGGGCCAAAAGTGTTCCATGCGTTGGACAGGTCGTAGCTCCGTTGCAAGCCAACCCACAAGGTTTGGGTGCCGGGATGGTCCTCCGGACGATTCATGAATCCGCCAAGACGAGCGATTGCGCGAACGACTTCATTCAAACTGGGGCAGCCTTCCTTAGGGATCGTTTTGCCCAGCACACTGTAAACGCTCTTCCATTCACTCGGCTCGAACATCACCTCGCAATCCATCTCCGGACACTCCCGTCCAAGATGGCAGACATACATCACCCGCCAGGCGATCACACTGAAGAATGCCAGGCTATTGAGCACGCGGTCGATCGTTTCAAAGCGTCGCTGCTCGATCTTGCAGCCCGATTTGAGCGTTCGGAAATAGACTTCGATCTGCCAACGCACACAGTATGCCGAGATCACACGTTGGACATCCGCGTCGCTATCAATCGGCAGTGTCGTGACCAACATCCAACGAATCGGATCGGCACCTGTCGGCGGATTCGTCTCCTCGCACAACACCACGTTCACGTGAATGCTTGCCGGAAGTTGCCGATCACCGTGAAGGGGCCGGCGAAGTTCAATCGTTGCTTTGCGAATTTCAAGCTCAGCGATTCTCGCGTCACGCGATCGACTCCGCGCCGATTTAGCCGTATTTGTTTTCGCGATCCTCGCACGAACCGTGACGGTTTGGTGCCCGATCTTCGCGGTCTGCCGAACTTGATCGACCCAATCCTGGTCTTCAGTCGTGTTGCGATTCTGACCCGCGCGAACGAGCAGATGCAGGTTCTTCTGGTCGCTGGCGGTGGCCGCTGCAAAGACATCGTAGATATCCGACTCGCTGTCACCCACGCACACGCAGACGGTTTCGGGACATGCCGACGCGGTTCGCGCGGCGCACTGCACTCCCTCAATCCATCGGTAACTCTCCTTTTTCTCGATCGGCGTTCGTCTCCGACGCTCAGCCTTTTCCAGGTCGCTAGCTCGGCTGATTTCTTCGCGCGTCCAGCTCTTTTGGCCGACGATGCCCAGTGGGACGCCGGCGGCATCGAAGGCGATCATCGGGTGAAAGAATGCACCCCGACGGCTTTCGCAGTCCATCGGTCCGGCACCTTCGACTTGTTGCTGCGGACGCGTCAGGTCGATCTCGGTGGTATCTTGAACCAGCAGGGCAAAGTCGACCGAGTTGATTCGCTGATAGGTCGCTTCGATGTGTGGCTGAAGGATGCGTTCCGGGTTGACCTGTTCGTTGTTGAAGAACCGATAGGCACCTTCAATGTCAGCCCTGGACTTCAGTGCAGCGGGGATACTGATATTCGGATACTGGCCAAGCAATTCGGCCATATTCCGAGCGCGCGTGATTCAATCTCGCATCGCCAAATTCACCGCCGGACAATTCTTGGGCAAGTTCAGCAACTTTCATCGACGGCACCTCCGTGCAAGAAAACCGATCCGCCACAGTACCAACGCGGCTCCCAAGATTGCATCTTTCGCAACCAGTCTCAAAAAGGCCAGCCCGACCCTGCCAACGCACCACCAATGCAAGCAAAACCTGGATTTGTGTGGTACAACGAGCCCGGACGGGAGAGGTGACAACATCATGTCTCCGCAGCGCGGGACATTCGCAGGAAATCGATCGGCCGCGGCGTCGATCCATCCAGCGATAGATCGGCCAGAATCTCGCCTAGGACCGGCGCACCGGAAACCCATGTCCGGACAATCCGGCGGCGAACCAGAGCGTACGATGCTGCGGATGTCGATCAATCAGAAAGTGCTCATCTGACGTCAGCGTGTACATGCAGACCGCATGGGCCGCCCGCCGTCGGTCGAGTGCCGGGAGGCAGTCGGCCAAAAACGCTTGAATGCGATCATCATCGACGGGATCAGGTGAACGATCCAGCATCGACGGATCGCCGACCGACTCGCCGCCACTGTGCTCGGCAACCTTGACACCAAGCGGGTCGAGCTGGGGAAACCGGAGCAACTGTGTGAAAGTTCATAAAAAAAGGCAGGGCAGGGGGCCCGCAGATGCAGCCGGATGTCCGCCGTCGGAGTCAACGCAGGTGCTTGCGGACGACGCGGCAGGGGATAGATGCCGGCCAGCAGATCACGAGCCCAGTGCGGCACAGCAAATCAGTCCGCCCGCCCGGTACGCTTGCCGGTCGGTCTGCACGATGACCTCATCTCCGTGCCACGTGATCTGCCGCACGCGGCTTTCGACCTCCAACGCGGCTCCGGCGTCAACGGCCTGCTGGACACTGCGCCGTGACGCATCGCTCGACATGCAAGATGCCCGCCGTCGGCTCGAACAGGGTGTCCGCATCCGCGGGAATCGTGAAGGCGCCGAACCGCTCCACGAAGCTCTGCGCTGATCCGGATGCTCGAGGGTCAATTGATACGCCGCTGCGCCCTGTGTCGGATTCCCGCCAGCACGACGCCCTGGGGCATCCCGACTTCCAGCAACCCAACCCGCTCGAACAGTCGCTGCTGGCTGGCGGCCTCCAACTGGTCCCACAGTTCGTAGGCTCGCAGCAGCAACGGAACGTAGCCTGGGTGTTCGAAATAGGCCTGGCGAATGATTCGCGATTGACCATGCGAACTTCCTCGATCGTGGGAGACGCCGAATTGTTCCAGGCCCACGGTGCGATTCTGGCGGCGAGCCAAATGATAGAGGGCCGCGCCGCCAACGCCTCCGACGCCCAGGACAATCCGATCGAAGATTTGCATCAGGAAGTTCTCGGTGCCAGGTGCGCTTCCGCTTGTCGCTTGGTTCCCTCGGCCTGAGACCAACGGGAATCGGTCTCGCCCGCGTTCTGCGATCCGCCTACGATAACAAGGTGGATCCGTATCGTCGATTCAGGGTCCACTTTGAAGGAGAGTCGATGTCGCTGGTCGTTGATGGCTACAATTTGTTATTCACCGCGGGGATGGAGCTCTGCCATCTTGGGCCGGGAACGCTCGAGCGGGCCCGTGCGCCTTGTTGCGGTTCCTGGCGGAGTCTCTGACGGTGACGGAGCGACAGGAAACCGTCGTGGTTTTGACGCAAAAGAAAGGCCTCCGGGGGCTGAGGCCGAACGATGGCACGACGGCATTCGGGTCCTGTTCGCGCGGGAATACGACGAGGCCGACGAGTTGATCGAGGAACTGATTTACAGCGATTCGGTCCCTCACCGCTTGGTTTTGGTGACGAGCGACCTTCGGCTGCAACATGCGGCTCTGACGGCGATGTGGATAGGTTCTCGGTCCCAGCGACGATTGGCTCGACGCATTGGAGTGGCGTCAACGCGAGCGACGGGAAGAGAACGCCGGCGGGGTGACGCCGTGACCGAGCCAACGCCCTCGCCGCCCGCCGGATTGGCTTAAACCGCGACGAAGTGGATCACTGGCTCGCCGAATTCGAGATCTCTCACGACGTGTCCTCACCCGAGGCCCCGCGTCGGCCCCAGCCATCGCCGACCCGTCCAAGCCCTGCGCAATCGCCCCCGCCGCCTGACCCGGAAGGCGCGTCGGCGGACGGGTGGCGACGCTCCCACGAAGACGCGAGGCATTCCGAGGCAACGCGTTCCGAGGCCGATTTCGACTGGGGTCCGTTTCCGCCAGGCTACGGAGATGATCTCTGGCCGGTGCGTAGAACCGAGTTGAAGAGATCTGGCGTGCTCGCACGATCAACCACCAAGCCGGCAGGATCGTCTTGGGCGTCAGGTGCGAAACTAGGTGACCCCGGGTTCCTGATAGCGACGGGCCTTGTCCACAATCTACGGCACCAGGCACCATCCCAGCGGATGCACTTGACGGCCTTGTACGCCTGCAGTTTCGCCGAGGCAATCGAATTGCCCAAGGCGGTGATTCCGAGGACTCGGCCTCCGTCGGTCACGACTTGGCCTCCGAGCTGTCGCGTCCCCGCATGAAACACTTTGACATCGGCCAAGGACTCGGCCTCGGCCAGCCCTCGAATCGGCCGACCTTTTTCGTAGTCCCCGGGATAGCCTTCGCTGGCCATCACGACACAAACGGACGGGCGGGGATCCCATGCAGCGTGTCGATCTCATCCAAACGCCCGTCGGCCGTCGCTTCCAGAACATCCAGCAAGTCCGTGTGGATGGTCGGAACGAGGACTCGAGCCTCGAATTGCTGAAAACATCGCCGGCGTGAATGAGTGCGGCAGGACAGTACGCCCATACGCACCTGGAATTGTAGGGCCTTGTTGCCTTCGTAACGCTGCTTGGTGATCTGAGCGGCTGGGCAGGCTCATAATCGAGCGACCGTCGTGATGGCGATGACGCTGGCCCGACTCCCTCGAGCAACTCGATCTTCGATCATCAGCCACCACCGGCTGCTGAACTTCCTGCTGTTCCGCAATGCGGTCGATCGTATTGAGCGTCCTTGGACGAGTTCGACAGATGATGATCTTGCCAGCGGCGAAACCGTCGGCCTTGAACCACCGGGAACTTCCACGGTGTCGCGATCGATCGTCGACGAAGCGCTGGCGGGCGCCGCACCGCGAAAGGCCCGAATTGCGGTGGGCAATGTCGGCCTGCGGCAAGATCTTGCAGAAGAACTTCGGCTGCTTCGAACTCTGCTGCCGCCTCTCGTCGGCCGACATGGCGACGTGACCGAAACGATCGACAACTCCACCGGGAAGCGTCGGGGCCACGTACGGCGAGTCGAACGGCGTTCTCCTGCAAGTGGATCAGGCTGAAGTCATCCGGAGCAATGGTCACGTTCTCGCGTCGACGGCGGTCTCCGTGTTTCCGCGCGACGATGCGGTCCACACTGGAGAGCTTCCACGCCACGATGTCCGCGGTTCTGCTATTTCCGCACAACTTACACGTTCATCATAATTCGCTCAACCTCGGGTCGAAGGGAACGGGGGCGTGCGAAATGCAGCCAGCCAAACGACGGTACCTTAAGAGCCATTCTACGTCAAAGGGCGGGCCCCGGAATCACGCAGCGGCCGCCAAAATTAGGTCGCTGTTGCGGCGACTCCTCCTGTGCCGGCCGCGAGGCGCTCAAACCGAAAGGTCGCTCTATCCGCAACTGCCGAGAGGCGAATTTCACCATTTTGATCTAAAAGTCTACAAAAAATAGGTCGTCCTGCTACAACTTGGTCAGTTCGTGGTACTCAGAATCCCGTCGTGCGAACGTGCGCCGCTGTTCGTCTCTCAGGGTGGTCGTATGTCAGAACAGAGAGATGTTCTGTGGCGGACATCTTCGGCGGCGCGCCGAGGAACCGACGCAGGCCTCCGTCCGAACGGAAGAAACCAGCCAAAGTCCGTCCGGCACCGAGACTGGGGTGGCAGATGAAACGTCCGAAGCGGCAACGCGCAGAGCTCAGGCGGCGCCAGGTCCGACGAGCCGCCAGCCGCCGAAGCGGTGGCCACATGGTCGACGAATTTCTGGGAGCGGCTTGATCGGCCGACGGCACGGCTCGAAAGCTGCTGCTGTGCGAGGCCTTGGTTCCAACCGCCGATGCTGCGAAGCCGGCCGGGGTCAAGAGGCGGGCGATGAGCATGGTCTACATCCTGCGGCTCGGCACGCCTGCGAAGGGGAGTGCCGGCCAAGCCGCTGAGCCGCTGCCGCAGCGAAACCGGCTGCGGCCAAGCCTGCTGCAGCGGCAACTGGCTGCGGCCAAGCCCGCGGCGGGCGAACTGGCTGCGGAACTGGGCCAAGCGACTGCGGCAAGGCGGGTGCCAGCAAGCTCCGGTCCGACTGCAACATGCAGCATCTGGGTGGCAGCGCGGACCGGATCGAAACCTGGACCTCGACTCCAGGCGGAAGTGGTAGCCCAGCGAAGCCCGCCGCCACCGCGACGAACTCCGGCGCCGATGCCGGCCGAAGGC
>CAWGYT010000018.1:0-546660 GCA_963826795.1 uncultured Planctomycetales bacterium | reverse complement strand
TCCGCGTTGGGCTGGCCCGGCGTGGGAGTCCGAAAGAATCCCCGCTCGCTGCCATTCGGGCTCAAGCCATAGGAGACGTCGTTGGTCTGCGGCGGAAACTCGGGCGCATAGGCGAACTCGACCGAGATCCGATCCGGACGCACCAACGCGAGGTACTCGCCGTCAGCCCCCAATTTAAAATTCGTGTGCAGCGGCTGCTGCGGGTCAGCCGCGGTCCTTCTCCGACGCGAAAACAAGCAGGTACTGGTCCGGCCCGACACGGACCGCCGGCAATCGCCACTTGCCGAGATTGGCGGCCCGATCGGTCAGGAACCAGCCGTCCAGATTGACGGACGTCGGCCCGTTGTTGTGCAACTCGATCCAGTCCGACCACTCCCCGTCGTTGTCCGAGAGCGTCGAGTCGTTGGACGCCATGAATTCGCTGATGACCACGGTCAGCAACTGACGTGATTCCAGCGCTTTGCAGCGCGTTGACCTCGCTTTTCGACGCGACCGCCGGCGGGTCCCTCCCGCGTGCTGGTTTCCCCATGTGAGTTGTATCGGACTCGCCTGCCGGGCCCCGAAGAGCCATCGATCAAGGTCGAGGCACGAGTCCACAGCCCGCCTCAAGAAGGCCGGCAGGCCTGCCCCAATGCGCTTGGTTTGCATTTATCGCCTCTTGCCCCGGTTCGCCAGTCCGCCGGCTTTTTTACCTCTGTTCCGTCAACCGTGAACTTCATGTTAAGGCAAGGCTGGGGGGTCGCCAAGCAAATTGACGGGAAACCGCCCTCCGCGGACTCGTACGGCGAGGATCGATCCACCCTCGGAACGGGGGCGAATTGCCGGCGGGCCCTGGCCGCGTGGTCACGAAGATCCGGCGTCGTCGCCGACGCGTGGTTTGCAGTGGGTGTTCGGCCGGCAATTCGGCCGAGCATCTCGCGGGCCTGCGCGACCCAGATCTCAGCCCAGGGTTTGGAACCGTACAACTTGATCAGGGCTCGGCAGATCTTGCCTGCCAGTTCAGGATTCGAATCGGCCAGGGCTCGCGCCTCGGCCACGCGTTGTTCCATCAGGGGGCCGTGCACCTTGGCCTCGGCCGCTTGCCCCTCCCGCAGCCGCGCGAGCTGCCGCTGGGCCAACTCCAGCAAGTTGGATTCGGTCTTCTCCCGCGGCTCCTTGCCTGCGTTCAGGTCGACCAGGGCCTGCAGCCGCTGCGCCGCCTGATCGGGATCCCGCCTCAGCTCGCGGAGGATCTCCACGAGCCAGGCTTCCAGCGGGGCGTCGCTTTGGGGGTTCCGCTGTCGAGCTTTGGCTTCCAGGCGGCGTTGGAGAAGCCCCAGATCGGCCTCATGCTGCAGGCGTTTTACTTCGAGCGAGCGGGGATCTGCCGGGAAACTTGCGAGGAACGTCTCGCTTTGAGTCCGCACGTCTTGCTGCGCTTGCGCGTCCTCCGTCTTCGCCGCCTCAAGTAGCTTGGCGTACAGTTCGTCCGCCGTGGACGGCCGCGTGAATTCGCGGAACGCCGAGATAGCCGATCCATCCCGCGGCCAGCAGCAACACGAAGCTGGCCGCGGCCTGCCAACGCCGCGAGGTCGGCTCGCGAGTCGCCCGTTCGTCATCGACCAGCGTGAAATGATTCGGCCCGCTTTCCGCCTCGGACTCGCGCGTGGTGACCGTGACGCGGTTCAGCTGATCTTCGGCGTGCTGGGCGTGGTCGTCCAGCCGAACGGTCGGCTGGCCAGTGGTCTTGTCGGCGTGGGTCAGATCGCTGGCGGGTGGCCGTGACACGGAGGTGTCGATGTCATCCGGCGTCGGACCGGGGGCGGGCGGACCGAAAGGGCGTGTTCCATGGCCCGCAGCCGGTGAGAGGCGGCAAGTGCCGTGGGAATTCGCTTCTGCGGATTCTTTTCCAGCAACTGATCGATCAAATGTTCCAGTTCGACGGGCACGTCGCTGGCGAGCCGCGCCGATTGGAATCGGCGACTCGAACCGGACCTTGTGGACGACTTCGGGGACCGATTTGCCCGAGAAAGGAGGTCGACCCGCGAGCAGGGCGTACATCACGCATCCCAGGCTGTACAGATCCGTGCGTGGGCCGACGGGCTTGCCCTCGGCCTGCTCGGGCGCCATGTAGTCGGCCGTTCCCATCACGCTGCCCGTCGTGATGCCCGTGTTGCCGAACAGTTTCGCGATGCCGAAGTCCAGTAGCTTGACCGACTCGTCCCGCGCGTACAGCAGGTTGGCCGGCTTCAAGTCGCGGTGGATGATTCCATGATCATGGGCGTGCTTCAACGCGGCGCACACCTCGACGGCGATTTGCGCTGACCTCTCGCCAAGTAAACCGGCGGCCATGCTGCAATTCGCCCTGGAGGCTGTTGCCGACGATTAATTCCATGGCGTAGAAAAGCTGCCCGTCCTGCTCGCCATACCCGTAGAGCTGCACGATATTCGGGTGGCGAAGTTTCTTCAGCGACTCGATTTCGGCGATGAACCGCTCACGAAAACTCTCATCCGTCGCGAGCACGGGCGAAAGCAGTTTGACGGCGGCGATTTTTGCCGAGTTGTTCGTCGCGGGCCGCGTAGACCGTGCCCATCCCTCCCCGGCCGACGACGTGCTGCAGGCGGTAGGGGCCGAGCTGCCGGTTGAAATTGGGATCGTTCATGGGGGCTGTGACTTGGGCGGTGTGGTGGCGACGTGCAAGACATCTTCTGATCGTCGCGCGTCCGCGACTCCCACGTTGGGTGTCAAAAGGTGTCAGGCGGGGAATGGCAAGGCGGCGCCTCGCTGGCGCTGGACCCTTTATTGTGTTCCGGGGGCACCGGGAACGAAAGTAGCTCGCCCGACCTCCGGCCACACGGGCGGTCGTCGCCGCCCATCTCTTCGGAGGCACGTCGCTCAAAAAGCGAAAGTTGAGCTACGTTTGAGCGGAATCGCGATCGTGGTTCCGCTCCTTTCTCCTGTCTTGTCTGTTTTGCAACCCCCCCTTTTCAACAGCGCGATCGGCCGACTCTTGTGGGCATCGTGGACCCGAGTTCCCGTGCCGCCGAACTGGATGGCGCCGGATCCGTAGGGAAGAAACTACTCCTTTTCCGACCATTCGCTAGATTCGTTCAGGGCGACTTCAATTCTGGCGTTTTGCGCGATCAAGGCACGGCGACGTGCTTGACGGCGAGTCCGTCGATTTGTTACCCATCGTTTCGAGTACCATCGAGTTGGCGACGGACCGGCCGGCATTTTCTCTTGTGAGCTTTCGTTCGGAAGTCGAAAGAGAGAGCGAGACCATGTTCTGGTTCATGAACTCCGGGTTGAATGTCGCGCCCGCTTCGTCGGTCTCATTTCGATCACTCAGCCCAATTCCGCTGCCGGTCCTTGGCCTTCGTCGCCCGTCGTGGCCTTCGTGCGCCGGGTTCTGGCGATCGTGGTGGCGACGTGCGGGAGTGGCATGGCCGACTGGGACGGCAACTCCTCGCGAACTTGCCACGCCCAGACGGGCGAAGCGACCGCTCGGACCGTGAGGAAGCTACCGACGCCCGCCGGGCCGACGGGCGCGGTCGACCGAACCGGTCGACTGGATCGGGCCGGTGGACTGGATGGGGCCCGTCCGCCGGATGGCGTCCGTCCGCCGGATGGGGCGGGTTCGCTGCAAACCGTCCTCACGATGGCGATGGACAGTTTTGACCAGTTCAGCAGCGAAGTTCGGGACTACACCTGTGTCATGGTTCGCCGCGAACGGGTCGAGGGACGTTTGCGGCCGCACGAATTCATTTATGCCAAGGTGCGGCATCGACGGCAGGAAGGTGAGCAGGTCCTGGTCCCGCTCAGCATCTACCTGAAGTTCCTCAAGCCCGATTCGGTGCGCGGGCGAGAAGTGCTTTACGTGGAAGGCGCCGACGAGGGGCAAATGCTCACGCGTCGGGGCGGCACTCGCTTTGCCTTCGTCACGACTCGCGTCGATCCGTTCGGCGAACTGGCGATGCGTGGCAACCGTTATCCGATTACGGAATTTGGAATCGAAAATCTCCTCTATCGCTTGATCGAAACGGTCCGCAGCAATCTCACGGCCTCGTGCGCCGTGGAATTCTTGCCCGACGCGAAGATCGCCGACCGCCCCGCACTGGGGATCATCGTCACGCATGGCTCGCAAGAGGTCAGCCCGGACTTCTATCAGGCACGAGTTTTCGTGGATCGGGAGCTGAACCTGCCGGTCCATTTCGAGTCGTATGGCTGGCCACCGGAACCGGGGCTTGAGCCGCTGCTGTTGGAACAGTACACGTACCGCAAGCTGCAGCTGAATCCGGGCCTGACCGACGCCGACTTTAGCGCGGACAATCCACAGTACCAGCTGAAGTGACCGCACCGGATGTGAACGGCGACCAACGCGTGTCCCTTCTCCCCCGTGCGGGAGAAGGTGGCCGCAGGCAATCCTGTTCGGCACACTTTTTGCTCGACTTATTTTCGCTTACTTTGGCACGGCAATTGCGCCTTTAAAGCGCCGTGCGTCAAGGCGTGTCGTTTTGGCAGGAAGCGGTCCATGTCGTCTCCGCGGAAGCGAAAAGCTCGCAAGCAGATCGCGTCTCAGAACATCCAAGGGCTTAAGTATTTCGACAAGTTGATGCCGCTGCTGAGTCCAACAAGTCCAAGACAACAAGCAACAAGTCCAAGACGGTCTACCGGCTCCAGAGTCATTCGGCAGCACAAGGTAGCCGCAGGCGTGACCGGCGGCGATGAGGGCACGGAAGTAGACCGTCTTAGATTGGCTTCTTAGATTGGCTTCGTGGCCCCCGTCGCGCCGTAGCCCCCGTCGCGCAGACGGGGGGCGAACCCGTCCCCCAGCCGATCTCGCCATGCAGGCCTCGCATCCACGCCGCGCCACCCCCGCTCTCCGCGAGCGGGGCTACGCAACGGAAGAAACAGGATTGAGACGGTCTGAACAAGTCCAAAACAAGTCCAAGACAACAAGTCCAAGACGACAACAAGTCCAAGACGGTCTACAAAAACAAGTCCAAGACAAACAAGTCCAAGACGGTCTACCGGCTCCAGAGTCATTCGGCAGCACAAGGTAGCCGCAGGCGTGACCGGCGGCGATGAGGGCACGGAAGTAGACCGTCTTAGAGGAACTTAGAGGAACTTAGACGCAGACGAAAACTCCAGACGGTCTATCAAAGGACAAGACGAAAACTCCAGACGGTCTATCAAAGGACGAAAACTCCAGAAAACTCCAGACGGTCTATCAAAGAAAGCTCCAGACCCGCCACTCGATGCCCCTCACATCACCTTCTGCGCATTTGCCGTAAGTTGCCTCGAAAAAGAGACCTGAGAAAGCGCCGGGATAAACCGGCTTGGAGTTGAGAATGAAAGAGTCTTACAGCGAAGCCCTAGCCAGGCACGCTGGCCCTGAGTCGTACGCTGATCGTGGTAACACGTTGGGTGTAGCAACGGCAGGGGTACACGCAGGCCCAGTATTGAGCTCCGAAAGATTTTCATCTCGTGTGCCGACGTCGTTCAGGTGGCGGAAGGCAACACCGTTGGGTGCGCTCGCTGGCGAGCACCCCGCGGACGCGACGGAGTCGAAGACCTGGTGCATGTATGGAAACTCCAAGCGCGAGAACCGGGAGATCCCATCGGCTCCTTGGCGGCGACGTCGAGGACGGTCAGCGAACCTCACTGAGGGCACGGCTGGCATGGACGTGGATGGGAAGTCAGATGACTTCGTATTACTGACGACGCGGGCGAACAAAACTGCATCCGCAGTGGCGGAGTCCGTCGAGGAAAGGGAGTCACCGAAGGGAACTGTTGTCGATCTGCCGTGGACATGCCGGACACAGTGCCGGATTTCGTGTCACTCACATGGCACGGCAATGACGACTGGTAGCGAAACTCGTTTCGTGATCGTTTGACCTGACGGAGGAGCCGTATGAGGTAGTTCTTCACGTACGGATCTGTGCGGGGGGCGACCGGTAACGGTCGTCCCTACCGCGATCCCCTTTTCGCGCGGAACGGCTGGGCCGACGACGTGGAACTGCTGGCGCATCTGGAAAACTCAAGCGACACGACGCTTAAGAACCGCCCTGCCCAATGGGAGTCGACGGCCGTTGCTGCTGCGCGCTCAACCGATCCCCTCGCCTCGACAACCATCTCTCCACCTTACCCTCACTCGCTGCTCAATCCCGTCCGCCGAATTTTCCACTCACGCGGACCTATCGAGCAACCTGAGTGCCGAACAGGATTGGGCCGCAGGCCGGATGAGGGGCCGGCCGGATGAGGGGCCGGGGCGCTGGTCGCGTCCGCCCCCGGGAGTTCACGCCGATCGCTTGACGCTCGCGGCATCGGACTCGGTGGGGAACGCGACGGTCGGCTGGTCTTGGTATCCCAGTCGCTGGGCAATCGCGAAGGGGCGGTGGCCATCGCGCTGGTAGTAGATGCGTGCGCTCGACTTCACCCAGTAGTCCGAGGCTGATCAGCTGGGTGCTGGTCAGCCAGCAGAAGACGGCCATTAACAGCAAGGGATTGCCGGTCATATCGATGCCGGCCTGCCACTTCAGCAGCACGGTAATCGCCAACGCGAGTCCGCCCAGGCCGCCGCAGAGGGCGGCCGATTTACCGAACAGCCGCATCGGGTTGGCGAAGTAATCGAGCATGTACTTCACGGTGCACAGATCGAGTACGACCTGCAGCGTACGCGAGATGCCGTACTTGCTTTGGCCCGATCGTCGCGCTCGATGGTTCGTGACGAGCTCCACGCAACGTGCGCCGCGCTGAGCCGCCAGGATCGGGATGAAACGGTGCATCTGTCCGTACAGCTCGAGGTCGTCCGCGATCTCCCGGCGGATGGCTTTGAGCGTGCAACCCAGATCGTGGATCGGAAAGCGGGTCGTCCGAGAGATCAGCGCGTTGGCGAGCTTGGAAGGGAGTTTTCGGCTGAGCCAGGCGTCCTGTCGGTCGCGTCGCCAGCCGTGCACCAAGTCATAGCCTTCCTCCAGCTTGGCGAGCAGCAAGGGGATGTCCGCAGGATCATTTTGAAGGTCGCCGTCGATCGTCACAATCACGTCGCCCACGGCGTGTTCCAGGCCGGCCTGCATCGCCGAGGTCTGGCCGTAGTTGCGCCGGAAGAGGATCACGCGGACGTGCGGATCCTGTTGGGCGAGTGTGGCGAGTCGTGGCCGGCTGTCGTCCGTCGAACCGTCATCGACGAAAACCAGCTCATATTCAATCGCGAGCGGCCTTAAGGCATCCGTTAATTCGCGGTAAAGGGGGTGCAGGTTGTCTTGTTCGTTGTAGATCGGAATGATGACGGACAGGTTCATGCGTTTCCTTACGCGGGGGCAGGTCCGACCATCGCAGCAGGAGGTCGAACAGCAGCAGGTTACCTCGGTTGTAGACGTGTCGCGAGCTACGGGCTCCGCGGTCGCGGACCAGCGCTTGGATGGCTTGCGTAAAGGCCTGTAAGACGCGAGCCAGCGGTGTTTGTGAATTATGAAGCTCGACGGCGAAACGCTCGACTTCGCGTCCCAAGTGGCCGCGCCCCATCACGACGTAGGCCTGGAGTAAATCGCGGCAGGAAACCGCCAATTCGGGCAGGTGACGCAATGCCGTGCCCGCGGATGCTTGCGCTTCGTCATCCAGCCGAGCCGCGATCCCGAAGACCGTCGACTGTTCCTCCAGCAGCCCCAAAATTTCGTGCTGCTCCTGCTCGATCTGACGTTGCTGCCAGGCTCGGAGCTGCTGATGTTCTCGCTGCCAACGCCCGTGTGCCGCTGCCGCTTGAAGCTGCCAGACGAATTCGCGGGGCGTCGTGACTCGCAGCGACAGAAACGCCGTCGCGCCCGCCATCAGAAAGTCCGCGGCGTCGTCCCGATCCGCCCGCTCGCTCAACACCACGACGGGCTGCTGTTCGTACGTGTTGGCTCGGATCGCCATCAGCACCTCGCCGGCGTTGCGGTCCGAAGCTCCTCGGTCGATCACGATTACGTCGAACGCTTGCTTCCGAAGTTGCTCGAGCGCCACCGACAGCGCCGGGCTTTCCGTGACTCGGATCTGATCGGTTTCGTTGCCCAGCGCCCGCTGCATCCAGGTCTCCGGACTGCCCGGACCCAGGATGTAGAGCACGTCCAGCTCGTCCCCGGCCGCTCGTGCGGCGAGCGCCTCGGGAGACGTCGCGACCGAAGGAGTGTAAGTCACCATAAGCCGGGCGGTGTCTCCGATGGATGGCTGAATGGCCCGTTCCCACGTGGCGGAACTTGTACCTCAAGCGTCGTGTGAAGGTCAATGTGGCTTCGACGCAACCCGCCATGTCGTGGCCGGGACGGGACTCGCTGAGCGGGCTGATGGGCACGCTATTCCACAGGGTCTCTCTCCCGCCTGCCCGCCCTGGAAAACGTCCCCGAAACGTCGCTGCGGAAGACCGTCACCGTCTTACGTCCGCTCAGCAAACTGACGTACGATACGCTTCAGCTGTCTCTTCGAACCACCCACCTCCGACCACCCACCCGCGATGAAACTTCTGTACCTTGACTGTGCGAGCGGGCTCAGCGGCGACATGATGCTGGGCGCTTTGATTGATGCCGGAGCGGATCTGCCGACGATCCAGGCGGGCGTCGCCTCCCTCGGCCTACCGGACGTGCGATTGGAGCTCAGCGAAGTCCGGCGCAAAGGATTTCGCGCGGCCAAGGTCACGGTCGAGCATCCGCCCGAGCACGCCCACCGCCATTTGCATCACATCACCGCGATGATCGATCAGAGTCTACTCAGTCCGCCACAGCGAGAGTTGGCGACGCGGATCTTTACGCGGCTGGGCGAGGCCGAAGCAAAGGTTCACGGGACGACGTTGCAGAAGGTCCACTTCCACGAGGTGGGGGCGGTGGACTCGATCGCCGACATCGTGGGCGTTTCGATCGCGTTGGACTTGCTGGGCCCGGACCGTGTGATTTGTGCGCCGATCCCAACGGGGTCCGGTCAGATTCAGATTGCCCATGGTCGCTGCAGCGTTCCCGCGCCGGCGACGGCCGAATTGTTACAAGGAATTCCGCTCGCGCCGTCGGTCGTGGAGGCCGAGCTCACAACGCCGACCGGAGCGGCCATCGCGGCCTGTGTCGTCAGCGAATACGGCCGCTTGCCGCCCATGACAATCCAGCGAATTGGCTACGGGGCCGGCGACCGTGACTTCCCCGAACAGGCCAACCTCTTGCGCGTGCTGCTGGGCCAATCCGACGCAGACCAATCCGGGGCAGACGTGGAGCAGGACGTCGTGGCCGTCCTGGAAACCAACCTGGATGACGTGACCGGAGAGGTGGTTGGATATTGTGCCGAACGGCTGTGGGAGGCGGGCGCGCTGGACGTCTACCTGACCCCGATCTACATGAAGAAAAACCGGCCCGCGACGAAACTGACGTTGCTCTGTTCCCCAGCCGACGCCGTCAGGATGGAGGACATCGTGTTCGCCCAGACGCAGACGTTGGGAATTCGCCACTGGACGGCCGACCGCCGAAAACTGAAGCGGGACATTCAACAACGGTTGACGCCGTGGGGGGAGGTCAAGGGAAAAAACGTGACTTTACCCGATGGATCGGACCGCTTTTTTCCTGAGTACGAGGATTGCCGGCGGCTCGCCGAGGCGCATAAGATTCCGCTACAATCGGTCATGGACGCGGCGAAACACGCGAACTGACGCGGACTGTTGACCCCTTTTCCCAACCCGCGTTGTTGGATTCAAATTGCGAAAATAGAGGAAATCGAAATGAAACGTTTGGCCTTCTTGGGCGTGTTCCTGGCCTTAGCATTGATTGTCGGCTGCAAGTCGGAATCAACGTCCACCCCGAATCCGTCGAGCGGGAGTTCATCGGCGACGACTGAGGATGGCGCGTCGAGCTCAGACGAGGACGGGGAGGATGCGACGGAGGACGCCGATGGGGGTTCCGAGGGCGATGAGGCGGCCGAGGACGAGGCGGCCGAGGACGGCGGGGCGGACGACGACCAGGCGACGTTTGAGTTGCCTGCGGACCCGCTTGCCGAGGACGCTGCGGCCGTCGAGGAGGCCGTCGAGAAAACGCTGGACGATTTCGCACGTGACCTGATGGCCGCGATGCAGCAACGCGACCTGGACAAGGCCCTGATCGTGACCGAAGACGCCTTGGTTGTGTTTCCCGACAGCATCGAGATGCAAGTCAATCGTCTCTTGCTCCGGCTACGCGCCGGCACCGACCTGGAAGCGACCGATCCGGCCGCTGCCGCCGCGCAGTTCATTGACACCGCACGCTGTGCTCGCCAACTGGCCGATACCGGCATGGTGCCGCCGCAGGCCGAACGCTTGATCGCCATGGCACTTTTTAATGAGGCCCGCGCGTTTGCGCATCAGAACCAGGCCAGCGAAGCGGTTTCGTCGTTGCAGCAGGCGGTTGCCGCGGGCATGACGGAAGTCGCCGGGATCGAGGACGATGCGTTCTTCGCCACGATCCGCGACAACGACGAGTTCAAAGCCGCGCTGGAGGAGATCCTGAAGGCCGTGCGCGAAAAGATGATGGAGGAAGCTCGGGAAGAAATCGCACAGCAGGAGTCGTTCGAGTTCGACTTCGAGTTGCCCGACCTGGACCAAAAGGCCGTCAAGCTGGCGGACTTCAAAGGCAAGCTGGTCATTGTGGATATTTGGGGTACCTGGTGCCCTCCGTGCCGAATGGAAATTCCCCATTTTGTCAAGTTGCAGGACGCTTATGCGAATGACTTGGCGATTGTGGGGGTGAACTACGAGAACGGCGAAGGCGAGGAAATGCTGCAGGGGATCCGCGATTTCATGAGCGAGCAGGGGATCAACTACACCTGCGTGATCGGCGACGACGCGACCCGCGAGCAGGTTCCGAATTTTCGGGGATTTCCCACCACGCTTTTCCTGGATCGAGAGGGCAAGGTGCGGTTGATGGTCGTTGGCTATCATCCCTACGAGAAGCTACAGGCCTACATCAACGTCTTGTTGGATGAGACGGCGGGTGCGTCGAGTGACGCAAGTGCTT
Organism: uncultured Planctomycetales bacterium; assembly: GCA_963826795.1. Classification (GTDB taxonomy): domain Bacteria; phylum Planctomycetota; class Planctomycetia; order Pirellulales; family Pirellulaceae; genus CAWGYT01. The sequence continues at coordinate 535,680 of CAWGYT010000018.1, read as the reverse complement.
CGTAGTCGAGCCAACCCCGCTGCCTTCCGCCGGGGCTGATTTCACAGAGTCCCGGTCCGCCGCTCGTTCAGACCACGCCCGTCGCGCCCCGAATCGCGGACGGGCGGTTGCATGTTGGGAGGGCGATTCGGCCGCGAGCGGCGAATCTGAGTTTGGGACGGGGCCCGTTGGATTGTCCTGGTGCTTTTTTTTTCTTAGCATCATGGCTCTGGCAGCGGGCCTCTTCGATTGCGATCGGACGAATTAAGGACTAGGACTCATGTTTGGTGCGATTGGCCGCTATTTTCGGGCACTCGGGTACTTGGTGACGGGCCGAATCGACGACGCTCGTCGGACGCTGAGTACAAATCCTGCCGTCGTTCAGGCGACCTATGACCGGGTCATTCAGGAAAAAACCGCTCGAATCCATCAGTACAAGGAAGCCGTCGGGGCGATGATCGCCCAAGAAGAGAAGAAGAAGGCGTCGCTGAAGCGGTTGACTGAGGATATCGACCGTCTGCGCAAGCTGCGCGATGGGGCAGCGGCGATGGCTCGCAAGGTAGTGGAGCGGCACAACGGCGATCAGGAGGCGATCAAGAGCGATCCGGAATACCTCAAGTGCCAGGCGGCTTACAAGGACTTCAGCTCAACTCTGAGTGAAAAAGAGACGCACGCGAACGAATTGGAAGAGGATATCAAGGGCTTCGATTCGAATATCGCCGGTCACAAGACGCAGCTGCAGTCGTTGCTCCGCGAGATCGACAAGATTCGGCAAGAGAAGCACCAGACGGTTGCGGAGATGCTGACCGCGAAGGAGGAGAAGGAGATCGCGGACATGCTGACGGGGATCAGCAAGGATCGCACGCACGAGGAGTTGCAGGAGTTGCGAGACGTCCGCGATCAGGCCAAGGCCACGGCCCGCGTGTCGCGCGAGATGGCGGGCGTCGATACCAAGCGGTCGGAGGCCGAGTTCCTGGAATACGCCACCGCGTCGGAAGCCGATACCGAGTTCGACGCTCTGATTGGCTTGACGCGGAAGGAATCGGAAGGGGCCAGCGGCGAGACGGCCGACAAGACCCGGATCCCAGAAAATTAGCGGGCAACGTGCCAATGTCCGAACCGCCGATGTCCGACCTGAAGTACTCGTTCTTCACGAAACTGGCCGAGATCTTGAACTCGGACCAGTCCCGCAGCTTGGTCCTCAGCGGCAACGCCCACGACCTGTTCTTCAACGGCCAGGACTATGTGCCGCTGATTCCCTTCGTGGCCGAAAAGTGTTTCACGAACGGGCTCACACGGCTGGTTTATGAACTGAACGGGCCGATTCGCATTCTGGACAATTCGGACAAGCTCAAGAGCGCTTGGATCGCCTGGAAATCGGGAGTCGACCCCAATACGCTCTTGATTCGCGGCATGCAAGCTCGGGGGGAATCCGAGTTCGAGCAGTTGTCGCGGCAATTCGATCGCCTGTTGTTGGATGCGATCGGAAACCCGACTTTGGCGCTCGAAACCCTGCGGCAGTTCACGATCTGTTCGCGCAGTCACTTAGCTGGCAATCTGCTGATTCTGATCGAGGCGGCCGACATGTTGTTGCCGGCGGGCAATGGCGACGTCGCTTCGCTGAATGATCGGCAACTGCACCGGATTGGAATCGTGCAGGACTGGTTTTCGGATCCCGCCTTCATGAACGGCGGCGACTCGGTGTTGATGTTCGCCGAATCGCGCAGTCTGATTCATCCCCGCGTTTCTCGGTTGCCGCAGGTCTTGGACGTCGAGGTGCCCTCGCCCGGGATGGCGGAGCGGTTGCATTTTATCCGGTTCTACGCGGCCCAGGCCGCTCAGCCGCCGCAACTGTGGTCGACGGAGCAGGAGCTTGCCGCATTCACCGCGGGGCTTTCGGTGCATGCGCTGCGTCAATTGCTGCTGCGCGCGTCTTACACGCGTGAACCGTTGGTGCCAGCGGATTTGATCGCGAAGGTCCAGGAATTCATCCAGTCGCAGGTGGGCGAGGACGTCGTTGAGTTCAGTAAGCCGTCGCACACGTTGGATTCGATCCTGGGCAATCGCAAGCTGAAGGCGTTTCTGCAACGAGAGCTCTTGCCCCGTTTTCGAGCGCCTCGGGAAAAGGCCCTGGCGGGGGCAGCTGTGGCCGGGCCCATTGGAGGTGGCAAGACTTATATCTTCGAGGCCGTGGCCAGCGAGCTGGGCGTTCCGGTCTTGGTGCTGAAGAGCATTCGCAGCCAATGGTACGGTCAAACGGATGTGATCTTCGAACGCCTACGGCGGGTGCTGGAGGCCCTGGAGAAAGTTGTGATTTTCGTCGACGAGGCGGACACGCAATTCGGTGGCGTCGGGGAAGAGACGCATTCGACCGAGCGGCGGCTGACGGGCAAGATTCAGGCGATGATGTCGGATCCCCGCCTGCGCGGTCGTGTGATCTGGTTGTTGATGACCGCCCGGATTCATCTCCTGTCCCCCGACATTCGCCGACCGGGGAGGGTGGGCGACTTGATTATCCCCGTGCTCGATCCCGAAGGCGAGGATCGTCAGGACTTCCTCCGTTGGACCGCCGAATCTGTCTTGCAGTCGCCCACCGAAGAGGATCTCGCGCGGTTGGACGAGCTGACGCTTGGCTATTCCGCGGCCGCCTTCGCCTCCCTGCGTTCGCAGTTGAAATCCAGCGGCGCCCAGGGGATTGGGGAAGTGGTCGAGATTGTTCACGATCTGATACTTCCGGCAATTGGGCCCACCAGACGCTATCAGACCTTGCAGGCCTTGTTAAACTGTACTCGTCGATCCCTCCTGCCCAATCCGGAGGTGACCGAAGCGGACCGAGAAGCGTGGCGTCAGCAAATCCTTGATTTAGAACGGCAGGGCGTTCGCTAGACGCGACCGCCGCCGTCGAAGAGTCGTTCGACCGACGATCTTGTCCGGTGCTTGGCACCCCAGGATCTGTCGCGGGATCGACGTTGTTGGAGATTTCAGCCATGCCCACGGTTCTGCTGGTCGATGACTCCGCTACCGATCGTCGCATGATCGGGGGCATTCTCGAGCGCCACGGGATGTCGGTTCGCTACGCGGAAAACGGAGTGGGAGCGCTCAAGCAGTTGCGGCGCAATCCGCCGGATGCGGTTCTGACGGACATGCAAATGCCCGAGATGGATGGACTGGAACTGGTCAAGGCGGTCCGCGCGGAGTTTCCCGAGGTTCCGGTGATCCTGATGACGGGACACGGAAGCGAGACGCTCGCGGCCCAGGCACTTCAACAGGGTGCGGCCAGCTACGTGCCCAAATCCCAGATGAACAAGCTGTTGGTCGATTCGGTCAAGCACGTGCTTGAGCTGGCCGAGGGCGATACGAATTTTCGCCGTCTGATCGACCACATTAAGATCACCGACTTCCATTTCGAGTTGCGCAATGATCGGGAGCTGATCGAACCGCTGGTGACGTTGGTGCTGCAGATGGTCGGCGGGATGGATGTCTGCGACGCGGCCGCGCGGCTCCAGATCGGAGTGGCGTTGGAGCAAGCCATCCTGAATGCGATCTACCATGGCAACCTGGAGTTGTCGTCCGAGGAGATGCGGGCCGATCGCGATTTCCGCGAAAAGTCCCCCGACGGACACGGCAGCTCGCTGGTCCAGGAGCGGATGGAGTCCGACACCTATGGCGCGCGAACCGTGTTCGTCCGGGCGCTCGTCACGCGCGAAGAAGCTCGCTTTACGGTTCGTGACGAGGGCCGCGGGTTCGACGTCCAGAGTTGCTTGAACGTCTCGCTGTCCGATGATGAGAATGCGGGACGCGGTCTGGTCTTGATGTGGGCTCTGATGGACAAAGTGGCCTACAACAAAGTCGGAAACGAAGTCACGCTTGTCAAGAAGCATCGTCCCAAGCTTGCCACGCCGGTTGATACCAAGGGAGCTCCCAAGGCCGGCGAGCCGTCGGGGCCGATGAAACTTGGCGAACTCGTACCGCTGGACGGAGGGAAATCGATTCCGCTGTCACAGCCTCGCCTGATCGTCGGACGCAGTCCTTCGTGTGACATCGTACTGGCACACTCGGACGTCTCCTACGAACATTGCCTGCTCTACATGTACAGTGGCTGGTGGTACGTCAAGGACCTCAAAAGCGCCAATGGCACGCGGATCAATCGCGGGCTGGTCGACCAGAAACGAATCGCCCCGGGCGCCATGCTGAGCGTCGCGACCCACCAGTTTGAAGTTCGCTATAGCCCCTGGGATCTCGGCGCTGAGGGAATCACGCCGCCCGTGGATCCGTTTTGAGCCGAGGTCTCGTCGAGCGAGACGGAACGCCGCGCGGAAAGGCTGGCTCGCGGCCGGAACGATGAATCCGCTTGTTGCGAAATTTGTTCCGAAGTAGAACGCTTTTTTTACGGAGTTGAAATATGAATACCAACGATGCGATTCGAGCGTCGATGGATGTGAGCCTGTTTGTGCTGACGACTTATCTCAGTGATCTGGCCGAAGAAGACCTCATGAAGCGGCCAAGTCCGGGTTGCAATCATTTTGCCTGGCAGCTCGGTCACCTGATCAGCTCCGAGACCAGCTTGCTGGAATCGATTTGCCCCGGCAAAGGCACCCCGCTGCCCGACGGATTCGCGGCCCAGCATTCGAAAGAAGCCTGTGGGATCGACGACCCCGCCAGTTTTTGCACGAAGCAGGAATATCTTGACCTGTTGCAGAAGGCGCGAACCGCCACGCTGGCCGCGCTGGAATCCATGTCGGACGAGGATCTGGACCGGCCGAGTCCGGAGCCGTTTCGTCAGCATTTTCCGACCGTCGGCCAGATGTTCACCTTGATCGCGACGCATCCCCTGATGCACGCCGGACAACTTGCCGTCCTGCGACGTCAACTCGGCAAGCCCGTCCTGATCTAAATCGGATGGCAATCACCCGGAAGGAATGCAGACATTCGGGAGTCTCGCCCTCCCGATCCGCCTCGCCCGCCCGCGATGTAGCGCACCCTATCCGGCGAGATAGCTTCGCAACTGATTTACGAGTTGAGCCAGCGCCGTGGCGAGCTCGGCAGCACGTGCTTCGGCGCCCTCGAACTTGCCGGTGCGGCCTTCATCTTCCAGTTGCCGCGCGAGCGCCGTGACGGGTTCGAAGCCGAAGATGCGGGTGGCTCCCTTGATCGTGTGGGCGGCTCGCTGCATCCCGTTTCCATCCTGTTCCGCGATCGCCCGCTCCAGGTCGGACTGCAGTTTGGGGCACTCTTCCAAAAACACGTCGATCACGTCGCGGAGCAGTTGTTCGTCATTTTCGACGGAGTCGAGGGCGAGCGACAGATCGAAAGCCGGTGCCGCTTCGGAGTCTGAATCGGCATTGGAATCCGGGTTGGAATCCGGGTTGGAATCGGGATCGGGGTGGGATCCGTATTGGGCGGCCATTTCGTTGATTGCCTCGTAAAGTTGTTCGCGGCGGATGGGTTTGGAAAGGTAGCCGTCCATGCCGGCTTCGAGGCAGCGTTCTTCATCGCCGGTCTTGACGTGGGCCGTCATGGCCAGGATCGGCAGATGCCGTCCGCCGTGTTGTTCGAGTCGACGGATCTGCCGCGTCGCCTCGAGGCCATCCATCACGGGCATTTGGACATCCATGAGCACCAGGTCAAACGGCGGCGAGTCGACGGTCTTGACCGCCTCGACCGCCTCCAGCCCATTGTTGGCGATGGTGATGTCGTGTCCCCATTTCTGGAGCAGGCCGGCCGCCAACTTCTGATTCGCCCAACCGTCTTCGACCAGTAGGATTCGGAGCACTTCTTGGACCGACGGGGCGGGACGCGTGTCGACCGGGACGTGCATCGTGCGGACACCCAGCGAATTCTGGATCGCCGCCCGCAGCTCGGAGGGCTTGATCGGTTTGAGCAGCCGGACTTCCACGCCCAGCTGACGGAGCCGCGGGAGCTCGAAGCGGCGCGTGCCCGACGTCAGGACGATGATCGGCAAGCCGGCCCAACTGGGGTTCGCCCGAATTGCCTCAATCATCTGCACGCCGTCCATGCCCGGCATCTGATGATCGGTCACAATCAACTGCGGCAACTGGTCGGGCGCCTGGGCGCGGAGAAACTCCAGCGCCGCCGCGCCGCTTTCGACCGGGGTAACCTGCATCCGCCAGTTCTTCAGGTTCTCGGTCAGAATCAACCGATTGGTCGCATTGTCGTCAATGACCAGGACCCGTATCCCCTCCAGCCCGAACTGCACGACTCGGTCCGCTGTGCCGACCGGACGATCCGGTGCTTGAAAGCAGACGTCAACGTGAAAGGTACTCCCCCGGCCGACTTCGCTCTCCACCCAAATCTCGCCGCTCATCAGCTCCGCCAAACGGGATGAAATTGAGAGGCCAAGACCGGTGCCTCCAAATTGCCGCGTGGTTGACGTGTCGGCTTGTTGAAACGCCGAGAAGATTTTTTCGAGTTGGGCGGCGGGGATTCCTACGCCTGTGTCCGAAACGGTGATGTGCAGTCGGATCTGGTGGTTGTCCAACAGGGAGCCCGAAACGCGCAGCACGACTTCCCCCTCCGAGGTGAACTTGATGGCATTGCCAACCAGGTTCACGATAATCTGGTTCAGCCGCGTCGGGTCACCCTGCAGCGTTTCGGGAACCTCGGACTCGACGTGCCAGGCAAGTTCGAGGCCTTTGGAGTGGGCGTGGTAGGCGAGGGCCTTGAGTGTATCGCCGAAGATCTCGCGAATCGAAAAGGGCACGGACTCCAGTTCAATCTTGCGTGCTTCGATCTTCGAGAAGTCCAGGATCTGGTTAATGATTCCCAGCAGGGTTTCACCCGATGCCAAAACGGTCTGCAGATAGTCGTGCTGCAAGGGAGAGAGATCCGAATCGAGGACGAGCTCGGTCATCCCGATGATCGCGTTCAGCGGTGTGCGAATCTCGTGACTCATGTTCGCCAGAAAGTCGCTCTTGGCCTGATTGGCCGCCTCGGCCGCCTCCTTGGCTTCCCGCTGGGCCTCCTCGGCCAACTTGCGGTTGGTGATATCCCGGGAGATCCCGAATGTCCCCACCACTTCCCCGCGGTAGTTTCGCAAAGGGGCCTTCGTATTGGACACCCACGTCACGCGGCCGTCGCTGCGGACAAGCTGTTCTTCCTGAGCCACCAGCGAGCGGCCGCTGCGCATCACTTGCAGCTCGTCCTCTCGCGACCGCTGCGCGTAGTCGGCTGGAAAAAAGTCGGCGTCGGTCTTGCCGATCGCGTCGGCCGGGTCGTTCAGCCCGATTAAGAGAGCATGGGCGCGACTGACGCGAATGAAGCGGCCCTCGGCATCCTTGAACACAATGTGGTCCGGCGTATTGGCCAGCAGCGCATTGAGCAGCTGTCGTTCTTGATCAAGCTCGGCTTCCGTTCGTTTGTGCGCCGAAACGTCCCAGAAAATGACCTGCGTGCCGACGACTCGCCCGGACTGCGAACAAACCGGAGTCTTCCGAACCTCGAAGTAGTGCGTCTCGCCGCCGGAATAATTGGCTTCGATGTCCGAGAAGGTTTGCCCGGTTCGCTCGACCAACATGTCGTCGTGTCGGTACTTTTCCGCAAGCTCCTTCGGGAAAAAGTCAAAATCCGTCTTGCCGATGACCTCGGATCGCGTCAATCCCAGCAAGCGACAGAACGCCTGATTGGCGAACGTGATGTGTCCCTTCAAGTCCTTTCGGGCGACGTGAACCGGGAGGTTTTCCACCAGCGACAGCAGCAGCGAGTCGAGGTCCTTCTCCGTTTCGACGTCGGGAATCTTTTCCGGTGCTGCATCCACATTCGCGCTCCGCTATGATCTGCGCCGAGAATCGAGAACTCCGCAACAGGGGCGATCCGCGCGCCGCGAAAACTTCGGGCGCACCGTTTTCTTCGACCAATGGCTTCGCGGATCGACCTGGTCATTTGTCCCCACCGACACACGATAACGACTCGCCACTCGAAACTCAATCGTTGCCCGGGCATTGCCGAATCACGGCCAGGGCCGGGCGATCGGTCCTCCATCCTGCCGCGAACTGAGAGCCGCAGTTGGACGGGACGGGATCAAAACGCAAGGACTGGCAGGAAACCGAAGTGGGACCGACAATAGCGTCAGCGCTGACATCGGGCGCACCGTTCCAAGGTGCGGCCGGCGGCCGACCCCGATCGGCGTGCATGGGCGGGGTGGGGTCAGCGAGTTCATGCGGCGGGGAGGATCGGGCGGATGCAGTTCTCGTTACGGGCCATCATGCTGTTGATCCTTGTCGTCGCGCTCGTCCTGGTGGTGCCGCCGAGCGTCACGGGAGGATTGGCCGGGGCCGTGGTTTTCGTCGTGCCCGCGCTGCTGGTCACCGCGATTCGCTGTGGACGAGGACCGCAGCAGACGTTTGGTTGGGGCGCCCTCGCCACCTACGCGGCGATTGTCCTGTGCCCTGGTTCGCGGTGGCAGCTTTCCGGTTGGTTTGGTGTGACGCTGACCCTGGTCACCGTAACGCTCGCCGGTTGGCTCAGTGTTCGCTTGGAACAATGGCTGCGCCCACCGCAGCTTGAGCTGCGAACTGCCAGTACGGAAACAAATTCGCGCGGTCCCAACTCGAATCGAGAAGCGGAACACTGACGAAGGGCGTGAGCCGAGGGAACCGTTGCTCCGCCTGCCAGACGGCGGCCTAAATCGCAAGTTGAGCCCGGGAGGGCGAAGCTCCTGCTGAGCCGTGCAAGTTGAGCCCGGGAGGGCGAAGCTCCTGCTGAGCCGTACGAACACGGCTAGTTGTCCCAGCTTGCCGGAGGCGTGGGTTCACTTGAGCCATACATCGCTTGGATTTCGGCTCGGTAGTGTTCTCGGATAATCGAGCGTCGCAGGCTGAGTTTGGGGGTCAGCTCATGCCGTTCGATCGAGAAGGGCCGGTCGAGCAGCGCGAATTTCCGGACCTGTTCGTGATGAGAGACGCAGGACAGCCTCCGTTCAATCACGGCCTGGATCAATTGCAACGTCTGAGGTTGAAGTCGCCGTCCGGGATCGTCACCCGAGAGGTTCAGGTGGGGCAGTTGTCGTTGCAGGGCCTCCCAGTTTGGCACGATCAGCGCGGCCAGGTAGTTGCGATTATCGCCGATGACCATCGCCTGCTCGATGAGAGGATCTTCGCAGAGGAGGCTTTCCAACCAGACGGGGGCGATGTTCTTGCCCGCGGCGGTCACGATCAATTCCTTCTTTCGCCCGGTAATCCAAACGAACTGGTCGTCATCGATCCTGCCGAGATCGCCCGTATAGAACCAGCCGTCGCGGAGGCATTCGGCGGTCGCGGCCGGATCCTGCCAATATCCTTTCATCACGTGTGGTCCGCGTGTGATGATCTCGCCGTCCTCGGCCAAGGCGACCTCAACGCCCGGTAGGGGCTGGCCGGCCGACCCGCGCCGGTAGGCCTCGGGGGTGCTGAGTGTGATCACGGGTGAGGTCTCGGTGAGCCCATAGCCCTGCAGCAGCGGAATCCCGCTCCGCTGGAAGAAGTCGAAGGTGGGATCGGCCAACGCGGCGCCGCCGCTGGAGCAGAATTCGATGCGGCCACCCAGCAATTGTCGCAAGCTGTCGGGATCGTCGGCGATTCCTTGCTCCTGAAGCACCCGATAAAGTCGGTCATAAAAATAGGGGACGCCGCTGATGATCGTCGGCCGGGCCCACTGACAATCCAGCAGCACGGTTTCGCGGGAGGTCGCCAGGCAGAGTTCCGAACCGGTCACGAGCCACGTGTAAAGATCGCAGGTGCGGGCAAAGATGTGGCTGAGCGGCAAGAAGCACAGCCGGACGTCGTTCGGCCGCATCCCGAATTGCCACACCGTGCTGCAGCTGTTCGTGACGAGATTGTGATGGCTCAGCATCACCCCCTTCGGTTGGCCGGTCGTCCCTGACGTGTAGAGGATCGTGGCGACCGCATCGGCGGGGACGGTTCGGGCGGCCACACGGGCGGCGTCGGGCGCCGACTCGCCCGGGGCAGCGGTCTGGAGCCACGCGGTCCAAGTCTCGGGCCGCGGCAGGGCGAATGACTCGGCCGCCGCATCAAACGCGATCAGCCGCAAGCCACGGGGTAGCTGGCTGGCGAGCGGCACCAGTTTTTCGAGTTGAGCGGCATTGGAAACGAACAGCACTTCAGCGCCGCTATGTTGGATCTGAAACAGCACCTGGGGGCCGGCCAGGGGGGCATGAATCGGCACGTGGACCGCCTGACACAGATAGATCGCCAGGTCGACCAGGATCCATTCGTAGCGGTTTTCCGCGAGCTGGGCCACACGGGAGCCCTCCGAGACGCCGCTGGCGAGCAGGGCGCCGGCCACCTGATAGACCTCGTCGGCAAACTCGCGCCACGTGCGGCATTCCAGTTCGCCGTCCTGCCGAAAACGAATCGCGTCGCGATCGGGCGTGGCCGAAAGACGGTCGAGCACGAGCTGGGCCAGATTGGTCGGGAAGCGAGGCATCGTTGCAATTCCGAGGCAGCAAAACGTGGCGTGCCGAGCTTTGGCCTGCGACGCCCCATCCTAGGCGTTATAATCGGCGCGTCGAACGAGCGATGCAACGGGCCGCCGATGTTGGCTTGACCGATGGAGTCGCGGCGTCGATTCCCTCGCGGTGTTGCCCCGCCGCTTCCGACCCCACGGCGTCCGTTCTGGCGAAGATTCGCTTCGATTCGACGCGGATCCGGTGCGACGGGTCGAGATAGGGCTACCTTTGAGTCGTCCGAGTATCAATTCCCTGAATCGAAGGTACAGGTGCAGGCCGTGGATCTACAATCGTTTCGACCGGACCATTATATCAACCGCGAATTGAGTTGGCTGGAATTCAACGCGCGCGTCCTGGAGGAGGCCGAGGATTCGACGACGCCCCTGCTGGAGCGGGTGAAGTTCCTGTCCATCTTCAGCTCGAATCTCGACGAGTTCTTCATGGTCCGGGTCGCCGGGCTGAGGGAGCAGGCGTTCGCTTCGGAGGCCCCCCAGGACTACAACCCGGATGGTTTGCGAGCGATTGCGCAATTGCGGTTGATCTATGCGCGCACCTCACAGCTGGTCATGGACCAGTACAGATGTTGGACCGACGCGGTCGTGCCGGCGCTGCGAGATCAGGGCATCGGCATTGTCCCGCTGAAGGACGTGCCCGACACCGCCTATCTGGATCGGTTCTTCCGGGAGACCGTTTTTCCAATCATCACGCCGATGGCCATCGATCCCAGTCATCCTCGGCCGCGCTATCACAACCGCAGCGTCTACATCGGCGTGACGGTTCGTCGCCGTACCGGGATCGGTCCCAAACGGCTGTTTGCCGTTGTCCAGGTGCCTCAGGTCCTGCCGCGACTGATTCCGACGGAGCGGGATGCGCGGACGTTCGTGTTCCTGGAGGATCTGGTCAGCGCCCGGCTGCCGGAACTGTTTGGTGGCCACGAGATCCTGACGTGCGCGCCCTTCCGAATCACACGCGACAGCGATCTGGACTTGATCGAGCAAGAGTCGGACGACATGTTGCGGCTGATCGAGGAACGGTTGAAGGAGCGACGCCGCGCCGACGCGGTGCGGCTGGAGATCGCTCAATCGGCCGCCGACGAGCTGGTCGAGACGATCGTTGACCAGGAAGAGCTCCGGCACAGCCCGGCCTACAGCGAGGTCTACCGCATCCCGGGGCCGCTGGATTTGACGGGGTTGATGTCCTTGTACGAACTGCCTGATTGCGAGCGCCTCCGCGACAAGCCGTTCAAGCCTCGCATTGCCGCGGGCCTGCGGCGGCACGGTGAGGATATCTTTTCCGCCATCAGTCGACGGGATATTCTGCTGCACCATCCCTACGATGATTTCTCCCCGGTCGTCGACTTCGTGCTCAAGGCCGCCGAGGACCCGCACGTGTTGGCGATCAAACAGACGCTCTATCGGACCAGTGGTGACTCGCCCATCGTCAAGGCACTCACTCAGGCAGCCGAGTCGGGGAAACAAGTGACGGCCCTGGTCGAATTGCAGGCGCGATTCGATGAAGAGGCCAACGTGGGATGGGCGCGGAAACTGGAACAATCCGGCGTCCACGTCGTGTATGGGTTCCTGGATCTCAAGACCCACTGCAAGGTGTCACTCGTCGTCCGCCAGGAAGCCGACGTCGTCCGCCGCTACGTCCACCTGGGAACGGGTAACTACAATCCCTCCACGGCGCGGATCTATACCGATCTGGGTCTGTTCACCGCCAATGAGGACTTCGGCGCCGATGTGTCCGGGCTGTTCAACCTCCTGACCGGCTACTCCCAAGGCTACTCCTGGCGCAAGCTCGTCGTGGCACCGGCCGATCTGCATCGGCGCACCATCGAATTGATTGACGAACAAACGGAATTAGCTCGTCGCGGGAAACCGTCGCGAATCTTCGCGAAACTCAACGCCCTGGTCGACCACCGAGTGATTGATGCGCTCTATCGGGCCAGCCAGGCGGGGGTTCCGGTGCAATTGGTCGTGCGGGGCATTTGTTGCCTTCGGCCCGGGATCAAGGAGATCTCGGAAACGATCCAGGTGACCAGCATCGTCGATCGATTCCTGGAGCACAGCCGGGTCTATGTGTTTGGGCCCGACGAAACGGCCAAGATCTTTCTGGCCAGCGCGGACTGGATGCCGAGGAATTTCTTTCGCCGCGTGGAGGTCATGTTCCCGATCGAAGCGCCGCCGCTTAGAAAACAAATCCTCTCCGAAATGCTGCCGGCGATTTTGAGCGACAATCAGCGAACGCGCCGGCTCAGGACCGACGGCACGTACGTCCGCGTGCGACCGAAACGAGGTGAAAGCCCGTTCCGCTGCCAAACCAAGTTGCTGGACTCCGAGCCTTGGCCAATCTCGATCGACGCGGCGGATCGCATCCCCGTGCTCGACGGAGGGAACGGGACCACCGACAAGTCGCAAAAGGACAAGAGAAAGCCCAGGGGCAAACAGTCGTTCAAGTAAATTGAGCCGCAACCGCACGGAAAGGGCACGGAATTGGAACGCCGTCTGATCGTCATGCGCCACGCCAAGAGCTCGTGGGATAAACCTGATCGAACTGACCATGCACGTCCGCTGAACCAACGCGGCCGGGACGAGTCCGTGCGGTTGGCTCAGCGACTCAGCGATCGAGGCTGGCAGCCCGACTTCGTGCTTAGCAGCGATGCCTGCCGTACGCGGGAAACGTTTGCCCACATGGCGACGATCTGGGGTCCGGAGGTCCAAGCCGAATTCAGTCGCGGACTTTATCTGGGCGGCTATGCCGACGTCGTGTCGCTGCTGGAACTCGTCCCCGATTCCGTGACCACTTTGATGCTGCTTGGACACAACCCAGGATGGGAACACCTGGTGCACGTGCTGACCGGCGAGTCGGCCGTGCTGAAGACGGCCACGGCGGTCCTGCTGACCGGACCGCAGGGTTCGTGGACGGAGGTCGGAACGGCCCGCGGTGACTGGCGGATGGTCGACCGCTTGCGCGGACGCGAGGATGCGTAGCCCGAGTCAGTCCATCGTCCGAGTCGGTCCGTCGTCGATCTTGACCCCCGGGGGCCGGACCAAGTCGTCCCCGCCGCCAACTCGAAGGTGTCACGTCCCATCAAATTTCATTCCTCCGAACGGGGAATTCGTGTTGTCATTCCGAGGAGGGCACCCGTGCCCGAGGAGTTGCCCGTGAATCGCCCCGACGCGCCGCAGGTGCTGGCGGAAACCCCGTACCTGCGGCTCATTCAGCAAGGTCACTGGACTTACGCACAGCGGCCCAACATTGCCGGAGCGATCGCGATTGCCGCCGTCACCGACACGAATGAAATGGTGCTGGTCGATCAATACCGAATTCCCGTCGGGCGGCGCGTGATTGAGCTGCCGGCGGGCTTGGTCGGTGACGAACCGGGCCGCGAGTCCGAGAGTTGGGAGGAGGCCGCGCGGCGGGAACTGCTGGAAGAAGTGGGCTACCGAGCGGGACGAATCGAACTGTTGACGTTGGCCGTGTCGTCGGCCGGACTGACCGACGAAGCCGTCCATCTGCTGCGCGCCGACGGGTTGCAGCAGGTCCATGCAGGTGGCGGGCACCCGGGCGAGGATATCGTGGTGTGTCACGTCCCGCTCGCTCGAGTCCCCTCCTGGCTGATCGCACAGCAACAAGCCGGCAAGCAGGTCGACTACAAGGTGTACGCGGCGCTCTTCTTCTTGCTACACTCCCAGGCGTCGGGTTGATCCGGACGCGGCCCGCGTCGGACCGGACCGTTCCACTCGCATCCCGTAAACCATGACGCTGCCATGACGACTTACTTTGCTGCCGGTTCGCCCACCACCGAGTTGTCCGATCGCGAGCTGCGAGAGGCCTTGACCGCTTGCCTCGAACAGCTGGGCCCGCGCCGGCGGGTCCTGGCCATCCCGCCCGACTTCACGCGGTATCCCAGCCAGGCGGGCAAGTTGACCTGTTTCCTGCACGAGCAGCTGGGTGACGCGCTGGTCGATATCCTGCCGGCGCTGGGGACGCACGACCCGGTCCAGGACTGGCAGCGCGAGCGGATGTTTCCGGGGATCCCGTCGGAATTATTTCGTCAGCACGACTGGCGCCGCGATGTCGTCACGATCGGACAGGTGCCGGCTGATTTTGTGGCGGAAGTAACCGAGGGGATCTGGACGCGGCCTTGGCCGGCGCAGCTCAGCCGGCACGTGTGGCACGGGCAACACGACTTGATCATTTCGCTCGGCCAGGTCGTGCCCCATGAAGTCATCGGGATGGCCAACTACAACAAGAACCTCTTCGTCGGGACGGGCGGCAGCGAAGGCATCAATCAAAGCCACTTCATCGGTGCCGCCTACGGGATGGAACGGATGATGGGGCGCGCCGACACGCCGCTTCGCCGCATTTTGAACGAAGCCGAGCGGCGGTTCTGCCAACACTTGCCCGTGATCTATGTCCTCACCGTGATCGGCGTCGCAGAGCACGGAAAACTGGCGGTCCGCGGACTGTTTATCGGGGATGACCCCGACTGCTTTCAGCGGGCCGCCGAATTGTCGCTCCAGGTCAACTTCACGGTCCTGGACGAGGAACCCGAGACGATCGTGGTCTACCTGGACTGGGAAGAGTTCCACAGCACGTGGCTGGGCAATAAGGCCATCTACCGGACCCGCATGCTGATCGCCGATCAGGGAGAACTGATCGTCTTGGCCCCGGGAGTGAAAACGTTCGGGGAAGACCCGCGGATCGATCAGCTGATTCGTAAATACGGCTACCGGACCACCCCAGAAATCATGTCGCTCGTGGAGACGCAACCGGATCTCCAGGAAAACCTGTCCGCTGCGGCCCACTTGATTCATGGCTCGTCAGAGGGCCGATTTCGGATTACCTATTGCCCAGGAGGCTTGTCGCAAGAGGAGATCACCGGAGTGGGTTACCGCTACGGCGACTTGCGGCCGATGACGGATCGATTCTCGCCCGACCAGCTGCAAGACGGCTGGAATGAGGTGGGCGGCCAGCGGGTCTATTTCATCCGTCACCCAGCGCTCGGCCTGTGGGCGTCCCGCACGCGGCTCAGCCGCTGAATCGTTCCAGGCACGAGGCAGAGATAGCAGGTCTGGGTGCTGAGTGGATGTCGGGAGTTTGGTGAATTTCGGGAGGTTGGTGGATTTCGGGGCCACAGCCGTCCCGATGGGGGGGCGACATGAATCCGCGCGAGTCCGTTTGGGAGGAGGTGCTGACCGGTCGTCGGCGCTCGATCCGACTGGCCGACGGTGTGGGTCGCGAGGCGGAGGTTCCGCCGCGATGGATCTTGGCGGGCTCGTTCAATCCGTTGCATCAAGGACACTTGGCGATGGCGAATTGGGTCGAGGGCGAGACGGCGGAGGCGGTCGAATTCGAGCTCTCGATCCAGAACGTGGACAAGCCGTCGCTGCGGCCCGAGGACGTGGCCGAACGAGTTGCCCAGTTTGGGGGAAGGCGGCTGTGGGTCACGCGGGCGGCGACGTTTGAGGCGAAGGCGGAGCTGTTTCCCGGAGCCACGTTCTTGGTGGGAATCGATACGCTGACGCGGATCGTCCGGCTCGACTACTACTCCACGCCGAGGCACTTCGAACGGGCTTGCGGTGTTTTGGCCGACCAGGATTGTCGCTTTCTGGTCTTCGGTCGCGTGCAGGGTGCGCGATTTCAGACGCTCCGTGACTTGCGGCTACCCGAGCCGCTGGCGGATCGCTGCCGCGCGGTTCCGGAGGCGACTTTTCGGGTGGACGTGTCGTCCACTCAACTGCGCGGCCGCTGAGCAGGGCCGCTGAATAGGGGGTCTGGCCACAGCTCAACAAACCGCACGTCATCCTCCCTTTGGAGGTGTCGCGCGTCTTTGCGAGTGCGGCGGGACCTCTCGCCGGCGACTGCCGCTGCCGGCCGCTCCCATGCGGGAGCTCTGCCGGCCGCTCCCATGCGGGAGCTCTGCTGGACGGGCCTAGCGATGGCACTGACTTCGGGTAAGTTATAGCGTCGGTGCTCTCGGCGGCTCATCATGCGTGGACCGCACCACGTTACCGGGGGAGCAAGTTTGTTGTCCGCTCGGAAAGTTCAGGCATGTCCGCTACGCGTTCGGTCTCTGTCGCCCAGGCCTCCCGTCCTTTCTTTGCCGGTGTGGACGTCGGCGGCACCAATATCAAGTTGGGCCTAGTCGATGACCGGGGCGGGCGCTTGGCGTATCGTGCGATTCCGACCCAGGAAGAGCGAGGTCCGGAAGACGCGATGCGGCGAGCGGCGGACGGAATCCGCCAGATGTCGACCGAATTGGGCTTGTCGGCCGGTGATGTCGTCGCCGTGGGCTTGGCGGCGCCGGGCACGATGGACATTGGTCAGGGGTTGTTGCTGCACCCTCATAATTTGCCCCACTGGTGGAACTTTCCGATCCGCGACTGCTTGCGAGCTGCCTGTGAAAAGCCCGTTTGGTTCGCCAACGACGCGAACGCGGCGGCCTTCGGTGAGTTCTGGGTCGGGAGTGGTTCGGAGTTTTACAGCATCGCGCTGTTTACCCTTGGGACCGGAGTCGGCGGCGGGATTATTATCGGCGATCTGTCGATCGATGGCGAGAATAGTGCCGGCAGCGAGTTCGGCCACACGATCATCGACTACAATGACTCGGCACGCCTCTGCGGTTGCGGCCAGCGAGGACACTTGGAAGCGTACGCCAGCGGCAAGGCGGTGATCCAGCGGACCGAGGAAGGCCTCGTCACGCACGCGGACAGCTCGCTGCACCGTCGGCTGGCGGAGGGTGCGACGCTGTCGCCGCTGCTTGTGGCCCGGGAAGCCGAGGCGGGCGACCCGCTGTCGCTGCAACTGGTGATGGACACCGCCATGTACCTTGGCGTCGGGGCGGTCAATGTGATGCATCTGGTCGATCCGGGTGCCGTGATCTTTGGCGGGGCCATGAACTTCGGCGGACACGGCTCGGAACTGGGCCGTCGCTTCCTCGATCGGATTCGCCAGGAGGTCAAGGCACGCGCCTTTCCGGTGCTGGCCGAACGGACCCAAATCGAATTTGCGTCGTTGGGAAGCGACGCGGGCTTCATCGGCGCCGCCGGCGTTGCGCGGGCAGGATTTCGCAAGTTATAAGCCGGGCCGCCGGCGCGGGGACCGCTTCAGGTCGCCTCCGACAGGACGGATCTCGAGTGAATAAACCTGTATGAACAACAAGGTCGATTGTCAGTTTATCCGCAATTTCTGCATCATCGCGCACATTGATCACGGCAAGAGCACGCTGGCGGATCGTCTGCTGGAGGCCACGGGGACGGTCGAGGCCCGGCAGATGAAGGAGCAGGTACTGGACGACATGGAGCTGGAGCGGGCCCGCGGCATCACGATCAAGGCCCGCGCCGTGACGATGCGCTATCGGCGCGGCAGTCAGCCCTACGAGTTGAATTTGATCGATACGCCCGGCCATGTCGACTTTCACTACGAAGTGTCCCGCTCGCTGACCTGCTGTGAGGGGGCGCTCTTGCTGGCGGATGCCTTTCAGGGCGTCGAAGCGCAGACCGTTGCCAATGCCTATGCTGCGATGGAACATGATCTGACGATCATTCCCGTGGTCAACAAGATCGACCTCTCTCACGCACGGGTCGAGGAAGTGATCGCCGAAATGGAGCAGTCCTTGGCGATCGAGCCGGCGGACGTGCAACGCGTCAGCGCCAAGACGGGTCTGGGAATTGTCGACCTGCTGAATGCGATTATCGATCGAATCCCGCCGCCGACGGGCGATCCCGCCGCCGATCTGCAAGCCATGGTTTTTGACTCGCACTACGATCGCTTTCGCGGCGCGATTACCTACCTCCGCGTGATGAACGGAGTCCTCCGCAAGGGCGATCGCGTGCGGATGTTGCGGGCCGGTACGACGCACGAAGTGATTGAGGTGGGACGGTTCATGCCGGACCGGCGACCGTGCGATTCGCTCTGGGCCGGCCAAGTGGGTTACTTGATTTGCAATATCAAGTCGATTGAAGCGGTCCACGTGGGCGAGACGGTGACGCTGGCGAGCCAGACGGCGGTCAAGGCGCTGCCGGGGTACCAAGAGCCGATGCGGATGGTGTATTGTGGCCTGTTTCCTTCCGATGGGCAGGATTTCGAAGAGTTGCGCGATGCGCTCTCGCGGCTGGCGATCAACGACCCCAGCTTTGAGTTCGAACCCGAATCGAGCGACGCCTTGGGCTTCGGGTTTCGGTGCGGGTTTCTGGGGCTGCTGCACATGGAAATCGTCCAGCAGCGTCTGGAGCAGGAATCGGACGTCGATCTGGTCCAAACGGCGCCGAACGTCACCTACGAGATCGTGCTGAATACCGGCGAAGTGGCCGAGATCCATCGGCCGCAAGAAGTGCCGGACGCGGGAAAGATCAAGGAGTTCCGGCAGCCCATCGTGCGGGTCAATCTGGTCCAGCCGACGGAATTCATCGGGGTGGTCATGAAGCTTTGCCAGGATCGCCGCGGCGTGCTTCTCCGCACCGAATACCTTTCGCCGACGCGGGCGATGTTGACCTACAACCTTCCCCTGGCCGAAGTCATCTACGACTTGCACGACAAGCTCAAGAGCGCCACGCGGGGCTATGGGACGATGGACTACGAGTTTGTCGGATATCAATCGGCCGATCTCGTCCGCCTGGATATCCTGGTCAATGGCAATCGGGTGGACGCGCTGTCGGTCATCTGTGATCGGCGCGACGCCGATCGTCGGGGGCGACAGGTCGTGAAAAAACTTAAGACCGAGATCGATCGACACATGTTCGAGATTGCCGTGCAGGCCGCCATCGGCTCACGCGTGATCGCACGCGAAACCGTGCCCGCCATGCGGAAGAACGTCACCGCGAAGTGCTACGGTGGGGATATCTCGCGCAAGAAAAAGCTCTGGGCCAAGCAGCGAGAAGGGAAGAAACGGATGAAATCTGTGGGACAAGTCGACATCCCTCAAAAGGCCTTTATGGCGGTGCTCGATACCGGTGAAGACCGACGTTGAACCCTCGCAGATGATGCCCGGTCGAGCACGGCGACCCGGGCGAGGACGTCGCCTGCGCGTCCTGGGGGCGATCGCCGTGTCGGTCTTGGCGACGTTCGCGATCGCCGCTCAACTTGCCGTCTGGGACGGCTGGTGGCGACCCATCCGAATCGTGGAGTCCTCGATGGTCCCCACGTTCTACGGAGACCATCTCGTCGTGCGATGCCCCGTTTGCGCACGACCCCAGCGTGTGGCCGCAGAGCCCGCACGAGCCATGACGGGGCACACGACCTGCGGACAGTGCGGCGAGCGATTTCCGTTGACGGTTGGCGCCGCGTGCCGCGGAGATCGCGTGCTGATTCGCCGTCGCCGACCTGACTCGCCGCTCCGTCGTTGGCAGATTGTGGCCTTTCGCCAAGGCGGACAGGAAGCGATCAAACGCGTGGTCGGTCTTCCCGGAGAGCGCGTTGAATTGCGGCAAGGCGACGTGTTCGTCAACGGAACGGTTGTCCGCAAATCGCTCGCCCAATGGCGACACGGTTCGATTTCCGTCGCCGATACCGCGGGAATCGCCGAAGGGCCCCATACGCCGGCGTGGCGGCGTTGGCGTTCGGGGGAGGTCGATCCGGATCGGCCGTTCGGCGCGGATCGACTCCGCCCAGGATCGACGCCTGACTCCGCCGCCGCGAGCGCAAGTTTCCTGGCGATTTTTCCAGGGGCCGGAAGTGGTCGGCCGGCCCAGTCGCTCGGCGCTGGTCTTGGACGATTACGGCTTCAACCACGATGTGTCCCGCCGACTCTTCCCGATGTCCGATGTGATCCTGCGGGCCGACCTGCGAAACCTTGCGGGAGGTCAAGTGCTCTGCCAGGCTCGAGTCAGTCAGGCGCTCTGGCAGCTGCAGTGGGATGTCGCCGCGGTGCGCGTCCGGCTATACCGAAACGGGCAGCCCAGGGCGGAGGCCCGTCTGACCGGTCCCCGGGCAGCGCGGCGCGCGACCCTTGAATTTGGATACCTCGATCGACAGCTGGTCGTGGCCATCGACGGCCACGAGGTGATTCGCCTGGACGATCCCGCGGCCGAGTCGGCGACTCCGATGGCCCAGCGGGCACTCACCGAACTGGGGATCGGTGTCTGGCCGGCCCGGCTGCGAGTCAGTCGCCTGTGCGTACGGCGCGACGTCCACTACGTTTCGGTCGAGTCGTTCGCGTCCGAGCCGCTGCCCGACGACGCCTATTTCGTCCTGGGCGACAACTCGCCCCGCTCGCGGGACAGTCGCCAATTCGGTCCGATTCGGCGCGAAGCCATTCGGGGTGAGGTCTTGCTTGCCGAGCCAAGTCGCTCGCAAGGTGACTCGAGGTGACGAGGGCGAAACTCCGCGCACAAGCTGTCCGCGGGCCCTGTTCGCTGAGCACCTGGGTCGGGGAGCAAGGCGAACCGCGCCGCGAACCAAAGTATCGGCCCGACACGTAATTCGCTATATTCCCACGCAAGCGTTTCGCAGTGGTTTGGAAATCAAGGTTCGAGCATGGCCAAGCAAAAAACAAGAGAAAAATCGAAGGCGGCCTCCCAGCAGGTCGATCCTGCCAAGTCGTGGCGCGAGGCGGTTGAATCGATCGTGATTGCGATTGTGCTGGCGTTTTTGTTCCGCGCATTCGAGGCGGAGGCGTTCGTGATTCCAACGGGGTCGATGGCGCCCACGCTTCAAGGACGACACAAGGATGTCACTTGTCCGGAGTGTGGCTACGATTATCAGACCGGAGCGAGTCTGGACGCGGAGTACCAATGGGGTCGTGTCGAGGCCGTCACTTGCCCGATGTGCTTCTACACGCAGGAGATGAATCCGAGCGATCCGGCGGACTTTTCGCATACGGGGGACCGGATTCTGGTGAACAAATTCGCGTATGAGCCGCCCTTCGGCGAGCCGGAGCGTTTCGACGTGATCGTCTTCAAGTATCCGGGAAACGCGAAGCAGAATTACATCAAGCGTTTGATCGGGGTGCAGAACGAGACGATCAAGATCGAGCATGGGGATATTTTCATCAAGCCGACCGATGGATCGAAGGCCCCCCGGGATGCCGCCTTTCGGATCGCCCGCAAGTCGCCCAGCAAGCTCAAGCACATGCTGCAATTGGTCAACGACACACGCTATCGCGCTCGCGCGTTGCAGGAGCGGGACTGGCCCTTGCAATGGCAAGCTCCGGGTCCGAGCGGCCGGTGGACTTCCAACGATCAGGGCGAGACCTACGAAGGTCGTGCGGCCGACGAGACGGAATGGCTCCACTTTCGGCAGTACCATCTGAACTTTCGCAGCTGGCAAATGCTCGCCGATTTGCCGAGCGGTTCGATTGAGCCGCAGGTCGTACCGATCACCGATTTCTATGCGTACAACGCGCAGTCGCGGCGACAGGGTCCCCAGTCGTTGCGATTTCAACATCCCGAGACGCTAGGACTCCACTGGGTTGGAGACTTGGCCATCGAGGCCGAAATGGAGGTCCTCAGTGACCAAGGACGGCTGAGTTTTGACCTGATTGAGGCCGGGCGGCACCATCTCTGTGAATTTGACCTCGCGACCGGGCAGGTGACCCTGACGATTGATCAGGGCCAGTTCCCCTTCCAGGACGAGGAGGGCTCGACCGCCGCGCAGGTGACCGCCGAAACGCGTGTGAAGGGAAAGGGCCGCTATCGCGTCCGCTTCGCCAACGTCGACAACCAGCTCGTGCTCTGGGTCAACGATCGGCTCTGCGAGTTCACGCATGCGACCACCTACGGTCCCACCCCCAATGACCGTCCGGTTGTGACCGAAAGCGATCCAGGCGATCTGCACCCCGTGCGAATCGGCGTGCAGGGGGCGGAAGTGCGGTGTGAACGCCTGCGTGTGCTTCGCGACATCTACTACATCGCCACGGATTCGCAAATGAGCGGTAGCACGCCGGCCGACTACGGGTACGGATCGGAGCAGCTGTACTATCAGCACCTGCTGACGCCCGGCAGCTGGCGCCCGGGGGACCTGTTCGATCGCCGCAGAGCAGTTGTCTTTTCGCTCCAGGCGGACCAGTTCTTCGCGCTCGGCGACAACAGCCCTTACAGCCGCGATAGTCGACTCTGGGGAGCGGAATATTACGTCGAACGTGATCTGTTAATTGGCAAGGCCGTGTTGATCTATTGGCCCCATGCTTGGCGGGTCGGAATTCCGGGGACGGGAGTCAGCCTGCCGCTGATCCCGAATTTCCGAAAGATGGGATTGATCCACTAGCTGCGAACCAGGGAAGGTGATGGCATGGTGATTCTGAACGTCACGGGACTGGTCAAGAACTACGGGCGGCGAAGGGTCGTCGACGGCGTCTCGTTCGATGTGCAGGAGGGCGAGATCGTCGGTCTGCTGGGGCCCAATGGAGCCGGCAAGACCACGAGTTTTCGGATGACGTGCGGGATGATCGAGCCGGATGCGGGACGCGTCGAGTTGAAGGGCGTCGACGTCACCAGTTGGCCGATGTTCCGCCGCGCTCGCGATGGGGGCATGGGGTACCTGGCCCAGGAATCCAGCGTGTTCCGCAAGCTGTCCGTGCAACAGAATCTATTGGGGATGATGGAGATGCTGGGCTTCGATCGCAAGACACGAAAGGCTCGTTGTCAAGAACTGTTGGATCAGTTCAACATCGCGCATCTCCGCCGCTCACGTGCCGCGTCGCTTTCGGGCGGCGAGCGGCGGCGGTTGGAAATCGCCCGGTGTCTGGTCTCCAACCCCCGAATTATTCTGTTGGACGAGCCCTTTACAGGAATCGATCCCGTCACGATCGACGGGATTCAAACCATCGTGCGCAACCTGCGCAGCCAAGGGATCTCGATTCTGATTACGGACCATCAGGTTCGTGAGACGCTCGAGATCACCGACCGCAGCTATGTCATCCGCAGCGGACGCGTCCTGTGCCACGGCAAGCCGGAGGAGGTGATTCAACATCCGGAGGCGCGTAAATACTACTTTGGCGATGGCATCAACCTGAACACGCCGGCGCAGTCACCGCACCTGTATCGGACGCCAAAAAAGGTCGAATCCGAGGCGGTCTAGACGCGATCCTGCGGGATGTCCATCGTGAGCCCTTGCTGCCTGACGCTCGTTTTTGCTCAAGCCGCCTGGCCCGATCCGGTCGATCGGATCGGACTGGTCCTGTTTGTGCTCGCCATCATCTTCCTCCCATTGATCGGCTACTGGCTGACGGTGTTGGATATCCGAGCCTACTTGCGGGCGCTCCGCGGAATGCTGGTCCGCATCACCGCGCGAACCGCGGAAACACCAAGCTGGCTCCGCGACGAGACCCCGCCTTGCCTGCGGGCCATGGGCCTGAACATGCCTTGCACGGAAGAGGACGTCAAGCAGGCGTACCGTCGGTTGGCGAAGGAACTGCATCCGGATCGCGGGGGCGATATCCGACGCTTCTTGATACTTCAGGAGCACCTCGAGCAGGCCCACCACTTCCTCCGGCAACGCGAGCTCCCCGACCCCCCGTGAACTCCGTCGGCCGCCCTCCCGCGATCCTCCCGGGCCCCCGTCCGATTTCGGTCCGACGGATGTAACCACTTGTCTGCGATTGACTTAAGTCGATGACCGGATTCTGCGGATTATTCCACGTCAAACTCTTGACGCCCCCGGTTTTCAGATTAGACTGAGGCTCACACGTAGAGAAAATGGGCAATTGAAGAAGCGGATTTGCCCCGGATTTTATCGGTTGGAGTGACGCTAGTGAATGCGACCCGAATTCGAGATCATCACAAAAGTGCTCAGCACGCTCTCGGGCGCGCGCCGTTGGTCTTGCGGGACTGCGGCGGGTCGGAGGTCGAGCTGAGCACTTTTTTTTGTTTTTGTTGCGGGCGGTAGGAAATCGACCCAGGGCGTCGCTCGCTGGCGGCGCGGCGGATGTTGAGCCGGGTAAGGACGCGAAGCTCATGTATGTCAGCTTGTTGGCACTTTGTATTTACTTCTTCGAGTTGGTTGAACAACGGAGCGAGTCTAATGACCCGGAATCATTTCATGGCTGCCTTGGCAGTCGTCGCGTGCCTGGTGGGTTCACCGGCGTTGGGGGCAATCATTCTGCCTGGGATCCAAGGTACGGTGTCACTGCAGGGAGGTGGTCCGGGCGTATCCGGCGTGACGGTGAAGCTCTACCAGGATGATGGGGACGGAATGTTTTCTCCGGGAACCGATACCCAGGTGGGACCGGACATGATGACCGATCCTGCGGGGATGTACACCTTTGAAAGCCTGATGACGAACGCGGGTTACTTCGTCGAGCGTCCGGCTCAGACGATCGGCACCACGATGGTACCGGCGGACGTGAGTCCGTTGCTCAACCCGGGGATTCCCAATCTCTACATCGACGCCTTCGACAATAATCAAGGAGTCAAGGCCGACTCGTTCACTCCGATTGCCACCTCCACGTTGAACGATCCGATGGCGACGGTCATTGGCGGCGAGCGGGATATGTATGTGCGTCTGGTCAGCGGTGTCGGCGAGGTCGGACTGCGTTCGAACGCGTTTGGCGTCGCGGTCCTGCAATACGACAATACATCCGGCGTCGTGGGCCTTGGGATCATCACGTGGGATGGCTCGGACAATTCTGCGAGCCCGACGCCGGGCCTGGGGCTGGGCGACATTGATTTAACGCAAGGCGGGATCAACGAGGGGATCCTGTTCGCCTTGGGGATCGACGCGGCCGGGGCGGGCGATACCGCGCGGATCCGAATTTTCGACGATAGCGATTCGGATTACTCCGAGGGCTCGGTCGTCATTCCCGTGACCGATGGAACCTCATCCGGGACGGTCTTCTTGCCGTTTAGCGAATTTGTCGGATCGGTTTCTCCGACGCGTGTGAACGCGATTCAATTGATTCTGGGTGAGCAGGCGAGATCGGTTGATGCCCAGATCGATTACCTGGGAGCCGCGGGCCCGCTGACGCAGAACTTTGAGGTGGTGCCCGAGCCGGGTTCGGTCGTGCTGGGCCTGCTGGGTCTGTGCGGGCTTTGGGGTCTGAGCCGTCGTCGGTAGTCGATGAACAAGGGCGCAGGGCAATCACGCGCGACTGCGATCCACACCGTGAATTGAACTCGAAGCAGATCCCCTCCGGTCGCCTTGTCGCGGCCGAAGGGGTTTTTTCTGCGCCGTCGGGTAGGCGGTGTCCGTGCTTAGGTGGTGCGGAAGGCCGATGCCAGTAGCTCGCGCTTGGAAGGCTGCTCGTAGAGCTCGCCGAAATTCAGTTCGTTCGCGTTGACACCAGGACTGAGCGCGACACGAATTCGATCGGGTCCGACCACCGTACCGACGCCACCACCGACTGTGGTCTTGCCATTGCGGAAGTTCGCCGGCTGGATCTCTTGCACGTCATAGACTCCGGCGACAAGATCCGTAAAGTCGTAGGCGCCATTGGCGTTGGTCACGGTTTGATTGATTTGCGCTCCGTTTTGCTCCAGCAGAATTTCGACGCCGGGGATCGGTGGCTCGTTTGCATCAAACACGCCGTCGTTGTCCAGGTCGACGTAGACGAAGCCCGAGATCTCCGAGAGCAAAATGTCGATCGCGTCGGCATCCGTCGCCGACATGTTGTCCGGATTCAGATCGACCACGTTGTCCGGTGCGGTGACCATCGCCTGGTTGACGAGTTGTCCGGTCGCGTTCGGGTCGATTGACGCCTGCGCCGTATATGTAATCGTGCTGCCGACCGGCATGCTAACGGTGTCGTTAATGTTGCCCGAGCCGTTGGTATTACCGCTGGCGCCATTCGTCGCCACGCTGGTGTAGGACACCGTGACGAGTTCGACGGGGAAGAGATCCGTGACCTGAGCTCCGGTGACCGGATTGGGCCCGCTGTTGCGGACGACGATCGTATAGGTGGTCGTGCCCCCCGCGAAAACCCGATCCGTGTTGTTGGTCTTGGTAATGGACAAATCGACGCCGGGAATCAAGGTGTCGAGATCGCTGGCGGAGTTGTTGTCCGGGTTGGTTTCGACCGTCCCCTCGGGGGCAGCGACGGTCACCGTGTTCAGGATATCGGTCGTCGCGGACTCCGATACGGTGGCGTTTACTAAATAGGTGATCGACGACCCGGGAGGAAGATCGAGCGTTTCGTTCAAGTTGCCCGTTCCCGTCGCGGTATTTCCGGACGCGCCCCCTTGAGCGGTGCTCGTGTAGTTGATTCCGATCAACCCACTGGGGAACGTATCTTGCAGTTGGGCCCCCACGACGTCGCTCGGACCACTATTCGTCACCGTGATCTCGTAGGTCAGCACGTCGTTCGGTTCGACGCTGGTCACACCATTGGACTTGGTCACGGCCAAATCGACGTTCGGGATGAGCGTGTCGGTGTCGGTCGCCGAATTGTTGGCGGGATTGGTGTCCACGACGTCGGGAGGAGCGGTCACGGTCGCGGTGTTGACCAAGTTCCCGACCGCACTTGGATCGATTGTCCCGGTCACCAGATAGGTAATCGAGCTGTTGGCGGGCAACGTCACGGTCTCGCTCAGATTTCCGCTGCCACTGGCCGTATTTCCGCTCGCGCCGCCGGTGGCCGAACTGGAGAAGGTGACGCCGCTGAGGAGGGCCGGAAACGTGTCGCTGACGACCGCACCCGTCGCTCCGCGGGGACCCAGGTTCTGGACCACGATTTCATAGGTCACGCTTTGGCCGGGGATGGCGGTCGTCGCTCCGTCGGACTTGGTGATCACGAGGTCGACTTCGTCCACCACAATGTCGGTATCGGTCGAGGTATTGTCACTGGGATCCAGTTCCGTCGTGCCGTCAGGGACGGCGACGGTGGCCGTGTTGGCCAATTCATCCATCGCCGAATCGGCCACGGTCGCCGTCACGGTGTAGCGCAGCACACTGCCGGCGGCCATGTTCACGGTATCGGCGATGTTGCCGGTCCCGCTGGCGCTATTGCCCGAGACCGTGCCGCTAACGACCGTGCTCGAAAAGCTGACGCCCGTGAGCTCGGACGGAAAGATGTCACTGACGGTGGCCCCCAAGACGTCACTCGGACCTTGGTTCGTGATCGTAATTGTATAGGTCAACGTATCCCCGGGGCGAACCTCCGTCACGCCATTGGACTTTTCGATGCGGAGATCGACCTGCGGCGTGGGCGTATCCTCCTCCGAATCCGCGTTGTTGTCCGGATCCGGGTCCGTGACTCCCTCTGGCACGGCGACGGTCGCGGTATTGGAGATCGTCGTGGTGACCGACGGATCGACGGAGCCGGTGACCAGGTAGGTCAGGGTGCTGCCGACCGTGATGTCGACCGTATCGTTGATGTTGCCGGTGCCGCTCGCGGTGTTTCCCGAAACGGTCCCGGTCGTGGTGCTGGTGTAGATCGGATTTTGGAGGACCGAGGGAAACGTATCTTCGACCGTGGCGCCCACGACATCCAGCGGTCCCAGGTTCTCGACCAGAATCTCGTAGGAAATGTCTTCGCCGGGGACGACGGTGGCGGTATTGTTCGACTTGGTAATCGCCAAATCCGCGACGGGGTTCTCGACGTCAAAAACCGTGGGTCCGACGGCCCCGATGAAGTTGACCTGCCCATCCGCCGAAGGCACCCCTCCGCTCCCGATGAACATCTGGATCGCGTCCACGTCGGTCGGCGCTGACGGGGCCCGTAAAATCAGTGAACGGAATGAAGAGGTAGGCGGTCGCCGTCCCGTCCGTCGTGGGAATGGGAGCCATCACCTCCGAGAAATTGCTGGCGTCGCCTTGGTACAAACGCAGCGAGAGCGAGTCGCCGGAACCGGCCAGGTCGATGCCGATCTCCATGCCAAGCCCCGTATTGATGCCGCCCTGGGTCAGGTCGCGTCCGTTCAACCCCATGTCCGGTGTCGGACCGGAGTTCAGATCCTGGCCGTCCCACGTCACGATCGCTGCGCCTTGTACGCCCGAGGACGAATTGAATTGCAGCACCGGCAACAGGCCGAAGGGGTTCACCAGCAGTTCCACCTCGCCGACGCCCGAGATCAGTTCGACGAACAGGTCGCGCTCGCCGCCGATCACCTCCGATTCGTCGGCGAAGACCAGGGTCGATCCATCCGAGGACGGAGCCGGAGGAGTGGCCTGAGCCGTCTGAGTTGTCGTGAAGGAATCGATCAGTAAATTCGGCGCTCCAGGTGACAGCAGACCACTGACCTGTTGACCCAGGCTGACGCTGCCCACGACCTGCGCGGGCTGGACCAGGAAAAAACTCGCCGTTCCCTCGATTCCCGCGAAACAGTATTGGCCGTTGGCATCCGTGACCTGGTCCGCACCGACCTGGATGTCGTCACCTCCGGGCTCGAACACCCCGTCGCCGTCATCCTGGAAGAGCTGCACCGTGACGCCGGCGACTTCTTCCCCCGACGTCGGTGAGCCGTCGCCATTGAAATCCAGGTAGACGATTCCTTGCACGGAGGGCGTCGCATCGGCGGTCGTGAGCAGTCGCCGCCCTTCGAGCGACTCGAACTGCAAGGATTCGACTCCGGCTCGACCGGCCGTCGTCCGCCGATTGCGGGGACGCTTCCAGAGGGCGAAACGAGAAAAAAGCGATTCTTGGCGACCGGACATACTGGGCCTTGTGTCCTTGGCTGAGCTGCTCAGCGATGGTTTGGCATGGGAGGTCACGCCGACTTGCGGAAGAGGCGTCTCGCGGCGCTTGCCAGAATGGTATCGGTCAGGCGGGAGGATTGGCTTCGTGCCAATGCTTGGCGTGGGAGTAGCTTGCCAACTCGACCGGGATTAACAACGCTCGCGGGCCCGCCGTCGCGTCCGGCCCCTTCGCCCTCCCGCAGCAGCCCGAATTCTCAGCTGAAACGCTGCGCTAGTAACGGAAATTCAATCCGAAGTTGATACCTTGCAGCCAGTACTCCGAGTCGTTTTGGCGAACGACGGGAGCGACTTCACCCTGGATCGGGCCGGTTCGTTGCGTCAAGTTGATCGAGGTATCCACGATATCGCCGGCGCGTGCCACATGATTGACGAACAGGAACGAGTATCCGACCGACAGGTCCATCCGAGGTGTCACGAAGTAGCCCAGCGTCACGGTCGCTTCGGGAATGATCGTGAACGTGTCATCTTGAAAAACGCCGAGATTACTCTTTTGCGTGAGCAGACCACCCACCTCGGTGACTGAGCCGCCGACGGCGGGGTTGGTCACGGTCGAGCCCGTAATCGTGGACGTTTTCTGCATCGAGCCGAAGGCGACGGTGGCCAGAAAATCCAGCACCCAACGGCCGTCGACGGAGTGTCCCATGAGTCCGATTTCGCCGCCGTGGAAGACGTTGTCAATCTCGAACTGATCGAACTGCGAGATGTTGGTTCCGAACGATGCGGCGGCGGGATCGATGAAGCGGAGCGAATTATCGACTCGCAGCGAATTTTCGACCTCGAGATAGCGATAGCCTGCCACATAGTCCATCCGGTAGTTGCCTCCAACTCGCCACAGACGCCGCAGCAGGGCTTGGGCTCCTTGCGTTTGCGTGCTGGTCGTGATCTGCACGTCGCCCGAAATCTGGTTGGGAAAGCCCAGCAACAGGGCGTCGTTCTCGAGCGTGAAGGCGTTGAAGAAGGGTCGCGCCAGGATGGGGCTACCCGTTGAAACGTCTTGGAATTCCTGGCCATGGTCCTCGATCGCAAAGCCGCGTCCGAAGACGCCCGTCGTCTGATTCTGGCCAAGCCAGAGGCCGAGCGTCAGTCGTCCGCCCGAAAGTGCTCCCGCGTCCTCGACCGCGCCGTCCCCAAACAGAATGGATGTCGTGGGAAAACCCAAGACCCCCGCATTGTCCCGTGCGGTTCCCGGTGTGCTGGTGGTGGCGAGAGCGGGAAGCTGATCTTCCTTCTCCCACCAGAGCAAGTACTCGAAGTGGCCCCAGAGCTGCAATCCGCAACAGATTCCGATTGGCGCGGGATGGCCCATGATTGTTCCGGGCTCACAGCCGCCGTCGGCGCAACCCCCGTCGTCCCAACTGCCTTCCTCCCAGCTGATGGTTGGCTCGGAGCCCAGCATCATTGAGGCGGGAACCACGTCGCCCGGTGAATTGACGGCAGGGGAGTGCACGGTGGCGGAAGCTGGCACGGCCCTCGGCAACGCGGGCTGGCCCGTCGACCGCTCCGGGGCGGTTCGCAGCCTGTTGACCCGGCCCACGTTCGATTGGGCAGAAGCGATTTCCGCCGCACCCAGGGCGCAGGCGGTTACCAGCACCACGCGACTCAATAATCCAAATGTCCCAGACATCGTGGCTTCCCGTAACGGCTAAGGATTTCCTCTCCGCACAACCCTTCCCAGGGGTCACACGTGGTCGGATTCGGCGTGAAACGATTCGGATCGCATTAGGTTTGTCGACCGTCGGGGTCGTACCGATTAAGTAAATCTGGGTCAGTTGTCGGGTTGTAACGAATGCGGGCGCGACCGGCCTCCGAGTCGGCGGTGCCTTGGGAGGTCCGGTTCCGCAGCGCGACGGGGACGCAGTCAAGGCGAACTCCTGACGTTTGGCGCACCGCGCCGTCCTGAAGTCGTTAAGATAGAGGTGCAGCGCGGGGTCGACGCCTCGTTGCCGTGTCGAGTTGACATTGCACAGGGGATCATGAGGTTGGCATGAATGCAGTCGTGAATGACTCGCAAGATCCATTGGCGGGCGCGTTGGGGCCGGCGTCCGACGAGCCCGGGGTGGCCTCCGACGAGAACGGCGCGGTTTCCGGGCGGAGGACGAAGCCCGCCCTGCGTCCCGCTTCCCTCCTGAAGGGCCGCGCCAAATGGCAACTTGACCGTTGGATTTCATTGCTGCCGGTCTTGGAGGACTTCGAACGGCAGTACAAGTCGCTTTCGGATCAGGCGCTGCGCAAGGAAAGCCTGTCGTTGCGGTATCGGGCCAAGGCCGGGGAACCGCTGGCCGAGCTAGTGCCGCAAGGATTCGCTTTGGTGCGGACCGCCGCCCAGCGGACGCTCGGGATGCGTCACTTCGACGTTCAAGCTGTGGGTGGCATGGCCCTGTTTCACGGTTCCATTGCCGAAATGGACACGGGGGAAGGCAAGACGTTGACCGCGACCCTCCCGTTGTACATCCACGCCTTACGCGGCAAAGGAGCCCATCTGGCGACCGTCAACGATTATCTGGCAGCCCGCGACGCCCAATTGATGGGGCCGGTTTATCAAATGCTGGGCTTGTCAGTCGGCGTGATCCAGACCGATATGAGTCGACCCCAGCGGCGGAACGCCTACGCCAGCGACATTACCTACGGCACAGCCAAGGAGTTTGGATTCGATTTTCTCCGCGACCGTTTGGTGATCCGCCGGATCAAGCAGGATCGCCTGGATTTTCTCGATTCGTTGGGCAGCGGCAAGGCGCCGGCGGGCGAACGGCCAGTCCAGCGGGACGCTTACTTTTGCCTGGTGGACGAAGCGGACAGCATCCTGATTGACGAAGCTCGCACGCCGCTGATCATCAGCGCGATTGGGGATGAGCATGAGGAATCGATCCGGGCGAGCTATCAGTGGGCCGCGGAGGTCGCGGGCGAATTTGAGGAGGACGAGGATTACGAATACGACCACGAAAAGCGGAAAG
Source organism: uncultured Planctomycetales bacterium (assembly GCA_963826795.1). Taxonomy (GTDB): domain Bacteria; phylum Planctomycetota; class Planctomycetia; order Pirellulales; family Pirellulaceae; genus CAWGYT01. Next base: position 503,715 of record CAWGYT010000018.1, on the reverse strand, counting down.
TGGAATTGACCGCCAAGGGTCGTCAAAGGGTTCGGTCCTTGGAACAGCCCGCGACGATGGACGGCGTGGGCCTGATCGATGCCTACGAATTCATTGAGCGGGCGGTGAAGGTCCGCCGCGATTTCCTGTTCGAGCAGCACTATGTGGTCAACGACAAAGGCGAGATCGTGATCGTGGATGAATTCACGGGCCGCCTGGCCGAGGGGCGCAAGTGGCGGGACGGGATCCATCAAGCGATCGAGGCCAAAGAGAAACTGGAAATTACGGTCGATACGGGCCAGGCGGCCCGCATCACCGTGCAGGACCTTTTCCTGCGATATCAGCACTTGGCGGGAATGACCGGCACGGCCCTGACGTCGGCTCGCGAGTTTCGCAAGATCTACAAGACCCTGGTCGTCCGCATCCCGACCAATCGACCTGTGCGGCGCGTCCAGCTGACCGATCGCGTCTTCAAGGATGGCGACCAGAAGTGGCGGGATATCGTGCGCGAGGTGGTGGACCTGCACCGGCAGTCACGACCGATCTTGATTGGGACCCGGACCATTGAAAAATCCGAGCTGCTCTCGCGGATGCTGGCGGCGGAAGGGATCGTGCACGAGGTCCTTAACGCCCGGCACATCGCTCGAGAGGCCGAGATCGTGGCCCAGGCCGGTCAGCCCGGACGTGTCACGGTCGCGACCAACATGGCCGGCCGAGGGACGGACATCAAGTTGGCGGAAAGCGTCGCTGAGCTGGGCGGACTGCACGTGATCATTACCGAGATCCACGATTCCGCTCGAATCGACCGCCAGTTGGCCGGTCGTTGTGGTCGACAGGGAGATCCGGGCACGGTCCAGCGTTTCATGGCGATGGATGACGACATCTTGGAAAGCGGATACGGGCCGAAGAAAGCCGAAAAACTGCGCAATCGTCTGCAGCGCCGCTCCGGCGGACTCGACGCGGCAGCGCCATGTTTCGCAAGGCCCAGCGGAAAGTCGAGCGCCGACATCTGCGGGATCGCATGATCTTGCTGCATCACGAGAAGCAGCGCAAGGAGATGCAGCGTCAGTTGGGACAGGACCCGTATCTGGACACGCCGCACTAGCGTTGGGGAAAAGGGGTCAGGTCCGAAACGTGCGAAGCACCCGAAGGGCCGTTCCGGCTCTTGGGACCTGACCCCTTTTCCCAACCCGGAATAGTTTTCGTAAGCGTCTCAGCCGCAAGAATCGGAGAACGGTTTGGCTCGCGTTCCGCAGCCGGCCGAGCGATGCTGTTGTCGCTGTGGTTGACAAGAAATAGAATACACGTTGCTCCCGTCTACTAAAATCTCGGCTGAAGGTTGCGATTCGTCCTTTCGCCGCCCTGTGAGAGTCTTATGAGTTCGGAACAAAGCTCGGTCGATGCCGCCACGATTGAAAAGACCAAGCAGCAGATCCGCAGCCTGGTCCAGGAGATCGCTCAGCTGTCGCGGGGCGAGTACGAACCGGATCAATACTACGCCGAGGTGATGCAGCGAATCGTGACGGCGTTGGCGGCAATCGGGGGGGCGGTCTGGACGATCAACTCGGAACGGCAGTTGCGGCTGGATTACCAGATCAATCTCAGTCAGCACCTCCTCGATCCGAAGTCCGAGGACAGTCGCCGCCACGTGAGGCTGCTGCAGGAAGTGATGATGTCGGGCGAGGCGCGGCTGGTGCCCCCGCTTTCCGGAGCGGGTGATCCGGACGCGCCGGGAAACCCGACCAACACCCTGCTGGTGCTGGCCCCGATGAAGACCGACGATTCGGTCGAGGGCGTGTTGGAGGTCTTCCAGCGTCCCGATTCGCAGCCCAATAGCCAGCAGGGTTACAAGCGTTTCTTGATCCAGATGAGCGATCTGGTGGGCGATTGGCTGAAGTCGCGCAAGCTGCGGCACTTCAGCGATCGCCAATCGATGTGGGCCAAGATCGACCAATTTTCGAAGGAAATTCATAACAGCCTCGACGTCCGCGATACCGCTTACACGATCGCCAACGAGGGACGCCGGCTGATCGGTTGCGACCGGGTCAGCGTCACGGTGACGCGAGGGCACAAGCAGATCGTGGAGGCGATCAGCGGCCAGGACACGATGGATACGCGGTCCAATATCGTGTCGATGCTGCGTGATTTGGCGACCCGCGTCTGCGCCACCGGCGAACCGCTCTGGTACAACGGCTCGATGCAAGACCTTCCGCCACAAGTTGAGCATGCGTTGGAGGCTTATGTCGACGAGTCCCATACGAAGAGCCTGGCGGTCTTGCCGCTGTTCAAGACCAATGTCTTCAAGCAGCAGCGCGACGAGGAGTTGGGAGCCGAGGCCGAGGCAAAGTATCAGTCGGATCGGGGCGACGTCATTGGATCCGTGATTATCGAACAAATCGACGCCGTCCAGTCTCGCGAAATTGTGGCTCCCCGAGCCGACCTCGTCTGCCAGCACAGTGCGCGGGCCTTGGGAAACTCGCTGGAACACAATGGCCTGTTCTTGATGCCGGTTTGGCGCGCGATCGGCCAGTCACGCACGCTCGTCACCGCTCGCAACCTGCCCAAGACCCTTGCCATCTCGGGATTGATCTTGGGCGTCCTGCTGGCCCTGGTGCTTGTCCCACGTGAATTCGAGTTGAAGGCCGAAGGGACCCTGCAGCCGCTGATTCGCCGCAACATTTTCTTCGGAACCGGCGGCGACGTCGAGCAGGTGCCCGTCTATCACGGCAAGCAAATCAAGGAAGGTGATTTGCTGGTGAAGCTGAAGAGCAACGAGCTGCAGCAGGAAATGACACGCGTCCAATACGAATTACTCTCCTCGGAGGAAGCTCGCGAGGCGCTGGACCGGCGAGTTGAAAAGGCTGGCGATCCGGATGGGACCCTGTTTGCGCAGCTGGTCGAGCTCGATCAGAAAATCGCGGGCAGCCGCGAACAGTTGGCCATCCTGAATGACAAGCTCCAAAAGCTGGAAGTCAAGAGTCCGATCTCTGGGATGGTGACGAGCTGGGACGTCGAAAATACCTTGCGAGATCGTCCCGTGATGCCTGGCCAGTTGGCGATGGAAGTGGCCGACCCCAACGGCGCGTGGGAACTGGAGGCCTACCTGCCGGACAACCGTATCGGGCATTTGATTCGAGCTCAAGCTGAACAGAAAACGAAGGAGCTACCGGTCAATTTCGTGTTGAAGAGCCACACCGGCGAAACCTTTCGCGGAACGCTTGCCGAAGTGCAGGAAGCGGCCACGATGCACGAAGAGTACGGGCATAGTTACCGAATTCGCGTCAAGCTGGACAAGAACGAATTGCTGCATCGGTTGGACTTGAGCGAACCGAATCAGGGAACGGAAGTCGTCGTCAAGATCGAGTGCGGACGACGCTCGTGGTTCTATTGCCTGTTCCATGAGTTGCTCGAGTGGGTTCAGTTGCGTCTGTTTGCAATCTAAACTTGGCTCGTTCCACCGCGGCCCCGCACCGTCCGGGCCGTCGTTGGTTGGGCGCCGAAACGCGTGAGGTGAGCCAATCTCGTGTTGGGAAGTCGAGCTGTCTCGGGGAGGAATCGAATGAAGATGTGGGCCGTCATCGGCTGGATCGGGTTGTGGGGCGCCGCAGGCAGTGTCGCGGCGCAACAGCTGAAGGTCATTGACCGTTGCTACCTGGTCGCGATCGATGAAGTTCGCCTGCCGGCAACCGACGCCGGGATGCTGACCAATATCGCGGTGGACGAGGGCGATCTCGTTGAGGTGGACCAGTTGCTCGCGCAGATCGACGATCGCGAGGCCGTGATGGCCAAGCAAGTCGCTCAGCATCAGTATCAGGCGGCGAAAAAGCAAGCCGAGAATGAGATCAGCGTCAGCGCCGCCGTGAAGCAGTACGAAGTGTCTCGGGCAGAATTGGATACGGCGACCGAAGCGAATCGACGCGTCGAAGGAAGTTACAGTCCGACCGAGGTGCGGCGGCTGAATCTGGCCTGGGAGCGGGCCGGGCTGCAAATCGATTTGGCTCGTTTCGAAAATCTGGTCGCGGCGCTCGACGCCGCGCGAAGTACGCTCAGTACGAACAGGCCAGCGCCATGATCGAGCGTCGCAAGCTGATCGCGCCACACTCCGGCGTGGTCAACCAAATCTTCCGCAATGAAGGCGATTGGGTCACCCCCGGCGATCCGGTGATGCATCTGGTTCGCCTGGATCAGCTGCGCGTCCACGGACGCGTCAACGCGGACGATTGGGGTTGGCGGGACCTGAAGGGACGCCCGATCGATGTCGTCGTGACCCTGCCCGGGGGCCTGAAGCAAACAGTCAGCAGTCAGATTGGGTTTGCCAGCCAAGTGATCGAAGATGACGGTTCATTCCGCATCTGGGCCGATATCGACAATGTCCGTGAGGGCAGCGGTTGGATCATGGGACCCGGCCTCAAAGCAGAGATCCAATTGAAGTAGTCGAACCGGTAGGACGCGAATTGCCCCATGGTCTCCCTTGCCGACAGCCTGATCTCCAGCTCCTCCCGCCGGCTGCCGCTCCGAATGCGTCCGGATCTGTCCGTTCGCTATCACAAGTACCAGGGCCAGCCGTACTGGGTCATCAAGGAGCCGATCGGGCTGAAGTACTATCGCTTTCAGGAAGAGGAATATTCCATCCTGCGGATGCTGGACGGCGAGTGTAGTTTCGACGATCTCAAACAACGATTCGAACGTCAGTACGCTCCTCAAAAAATCTCCCTGGAAGATCTCCAGCACTTTATTGGAATGCTGCATCGCAGCGGACTCCTGATCGCCGATGCCGAAGGGCAGGGGAGTCAATTGCGAAAGCGACGCGATCAGACCGTCCGGCAAGAATGGCTCTCGAAGCTTTCGAACGTGCTCGCCTTGCGCTTCAAGGGGATCGACCCGGATCGGCTGCTGAACTGGTTGGCGCCCTTTACCAACTGGTTCTTCACCAAGTGGGCCGCCATGTTCTTTGGCTGCATCGCGCTGGCGGCTCTGCTGTTAGTCGGCGTCAAGTTCGATGTGTTTCGAGCTCGCTTGCCCGCCTTTCACGAGTTTTTCGGGCCCGAGAACTGGATTTTCTTGGGAGCGACGCTCGCCATCACGAAGGTGTTGCACGAGTTCGGACACGGCCTCTCGTGCAAACGTTTCGGGGGGGAATGTCACGAGATTGGCGTCATGATCCTCGTGCTGACGCCCTGCCTGTACTGCAATGTTTCGGACTCCTGGCTGCTGCCCAATAAGTGGCATCGCGCCGTCATCGGGGCTGCCGGAATGTACGTCGAGGTGGTGCTGGCCTCGTTCGCGACTTTCCTTTGGTGGTTCAGCGAAGAAGGCGTCTTGCTCAATCAGATCTGCCTCAGCACGATGTTCGTCTCGTCGGTCAGCACGATCCTGTTCAATGGCAATCCGCTGCTGCGGTTCGACGGCTACTATATTCTGTCCGACATCGCCGAGATTCCCAATCTGCGGCAGAAATCCAGCAAGATCCTGCAACGCTACATGACGGAGTGGTGTCTTGGAATCGAGCAGCAGGAAGACCCCTTCCTACCCCAACGTAATCGTTGGTTTTTCGCGCTCTACACGATCGCGGCCGTGATCTACCGCTGGGTGGTCGTGCTGTCGATCATGCTGTTTCTGAACAAGGTTCTGGAGCCCTATGGGTTGAAGGTGATCGGCCAGGTGGTGGCCTTTGCCGGCTTGGTTGGGATGGTCGTGCAGCCCTTCTGGCAGTTGATTAAGTTCTTCAAAGTTCCCGGGAGAATGCACCAAGTGAAACGCAAGAACCTGGTCACGACCTTTGCGGTGGCGTCGGTGTTGATCGCTGCTTTTCTGTATTTTCCGCTCCCGTACAGCGTCAAATGTGCTGTCGAGGTTCAGCCGAAAGATGCCCGGACGATCTATGCCACGGTCCCAGGTAGCTTGGTACGGGTCCATGTCCAACCCGGTGACCAGGTGCAGGCGAACCAAACGCTGGCCGAGCTCGAGAATGACGAACTGCGAATGAGCGTCCAGCAGCTCCAACAAACCGTGACGCAATACCGCAAGCAGATCCAGTTGCTGGAATATCAACGGAATATTCGCCGCAACACCCAGGCATCGGGCCGCATTCCGGAATTGCGTGAACTATTGAACTCGGCCGAAGAACAACTTGAACGGCAGCAGGAAGATTTGGAAAAGCTGCAGTTAAAGGCCAGCGCCACCGGCACCGTCATGGTCGCCAAACTGAGAAAATCGCCACCATCGCCGGATGGGCAATTGCCTCAGTGGGACGGATCGTTGCTCGATCGAGAGAACCAGGGAGCGTTCCTGCAGCCCAATGATGAACTTTGTCGCATCGGCGACCCCGGGCAATTCGAAGCTCTGCTGGCGGTCGATCAAGCGGACCTCGATTCGATCCGCCCGGGCCAAACCGTGCGGATCAAGCTCGACGCCTACGCCGATGAGGAGATCGAGACGACGATCGACAGCGCGGACGATATTTCCAAAGAACCCATGAAATACATGTCACAGTCGATGGCCGTGCAAGCGGGTGGAAAGGTGGCGGCTCGCACCGACGCCAGCGGGGCCCCCCGACCTTTGAGTGCGACTTACCAGGTAATTGTGCCGTTACCCAGTGACCTGGCGTATCGTTTTCAAATTGGTGAGCGTGGTCGGGCAAAGGTCACGGCGGATCCCAAGTCGCTGGGGCAACGCTGTTGGAGATTTATTACCCGCACGTTCCATTTCGAACTGTAAGCCATGTTGCGTTTTCGCCCTCACTTCAGACGCATTCCCACGTTCGCCCTCGCTCGCCGTGACCGGTTTCTCTGATCGCCAAGGGCTACGGACAGCGCATAGTCGGCGCCAGCGACTTGCGGGTTCACCCGTTCTAAGTTAGAAATCGGTTGCCTGGACCGCTCCAGTCGGCCAAAATATGAAATACGCCCGCAGGGTCCATGGCGGCGCTTGATTCGGCCTCGTAGCCTGAAGACAGTCAACGTGTTTTGAAGAAATAATACTCGACCGGAGGAGATCGACATGGCAGAAGAGAAAACGAAAGACGCACCGGCACCGGAGGTAAAAGAGGCGGCCCAGGCGGCAGCACCCCAAGCCGGCCAGCCCCAAGCGGCGCAACAGGTCCAGCTGGACGATACGGGGATCGAGAGCTGTTACGCGAATTTTTGCCGCGTGACCGGGACGCCCGAAGAGCTGATCATCGATTTCGGCCTGAATACGCAGCCAGTCGGGATTCCGGAAAAGCCGATTCGGGTGACTCAACGGATTATCCTCAACCACTTCACCGCCAAACGTCTGTTGGCCGCTCTGAGCATGTCCGTCCAGCGCCACGAAGCTGCTTTCGGCGTGCTCGAAACCGACGTTCGCAAGCGCGTGCAGGGGCAAGGCAAGTAGCCAGTCGAAGTCGCGTGTCTTGACGGCATGCCTCGTTCATCCAAGCGGCGGGTCGACTTCGCAGCAGGTTGGTCCGCCGTTTTTGCTGCGCTGCGTGCGTTTTTGCTGCGCTGCGTGCGTCTTGCTGCGCTGCGTGCGTCTTGCTGCGCTGCGTGCGTTGCCTCAAGTGCCCCGATTCCCGCGCCTCGGGGATGCGACGGGACCGCTTGCCGCCTTGGCCCTGACCGATCACCCGCCGGTCGACCCCGGCCGTTCGTCGCTCAGAAGATAAGCGATCAGGTCGTGCAATTCCTCGACCGAAAGCAGCTCGGCGAGGTCGGCGGGCATGATTGACGTGGCGAGGGCCGACCGCCGTTCGATTGCGTCAAGCGGAATGGCGATATTTGTGCCGTCGGGCTGGGTCAAGCGTTCCTGCCCGTCGTCGCCGGGGCCCGCCAGGGGCAGTCCGCTGAAGGATCGGCCGTCGCGGGTCTCGATGGCCACCGACGTGTACTTGGGAGCGACATCGCGGTTGGGCACCAGAATCGCGTGGGCGAGCCAACGGCTGTCGGCGCGTCGGCCGATGGTTGTCAGGTCCGGGCCAACGGCTCCGCCCCGTCCGTTCCGTGTGTGGCAAACACTACACCGCGCTCCCGTGGCTCGGAAAACACGCGCCGTCCGGCGGCTGGATTCCCCGGCGTGTGCTCGGGCCATGACTCCAGTGCGGTGGAGACCGCCGCGCGGCCCAGCGCGGCGAAGCGTCCTGCCGCCCGTGTCGCCTCGGTTCGAACCTCAGGAATCGGGTCTCGCAGCAACCGATCCAGCGTCTCGGCCTGGGCCGGTTGGTACCCTGCCAAGGCGGCGGCCGCGTCGGCTCGGAGCGATACCGGCTGGTCGGTCGAGAGCGCGATCGCCGCCAGCATTTCGCCGGCTCGGGGCTCGTCTCGCGCCGCCAGGCTGGCCACAATTTCCGCGGCGAGATCGGGTTGCTGAGTCAGATAATCCTCGAGTTGATGCAAGGACACCGCGTCGTCGTCCACGGGCAGATCACGCAGCGCCAAGATCCGCAGCGAAAGCGGCCGATCGGGCTCGGCAAGAATTTCTGCCAATCGCTGGTGAATCACCCCCTGGTCTTTGGCGTCGTCACCGCGTTCGAGCCAGGCGAGCGTGGCCAGGGCCACGTGGGAGAGCCGCACGCCCGGAATACGGGTCTCACCGCGCAGGCATTGATCGATGACGTCGCCGTAGTCGACCAGGTTTTGCTCGGCAATGATCCGCATCGCATAGATCTGGACGTCCTCGTCGCGATCCGCCAGGGCCGGCGCGAGCCAGCTCCGGACTCGATTCGGATCTCGCCAGCGCCAGGCCGCGAGAAATCCAATTCGCTCAGCGGCGGTGCCCAGGGAGTCCCAAGCGAGCGGAAGGAGCTCGGGGGACTGGCTCCAACCAAACATGGCCGCTTGGCGGACGAACAGATCCGGGTCGTCCCAGTCCGTCACCTGGGGCTGTCGGCGGACCTCTGCGGCCCGTTGTTCGGCCGGGGAAAGCGGAGGAAACCCCGAGTCCGCCGCCGCGCCAGTCGTCGAGTGCCGGGGACGAAGTCGCCAAATTCGCCCCTGCCGGTGGACGGGGTAGCTGCGATTGACCCAATCACTCAGATAGAGCGACCCATCGGGCGCCGCAGCCAGGCCCACCGGGCGAAAGTCTTGATCGCCTTGGATGATTGTTTCGGCCTGCCCCTGCACCGTCGCGCCAGTTGGCGTCAGGCGGTGGGCTTCCAGGCGATAGTCGCCCCAACTCGTGATCCACAGCCGTCCGTCGTAGGGAAGGATCTGGCAGGGGGCTTCGCCGGTACCCGAAGCCATCGGCAAGGTCCCGGGCAACTCGGCGTCCCACGCCTGCAGCGGGTGGCGACCGGAGCGACCGAAGCGAAATTGGTATCCGTAGTCGCCGCCTGGGACCACGTTCAGCAGGCGGCAGGGGGGACTCGCGTCAGGGTCGTTGTCGACGGTGAACAACCGCCCCTCGGGCCCGAAGGTGCTCCCGAATGGATTCCAGAAACCGGTCGCGTACCGCTGAAGCCCGCGGCCCTCCGCGGAGCAACAGAAAACGTTGCCGCCTTCGCCCTGGTTGCTCAGCGCACGTCCGTCGGCCCCGACCAGTCGATAGGGGGCTCCCAGGTTCTCTCCCATGCCGAAAAACAGTCGTCCATCCGGCGCGAACGTCAGGCCCGCCAGCCCGTTGTGCGGATAGTCTCCCGACGTTTCCAACCGCAGTAACGTCTCGTTCTGGTCGGCGACCCCGTCGGCGTCGGTATCGCGCAACCGAAAAATCTCGCGCCGCGTGGCGACATAGATCCAGCCCTCCGGACCCTTGGCGAGGCTCATGGTCTGATCCGAGTCGGCAAAGAAGGTTGTAAACTGATCCGCTCGTCCATTCTGATCGCGATCAACCAGACGTCGAATCCGATCGTGGCGAGGGCCGTCGTAGTCGTCGGGGCGTTGATGCGTATGCGATTCGATCACCAGCAGGCTGCCGTCGGCATCCAAGGTGATTGCCACGGGCGTCACAATGTCGGGGGCCTCGGCCCACAATTGCAGCTCGTAGCCCGGGGCCAGGACGCGCGGTTCGGCGGCGTGCGAAGCCACATGTCCGATTAGCCCACCGATCAAACCGCCGATCGCGCCGAGGGCCAGCCTCACAACGCGGCGACGCCCGCGCTCCACCGTCACTCGCCGCGTCCCCTCACCCGCCTCGACGAGGCGACCTCTCCCGGTCCCGCGAGAGGTGACAAGCCGGGCCTCAGGAGAGCTGACAAGCCGCATGTCCCTTCTCCCCAACGCGGGAGAAGGTGGCCGAAGGCCGGATGAGGGGGCGCGCCGAAGGCCGGATGAGGGGGCGCGCCGAAGGCCGGATGAGGGGGCACGCCGAAGGCCGGATGAGGGGTGCGGCCGAGTCCCGTGTTGCTCAAGCGCCCAGAGCCGACCGAGTAATCGTCCTACCGAACCGAATTGCGCTAGTCCCATTTTCCGAGTTCGACCTCACGAGTCAGACGTTGGTTATCTCGCATGATTTCCACAGTGACTTTCTTGCCGACATCGTGTTGCGAGATGAAACGTGTGAGGTCATCCATCGACTGGACGGCCTCTCCATCGTATCGCAGGATGATGTCGTCGATTTGAAACCCGGCCGCTTCGGCCGCCGTATTGGGTTGGACTTGCGTGATCCGGCAAGGGTTGTCGCGGCAGGCAACGCCCAGGAAACCGCCTCGGCGGAAATCCAGATCAAGCTGTGGGTCCAGGGCCCTCAATCGCTCTGACCCGGCCATCGAGATCTGATTGCCCACGAGACGCATCCGACCGACGTGATCGAATTTTGCGAGCCACTCGACGGCTCCGTCGGTGATTGGCGTATAGAGCAATTCCAGAATCTCCAGATCGCGGAGTGTCGCGAGCGGGGCGACACCTTGATCGGTAATCCGCACGGACTTGAGCCGGATCACGGCGATATTCTCGAGCGACGCCAACTTTTCCAGCCAGGCATCCGTGAATCGTTCACCCTCGAAAATCAGCATCAACTTGCGGTCGGTCTCTTCCGCCCCGAATTGAGTGATCCAATTGATCAGCTCCAAATCCTCTGGTGCGCTGCGCCACAGTGTGCCAAACGTGACGGACGGGAAGTCTTGGGGGATCGCGAGGGCGACCTGGACGGTCGTTGCGGAGAAGACAGCGCCCAGCTGGGTCAGCTTTGTTTGCGCCTGTTGGTAGCGAACTTCGTGAATCGATGCCAGCGCCGTCAGGGCTCGGCGTGAAGCGCCTGTGAATCGACGCTCGGCGATTTGTTGCAAGGCCTGGTAGGCGCTCGTCTCGGTCGCGGTGTCGGGGGCGGAGAGGGCCAGTTGGCGCAGAATATAGATGCCGCGGGTGATGGTTTCCAGGCCACCGGTTTCGACGGCCCTCATGACGGGATCGACGGCCGACCGCGCCCGCCAGGATCAACTGTTCGGTCGCGCGCACACGCGCTGAATACGTATTGGATTCGAGCGCGGCGATCCAGGCATCCAGCTGAGCGCGATTCGGGATGTCGGTCGCCGCGACGTGTTCCGTCGGCGTCGTTTGAGCCCCAATCGGCGTGAGGCCGATCGAGACGAACCCAAGTCCGCTAAGGGACATGGCGGCGCCGCGCGCCAACCACGCGGCCATCCGACTTACTTTCCCGGAAGAGATCACATGGGGCTCCTGACCTTGGCAAGTTCCTGAAGTATTATCTCCTTTTTCAACCTGGGGAAAAAGTCGTCTGGTACGATCGATGGCATGACCGCAGCGGAAGCCTACGAGCTGGTGGATTTTGGGGACGGTCGGAAGCTCGAGCAGTTTGGTCCGCTTCGGCTCGATCGACCCTGTCCAGCTGCCGAGCGGGAAACTCGGGCGGATCCCCTCGTTTGGCGAGACGTGGCCGCTCGCTATGAACGGCGGGATCGTGCCGCCGGGAGATGGCGACCTGCCCGCGCGGTTGCCAGCCCTTGGACCGTGGATTTGGGTGATTTCCAACTCCAGTTGAAGGGGACGCCTTTTGGCCACGTGGGGATGTTTCCCGAGCAACTGGGCAATTGGGAGTGGATCTTCCAACGCATCGCGCGCCGCCGGCAGCCCGCTCCCCGCGTCCTGAACCTCTTTGCGTATACTGGCGGCGGCACTCTGGCCGCGGCTGCAGCGGGGGCCCACGTGGTCCACGTCGACTCGGCGCGAAACGTCGTCCAATGGGCCCGCGAAAATGCCCAGCTCTCGGGCTTCGATTCGGCCCCAATTCGATGGATCACCGAGGACGCGGTGCGATTTGTCCGGCGAGAGCTTCGCCGCGGCAATCGGTACGACGCGATCCTGTTGGATCCCCCGAGCTACGGACACGGCCCCCAGGGGCAGACGTGGCGTTTGGGCTCGGATTTGCTTCCGCTGCTGAACGCGTGTCGTCGGCTACTCACGGAATCACCCCTGTTCCTGCTGCTGACCTGTCATAGCCCGGGTTGGGATGCCGCGAGCGCCGGAGCCTGCGTGCAGGAGGCGATTTTCGGCCACTGTTCCTCGCAGGTCGCCGCACGGCCGTTGAATCTGTCCACGCCCGGCGGACGGCCCCTCAACGCGGGCGTAGTTGTGCGCTGGCCGGCTTAATCGGGCGGCGTGATTCGCTGCCGGCCAGGATTGCCCGTGTCAGAGCCAGCCGTGAGCTTGGTACCAGCGAGCGGTTTGGTTGAGCCGGGCCTGCAGGGAAGTGGGCGGCTGGAAGCCCAGCTCTTGTTCGATGCGGGCGGTCGATCCGACCCAGTCGCCCGCAAACGCTTCTCGCATTTTGTCGATGTTGAACGAATCGGCGCGGACGCGGAGATAGTTGATCCCCTGGTTGCCCGCGGCAGCAAGCCATGCGAGCGGCTCGGGGAGGTGGACGACCATCGTCCGCGCCGACCCCACGGCGGCGGCGATCATCCGGCCTAATTGCGGGTAAGTTGGAAACTCGGGTGCGACGGCAAAATAGAATCCCGAGCGATCGCCCGCTTCTTCGAACGCACGGCCAGCGCGACCACCGGCCGTCGCGAATTTCTGAACCCGCTGCCCGGTCGCCTCGACTCGCCGCAGAATCTCGATCAGGTCCTCGTGGTGCACCAGGCCCACGCGGCGGGGGGAATAGCCCGGAACGAAGTGGAGGTGAAGCCGGGCGATGGAGCGGAAGATCGGCAGCATTTCGCGGTTGCCTTCGCCGAACACGATCCCGGGTCGGACGACGGAAATCGGCAGTTGATCGGCCCAGGCGATCGCGGCCCGCTCGCCGGCTCGCTTGCTGCGACCATATTCGGAAACCGGTGCCGCCCGATCCCGCTCGGTCCGCAGCCGGCCGGCGGCCGACGTACCGGCGGCGGCGAGCGACGAGACCAAGATGAGGCAGGGAGGCGTGAGCTGCCGGGCACAGGCCCGCGCGATCGCGCCGCTGCCTCGGCAGTTGGTGCGATACAGCTCGTCCCGCCGCCGAGCGGACGTGCGGCCCGCGACGTGATAGACGACGTCGCACCCCGCCACAACCCGCCGCAAGTCCTGCGGCTGGTCCAGGTCATTGTGAACCAACTCGACGCCCAACTCTCGCAGGCCCGCGACCTGCGACGTGGGCCGGACCAGGCATCGGACCTCGAATCCGCTGGACAGCAGCGACCTGGCCAGGTGACCGCCAATGTATCCAGAAGCGCCGGTGATCAGTATTCGTTTTCGAGAAACCATTGCCAAGCGTCGCGTACACTCTGTTCGAAGGGCCGCGTGTGGTATCCCAATTCTCGCCGCGCAAGATCGCTGGAATAGTAGTGTAACAGCTCCGACATGCGAATCATCGCACTGTTCAACTCCGGTTCGCCGCCGGTCACGCGTCCCCACAGATCGCCTCCGTAGCCAATGCTCCACCGCACGAGGGGACCCATTCGAAACCAGGGAGCGCGCCTGCGCGTGACGCGGGCAAAGAGTTGCCAAGCGGCGTGGTAGGTCAAATTCTCCCCTGCGAGAATGAATCGGCGGCCCGCCTCGGCACGATCAGCCGCGACCAGTGTGCCGAGCGCCACGTCACGGACGTCGCAGCCACTCATGCCTCCCGTGGGCGACACGGGCGTCCAGCGGTGCGCGACCGACAATAACATTTTCCCGGACGACGGTTTCCAGTCCCAGGGGCCAAGCATGAAGCCGGGGTGAACCGTGACCGCATCCAGGCCCTGCTCGATCGCGCGCTGCACCTCGCGATCGGCCTCGCGTTTGGTCACGACGTACGTGCAAGGAACCTTGCAGGCATCCGGCGTCGATTCGTCGACCGGGCGACCGTCACGCGGGGCGGCAGGCAACGCGTCGACGCTCGAGACATGAACCAACCGAATGCCCGCTCGCCGCGCCGCACCGGCCACCTCAGCGGTGCCGCGGACATTGACCTGTCGCACGCGGTCCCAGTTCTGCCAGCCGATGTGCAGGTCGCCCGCCGCGTGAATCACGCAATCCACGCCGTCGATCGCGCGCTGGATCGAAGCGGAGTCACCCAGGTGGCCCAGCACCGTGTCGACTCCCAGTCCGCTCAACGGACGCGGATCGCTCGTTGCTCGTACCAGCGCCCGTACACGGTCGCCGCGCTCGCGCAGCAAACGCACTAGATTGTTGCCCAGCAGCCCGGTGGCGCCGGTCACGAGGTAATGCCGTGTCAAGGTTTCGCTTCCAGTCGGGGTGCGACGCTTCTGTCAAACCTGATATCTTAACGCCTCACGGCCCGCGCTGTCTGCCCGCCGCCTGGCGATCCAGACCGCCGGCCGAAGCGTGACTCCATTCGAGAAAACTGCCGATGTCCACCCTTCAGGTACGGCCCACCTCCACCTCGCGCCAGCGGAAAGATTTCCTGCACCTGCCCTGGCAATTGTATGCGGACGATCCGAATTGGATCCCGCCGCTGCGCGGCAATCAGAAGGAGTTGGCGGGCCTGGCGCATCATCCGTTTTATCAGCAGGCGGCGACCCAATCGTTCGTTGCTTATCAGGACGGTCGCCCCTGTGGTCGGATCACCGCCATTCTGAACCACGCCCACAACGAGCGGCACCACGAGCAATTAGGATTCTGGGGCTTCTTCGAGTCGATACATGACCAGGCCGTGGCCAACGGCTTGTTTGATGCGGTTCGATCCTGGTTTGGCGAGCGGGAGATACGGCGCCTGCGCGGGCCCTGCAATCCGTCGCTGAACTACGAGATCGGACTCCTGATCGATGGCTTTGATCGGCCACCCATGTTCATGATGACCTATGGCAAGCCGTATTATCGGGAGCTGGTCGAGCAGGCGGGTCAGGAAAAGTGCCAGGATCTTTACGCCTACTGGGGCCATGTCGACATGCTGGCCCAATTGGATAAGAAGCTGAGCTTCGTGGCCAACGAGTCCGCGCGCCGATTTAACATCACGACCCGGCGCTTGGACCGCACGCGGTTTAAACAGGAAGTGCGGATGTTCTTGGATCTCTACAACAAATCGCTGGTCAACACTTGGGGATTCGTCCCCCTCTCCGATGCGGAAGTCGACCACATGGGCGGCTCGCTGAAGCACTTGATCGTGCCGGAGATGACCAGCATCGCGGAGATCGAGGGCCGTCCAATCGGAGCGATGTTTGGCCTGCTCGACTACAATCCCCGCATCCGTCAGATCGATGGCCGGCTATTCCCGGTCGGATTCATGCGACTGCTGTGGAACCGCCGTGGGATCAAGCAGATCCGGTTGATCAGCACCAACGTGCTTCCCGAATTTCAGCGCTGGGGCGTGGGCCTGGTCCTCGTCGCACGGCTCGTGCCGGAGGTGTTGGCCTGGGGCATCGAAGAGGCTGAGTTCTCGTGGGTCTTGGAAAGTAACCAGCTGTCGCGGGCGACGTTGGAGCGAGGCGGAGCCCATCGTTACAAGACCTACCGTATCTACGAAGGCGAGTAGGCGTGAAGGAATGACTCAGTCCGACTCGATGCAGTACAGGTGCTCGATCGAGCGCAGGATCAGAGAATTGCCCTGCACGGCCGGCGAGGCCTGGAAGCCGTGTTCCAACCGATTGGTCGCCAACTCGTGGAACTCGCGTGCGGCGGCGATGACCGTCGTCTCTCCCTCGAGATTGCAAAAATAGATGCGGCCGTGGGCGAACAGAGGTGAGGCGCGATAGTTTCCCGAGATGCGCTTTCGCCACAGCGTGTCGCCCGTGGCGGCGTCTAAGCACATGGCGACTCCGTCATCGTTGATCGTGAACAGCAGATCGCCGACAACCAGCGGCGAGGCCCGCTTGGGCGCCGACTCGATCAACCGTCCAGGCGAATCTCGATCCGCTGGCGTGGAGGTCTCGATCGGGCCGAATGGCCAGCAGCGACGGTTTGATCTCGCCCACCGAATCGCCGATCGTGACATAAACCAACCCGTGGGCGTAGAGCGGGCGCGTGGCGGTATTCATCCCGCCGTGTCGCACACGCCACAACTCGTCGCCACTGCGCGGGTCGTAGGAGATCGTTTCCGCCGCACTGGGACTGATCAGCTGAGCTTGCCCTTCGTGTTCGATCACGTGACACGTGCAGTACGCCTTGCGAAAGTCCCCGTTGTCGCTGCCGTAGTCGATCTGGCGGTCTTTTCGCCAGACGGTTTCGCCGGTGACCTTGTCCAGCGCGACGACGTACTGCAAGTCGAAGCCGTCATAAGCCACGAACAGCTTCCCGTCCCAGAGGATGGGCGAGGCACCGGGGCCGCGATAATGGTCGCAGTGCAAATCCCGGCGCTCCCAAATCCGCTGACCGGTGGTCGTATCAAAGCAAGCCGTCCCGTAACTGCCGAAGTGCACATAGATCCGACCTGCTTCGATGGCCGGCGTCGGCGACGCGTAACTGTTGGTCGGATGGCAGAATTGCGGAGATTCGTTCTCGAAGACCAGCAGGTCATGGACGATTTTTCCGCTCTGGCGATCGACACAAACCGCGAACTGTTGTTTGCCGTCTTCGGTGGCGGTGGTCATCCAGATTTGATCGCCCCAAATGACCGGGGACGACCACCCCTTTCCGTGAATCGGCGTCTTCCAGCGGATGTTCTCCGTTTCGCTCCAATGCAACGGCGGGTCGCTGTTGTCCGCTGAGCCGTCGCCGTGCGGCCCGCGAAATTCGGGCCAGTTCTCGACCGCCCGGACCGGTTCGCTCCCCTGTCCGCCGATCCAAACGAGGACCATCAGAATTCCGATGCGCAGCAACCGGGACGAAATGAATGGCAATCGAGCGTACATGCGAGACCCTGCAGCGATGGCGGAATGGGAGGCGACGCGAGCCCCCAGTCTACCACACCCACCACCGCGAGTCGGCGTCAGCCGGGCGGGGCCCGGGGAATCAGTTCCGAAGCACGGCGGCGCGCGAAACGTGCGCCGGTGGTTTATAATCCGAGCACGCGGCGGACTCGCCGGCGACGCGGCGGCAGACGGCGACGCGGCTTGTTCGGGGACCGCCAGCTCAGCTGACGGGACGACGTATTGACGGGAGGATTGGGCGAATGGCGGTGGTTGATCGACGCGATTTCTTGAAGATGTCGGGCGTGGGACTGGCGGCGGGCGTCACCGCTTCACCTCGCCGAGCCTGGGCCGCAGCGGATCCGCTCCGGATCGGCATTCTGGGGCTCGGGGGACAAGGGCAAACTCATTTGAAGCAGTTTCGCGAGCTGCCCGGTGTCGAAATCGCTTACTTGTGTGATGTCGATCGGCAGCGACTCGCAGCGGCCGCGGCGGAAGTTCCCTCGGCTCAGCCCGTCGAGGATCTGCGGCGGATCCTGGATGACAACTCCGTGGCCGCCATCTCGATCGCGACTCCCGATCACTGGCATGCCCCGGCCGCGATTCTCGCCTGTCAAGCCGGGAAGCATGTGTATGTCGAAAAACCCTGCTGCCACAACTTTCGCGAAGGCCAGTTGCTGGTTGCCGCGGCGCGAAAGTACGACCGGGTTGTGCAACATGGGACACAACAACGCAGTTCCCCCGAAATGGCCTCGGCGATCCAGATGCTGCGCGAAGGGCTCATCGGCCAGGTACGCGTCGCCAAGGCCTGGAACGTCCAGCGGCGACCCGCGATCGGCCACGTCGCTCCCAGTGAACCGCCCTCCGACTTGGATTACGATCTCTGGGTCGGGCCCGCCGTGATGGTTCCGTTCCGAACAAACTGTCATCACTACAATTGGCGCTGGTGGTACAACTTTGGCAGCGGCGACTTGGGCAACGACGGCGTGCACGAGATCGACTTCGCCCGCTGGGGATTGGGCGTCGAGCGATTGCCCTCCCGCGTTACCTCAATCGGCGGCAAGTACCACTTCGATGATGATCAACAGTTCCCGGACACGCAGACGGCCATTTTCGAGTACGACGCCAGCGACACGCAGTCGAAACCATGTCAATTGATCTTCGAGATGCGGCTGTGGTCGACGAACTACCCTCGTGGCGTCGATAGTGGCGTCGAGTTTTACGGAACCGAGGGACAGATGTTTGTTAGCAAGCGTGGAAAGCTGGAGGTGCTTGGCGAACGGAATCGACGCCTTGTCGATCCGCATCCCGCGTCGCCGCCCGAGATGGCAGCCACGAATCACTACGCCGATTTCGTCGACGCGATTCGCACGCGCCGCCGACCTCAGGCCGAAATCGAGGTCGGATTCCATACGGCGGCGCTGGCCAATCTGGGAAATCTCTCCGCGCGATTGGGACGCAGCCTGCAGTTGGACGCGCAGGCGCAGACGATCGTCGGGGATGAGGAAGCGACGCGAATGCTCGGACGTGAGTATCGAGCCAGCGGGCATTGGGCGGTGCCCGTGAGCTGAGCGCGGTGAGCTGAGCGCGGTGAGCTGAGCGCGCGAGCGTGCTTCGGCGCCCCGAGCGTGGCTAAGAACGGTGCGGGAGAATTTCAGAATCGCTGCGTGGCGAGAATTTATCCGCGGACGTAACTTGTCGTCCGCGACGGGCCATGAATCGCTTTGAGGGGAGATCGGCCGATGTGGGCAGTCCGGATCCGTTGCGGGTGGATGGCCCTGATCCTCGCTGCCGGTCCAGGCACCGTTGCCGCAACCGAGTTGCCTTCCGACGCGATTGCCGCGCGGATGGCGGCTCGCGTCGATGCCCTGCTTGAAGCCGAGATGCGACAACGTGGGATCACTCCGGCCGAGCGGTGCGATGACGCCGAGTTCCTGCGGCGGGTACACCTCGATCTGACCGGCGTGATTCCTACCGCTGCCCAGGTTCGCGAATTCCTGGCCGATCCGGCGATTGACAAACGCGTGCGCTGCATTGAACGCTTGCTTGCCTCGCCGCGCCATCCAACTCATCTGGCCACGACCTGGCGCCGGATCATGTTGCCGGCTGACTCGGATCCAGCTCGTCGGTTGGAGGCGGCCGGATTGCAGCGCTGGCTGCGGGACCAATTCGCGGCCAACCTTCGCTATGACCGCTTGGTCGCGGAGTTCATTTCCGCATCGGGCCAGGGAGAAACCGGGCCGACGCTGTTTTACCGCTCGCTAGAGGTCAAGCCGGAAAAGCTGGCCGCGGCGACGTCGCGGATCTTTCTGGGACTCCAGATCCAATGTGCCGAGTGCCATGACCATCCGTTCGATCACTGGACGCAGCGCGATTTTTGGGGGTACGCGGCGTTCTTCGCGCAGCTGCCGTCGAACGAAACCGCGATGACCAACCGCTTTCAGCTGGTCGATTTGCCGATCGGCGAGGTCCGGCTGCCGGATACGAACGAGGTGATTTCCCCGAATTTTCCGGGCGGGCGGGCGCCGCCGCCTGATGCCTTGGGAACTCGACGTCGGCAACTCGCCATTTGGATGGCATCTCGGGACAACCCGTTTCTTGCGCCCTCGGCCGTGAATCGGGTATGGCAACAGATGTTCGGACGCGGGCTCGTGAATCCAGTGGACAATCTGGGAACTCACAATCCGCCCAGCCATCCCCAGCTGCTCGACGAACTGGTTGAGTTTTTTGTGAACCACCAGTTCGATTTGCCGACGCTCTACCGTGTGCTGGCTCGCACCGAGGCCTATCAACGCAGCAGCTCGGTGAAGGGACTTTCCCCAGGTGACGCTTCCGAATCACTGGCTGCCTTTGCCAGAATGCCTCTGCGCCCGCTGACCGCCGATCAGTTGTTCGATTCACTCCAGCGAAGCCTGGGGACCGACCCCGAGGTCGCGGCGGCGGAAAGTCCCGTGCGAGCACGATTCGTGGCTCTGATGGAGTCCACGTCTCCCGATCCGACGGAATATGACCTGGGGCTGCCGCAAGCCTTGCAATTGATGAACGGAGAACCGCTTGCCGCGGCCACGAACTCTCGAGCTGACGGGATGCTGGCCGCGCTCGCGGCGCCCTGGTGGGACGATCGTGATCGCGTCGAGATCCTCTTCCTGGCCACGCTCTCCCGTTTTCCTCGTCCCTCGGAAGTCGATGCCTTGATCGCGTACCTGAAAGCGGCTTCCGGTCCGCCCGAGGCGGCGCGAGGGGATCTCTTGTGGGCTCTGATCAACAGTGCGGAATACCAAATCAACCATTAGGGGGCGTTGGGAAAAGGGGTCAGGTCCCAAAAGTGCGAAGCACCCGAAGGGCCGTTCCGGCTTTTGGGACCTGACCCCTTTTCCCAACCTGTGCAACAGCCCTCAAAACCCGAAATCTAGCTGGAAGGTGTGAGATGCGATTCGAACTTGCTCGTCGCCGGTTACTCCAGGCCAGCCTGGGCGCCGCATGGGGCGTTAGTTCGTCTGGCTGGCTGCCCGCTTTGGCTCAGCAGGTGGCGCGCAGTCCGCAGCGCGGGCGACAGTGTCTGCTGTTGTGGATGAGTGGCGGTCCCAGCCAAACGGACACCTTTGACATGAAGCCGGCTCATCGAAACGGGGGTGAGTTCAAGGAAGTCGCGACGCGTGTGCCGGGCGTGCGTTTCAGCGAACATTTGCCGCGGCTGGCCGAGCACGCCGACCAGCTGGCCATCGTACGCGGCGTCACGACGCGAGAGGGCGATCACGAGCGAGGCACATACCTGATGCGAACCGGGCAACGGCCGGGCACGCCGATTCCGTTCCCTTGTGTTCCATCGGCACTCGCCAAAGAACTGGCGAATCCCGTGTTGGCGTTGCCCGACTACGTCAGTATCCATCCGCAGACTCTGATCAGCCCAGCGGCATTCCAGCCGGGATTCTTGGGACCGCGTTACGCGGCCGCCACCGTCGGTAGCGGTGGCCCCGAACCGGGACCCGCTGACGGTGTCGGCTTTGCCGAACTGCGAATCGAGAATCTGACGGTTCCCGAGGGCGTCACCGAGGCGCGCGGCGAAGCTCGAATCTCGCTCTGGGACAAGCTGCAGCGCGACTTCCTGGCCGAAAAGGGTTCGGCCGCCGCTGCCGTTGCGCAGGACACGGTTTATCGGCGCGCCCTGGAATGGATGCGCTCGGAGGACCTGGCCGCGTTTGACTTGGCCGAGGAGCCGGCCGCGGTGCGTGAGATGTATGGTCGCGGACGATTCGGGCAGGGTTGCCTACTCGCCCGTCGACTGCTCGAACGCGGCGTCCCGATCGTCGAGGTCGCCCTGGGCGACGGCCTCGCCTGGGATACCCATCAGGACAACTTCAACACGGTCCGTCGGCTCTCGGACGAGCTGGACCGGGGCTGGGGTAATTTGCTGCGCGAGCTCCGCGATCGCGACCTCCTGCAAACTACGACCGTGCTTTGGATGGGCGAGTTTGGGCGGACCCCGCAGGTCAACGAAAGGGCGGGGCGAGATCACTTTCCCAACGCCTGGACCTGCGTCTTTGCGGGTGGCGGAATTCGCGGCGGGCAGTACTACGGCGAGACGTCGCCGGACGGGACCCAGGTGATCGATGGACAAGTGAATCAAGGAAATCTGCTCGCCACGCTTTGCCGAGCCCTGGGAGTGGATCCCGCCACAGAGAATCTTTCGCCCGAGGGGCGGCCGCATCGAATCGTCACAGGGCATCCGATTCAAGAGATCCTGTTGTGACCACGCTTCCGCCCTACCTTACCCGGATCTCCGCGTGCAACCGGCCCGGCGTGAAACGCGGTCATGAGCTACTGCGGCCAGTCGGCATCCTGTCGCTGCTCGTCTGCTGCGTCTCGATCGGTTGCCGGCGGGCTGAAACGCCGATTCCTTCATCGCCTCCGACCCCGCCCCCGCCGTCGTCGTCCTCCTCCTCCTCCTCCTCCGTCCACCGAGGTGCCGCCCGAGGCAGCAGAGGTCGAGGACCGCGGTGTGCAGGTTTCGTCGGATCGCGAGGCCTCCAAGATGGTCGAGCCAGGTGAGCCGCTTTCGCCGCTCGACGCCGATTTGCCACAACGCGTGCTACTGATAACCCGAGAGGGACCGCTGCTCCTGGATCTCGTCATCTCGCTGGATGGACAACCCATGGCAGAGACTTGTTCGACATTGAGCGACCAGGTGCTCCAGTTGGCCGACGAGGACCGCGATGGCGAGGTGACGTGGGACGAGGCGACGACAAGTCCGCACATGGCGGCCGGACAATACGGCAACGCAATGCTCGAATCGGTCGAACAACGCCGGCAGCTCGTTTATCGCTGTGATCTGAACCGTAACGGTCGAGTCGACCGAGACGAGATCTGGTTATGGTTGTCGCCGAACGCGAAATCCACGCGATTATTGGAGGTGCGGAGCGAATCCACGTCGCGGACGGGCGGATCCGGGCCGCTTTTCTCCTCGCTCGATGCGGACGGCAATCGATTCTTGGACGCAGCCGAAGTGCGTGCCGCCGCGACTCGTCTTCGACGCTACGATCGGAACGATGACGGCATCCTGACCCCCTCAGAACTTCCCTCGGAGATGGAGGGTTCCGGCGAGGCAAAAGTCGGACAGGATGCGGTCGGGTTGCATTCCGACGTCGACTGGTCTGGGACCCTGTTTCTGTTGGAGGATCGGTATGCGTATGGATCCCCGTTGACGGCAGACGATCTGGCGGGAAGGCCGCAGCTCTTCGCGGCCGTTGATCTCGACCAAGATGGCAGCTGGAGTCCGGAAGAAGCCGAACAGTTGGGGCAGCTGCCGGCCGACCTTGAACTGTCGGTGGCCTTTGGTCGCGAGGGCGGACTGGCGGCGCAGGTTTCCGCTGCCGCCGTGGACCGCGATCGGGTCACGTGGTCGATGGTTTCACCTGACGAATTGCGGCTGGCCTTGGGCGACTCGGAAATTCGCGTGCGCCGACGGACGTCGCCTCTGCCGGAGTGGGAGCAAGCCAGTTGGACCGACCGCTGGTCGGCCTGGGACGGAGATCAGAACGGCGAGTTGAGCGCGGCGGAGTATGAGCCGGTGAGGCCGGTCTTCGCGATCCCGTTTGACTCGGCCGACCTGGACCATAGCGGTGGGCTGAACCTGGATGAGGCGAGGGAAGTGCTGCGTCGTCGCACGGCCGCAAGTCGCTGCCGAGTCTTGGTTGAGCTGAGCGTTGAGCGACGGCCCGTTTGGGCGCTGCTGGATACCGACGACGACGGCCTTTTGGAGGAACGTGAGCTGGATACGGCCGCCGACCGTCTCGAGGCCCTGCGAACGGTCGCCAGCGAACTTCGGGCGGAAGTCTTTCCCGTACCGCTTCGGCTGGAATTGCGGCGTGCCTCACCGGAGTCGGAAACGGCGGAGGATCGGGCCGTCGAGTCACGCCAGCCATCGAACGCCGATGTTCCCGCGTGGTTTCGCGGGATGGATCTGAACCGCGACGGCGACATCAGCCGGCGAGAATTCCCCGGTTCGAACGCGGTCTTTCAGCAGCTGGATCGCAACGGCGACGGCTTCTTGGAACGGTCGGAAGTCCCCGAGGAGAAGCAAGCCTCGGAAGGGCGCCCGACAGAATGAAGCCAATCGGCGACGACGAATCCCGTCGGCTCAGCGATAGCTTCGCAGCTGCGCCGAACTGCTCTCGGGGTAGAACTGACGCGTGTTCATGAAGGCTCCTGCCGGCCTCCGCAGCCCTCCCCGGTTGGTGGGACGCAGCGTCAATGCGCTCTCTCCCAGGGTCTCCTCGACCGCCCTTTGGATTTGCAGAGATTCACGCTGGATCATCCGCTCGTCGAAAGCCTGTCGTTCGGCCGATCGCAGCACGAAGTCTTGCATCGCAAGTCGCGGGCGAACAAACGTGAAATAGCTATTCAACCCGGCGTTGCTCCCTTGGAAAAGATTGATGTAGGGACTGATCGCCGGTTGGTTAACGAAGCCCGGGATGCGACGCTGCGCGTGGGATTCGCCGCCGATCCACATCCAAACGACGGCGCAGCACAGAAAGATGAGGGGACGCGGCACTGATACGGCTCCTTGTATTGGGCTTTGTCTCAAAAAGGGCCTGACCCCTTTTGCGTCAAAGTCTCGCTGTCTTGCCTCGCTTAACTGCATCCTAGGTGGACGGACGGGCCAGTTCAACATGACCGCAAGGCAGAAACCTTTCACTGCCTTGCCTTATCGGTCCCGCGTTGGCCCGGACTTCCCGCGATCTTTGCCTAACCGGTCGGCTCCTGCCGGCTATCTGGCAAGGTCTGCCGATCGGGAAGCACGGGAAGTTGTCGTCGATTGATTCGCGGATCGTGTGGCCGAGCCGGCTTTGCCCAGTTTTCGCAACGGGTAAAGACAGCGTGACCGACACGACGGGAATTACAGTTGAATCAATCAGAATCTGTACGACCCTGTCCGATCCCTTTTACACGGAAAGTCCCCCGGGGCGAAGCTGGCCTTCGCAATCGCGAAAGTAAGCTGGCCCCTGAGGGACGTGAGGAAGGGGCCACGCGGCCCCGACAACAGTCCCCGACAACAGGGCCCCGACAACAGTGGCGGCGACAACAGTGGCCCCGATGAAAAGGTGGCCCCGAGACAAGCGGCCCAGGAACCGAACGGCTTAGATCTGCCGAATCGTGCTGCGGGATGCAGCGCGGGGTGTCGGCGAGCGCAAGGGGTTCCTGAGCGCGCTGCGACAGATGACAAGCACTTGGCAGCTCGGATGCGCCAGGTTCTGAGCGAGCGCCGAAGACGCGGTTCGCTTGGAGCGGTCCGAGTCGCATCACGCCTACTTGAAACACCAATACCACGGTTGGAAACGATGAGTGCAACTCACGGACAAATTCAGTGGCGATCGAGCTCGATGCTTCTCTTGTTCGCCTTCGTGGCGGCAGGCTGCCAGGCAACTCACCCGAAGGACCGGACGCTCGGCATCGATCGTCTGCCTCCGGTTTACGATTCCATGCCGCGTGAGTTGTCCAAGGTGGTCTTGCCCGACTACGTGATCGAACCGCCGGATGTGTTGCTGATCGAAGGCGTTCATATCGTCCCGAAAGCCCCCTATTCGTTGCGGACGCTGGATGTTTTGTCCATCCAGGTGAGCGGAGCGCTGCCCGAAGCGCAGATCATGGGGAATTACCCGATCGAACCCGGCGGGATCGTGAACCTGGGTGTGGACTATGGAGCGGTTCGTGTCGTGGGGATGTCGGTTGAGCAGGCCGAGCAGGCGATCCTGGAGCACCTGAAGAAGTACCTGAACGATCCGCGCGTTTCCGTGGCAATGTCGCAAATGGCGGCCTCACAGCAGATCCTGGGTGAATTCCTCGTTCAGCCCGACGGGACCATCACGCTGGGAACCTACGGCAACGTATCGGTTGTTGGGAAGACCGTTGCCGAAGCTCGCGCCGCGATCGAAACGCATCTGGAGGCGCACCTGGAAAACCCCGAGATCTCGCTCAACGTGCAGTCCTTCAACAGCAAGGTCTACTACCTGGTGCTTCAGGGCGCAGGGCTCGGAGACGGAGTCTACCGATTTCCCGTGACCGGAAACGAAACGGTCCTGGACGCGATTGCGAACATTCAAGGCCTGGAGCAGGTGTCTTCCAAGAAGATCTGGGTCGCCCGACCCACGCGAGATGCCAGTCGGCCTCAGATCATGCCCGTCGATTGGTTTGGTGTGACGGAACGGGCCGAGCCCCACACGAATTATCAGATCCTGCCCGGCGACCGTGTCTTTATCGCGGAGGACCGGTGGGTCGCCTTCGACACGCAGGTGGCAAAGATCACTGCTCCTTTGGAACGGATTATGGGTTTCACACTGCTCGGAACGGGGACCGCGACACGTCTGTCCGGTCCGGTTCTTCGCGGGGGTGGCAACCCGCGCAACAACGGTATCTAAGCTGAACTCGCCTGATTCACTGGCCGGCTGGGACAGCACCCGGACGTGTTGACCACCCGCCAGACTTGCCGGCGGCAATGCCGCGGATCGCCCTTCTACCCTAATAGCGGTACGGAAATCATGCACGCGAAACACACTCGGCCGAACCTTCGCTGGACCGCCCTGGCGGTCGTTGCGACGACCACGTTGCTTTCAGGCGGATGTGCCCAGGTCTACCATGCAATGCACTACAACTGCCTGACCGAGGCGTTGCATGAGCATCGGATGTCGTATTACCACAGTCGGCGCACGGGCCGGATTATTCCCAAGGAGCATCACGCCTCGTGCTTTGTCGAGCCCGCCTGTTTCGGTTTTGAGCCGACATGCTGGCATCGATGGCCCGAGGAATGTATGGGCTGCCCGGTCCAGGGTGAGGTGATTTCGGACGTACGGCTCGATGAGCACGGCAAATTGTCAGAGGAAGAGTTGGCCAAGCCGGAGTCGGCCGGTAATCCAACTGTTCCCGCCGAAGGAGAAGCTTCCCCGCCCTCGCAGCCGAAGGCCGAAGACGATCCTTTCAAAGATTTTGATCCGTTGCCAAACGGAGACGCCAGGGAACCCGTGGAACCGGCCGACCTGTTGGCAGTCGCACAAGTGCCGCTCGAGCTGCACGAGTTTCAACTGTTCGTCGACGAGTTGCCCGGCGATGCGAACGAAACTGAACTCGCCGGAGTCCGACCGCACGCCCCGCTGGCATCCGAGCAAATCGAGCTTGTCTCGAATACCCGTCCGCTGGATCTCGTCGATCAGGAGGTGCAGGCCGCCGGCTCCGCGCCGCGCAGTGCGCCGCGCAGTGCACCGCGCAGGCGCATCGCGCAGCGCACCGCGCAGTGCATCGCGCAGTGCATCGCGCAGTGCATCGCACCCGCTGCGAATGGCCGTGATCGAACCCCTGGTTGCACCCACCGACGTGCCACCGGCCGAGGTCCGTGATCTGCCGCGTCGAGAGGCCGACCCCGCGATCCCGGCGCGGCAGGCGGAGCGGGAGGTTGTGTCGGAGGCAGCCGGCGAGGCGCCGGGCCTGGCACGCACGCATTCCAGCCGACGCGACCGAACGGCGTCTTCCCGGCCGCTGCCCAGTTTCAAGATCACGCCGGTCATGCCCCCTTCGCCAACGATCGAGACGGCCGAACGTATGGAATCCACGGATCCGGGCGCCTCGGTTCGCTTCCTCGCCGAACGCGGCAAAGATGACTCGGACGATACGGCCCGCGACTCGGGGAAATCCGTCCTCCGCTTTCGGCGTTAAACGATTGAAACGCCGCGTGCTTCAAACGAGTCGCCGCGGCGTGGCACCTTGGGCCGCGCCGTCGCTCAGCGGAGCGGTTCGCTCAGCGGAGCGGTTCGAGCTGGAAATCGTCGATCTCGACCGAGACGCCCTGCTGGAGCATTTTCACGCTGATTAGCAGCCGCGTTTGGCCACGCCGCGTGATGACCGTGCCTTCCAGTCCCATCATCGGACCCGTCTTGATGCGGACGGGGTCGCCCGTCGCCAGGCGTTGTTCGATCGTCAGCGGCGCGCGGGCGTCGATCAACGCGGCAACCTGTTGCAGGTCGTGCGTCAGCTGCGCTTGCTCTTCAACCGCCAGGACGGTCGAGACGCGGTTGGTCGTCAGCCCCTTGACGCGTTCTTCATCGCTGCCAAAGAGAAAGACATAGCCGCCGAATAAGGGGATATGCGACTGGACGCGGCGTCCCCGGATCAGGTTGTCTTTCGGCACCAAAGGCAGGTAAAAGGGCACGTCCAGGTGGATTAACTGCCGCGCGAACGCCTTCTCCTGACGGGCCTTGGTATAGACGGCCCACCAGCGGCGGAGCGGATCTTGTGAGGCCAGTTCGCTGAGTAAGTTTTGCGGGTAAACGGACGGTTCAGCAGCGAGTATTGGCATCAAGTCGGGTTCCTGCAGGGGAGGTCAGGTTCCTTGACCCCTTAGGTTCTGGAGGGAGGCAAGGACCGATTGGAGTATTATACATCGGGCCTTTAAGTCAAGAAACCTGCGAGATCCGCTCGGAGTCCGGCCGAAAGCGCGCGTTGGTGATTGGGTCGTTCCAAAGAGTCCGCTGTCTCTGATGGCTGCTGCTGCCTGGGTCGCTGCCTGGGTCGCTGCCTGGGTTCGCGCCCGTGACTCCGTGTCGTGGGCGTCTCGCGCGATCATCCGCCGAGGGAAGCGGCTGCCGCCCTCCCATCGCCGCATTCGGGTCGTATATCACGCGGATGCGAAGTCGACGCGCCCAAGATGAGGCTGTCGTTTCTTGACACGATTGAGGACGTAACTAGACTGAAGCTTGGGTCAGCCAAGATTTAGGGTCTAACGCTACCTTCCCGGTTGCGTTTTACAAATCGATTTCATTTACGTCTATCTATTTGCGCAGGCGAGGTCTTTCCGACCGAACGATCGGGTCCTTGAGTTCGGGCGAAGGTGGACGCTCGTCGGCCTACCAGAACGACGCGACGGGAATCGAAGTCTTTCATTTTCCGCACGGTCGACGACCGCCAAGGCAACCGCTTGGTAGGTCTTGAGTTGAGTCTGATTCGGAGGCACAACCATCCAGCTGCCGGGTGAGCGACGCTCGCACGGCGGACCGGACTCGGATTGGACTCGGGAGCACCGCCGCGAGGGCGCTCGCGGTATGCTCGGTCCGCTCGCAATCGGTCACGGGCCTGGAATCCGACGGGCCTGGAATCCGACGGGCCTGGAATCCGACGGGCCTGGAATCCGACGGGGACGGAATCCGACGGGGACGGAGTCCGTCCGGACGGGCCGTTGCCCGAGCGGGTCGGATCGTTTGATAATAGACGCTTGGGCTGGGACCGTGGAGTGGGTCATGCGGCAATGCCGAAACCATGCGACGCGAGCCGATTCAACGTACTCGATGAGATCTCCCTGATGAACTACTTTGTCTCTCTTTTACGAGCAGACGCGGAGCGGCGTGGGTGGAGGATCGTCGCGACCGGGTTGCTGGGTGTGACGTTCCTGTGGTCCTACTGGACGACGATTTTGGAACTCGTCAAGTTGTGGACGACCCAGGCGGATTATTCGCATGGATTCTTGGTGGTCCCATTGGCACTTGGTTTTCTTTGGTTGCGCCGCGATTTGCGTCCGGCCACGTGGACGCCGGCGATCGGCGGGGGGCTGTGTCTGATGGCCGGCAGTGTGCTGTTGCGACTGCTGGGACTGCGGTATTCGTTGGATTCGTTTGACGGTTATTCCCTCGTTCTCTGGGTCGCGTCGGCGGTCCTGATGGTGGGCGGTCGGCGATATCTCGGCTGGGCGATGCCTTCGATCGCCTTCCTTCTGTTCATGGTTCCCTTGCCCTTTCGCGTGGAATCGTTGTTGAGCGTCCCCCTGCAGCGCGTGGCGACGGCCTTGAGTTGTTTCTTGCTGCAGTGTCTCGGGCAGCCTGCTTTTGCCGAGGGAACGACGATTCTGCTGGGACCGCATCAGTTGTTCGTGGAACAGGCGTGTTCGGGACTGAGGATGTTTGTCGGGGCCTTTGCGATGGCATTTGCGTTCCTGATCGCGACACGTCGCGAAATGTGGGAGCAAACGTTGTTACTGGCAAGCGTCGTTCCGATCGCACTGTTGGCCAATTCGCTCCGCATTGTCGCGACGGGGTTGATGTATCGGGCGGTCGGCGACGAGCAATCGGTCCAGGACTGGAGTCATGACATGGCGGGCCTGTTCATGATGCCCTTGGCCGCGCTGATGTTTGCTCTGGTGTTGTTCTATCTCTCGCGACTGTTTCGGACGGTCGAAGTTGTCGGTATGGATGAACTGGTAGGCCGTGGACGAGCGTAGGCTCGCCGGGCTGGGCATGGGGCCGCGTCGCCTTGCCTCGGACCGCGTGCTCGCGGTGACGACTTTCGTCGTGCGAGTCGGGGGAAAACGAGCTGGTCACGCCTTGGTGAACGCACATTGAAACGCTTGCATCGATTCGCAAAGTGAAACCAGAAGCCATGGCAGAGAATCCTGAGTCTCCCCGTACGGTGCGGCCGTTGTCTCCGCAAACACGCCGTCCGCCGGCGCCGGTGAGCGTCGAACACGAGATTTCCCTTCGTTTTCTGGCCGCCGTGTTCGCGCGGTGGTGGCGGGTGCTCGTGCCGGTTTCGCTGCTGCTGACCGCGGTTTCGATTGGCTTGGTCTTGTTCTTTTTTCAGCCGCGTTACCGAGCGACGGCGTGGTTGCAGGTCAAAGGTCAGCAGCCGTACGTTGCCTTTCCCGAAGACGGATCGGAAGATCGCGAAAGCAATCGGAAATACGTCCACACTCAGATCGAATTGCTGCGCAGTCCATTGATCTTGAGTCGGGCGCTCAGCCAGCCCGAAATTTCGCAGTTGTCCGAATTGAAGCGGCGTCGAGATCCGGTCGATTGGCTGGCCCGGAAAGGACTCGAGGTGACACCCAAGGGAGACTCGGAGCTGCTGGAGATTTCCTTCGAGGCGTCCGATCCGCGGGGGGGCGCGCGGCTGGTGGATGCGGTCATCAACGCGTATTTTGCGATTCGGGATGAAAAGAGTGACGCCCAGATCCAATCCATCATTCTGCTGCTAGAAAACGAACGATCGCGCCGTGCCGAGGGAATCAAACTGCTCCAGGCCGAGATACGCCAGCTGCAGGCGCAGCTGGTCGCCAAGGATCCCACGCTGGTCAGCAGCACGATGCAGGCGAATGACATCGTGATCAGCGACAATCCGCTGAAGAATGTGCAGGAAAACCTCGCGCAGGCGCAGATTGACCACAAGATCCTGGAAGCGCAAGTGTCGGCACTATCCGCCACGTTGGAGGATCCCTCGTTGGTCCCCGACGTGTTAATCGACCGCCAGGTGGACGCACGTCAAGAAATTCAAGAGACGATCGCGTCGCTGAATCAAAAGCGGGCTCTGTTGGACCAAATCGCGGCGGCATCGGTCCAGGCGGGCGAAGATCCACGGTACAAACGAACGGCCCAAGAGGTTCAGCAGCTGGAGGCGACCCTGCAAAGCCTGCGTGAGGCGAGTCGTCCCCGGATTCGGAGCGAGATGGAAGCGCTCGCTCAACTGGATCGACAGCAGCAGCTGGAGGCGTTGAGAACGCAGCTGTCGACGCAGCAGCTGGTCGTCCAAAGCATGCGCGGAAATTACGACGAGCTGGTTCAGGATCTCAGTCTTTCCGGAGGTCAGACGCTGGATCTGCGTTTGAAGCAGCGCGAATTGGATCGGCGTCAGGAGGTCTTCGACCGCATCTCAAACCGAGCTGCCCAGCTGGCGACCGAGATGTATGCTCCGCGCCGAGTCGAACCGATTCAAGATGCGCGAGTGTCGGAGCTGCCGGTTGAGTCGCTTCCCTGGAAACCCCTGCTGCTCGCCTTCGGCGCCAGTCTCACATTGCCCTTCGGACTGTGCCTGCTGTTTGAAAAATCGGTCCGGCGAGTGACCAGCGTCGAGCAGTTGCAGCTCGAGGCGGCGCTGCCCGTGATGGGCGAGATTGCTCGCCTGCCACTGCGACAGGCTCGTCGTCTGGATGCACCTCGAAGCCTGAATTATGAGCTGGGCGTATTCGAAGAAAGTGTCGACAGCTTGCGGACGGGACTCGTGCTGGCACATGACCGCGAAGAAATTCAAGTCCTGGCCGTTTCAAGCGCCGTCTCGGGCGAAGGCAAGAGCAGCGTGGCGTCCCAGTTGGCCGTTAGTCTGGCCCGCGCTTCGGGGCAGCCGACCTTGCTGATCGATGGCGACATGCGCTCACCCGACTTGCACCGCATTTTTCAGATCGACCTGCAGCCGGGGCTGGCCGAAGTGTTGGGCGGGGGACAGAAGATCTCGGAGTGCATCAACCGAAGTTGGTCCGAGCACGTGCACATTCTGCCGGCCGGTAAATTGACCAACAGCCCGCACAAACTGCTGGGTGCGGAGCGTTTTGTGGCGGTGCTGGATTGGGCACGCCGCCGGTATCGCTACATCGTGATCGACACGCCTCCCATTCTGGCGGCCAGCGAATCGATGGTGATGGCTCGCGCGGCCGACGGAACCTTGATTTGCGCGATGCGGGATGTCAGCCGCGAGAGTCATGTCCGGATGACATTCAATCGATTGCTTTCCGTGGGAGCCAAGCCGGTCGGAACGGTGCTCAGCGGAGTCCCCACACGACAATACGCGCGACGTTACGGCGCCGATGTCGATTCGCGCTATGTCGATTCGCGCTATGTCGATTCGAACCGAGACTAAGTTTCCGGCGACTCCCAGGCGTCGGTGGACCTGGCGAATTCCGCCCGTGCCCCTGAACGACCCAAGCTCCACAATGGGCGACTATGCGTGACCTTGTAACGTCTCCTGCTTCTCCGACACGCTCGGCCGCGCACCGGCGCGAGTTGAACGTGCCCTTGTTGATCGGCACGCTGACGGTGGTGGTCGTGTTGACGCCGCTGGTCTTCGTTTGGCATCGCTATCAACTTGCGCAGGTTTCGGCGGCGCTGCTGGAGCGCGCCGATCAGCTGGAAGCGGCGGGCGATGAGGATCAGGCCCTGAATTACCTGTACCGTTGCCTCCAAGCCAGCGACCGCGACGCTGCGCGTCAACGTGAACTGACCGTCAGGATCGCGCACGGATATGACCGCATGCAAGCCAGCCGGGTCGATCGTGCGACGGTCATTCAGTGGTACTATCGAGCCATTGGGCTGAATCCCGCTGACGTCTCTCTCCAGCAACGACTGGGCGAGATCTTCTTGGAAACGCGGCAGTTTGTGTTGGCGGAACAACAGATGCTGAAGCTGCTGCAGCGTGATCCGGAGTTGCCGGAAGCGAAGCGGGTTCTGGCCTTGGCCCACTACGGTCAGTTTCGCCAGGGGCGACCCGTGTTGCCACCGCAGGTGCTCCGCGAGTTGCAGGATGTCCATCGCCGGGTTCCCGGTGATGTCGAGGTGGCTGACGCGTTGGCGTACCTGTATCGCGAAGCCACACCCGCGACGGGCGAGTTCGACCCGCGGGCTCGAGCCGACGCGGTGATCGACGTGCTGGTCCGCAACGCGTCCGATGACTTTCGCGCGTATCTGGCCCGGCATCGCTATCGACGCAGTTATCAGATCGAGGTCGACGATCGCGACTTGAACAAGGCGCTGGAGTTGGCACCCGGCGAGCCGGCGGTGATGCTGGCAGCGGCCGAGAATTCGCAGCGAGAGGCGGATTGGGCCGTGGCTGAACAACGCTATCGAGCGCTCGCGGAGATGGAGCCGCAGGAGTTTCGCGCCTATCTGGGACTAGGCGAAGTCCTTTACCGTTCGAAGCGCCATGCCGAGGCCATTCAGGTGTGGCGTGACGGTCTCCGTCAAGCCAGGCTCGGCCGGCTCCCACTCCTGGTCCGCTTGATCGATTGCTTGATCGACGAGGATCAACTGCCCGAAGCGAACGAACAACTGCAGCAATTGGACGGTGCGATCCGTCGTCTGGCGACGACCGAAGGCGAGAGCCAGCGGGACTGGGTGGTGGCGTCGCGAGATCTGCTGCGCGCGAAGTGGCTGATGAAGCAGGGATCGTACCGCGAGGCGGTCACGCTGTTGGAACGCGTGGCGACGACGGCCAAGACGGATGGATCGCAAGAACCGGAGGCCGCGCCCGCCTATCAGGCCTCGCTTCGATTGGGGCAGTGTTACCTCCAGATGCAGCAGTGGGAGCAAGCGGCGACCAGTTTCGAACGCGCGTTGCAGATCGTGCCGCGTTCGCTCACGGCGCGGATCTGGGCGGCACAGGCCTGGGCGGCGGTGGGGCGCGACGAACAGGCATTGATGTTGTGCGAGCAGGCGGCCGCTCGGCCCAACGTGCCCGATCAGGTCTGGCTGATGTTGGCTCAGCTCCATCTGCGCACTCAGCTGCAGCTTCCGCCGGCTCAACGCAACTGGCAGCGGCTTGAGCAAGTCTTGCAGCAGGCGTCGGCCGCGCTGCCGGACAGTTGGGAGATTCCGCTGGTCCGCGCCAACCTGTTGTTGACCCGCGATGGACCCGAAGCGGCCGGTCCGGCCATGCAAATTCTGCTCGCCGAAGAACGATCTCATCCGGATTCGATCCCCTTCTGGTCGAATCTCGTATTCCTGTACCAGCGTTTGGGGATGCCGTCCGAGGCCGACCGGGCGTTGGCGAAACTGCAGACACTCACGCCCAGCCAGGCGCAGGCACAAGCCCTGCGGGTGGCCTTGTTGGCGGCTCGGGGAGATTTTGCCGCGGCCCAGGAAGTGCTCGATGCGGCCTCGCAAGGCGAGGTGGACGAGCCGCTTTGGCTGGAACGAGGGCGGCTGTTCCTGGCCTACCAGAAAGGCGACTTGGCGCAGATCCATCAGGTCCTGCTTGAGATCCACACGGCGCGCCCCCAGGCCACGGAAGTGCTTTCCCAGCTGGCTGACCTGGCGCTAACCGAACAGAACTGGGTCGAAAGCGACCGCTGGATTGCGCGTCTGCAAGCGGCGGAAGGGAAGGAAGGTGTCTGGTGGCGATTCTTCGAGGCGCGCCGTCTGCTGGCGACCACTCGTACGAGCGACGGAGAGATTCCCCTGCGGATCCTGAGTCGATACGACGAAATTCGCCGGCTGCGACCGTGGTGGCCCGGCGTGGCGATGTTGCGTGGCCTGCTGGCCGAGTATCAAGGGCGATCCGAGGAGGCGGCCGAAGCCTACGCGGCGGCGATTCGGGCTGGTTTCCAACAGCCGCATGTCTACGAGCGGCTGATTCGCGTCCTGTACCAGCAAGGACGCTTTAGCGATGCCGACCAATGGCTCGTCCAACTTCAACAACAGGCGCCGCTGGATGTCCGAATTCTCGACCTGGCCTGGTCCTCCGCCGTGCAGCGGAATCAACTGGACTTTGCCTTGCGGCTGGCTCGGCAAAATCTCCAACAGCATCCGCAAGATCCCGCCGCCTACATTTGGCTCGCCCAAATGGTGTTACTCAGCGGCGGGCGTCAAGAGGCCGAATCGCTGATCGAGCAGGCACGTGTCTTGCAACCACAAGACGCGGGTTCATGGGTCGGGTTGTTGTCGTACTATCTGCGGCTGGGAGACGACCAGGGGATCCGTCACTGCCTGGAGGTCCTTCGTCAGCACCCCGACCTGCCGGCCGCCCAGGGGGACGCCCTGGCGGCGCAAACGTACCAGCAATTGGGTCAGCGAGCGGAGGCCGAGGCTGCGTATCTAACGGCGACGGAACAAGCGCCGGACGATACCGATTTGCACGTCCGCTTTGCCGTGTTTCTCCATCCATTCGACCCGGCTCGGGCCGAAGTCCTGGTGCGCCGCGCCCTGCAACGTGCGCCGGATCATCCAGGTGCACGCCGCGTCCTCGCGTCGTGGCTGCACGGCCGCGACAATCCGGATGCCCAGCGCGAGGCACGCGAGCTGCTGCAATCGGGCGAATCGACCTGGGCCCAGCAAGCGTCCGACCGCCGGCTGGAGGCAATGCTGTTGATCCGCCGCGGCCGACCCAACGACGTGGAGGCGGCCCGGACCCTGCTCGAGCAACTCGTGACCGACCAGCGCTACGCCAATCCCGATGACCGGCTCTTGCTGAGCCGCCTGCATGAACGCACGGGAAACGTCGCAGCCGCCGAGCAGCAATTGCAGCGTCTGGTCAGTGGCGAGAGGCCCAATGCGCGGCACCTGGCGGCCTACGTCGACTTTCTGTTGCGACGACAGCGGGACGCCGAGGCGCAGCGGTACCTCGAAATGCTCGAACGCCAGGCGCCGATGAGTCTCAGTGCCGTCAGCCTTCGCAGCCGATTGCTGGCGTCGGCCGGGCAGTCGGAGCAGATCGACGCCTATCTGGAGTCGTTCGCTCGTCATCGACTCGACGAGCTGTCTGATGGCCAGCAGCGGCGTCAATTGATGCAGCAAGTCGCCGAGCTCTTCGCGTCGGTCAATCGGCTGGAAGGGGCTGAGCGGTGGTATGAGCGACTTGCGGCGGAGTTCCCCGACGCGCGGGACGCCTTGGCGGACTTCTGGGCCAAAACCGACAAGTTGCCGCAGGCGGTGGATCTTGCCTGGCAGCAGCTACAGGCGGAAATGAGTCCCGCGGCCGCCGCCCTTTACGTGCGGATGCTGGTTCAGTCACCCGCCGGTACCACGATCAGTCCTGAGGCAGAATCCGTGGTGCGCGAAGTGCTCCAGCAGTACCCCGACGATGCGACGCTGCTGTTTGCCGTGGCCAGCTTGCGGTTGAAACAGCAGGAGGTTGACGAGGCGCTAGGGTTGTTGAGGCATCTGACGAAGACGCACCCCGAACACATTACGGCCTGGAACAATCTGGCAGCCATCCTGGCGGAAACCCCCGCACATTTCGACGAAGCCCTGCAGTGCATTGATCGGGCGATCCAGGCGGCGGGACAACCCATGGCCAATCTGCTGGACACGCGCGCCGTGATCCTCTTGCAGCAAGGTCGAAATCAGGAGGCCGTCGAGCTCCTGCGGCAAGTTCTGGCGCTGCCCGATGGGGGCGATCCCCGCTTTCATTTCCACCTGGCCGTCGCACAACAGCGCCTCGGAGAGGCTCAACAAGCTCGTGTCGCCTGGCGGCGCGCGCAGGAGCTCGGGCTGCATCAGACCTATCTCACTTCCTATGAACGGCAATTGGCGGCCGATCTGGGCAAATCCCTCGCCATCTCGGCCAACGGCTCGTGATGGAAGTCGTTCTGGTTGTTTCGCGAAAGGTGCGATCGACGTGAGTCAATCATCCTCGGGAAAACTTGCCGCCGGCCTGGGCTTGGCGCTGTTGCTGACGATCGCGTCCGGCCTGCTACACGGTCGGATGAGTCAACGATGGGGTTTCGATCAGCGGATGGACGAAGCGGCCGCGCGGCTGGCTGGCTTTCCGTCGCGATTGGGCGATTGGCAGCAGGAGAACAGCTACGAGCTGAGTCAGTCGGCCGTCGATTTGCTCTCGTGCCGAGGTTACATTCATCGCGGCTATCGCAATCTGGAGACCGGCGACTACGTCAAGCTGGCCGTCATGGTCGGGCCGGGGTCGAAGATTTCGATTCACGTGCCGGAAATTTGCTACGAGTCGAGCAACTTCACGCTGCTGGAATCGCGAGGCCGGTACGACGTCCGGATGGGGGACGTCACGCACGCGTTTTGGGGAGTCATGTTCCAAGTCAACGACGTGTCCCAAAAGAAGCTCCGCGTCCTCTACGGCTGGAGCGACGGGGGCGCCTGGCTCGCGCCGACCATGCCTCGCTGGTCGGTGGCCGGGGCGCCCGTACTCTACAAACTGCAGGTTTCCTACGCGACGCAGGACGCGTCCCTCGCCGATCCGGCTGCCAGCCGCCAGCGTGTTACCGAGTTCCTGGGCGAAGTGGTCCAAGCCCTCGAGCCGTTGTTGCTCGCGCCGGGCGGGAACGGATCGGAGCGTGCGGCCGAGCCCCGTGTCGCCGGAATCCACCGTGTCGATCGTCAAATCAGTGCCTTGCCAAAGTAAGGAATCGGGATCGTCTCGGGAGGGCGGAGCTCCTGCTGAGCAGTCGCGCATGCCCATCCGTTTCTTCATTCAGAGAGCATGATGTCCGAACGTGAACTCGCGAACTCAGCGCATTCCTCCAACGCATTCCCTCAACTCGGTTTGGTCGGAGCGAGGAGCGAGGAAGATGCCCGAGTGACGACGTCCGAGCTCAGGCTGTCGATTGTCGTGCCCGTGCGTAACGAGCAGGCGTACGTCGTCGAGACGCTCGAAATGCTGTTGCGTCAGGACTATCCTCGCTCGGCGTTCGAGATTCTGGTGATCGACGGGATGTCGACCGACGGGACAAGAGAGCTGGTCGCGCGGTATGTGGACCGCGGGGAACCGGTCCGGCTGCTGACGAACCCCAAGATGTGGTCGAGTGCCGGCCGCAATCTCGGCGTGATGGCCGCGACGGGCGACGTCGTGTTGGTCATTGATGGGCATTGTGAACTGCCCGACCGACTCCACTTTCGGCACGTCGCCGCCGCATTTCGGCAGAGCGGCGCCGACATCGTGGGACGTCCGCAGCCGCTGACGG
This sequence comes from uncultured Planctomycetales bacterium, assembly GCA_963826795.1. Lineage (GTDB taxonomy): Bacteria > Planctomycetota > Planctomycetia > Pirellulales > Pirellulaceae > CAWGYT01. The sequence goes on along the minus strand of CAWGYT010000018.1, from coordinate 465,655 downwards.
TCCGCGACGCGACTCCGCTTCAGCACGCCATCAGCCTGGCACGCGCCTCGCGTTTGGGACACCATCCGGATTCCTTTGTTTATTCGACGAAAGACCTGTTCGTCCCCGCCGAAAGTGTCGGAGCGGCGTATCGGCGCGAAGTCTTTGAGCGTCTGGGCTACTTCGACGAACGCTTCGATGCGTGTGAAGACGTGGACTTCAACTACCGAGCCGACGTGGCGGGCTTGACCTGCTTTCTCTCGACCCAGGCGAAGGTGAATTACTATCCGCGTTCGTCCCTCAGCGGCCTCTTTCAGCAGTTGTCGCGTTACGGCCGCGGGCGCGTGCGACTGGCCCGCAAACATCCGGGAACGGTCAGTTGGAAGTCGTTCACGCCCGGGGCGTTCCTCTTGGCGTTGGCGGCCTGTTTGCTTTGGGCCCTGGTCAGTCCCTGGGGCCAAATCGTATTGGGACTGGCCATCGCCGGCTATACCGCCACCTTGCTTGCCGCCTCGCTCTCGATCATCGTTCGTCACCGCCCGGGACGCGCGGCCTGGTGGCTGCCGTGGGTCTTCGCCACGATCCACTTCGGGGCGGGAGTCGGCGTTCTCCTGGAGTGGTGGTTTGGTTTGAGATCCATGCAGCCGATCGTGTCTCAACCTGACCCCTTTTCCCAACCCGGAAGCTGACGCAGTGATCGAGCCACGCACGTCCGGTCTGAACGCATCCGCGGCCCGCCCGGTTCGAGTTTGCTTCGTCATCGAGAATCTGCTCTCGGCGGGGACGGAACTGTGGGTCCAGCGTTTGATTGAGCGGCTGGATCGTCGGCGTGTGCATCCGTCACTCTGCCTGACTGACGGAACCCAGTCGGACGCGGATTCCCTCACTCGATCGGATTGTCCGACCCTGCGGTTGGGCCTGCGACACTTGCGCGACTGGCGGACTTTTGCCGCCGTGCGAAACTTGCGCAAGTTTCTCGCGGAACAGGCGGTCGATGTCGTGCAGGTGCACCACGCGGATCCGACCTACCTGGCGGTTCCCGTGGCCCGTTGGGCGAGCGTGCCGGTGGTGGTGCAGACGAAATACGACACCGGTTACTGGTTGCAGGGCTGGGACCTCCGCTTCCACCGCTGGTTGCGGCCCTGGGTGGATCTGACGATCGCCAACTGCGAGGCTTGCCGCGTGGCGGCGATTACCCAGGAGGGTGCCCCGCCCGAGACGGTGCAGGTGATCGACAACGGGATCGATACGAGTCGCTTTGCGGAATTGCCGGCCCTTTGTGTCGAGGATTTTCGGGGGCCAGTGCGGGTGGGTATGATCGCCAATTTGCGCCCCGTCAAGGATCCCCACAATCTGGTCCAAGCCGCGTCGCTCCTGGCCGGCGAATTTCCCCAGATCTCGTTTCATTTGGCAGGGCAGGGCGAGCTGGCGGGGGCGTTGTGTCGACAGATTGAGTCGCTGGGGCTGCAGTCGCGAGTCAAGCTGCACGGACCGGTGGCAGATCCCGCGGCGTTCTTGCAACAGATGCAGATCGCCGTGCTCTGCTCGCGATCGGAGGGTTTGCCCCACGCGCTGCTCGAATCGATGGCAGCGGGCCGCACGGTGGTGGCCACTTCGGTCGGCGGTAATCGCGAATTGATCGAAGACGGTGTCAACGGACTCCTGGTTCCTGCGGGAGATTCGGCTGCTCTGGCCGCGGCGGTGCGGGCCTGTCTGCGAGAGCCCCGGCAGGCGGTGCAGCGGGCCGCGGTCGCGCGGGGGCACGTGGTCGCACGCTTTGGGCTGGACGCGATGGCGCGTCGGTTTGAGCACTTCTACGAAACCATCATGGCCGTCCCGCGCCGGTCAACTTACCGGGCCCTCGGCCGATTCGGTGGACGCGGGGGCGCGGCGGATCGCAGCCCGGCAGGTCGGAATCCTGCGGAGGAGTCGGTTTGCTGAACACCGCGTCGAGTTCGTCCGCCGCCGCACCTTCGTCCGCTTCTTCCGCCGATCGAGCGGGGAAAGCGACAGCGCATACGCTGCGCGGCGAAGTTCGTTCCGTCGGGCGGCACTCGCTGATCTATCTGCTGGGACCGGCCCTGTCGAACGTCGTCGGCTTCCTGCTGATCCCGATCTACACGCGTTTTATCGACCGCAGCCATTACGGCATCATGTCGCTGGTCGACGTCGTGATGACCATGGCCATGATGGTGTTGGGTTTGGGAATGGCCGATGGGATGACGCGGTTCTTCTACGAGGAAGCTGATGCGCGGGAGCGGCGCCGCCTGGTCACCACGGCGATCATCGCACCCGGGCTGATCAGTCTCCCCTTGATTGTCGCGGCCATCCTGCTGGCCGATCGGTTGCGAGTGTTGCTCGGGATTGACGTCGAATTCGTGACGTACCTCCGGATCGGGTTGCTCACGGCATGGTTCTCAATGATCGCGGAAGTCGGTTTTGCCTACCTGCGAATGTGCTACTGGGCGAAGGCCTTCGTCGCGATCACGGCGCTCCAGATTGGGGCTTCGGTCACCCTGAATCTATGGTTTGTCGTTGGGTTTCGCTGGGGGATCTGGGGGATTCTCTACTCGACGTTTTGGGTCCAAGCCGTTCTGGGAGTCCTGCTGGCGGGGATCGTCTTGACGCGAAACCACGCCTGGCCCAGTTGGGCTCACCTTTCGCGCCTGTGGTCGTTCGGGATTCATCTTGTTCCGGCAACCGTGGCGCTGCAACTCAGCAACTACTTGAATCCGCTCATGCTGCGCTGGTTGACGGCTGGCGATCCGCTCCAAGCCCTGGCTCAGGTGGGGCTGTTTTCGGCAGGGCAAAAGATCGGAGTGGTTGTCAATCGTTTCGTGACGGTGCCGTTCAATGCGTTTTGGCGCCCACGGCGGATGGAGTTGGTGATCCAGGACACCGAAGAAGTGCGTCAAATCCTGGCGCGGATGTGTACCTATGCCACGCTGGTGACGTGTCAGGTAGCATTGTTGTTGAGTGTGGCGGCGCAGCCGCTGTTACGACTGGTGGTCGCGCCGGGTTACTGGGAAGCGTATCAGGTTGTCCCGTTGATTTCAGCCGCCTACGTCGTGCTGGGTCTGGAGCATCATTTCGTCACGGGCATGCACTATGGCCGACGCACGCAGTGGGCGACGCTGATCGGGGCGCTGTGCGCTGGGGGCCCTGGTGAGTGCGAACCTTTGGCTACTGCCGAGATTTGGTATGGTGGGCGCGGCGGCCTCGACCTTGCTCAGCGTTTCGATTCGCAGTGCAGCGTTTTGGGCCGTGAGTCGGATCATTTATCCGATTCCGTATGAATTGGGCCGGTTGGCGGCGCTGGCCGCCGTCAGCGCGTTGCTGTACGCGATTGCCAGTCAGATTACCGCCGATTCCGTCGGCGCGTGTTTGGTCGTCCGTGTCCTCGTGGGTTCACTTCTCCTGCCGGCCTTGTGGCTCCTCGGATTCTTCACGCGTGACGAGTCCGCCGTGGTCCGCGCGATTTTAGCCCGTCAGCAAACCGTCGCATGATTCAGGACATCGCACCCCTCGAAACGATCTCGCCCGCCAATCAGTTGCGTCTGCCACGCTCGCTGGGCTGGTGGCTGGTGGCCATCTACGTCGTGTTGTTTCTGATTCGACCTTGGGAAGAATTGTTTCCCTCTCTCCAAGCGATTCGATTCGAGCGGCTCTACGCCATCCTGATGATCGCGGGGGCGTTGTTGACAGGTCGACGATTGAAGTGGAGCTGGCAAAGCGCGACGGTCGCGCTGTTCACGCTGGCGACGGTCCTCTCGTCGTTTCGCGCCTGGCAGTCGTCCTACGCGTGGCCCTCGCTGTATCAGTACGCCACGGTGGTCGTCACCTATTTCCTGATGCTGATCGTTTGCCGCCAGTTCAACGATTTGAATGCGCTGATCGTCACACTGGTCGGTGCGATGTATCTCTATTTGGGAAAGTCGTTGTGGGAGTACGTGGTCCACGACCGGCATCAGTTTGCGCAGGGGGTGAATCGGCTTGTCGGAATCGAATCGACTTACGGCGAACCCAATGCGGTGGCGATGTCGGCCGTTTTGTCCTTGCCGGCGTGGTGGTACCTGTGGCGCTGCCGAGCCGAGTTGAGCGGAGCTTGGACGGGGCTCCGCCAGAGCCTGTTTCGCTCCTTCTTGTGGACCTATCCCGCAATCGTCCTGGTGTCGGTCGGTTTGACCAACAGCCGAGCCGGAATGCTCGGTCTGGCCGGGTTCCTGGTAGGTGCGATCTGGTACGGTCCCGGGGCGAATCGTCCCTGGCGCGCGATCGGCTTGGCCACAATCCTGCTCGTCGGTCTCCTGCTGGTCGCGCTGCGCGAGCAACGCGATCGACTTCGCACGTTGTGGAATCCGAACGCCGGTCCGTCGAATGCGCAAGCGTCCGCGGCGGGCCGTTGGGAGGGCTTTTTGGCAGCGCTGCAGATGCTTCGCGACCGGCCATTGACCGGCGTTGGGCTGGGGAATTTCCTGCCCTACCGAGTCGCGTACATCGACGGGGTTGGCTTGGTGGCTCATAACTTGCCGGGACAGATCCTCGGAGAGACCGGTTGGCTGGGCGGGTTCACGTTTGTCCTGATGGCGGGCTGCACCTGGCGTAATGCGCGGCGGATCCAGCGACTCTCAGCCGCATACGAAGGGCTGGGCGTCTTTCAGGAATTTGCCCGGAGCGCTCAGTTGACGATTCTGCTGTTGCTGCTGTTCGGACTGTCACTGCACAATGGTCTGCGCTACAACTGGTTGTGGGTCGCGGCATTTACTTTGCTCGCCTGGCAAAGCTGCCAAGCGGCGGTCTCGACCGCGGACGTGGCGGAAGAGATCGAACGCGTCGCATAGGGCCGGATGACGTTACCTCAGACAAGTGCCGCCGAACCTGGATTTTCCAGCTGGGTCTTGTCGTGCGGCGTGGAGGCCTGGGGCGAGATGGCCGATGCCTGGACGTTGGTCGCTGCCTGGCAGCGGCCGTACTCCGAAATCATGCGGTTGCGATTACGGATCGGTTCGACGACCCGGGATGTGCTTTGCAAACGGGCGCGATGGCAGACTGGCTCGGGATCCGGCGGAGAAGCCGTTTGGACGGATTTCGAAAAGCCAGACACCGAGCCGCCGGCGCTGCGGGAGTTTCAGGCCTTGCGATCCGCCGCGGCGACATTGGCTGCTACGCCCGACTGCCGGGTCCCACAGGCCTACTCCGTGGAGCCCACGGCGGGCCTGCTGTTCATGGAGTGGATCACCGGGTACGAGCTCGATCGCGACTTCGCGGCGGCTCAATGGATGACGCGGTCCCTCAAGCGCCGGGAAGTGGCGTCATCGTATACGCGGCTCGGGAGATGGCTGCACGGTTTTCAGCAATCCCCGCAGGGGAGTCTTGAGCCGTCGGATTGGGGAAACGGATTGCACCGCCAGGCGGAAACTCGCATGCGTTGGATTGAGCGGGATGACCGGGTTCCAAAGCACTTGCGTCGCCACGTTCTGGCCCGCCTGGAGCGGTGCCTTGTGACCGTGCGAAGTCCCCTGCGGGCCACGCCCTGCCATGGAGATTTCGGACCCTGGAACGCCTTGGTCACCGACCAGGGTCTGACGGTGATCGACTTCGCCTGTTACCGTTCGGATAGTCGGTGGTGGGACGTGGCCAGCGTCATGACCTATCTGAATCTGCAGCGAGTCAGTCCTCGCTTTCGTGCCGCATGCCTCGACACTTGGCGCATCGCTTTTGGGCAAGGATTCGGGGAACCGATCGAGCCCGACGCGGAATACACGGCGTGCGAAATTCTGCAGTGGCTGATTCGTCTGCAGGATGCGCTCGAGGCACCGCGGCAAACTTGGTTGGCGCGTTGGCAGCGGCCCCGCACCATCGCTCAGATCGTTCGACACCTGCAAGGTCCCTGAAGACGAATGGCGATTCCCGCAAAATTCCGCGTCGGGCTGATTGGAGCTGGCCAGATCAGTCGTTTTCATCTTCAGGCACTCGGCCGAATTCCCGACGCCCAGGTCGTCGGCGTATATGACCTGCAGCGCGAGGCGAGCTGCGAACTGGCGCGGTCATCGCGGAATCTTCGCGTTTACGATTCGTGTGACGACCTGTTGCGTGATGCCAACGTGGTTCATGTCCTGACACCTCCTGCCAGCCATGCCGAATTGGCCCTGCAGGCGATCGCGGCGGGATGCGACGTGTTCGTCGAGAAACCGTTAGCGACGTCGGTCGCCGATTGCGCCCGCATTGCCCAAGCGGCCGCTGAGGCGGGGCGGACGGTTGGGGTGGATCACTCGCTGCTGAAGGATCCCTTCACACGGCGCGCGTTGGAATGGGTGCAGCGGGGGAAGATCGGACGTGTCGTCGCCGTGGACTGCCTGCGAAGCCAGGACTACCCCGACTACCTGGGCGGTCCCAAGCCAGATTACGCGCGCGAGGGCGGCTTCCCGTTTCGCGATCTTGGGATTCATGCGCTGTATCAAATCGAAGCGTTTCTGGGGCCCATCGACGAAGTCACGGGAATGTTCGGTAAGTTTGGCGACGATCCGCTGCTGCCGTTTGACGAGTGGCGAGCGGTCGCCCGCTGTGCGCGTGGACTGGCCCAAGTTCAGCTTTCCTGGAATGCCCGGCCGCTGCAGGATCTGCTCGTGATCCAGGGGACGACGGGAATTCTGCCGCCTCGATCGCTTCGGGATGCACGTGACCGTTCGTCCGAAGCGGCGTTTGCCCGAACATCCGCAGCGAGTCATCAATGCGTTGTCCGAGGGCATCCAAGCGGCCTGGCAGTTGCCATGGAATCTGGCCCGCGTGGCGACGGGACGGATTCGCCGTTATCACGGTCTCCAGGAGATGGTTGCCGAGTTCTACGACTGCCTGCGAACGGGCCGAACACCCTCGGGGGATCTGGACACCGCGCGTCGCATCTCGCACTGGCTGGAATCGTTGGCGAGCGAGGCGGATCGAGCGCAGCAGCGCCAGTTGGCTCATTTCGCCCAACCGCCAACGGCGCCCACCTTGGTGACGGGAGCGAGTGGGCTGATCGGTCGTCATCTCGTTCGGCGTCTGCTTGCGGAAGGTCGGCGAATTCGCATCTTGGCCCGTCGTCCCCCGCCGTCGGCATGGCAAGCGGATGCGCGGATCGAGGTTGTGTTGGGGGACTTGGGGGATCCTCAAGCCGTTGACCGAGCCGTGGCGGGGTCCCAGATCGTCTATCACGTCGGGGGCACCGTGCGAGGATCCGCCGCGGAATTCTGGCGGGGCAATGTCGCGGGGACTCAAAACGTGGTGGACAGCTGCGTGCGCCACGGCGTGCGGCAATTGATCTATATCAGTTCGTTGAGCGTCTTGCAGGCGCCTGGCCGGTCCGGTGGAACGCTGGACGAGGACTCCGCGTTGGAGCCGTATCCGGAGCGCCGGGGACTTTATACGCAGACGAAGTGCCGCGCCGAGGAGATCGTGGTGCGCGCGGTCGCGGAGCGAAGCCTGCCGGCGGTGATTGTGAGGCCCGCCGAGGTCGTCGGGGACGGCGGACCGGTGCTCTCGTCCGGCGTCGGACAGCGCCACGGGTCTCGCTTGCTGATCTTCGGTAACGGCCGGCTGCATGTCCCCCTGATACAGGCTGATGATTTGATTGATGCCCTCGTGCGGTGTGAAGAGCATTGCATCAGGGACGGGACGATTCTTCATCTGGTGGATCCCCAACCGCTGACTCAGAACGCACTGGCCGCGAAGTATGCGACGGCGAGCGGCGTGTCGTTACAGATCCACCACTTGCCACGGCCGCTTGTGATGACCCTGGGCTTGGCCGTACAAACGGTGTGCGGGGCGCTGCGGCGACCTGCCCCGGTATCCGTCTATCGACTTCGCTCCGCCCTCGCGCCGCGCCAGTTCTCAATCCAGCGCGCGGTCGATGTGCTTCAGTGGCAGCCAAGATGTGGTGTCCCACCGGATCGGGATCCCGCGCCTTCCTCCGCGACCGCATCCGAACTCGCGGTGGGAGAGGTGGAGGTCGAGCGAGTGGGATGACAAGAAGCGAAATTCTCTGACCCTAAATCGTCCGCTTTTTGACATTCCATCGGGCGCGACGGGTTGGCTTCTGACCCAAGCCGCTTCGTCACCGCCTCGCTCGACCTCCACCTTTCCCGTCCGCATCCTTGCGGCGCGCATCCTTGCGGCCGCTCTCTTTCCGGCCGCTCTCTTTCCGGCCGCTCTCTTTCCGGCCGCTCGGCCATCCGGCTGACCGCGAAAACTCCGCGCCGGGGTTTGGTTTTGCGGAGGGATATGTCATGATCGCTCGCGGGCGTACTCACGGAATTCAGCCACGAGGGATGCGAGCATGACAACCTCCACTTCGACTTCCGGCAAAGTTCACGGCTCCGACGGGGGTCTGACTTTGATGATCTTGGGGGCGATCGTCATCGGCATCGGATTCGCGGCCGTGTTGCCTCAGCAAGCTGTTAATGTCCATCTGGGCGGCGAGATCTTTTTGCGGCTGCTCAAGATGATCGTCGTTCCCCTCGTGGTGACGTCCGTCATGTCGGGAATTCTGGGGATGGGCGACATCCGCAAGCTGGGGCGCCCGGCGCGGCCGCGGTGGCCTACTACCTGGGCACGACGATTCTGGCCGTCTTGTTGGGTTTGGTGCTGGTCAATCTGATTCGTCCTGGGGTCGGAACGATGCAGGCGACGCAAGTCGAGTCGGCCGCGATACCTCAAGAATCCGAAGCCACGAAGGCAGCCGTCCGCCAGAAGCTTGCCGAGGTGACGGGGATGGAACAGCGGGAATTGACGTCCGTGTTCGAATCGTTGCGTCCCGAGCCGCGCAAGAGCATCGGGGTGGTGCTGCAAAATCTGGCGCTGATGATGTTCACGGACAACCTGTTCCGATCCGCGGTGAACACCGACTTGCTGCCCTTGATCTTCTTCAGCCTCGTCTTCGCCGGGATGCTGACAACGATGGGACCGCGCGTCTCCGGATTGACGGAGCTGATCGCGCAAGTGAATGACGCGATGATGTCATTCGTGATGCTCTTGATGAAGATCTCGCCGCTGGGAATCTTCTGTCTCGTGGCGGCTCGGTTCGGTGAAGCCCAGTTGTCAGGCAACCTGCTGGCGACTTTGAAGCAGATGGGCTGGTACATGTCCACCGTCCTGGCCGGTCTGGCGATCCATTCGCTGGTCACGCTGCCCCTGCTGCTCTGGTTCTTTACAGGACGCAATCCTTATCGTTTCATTCTGCAAATGTCACAGGCGCTGTTGACGGCCTTTTCGACGGCGAGTTCTTCAGCCACGTTGCCGGTGACGATGGAGTGTGCCACGGTCAACGCGAAGGTTTCCGAGAAATCGACGGAATTCGTGTTGCCGATTGGGGCCACGATCAACATGGATGGCACGGCACTTTACGAAGCCGCCGCCGCGATCTTCATCGCGCAAGTGGCAGCCGGGCAAGGCGTCGTGCCGCCCTTGTCCCTCGCACAACAGGCGATCATTGCGGTGACGGCCACGCTCGCAGCCATTGGGGCGGCAGGGATTCCGGAGGCGGGTCTGGTGACGATGTTGATCGTCTTGAATGCGGTCGGGCTGCCGCTCGAGTACATCGGTCTGATCCTGTCCGTCGATTGGCTGCTGGATCGATTTCGCACGGCGGTCAACGTGCTGGGCGATGCCATGGGGGCGGCCATTGTGGAAAAAACGATGACCTAATCGGCCCGCAGTGAAGTCGTTACTCGGCGCGGAGTTACTTTGCTCCCCGCGGGAGAGGTGACACTAACCTGTCCCTTCTCCCCAACGCGGGAGAAGGTGGCCGAAGGCCGGATGAGGGGGCCCAGCCCAGCCCAGCCCAGGCGCTGAACTCTCACCCGTCCGCGGGACCCGGCGAGCGACCTCTCCCGGGCACGCGGGCGTGAATTCTCAACGCCTTGATAGAGAGAACTTAAAAGCTGTAGTTTTTTCTTTCACCTTGTCACACTTTATCAGTTGGTTACACTGCCTCCAACGGTTTCTTAAGAACGGTTCTCCTCCATCTTCGTCGACTCCTTCGCGGGCGACAGGGGGAACCTCCAACGGATCTCGAAGGCATCGAGGAGGCTACACATGAGTCTTGTCACGCTGACCCTGCTTACAGCGCTCACATCGGCGGTTCCCGGCGAGGCGAGTTCGCCGGAAAAGACGCTTTTGGCGATCGAGCAGAATATCGTTCAGCACACCAATAGCCATCGCGCGCGGCACGGCCTGCCGCCGCTGCGAATTGACTTTCAGCTGATGAATTCGGCTCGTCAGCACGCGGCTTGGATGGCAAGGCGGCGCGTGATGCGTCACACTTCGGCCACGGTTGCAGAAAACATTGCCGCCGGCCAAGGCAGTTCGGTCGAAGCCGTTCAGGATTGGATGAACTCACCGGGACATCGCGCGAACATTCTCAATTCTGGCTATCGCCGCATCGGGGTTGCCGCCTACCGAGGAAACGATGGCCAAGTCTACTGGTGTCAACAATTTCTCTGGTAGCCGTCGCGAGGGGCGTGTCGCACCGTCGCGGCAATCGTCCGCCGCGTTTCCTGGAGCTCTGGACGACGTCGGATAGACGCTCTCGTTCCCGCTTCGACAGCCGCACGATGTCCGGATACTGCATGGAGCACCTGCTTGCGTTCCCGCCATCCTCCACAGAGCGCGACACCACACCCATCCCAATTCATGGATTTGAAGTGGCCCTAGGCGATGATCGAGTGCAGGACTTCTCCCGGCGCGATTGCCAAGGGACGATTTGCGCGGTCGTAGATCTCGGTCTGCGGGTCGATCCCGAGCAAATAGAACAGGGTGGCGGCGAGATCTTCGGGGCGGACGGGATGGTCCGCGGGGAACATTCCATAGCGATCGGAAGTCCCGTAGCTCGCGCCCTGGCAATTCCTCCCCCGGCCAGCAGCGCGGTGTAGCACTGCGGCCAGTGGTCGCGACTCTCGTTCTTGTTGATCTTCGGCGTGCGTCCGAATTCGCCCATCCAGACGACGAGGGTTTCGTCCAATAGGCCGCGCTGATCGAGATCGTTCAGCAGCGTTGGCAACGTCTGATCGGTCAGGGGAAGCTGGTACTTGTCGACGATCTGATACATTCGCGTGTCGTCGAAGCCGTGCGTATCCCAGCCGCCCGAGCCGACGCGCCGGCCCCCGATGCTGTCGGAGAAATAAACCGTGATGAACTTCACGCCCGACTCGACCAAACGACGCGCCAACAGGCAGCTCTGACCGTAAGTTGTCCTTCCGTAAGCCGCTCGTACCGGCTCGGGTTCGGCACTCAGGTCAAACGCCCGACGAACGCGGTCGGACGTCAGCATGGAGAGCGCTTTTTGATAGTACTGGTCGAAGCCTCGGGCCTGAGCCGATGCTTCGAGCAAATGCGTCTGTTGGTCGATGACTTGTTGCAGGCCGCGTCGTTGCTGAAGTCGCGCGAAGGACAAGTCGGACGGCAGACTTAACTCAGGAAGTTGAAAGTCCGCTTGATTTGGATCTTCGGAAAAAAAGAGCGGGTCGTGTCCTTTGCCGAGGAAGCTGGCGTGTTGTCCCGGGACAATGGAACCGTCTTTGATGACGTGCGGGTAGGCGACGAACGTCGGGATCGAGCTGCCGGCGGGCTGAAGATGATCGACCACACTGCCGTAGGCGGGGAAGAGGCTCAGCGAGTCCCGCAACCGCTGATCGTCCGAGGGCGGTGCGTGTCCGGTGATCGCGTAGTAGCCGGCCGACGCGTGATTCTTCATGGTGTGAGTCAGCGTGCGAACCACCGCGACCTTGTCCATGCAGTACGACATTCGCGGCAGGAGTTCGCAGACCGGCAGGCCGGGGACTCGCGAGGCGACGGCGCGATAGGGACTGCGGATCCCATCCGGCGCGTCGGGCTTCATGTCGAAGGTGTCGAGCTGGCTTGGACCTCCCCATTGAAAGAGGAAAATGACCGACTTCGCGCGCGGTCGATGGTCGGGCTCCGAACCACGCAGCCAAGGTTGCATTGACAGCCCGAGCATTCCGGCGCCGCCGATGCGAAGGGCCGTCCGTCGCGTGGGCAGCGAGACCTGCGAGCAGTGGCGAAATCCGGACATCACGCTGACTCCCTGTTCATTCACGGGACTGTCGTTCTCACGGCAGCGGTTGGTACGTCGGAAACCGAGTTGGACGTTTCGCGTCGGGCTATTGCCGAAACAGGAATTCCTTGGCGTTGACGAGGGCCCAGGCCAGGTCAACGAGGGCCTCGCGCCGAGAGTCGGTGGCGTCCAGGTGGTGGAGCGCCGTTTGAAGTTCGATCGGGGTTGGCGGCCGCGACAAGGCGGCCCAGAACAGCTCGTCGATGACTCGGCCGTTGTCCCATCCCGCGTCGATCCACTGGCTGAAACAATTTTGCCGATCCTGAAGCCGGCGCTGGAGCGCCGATCCATTGATGAGATTAAATGCCTGTGACAGCGTTGTGTCATCAGATCGCTCGCATTCACAGGACATCAGCCGCTGGGGCTTGCCGAACACGACCAGGAAGCGATCATCGTCCGAAGGGGATTTTTCTCGCCAACGCACCCGCTGAATTCCCGCCAATTGACCCGCCCGGACACCGCGTGCGTAGCCGTTGAACTCGGGCTCCGTGCCCAGGAGGCGGCACTGGGCGTCGAGCAGTTGTTCGGCGCTCAGCCGGCGAGGAGCAACGCCCGCAAAGTTGTCTGTCATCAGGGCGTCCTGGTCGTCGGCAAGCGTACCGCTTTGGTAGGTCGCGGAGAGCATGATCTCACGAATGACGTGCCGCATGTCGTAACCACTCTCGACCAGTTCACGAGCCAACAATTTCAGAAGTTCGGGGTGGCTGGCCGGATTCGTCACGCGGAAATCGTCAACAGGGTCGACCAACCCGCGTCCCATCAGCTGATACCAGATTCGATTCGCCTGTGCCTGCGCGAAGGCGCGATTGCTCGGAGCCGTCAACCATCGGGCCATGGCGTCCAGCGGATCGCGGCCCGATTCGGGACGCGCTCGTTCGTGTGCCAGGAATCGAGGCGGCTCGGCCCGACCGGTTCGCGCGTTGGTGACTTTCCCTTCGTCCCGATGCAGGACTCGCTGTTCTCCGACGAATTCCTGTTGATCGAAGCGATCTTTCCGGTTGTTCTCGATGATCTCGTAGTCGATCCGGGCGAAGACCGACGCCCAGGCGTAGTAGTCGTCCTGGGTCCAATGATCGAAGGGGTGATTGTGGCACTTTGCGCACTCGAGGCGGACGCCCAGGAACAACCGTGCGGTCGTTTCGCCTCGCGTGAGCGGATCTCGCAGGGCACGATAGAAATTGGCGGCCGGCGATTCATAAGTGCTGCCTTGAGCGGTAACCAGTTCGCGTACGAACTGGTCGAGTGGAACATTTTCCGCGAAGCACTCGCGGATCCACTTGTGAAAAACCTGGACCCCCTGGGCGTCGAGCAGTTTCTCTTCGTTTCGAAGCAGGTCGGACCACTTCAGCGCCCAGTGGTCCGCGAACTCGGGGCGTGCCAACAGCTGGTCAATCAGCTGAGCTCGTTTGGCGGGGTTTGGATTCTTCAGAAAGGCGCGGGACTCGCTGGCGGTCGGCAGCAGGCCCAGGACGTCGAGATAGGCGCGGCGCAGAAAAACGTGGTCCGAGGCGGGCGGTAGCGGAGCGCAGGCCCAGTTGGGCCAGCTTGTCATGGATCACGCGATCGATCCAATGAGGAGCCGCGTCCGAGACTTGAGTCGATTCGTTGTCACCCGCGGGGACGAACGCCAGTCGGACGCTGAGCTGCTGATCCAGATAGCGCACGGCCACGCTTGTCTCTCCGACTTGCTGGCCGCGGACGAGGCCATCCGGCGAAACGGTCGCGACGTAGTTCGACACTTCGTAAGTCGCCAACGACGTCACGTCACGCAGCGAACCGTCCGAGAAGACGGCAGTGACCTGCAGCGGCAGGGGAGTGACGTCGCGATGCACGTGAAACCCGGCAGGCACCACCCGCAGGGTCTCGACCCGCGGGGACTCGGGGTCGGGGCCCGGCGTTCCCGCGGCGATCCAGGCGGCGAGGATCTCGTATTCGGCGGTTCCGGGCACGATTCGCTGACCGCCCTGATGAGGCACCTGAGCGGTCGGCTTCAAGAGCAGCAGGCTTTCGCCCGGATGCTGTCGGTTGATTCGGCGTCCTCCCAGTTCGTGGGTCAGAGCCAGATAGTCCTGCCACGGATCCTGGCCCCGGAGCGATAATCGCAAGTCGCCTTTGCCATTCAGATTGCCGTGACAGGTCCCCTGATTGCAACCGGCACGGGACAGCACCGCCATCACGTCGTGATCGTAGGAAACGTCGTGATCGTAGGAAAACGTTTGGCCCTGAGCGACGGGCTGTCCTCCGAACGAAGAGCCCAGTGCGATCGCGAGTCCCACAAGGGCCGCCGAGACCGTCTGCAGGGACCTCGCGTGGACCTCGTAAAGCATCCGACCCGGTTGCTCGTTCTCCGACCGCGTCGCTCGCATTGGACCCCTCACATTTCACGCTGCGCGGCGGCGTCGGACAGACCCTGGACCGTGACAACGATCTCTCGCTGCCGGGCCCGCACGTCGCATTCCAAGTGAAAAATCTGTTGCCACGTTCCCAGCACAAGTCGCTTCTGGGCGATCGGTACCGTCAGGGATGGGCCGAGCCAGGTGGCCTGCAAGTGCGAGTGACCGTTTCCATCGCGCCAGGCTTGCTCGTGACCATAGCTACGATCGGGCGGGATCAGTCGGTCCAGCAGTTCGGGCAGATCCCGCTCAAGCCCCGGCTCGAACTCGATCGTGCCCACTGCGCCCGTACTGCCAAGGTTGAAGACATGAACCGTGCCCAACACCACTCCGCTTTCCGAGACAATTGCCTGGATTTGATCGGTGATGTTGTGCATGTCGCGATGCCCGGATGTCGCGAGCTCGAACTGCGTTTGGTAGATCATGGAATCCAATTAGACCAGTTCGGACATCGGTTGGGTTCCATCGTCGACCAAGAAACGAGGCCGTCCGGTCAGGTCGGTGACCGTGGTCGAGTTCACGTCAATTCCCATGCGGTGGTACAGCGTCGCGAGGACTTCTTGGAACGTGACGGGCCGATCGACCGCTTCGCCCCCGAGCCGATCCGTCGAGCCGATCACTTGCCCGGTCCGCATCCCACCGCCGGCCAGCAGAGCGCAGGACACTTTGGGCCAATGGTCACGGCCCGCGCTTTGGTTGATGTTGGGGGTTCGTCCAAACTCGCCCCAGACGACGACCGACACATCCTGCTGCATCCCGCGATCGTGCAGATCCTGGACGAGGGCCGAGACGGCGCGGTCCAGCATGGGCATGTCCTCGCGGCCCGCTGGAAGTTGTTGCCGTGCCAATCCCATCGGCTGAAATTCAAGGTCACGCACCTCACACCCGCTTCGACGAGCCGGCGTGCAACCAGGAAATTTTCGACCATCTTGGGTGCCCCGTCGGCTCGCGGCGTGGGATCTCCTTTGCCGTATCTGGCAATCGTCTCGGTCGACTCACGCGAAATGTCCAGGGCTTCGATCAGCTGGGATGAGGTCAGGACCCCGAAGGCCTGCTGCTGAAATGCGTCCAAGCCGGTAATCATTCCCGAGCGATCGGTCTCGCGTCGAAAGCGATCAAAGGCGCTCAGGAGTTGCTTGCGATCCTGCAGCCGCTCGAGCGTCACGCCGTTGAGGAGCATGTCGTCTTTGCCATCGGCCATGGGACGGAAGGGGGCGTGGGCCACGCCCAAGAAACCAGGGGAACCCGGATCGCCCCAGGGTCGATGCCCCGTGGGGTAGCAAAGGCTGACGTACGCCGGCAAGTTCGGCTCGCGCGGCCCTTGCAAACGGGAAAGGGTTGAGCCCATCGAGGGCCAACCGCCCGGCGGCATTCGCTCTTCGCGTCGTCCGGTCAGGCATTGAAACGCGGCGTGTGCCCCCGACGCACCCACGATCGAACGGATCGGCACGAATCGTTCCATCTGCTGGGCGATCTGCGGGAACAGCTCGCAGATCTGGATCCCAGGTACCGACGTCGGAATGGGACGCAGCGGCCCCCGAATCTCCGTCGGGGCCTCGGTCTTGAGGTCCCACATGTCTTGATGCGGCGGGCCGCCCGGCAGGAAGACCATGATCACCGACTTGTTCGAGCTCCCTCCGCCGGCCTGGGCTTCGGCCCGTAACAGATCCGCCAGCGACAGACCGCCCACGGCCAGTCCGCCAATCTTGAGGAAACCGCGACGAGACACTCCGTCACAGAAACTCGAACGCGGCTGCGGCTTTCCCAGAATGTTGAGCATCAGGAAGGCTCCTTAGGGGGCGATGCGGGATCGGTAGGGGGCGGGGTGGGCGTATTTCGGCTGGCCAGCGGAACTTCCGTCGGTCAATCATGCGTGCAATCGCATCTGGCCTCAGGCAGAACGGTTCGGCGAGGACTCGCGACCCTCTAGGCTATCAAATCCGCCCGCGGGATTCAATCTTTGCGACACGGGGCCCCGCTGGGTGAAGTCGGCGCGGATTGGTAGGATATGGACCCTGTGCAGTCACTGAGACGATCCGAATCGGAAATTAACGGACGGGAACCATGGCCAAGAAAACCATTGCGGATGTGGACGTCAAGGGAAAAACAGTCCTGATGCGTGTCGACTTCAATGTGCCTCTGGATGATCAGCTGCGCGTGACCGATGATCGCCGGATTGTGATGGCCCTGCCTTCGATCAACTCGGTGATCGAGCGAGGTGGAAAACTGATTCTGATGAGCCACCTCGGTCGGCCCAAGGGGGCGCCGGAGGCGGCGTACAGCCTGCGACCTGCCGCGGATCGGCTCTCAGGCCTGGTCTCGGCTCCCGTGACCTTTGCCAGCGACACGGTTGGGGCCGATGCTCAAGCCAAGGCGTCGGAACTGGCCCCCGGCGGGATTCTGGTGTTGGAAAACCTGCGTTTCAATCCGGGTGAAAAGGACGGCGACCCGGGCTTCGCCCGGACGCTGGCCGGAATGGCGGACATCTATTGCAACGATGCGTTCGGAACGTGCCATCGGAAGGATGCCTCGATGGTGGCGGTTCCCGAGGCGATGGGCGGCAAACCCAAGGTCGTCGGGTTCTTGGTGGCGAAGGAAGTCGAGTACCTCTTGGACGTGATCGGCAACCCGGATCGGCCGTTTGTGGCGATCCTGGGCGGAGCCAAGGTTTCGGACAAGATCAACGTGATCAAGAACCTGCTGGGGATCTGCGATCGCGTCGTGATCGGCGGCGCGATGGCCTACACCTTTTCCTTGGCCCAAGGCGGGGCCGTCGGCAATAGTCTGGTTGAACCCGATAAGGTCGACTTGGCGAAGGAGCTGATTGCCCTGGCCGGCGATAAGTTGGTTCTGCCCGTCGATACCCATTGCGGCGACGAGTTTCGCGCGGATTGCCAAAAGAAAGTTGTCCCCGCCGGGGAAATCCCCGACGGATTCCAGGGTTTGGATATTGGCCCGGAAACCGCCCAGCAGTACGCCGAGCTGGTGAAGTCGGCCAAGACGATCGTCTGGAATGGGCCGATGGGGGTGTTCGAGATGCCTCCCTTTGATGCGGGCACGAAGGCCGTCGCCCAGGCGATCGCGGAAGGGTCCGGGACGAGCATCATCGGAGGTGGCGATAGCGCGGCCGCGATCCAACTTCTGGGCTTCGCCGATCAAGTCACCCATGTCAGCACCGGAGGCGGCGCCAGCCTGGCGATGCTCGAAGGTCAGAAATTTGCCGCCGTCGAACTGCTTGACGACAAGTAGTCTCCGATTCAGCCTCCACCACTGCCTGCCGACCGCTCCCGTGCCGATTCGACCCTCGCGTATCACGAGCTTGCAGAATCCGCGGTTTCGGCAGGCGATCCGACTCCGCCAGCGACGAGGGCGAAAGGGCCAGGGTCGCATCTTGATCGACGGGCAGCGCGAAATCCGCGCTGCCCTGGCGGCGGGACTGCGATTGCACGAAGTTTTCTTGCGGGAGGATCAGTTCGAATCGGCCAACTTGAGGGACTTTTCGGCCGGCGTTCCCGATTGGTTTGTGCTCCCAGCCGCGCTCTTGGCCAAAGTCAGCTACGGCGGACGTGACGATCAGTGGGTGGCCGTCGCGGATCCGCCACGTCGATCGTTGGCCGAATTGGAGCTTTCCAAGCGAGCGCTGGTCGCCGTCCTGGAACGCGTCGAGAAACCCGGCAACCTGGGAGCCGTGGTGCGGACCGCCGATGCCGCGGGATTGGACGCGGTATTGATCGCCGACGAGAAAACCGACTTGTTCAATCCCAATGCGATCCGAGCCAGTCGAGGGACGCTGTTCACATTGCCCGTTTGCGCGGCGAATCCGACGGAGATCATCGCCTGGCTGAAGCGGCACGCACTGCACGTGTACACGGCGAGATTGGATGGCGCCCAACGCTACGACACTTGCGATTTTCGGGCGCCCACGGCCTTCGTCCTGGGCAGCGAGGCAGAGGGGCTATCGGCCGCTTGGTTGCAAGACCCGGACTTCCGTGGAATCCACCTGCCCATGAAGGGACACGCCGACAGTCTGAATGTCTCCGCTACGGCCGCGGTCTTGTTCTACGAGGCGGAACGCCAGCGCCGCCAAGCACAACAGGCATGCGACGAACCGCCGACTCGTCAAGCGTGACCCGCACGCGACATCGTCGTCGACTCGCGAATTTCACCACCGAGGCACCGAGAGCACAGAGGATTCCTCAAGGCCATGCTATCGCGTTGGATTCGCTGAGGCTCGGTGGTGATACCCCTCGTTGCTTCATACTCCCACGCGATGCAGCTCGAGGATCGGTCGCAAGATCGCGCCCGTTCATCTAGCCGTACGTCACTTGCAGCTCCGCGGCGACAAGCGTGTTGCGCAGGAGCATCGCAATGGTCAAGGGACCGACCCCACCCGGAACCGGCGAGATTTGCCCCGCCACCTCGCTCACCGACGCGAAATCGACATCGCCCACCAGCCCCTCGGCGGTTCGGTTGATTCCCACGTCAATCACCGTCGATCCGGGACGAATCATGCTCGCCGTAATCAAACCCGCTTGTCCCGCGGCGGCGACCAAAATCTCCGCTTGACGCGTGAGCGCCGTTAAATCCGTGGTGCGACTGTGACAGACCGTGACGCTCGCGTTGGCGGCTGACTCGCCCAGCGATGAAGTTCGCTGGACCAGCATCATCGCCAACGGCTTGCCGACGATCTCGCTGCGGCCCACGATGACGACATGCTTCCCGGCGACCGGCAGGTTACAGCGATGCAACATTTGCTGCACGGCATGGGGCGTGCACGGGAGGAAACGCGGACGGCCCTGGGCCAACCGCCCGACGTTCTCGGGATGAAAAGCGTCCACGTCCTTCCAGGGACTGATCGCGTCGAGGATCCGCGTGGGATCGATCTGCCGAGGTAGAGGCAGTTGCACAAGAATCCCCTGCACGTCGGAGGATTTATTCAACCGCGCGATCAACTCCAGCAGGTCGTCCTCGCGGGTCTCACCGGCAGGTCGATCAACTGGCTCTCAATCCCAATCTGCTCACATGCTCGCCGCTTATTCCGCACATAGACTTGGCTTGCCGGGTCGTCGCCGACCAGAATCGCGGCCAGCGTCGGGACAACGGCGTTGTTGCCGATGAATTCGACGACCTGCTCGGCCAATTCCCGTTTGATCTGATTGGCGATCGCCTTGCCGTCTAGAACTCGCGCACTCAAAGAACCCACCCCGGCAATAAAAGGACGGCTTGGGCCATCACGGCCGCTGCCCGACCCGACTCGGCCCGCCGATTGTAGCGGAGTCGCCGGCGGCACGTCACCCGACCCGTCACGCGCCCGGGAACCAGCACGCGCAGCAGGCTGAACGTGCCAGCCCATAGAGTGCCTGCCGCGACATCATCGGCCATGATGCCCCAGCCGCCAGGCAGCCGTTCCAACTGTCGCCCGGGTGGAAACTTGCTGATATCGAACAGGCGAAGCAAACCAAATCCCAGCGCGAGCGGCCAGGGAGAGTGAAAGATCGTGGCCGGCAAAGCCCAAGAAGACGATCGGCAAGGTCACGAATTCGTCCCACACCACACTGCCGGGATCTTTCACGCCCAAGCGACCTGCGCGGCGGCTCCGCAAATCGGGACGCCCAGCGCGATCAGGATCGCGACGGCCAGCACCTGGCAGCCCACGCTCGGCAGTTGCAGAATCGCCCAAGTCAGGGGCAGGCCCCAGAGCGTCCCCACCGTACCCGGAGCGAAACCGAGTCGACCCGCACCGGCGCCCGTCGCCAGCAGATGACCAGCCGCTCCGAACTTGAAAGCGTGGCGTTCATGTCGCAACTCCAATTCATTCGCGCGGCGCGTCGCCGCCGCAAAGCACCGACCTCAAGCGACTCGATGCGGCGTCCGCGCCGCGTCGCGATGCAGCATCGCAGTTGGCACGCGTGCTGTCGAGTTGGCGCGAGCCTACGTTGCCGGCGGTCCGGCGCGAGTGGATACGGATTGACGCGCTCGCGTGCGCGGGACTTGGCGGTGCTTGGCCGTCGGTCAGGCCGACCCAACTTGACCCCTCGAACTTGAATGTGAACAATGATTGGTAACTTAGTCAGGTTTCGCAATCCGGGGGCAGTCTGGTAGACTCGGGCTCGCCATTTGCCCAGGCCGGCACGACGCCCCGTGTGCGGTCCACCGGCTCTTTTTCTCCCTTTTCCTCACTTAGAAATGACAGCCCATGTCGGAAGCAAGAAAGCGAAGTGCCGTCGAGACTGCCAAGGCGAACAGCCAGTACTTGGGTGGCGAGATCGCGGCGGAACTGGCCGACGGTCAGGATCATTTTGGCAAAGACAGCGTTCAGCTGCTGAAGCATCACGGCGTCTATCAGCAGGACGACCGCGATGCGCGGAATTCAGAGGGGGAAGGCAAGTCGGACCGCAGTTTCGGTTCATGGTGCGCACGAAGATACCCGGCGGGCAACTTACCAGCGAGCAGTTGCTGGCCGAACTGGACCTGTGCGACGAAATCGGCAACCAGACGCTGCGGGTGACGACGCGGCAGGGTCTGCAATTGCACGGGGTCCTCAAGGATGATCTCAAGCAGACGATCGCGCGAATCAACGCGGTCAAGATGTCGACGTTGGCGGCCTGCGGGGATGTCGAGCGAAACGTAATGTGTACGCCGGTCCCGTACCAGAACGACCCGGTGCACGCGCAGATGCAGCAGTTGGCCGACGATCTGGCCGAGCACCTCTGTCCGCGCACGACGGCCTACCACGAGATCTGGCTGGAGGATCCCGAGGGCGACGGTAAAGAGCAAGGTTTCGGGAGGCGAGACGGTCGAGCCGATCTACGGCAAGACCTATCTGCCGCGCAAGTTCAAGACGGCGGTGGGACTGCCGGGCGACAACAGCGTCGATCTGTATGCCCAGGATCTGGGGCTGATGGCGATCTGCGAGGATTTCGAGATCGTGGGCTACAACGTGCTGGTCGGCGGTGGTTTTGGCGTCACGCCGAGTGCCAAGAAGACGTTCGTGGCGATTGCCGAACCGATGGCGTTCATTCGGCCCGAGCAGGCGATCGACGTGGCGACGGCCATCATCAAGGTCCAGCGTGATTTTGGGAATCGCGCCGATCGCAAGGTCGCGCGGCTGAAGTACACGATCGCCGATATGGGCGGAGTGGCGGCTTTCAAGACGAAGGTCGAGGAGTACTACGGTGCGCCGCTGGAACCGCCGCGTCCGGTCGTGTTCACGGATTCGACGACGGACTGGGCTGGCACGAACAGGGCGACGGC
Organism: uncultured Planctomycetales bacterium; assembly: GCA_963826795.1. Classification (GTDB taxonomy): domain Bacteria; phylum Planctomycetota; class Planctomycetia; order Pirellulales; family Pirellulaceae; genus CAWGYT01. The sequence continues at coordinate 443,920 of CAWGYT010000018.1, read as the reverse complement.
AAGTGGTTTTATGGCCTGAATATCGAAAACGGACGCATCCAAGATCCGTCCGATGCAGCTCAAGACGGCGCTGCGCGAGATCTGCACGACGATTCGACCCAGGCTTCGGCTGACGCCGCATCAGAGCATCATCTTCGCGGACGTTGAGCCGGCGGACCGCGCGCGGTTGGAGCAGATCCTGAGCCGGCATCAGGTCAAGCGGTCGGAAGAAATCTCGACCGTTCGTCGTTGGTCGATGGCGTGTCCGGCGTTGCCGACGTGCGGACTGTCGATCACCGAAAGCGAACGCGTCTTGCCGGGGATGATCGACGCCTTGGAAGTCGAACTCGAGAAGCTGGGACTGCAGGACGAACGATTTACGATCCGGATGACGGGCTGCCCCAACGGTTGTGCCCGTCCCTACAATTCCGACATCGGCCTGGTGGGCAAGGCGAAGGGGAAGTACACGGTCTTCGTCGGCGGCCGCACGCTGGGCGATCGCCTGAACTTCATCCACAAGGATTTGGTGCCCGACGACGAGATTGTGCCGACGCTGGTTTCACTGTTCGCCTTCTTTCGGCAGGCGCGGGAGGGCACCGAGACGTTTGGCGATTTCTGTCACCGGCAGGGCAACGACGCGCTGCTGGCCTGGTCGAATCGCTATTTGGGGCAGGCGAGTTAGGCGGTCGACTTCGCCGGGCCGTCGGCGGCACCGCGACGATCCAACCTAGTGGACGTCCCCAAGGGCGTGCTGCGTGTCGTCCCAGCGTGGTGGGGCCGGTGGGTAGTAGCTCAGGTAGTAGGCCGGGTAGTGGTAGTACGCCAGTTGCTGTTGCCGCCAGGTTGCCAAGGCCCATTGGAGTCGAGCCGAGAGCTCGGGTTCGCTCGAGATCAAGTTGTGTTGCTCTCCTGGATCGTGCTCGACGTCGAACAGGGTCAATCGATCGCTGCGCCGATCGTGGGTCAATTTCCAGCGTCCTCCGAGCGTCACCGCATCGGCTTCGGCCAGGCTGGAGAGCACGTGGCAAAACGTGAGCCGTTGTTCGGCTGGCTCGCGGTCGTCAGCGAGGAGATCGCGGCCCTGGAAGTTGGGGTGCGAGGGCATGCCGGCGAGTGCCAGAACGGTGGGGACAAGATCGACGTGTTCGCACGGGTAGTCATCCACGCGTGGCGTGATTCGCCCGGGGGCGTGGATGACCCACGCGATGTGGATGGCAGGCTCCACCGGGTCGCGCGCGTGCGTCACGCTCTGGCACTCGTGGAATGATTCGCCGTTTTCGCCCGTGACGACGAGGATCGTGTTCTCCAATTGGCCGAGCTCTTCAAGTGCCGCGACGAGCCGTCCGATTTGGCGATCGCATTCATGGATCGCGTTGTAGTAAGCGTGACGGACCGTTTCGACTTGCTCGATCGGGTATTCGACAAAACTGATGTGAGGGTCAAGCCGGCAGGGCTGAAACGGCCGCGGCACGTCGTCGGGCATCAAGTACGGGAAGTGGGAACTCTGCAGGTTCATGCTCAGAAAGAAAGGCCGTCCGGCCGCCACTTGAGCGCGGACCCAGGCGATCGCTTGTCCCGTCGTGTGCGCGTCGGGAAACTTCCCCGCCACGAGGCTACCGAGTCGGACTTCACGTGAGAATCCCGGATCCAGGTCGGAAACCATTGTCGCCGCATCGCTTGTTTCGGGATGGTAGAACAGATCGAGTTGATCGGATGCGAGGAAATGGTCCATCCCACCCCAGGCTTCGTTCTGCGACGAAATGATGGCGGTCGCATATCCCCGGGGCTTAAGCAGGTCATAGATCAGCGTCTTGGGCCAGGGGTCGCTGGGTGTGTAATAGTGATGCCGAAGTGTCCTGAGCGGGTAGAGCGACGAAACGAGGCACACGTCGGCATAATCCGAATGCGTGCTTTCCGCGTAGGCCTTGGTCAGCTGAAGTCCGGCGCGAGCCAAGCGGTTCACGTGGGGAAGAATCTCCTGGTTCTGGTGACGCCGATAAATCATATCGTGGCGCAACGATTCGACCGCGACGAAAATGATCGAAGGGGGTGCGGTTCCGTCGCCGGCCGAGGGCAGATCGGCGGCCTGCTGGGTCCGGAGGGGAGTTAGCTTTTCGACCGCCAGGTCGGGGGTAATGTGTCCCTTGAGCGTCGCTTCGAGGTGGCTGATGTAGAGCGAGAAACTGGGATTCAGGCCATATTTCAGGGCGTGCAGCCGGTCGGCACGCCGCAAGACGCTCTCTTCGCCGGGCACTGCGTTCCACGTCAGAAGCGTGATTCCGGAGACAATCATCCAGGCCACGACGGATCGCCGCGTCGCGCGCTCCGCGTCGCTGCGTTGCGGCGCCACGCTCCAATAGAGCAATCCGGGCAACCCCGCGAAGGCCGCCGACAAGACCAATCCGCCGAGCATCAGCTGGGAGGGCTCCGCGGCCACCAGGTACGACCAGAGGTGTTTGACGTTAAACAGGACGAATCGCCCCGTTTCGAGATTGGCGAAGCGGCCGGAACGGAAGAAAAGCCCCCAACTGGTCGCATATGCCAGGAAGGCCGTGGCCAACCCCAGGGCGAGGGCGATCGTCAACAGCAATCGTCCCGACCGATCGGCACGTTCGAATTGCCTCCGCCAGACCCGCCCGACCCGGTCCAAGACCCAGGCGACCGTTAACCAGAACCATGCGAGGAAGACCAAGCCAAAGATCAACGTATAGCGGTCGGTTGTGTAGATGTTCGGACGCTTGACGGAGATCAAGAACGCCTCCGCCGCGAAGGCAACACCGGCCAGCAGGCCGAGCGGCCGACTGGGCGGCAACACATAGCGGAGCCCGTGGATTATGTCAGAGGTCGCGATCCGCCTGACGGAAGACGATCCACACTCCTCGCCCGAGGATACAGTCACCACAGTCAAAACTCCCAGGTTGAGCGCCCCATGCCATGCAGTACCTCAAACCTAGGACAAGACTCGCGATCGGGCCCCCCAAATCACGTGGCCGGCGGCTCACTTCACGTCGATCGGAACTTGATCGATTTTGGCGGCCAGGATGAAGTCGTTTTCGCTGAGGCCGCCAATCGCGTGGGTCCACAGCTCCACGGAGACGTTGCGGTAGCCAGCCAGATGCAGGTCGGGATGGTGTCCGTCTTCCTCGGCGATCGCCGCGATGCGATTGAAGAAATTCAGGCCGGCCATGAAGTTCTTGACCGTCCAGTTCTTACGAATGCGCTGGCCGCCGTGCGTCAATTGCCACCCCGCCAGCTTGCTCAGCTGGGCTTCGGCCTCGGGCAGCGTGCAGGCGTCGACCCCGCCCTCGCACGGCAGGCACTTCTTTTTTACGAGCTGTTCGGGCCCTTGGATCTCCATCGCGGTACTCCCTGACGGTTCACGTGGCGGCCCACGTCAGCGCGGGCCGAACGAACGAGTGATTATTGACTCATGACGCAAGAAGGCAACGTGGGCGGGATTGGACTTAGGTCTCCGGCGCGGGCGCCCATCCCAATTGCTCGGCGATCGTCGCGAGCGCGTCGGCGACGAACTGCAGGTGGTCATCCAGGGGCTCGCCCAGGTCCTCAGCTCCGCGGTGAATATCAACTCGACTGACCGCGGCTGCGAACGATTTTTGTTTTAGCTTCTTTTTGATGCTGCTGGCTTGCAGGCCGTGAAGGCCGAGCGGTCGGACCTGGGCGACGGCCACGATGAATCCCGCCAACTCGTCGCAGGCATAGAGCGCCTTATCCATGAGCGAAACGCGAGGGCAATCGGTTAGATAGTCGGCGTGGGATTTAATGGCGTAGATGACGTCGTCAGGATAACCCCGCTGGGCGAGAATCGCGGCACCCTGCAACGGGTGGTCGGGTGGGCTCGGCCATCGTTCGTAGTCGAAGTCATGCAGCAGCCCGACGATGCCCCATTTGTCCGGGTCCTCGCCATACTTGCGAGCGTAGGCGCGCATCGCGGCCTCGACCGCCAGCATGTGGTTCCGGAGAGCTTCACTGCGGGTGTACTCGCATACCAGGGCGAAAGCCGCGTCGCGTTGCATCGATGGGGGGCTCCGGCGTTCGGAAAAGGCGGCAGGTCCCGAATGCCGGAATGGCCCTTCGGGTGCTTCGCACGTTCGGGACCTGACCCCTTTTTGCAACTCGAAATCTTGGCTGCGACACGGCCCTAGTCCAGCCGGTCAGGCTCCTCGTCCTTCGGGGCGTCTTCGGGTTCGAGAAGCTCTTTCAATCGATTGAATTCCGGCAGATCGGTGGTGCCTCCGCCGGGAATCTTGAGTTCCTGCGGGTTTTCCTTGGTTTCCTGGATTTCCCGCCACGGTTTCTTGTCGCGGTACGAGGCGAGTTCGTTCGCCAATTGTGGTTCCTCGGGATCCAGCGCGACGGCCTTTTCCGAATACTCAATGGCCCCGGCGAAATCACCGAGTTCGGCGTAGCAGGCGGCGAGGGTGCTGAGCATGTGAGGCAGCTTGTGGTCGGTCAATTGGCAGGCGCGTTGGGCGAGTTCGAGTGCCCGCTTGCCGTCTCGCAGCTCATCGGTGGGAGACGTTGCGAGGACCCAGGCGAGATTGTTGAGCAGACCGGTTTCGTCGGGTTGAATCGCGAGGGCCGCTTCGTAGTCGCGAATCGCGTCCGCCTGCTGACCGACGCTCAAGTACGCGTCGCCGCGGCGACGCATCGCCATCCAGTTCTCCGGCTCTTCGGCGATCACCTCCGTGTAGACCTCAATTGCGCGTCGAGGTCGCCGATCCATTTCCAAATAGGTGGCGATTTGAAGTTTGATTTCGCCTGGAGCCCTCTTCCTGGCCACGTAGCACTTGCTGCAGGTCGCCGATGGCTTCTCCGAAGCGGCCCTGCCCGGCTGAAATCAGGCTCCGTAGCACGATCGCCTGCGGCAATCCGGGTTGAAGCTGCAGTGCCCGATCAATATCACTCCGCGCCAAATCGAATTGAGCCTGTGCGGCCCGCAGTCGGCCTCGCGACAAAACGGCTCCCAGGTCACGCGGCTGAATCCGAATCGCTTGATTCAGGTCCTCGACGGCCGCATCCAGCTGACCTTGTTCTTCCTCGATTCGAGCCCGCATGTTATACGCCAGCGCGGCATCGGGATCGGCCTGAATCACCTGGTTGAGATGTTCCTTGGCCGCATCCAATTGTTTCATTTGCCGCAAGGCCTGCGCGATCGCCTGGTGTGCCAGGAGGTCATCGGGGTTTCGATCGAGCAGGCCCTGCAGGTCCTCGAGCGCTTTTTCGAATTCGCCGCCTGACATATAGAGCACGCCCCGCGCTCGCCACGCTTCCAAATTCCGAGGATTTAATTCCAGCGACTTGTTCAGATTCTCCATCGCCTCGTCTCGCGACTTCGACATGCCCGCGCGGACCTGGTATGCCTCGGATAACTGATCGGGATCCTCCTCCAGAAGCGGAATCGAGCGCTCAACTGATCGTTTCGCCAGGTCGGCGTCACCACCCGGAAGAGTCTGTAGTCGGGCGATCAGCAAATGCACGTTGCCCAACGTTTCGCGAACTTGCAACGCGCGTTGAAGCTTCTCCATGCAGGCTTCGCGAATGCGGGGCCAGCGGGGGTCCGGCGGCTGCCGCTCGAAAATCAACCGACTCAGCCGCGAGCTTTGTTCGAACAACGTTGCCGTCAGCAGTTCTTCCGCGTATTGCTTCGCTTCCTCATCGAGGCCCTTTTCGAGGGCGGCGTCGCAAAGTTCGACCACGGTCTCGAGGTCGCCCATGGATTTCGCCGAGAGCTTGACGAGCGTGGCCTTGTCCAAGTCGGCCTGGCCGGCCTGCTCCTCCTGGGCCCAAGCGGTCGTCAGCGGCACGATGGAAATTGCCAGGGCCACCGCAAACTGGCACAGGAAGGGCCGAAGGCTGGCACGAGATGAAACGTGTTGGGCGTTTCGCATAGGACGCGACTCCGCAGACGAGAGCTGTTGGCAAGTGGAAGGGGGGTAGGACTCGGGCGACGTGGATTCAAGCAACGTTGTGCGGCGCCGATGATGCATTATGGCGGACTCCCGCGGACAAGACTATCCGGATTCGCCGGAGAGCCCCCGCTGACGGCCGCCGGATCCAGGGCCGCGTCCGCCTGTTGCAGCGTTTGCGGCTCGGCGGGAGCCTCGCCCTCCCGTCGCACCGCTCCCAACGGTCAGCTGTGAAATGGCACTAGCGGGGGCTGACGTTTCCCTGCGTCCAGCTCCCATCCACCGATCGCCACATTTGGCCGTTTGGATTTTGATCCCGCAATCCCGGCGGCAATCGATGGGGGCGGACTTTGTCGTAGCATTGCAGCATCGCGAATCGGTGCAGCGAAGCGGGAATCCCCACCGCCGTGAAGCCGGGATGACCCGTGGCGGGAAAGGGCCCGCCATGGTTCATGGCGGGGGATACCGCGACGCCGGTCGGCATGGTGTCGTTGAGCAGCCGACCAACTTTTTGTCGCATGTTGGGCACGAGACGTTCGTAATCGGCGTCATCGGACCCGTCGAGGGCACTGTAGATGCAACCCGTCAAATTACCTTCCAGCGTGGCCACGACGGTCTCCAACTGATCGATCGAATCGGCGACGAGCACGAGTGTGCAGTTGCCGAAGGCTTCCGTCTGGAGCGCATCCGGGTGCTCGAGAAAGGTTGCCGCCGCGACGCGCAAGAGCGTATTGCCGCAGCAGAAACTCGCCTGGGGTTCGTCCAGGCTCCCGCCGGTGAGCAACTCGGCGCCAGCGTGCTGGAGCACCTGAATGCTTTCGGCGAGGCCGGTTTGGACACCACCGGAAAGCAGCGTCCCGATCGGGGCCTTTTGATATCGATCGGCCAAGTCGGCGATCCAGGCGTCGGTCGCCGGACCGTCCATCAGCATCACCAGCCCAGGATTCGTGCAGAACTGTCCGGTCCCCATCAAGGCGCTGGTCGTCAGCTCGTCGGCAATCTCTCGTCCACGCTGCTGCAGGGCACCCGGCAGAATCAGGACGGGATTCAGGCTCGAAAGTTCCAGGTAGATCGGCTTGCCCGCCCCGTCGGCCGCGGCCTTCAGCTTCAGCCCGGCCAGCCGACTGCCCGTATAAGCGGTCGCGCCGAGGCGGGCATCCGACACGAGGTGCTCGCCGTCGCGATGGTCGATTCGGTACACGAGTTGAACCGTCGCCGGGGGAAGCCCGCTGCGTTCGAGCGCCTCGCAGGCGGCCTCGGCGAACAGGCGTGTTGTCCCGGGATGCGACGAATTGGCTTTTCCGATCACCGGATTCCCGGCCGCGATCGCGGCGGCAAAGTCACCGCCCGACACACTGCCAAATGCAAACGGAAAATTATTGGGTCCGAAAACGCAGACCGGGCCCAGGGGAGCGTAGTGAGAACGGAGATTCTTGGAGGAATCGATCGTCGCCATGCTCCACGTGCCCTCTCGGGCCGCGGCGGCGGCCTGCCGCAGTTGGTCCGTGGTCCGCGGCAACTCGACGTCGGCCAGCCGTGGTGACTTGGCCAGCCCGGTTTCCAGGTGAGCCAGCTCGACCAAGTCTTCCCGCCGGGCCTCAATTCGCTCGGCGTACGATTCCAGAAATTCGGCAATCCGTGAGGGGGCCAACTGTCGAAGTTCAGCGGCGGCCTCGGTCGCGGCCGCCAAGGCCGCGTCACAATCGTCCCACCGACTGACCGGGTATTCGTCGGGTAGCCACTTTCGCGTGCTGGGATTGCAGGCCTGGAACGTCGCTTTGGCCTCGGCCGGACGCCATTGCCCCGCGATCAGTACCGGGTGACAAGTCATCAAAAGCTTCCTCTCTTCAGGACAGATCAAGTCTTCAGCCAGAATCTAGGCGGGGCCCTGCGTCACGGGATTGCGGAGATAGCCAATGCCGTCGACCTGGATCTCGACGACGTCGTTCGTCAGGAGCGTGAAGTCGCGGTCCGGCACGATCCCAGTTCCGGTCATCAGCAACACGCCGTTGGGAAATGAGTTGTCGCGACCCAACCAGTGAATCAGATCTTCGAAGGAGCGAGCCATCTGGCCAACGTCGGTGCGGCCCTCGAACACGCGCTCGCCGTCACGCACCACGCACAGTTTAATCTGGATGCGATCCCGCGGAGGCAGCCCGTCGAGCAGGCAGATCCAAGGGCCCAGGCTGCAACTGCCGTTGTAAACCTTGGCCTGGGGCAAGTACAGCGGATTCGCGCCTTCAATCTCGCGGCTGCTGACGTCATTACCAATTGTGAGCCCCATCAGTTCCAAACGCGAGTTCAGAACCAACGTCACTTCGGGCTCGGGAACGTTCCAGGCCGAGTCCTGGCGAATCCGTATCGGTTCGTTCGGTCCGACGACGCGGTGTGGCGTCGCCTTGATAAACAGCTCGGGACGATCCGACGCGTAGACCAGATCATAGCAGGAGGCCGCCGCGGTCGACTCTTCCATCCGGGCCGCTTTGCTGCGCTTGTAAGTTACGCCTGCCGCCCAAACCTCCTGGGCATCGATCGGTGCCAGAAGTTTCACCGTCGCCAACGGGATCGAAACACGTTCGTCCCGCAGAAAATCGATCGTCGGCAGGATCTGATCGGCCTCCAACAACTCGGCCAGTGTGGTCACATGCCCCGTCTCGAAGCGGAGCGGATTCAGCGAGTGACTCTCGGTCAGCACACCGACCGACTCTCGTCCATCCCGACCCACGTACTTCACAAGTTTCATCGAGCATCCTTCAGGTCAGATCTTCGGTCGGAATTCAAAACAAGGCGCTCGCCGCAGCGGAACGAGCGACCCGGCGAAGACCCGCCCACGGGGAGTTCGATCGGCCCCCCCGGTGTCGATCCTGGCCGCTCACTACCCACGTTACCAGCGGCTCGGAAGGACTGTCTAGGGTGCGGCCCCCGGATCCGGAATGGCATGCAACGGGGGGTCGGACAGTTCCAGGCGGCCCCAGTCGGCGCGAAACTGGTGCCGGCACTTGGTGCAGCGTACTCGTCGGCCCAGAAACTCGGCCTTCAGTCCGCAAGGTTCTTGGCAGCCGTCGCAGCTCATTTCGTAGCGTGTCGAGTTAAGCGGGAAGCGAGCCCACCATGTGGCGGGGACCGCATCGAGCCGCAAATCCGCCACTTCGAACTGGGTGAGGAGTCGTCGAGTCACCGGAGTGATCTCCGCGACTCGGTTGGCGAGTTGCCGAATGGCTTCTTCGAAGAGATTGCGGATGAGCCGTCCATTGCCGAAGTGTGGGTCCCTTTGATAGTACAGCCAGTGCAAGCCGACCAAGAGCCGATGCCGGACCGGCGTTGAGATTCGGTAATGATTCTGATCGCACAATTGCGCGAAGATTCGAGCCAGCTCAGGGGGATCGTAGTCGGCGAATTCAACGGTTCGGCTGAACCGCGACGCGAGACCGGGATTGGCGTGCAGCAGCCGCCGCATCGGTTCCGGGTAACCGGCCAAAATGACGGCCACGCGGTCGCGGTCGTCTTCCATTCGCTTCAGCAGCGTCTGCAGTGCCTCTTGTCCAAATGCATCCTCGGTGCCCTCGCCGACCAGACTGTAGGCCTCGTCGATAAAGAGCACCCCGTCAAGGCGCTCGATCCACTAAGGCATTCGTCTTGGTGGCGGTCTGCCCCGCGTACTCCGCGACCAATCCACTCCGATCGGTCTCGACAAGGTGCCCTTGAGCCAGGATTCCCATGGCACCGTACAGCTGGCCCACAATCCGCGCCACAGTGGTTTTGCCCGTGCCTGGGTTCCCAGTGAACACCAGATGGAGGCTAAGCCGAGTCTCGGGCAAGCCGGCTTCCCGACGTTGCTGTTGGAGTTTCAGGAAATTCGCGAGTGTCCGAATTTCTTGTTTGACCGGGTCCAATCCAATCAGCCGATCGAGCCGCGCCATTGCCTCCGCCAGATTTCTTTCGGGGCTGGGTTCGATTTCGTCAGGAATCTCGCGGGCCAGCTGGCATTCACGGCGCACGCCTTCGGCACGCTCGGCCAGCTGCTGGTACGCGGCAGGTCCCCAGGCCGCTTCAGGCCGGTGGCCGCCCGTCTCGCGCGTGACGCCCGCCGGCAGCAGCTGCTGGATCGTGGACTGGAGCTGTTTGAGCTTGAGGGATTCACAAGATTTCAGCTCGCCATCGGCTTTGGCAATCAGATTCCCCAGCCGCATCACGATCGTTTCCAGCTCGGCGACCCGTTCCCGAAACAGGTCGATTTCGGCAAACGGCGCGATGACGCTGCGGAGCGAAAGATGCTGGGCGCGATCTCGGAGTCCTCGAGCCGCCTCGCGCAGGGCCGCTCCGGTCAGTTTGCGATTCCAGAGATGTTCAAATAGCGCCGTGGCCAGCGCCTGCTCGGCTGCATGCCACCGCTCGTCCGCGAGGGCAACGTCCAGGTAGATCTTGATCAGCAGCCCACGATGCAGGTCGTCCATCCACCGGATGAGCTCCCCCGGCGTCTTGTGGCGCGTCGAGCGGCCACCTTCCCGTGCCCACTCTCGGGCGGCGTTCAGGTAGAGCTGCCGACAGTCGACGAGCGTCTGCGAAAAATCCTCGATCAATGGGGCTTCTGAGGGGACGCTCATGGGCGTTTGTCTGTCCAGTTGGCGGCGACCGGGCTGATGTCCGCGGGGTGAAAGCTCACGGGACGGAATTCCCACTTTACGTGAAAAAAGATCTGAAAGAAAACTCCGCGGCGCGGATACCTGCTTGCATGATTCGAGCCCGCAAGCGTACTGGCGGGCCAACTGGGAACGCGGAAATCAAGTGAAAGGGAAAAACCATGCACGCAGCAATTTCTCGTCGGCCCTCGTTGGAGACTTTCGAACCGCGTCAATTAATGGCGGCCGACTTGGCCGTTGCCGCCGACGGACTCGCACCCTCGGTAGACGCGGGCGCCTACGTGGCGACCGACGTTGTGGCGGGCGAGACATCTGGCCAATTGGACATCTCGAACGGTTTGCGGCCGCATGCGTCTCAAGTGGCCCTTTCGGATCTGCGTCTTGGCGACATCGCTGACGTGAACGTCATTTTAGAGACAACGCGACCAAAGGATAACGAACAACTGCGAGGCACGCTCTCGGCCGAACAGCTTCAGGTCGCCGTGGATCGGGTGTTTGCGGAATCCGAAAGCAGCGCAGATTCTCAGCTCTCGGACGAGGAAAGAGCGAAGTGGGAAGCCCTGATTTTGGAGTCACTGCGCGAATTGGAAGCGATGCTCGAGGTCCGTTGGCAGTACGCTGGCGGCGAGGGCGGGTTGGTCACCGAGAGTTTTGGGCCGAATGAGGAATGGCCCATCTAGCGCGCGGATCACGCCGCAGATTCCGAGATCCACGGACGCGGAGCCGTTGGCCGATCTTGTCGACACCGCCGCGGGGCGGAACAGCTCCTCGCGGACCAACGACTCGCCCGACGCCGAGACGAACCGTCGTCGGTTTGAAGGGTGGCTGAGGGGATTCGAACCCCCGGCCTCCAGAGCCACAATCTGGCGCTCTATCCAACTGAGCTACAACCACCACCCGTGTATTTAGCGAAGTGTAAGCCTCGGGCGGAAATCGGTCAACGGTCGTCGGCGGGGCGAACGGGAAGGTCGAGTCCAAGGGGGCTGCGGACAGTTCGACGAGGAATTCCGCGAGCCGATCGACGATGATCTCCATCATGCGATGTCCCTTTTCCGCCGTCGCGGCGTGCGGTGGGGCGGCTCCCGAATTCGTCGTCAGCAGATGCCAGGGCCGCGTAATGGAGACCCACCCCTCCTCTAAGGCACGAAGTCGAAAGGGTCTTGTCTCGCCGGCATCGGCCAGCAGCGATCCGTCGGGATGAGTGCCAACCCACTCCGGGAAGAACGCCAGGCCGAACGAGGTCTCCATCTCGCCCGCGTGGTCTTCGGCGCAGGTGAAGATCTTTTCATATTCGCCGGCCAGGCACTGATACCAATTGCACAGAAAGAGGTGAGCCGGCGTCTTGCCGTAGAGCTCCCGAAGCAACGGCTTAAGTTCATTGCCGCCGTGGCTGTTCAGCAGCACGATCTTGCGCAATCCGCTCTGGACAAGGGAGTCCACAAGATCGGTCACGACGGCAAACAAGGTGCTGGGATTCAGATTCAGGGCCAAGGGAAACTCCCGCAAATTGGTCTCTGTCCCGTAGGGAAGCGTGGGAAGCAGCACGACGGAGGCGCCCCGCGCTGCCGCGGCCTGGCAAATGTGCTCACCCACGATCGTGCCTTCCAGGACGTCCGTTCCGTAGGGGAGATGCAAATTGTGTGGCTCGGTCGCGCCCAGCGGGAGAACTGCGACTTCGTAGTTCTGCGACTTAACCGTGGCATAGTTCGTGTGCAGGAGATTCCAGGTCATGGCGTTTCGTCTCTTTCGGTGACATCGCGCTCCAAGGCAGGGTTTTCGGTTTGGAGCAAGGGCAGGGCGTCGGCCAGCTGCCGTTGTGCGGCAGCCGTCACATGAGTTCCCGTGAGGTCCAAAGTGCGCAGTTGGGCGAGGTCGCGCAGTTGGGCAATTCCCCGGTCCGTAACTAGGGTATTGGCCAGCCAGAGGGCCTCGAGCGACGTCAGTTGTCCGACGACGGCAAGGCCGGCATCCGTGACTCCGGTTCCCGACAGGTCCAACTGTTGTAGTCTGCGTGCGTCTCCGAGTCGACCGACGGTCTTATCGGAGATCTGAGTTCGCTCCAGGCTCAGCTGGCGAAGGTTGACGGCGGCGGCGAGTCCTTCGGTTCCCGCGTCGGAGACCTGGGTCCCGAAGAGATCCAACCACTCGATCGATTTCAGCTTCGGCAGACTGAGCAGGCCCGCATCGGTCACCCGAGTGCCCCCGAGCGAGAGGTTGCGAAGGCTAACGTCCGGGTCGAGACGCCGCAGGTCGTCGTCATTGAGCCGCAGGAAGTCTTGGTATCCTTGATCCAGCTCCGCAAGGGAGCTTCCTGCGAGCTCCTTCAGGGAGTTTAACGAATCCTGATCGCGATAGACGGCGGCGAGGTACTGGCGAAGTGCAGGCCGCAGATCGCGCTGCCGGTCATGCATGAAATAATGCGTCAATCCCGCCGACTGACTGTATAGCGATCGAATTTGGGGATCGGTCTGGAATTGATTTTTGTTCAGACGCGTTAGCTCTTGCAGCGGAAGGTACGTGCCTTCGCGCAGTGCGCGGAAGCGAGCGAACTGCAGACGCTCGGCCTCGATGCCACCGACACAAGTCCAGCGCTGGCAGCCGTGCAGGGATTCGAAGTAGAGCGCAATCCCTTCAATGATCCAAAAATTGTGTCGCTCGCCAATGGAATGCACGCTGCCAGGCAATTCCGCGAACAATTGATGCGTTGCCTCATGACGCCACGTCGTGACAACGGGGTCGGGGCCGCCGACAAAAAAAGCCGTCTTCGTCGGAGCGTGATAATAGCCGCGCGTCAGTTCCGCTCGAGGTTCCAGCTGTCGGATGTACTTCAGATACTCAGCACGGTTGCGAAACAAGACAACACGTCGCCGCGTTGTGGGCGCTCGCAATCGTCTCGTTCGCGCGGCGGCTGAGCGAAGTTGTTCGGCCGTGCCCCAGCAGTCGAAAAACATCTGTTCCCAGACGGCGCGAAGCCGCTCAAGCTCATTGGCTAAACGACGAGCCGTTTCCGCTTGATCGTTGGTGGTGATCAGGAAATGCGGTGTCGCGAGCTGGAAATGGGTATTGGCAGGCCATCCGAATCGGGCGTGCGGTCGGCGACTCGGGCGAAGTGACGTGTCGGGAGCCTTCAGCCGGCTACGCCCGGCCAGAGGGAGTCCGAGCCATTGTCGTGCGTCACGGTGCTGCGGGGAGAAATAGAGCACATCGTGCAGTAGCTGATACGCCACCGCCCCCTCTCCGGCTTCGACGGCGCGTTGAGCCAGTCGAAACAAGGTGTCTGCCTGCTGAAGGTAAAGATCCCGCAGTTCCCGAGGCAGGTCGGCGAGGTCCGATGTTGCCAGCGCAGCCGACCCGTCAGCGTTCCCCGTGGACTCGGGCGGCACAAAATAATATTCGCGGCTGGGGTCCAGAAAGAGCCAATGTGTGCGAATTGCCTCGGCCTTCTGCGCCGCGTCCCACGATGCGAGGCAAGCCTGGAGGCCGACGTTGAAGGATTCCATCGCAGCTTGGCGCTGCTGCGCGAAACCGAGAGGCTCAAGTCCGCTCGGCTCAGCGCCGCTCACAGCGGGCTCCACCCTCGCGCCGCCGCCGAGCACGAGGCAGCCGATCAGGACGCAGCGGGCAGTGACGCAGCGGGCAGCGACGCTGCGGCAAGCGCCGTCGCCGCGAGGGACGAAGGGAAGTCGTACTGCCCCGGAGTCACGCATTGACGTTCGCCTCGGTACGTTTACGATTCCGGAAATGGGTGCAGTAGCTGGCCAACACGGTGGTGGAGCAAGTCGGACCGCCTTCCCGAGCGGTCCTGCGGCTGGCTTCTACTGATTGTAACCTCCGGAACTTCGTGTATTGAGCTCTCGTGATTTCCCGCGGCGGCGGGCCCGCCGACGGGGGTGGATCTGGCGGCGTCAGCCGGCCGGTGGCTGGGTACCGAACTGCGACGGAATCGGAAGGAGTGACCGGGGAGGCTTGGCGTTCGTCCGACCGACAGGGTATGCTCGAAAACTGACGGCGTCGCGTTCCCTCAGCCAAGGAGACGAGTTTGATGGATCTTCCTCACAGTGTGGATGGCCAATTTGTGTCTGCTGAGAACTCGCTGACGGTCGTACTGGAATCGAAAACCTTACCGCGTCGTCAGCTGCGTCTCTCACCACTGTGGTTTCTCGGTTCGGACACGTGGCGAAGGCGCTCGATCTCGCTGATGCCGCTCGCTTGCCTCCTCGTTGCGGGCGCCTGGGTCCCCGGTTTCTTGCTCATGCTCGGTTTCCTACTCGCTTGTCTCGCCGTCGCTCTAGGGGCCTTTGTGTTCTGCGTCCAGCTACCTCTGGGGTATTTGGTCGGTTGCTGGCGGGGCAGCACGCGGGGCAGTTCAGTCGGAAGGCGGGTTTTGGGTAAGGCGCCCTTTAACGGGATTTAATTCCCGGCGCGGATGCGCAATAATGGCGGCTCGGCAGGCGGCGGATATGCGACGATCCCACCTTGCATCGGCAACCACCGATTCGTGCGTGTCCGACCTGCATGGTCAATGTCCGCCTTCGAAGCCGTCCCGTCCTGCGCGATAATGCACGCGAGGCGGGAAATACGATCAACAGTAAATAGAGGATTTCTGATGAGTCATCGTTGTTCTGCGTATCGGCTCGCGCTCGGTGCTTTGGTTACGCTAGCGGTCCTGCCTCACGTGGCGTTTGGACAAGACCAAGGTGAACTGCCCGTGCCGCTGGCCACGCCGCAAGCGCAGTCGTCCTATGGAATTGGGCGACAAATTGGCCGCGGTTTCACACGAGACGGTCTCGATGCCGATCTCTTGGACTTCCAGGCGCTCGTTCAGGGGATTCAGGACTCGTTGGCCAATGCCGAGTCGAAGGTAAGCCAGGAGAAATTTGAGGCCGCCATGACGCAGATCCAGCAGACGGCCCAACAGCGGATGCAGCAGAAGATGGCCTCGGTGGCGGAGAAGAATCGTCGCGATGGGCCCAAGTTTCTCGAAAAGTACAAGGCGCTGGAGGGAGTCAAATCAACGCCTAGCGGACTGCTTTACAAGGTCACGCAAGCGGGGAGTGGGGCCACGCCGAAGGACACGGATGTGGTCAAGACTCATTATCGCGGTCGCTTAATTGATGGAACTGAGTTTGACAGTTCCTATAAGCGAGACGAGCCGGCCATCTTCCCGGTTAACCAGGTCATTCCGGGTTGGACGGAAGCCCTCCAGATGATGAAGGTAGGCGAGCGGCGGCAGCTGGTCATTCCGTCGGAACTGGCCTACGGGCCGCAAGGGATGCCGCCCGTCATTGGCCCGGATGCGGTTCTCATCTTCGACATTGAGCTGCTAGGGATCGAACCCCCGGACGCCGGCCAGAACTGATTTTTAGACTGAGGGCCGTTTGTGGTGTGGGTGTCCACCTCGTTCGCTGGCATCTGGGTCACACTTGAGTCCTGTAAGGGGTTGCCGCCTCGACTCGTCGAGGCGGCAACTCTGTTTCCTCGTTTCCGGCGGACCCAGGCGGCTGCTCGCCGGACAGCTTGTCCTAGGCCCGTGCCGATTCGGGCGGCGCGGCTCTACTGTCAAGAAAACGCGACGTCCAAGGGCCTGCCAAGCAACTTGAATTCTGGCGACCGGGGCAGCAAACCCTCGGCACTTCGGGCGCGCTGTCACGAGCGGCGGGCCGATAAGGTCTCCCGCATAAGCCGTCGAGAGGTCAGAGACGGAGTTCAGGTGGCAGGTGATGCCGCCTTTGCGGGAGCTGAGGCGCGAGAAATCAACGAGGATTTTTTGACCACTTTGGAAACATGACCTATATTCAACTGGGCCGAGAGCACGGACTCGCTTTCCCCGAAGTGGTTCGTATAAATCCCGACACGGCGTGGAACGGCGCACTACTCTGATTGTCACATTGGCAGCCTCAGTTTGCTTTCTTTTTGGGCTCGGTGGCAAGGATGTAGACCGCTAACGCCCCTCTGATGTGTGGATCTCGCTCGATGAAACCCTGGAATCGCGCTGCGTTTTTCCTGCTCGGATCGCTCTTTTTTCTCGTCTCTTACGCTCCCGCACTGCCGGCTCAGGAAGCGTTTCGGTCATTGGATCGGGACGATTCGAGTGACGTGGCTCGCGTGCTCGATGACGGTCTCCGACTCGAGGCGGAGAATCGGTGGGGAGAGGCTCTGACCCATTATGAAGAGGCGGCTCGTCGGCACCCCGGCAGCGAACACCTCAAACGCCGCCTTTCGACCGCACGCACGCACTTTGATCTTTCTCGGCGCTATGTCGACCGCAGTTATTTGGCAATTCTGCAGCAGCTGACTGAACAGCAAACGTTGGATCTCTACGGCGAAGTCGTGCTCAAAATCCAGTCGCACTACGTGGAAGAGCCAAACTGGAACGAACTCTTACAGCGTGGCAGCAATTCCTTGCGAATCGCCTTGGCCGATCCCTCGTTCCGAGAGGTCAACCGGGCCCGGTACACACCACAGGAGGCCGAGGCGCTCATGCAATACGTTGACCAGGTCCTCGGACAGCGAAACGTCCGAGAGCGACGACAGGCACAAGACTTGGTCCGGTGGGTCGGTCAACTGGTCGAACGTCGATTGAGCGTCAGCGCGACGGCCGTCTTGCTGGAATACATGTGTGGGGCCACCGGAGCACTGGATGCCTATTCGACGTACCTGACCGCCGACCAGTTGGACGAGGTCTATTCGCAGATCGAAGGGAATTTCGTGGGCCTGGGCATCGAACTGAAGGGCGACGAGGGAACACTGCTGATTGCGAATGTGATATCCAGCGGCCCAGCCGAGCGAGCTGGCATCCGCGCGGGAGATCGAATCGTGGCGGTCGACGGGCAGTCGACACGTGACTTGTCGACCGATCGCGCAGCTGACCTGCTGAAGGGCCAGCAAGGCAGTTACGTGGAAGTGACCCTGTTGAGCTCGGACGGTCAGAGCCGCCAACTTCAGGTCCGGCGCGAGCGGGTCGAAGTCCCGAGCGTCGAGGGGGTGCGAATGGTCGATCCGGAGGCAGGTGTCGGTTATCTTCGCATCAGCAGTTTCCAGAAGACCACCAGTCGCGATGTTGACGCCGCACTTTGGAAGCTGCATCGCGAAGGGATGCGAAGTCTGATCGTGGACGTGCGCGGCAATCCGGGTGGGTTGTTGAATGAGTCGGTCGAAGTCGCAGACCGGTTCATACAAGAGGGCACGATCGTCGCGACGCACGGCCGAAGCGTACGTGAGAACTACGACTATAAGGCTCATCGCGTCGGAACGTGGCGAGTCCCCTTGGTGGTTCTGATCGATAATGATTCCGCCAGTGCGAGCGAAATCTTCGCGGGTGCGATACGCGACCATCGACGGGGGACGGTTGTCGGCGACCGAAGCTATGGAAAAGGTTCGGTGCAAGGCATTTTCCCGCTGCGAGTCGCCAAAGGTGGCGTTCGATTGACGACCGCCAAGTTTTATTCGCCGAGTGGGCAGGCAATCAGTCAGGGGGGGGTGGAGCCGGACGTCCGCGTCCAAACCGCTTTGAAGCCCTCCGACGGAATTCGAGCTCCTGGAAACAGTGAAGAGGATCCGGTCCTCGCGGCCGGGACGAAAATTGCCGGACAGCTTGTTGCCGCTCGTCTCCAGGACGCCGCATCCGCCAACCGCTCCGCTCAAGCCGACAGCCGCGGGGGCCGTGAGAGCGTTGGTTTGAGCTGGTAGGTGAAGCCGCCACCGGGCCGAACACGTACCGAGACGACCGTCGGCGCGTTGAGAAGGGGGCGTCTCCCCTTTTTCGGGGCTCTCTTGGAAACCTCGGCATCCGTCGCTAACATTGGGCCATGGATGCCGTCAAACCCAGCCCAACCTCCGTCCGAGCGAGCGAATTCCGAGGGGGTCGGTGTTTCCAGTCGGGGCAGCGACTCGCGTCCGATCTAGCCGCTCGCCGGATTCTGGAGAGTCGTCACGCGAGGCCGTTCCTGGCGTCGTCGCATCCGCAGCGTTTCGCACGCGTTCCACGGTGGGTCGCTGGCCGTCGAGGGGAACGCTCGTGAACGACGATCTCCGTTTGCCGATGTTTGCTCGCTTCGGCCAACTTGTCGCTCGGCATTGGTGGGCCGTTTTGGCTTCTTGGATCGCGGTCGTGGTCTTGACGAGGTTCTACGCGCCGCGCTGGGACGACGTGACGTACGACGGGGATCTTGCTTACCTCCCCAGTTCGGCGACCAGTGTTCGGGCCGAGCAGCTGTTGGAACAGGCCTTTCCACGGCGGCGTGCAAAGAGCGAGATGGTTCTGCTGGCGACGCGCGAGGATCATCCGCTCACGTCGGAGGATCTGCAGGCCATCGATCGTGTGGCTGCCCGGATGCACAATCTATGGGGTGTCGCGTCCTACCGCGAGGTGGGAAAGCGAACCGGCGACGCAGAGCGGCTCAAGGCCGAAGGACGTGACGCGGAGGCGGCCGAGGCGTTCGCCGAGGCCGACGAGGCTGCTCAGCGGGCCGCCGCGGCTTGGGACGAAGCGCAGCGTTTGGATCCTCGGTGCGGGGAGGCTTACAACAACAAGGCATATTTCTACTTGCAGCGCGGCATGGCGGACGAAGCGGCCGCCGAGGCACGACTGGCGACCGACTATCTTCCCCGCCTGCCGCTTCCCGGTGCCGAGCTGTTGCCTGCCAACTCGGCCGAACTCCCGATTATCGACGTCTGGACGCGCTATACGGATGTCGTGGGATCCAAGTTGAGAAGCCGTGACCGCGCCGCAGAATTAGTCGTCGTGCGGCTCTCGCAGGAATTCATGGCGACCGATAACATCCGAGTCTTGCAGGATGTCGAAGCCGAGCTCGATCGAGTCCGAAGTCATGCCGACTTTCCGGAAGGACTCGTTCTGGGCATTACCGGGTCGGCCGCCGTGGGTGGCGACATGCTGCGGTCGGCCGCCGAGAGCATCCAAAACACGGAGCTCTACACGGTCGTACTCGTCGTTCTCATCCTGACCGTCGTTTATCGATCGCCGCTACTGGTCGCAATTCCGTTGGTGACGATTCTCGTGTCGGTTGCCGTCGCCACGGCTTGTGTCGCCGCGTTGACTCAGTTGCATCGAGTTCCGGGGTGGGAGTGGTGGAACTTTAAGATCTTCACGACGACCAGGATTTTTGTCGTGGTGATTCTGTTTGGCGCCGGCACGGATTTTTGCCTGTTCTTGATTTCACGTTACAAGGAGGAGTTGGAGCGAGGTCGCAGCGGTGCCTCTGCGGTGAGCTGGGCACTCCACGGGGTCGGCGATGCGCTGACCGCCAGCGCGCTGACCACGATCATTGGGCTGGCAACGATGTTCTTTGCCCAGTTCGGCAAATTTCGGAACAGTGGTCCCGCCATCGGACTTTGTCTGGCGGTGACGCTTGCCGCCTGCCTGAGCCTTGCGCCGGCGCTGCTAAGTGCCCTCGGGCCTGCTGTGTTTTGGCCGTTCGGATTTGTCCGGGGTGGCGATTCGGCGGCCAAGCCTGGGTTCAGCCAGAAGGATCGTTTCTGGGAGCGACTGGCCCGGCTCATCGTGAACTGGCCCGGCCGAATTCTCGCGGCCAGCATTCTCCTCATGACCCCGCTCGCCGTGCTGGGAACCCACGTTCAGGTGACTTACGACTTTCTCAGCGAGCTTGGAGCGACGCGTCCGAGCAAGCGGGGCGCGGAGCAAATGCGGCGACATTTTCCGGTGGGTGAAACGGGTCCGGTCGTGGTCCTCGTGCACGTTCCGGGTCGAGATCTGGATTCGGGTCCCGGCAAACAAGCACTCGGCGAGCTGACCTCGGCGCTCTACGTCGACGGGGTGAGCTCGGTGCGGAGCTTGTCCGAGCCACGTGGGGAACCGCCGACGGGGTTTTCGCTGAAGAAGGCGGCGTTGCAGAGCCACGAACTCACGCGCTCGCTCTACCTGAGCAAAGTCTCGCAGCTGAACGGTGATGTCGCACGGCTGGAAGTGGTCTTGAAGTATGACCCGTTCTCAATCGCCGCCATCGGCGTGCTCAACGAAATCAGTCGGCTTGCCGAGACGCTCGGCACCGATTCCGGATCTTACTGGCACGGAGCGGAATTTTCCTTTGCTGGCACGACTTCGGCCATTCGAGATCTGCGGGAGGTGACGCGCGGCGACAATCGGCGAATCCAGGTTCTGGTCGTGCTCGCGGTCTTGGCGGTCTTGCTGGTGATCCTGCGCCGGCCAATCGTCTGCTTTTATCTCATTCTGTCCGTGCTGTTCAGCTACTATGTCACGATGGGCGCCACGCAACTCGCCTTTCAGATGATTTACGGCGAGACCTACCACGGATTGGATTGGAAAGTCCCCCTGTTCTTGTTCGTGATCCTGGTCGCCATCGGACAGGATTACAACATTTACCTCGTGACGCGGGTCTTCGAGGAGCAGGCGTCGCATGGTTTGTTCGGCGGCTTGCGGCGGGCCATTGTCCGAACGGGAGGTATTATCACCAGCTGTGGCGTGATCATGGCAGGAACCTTTGTCTCCATGACCACGGGCAGCCTGCGCGGGATCGTTGAACTGGGCTTTGCCCTCTCGCTGGGCGTCATGCTGGATACGTTTGTCGTGCGACCCGTATTGGTCCCGGCATTCCTGGCGCTGCTGTTCCGTTTCCGAGCGGCGACGGTTATCCGCCGCGATCACGTCAATCCGCCGCACCATCTCCGCCGCTCGAGCATGTATGTGAGGCGATGAGTCGGCCGGGCGCTCGACTGGGCGGCGGTGTCGATTTCCCCGGAAGGGCCCAGTTCTCGGAAGGGCCCAGTTCTCGGGCTCCGTTAGTTTCGAGGTGCCTGTCCTGGCGGCAAGGCGGCTGTCGAAGCCTGGTCTTGTCGAGCATTGTAACTTGCGCCGGGATCGCTCTGGGGGATTCCCCGGTGGCGAGCGAGTCGCTAAGTTGTTGCGTGTCGTGGGGCCATCGCGAGGCGGTCGGGCCGGTCGCGCGTAACCCTGGACGACTGGACATTGACACGGAGTCGAAGCGGGGCCGTGGCGAATGCATCGCCTTGCGACCGCATCCGATACCCGACGGAGGTGGTCGGGATGTGATCCAGGATTATTGGTTGGGGTCGGGCAA
This sequence comes from uncultured Planctomycetales bacterium, assembly GCA_963826795.1. Lineage (GTDB taxonomy): Bacteria > Planctomycetota > Planctomycetia > Pirellulales > Pirellulaceae > CAWGYT01. The sequence continues at coordinate 422,299 of CAWGYT010000018.1, read as the reverse complement.
TACCGATGGGCATTTTCTATCGGGAAGCGAGTCGCCTTTCGGCGATCGGCGATCGGCGAGACTCGACGACCGGATTTCGTTTTGTCGGTCTCTGACGGCCAGTCTGCCGATGCGTTGGCCCGAGGAGTGCCGAGTAGGGGAGGGGCGGCCCTGGAGGCAACCCGCCGTGGGGCGGGCCACGCGATGCCGGCGCACTGCAATCGTCCGACAGCATTTCTTGCGTTCATTGAAAGGGAATCAGAATGACACCCAAAGAAGTATTGGCGTTATGTCGTGAGAAGGACGTGAAGGCCGTTGATCTTCGATTCATGGACTTCCCCGGCCTTTGGCAGCATTTTACGATTCCGGTCGGCAAGCTTACCGAGGACGTGTTCGAAGAAGGGTTGGGATTTGATGGCTCCAGCATTCGCGGTTGGCAGGCGATCAACGAAAGCGACATGCTGGTCGTGCCACAGCCCGAAACGGCCTTTTTGGATCCGTTTACGCAGCTTGCAACTCTCGTCATGATCTGCAATATCCAGGATCCGATTACCCGCGAGGACTACAGCCGTGATCCGCGGAATGTGGCTCGCAAGGCGGCGAATTATCTGCGGACCTCGGGAGTGGCCGACGTCGCCTACTTCGGGCCCGAGGCGGAGTTCTTCGTCTTCGACGACGTGCGTTTTGATACCGCAGCTCAGCATTCCTTCTTCCACCTGGACAGCATCGAGGGACAGTGGAATCGAGGCCGCGAGGAGAATCCTAATCTGGCCTACAAGCTACGGCACAAAGAGGGTTACTTCCCGGTGCCACCGGGCGACCAGCTGATGGATCTGCGCAACGAGATGATGCAGACCATGATTGAGTGCGGTTTGGATGTCGAGTGCCAGCACCACGAAGTGGCGACGGCCGGTCAATCCGAAATCGACCTGCGATTCAACGAGCTGGTCCAGATGGCGGACCATCTGTTGCTCTACAAGTATATCGTCAAGAACGTGGCGAAAAGGCATAACAAGACGGTGACGTTCATGCCCAAGCCAATGTTTGGCGACAACGGTTCGGGCATGCACACTCACATCTCGCTTTGGAAGGATGGCGAGCCGCTGTTTGCGGGCGACAATTATGCCGGCTTAAGCGAAATGGGGTTGCACGCGATCGGAGGGATCCTTAAGCACGCCCCGGCAATCCTGGCGTTCACGAATCCGACCACCAACAGCTACAAGCGACTGGTGCCGGGTTATGAGGCGCCCGTGAATCTCGCCTACTCGCAGCGAAACCGTTCCGCGGCCTGTCGCATTCCGATGTACAGCCCCAGCCCGAAGTCCAAACGGGTTGAATTTCGTTGTCCCGATCCGAGCTGCAATCCCTATCTTGCCTTTTCCGCGTTGCTGATGGCCGCGATCGATGGAATCCAGAACAAGATAAATCCGGGCGATCCGCTCGACAAGGATATCTACGATCTGCCGCCGGAAGAAGCCGCCGCCGTGCCGAAGACGCCGGGTTCACTCGAAGCCGCCCTGGATGCGCTCGAGAGTGACCACGAATTCTTGCTACGAGGCGATGTCTTCACGGAGGATGTGATCTCGACGTGGATCAACTACAAACGATTGCAGGAGGTCGATGCCATGCGTCTGCGGCCGCATCCCTACGAGTTCTGCTTGTACTACGATATGTAAGGGCCTCTTGCCGCCCCCACGGGAGATGGCCCAGCCGTCCGATCGAGTTGGCGGCTGCTCGCATGGGTTGGGATGACATGTTTGGGCCAGGAGCGCGGAGCGAATCCGCATTCCTGGCTTTTTTCGTTAAGGGACTTCCCGGGCCAGCGGAACATCGATCAGCAGTGGGCGATCGCGTTGCCAGGCTTCGCGGAGCGCGTCGGTAATCTGGTCGGGATGCGTGAGACGCATCGCCGCGACGCCCAGGGATCCGGCGAGGGCTACGAAATCGATGGCAGGTTCGCTCAGATCCAAGGCCGTAAATTCATTTCGCTCTGCGTGCGGCAACTTCAATCCGACGGCGCCTTCCTTGAGAATTTGATACTGGCCGTTGTTGCAGATCACAAACGTGACGGGGATTTGATGGTGCGCTGCCGACCACAGCCCCTGAATACCATACATGGCGGCGCCATCGCCGAGGATGCCCAAGACAGGGCGGTTGGGCCACGCGAGCTTGACGCCGAGGGCAGCGTTCAAGCCCCAGCCAAGCGTCCAGCCACGTTGGCCGAAGTAGCCCGACGTGTTGCGGAGGGCCCCGAGTCGTTCCAGCAGGGACCCGGTGGTGGTGACCGCGGCTTCAATCACCGCGACGTCGTCCGGCAGAGCCCGGGCAATGGCGTGCATCAGTTGGGTGGCCGAGGGCGGAGACGTCGGTGTCTGCGAGCCCAGGGCGGCCGCCAGCGATTCGCGCTGTTGCTGCGATTGGCGGGTCTGGTCATCCCGGCGGGCGGCGGCGAATGATCGCTGGGATGCCGTCAGTTGCCGGTCGAGTTCCTCCGCGAGATCCTCCAGTCCCGTTCGTGTGTCACCCCAAAGTCCGACCGCCAAGGGATAATTCTTGCCGAGCTCGCGGGGATCCTCGTCCAGGTGAATGATTCGGACCGTTTCCGGAATCGCCTGAGCGGGTTCGTGGTAGATGTAGAGTCGGAAAAGGTCCATGCCGGTCACGAGGAGGACGTCGAATCGATCCAAACGGCTTCGGATCTCGGGTGACCACATTGGCAGCGATTGGGCATACAGCGGATGGTCGCATGGAAACGCGAGTCGGCCGTGGTGCGACAGAGGCTCGGAAAAGACCGGCGCCCCCAAGGTTTCGGCGATCCTGACCAGCGGCTCAACGGCGCCGCGGGAGGTGACCCGGCTACCGGCCAGAATTGCGGGGTGCTGGGCAGCGGCCAGCAGTTCAGCGGCTTCCATCACCGCCTTGCGGGGCGGGTGGACCTGGGTGCGCGGCAGGCGGATCTCTGCCGGCTGGATCCCGCGCACCTCCTCCATTTGCAAGTCCATCGGGAGTGAGATGAAGACCGGGCCTGTGGGCGGAGTTAACGCGGCCTGGATCGCGCGGCGCATCACCGTGGGCAGCTCGGCCACCCGGTGCACCTCGAAGGCGAATTTCGTCCAAGGCTGGACGACCCGGACCAGATCGCCGTACAGGATGGGTTCTTCGATAAGCAGCCGACGATCCTGCTGACCTGCCGTCACCAGCAGTGGGCTCCCCTCGCGAAACGCGTTGTAGAGCAGGCCCATCGCATTGCCGACGCCGCAGCTGACGTGCAGGTTGACGACGCCGAGCTGACCGGATGCCATGGCGAAGCCGTCGGCCATGCCCATCACGGGAATTTCATGTAGCCCGAGAATGTAAGTCAGACGGGGGTGGTCTCGGATCGCGTCGTTCAACGGCAGTTCGGACGTACCCGGATTGCCGAAGAGATGTCGAATACCGAAATCGGCGAGAGTCTCGAGAAATAAATCGATGCCGCGCATCGTGAATCTCCCCGGAGGCTCGTCTGCGATCTGCCAGCGGCAAGGTGGTCACCGAATCGTGCGAGCCACCATCCGTCAGCGACGGAGACGCTTGGTCACCAGTCGGTGTGGCGGACGTTGGGCGATCGCATCCGATGTCATGGTCGGTTCCATCTGGGCACAACCTCCGTCGCAGCCCACGGTGCCACACGAGTCGCAGCCGCCGCCGTCGAAGACCTCCTCCGTGCAACTCGAGCAGCTTGAGCAGCCTCGTCCGGGGTATCCATACAAGGCCGTGCCCAAGGCACCTCGCACCACCCCCACCGATCCGCGGACCACGCCGCCGACGACCGCGAATGGACCGCCGGTGAAGAGGCCGCTGCCGCAAGGGGATCCGCCACAGCGGGGACCGACCCAGCAACCACTGTCACACGGATCACAGCAATCGGGCGGATCACAGACCCACTCGTTCCAGTACACACCGCCGCATCCCGAGCCGCAGCCGAGCTTGGTGCACATCAGCGGCAGAAACAGGGCGCTCAATCCACCGCACGATCCGCTCGCACAGGTTCCGCATGACCCAGGGTACATCTCGCCGCAGCCGCAATCACCGCCCTCACAGGCTCCGCCGCAGCTGCCACCGCAGTCTCCGCCGCACGAATCGCAGCCGGCCTCGACCATGCCACCCGGCAAATGGGCGTATCCCCCGGGGGGGCAGCTTCCCATGAAACAGCAGCCGCTGCCCAGGCCGAGCCATGCCAGGCCGAAGGTGGCCACAAGATGCATCCTGAATCGTTTGGGGGAAAGGCAGCTCATGATCCGGGCACCCTTTTCTCGAACAACGTTGGTCGTGGCAGCTCGCCGCTGCAGGAGCAGGTCGCAAGTGTTATCGTCGCGCTAGGCTGCGGAATCGAGAAATTCTTCGTAATCGATAGAATTTCTGGGTCCGCAGGAGGCACCCTGCGTTTGCTGCTGGCGACCGGCTGACTATATTCAGGCGTTCGCCGCAGAGCGCAGGGACTCGCCCTGAGCCCGGACCGCGAGCGACGGTGTCGGCTTGGTCTCGACTCGGAACGGAATGACACGCTCGTGATTTTATCGGAACTGCAAGCGGCCTTGGCGCGACTCGAGCTGGACTTGCCAGCGGAGCAGGTCGCCCAGTTGCATCGCTATCACGAGCTTCTTCTGGCGTGGAATCGGCGGATGAATCTGACGCGCCACGAAGATCCGGAAGTGTTCGCAGTCCGAGACGTCTGGGACAGCTGGCAGCTGGCTCAGCAGTTAAGGCCGGGCGAGCGGATTCTGGACGTGGGGACTGGCGGCGGCGTGCCGGGCGTGATCCTGGCGATCTTGCGGCCCGACGTCCAAGTGTCGCTGTGCGAGTCAATCGGCAAGAAGGCGGAGGCGGTGGCGGCGATGGTCTCGGAGCTGGGGTTACCGGTTCCCGTGTACGGAGGTCGAGCGGAGCATCTTTTGGCCGACCATTCATTCGAGACGTTAGTTGCCCGAGCTGTCGGGCCGCTCTGGAAAATCCTCAAATGGCTGGGACCCCATTGGGACCACTTCGGTCGCCTGGTCCTGATCAAAGGGCCGAATTGGCCGCAAGAGCGGGGTGAGGCCCGCCATCGTGGCTTGCTGCATGGACTGGCGTTGCGGCGTTTGGCGACTTATGCGACGCCCGGGCACTTCCGGGAAAACGTGCTGCTAGTCATCTCGGCGGAACCGCCGCCGAGAGTCGATCCAACCTGATACGCGGTCCGTCGGATCCGACCTTCGAGTCGGTTGGGGTGCTCCTCATGTTCGCTTCGATTCTGATCTCGCTCTACAGCGTGGCGGTGGTCGCCAGTTCGCTGTTTGGCGGCTGGCTGCCGCAACTGTTCCGACTGACTCACGTGCGGATGCAACTCATCCTCAGCTTTGTCGGCGGAATGATGCTGGGAGTCGGATTGCTTCACATGTTGCCTCACAGCTTTGTGGAGCTTGGATCGCTCGATCTGGCATTGATCTGGATGCTGGTCGGCCTGTTGGGCATGTTTCTGCTGATTCGCGTCTTTCACTTTCACGAACACGGTCCGGCCGCTCCCGAGGATACGGCATGTGGTGATCACGAGCACGCGACCATTCCTTCCGGCGAGCCGTTGGCCGCGCACTCGCACGGCGCCGCGACTGGCGATTTCGCGGGGGGGGCCAATCGGGGGATGAGCTCGATCAGTTGGATCGGCGTGGCCTGCGGGCTGTCCTTGCACGCCTTCCTGGACGGGATCGCACTGGGCGCCGGGGTCATCTCCGATCTGTCACATCGGGGCAATGTCCGCTGGGCCGGTTTTGGGATTTTCTTGGCGATTCTGCTGCACAAGCCACTCGACGCCCTTTCCATCACGACCCTGATGGAGGCCCGCGACTGGTCTCGCCGCGCCGCAACAGGTTGTCAATGCCAGCTTCGCGATGATGTGTCCGCTGGGGGCCTTCGCCTTTGCCGGCTGGGCTCAGGCCGCCGGCGAGTCCCGGCATCAGGGCGTCGGGATTGCCCTGGCGATTTCAGCCGGCGTCTTTCTGTGCATCTCGCTGAGCGACCTGCTGCCCGAAGTCCAGTTTCATCGCCACGATCGGCTTAAGCTCTCGACCGCGCTGATTCTAGGCGTGCTGAGTGCCTACGCGATCCGATTCGTTGAGCCTCCTCACGCGCATGGTTCGGTCGACTCCTCACAGCATGAGGGGGCCACGCACGTCCATTGAAGCGGGGCACGGGGCGGACTGGAATCGGCCTCTCCGAGTGGTTGGTCCCGGCCCCACGGCTCGACTCGACGCAGGGCCGCGGGGCCTGTCCTTGTGCGATTGAGGCGAAGTACGTAATCTTGGACGAGGTCCAGTGAACGGGAGTTTGACAGGCGGGTTGGTCGGGAGTTTCGCAGCGCCCGACCCGGTACGTTGGTTGTCGCCGCGAGCCACGAGGGTTCGCGGCGCGGTTCCGCTGAGGCAGAGTCTGAAAACCACTTGGGTGCGTCCATGTCTGGATACAAGCTAACGCACTTGAAGCAGTTGGAAGCCGAGAGCATCTATATCATTCGCGAGGTGGCTGCCGAATTCGAGAATCCCGTGATGCTGTATTCGATCGGCAAGGACTCGGCTCGGTGATGGTCCACCTGGCGATGAAGGCCTTTTATCCGGGCAAGCCCCCGTTCCCCCTGTTGCACGTGGACACGACCTGGAAGTTTCGCGAGATGATCAAGTTTCGCGAAGAATACGCTCGGAAGGAACTAGGCCTGGAGGTGTTAGTGCACATCAACGAGGAGGGTCGTGCGGCCGGACATCAACCCGTTTACGGCGGGTAGCAAGAAGCACACGGACATCATGAAGACGGAGGCCTTGTTGCAGGCGCTGAATAAGTACAAGTTCGACGCCGCCTTCGGTGGGGCGCGACGCGACGAGGAGAAGTCACGAGCCAAAGAGCGCGTCTACTCGTTTCGCGACAAGAATCATCGTTGGGATCCCAAAAACCAGCGACCCGAATTGTGGAATATCTACAACGCCCGGGTGAACAAGGGTGAGAGCATTCGCGTGTTCCCGCTTTCGAATTGGACCGAGCTTGACGTGTGGCAATACATTCATCTCGAGAAGATTCCGATTGTGCCACTGTACTTTGCCGCCAAGCGACCGGTGGTTGAGCGGGATGGTGTGATGATCATGGTCGATGACGATCGAATGCTCTTGGAGCCAGGTGAAGTCCCGCAGGAGCGGATGGTTCGCTTTCGCACGCTCGGCTGCTATCCGCTGTCGGGTGCAGTCGAGTCGGAGGCGACGACGCTGCCCGAGATCATTCAGGAGATGTTGTTGGCCAAGACGTCGGAACGGCAAGGTCGAGTGATCGACTACGATCAGTCCGGCTCGATGGAAGAAAAGAAGAAGGAAGGCTATTTTTAGAATCGCTCCCCGCGCCTCACACGGGTGGTCCGCCGGACAACTTTGCTTCGCATTCGGCAGCGGAACGCAATCATTCCGAAACCGGTTTTAGGTTCAGCTCATGTCGCACCAGTCTGAACTGATCGCCCAAGACATCGATGCCTATCTGGCCCAGCACGAACGAAAAGAACTGCTGCGTTTTCTGACATGTGGCAGTGTCGACGATGGCAAAAGCACGCTGATCGGACGACTGCTTTACGATTCCAAGATGATCTACGAGGATCAGTTGGCGGCGGTCCGTCGAGATTCGATCGTGCACGGGACAACCGGTGGCGATTTTGACCCGGCGCTGCTGACAGACGGACTGAAGGCCGAACGGGAACAGGGGATTACGATCGATGTCGCCTATCGATATTTCTCCACGGCTCGCCGCAAGTTCATCATCGCCGACACGCCCGGACATGAGCAGTACACGCGGAACATGGCGACGGGTGCATCGACTTGCGATCTGGCGATTATCCTGATCGATGCCCGACACGGAGTTGTCGAGCAGACGAAGCGACACAGTTTTATCGCGTCCTTGTTGGGCATCAAACACGTCCTCGTCGCCATCAACAAGATGGACTTGGTCGACTATCGAGAGGATATTTTCGAGCAGATCAAGTCGGACTACATCGACTTCGCGACTCGAATGATGTCGGATGACGTGCACTTCATCCCGATCTCGGCGCTGAAAGGAGACAACGTGGTCGATGTCAGCGCCAACATGCCGTGGTATGAAGGTTCGACCCTGATGCACATGCTGGAGAACGTGCATATTGCCTCGGATCGCAATCTGATCGACTTTCGCTTCCCAGTGCAGATTGTCTTGCGACCTTCGCTGGATTTCCGCGGATTCTGCCGGGACCGTTGCCTCCGGGATCGTGCGACGTGGTGACGAGGTGATGGTCCTGCCGTCACGGAAGACGACCCGCATCAAACGCATTGTGACCATGGATGGAGACCTGGAGGAGGCCATGGCTCCGATGTCCATCACGCTGACGCTCGAAGACGAGATCGACGTGAGTCGGGGGGACGTGATTGTTCACCCGGGCAACGTCCCCCGCATCGACGCGAAGTTCGAGGCGATGCTGGTGTGGATGGTTGAAGATCGCCTGGTGCCGGGGAAAGAGTACCTGATCAAGCACGGCAACCGGACGGTGGCGGGCACCGTCTCGACACTCCGCTACCGAGTTGACGTGAATACCTTGCGCCGGCAAGACGCACCGACCCTGCGCCTGAACGAGATCGGTCGATGCAGCTTTTCACTGAAACAACCCATCATCTTCGACGGCTACCGACAGAATCGCTCGACCGGCGCCTTCATCGTGATTGATCGGCTCTCGAACAATACCGTCGGGGCAGGCATGATTCTGGATCGCACACCCAGCAAGGAGCAGGGCGGGATGTGGGATGGGGCTGCGTCCAGCGAGCACCTCAAGTCGGCGGCTGGGCAAGTCACCGATCAAGAGCGAGCGGCGCGGTTCGGACAAAGGCCCGCCACCATTCTCTTGACCGGGCTGACCGGGGCCGGCAAGACGACGATTGGCTACGCGCTGGAGCGTCGATTGTTCGTTGAAGGACGCGTGGCGACCGTGATCGACGGACAAAACATGCGGCTCGGTCTCAACAAAGATCTTGATTTTTCCGACGAGGGGCGTTCGGAAAACCTCCGTCGCACGGTCGAAGTCGCGCGGCTGCTCAACCAGGCCGGCATGCTCTGTATCTGTGCCTTCGTGGCGCCCAGCAGCGACTTGCGTCAGCGGGCCCGCGATGCGATTGGCCCGGACCGATTCTTGCTGGTCCACCTCGACGCTCCGCTGGACGTTTGCCGACGCCGAGATCCGGACGGGATGTACGCCCGGGCGGACGCGGGAGAGATCGCGAATTTTCCCGGAGTCTCGGCGACGTATGACAAGCCAGAGTCGGCGGATCTGACGCTGCCGACGCACGAGCTGACGGTGGACAAGTGCGTCGATCAGATCATGGCGTTGTTAACGGCCCGAGGCGTGATCGACTAGCCACGGCGTTCCGCCAGGACGCGCATCGCATCGCCGTTCCGGTGAGGCTTTGCGGCGACCCAGAGTCACGCGCCGACTTCCTTGCGCAAAAGAAATGGCCGCCCCGAGAGGCGGCCAAGCAATTCAAGAAGGTGAATCAACCGAGATATCTTGTCGACCGCTGCGGGCGGCCGGTCGGGCGGATGACTTCGCGACTCCCAACGACGGAGCCGGAAGCGATGTTAAGGAAATCACACGGTGAAACTGGGACCGTGAGTGAATCCATACGAAGGAACTCTACCTCAATTCCGTCGGCGGGTCCCCGAAAAAGTTCGCGCTTGGCCGCTTGACGGAAATTTTCGGCGGAAGCCTCTTCGCCTCGCGATCTACGACTCCCACGTGACCAGCTTCACGAACTTTCCGCCTCCGTCGTACCAGCCTGGCTTGAGGAATCGGCACCAGGTGATCTTGAGGAGCAGGTGAGCCCACCGCTGCAGGCGAGCCTCCAGCGAGACGATCGCATAGCGATAGGGGATCGGCTCGTGGTGAAAAAAATCCAGCCCCGCAGGGGCCAGTTGTTTGCCCACCACATGCAGCCGGTCGTCGACCGGTTGGAGCGTGTCGTGATCCAGCGGTGTCAGCTCGATCAGTTTCGCAAAGGGAACGCGCGGTTGCGCACGGCGGCCCAGGTCGTCCCAAATCGGACAGGCCTGTTCGGCGATCTCGCGGAGCACCTCGCTGATTTTTGCATCCTGGTTCGAGATGACCCGGTAAAGGCGCTGGTGAATGGGGCGGGAGGTGTTTGGTCGCGTTAACACGGCAAGATTCCGGCAGGCATAGGGAACGATCGGGAGGCAAGGTGTATCGGAGCGGCGGCGGGGCAGCTCGTGAAACCGCCGTCACAAGGCGGAAGGAAGGGACCGAAGCCACGGGCCTTGTTTAACGGCGTGGGAGCGTCGAGGCAGCGAGCTGAATCCGAGGGCAACGAGTCGAACAGAAGAGAGAAGAGTCTGGGCGAACGCCCACGTTGACCACGCTGCCATCAAGTTCTTACTGCGCTGCGCCCGGGATGTCAAACTTCGACGGTCGCCTCGAACGCAACCTGGCCGCCCCGGTCAACGCGGCGTCCGGCGCCGTCCGCGTCAGCGGGGAGCCGGAGAAGTCCCGCCTGGCGTCGGGGACGGTCCAGGCAAGTGGCTTGGGGAGGAGCTGGTCTGAAGCCGGAGAGCGGCCTCCGTTTTTTTTGTCGGGGCACGCTCGGCCTTCAGTTCGACGGCTTCCGCCAGCACACGCAACGCCTCAGCGTGTTCGCCCCGCCGAGCCAGTTCCAGCGACCAGTTATGAAGGGTCGCGAGCAAGTTGGCACGGGCGGCATCGTGCGCGGGATCCAACTCATAGCCGCGTCGCGTGGCGACGACGGCGCGGGCGAAATCGCCCCGTTCGGCCGCTTGGAGCCCCAGGTTGTAGTAGACACGCCCCACCAAGGCGGTGTCCGAGATCGGACGCTCGGTCGGATGGCCATGACTTCTCGGTTGCAATTCCCAGCGTGGGGAGGTCGTTTCCACGCGGAAATCTCTTCCGTCGATTCGCAGGCCGACACACACGTGACCGGGCGTCGCCAGCGCGATGGCCGCCAGTCCGCAGCTTCGGCAGGCGTCAAGATAAAGCAAGGTCGCGGTCAGGCAATTATGGGTTCCGTCATCCAAGGTCCGCTGGACTCGGGCACAGCCGGGATGGAAGGGCCCGGTCAGGATCTCCGCATGCAGATATTCGAAGGCGACGCGGGCACGGTGCTCGGCGGCGGCTTGCGGGCCAAGTTGCTGTTGGAACCGAGCCCAATGCGCGTGCGTCAGCGACCGGTATCGGGGGGCAGTCGCCTCGGCCGCCAAGTCGGCCTCGAGGGCCTCTCGGAGCACGTCGTTGGCGGAGTCCCACCGCCCCGCTCTCTGGCTGGTCGCAATCGCCCACAGCTCCGGGTCGATGGTCCGCTGCACGGCCTCGGCCGGCGCGACAGAAACGGCCAGAATGCCCATGACGAGCAGGCTTCGGAACCGAGGGGGCTGTCGACCGGGACAATCGCTCATCGAAAAGACCGCCGTAAAGTCACCTGAACCGGCCGAGTTTACCTAATATCAGCCCATCGACATTTGGCGGACGTGAAGTGAGGCCCAGCCCAACCGCAGCGGTCTTCAGCGGTTATAACGGCTGCCCGCGGTCCCGCGCGAGCTGCCCCCGGTCGACCTGCGTGTCGTCCGGCAACGCGTGGCCCAGCTTATCGCGTTTCGTGGCCAAGTACTGTGCATTGTGGGGATTCACCGGCGGGCGAATCGGAACTTGGTCGACAACCTTTAGCTCGAAGCCGCCGTAAATGAAGGCGTCGGTCTTCTTGGGGTTATTCGTCAGCAGCCGAACCTGGGAGAGCCCCAAGTCCTTCAGGATCTGAATTCCCACGCCGTAGTCGCGTGGATCGGCCATGTGACCCAATGCCAAATTGGCCTCGACCGTGTCCAGGCCTCGGTCTTGCAATTGATACGCCTTGATTTTCTCGACCAGTCCAATCCCCCGACCCTCCTGCGGCAGGTAGACCAAGACGCCTACGCCTTCCTGGCCAATGCGATCCAACGCCATTTTCAACTGGTCGCCGCAATCGCATCGGAGCGACGTCAGCAAATCACCCGTGAAGCAAGAAGAATGAAGGCGAACCAGGGGCGCCTCGACGCTTTGGAGATCGCCCATGGTCAGTACGATCGGCTGCTGCATTTCGTACTTGACCTCGTAGGCGATGATCCGAAACTCGCCGTACCTCGTTGGCAGTTGTGCGTCGGCGACACGTTGCACCAGGTGTTCACTGCGTCGGCGATAGCGAATCAGTTCCTCAATCGTGATAATTTCAAGCTGGAATTCCTCGGCCAATTCCAACAAACGGCTGCGGCTGGCTCGGTCCCCCGCCTCATCGAGAATCTCGCACAGCACGCCGGCTGGCTGGAGGCCTGCAAGTCGTGCCAAGTCCACCGCCGCTTCGGTGTGGCCCGCTCGGCGGAGGACGCCGCCCTTCTTCGCCACAAGGGGCAGGATGTGCCCGGGGCGAATGAAGTCGCCGGCCGAGCTATCGGGGGCGACCATCTCGCGGATCGTCCGACATCGCTCCTGGGCCGTGATCCCCGTCCGGACCGATTGATGATCGATCGTCACGGTGTAGGCGGTGCGGAACGAATCGGGTCGGGCGCCCACCATCGGGGGCAGTTCCAATCGCTGAACCACTTCCGGAAGTACGGAGACGCAGAGCAGTCCGCGGCCGCGCGTGATACAGAAGTTGACGATTTCGGGCGTCACTTTCTCCGCGGCACAGACGAAATCTCCTTCATTTTCTCGGTCTTCCGCATCCAGTACAATCACCAGCTGGCCGCGGCGAACCGCGTCCACAGCGGCCTCAATCGACGAGAATTCGCGGGGCATGAGATCCCTTCACGATCAAAACGGGATGCGAAGCCGAGCACAAGGATCGCCGATTCGACCTGGCCTCGGCGTGCCGTGAGCTGTCCGGCAGCTCGAACGATGTCTATTATAGGCGGCATGACGATCGAAAGGCAGTGCGTGTCGGCCGGCCCGCCTCGATCAATTCCCTGGATCTCGCCTCTTGCTGTCGACCCTCAGGGAGTCTCTCGCTGCGATGTCCACCCGCTCGGATCAGCCGCCGAGTTCCTCAACGGACGCGGCTCCACGGCCCCCGTCCTCGCGACAGCTGTTGCCCCAGGAGGAATATGTCGAGCAGGCGTACCTGTTCCACGCCCTACTCGAGCGGCTTCAGAAGGCGTCACCGATTCAGGAGGTCATGGAGGCGGTGCGGCACGAGGTGCTTGCGACGACCAAGTTGCCGATGGCGATCGACTTCTTGTTGAGCGAGGTGAAGCATTCGGGCGCTTTCTCCAATGCCATGGCTCGACTGGCCCACTACTTTACCGCGTTCCAGACGTTCTTGGTCCGTGAGGCCGAGGACGACCGCGGGCGGTTCGACATGCGGATCGCGTTTGCCGTCCTGGAGAAGGAGGCCAAGTATCGCGGGGAGGCGACCCCTCAGGGCGAGTTCTTCTTTCAGTTCGAGACCCTCTGCCGAAATCGGCTCAGCTACGATCGGGGTTTGGCGGCCATGGCACAGGATCCGATCTACGACGAGATCTGGGCGTCGTGGATTCTGACCGTGCGACGCCAAGTCGGGCTCGTTGACTTGGCCGATCTGATCTATGTCCGCAGCGGTTATTACAAGCCACGCCGGCGGGACCTGCTGGTCGACGACGAGCGGTTGACCAAGCCCCTGTTCGGCGAGAAAGAAGGTCGGATTGCGCTGGCCAATCGCCGTAAGGATCCCTTGCTGCTGTTCGCCGCGATGCAGCGGCAACTGGGATATCCCGAGGTCCCTCGGCCAAAGCCCCGCGATGAGGTGAATGAGCTCGTTCCGCAACTGGCACGCCGCTTGGAACGAATGGAAGCTCGCCTCAAACTGCTCGAGGAGGAACACAAGGGTGGCATCGATTTGACGAAGTTCTATCTCGGAAAGACGCTGCCGGACGCTCCGGGGAGTGAGCCCTAGCGAGCGGCGGGGCGCCGCGGAGGATTGTTTCCCGAATCTGACTCATCGAAGGCCTCTTGCCAGCACCGCCCTGCGAGTCGCGCAAGCCGACGTATCGCGGCCGTTAAGGCACGGATTCGAATGCGGCGAGGGTTGCTGAAAATAGGCCGGTCAGCGCGATTTTGTCCTTCAAACGAATTGGGCTCCGTGGTACATTTTAGGAATTCTGTTGGGATCATGGCTTCACGGGCCAATCGACGGCGAGTCCCGACGTGGTTTGCACTTGGACGTGTAGCTGATGAGGAACGCCTTGAGCGTTTCTGCAAAGCCGACGCGATGACTGGCGGAACCCGGAACCAGCAGATGCAATTCGCAGCGAAGCAGCAAACCAGGGGCGACGCCGCGGCTCAGCCCGCGTTGCCGTTCGCCCGGCCCCGCGACTTGACCGATTGGTGTCGCCGCGAGGGTCCCACCCCCGAGCTTCTGCGAAGACCAGGGACGCTGGTTGCCTCAGGGCTTCTGAGAGGTCTTGATCGGATCGAACGCCGCACCATCGCCGCGGCGTCAGATTGTTGTCGGAGTTCGTCTTCCGCGATTCGCTCGGATGACGGCGACCGGTCCCGAAGGCGATGGCCCCGAAGGCGATGGCCCGGAAGGCGATGGCCCCGAAGGCAAAACGAATCGATTGAGTTCCAATTGTGGCTGGCTTCGACGGCGTGAGAGGGAGACGACCTGTGGTTTTTCAGCTTCGCTTAGATACGGAAACCGTCGGTCACATGGACCTGCCGATGCCTCTGTGCGTGTCACCTGAAACCTCAGTTCGAGAGGTGTTCGGGCAATTGAAGACGACCGGACGTGGCAGCGTGTCCATCTGCGAGGGTTCGAAATTGATCGGGATTTTCACCGAGCGCGATGCGTTACACCTGATGGCGTCGGGCGGAGAGTTCGACGTGCCGATCGAGGCGGTCATGACGCGAAATCCGGCCACGATGTTGGTGACCGATACCGTCGAGGCCGCGATCGCCAAGATGTCACTCGGAGGTAACCGGCGTCTGCCGGTGCTTGATGCCGAAGGGCACGTGGTGGGTCTGCTGAAGGTGTCGGCGATCTTGCACTATCTGGTGCAACACTTTCCCAAGTTCGTCTACAACCTGCCGCCGCATCCCAATCAGACGATGCAGCATCGGGAAGGAGCTTAGTTGGGCCCCGGTCGCCTTCCCGATTGGCGCTGGGCGACTAATAATCCACTCTAATTGGTTCTTCGAGTGAGAACACGACCTGGCAGATAGCATGGCGACGACAACGCAAGACCAATCCGAAACTTCCAAACAAGTCATTCAAGTCGAGTCGGCGACCGTCCGGTTCGCCGGCGACTCGGGCGACGGCATGCAGTTGGCCGGGACGCAGATGACCAACACGTCGGCCTTGGCCGGCAACGACATCGCCACGTTTCCCGATTTCCCAGCCGAAATTCGTGCGCCCCGCGGCACGCTGGCGGGAGTGAGTGGTTTTCAGATCCACTTCGCGTCCACCGATATCTACACGCCCGGCGATCGCCTCGACACGCTGGTGGCGATGAATCCCGCGGCGCTGAAGACGAATCTGGGGGACCTGGAACCTGGCGGGAGTCCTGGTCGTCAACGAAGATGCGTTCGACAAGAAGGGTCTCGAGCAGGCCGGTTACCGCGAGAATCCGCTGGAAGACGGCAGCCTCGAGAGCTATCGGCTCTTCAAAGTGCCGATGACGAAACTGACTCGTGCTGCCGTCGACGGATTGGGTCTGAGTCAGAAGGAAGCGGATCGTTGTCGCAACTTTTTCGCGATGGGGCTGGTCTATTGGATGTACGGTCGCAGCCTCGAAGCCGACGCAGCGGTTCATCGAAAGCAAGTTCGGCAGCAAGCCGACGATCGCGGATGCGAATCTGCGAGCGTTGCAGGCGGGTCGTAATTATGGCGAAACGACCGATGCCTTCGTCAGTAGTTATCGCGTCGACAAGGCCAGCTTGGCCGCCCGGAAAATATCGCAATATGACCGGCAATCAGGCCCTGGCCTGGGGGATCATTGCGGCCGCCAAGCTGAGCGGATCGAACTGTTCCTGGGTTCGTATCCGATCACGCCGGCCAGCGATATTCTGCACGAGCTGAGCAAGTTCAAGCACTTTGGCGTGCGGACGTTTCAGGCCGAGGACGAGATCGCCGCCATGACCGCGACCGTCGGCGCGGCGTTCGGCGGCGCGATGGCGATTACGACCTCCAGCGGTCCCGGGATCGCGCTGAAGGGTGAAGCGATGGGGCTGGGCGTGATGCTGGAATTGCCGATGATCATCGTCAACATTCAACGCGGTGGCCCGAGCACAGGATTGCCGACGAAGACCGAGCAATCGGACCTGTTGCAGGCCATGTTCGGCCGCAACGGCGAGTGTCCGATGCCGGTCATCGCCGCCCGCAGCCCGGCCGATTGCTTTGATGTGGCTCAGGAGGCCTGGCGGATTGCGGTCCGCTTCATGACGCCCGTGATGCTGCTGTCGGATGGCTACATCGCCAATGGATCCGAGCCGTGGCGGATTCCGGCCGTGGCAGACTTGCCCAAATTGGAAGTGTCAGCATCCCGGACCGCGCGACGAGGACGGCGAGCCGTTCCTGCCCTACGGACGCAACGAACGCCTGGCGCGGCCCTGGGCGATTCCCGGCACGCCCGGTCTGATGCACCGCATCGGCGGCCTGGAAAAACAAGACGGGACGGGCAACGTGAGCTACGACCCGGCCAACCACCAGCACATGACGAATATTCGTGCCCAAAAAGTGGCCAACGTCGCCGATGATATTCCGCTCGCAGGAAGTCACCGGTGAGGCGACGGGCGATCTGCTGGTCATCAGCTGGGGCGGCACGTACGGAGCCTGCACGACCGCCGTGCGTCATCTGCAGGCCCGAGGGAAAGCCGTCTCGCACGCTCACCTGCGGTATCTGAATCCCTTCCCGCGAAACTTCGGCGAGCTGCTGCGGGGCTTTGAGCAGGTGCTGGTCCCCGAACTGAACATGGGCCAGCTGCGGATGATGCTGCGAGCCAAGTATCCTGGTCGATGCTCAAGGACTCAACAAGGTCCAGGGCAAGCCGTTCTCGGTCGGCGAAATCGAGGATCATCTCCAGACGATGTCGGATGATTGACGTTCCCTCGGCAATTCATCGATGAGACCCGCCGAACTGAAACCGACGCTGCTGCAAACCATCTGTCGCGGATCCACCGCGATCCACCGCGATTCACCTCCAACCTGTGCGATACCCGAATCGAGATTTCTAAGATGACTACCGAACTTCCCGTGCTGACTGCGGCTGATTTTGCCAGTGACCAAGATGTGCGCTGGTGCCCCGGATGCGGTGACTATTCGATTCTGGCACAGATGAAGAAGGTGCATGCCCACGCTGGGGATCCCGCGTGAGAAGCTGGTCTTCATTTCCGGGATCGGTTGTTCCAGCCGGTTCCCGTACTACATGAACACCTATGGTATGCACTCGATCCACGGTCGGGCTCCGGCCGTGGCCACGGGCCTGAAGTGCGTTCGGCCCGGACTTGACGGTGTGGGTGATCACCGGTGACGGTGACGGTTTGAGCATCGGCGGCAATCACCTGATGCACGCCATTCGCCGCAACCTGGACATCAACATCGTCCTGTTCAACAACCGCATCTACGGCCTGACCAAGGGTCAGTACTCGCCCACCTCGCCGCTGGGCAAGGTGACCAAGAGCACGCCGATGGGTGCGATCGACAACCCGCTGCATCCGCTGTCGATCGCGATCGGCTGTGAAGCGACGTTTGTCGCTCGCTCGATCGACGTCAACATCAAGCATCTGGGAATGGTGCTGCAGCGAGCGGCCGAGCATCGGGGGACGGCGTTCGTCGAGGTCTACCAGAACTGCAACGTGTTCAACGATGGTGCCTGGGAATACGCCACCGATCGCGAATCAAAGGCCGATACGACGATCGAGCTGGAACATGGCAAGCCGCTGATCTTCGGCAAGAATCGCGACAAGGGTATTCGTCTCAACGGGATGGAGCCGGAAATCGTCGAACTGGGCAAAGGGATCACCGAGGACGATCTGCTGTTCCACGACGAGAAGTCCCCCGAGCCCAGCCTGGCCTATCTGTTGAGTCGGATGCGTTATCCCGAATTCCCCGAGCCGATCGGCGTCTTTCGCGCCGTGGATCGACCGAAGTACGACGAGGAACTCAATCGCCAGATCGCGGTCGCCAAAGAGAAGCACGGCGAAGGAGACCTGGAAAAGCTCTTCAACTCCGGTGAGACCTGGACGGTGGATCGATGACGTCTGCCCGCTCTGCGACTTCGAGAACATCGACGGAGTCGACCTGTGCGACCAATGCGGTCAGCCGCTTCGACGACGCGCACCTGCCGTCGCCGCGAAACGCCGTCGAACGGGGACTGCTGGTCGATACCGTCGATTGTCTGTCGCCGAAGACGCCGATCGTCGTCGCCGCGACGACGCCCGTGAAGAGGTTCTGAAGCTGCTGGTCAAGCGAGCGAATCGGTATGTGTGTTCATCGTGGCCAACGGGGAACCGATCGGGGTCTTTAGCGAGCGCGATGCCTTGCTGCGGCTGGGTGTTGACGCGTTCAGAACTGGCCGACGAACCGATCTCGCGCTTCATGACGCCGAATCCGCAAACGCTTGACGGCGAAGACGCGAATCGCCTTTGCCGTCCACCGGATGGATCTAGGTGGATATCCGCCATGTGCCGATCGTGGACGGTGATGGGCGGGCCGTGGGCGTCATCTCGGTTCGTGACATCCTGCGTTATCTGGCCGGAAAAGCCGCCGGGACAAGCGTCTGAGCCGTCCCGAGCGACGCCATGTCAAGCGCCGTCCGTCCAATCCCTACGACCTGACAAGTCGGCGGCAGCGACGCAGTGTCACGCAACAATCTAGCGGTCTGCTTGCGACTTTCTTCGCCGCTTTACGATCGCGTTGGCAGTTGCCCGGTGTTTCCGGCTCGCGTGTCGGCCGGTAGAATTGGGAAACATCCGGTTGCGGTCTGTCGATCGCAGGTTGCTTAGGTGAAGGGAAGATCATGGCTGTCGCTGACTGGCTGAACATGCGGATGTTCAATCTGGTGCACCGCAACAATCTGGTCTACAACACGTGCTGGGAGGACCCGCGGCTGGACCGTGTGGCGTTGGACCTCGGGCCGACTGACAATGTGATGGTCATCACCTCGGCCGGCTGCAACGCACTGGACTACGCCCTGGCGGAACCCAATCATGTCTATGCGGTCGACATGAATCCGCGGCAGAACGCGCTGTTGGAACTCAAGCTGGCGGGCATTCGGCATCTGGAATTCGAAGACTTCTTTCAGATGTTTGGCGCAGGGCGGTTGTCGGACGCCGTGGACATCTATCAACAGAAAGCTGCGGGGCGAGCTGACCGATTGGTCGCGAGGCTACTGGGACCGCTGGATTCGCTTCTTCGACAATCGGCATCGTCCGTTCTACTACCGCGGTACCTCGGGCACGTTCGCCACAGGTCATGAACCTGTACGTCGATCGAGTGATCCGCGTGCGCGAATGGCTGGACGCGATCCTGGACGCGGCCACCGTCGATGAGCAGCGGCGGATCTATGACGACTACCTGCGAGACCGCTTCTGGACGCGGACGGTCAAGTTCGCCATGGGGCGCGACACGACGCTCTCGATGGTCGGCGTGCCGAAGGCCCAGCGGCAGCAGGTGGAACGGGACTACGACGGCGGCATCGTCAAGTTCGTTCAGGACTGTGTCGAGGCGGTATTTGCGCGAGGTTGCCGCTGGCCGACAACTATTTCTGGCGCGTGTACCTGACGGGGCAGTACACGCAGCAGTGCTGTCCTGAGTACCTCAAGCCGGACAACTTTCAGCGACTCAAGGACGGCCTGGTCGACCGCGTGATCGGCCCATACGAATACGGTGCAGGGCTTCCTCGAGTCGACGGACGAGCGGATTTCACGGTTCGTGCTGCTGGACCACATGGACTGGCTTGTCCAACAAGTTCTTTCCGCTGCTGGAGTCGGAATGGCAGGCGATTCTCGATCGCGCCACGGACGATGCTCGTTTCCTGTGGCGGAGCGGCGGGCTGCGTACCGACTTCGTCGATCGCGTCCGCGTGCGGCATGAAGGGCAGGTTCGCGAGCTGGGTGAATTGCTGACGTACGAGCGTGAGTTGGCCGATCGCCTGCACGTGGCGGATCGTGTCCACACCTACGGCAGCTTCTACATTGCCGAGCCGTCGCGGCATGAGTGTGATCGCCGACCTGAAGGTCCTGTATCACTTGGCCGTGAAGCCCGTCCGAGGAGGCAACCATGCGAGCGGATGGAAAATTTCTACGCGGGGCAAGCGACCGAGTACGACGATTTTCGCCGCCGATTGCTGCAGGGTCGCGAAGAACTCATACATACGATCGACTGGCCACCCCAAGGCGTCTGGGTCGATCTGGGCGGCGGGACCGGCTCGAACCTGGAGTATCTCGGCGGCCGAATGAGCCGTCTATCGCAGGTGTATGTGGTCGATCTCGTCGCCTTCCCTGTTGGAAGTCGCTGCCGACCGTTGTCGGCATCGGGGCTGGAAGCACGTGCACGACCTGCCACGCCGACGCCACGACCTTGCAGCCAGCCGGCTGGTCGACGTAGTGACGTTTTCATACTCGCTGACGATGATCCCGGACTGGTTCGCCGCGATTCAAAACGCGTTGGCCATGCTCCGTCCCGGCGGCCTCATCGGGGTCGTCGACTTCTATGTGTCCCGCAAGTTCCCGGCGGAGAAGATGGCTCGGCATGGCTGGTTGACGCGCCATTTTTGGCCGACTTGGTTCAGTCAGGACAACGTTTTCCCGTCCAGCGATCATTTGCCCTTCCTGCGGCAGCAGACGGTTCAAGAGCAATTGGACGAACGCGTTGCCAAGATCCCCTATCTGCCATTGGTTCGCGCTCCTTACTATCGCTACGTGGGACGAAAGCCGGCTTGAATGGCTTCGACGCAGCGCGCGTGCCGAAGTTCGCCTGGTGTCTTGTCCGTTTCGGCCCGTTCGCGGGCGTCGCACTCGCGAGCTCTCCTCAATCCGACGCGGGGATCTCGCGTAGGACCTTCAGCACGGCATCCATGTTGGGAGGGCGCTGGTCCGGCTGCTTTGCCAGGCACCGTGAGATCAATTCGTCCAGCGCTGCGGGGACACCCCGTGGACTGACGGTCGACGTGCGTGGCGGGACGGTATTCAGCACGTCGATGCAAGATGCCGTGAACACCATCGTCCAAGAAGATTTCGCGGCCCGTCAGGAGGAAGAAGCCGACGGCGCCGAAGGCGTAGATGTCGATGCGCGGGTCGTTCTCTTGTGGTGCGTCAAGCCGTTCGGGGGCCATGTACATCGGTGTCCCCGCCAGGACCGTATGCGAGGTCGCTTCCGGCCCATGAATTTGCTTGACCAGGCCGAAGTCCAGCACCTTGACCACGTCGTTTTCGCCGCCGCGCCGGCAGAGCATGATGTTGTGTGGCTTGATGTCGCGATGGACCAGACCCATGCTGTGAGCTTCTCGTAGCGAGCCTGCAATCTGTTGAAGGATCAATACGACACGTGGCGAATCGAGCGGTCCCTCGCGGCGGACGAGTTGTTCCAGCGTCGTCCCATCCAGGAACTCCATGACGTAGTAGAACACGCCTTCGGGAGTCACGCCGTAGTCGTAGATCTCGATCGTGTTGGGATGCGTCAATTGACTGGCAAGCTGAACCTCGCGTTCGAACCACGCGATCGTGCGGGCGTTCGCCAGTTCGGCCTTGAGCAGCTTGATGGCCGTCGGCCGCTTCAACAGCGCGTGCCGCGCGCGAAAGACAATCCCCATTCCGCCTTCGCCGATTTTTTCCTCCAGCGTGTACTGGCCCAGTTGACGTTGGCTGCCAATCTGGTGTCGCAATCGCTGCAATCGCTGGTAAGAACGCATCGCGACGATCAGCGATACGGACAGCAGGCCCAGCACGGCGAGGGATTCCGTCCGAAGAAATAGAAGTGGCCGGTTGACCTCGTCCAGTTCAATCTCCATGGCGACGCCAAAGTCATAGGGAGCCAGCCATTTCCAGGCGCCCACGACCGTCGCGCCTCGGTAGTCTCGGTACCCATCCAAGTCGATTCCATTCTCACCCGCGGTCGCGAAACGAGCCATCTTCGTCAGGGGCCAGGTGGCGGGTGGCGAGTCGGGCCGAAAGCCGGCGATCAGGTCGCCTCCCGGATCGCAGACACGGACTCGCGACGCGGAAACCGTGTTTGGCTGACCCGCCAACAGACCCAAACCGGCGAGTTGATCCTGAAAGCGGCTGTTGGAGATCATCAGGCCGTTTCGATCGAAGGCATAGGTTTCACCCGTCTTGCCGATTTGCACGATGGACAGGATCTCGTTAAATCGCCGCTGCGCGCCAAGTCCGTAGATCAGCAGGGCGGCGAGATTGCGTCCTTGATCGTCCTGAATCGGCGTGAAAATGCCAATCCGCGACTGGCGAAGATCGAGCGGATAATCTTTGGTAATGCTCTCCCCGATCCCCGGCATTTGGATGATTGTTCGACCCTCCAAGACCTGTGACAGCAACGCGGCCCCGGAGGCCGTCACGCCCCGTCCGATGGCGAGGGCGTCTTCGTTCCAATCGGCGATCGTCAGATAACGCCGATCCCAGATGGCATAGCGGACGTCGTTCCCCAGGCTCGCTCGGAGCTGGTCGCGAATATTGGCCTGGGCGGGCGACTCGGCCAGAGCCTTGGCGTTCGTCTCGTCGGGGAAGAGCTCAATCAACTGGGCCGTATGGCGGCGGATTTCTGGATCCGCGCCACGATCTTGACGCGCGTTTCCTCCTGTTCAATCCAGAGCTCGATCGCCCGCACCGTCGATTCCAGCGAACTGCGCAGGACGGACTCACGGAGTTGATGCGATGCAAGCCGAGTTGCCGGACTGCCGGCGTACATCACCGCTCCCAGCAGCACGCAGGCCAGCCCAATGCCAACCGCCAGCTGTCCGCTCGGCCCAATCGCCTGAAACAGGATCCGAATTCGTTGCCGGCCCAGGCTCGTGACTTTCTCGGTCCGAACACTCGACATCCGTGCCGTGTCCGACTCGACCGGTAACAGCGTCTGATTGGCGTGGTGCGCGAGCAGTGATTCCACTTCCGCCCGCACCTCAGGATCGCCGGCCGCGTGTTGCTGAACGAACGTCGCCCGCTGGTCGGGGTCGAGCTGCAGGACGCTCGCGAATAGCTCCTTGACACGCGCGTACTGGTCCGGGGTCATCAACACCCTTCCTCGCTCAGCTCCCGCCGCAACCAGGCGCGGACCATCGTCCATTCCGCCTCGACCGTGCGTTTCGAAACGCCCAGTACCTCCGCGACTTCGGCGACCGTCAGTCCGCCGAAGAAACGCATTTCGACGATCGATGCCTGTCGGGGATCGACTTGCGCGAGTTTGCTGAGCGCCTCGTCGACGGTGAGCAAGTCTTCTTCCTTTTCTCGGGAGACCGTCAGATCGTCTTTCAATTCGATTCGGTGGCGGCCACCCCCTCGCTTGTCACGCAACCGTGCCCGCGCGTGGTCGACGAGGATTCGACGCATGACTTGCGCCCGACCGCAAAAAAATGAGTGCGTCCCTTCCAGTCGACGCGGTGCTGGTCGACCAGCTTCAGGTACGCCTCGTGCACCAGCGCCGTCGGCTGCAACGTATTACCGGGCGGTTCGCGACGCAAATAGTTGGCTGCGAGATGGCGAAACTCCTCGTACAGCAGGGGCAACAAGCGGTCCGCCGCCGACGCATCGCCACGGCTTAATTCGCCCAACAACTGAGTTGTGTTCGTCGAATCGTGCGAGGACATGGACCGGACCCCGAAGAAGGCGCAGAAAGCTCACTCCATATTCTAAAGGCCGGTCCTTGCCATGTCTGCCCTCGCCGCCGCCGAGTTCTCGCCCCTGACAGGTCCGCCTGGCGCACTGGACCGGGGCGCTTGACCGCCGTTCAGAGAACGGAACTCGCGCGAAAATCTACCCCGAAAACGGCGAATTCGATGCGGATCAGCGCAGCCCACGTCGCGTTACTAGCAGGAGCGACGGGGCAAGGAACTCAAGCCCAACGTCAAGGTCGGACGCACGAAAACACTTTCTGCCATGGGGGTTAAACCAATGGAAGCGGTTTCCATGATCTATTTGGTGAGCGATGATCGAGAGCTGCACCCGCAGCTGGCCCGCGTTGCCAGTCAATTGGGTGCCCGTTGCCAGACCTATCTGGCGGCCGAGCAATTGTTGAGCGGCCATGTTGCCAGTCGCCCGGCTTGCATCGTCAGTGAGTTCGATCTGCTGGGAATCAGCGGTCTGGAGTTCCAACAGTCGCTGCTGAATCGGGGGCGGAGAATTCCGATCTTCTTCCTTACCCCGCGACCCGATACCGAGCGGACGGTGCGGGCCATTCAGCAGGGGGCCGTGACCGTCCTGGATAAACCGGTTTCTGACGCGAAACTGGGACAGGTCTTGGCACACGCACTCCGCCAGGATCGACAGATTCAACGCGTCGATTCGCGCCATCACGAGCTGCGGCGGCGTGTCTCGAAGTTGACGCCCAAGGAGATTCAGGTACTCGAGCTGATGCTGCAGGGGCAGCCCAACAAGGTCATTGCCAAACGTTTGGGCGTGAGTTTGCGGACGGTTGAGGTTCGCCGCCACAACATCTTCCACAAGACCGACACCCGTTCGGTGGCCGAGTTGGTTCGGCTCGTCATGGAGATCCGTCCCTCCGTCCCTTTGTCCTGTCTGACCAGCTAGGTCAGACACACGAGAACGACGCTGAGGACCTTGAACTGTCTTGATCGCTTGTACGCGTGCCAGCGTGACAATCGGGGCGTGGCCGGTCGATCGCAGCCACACCGTGCTCAACCCGTCAACAATCTGTATTCCAAGCAAGCCGCGGGGCCGTTGGGGAAGAGGCGACTCGACGTCCCATCCCGTGGCCGGACGCAATTGGGCTGCCAGCGGCAGACACCGCGCGTCCGGCCGCGGGCGATCGCGATGCCGACGACTTGCCCAGTTTCATTAAACGTTATGTTCGTCACCAATCCCGTGACGATTATGCCGTTACCGAAAACAGATCGGTCCGAAGCAAACGGTGCGTATTGAATCGCTCATTTCGGTCGACAAAACACAGAGCCGAATGCCGCTGCGTGCGCTCGGCGGCCGGACGTCGCACCGCATGCCACCGCTGGACGAAGGGACTTGTCCGATGAACCGCTACCTCCTCCTCCTTGCCGTGATCATCCTTCTTCCGTCGCCAATCCTTTGGGGTCAGACGGGTTCGGAAGCGAGTCTGGGGCTCACGCTGGGCGACCCCGAACTGGTCATTCGCGGCCAGGGCGGGTGCGGCTGCTGCGGCTGCGATTCCTGCGGGTGTGTCCCCTGCGGTCACCGTTGCCAAGACGGGATTTGGACGCAGCCCCGTCTGTTTGGCGACTTGCTCGGCGCGGAGTCGAGCTTGGCTCAGCGAGGGATTGTCGCGGATTTGATGCTGACCCAGTTCTACCAGGGTGTGGCCAGCGGAGGAAACGAGCAGACATTCGAGTACGGCGGCAAGATGGACTACATCTTCACGTTCCAGGGCGACAAACTGGGCTTGTGGCAGGGACTGTTCGTCAACCTGCATGCGGAAACACGCTTGGGCGACGCCATTCTCCTCCAGGCTGCGGGACTTGCTCCTGCGAACAACAACATGCTTTACCCCTCGGTGGACAATACGACCGCGATCACCGGTTTGCTCGTGAATCAGGCGCTGAGCGAGGAGTGGCTCGTGACGGCCGGCAAATACAACACGCTGGATCTGTTGACACAGCTGTATCCCCAAATCGGTCGCGGCCTGACGGGCTTTATGAATTTCTCGACGCTCATCCCGCTGTCGCTCGCACGAACCTTTCCCTTGAGTGCCCTTGGCGCGGGCGTGACGAAGCTCGATCAGGGCCGGGTCCAGGGAGCTCTCTCCGTGTTCGATACCTACAATTCACCCACGACGAGCGGCTTCGACAATTTATTCGAGAACGGGATGGTTCTGATTGGATACTGGCGGATCTTCACGAACTTCGCCGGGCTTCCCGGCTCGCATGCGGTTCTGGGAAGCTACTCCAGCGGCACCTACACTTCCCTTGATCCGCTGAATTGGGCATTCCTGCCTGACGCGGGGCAAATCATCGCCGGCGAGCAAACGGGCGCGTGGAATCTGACTTACTTTTACGAGAAGAAATTGTGGGTCGACGCGTGCAGCCCCCAGCGCAATCTGGGGCTGCTCACCTCCTGGGGCATTGCCGACAACGATCCCAGCCCGTGCGAGTGGGCTGGCTACGTCACGCTTCAAGGCCAAGGCCTCTCCGCCACGCGGCCAGCGGATTCGTGCGGGGTGGGCTATTTCTACAGCGGCTTGAGCGGCAATTTGCAGGCGCTGTTCGAGCCCGTGTTGCCACTACGGGATTTACAGGGAGTTGAGCTGTACTACAACGCGGCGCTGACGCCTTGGTTTCATCTGACGGGCGACTTGCAGTTTGTGGAACCGGCCAGCCGCGCCAACGACACCGCGATCGTCTGTGGCTTGCGCGGCAAACTCGATTTCTAAAGCAGGGCTTCGACCGCACGAAAAGCGAGGGTGCGCACACTCGAGGGCCGCGCGGGAGAATGAGGCTCCCGACCGTCGGATCTTCCCTCGACCACGCGATCCCGTTTAGCGGCGGCGAAACACCGCCTTGGCCGACTGCAGGGCGAGACCCAGTTGTTCGACTTCCTGCAACGTGTTGTAGAAGTAGAAGCTGGCACGGTTACTCGCCACGATTCCCAATCGCTTGTGCAGCGGCATCGTGCAGTGATGGCCGGCCCGAATCGCGACTCCCTGCCGATCGAGCAATTGAGCCACGTCGTGAGCATGGACACCCTTGACGGTAAAGCTCACAATCCCCGCCTTTTCCTGGGGACTGGGACCGAGAAATTGGACGCCGCCGACTTCCTCCAGCACCTCATGAGCTCGGCACGTCAGCAGGCCTTCGTAGGCGTGGATCGCGTCGAGTCCGACGGTTTCCAGATAATCGATGGCGGCTCCCAGGCCAATCGCGGGGACGATCGGAGGCGTGCCCGCTTCGAATTTGGCCGGCAAGTCGGCCGGTTCGAAACGGTCCAGATAGACCCGCCGAATCATGCTTCCGCCGCCCAGAAACGGGGGCATCTGGTCCAGCAGACGCTCTCGCCCATACAGCACGCCGACGCCTGATGGCCCCATCATCTTGTGTCCGCTGAATGCGAAGAAATCGGCGTCCAGGTCCTGGACATCTGTCGTCATGTGCGGCGCGCTTTGCGCGGCATCGACCAGAACCAGCGCGCCCGCCGCATGTGCCTGAGCAATGATCTCTTTCAGCGGGACGATGGTGCCGAGCACGTTGGATACGGCGGTGATGGAGACCAGCTTCGTCCGTTCGGTCAACAGCTGCGGCAACTCATCCAGCATCAAGTGGCCGTCATCCGTGATGGGAATGTGCTTAAGGACACAGCCCGTTCGCTCGGCCAATTGCTGCCACGGCACCAGATTCGAGTGATGCTCCATAACCGTCAGCAGGATCTCGTCGCCCGCCCGGACCGACGCATCACCCCAACTGCGGGCCACCAGATTGATGCTCCCCGTCGTGCCGCTCGTAAAGATGATCTCGCGACTTTCCTTCGCGTTGATCAACCGGCGGACTTTCTGACGCGCATGCTCGTACAGATCCGTGCTCTGGTCGCTCAGCCAATGAATTCCGCGGTGAACGTTCGCATACGATGTTTCGTAGCAGTCCACCATCGCCTGAATGACTTGTCGCGGACGCTGTGTCGTCGCGGCGTTGTCGAGATAAACGAGCGGTTTGTCGTCGTGCATCGTGGTGGCCAGGATCGGGAAGTCTTCCCGCAAACGCGCAACGTCCACCGGCAACGTGGGATTCTCGACAGTCATCAGGTCTCCTCTCCTAAGTCAGGGCCACCGGAATGAGCGGTGGGGCCGCCTGATTCTGGAGCCTCCGCTGCATCGACGGGCGAATAGATCGCTGACTGGAGCACGCGCCAGGACAGCAGGCAGCACTTCTGGCGGTTGGGCGTGAGTCGGGCGCCGAATAGGTCCAGCATCTGGTCCGCCGTAAAATTCTTGACCTCCGAAACCGTCTTGCCATCCATACGCTCGACCAACATCGACGCGGATGCCTGGCTGATACAACACCCGTCGCCGTCGAACCAGACGTCGCGAATTCGTCCTTCTTCGTCAACTTGAAGTTCGATTCGCACCACATCTCCGCACAGCGGGTTGTCGTCCTCATGGGCATGCGTGGGATGGGCACAGTGTCCGCGATGATACGGATCCTCAAAATGGTCCAGTACGTGTTCCTGATAGAGTTCTTCTTCGTTGAATGCCATGAGATCGATGCGGGACGCAAGAGAGGGGGGCACGTGGCTGAGGTTGGTCACAGCCTCGGGGCCGCCGAGGTCGGGAAAAGGGGCTAGTTTGGGAAAAGGGGCGAGGTCCCCGAAAGTGCGAAGCACCCGAAGGGCCGTTCCGGCTTTTGGGACCTGACCCCTTTCCCAACGCACCCCAAAGTAAGCTGCGGCACAGCACTAGTGTAGGAAGCCACTCCTCGATGGTCCAGTCACCCGCTCGCGCGTCGAAAGGCCCATGCCATTCCGGCGCCCGCACCCCGACGTCTCCCTCGCGAAGTCACCCCGCGTTCCAGGCGGGGCTTGCAAAAAGTTGCCAGCGGCCTCAGCGGCAGCGCCAAAATTGCGATTCGTCAATGCCCAGGCGACGTCGGACGGGCTCGATGGCCTGGCGAAAACGGCGGGCATCGGCTGGATATCCCGCCGTCGGCTTGAGATCGGGCAGGTGCTGCCGCCAGAACTGATTCACGGCCTGCATACACAGCTCGCGCACGTACTTGGCCATCATCGAGGCCAGGGCGGAAGGTAAAAAGGTCTCGCCCCGCGCCTGAAAACTAATCCGAATCGACCGGTCCGACATCCCGACCTCGTAACAACTTAAGGCTCGGCTTTCCTGCACGACACGAACCAGCCGGTCCTCGAATCGCGGCTGCAGCAGTGGCCCATAGTGGTTGCGGCCGCCGTGTTTGTCACACACGATCCGCAAGGACTCGTTCGGCAATTCCGCGATTAGCTCGGCAATCAAGTCCAGCGTCGCGTGCGACAGCAATGTGCCCTTGGAGTCGAGCTGAGTGACGGCCAGGTTAAATTCCGGCGGGAACACCAATCTTGCGCGGATCGCGACCAGACGAATCGATTTTTGCCGCTGGTCAGCCTTCCAGGCGGCGAGCCAATCGGCAGGGAACTCGATTCCCCGGCCCGTGGGCAGAGACCGATCGAAGTCGGAATACCAGGGCAGTTGCTTGCAGTCGGCCCACGCGATCGGACTGATCTTCGCCAGCAGCTCACGCCAAGTTGCCGGGGGAGGTCCGACGAGCGACATCGCGGCGAATACGCCGCGTTCCAGGCCATCCAGTTCACCGCCTCCGTGATACAGTCGCTTTGAATCGGCGATTGCCAGGGTCGTCGGGGACGAAGCGGGTTGGTCCGTGACCCAAGGGGCAAGGTCGGCGTAGAGATCCTTGTCGATTCGTGCCTCTCGGGTCTGCCAGACGCTGGCCGCGATCACCAGCGGTCCAAGATTCGGTCCATAACCTGCCTCGTCCGTCCCGATCAAGAACGCCATGGATACCCTCAATGGCAAGCCGGAGCCGACTGCCTGGATCAGCGAAACATCAGCAGCCCAAATTCTGCGGGTTGGTTCTCGACGGGGGCCGTTTGAAGCCAGGTCGGCCAGGCAACGCCCGGAATAATGCGCTGCAGGCCGACGCACCAGACGGATCCGGGAGCGACCGGGTCGGGGCTGAGCTCGCCCAATGGGATGGCTGCTTCGACGGTCCAGGTCTCCGCGCCCGCGTCGGAAGCCAGATACCAGGTTGGATTCCACGTCACATCCTCGAGCAGTCGATCGACGACCCAGCCGCGAGAATCAATGCCCAGACTCCAGTAGGTCACGGCGTCTCGGTCGATGTCCAGGAACAATTCGAGGCGATCACCGACCAGGGGTTGGTCGCGCTGGCGCACGGTAGGACTCGGATAGGCCGTCGCCGCGGTTTTTTCACATGTCGCCGCCAAATAGAGGAAACGACTGTCATATGCCAAACGGACCTCGGTCTGCGGGGCCGGTAGGCGGAGACTCGGGTCGCGCAGTTCGATAGCCGGAGCGGCGGCCCAGGCCGCATCGTTCAACTGGCCGTCCAAGCGCGGCGCCTGCGTCACGCGTGGACAATTCCAGACGGGCCGCGAGAGTGCCTCCTGATGTTCGGCCAATGCCAGTTCGGTGGCGGCCCACGATCGATACGCGGGATCGGTTCGCCCCGAAAGCTGGCTTCGCCAGAATCGTTGGGCCTCTTCTGGCTTGCCTTGCCGTTGGTCAAGTGCGGCCAGGGGAAACCTCAGCATGGGATCGAAGTACAAATCAGGTTGGTCGGCTCCGATGGCCTCGATGATCTGTCGTGCACGTTTCACGCGCTCCTCCAGCGACTGGGCGTCGGCGGCGGACCGGACCTTGGCACCTGGGAATGCGGCAGCGGATGGCGTCGCGAGTGCGGCCGCTGGGTTGGAATCGAGCGGCGCGTCGAAAGTAACTGCCTGGACTTGGCCCGGTTCGCTCTGCAGTTGGCCGAATTTCGCCACTTGGCGGACCGACGCGTTCGGTGGCAGGGGCCAGTGCAGCGAGGCCTCCTGGCTGGCCAGATACCAGAAAAGCTGCAACCGAGCGGCTTCCGTCACAGCCGTCTGGGAGCCGTTTCGCTGCAATTCCTGCAACAGCTCCAGGCCCAATGACGTCTGGCCCCGTCGCAAACTGTCGGCCGCCGCCGCCCAGAACAGCTCGTCCCGCTGCTGCGGCGGAAGTTCCGCCGCCAGGTGCATCGCCTGCTGCCAAACTGCCGGTTGCGAAACCGAGACGTGCTGCAACAGGGCTTCCAGATTCCGCCGCTGCTCCGCCTCGCGACTGCGACTCCGTGGATCCGCGGCCAACTCTCCCTCCGCCCGGCGCGTGGTAGCGGCCGACGTGGAGGCCGACGCGGCGAACAGGCTGCGATCACCTCGGCCTTGCCCGTCGATCAGTCGTAAGGCCAATCGCTCGGGGCCGGGTTGGTGGTTTGCCTCCAGCTTGGCGCGGGCTTGATCCGCCAGGTCCGCTACCGTGCTGCCCAGTCCCAGAACGAGGCGAGTCCGGCTGATCGGATAACCTTGGCTCGCCTCGTCCCGCTCAAGACTCGAGACGCGCAACGCGCCAGGTTGGCAGTCCGGCCGCAAGCTGTTGAGGAAATTGTCCCGGGTCCGCGGCCCGTTCCGTGGACTCCAGCACGACCTGCCGCGTCAGCTCAGAGATTCCGCGATCCAATTCACTGGAATCGGCCAGCACGACGAGGTCGGGTTGCCAGGTCCGAAATTGCCGAACGAGATATTCCGTGACCTGCGCCAGGCTATCGCCTTGGATGGCCTGATCCCATTGCGCGCGAAGCTGGGCTGACGAGAGCGCCAGTCGCACGTCCGGGGCTGGCAACGCCTGAATCAAGTTCGCACCCGACCCGCCCAGTCGCGTCGTGGCCTCATGTAGTCGGGTTGGGGGCGGGGTCGTGCCAGTCCGCGAACGCATCGCGGGGCTCGCCGAAAGGATCTCCAAGGACATGAAATAGCCTTCGCCCGCCGCCACCTGGGCGACCAGTTCCCAAGGAATCAGTTCGGGTTGTCCAAAGACTCCCATCACGGCCAATCGCCTTCCCGCACCTTGCTGGACCTCCCAGGTGCGTCCTCCGTCGTGCGTGGCCAGGATCATCCCGAGTGCCCCCACCGCCCAACCGTTCTCGGCATCGACGAAATCCAGGGCGTGAATCGGCAACGACTGGCCCGTCGCGAGCAATTCCCAGCGATGACCGGCGTCCGGCGAATGGAGGACGCTCGTCCCGGGCACTCCGGCCACCCAAATCCGATCGTCGATCGCGTCGATCGCCAACCAATCGAACTCGGCCAGCACCGCCGAATCCGGCAGGTGGCGCGGGATCTGCCACGAGCCAGCTCGACCTTCACGAATTCGCACCAGTCCCTGATTGCCGCTCAGCAAACCGAGTCCCTGTGGCGTCAACTGAATCTGCTGCGGGAGTCGACTGTCCTCACCGGCCGGACCCAGTCGTGCCAGCTCGTCCGGGCCGAGATGGGCCAGTTGGCCGCTACGTTCCAACAGCAGGCCTTGTCCACGCTCGTCCACCGCGGCATCGATCCACCCGGTGGTATGGCCCGGCCGCGGGCTCCAATGAGCGCCCGCGTCGCGGCTTTCCAGGATCCCGGCAGGATACATCGCGGACGGATAGCCCCACACGAGACCGTGCTTCTCGTCGCGAAAGTGGACTCCCGTCAGCCAAGGCAACAGTTCTCGCTGCGTCAACTCCCAGGTCTCACCGCCGTCGGTCGTCCGGAGCACCACTCCGACGGAGCGATGCGTGTACGGGACCGTCCAGCCTCCGGCAATCCAGCCCTGCGACGGATCAATAAAACTGACCGATTCCAACCGGCAACCGACGGGGCATCGCTGCAGCCTCCAGGACTGACCCCCGTCCCGCGTGTTCAGGATCGTTCCGCGATCGCCGACGGCCCAACCCACTTGCGGATTCACAAAACAGACGTCGAACAGGTTGGCGTCCTGTTGAAAACGACTTGGCCAAGCAGACGGTTCCGGGTCCGTCCCAAGCGAGGTTGAGACGCGCAACAGCCCGAGCCAGAAGACAATCGCCACGGCCAGCTGGCGGCCCGCCGCGCCGACCACTCGGCCGCGGATGTCGGTGATGAACGGAGCGGCGTCATGCACGCCCCCGAGCCTCCTGCATCTCATCGATCTTCCCTCCGTGTGCGATCGCGAACCCGGTCCAGTGTATCCGATCGGTCGTGCCTGAGCGAACCGCAAATGCAACTTCGACTCGGTGCGCCGGCGAATCGCGGGGCCGCGTTCGCGAAGCACTCGGCAGCGCGTTAAGATAGGGTCGCGTTGTGTCCGATCGTCGCGATCCCTCACTTTCAGGAGCGAACTCATGGCGATGCAGCCGTGCCGTTGCAACCAACCAGGCCGTTGGCTCGGCCCACGTGTCGGTGCGGGATTACGGATCATGGGATTGGCAATCGTCGGGTGGCTGATCGTCGGACGGCTGGCGACGCGGCCGGCGCAGGCGGAACTGTGGGCGGGGGCCAGCGCCGTGGATGTCACGCCGCGTCAGCTGCCCGTGATTCGTAACGGGGGGTTCCTCGAGGCCACCTCGGACCGCATTTCCGATCCGCTGTACGCCCGCTGCCTTGTCCTCGCGCAGGACGCCACTCCACTCGCCCTGGTCGTCGTCGATAATTGCATGCTGCCGCGCGAACTCTGCGACCAAATCAAACAGCAGGCGGCAACCGCCACGGGGATTGCGTCGGACCGCATCCTGATCTCGGCGACGCACACCCATTCGGCGCCCAGCGTGATGGATTTTTGCCTCGGCTCGCGCGCCGACCCAGCCTACACGTCGTACTTGCCAGGTCGGATCGTGGACGCGCTGGTTCAGGCTCAGGGACGGATGCAGCCCGCTCGGATCGGCTGGGCCAAGGTCGATGCCGGCCAGTACACCCGATGTCGGCGCTGGATCTACCGCCCCGACGCGATGGGGACCGATCCCTTTGGCCAAGTCTCGATCCGCGCCAACATGCATCCCGGACACGAGCATCCCGACGTGACGGGGCCGTCGGGACCGACCGATCCTGAGTTGACGCTGCTGAGCGTTCAGCGGGCGAACGGCCAGCCCCTGGCGCTGCTGGGGAACTTCTCGATGCATTATTTCAGCGGCCACGCGGGGATCTCGGCTGACTACTTCGGACGCTACGTATTTCAACTTCAACAACGGCTCGCCGCGGACGACGATACCTTCGTGGCGATCATGTCGCAGGGAACCAGCGGCGATTTGTGGTGGGGGGACTACAGCCGACCCGCGACAGAAAATGCCCTGGAGATCGACGCCTTCGCCCAAGGCCTGGTGGACAAATCAATCGCCGCGTTGGAGCAGATCAACTACCAAACCACGTTGCCCCTGATGATGCGCGAAACCCGCTTGACGCTCGCGCGACGCGTCCCCGACGCGGCCCGCCTCGCGTGGGCGGAACAGATGCGGTCGCGAATGGGCGATCGCCGACCGGCCAGCCAGCCGGAGGTGTATGCCGAGCAAGCGATCTATCTGCACGAACATCCGACCTGCGAAGTCGTCTTGCAAGTGATTCGCATCGGCGATTTCGGGATCGCGACGCTGCCCAACGAGGTCTACGGATTGACGGGATTGAAGTTGAAACTGCAGAATCCACTGGCCGGTCTGATGACGATTGAGTTGGCCAACGGCGCCTCGGGGTACATCCCGCCGCCTGAGCAACATCGGTTGGGCGGGTACAACACCTGGCCCGCCCGCACGGCTGGCCTTGAGGAGCAGGCCGAGCCGAAGCTGGTGGAGGCCCTCTTGCGAATGCTCGAGCAGGTGGCTCAGCGGCCGCGCCGCACGTATCGCGAGGTGACGGGTGACTATGCCCGAGTGATCCTCGATGCGGCGCCGCAGGCCTACTATCGCTTGGCCGAATTGTCCGGCCCGAAGGGCGAGGACGCGACGGAACAGGGGCGACACGCGACGCTCAGCGGAAACTTCGCGTTCCACCTGCCCGGCCCCGCTTCCGCCGCCTTCGCGGGCGATTCCACCAATCGAGCGGTGCACTGCGTCGGAGGACGGCTGGAGGTTCCGATCCAGCCGCAGGACCGCTGGTCCGTTGAGTTTTGGGTCTGGAATGGATTACGGTCGGACGCGCGGGACATCACGGGCACGCTGCTCTCGTGCGGTGGCGACGTGCTGCAAGTCACGGGGCGTGCCGATGCGAATCCCGGCTGCCTCGCGTTCGGCACGCACCGCGGACCACGGACTCTGAAGCGGTTCGGATGGCACCACGTCGTCTTCGTGCGCGATGCGGACCGCGCGGAAGTGTATCTGGACGGACAACGCGAACTGCTCTGCTTGTCGCTCTCGCCCAGCGATGGCCAGTCGCCACTCGTGATCGGCGCCCGCGATGACAATCTCGCGAACTGGGAGGGTCGGCTCGACGAGTTGGCCGTCTATGACCGGGCGTTGGATGCGGCGGAAGTCGAACGCCATTACGCGGCGGCCGCGTTGCCCGATCCGATTGCGGCGACTCGTTTTTGAACGGATCCGAGCCCGGATACTTCGCCCGGCGCTGGCTTTCGGCGCTGGCTCCCGGGAGAAACATGCCGCCGATCCGCCCCCGAACCTGGACCTCGAGACACGACAACTCAGGGAGATCACGCCATGGCAAGCTGGAATGCTCACGATCCAACGACGCAAAGCTGTCGCTCGACGCGCACGGTTTCGCAGCCCGCAATCGCCGCGACACGTCGTCCCGCGGGCGCGTCGCGATGCCACCTGCTGTGGCTTGGGTTGCTGATCGCTGGATGCGTTGCGAGCGGTTCGCCGAGTCTCGCCGGAGCCGAGACGACCGACGCATCGGCCACGGTCGAGTCGCTGCCGGGTGAACGGATGATCCGCGCGTACTTTCGTCAGGAAACGGCTCGCCTGCAGGACGCGTGTCTGGCGGACATCCAAACGCTCGCCGACTGGCAACAGCGCCGGGAAGGTTATCGTCAACAACTGCAGTTCATGCTGGGACTCGACCCCTGGCCCGATCGCACCGATTTGCAGGCGACCGTTACCGGTGTGACGGAAGAGGCCGAGTTTCGTGTCGAGCGACTGCATTTTCAATCCCGCCCGGGACTCTACGTGACCGGCAATCTGTATCTTCCCCAGCAACTCGATCAGCCCGCCCCGGCAATTCTCTATGTCTGCGGTCACGGCGCGGTCAAACGCGACGGTGTCAGCTACGGCAACAAGGTTCATTATCAACACCACGGCGCTTGGTTTGCGCGACACGGCTATGTCTGCCTTGCCATCGACACGTTGCAACTGGGCGAGATCGAGGGCATCCATCACGGGACTTATCGGTACGACATGTGGTGGTGGCTGAATCGAGGTTTCACGCCGGCGGGCGTCGAGGCCTGGAATTGTGTGCGTGCGCTCGACTACCTTCAGTCGCGTCCGGAGGTCGACGCTGAGCGATTGGGGGTCACGGGGCGGAGCGGGGGGGGTGCCTACAGCTGGTGGATCGCGGCCCTGGACGACCGCATCAAGGCGGCCGTGCCCGTGGCCGGGATTACCGACCTGGAAAACCACGTCGTGGACGGTTGTGTCGAAGGACACTGTGATTGCATGTATTTCGTGAACACCTACCAGTGGGACTACCCGCTGGTGGCCGCTTTGGTGGCGCCTCGGCCGCTGCTGATCAGCAACACCGACCGCGACTCCATTTTTCCGCTCGAGGGCGTGCTTCGGACACATGCGAAGGTGCGCAAGATCTACGAGCTTTACGGGGCCGGCGACCAACTTGCGCTGCAGATCACCGCCGGGCCGCACCAGGATACGCAGGAACTGCGAATTCACGCGTTTCGCTGGTTCGATCAACATCTGCTGGGTAAAGACCGTTTGATTGAACGTCCCGCCATTGCGTTTTTTGAGCCGCCGCAGTTGCAGGTCTTTGCCGAAACGCCCCTGCCGTCGGACGAGCGAAATACGACGATTCACGAATCGTTCGTGCCCCAGGCCGAGTCGAGTCGGGATGCAAGGCCACCGGCCGACTGGCGCATGCGTCTGGAACAGCTTGTGTTCCGCGCCTGGCCGACGGATCCCGCGCCGATGGATGTCGAAGCGAAAGAACTGGCGGCGGTCGAGGGACTCCAGATCGGGCAGCTCGAATACACGAGTCAAGCCCCGTTCCGTTTGCCGATCTATCTGTTGCGAAGGTCGGATCGGACGGAGTCCCAATCCGTGACGCTGCAGGTCCTGGACGAATCCACGTGGCCGGACTTCGCCGCGGCGCTGGCAGCGGCCACCGGAGACGCGACGGGGGTTGTCACGGCGGAGGAGCGTGCTGCAGGCCAGCGCGCGTGGGCCGCTTGGCGCCAGCGCGTCCAAGATTCGGACCAGATCTGGGCCTGCCTCCCGCCGCGTGGCATCGGACCTACGCAATGGGATCCCGACCCGAAGAAACAACGGCAGGATCGTCGCCGGTTCTACTTGCTGGGTCAAACATTGGATGGGATGCGCATCTGGGATGTGCGGCGCGGCATCCAGGCGCTCGATCAGTTTCCGCGGACCGCCAAGCTGCCGGTGCAGTTACGGGGCCAAGGGCCGATGGCAGGCGTGGCGCTCTACGCCGCCCTGTTCGAACCCCGGGTCCAGTCGCTCGACGCCCAAGACCTACCCGCCTCGCACCGGGAAGGACCGTTTCTGTTGAACGTCGCGCGAATCTGGGACCTTCCCGAGGCGGTCGTCCAGGC
Source organism: uncultured Planctomycetales bacterium (assembly GCA_963826795.1). Classification (GTDB taxonomy): domain Bacteria; phylum Planctomycetota; class Planctomycetia; order Pirellulales; family Pirellulaceae; genus CAWGYT01. The sequence continues at coordinate 384,808 of CAWGYT010000018.1, read as the reverse complement.
CAAACGGCAGATGCAGGTCACGACTCGCTCTTCGCCGTGATCCCGTCTTGTACCTAACGAGCGGCCCACCAGAGTCCGCCGTAGATCACCAGGACCAGAGTCACGATGGCAAACCCAACGGGTTTGGCCCAGCGCCAGGGAGCGACGTTGACTTGTCCCGTATCGTGCAACGCAAACGGGACGCGCAGGGGACGCAGATACCGGAACGCGGTCATGACCGACATCATGACGGCGAAGTTGAGCCCGGCGACATGGAGCCAATGAATGTGGTAGCCGAACAGCTGATTGTCAAAACCGAACGTCACGGTGGCGTAAAAGATTACGCCGGAAAAAACGGCGGCCCAAGCTGCGATCGCGGGCGTTCGACGCGATAGAATCCCGACAAACACGATCGTCATCAAGGGTACGTCGAACGTGGCCGCGACTTTCTTCATCAAATCGAAGAGCGCTCCACGTCCATCCAACAGGGGTGCACACAAAATGATGACCATCGCCAGGCCTGCCCCGAACAACTTGCCAACTCGCACCATCTCGTGATCGGTCGCCTCGCGGTGCAGAAAGCCTTTGTACAGGTCGACGCTAAAGAGCGTGGCACAACTGTTGAGTGCACTGTTAAATGAACTGAGGATCGCGCCGAAAATGGCGGCCGCAAAGAAGCCCAGCAGCGGCTTGGGCAGCAGTTCCTTGACCAGCGTCGAATAGGCCAAATTGCTGTCCTCGCCGACCTGGTCCGCGAACAAGTGGTAGGCAATGACACCGGGCAAAATCAGATAAAACGGGCCGATTAGCTTGAGCGTCGCCGCGAACAATACGCCCTGTTGGCCCTGCTGCAGGCTGCGGGCACCGAAGGCGCGTTGCACTATGAACTGATTCGTGCACCAATAATACAGGTGCAGTAAGGCAACCCCCGTAAACAAAGTACCCACCGGGAGATCACTTGCCGCATCGCCAAACGGATGAAGCCGCTCGGGGTGGTCCCGACGCAACCGGACGAAGCCTGCCAGCAGATTGCCCTCGCCCAGCGCCGCAAGGCCCAGCAAAGGGATCAGCAAGCCCGCGATCAAGAGTCCGACGCCATTGAGCGTGTCCGAGATCGCCACGGTGCGCAGCCCGCCGAAGATCGCGTAGATGCTGCCGACCACACCGATCGCGATGACGGTCACCCACAACGCGGCGTCGGCGCTGATGCCGAAGTTCCCGGGAACGTCGAAGACGTCGCGCATGAAGAGTGCGCCGGAATAAAGGACAAACGGCAAGACGGCGACGGAAACCGCCACCAGAATCAGCAGCGAGATCAGACCCCGCGTCAGCTTGTCGTAGCGATTCTCCAGAAACTCGGGAATCGTCGTGATTCCGCCCCTCAGGTACACCGGCAAACAAACGAGGGCCATGACGACCATCGCCACGGCCGCGCCCAGCTCCCAGGCCATCGTCTCCATGCCGTCCTTGAACGCGCCGCCGTTGAGCCCGACCAGTTGTTCCGTCGAAAGATTGGTCAACAGCAACGAGCCTCCGATCACGACCCAAGTCAGACTGCGGCCGGCGAGAAAGTAGCCGGTCGACGTGCCGTGCTCGTCGCGTCGAGTAAACCACCAGGAAAGGATCGCCACGAGTCCGGTGAAGAACAGAAACGAAACAAGCTCCAGCATCGTGATCGCCGCCGCATGACTTGGGAACCGAGGAGGATGACGCGTCGCAAAGAACGCCCATCATAGCCACTTGGCGCGTCCAGCCACGCGACGTCCCAATCGTTAAATCACCACCTCGGTGCCCTCAGTCGCTCAGTCGGCGGCTCAGTGCCCTCGGTGGCGAAAGGAGAAAATCCCAATCGCCGGAGACCGCCCAGCGACGCCAACGTTTCGGTAACTTGTGTCGGCAGGAATTCCCGAGCATACTCGCAGCATCGTGGCGGGCGAGAATCACTGAATCTGCAGTAGGAGTTGAAACCATGGCCAGCCCGAGGCGATTGTGGCACGAGTTCTTGGTGGCGAACGGCATCCTCGTGGCGTCGGCACTTGTTGCTGCCGCTCAGGACGCTGCGGTGGAGGACGTCGCGGTGGAGAACGTCGCGGTGGAGGACGCCGCGGTGGAGAACGTCGCGGTGGAGGGCGCCGCAAACGCTGAATTCGTCGACGACTTCCTTCCCGACGTGAAGGTGCCGATGCGGGACGGCGTGGAACTGGCCACGCACGTCTACCGGCCCAAAGCGCCCGGACGCTACCCGACGATTCTGATGCGCACGCCTTATGGCAAGCCCGGCCGCGTGTGGGGTGAGGCGCGTCGCTACACGGAGGCAGGCTATGTGATGGTGATTCAGGATTGCCGCGGTCGGGGTAAATCCGCGGGAACCTGGGACCCCTTCCGATATGATTCCGAGGACGGCTACGACACGCTGCAATGGATCGGCGTTCAGGAATGGTCCAACGGGAAGGTGGGGATGGCCGGCGGCTCGTACGTCGGTTGGACGCAGTGGGCCGCGGCGCCCCTCGGCAGCCCGTTTCTCAAGACGATGGTCCCCATCGTTCCGTTCGCCAACGTCTACGACGAGATTGCATATCCCGGCGGTGCGTTCCAGCTGGCACTCCTTTTCGGTTGGGGATCCGGCGTCGGTGGCATGGACCTCTCGCCCGGCCAGTTGCAAAACGGTTATCGCCATTTGCCGCTGCGAGATTGGGATTCTCAATTCGGCAAGGACGTCTTCTTCCTGGATCAATGGGTCGAACATCCGAGCTTGGACGAGTACTGGCGTCAACGCGGAATCAATCACCGCTATCGAGACATCCAGCTGCCGATTCTGAATATCGGAGGCTGGTACGACATCTTCTCCAAGACGACGATTGAGCTGGTGGATCGAGTCCGAGCGGAATCGGACAACCGGCTGGCGCGGCGGAATCAGTTTCTCGTGATGGGACCCTGGGCGCATGGCGTCGGGACACGCCGCGTCGGTCAATTGGATTTCGGCCAGGCCGCGGAGCTGAAGATCGGCGACTTGCAGCAGCAATGGTTCGACTACTGGCTCCGGGACCAAGATAACGGGGTCGAAGATTGGCCCGCCTACTATCTGTTCGTCATGGGCGAGAATCGTTGGCGCGGCGAGCAGCAGTGGCCGCTGGCACGGACTCGATGGACCGAGTACTACCTCTCGAGCGATGGTCGTGCCAATACACGGCATGGTGACGGCAGGTTGTCGCTGGAAGTCCCGGAGGAAGAACCCGTCGACAAGTATGTCTTTGATCCAAACGACCCTGTCCCGACGGTCGGCGGCAATAACCTGGTGGGGGCCACGATCGGTCCGTACGACCAAGCCGAAGTGGAGGATCGCGACGATGTGCTTGTCTACTCGACACCTCCCTTCGACGACGCGCTGGAGGTGACCGGTCCCGTCAAGCTGGTGTTGTATGCGGCGTCGAGCGCCAGCGACACCGACTTTACCGCGAAGCTGGTCGATGTGCACCCCGATGGAAAAGCGTTCAACCTGTGTGACGGAATCGTGCGGGCTCGTTACCGATCGTCGAACACGCAGCCTGAATTGATCAAGCCGCACCAGGTGTATGCATTCGAAATCGACCTGTGGGTGACAAGCAACGTTTTTCTGCCGGGGCATCGCCTGCGATTGGAAGTCTCCAGCAGCAACTTCCCCCGTTTTGATCGCAATCCCAACTCCGGCCATGAATTTGGCACCGACACGGAATTGCTGACCGCCAAGCAGACCGTGTTTCACGATCGGACCCACCCGAGTCGACTCGTGTTGCCCGTGATTCCCCCCTCAGCCGGCCTTCGGCCACCTTCTCCCGCGCTGGGGAGAAGGGACGTGCGGCCATTTCTCGAGGAAGTGTTCGGGGCCCGTCTTTGAAGTTTTGCGTTGCGCAGGTAAGCTCGGCAGGTCGTCCATGCGTCGTCGCCGTGAACCGCGTGCAATCGAAGTAGGAGCTTTAGCATGATGCAATTGGGTTTCGTCAGTGCGATTCTTCCCGATCAATCACTCGAGTCGGTCCTGGCAACGGCGGCCGAGCTGGGATATGACTGTGTCGAGGTGATGTGCTGGCCGGTCGGGAAGGCGGAGCGGCGCTACGCGGGCGTCACTCATATCGACGTGGCGAAGTTGGATCGTGACGCGATCGCTCGAATTCATCAATTGACCGACCGCTATGGCGTCGCCATCAGCGCCTTGGGGTACTATCCCAATCCGCTTGCTCCCGACGCTCAAGAGGCGGCGCGATCGGTCGAGCATCTGGGACAAGTCATTCAAGCGGCCGCGAAGCTCGGGATCGGACGAGCGACCACGTTTGTGGGCCGCGATTGGACGAAGTCCGTCGACGCCAATTGGCCTCGATTCGTCGAAACCTGGACGCCGTTGATCGGGCTGGCCGAGCAGCATGGGGTGAAAATCGGAATCGAGAACTGTCCGATGCTGTTTACCGACGACGAATGGCCGGGAGGTAAGAACCTGGCCATCAGCCCAGCCGTCTGGCGACGGATGTTCGACGCCTTTCCCAGCGCTCACTTCGGCCTGAATTTCGACCCTTCGCATCTGGTGTGGCAGCAAATGGATTATCTCGCGCCGTTGCGGGAATTCGCCGACCGCCTGTTTCATGTTCACGCCAAGGATGTGCGCGTCGATCGGCATCGGCTCGATCAGGTCGGCATTCTCGCCACACCCCTGCAATATCACTCGCCCAAACTGCCCGGGCTGGGTGAAGTGGATTGGGGCCGCTTCTTTTCCGTGTTGGGCGACACGGGTTACCGAGGACCCGTCTGCGTTGAAGTCGAAGATCGCGTGTACGAAGGCTCGCTCGCCTCGCGACGTTTAGCATTGCAGCAGAGCCAGACGTTCCTCCGGAATTTCGTGCCCAAGCCCGACAGCTCGACCACGGACTAACTTCGCTTCGAAACGACCCAAGACCCGACCTGAGGAGGTTCGCGTGGCTTACGACTACTTGGACATCGCGAAAATGATCGACCATTCGCTCCTGAACCCCACGCTCAGTGTGGACGATCTGGAAGCCGGAATTCAGCTTGCTTTGGCCTATGACGTGGCCAGCGTGTGCATCATGCCTTACTATCTCCCACGCTGTGCGGAACGGCTCGCCGGCAGCTCCGTGAAGGCCAGCACGACGATCGGCTTTCCCCACGGGGGACATACGACTTCGACGAAGCGGGCCGAGGCCGAGCAGGCCGTCGCCGATGGTTGCCAGGAACTGGATATGGTCGTCAATATTTCGAAAGTCCTCAGCAGTGACTGGGATTATGTCCAGGAGGAGATTCAGGCGGTCATCGAAGTGGCCCACTCAGCCGGGCAGAAAGTGAAGGTGATCTTCGAGAACTGCTACCTCAATCACGACCAGAAGATTCGACTCTGCGAAATCTGTGGATCGCTGCGGGCCGACTGGGTGAAGACCTCAACCGGTTACGGAACCGGCGGCGCCACGCTGGATGACCTGAAGCTGATGCGAGCCCACGCGCCGGCTCACGTGCAGGTCAAGGCCGCCGGCGGAATCCGCGATTTCGAGTCGGTGCTGACCGTGCGCGAACTGGGGGTCTCGCGGATCGGCGCAAGCCGGACGAAAGAGATGCTCGACGCGTGCCGCCGTCATCTGAACTTGCCGGCACTGGACGTTGCCGATCCCAAGACGTTCGGCTACTAAGCGGACGCGAAGACTTGATTGCGTTTTAGATCGCCCCAGTTTAGCTGGTCTGTGTGGCTTGCGTGGTCGTTGTCCGAAAACAGTCCTGACCCCTTTTTTTTGTCAGTTCAGTAGCAAACGCAAATCGTCCGCGGTCAATCGGCTGATGAGGCTCTGGTCCGCCGAGATGATCGCTTCCGCGACCTCGCGTTTCGTCTGTTGCAGCTGTACGATTTTGTCTTCCACGGTGTCTCGACAGATGATCCGGTACGCCACGACGCGGCGGGTCTGGCCCAGTCGATGCGCTCGGTCGATCGCTTGGGCCTCGACCGCCGGGTTCCACCACGGATCGAGGATGAAGACGTAATCTGCCGCCGTCAGATTCAGGCCGTGGCCACCTGCTTTCAGGCTGATCAAGAATAACTGGCAACCGGCATCGGACTGGAATCGGTGGACGTGTTCGGCCCGGGCACGCGTCCTGCCATCCAGATACTCGAAGTCCCAACCCCGCGCCTCGACCGACTCGCGAACCAGCGCCAACAGGCTGGTGAATTGCGAGAAAACCAGCGCCTTGTGGCCCCGCTCGACCACTTCTTCCAGTCGCTCGAGCAACAACTCCAGCTTGGCCCCGGATGTTTCTTGCGGATCGAGCAGCCGCGGATCACAGGCGATCTGTCGCAGCCGCAAAAGGGCCTCCAGCACGTGAATCTTTGACCGCTTGAGGCCCAGTCGGTTGACCTTGTCCGTGACTTGAGCTCGATAGTGGTCACGCAGCTCATGATAGTGTCGCCGCTGCCTGGCGGTCATATCGCAGTACAACGTCTGTTCGGTCTTCTCGGGTAATTCGGTGAGGACCTGTTCCTTGGTGCGCCGCAGAATGAAGGGGCGCAGCGCCGCTCGCAGCGTGGCCAGCGTCGCTTCGTCTTCGGCCGAGGTGTTGAGCAGCTGGCGAAAACTCACCTGTCGGCCCAGCATGCCGGGATTGAGAAATTCGAACAGCGACCAGAGTTCCCCCAGGTGGTTTTCGACCGGCGTCCCAGTCATCGCCAGACGATGGTCTGCCTGGATCAGTCGTGCCGCCTTGCTTGCCTGGGAATGGTGATTCTTGATCGCGGTGGCCTCGTCCAGGATCGCGTAGTCGAACGAAATCGGTTTCAATTCCAAGATGTCACGTCGAAGCGTCCCGTAGGTGGTGAGGACGACGTCGGCCTTGGCCAGCTCCGCCAAACGGTCATGGCGCTGGGGACCGGTGTAGTCAATCAGCCGTAGCTGGGGTGTGAACCGAGCCGCCTCTTCCAACCAGTTGAACACCAGGCTCTTCGGCACGACCACCAGCGAGGTGCGGTGCGGCTTGCGACGCTTGGATCTCGTTTGGCGACGCGCCTGCAGAAGCGCCAGGACCTGAACGGTTTTGCCAAGTCCCATGTCGTCGGCCAGGCAGCCGCCCAAGTGGAAATCCTGGAGAAAGCCAAGCCAGGCCAAGCCCTCTTCCTGGTAAGGCCGCAACTCGCCCACGAATTGCGAAGGCGCTGTCGCCGATTCGATTCCTGAGAAGCGCTGCAGCCGATCGCAATACTCGGTGAAGTCGCGGTCGCAACTCAGCGTCGCTTGCTCTGCAACCAAGGCATCCAACAGCAGGGCTTGGCACTTGCGAAATCGAAACGACTCGCCCTGCTGCTCGGCGATCTCCAGCAGCGGCGCGTACCGTTGGATCCACTCTTCCGGCAACACGCCCTGCGATCCATCATCCAGCACCACGAACTGTCGGCGTTGGCGGAAAGCTTCCAGCAGTTCCGGCAGGGCGGCGGAAGCGCCGTCGAACTTCACGGAGGCGTGGACGTCGAACCAGTCGATGCCGGTTGCCACCGAGCCGCTGAATTCGCCACCGCCGCGAATGAGCCGGCCTTGAGCGACAATCGTCCAGCCGCTCGCCGCCAATTGGGTGACGATCTCGGGGAGGCGGTCTGCGGGAAACTGCCACGATTGGTCGAAGCGATGGTCGCGCTGCGGCTGCAGGCCAAGTTGATCGAGTGCGTGGGCGAGCCGGGCTTCGGCCATCGCGTCGCGACGGAGAATCCGACGTGCTTCCGAATCCCAAATCATGTCGCTCGGTTCAGGCAGGGGGATCTCGCGCGAGCGGTACCGCAGGATCAGATGCGCGACCAATTGCGAGCGATGGTAAGGCGCGCTGTCGACCACCAGTTTGCCCTGCGGTTGGCCGACCTCAATCGTAATCCCCAGCCGCTCGTCGATTTCCAACTCGGGCGTCCGCGGCAGGGTGGTCAGCTGCGAAAGAAAGGCGTCGAAGTCTTGCTCGCGGACCTCCATCACGGGCCGCGAACGCAGCGCGTTGACCCAGGGCGTTTCATGGGGGCTCAGCCGAGCCAGCCGATCGGGAAACAGAATCAGACCGTCATGGAACGCCGCCACGACGTCCGCCAGGTCGACCTCGTCGCCCGCCCGTACCAGCCGAGCCGTGCAGCCCAGGGCATCGGCCTGGGAGGGATGAGCGGCGAGCCGCAATTTGACCGCCCAGGCCGGACCAGGATCCCAGCCCAGCGGATGGACCGACCGCGGGTCGACTCCCCGCCCGGTCCGCGACGTCCAGGCCAGTCGCCCCGTGGCGGCCAACCGCGGAAGAAGCTCGTCCACCAGCGGTGCGGGGACGGCAAAGTGTGAGATTCCCGCGTCGAAATAGGGGAGCTCAAGCAGCTCGGCATCATCCAGATTCAGTCCGTCGTTGGCGGCCAGCAGCATCGCCAGCAGCCGCTGCTCTTCCGGATCCGAGACCGATCGCAGTTCTCGCTGCGTCAAGGACAGCAGCTTCGGCACGTTCCACGCCCCATCGGGCAATTGCTGACACTGGTACACCGACAACTGAAAATTCGCGCCCGCTTGCGCCGAAAGTCGTGCAAGATCCACCAGAAACCAATGCTGCTGCGCAGCGCGTTCGGCCGTTCCCGCTTCACCGTTTTCGGGAGGAAGCGGCAACGTATGGGCTAACTCCGTCCGCACATGCGACAACTGTCGCTCCCAGTCGGGTCTTCCGTTTTGTGGCGGATGACCTACGACTCCTTTCGCCGCTACCCCGCCCGCCACGCGGCCGCGAGCCTGTGGGGCCGTGGGGATCGGTTTTGCGTGAAATCGTTGCACGACCAAATCGTCCAGGTCTTCGAACCGCAAACCGAACTCGTCGTCGAATTCCAGAATGGTCGCCCAGAGGTGTTTGCACAAATGCCCGTCCGCGAAATGCGGGCAACTGCAAGAAACCTCGACTCGGCCCTCCGGAATGCAGTCGAGCTGCAGCCGAACGACGTAAGGCTGAGGTGCCGAGCCGAAGGCGTAGGCCAGCACGCCATCGTCGAATTGAGTTTCGATCGTGACGAGCCCCTCGCGATAATATTCGACGCCTCGCTGTCGATCACGCGGAAGAAACGACGCGCGACACCTTCCGGCTAGAGTTGCTTCCATGGTTCGTCCGTGATTTCAGCGGGGCCACTGGTGCGGGTGGACGCCGGAGGCGGATCGGGCTCGAATCCGTTTCTCGAAACCCCCGCTCGCGTCCGGGGCGTATCTTAGCCGCCGGCGACGAGTTTGGCACCACGTCATCCGAACCCGCGCGCCCCACCCCAAAACAACACCCCACGATAAGAAAAAACTCCGCCACGAATGACCGGTGGCGGAGCTTTCTCGCATCCACAGAAGATATGCCGTCGAGTTGCGGCCGAAACGCCCGCTGCCCGACCGCGTCTTCGATTCGGCGCGTGTCAGGGCGGCGAGTTGTTCTCCCGTGGCCAGTGCGGCTTAGCGCCGGCGAATCGCCAGCAGGCCCAGGCTGGCCAAGGCCAACAGGGTCAGACCCGCAGGCTCGGGCACCGACGCCACGGCGGGCCGTGGACCGAGTTCGAAGCCCCCGTCAGAAAAGGCCGCTACCAGGTCGCCGCTGTCAAAGACCTGATCGCCTGTCCAATCGCCTTCCGACCAATTGGCCGCATTGGTCGTCTCGTACTTGCCGGCGGCAAAGACGGCCACCAGGTCATCGGTGCTGAAGACCCCGTCGAAGTTCGAGTCACCGAACCAGGTCTTGGCATGATCCTGCACCCAGATAATGCGGTCCTCGTCGTTGACCAGGCCGTCACCATTTTCGTCGTAAGTCCCCAAATCGGGCATGGCGTCTGCCATCGCAATCGCCTGCAGGTCAATGTCCGCCGTGTCCACGACACCGTCGGAATTGTAGTCGCCCGGTAGCGAACTCTGAGCCCACGCGACGGTGTAATCATCCTGACCCAAGGCCCCGGTGACCGAGAAGTAGTTGGAGAAAACCGCTCCATCGGGACCGCTTTGTCCGTCGGCCTGCAGGATTCCAGCGTCCCACAATTCCTCCCAGGTGATCGGCTCCAGGTTTTGCCAGTCGCCGTTTTCATCTCGGTAGGTGTTGATGATCCCCGAACGGTCCACCGTAATCGAACCGGGACCTGTGAAATTGATCGCAATCTGGGGTTGGAGGTATTCGTCGACTCCCCCGCCGAAGTCCTGATACAAAAAGCGATTGGCGACGATCAGGTCGGCGTCGGCGAAATACTCGCTCCGCTCGGCGTCGATCACCACGTCACCGCCCGTGAGGTCGATCGTGCCGTCGTTGATCGTGACCGTGATCGTCATGCCCTGCGACGGCTCGGGGAATTGATCGAAACTCGGGTAGGGTGCGTCGCCCCAACCGCCCAACCACAGCTGGCCTTCGTTCTCAAGACGGCCGCCATTGGTGATCGTGATGCTGGAGTTAAAGTGATCGCCCGAATCCGGGTTGCCGAAATTGTCGTCGCCACGCCATGAGCCGACGATGAAGGCCCCGCCCCCTTCGTCATTCACCGAGCCGATGCGGCTGAAAGTACCGCCATCGAGCAGCAGGCCGGAGATGTCGAGTTCCGTCCAACGGTTTTCCGACCACGTGTCGTCCGAGATCTGCGACCAAGTGGCGCCGTCGGAGATCGTGAGCGTGCTGCCTTGCTTCATGCGAAAGTCGCTGCCACGCGTGTTTGCGTCGTAGACAACCGACGAAGTTGGACCGGAGATAATGAAGTTCTCCATCACTTCCGGCTCGCGAAACGCACCGCCCCAGCCATTGGAGCCGTCGGTTGAGCCGGTGACATCATTCAGATCCTGGCCACCGTTCCAATTCTGGTCGTCCCAGATGCCATCACCTCCGTCCCAGATCACGTCGAGCGCCTGCACGCCGCCCGACGCCAAACCCAAAGTGAAGAGTGCTGCCGCGAAAACGGCAGCGATTCGAATACGAGTCATCTTCTTCTCCTGCTCCTGAAAAAACCTGTTGGCAAACTCAATTGTTCGTTTCATTCGTCTCGAACGCGGACACAATCACCGATTCGCGAAACGCGAACGCGGACACAAAAAAGGTTGTGAACGCCGGGAAGATCCAGGTTAAGAATTGACGAAGCTCGACCTGTTTCACATGTCCCGCGGATCCTGTCGCGACCCAAAAATTCGCGGATTGGCGATCTATGAAACACAGTGATCGCCGAATCGGATCGGTCAGCGTTTTTTTCGCGAACGCGATGAGTCGCGACACGCCTCGAATCACAAACGAGTCGCAAGCGTGATGGACCACTGACGTGCGCATCCTCAGCAGCGCGACTTCCGTTTGTCTACGATTCCGCGCTGCGAGTGCATCGTCTCGGCTTCGCCTCGCGGGCGGTACACCGGGAGCCTCGCCCTCCCGAGGTTGGGAAAACCGCAGGACGTAAGTTAGGGAACGAATCCGCACTTGTTGGGGGGGCACGATGCAGCGATGCGAGCGAATCGCGCCGCCTGCTGGTTCACGTCACTTTGCGCGCCGTCGTGCTGTCAGAACGAGCAAGCTGATGGCCCAAGGCAACGCGTGCATGGGCGGCTCGGGCACGAACATTTCGGATCGAGGACCTTGTTCATAACCTTGATCCTGGAAGGCGAGCACCAGATCTCCGCTGTCGAAGATCGCGTCGCCGTTCCAGTCACCTGTGCTCCACGAGATCTGGCTGGGTGTGGGCTGTTCGTAGAAGCCGGCCTGCAACACCTCGATTAGATCGGACGAGTTAAATTCGCCATCCAGATTGGCGTCGCCAAAGAACGTGGCTTTCAGCTGGTGGACCCAGTATTCGCGGTCGCCTGCGTCAATCAAAGCGTCCCGGTTCAGATCAAACGCCGAGCTGAATGCGGCGTGATGAATTGCGGCGTTCAAGAGATCGACATCGTCGACGTCGAGAGTTCGATCGTGATCCAAATCCCCCCAGGTTTCGCTGGCACGTGGCACGCGGACGTAGGCGGCCAGTCCGTCCCCTATCAGAATGTGATAGAAGTCCGGAGTCGCCACCACATCGATCGCGGCGGGCAACGCGGGAAGGTCGTGAAGTCCATGTTCGGTGGCCAACCAGGATCGCATGTCATAGGCTTCCGAACCGATCATCAAGAGGGCACGATCGTCCGGATCGAGGGCGGGACCGTTCGTTCTCGCGCCGACCCAGAAGGCGTCATCCGTGACGGCTCGGGCCTCGCCGTCAAACTCAGGATCGGTCATCCCTGCGCTGGAGATCGCCTCCGGCAGCGCCTCGTCCCAAATCATTGGTCGCAAGGACGTCAGTTCGACCGAGCCCACCACGTAGCGACCGTTGGGCGAAACGGCGCGGGCACGACTTCCGATCGCCCCGGGAGCGGTCGGCAGCATGCGGGCGGTCGGATCGTCGCCGATCCACTGGACGGCCCAGTGACTTGCCTCGTTCAGCAGGTGATCCTGAAGCGTGACCTCGCCCACGAAGCGCATGCCCTGGGACGAACTGCCCGTCGCGGCCAGTGAGACGTCGACATTCGTTGGCGTTCCGCTGGGCGGCGCAAGTTCGGTGGCGGGCATCCCGCGAAACGCGTGCCCCGCGCTGTCGGTGCCGATCGCGACGCCCGTGTCGGTCAGGTCCCAGACGTCATTTCGGCCGAATGAGACGGGCGGGCCGAGCCCAATGGGGGTGTCCGGAGCGTCCACCGCCCAGACCGTGGCCTCGAATTGTCCCTGAATGTTCTCGGAGGACCCACCAACCCAGCGACCATTGTCGGAAATCGCGCGTAACACGCCGAAAGACGGAAATGGAAACGCGGCGGCCTCCAGCGAACGGTACGTGCGGCTCTCGATCCCCTGTTGCAGCGACTCGGGATGTTCCAGCACCGCGTCCAGATCGAAAATCAGCGCCTCGGGTACCGGCAGCAGATCCGCTTCGGCTCGATACCCTCCCACAATCTGGATGCGGCCCTCGAGGTCCACGGCCAAGGCGGTCGGGGCATACGAAGCGAGTGGCTCGCTGGCCGCGAAGCTCAACGCGACCGCTCCGTCGTTACCTTGCCACAATTGCGTCGCCGAGATCTCCTGCGCGGGAACGTGAACGACGAACACGAGGGGGATGAGGATCGCCGCGAGCCACCCGCGTGGGATCGCCGAGCTGCATGAAACAGGCGTCGGGCGGGCACGCCGAAAACGGTTCGTCATCCGCAATGGCGCCAGTGAAATCACTCGGCCCGTGCGATATTCGATCGGTGATCGCGTCTGGAGAAAAATCATTCCCAAGGCTCGAACCGCCGCGCGGGAAAAAGGAGCCGACTTGAGACGCCACGATGACATCCCTGCGCTTCACTTTAATGCCGTCCGGAGAATGCCGCAAACAAAGCTGCCCGTTGGCGGGCGGCCGCCCCCTCATCCGGCCTTCGGCCACCTTCTCCCGCGTTGGGGAGAAGGGACATGCGGCTGGCCACCTTCTGCGGCGCTGGGGAGCAGGGACATGCGGCTGGCCACCTTCTGCGGCGCTGGGGAGCAGGGACATGCGGCTGGCCACCTTCTGCGGCGCTGGGGAGCAGGGACATGCGGCTGGCCACCTTCTGCGGCGCTGGGGAGCAGGGACATGCGGCTGGTCACCTTCTGCGGCGCTGGGGAGCAGGGACATGCGGCTGGCCACCTTCTGCGGCGCTGGGGAGCAGGGACATGCGGCTGGTCACCTTCTGCGGCGCTGGGGAGCAGGGACATGCGGCTGGCCACCTTCTGCGGCGCTGGGGAGCAGGGACATGCGGCTGGTCACCTTCTGCGGCGCTGGGGAGCAGGGACATGCGGCTGGTCACCTTCTGCGGCGCTGGGGAGCAGGGACATGCGGCTGGTCACCTTCTGCGGCGCTGGGGAGCAGGGACATGCGGCTGGCCACCTTCTCCCGCGCTAGGGAGCAGGGACATGGGTGTGTCACCTCTCCCGTTCCGGGAGAGGTCGCCTCGCAGAGGCGGGTGAGGGTACGCGGCGGGTAGAAAACGACCCGATGGTGCAAGACACGCTCAGCCGCGGAGCGCGTAGCACAGCAGCTTGTCGCCCTCACGGAGGTAGAGCTTGCCATCCAGAATCACGGGGTGCGACCAGCTGGGGCGGTCGCCGCTGCCGGGAACTTGAAAACTGCCGACTTCCTCAAAGTCCTCCGGTGTGGCTTTGACCAGCGTCATGGTCCCGTCGGCGTAGCGGACGTAGAGGTGCTGATCGGCGGCGACGAAGCTGGCTGAGTTGCGACCCGAACCGCGTTTCTTCCATTTGACCTCGCCGGTCATCAGGTCGGCGCAGAAGGGAATGCCACCGTCGCCGGAGTCGCCGTACAGGTAGTCGCCGACGAGCACCACGCCGCCGTGCTTGTTTTCCAGTTCGCGTTTCAGCGGATAAATTTCTTCGACGTCCACGCCGCCCTCGGCGGCCGTCACCTGCCTCAGGAGGGCTCCGCCCCGCCCATAGCCGGCGGTGAAAAACACCAGATCGCCTCGGACGATGGGCGTAGGAATCACGGCCGTCGTGCGATCAATCTCATAGGTCCAGAGCAGTTTGCCGTCGTCGGCCCGCACACCCATGGCGCCACTACCGGTGGTCGTCACGTAGACGCGGGTCCCGGCGACTTCGGCGATCACGATCGAGGCGTGACCCGCGCCGCGATCTTCTTCTCGAACGCACGACCAGAGCGTATCGCCGGTCATTTTATCCAGGGCGACCATCGTATTTTCGCTGCCCCCGGGCGTGCAGACCAGCTTGTTGCCGTCGATCAATACGGATTCGCTATAGCCCCATCCATCGGCTTTGTCTCCGGCAAAGTCATCCTTCAGATTCTTCCGCCACTGCTCATCCCCCTGCGTGCTGAAGCAGATGAGCTCGCCTTGGGCGGTCAAGACATAGACGCGGTCTCCGTCGACCGTCGGTGTGCTGCGAGAGCTCTGCCAGGACTCATTTCCCGAGTCCCAGGCAGGTCCGGTCTTGGCCTTCCACAACGGGCTGCCCGTATCTTGTGCGAAGCAGACCAAGTATTCGTCCTTGTCATCCGCCGTCGAAAGGCTGTCTCCCAGCGTATAGATGCGGCCGTCGGCGATCGCCAGACTCGAGTAACCGCGGCCCGCGCCCTCCGCTTCCCAAACCAGGCTCGGTCCGTCCTCGGGCCATTGCTGCAACAGGCCTTGGTCGGGCGCCACCGCGGTTCGCTGCGCACCGCGAAAGGTGGGCCAGTTGCCGGCGGGCGCGTTGTCCGCTGTCACGCAGGCCGCGACGAGCAAGACAGAAGATGAAGTCAATAGCCAGGCGAGACAACGTCGCATCGATAATCTCCGTGAGCGATTCAAAGGGTGGGAGGTCACAAGGGCAGGGATGGTGCACTTCAAGTTGAAGGAGCGAGGCCTTCAAGGGGTGGGAACGGCCTCGTTCGAGGTGGAGTCATCAAGCCAAGGCCTGGAGAGCGGGCGAAGGGACTCGAACCCTCGACATCCAGCTTGGGAAGCTCAGCACTCTGCCAACTGAGTTACGCCCGCAGTGTTAAGGAGCCGCATTATATCGTGCGAACCGGTTGGCTGGCAACTTGATCGCGGCCCAATGCCGCGCGGAAATCGGCCCGCATTGCGGTTGTCGAGGAGCTCGCCTTTTCGGTACACTTCGCCGCCCCTGGGCCGCCCCCGGCCGTGCCGAGCCGCTAGAATCCAGGGGGGAGACGCCGCCGATCGCGTGTTCGCGTGGCCGACGAGTCGAAAAAACGGCGCAAGGTCGTGAACGGTGAACCATGAAACGAACTTGGGGAGTTAACGCGTGACAACGGCCGTATTTTGGGTCCTGGGGTGCTGCCTGCTTCCGGGGGCGCCGCCCGAGCGATCTCGTCCCGCCGAAGCGGTGGATACGCTGGTGGTTTGTGCCCCGGGCCTCCGTCCGGCGCTGCAGCCCTGGTTGGACTACCGCGCCGGGCAGGGGCATCAATTGGCCGTTCTGACCGACGTCGAATCGCCTGCCGAGATCCGCACCGTCGTGCGCCGAGTCGCGCGCCAAGGCCGTTTACAGCATCTGGTTTTGGTCGGTGATGTGCAGCTCGATCCGGCCCGGCGACCGTTTCATTTGCCGACCTATTTGGCGGCAGCAAAGATCAATCCGAAGTGGGGGTCCGAACCCGAGTTGGCGACCGATTGTTGGTTTGGCGACCTGGATGATGATGCCGTTCCGGATCTGGCCGTGGGCCGACTGCCGGCGGACTCACCGGCCGACCTGACGACGATGATTCGACAAGATCCGGCGGTACGAGCAATCGGCACCCGACGGGGGCTGGCGGCGACGCATCAACCTGGTGGCGGGTGTGGGTGGATTTGGCTTCCTGGCCGATTCGGTTCTGGAAACCGCCACGCGCTCGTTCATTCAGTCCGGAATTCCCGCGGGCTACCAAACGTCGATGACCTATGCCAGCTGGCGGAGCCCCTATTGTCCCGGACCCACGCGCATTTCGCGAGCAAGTCATTGCGCGGCTGAACGAGGGCTGCCTTTGTTGGGTGTACTTGGGTCACGGTCAGCGGGAGGGCTTGGACTGGGTTCGCGTTCCGCTGGGCGTGGCGCCGATCCTGACGGTCGACGACGTACCACGATTGGAATGCTCGGCTGGGCCGCCGGTCGCTATTTTTCTGTCATGTTATGGGGCGGCGTTTGATGGGGCGGCGGACTGCTTGGCCGAGCGAATGGTGACGCGTTCGGAGGGGCCTGTTGCGGTCATCGGTGGATCTCGCGTGACCATGCCCTATGGAATGGCGGTGCTCAGTCAGGCCCTGATGCGGCAGATGTTTGACGAGCGTCCGCCGACGTTGGGTCAGATGCTGTTGGCGGCCAAACGCGAGGCCGTCGCAAGGTCCCGCCGACGGCGTCGACTCGCCCCTGGCTCGATGCGCTGGCCCGGGCCCTCGAGCCCGAATCGGGACGATCTGGACGGCGAGCGTCGTGAACACGTGCTGATGTTCCATTTGCTGGGGGACCCGCTGCTCCGCATCGCCCACCCGCAGTCCGTCGATCTCGCCGTGCCGAGTTCGGCGCAGCCCGGCGAGTTGGTGACCGTCAGCGGCGCAGTTGTCCGGTGGCCGGCCGCTTGCACGGTCGAGTTGGCGTGTCGGCGGGGGCAACTGACGTTTCGTCCCGAGCCGCGTCGGGAATTTGATCGGACGCACGAGGGGATGCAGGCCCTGACCGAGGTCTATCTCCACGCCAATGATGATCGCTATGTGCCAGTCGCGATGGTCACGGTCTCCAATGGCCGCTTCAAGACCGAGTTGCAAGTGCCGGTGCACGCGAAGGGGCCGTGCACCGTGCGGGTATTTGCCGAAGGCGGCCAATCGTTTGCGCTGGGGGCCGGTACGCTGTACGTTTCGCAGGTCGAATCGCCCCCGGCGGACGTGGCCGCGGTCGACGATGGCACGGTCGAGGATGGCACGGTCGAGGAAGACGCGGTCGAGGAAGACGCGGTCGAGGCCCGCGTGCGCGGCGGTTGTGGGGCATCGCCCTAGACGCGTCCCTGCCAATCGCTATCATGTGACCGATTTCCAGGCGATGCCCGTTGTTGGAAGGGGAAACCGAACCATGGCCGAGATGCGAATTGAACATGATTCGATGGGGGAGGTCCAGGTGCCGGCCGAGGCCTACTACGGCGCCCAGACGCAGCGAGCCGTCGAGAACTTTCCGATCTCCGGCTGGCCGCTGCCCGCCGGCGCTGATCCATGCGATGGGCCTGGTCAAGTACGCCTGCGGCGGTCGCCAATCGCGACCTGGGCAAGCTGACCGGTTCGGGCAAGAATCCGCTCAACGACGACGCAGGTCGATGCGCTGCTGGCGGCCTGCCGCGAAGTCGCCGAGGGCAAGTTCGACGCGGAGTTTCCGATCGACGTCTTTCAGACCGGCTCGGGCACGTCCAGCAACATGAACGTCAACGAGGTGATCTCCAATCGGGCGATCGAGATCATGGGGGGGGATCGTTTCGCACACGGAAAAGCCGATCCATCCGAACGATCACGTCAACATGGGGCAGAGCACCAACGATACGTTTCCGACGGCGATCCACGTGGCGGTCGGGGTGGAGATTCGAGAATCAACTGCTGCCGGCCCTGCGGCGGCTGCACGCGGCACTTGCGGCCAAAGCCGAGGCCTGGGACAAGATCATCAAGATCGGCCGCACGCATCTGATGGACGCCACGCCGCTGCGGCTGGGGCAGGAGTTCGGCGGCTTTGCGCGGCAGATCGAGCTGTCGATCGAGCGGGCCCGGCAGGCACAGCAGGCGGTTCTGGAATTGCCGGTCGGCGGCACGGCCGTCGGCTCGGGCATCAACACGCATCCCGAATTCGGACGCCGCGTCAGCGCGGTGCTGGCCGAGGAAACGGGGATGCCGTTCGTCGAGGCCGTCAATCACTTTGAGGCCAATGCCCAGCGCGACGGGCTGGTCGAGTGCCACGGCCAGTTGCGGACGATCGCCGTCACGCTGTTCAACGTGGCCAACAACATTCGCTGGCTCGGGTCCGGGCCGCGCTGTGGCTTCTTCGAAGTCCAGTTGCCCAGCCGCCAGCCGGGCAGCTCGATCATGCCCGGCAAGGTCAATCCGGTGATGTGCGAAAGCGCGATGCAGGTGGCCGCGCGGGTGATGGGCAACGACCAGGTGATGGCGGTCAGCGGGGCGATCGGCGGCCAGTTTCAGCTGAACATCATGATGCCCGTGATGGGGCACGACGACGCTGGAAAGCATCGCAGTTGCTGACCGGCGTCGTCAACGCGTTTGTCGACTTCTGTCGTGGAGGGGATGGAGGCCAACGCCGAGGTCTGCGAGGCGGCGGTCGAGAAGAGCCTGTCGATGGTCACCAGCCTTAATCCGCTATCGGCTACGAGAAGGCGGCGTCGCTGGCCAAGGAGGCCTTTCGCCAGCGGCAAGACGATTCGCGAGCTGTGTCGGGAAAAGGGGATCTTGCCCGAGTCGACGCTCAAGGCGGCCCTGGATCCGTGGACGCATGACCGAGCCGCACGAGTAGTCCACTCCAATCGGTTGCAAGCGAGAAGATTTCGCCACGGGCCCCGGTCGCGCCGAGGCCGCACCAATTCGAACGCTCAGGGGCGGTCGCCGAGAACCGCCAAAAAGACATGGATGGCTCGCACGTGTAACAGGAGGTTACCGATGAACGTGTCGTTGACTGGCCCTTGGTCTCGCCGACTGGCGTTGGCCCTGTTCGGAATTGGCCTGATGACCGCGGCCGTCGCGGCTCAATCTGGTCGGCCGCCACGCGGTCCCGCCCGTCGTGCCGCGACGCCGCAGCCGACCCCAAATGTGGCGCCGGCTTCGGCCACCCGAGCGGCAGGCCAACCCGGGCGACCGGCGATCGATGCGATCTACCAAGCCGCCACGCAGGCGGCGACCGTCGGCGAGATCCAACAGGCATTGGATCGATGCGATCAGCTGGGTGCTCAGCCGCTGGCCGCCGAAGACCTGGAATACCTGCAGCAGCTGCAGGCTTGGCTGCTTGAACCGGCGTGGCGAGGCGTACGCGACGGCCGCCGGACGCTCGGCCGCAGCTGGCTCGTCCGACGAAGCGACCCGCTGGGAACGGCTGGCCGCGGACGACTTCGCACGCTCCATTCGAGCTCCATCCCGATTGGCGGGCCTTTCACAACCGCGGCGTGAGCCTCGCGATGGTGGGCGAGTATCGAGGCGGCCCTGGCCAGCTTTGCGATCGGCGATCGAACTGAACCCGACCTACGCCAATACGCGATTCAACCGCGCCGAATTGTGGCTGGAGTTGGGCAACTATGAGGAAGCAGAACGCGAGTACACGGAGGTCCTGCGGCTGGAACCGGAAGATGTCGATTCTCGAATCGGCCGTGGCCACGCGCGTTTCTACCTGACTCGATTCGACGAAGCGTTGGCGGATTTCGACGAGGTGATTCGTCGCCAGCCGGATAACGCCGTCGCCGTACGCCGATCGAGCGGACCTGCAGGCGTTCCTGGGCCAATGGGAGCCGGCCGCCCAAGACTATCGAACCGCGATCCAGCTCGACAAATCGTTGGGCCGAGCCTTTCAGAGTGCCGCCTGGCTGATGGCCACCTGTCCCGATCAACGATTCCGTGACGAACAGCTGGCCCTCCGCGCCGCCCAACGGCTCGATCGAACTCGATGGCTCAGCGGACTATCGGTATCTGGATACGCTGGCCGCCGCGCAGGCCAACGCGGAACAATTCGCCGAGGCGCTGAAGTCCGTCCAACAGGCGATCCAGACCGCACCCGCCGACGTGCGCGGCGAGTTGCAGCAGCGTCAGGGCCTGTATCAGGCGCAGCGGCCCTTTCGGGATGCGGTACGTTAGCTGCCTGAGTTCGTCGCCGAGTGCGTCCGGCCGGGCGAACGAACGTGGGTGCTCAGCGACGATCTCCGGTGGGGCTTGTCGCCGCAGGCGTGCGGATCCGTTAACGATCGGTGAAAATCTTGTCGTTAATCTCACCTTTTCGGATAGTCGAAATGGATTAAGATGTTTATATTCGCCAGCCAGCGTCGATTCGTGGCACCATCTCAGGCGGGTGATGGCCGGGCTCCAGCCCGGCTTCTGGAGAATGTGACGACAATCACGCGACGAGCCGCCCCTGCCCCCTCAAGCGGCTCGTGGGTTGCAACACATCCCCTGACGCAGGAAGTCGAAACTTGCGGTTTTCCGACCAACCGTGAGCGCAAATCGTTCCTCGGACGTAGTCATCGATCAGCTTCAATCCTGTTCCCCCATTTACAGCTCTGATCTTCTCATGGACCTGCGAAAAGTTCGAAATATCGGTATCTCGGCTCACATCGACTCGGGAAAGACCACACTTAGCGAACGGATCCTGTTTTACACCGGTCGAATCCACAAAATGGAGGAGGTTCGCGGGGGCGGCGATGGGGCCACGATGGACCACATGGAGCTGGAGAAGGAACGCGGGATCACGATCACCAGCGCGGCCACCTACGTCGAGTGGGATGACCACCATATCAATCTGATCGACACGCCCGGCCACGTCGATTTCACGGTCGAGGTCGAACGCAGCCTGCGCGTCCTGGACGGGGCGGTTCTTGTGCTCTGCGCGGTCGGAGGCGTTCAGTCCCAGTCGATCACGGTCGACCGCCAGATGAAACGCTACCACGTCCCTCGCCTGGCCTTCGTCAACAAGATGGACCGGACCGGTGCCGATCCGCGACGCGTGACCAGCCAGATTCGCGAAAAGCTGGGCGTCGACGCGGTGATGGTCCAATTGCCGATCGGCGCCGGCGAATCCTTCGCAGGGCATTATCGACCTGATTCCGATTGCAAGGCCGTTTACTTCGACGGCAAAGACGGAGAAAAGGTCCGCTACGAGGCGATTCCCGCCGAGATGCTGGACGAGGCGACCGAGGCCCGGCAAGCACATGCTCGAGATCGCTCTCGATGTACAGCGACGAGCTGATGGAGCTGCTGCTGTCCGAAGAAGAGGTGCCGGAAGACTTGATCCACAAGGTGTTGCGGTGACGCCGTGCGAGGCCGAGGAGATCACACCCGTGTTCCTCGGCACGGCCTATCGCAACAAGGGCGTTCAGCTGCTGCTGGATGCGGTCACCCGCTACCTGCCCTCGCCGCTGGACCGTGAGATCAAGGCGCGCGACTACGACGATCAGGATAAGCGAGTATCGATGCTGGAGCCGGATCCCGCGAAGCCGTTCGTGGGCATGGCGTTCAAGATCGTCGATGATCCGTACGGACAGTTGACGTTCATGCGGATCTATCAGGGCACGATCGAACAAGGGCGAGATGTACTTCAATCAGCGGACCGGCAAGAAAGAACGCTTCAGCCGCATCCTGCGCATGCACGCCGACAAGCGGGAAGAAATCGACAGTGCCGGAGCCGGGCGACATTGTCGCGATCATGGGCGATCGACTGCGCCAGCGGCGACACCTACGCCGCAGCAGCCGAAGATGTGCACGCTCGAGAGCATGTTCGTTCCCGAGCCGGTGATCAAGGTGGCGGTCAATCCGGCCCAGCGTTCCGATGGCGATCGGCTGGGCAAAGCCCTCGCCCGATTCCGCAAGGAAGACCCGACGTTTCGCGTGATGACCGACGAGGAGACGAACGAGACGCTGATGGCGGGGATGGGCGAATTGCACCTGGAGGTCTACGTCGAGCGGATCCGCCGCGAGTACGGCGTGCAGGTCGAAGTGGGAGCCCCGAAAGTCAGCTACCGCGAGGCCCCGACTCAGGCCGTCGAGTTCGATTTCAAGCACAAGAAGCAGACGGGCGGCTCGGGCCAGTACGCCCACATCGTCGGCCGCATGGAACCGCTGCCTGAAGATGCGCCGGAGATTTTCGAGTTCGAGGAAAAGGTTGTCGGCGGGCGGATTCCGAAGGAATACATTCCCTCCGTCGAAAAAGGATTCCGCTCGGCACTGCCGAAAGGACCCGTGGCCGGCTTCCCGATCATCGGCGTCGAAGTGCATCCTCAACGACGGTTCCTACCACGAGGTCGATAGCTCGGATATGGCCTTTCAGATCTGTGGTCGCAACTGCTTCAACGAGACGCTTCCTGAAGACCAAGCCGGTGTTGCTTGAGCCGATCATGAAAATGGAAATCGAGTGCCCTGGCGATTTCCAAGGGTCGGTGACCGGCGACGTCATTAGCCGCCGCGGCATGATCATGTCGACGCGAAATGCAGGGCGAACTGACCGTCATCACGGCCGAAGTTCCGCTGGCCGAAACGTTTGGCTACTCGACCGATCTCCGCAGCCAGACCCAGGGGCAGGGCACGTTCACGATGGAATTGGCCGTGCTATCGAGCGCGTGCCTGCCAAGATCCAAGAAGAGATCGTCGCCGAGCGGAAGAAAGGCGAACTGGTCGGGGCGAAGTAGAACCTGCCCCTCAGTTCAGCCCGCGGCAATGTTCAGCCCGCGGCAATGTTCAGCCCGCGGCAATGTTCAGCCGCCGCTCGTGATTCGGTCGGATCTGCAAGATGCCCGCCGCTTGCCGGCGGGAGTTTCACGCTCGCAGCTACATCAGATGCCCGCCGCTTGCCGGCGGGAGTTTCACGCTCGCAGCTACATCAGATGCCCGCCGCTCGCCGGCGGGAGTTTCACGCTCGCAGCTACGGTGACTTGACTGGGGTGGCTGCCGAGCGTGTAATCTAGGGGACTTGATTCATCCCCTGGGAGCTCGTCGGATGTCTGTCCACTCGCGGATGCTGCTTGGTGCGTTGTCCCTCATGCTCGCTGGCGGCGGGGTCGAATCGGCCGACGCTGCCATTCAGACGAAAGTGATCGTCTATCAAGATGGTCCCACGGAATGCCGTGGTTTCCTGGCCTGGGACGACGCCCAGGCCGGGCCCCGCCCAGGCGTATTGGTCGTGCACGAGTGGTGGGGCCTGAACGATTACGCTCGGGATCGCGCCCGGCAATTAGCCGCGCTCGGCTATCTGGCCTTCGCGGCGGATATGTATGGCGAAGGGAAGACAACGGAGCATCCCAGCGAGGCCGGCGAAATGGCCTCACACGTCCGCGCGAATGTGCAGCAATGGCGAGCCCGCGCCGGCGCTGGACTGGACGTCTTGCGCAGCCAGCCCTTGTGCGATGCGAGTCGCGTGGCGGCGATCGGTTACTGCTTCGGTGGCTCCACCGCCTTGCAGTTGGCCTATGCAGGGTCTGACTTGCGAGCTGTTGCCACGTTTCATGCCGCCCTGCCGACGCCTACGCTGGCTGAGGCGAAACGGATTAGGGCGAAGCTTCTCGTCAACCATGGGGCGGCCGACTCCTTCGTCCCCGAGGCGTCCGTGCAGGCCTTTCGGCGTGTGCTCGACGAGGCCCAAGTGGCTTATGATTTTGAGGCCTACCCGGGAGCTCGACACAGTTTCACCGTCCCCACGGCGGATTCGCGGGGTAACGAGGGAATGAAGTACGACGCTCAGGCGGATCAGCAATCCTGGGCAAAGCTCAAGGATTTGCTGCGGGTGGCGTTGGAAACGAAGTAGTCCTCCTCCAGGGCGTGTCCTTGGCCTGAAAGGAAATGCGAAATGGACCGGCGAGATTTCTTGAAAGTGGGGGCAGGCGTCGCCGCTCACTGGGCTACCCTCCCGCGCGGAGCCTATGCGGCTGCGACGGATACCCCGCTGCGCATGGCGCTGATTGGTTGCGGTTGGTATGGCAAAACGGATCTGTTTCACCTGATGCAGTGCGCAGCCCGTCGAGGTGGTCGGTCTGTGCGACGTGGATCGCCGAATGCTGGATGAGGCGGTGGAGCTGGTATCCCAGCGGCAGCCTTCGAAAAATCGGCCGCCGACGTTCGGTGATTACCGGACCTTGCTGAGCGGAACAAAAGCCCGAAATCGCCCTGATCGGTACCCCCGATCATTGGCATTGCCTGCCGATGGTGGAGGCGTGTCGCGCCGGGGCGGACGTCTACGTGCAGAAACCGATCAGCTACGACGTCGTGGAAGGCCAAGCCATGGTCGCGGCAGCCCGCAAGTATGGACGCACCGTGCAGGTGGGCCTTGAACGTCGCAGCACGCCGCACTTGATCGAGGCCCGCGATCGGTTTATTCGTTCAGGAAAACTGGGGAAAGTGGCCGCCGTCGACATTCACAGCTACTACGGAAGTCCACGCGGGTTTCCTCGTCAGCGCGGCGCCGCCCGAGACCCTTGACTGGGAGATGTACGTTGGTCCCGCCGACTGGCGAGACTACAATCCCCGAATTCATCCCCGGAGCTGGCGTGCGTTTCGCGAGTTCAGCAACGGCCAGACGGGCGATCTGTGCGTCCACTTTTTCGACCTGGTGCGTGACTTCCTCGAGCTCGGCTGGCCAAAACAGATTGCGGCCTCGGGCGGGATTTTGATGCGTCCCGCCGATTCGCCCGTCAACACGCATGACACGCAGACGGCCCTCTTCGACTACGGCGACACCCAAGTGGTTTGGAATCAGCGTAACTGGGGACAGAATCCCGATACGGACTATCCCTGGGGCGCGACGCTCTATGGCGAGCATGGGACGCTGAAGTTGAGCGTCTGGCGTTACGATTTCATTCCGCTGGGCGAAGGGACGCCCGTTCACGCGGACTTCGTTGATGAGCGGGACAAGTTTCCGGAGGATCTGGAGCACAAGGAGACTGAGATTTTTGCGGCTCCGGGCAACCGGGCACACATGCAAGATTTCCTGACGGCCCGCCGCGACGGCTCCAGGCCGCGAGCGGATATCGAGCAGGGCCATATCTCAACCGCGTGCTGTATCTTGGCGAACCTCTCGATGGAATTAGGTCGGTCGCTGGCGTGGGACGCCGCACAAGGCCAGGTGATCGGGGACGACGAAGCCAATCGTCGATTGGCCCGTATCTACCGAGATCCATGGAAACATCCCACGCCGGAGACGGTCTGACCGGAATCCGCTCGATTACTTGTCGAACCACTTCTTGATGGAATACCAAGTGGTGGCCCGACCAGCCCGCGCGATGGACGTCGTCAGCGGGATCTGCTTGGGGCAGACGGCAACGCAATTTTGGGCGTTCCCGCAGACCTGGATTCCACCGGGTGCCTCGAGGGCCTCCAGCCGCTCGTTGGCTTGCATTTTTCCGGTTGGATGCGAATTGAACAGCACGGCTTGGCTGATGGCGTGGGCACCCAGGAAGGCCGTCGAGTAGGCCTTTTCCTTGCGGGTCTTGAAGGCGTCGTCCGATTCGCCTTCCAGCTGAACGACTTCAATTTTGGTGTATTGCGGACACGCCTCGAGGCAGCAGCCGCAGCTCATGCATTGGCTGAGAGGATAGCTGGCTTCTTGGTCTTCTTGCGATTGCCGAGGACCGGAGCCCATGTCGTAGTAGCCATCCACGCCGACCCATGCCTTGACCCGACGGAGGGCATGGAACAGCCGTGAGCGATCCACCATCAGGTCACGGATGACCGGGAACTTCGTCATCGGACGCAATTCGATTTCTCCGGGCCGCTCCTCGAGCAGCCGATCGACCAGGGCGGTGCAAGCTTGTCGCGTGCGGCCGTTGACGACCATCGTGCAGGCGCCGCAGACCTCTTCGAGACAATTGCAATCCCAAGCGACCGGAGCCGCCGGTTTTTCATCGGCGGTTTTCGCCGCGGCAGCGATCCGCTGGAGCACACTGATCACGTTCATGTCGTGCTCGTAGGTCACGCGATAGCGTTGCCAGTAACTGGCTTTTCCCGGCGAATCTTGCCGCAGAATCCGAACTTCAAAGCTGTGGGGTTTCGAGGAACCGTTTTTTGCAGCATCGATCATGTTCAGGTCTCTTGTCGGGATCGTGACGTGGATTGGCAACAGGGAGTCCGGACGTGGCGGTCGGTCCGTGGGCATCACGCCATGTCAGGCGGGCGGCGCCACGGTGGGGCTTAAGTCCCCACTTCGGTGGCCGCCTGGCCCGCGGTCGCATGCTTCCCATTTCCTTGACCGTTTTCGGCCGGGCGGCTTCACGCTGCTTCCAGACTTCCTCGATAATTTCGCCTCCGACCAAACCATAAAGGCGGGGACGTGGCGGGATCAAGCTGGTGTCAACGTCTTCGTAACTCAGCTGCGACTCGCCATCCTTCCATTCGGCGATGGTGGACTTGAGCCACCGCCGATTGTTCTCCTCAAAATCGTCGCACCAGCGCTCCGCCTGCCGACGCCGCTCAGCGGGATCTTCCGCTTCGATGCCCTTGCGGATGAACTCCGGCTTGTAATGGGCTCCGCGGCACTCGTCGCGCTGGAGGGCGCCCTTGAGGATGGTTTTGGCGAGCGGGAACATATCCAGGAGGGCCTTCGTGAAAACCACATTCTGGTTGGTCCAGTTGCCGGTGTCCGAAAGCGAGCACTGCTCGGCGCGGTCGCTCAGTTCGCAAACTTGATCGTACGCCTTGCGAAGGCTCTCGTTGTGGCGTACCACGGTGGCGGTCCGCGTCATGACGTCCCCCAGCTCCTGGTGGATCAAGTACGGGTTTTCTCCTCCGCCGGTCCGCTTCAGCAAGCCGTCATGGCGTTGCTGGTGTTCCCGCACTGCCGACTCGTAGAGCGACGCGGGCTGATCGGCCGCCGAGTGTCCCTTGAGTGAGCCCAAGTAGGTTTCGATTCCGGGGGCGACAAACAGACCGGTGAAGATGCAGCTGAGCAACGAATTGGCGCCCAGCCGATTCGCGCCATGGTACTGGTAATCGCACTCGCCGATCGCGTAAAGCCCGGTCACGTTGGTGCAATGGTTTTGCGGTGAGCCCGGTTCGAGCCCTCCGTCAGCAGAACGCTCGTAGTCCGCCCATAAACCACCCATGCTGTAGTGCACCGCCGGGAAAATCTTCATGGGGACAGTCCCGTGGGTCGACGCCCTGGAACTTTTCGTAGATTTCCAAGATGCCACCCAGTTTCCGATCCAGCTCATGGCGTGGGATGTGTGTCAGATCCAGGTACACGCACATCCGATCCGTTTCGACGCTCAGGCCGTCGTTGACGCACACATCGAAGATTTCACGAGTGGCGATATCGCGGGGAACGAGATTGCCATACGTGGGATAGCGCTCTTCCAGGAAGTAGTAGCGATCTTTCTCCGCGATTTCTCGCGGGTCGCGAGGATCGTGCGGTGTCCGCGGAACCCAAACGCGACCTCCTTCACCACGCGCCGACTCGCTCATCAGTCGCAGCTTGTCCGCTCCGGGAATCGCGGTGGGATGAACCTGAATGAACTCACCATTGCCGTACTTCGCGCCGTCCTGGAAGCATCGGCTGACCGCACTTCCGGTGCACGCCATCGACATCGTGGAACGGCCGTAGACCAATCCGCAGCCGCCCGTTGCGACGATCACGGCGTCCGCGGGAAACGCGCGAATTTGCATCGAGACCAAGTCCTGGCCGACACAGCCGCGGCAGATGCCTTGTTCGTCGATGATCGGGCCCAGGAAATCCCAGAACTCGTACTTCGTGACTTTCCCCTCGCTCTCCCAGCGACGCACCTGTTCGTCCAGGGAGTAGAGCAGTTGCTGGCCCGTCGTGGCACCGGCGAACGCGGTTCGCTTGTACAGCGTTCCGCCGAAGCGGCGACGATCGAGAAAACCCTCCGTCGTGCGGTTGAACGTGACGCCCAGGCGATCCATCAGGTCAATGATCTTGGGACCCCAGTAAGCCATTTCCTTCACGGGCGGTTGATGCTGGAGGAAGTCCCCGCCGTAGACCGTATCGTCCAGATGTTTCCACTCGCTGTCACCCAGCTGGCGCGTCTGATCGTTGCAACTGTTGATCCCGCCCTGGGCGCAGACGCTGTGTGACCGTTTCACGGGTGTGAGGCTCATCAGATCGACGTCGATTCCGATCTCGGAAAGCTTCATCGCCGCGGCCAGTCCGGCCAGGCCACCACCCACAATCATTACGCGTTGCTTCGCCATCGAATCGCTCCAATCGGGAGTTTGAGTTGTACGAGCTCAGTTGCAAACTTTGAAAGCCCACGTGGGCCGGCCGGACCTTATTGCAAGGGGGCCGGGAGTTGCGTCCCCACAGCGGCCGTCGTTTCCCCGGACGATGAATCAGAAACCTCCGCGCCCTGTCCGCTCGCTTCGATCTCTCGACGCTCCTCTTCGGTCCAGCGCTTCTCTTCCGCACGCTCGCTTTGAATCTGCTGAGCGGCCAACTTGGATTGGTACATCGCCTCTTCGGTTTTCAGGGCTTTCACTTCGTCCAATTGCCTCGCGCCGCTCAGGGCAGACAAGCCGACAACCCCGAGGCCCAATCCGAACGCCAAGCACGCCCAACTGGCACGCTGTTGGGCGGCAGGCGAGACCCATACTCCCCAGGTAATGCCCATCGTCCAGATTCCGTTCGCCAGGTGGAAAACGCAGGCAATCACGCCAACCGCGTAGAGGACCGGGATCACGAATCCCTGCAGAGCCATCGCTAAGGAGGAGGCGGCATTGTAGGGCCGGAAATTCGCCCCATTTAGCGGTTCGGCGACGTTGGCGAGCCACGCTTCGCTGTGGAACCAGCCATGCAAATGAAAGACATGCCAGAAAATGAATACAAACGCGATCATGCCCGAAACACGTTGGAGCGTGTACCGCACGTTCCGTGCGTACGGATAGCTGCCGCTGTTGGGCAGCCCGCCGCGAATGATCACGACGCCGAAAACCGCATGGAAGATCAAGGGCAGGAAGATGAACCCCCATTCGACCAACGGCAATGCCCGTCCCAGACTGTGAATTCGGTAGACGTTTTCCTGAAACGTGGCGGCCGAATCGAGCACACTGGCGTTGGTCAGAAGGTGCACCACCATGTAGGCACCCACTGGAATCAGGCCACTCAAGGAGTGAAGCCGTCGAATCAAGAACTCGTGACGTACGAGCCACGATAGTTCGCTTGAGCTAGAAGTGCTGTTCACCGATTCCCTCTTACAGCTCTCCGCACCAGGCGGATTTGAAAGACCATCACCCGTCCCGCGACTACACTCCCGGTCCCCGCGACTCGCTCGGCGGAAAGCTGCGATCGCAGCATTTCCGGATCTACCAGCCCTCGAGGGTTGGTGTGGGATCGTCCGAGGGGGTCCGATACAAGTCCGACGCGGAGCAGATCTTGGATCTCAGCTCCCATGCGAAATGCAGAGGACCCTCTGTCGCGTGCACCGCCAGGGTCAGCCAGCCGGTCTCTTCAGAAGGGCGAGCGACCCTCGGAATGCGGCATCACCAGACGCCATTCGCGGATGCTTCGACCTGCATAATATAGACGCCTAATTCGCGGTGACAACCCGGCTACTGACAAGCTGTTACGGCGATTTTTGCCGCAGTCGTTCAGGGGGCGGGCAAGGACTGCGTTTCAGCTGAAAGTTGGGGTGCGTTTCCCAACAATTCCAAAGTGCCCCCGAATTCCACCTACGAAACCCGGTGCCCCAGAGGCGAACGATCAAAGCGCGATTCCGCCCGTCGCTCTCGTGCCAAAGAAAAAGAGCCGCCCTGACAGACGGCTCTCGGGTTCTTGCAACCCACGATTGGGATCCACGCGTGCTTCTTCAATCGCGAAGCCAGCGGCTTATACCGCGTCCTTAAGTCGCTTGAGCGGGCTAATCTTGACGACGTTTTGCGCAGGCTTTGCTTTGAAGATCGTTTTCTCCTTGGTGAACGGGTTCACTCCTTCGCGCTCGGGCTGCGCTGGCTTGCGCACGACTTTAACCTTGAAAAGTCCCGCAACGTTGACCACCCCCGGACCTCCCTCCTGCAATTGGTCGGCGACCAGCTTCGTCAATTCCTCGAAGAAGTCGCTCACCTGTTGCTTGGCGAGTCCCGTACTGCTGGACAACGAGGCAATCATTTCGGTCCGTGTCATGGGCTTGGCAGTTGTTTCGTTCATTCTTCACCCTCCTCGTGCTGAAATTGTGGCTTGGCAGGCGTTAAGGATTTCCTTCTCGCGTCGTTTCTACGTTACATCCTTCGCTCGTGCTTGTCTGGCGAAGTCCATGAATCGTTCACGATAAATTACTTCCCCGCAATGTGGGGACACCTAAACTGGAAAAAATACTTTTTGGGAGATTCCACCCAGCCGGGGGGTTTTGATGTGCGTTCCGTCGCCTCTGAGGAATAGACCGAAGCCTGCTGGCCGCCGACGAAGGCACGCCGGTTGGGCGACGATCCAATCCGCAGAGACTTTGATTTTGAGCGATATGCTGTGAGAATGGGTGAGGTAGGTTGAATGCCGGGGGCGGTTGGTTGGGGACCCATGCGTCTGCGTCACCCCAGTGAGTACGAGCGGATTTGACGCAATTGGCCGCGATCGATACGTTACAACAAGCCTGCTGGCAACGAGTTAAGTCGCAGTGGGGCGACTCGGGTCAGCCGGCTTGAGTTCACCCTGTGTGACGCGGCCCGAGGAGCGGCAGGGCCGACTTTGAGAGTCGTTTTTTTGAAAAGGGAGCTCGTGCGGTGAACTTCGCGCCGTCCTTGCTGATTACCGACGACGACCGAGCGTTTCGCGAGACGCTGCGGGATGTTTTTCAGCCACGAGGATTTCACACGATTCTTGCCGCCGATGGCGAAGAGGCGCTGCATATCGTCCGGCAAAACGAGATCCACTTGGTCTTGATTGACATGCACATGCCCCGGCTGACGGGCATGGAGGCGATCTCGCGAATTCGACACCTTCGCTCGCGGCTGCCGTGCATTCTGATCTCCGGTCAGGTCGACGACGAGATTCGAGCGCGCGCGGACGCATTCGATGTCTTGTCCAAGCCGATCAGTTTTCACCAGGTGACCCGGACGGTCGCGGACGCGCTGCGGCGAACCTACAACTGGTCGGGAAACCTCTCGTAGCCCGCCGAGTCGGCCTCCGCCAAGCCGGCCAACTCATCGCTTTCGCGGGCACTGCTTCACCGCTGCGACGGCGCCGCCGCTAATTCGCTGCTGACTCAGCGGCGTCTCCGGGTCCCTCCTCGACGTCGGCCGTCGCGACGGGCTTGCGTGAGCCGGTGGCGGTTCCGGGGACCACACGGGGACGCGCCGAGTTTTCCTCGATAATTCGCCGCAGCTCTTGGGCGTCCACCGACTCGATGATCATCAGTTCCTCGGCGAGCGCCACGAGGGCATCGCGACGATGGGTGAGAATGTCGCGCACTTTGGTCAGCGAGTTGTTGATGATCCGGCGAACGGCGGCATCGATTTGCTGAGCGGTTTCCTGACTGAAGCTGTGCAGACGCTCTTCACCACCTCCGGCGAGGAAGACCGAGCGGTTGCTTTCGCGAAATGATAGCCGTCCCAGTTCGCTCATGCCGTAGTCCATCACCATGCTCCGCGCGATGGCGGTCGCGCGTTCCAGGTCGTTTTGGGCGCCCGTCGAGATGTCGTCAAAAATCAATTCTTCCGCCACGGTCCCGGCAAGGAGCACTTGAATGCGACTTTCCAGCTCCGACTGGGTCATGAGGAAGCGGTCGCCGTCGGGACGCTGCATGGTATAGCCCAGGGCCGCCAAGCCGCGGGGGATGATCGAGACCTTGTGGACCGGGTCGGTGTTGGGAAGACTGTAGGCAACCAGGGCATGTCCACCTTCGTGATAGGCGACACGATACTTTTCGTCTTCGTTCATGACGCGCTGTTTTTTTTCCAACCCCGCAGTGACTCGCTCCACGCCCTCGTTGAATTCGGCCATGCCCACCGCCGAACGTGTCCTTGCGGGCAGCCAGCAGCGCGGCTTCGTTGACCAGATTCGCCAGGTCGGCGCCGACGAAGCCCGGGCTGATCGCGGCCACTTCCGTCAGCTTGACGGTCGGGTCCAACTTGACGGCCTTGACGTGCACTTTCAAGATGTCCTCGCGGCCGCGGATGTCGGGCCGGTCGACCAGCACCTGGCGATCGAATCTTCCCGGACGCAAGAGGGCCTGATCGAGCATCTCGGGGCGATTCGTGGCGGCCATCACAATCACGCCGTTGTTGGAGTCGAATCCGTCCATTTCGACCAGCAAGGCATTCAGCGTCTGCTCACGCTCATCATGCCCCCCGACAAGGCTTGTCCCTCGGGACTTGCCGAGCGCATCCAATTCGTCAATGAAAATGATGCACGGCGCCTTCGCGACGGCTTGCTGAAACATGTCGCGGACGCGGGCCGCACCGACGCCGACGAACATCTCCACAAAGTCAGAACCCGACAGACTGTAAAACGGCACGCCGGCCTCGCCCGCGATCGCCTTGGCCAGCAGGGTCTTGCCCGTCCCGGGCGGGCCCACCAACAGCACGCCCTTCGGGATTCGACCGCCCAATCGTTGGTATTTGTCGGGTGACTTGAGAAAGTCCACGACCTCGCGAACTTCTTCCACCGCCTCATCAATCCCGGCCACGTCATCGAACGTGACGCCCAGATCCTCTTGGGCGTAAAGCCGTCCGCGACTTCGTCCGAACGCCATGGGTGAACCGGCACCCCCGAGTCGGCGAAGCATCAGGAAAAAGAACAGCAAGAATAAGCCGCTGATCACAAACATTGGCCCGTAGGGCCGCCACACACTGGGGCCCTGCGGGTAACGCCAAGCAATTTCCGTTCGCTTCAGGGCGTTGATGAGGATCATTTCCTCTTCGGGATTTTCTGATTTGTAAGTGCGAAAAGGAACCCGTTTTATTTCCTCCGCCGGCGCGATTTCCAGCTGGCGGTAGATCTTGCCCTCAATCGCACTCGGACCGATCCGAAGTTCATCGGGGCGACTGTAGATAATCCGCTGTGACCCATTCAAGACCGTGATCGAAGGAGTTTCCGTCGGTTTTCGGGGCAGCCGATCGGAAGCCATCTTCGATTCCGCCGTGAGCTCGGTTTCGGCGTCGGCCTGCGCGTCTTGAAGGCTCTGTGAGTCTGGGGGTATCTGGGATTCTGTGCTGCTGGTCGCCCTGGGTTTCTGTGCTGCTCTGGGTTTCTGTGCTGCTCTGGGTTTCTGTGCTGCCCTGGGTTTCTGTGCTGCCCTGGGTTTCTGTGCTGCCCTGGGTTTCTGCGGCGTTTTGCGTTTCAACGGCCGTTGGCGACTCAGGGGCGGTCAGTGTCGCTTGTTTCTCGATGAGCGCGAGCAGATCTTTGTAGGGGATTTCGTCCGTCGAGAGCTGCATCACGTAGAACACGACGAACAAGATCGCGATCCCGAATACGACCGCGTAAAGCATGAAATTAAAGCCGGGATTCTTCGACTCGGAGGAACGTCGGCCGGGGGAGGGGTCCTGACTCATACGGTGCGAGCTCTCCACGGAATCGGCGAAGGGGTAAAGCTAGAGTGAGCAATCTGCATCGACTTGAGGACGGATCGGTATCAGCGACCTGCCGCAGTCCTCTTGGGACGGGGTTCAGCCACCGCCGATCTTGCGGAATTGAATCTCATTATACGAACGAGCCGGGAAAGCGCGTCCGGTTGGTCCGGCTCAACCGTCGCGAAAACTGGGTTGTCGTGACAAATTGACCGCTTTACAATGCCTCGTCCGCTCGAGACCGTTGGCCGATCATACCGACTGTCTCGTTCGTATGCTATCCAAACCGAACGACCGATGCCTGGTTCACGGCGAAAGTCGTTTGGCGAAGGATGGACGTTGCGGCCGCCTTGCCATTCCCCGCACCCCACCGCCGCCGCGTCATGAATGCATCCGTGACCCACGTCGCGATTCTGGGCTCGACCGGAAGCATTGGCCGGAGCACGCTGGAGGTGATCGACGGATCGGCAGGGCGGATGGTGGCGTGCGGTTTGACGGCGCATTCCCGGCTAGGCGAGCTCCGGGATCAGGCGATCCGTTATCGGCCGAAATGGCTCGTCGCGACCGAAGCGGCGCGAGCCGCGACATTTTCCTGGACCGGCTTGCCTTCGGAAACCGAGCTTCTGCTGGGTCCGGACGCGGTTGAGCGAATGGTGTCGCAGCCCGAAATCGACGTGGTCGTGGCGGCGATCGTGGGCAGCGCCGGCCTGCGGGGAACGTGGGCGGCTTTGGAAGCTGGCAAACGGGTGGCCTTGGCGAACAAGGAGACGCTCGTGATGGCGGGGCCGCAGGTGATGGAGCTGGCGGCCAGCGCGGGGAGGAACCTTGTTGCCAGTGGACAGCGAGCACAGCGCGATTTTCCAGGCGCTGGCATCCGGTCGGCGAGATCGAGGTCCGCCGGGTCGTTTTGACCGCCAGCGGCGGGCCGTTTCGAAATCTGACCGCGGCGCAGATGGCCGAGGTCACCGTCGCCCAGTCGCTGGCTCATCCGACCTGGGAAATGGGCCCCAAGATTACCATTGATTCCGCCACCATGATGAACAAGGCGTTAGAAATCATCGAGGCGCGTTGGCTGTTCGATTTACAGGCGGACCAGATCCAGGTGGTGATTCATCCCCAGTCGATCGTCCATTCGCTGGTAGAATTCGTCGATGGTTCCGTGATCGCTCAGCTGAGTCCGCCGGACATGAAGTTGCCGATTCAGTTCGCACTGGACTATCCCAACCGATGCGAGGGGGTGGCCGAGCGGCTGGACTGGACGGAGGCCTTGAGCTTGGACTTTTATCCGCCCGATGAGGAGCGTTTTCCGGCCTTGCCGCTGGGCCACGAAGTGGCTCGCAGCGGCGGGACCGCGGGAGTCGTGGTCAACGCGGCCAACGAAGTCGCCGTGCAAGAATTTCTGGAAGGTCGCATTCGATTTCCCGAGATCGTGGCCGCCTGTCAGGCAGTCCTCAACAGTCACCAGTTTGATCCGAATCCCTCTCTCGAGTCACTCCTGCGACTCGACGGGTGGGCTCGGCAGGAGGTTTTACGGTGGGTTTGTCGCTGATGCCTTTGTTGGCATTCGTTTCCCTCGGCTTTCTTCTGGCCGTTGCCAAGGCGGCGCTCGGACTGGGCTTCGTCATCTTCGTGCATGAACTCGGACACTTCCTCGTCGCCAAGTTGTGCGGCGTGAAGTGCGAGAAGTTCTATGTCGGCTTTGACGTTCCGATTCGAATCGGTCCTTTCGAGCTGCCGCGGACGCTTTTCCGAAAGCAGTGGGGCGAGACGGAGTACGGCATCGGGATCGTCCCGCTGGGCGGGTACGTCAAGATGCTGGGCCAAGACGACAATCCTGCCAATTCGGCTCGTGAGGCCGAGCGGATTCGTGTGGCGCGTTCGGAGGGGACGGCGGATGGCGCGGGCCGCGGCGAGCACGATGCCGTCGACCCGCGGAGCTACCCGGCCAAGACCGTCTTGCAACGATTCATGATCATCTCCGCCGGGGTCGTGATGAACCTCATCTTCGCGGTCATTTTTGGAATGGTCGCCTACCGGATGGGCGTCAGCTATACGCCGACCGTCGTCGGCTCGTCCAGCCCCGGGCTCTCTGCCTGGGACGTCGGACTCCAAACGGGAGACCGGATCGTTCAGATTGGTCGCGAGGGCCGACCGTCGGAACACCTCCGCTTCGACAAGGACATGATGGTCCAGGTCATGATGACGGGGGCCGACCGCGACCTCGACTTGCTGGTCGAGCGCTACGCGGGCTCGACGACTCCGTCGGCCGCGGACCGCGAATGGATTACGGTGCACCTCAGCAGTCCGCAGGAGGAGCTCCATGGTCGGCCGATGATTGGCATCGGACAATGCGGAACCAACGTGGTGGGCGTGACGGCCAAAGTCCGCGAATTGCTCAGCCACTTGCCGGCGAATCAAACCGAGCCGCCGCTCGAGCAGGGCGACCGAATCGTGAGTGTCAACGGCGTCGACGTGGCCGATTACCCTCAACTGACACGCGAAATGGCCCGCCGCGTGGACGAGGATCTGCAGCTGCGTGTCGAGCGCCCGGCGGAAGCGCAGCCGATGCGCCGCCGGAACAGTTCGACGTGTCGGTGCGGACCCGCCCGGTTCGCTGGTTGGGCGTTCGGCTCGCGATGGGGCCCGTGGCCGCCGTCCAGCAGGGTTCGCCCGCTGATGCCGCGGGGTTCCAGGTGGGCGATCGACTGATCTCAATCAACGGTGAACCGATCGTCGGACCGATGGAGTTTCCGGAAGTCGTCCGACGACTGGCGGACCAGCAGGTGGAGGTCATCGTGGAGCGTCCGGGTGTCGACGGAGCCCGTTACGCTGCAAGTGACGCCTCGCCAGCCGTCGATGCTCCACGTCGGCGTGGGTCTGGAGCGACCGATTGCCGCGGAGGCGTTGGGGGTCGCGTACACAATCGAAAACACGGTGGTCGACGTCGAGCCGAATTCGCCGGCGGCCGAGGCCGGGATTCGGCCCGGGGATCTGTTGCAGACCGCCGAGTTCGTGACCGGCTCGGACGCGGACGCGGAGATCGAGACCCAGATTTTTGGCAAGCCGTCGCCGATCAAGCTGGGCAAGGAGCACCTGAACTGGCCCCGCGTCCACGACCGAATCGGGGTCAGCCTCCCCGCGACCCAGGTCAAGCTGACCCTGCAACGCGGCGATCAACTGGAGACCGTCGAAATGCGGCCGATCGAGGCCGAGGGTTGGAACACCGCCGACCGCGGGCTCAAGCTGACGACGATGGAGGAAACCCATGCCGTCGATTCCTGGGCCACCGCCTTTCACCTCGGCTGGCGCGAGACGTGGGAATCGATGCGGCAGGTGTATTTCATTCTGTTCCGCTTGATTACCGGTCAACTGTCGCCGATGAACCTGGGGGGACCCGCCTCGATTGCCACCATGGCCGGTCTCGAGGCATCGGAAAGCACGGCCCGGTTGCTCGTCTTTCTGACGCTGTTGAGTGCCAACCTGGCCGTCGTCAATTTCTTGCCGATCCCGGTGCTGGATGGCGGGCACGCCATGTTTCTGTTGTACGAGGGCGTTTTTCGACGGCCGGTCAACGAACGGGTCGCCTTCGGTCTCACGAT
This sequence comes from uncultured Planctomycetales bacterium, assembly GCA_963826795.1. Classification (GTDB taxonomy): domain Bacteria; phylum Planctomycetota; class Planctomycetia; order Pirellulales; family Pirellulaceae; genus CAWGYT01. The sequence continues at coordinate 347,559 of CAWGYT010000018.1, read as the reverse complement.
GGTCGGCTTCTGCTTTGTGCTGGGGCTGATGCTGTTCGTGATCGGGCTGGATGTCTGGCGGCTCAGCGGGTTGGCAGGCTAGGTGTTGGATGAAATCCGGATCGTCCTGTTTGACGCGGTCGGCACGCTGATTGAGCCGACGCCCCCCGCCGCGCAGGTCTACCTCAAGGTGGCTCGACGTTTTGGAAGCGTGCTGACCGAGGACGACGTGCGAGCCCGTTTTCAGGCCGCGCTGATCGCCGACCAGGACGTCGCGCGGGCAAGCGGCGACTGGGCGACCAGCCCCGCATTGGAACGGGATCGTTGGCGGAGGATTGTGGCGCGAGTTTTTCACGAGCTGCCACATGCGGCCGACCGGGTATTTCCCGAGCTGTGGCGGCACTTTGCCCAGCCCGGCAGCTGGCGCGCCTATCCCGACGTGGCCGCGGCTTGGGAGCAACTAAGGCAGCAAGGTTTTGCGCTGGGGATCGCCTCAAATTTCGACCAGCGTCTCGTGGACATCTCGAGATCACTTCCCCCGTTGAACGATGCGGATTGGGTCTTTCACTCGGCGGAACTGGGAAGTCGCAAGCCCGGACGGGCGTTCTTTGCTTCGATCCAGCAGCGGATCCCCGCGCGCGGCTCGGAGATTCTCCTGGTCGGTGATGACTGGCGGGACGACTATCAAGCCGCGCGGCAGGCCGGGTGGTATGCCGTCTGGATCGATCGCTCGGCCCCGAATTCCGCAGGCGATCGGCTGAACTCGCTGGAATCGCTGACGGATTACTTGAAAGCATCGTGAGGGGCCGCCCAAGCCGGGGGCCGCCGGTGAGGGGCCGCCCAAGCGGATCACGGAGCGAGCGGGAATGCTCTTGTCCGAGATCCCGCCAGACATTAACATCCCGCCTCCTGGCCGGTCGCGAAGGACAGTCCCACGGCAGGGTCCGTCGGGATCGAATCATCGGTGACCTGCCACGCGCCGCCGGACCACGCTTGCTGAGAGGGATCGATCAGGATGATGATGACACTAGGTCACCTGGCAGAAATCGTGGGCGGACGGCTCGCAGGGAACCCCCAGCTGGAAATTCGCGGGATCGCCACACTCGAGGAGGCGGGGCCGCACGAGATCAGCTTTGTCGATCACCCCAAACTACGAGAACAGGTCGGTCGCTCTCAGGCCGGCGCGGTGATTGTCCCGGACGACTGGCAGCCCCTGGATCGCCCGACGCTGCACGTCTCGCAGGTCCGCGCGGCGTTCGCCACGATCGTCGCTCGCTTTCGCCCCCCGTTCCAAGAAACGCGATGTGGGATCAGCCCCCTCGCTTCCGTCCACCCGACCGCTCAACTGGCGGACGACGTGGACGTGCACCCTTACGCCGTGATTGGTCCCGAGGTCATGATCGGTCCTGGCTGCACGATCCACGCGCACGTCGCGATTATGGGTCGTTGTCGCCTGGGGCAGGACGTGACGATCTTTCCTGGTGCCGTGCTCTACCGGGATACCGAGGTGGGTGACCGATCAGTGATTCATGCCGGGGCGGTGCTCGGTGCCTACGGTTTTGGGTACGACACGCGGGAGGGCCGTCATCGACTTGGCGACCAGCTAGGTTACGTCGTGTTGCAGAATGACGTGGAGGTGGGCGCCAATACGACGATTGATCGAGGCACCTACGGGCCGACGGTCATCGGCGAGGGAACCAAAATCGACAATCAAGTGATGATCGCCCACAACTGTCGCCTCGGGCGCCACAACCTCATCTGTTCGCAAGTCGGAATCGCCGGCAGCAGCGCGACGGGTGATTATGTCGTGATGGCGGGACAAGTTGGCGTGCCGGACCACGTCCGAATCGGTCATCGCGCGATTCTGGGGGCGAAGTCGGGGATCATGCGGGACGTACCCGACGACACGACCGTGATTGGGATTCCGGCGACGCCCGAGCGAGACCAGATGGCCAAGCAGGCGGCTTTTGCCCGTTTGCCCGAGATGCGTCGTCAGCTGCGCGACTTGCAACGGCAGGTCGAGCGTCTGTCGGCGACGTTGGAGAACTCGCCGACCCCCGAGCGGCAGCCCGAAGCGGCCTGAGCAGGCGATGATTGGCCCGACTGACTCCGAATTGCGATCGGTCCCTTCCACCGCGGCGCCCCGGATCGGCTTGATTGCGGGCTGGGGGCGGTATCCCCTCGTGGTGGCGGAGTCGCTCCAGCGGCTGGGCTACGAGGTCTATTGCCTGGCGGTGAAAGATCACGCGGATGACTCGCTGCGAGCCCTCTGCACGGACTGGCAGCCGATCGGCGTGGCGCAAATGGGCCGTGCGATCAGGTATTTCCAGCGGCATGGCGTCGTCCAGGCCACGATGGCCGGCAAGATTCACAAAGTCCTGCTGTTTCAACGCTTCTATTGGTGGAAGCACCTGCCGGATTGGACGTTTGTCCGCACGTTCTATCCCCATTTCATTACCCAGACTCACGATCGAAAAGACGATACGTTGTTGGGAACGATCGTGGACGCGTTCGCGCGGCGCGGCATCGTGTTCGCCCCGGCCACCGATTTTGCTCCGGAGCTTCTCGTGAAATACGGACAGCTAACAGGCCGTCGACTCACTCGTGGACAACGCAAGGATATCGAGTTTGGCTGGCAGCTTGCCAGCGAAATGGGCCGTCTGGACGTGGGGCAGAGTGTGGCCGTGAAGGGCCGCGCCGTGCTCGCGGTCGAGGCCGTGGAGGGAACGGATGAGTGCATTCGCCGCGCGGGGAAGCTTTGTCCGGCCGGCGGTTTCGCCGTGGTGAAGGTGGCCAAACCGCAGCAGGATATGCGTTTTGATGTGCCCACCATCGGACTCGGCACGCTGGAGACGATGGCCGCGGCAGGGGCCAGCGTGCTGGCCGTCGAGGCGGATCGGACGATCCTGATCGACCAGCCCAAGGTCGTGGAATTTGCCCGTCGACACGGAATCTCCGTGATTTCGCTCCGCAATGGCCAGGTCGCCGACGCGTTGGATTCGGATGCGCCGGATCCTCAGCCGTAGGGAAGCAGCCGAACCGGTCTGCGAGGCGTTGGACTGCGCGGCGTTGGATGCGTTGGTGTGGGGGCGAATCCGTCTACAATGGATGTGTCCCGAGGCGTTGCGTGGCGGCGCCGCGCCGCTCGTTTCCACCCCGTCAGGACTGTCATGATGGCCCGTTCCTCGCTCGTTGCCTCGCTGCTGCTGATTTGCCTCCGCCTGTTTCCCGCGTCAATCGCCGCGCAGGAGGCGACGACGATCGGCTCGCCCCTGACGCACTATCAGGGACGCGAGATCGCGCAGACGATGCACTATTTCGGTGCCCCCTGGCTGATCCGGGAGTCGCGCCAGCGCGAAGAAGACTGCGTCACGATGCTCCAGCAGTTGGAGCTGAAGCCCGGCATGGTGGTCTGCGATATGGGATGCGGCAACGGATTCTATACGCTCAAAATGGCCGAGCAGGTTGGACCCAGCGGCAAGGTCCTGGCCGTTGATATTCAGCCCGAGATGTTGCGTTTGATGGAGGCTCGCGCGGCGGAGGCCGGACTGGAGAACATCACGTCGATCCTGGGAACCTTGGTCAATCCGCGGCTACCGCCCGATTCGCTCGACCTGATTCTCCTGGTCGACGTCTACCACGAGTTTTCTCACCCCGAGCAAATGCTGAAGGCGATGCATCGTGCGCTGAAACCCGAGGGCGTCGCGGTGCTCGTCGAGTTCCGCGAAGAGGATCCCGAAGTGCCGATCAAGCCCCTGCACAAAATGTCCAAGGCGCAGATCCTCAAGGAATGGCGACCGAATGGCTTTCGCGTCGTCCGGCAGTTCGATGGCCTGCCCTGGCAGCACATGGTCTTTCTCGGACGGTAAGGCTCGCGCCTCACGCCCCGCGACGCTGGCGGCTTGCGCTTCGCCACCGCGCTGGACATGTCGCGCGACTCGGCCCAGTCGCCAGCTGGCCCAGTCGCTACTTGGCCCAGTAGTCGACCACCAGGACCTTGTCCAAGTGGGGCCTTAGCAGCTGGACAAACTCCTGATGTGCCGCGTGCGGCAGGTACGCCGCCCGTCCCTCTTCGGATGCAAAGCTGACGAAGAAGCAATGCGTAAAGCCATCCGCGAGTCCTTCCGGACTGTTGTCGGTGCCCCATTCGAAGTCGACAACCGTGTCGATCCGCTTGGGCAGGGCCGCGAAGGCCGTCGCAATCTCGTCGACCTTTTCGGGGGAGGTCCCCTCCTTGAATTTAAACAGCACCACATGCCGCAAGCGGCGCGGCGCGTCGCCGGTTGGGCGAGCGGCGGCGTCGCCGGTCAGGGCACTCAGCATCGTCGCGGCGACAAACTGATTGCCGGCCGCATTCAGATGAACCCCGTCGCTGGTCAGTCTTCCCTGCGAGGACTGGTCCGGGTTGATCCGCTTCAATTCCGCGAGAAACGCCTGGCGGAGGTCAATCAGCTGGCAGTTCGTTTCCTGAGCGACTTCGCGGCTGGTGGCGCTGTAGTCGTCCAGCATCTTGTCAAGCGGGTTGGAGGCGTCCGTTTTTTCGCCGATCACACTGGGCGTACAAAGCACGACCCGCGCCCCCCGGGCTTGAATCCGCGCGATCACGTCGCGAAGTCCGGCTCGATAGACGTCGGGCGGAGTGCCGTTGTTGTTTTGTGAGTGCCAGACGTCGTTGATCCCGATGTAGATCACGACCACTGTCGGTTGCTTGCTGAGCACGTCCTGGTCCAGTCGCCGCTGGAGGTCGGGCACTTTGTTGCCGCTGATTCCCGCCCCGATCACTTCGATCGCGCTCGTCCGGTCGCTGTGCCTGAAGGGCTTCGCGGATCAGCGCGACGTAACCGCCCGGCGCTGCACCCGCCTGCGTAATCGAGTCGCCCAAGAAAACCACCCGGTCGCCCGCCTTCAGCGCTGCGGCATTTGCCGGCCTGCTGCCGATTCCCATGGCCAAGATCGCTCCGCCTACCAGGACTCGAATCCAACTTCCACGCTGCAACGCCCGCATCTTGAGATCTCCTTCAGACCGCTTGCGGCCAGTCAACCGCCCGCCACGGTGTGAATCTTGGGTTGGCGGCGAGGGGCCCGCTGCCCAACGCCACGGATCGCGTCATGTTGAGGTCGGGACCAAACATCCCAGATTCTCAGCCGCCAGGATATCAGCCGAGCCGCGTGCTCGGTAGGGTTGATCCTGTCACCGGCGCGCGGTGGGTCGGCCGAGTGGCACCTCTCGGGCATGGTCGGATGGGAATCGTCAGAGTACGATAGTCGATTCTTTTCCAGGACGTCGGCGTGCCACGGGGTCGTGCTGCCACATCGGCCACGCGAGTCGGTGGCCCGCCGACGGTGCCTCTGTGCCCGCCTTGTTTTCCCTCGCAAAGTGTCACGATGGAAGCCGGAATCGTAGGTTTACCCAACGTCGGTAAGAGCACCTTGTTCAACGCGCTTACGTGTTCGAGTGCGGCGGCCAGCGCGAACTATCCGTTCTGTACGATCGAGCCGAACGAGGGCATCGTGAGCGTTCCGGACGGGCGATTGGAACGGATTACTCGATATATCCAGACGCAAAAGGTGATCCCCGCCGTCCTGAAGCTGGTCGACATCGCCGGGATCGTGAAGGGGGCCAGTGAGGGTGAGGGCCTGGGAAACAAGTTCTTGAGTCACATCCGCCAGGTCGATGCGATCCTGCAGGTCGTGCGCTGCTTTGAGGATGAGGACGTCACGCACGTCAGCGGTCAGATCGATCCGCTCAGCGACATCGAGATTGTGGAAACGGAACTGATGCTGGCCGATATCGAAACCCTGGAGGGGGCACTCAATCGAGCTCAACGGACCGCGCGCTCGGGTGATAAGGATGCCAAACTTCGGGTCGCGGCCATCGAGAAATGTTTGGCCCATCTGGCGACCGATCAGCCGCTCAGGCAACTTGCGCTGTCCGAAGCGGATTCGAAGGCGATCGCGAGCTTTGGCCTGATGACGGCCAAGCCGATCCTTTATGTGGCAAACGTCGATGAAGCAGATCTTCACGGACAGGCCCCGCTGGTGACCGCCGTCCGCACGCGCGCGACTCAGACCGGCGCCGGCTTGGTGGCCGTCTGCGCGAAATTGGAGGCGGAGATCTCGGAGTTGGCCGAAGTGGAGCGACAGGAAATGCTCGACGCCGTCGGTCTGGCCGAACCCGCCCTGGCCGTGTTGGCTCGCGAGGCCTATCGAACGCTGGGGCTGGAGAGCTATTTTACGGCGGGGCCCAAGGAGGTACGCGCCTGGACGATTCCGCGGGGGGCCACGGCCCCGCAGGCCGCGGGCGTGATTCACACCGATTTTGAACGCGGCTTTATCCGGGCCGAAGTCTATTCCCTCGAAGATCTAGAGACCTACGGCACCGAGGCCGCGATCCGCCAGAACGGCAAGCTGCGGATCGAAGGCAAAAACTATCTGGTCCAAGACGGCGACATCTGCCATTTCCTGTTCAACGTCTGAACAGTTCCTGCGGCCCGCTGCGCCACCTGGCACCGGGCCGCGGAGTGCCAACGCGCCGTCTCTTGCCGCCCGCCGGGCCCGCGGCATCCTCACCCGCCCGGCGGTCGCATCTGGCTGAACCGGCAGGGTCGGGTATCGTTGTGCGCCCCGTGACGCATGCAGCGGGGGGGCCGCCCGCGTCGCGGCTGATTTCGCGGCGCAAAACCCTTGCGAGCGGGCGGCGAGACCCTTCACAATACACTTCGCGGCGCAGCGCTCGAACGCTGCCGTACCATGGGCGATCACTCGCCCCGCTCGAATTGCCCCCCGTGTTTCAAGTCAGAAACAAACGCGTCAAGGAGTCACGACATCGGCCCAGCGGGTCGCCGCTCTCCGCCGCCCGAACCGAAAAACTCATTGCAAAGCCAGTCGTGTCGATTAGAATGCGAGGGTAAGCCTGATGGAAGGTAGTGGTCTCAGCAACTAGGTGGACTAGTGACTCGAAATTAGTTACCGCTCTGCGGTAATTCACGAATACGATTCGCGACGTGGACGTTTGCAGCGTTGCGTGCGAGCGGAGTTGGTAATGCAGGAACACTCTCGAGGAATCCCGACGCGCTCGTTGGCGCTGGAAGATCGATTCCCTCACGAGGAATGGATTCTAGGCAGCAACCCGGCCATTCGCCGCGTCGCGCGACACGCCGAGCGTGCCGCGGAAGTGGGCTGCACGGTGCTGATTTCTGGCGAGACGGGCACCGGAAAGGAAGTCTGGGCCAAGCTGATTCACAGGCTGGGTCGTCGGATCACAGGACCCCTGGTTCCGGTTAACTGCGCGGCTCTGACCGCGACCTTGGCCGAGAGCCAATTGTTTGGCCACGAAAAGGGGGCATTCACGGGGGCCCTTGGCGCGTCGCTGGGTGTCTTTGCGCGGCCCAGGGAGGCATCGTCTTTCTGGACGAAGTGGGTGAGATGCCGCTTGAGTTGCAGCCGAAGCTCCTCCGCGTGCTGCAGGAGAACGAGGTGACGCCGGTTGGCTCCGCTCAGCCGCTTCCCGTCGATGTCCAAATCATCGCGGCGACCAATCGGGATCTCGAGGCGGAAGTGGCGCGTGGGAATTTTCGTGAGGACCTGTATTTCCGCTTGAACATGGTCGAGCTGAAGGTTCCTCCGTTGCGCGACCGCATCGAGGACATTCCCGAATTCGTCCGCCATTTTTCGCGCCGTCATGCGGCGCGTTACCAGCGCGACGAGTGGACACCGGATCCCGACACGCTGCGAGAATTCTGCCAGTACGGATGGCCGGGAAATGTGCGGCAATTGTCCCACGTGATCGAGCAGTCGTATGTGCTGGACTGCGAACCGACGTTGCCGACGCGATCCCGTCCATTGGACACCGAAGATCGGCTGCCGTTTTACGACCTCAATCGACTCCGCTCGGTCGCCGTCAAGCAGGCCCTGCGCGCGACCGACGGCCACAAAGGCCGTGCGGCCAAGCTGCTGGGTGTCCACGCCAATACGCTCACGCGAATGCTAGCCGAATTGCCAAAGGACCCAGCCCGGACCTGACCCCTGAAGTCCGCTCGCCACGATGCATGCTGTGCTGATGAGCGAGTCTGTGCCTTCCGTCAATTGATCTGAGGCAGATGGGATGATCTGGATCAGCCGCTAAGCGAAAGATCTCTCCAGCGGGCATTGGCTGGAGCGAGTCCTTGCTTCCAGCTTTCTGCCATCGGGCGCGAGCGTTGAGCGCGCTCTGCCGCCCGTCTGCCGCATCTCTTGAGTCGTTTTCCCCGACCCAATCAAGTCGGTCGAACGCGAAGTCGCATCCTGAATGGTCATGTCCTGAGTAGCTTTTGCCATTGCCACACTCGGCCATCGTCCGGATCATTTACCTCGCCGACGAACACCATCCCATTCTTCTCCAGCACCCGAGTCGAGGCGTTCGCGTGTGGCAGAGTATGGGCCAGTACACGCTTGACCGCCACGCAGCCAGCTGCCAGCTCGATAAGTTTGCGTGCCATCGAAGTGGCATATCCGTTTCCCTCAAAGTCCGGGTACGTGAAATACGCAATCTCAACGGTTCCATCTGCGGTGGGCTGCCCCTTGAAGGCACAAGAACCTATGACGTCGCGCGTGACGGTGTCCACGACGAAGTATCCACCCCATTCCAGCGCGTCGACGCTAACGGGTACCGCCATCAGCTTTCGTCCGACCAATTGGTGCACGATCGCTGCAACCTGAAACCAATCCTCACTGACCATTGCGTCCATATATGCACGGTCGTTTGCCAGCGATTCTTCAATCGCTGCATCAAGCCGAACTAACTGCACGTTCTTCATGGCGTTCGTCTTCGAGGGCACGACTTGTTATTGGAGACAAGAGAACTGTGAATAAGCCGCACCGAAATTGTAATCAATTCGAACGCAGGTGCGACGGTGCCAGAATCGTTTATGCGGTCTGGAAAACGGGTCAGGTCTTTTTAATTCGAAAAATGGGGGGAGCAGCGAAGGCCTAGGCCTCATCCCGAGCGGAGTTGTCCGTCCGTTCAGGTGTCGAAGAGGGTCTCGGACCGATCGTCGCCACACGTGACCGCGCGACTCATTTCTTTTGTCTTCCTAGTCCCTCAGCGCGGCAAGACCTGACCTCTTAGTTCGGGTTTTGCAGATTTAGGGCACTGATTTTGTACCGCCCAACCCGTTATCCCGCGAGGGTGGCGAGGTACGTGAGCCGCGCGACGGTTTTATTCCAGAGAGTGAGCTTTTTCCGCACTGCTTGGAATTGGTTTTCCCACGAGGCGCGGCGGAGCGTAGTCAAGATGTCCGCAAAACGTGGTTCTGACTTGTGGCGGTACCACGTTCGGTTGGGGAACATGAGGTGCCTGTGTCCATGCTGCGAGTACCAGAGCATCGTCAGACTGTAAAGAAACATCGCCATCGGTGCCGTGCGTTCGACGGCCAGGGGCACTCGGTTCGCTGGATCTTCCAGTCCGAGAAATTGTTTTGCGTCGTGGCGTGCGACTTCAATGGCCCAGCGGTGCGCATACGTCGAGAGGATCTCACGGGGTGTCAGCTCGAGGTTTGTGCAGTAGAAGATGTGCGTGGGCCGCTGTCCAATGGTGTCGCGACTCAAAACAAACTGCAGCAGCCGATCCTTGCCCGCTTTGTAATACAAGCCGGTACGGGTCTTAATCCCAAACGTGCCATGCAAGCCAAATTGATTGAATGTCATCGAAGTCCAAGGCGTCGAACTCGCTTCCCACCGCTCACGCGTGGGAAGCCGCTTTCCCTTTTTGGGAGCGACCCCACGGCCCGGCTTCTTCTTCGGAGCCGGCTCGTACAATGCGCCCTGGGGGTGAACTGCGCCAATCATGTCGACATTTTTGGGAAGATATCGCAAGACGCTTTCGCCCGTATAGAGAGAATCCGCAACGAAGAACAAGCGACGATCGGGAAACCAGGAAGCGACCAACTGCAACATTTCTCGCATGAGCTCGGGCCGCGTGAAGTGCTTGTTATTCTGGGTCTGGCTGCTTTTCTTCTGGCGTGCAACTAAGCGACGCTGTTTGCGCGCTTTCCGTTTGGCCTGCTTCATCTCGCGTTGGGTCGACGAAGCGGACTTCTTGTTAGTCGCCCTGAGTGGCTTGTTCTTGCCTTTGGTCAATCCCTGTCGATTGCGATACAGTCGCATGCAGATCGGCAACGCAAACACCTTGCCAGGAGCCCACCAGGGATTCACGACAATCAAGCACAGGTTCACCCAATCGTGTCCCCAACTGAACACCTTCAGTTTCCGACTCGAGCACAGCGCATCGTGGTGCATACCCGCGCCAAACAAGCCCAGCCCTCGCTTGCGGCACAGCGTATCATCGCCCGCCAACAAGATGGTGGCACGCGGACCGACGAAGTGAGCGACCAGCGTCACAGCGAGAAGCTTCCAGAGGTCGTCGATCTTCCACTTCGCCTGACTGAAGAAGCGGTGGTAGTCACTGAAGTGCCCGTTGTCCACGGAGTCACTGGAAATGATGAGGTCCGTCACGAAACGATGACGATGAGAGACGATCCAGCCGACCATCAGCAAGCGAAACGTGGCGAAACTTGGTTCTGTGAAAACCGAACGAAATCCATCTAGCAAATCCATGAGTGTTGGGATAAGTTCCACGTGCGGCCTCCGTGGTGCGGGAACTGGGGCGTAAGATATCCCAATTTTCTCACCACGTGCCGCGTTTCTCCTACATCAATATTTGTGCCCCAAATCTGCAAAACCCGAACTTAGAATTTGCCGTAAAGAACTTGATTGACGGTCGCCCGTTGATGTGTTTCAGCGCGTAGCATTACACGTTGTAGCGGAAAGGAAATCCGTGCGCGCAAAAAAAGGGGAATGTCGGACGGTCTTCCCAGAGGCTCAACTCGCCCGGGCCTGTCGCAAGAATTGGCAGTCAAGGGCTTCTTGACGCTCGAGCTCCATTTCCAATTCTCGGACTCGTCCTCGCAACGGCTTCACCTCCGACTTCCACCGTTCGCGGCTCTTTTCCACGGCGGCCACCTGATTCGTCAGCCTCTTGCGATCTCGCTACAACTCCTGATGCTTCCGCTTCCAGTTGTCGCGAATTCACTCAAAGAACCGAAGCAACTTGTGGACCGGACTCCTCAACTCACGGGTCTCCGTACCAACCGTCATGACCAACGTCCTTCGAAACGCGTCACCCACAACAATGCTCATCAATGGGACAAATATCTCCCAATCCACCGATGCCGATCTGCCCGCATTCGACGCGAATTTTGCTCAGCCCAGACTTGACCCCTCAAGGCAGCCCAGCTTCAGGTTCTTGAGTCTTGCCGGCATTCCGATACAATGCAGGCGAGAGTTCCTCTGTCGCACGCTGTGAGAAGCAATGGTCATCCGCAACGATTTAGTCGCTTTCGTGTTCCTGACAATCTTGACGCTAACCGCGTCTTGCTATGCACACCTTGGTGAAGAACACCCGCCGGGTGAACATCAGTATTTCGCCGATATCCCCGCGACGGAAATTCCTTTTGATGTTGACCAGCTTGAAAACACGACGGGCAGCTGGTGGACGGATGCACATTCCTTTCCAGGTGACGCGGATCGAATGATGCTCAGCAGTCGGTTCCAGTCGCTACATGTCGTAACGGATGGCGGCCAGAATCTGTTCCTGACAACCGGTGAAAACTACGCCTGGGAATTCGAAGGGATGTCCGCATTCGAATTCCACCCGGAGTTCAACATTCCCGAAAGCCCGGGCTTCGGAAAGTTCTACACCATCACTACGGAAGCCGAGGCCGCGCAAAGTCCCGACTACTCGCGGGCCGAAGGGAATGTCCTTGACAACGTGATCCGAGAGTGGACGGTTGACGATCCTTCGTCCAATGTGTTTTCTGGCGCGAGCCGAGAGATTATGCGATTTCGCGAGAGCAGCAAGTTCCACAACGTCAACGATTTGGAATTTGACGACGAAGGTATGTTATTCATCGCTTTGGGGGAAGATACCGGTGGCTCGCCGGCACAGAACCTCGAGAGCGTCTATGGGAAAATCTTGAGGATCGACCCCTTAGGTACGAATGGGATCAACGGTCAATTCGGCATCCCGGCGGACAATCCCTTTGTCCATGATCCGGAGGCGGCTCACGAAGTTTATGCTTACGGGCTGCGAAACCCCTGGAGAATCACGTTTGATTCAGAAACGCAGCAATTGTGGGCGTTTGATGTCGGGCACCGGTCCATCGAAGAGGTGAACCAGATCGTTCCCGGCGGCAATTATGGATGGCCCATAAAGGAAGGGACTTTCTTGGCGGGCAACGAAGTGGTTCCGGACCCGCCAGACCCCAGCAGCGGACTGACCACAGCAGAGGAATTGGGGCTAATTGATCCCGTTTTTGAATACGACCATACGCAGGGTTCGACTGTGATTGGGGGCATTGTCTATCGAGGTGAAGAATTCCCTTGGCTGCAAGGCAAAGTCATCTTTGCGGACTTGGGATATTCCTCGGCGGTTTCTGGAATTGTCCCGCGCCTTTTCTACGGTGACCCGGGTACCGGGGAGATGTTCCAGCTATTGGATCACGACGCGTTTGACCGTATCTGGGGGACATGCGGGGCAGGGGCGCCCTGCTCAATCTATTCGATCAATAAAGATCCGGACGGCGAGATCATGATCCTGGGGAAATCGGTCCTGCGATTGACGTCGTTGCCGGCGGATTTCACCAACGACGGCCAGTTGGACGTGTTGGACCTCGAGCTGCTTACAGCTGAGGTCGCGTCGGGGTCGGGCAATCTGCAATTCGACGTCGATCAAGATGGTGACGTCGACGATGGGGATCGCGTGTTCTGGATCAAAGTTCGAAAGCACAGCTTTATGGGCGATTCCAATCTTGACGGGGTGTTCGACAGCAGCGATGTCGTCCAAGTCTTTGCGGCGGGCGAGTACGAGGACGGCATTCCGCGGAATTCGGGATGGGCCGATGGCGACTGGGATGGCGATGGCGACTTCACCTCAACCGACATCGTTGTTGCATTCCAAGATGGCGGCTATGAGCAGGGGCCGCGTGAGCCGGTCGCCGTCGTTCCGGAGCCTGGAACGGCGGGGCTCTTGGCGATCGGGCTGGTCGCTATTGCGTGGGTAGCTCGAAGACTCTGATCGCTGCCTCCTTTTTTCGTTGTTTGCGTGACTTTCTGCCTTCCCTAGAATCGAGAAATGGCAGGTAGAGGTCATCGAGTCATCTCCGCGAGGGAAAGACGGGTCAGGTCTTTTTAATTCGGAAGCAGCGAAGGCCTAGGCCTCATCCCGTGGCGATTTGCACGTCCGTTCACGTGTCGACGAGGGTTTCGGACGGATCGTCGCCGCACTTGACCGCGCGACTTATCCCTCTTGCCTTTCTAGTCCCGCAGCGCGGCAAGAACTGACACTTCAGAAGTTGCCCGTAAAGAACTTGCTTGACGGTCGCCTGTGGATGTGTTACAACGCGTAGCATTACACCTCGTAGCGGAAAGAAAATTCGTGGCGCGCAAAAAAACACTCTCGCTCAGCCCCCTGGAAAACAAAGTGATGAACGTGGTCTGGGCGCGGCACAACGCGACTGCGGACGACGTTCGCAATGCGATTTCGACCAAGTCACACCCCGTCAAGGATTCCACCGTTCGCACCATTCTACGGCGGCTCGAAGACAAACGCTATGTCAGGCACGAGGTCGATGGGCGAACGTACGTCTACTTGCCGATCGTCCGACCACAGAGCGTTGCCACCGATGCGGTGCGCGGAATCATTGAACGCTTCTGCGGAGGCTCCGTCGAGGATCTGCTCGTCGGTATGGTCAATGATGACGTTGTATCAGCTGACACGTTGAAAGAGCTGGCTCAGCGAATCGCCGAATCCGAACCACCCCGTAAACGTCGGAAAGGGGAATAGTGATGCTACCTTGGTCGAACGCTTGGTTCAGTCTGCTGGTGGATGTCTCGCTGAAGTCATGGTTGCTCGGTCTCTTTGCGGCGCTCGCGCTCGCCGTTCTTCGCATCCGCGACGTGAATACGCGGCACCGTGTCTGGACGGTCGTCTTAATCGGAATGCTCAGCTTGCCCTTTCTTGTGCGGGTCACCCCGCGCGTGCCGCTTCCCGAGTGGATGACCGTTAGGATGATCCGAGCGGACGCGCCGGCGACGATCGAGCGAGGGGCAACGCTCTCGACCGCTGCTGAAAACAAGGCGCCGAAGGCGGATGACGCAAGGGCCACGTTAACGGTGCCGCCGTGGGAATCAAATGGATTTTCTAGAAACGCTGCAACGACACCGATTGAGGATCGACGTCGCGCAGCGGTAGGGACCGAAACGCTTGCACAACAACATGAGGTGCACACGATCGCCGAGTCGGCCGAGAAGCCCTCCTCGATTTGGGAGCAAGTCTTCCGGATCTTGGCGATCGTGCACGTGGGAGTCGCCACTTTCTTGCTCGCCCGCATCGCACTCGGATTGTTTCTTGCCCAACGCATGTTATCCCTGGCAAGCAAAGTCACCGAAACGCTCTGGCCCGTGCCGGCCAACGTATCGCTGCTGCAAAGCGAGCAGGCGTGCGTTCCGGTGACGTTCGGTTTCATCCGGCCCAAAGTGATATTGCCGATCGAGTGGAATCGCTGGTCGGAGCAAAAAATTCAATCGGCGCTCTCGCACGAATTGGCTCATGTTCGTCGCGGGGACTGGCTGGTGGCGCTTCTGGCGGAAGTAAATCGAGCGTTCCACTGGCACAATCCACTTGCCTGGTATCTCCGCCGTCAGCTTGCGGAGCTGGCCGAACACAGTTGCGATGACGCGGTGATCGAATCCAGCGGAGATCGGGCCGAATACGCACAACATCTGCTTGAAATCGCTTCTTCGCTCACGCCGGTCGGCTCACGCTATCGTCTACCTCAGCACAGTATTACGATGGCTCGGAGGCCGGCCGTCGAAGTCCGGATTGACGCGATCCTAGACGACTCACGACCGCTGGCGAGAAGGTTGGGCTGGATCGGCGCGACGGGAATGTTGGCGCTGGCAGTTCCCGCGATCTTGATCGCCGCCGGGCTGGCACCGGACACGGTCGAAGAGAGCGACGACAATCGCGTCTCCGTGGCCGCTGAAACAGATGCGAAAACAGACAGCGCACGGCCGTTCGTTTACGCGGGCCAGGTTCTGACGCCCGACGGACAACCTGCAGCCGGTGCGGAGATTCGTCTAGTCTATTGGTATTCGGACCAGAGCCAAACGCCGCGCGACGCGCCCGATGCCGTTGCCGATGAGGATGGGCGTTTTCGATTCGAACTGCAGCGCAGCGAATTCTATCACACCGGCGACAGTGTGCCGCCGTGGCATTGGGCGTCGCTGGCCGCGACGAAGGAAGGATATGGCCTTGCGTGGGCGAATTCACTCGCCTTCGAGCAGACGGGCATACCCCTGCAAGAGATGAGGCAAAAACAGGATTTTACGGGGTCACAGCGAAAAATACTCGATCGAATTGCGAACCAGCGAGGACCACTGCGGCTCGCGAGCGATCGTGCACCGATCTCCGGAAAAGTCGTGACAACCGAAGGACAACCGGTTCCCAATGTGACGGTCCGCCTCCTGGATGCATACACTGGCGAGGACGATACGCTTTCGATGTGGCATGAGGCGAGACAAGCTCCGCGTGCCGATTTCTATTCCACTCGCAAAGCAACACCGAAGCATCTGTACGGCCCGGTTGCGCGTAAGTTGATCCCTCCGGTGAAGACGAACGCGAAAGGCGAGTTCACGATGGGCGGACTTGGCGACGGACGGTTGGTTCGCTTGCTGTTCGAATCACCCACGATTGAATCGAACGGCATCTTTTGTCGCACCGAAGCGGGTGAGAGGATTCAGATCGATAGCTCTCGACAGGCGCAGGCGATGCACGTCTTCGGATCGAACGTGTCGCACGTCGTCACGCCGTCAAAACCGATTACCGGCGTCGTGCGGGACAAGGCGACTGCCAAGCCGGTGGCTGGGGTCCTGGTTAGCAGCATGGAGATGTATCGTATGGTCGCCAGCGGGGCGACGCAAAGGATCGGTAGCGAGTTCTCTCGAGCCGTAACTGACCAGGACGGTCGATACACGTTGACGGGCCTGCCGAACGCCGAGGGAAATCCGATTCGCTTCGTACCACCAGCCGACCTTTCGCTTTTGTCCCGCATGTCGCCAGTGGACACTTCCGGCAGCGACGCGGAGCCGGTCGAATTGAACACCGAATTGGTGAGCGGTGTTCTGGTTGCGGGACGTGTCGTCGATCGCGACACAGGAATGGCCGTGTCGGGACAGATTGGATACATGAAAGCCAATACGGGAGAAAGCCTTGGTTTGATAGTCTGGCCGGAGAGCCCGATCGGTGTCGAGGACACGCGCAGCGACACCGCCGGAGAATTCCAGATCGTCGTGCCGCCTGGAAAGGGCTATTTGACGTTTCAGGCATTCGACGACACCTATGAGAAGAGGGCGTATCGACCCAAGAATGCCTCCACGATGGCCGCAAACTTCGTCAATGGTTTCTTTTCTTCAGGGGGTCCTGAAAAACCCGAGTTTCATGCGATTGCCGAGTTCGATCTCGCGGCCGATGCCGTGACGCATCGCGTCCAAATGCAAGTCCGTCGAGCACCGCTCGTCAGCGGCACCGTCACCGGACCCGACGGCAAGGAGGTCGAAGGACACTACGCGGGGCGCGATGAGTATCCTCGATGGTGGCCTTTGGACAATGGTCGATTTACGGTCGCCGATTACAACCCCAAGTTTGCTCGGCGCTTAACGTTTGTCAGCAGCGACCGAAAGCTGTCCGGCACGATCGTGCTCAAGGGCGAAGTCACGGATACGATTACGATCACCCTCCAGCCGTCCAGCACCTTGAAGGGACGTCTCGTTGGCGAACAAGGAGACCCGGTCCCCGAGATCACGATTCTCGCAGGCAATTTCGTGACGCTTCCGGCGCCGCGGGACGACGCTTCCCTGCCTGAACCGTCCCTGCCCCTTCCGGAAGTCGAAGGTGGCCAAGGGAGTTTTGTCACGGACGAGGACGGACGATTCACGATTGAAGGGCTTGTCGGCGGAAGCCCATACCGTCTGTTGGGTATGGAAATGACAGGAGGCGTTTTCTCCGAAGGGTCGCTTCAGGGGGATTTGGCACACGATCTCGTGATCGAAACGGATCGCACGCTCGATTTGGGTGACGTACAGCTCAAGAAGCCCGACTTTGAGAAGCTTCAGCGCCAATTCGAGGAAGCCGAACGCGAGAGAACGGAACGCACGAAGGATAGGACGCCGGAAGAGTCGGCGCCCGAAGTGGAACTCGAAACCGAGCTCGATCGTGCCGCCGTTTTGGAGACGAAGGATCGCGCTGTCGACGACGCCACCGCGGTTCGTGTCGCCGCAGCAATTGAGACTGGCGAGCCGGCGCGGGAATCAGCGCCAGCCGAAATGCGGGTTGTCGGCAAAGTGCGGAAGCCAAACGGCGAGCCGCTCGCAGGCGCGAGGCTCTACTGGCCGCAAACCACGACGCCCCAGCCCATGAAGATGGACGATATGCGGCTGCAGCATGTCGCCACGTCGGCACCCGACGGGTCGTTCGAAGCCGAGCTGATCTTTCCAAGCTTGCCTTGGGCACGCGACGTACCACTCATTGCAGTCGCTGACGGATTCGGAATGGCGTGGACCGATGTCTCTCCCAAGCGAACGCCAGAGCAACTCACGTTCACGATGCATGAGGAGTTTCCGATCAGCGGCCGCCTCCTGAGCACGGAGGGAGACCCGGTGGCCGGCGCTTCCGTGGGACTTTCTGCCATTCTGACGGACTCCAGCGGAAGCGTCGACAAGCTGTTAACCGCCTGGAAGAGCGAGTGGCGAAGTTCGTCGATGAGAATTGACAAGGTCCTGCACGTTGGCGTTCCTCTCCTAGGCGAAATCATCGGAAACAAACCCACCGATTCACAAGGCCGGTTTACGATTCAAGGCCTAGGAAAAGAACATGCCGTGTGGATCAACGTGAGCTCGCCTTCCATCGGCAACCGCACGGCCGTGGTGATTACTCGAGACGGGTTCGAGCCGGAAACCTACAACCAAGCCGCGTTGGCCCAAGCCGGCGAGATGGAGTTGATGCGCCGCCAAACACCTCAGCTCTTTGCAAACGATCTTGCGATCGTGGCGGAGCCGGGAAAGGTCATCGCGGGACGCGTGACGGAGATCGGATCCGCCGAATCAGTCGAGGGAGTACTCGTCCACGTATCCGTCGGTCAGGGCGATGCCATCATGTCGACAACGGATGTTCAGGGCAGGTACCAGCTTGCGGGTATCCCAACGAACATCGATGAAGTCTTGATCAGTTTTCGAAAACCGGACACGCGATACTTGCCGCGCACCTTGGCGACGAAGCTAACTCCGGGACTTCAGCCGATGGAGTTCAACGCGGGGCTGGCGAAGGGTATTATCCTCAAGGGTCGTGTCACCGAAACAGAAACGGGAGCGCCGGTCACGGGAGGAATCCGATTCGCGCCACTGGAAGATAATCCGTGGAAGGACAAACCGGGATACGACGACTACCAACGCAGCCGTGTCATGGAGAGCGTGGGCCCGGATGGCAACTTTGAGTTTGTTTCGATTCCAGGGCCAGGAGTTTTGTTGATGCAGGTAGGTCCCACCCGCATCGAAATCGGCGGGCAACGCATCAAGCCCCACAGAAAGGGGCGATTATCCGAGGAGGATCGCAAGCGAGTACGTATTGATGCCGACGGCGAATGCTTTTACACCTCGGCGAATGGCCTCGAGCGTTTTGAGAACGGCATGAAGGTCGTCGATATTCCCGAGAACGTCGAACAGTACGAGGCGAACGTGACAGTCGATCGCGGACTTGACCTCGATCTGGCGATCCTCGACGAGGACGGAAACCCACTTAGCGGCGCAATGGTCTGCGGCGTTACCGAGTCTTGGCCGATCACGTATGTGGCAGCGGAATCGTCGATTCGCATCTATGGTCTCGATCCCGCATACCCTCGCAAGGTAATCGTTTACCACAGTCAGCGACATCTGGCCGGCACGCTGACGATTCGCGGAGTTGAAACGGAGCCGATGGTTGCGAAACTCCAGCCAACCAGGACATTGGCCGGCCGAGCGGTTGACATGGATGGTGACCCACTGGTCGGAGCCAAAGTCGACTTTGCCTGGAGTGACGATACCTCACGCGAATTCCAGCGACAGCTCAACATGACGAGGGAGCCGGTCACGACGGATGAAGGTGGGAGATTTCGAATTGAGGGAGCCATGCCCGGCGTGTTTCGGTTGACGTTTTCGCTGGACAACAAACGGTACAGCACGGACCAGAAGTGGGACGATCTCCGCACGATCGCGTCCACTCGGATCGCCGACGGCGGGGCCGAGGCCGCGCTGGGTGATATCACTGTAAGACCAAGGTAGAACGCAACCGATGTCGGCTTGGTCCCCCTTTGTCCCGACCCACGATGCTCCGTGGAACTGGCAGCGCGTCGTCCACCTGCATCGGCGAGCCGGCTTCGGCGCGACGTGGAGTAAGATTCAGCGAGATGTCGAAAGCGGTCCGAAGCGGGCCATCGACCGAGTGCTGGCTGGCGATGACGGGCTTCCGCGCGACGATTTCGAGGAGATGTCGCAGATCATTGGCGATGCAGCCGTCAGCACCGGCGAGCCGAATCGGCTGAAAGCCTGGTGGATGTATCGGCTGATGTTCTCCTGTCATCCGCTACGCGAAAAACTGACGCTGCTGTGGCACAATCATTTTGCCACGAGCAACCTCAAGGTGAAAGACTTGGCGTTGATGCGCCGGCAGAATGAACTCTTGCGTGAACATGGGCTGGGCCCCTTTGGCGAGCTGCTGTCGGCCGTCCTCAAAGATGGCGCCATGCTGATCTGGCTCGATGCGAACTCGAACCGTAAGGAGAGGCCCAACGAAAATCTCGCGCGAGAACTCATGGAACTGTTCACGCTCGGAATTGGTAACTACAGCGAGAATGATGTCAAGCATGCCGCGAGATCGCTGACCGGTTGGACCGTCTATCGCGGCAACTTTCGCATGAAACAAGATCGTCACGACGCGGGTGACAAAACGATTCTCGGTCAGACACAGGCGTTCGACGGAGATGGGCTGACACGGCTGCTCTTGTCGCAGCCAGCAACCAGTCAACGACTCGCGTGGCGATTGTGCCGTTGTTTCATGGGCGAGAATGTGGCTGACGATGCGGCACTCAATGATCTCGCCAGCGGACTCCGGGAAAACAATCTCGAGATCGGTTGGGCCGTCGATCGCATTTTGCGGTCGCAGCTCTTTTTCTCGAACGCGAATATCTGCTCGAGAGTCAGCAGCCCGGTCGAGTTTATGCTTAGCGCGGTTCGCGCGCTCGAGATGTCTGACCAGCCGCCCAGCAGCATGACGTTGGCTGAGTGGTCGGGTCGACTCGGACAAGAGTTGTTCTATCCTCCGAACGTCGGCGGGTGGAATGGAGGCCGAGCCTGGCTTTCTTCGCGCACGATCATCGGAAGGTCGAACTTTGCTGCCGAACTGTCCGAGGGGCAGTTGCGATCGCCGCCGGCTCCTCCGGGCCTGGAATCGCTGGTGCTGCAACATTGCGGCAAGATGGATGTCGCTCTGGCGGCCGACCTGTTCGGCCGATTGTTGTGTGGTAAGGAACTCGCGGTTGAAGACCGCAACCGACTGGTCACCCAGACTCAGTCGTTGCCCGAATCAAGCAGGTTGAATCGCTTGATTGCCAGAATCTTGTCCCAACCTTTTGCGTTCATGACCTGACGTCGAGCGGCGAAGGGCGGAGGGTAAGAGGCAAAGGACACGCACTGATGTTCGCTTATTCGGAGGGAGCAAACATGGTCGATCGTCGCCGCTTTTTGCAAAGCTCAGCCGTCATCGCATTGACGCCCACGCTTCCAACCTTTCTGGCGCAGAGCGTTTGTGCCGCACAATCCGAGAAAGACCGACGCATTCTCGTCGTCGTCCAACTGGAGGGAGGCAATGACGGAATCAACACGGTCGTTCCATTCAAGGACGAAGGCTACGCGCGGAATCGAAAAACACTTCGCCTGAAGCCGTCGGAACTGATAAAACTGAACGACGAAGCCGGCTTGCACGTGCGCATGACGGGAATCGGCGAACTTTATAATGATGGGTGCCTAAGCATCGTGCAGGGAGTCGGATATCCAAATCCGGATCGATCGCACTTCCGCAGCATGGCGATTTGGCATGCGGCCGATACGAATGTCGAAGCTCAAAACGGCTGGGGCTGGCTTGGTCAATCGCTCTCGGCGGAGCCGAATCGATTCGGACCGGACGCGGTTTTTGCGGGCGATACGGAACTGCCCGTCGCGTTGCGCGGCCGACGGTGTGTTCCAGCATCAATCTCAAGTATGGCAGACTTATCACTTCGACTGCCCGATCTGGAGTTGGATGGGCCTGTCGTGGGCGATGACCTGACAACGTTCGTTCAACGGAGCGTCAGCAACGCCTATGCCACCGCCCGGTCGCTATCCAAAGCCGAAAGCAAGCCTGATCCAGGATCTCGCTACCCGCCGACGGAACTCGCGAACCGACTACAGTTAGTAAGTCAGCTGATCAAATCTGGAGCAACCGTGCGCGTCTACTACACGTCGCAAGACGGATACGATACGCACGCAAGTCAAATGAGCGCACACGCGAACCTGTTGAATACTTTCTCCGATGCGCTCAAGGCGTTCATTGACGATTTGCGGAGATCCGGCTTGGGCGAGCAAGTGCTGCTCATGGCGTTCAGTGAATTCGGTCGACGTGTGCCCGAGAATGCGTCGGCAGGTACCGACCACGGGACGGCCGGTCCCGTCTTCCTGGCGGGACCCGCTGTCCAATCAGGCCTGATCGGATCCTCACCCAGCCTAACCAACCTGGACCAGGGGGACCTGAATTTCACGACCGACTTCCGTCACATCTACAGCGCGCTGATCGAACACTGGCTGGGGCTTGATCGACCTCGGTTCCTTCGGCCATTCGAGCCTCTGCCACAGCTTGCGCACTTGAAAGGGGTCAGGTCTTTTTGATTCGGAAGCCGGGGGAACTAGGGAAGGCCTTGGTCTCATCTTGGGCGGAATCGTGCGTCATCCCAATGAGTTCCAGACGGTCTATTTTCCGCTCCGTCGGTTTGGGCTCCGGGGGCCGTTTCACGACGGGTTTATCCGCGGCAGGTGACCCAGGAACGTGATTTAGACGGTCCAGGTTCGTGTAGACCGTCTAGCCTCTTCGGTCTAGCCTCTTCGTCTGGCCTCGTCTGTGTAGACCGTCTGGCCTCGTTGCTCGTCTGGCCTCGTTGCTCGTCTGGCCTCGTTGCTCGCGGAGGTCGTGAT
This sequence comes from uncultured Planctomycetales bacterium, assembly GCA_963826795.1. GTDB lineage: Bacteria > Planctomycetota > Planctomycetia > Pirellulales > Pirellulaceae > CAWGYT01. The sequence continues at coordinate 325,233 of CAWGYT010000018.1, read as the reverse complement.
TCGCGATCGATTTCCAGCAGCATCACCTTAACGTCGAGGCGTGTCCGCTCTGCAAGACTCAGGCCCTAGGGGGCGAGCGAGCCCAGTTCTTTCAAGCCTGCCCGAATCGTGGCCGCAACGCCTTGCGTCGTTTCATCGCGGCTGGGTTTCGCGCTCAGCTTGAAGGGCTTGGGCTCACTTTTCAAACCGGCAAGCAAGCCGTCGGGTTGGATCGACCAGCCGGTAAACAGGACGCCGAGCATGTTGTCCGTTGCGCCCTGTTTTGCGACGCGGAGAAATGCCGTCGCGGAATCAGGGTTCCTCCACGGCGAGGGTAGAACGCGGAAGCCCTTTTCCTGGAAAAACCGAACAGAGGGAAAGGGGGTCGCTTGTCCCATGCTCTGATACACCTCGGGCATTTCATAATGCCAGTCGCACAAGATGATATCCTTCGGCACGCGATCGATCGCCCGGTGCGAACCGGTGTCGCTGGCTTCCCACCGTCCGTAGCCTGTTGACTTGAAGTCGAGCAGCCGGTCGCTCCACATCAACATCTCCACACCTTTCTCGCCAACGAGATGATCATGCAGATCGGTCACGGCCTTCGCAAACAAGTCACCTACATTTTTGTCTTTGCATCGCGGGCAGTTCGCGTCACCAATCAAGAACACTTCGTCCATGCCGACATGGAACGCATCGGCTTCGAAGGCATCGATCAGTTCGTCGATCAACGCAAAGACGACCCGATTCACATCGGGGTGCAAAGGACACCATTCGCGACAGTAGATTTGCTTGTCATCCTGCGGAATCCCAGGCGTCTCGTCGAACTTGGGATATTTCGCCAGCAGCGTCCCCGGTTTGCCACCCCAGGACTGATGACCCAGACAGTTCATCAGCGGGATCACACGAATGCCGTGCTTATGGCAGACGTCGACAAGTTCCCGCGCCTGGTCTCGATTCAGGCCGTGGGCTTGCAACTCAGGATGCGACGTGAATCGATAGCTGTAGTCGACCTCCAGGATGAGAACATTGAAACCAAGTGGGGCGAGCCCCTCGGAGACGAGTCGCTGGACGGCATCGAGCCTGTCGGGTTGGCCGTCGATTAGATGAAAGGCGATCCACCGCGAATTCTCGGCCTTCCATTTTTCGCTCCACGCCTTCCCGTCGGTCTGCGCCTTCCCGTCGATCTGCTTCTTCCCGTCGATCTGCGCAGTCAGGGGCCCTGAGCTGGCAAGGATCACCGCCACACCGAGGGCCATCGCTCTGATGCGAAACATGACCGTTTGAATCCTTCTGGTGTTGCTAAGAACCCGTCCAAGAACGCACACTCTGAGTGGACCGGGCGGCGCACCGCCAAACTCGTAAAGACCAATGATCAACCTGAGCGATCCTCGTCGCTAGAACCGCTGTGGATAATTCTTTTCTCTACATCGCGAGCGACCGCAAACGGAGCGAATTCTTGTTTGCTGCATCGGTCGTGTCAACCGTCGGTGTGAACCCGAGGATGTGTCACTTAGTGGCCGCTTCAAGCGGCGGTGGCGAAGCGGCGGAATGTAATGCGTGCGTTGGCGGTAACCAACAATGTCGCCTTCCTATCGGCGTCGGACCACGGCGCCTATCATGGCGAGACCTGCTAGTATTAACCCGAAGCTCTGCGGCTCAGGGACCAAGTTGGCCGCGGCATTCTGCGAGCCGAGGTACGTGCCGACATCGTTCGGCCCTGGATTCGAGTCGCCAAATCCGTCCGAAAACAACGCTTCGTGCGTCTCCGCATCGTAGTTGCCACTGAACGCATAGATCTCATAGCGTCGCAGAATTGACGCTGCTTCCGGACCGACGGGAACGCCTAAACCGCTCTCCAGTTGTCCCGAAAGGGCATTGCCGACCTCCCTTTGAAGCAACTGCCACTCAATTTCTGTTTCGGCTTGCTGGACATGCGCGTTGTCAGCGACAAGATCTTCCAGCTCGACGGCATCCTCAAATTCGGTGGTAAAGACTTTGACCCAAATCGCATCGCTAAATTCCGATCCGGCCGGTACGTCCGGCGCCTCAATCTTCGCTACGACTTGCGGCGGCGCGGGCGGAAGCTGCGGGTCGGGCGGAATCACCGTCCAGACCGGAGCTGGCAGACTGACCTTTCCATTGGCGCTGGTCAACACACCCGGAGCCCCTTCGTGCAACCAGCTATACGTCGTCTTCGTGGGATTGATGCTCGTACCGACGCCGAAATGATCGCACGGTGTGTCAGCGCTGTAACCTAACCCGCCGCCTGACCAACAATTGTCACCTGGTGTAATAAACGTTCCGCTTGGCGTTCCGTAGTCCCAGCTCGAGCCGTCGTAGATGCCATAGTAGGTGATTGTCGTACCATACACGGCCCCATTGGTGTACTCTGTGATCGAGGGTTCACCATAACGTTCTACGCTGTTGGCAGGATCGAATCCGCGGCCGGTGGGAAATCCTCGACCGGGGCCGCCAAAAACGTCCGTGACTTCGTTTTGATGGACGCCCTCGAGGTCGATCTCAAAGCCATGGGCCGTCTGTCCTGTGTCGTTGATGACGTCAAAGTTGCCCAAGAAACCGATCACCGCCGCCGTTGTCTTAGCCGTGTTGGTCATCAACAACGCAGCCGCAAGAGCGATCATCAACCAAGGCGGTGTTGTTCTCGGCGAAAGTGATCGCCTCGACAATGTTTCGAGAGTCCATCGCCTCCATCTGCAAAAAAACAAGTGGTTCATCATGGCACCTCAAGCAAATCGAATTACATCAGGGATGGTTAGTTGCTTTGCACAATCGTACTGATCGACTTGTTATGCTGAGTATCTCAGGCCAAGACCTTAACCCCCAAGGAATTGAGTCCAACCGCGATCCGGATCCACAAACAATTTCCGATAGATCCCAGCCTTAAGACTAAGATGACCAGCCGTTGGCTGTCAACAAACGGACCAACAGCTAACCCGTTCGAGGCATGGAATGACGCATGCAACTCAGGTGACTAAAGGGTTGGGACGTCGTTCCAGACGGTCTACTTCCACGTCGTCCCGCACAGAATGACTTCCAGGCGTGATTTAGACGGTCCAGGTTTGTGTAGACCGTCTGGCCTCTTCGTCTCAAACATGGCGGACTTGTCGCTTCGACTGCCCGATCTGGAGTCCGATGGGCCTGTCGTGGGCGATGACCTGACAACGTTCCTTCAACGGAGCGTCAGCAACGCCTATGCCACCTCCCGGTCGCTATCCAAAGCCGAAAGCAAGCCTGATCCAGGATCTCGCTACCCGCCGACGGAACTCGCGAACCGACTACAGTTAGTAAGTCAGCTGATCAAGTCTGGAGCAACCGCGCGCGTCTACTACACGTCGCAAGACGGATACGATACACATGCAAGCCAAATGAGCGCCCACGCGAACCTGTTAAATACTTTCTCCGACGCGCTCAAGGCGTTCATTGACGATTTGCGAAGATCCGGTTTGGGCGAGCAAGTGCTGCTCATGGCGTTCAGTGAATTCGGTCGACGTGTGCCCGAGAATGCGTCGGCAGGTACCGACCACGGGACGGCCGGCCCCGTCTTCCTGGCGGGACCCGCGGTCCAATCAGGCCTGATCGGATCGTCACTCAGCCTAACCAACCTGGACAAGGGGGACCTGAAAGTCACGACCGGCTTCCGTCACATCTACAGCGCGCTGATCGAACACTGGCTGGGGCTTGATCGACCTCGGTTCCTTCGGCCATTCGAGCCTCTGCCACAGCTTGCGCACTTGAAACGGGTCAGGTCTTTTTGATTCGGAAGCCGGGGTAAATGGGGAAGGCCTTGGTCTCATCTTGAGCGGAGTCGTGCGCCATCCCGGTGCACGCGGGGGGTGTCGGATGAATCTCGGCCTCGGCTAACGCGAAGGATTCTTGATCTTCCCAATCTACCGGCGAAAAAAGACTTGACGCCTCTTCGGCCCTCTGTCTTAACTTTCTGAAAGACCTGACTGGGAATCGGGTATCTACGTTTGATTGGCACGGCTCCGTTCGCTGATTCGCCGATCACGAACCGCTTCTCGATTCGACGAAGGGACAACCCGCAATGTGGGCAAACGACTGCTTTGGCCGGCAAATTCTAACGCGAAATCTGAGTCTGTGTCGGGCTGGGATTAGGAAGTCGCCGTGGCTTCTTTCCGGGATCATCGGCGGTGTCTACTTGGCTGCTGCTTGTCGCGCGGCGACCATTTCGACTGCAGGAGGGCACATTGCCACAGTGACACAGATTTACAGCGCTAACTCTACCGCGTTGGGTCGCTTGGCGTACGTTCCGCTATTCGCGATCGAAGGAGGCGTTGACATTCACGATCAACGCACGTACGTCGCGCCTCCTGAGGACAAGATTTTCGCGAGCGCAATCTCGGGGGCTTACAGCGAGAAAATCAGTTCCAGAGAAGTCGATCTGGAGCAGGGCGGATGGTATGCGTCTTCGCGAGCGACATTTACCGGTACGCCCGATGTATTTACTGTGGCTGGCATTGAAATTCCTTTACTCAAGGGAATCATCGCGACAATGGATCTGGACGTCGACGTGAAGAAAGTAATCGATCCCGACCCAATTGTCACTTTTGCCTGGGCTGAAATCTCGGATCCGTTTCAATTCACGGGATGGACGGGCGATGACTCCTTGAGTATCCGGTCGGTCTTGAAACAAGGCATGTCCTTTGATGCTGGTTTCGGCCAGACGACTGCGGAAAGGACCATACAATATACGACGGATATTCCAGGCTACGAACTCTTGTACGAGCTCGTAATCGGTGCGACAAACACGGAGGATGTTCGCCAGCAAAGCGTTGAGTTTACGAGTCATCCCTCGTTGGGCTTGACAGATTCCGACGTGGAACAGGCGATCATTTCGGCGTTTGTGCAAGACGCAGGCACCGGAGTGTACACGTTGACAGACGACTTTTCGGTCTTCGATGGATCTATCGTGATTCCCGCCGACGTCACCGATTTCTCCGTGGCAATTCACGATAACGCCCGCGCGACGATAAGCGACAACCTGCCGCAACCCATCCGAAACGGCGTACTCGTAAGCCCGGTGTCTGTCTCGGAGGCAGGACTGGGAACCGAATTCGGCGTGACGCTTGAGAACATGATCAATCAGTCCGGACTTCCAGAACCGTACATCAGTGGCGAAACTCCGTTCGACGAGTTTGTCGCTGCCGAGTCAGGGAAGAGTCTCGCCAACGGCCGTGCGGACAACATTTGGTCAAGTCGGTTGCTGCCGAATGGAGAACCTGGCGGTGAACTGGTTTTCGACTTCGGTGAAAGCCAATCCATTGATGGGCTGGCAATTTGGAATGCGACGCTCAAGGAGATCGAGGTCCACGTGGCTGACGATCCGAACGGGCCATGGCAGCAGGTCGGCGATTTTACGCTGGAGTTCAAAGTTGGGACCGAAAGTGCTTACTTTCCGGATGTCTTAGAGTTTGATGAACAATTCGCAGTGCGGTACCTTCGAATCGACGTGAATTCGTTGTATCGACCTGACGAATTCTCGGCTTGGTTTGCCGTCGTGAACGAAGTCGCAGGACGCATGGTCCCGACGTCTAACCTACCTGGCGATTTCAACGTCAATGGAGTACTGGATGCTGGCGACGTTGATCTGTTAGTGCTCCAGATGCGCAGCGGAGGTACGGATATTAGCTTTGACGTGAACTCGGACGGGAATGTCGACGATGCAGATCTTTCTGCTTGGGTTCATGACCTGAAGAATACTTACATCGGAGATTCCAACCTGGACGGCGAGTTCAATTCCGCGGATCTGATCGCAGTATTTCAAGCCGGCGAATACGAGGATGTCATCGAGCAGAATTCTAGTTGGGCTACCGGTGATTGGGATGGTGACGGCGACTTCGAATCGGGAGATCTCGTCGCGGCGTTTGCCGATGGCGGATACGAGCAAGGAGCCCGCGGAGCGTCTGCCGTACCGGAACCTTTCTCGGCGTTGCCGTTGCTTGCGGCCCTGATCGGGATCGCGGTCCGTCGCCGCTCGAAAGGGGGCAGGACTTTTTGTTTCGGAAGCAGGGGTAAATAGGGAAGGCCTTGGACTTACTACGAGCGGAGTTGTGCGTCATCTTGATACGCGAAGCGGGCGTCGGATGAATCTCGTCCTCGGTTGACGCGAAATATTTCTCTAATCTTCCCAATTTGCGGGCGAAAAAAGACCTGAGAAAGCGCCGGGATAAACCGGCTTGGAGTTGAGAATGAAAGAGTCTTACAGCGAAGCCCTAGCCCGGCACGCTGGCCCTGAGTCGTACGCTGATCGTGGCAACACGGTGGGTGTAGCAACGGCAGGGGTACACGCAGGCCCAGTATTGAGCTCCGAAAGATTTTCATCTCGTGTGCCGACGTCGTTCAGGTGGCGGAAGGCAACACCGTTGGGTGCGCTCGCTGGCGAGCACCCCGCGGACGCGACGGGGTCGAAGACCTGGTGCATGTATGGAAACTCCAAGCGCGAGAACCGGGAGATCCCATCGGCTCCTTGGCGGCGACGTCGAGGACGGTCAGCGAACCTCACTGAGGGCACGGCTGGCATGGACGTGGATGGGAAGTCAGATGACTTCGTATTACTGACGACGCGGGCGAACAAAACTGCATCCGCAGTGGCGGAGTCCGTCGAGGAAAGGGAGTCACCGAAGGGAACTGTTGTCGATCTGCCGTGGACATGCCGGACACAGTGCCGGATTTCGTGTCACTCACATGGCACGGCAATGACGACTGGTAGCGAAACTCGTTTCGTGATCGTTTGACCTGACGGAGGAGCCGTATGAGGTAGTTCTTCACGTACGGATCTGTGCGGGGGGCGACCGGTAACGGTCGTCCCTACCGCGATCCCCTTATCGGCTCAGCCGAACAGGTCGACGAGCGGCTGGCCGCCGTAGACCGGTCGAGGGCGATGTTCCGCGTCGTACAGGATCTGGTGCGGAGGGACTCCTAAGGCGTAGAACACGGTGGCCATGAGGTCGTGGGGCGAGACGGGCGCTTCGGCAGGATAGGCTCCCTGTTTGTCGCTCGCGCCGTAGATCGATCCGCCGCGGATGCCACCTCCTGCCAAGAGGCCGCTGTAGCAGTGGGGCCAATGCTCGCGACCGGCGGCACTGGCTGAAATCGTCGGTCGGCGACCAAATTCACCGACCCACACGACCAGCGTCTCGGCAAGCAGGCCGCGCTGCTGGAGATCGTCCAGCAAGGTTGCCAGGGCGCGATCGGCGGGCGGGATCAGATCTTGCCGCAGCCGCCGAAAATTATCCCCGTGAGTGTCCCAGAAATTGCGCCCGTCGTTGTGCCAGTTAATGGTCACAATCGGAACGCCCGATTCGACCAGTCGGCGGGCCAGCAACACACATTGTCCGTGCAGGTTTTGGCCGTAGCGAGCGCGCACGGCGGCGGGTTCGAGCGACAAGTCGAAGGCCTGGCGGACTTGGGTCGAACTGAGCAGCTCAAAGGCACGTTGCTGAAGGTGATCGGTCTGCTGGGTGCCCGCCGAGTCCAAGCGGGCGCGGGAGGCGTCGAGCCGCTCGAGGAGCTGGCGGCGGGAGGCCATCCGCGCCACGGTGATCGTGTCATTGAGGGCCAGCGACGGGACTCGCCAGTCGGGTTGGCTCGGGTCGCCCGTAATCACGAAGGGGTCGTACTCGCGGCCCAACCAGCCCCCGTGCTGTCCCGGTGCCTGGCCGCCCGGCGCCGCCGGATGGGCGACTTTCCAGGGAAGGGTCACGAACGAAGGGAGCACAGGCGGGGCGGGACGAAGGTGCGACATGACGCAGCCGAAATGCGGCGTGTCACGCTCGCTGGGCGGTTCCGCGTCGCTCTTGTTCACCGGAGGCAGATGCCCGGTCAGCGTCGTGTGGCCGCTGGACAGATGCGCCGGGTCGTCGTGGCTCAGCGAGCGAATCAAAGCGACCTTATCCGTTTGCCCGGCCAGTTGCTGGAAGTGTTCGCAGATCTGCAGCCCCGGCACGCGCGTCGGCATCGGATTGAATTCGCCTCGGATCTCGGCCGCTGCCTGCGGCTTCAAGTCGAACGTGTCGAGCTGACTCGGACCGCCCCACATGAACAGGAAGATGCAGCGCCTTCGCACGCCCGAATCCCGACGAATCCACCTGCGTCGACGCGGCCTCGAGCCGACCCGCGAAGAGCTGCGGCAAGGTCAATTGGCCAAGGCCCAACAGGCCGGCCTGCAAAATTTGGCGACGCTCGATCCGGAGCTGGCGGCGAAACGATCGGCACGCCACGATCCCCTTGGGCGAAGACAGACGACTCATCGTGCGGACTTTCCGGGCGGGCGGGCAACGGGCGGGTGGAACGAGGACGGTCGCCCCCAGGATCTCTCGCAGGGCGGTCGGGTCGCGGACCGCGAAGTCGACGATTTGACTGAGGGGCCGTTCAGCGATCTAATAACGGCCAATATACGAGAATTTCGCGTCGCAAGCCAACGGCGTCCGCGCGACCTGCGGGCCGGGGCATCACCCGGCGCGTGCGTTGATCGCCGGTTCGCGCCGATCCCAGGAGACCTTCCCATGAGCCACGACGGACGTCGCCGCACGGGCGAGCCCAGGGCACCACGGCCGGCCGCACTTGCCTGGTATCGATCCGGCCGGGTGACGCCCGCGCCGATGCCCACGCCGCCGTCGCCGCTCGGCAGCTTGAAGTGGTTGCTACTTCCGCGTGTGTTGCTGCTGCGGTTTCCGCTCGTGTTTCTGCTGGGCTGGGCGGCTCCGCCGATGGCCAGCGCCCAGCCCGCCGACCCGCCCCGCATTCGGCTTGGGATCATCGGCCTCGATACGTCCCACGCCTTGGCCTTTACCAAGTTGTTGAACGATCCGGACGTAGGCCAGGATTTGGCCGGCTGCCGAGTCGTGGCGGCTTACCCGCCTGGTAGCCCGGATATTGCCTCGAGTGTGGAGCGTGTTCCGGGCTATACGCAGCAGATGCGCGAGCTGGGGATCGAGATCGTGGCCTCGATTGACGAACTGTTGTCACAGGTCGATGGGGTCTTGCTGGAGACCAACGACGGCCGGCCGCATCTGGCGCAAATCCGCCCGGTGCTCGCGGCGCGCAAACCCGTCTTCGTCGACAAACCGGTCGCCGGCTCGCTGGCCGACGTGTTGCGGATCTATCAGGAGGCGGCCGAGGCCGGCGTCCCGATTTTTTCCTCGTCCGGACTCCGCTACGCCGAGGCACCCCAGGCGGTGCGCGCCGGGGCGATCGGCGAAGTGATTGGCTGCGATGCCTACAGCCCCTGTTCCCTCGAGGCGACGCATCCGGATCTGTTTTGGTATGGCATCCACGGCGTCGAGACGTTGTACACCGTGATGGGCACCGGCTGTGAGCGCGTGTCGCGAATGAGCAGCGAGGGGACGGACGTTGTGGTCGGCCAGTGGCAGGGAGGCCGGATCGGGACATTCCGAGGCATTCGAGCGGGGCAGGGCGGCTATGGCGGGACCGCCTTCGGCACGCGCGAAGTTCGCTCCCTGGGTGGCTTCGATGGCTATCGCCCTCTGGCGGTCCAGATCGTCAAGTTCTTTCGGACAGGTCGAGCTCCGGTGGATCCCCGCGAGACGGTTGAGATCTATGCCTTCATGGCGGCGGCCGACGAAAGCAAGCGCCGCGGCGGCGCACCCGTCTCGTTGTCGGAGGTGATGGAAGCGGCTCAGCCCTAGCGCTGGGAAGAAGCGGCTCAGCCCTAGCGCTGGGAAAGGGGTCAGGTCCCAAAAGCCGGAACGGCCCTTCGGGTGCTGCGCCCTTTTGGGACCTGACCCCTTTTCCCAACGCAACGACCGAGGGACAGAGGACACCGGGAAGGCGCGAATCGGTCATTCAAAAACGACCGTCGCGCGTCTGGAAATGGGTCGGCTTGTTCCAGGTCGGTCGTCCGTGTGCGATCCAATCGGCCGTCCAACGTAGCAATTGATCCAGCGCGACCCGAGGTCGGCCGTAACGGGCGTGCGCCCGCTGGCCGTTGTTCAGGAGCGCTGTCTCGGCCGGCCGACCACGAAAATGGACGGGCTTTCTCAGGTGGGAGGCGAGCTGTTCGCAGACGCTGGCGATTTCGAAAATCTCGGGACCCGCCACATTGACCACGCTCGGCGGCGACGTCGCGTCGGCCCAGGCCGCCAGCGCCATCGCATTGGCGTCGCCCTGCCAGATCACGTTGGCGGATCCCATCGAGAGGTCGATCGGTTGTTCGCGAGCAACTTGCTGTGCCAGATCGCACAAGACGCCGTATCGCATCTCGACGGCATAGTTGAGGCGCACAATCGCGATCGGGATCCCTGCGCGGCGTGAATGATATTCCAGAATCCGTTCGCGTCCCAAGGCGGTCATTCCGTATTCGCCGACCGGCTGCAACGCGTCGCCTTCCTGGGAACCCCCGCCGCCGACGGGAACCAGGGGATAGACGTTTCCCGTCGAAAATGCGAGCAGGCGGCTGTCGCGAAAATGCCGACCGACCTGGCTTGGCAAATCCACGTTCATGGCCCACGTGCGCGCCGCCTCGGCGCCGGTCCCAAACTTCATCCCGGTCATCAAGATCACCAGGGGAGATTGCGGCAGCTGGTCCAGGAAGGCGTCGTCCAGCAGGTCGCCGGACATGATCTCGAGCCCGTGCGCCGCAAACGCCTCGGCGCGGCCCGGTGTCGTGAACCGACTGACGCAGAGGATCCGGCGCGAAACGCCCGCCTGCTGACTGGCGCGCTGGAGCATGCGGGCCAACGAAAGGCCCATCTTGCCGCCGGCGCCGAGGATCAAAGCGTCGCCCTTCAGCTGGGCCGCGGCCGCCAGGGCGGCTTCGCTCGGATCGCTCAGCAAATCCTCTAACTCGGCCTCGCTTTGAATCGTCGCGGGATACTCGGTCGTCGGCATGCGGTCGCCTCGCAAGGAAGACTCTCAAGAAAGACCCGATTCGTCCCTTGTTTCCGCCGGGATTCTCCTGAGGTTACACTGAACGCGTGCGATCTTGAATGGGACGCGAGGGCGGGTCGGTCCCGCGGCTGTGTCGCGATCGGGGTTGACTTCGTCCAGTACGGGGGCGCGGCATGCGAGAGTCCACGCGAATCGGCCGATTGAGAACGGGCGTCCAGTGGCTGGGGCCTTGGCTGGGATTGCTGCTGGGGACGACCGCGGTGATCGCCGACTCGGAGGCGTGGGACGACTGGCAGGTCCCCGGCGTGCGTGAACTCAAGGAGACGTCCTGGGCGTGGTGTCGAGCCTACGTTCAGGTCCCGGATGCGTGGACCCGCTCCGAAGGGCTCCTGGCCGAGTCGGTCACGTTGATCCTGGAGGGCGTCACCGACGCCTGCGAGGTCTATCTCAACGGCGAGCTGATCGGTCGCGCGGGGACGTTTCCCCCGCACGTCCAATCGGCCCGTGAGGAGGTCCATCGCCTGAAAGTACCGCCGGGCCGACTGCAGCCCGGCAGGTATAACGTGTTGACGCTGAAGCTCTACGCGGCCGATCATCGAGTGGGATTTCTCGGACGGGCGCCGGTTCTGGCAGGTTATCACGACGAATGTCGCCTGGACGGAACCTGGCAGATTCGCCCGGGCGAAGAACCGCCGGTCGCCGTACCCGTCGATGCGCGACCGGCGCGGGCGGTCTTTGACCAGATCACACGCGCCACTTCCCCGCTGCGACGGCCCGAACGACTCAATCCCGGCCGCCATCTGCCGCCCGCGGAATCGCTGGCTCGCATCACCGTCGCCGACGACCTGGCCGTCGACCTGGTGCTCTCGGAGCCGGAGATCGCGCAACCCCTTTCGCTGGACTTCGACGCCCAGGGCAGAATGTGGGTGGTGGAGTACCGCCAGTATCCTTTTCCGGCCGGCTTGACGATGGTCAGTCGGGATAAGTACTACCGAGCCGCCTACGACCGCGTTCCCCTGCCGCCTCCGCGACACACGCCGGGACAGGATCGAATCTCGGTCCACTCGGACGCGGATGGCGACGGGACGTTTGAGACCCACACGGTTTTTTTGGACGGATTGAATCTCGTTACGTCGCTGGAGTTGGGGCAAGACGGGGTCTGGGTGCTGAATCCTCCCTATCTGTTGTTCTACCCCGATCGAAATCACGACGCGGTACCTGACGGCGAGCCGGAAGTGCACTTGAAGGGTTTTGGCCTGGAAGATACGCACTCGCTGGCCAACAGCCTGACCTGGGGCCCCGACGGCTGGCTGTACGGCGCCCAGGGCAGCACGACCTCGTCGCGGGTCGAAGTCGTGGGCCAACCTGGACCCGCGGTCTACCGCGACGGGGCGATGATCTGGCGGTATCATCCGCCTTCGCGTCGCTACGAGGTCTTTGCCGAGGGCGGTGGGAACGCGTTTGGGATCGAATTGGACGCGCAGGGACGGCTGTACTCGGGACACAACGGCGGCAACACCCGTGGGTTCTACTATGTCCAGGGCGGCTACTATCAAAAGGGGACGGGCGGAAAATACGGACCGCTCTCGAACCCAATGCGTTCGGCCTGCTGCCCCCCATGCCGCACGGCGAGGTGCCTCGCTTTAGCCATGACCTGATCAAGTACGAAGGGATCGGCCTGCCGACCGCGTATCGCGGCAAGCTGTTCTCGATTGATCCGTTGCAGCAGCAGGTTGTCGTGAGTGACATCGAACCGGACGGCGCCGCGTTTCGGACGCGGGACCTGAGCGTCGGGCTGGCCACCACCGACTTGGCCTTCCGGCCTGTCGACATCACGACCGGGCCCGATGGCGCCGTCTACATCGCGGACTTTTGCGAAGAATTCATCGCCCATGGACAACACTTTCAAGGTCAAATCGATCCGTCCACCGGACGCGTCTATCGGCTGCGCGCACGGCAACCCGTCGGCCACGGGCCACCGGCGCCGGTTCGTTGGTCCGACGCAACGCTGCCCGAACTGCTGAAGTTGCTCGAGAGCGACGATCGATGGACGCGCCAAATGGCGCGTCGCTGCCTGCCCCGACCCAGCGACCCGGTGACTCGGGCGGCGCTCGAGACGCGACTTCAGGAATCTCACGGTCAGCTGGCCCTGGAGTCGCTCTGGGCCCTGCATTTGGGAGATGCCTGGTCCGATTCGGTGGCGTTGCGGGCCATGACGCACCCCAACGCCCACGTGCGTCGCTGGGCCGTCCGCCTGATCGGCGACCGGCGCGAGGCGGCTCCGTCCGTGGCCCAGCAACTGGCCCAGCTGGCGATGGCCGAGCCGGACGCCGAGGTGAGGGGGCAATTGGCAGCCACGGCCGCCCGGCTGCCCACCTCGGTCGCGATGCCGATCCTGGCGGGGTTGGTCCAGCACGATTCCGATCGGCAGGACCCGTACTTGCCGCGGCTACTCTGGTGGGCGCTGGAGTCTCATGCCGATCACGATGACGCGGTGATGTCGCTCTGGACGGACGCCCAAACCTGGCAGGCGCCGTTGCGCGCGAGGCCTGGTTGACGCCGCTGATGCGCCGTTATGCCGGTGGGACACGGGCCGATCTGCGGCACTGTGCCCGGCTGCTCGAGCTGGCGCCTGATTCCGCGAGCCGCGAGTTGCTGCTGGCCGGCTTTGAACAGGCCTTCGCCGGCCGCACGGCCTTGGATCTGCCTGAGCCGCTCGTGCGGGCCCTTGAGGCCGCGGGCGGTGGTTCCCTGGCGTTGCGTGTCCGCCGAGGCGACCCGGCGGCCATCGCTCAGGCCGTCGGCGTGCTACGCGATCCCGCCGCGGCGGTTGCGACCCGAGTCGAATACGCGAGGCTTCTGGGCGAGATCGACGACGTTTCGATCGCGCCGATCCTGCTGAACGTCTTGGTCGCGGCCGACCGCGTCGAATTAACGCGGGCGTGTCTCGTGGCGCTCCAAGGCATCGACCAGGCCGAGATCGCCGCAACGGTCCTCTCCTGTCGCAGTCAATGGCCCCCCGAGCTGCGCGAGGATGCGGATCGGTTGCTCGCCAGCCGTCTGAACTGGGCGCGGTCGCTGATTGAGGCCCTGGACGCCGGCCGCGTCGTGGCGGCCGACTTGCCCGACGACGTCGTCCAGCGGCTGGCGATGCACGCGGCCGACGACGTTCAGGCCGCCGTTGGACGCCACTGGGGCGACCGAAGCCTTGGGCTGGATCTTGAGCGCCAACGTGACTTGGCCCGGGCCAACGCCGCGCTGGCCGGCGGCGAGGCGGATCCTTATCGCGGGAAAGCTCTGTTCAGCGAACATTGCGCGAAATGCCATCAGTTGTTTCGCGAAGGGGGACAGATCGGCCCCGACCTGACGACCTATCAGCGGAGCGATACTGCCCGGCTGGTCCTTCAGGTCGCGCTGCCGGACCTGGAGGTTCGCGAAGGATTTGAGACCTGGCTGAGCCCAAACCGACGATGGTCGAGTCGTCAATGGTTTTCTGCTGGACCAGGACGCAAGCACCGTGGTGCTCCGCGGTGCCGATGGACAGAACGTCACGCTGGCTCGCGCGAATTGAGCAGTTGCAGCGAACGCCTCAGTCGCTGATGCCCAGCGGCCTGCTGCACACGCTGACGGATCAGCAGATTCGCGATCTGTTCGCCTATCTCCGCCTCAGTCAGCCGCTGAACGAATAACGGATAGGCGACGTCACGATCGGTAGCGTGCCCCCTGCTCCCGGCGCGATCGCCGGGGTGCGGACGCGCAGGCTGTCATCGAAGTGTGGGCGGCTTGAGTGTGCTCAGCGATATCGCAATGAGTACAGTTTGGGGGCGGGCCGGTGGAAATGCAGCAAAAAATGACTTGGCACCGACTTTGCTTCAAGTTCGAGTCGATTCGGGGAACCATGAGGCAACGGGCCAGGAGTCGCAGCCGTGTATTTTCAAATCGCTCTGATGTCGATTGGTGCCGTGGTGGCCCTATTTTGTGTGGGCGGAGCACTGCGTCCGCTGAAGGCGTCGAATCCGTTTTACGTCTAGGTTTCGGTTTCGAGCTGACGCCGTCGCGGCGGCTTGGCCCTCACGGCGACGCGAGCCCCTCATCGGGATTCTGTTTCGAAACCGCGCCAAGCTTCATCAACGTGCGTCTTCATCGTGCGCTGTTAACTTGGGGCGTCGGCGTGTGGAAGGCCGACGTCCAAAATTGTCCGGTCTCGAAGCTTGCGCGAGGTGGAGCGTTTGCGTTATACTGAGCGATTGGAGTCAGGGCTTTTTGAGCGGCCTCGGTCGTGCGCAGTGGGCGAGCGCCGGGGGCTCGTGATGCAAACTGAGATGCAATGAGGGTGGCAGATGAAACGATCCGGACGTCGGGGTTTTCTGGAGCAGCTGGAATGGCGGCAGCTGTTGGACGGGGATGGTCTGGCAAGTTGGTCGGAGTTGTCGGACGTCGCGGAGTTGGCGGAAGCGGAGGGGTTGCAGGTCCCTGATTTTTCGCTGCAGGACGTCAATCCGGCGTCGGCGACCTTCAATCGGGCGGTTTCGCCGCGGGACTACGTGGGGCAGGTCTCGGCGTGGTACTTTGGCCACGCGTCGTGAAGTTACTGCAGTCGCCAGTTTGGCGAATTGGACCGCATGCAGCTTGAGCTGAACGAAGAGTATCCGAATCTGAAGATCCAGATTCTGGGTGTGAATGAGCGAGGGCACGAGTTTGGGAACGTATCCGTCACGGCGGGTCGCCAACTGCCTTGGCTGCAAGACGTGGATTCCGACCAGGACGGGCGGTCGGACAATTTCATGAATCAATGGGACTACGAGTACCGGGACGTGGTGCTCGTCGACGCCAGCAACATTCCGATTGCGACGTACAACTTGACGGAGCACGACCTCAGCGTGCCGGAAAATTTCGATACGCTTCGTCAAATGCTCATCGACGCAGCGGGCGGTGAGACGGTGCCCAGTTGGACGAATCCGGCTGAGCCGTTGGACGTGAACAACGACACGTTCATCAGTCCCTTGGACGCGTTGCTGATTTTGAACGAAATCAATCTCGTGGGAGCTCATCAGCTGGATGCCAGCGGGGGCGACGCGCTTCCGCCGCCCTATCTGGATCCCTCGGGCGATGGCTTTGTGTCGCCGCTGGACGCGTTGTTGGTGATCAATCAACTGAACTTGATCAATTCGGTCAGCGTGCAGACGGCGGCGGCCGTGCCGGCTCAGGCTGCGACCGACGCCGTCGGCGGCGAGCTCGCGGGTCGTGC
The DNA here is from genome assembly GCA_963826795.1 of uncultured Planctomycetales bacterium. GTDB lineage: Bacteria > Planctomycetota > Planctomycetia > Pirellulales > Pirellulaceae > CAWGYT01. The sequence continues at coordinate 309,113 of CAWGYT010000018.1, read as the reverse complement.
CGCGGCCAATGCGGCGGCGGTGCGCAGTTCGTTGCTGGCCGCCGCGATCGATGACGTGTTCCAGCGCGAAGGCGACGAGCGTCGCGACGGCGAGTAGTCCTTTGTCACCGCTTAGTTTTGGGGTCGCAACACCGGAAGCGCGAGGCTCCCGCCGAGCCGAACTTGCGTTGTGCGTCGTCCTACGCACGGCTCAGCCGGAGCTTCGCCCTCGCGAACGCACCTCGCCCTCCCGGGCGGGAGCGTCCCTGGCGGACGCCCCCGAGCGGACCGGCGATGCGTGTCAAGATGCGTGACAAGATGCGTGACAAAATGGGCGAGTTTACGAGCAGCCCATGCTGTTGCCGCAGTTGTGGCAGAGGTAGCAGTTGCCATTGCGCACCGTAATGGCTCCGCAGTTATCGCAGCTGGGTGCGTCGCTCTGAAAGCGTGCGAACTGATCGCTTTGGTCCGACACGGAATCGTCGGAGCGATCCTTCATACGGGCTCCGGCGCGATCGAGCAGGTCGGCGTTGGCGCGGGCGGCGCTGCTTTGGGAGCCGCTGCTTGGCGCGTGGCCGTTGCTGGACTTGCCGTTTGTCGTGCCATTGGCGGGTGCCTTCCCGTTGGGAAGTGCCGTGCCCTGGGAGGGTGGCGCGACGGAGACGGGTTTTGTGAGCGAGTCGATTTCGGGGTTCCCACCCTTGGAGGGAATGCCCAACGTCGCTTCGCGAAAGCCGGCGATAAACGAAAGTCCGAGCCAGCGGAAGATATAGTCGACCAGGCTCTTCGCGATCCGGATGTCGGGATTGGTCGTGTATCCCATCGGCTCGAAACGGGTGTGGGAGAACTTATTGACGAGCACTTCCAGCGGAACGCCATATTGCAGGCTCATCGAAACGGCCGTTCCGAAGCTGTCCATCAGGCCGCCGATCGTACTGCCTTCTTTGGCCATGGTGATGAACAGTTCGCCGGGGCGCCCGTCGTCATAGAGTCCCACGGTGATATAACCTTCGTGGCCGGCCACGTTGAACTTGTGGGTGACGGAACGGCGCGTGTCGGGCAGTCGTTCGCGTCGCGGCCGGCGTTCTTGCTTGCTTGGCCGCTTTGTCGCCTTCCGTCGAGGTGGACAAGGGCTGGCTTTGTTTTGAGCCGTCACGATAGATGGCCAATGCCTTGAGTCCGAGTTCCCAGCCCCACCGATAGGCCTCGGCGATATCACTCGGCGTGGACTCGGCCGGCATGTTGACCGTCTTGGAAATCGCGCCCGACAGGAACGGCTGGGCGGCCGCCATCATCGCCACGTGGGCCTGCCATGCGATGCTGCGTACGCCTTTGGCCGGTTTGAAAGCACAGTCAAACACCGACAGATCGTCTTCCCGCAACTCGGGGGCACCCTCGATCGTATCGTGTTCGTCGATGTACTTCAGGATCGCGTCGATTTCGGTGGCGGAGTACCCCAGCGTCTCGAGGGCCGCCGAGACCTTGCGGTTGATGATCTTCAGCATCCCGCCGCCGGCGAGTTGCTTGTACTTGACCAGGGCAATGTCCGGTTCGATTCCCGTCGTATCGCAATCCATCATGAAGCTGATCGTCCCGGTTGGCGCGAGGACCGTGGTTTGGGCGTTTCGAAAACCCCGTTCGCGGCCGCTCAGCAACACTTCGTCCCAGACCTCGCGAGCCGCCTCTTTCAGATAGCCGGGGCCGGCGTCGTCAATCGTCTCGACCGCCTGTCGGTGCATCTGCATCACCTTCATGAATGGCTCACGATTGTCGGCATAACCCGTCAAACGGACCGACGGCCGCGGCCAGCTCGGTGCTGGTGAGGTTGGCTGACCCGTGCAGCAATGCCGTAATCGAACCGCAGAGACCTCGCGCGGCGGCCGAGTCGTAGGCCAGGCCGCTGGACATCATCAGGCTGCCCAGATTCGAATAACCCAGTCCCAGCGGTCGGAAGCGATGGCTGTTGGCCGCAATCCGATCGGTCGGATAACTGGCATGGTCGACCAGGATTTCCTGCGCGACAAAGAAAAGACGGCACGCCGCCTGGAAGCGCTCGGCGTCAAACGTCCCGTCGGCCTGACGGAACTTCATCAGGTTAATGCTGGCCAGATTGCAAGCCGTGTCGTCCAGGAACATGTACTCCGAACACGGATTGCTGGCATTGATCCGCCCCGAATTCGGACACGTGTGCCAACGATTGATCGTCGTGTCGTACTGCACGCCCGGATCACCACAGTGCCACGCACACTCGGCCATCCGCTCGCAGAATCTGGCGCGCCGGATAACGGGGGCCGTCCTTGCTCGGATCCGTGACCCAGTGCGTCGTCCACTCCCGATCCTGCTCGAACCGCGTGCATGAACTCGTCCGTGATGCGGACCGACAAGATTCGCATTCTGGAAAAGAATCGAGCTGTAGGCTTCGCCATTGAAGTTGGCTTCGTAACCTCCCTTTTCGATCAGGCAATGAGCCTTCTGCTCCTCCTTGTGCTTGCACTCGATGAATTCCATGATGTCCGGATGCCAGACCTTGAGCGACTGCATTTTCGCCGCTCGACGCGTCTTGCCGCCCGACTTGACGACCGCCGCGATCTGATCGTAGACCCGCATGAACGAAAGCGGACCCGAGGGACGACCCGCCACCCGAGAGCTTCTCGCGATGCGAACGAATCGTCGACAAGTCCGTGCCCGTCCCGGATCCAAACTTGAACAACATCGCCTCGCTGGTCGCCAGACGCATGATGTCTTCCATGTTGTCGTCGACGCTCTGGATGAAGCAGGCCGAGCCCTGGGGGTACTCGTAGGGATTCTCGGGTTGCCGAACCGCCTGAGTCTCACGATCCCAATGCCAGTTGCACTTGGCGCCCGCTGACGCCGTACTGATGGTAGCAGCCCCACGTTGAACCACACCGGCGAATTGAAGGCGCCGTGCTGGTGAAGGCAAAGCCACGTCAGCTCGCGATAAAACCGCTCGCCGTCCGCCTGCGCTCGCAAAATAGCCATCCTCCATGCCCCAGTCGGCGATCGTCCGCGTCACGCGATGAATCAGTTGCCGAACGCTGTGCTCGCGCTCCGAAGTGCCGTTCTCGCCGTAAAAATACTTGCTGACCACGACGTTCGTCGCCAGCTGACTCCAAGTCCTCGGAATCTCGCAATCCGTCTGCTCAAACAGAATCTCGCCATTCTCGCCCTTGATCGCCGCCGAACGAGTCTCCCACTCCACCGTGTCAAACGGATCCTGGACGCCGGGAGGACAAAAACGAGCCTCAATCCGCAGGCCGTCGGGGTTCGGGTTCGCGTGCGTTGAGGTGTCGCTTGCGATGCGGGACATGACCTACATTGACAGTCGCCATCCTGAAGTTCCTTCTGGTGCTTGAGATGAGTGTCCATACCGAGTGTACAGAGGTACACTATTGTGTAGTGATCGAGCGTTTGAGGAAGTGGTCAATGAACAACTTCGGGAAAAAATCCCAGAACGATGCCGCGAAATCGCTGCGGAAACACCATATATTGTAGTCTCGTCCGTCGAGGCCACAACATTTAGGATAAGAGCGAGATTGTAAGGACTCCAGCTCTCACGTCAATCACGTATTTCTTAGAATGCTGTAAGTCCTTGCTAGACAATAAGTTAGCGCTCTTTGTGAAGCGGACTGCTAGCATAGCATGAAGTGCACGGATGACAATGCCGCTTAACGCAGCGGCGCGTGGAAAGTGGCGCGGAGGCGATCTAAGTGCCGTTCGGAGCGGGGGATCGACAGATCGCAAGCGGCGCGATTTCAGATGGGTTTTCGAGCGATGCGGCAGGCCGATTCGGCACCGCGAACCGCTCGGCACCGAGGATGCCATGACCGACGTGGCAGCGATGGGCCGCCGACGTGGCAGTGATGGGTCCGTGGGGCCCGAGGGGATCTGATCTCGCACCGGAGTCCAGAACGCGACGCGGATCCGAAATGCCGAGGGGATCTGAGCGGCAATGGGCGCGCGAGTCGCGGTTCGCCCACATGACAAATCGCCTCGACGAGGGCGTCGCCTCGGCCGGGGCGTGGCCGATCATGCTTGGATCTTAGTCACGCTCGATCTTTTCGATCCGCACCTTGGTAAAGATTTGGCGATGGCCGGTGCGGCGGCGTGAATTCTTGCGGCGGCGGAGCTTCTGGACGTACAGCTTTTCGCCCAGGCGGTCCACCCAGGACCTTGGCGGAGACGGTCGCCCCTCCACGATCGGCTTGCCGGCTTGCAGCCCTTGCTCGTCGGAGACGGCCAGCACGCGGTCGAATGTCAGTTCGTCCCCGGATCGGCCTCGCGGAAATCGACCTCCAGTTCCTGGCCCTCTTCGACTCGATACTGTCGACCGCTGTCTTCGATAATTGCGTACATCTGCTCACCTGCTTGAGGACTCGACGGCTCGGCGAATTTCGCAGTTTACTCCCGCCGCCGGATGCTCGTCCAGATCCGGCTACTTTTGCCAATTGTCGAAGCTGTCGCACGCAGCGCCTAGATCGGCAATTGCACCTCGTGGCCTCCCTGGTCCGTGCAGATCAGTTCCAGGAACTCCGGATAGGCATTCTCGGTGCCCAGAATCTGCACGGTCATCTGGCCTTCTTCTTCCATCGCCGAGATTTCCTTGCGTTTCCGATTGTTCAAGAACGCGGCGACCTTGTCGTTGATTCGCACCGTCACGCGATGGACATGGGGGTTTTGACTGGCCAGCATCAACAGCCGAATGACCTCGATCGACATGCTTTCTTCGGTCTTGACGACGCCGCGTCCCGAGCAGCAGGGGCAGTCGGTAAAGACGCTCCGTTTGAGACTGGGTCGGATTCGCTGTCGCGTCATTTCGATCAGGCCGAACGGGCTCGTGCGGAGGATCCGCGTCCGTGCTCGATCGCGCTTCATCGCATCCCGGAGGGCACGTTCCACGTTGCGGCGATGTCGTTCCTTCCGCATGTCGATGAAATCGTTGACGATCACGCCGCCCAGGTCGCGGAGTCGCAACTGGCGGGCGATTTCGCGGGCGGCGGCCTGGTTCAGCTGGTAGGCGGTTTCTTCGGCCGAATCGTCCGTGCGGAAGTTCCCGCTGTTGACGTCGATGGCGACCAGGGCCTCGGTCGTATCGATGACGATCGACCCGCCTCCTTTAAGCGCGACTTCGCGGCGATGGATGTTGGCGATTTCCTGTTCGAGTTTGTACTTGTAGAAGAGCGGTTCGCGGCCCTCGTACAGTTTCAAGCGGTTCGACGTGCTTGGGCATGACCAAACGCAGGAATTCGCGTGCCCGTTCGATAGGCCGCGGTTCATCGATATAGATCGCATCGACATCGGCGGTGAAGATGTCGCGGATCGTGCGAATGATCATGTCGCTTTCTTCATAGATGTCCACCGGTGCGGGTTTGTTCTTGATCCGCCGCACGATGACCTTCCACAGGCGGAGCAGGTAGGCCAGATCGCGGGCCAGGTCGCGGCGCGTGCGGCCCTGTCCGGCGGTCCGCACGATGAAGCCGAGGCCTTTGGGTGGATTGAGATCCAGCAGGGCGTCGCGCAGTCGTTTGCGATCGTCTTCATCGTCGATCTTGCGCGACACGCCGACGCGGCCCAGGGCCGGCATCAGCACCAGGTAGCGTCCGGGAATACTGATGTAGGTCGAGAGCGTGGGGCCCTTGGTGCCGATCCCTTCCTTGATGACCTGCACGAGGACTTCGTCGCCACGCTTGAAGATCTCTTGGATGGGCGGCTTGAAGCGAGGGCGGGAGCTGCCGCGGAAGCGCCGGCCGCCATTGCGATCTCGGCGGCTCCGCGCTCGGCCTCCTTCGTCCTCGTCATCGGGCTCGTCGTCGCGGTCCAATTTGCTGGGATCGTAACCGCCCTGTCGATAGTACTGGGGCTCGACGTCGCTGATGTGCAGAAAGCCGTTGCGTCCGACGCCGAAGTCGACGAACGCCGCCTGGATGCTGGGTTCCAGATTGACGACTTTTCCCTTGTAGATGTTGCCGACGTAATTGTCCTGGCTGGCTCGTTCGGTATACAGCTCTTCCAGGCTACCGTCTTCAACGATGGCGATCCGGCATTCTTCCGGTTGGGCCACGTTGATCAGCATTTCTTTCTTCATAAGAGACCCTTTTCTAGGCGATGTCCGAGCGACGCGCGGCGGGGCGAGCGTGGGAACGGACAAGTGATGCATCCTTCGGTCGTGTGCTTAGTTGTTCTGCAAGTTGTACTCTGGTGCGAGTGAGCCAGACGTCCGTGGCGTTCCAGGTCCTCCAGGCCGAGGGCTGCCAGGACGTCGCTGCGGGACGCGCCTGCGCCTGCTCCGGTCGCGCGGAGGCTGAATTCCAGCCGCCCGCCGTCCAGTTGCACGTGGTCCAGGGCGGTGCGCAGATTCAGCGGTTGCGGGTGGCCGTCGCGCCACAGCGCGGAATTCCGGTCGGCGCCAGCAGTGCGTCGATGGCCTGCGCGACGGCGGCGGCCTGTCGCTCGGCGGGTACGTCGATCTGGTAGGTCATGCGTTCGACCTGAGGCTTGGGCTGCGTTGCGCATCGAGTACGTCGACACTCGGTCATCTCCAGGCCGGGAGGGGCATGTTCGACGAGTCGCTCTCGCACCGCCTGCTCGTCGACGGCCGTCTCAAGTCGAGGCTTCGACCACTTCGTCCTCGCCTTGGATTCCCAGGGCCAGAGCGGAGGGGAAGTTGATCCTGGCATGAGGATGAAACCCCTGGCTCATGGCCAGCGGCAAGTCCGCTCGGCGAAACAGTCGTTCAAAGGCACGCGCCAGATCGCGATGACTGATCAACCGCAGGTCGCCGGTTTTGCGAAAACGAATCCGTAACTTCTGTCGAACACATTCGAACATCCTGTCCCCGGGCGCGGTGCGACCGGGCGGTCGCGAGAGTCGGCTGCCGAGGTTCGCACCGCTCCTCGCGGCCGGAACTCAGCTCGCGTCGTGTCGACCGTCAGCCGACATGACGCGCGTTGAGTTCTTGTTTCAAGTAATCATTGACTTCCAGTGCCGTCTCCAGACGCAAGGCCCTCTCGGCCACCGCCTCGCACTGAGCCAGGCTGACGCGACGGCAGACGTTCTTGATCTCGGGGATCGCCATCGGCGGCAGGCTCAGGCAGCGCAATCCCAGTCCCAGCAGCAGCATCGTGAAGACGGATTGGCGCTCATTTGGCCGCACAGCGAGACGGACGTGTTGTGCCGTCGCCCGCCTGCACGACATCGCTGAATCAATTGCAGGATCGCCGGATCGCCGGCGTTGTAGAGCGACGCGACGTCGCGGTTGCTGCGGTCGACGGCCAGCGTGTACTGGATCAAATCGTTGGTGCCGATGCTGAGGAAATCGACTTCCCGGGCGAAGCGATCGACTTGAATGGCCGCCGCCGGGACCTCGACCATCATCCCGATCGGCAGGTTGCGATTGAACTCGACCCCCTCTTCGTCCAGGTCCTCCATGATGTCGGCCAGCACCGTCTTGGCCTGCCGCAATTCGGCCAAGGTGCTGATCAAGGGGAACATGACCCGCACGTCGCCCGCCGCGCTGGCCCGCAGGATCGCGCGCAGTTGCGTGCGAAAGACCGGCGAGATTGCGGAGCGAGAGGCGGATGCTGCGCAGTCCCAGGAACGGATTTCGTTCGTCCTCGGAACGTGGCCGCAGACCCATCTTGTCCGCCCCCAAGTCCAAGGTGCGGATGACGACCGGGCGGCCCTGCATGGCCTGAACCACCTGCGAGTAGGCCTGGTAGTGGTCCTCCTCGGTCGGTTCCTGATTCGCTCGTCAGATACAGGAATTCGGTGCGGTAGAGTCCGATGCCGTCGGCGCCGCGGGCCAGGCAGGGGTCGACTTCGCGCGGAAACTCGATGTTGGCGAACAGCTCGATGCGCTGACCATCGGTGGTCTCGGCGGGCAGATCGCGAAGCGTTTCCAGTGGCGGCCGCTTGCGCTGCGATCCTGCTCGGCCTGTGCGCGATACTGCCGCAGCGTCGCCTCGTCCGGCTGGAGGATCACGTGTCCCTGGTCGCCATCGACGATCACCAGGTCACCGCCGGAGACTTCGGTCAGAAACGACCCGGCCCCGACCACCGCCGGAATCTCCAAGGGCCTCGGCCACGATCGCCGTGTGTCCGCCGGGGCCGCCGATTTCCGTGGCGAATCCGCGCACGAACTTGGGATTCAGATTGGCCGTTTCGCTGGGCGTCAGGTCGTGGGCGACCACGATCACGGGCGAGCGGAGATGAGCCAGGTCCTCGCGTTGTGCGGCCCAGCAGATCGTGCAGCAGTCGTTTTTCGATGTCGATGATATCGTGAGCCCGCTCGGCGATATGCTCGATCTTCCAATCCGCTGGAAGACCTTCGCGTAGCGGCGCAGCGTGCGGCTGACGGCATATTCGGCGGAATAGTGTCGTTCGCGGATGAGCGTCGAGATCTCGTCCTGCAGGCGCGCATCGCAGAGCATCTGCAGCTGGGCGGAAAAGATCGCTCCGTACTGCTCACCCAGCTGGACGGCGACGTCCTGGCCGTATTGTTCGAGTTGTTTGGAAACCGCTTCGACCGCAGCGTTTCAGGCGCGTGTAGTTCGGCGTCGACGACTTCAGCGGTCGATAAACCGACGAGGAATGCGAAAACCTTCGTTGTCCACCACGAAGGCCTCGCCGATGGCCACGCCTGGCGAAACGGCAATCCCTTGAAATGTCTGCATATTAGTTGGGCGCAGGGCGTGGCCATGGCAGAGCTCGTCGGGGCCGCAGACGATTCGGAGGCGACCAGGAGATAACTCATTCGCGAAGAAGTCCTTCGTGTCACGCTGCCTGCAGGGTTGTCTGATTGTTGACTTGGGCGATGTCTGGTGCCGTGACCCGGTCCGACCCAGGAGACTTCGGTCGGGTTCACAGCCGAGCCTGACTGCCCATCCAGGGCGCCGGCCCGCGGTCGCTCATCGTGCCGACGTTCCCGCCGGCACGACGTTGTCATTCCACCACGCTTCGTCCGATTCTTCCGACCGCCAGCCGCCGTTTTGCCGGGCGGCTCGTGCGGGACGAATCGACGCGGTCGGCAGGCCGTCGTCTCTCTGAACGCGGTGCTCCTGCCGGATTAACTCGTTGGACTATCACTGGTCTGGTTGAACGGCTCGTTGATCGAAAACCCCTGTTCGACCAGCTGGCAGAGCGCGGCCAGGGCAGCATCCGCGTCTTGCCCCGTCGCCGTGATCTCCAGCTCGCTCCCCTCGACGGCGGCGAGCGTCAAAATATTGAGAATGCTCTTGCCGTCGACCGTCTCGTTGTCCTTCTTGACGCGTACCGATGCCACAAATTGGTTCGCCAGCCGGACGAAGAGATCCGCCGGGCGCGCGTGCAACCCCTGCGGATTGACAATCGTGACCGTTCGGCGAACGTGGTGTTCAGGCATCAAAGACTCGGTCGAATGTTTTTTACGACAGGTGCAATCAAGGATGCGGCGAAGGCCGCACGAAGACGCGTCACCGACTCAGGAGACGAACTGGTTGTTGTCCGCTTCCGCCAGCAACTGAGTGATGTCGTCGTTCGATCTTGCCTGCTTCAGGAATTTACAGAACATGTCGTCGCGCAATTGCCGCGAGATGTTCTCCAAGGCCCGCAGGTGGTCACCCGGTCGATCCGGGGGGGAGACCAGCAGAAACAGCAACTGCACCTTTTCCCCGTCCAGGCTATCGAAATCAACGCCATCCAGACTCACGCCAACCGTCCCGACCAGTCGCTCCACGCTGGGATGCTTCGTGTGGGGGACCGCCACGCCTCGCCCGATTCCCGTACTACCTAATTCCTCCCGCTTAATGATCGCCTTCACAATGTCATTGCTGTCGTCCTCGCCGATCTTGCCGGCCTTGACCAATGACGCGACCAATTCGCGAATCACCGATTCCTTGTCCTCGGATACCAGCTGAGCCTGAATCGCGGTGGCACAGATGAAATCTGCAAACTTCATGCGTTCCCTTCCTCAAGCCGACGGCCCACAGTCGCGGCAACCCCGTGGGGTCACCTACCCGTAGCCCCTCGCGCTAACTAGGCACTGATGTACTCTTGTGCTGTGCTTTGTTTTGCTTTACGTCGTTGTTCTTCGAATTCACTCGCGTCTGTTTCCTGCCTGCCCTCGGTGACAAGCCCGTGCCGCCGCCTGTATTCCCCGGCATTCCTCCACCGCCGCTGGTTCCTGTTTCCAGTCCGCGGGTTCCTGCTGCCGCGTGTCGCGCCACGCGCACTCGGCCATTCGCGTCGCCTCGAATGCACCCCCCCTCCAGCCTACTCCGGCTCAACTTCCGGTTCGGTCGCGACCCGCTTGCCCGACTGTCGCTTGTGATCGGTGACCTTTTCTTTGTGCTTGCGTAACTGCTGCTCCAGCTTGTGGACAACGGTGTCGACCGCACCCATCAGTTGGTCCGCGCTACCGGAGGCCACGAAACGCCCCGCCCGCTCCGCAGTCACCTGGATTTCCAGGCTGGGGTGCTCTTCATTCTCCAAATTCACGGTAATCTCGGCGGCCGTCAGCCGATCGTGAAACCGAGTCAACTTCTCGACTTTTTCGGTGATCTTGGCTTGTGACTGAGCGCTCAGGTGGCCGTGCCTGGTCGAGATATTTACCTGCACCCGAAGTTCTCCTCTATCGTTATCAAGCGTGTCGAGGCAGCACTTCACAATGAAATCCACTGCGCGCCAGCGAACGCACCCAAACCGTGCATTCTAACCCTGATTCGGGTTTCCGACAAACGCAAATCAGACCTCTCGCCCCTGCTGGGATCTTCTTCTACCCCGGCAAGTCGTGCAATCGGGCGATTCTCCGATTCCTCCGGGGAAATCGGACGCCGCCACGCGAGGTTGGGGCAATGGGGGTAGAATCAGGGCAGTGGGGCCTGGCGGGCGGCACCGCATTTCGTCAGAAACTCGGGTTCATTGTCAAGTGCTCACGGTCATTGGGAGATCGCATGTCGCCAGCGAGGATTGCGGCCGGGGTAGGGCAGCGAGTTCTGCGAGCACGGGGACCCTGCTCCCGCTTGTCATCCCCTGGCGGATGGTTGCTCGCCGGTCTGATGTTTGCCTTGGGGACCGCCTGGGTCGCCTCCCTGGCGAGCGGGCAGGACGTTCGGGGGGGGAGTGGATTCCGGACGGTGAAAGGCCGTCACCTGACCCTGGCGACCGATCTGCCCTCGTCAACGGCGATTGACGACTTGCCACAGGCGTTTGATTTGGCGGTCCCGCAGTGGTGTGCCTATTTCCAGGTTCCGCCAGAGCAAGTCGCGAGCTGGCACGTGCGGGGCTACCTGATGGTGGACGACCGTCGGTTCCGGCAGGCCGGGCTCTTGCCGGAGGACTTGCCGCCATTTCTGCATGGTTATCAAAAACGCGATCAGTTCTGGGTCCGCGAGCAGCCCAGTGCCTACTATCGCCGGCATTTGGTACTGCATGAAGGAACGCACGCCTTTATGTCCAAATTCCTGCCTGGCGGGGCCCGTCCTGGATGGTACTCCGAGGGGATGGCCGAACTGCTGGGGACGCATCGATTCGAACGGGGCGAGCTTCAGCTGCGCGTCGTACCCGGGGACAAGACCCAAGTGCCCCAGTGGGGGCGCATCAAGTTGATTCAAGAGGCCGTTGCCAACGGTCACCCCCGCGCGTTGCCCGACGTGATCCAGTTGACGCAGCGCGACTTCCAGGGCGTGGAGGCGTATGCCTGGAGTTGGGCCGCGACGGCCTTTCTGGAGGGGCATCCCCAATGGCAGTCGGCGCTTCGGCAGTTGGCTCACGCTCCAGCCATGTCGCTCGGCCAGTTCAATGCGAAGGCATGGCGTGAGTTGGGGTTCGAAACCGAGCTCTCGCGGGAAGCTTGGCAGGTCTTCCTGCACAATTTGGATTACGGTTATTGCGTCGCCGCCGACGAGATCATGCAGCGGCCGACGGCCGCTTGCCGGGCGACCTCCTGGGTCCAGGTCGACGCGGCGCGGGGTTGGCAGTCGTCCGGCCTTGAGCTGGAAGCGGGCCGATCGTACGAATTGACAGCCAGCGGGCGCGTTCAGCTGAATCAGGAAGCCAAGCCATGGTTCGCCGAGCCGGGCGGGATTACGATCCGTTATCACCAAGGTCGGCCCCTCGGAATGCTGCTGGGGGCCGTGCGGCCGCAGCCGCTTGGCGACGAGCCGACCCCGTTGGTGTCTCCCCAACCCATCGGGATCCGGGCCGTCCTTCGTCCCTCTCGCGATGGCGTGCTGTATCTGGCCGTCAATGAGGCGGCGGGAGGGCGCGCCGATAACCGCGGCCAAATGCGAGTCCGAGTGTCGCCACTGCCGGATCAATTTCACGACGCGACGGGAGCGACCGATTGACGCTGTCCGCATGGATCTCAACAATCTAAAATTCGCTGGTCGACGGCGTGCGTTTCACTTCCCAGGAGCGAGGCGGCGAAGACACTCACACCGAAACATCCACCCAGGGGGAATGACGCGCCCATGAATCAGCTGCAACAGCAAGATCCGGAAGGTCTGGGCCGCGATCCAGGCCGAGGCCGAGCGGCAGCGCGACGGCCTGGAGATGATCGCCAGCGAAAACTACACCAGCGCCGCCGTGATGCAGGCGGTCGGCAGCGTGCTGACCAACAAGTACGCCGAGGGCTATCCGGGGCGACGCTACTACGGCGGCTGCGAGTACGTCGACGTGGTCGAAGAATCTGGCGCGTCGAGCGGGCCTGCGAGCTGTTCGGTGCCGAGCATGCCAACGTGCAGCCGCATTCCGGTTCGCAGGCCAACATGGCCGTCTACCTGGCCGTGCTTGGAGCCGGGCGATGTCGTGCTGGGGCTCGATTTGGCTCACGGCGGACACCTGACGCACGGAATGAAGCTCAACATCTCGGGCAAGCTCTACCACTTTCACAGCTACGGCGTGACGCGCGAGACACGCACCGCATCGATTTCGACCAGGTCGCCGCGTTGGCGCGCGAGCACAAGCCCAAGTTGATCGTGGCGGGGGCCAGTGCCTATCCGCGCGAGATCCCCCACGGACGCTTTGCGGAGATCGCCGAGGAATGTGGGGCGAAGCTGATGGTTGACATGGCCCACTACGCCGGGCTGGTCGCGGCCGGACTGCACGACAATCCCGTGCCCGTGGCCGACTTTCGTCACCACGACCACGCACAAGACATTGCGGGGGCCCCGTGCCGGTCTGTGCCTCTGTCGACAGCGATACGCCAAGGATCTGGATCGCAGCGTCTTTCCGGGCACTCAGGGAGGTCCGCTGATGCACGTGATTGCCGGCAAGGCAGTTTGCTTTGGCGAGGCCTTGCAGCCCGAGTTCAAGCAGTACGGCCAGCAGATCATCGACAACGCCAAGGCGCTGGCCGAAGTCCTGCTCGAAGGCGGCTTGAACCTGGTCAGCGGCGGCACCGATAACCATCTGCTGCTGGTCGACGTGACCCCCCTGGGCATCGGTGGCAAGGTCGCCGAACAGGCCCTGGAGCGCTGCGGGATCACGGTCAACAAGAACATGATTCCGTTCGATCAGCGGAAGCCCATGGATCCCTCCGGCGATCCGCGTTGGAACGCCCGCCCTGACGACCCGCGGCATGGGACGCGGCGAAATGCGGCAGATTGGGCATCTGGATGCTGGACGTCACTCCGGCATGCGGATGACCCGGAAACGTTAAGTCGGATTCGAGCCGCTGTCGTCGAGATGTGTCAGCAGTATCCCGTGCCGGCTTGGACGCGCCTGTGTGACCGTCTGACGCGATTGGATTCCCCGGCAACCTGTCTCCCGCCGACACGCCATCTCGCCTCAGGAACCCTGCTTCGGCAGGAAGCAAGTCGATGGCCTTACCGCGAATTCTGATTGCCGATGACAATCAGGCGAATGCCGAACTGCTCGAGGCGTACCTGGCCGGCGTCGACTGCGAATTGGCGTTTGCTCGGGACGGCGAGGAGACGCTGACGCAGGTCGAAGCATTTCAGCCGGATCTGATTCTGCTCGATGTGATGATGCCCAAGCGGAGCGGTTTCGAGGTTTGCCAGCAACTGAAGTCGCAGTCCGCGACAAGCTCAATCATGATCTTGATGGTCACGGCCCTCAACGAGCTGGGTGACATCGAACGGGCGGTTGCAGCCGGGACGGATGACTTTCTCTCCAAGCCCGTCAATAAGCCCGAGTTGCTGAAACGTGTCGAAAACATGTTGCGGTCTGAAGGATGTCCAAGACGAAAATGAACGGCTCAGGCGTTATATCCAGCAGATGGATGAGAATTGAGCTGGAAGCATCCAGTGAGTGGGCCGAACACGCAGCGGCGAAGCGGTCCGGCGGCGGGATCGGGGCCCAATCGCTATCGTGTGCTTGCCCCGATCGCATGGAGACCTTGTTCGCAGTGTGACTCGACTCGTTGAGGACCCGCAGTCGCTTGTCCGGGTTAAATCGCTGCGAACGCAATCGAAAGCCGTGGCTGATGAATTGTCGAATCTGGGCCGATGGGGATGGCGGGTCGAGTGACCGGCGAGCGACGATGGTGAAATTTGCGGTCGCGCTGACGCTCTCCCTCTCTCTCGCGACCGTCGTCCGCGCCGAGGCGAGCTCGAACGAGGAGGCGATCCAGGTGCTCATTGAGCGTTTGGGTGCGGCGGAGTACGCTCAGCGCGAGCAGGCTCAGGAGGAGCTGCGCGAGCTGGGCGTGGTGGCGTTCGAGGCGCTGCACGCCGCACAGACGCATCCCGATGTGGAGATCCGCAAGCAAGCCGAGTACTTGCTTCGCGCGATCCGAATTTCCTGGGTCCAGGATGAGGACCCGGACGAGGTGCGGGAAATCCTGCGCAACTATCGCTCGGAGGAATTCGACCAGCGCGCCGAGCGACTTCGGCAGTTGGGGCGTGTGGAGGTCGGTGGCGGGCTTGAGGCGCTCTGCCGACTCGCCCGCTTCGAGACCTCCGACGTGCTTTCGCGGCGGGCAGCGCTGGTCGTGATGCGATCCACGCCCGCGGAGGACGGTTTGGACCGCGACCGAATCGCGGAAATCGTCCGGCGGGTGATCGGCAACAGCCAACGCGCCGCCGCGCGGTGGTTGGCGATCTACGCCCGGGGACTGGCCGACCCCGAGTCCACGCTGGCCGAGTGGAAGGCGGCGATGAAGTCCGAGTTGGCCGAGCTGGAGCGGCAGCCGGACAAGGATCGCCTGGCCGTGCTGGGAGACTTCCTGCGGTGGCGGATCGAGCGACTGCAGGAGCTGGGACGCGACGACGACATGCTGGCAACGATGCAGGATTTGCTGCCCCTGCAAGGCTCCAGCCGCGAGGACGTGTTGGACACGATGGATTGGCTGATCGATCGCCGAGCCTGGTCACTGGTCGAGGTCCTCGCCCGCCGCTTTCCGCGCTTCTTCGAAGAAGATCCGCGGCTCATGTATCGTCGCGCCGAAGTCATGGCGCAGCTGGGCCAGTCGGACGAGGCGGAGGCTCTGGCAAAAAAAGTGCTGGAGATCCCCGCGGGAGATCAACCGTTTCTGCACGTCGAGCTGGCGTATGACTTGCAGTCACGCGGTCTGTTCGACTGGGCCGAACGCGAGTATCGCCTCGTGATCGAGACGGACGAGCAGGGAACGCACCCGCCGGTCGAGGCGGCCTATCGACTCGGGTACATGTTCCACGACCTGGCGCGGCACGAGGATGCCTACTTGGCCTTGAAACAGTTGGTCGATTTGATGGAGGAAGACAAGGTCGTGATGCGACGGGCGCAAGAGCTGAATCATGTGCCGTTGCGAATCCGGAGCCAAATGCATTTTTCTCATGCCCTGCATCTTGCCCAGCAGCCGTCCGAACCGCAACAGAAGAAGCAGCTCGAGGCGGAGCTGGAGGAGGCGTTGAAGTACGATCAGGAGAACGCGGACATCCTGATCGCCATGTACCGCGTGCCGGATCCCGAGCCCGAGTGGCTGGAAAAGACCAAGCAACGCGTGGATCGTCTCCGCGAGATCTATGCCCAGCGCGTCGCGAGTGCCGAACGCGATTACGAGACCTTGCCGGGGCAGATGACCGGAACCAACTTGGCGCGGCAGCTGAATCAATTCGCTTGGCTGATCGCCAATACCTACGGCGATTTTCAGGCGGCGGTGCAGGCGAGCGAGCGATCCCTGCAGTTGATTCCCGACGAAGCCGGCTACTTGGACACGCTGGGCCGCTGCTATTTCGCGGTGGCAGACTTGGACAACGCCATCAAACACCAACGGTGCGCTGTCGAATTGGAACCTCACTCGGGGCAAATCAGCCGGCAGCTTGAATTCTTCGAGCGGATGGCGGCTGAGCCTTCCGCGTTGAAGTGACGCGGCCGAGCGACCTTGAGCGAGTCGCGCGTGAGAGCGCGGGAAGAGGAGCCCCAGGATGATGCGACGCGTCGTGACGCAGCACGTGACGCTGCAGATGGAAGATCTCGGGCACGGTCCGGTGCTGCTGTTGGTTCATGGCTTTCCGCTCGACCACACCATGTGGGCCGATCAGATTCATGACCTGTCGCGCGAATGCCGCGTGATTGCTCCCGACCTGCGGGGCTTTGGTGGGAGTGATCCGGTCAACCCGACGGACGAGCTTTCCATGATGTTGCTCGCTCAAGATCTGGCCGACTTGCTCGATGCGCTGCACGTGAGCGACCCCGTCACCTTCGTCGGGCTTTCGATGGGGGGCTATGTCGCCTGGCAATTTTGGAGGCAGTTCGCCGCCCGCATGTCGGCGTTGATTCTGTGCGACACCCGGTCCAGCGCCGACTCGGAACAGGTGGCTCAGGGGCGGCGTTACTTCGCCGAGCGAGTTTTGCGGGAAGGCCCCCGCCCGGCCACCGAAGAGATGCTTCAAAAACTGTTCGCGCCGGTGAACTTGCAGCGCATGCCGCAGCGCGTTGCGCAGACGTTGCAAGTGATGACATCCACTCCGGTCGCTACCTTGGCGGCCGCGCAACGCGGGATGGCCGCGCGTCCGGACGTGAACGACCTGTTGCCCCAGATCTCCTGCCCCGCACTGGTTCTGTGTGGTGCCGAGGATCAGGTCACGCCGCCTGGCGAGATGCAGCAAATGGCCGCTCGTCTCGCTCACGCCACTTACGTTGAAATTCCCGCTGCCGGCCACCTGGCTCCGCTGGAGAATCCCGCCGCCGTGAACCGAGCCATCCGAACGTTTCTGGGACTCAGCCCGGAAGTCGAAACACGGACTGGCTCTTAACAATCGCGTTGTCGTCAGGGAACGTGTGAAACGCCTGGACCAGCAGGCTTCGATCCGCGCCTCGAGATTGATGTAGCTGATCGCCCCCAGCGGCACTCGACCGCTGGCATCGAACGTATGCAGCATCCCCTTGCGTTGGCCGTCCTGAATCAGCTGTTGCTGGAAAGACCAGAACAGCGCGGGGTCGAGCGGTTCGAGTTGAAAATTGACCTGATAGGTACAGCCACCGCGACATTCCAAGGCATCTTTGCGATCGCCTTGCAGACGATGCGAGATCAAGCGGCGGCGCTGCGGGAGCGGATGATTCGCGGCCGCGGCGACTTCCGCGAGGGTGATCCCCTGATATCGCCACGTCACCAAGTGACCGGCGCTTGTGATCTGGGCTTTGGCCTGATAGCCTCCCCGCTCAACCGTACGTGTCTGATGCACCTCGAACAATTCCGGGTGCAACGGGCGACCGTAGAGTTGAAACACCAACTCAGCGACTTTGGGACGAACAACAGGCAACGAATCATTCTCCAGGATCGACGAGTTGAGACCTCGGCGAAGTCAACCTCATCGGCGAATTCAAGGTGATGGTGGATTTTCAAACGTGCTGGTGGATTCCCGATCCTGTGAGGCTCCAAATCCGCGACGCAAAGGCGCTATTATAATCACGCGTCGCGCGGCCAACCAAGGGACATTCGTGGATCCAAATAATTTGCGGAATCGTCACACGCGATGGCCTTGCGAGGGCTTGACAAAGGCGACTTCGGTAACCTCGTTTCGAACTGCCTCGAGATACCAAATCTGATGTCAACGCTCACGACGACGCGAACGGATTCGGTTGTAGCTTGAGCGGTGTTGCGGCTGCAAGTGACGTGAGAGTGAATGGCCATCAACCGTGCAGGACGCGCCTCAAGCCATGCGCGATGCCGACGCGGCTCCGCGCGGTTGAGCTCACGGCTCGCCCTCGGAAGTATCTTGCTCCGACTGGGCGCATGTTCAGTAGTGGGTTACATTGCGCGGCAGCGTTGTATCCCGAAGGCCGTTTGGTCGGGCTCGGGGCACGCGATAGTGAAGCGATTTCAATGAGGAGCGAACCGCGTGTCGTCGAGGGGGGATTTCACGCCGGCGTCAGCCGCCCGTCCTGCAATCGCAGGGCGCGGAGCACAAATGCGCCCGCCCAAGCGGTGGGAGCGGATCGACTACCAGCCCGAACCTGGTGTCGAGGAGAATCCGGCCACGGTCTATTTCGCGGATGAGTCGCGAAACGTGGTGACGGAGAATGCCAGTCCCGACGTTGGATTTCGGTATAGCTTGAATCCGTACCGTGGGTGTGCTCATGGCTGCAGCTACTGCTACGCGCGCCCCACGCATGAATACCTGGGCTGGGACGCCGGGCTGGATTTCGAAACCAAGATTCTCGTCAAGCATCACGCTCCGGAACTCTTTCGCGAGTGGCTCGGACGGGAGGCGTGGGTTCCCGAGCCGATCATGTTTTCGGGAGTCACCGATTGTTATCAACCCGCCGAGCGTCGTTTTGAATTGACGCGCGGGTGTCTGCAGGTCGCCTGCGAGTCGAGGCAGCCGGTCCTGATCGTCACCAAGAATTCGCTCGTGACCCGCGATTTGGATCTCTTGCGCACGATGGCGGCCGATCGCTTGGTGCATGTTGCGTTGAGTCTCACCAGCCTGGATCAAACCTTGACGCGCCGAATGGAACCGCGCACGAGTTGTCCCGCGGCGCGGCTGAAGGCCCTGCGGCAGTTGACCGACGCGGGCGTTTCGACGCAAGTCATGGTGGCTCCGGTGATTCCCGGACTCAACGATCACGAGATTCCCGAGATTCTGCGGCAAGCTCGCGAGCAGGGGACGCAGCGGGCGGGCTACGTCATGCTGCGTTTGCCGCAGACGGTTCGGCCGGTTTTCCTGGATTGGTTGCGATTGCGGTATCCGGATCGAGCACGGCGGGTCGAACGACGGATCCAGGCGGTTCGGGACGGGCAGTGGAACGATTCCCAGTTCGGTCGCCGGATGCGTGGCAGCGGCTTGTGGGCCGAGCAGGTGGCGGCCACGTTTCGGGTGTTTGCGCAGCGTTACGAGTTGCAGGCGGACATGCCGCAACTGAACACGGCCGACTTTCAACCGCCGCGTCCCCGTCGTGGGCAGCTGCGTTTGTTTTGAGTCGGGTTCGGCCCCTTGTTGGATCGCGCCTATCGCCCCGTTCGGACCGCGACTTTGACCGCGACGCCGTTTTAACCCAAGAGCAGATTCCGATGTCATTGTTCGAAGCCATCGAGCGCGGTCACCTGGAGCGGGCCAAACCCTTGGCGGCCCGGATGCGTCCGCGCCGGCTGGATGAGTTTGTGGGCCAGCAGCATTTCTTGGGTGAAGGCAAGCTGTTGCGGCGGCTGCTGCAGGCGGATCGACTGACCAGTCTCTTGTTCTACGGTCCCCCCGGCACCGGCAAGACGACGCTCGCCCAACTGCTCGCCCAGGAATCCAGTGCTCGCTTCGCGACACTCAACGCGGTGACCAGCGGCGTCAAAGAGCTGCGTGAGTTGCTGACCGAAGCAGGGGACGAATTGGCCGGCTCCGGACGCAGGACTTTGTTATTCGTCGACGAGATCCATCGTTTCAATCGCGCTCAGCAGGACGCCTTGCTGCAGGACGTGGAGGATGGCGTGGTCGTGCTGGTGGGGGCGACCACCGCCAATCCTTTCTTTGCGGTCAATTCGGCCCTGGTCAGTCGGAGCCAAATTTTTCAATTCGAACCGCTCTCGGTGGCCGACGTCGAGTTACTCTTGCGGCGGGCGTTGGAGGATTCCGAGCGCGGCTTGGGGCGCATTCCGGTCACGGCGGAGCCGGGGGCGTTGTCCTATCTGGCCGAGGTGTCGGATGGAGACGCACGGCGAGCCCTGGCGGCCTTGGAAGTGGCCGTCTTATCAACCAGCGAGCGGCCGGTCCGACTGACGAGAGAGCTGGCCGCTGAATCCGTGCAACGGAAGGCCGTTCAATACGACGCCACCGGCGACGACCACTTCGATTGTGCCAGCGCCTTGATTAAGAGCATCCGCGGGAGTGACGTGGACGCGGGGCTTTACTGGTTGGCTCGGATGCTGGAGGCGGGAGAGGACGTGCGATTTCTTTGTCGCCGGCTCGTCATTCTCGCCAGCGAAGACGTAGGGAATGCCGATCCGCACGCCTTGCCGCTGGCCACCGCGGCGCTGCAGGCGTGCGAGTTTGTCGGCCTGCCCGAGTGCCAGCTGACGCTTGCCCAAACCGTGGCCTACCTGGCCTGCGCACCCAAGTCGAACGCGGCGACGATTGCCATCGGGGATGCTCGGCGGGATGTCCGCGAAGGACGATTGATCCCGGTGCCGCGCCACTTGCGAGACGGTCACTATCGGGGCGCTGAACGGCTGGGCCACGGAGCGGGCTATCGGTCCGCCCACGAGAGCGAGGATGGCATCGTCGCTCAGGAATACCTGGGCGTCGACCGTCAGTACTACCACCCCGTCCGCCGCGGCTTCGAGTCCGAATTGGCGGACCGAGTTGCCCAGTTCCGCCGTCAATTGCGCGAGCTCGATTCGGACGACGCCTAGGTCTTTGCCGTCGGCACCGCCGTCAATCGTCCCTGCGTCAGCAAAAGCACCAGCGGGTTGCGTCGGTCGGCCAGATGGTCGATCAAACTCAGCAACACGAACGCCAGCAGACAAAGTCCACACGCGGCGAAGATCGTCTCGTCGCCGGTGGCTGGAAGCGTATTCTGCCAACGCAGCGGGATCGGGTGGCCGTGTCGATCGGTGCCGAACTCCAGGTAGATTTTGTAAGGCCAGATCCGACGAAGTGACCCCGCCATAAAGCCGATCATGAGGGCGATCGTCGCCGGACCTTGCCGGGCCAACAGCCAGTTCAGGACGCGGGAAAATGCCGCCAGCCCCAGTCCGGCGCCGAAGCCGACGGGCAGAACGGTTCCGCATAAGATCGCTGCCGCTCCCCGGACATCGGCGAGACGCACGCTGTCGATTAGCTGAGCGAGGGAGCTGACGCAGTAGGCGTACTGGCCCAAGATCAGGAGCACGAATGAGCCCGAAATCCCGGGCAAGATCATGGCGCAAATCGCCAAGGCCCCACTCGCGAACAGCACCCAGGGCGAGTGACCCGGGTCGGCCGGAACCAGGCCAACGATCCAGTATGCGACGGCCGCCCCGACGAGGCCGGCCGCGCCGTTGGACCGCGTCCAGCGATGGCGGACTCCGAGTGCGAGGATCGACGCTGCGACAAGCCCGAAGAAAAAGGAGAACAGAAGGGCCTCATGCTGCTCCATCAGATACGTCAGCAGCTCAGCCAGGCTCAGGATCGACGTCACAATGCCCAGTCCCAAGGGAATGAGAAAGCGAAACGGGATGCGGCGTATGGCCGCTCCGAAGTGCCCTCGCCGCAGTTCCCGCAGCATCGGCCAATTAAACGCCTGAATCGCCTCGAGCAGCGGTCGGTAGACTCCCAGAATGAAGGCCATCGTCCCGCCCGACACGCCCGGCACGACGTCCGCGGCACCCATGCATAAGCCTGTGATGAACAGGTAGACGGGGTGCTTCTCGCGGACTGTGTTTTCTGGGGGGAACATGCGGCTTTCCGTTTTGAAGGGCTCAATCTGTGCAAAGTGGGGACGGGCACAAACCAAGAGCTTAGTTCGTCACCGTAGCCGAGTGAAAGTGAGCTATGGCTGACGCATCGTCTTTTTTTTTGCGGGGCCGACGCCCGCGGCCTCGGCTTCGCGGTTGGGGCGAGTTTCGAGCGTACGCCGGGCGCGCGTTTCAGTTAAGCTGTACGGCGGTCGCGAGCGGGGGTGATGTTGACCGCCTCGACCTCCCGATTAGAATTCAGCGAGATTCTGTTTGCGAACCCGCTAGAATTCACGAGTCCGGAACATCGAGGGCACCGCGCACTTCCACGTTTGGGATGGAATCCCGACCCGTTCACTATGCAGGCTTGCCATGTATGTCCACCGTCGCAGGACGCGAATCGAGATTTGGACGCCGGCGAAGCTCAACCTTTATCTAGAGGTGTTGGGTCGGCGAGCGGACGGCTATCATGAAATTGAAACGCTCATGGTTCCGATCGGTCTCTTCGACACGCTTTGTTTGTCGCCTCGCGCGGATGGACGGATTGCGTTGAAGTCGGCCTGGGCGGCCGGGGTTGCCCGACGAACGGTTCTTTGGGCGAACTGCCATCGGCCGAATCGAACCTGGTCGTCCGTGCGGTGGAGCTGCTTCGCGAGCAGTCAGGTGTGTCCTGCGGGATGAACGCCAGCTCTGCAAGCGAATTCCTGCGGCGGCGGGGCTGGGCGGCGGATCGAGTGATGCCGCGGCGGCCTGGTGGGCGCGAATTTGCTGTGGGAACTTCATTGGTCGGCGCCCCAGTTAGCGGAAGTGGCGGCGGAGCTGGGGAGCGACGTGCCGTTTTTCTTGTACGGCGATGCGGCGCTGGTGCCGTGGGCGTGGCGAGCGGATCGAGCCGATTCGCAGTTCGGGAGCGACCTCACTTTGTCATCCTGCGTCCTCCTCAAGGACTTTCGACGGCGGCGGTTTACGAGCGGTCACGAGTGATGCGCCGAGTCGGATCCGGCGCCGACCCACGAGATGCCCACGGGGCGTCGTTGGCCGCCCCGGATGTTCAATCGCCTGCAGGCGGCGGCGCGGAGGTGGCACCTTGGATGCCACCGATCGCTGCCCAATTCGATAAGCTCGCTTTTCGGGACATCAAATGAGTGGCAGTGGCAGTGCGTATTTTGGCATCTGTCGAAACGGGAAACATGCCGCGTGGCGGCCGATGCAATCCGGAGTCGGTGTGAAGGTCGAGTCTTTTGCGTCAATCGGTGGCCACCGGCCCGCCTGTCTTATCCAGAGCGAGCCAAAACTAGAGGAGTGTGGCCGTGGAGATCACTGAGGTTCGAATCAAGCTGATGGAAGATAGCGACGACCGGTTGCAAGGGTTTCTGCTCGATCACCTTCGACGATTGTTTTGTGATCCGAGATTTGAAGATCATCGAAGGATCCAATGGCCCGTTCGTGGCGATGCCCAGCCGCAAGCTGACGGCACACTGTCCGAAATGCGGCTGCAAGAACCATCTCCGCGCGGCCTTCTGCAATCAATGCGGGTTGCGTCTGAAGGACGACCTGGCGGTCAAGGACCAGGACGGACGCGCCAAGCTGTACGCCGACATCGCCCATCCGATCAACTCGGCCTGTCGCGAGATGATTCAGCAGCGAGTGATTGCGGAGTTTCGCACCGAGCAGCAGCGGGCGCAGGAACCGGACTACGTCTCCCGCTACGACGATTTCTACGAGTGCGACAAGGACCGATCGGCGGTCGCCAAGTTTCCTGACCGCACGCATGTGGAACCTGCCGAATCGGAGCCGCGTGGTCCTCACAAGGCGCCGTCCCGCGGCACGAGTCACGAATCCGACGCCTCGAAGCATCACGAGCAGCGACGAATTTGGGGCAGGCATTTTCTAAGCCGGCCGATGTCGCACGGCAGCGAGTTGAACTGCGCAGGGCCGAAGGCCGCGAAAAAAAACGGAGTAGACTCGCGGAGGAGTCCACTCCGTTCTAACGGCGACGGCTGAGTCGGTCATGCGTCGTCGAGTCGCCTGGACTACCAGTCGATGCGCCGGCGGCGACGGCGATGGATGCCGTGCAAGCGTTCCGGCGTTTTCGGATCGCTTGCTGGCGTGAATCGGCCGCTTCAGCTTCTTGAACTTGGTCTCGGATCGGTCTCGATCGGTTTGGTCTTCGGCGGGAACTCGTCATGACCGAAGCTTGGATTGTTCATCGTTCAATCCCCCTGTGTTTGCGGACCCTTCGCTCTCCCCGTCGAGAGGCGTTCGGATGGAACCTCTGCGGGCTGACTGGCAACGCCTAGGATGAAGCTCTCGAACTGCCGGCCACCAGCTGCGCTTGCTCGCACAGCAGGGAGATCTCACTGGTGTGATCCAGTGAAAGGCCGGGCAGGTAGAGCCACACGCCGAGTTGACGAGCCCAGATTTCTTCGTTCGCGTCATTCTCGTGACCGCAGACGACCAGCAACACGTTCGGCAACGCCGCAACGGACTGGCAGAGGTCACGAAATGCCGACTGTCGTCGGGGGCGACCTCCAAATCGACCCACGCCATCTCGAATCGGGTTCGCAATACGGCTGCCATCGCGTTGTGCTCGTCGGCACAGACGATCGTATCCCAACCCGCTTCGGTCGCTGCAAGAGAAATCATTTCCCGCTTCGCGCGATCCGTCGACACCACCAGGCACTTGCCCAGTTGCGTGCTGACATTCGTCTTGGCGGCTGGCTTCCCTCGCAGCTGCCCGACCGGGGGTCGGGAATGCGTCTCCAGCTCATTCATCATGGCAGACCTGTTCTTCAAGCCCTTAAAAATAACGTTCGACCGACGCGCACGTGCGCGCGGCCATGCGTTCAACGTCGTACGTCCGATCGGTTGGCGAACTTCTTCGCCAGCTGCCCTCATCCTTGCGGGGGGGGTGCGCATCCACGACCACCTTGCGTCATGGAGATCCTGCGGCGCAAGCGCGAACTGCTCGAGCAACCGGCCGATACCTTAGACCGAATTACGCTTCGGCAGTCGAGTTCAATCAGCTCGACTTTTCTCGGCCGATGCCAGCAGTGCTGGCACGCGGGATCTCCACGTGCCGTCAATGGCTTGTCAGCTGATCCAAGACGCTCTACCAGCCGATCTTCTTGGAACGACGTCGATGGATTCCGTTGAACTGCTCCGGCGCTTTCGCTCGTCGTCGCGCCGAATGGCGAGAACGACGTGCGTGACTCGGAGGAGTCACTTTCTTACGCTCTTCGCGGCTACGATAGTTGAATTCTTGTTCGTCGTAGTTCGAAATCGAAGCGTTCATACCTCATCCTTTCCCTAAACGAGATCTACACCTTTGTTCACTAACACTCGCCTCACAATGAGCGGACAACACGAAACGAACCGCGATCGCCGAATCGTCTCAGGAACACCTTTGATGGTCCCCGACCGGTCGCGATCCGCTTGGCGCATCGCAATGGTGGATGCGATCCGTCAGTCAACACAGGTTCCATTCCGGCGCAGTCGTAAAGACCGCCTCGGCGGACCCTCTGCACCGCAAGGCCTGTGCCGGGTTTCGCGGGAAACGATGGTCCACGTGCTAAGTCGTTGCGGCGATTCGGCTTCGCCACAGCGATGCCGCCGCGCGGTCGCGTCGGCGGTCGTCGGCGAGGGCACCAACCTGGTGAGATGGCGTGGCGGGTCCGCGGGGAAACCGCCGCCAGATAAAGGTTTAAGGGGGCCTTCTGCGAAATGGTGAGGGGTCACCAGAATGGTGCGCCCCTCATCCGGCCTTCGGCTACCTTCTCCCGCGTTGAGGAGAAGGGACATGCAGGGGTCACCTCTCCCGGGGCCGGGAGAGGTCGGCCGGCACCCGCGCGGGGCCCGGGCGGGTGAGGGTCGCGGCTCCGCTCGCAAGACTCGAAACACGGCACGACCTCCCGAGGGAAGGATGAGGTCGAGCCGCGAAGGAAGGTTCGATACCACGGCGACCGCTGCACGAAAAAAGGGGTAGCTCGTCAGCGTTGACGAGCTACCCCTTCAGGGCAGGGGGAACGGAAGTGAACGGTCGGGCGGGGTACGGTCGCGCGGTTACCAGGGGCCGCGCACGGAATAGACACCAAGCTGGCGCGTGTTGGACGGCCATATCGGCGCGGGGCGGTTGCCGGCGGCCGAGCCGGGGGTCGCGATTGGGCGACCGAACTGGAAGTGAATCGGCTGCATCGTCGTCCGGCCGACACCCCAGGAGTATTCCGACTGCATTTGGGCGGTTGGTGGGACAATCAAGGCCACCGGGTGACCCCACGCTACATGGTTGTAGGGTCCGTGCCAGGATTGATTGGTGTTGTACCACTGGGCACCGCGGTCGGCGTGAGCCCGTCGCCATGGATGGCCGGCTCGTGCCTCACTGACGTGTAGCGCGAGACCGAAGATCACGGCCAAGAGGATACCGAGGCGTTGCATGACAATTCCTTTGTGCTAATTCTCCAGGGCGCGGCGGGAGCCCGCGCGAATAATGGTTAGTACCGAGAGGCGACGCCTAGCGCGGCAATTGTAAGTACTTGATGACGTTGTGGGCCGCCGTACGGACGGGAGTGCCGTACCAGTGGACGGATGTCCGATTCAACCCCATGCCTCCGTTGTAATACTGATGGTACGTACGATGGTGATGGTAGAGGAATTCGTGCGGCATGAGGGGTTGATAGGTGTAGTAGGTGTGCCCGACCAGGTTCGGGGTCGGGTAGGGAGCCGGGTAGGCTGCTGCGGCCGCCCCGAAATTGTTCGGGGCGTAGACGTTGTAAAACACATCGGGCTGCGAGGCCTCGGTGAAGGGGCGGTAGGCGTAGCAGGCCTTGCCGTACCCCGGAGGTACAGGGCGAAAGCAGTTGGATTGACCGCCGCATGGAGCCATCCCGGCGCCGGCAGCCACGTACTCCCCGCCGCCCGCATTCAGACATTCGGGACAATCCTGCGCCGACACGGTCGGATGGGCCAGCAGTACGGAAATCAATAGCGAGGTCGCACCCAACCGGTGCGTCTTGGTTTTGAGCATGGTCCGGATCCTTTGCAAGGTAAGACGGACGGAGAGTTCCAGGGCAGCTCGGCCAGAAAGGCGGGGCCCACGGAGACTCCAGCAAGTTGGAAGGAAGGAGAGGAAGGCGTGATCGGTGGGAATTGGCCTGCAGCGGCGGGCATGCCGTTGCTACTCAAAGAATCGGCGATTCGGGCAACGACAGGTGAGACTTTATTTGCGAGTTCGCGCGGTTGCAGGGTCGCAAGTCGCCTGGGAACGCGACCTGAAAGCCGTTATACTTTGCCCGGTCGTCCAAGTCGGGCCGAACGGTCGCCCCTTCTCATCGGTCCCGGCAACCGCCCTGAGTGACTCGGCGCGGTCGCGTCTTCGCCCCTGGAATTGGCTTGCGGAACGTAAAGGAGTACTGGCGGTGTCTTCCTCGAGAGCCCAGCAATCGCCCAGCGATCGCGATCACACGACTGCCAACGGCTCGGCGTCAACGAAAAAAAAAGCGACGCGTGTCCCCGATTCGTCAGGCGCCGAGTCCGCTGCTCCCGATTCGTCGGGCGCCGAGTCGTCGGGACCCGCATCCTCCGGCCCCGCGTCGTCGGGCTCGAATGGTTCAAGCAAGCGCCGCCGCGCGACGGCCGAATCGATGGCCAAGGCGCAGCGCGACATTTCGGTCAGCGAATTCTTCGCGAAGAACCGTCACCTGCTGGGGTTCGATAATCCGCGCAAGGCCCTCCTGACGACGGTCAAGGAGGCGGTCGACAATAGCCTCGATGCCTGCGAAGAGGGCGGGATCCCACCCGAGATTTGGGTTCACATCGAGCAAACCGGGCCGCAACGTTATCGGGTCGGGATTCAGGACAACGGGCCAGGGATCCTCAAGAAACAGATCCCCTTGATCTTCGGCAAATTGCTTTACGGTTCCAAGTTTCATCGCCTACGACAAAGTCGCGGTCAACAGGGCATCGGGATCAGTGCGGCAGGGATGTACGGAGTTCAGACGACCGGCAAACCGATCAAGATTCTCTCCAAGATCTCTTCCCGAAAACCAGCTCATTACTACGAAATTCAAATCGACACCAAAAAGAATCGGCCCGAGATACTTAACGGCCGAGGCGAAGGGGTCGACATTCCGCCGGGTGACAAGGGCAAGCAGTACATCGAGAAGCACGGCATCGAGTGGGTCGAAACGCCGCACGGGACGCGGGTGACGATCGAGCTGGAGGCACGGTACCAGCGGGGACGGGGCAGCGTGGACGAGTATCTGCAGCAGACGGCGATTGCCAACCCGCACGTGACGCTGCACTATTGTCGATCCCGAAGCGAATCGGCGGACCTATGAACGTGCGACCGACGTGTTGCCGGCCGAACCCAAGGAGATCAAGCCGCATCCGTATGGCGTGGAGCTGGGTCGCCTGGCGGCGATGCTGAAAGAAACCAAAGAACCGACACTCACCTCATTTCTGACGTCCAGTTTTTCGCGCGTGTCGCCATCCGTCGCCCGGCGGATCTGCGAAACGGCGAAGCTCAGCACGAGGGCGCGGACGACGCGGATCGGCCAGCGCGAGGCCGACTCGCTGTATGCCGCGATCCAAGCGACGAAGATCGCCAGTCCCTCGACCGATTGCATTTCGCCGATTGGGGAAGATCTGATTCTGAAGGGCTTGCACCAGGTCGTGCCCGGCGAGTTTTACGTCGCCGCCACGCGGCCGCCTTCGGTGTATCGCGGCAATCCGTTCCAGATCGAGGTCGGGCTGACCTATGGCGGTGTGGCACCCACGCATCGCGTCACCCGCGAGCTGCTGGGGGAACTGCTCGAGGAAACCGACGCCCGGACGGTGCGCCAGTTTCTGATCAATACCTTCAATGGTCTGGGCAACGAAGGTGCCGAGAAAGATCCTGAAGGAAGCCCGTTTGGGAACGCGTCAAACGCCCAATCGACTCAAGCCGAAAGAGGCCGAGACGCTGCTGCACGCCATGCAGAACGTCAACATCAGCGAAGGGCAGTCGATGGAAGTCCTGCGATTCGCCAATCGCGTTCCGCTGCAGTTTCAGCATGCGGCCTGCGTGATCACCCAGACCATCATCGAACACGAATTGGCGGAGCTATGGGCTGACTCAGTCACGCGGCAGTCTCCCGAAAGGCCCGGTCTCGTTGATGGTCCACATTGCCAGCGTATGGGTGCCGTTCACCAGCGAGTCGAAGGAGGCCGTCGCGTCGTACCCGGAAATCCAGAAAGAACTCCGATTGGGACTGCAGGCGGTCGGCCGCAAACTGGGAATGTACCTCCGCCGGCGAAATCGCGTGCGTCAGGAAGGCGAGCGTCGCAATATCTTCCTGCGATACCTTGGAGAAGTGGCCTCCGCGGTCAGCGAGATCAAGGGCGTGGATCGCGAGGGACTCTACAGACCAATTGGTGGACGTGGCACGACGACGTACCGCCGAAGCCGATGCCAAGTTCGACGAGCGTGGACGGCGTGTCGACGCCGACGGGGAAGAATTCGGCGACAACGTCTTGATCGTTCGCAGCGAAGATCCGCTCGCCGGGATCAATCATCCGAGCCCAAACCGAGCCCCTGTTCAGGATGTCGGCGAAGCGGACGACGCCGACCCGGCCAGCTGAACCCGCGCGAGATATCTTCCGCGCGGAAGGAGAAGACCTCATCATGGCGAAGAAACGCCCGTCCCAGAAAAAGGCGGCTCCTGCCCGTAAATCGACACCGCCCGTCGAGCTGACTGCGAGCGATCGCCAAACGTTGGACTCGTTGGAAAAGATGGCGACCCGCGTGATCCAGGCCGCGGAAAAGAGCCGCGATTTGCACCTGGATATTCCCTCGCGAACCCTCTCGAACGTCAGCTACAGCACCCGCAAGCGTATCCTCGAAATGGGGAAGAACACCAATCGCCGACAGTTGTTCAATCTTTCGCAAGCCAAGGCCTACATGCAAACCATGCTGGTCGGAAGCGGCTGCAAACGGCTGATTGAACAAAACAAGACGACCAGCATCCGCGGTATGTTCTATTTGCTGAAGCACACGATCGAGGGGACCAAGGAAGAGACGTTCGGGGATCAGGCAGAATGCGATCCCGATCATCGAAGATCTCGAGGTGCTCCTGGACAGCCTGCGCGAGGAGCTGCACCTGTATGCCGTCCAATCGCGGCACGCTGGTCGGTCCGATTACCTTAATCGACAGCGGCGACACGATCGATTGCGCGCGGATGGGTTCGGGGGGATACAGTATCCCGTCGATCGTCGAGCCCGAAGTGATTCAGTTTGTGAAATGCGACGCGAAGTTCATCCTGCATGTGGAAAAGGATACGGTCTGGCGCCGCTTCAACGAAGACAAATTCTGGCGCGAATACAATTGTCTGCTGACGCACGGCCAGGGCCAACCGCCCCGCGGCGTCCGCCGGATGCTCAACCGCTTGCATACCGAATTGAACCTCCCGATTTACTGCCTCCTGGATAATGATCCCTGGGGGTACTATATCTACAGCGTGATCAAGCAGGGCTCGATCAATCTCGCCTTCGAGTCGCGCCGGATGGCCATTCCCGACGCCAAGTACCTCGGTCTGCGGAGCATCGACTTTGAACGCTGCGAGCTTTCCGACAGCGTCAAGATCGCGATGAATGACAACGATCGCAAGCGCGCTCGGCAGATCGCCAAATATCCCTGGTTCGAAAACAAGAAGCAGTGGCAGCGCGAAATCAGCCAGATGCTGAAGAACGATTTCAAGCTGGAAGTCGAAGCGCTGATCAACAAGGACATCAGCTACGTCACCGAAGTCTACGTGCCCGAGCGGCTGGCTCAGCAAGATTGGATCGATTGACCTCACGAAGTCGGGCTCACTTCGCGCCCCAATGGCTTACGGGGCAAGGTCCAGGCACAGGACTTCGGTACTGCCCCGCAGGTACATTCGAGTGCCGACGAAGGCCGGGTGCGCATAGACGCCGGGATCGTCCTGAAATACCTGGAGTCGAGAGATCGGCTGAAAACGATCTGCCTTGGTATCAAACAGAATCAACTCGCCCTCCTGGCTGATCGCCAAGACACGCTCGGCCTGGCCCACCAGCACGGCGTATCCATCGAACGCCGCGTCTTCCGCAAGGTAGATCGTTTTCAATCCGGACTGAAGGTCCAGGCACACGAGGCCCAGCCACACGCCGAAGACGCGGTTTCCCAACACAAGGGGCGTATGCGTGTCGGGCGCCAAATCGTCATTGGTCGCCACGGGGTTTTGTCGAATCGCGCCGGTCCGATCAAAACCATATAGTCGCGTGCCGTTGTTTTCGCTTGTCACCAGCAACTGTCCGTTGACCTCGATCGGAGTGGGGACATTGAAGTCGTTGCGCTGCGGGGGCGTCAAACGCCAGATCGGCTGACCGGTCGCGAGATCCAGCCCGACGAGCGCACGCTTCTCGTAGCCGACCAATTGTCGGCGTCCACCAAAGGTCCCCACGATGAACGACGCAAACGCGGCGCGATCACCTGGCGTCTTCCAGATCAATTCTCCCGTGGCGGGCTCGAGCGCGACGATCGAGGCTTCATCGCCTCCCGGGTTGACGATCAGTCGGTTGTCGACGACGAGGGGTGAGGAGGCCGTTCCCCAAGCGTTTGACTTGTCCCAACCGTCGAACTCCTCGAGCAAGTTCTTTTTCCAAATGAGCTCGCCCGTGGCGAGGCGGACGCAAAGCAACGTGCCGAAGGCGTTGTAGAGATACACCATCCCCTGATGGAGAAGCGGCGTCGCACGCGCGGCATTGCCGTAGTCGAGTTGACCGACGGCATCGACACGCAATTCCCAGACCTGTTCTCCGTTGGACGCACGCAGGCAGCGAAAAATGTCCTGGGTATCGCCCAGGTCGCGGTCAGGGACGACCACCCACTCCGTCGTAGCGGCGATACCCCCGGGTGACTGGGACGAGAGAGCTTTTCGCCAGATCACGGGCGGGCGTTCGGGCAGTTTCGCCGGCAGCCACGGGACCAGGCCGTTGCGGGTCGGACCGCGCCAACCGGGCCAGCCCGCTTCGTGCGCGTCGGTTAACTCTTTTTTTTTGCAGTCGGTTGTTGGTGTCCCATGGGGACAAATCCCTGCTGAGTTTCCAGCGCGATCCGCAGTTCCGGATCCTCCGTGATGTCGATCAAGGCTTGCTTCAGCAGGCCCTGTTCCTCCGAGGTCAGCTGATCGGTGGCAAAGGCCTCGATGAAAGGAACCGGCTCGGTTTCTCCGATCACGCGCAGCGACCCTTTCTCGACCGTGCCACATCCTTCCAGCAAGGGCTTGGCGTAACTGGAAATGACCGCCGCGCCGTGCTTCCCAAGCGCCGCATCCTCAAGAATCCAAATCGCCCCTTCGTCGCATGCAGGCGATGTCTCCAGTTGATCCGGGACCGCAATCTTGTGGTGGGCGAGCGTCTTCAGGGCCGCCGCGTGTTTTTCGTCGCATTCCTCAGGGCCAAAGACCAGACGATACCCCGTGATCTCCGCAAGCTTCTCGGCGGGATCACCCGTGGCGACGACGAACAGGCCGGTCATCGTCGTGTTACCCTGTTTATCGGTCAGCTTGGCAAGGGGTGTGACTTGCAGGTTCGCGTGCTTCGCATCATAGATGACGACGGAATGCTTGCCGATCACCAGATGCGCTTTGCCTGCCGTGTCGGCTTCCATGGCCGAGGTCAAGGACTCTTTAAAATGCGTCTTGACGGGACGGCCTAACTTCTGACTCAAGGCCTTCGCCAGTTGATGGTAGTCGCGTTGTGCATAGCCTTGCACGCAGGGGCACGAAAGCGGTTTCGACAACGGGTCCATCACGATCATCGTCAGCGGCTCTTGACCATGGTCAACCGGTTCGGCCGTGACGGCGACGCGATTCCCGAGGCCGAGAACCAGGAGCAGAACTGCGGCGCGGCGTAGCGGAGTCCGTGAGTTCATGGAAGGATGTCCGATTCTCGCTGAAGGTTCGAGTCCCCGATTGGGCGATTCGCGTCGCCTATTCCCAGTCACTCAGTTCGCAACTTGTGCGGTCTCCGACTGGCGTTCGAGAACGCAGATCGCCGAGTTCTGCACATCGAAATAGTACACTCGGTCTCCCCCTGGCGCGGCGGCGACGATTGAGCTCTTGCAACCCGCTTCGACATTCGCCTTGCCAACCAGTCCCAGGAACTCGCCGTCGGTCGAGAAGCGTTTGACGGTTCCGTCCGACTCCGCGACATAGAGCGTGCCGTCGACAAGACGGGTGTTCATCGGATTGCAGCAACCGCCAAACCCGACGCCTTTCCCGTCGCGGCTTCGCTTGCCGAATGCGACGAGCTCTTTGCCGTCCGCGTCGAACCGCACGACGCGATGACGCGCATTCTCGGCAACCACGAGTTCCTCGCCGCAACACTGGACGTCCATTTGACCGCAGCAACCACGGAGTCCTTCGACAGCCATCAGCGGATGGTTAAAGTCCAAGTCGGTGCGCCAGACCACATAGCCGTATCCCTTGGGAGCGGCGCATGTGACAAACACGTATTTGTCATTGGCGGCGATGGCGTTGATTGTTTTCTGCCGACCCGCCAGGCTCTGCATGATCGCCTCCAGCTCTCCTTCGGGCGGCGCGGCCTTTCGCTCTTCAACCATCTGCTTGTACGCGGCGATCATGGGCTCGAGGTCCGCCTTGATTTCACGCTGCTCCTCGGTCAATTCGTCGTCCGATTTGTTTCGAATGTCCTCTTGTTGCTTCTCCAGACTCGCCAACGCATCGGCGAACAGCGTGGCCTGTTCCGCCAAGGTCTCTTCGGCGCGAGCTCGCAGGACCTCCTCGTCCATCGCGCCGGCCGACATGTTGGGAGCCTTCGTGCGTAGCATTTGTTTGCCCTGCGCGGTGTACTTTGCGACCAGGCCATTGCCGCCGACATAAATGCTTCCGTCCGGCGCCACGTTCAC
This sequence comes from uncultured Planctomycetales bacterium, assembly GCA_963826795.1. Classification (GTDB taxonomy): domain Bacteria; phylum Planctomycetota; class Planctomycetia; order Pirellulales; family Pirellulaceae; genus CAWGYT01. Next base: position 275,408 of record CAWGYT010000018.1, on the reverse strand, counting down.
GGAGTGGCCGACGAAGTCGACCGGGAACTTGTGAAGCAGGATTCCTTCGGCATCCAGGACTCGAATCTCGGAACGCTCAGGCTTCGCCTCGGTCGGTCCTTTGTCATTTGCAAGGGGCGACGCGCCCCAGATTACGCCGCCTTCCGCGACGAGCGTCACAAGTTGGCCGTTGGGGGCGAGACAGAAGCTCTTGAGTGTGAGGCTAACGTCATCGCCGGTCGGCCGAATCGTGCGGACCTGCGCATGCGTCGGACCTGCGGGTGATTCCGCGGCGCTGCGCGGGTCGCCGCGCCGATCGCAATTCCCGCTGTCGCGATCCACACCGCGGGCCACGCATGGCCCTGCCTCCGTCGCCAGCAACTCCGCCAAATCGCGCGACGATGCACTTCGAACATGACCTGGTCCTTTGTGAGAATCGGAGGTACGAATCGTTCTTCAAAATATCCGGGGGGCGTCACCGCGACCTTGCCAGGATAGAGGACCTCGAAAGCGGCTGTCAAGCTTTTGAAACCCAGGCGGCGGCGGGCGAGTGTGTCTTGCGGCTGCGCTCCGCCTGATACCCAAACCGGCTCAAGCCGCATGCCGCCATTCGATCCACAGGAATCGTCGGGGTCGGACGGCGCGATGCTGGTCGGTCGGAAGGCATTCAGCCGCTCTTGACTCCCGCCAGGGAAGGCAAGAAACTCAAGTCCTGATTCAGATCCGCCTTGCGTCCTGCCGACGCCGTCCCTTTTTTCGCCAGCCCAAGATCGTCCACATCCATGTCGAAGACCCAATGGGAGGAGCTGGTGGGATTCAAGGTGATCCATACGATTCCAGTCCTGTGGGGCGACATGGATCCCCTGGGCCACGTCAACAACACGCGATTTCTCCGTTGGTTCGAATCGGCTCGGGTGGCCTACCTGGACGACGCGATCCTGGCCACGGGGCGACTGCCCGCAGGCGTCGGGCCGATTCTGGCTGCCTTGAACTGCAGCTATCGTCGCCAGGTTATCTACCCCGACACGATCGATGTGGGTGCCCGAATTACGCGTTTGGGAAATTCCAGTATGACGATGCAGCACCGCGTGATGAGCCACCAGCACGGCAAGCTGGCCGCCGAAGGCGAATCGGTGGTGGTGATGTTTGACTACAATGCCCAGCGTCCCGTACGGATCTCGGCAACGGTCCGCGAGGCGGTGGAGGCGTTCGAGCAACGGAAGCTCGACCCGGTTTAAAACGCTCGAAGTCAACCCGAGAGCTTCTCATGACGGATCCCTGCTTACGAATCGAGGGCCTGGTCCAGACCCCGCGTGAACTGACGTGCGCCGACCTCGCCGAGCTCGCGCCGGACTACCAGGTGCCCGATGTTCGCCAACTCGACCCTCGCCGGCCGGGTGGCGCCGTTCGGCTGGCGGGTTTGCTCGAATGCGTCCAGGTCTTGCCCCAGGCCACGCATTTGGGTCTACACGGGTCGCGAGACAATTTTCACGCGAGTATTCCGCTGGCACCGGTCCGGGAGCGCGGTGTCGTGATCTACTTGTCCGAGGGCCAGCCGCTGCCCGAGTCGGCGGGCGGGCCGTTTCGATTTTTTATCCCCGATCACGCGGCTTGCCATGCGGACGAAATCGATGAATGTGCGAACGTGAAATTCCTGGATCGAATCGAGTTGACTCAAGGAAAAGGGTTTGACAACCGCCCGGAGGATGATGACGCTCATGCCAAGCTGCACGAAGATCAGGCCTAGAGTTTCGCGGCGACGCGGCGGTCCACGCTCGCCGCAGACGCTCTGCTGGCCCCTTGTCTTGGCCCTCGTCGTCCTGGCGGCTGGTGGGTCGGCCGTTCAAGCCAAAACGTTCCGTTGGGCGTTACCCGCCGGGAGTGAATTCCGCCTGGTGGTCGACCGCACGGTGCGTCTGAAGACACGGACGACGGAGTGGACTGAGTCGATCCGGTACCAAGCCGGCTGGCGGGTCGCCGCGGTCGCGGAAGACGGCCAGATGCAGATCTTTCAGACGGTGCAAGAAGTCAAACATTCGCTCCAGATTTCCAACGCCGAACCGGTCGTCTACGATTCGACGCAAGACATCGAAGTTCGCGGGGACGCGGTGGCCCTGGCACGTCAGTGGATGCCATCGCTGAACGTCGAGCGTCCGCTGGTGATGCAAAGTCGCGGCAGGCTGACCCGCGTCGAGGCGGCGGCCAAGGCAGACGTCGCGCCGGCGACGGTTCCAAACGCGACGGGCGGCGGCCGCCAAATGCCGCCCCGGTCGCTCCAGGGCACGATGTTGGAGTTTCCTGAACAAGATCTGTTGCCCGGGGATGACTGGACCGAAACCACGCTGGTGGCTTGGGGCGAAATCTCCGACGCGATTGCCGTCAAGACTCGCTACACGTATCAAGGCGAGGAGCCGGTTGAGCAGCGGTCGCTGGACAAGTTTCAGGTCGCGATTGTGTGGGAGCCCCAGCCGGCTGCGGTCGAGTCCGATCGTTTTCGGATCGATCGCCAGGCAGGCACCGGCCTGATTCTGTTCGATGCCGAGGCGGGGCATCTCTCGCGCTCCGATTCGACCGTCGACCTCACCCTGCGTTTTCCCCGCGCCGAAGGCCCATCGGAGCAGGTGGACGTCGTGACGGTACTGAAAACCCGCTTGCAACCGATCGTCCCTGCTCCGGAAATCGAAGAGGCCGCGACGTTAACTCCCCCGCCGACACCCGAGTGATGTCAGTCCCCTGTTCCCGACCCGGTGGTGATTCCCCCTTCCTCAATAGGCGCCGTAGGCGGGCAGGGTCCACCAGCCCAGATACACGCCCAATCGAAAGCCCAGGATCAACGTGCCGACGACGCCCGAACCGGTAGCCGCAACCAGCACGGCAGCGGCTGCGATATCCAGTGCATCCCGGATTTCGGGATGGTATTCGGACGTCAGCACCCGCGCCAGAGTCTCAATCGCGGCGTTGAGCAGTTCGGCGGTCAAAACGATCGTGATGCACAACACCAGCAGGCACCATTCGATCGTGGTGACCCGCAACTGAGCGGCGGCGGCCAACACGAAGCAGGACATCGGCAGGTGAACCAAAAAGCTGGTTTGACCCTGGCTACCGACTCGCAGCCCGCGGAAGGCGCACAAGAATTTGTCCCGCCACGTCAACGGCTTCGAGGGCGGCCCGGGTGGCATCGATGTTCGGTCAGAACCCTGGCTCATGTTCAGCCCCTACGCGACCCCGCCCGGGTCGGTTCGCTCATTCCAGCCCCTCGAATCCCACGGGCGGAATCGGAACCCCGCCCACTCGGCTGAGGCGTCCGGAAAGGAATCTCGGTTCGATCGAAAAACGGACCCCGAAGTTGTCTCGACTGCGGTCGTAGTTCCAGCCAAGTCCCACCAGAAATGACTCGCCGACGCGCACCACTTGACCGCGCTGGACGATGTTTCCGGTCGAGCTGAAGTCGTACGAGCTGCCGTAGTTCAGGATCCACTTCGGACTCAAACGATAACTGGAAGAACTATACAGGATACTGCTGCTAATGGGGCCTTCAATGCTTCGAAGGCCGGCCACGGTGCGGATGCGGCCGGGACGCCCGAACATCGCGCTCAGTGAAATCGTGCGGAGTCCGTCGGCGAAGAAATCGGCCATCCCGTCGGACAGCAGGGTGACCCGGTCTCCCAGATGCCAGCGAAAATCGTAGTTCAGCAGACCCACTTCCTGGCCGAAATTGTCGCGGTCGGGGTTGGGGTAGAGAAAGCCCTCCACGTCCAGCGTGACCCAGTCGACGACCCGCTGTCGACCGGGCATGCCGCGCTTGGTTTGCCATCGCTGGCGGGCCGCGAGTCGAAGGAACGATAGGTCTTCGGCGATCTCGCTGCTGGGTGCCGTGACCCAACGTTGAAGTCCAGACCGCGCTGCGTAGAACCGTTCGTCAAAGCGATTCGGAACGCCCGTCCCCCCGATCCCGCCGAACTCCGCTCCGTAGAACTGCACCCGCGCGAATTCGACGGCATCGTCGTCAACGGGATCGTACAGCGGGAAGTCGGTCAGATCGGCGTCGGCTTCGGCCCACAAGTATTCGCCTTCGAGCACGATTTTGTGGGCGATGCCATTCAGATTGAAGAGCGTGCTGTGGATGTTCGGGTCGACTCGCACGAACGGAATGCTGGCCCGGAGCCCCGTCTGCCCCAGCAGTCGTGTGACCTCGCCACCTGACAGGTCCTGCTGCCAGTAACCCGCCTCGCCCATCACATAGGGAACGATCTTCGCGCCGCCCCATTGCAGGGGCAGATCCAATCGTTGCCGCGAGATCGCCCGCACGCCCTCGCTGGGGACTTCCCAAGGCAGCAACTGCCAGGCCGACGCGGATCGGGGATCCTCCGGTGTCGTCGCCACCCCCAGCTTGGCATAGCCCACGTTGCTATGTTCCGTCCACGAAAACCAGTCGCTCAGAATCGGCTCGGCGATCCAGAAATGATCGGCTCGCGGGGCCCACGTCGTCTGCGTGAAGAACTCGTTGATCCGCGCGTCCCCGGTGACCGACCAGGAATGATTTTCGTCGCGTTTCTTGAGTTCGACGCCCGTCCGCTGGTCCTTTTCTTCGTCCCACTCCTGCTCGTAGTACTGCTCCAGGAAGTTGCGATCGCTGACCCAACCCAGTTCTCCCGTCAACTGGTAGCCATCATTGAGGTATTGGCGGTGTCGACCGAGAATCCGATAGCGCGGATCCGCTTCCGGGGCCACCGATCGTCGCTGAAGCCCCAAATTGTCGCGGCCCTTGTCCTGGAGTCCCCAGGCATCCAGAAATCCGACCGCCCGTCCCGGGTGGCTCAGAAACCCGTTGCGATCGTACTGGAAGTTGCTGCCCAAGCCCCAGCCCCGGTCGGACAGGTAGTCCAGTGAACCGGTCCATTGCGTGCCGGAGGGCGCGTTCCGCCAACCCAGCAACTGATAAAGGTTCCAGTCGGTCAGGACCTGCGTGCCAAAGACACGGTCGTTGTTGATGCTGAACGACTCCAGATAGAACGACGGGCGATCCAGGTTGGCCGAAAAGACCGGCCAAATGAAAATCGGCCACTCGGCCAAATAGATGCGATTGTCGCGGCTCACCACCCGCTTGGTGGTTCCCGTCTGAAACAGCCCGCTGCCAGGCTCGACATCGCCCGGCGTGACCGTGGGCGAGACGATATTTTCGTAGGTAAAGTTTCCCGACTGCAACCAATATCGTGGGACGCCCAGGCGGCTGGTCGTGATTGCCCCCGAGTAACCCTCGATGCGAAACGGGTCGACTTGTTTGAGGACTTCGGCCTTGAGGCGGACGATTCCCTGATAGCCGGGAATTGGCGTCAGCAGTTCTCCATCGAGTACGACGCCATATTGCTCGCGCACGTTGTAGTACATGCGTTCGGCGTAGATGACGCGGTCCTGCTGACGAAAGATAATGTTCCCTTCCATGTAGAATTCCAAGGGGCGGTCATCCGACTGCGCCGTGTCTCGCAAGATGTCAGCGGACTGGTCGGCGGATGTCCAGATCACGATCCGGTCCGTCGAGATGTCGACCGTATCGAAGCCTGCCACGTGGTCGATCAGGATATTCACCCCCGAATCGATCACCGCGATCCGCTCGCGGCCGTCTTCGCTCGGGAACCAGCGAGCCTGCCACCGGACGCTGCTGCGCGGGAAGACGCGAATGCGGCGCTGCGGAGAGGAAAGCGTCGGGTCCACTTGTTGGGCAAGGTGCGGTGCCTGGTCGATCAGTCCCTCGCCGTCCGGCCAGTCGGTTTGCCAGTCCGTCTGCGCGGTCGCGGGAGGAGCAAGGGCGAGCGGGCTGAGGAGGGCGATCAGCCAGACCCAGCGGACGGCCGTGCAGAGACGTCGAGGCGCGGGCCGGATCTTTAAATCGGCGCGGTACGGCCCGTCGGCGCGGAACCCTCGCCACGTCGCGTCCTCCGCGCAGCGCGCCAGGACGCGGCGGGTCGCCCAGCGGGCGATCACGCCGATCGGAGGTGGGGCTTCCCTTCCCAAGAGTATCCGTATGGCCTCGAGCGAGAGTCGATGGAACGAGCATTCCGCGGGCGGGCGGAGTTTGGAGTGGCGGGATTATAGGAACGCCCCTAGGATGGAGCAAGGCGGGTTGGGGAGCTGGCCCGTGACCAAAACTATTTATCAAATAATGAGTTGCGTCGATCAAGTTGGACCGGTGATCCGCGGGATCCCAAGAAACTTTGAAGGAATTCTGGCGCATGGCCCGGAGGCGTTTCCACCAACTCTTGATCGCGCGGCGCAACGAGCTGCTGGCCCTTGCCCTGGTGCTCGCCCTCGCCGGCGGCTGGCTTGCCCCCCGCCTGCAGTTCGATCGCTCGATTGAAAACATGTTTCCCGCCGAAAGTCCCATTCTGGCCAGCTACCAACGGCTCAAGAGAACCTTTGGCGGGAATGAAATCGTGCTGGCGGTGTATGACGACCCGCAGCTGTTTGCCGAGAATGGCGTGGGACTCCGCCGAGTCCGAGACGTCCGCTTGCGCCTGCAAGACGTGCCTGGGGTGAAAGCGGTGCTGAGCATCGATCAGCCATTGCCGGGCGACCTGATCGTCAGCCCCAGCGCTTTGGCCGAGCGGACACGAGCTCTGTTTCAAGGCTACACCCACGGCGCGGATGGCCGAACGGTTTCGATCGTCTGTTTGCTGTTTCCCTCCGATGAAACGGACATCCCGCGCCGAACGACGATCGACGCGCTGCGCGAGATCATTCAGACACTCCCCGGCGGACTCAAGTCGGGCTGGTTGACCGGTGAGCCGATTTTGGTCGAGGACGGATTTCGGTTCGTCGAACAGGACGGACAGCGGTTGGGCCTGTGGTCCACGTTGCTTCTCGGGGCGACCATTGTCATCGGGTTCCGCAGTCTTCGCTGGGTGCTGATCCCGATCCTCGTCGTGCAACTCGCCTTGCTCACCACCCGTGCCGCGCTGGTGCTCGGAAGCATCGAGTTGAGCATGGTCAGCTCGATGCTAACGGCCGTGGTGATGGTGATTGGGGTCGCCACGATGGTCCACGTGATGGTCCGTTTCGCGGAAGCGCGGGCCGCGGGCCATCCGCCCTTGGCCGCGTTATCGGAAACACTGGCCCAATTGTGGGTGCCTGTCACCTGGGCGTGCCTGACCGATGCGGCGGGTTTTCTTTCGCTGACCGTCTCGCAGGTCGGCCCGGTTCAAGACTTCGGCGTGATGATGGCCGTCGGGTCGTTGATGGTGCTGTTGAGCGTGATGCTGTTGGTTCCGGGGCTCACCGTGCTCGGCGGACTCGATCCCGACCCTCGGATGCCCTGGGGCGAAGGACGGTTGGACCACCACCTGCAGCGGTTGCTGGCGCTCGTCCATCGCCGCCCCTATGGGATTCTCGCGGGATTGGTTTTGCTGGTTGCCTTCGCGATAGGGGGACTGGGGTTGCTGGAGGTCGAAACGGACTTTACGCGCAATTTTCGTCAGGACAGTGATATCGCGCGCTCCTACAACTACGTCGAGGATCACCTGGGCGGAGCAGGGGTCTGCGATGTGATGATTCCCGCCCCGGAACGGCTGACGTGGTCTTTTTTGCAACGAGTGCATACCCTAGGGCAACGAATCCATCCGGCGGATCGGGACCCCGATCCGGAACTCAAGGCGGTCACCAAGTCCTTTAGCCTGGCCGACGCGCTCGTTGAATTGTCGCCGGTCGAGATCGCGGGCAAGCCGGAATTCGTCCAGCAACGCCTGGTTGATTCCGGACTATTCGCGATGCGAGGGTGGATGCCGGTCTTTTTCGACGCCTTGTTCGGCAAGGATCCCGCTACACAGCAGCATTGGCTTCGCATGATGCTACGCGTTCAAGAGCGGCAGGATGCCGGGCAGAAGCAGGCCTTGATTTCGCGACTCAAGCAACTCAGTCAAGCAGAATTTCCCGAAGCGGACGTGACCGGCTATTTCGTCCTGCTGACTCAATTGATCGAGAGTGTCTTGCGAGATCAATGGCGCTCGTTTGGAGTTGCCGTGATCGGGATCGGGCTGTTGATGACCGTCGCCTTCGGCGACCTGCGGCTCGCCTTGATCGCACTCGTGCCGAACGCCTTTCCGATCCTCGTCGTGCTCGGCAGCATGGGGTGGGTGAGTCACTGGTTCTGGCCCGAATTGAAGATCAACATGGGGACGGCGATGATCGCCGCCGTTTCGATGGGACTTTCGATCGACAGTTCGATTCACTACATCTTGGGTTTCCAGCGAGCGTTGCGAACGGGTGTGAGTCGCGACGAGGCCTTGCACCGGGTCCAGCGTCAAGTTGGCAAGGCGCTCGTCTTGGCCACGCTGGCCCTGGCCGTCGGCTTCAGCGTGCTGGCGACGAGTCGCTTCGTTCCGACGGTCTATTTTGGAGCCTTGGTCACGCTGGCGATGCTGGGTGGATTGGCCGGCAACCTGATCGGCCTGCCGCTGCTGATTCAGTTGTTTTATCCGGAGCGGACAGCGACGAACGTGACCGTTGCGGTGGAGTCCCTGCGAAAGGGATGACGGCGGGCGCCGCGCAATCGCGCCTCCAGCCCTCGGCGTGCCCGGTCAGGCCTGGGCCGAAACGCGGGCGGCTGTCGTTTGCCTGGCGGCGGCCAGCAAGAGGGGACTGACCTGGTCGGCCCAGACGCTCCAATTGAGTACCGTTTCGAAACGCCGGCGGCACGCTTGAACCATCTGCTGGTATCGCTCCGCATCGTTCCAGATGGCCGCCACGTCCGCCGCGAGATCCTCACTCGAAGCGTTCAGCGGATGGAGAATCCCGGTTTCATGGTGAGAGACCGCCGACGGGATGCCGCCCGTCTGACTGCCAATCACGGGCAATCCAAAAGCGGCGGCCTCGGCGAAGACGGCTCCGAAGGTCTCGGCGCGGCTGGGCATGCAGAGAAACGAGGACTCCAGCCAGAGTTGCCGGTAAAGTGCACTTTGATCCGGTTTCTGCTTGTTGAGAAATCCGTAGTGGACGAGGTGGGTGCGATCCAAATAAGACGGCGGCTCGACGCCAATCACGGCCAGGCGGGCGTCGATGCCCCTTTGCCGAAGCGATTGCATCGTCGCGAATGCGAGATTTCCGCCTTTCCGGTCCCAAGCCGCGCCCACGAACAGCAGTTGGCAATGCCGCCGTCGATTGGACGCCAAAACGATTTCGTCGGTCGGTGGGTCCTCGAGATTCGCTCCGTAGGGAACGACGTGAATCCGATCCGGCGCTGCGCCGTAGTCACGTATCGCCGATTCGGCGGCCCAGTGCGAGGGGAACACCGAGGCGGTGGCACGGCGAATCGCCGCGCCGGTCATTCGGTGGGCTTGACGACGAGACCAGCCCCAGAGCCCCGAGAACTCGGGATAGTAATCCGCAATCCGTGCGAACGTTGTGTCGGAATGATGGACGATGGGGACGGGCGTGTCGAGATAGGCCAGTTGATGATCGACGGTGATCGCCAGCAGGACATCGACCGGCTGTTGCTGCAGCGCCGTGGCGATTTGACGGGCGTAATGTCGGCCGTGAGCCGGTGTGGCCCACGGCACGAATCCGCGACGCAGACAGCGACGACTCAGTTGGTTCAGCTTGCGCAGGCCTTCCGCATAGCGTGGCGGCGCGGCCGGCAGATAGACCACGCGTTGGAACCGGCGTCGCAACTCGCGGGTGATAAAATACGGGACGCCCGACCAGGTTCGGATGTCGGACGGATCGCCCTTGCTCAGAATTCCCACGCTCAGCGGATGTTGCGGCATAAGTCGCTCAAGGGCGCGTCGGTTCCCCAGGGCGGCGGCAATCCGTTTCGAAGCGACGTCCGCGTTTTGCGAGGTGTTCCACGATCAGCGTGATGGGCGTCGCGCGGCTTCCTCGCGTGCCAAAGTGCGCCGAAGAGGCCGAAGGTTTTGCGGCGGGGCCGAAGGTTTCGCGACGGGGCAGGATCCTACTGAACCGAAAAACGATGGACCGTGACTTCGTGCAGTGTTTCGCCGGGCTTGAGCAGCGTGCTGGGAAAGGTTGGATGGTTCGGCGAATCGGGAAAGTGCTGTGTCTCGAGGCAGAATGCGTCGTGCTTGGCAAAGCCACCGGCGCTCTCGCTGCCGTCCAGAAAATTGCCCGAGTAGAATTGGATTCCCGGCTGAGTCGTCAGGATTTCCATCACGCGGCCCGTGGCGGGGTCTGACACGCGGGCGGCCAATCGCAGCTTGCCCGCCTCGGGACGCAATACGAAACAGTGGTCATATCCGCCCGGTTCGCCAGCCAATTGATCGATCCGCTCGCCCACCGCATGTGGCGCTCGAAAATCGAGCGGAGTCCCTTCCACGGAAGCCATTTCGCCGGTCGGAATTAATGACTCGTCCACGGCCAGATATTGATCTGCGGCGAGCGTCAGCTGGTGATTCAGGATGTTGCCCTGGCCTGCTCCTGCCAGATTCCAGTAGCAGTGATTCGTCAGGTTGGCAACGGTCGGCGCGTCGGTGGTCGCATCAAACTCGAGCTTCAGCTCGTTTTGATTGTTGAGTGTGTAAGTGGCCGACACCTGCAGGTTTCCCGGATAACCTTCCTCGCCGGCGGGACTGAGTCGCCGAAAACGCACGCCGACTTCGTTGGCCGTTGTGATCGGCTCGGCATCCCACATTTGGCGATCGAAGCCTTCGATTCCACCGTGCAAGTGATTCGGGCCGTTGTTGGTCGCCAGCGTGTACGCTTTCCCGTTGAGCGTGAACTCGCCTTTGGCGATCCGATTGCAGTATCGCCCGACCGTCGCCCCGAAATACGGATGCCGTTGCAGATACCCCGCCAGCGAATCGAAGCCTAACGTGATGTTGGCAAGTTTTCCCTCCCGGTCTGGCACCTCGACGGCGACCACGATCGCCCCATAATCGGTCAGCACGAGCCGCAGCCCATGACGGTTGACGCAGTCGAAGCGGTGGGCGGTCTGACCGGCCGACGTCGTTCCAAAGTCGGAGCGAGCAACTGTCATTCGATTTGACTCATCTGGGCTGGAGGACGGACCGACGGCCGGCGTCGGACCGGTTTGTCCGGCGAGCGGCGTGACGTCGGACATGGTGACCAACGCGATTAGGGTCGGAAGGGCCCAGGCGGCCGAGAATTGCTGCGGAACAACGCGTACCAACACGGCTCTGACCCTTGTACGAGATGACTCACCCGAATTCCCAGGAGACGACCGAGGTTCGCGGCGAGTCCGTGCTCGCGACATGATCGAGACCTCCAGTCTACACTGACTGGGCAAGGAGGGAAACGTCCGGCGGACCGGGCCACGGGAGGGAATTTCGCCAGCCGTGAGGACGCCCGCCCCCTTGGCTCCGGGTTTAGATCAGGCTCTCCAGCAGCAGTCGCAGTTTCCGCATTTCGGCGGCATGGTCCACGTCGGGCAAGGGCTGCATCACGATGCACAAAGCCCGATCGTAGCCGACCCGGCGCAGCAGGTTAATCAACTTACCGTAGTCCACTTCGCCCTGACCGACACGCACCTGCAGCTGTTTCTTGCTGGTATCTCGCAGGTGGACATTCTGCGTGTACTTCATCAGCTTGCCATAATTTCGGTTGGCATTCGGCTCGCAAATGTAGTGGCTTGGATCGAGCGTGACACGCAGTCCTTTGACGTTATCGCAGAGCACAACGACGGTGTCGGGATCTTCGGAGAGCCGTCCGATCTGGCTACGAATCCCGACCACGACGCTTTCCATCGTGGCGATCGCGACCAATCGTCGCAGATGCTCGACTTCTTCGTTAAATGGTGTCCCCAATTCACCCGAGGGAACGGTCAGCATCGCGACCTTCGTGGCCTTTGCCAGTCGACACGCAGCCGCGAACTGCTCGTAGTGCGCATCCCCCTTCGCGCCGATCTCCAACGTATATCCTGTAATTCCCAGTCGATGCGTATCGCGACACAGTCCGGCTGCTTTTTCCACGTCTTGCAGCACGGACGCCGGCGACAACTGCGGGTGTCCGTCACGAATCGAGATCTCGACCGCCGCGAATTCCAAGTCGACTAGCCGCTCGAAGACGTCGGGCAGCGGCAATTCCTGAAAACAATCCGTTGATGCCGAGACAATCACGGTCCTTACCCCTTGCGAGAGTTCTCCTACTGCGCTCTGCCCTAGCTTAGTCGCTGGCGGCACTGCGTGGCAACACCGACTCGCCGCGTCCCTTCCCTCGCGAATTGACGCTGCTTGGCCCGACGTGTTCGCCGATTAGCTCAAGGCGTAGAATAGCGGAACTTCGATCAACACGAGACAAAGCCTAGACTACAGTGACCCCCGCCGACTCGGACCCTCCGGCTCGCGCGGTCGCGACGATCGTGGGACGTCCCGAGACAAATCGGGCCGCGAGGTAGGCCGCAGAGCGGGGCCCAAGCAATCGCAGACAGGAGCCATTTGATGGAAACCAATCCCCCCAACCCCGAACGACAGCCCCAGGTAGCCCAGGTGGTCCGGCCCGGTCCGGCCACCGCCGCGCCGGGCCAGGTGGTTTACCTCCAACCGACCCCTCCTACCCTTTGGCGGTGGTTGAGCTGGATGGGATGGGTCGGTTTCGTTCTGGCGGTCTCGGTGATCTTGGGAATGACCGCCCGATACCACGACTACTTTGACAAGTCGGGTGGGCTTCAGGAGAAGTATCATTCGGGCACAGAAAACGCGAAGGACAAGATCGCGATCATCAAGGTCGAGGGCGTGATCGGCGCGGTCGACGGGTTTGTCCGCAAGCAAATCGATCGGGTTCGCGAAGACGAACGGGTCAAGGCGATCGTCGTTCGCGTCAACTCACCCGGCGGCACGATCACCGGCTCGGACTATATTCTCCATCACCTGCGCGAATTGAAACAGGATCGCGAATTGCCCTTGGTCGTGAGCATGGGCAGCATCGCGGCCAGCGGTGGCTATTACGTGTCGATGGCGGTCGGGGACGAACCGAATTCGATTTATGCCGAGCCGACGACGACCACCGGATCGATCGGTGTGATCATTCCTCATTATGACCTCAGCGGGCTGCTGGAGCGGTACGATATCAAAGACGATTCGCTGGTCAGCCACCCCCGCAAACAGATGCTGAGCATGACGCGGCCGATCCGGCCGGAAGACCGCGAGGTGTTGGATGCTTACCTGCAGGACGCGTTCACGCGTTTCAAGGACGTAATCAAGGGGGGGCGACCGCAGTTTCGTGAGAATGAGTCGTTGCTGGACGAGTTGGCAACGGGCGAGATCTTTACGGCAACCCAGGCGGAAAATCGCGGTCTGGTCGACCAACTGGGCTTCGTGGAAGACGCGATTGAGCGTGCGGCCGAGTTGGCGGGTTTGAAGCCGGACAGTTACCGAGTCGTGACCTTTAAAGCACCGCTGACGTTGTTCGATGCCGTGACGTCGATGCGTGCCGAGTCTCGTTCGGCGTTCGATTGGCGGAGCCTGCTGGAGCTGAGTGCGCCGAAGGCGTATTACCTCTCAACCACGTTTCCGCTGCTCGCCCCTGCGGTCACTCGAGAGGAGTGACGCGGTCGCGGCACCCAACCCGAACAACTACTCGGGCTGAGGTGGCGGTGGCTCCGGCCGGTCATCCCGAAAGCGTCCCCGGCGGTCATTCGGACCGTTGGGGGGGGGAGGGCCGAAGCCGGGTGGACCTCCCTCCCGTCCGCGTCGACCGGGCGGCCCGCGAAAATCCTCGCCGCGTCGACCGGAACGACCGCGGCCAAAGCTGCGCGGATCTTTCAGCCCCCGCCACATTTCATACCGCTTTCGCAGCTCCGCATACAATCGCTCCCGAGGCAGCGCCTCCAGGGCGGCGCGGTCTTCCGGCGGCAGGTCGGGCATCATTCGCAACAGGTCTTCGTCGCGCACCGGCGGAGGTCGAAAGCGGCTTCGGATCGAGGAGCGGATCCAGTCGGTCAGCAGACGCTGCTTCTGGTCGGCCGGCTCGGAGAGGTAACGATTGCGGGCTGAGTCGGAGAGCTGGTCGACCAGACGGCGAACATCTTCTGGGGGGATCAACGCCAGCAGCGTGTCCATGCCACGCCACAGGGTGCGGAAGATCAGAAACCCACGTCGCTCGTTTTCATTCATCCGTGAGTCGGCTGGTTCTCGCTCCTGACCGACTCCCGTCGCGGCGTCCTCCCGCGCGGCTTGGATTAAGGGTTCCTCGTGCTTTTCCACCTCGTTTTCAAACCAGGTGAGTAGCACGCGAGCGTCGTTGGCGGTCAGGCCTAGTTCGGCGAGTCGTCGGTCTTCTTCGCGCGCCTTCAATTGGCGAATCCGCTCCATCCGTTCGGCGGGAGGCAAATCCAGCAACTCCGCCCGTTCCTGCGATGGCAGTGTGCCGAGCCATACAAAGTAACGATCCAGCACCTGATTCAGCTTGGCCGCATCCGGGTGCGACGAGAGTTCGGTATGGAGTTCGGTGACACGGTCGCGCTGTTCCGGTGTCAGGCGATTAAAGCGATCTTGTTTGGCCAGCAGGTCTTGCTTTTCCGTAGGTGACATCGCGCGGACCCGAGCTTGCCGTTGCCGCAGCGTCTCGTCCGCCCGCATGTCGGAGGCGCCGACCAGGATGCCCGTGACGATTGCCAGCGCGATCGCGATGGGCGCAACGGCAAACGCCGTGCGTCTCGATCGACAGCGATACCGCCACTTACCGAGAATCACCATCTGCCTGCTCCGTGTCCACCGTTTCATCGAACAGGCCGTTCGCCGCCAGCGCCTGCAGGAAGTCGAGGTTGTCGATTTGTGTGTACTGATCGACGCGCTCGATCACGGGGAGGTTCTCGAGCAATTCGCGGTCTGGCGTGCCTTGCCAAGAACGCACGATCAGAAAGCCGACTCCGACGCAGATCGCGACCGTGACGCCGCCGATCAGACGTTGCATCATTCGTCGCTGCTGCCACGCGCCCTGCTCCCCCGTCGATTCGTGCCGGGCGCGGACGGCAACCATTTCGACGGTCGTCTGCGTGAACCCATCGTCGAGCGTCGGTTGTGGAAGTTCATCGAGCAGGTCCCAAGCGTCCTGCAGGCCCTTCAGCAATTGGCGAAAACCGTCGTCCTCGCTGAGCCGTCGCTCGACGCGCAATGACTCGCCGGGATCCAACTCGCCGTCGAGGTAGGCCACGAGCAGTTCGTGGTCGGAAGTGATCGGGGGTTCGATGGGGCCGGTCATGATTTCCCGTCCGGTCTTGGCGGTCGGTCTGGGGGCTCAAGAGATTTCGTCGGGGTCCGTCGTCTCGGTCACGTGATCGGTCAGACGTTGTCCTTGTTGGATATACGGTTCGAGCACGAGTCGTAAATTATTGCGTGCTCGAGTCAGCAGTGACTTGATCGCGGGCGTCGAGAGACCCATCGCCGCGCCGATGTCGGCGTAGCTCATCCCCTCGAACTTCGATAGCAGGACGGCAAGCCGTTGTCGTTCGTTCAGCGTTTCCATGGCCAGTCGCACCATCTCCGCCCGTTCCATCCGGTCCAGCTGTCGCGTCGGCAGCAGCCCGCTGGCAGCCTGGGCCATCTGTTCCAAAGGGTTTGCCATCGGTCCGCTGCCGTCCCCGGTGACCGTGACTTCGCGTCGACGTGCCTTCGTCCGTTTTGCGTTTTTGGCGACGTTGTGGGCAATCGTAAACAGCCAAGTCGCGAACTTCGCATCCGGTACGTAGGTGCCGCGTGCGCGAAACACCCTCAGAAACACTTCCTGCACGAGGTCTTCCGCTTGCTCGCGATTTCCCAGAATATTTTGAAAAATGGCCAGCAGGCGGCTTTGGTATCGGCGCACCAGCTCCTCGAACGCCTCCGCGCTGCCGTCGCGCACGTTCATCATCAACCGGGCATCCGGATCGATCGTCTCGAATTCAGTGGTGACCGTCTCACTCGATGCCAATCGCATCCTCCCTCTGCTCGATCCGATCCACTCAGGATCTCGCTCCGCAGCTCCGCCGGCACGCTCCGCCGTCTTTCCCTTTGTCCGTCGGCCGGGGCCGCGAGGATTTACGGAAGGAACGCACGGCTCGTTGCGGACGGACCTATGAACACCAGGGACGTCGAAAGGTTTTGCTGGCTTGCCCCGACGCGACCCGACCCGACCCGACCCGACCCGACGTGGCGTGGCGTGGCGTGGCGTGGCGTGGCGGCCCGAACACGCTTGACGGGGGGCCAGCGGCAAGTCTATTCCATTTGCGTGTCCATCGCGAGCACGTGCGGCTCGTCGGCCTGGGCCGCCCGGACGCGGCGGAGCTGCCCGCACGCCGCCTCAATCTGGTCTCCCTTTCGCTCACGCACCTGAACCGCAATCCCTGCCCCTGTCAAAATTTCACAAAAACGCTGCACATCGCCGGGTTCCGGCGGGGCGTAGGGCAGGCCCGTCACCGTGTTGTAGGGGATGATGTTCAGCAGGGCCGTTCGTCCCTGCAAACGAGCGGCTAACTCCCGCGCGTGCTGCGGGCGGTCGTTCAGTCCCGCGAGCAGGACGTATTCGAAGGTAAGTCGTCGCCCAGATACTTCGAAATAGTGCTCCGCCGCTGCCAGTATCGCGTCGATGCCGGTGCCCGCATTGACGGGGACCAGGCGGTTCCGGAGCGAGTCGTTGGGGGCGTGGAGCGAGACGGCGAGGTGGTAGGGAAGATCAAGCTCAGCCAGGCGGTCGATGGCCCGTGGCAGCCCCACGGTCGAAATCGTGATGCGGCGAGCACTGATCCCCAGTCCGTCCGGATGTTGTGCCCATGCCAGCGCCGGCAGCAACTCGTCGAGGTTCGCCAGCGGTTCGCCCATCCCCATGACGACCACGTGGCTCAACCGCTCCTCGCGCGGCAGCAGCCGTTGAAGATGGAGCATCTGTTCCAGAATCTCGCGAGTCGTCAAGTTGCGTTGGACGCCGTCCAATCCGCTGGCACAAAACACACAGCCCATCGCACAGCCCACCTGGCTGCTGATGCAGATCGTGCGTCGTCCGCCATCCCGCAGCAAAACACACTCGATCGTGTGTCGATCCGCCAGCCGCAACAGCAATTTTTCGGTACCGTCGGACGCCTGCTGATGATGGGCAATCTCGGTCGCCCAAAATGCGAAGTTCGCCTCGAGTGCGTCCCGCAATTGAGTCGGCAAATCGGTCAGCTCGGCGAACGAGCTGGCGCGGCCCGTCAAGATCCAGCGCCGGATCTGCTGCGCCCGATAGGGCGGATGACCTTGCTGATGCAGCCAATCGATCAGCGAGCTGGGAAACGCGTCCAAAATCCAGGTCATATTTTTTCTCAAATGCGCTCAACGGCGTTCAGTCGATTCAACTCATGAGCTCGCGGGCTCGATGGACCCACGCGGTGCACGTTGGGGCGTCCGATGCGGTGCCCCGCTTGACTTTGCCTCGCCCGAATCTCAATCTGAACCGGGGCCGAACCGGGGCCGAACCGATCGGGTTGCTGCCGTCGCTGGTTCGTCAGCCCCGACAATCGCCGCGGCGAAAACGGCCCCCTGCGAGCCCTGCTGGTACGACCCATTCTAGACGAAGACTCTCGTCGCTGACATTTGCCAAAGGCCAGCCATGCCTCCCCGCCGAACGAAGACTTCCCGGCGCAAGTCCCGCGTCGCCGCGCCGAAGAACGCCGTGTCCCGCCGCGGCGGGATGGCATCTGAGCGACGGGAGGCCGAGCGGCGGCTGATCGAAATGCTCGCGATTCCGGGACCCAGTGGCCAGGAGCTGGCCGTTAGCCAGTACGTGCAGCAGACCCTGTTGGACGCGGGGCTCCCGCCCGATCAGATTCGGTTGGACACCGCCCACCAGCGCTCGCCGCTGCCCGGCCAGGTCGGTAATCTGGTCGTTCGCTTGCCCGGAACTCGATCGGGTCCGCGACGACTTTTGTTGGCTCACTTGGATACGGTGCCGATTTGTGTTGGCTGCGAACCGGTACGCCGCGAGGGCCTGATTGTGTCGCGGCTCAAGACAACCGGACTCGGGGCTGACAATCGCGCGGGTTCGGCCGTGATTCTGCAGACCCTGCTCACCTTGCTCAAGGAGAATCTTCCGCATCCACCGTTGACGTTTCTGTGGACTGTGCAGGAAGAGGTTGGCTTGCAGGGCGCCCGTCTGCTGAAGCTCGGACTGTTGGGTCGACCCCGGCATGCCTTCAACTGGGATGGCGGCAGCGCCCACAAAGTGACGATCGGGGCCACCGGTGGCTATCGGCTGACGATTGGCATCGAAGGAAAGGCAAGTCACGCGGGAGGCGCCCTGAGCAAGGCGTGAGCGCGATTGCCGTGGCCGGGATCGCGATCAGTCGGCTGCATCAGTCCGGCTGGCACGGCGCCATCCAGCAGAAGGGGCGGTCCGGGTCGAGCAACGTCGGGGTGATTCATGGGGGAACCGCGACCAACGTGGTCGCCGATTCGGTCCACTTGCAGGCCGAGGCTCGCAGCCATGATCCCGAGTTTCGAGCGCAAATCGTACGTCGAATTGAAGAAGCGTTTGCCAGCGCCGCTCAGGAAGTGCGGAACGTCCGAGGCGACGTCGCCCGGGTCACCTTCGACGGGCGGCTGGACTACGAGGCCTTCTGCCTGCCAACCCACCATCCGTGCGTGTCACTGGCCCAGGACGCGGTTCGTTTTGTGGGGCGCGAGCCTGAGTTGGCAGTCGCCAACGGTGGGCTTGATGCCAACTGGCTGACGGTCCGCGGGATTCCCACGGTGAGTTTAGGGTGCGGGCAGCTTCGCCAGCATACCGCCGACGAAGCGCTGGACCTGGACGAATTCCACGCGGCGCGGGACATCGCGATGCGACTGGCAACCTCGGAACGGGAGGCGGACGATGGAACTCGATGAAGATCTGTGTGTGTGTTTTCACGTCAGCAAGCGGAAAGTCATCAATTTCTTGCGCGTTGAGCGACCCCAGCGGGCGGCGCAGTTGAGCGAGTGTCAGGGGGCGGGAACGGGGTGCGGTTGGTGTCGCCCGTTTCTGGAGCGGCTGTTTCAGGCCGCGCAGACCCAGTGCGAAATCGATGATGTTGCGTTGCCTCGGGCCGACGAGTACGCCCGCGACCGATCGGACTATCGCCGCGAACAGGGCCGTTGACGCGGGCGGTGGTCCGACGTTGTGCCCAGCTGGCGGGCGCAAAAGAATTCCCGAGTCTCCCTTTTTGCGGCGTCTTGAATGGGGTATGATGTGGGCCCGACACGGGTCGTTCCCCGTCGAATGGAGTTCCCCCCCCAAGTTCTTTGGCCAAGATGGACGTAGTATGGCTCGCAAAGTCGTAAACAGAAAAGAATTACGAGCTGAGGCGGAAGCGGCCGAAAAGGCGGGCGAAACCACGAAGAAGGCGGCCAAGAAGAAGAAGACAGCGACCCCGCGTGCCAGCCGAGCCAAGGCGGTGGTCGACGTTCGGATGAAATTGTTCTGGGGCGTCTTTAATCAGTCCCTCAAACGCATCGCGGTCTACGAGTTCAACGAGAAAAAACTCGCCGACGAAAAGGCGGAAGAACTCTCCAAATCCGGCAAGTCACCCCACTTCGTGCAGCGGGTGAAGGAAGTGATCGAAGAGTAGCGCCTGCTGCTCCCATGCGCCGGCATATTTTCAGGCCGCCGGCTTATGCCAGGAAGCGACGCAGGTTATTCCAGGAAGCGACGCAGGTTGTCGATCGTTTCGTCATTCGAGAGAGACAGCTTCCCAAAGCCCTGTTCCGCACCCGCTTGGATCGCCCGCTGCTGGTGCTCTTCGTAGTTCGTCACCAGCATCACGGGGATTTCTGCGAACTTCGGGTGCGACTTGATCTGGGCGATCACGTCCAGCCCGTCGCTGTAGTCCTGGTCCAGTTTGCGATTGACCAGGACCAAGTCGACTCGGTGTCGCTCGAGCGTGGCCAGGGCGTCTGAAGCGACGTGTGCCTGGAGGACGACGGCGTCGAAGTTGCGGTCAATCACGCGGCGGATCGCCGCGTGGTCGGGTGGGCAATTGCCAACGTCCAGCACGTACTTGGGCATCGCGTTCCGTCTCTACTGATCCGCTTGCTGAATCGCGAAAAGATGCGTTTTGTTCGCGATGTACAACACGTTGTTCGCGACAATCGGAGTGCTGTAGACCGAATTGCCCATGTTAATCTCCGCAAGGGGCTCATGGGCTTCGGCCGTGAGGCGAAAGATGGCCACATCGCCATCTTCGTCGCCGATATAGACCTTGCCATCCACGATCAAGGGCGAACCCCAGGCGGCGGCCAACATGTCATACGTCCAATTCACCGCGCCGGTTTCGGCGTTCAGGCAGTGGAAGAGACCGCTGAAGTCGGAAATAAACAACAGGCCGTTCTTAATCGCCACCGTTCCACAGCTCCGGTGCATCGTTTCCTCGAAAGCGAATTCACCGTCGTCATCGACGTCGGCTCGGTCGTAGTGCCAGATGACGGCGGAGTTGGGATTGTCGATGGCGACTTCTCCCTGCGTGGGATCCACGGCCTGAATCCGCTTGTGCGGAATGACCGTGTTGCGGTCGGACACGAGTACGGCCAACTGGGCGCTGACGTCGCCGCGTCGCGAGGGGTCGATGCACCACAAATGGCCGATTCCTTCGCCATGCTCGGGATCCTGGCCAACCGCGACATAGACGCGGCCATCGTGGACGACCGGGGTCGCGATAATGTTGTTCCGCGTCCCGCGACCCCCCAGCTCCCAGCGGGATTCTTTGGGGTTGGCGTCGAATTTCCAGAGTAATTCGGGTTTGCCGGAGTCGCCCTTGTCACAACGGAAACTGTAGACCCAGCCGTCACCCGCTCCGAAAATAACCTGCGGCACGCCATTCAATTCGGCGATCGCCGGCGAGGACCATTGGCCGTGCAGGATATTGAAGCCGGGCGAGCGGTCAGTCCAATAAAGTTCGCCCGTCGTCTTGTTCATGCAGATGAAGCTGGGGGCATCGGGAGCCGGCAGATTCAGGTGGGATTCGTCCAGTCCGTTCGACGTGTTGACCAGCAGCAGGTCGCCCCAACTGGTGACCGAGCACGAGCACATATTGTGTTGCGAGACGCCGAGTTCCTTCATCATGTCGAACGTCCAGATGACGTCGGCCTCGCTCTCGCCGACGACCGTCTCTTCCTGGTAGGGTCCGTCGTTTTCCTTGTCATAGAAGCCCTTGGCGTCCAGGCAAGCGACTTCGCCGCGACTGGTGACGAACCAGACCCGGTCGCCTTCCGCGAGCGGGGCGCAGCAGATCCCTTGCAGGGGCCAGTCGTGGACGCGTCCCGTGGGCAGCTTCTCGCTGGAATGTTGCCAGAGGAACTTGCCGTCGGATTCTCGGAAGCAGAGCAGGCAGCCCAGGTCGACGTTGGCCGGGTAACGTTCCACGTAGCCGGCACCATTGTTCGTCCCCACGTAGACTTGCCCGTTGGCGACGACTGGATTGCCGTAGGATTGACTCCCCAGCCGTGCCACCCACTTGATGTTCTGGGCATCGTCGCTGATCCAAGCTCCCGTTTTTCGATCGAAGTCGCCAATCTCCCATTCGGTGGGTTGATTCGTCCCGAGGGGAACGTTGTTGCGATACGAATTGCCGCCCCATTGAGGCCAATCGCCGCCTTGCGTCACGTCGGGCTGGCCCGGCGTCGGGGAGCTGGCGGAGCTGGTCGCGGCATCGGCAGCGATCAGCCGGCTGACCCAGCTCGGGACTTCCTGCGGCAGGAACGCGAGCGTCAGCGAGCCCAACAGGAATGCGGTGGAGAGCGCCATGACCTGGCGTCGGACTCGAGCAAAACGTCGGCGAGTTATCATGGGATTCAAACGCCTCTTGAACAGGTGAGGATGCGGGGAAGTAAATTCGGGGTCGCGACACGGCCGCTGCGGCGGCACGCGATGGTCGCGAGGGGCGGCTTGGAACCGCGGGCTCAATTGCTGGTCACCTCGATGTTGTCCAGATAAATCTCGGCGTCCTTGGCGTTTCCGAAGAGTCCGGGGCTGCCGGACAGATTCGGGCTCTCGTCGACGGCTTCGATCAACCACTCGATGGGTTCGGACGTGTCTCGCGGCCAAACCTTGCCGCGGAGGAAGGCCTTGCCGTCGGCGAGCGAGGCTTGCAGCTTCATCGTGTACCACACGTTCGGCTGCCAGGGAAAATCAACCGTCTTGGCCATCCGCAATTGCGGTGCCCAGGTCCGAATCTCCAGTTGCTGCTTCTCGCCCTGGAGATCCAGAGAGTAGCCCTGAGCGGTCAGGCCAATGTCCGGCAATTTGTTGTCCTTGAAGTCGCCACGGACATCCGCCCGAATGGTGTAGTTGCTCAAGTCCGAGTGCCCGAACCAGCATTGGCTCCGAGTGCCCAGCGGCAAGGTTCGGATCTTGCACATCACCCCGTTGCCGTCGATCGCGCGAGCCCCCTTCTTGACGGTCAAGCGGACCCCAATTTCGGGAATCGATTCCCAGGTTCGCTCGGACAAGACACCCGCCGCGACCAGCCGTTCCAGCGAGGGGTCCACGGCTTGGCGGGCTTCCTCCAAGCTGGTCGTGCTAAGGTTGAGGACCCGCTGGAACTGAGTCCAGCGTTGGTCGGGCGTGCTGTTGTCGAACACCAAGGCCGGGCGGCCCGAATTCACGAAACCACTGTAGAGATAAATATAAAGCTGTGCCGTGACCGGGTCCTGTTGAGCAAATGATTGCAGCAGGTCATCATCGATCACGACGTGGCGATAGCGGGCCCCCACAAAGGTGACGGGGACCTGCCCGTCATCGAAGTCGAACTTCCAAGGCAGATCCGGAATCACTCGGACACGGGAGCTGCCGTGTAGATCGCCCACCTGGACCGAGATCGCCACTGCCTCATGGCCGGAATCGGCGGCGGCCGTGAACACTCCATCCGACGAGATGGCTCCCCCGCCGCTGACCTGGAATTTGGGGGTCGTTTCCGTCTTCACTTGCTGGCCGTGGGCGTTGAACAGCCGCACCGCGAAGGCGTGGCTTTCGCCAGGGCGAACTCGCAGTTCCGCGGGAATGAGCTGGGCGAAGGCGGGCTGCGGATCATCACTCAGCGGACGCTCGCGGGCTGTCTCCTCGACCGGTTCGAAGCCCGGCGTCTTGCGGGTGTCAACCAGACAATAGAGAGCGCCCGTCGTCTGCAGGTAGACGCGGCCATGCGAGACCATGGGCGAGCCATGCACTTCCTCACCGGAAGGAAGCCGCCCCTTGCTGACCTCGGTCGCACCGGCCTTGTCGTCGGGCCGGTAAATCGCCCAGCGTCCGTTCGATTCGAACGCGTACACTTTGCCATCCGCAGACAACAGACTGGCCCGCATCATCCGCCCCAAGGCGAAGCGTTTGCCGACCGTTTCGCCGGTCGTGGCGTCCAGAATCCAGAGTTTTGCGCGGTCATCGCAGACCCAGAGCCGATTGCCAACCAGGAGGGGCTGCGATCGACCGTCCATCAGCTCGTCGACGCGCCAACGTACGGCGCTCGCGCCAATGTCGGGTGTCTTGCTCCAGCTCTCCGCCGGCGCGATGTCTCCCAGGGTCGAGGTGTCGATCGCGACCACCGTTCCCATGGACGTGCCGACGACGTTTTCCTCGCTGTGAGCCGCAAAAATCATATCGCCCGCCACCAGGGGTGGGGTGTTGATGCCGCGCCGCGAAAGTTCGATCTTCCACAGCGGCCGCCCGGTCCGTGCCTGGAAGGCCCAAAAGGCCCCGTCGCCGGATCCAAAGACGAGCGTCTTTTGGCCGTTCAGCACCGCCACGGTCGGGGAACTGTACGTCGTGTCGTAGGGGCCGATCGAGGTTCCCTCCAGCCAAACCACGTCACCGGTTCGTTTGTCGAACGCGACAAATGTATGAGCTGGCTTGGCCCGCTCGCCCCAGTTAATCAACACGGCGCTGACGATCACCAAGTCGTCACAGATGACCGGAAAGTTGGTGCGTCCCCCATAGGTACTGAGCAAGCCGAGCTGCTCGTGCATCGGGACGGACCACTTGGTCTGGCCGGTGCGGGCATCAATGCATTGAAACAGACCGCATACGCCCAGGGCGTAGACGCTGGCCGTTTCCGGATCCGCGACCACTGCCGACCAGCCGACGCGGGTATCCGGGACATCCGACAGGTAGACGTTGAACCGGTTTTCCCAAATGGTTTCTCCGGATGCGGCGTCGACGCAAACCACCTTTTCGCCCTCGCGCTGCGTCCCCGGCTCCGCTCGGCAGAGGGTATAGAGCCGGCCGTCCATGACGACGGGCGTGCTGCGGCCTCCCAAGTCTTCGCGACGCCAGGCGACGTTTCCGTCGGGACCGCCTTCCGGGTCGAAGTCATCGATCAGCCCGGTTTCATGCGAGACCCCGTCGTAGGTCGGGCCTCGCCAGCTGAGCCAATCCTGCGGATCGGGCTCGATCGGCGACACCGGCGACTTGGACTCCGCCTTGGCCGCAACCAATTGCGTCTGGGTCGTCGAAGGCGGCATCGCGGGCGCCGCCTGGGTCGTCGGGGGAGTTGTCGTCGGGGGAGTTGCGGAGTCGGCGCTGGACGGTCCTTGGGGTCCGCCGGATCGCTGGCAGCTTCCCGCGACCGTGAACAGGGTGCCGACGAGAAATGCGGAGGCCAATTGCCAAGCGAATTGTCGCCGAATTGAAAAGTTCTTATTGCTCGTCATCGAACCACTCATCCTCTGGATCAAATTTGGGAAGCACCAGGATCAGTACTTTCATCTTGCCCATCGCTCGATGTCGGACCCCCGGCCGAATCAGGACGCAGACGCCCGGCCGCACGTCGATCCGCTCGTCATCCAGCTGCAATTGAGCTCCTGGCTCACACTCCAGGACAAAGTAGGTCTCGGTCAGCCGTTTGTGATAATGCCGCCGCGCATCGTGCGAAATTTCCGTCACGTGGACGGTTCCCGGGAAATCGGTCACGTCGGCGAAGGCGCGGCGGGCCCAGCCACAGGGACAGGGAACCTCCGGGATCCGCGCGAAATCCACCACGTCGAAGCCGTTACCTGAACGACGCGCGGGCTGACTCGAAGCGGGGAACTCGTTGTCTGGCATCCGCGGCCGACTGCTTTACGGGAGGGCGGGTGAGGGCGGTTGAAGATCACTTACGACCCTCATAGCTTAACAAACCAATTTCCCGCCGGCTACTCGCTACCGGGGGGATCAGTGCGTCATCCAAAGAGCGGCCGGGGCATGCGTCTCGATCGCGTGGCGAGGGACGCCGACGTCTCGGGAAACCTTGCCGGTTGTTCCTCGCCACGGGGTTAGCGAACAGGCAACGAGCGCGGGCGGGGAAAAACGCGAAAAACGCGCGCGGATGGGTGTACTCGGTGGGGTGTTGGTGGCCTACAACCGTTGAGGTTTCACCAGACTGCGAGGAAGTCAGGCCTTACGCAATACGATTGTTAAACCAACTGCTGAGAATGAGTTCCGACATCTCAAGCCATTCCAAGGGTGGGACCGATACCCTTGTTGTCGTCAAGAACTTTCCGTATGCCTCCTCGGCATACATTGCGTCAGCTTAAGGGTTTGGTCAAAGAACGGGTCAAGGATTGGCTCGGCCGAAGCTGACGCGAGAGTTGATTTGAACGACGAGACTTTCCCACCGAACGGCAACACTCCCGCCCTAGACCTCACGCCCTTACCGCGTCCACCCGAACGCAGTTCGCATAGTGCACTGAGCGCTGTTGAATGTGAGCCCAACGCGCGTCGATTGTGTCGCAACGTGGCATGTCTCGTTTGTTCATACTTTCCAAGGAGACCTCGGTCGATGAAGTGGAATTTGTATCTAGGAACCCTGGTGCTGGCATTGGGGTTGTCGACCCAGAGCTTCGGCTTCGAATTACTCGACCGAATGCTCGGCGTGAGCGGATGCTGCAACACGGGCTGCTGCGAAGCGACCTGTGGGGCCCCAGCGGGCTGCGACAGCGGATGCTGTGACAATGGTTGTGCGGATCCGTGTGCCTGCGACAGCGGGTGTGCGTCCGCTTGCGGCTGCGACAACGGCTGTGCGTCGGCCTGCGAACCGGCTTGCGGTTGTGCGGCTTCGGCTTGCGGCTGCAAATCACGCTGCGGCGGTCTGCTTTCCGGTTTGTTCGCGCACAAGAAGCGTTGCTGCGGAAGCGAACCGGCTTGTGGCTGTGCCGCATCGGCTTGTGATCCGTGCTGCGACAGTGGTTGTGCTTCGGCTTGTGGTTGCGACCCGGGTTGCGGCGCGGATCCCGGCTGTGGTTGTGCGTCGGCTTGCGAGCCGGCTTGCGGCTGCAAGTCGCACTGCGGCGGTGGCCTGCTCGACCGCCTCTTCGCTCACAAGAAGAGGAGCTGCTGCGGTGCCTCGGCTGGCTGCGATGCCTGCTGCGAGCCTGTCTGCGGTTGCGCGGCGGATCCTTCCTGCGGATGTGCTCCGGTGATGAGCCCGGCGGCTCCGGTTGTGCAGCCGGCTCCGGCCGCTCCCCCGGCTCCGGAATCGGCTTCGGTTGATCCCTCGGCCAAGAGCGTCCGCAAGCTGCGAGTTCGCAACGCCAGCCACGTGATTCGCTACGGTCGCTAAGGCCGCGGGAATCGTCGAATTGTCTGGAGTTGAAAATTAAAAAAGGGCCATCCGCGTGGATGGCCCTTTTTTTTGGGTCGGTGGTCCTTTGATCGGTGGTCCTTTGGGGGCCTATCGATTTGAGATTCCAGTCCGGCGCCGGCGCGACTTCGACCTCGGCTCAGCCCGACCTGGCCCTCAACAGACTCAGCGTAAATCCGAGGGCATCATTTCGTCGCCGACTGAGTTCTTCCAGCGGCGCGAACTCATCGCTGGCGGCTGCAAGTTCCAGCAGGCTGGGAGACCGGCCCGTGGTTTGGACCCCCTCGGGCAGCAACCGCAGGGCCTCATGCAGCGCCGTTCGCGGCTCACCCACGCGGGCCAGCAGGTCGACGTACGTTTCGATCGCCAGCGTGGTGTCTTCACGCGGATTGACCGCTTCGGCGCTCGCGAAAGTACGCCAAGTGCTCGTCGCGCGAATCGTCCAGCAGCGCCGAAAAGAAGCGGGCGCTGGTCGCGTGGAGGTCTTCGAATGGTTCATCGCCGGGATACTGCAGGCTCGGATCGAGCCGTTGGCCGTAGTGGGCCAAATCGAGCGCCCGACGCAGGACGTCCGGCTCGTCCAGATCACGAGCAAAGCGGACCACGGATGCCAGGTGCGTCGTGTCGGTGTGGTAGGTTCCCTCGGCGAATAGCCAAGGCCGAGTGGCGATCCAGGAAGTGAGCTCATCGTCGGCGGGCACCGCTCCTTCCTCACGTTCGATGTGAGCTCGAACGTTGGCCCGCAATTCGGTATGGAGATGGGCGACCAGCAGAGCGGCTCCGAGTGCCCGTTCGCTGCGCGGCCGGCCGTACATCGTCGAGTCGAACGTGGTGATCGAATTGCACGTCCCGTAGTGCTCTAACATGGTTCGAAAGCCGCGCTCCAGGTCGAGTCCCTCGTGGATACAGAGCTCGAGATACTCGTCCAGATGGTCGTCCGGCGGCTCCATCCTGGCCAGCGCTTCGCCGACCATCGCGCGATCCCCGACGGCTCGCAGATAGTGCCAGCTGTCCCGGAGCCGACCCTCGTTCAGCAGCAATTGCCCGACCTCGCGGCAGGCATCGATCAAGCCCTGTTCTAATGCTTCGCGACGATCCGGCTCGAGGTCTTCTCCCAGCTCCGTATAGAGCAAGGGCAAACCAAGCCGCTCGCGGACGTTCAGTTTGAGGGTCTCGAATAGCTCGTGATACCGTTTCTGCTGCCGCAGATGGTCGGCCAAGCGGCGGAGTGTGACGGCGGTCCCCTCTTGCCGATAGGCTTCGGCCAGTTCGTCAAAAATCGTCGACATCGTGCCTCCTCAACAGGCGTCGGGCGGGTTGGGCCGAAGTCCTCGCCGCGAAGACGGACGGGGACGGCGCCCCGCCTCGCGTGCGGTCCGATCCAATCGTCCATCGTATCAGACTTCGCGCGTCGCGTCCCCCGGCCGCGGAAGCCCGCCCGCCCGTCGCGGGACTCCCTGTTGCGAGCGTCACGCCTCTTGTAGGATGGCCGCATGGGAGACGCACAGCAGAACTTCGACGGGCAGAACTTCGACGGGCTACGGGTCGTATCGTTTGAGAGCCGACGCGCGGAGGATACGGCGCGGATCATCGAACGTTACGGAGGACAGGCGTTTGTCAGTCCCTCGATGCGCGAAGTGCCGCTGCATTACAGCAAGGACGTGATCAATTTCGCCAACGAGCTGCTCATGGGACGCGTCGATCTGGTGGTCTTCATGACCGGGGTCGGCGTGCGGCACCTGCTGTCGATTGTCGAGCGGCGACTGGATCGGCAGCGTTTTCTGGATTCGTTGGCCGATGTGACCACGGTCGCGCGGGGACCCAAACCGGTGGCGGTGTTGCGCGAGCTGGGCTTGAAACCAACGCTGGTCGTCCCGGAGCCGAATACGTGGCGGGAGCTGATCGAGACGCTCGACCAGTACGGTTCGCTGGCCAATCGCACGCTGGGGCTGCAGGAATACGGCAAGAGCAACCCGAGTCTGATTGCGGGGCTGGAAGCGCGGGGAGCACGCGTGCTCAACCTGCAGGTCTATCAGTGGGATTTGCCGGAGGATCTGGGACCGCTCCGCGCCAACGTCCAGCGGCTGGCGGCCGCCGAGGCCGACGTGGTCCTGTTCACCTCGGCGCAACAGATCCAGCATGTGCTGCGGATCGCCGACGAGCTGGAGTTGCGCGCGGAAGTCCGCGCGGGTTTTCGCCGCGCCGTCGTCGCCTCGGTCGGACCCACCACCAGCCAGATGTTGCGGCAGTGCGATCTGCCGGTCGATTTTGAGCCGTCCCACCCCAAGCTCGGACACTTAATCGCCGAGTCCGCCGCACGAAGCCGCGAACTGCTGCGGCTGAAACAGGTCGTGCGGCAGTCACTCGAACGGAATCCTCCGCCGCCCCCGGATCCGCACGCGGCTTGGTATCACGGGCCCTTCATGAAAGCCTGCCGCGGCGAAGCCACTTCGGTGACGCCCATCTGGTTGATGCGGCAGGCGGGCCGATACATGCAGGAATACCGCGAGGTTCGAGCGAAGACGGGATTTCTGGAACTGTGCAAAAACCCCCAGCTCTGCTCGGAGGTGATGGTCACCGCGGTCGAGCGATTGGGCGTCGATGCCGCGATCATCTTTTCGGATCTGTTGCCGATTCTGGAGCCAATGGGGCTGCAGCTGGAGTACGCGGCCGGCGATGGTCCCGTGATCCACAACCCCATTCGCGCGCCCCAGGACGTCGATCGCGTGATCGAGCTGGACCACGTGGAATCGCTCGACTTCGTCATGGAGACCGTCCGTCAGACCCGCCGGGAGTTGGCCGCCGAGCTGCCGCTGATCGGATTCGCCGGCGCACCGTTCACGTTGGCGAGCTACATGATCGAGGGTGGATCCAGCCGCAGCTATGCGTTGACCAAGACCTTGATGTATCGGGATGCGGGAGCTTGGCGGGAATTGATGAGTCGCATCGCGCGGGCGGTCACGATTTACCTGAACGCCCAGATCACCGCCGGTGCCCAGTGCGTCCAGCTGTTCGACTCCTGGGTCGGTTGCCTCTCGCCAGCCGACTATCGCCAGTTCGTGCTGCCCTATGTTCAGCAAATCATCGGCCATCTCTTGCCCGGCACCCCGGTGATCAACTTTGCCACCGGAAATCCCGCCCTGCTGCCGCTCCTGGCCGAAGGGGGCGCGCCCGTCGTGGGGATCGACTGGCGGATTGACCTGGCCGAGGCCTGGGAGCGAGTCGGCACGGAACGGGCCGTCCAGGGCAACCTCGATCCGTGCGTCTTGCTGGCCGACCGTCAACAAATTCAGCGCCGGGCCCAGCAGGTTCTCGATCAGGCAGCGGGTCGACCCGGACACATCTTCAATCTGGGACACGGAATTCTCAAGGAAACGCCCGTCGACAACGTGATCGCCCTGGTCGATTGGGTCCACGAATCCAGCCAACGAACATGATGCTTGCCGCCGTCGTGCGAATCTGGGCCGCGCCCTATACCCTGCTGGGGATGCTGATCGGGTTCTGCGGGGTCCTGACCGGAGGGTCGTTCGCCTATCGAGCGGGGGTTTGGGAATTCCACGGTGCCGCGGCCGCGCGATTTCTCGATTGCCTTCCGTTGCCCTGCGTGCTCGCCCTGACCCTGGGTCACACGGTCATCGGCCGGAACGCGAATGCCTTGGAGGTGACGCGGGCCCACGAGCGAATTCACGTTCGGCAGTTCGAGCGTTGGGGCCCGCTGATGGGGCCCGCCTATCTGGCCTGCTCGGCCGTCCTTTGGATCCAAGGGCGAGACGCTTATCGCGACAATCCGTTCGAGCGCGAGGCGTATGAGCAGGCGCCCTGAAGCGCCAGCTCCGCCGCGCGGGCACGCGCGCCGCGTCGTCGCTCGGCCAGACGAGCGAGAGCGGGGGACGAGCGATCGTGCGGGCTGCGAGAGCTCAGCAGTTCAACTCGGCAGCGGCTCGAGCTCGCGCTCCAAGGGCGTTAAATCGCCCGTGTTCAGGCAGTCGATCAACTGCCGAAGGCGCCCATGGTTTCGACGGTCGAAATGGAAGCACAGCCGCGAGTAGTGGTCCAGTTCGGGTTCATCTTTCTCCTCAGACAAGGCGCCGGATTGGAGAAACTCGCCCTGTTGCACGATATCGCGGAATTCGTGATTGATCGTCGCCAGGAAGTCGTCCGTGATCGGTTCGGACAGTCGCAAGACCAGCTTGCGGCGCACATATCGCATGCTGTGGTAAACGCGATAAAACTGCAGGACTTCGGCCACTGCCACCTCGACGCGGTCCGTCAGTCGATAGAGGGCCAGATCCTGCCGCGAAATCATCCGATCCCGCAGCAGGCGTTTCACGACGAAGTCGTGGAAAGACGTCCAATAATCGCCTCCGGGAGCGTCCAGCAGGACCAGCGGGACGATATCCCGCTTGCCCGTCTGCAGCAGCGTGAGCACTTCTAGCGCTTCATCCAGCGTCCCGAAGCCACCCGGCAGGCAGACGACCGCATCACACTCCTTCACGAACATCACTTTTCGCGTGAAGAAGTATTTCATGTTCACCAGCTTGTGGTCGCCAGCGATGATCGGGTTCGCATCCTGCTCGAAGGGCAGCATGATGTTCAGCCCCATCGAGTGCTCCCGTCCTGCACCGCGATGCCCCGCCTCCATGATCCCGCTCGCCGCACCCGTCACGACGAACCAGTCGGCGTCCGCCATCGCCTTGCCCAACACGACGGCCTGCGCATAGGCCGGTGCCTCGGGAGCCGTGCGTGCCGAGCCGAAAATCGTGACCTTGCGATGGCGACGATAGGGACCAAAGACCTTGAAACCGTAACGCAGCTCGCGTAATGCCCGGCTGAGCAGTTTCAAGTCGCCGCGGGACGAACCATCTTCGGCCAGCTTGTCCGCCGAATCCTTGATCCGCTCGATCAAATCACCAATTTGCCGCTGCCGCTCGTGGTGCAGCGGGTTGGGCGAGGCAGGGGAGGGGATTTCAGTCACCTTGGTGTCAGCCGGGGCGAGGAGAGCGGAAGAAAGTCGCGCTGTCACGACTTCACCTGAGTATACCCCAAGTCCGCGCCGGGCCACGCAGGCCACGAAACGGATTGCGGGCGACGAACCTGGCGGACGGAGCGATCGTCGACCGAGATGCGGGCCTTCGCCGTTCCAACCGGCTCAGGCGGAAGGGCGATGGTAGTGCTGGTAAGCCAGGATGACCTCGAACAGATCGGTCGAGATCGTGACTTCGTCGTCGGCGAAGTCCTGAATCCAGCCCCGGTTCCGATAGACTGCTTCGGCCAGCGTTTCCAGCACGTCCTTCAGGGGCACGGTGACCCGTTGCTGATAGTTTGACGCTTGAACGGGACAAGTCTCGTGCATCGACTTGAGCTCCGTTTCACCCTCCGGCCCGTGATAGATTCTCAGGTGGCAGTTCGCCATAGATGCTTCCTTGCTGGCTAACACACCCTCCGGCCCGCTTCCCTGCGGACTCCGTGGGTGCTTTCGTGCGTTCCGTGCACGTCACACAGAGTATCGGCAACAGACCCGCATCGGGTTTGAGGAAAAATGCGAAAGTCGCGCGGCATTTCTCCCGTTTGCATTCAACGCCAGCAACTCGGGTGACGGCCGCGAAATGCGTCCTTCGGCAAGAGTTGAGGCAGCTTGTGATTACAGCGCGTGCGCCCGCGTGCTCCCCCCGCGATCCCGCCAATCCTTGACAAACGGGGGCGCAGGCGCTAGATTGCGCGAACGTGTCAGCTGGCGGGTGGTCAATCTTCGGCGTGCGGCAAGTTGCGTGACCTGCGTCACTTTGCTTCCCTCGCTGTGCCACGAGGGTTACCTGCCTTATCAAAAGGTCGTTTCTAGATTGGTGCACAGCAGATCCCATCGGATCCATCGGCTCCTCGAACTCGCGAGACCCGGCGGTCGTTGCTCCCCCTTGCTGCTGGCTCTTGAGAGCCTGATCTTGGGCCGCCTCGACGGCGTTCTGATACGCGCGGATTCACACAGTCTCCGGCTCCTTTTTTCATCGATGGCTTGGCATGGTCGGACCAATGGACACAGTGAACATTCTGTCAATTGACTTCGAGACCATCGCTCGACAGTTTCGTCTGGAAGAGAGCCAAGTTCGGGCGACCGTCGAGCTCTTGGATGAGGGCAATACGGTGCCCTTCATCACGCGCTATCGCAAGGACCTGACCGGCGGACTCGACGAAGAAAAGATTCGCTTGGTCCAAGAGGCCGTGACCCGTCGCCGGCAATTGAATGAACGCAAAGAGCGGGTGCTGCGATCGGTCCAGTCTCAAGGGAAACTCACGCCTGAGCTCGAAGAGCGAATCAATGCCGCGGGGTCGCTCAAAATCCTGGACGACCTCTATCTTCCGTATCGTCCCAAGAAGCAGACACTGGCCACCATCGCCCGCCAGCGTGGCCTGGAACCCCTGGCCTTGGAAATTCTGGCGGCTGGCCCCCAACCAGGTCCGGACATCGCGCCGCCCGTCGACGAGAACCGCGTTTCCGGACTCGCTGCCGAAGCCGACAGCTCCCCCACGGTGGAAGACGCCTCCGCGGTCGAGCGCGTGCCCGAGGTGGACCCTTCCGGTGCCGAGACGACCTCGGGGCCGGCCAGCCTCTCGGTGGCGGAGCTGTCTGCGCGCTGCGCGACACTGATTAATCCCGCCGAGGAACTGCGGACGGAACTCGACGTACTGGCCGGCGTACGACATATCCTGGCGGAGATCCTGAGTGAGCGTGTCGATCTCCGGGCGTTGACACGGCGGCTGATGTGGAATGGTGGATTGGTCAGCAAGCGTACCGAACGCAGCGAAGAGGATCGCGACTCCGAGGCCGGATTTGACGACTCCGAGAACGACGGGCGTTCCCCCTGGGAAGAGGCCGAGGAGTCGACCGCCGACCTGCCGGAAGTCGCCGCACCCGATTCCTCCTCAACGCACGACTTCTCAACACACGACTTGTCTTCGTCGGAGCCGCCGTCATCCGAGCCCGTATCGTCCGAGTTGCCGGCCACGGAGCCGGCCGAAAACAACCGCGGTGAAGAATCAGGCGGTGAAGCATCAGGCGGTGAAGAATCAGGCGAGACGCAGTCGAGCGACGCGGCGTTCGGCGACTCGGTGGTTGAGACCGTCCACGCCGAGGCAGCTCAAGCGGTTTCGGAAGGGAGCGAGCCGGAGGGGCGCGACAAGGCGGAACGCACCGGGAACGAGGATCAGGTGGTCGTTGTCAGCGATCCCCAGGGCTCAACTCATGCGGATGCGGATGCGGATGCGGATGCTTCCAGCCCAGGGGCCGCGGATTCCGGTAAGGCGGATTCCGGTACGACGGACGTTGGCAAGACGGGTCTTGGCAAGCTGGATTCGGGCAAGCTGGATTCGGGCAAGCTGGGTCCGGGCAAGAAGGTCAAGCAGCCCCTGTCGGTAATCGCCGCCCGGCGGGTGGCGGCAGAAGAGCGTCGGGAGCAGCGGCGCGAGGCGCGGCATCGGAAGCGTCAAAAGCTGGAGCAGTCGTTCAAGGACTACTTCGACTATACCGAGCCGATCAAGAAGTTGCCGCACTATCGCGTGTTGGCCGTCAATCGCGGCGAGCGTTGCAAGGTCTTACGGGTCAAGATCCAATTCGATTCGGCGGCGCTGAAGGCCGCCGCCGAAGAGCGGCTAATTGCGGTGACGCATCCGCACGCCGAGCTGCTGCGGGAAGCGCTGCATGATGCGCTGAGTCGATTGGTGATTCCCAGCATCGAACGAGAGATCCGGCGTGAATTGACCGAACGAGCTGAATCTCATGCAGTTAAAGTGTTTGCGCAAAACCTCAGGAAGTTGTTGTTGCAGGCGCCGCTTCGCGGCCATCGCGTGCTGGCGATTGATCCAGGTTTTCGCAGCGGCTGCAAGCTCGCGGCGTTGGATGAGTTTGGCAATGTGCTGGGGCATACCCTGATTCACGTGATCGGCGCGGCCGAGCGAGTTCAACAATCGCGGGCCCGCTTGGCGGAGCAGATCCGACAGGATCGAATCTCGGTCGTCGCGATCGGAAACGGGACGGCGTGTCGAGAGACCGAACAGATGGTGGCCAGCGTGCTCGCCGAGGAATTGGCTGACTCGGACGTGCAGTACCTGATCGTCAACGAAGCGGGTGCCAGCGTCTACTCGACCAGCCAAATCGGGCGCGAAGAATTGCCGCGGTTCGACGCCACGGTCCGCGGCGCCGTCTCGATTGGTCGCCGCGCGCTCGATCCCCTCTCGGAACTTGTGAAAATCGATCCGGCCAGTATTGGAGTCGGACTCTATCAACACGACGTCAAAGCGAAGCACCTTCGCGCCTCGTTGGATGCCGTCGTCGAAAGCTGCGTTAATTACGTCGGCGTTGATCTCAACTCCGCGAGTCCCGCGTTGTTGGGTTACGTCTCGGGGATGAACCAACTTACGGCTCGCCGAGTCTACGAGTACCGGCAGAAACATGGTCCGCTGCAACGACGCGATCAGTTGAAGCAGGTGCCGGGAGTTGGCGATTCGACCTACGTTCAAGCCGCCGGATTTCTGAAGATCGCCGCAGGCGAGAATCCCTTGGATGCCACCTGGATTCATCCGGAAAGCTACGAGGTCGCGAAGCGCGTCCTGGCGGAAATCGGCTACGACGAACAACAGTTGTCGGAACTGTTGCGCTCCTCGCGGCGGGCGCCCGGGATCGCCCCGGCCGACACGAGCACGGCCGACACGAGCACGGCCGACACGAGCCCGGCCGACACGAGTGCCCCGGCCGACACGAGTGCCTTGACGCCTGCGACCGAAGCCGCGCCGGGCGATGCGACCGAAGCCGCGCCGGGCGATGCGGCAGGGCCGCCCGAAGTCGTCCCACCCGGGCCTGCGGCGAGTCCAGGTTCGGCAGACGGCCCGACGGATGACACTGCCTCCACGAGTGACATTGCCTCGACGGCCGACATGCAGGGTGTTGATTTCCCCGCAGCGGAATTGTCCTCGAACCCATCGCCGCTGACGGAATCAACCAGCGCGGCGCCGGACGAGCGTGGGGAAGCGTCGCCGCCGAATCGGGCGCTGGCCGAGAAACTGAAGCAGGTGGACGTCGAACGGATGGCGCGAGAGCTGGGCGTGGGGGAATTGCTGTTACAAGACATCCTGGCGGCATTGGCTCGCCCGGGCCGCGATCCGCGCGAGGATTTCCTGCCGCCCATGTTTCGCCGCGAGATTCTCAAGCTGGAGAACTTGAAGCCCGGAATGGAGCTCTCCGGCACGGTGCTGAATGTGGTCGATTTCGGCGCCTTCGTGGATATCGGGCTGAGCGACAGCGGGTTGATTCACGTGAGCCGACTTGCCGATCGGTTCGTGAGCGACCCGCACGAGGTGGTGAGCGTTGGCGACATTCTCAATGTCTGGGTGGTGGAGGTGGACGAAAAACGGCGCCGCGTCTCGCTCACCGCGATTGCTCCGGGTACGGCCACGGAGAAACCGTCGCGGTCGCCCCGGCACGGCGAAGGCGGGCGTCGACCATCGGCGGAAAAACGCCGGCGTCCGCGACGCGAATCGGCGCGGGTCGAGCAGTCGGCGACGGGACGGGGAGACCGAGGCAAGCGTCCGGCGAGTGGTCTCGCAGCGCGCCCCAAACCGAAGCCCAAACCCAAGCCGGTTGTCCCGATTACGGACGCGATGGCGGACGGCCGCGAGCCGATGCGAACGTTTGGGGACCTGCAGCAATTCTTCGCGCGAAAACGCGAGCCGCGCGGCAAGGGCAAGAAACCCGATCCATCCGCTGACGGTGACGCGACTTGACGGCCCGCTCACCAGATCAAATCGATCCCAATGAATCCGCCTTGGTAATTAACCGACGATTTGTCCAGGTTGCCGGATGACGTAAACAGGCTGAAATTGTCGGATTGGTCCGGTGCGAGTCCCACGCCGTCCAGGAACAAGCCCTGATAGCCAATTCGCAGGTCGGCTTGCGGACCCATTGGAATCAACAATCCCACCGCCACGTCGCCCACGAACGCGGCCTCGTCCTCGTCGTCGATAAACTCGATCAAGCCGTTGGCACCTTGCGCCCGTGCCCCGACATCCGCGTTGTTGTAGAACACGCCGGCCTTGAGGGTGCTGAAAAAGACGGAGCGGCGAATTTGAAACCATTGAATGTCGCCGCCCAGCTGAAAGCCGTAAAGGTCGTTGTCGGTTGATGAGTAGAACCCGCGATTGCCGTTGACGATCCGGAAGCGTTCGTTCAAATCCAGAAAGCGCAGTCCGCCGAGCAAGGTCAGCTGAGGTCCGTACCGTCGACGCAAGTTGATCTCGCCCGAGCTGAAGTCCGACTGATAAACGACGCCGTACGAGTTCCGTGGCTCTGCGGGAATGCCGCCGAAAAACGGAAACGTGATGCCGTTGTCGCTTTGGCGGGTTTGGGTGGAACCGAAGCGATCCAGCGTCAGATAGCCGAACTCGACGTCCCATCCGTCCTCATCAAACAGAATCAGGCCCAGCCGGACGCCGGGTTGCGCGGGCCCCATCAGGTCGTCGTTGGACAGAAGGGGTTGAAAGGTCGTCGCATCCCGGAGTAGCGGTCCGCCGTCCACGCCGCTGCGATCCAGGATCAGCAGATCGGCCGTGAATTGCAGCTTCGGCTCAAACGCAGCGGCCGAAGTCGCACAGGGGATTGAGTTGGGCAGACAAGTCAGACAGGGCGGCTCGACATCGCCGGTCACGAGTGGGTCCTCGAGCAGTCCCCAGCTCGACGATTCCGCCGCGGTCGTGGTCGCAGCGAGTACGATCGCGATACCCAGCGTTGACAGATAGGTAATGACTTGATTCACCGTTGGCCTCCTTGCCGCGTGGTGCAAAGCGTCTGACTTCCCGTTCGTTGCATGAGCAAGCAGCTGCGCGGTCCCTCGCGGGCTTGCATCTGGCTTATCGGCAAAGAGGCTGTCGCGGAGACAGTGGCCGAGCGGGACGATGGGTTTTTATCTCCTAACTTTTGCCTCGCGAGTTGGCGTTTCGCGGGTCACGGAATCCTCTCGGAAATGACCGGCGCCATCGATTGCAGGCTACTTGTGGGTTAGTCGGATCACACCGTCCCAATCGGGCGGCGGCCCGTTGGGAAACTGGGCCAGCCAACGCAGGTAGAACGGGCGGCGCGGGTCCTCGGGCGAGAGGTGCTCGAAGCACTCTCGCGCGGTTTCCCAGCGGCCCGCGCGGAAAGCGGCCGTGCCGGCCGCGAAGTGAGCCCCCGCGGAATCCCAGTCGTCACCCACGAGCCGACTCGGCACGAGCTCAAAGATCTCTTCGGCGCGTTCCAGGCCGAAGGGGCGGAGGAGCCCCACCGGGCGAATCCGCCCCAGCTCCTCCGGCAACACGGATTCGACTCGCTCGGCTGTGGCCGCATCCAAGAGTGTGGCGAGGTCGAATTCGCGCGTGAGGCTTTCCAGACGCGCGGCGAGGTTGACGACGGGGCCGAACGCGGTCACCTTCACTTGGTCGATCGTCCCGATCTTGCCGGCCACGGCCCGCCCCGTGGCGAGGCCAATCCCAACACGGAATCCACGCAGCGGATGTTGATC
Organism: uncultured Planctomycetales bacterium; assembly: GCA_963826795.1. Taxonomy (GTDB): domain Bacteria; phylum Planctomycetota; class Planctomycetia; order Pirellulales; family Pirellulaceae; genus CAWGYT01. The sequence goes on along the minus strand of CAWGYT010000018.1, from coordinate 237,395 downwards.
TTGCCGGGCGACGTCGTCGACCGCAGCACGTGCCGCGAGGGCCGCCAGGCAACCGTGCAGGACCCGCTGCTCATCCTCCATTGGCCAGCCCCAAAAGCCCATCACGGCGTCGCCGTGGAAATCGCCAATGACGCCACCCAGCGCCAGAATTTCGCGGGTCACCAGTCCCAACGCGCCACTCACGCGCTGGAGTAACTCGAGCAGTTCGCCGCGAAACTGTTCCGTCCGCCGAGCGAACCCGCGGAGGTCGCAGAACAAGACCGTAATTTCCGCTTCGCGGGGCGCCAGGGCGCGTTCGGGGTCGGCGGCGGCCACGGCGTCACGTACCAGCGGCGAAAAAAACTGGGCCCAGGTTGCCGCGCGCCGCTCCAGCTGCCGTACGTCAAACAAGCTGCCCACCGTGGTCCCCACCAATTCAACGAATTTCAGCGTATCCTGCAGCTCGTCCTGAAGCGTGGGTGCCGACACAGAGGCACCGGACACGTAGATCGCGCTGCCTCGGCAGTTCGAGCCTGGTAACGGGACGCAGAAGGCCCACTCGCAATCTTCGGTGTCGGCGCCGAGCGTCGGCGCCGACGATCCGACGGGGAGCTGCCAGGAAAACAGCACGCTCTGGCCGACCGTGAGTGCCTCGCGAATCAACGAACCATTCGGCTCAAGGGGCCGATCGACGGTTTCCACGCTGTCCCAGTGCATGACCTGCAGCGACGTCTCCAGCGGCTCGCGCAGGGCGTCCCAGCGGACCACGGCGGCCGCCCTCGCCCCACTCACTCCCGACAATAACAAGTTGATCAGACGCACATACAATTCGTCGTCCGATTCCACCGCGGCCACAATCTCCGGAAGTCGACTCAACACCTGAATCTGGTGATGTGCCTGTCGGAATTGGCTCTGGCGCAAAAACTCGGCGCTAAACGTCTGTTGTCGGTCTGGATAGGCGACGTCCAGCGAGACGTGAGCGCGTTGATCCACCAGCGTGAACGTCGTCGCGCCGATCACGAAGTGCTGGCCGACGTGCATTTCGAAATGCCGGCTGACTTCCCCCAGAAAATAGATCGGGTTCGTCGCCGTCGCCAGCTGCCGCACTTCCAGAGCGCCCTCCTTCCATCGCAAGTCGGCGTGATCGCGAGAGACGCAAGGGTCCCACGGCACGCTCCAGACAACCCCCTCGCGGCCGAGACGGACCGTGCCGGGGCCCTGCGGGACACGCCTCCGCCAACGGTCGCGCCGCTCCGGCCCCTGCGCGATTAATTCTGGCATCTGATTGTTCCCCTTGCGTCGTCGCGTCACTTGCCACCCAGCGCCCAATCCCAAACGCGATCCGGCTTCGATTCATAATTCAGCTCCCAACGGCCGACCGCAAGGCCTCTCGTCGCGAACTCCGACGGTTGGGATGTCCTTCCAAATTAATTTCGCGAAAGTTTTTGCGCCCATGGCCCAAACCGCCTGATTCTGGCGACGGGTATAAGTATTGATCCAAGCTCATGTTGCGATGGCGAGGCGCTAGGTCTTGAAAGTTGAGGATCAAGAAAACTTACGCGCCTTGCGTGAGGAAACGCTTGACGCACTATGGCTGACCCCTAAAAATGACGGTTATGTGAATAGGCGCTAAGGGAGCGGGTCGCAACCACGATGCGGTGCGACGTTGCGAAAAATCCGATGGGGGAGGGCAGCGAGTTTAGCTCGGTCAAGTCTTGACCGCGAAGATTGTGCGGTTCATCGGATGGGGGAAAGCAGGACGATGGTAAAAACGAGTTCCGCAGACGACGTCTCGTTGGGGGTCCGCTTTGACGAATTAAGGAGCCGCCTGCTCCAGTCGCGTTATGAAGATCGGCTCTCCAGGCCGCTTGAGTTCTGGGTGCTGCCGAGCGACCGCCGCCTGCCATTGGCGTTGCTCGGACGATCGCTCCGAGAGCTGCTGACCATGCCGTTCGAAGAGATCACGGCGACCCCGGGAATTGGCCAAAAGAAGATCAATTCCCTGGTCAAACTGTTGGATCGCGCGACGCACGATGAGCCGCCCACGGTGTCGGTGGGAGGGACGGCCTCCGAGGAGCGCCCGGGCGAGCCCGTCGACACGACCCGCTTTGATCCGGCGATCGTTTCGGAAGCCCTCTGGACCGAATGGCGCGAGACGGTGCGACAGTTCGATGTGGGAGATGAGCCGCTGGGTCGACTCGCGCCGTCGCTGCAGCGCCTGCCCACGGTGATTTGGTACACGCCACTGCGACAGTATTTGGATCATTCGCTGGGGGAGATTCGACGCCTCAGAACGCACGGCGAGAAGCGGGTCCGCTGTGTGCTGGAGGTTTTTCACTCCGTCTACCAGCGTTTGCTCGAGGCCGACACGAACTCGAATTTGACCGAGCTGCTGATGCCTCCGTGGATTCGTGAGGCCGAGCGTTGGATTGAAGTGCAGTCCGAGCGGGATCGGCTTCCGAGTCACGACGAGATCCGCGACGGGTTTGCACGGCCGCTGCTTGGTCTGATTTCCGTCGACTGTGGGCCCACCGTCCTGCACCTGGTGGAAGAGCGTTTGGGGCTGCAAGGGCAACCTCGAAGCGTACGAGACCAGGCCAAGAACCTCGGGGTCACGCGGGCCAGGGTTTATCAGCTGTTGGACGATTGCGGGAAAGTGATGACCGTTCGCTGGCCGAATGGACGAGCCATCCTGGAGCGATTCACGTCCCACTTGAGCTCTCTGGAAGGTCCGCATGACAGCTCGCTGCGATTGTATTTCAGCCTGAGCGAACTCTGTTTTCCGGACAAACAATTGGAACTGTTCGTCGCCGAACCGGAATCCGAGCCACTGGCCAGCTCGTCCGAATCGTCCGAGGCGTCCGAGGCGGGGTTGGAGTCGCCCGCTCTCACGGCGCCCATCTATCCCGATCGGCCCCGCGACAATCCCTACGCCGCAGGGCCCACCTTCCGAAAAGAGGTGGAGGGCCTGCGCGGGCGTCCCTCACCTCCGCGCGTCCCGAAATAGGCGTCCCGAAATAGGCGTCCCGAAATAGGCGTCCCGTGTCACCTGGTCGAGGACCGCTGGTTGTCACCGCGGCGGCGACGCTTCAGGCGCTTTTCGAATAGGGCTGGCTCGGGCTCGCGCTGGCCGTTCCCGGTCGACGGGCGGCATCACTGAGCTTCAAGGAGATCACGTCGGGCACGGCGCTGTCGTCCACGTTGGACGAATCGTCGTCGGCCGGCCGAAGCATTCCCCACGCGCGTCCCAAGAGGCCTGTCAGCGCGGAGGGGCGAGGCAGTTTCGAGATCGTCTCGAGCCCGACGGCGATCAGGTGGCGAACCAAAGATCCGCTCGTACTTGCGTGCTGCCAGTACAGCTGTTCCGCACGTCGACCCGCGCTGAATCCTCGCGGAGCTGGCGGAAGTTGCGCCACGAGGCGGCAGTCCGTTACATGCTCGCAGATCAACTGCGCTGCTCGCAGGCGAGCGGCATAGTCGGTATCGATGTGATAGCTACCGAAGCATCCCGTCAAGCGGCCGGTTTGCCGGAGTGCGTCGCGACGAAAGAACGCGGCCTGAAGGTTCGGCCCATCCACGCGACAGGTTGAAGCTCGGCGGCGAAGTCGCCCTCCCGCGCCCACGATGTGCTTTGTCCCGCCTCGGGCGTAGCGAATTCCGCCGCCGGTGATTCGTGCGGGATTTGTCGGGTCCAGCAGCAGGGCAGCCACCGCGGCAACGTGCGGGGCCGCCTGCAGATGCGCGAGCGCCGCGTCGGTCCAGCCCTCGGTCGCCACGACCCCGCTCAACAGGATATGCACCACCTCGCCCTGGCTCGCTTCGACGCCCGCGTTGATGAGCGAGGCCAATTCGTTGCTCTGGCAAGGCACGAACGTGACCTCGTCGGAGAGATCATACGGGTCACGGTACGAATCGGAATGGGGGACGAGGAGCTCGCAACTTGCCGGGCGGTTTTCCAAAACCGAGAGCAAGGTGTTGTCCAAATCCTCTTGGGGCCCGACAGCCGGCACGATTATGGAGAGTTTGAACACGACTCACATCTTCCTGGTGATTCTGCGGTGGCACATCATGCGTCCTGGAATCTGGCCCGGTGGCCATCGTGCGGTTCAGCTTCGGCGATCGACGGGGCGGCGCAGTGACCGTCGAGGAAAAGAGCTCAGGAGACATTCCTCCTTGTCGGGGCAGAGATCCATCTCGACGGCCTCGATTTCGCCTCAGGGTCGAGAAGTTTCTACACTGTAATTCGGCGAGCGGAAACGGCGAATTTACTCAAACTAGCGTAAGCGGTGAATGCTGAGCGACAACGGCGCTGGCGTCGCAACTGCCAGCGAGGCGGTTGGCCGCGGACGTTCCGGCAAGCCGCAAGCTCAACGGTCAACACGCTGCGAGCCGCCTGCCGCGAAGGCCTCGACCTCGGCGAGTCCGGCCAGAGAGACATCTCCCGGATAGGTCGTCAGCAGCGCGCCGTGGGCCCAGCCCAGTCGCAGCGCGGCGTCGGGATCCTGGCCGGACAACAAACCGTAGATCAGGCCGGACGCGAACCCGTCGCCCCCGCCGATCCGATCAAGAACGTCAAGTTGGCAGGTGGGGGCCTGATAGCAATCCCCGTTCAGCCACAGCACGGCGCTCCAGTCATGCCGATTCGTGGAGTGGACTTCGCGGAGGGTCGTCGCCACCATTTTGATGTTGGGAAACTTCTCCGCCACCTCGGCCATCATGTGGAAAAAGGTACTCGGATCAAGTTGCGTCTTCGGCGCCTTGACATCGGGGCCCTGGATGCCGAGCGATTTCTGGAGGTCTTCCTCATTACCGAACAGAGCATCGACGTGACGCACGATTTGCGTCATCACCTCTCGCCCCTTTGCTTCCCCGCCGATGGTCCGCCACAGTTTGGCGCGATAGTTGAGGTCAAACGAGTTGACGGCCCCATGTGCCTTGGCCTGCTGCATCGCCTCGACAATCAGGTCGGATGTGGTCTCCGACAAGGCGGCGAAGATCCCGCCCGAGTGGAACCAGCGAATGCCCCGCGCGAAGATCTCGCCCCAGGCGAAGTCTCCTCGCTTCAGCAACGCACCGGCTTCATTGGCGCGGTTGTAAAACACGACGGGCCCACGTGACCCATGTCCCCGGTCGCTGTAGACCGTGGCCAGATTCGGCCCGCGTACGCCGTCATGCGGAAAGAATCGGTAAAAGGGCTTCACTCCCATCTCGCGGACGCGGGCCTGGACCAGCTCACCAATCCCGTAGTCGACCATTGCGGTTGCGATTCCGGTGTGCTTCCCGAAGCAGCTCGCGAGGTTGGCGGCGACGTTATATTCTCCGCCCGAGACATGCACCTCGAATGAACGGGCACGTCGGAAGGGGATAATGCCTGGATCGAGCCGATGGACGAGTGCCCCGAGCGAGAGGAAATCGAGTTCGCACGCGTCGTCGCGAATCTTCAGACCGGACATGGAAGCTCCTGTGACCTCGGGTTGAATGGAAATCGGAGTCCGGGACGGCCGGGACCTAGGGCACCTATTGTTTGAAACTCGCGCGGGCTTGAACAGATGGTCGGCTCAGGAATTCCGCCCCGGCCGATCGGGAAGATCGCCAGGGCCGTCTGATCCGCTCGGGCTCGGTTGCCGCAAGGCTCGTGCGCACCGGCCTGGCGCGTGCGAAGACTTGCGGGGCGGGTTCATTCACGGGCCGCTTGGGCCGCCCAAATCTGCAGCAGCTGAGCGACGACTTCGGCCGCCTGCCGCATTTCCTCGAGGCAAGCCCATTCCAGCGTTGAATGGGGATTATGCTGGCCGGATGATAGATTCGGGGTGGGCAGACCGAGTTCCGTCAAGCGGGACCCGTCCGTGCCACCTCGAATAATCGATCGGCAGCTCGGGTAGCCAAGCTGCCGAAACGCTTTTTCCGCGAAGTCAACCGCTCGCGGCTCGCGCGCCAGCCCGTCGCCGAGGTTGCGGTACTGCGGGGTGACACGGACGTGAACGTTCGCCCCTGGAAACTCGGCGGCCACGGCGGCGGCGGTTTGGCGAAGTAAGTTGGCATGATCTTCCAAGCGGGCAGTATCGAAGTCGCGCAGTAAGATCTTCAGGCTGACTTCCGCCACGCCGCCTTCGATCGAGTAAGGGTGCAAAAATCCCTCCCGACCCGAAGTGGACTCGGGTGATCTGTGGTCGCGTGGAAGTCGGTCGACGAGCTCTGCCGCGACACGTACGGCGTTGACGAGTCGGCCTTTGGCAATCGCGGGATGGATATTCACGCCCTGAATCTCGACGGTCGCCAAATCGGCCGAGAAGGTTTCGACGTCGATCCGGCCGGCGGCAGGGCCGTCCAGGGTATAGCCCACGTCGGCCCCCAGTCGTGTGAGGTCGACGAAGTCCACACCCCGACCAATTTCTTCATCGCAGGTGAACAGGATCCGGACGGGACCGTGTGGCAATTCGGGATGTTCTTGCAAGTACTCGACCACCTCCATGATGATCGCCAACCCCGCTTTATCATCAGCGCCCAGTAGCGTGGTCCCGTCGGTCGTGATCAACGTGTGGCCTTCCAATTGATCCAGTTCTGGGTTTTCCGCGACCCGGATGATCTGGTCGGGCGCCCCCGGCAAGACGAGGTCGCCTCCCGGATAGTCGCGAATGACTTGCGGCTTGACATGGCGACCGCTGGTCTCGGGAGACGTGTCCAGGTGGGAATTCAGGGCGATGGTGGGTACCTTCGCGGAAACGGTCGACGGGACGGTGGCGTAGACCAGGCCTTGCGCGTCGTGTTCGACGTCGGCCAGGCCCAGGGGCGCAGTTCATCGGCCAGCAGGTGCCCCAGCTCGATTTGACCTGGGCTGCTGGGATAGCACTCGACCTGGTCATTCGCCATCGTGTCGATTTGGACGTAGCGCAGAAAGCGGGCCAGGAGTCGAGCGGAATTCATGATTGGAAAACCTGGGATGCAGTTGATTCACGCCGGCTACCCGGACGCGATCGCTCGTGTTACGTTGTCGGACGTCGGCGGTCGCGCCTCGCGCGCTCCCTCGATACGCGATGCCCGGTCGGCTGCGCCCCGTGACGCGTTTCTTTTTCCGCTCGGAAGACTCGCGGCTTTCCCGAGGCAGAATACGTAACTCCGCGCCGAGCCATGACTCAAGTTCGGCACGAACTCCCTCGCCGGGAGCGACACAAGGAGACCGAATTGGCAGCGACGCCCGTTCAGTATTTGGTATTCGATGTCGAGAGTGTAGCCGACGGGCAGCTTGATTTCCCAGGTGCGCTATCCGGCGGACGGACTTTCCCCGGCCGACGCGATCCAGCGGTACCGGGCGGAGTTGATCGAAGAAAAAGGTGTCGACTTCATCCCCTACACCTATCAAATCCCGATCGCCGTCGTGGTCGCGAAGGTCGCCGCCGATTTCACTTTGCAGGACGTCGCGCTGCTGGACGAACCCGCCTTTCGTCCACATCGAATCACGCAAAAGTTCTGGCGTGGGTGGGAACGATACGAGCGCCCAACGTTGGTGACCTTCAATGGCCGCACGTTCGATTTGCCGATCCTCGAGCTGGCTGCGTTCCGGTACGGCGTTTCTGTCAAGAGTTGGTTTGCGTTGAAGGCCCGCAGCTGGGACCAGCCCCGTAACCGGTACAACGTCGCGGCTCACTTGGACTTGCAAGATCTGCTGATCAACTATGGCGCCACGCGGTTCAACGGCGGTTTGAATCTGGCCGCGAACTTGCTGGGGAAACCCGGCAAAATGGACGTGCAGGGGGACATGGTCCAGGATCTCTACGACGCGGGCCGACTTCCCGAGATCGCCGACTACTGCCGCTGCGACGTGCTGGATACGTACTTCGTGTTTCTGCGCTGCAGTGTCCTGACCGGTCAGCTCGAGCTGGAGCAAGAGCAGCAACTCATCGCGGAAACCAAGGCTTGGCTGGAATCGCGTCGGAGCGAGTCGGCCGCGTATGAACAGTATCTTTCCCAGTGGGGCGACTGGGAGAACCCGTGGGACTCGGAGTGACCGTGAAGCGGTCTATCGCCGCGGCGCCGGGTTGTCTTGGGCCACGCGGCCGGGTTGGCCGCCTTCGTAGAGATGGAATTCAGCCCACACGGGCAGGTGATCCGAGACCTCCAACGCCGTTGCCAAGTCCAGGTTGAATTTCCTCAGAAAATCGAGCACGCCGGAGTTGCCTGTGAACTCACTGGTGGCGGTTTTCTGGAACAGGAGATTGTCCCAGGTCGCGGTGCCTTCGACGTTCGTGGGGACATTGGTTACCGCATAGCCCACATCGCGGATCAGGTCCAAGTCTTGAAGCTTGCCCGGTGCGGCCTGCAGGTCGCCGGCCAGAAGAATGTCATCTTCTTGCCGACCATCGTCGCGGACCGCGAACAGCACATCGTCCACATAACCGAGTTCCTGTTCGGCGGTCGCCGGGTCGACCCGCAAATTGACCACCGAGAACGTAAATGCCTCATTGGCCGGTGGTCCCACGGCGCGGAACCAGGCCACGAACGGCTCAAAGCTCAACACGTCATCTCGGTCGTTCACCGTGTAGAGCTCTTGGCGATCAAGCAGCACCGTCTGCCGATTGAAGACAAACCCGTACTGCTCCTCGGAACCCAGGGGACCCACGCGTGGCCCGACCGCGTAGTCAAACGACCGTCCGGTCTTGTTCATCAGCGCCACCAGGCGCGGCAAGATATCGTCAGCTTCCGAGCGGATCTCTTGAAGGGCGAGCACATCGAATTCTCGGCCAATCCGAGCCAGGATATCGAGGACGGCCGGTTTGCGCACCTTGGATTGATCGAACGCCTGGACGTTGAACGTCGCGATTCTGATCCGGGGAAGCTGGTTGACGTCGGTGGCCGTGGGCGAATTCGAAACCGACCCGTCGTCGGGCGACGATCCCACGAAGTCGGTGAGTTTCTTGCTGAATGATCCGAAGGTCGAGCTGTCGCCTGCGGCGGACTTGGGTACCACCTCGATTCGGTGTAGCCCGACAATCCTGAAGTTGGTAAAGAAGATCCAGGACACCGCGGCGACAAGCACGGCGACCAGAATCGGGACCATCTTCCTCATGATTCGCCCTCCGACTGGCTCGATCCATCCCTGGGCGTGGACGTCCACGCGTCGCCGCCGGACAGTACGAAATCTGGCGGCATCTCGCCAGAGCATTTTCGTGCGGGCGCGGGGTGCGAATGACGACCGCGTGAATTAGCGACGGGCCTGTTGAACGAGGTGGCCAAGTTCCGGAAGGATCAGGCGCTGCATGGCCAGGCGGACGGCTTGGGGTGAGCCAGGCATACTCAGCACAACGGTCGGGCCGACGAGGCCACCGAGGGCTCGGCTGAGCATCGCGGCGGGGCCAATCTCCTGATAGCTAAGCCAGCGGAATAATTCGCCATAGCCGGGCAACTGCCTGGTCATCAGGTCTTGCAGCGTCTCGTAGGTTTGATCCCGTAAGCTGATGCCGGTGCCCCCGGTCAGCAGGATGGCGTCCGGATTCGGCTCCGCTTGCCATCGCAGAATTTGATCGCGGATCTGCGCGGGTTCGTCGCGGCAGACGGAGCGAGCGACCAGCAGGTGACCGGCCGCGACCAGATGTTCACAGGCGACCGCTCCGCCCGCGTCGTCGTCCAGGGTTCGCGTATCACTGATCGTCAGCACCGCGCAGCGGAGCGACTGGGGGGCGGTCGATCGATGTTCGGTCGGGACGGAGTCCACGGCAATCCTTTTGCCAAGGCGAGCGATTTCGGCCTGGGGGGGTGATTCGGGCTGCGGGATCGGGCCCTCCACGAGCGCGGGCAACTCACGGATTGCCGGTTCGATTCGTCAGCAACTGGACGATTTCCGGCGGCTCGCGAAAGACGATCTCGCCGTTGTCCAAATGGCGACGCCAGCGGACGGTGGCGGTCCGGCGTTGGGGGTCCCGTTCGCTCGCGTGAGCACGATACAAGGACGGCAGGCCCGTGATTGACTTCAGCATTTCACTGGCCACGATCCGAAAATCCGAGGATGGATGGTCGAGCGCGTCAACGAGTGCCTTGGCTCCTCCTTCGGCCAACTGGGCCGGGCTGTAACCCCAAAGCATCCGGTACAGCGATTCGCCGTCTTCGGATCCGTGCCTCTGGACGACCGCCTCGTGGAGTTTCCCGGCCAATTCGGGCGATTCGGCGATGACGTCGGTCAAGACTTCGTACTGAGCGCTCCAGTAGGATCGCAATCCGGCGTCACCCAGAGCTCGCAGCAGCGGCGCCACGTCGCCCAGATGAGCCAGGCTGCAGACGGCCAGCGAGCGGACTTCGAAGCGGCGACTTTCGGCCTCTTCCTGCAGGACGAGCGTCACCGGCCGCTCGGGCACGAGTCGGCGCGAGATTTCCTGAGCAGCGACGGGATCGCGCGGCCGCGCGTCGGACCCGTCGATCCAATCAGGGAACTCGCCGGCTTCGCGCAATTGCGCGGGTTGGTCGTCGACCATGGTGAGCCGCTGGCCGGCCGTGATTTGGATGGCCAACCCGTCCTCCGCCTGCCATTGGGCACTGCCGTTGGTCACATAGACCTGAAGTACCTGGTGCGCGGGCGTTTGCTCCGGATCGGTGCCGGGCAGGCGATGACGCTGCAGCTCGATCGCCAGCGTCGTGTCCATATCGCCCAGCGTGAGGGTCGCTTCGTGTTGGTTTCCCCAGCGAAGTCCCAAGGACGAGTCCGCCTGGGCGACGGTCGCCAAGGTGAGGCGCCCGAACCGGAATTCAAACACCGGCTTGGCCGTCGATCCGCCCTCGGGTGCGACCTGGATCAGGGTGGCGCCGATCAGATTGAGTTGCACGCCCGAGGCCAGGGCCAGCGGTGTGCGATAGGTCGGGAGTGACATTAATGTGTCGCCGGCCTGTAGTAGCGTTCCAACCGTCACGCGTTGCCATAATCCCGCAGCGGGGTCTTGCTTGATCAACACCCGTTGCGGATCAAGGAACCGGCCGACGTCGATCACGGCGGCATCCTCGGGTACTTCCGGCTGCTCGGGGACGATGTCCGACCGCGGATCGGGGCGATTCGGCAGCGCGGGGACAGGCTGCAGCGAAGTGCGGTCGACAGGCGTGCGGTTGGCCAGCGGGTTGATCAGTGCCGGGGGCTCGGGCGGGTCCGGCACCTGCGTGGCGGGTGCCGAGCGGACCACGGCGCCCAGGTTCATTTCGGATTCATTGCCGGGATCCACGTCGTTCGCTTCCGCTTCGGGACGACCTGCGTTGGCGGCCGTCGCCAACCCGGCGCCGGTTGGGTCGATCGCGGGCGCCCCGTCATCGTCAAGCGTCGCGCCATTCTCGGGCGTCAAATCTGGCTCGCTCGGAGTTGTCGCCACAGCGCCCGGCTGATTCGACGAAGTCACATCCGCTTCGTCCGTCGAGTTGGGGAGGGCGATCGCCTCACGCCCCTCGCCGCCATCCGGGATGTCGGCCGCGGGAGCTTCCCCTGAGTCTCGTCCCGACGCGTCGCTCAGGTTCAGCTCTTGCGAGGCCCGTTCGTCGCCGGCGGGCGGCAGCGGCGACCCCTCGAGAGCGGAATCGTCGGGCGCTCCGGTTGCGGCCTGTCGATCGGCTGGGATTTCCGGAGTCAATCCGATGTCTTCCGAACGTGAGTCCGCGGTGCGGGGTGCGCCGTCAGGCGAGATTCCGAATCGCCGGGCCAGAGGATGCGTCGCGTCAAAGGGACCCATGCCACGGAGTCCCGCGATGACCAAGCAAAATGTGATGGAAGCGGCGATGGCAATGGGCTTCCAGCGGCTCGGCCGAGGGCGTTTCAGATAGTCAGGCGCTTCGGTCCAATGCTCGTCCTCGTCATATCTTGCCCGTGCCTCGTTCGCGAACGGGGCGGTGACCCCGGCCTGCGACATCCGGCGCGGTCCGGAATTCGGCTCGGGAGCCAAGAGAGATTGTTCCACCGCGGCCATCACGTCGGCCGTCACGTCGGATTCGGCCCGGTCAACGGCAGCGGGGGCGTCGGCCGTCTGGGCGGACTGACCGACCCGATCCAAGGCATAGATTTTCTGCTTGAGATCGCTGGGAACCGACGCCGGTTCTCCGAGGACGAGTGTCAGGATTTGATGACACGCCGCGACTTCGCCCAGGTGCGCGTCCGACTCCAAACAGATTCGCTCGAAATCCGGGATCTGATCGGGGTCGAGCGTATTATCCAGGTACTCGGCGACCGAGTTGGCGTCTCGGCCCAATCCTTCCGCGTCGAGTCCCGGCGCGGCCAATTGCCGCAGATGCAAAACGTTGTTGATGCGACGCACCAACTGGGTCGCGATTTCGCTATCCTGAATTTTCTGCGCCAACTCGACGGAATCCTGTTCGTCCAGGATGCGGTCCAAATGGGCCAATAGAGTGCGTAACGTCAGCCGCATGCCCGTGGCTCCTGTCAAGAGAGGGGGGCGGCGCCGCAATCGATGGGGGCGCCGTGGCGTCGCCTAAGTGTCCGCCGCCTATAAGAGTGACCCGCTCCGCGTGAATCCGTACAACGAAATCGCAAGATTCAACTTTTTCTTCGAGCGGCCCATTGCGACTTGTTGCGGCGGACGCGACGGGGCGGGGGCGACGCGGAGGGGAGTCGGGGCCTTCAGCGATTCCGCGAATCGGTTTTGACCGGAAACGCGAGAAGGGCGGCGGTCGAAATCAGCAGCTGAAGTGATGCCAGCACGCTGGGGTGGATCGCATCCAGGTGGCACCATGAACCGCCGGCAGCTGAGGGGGTCTCCCAGTCCGACATCCGTTCCCAGCCGTTGGCGGTGCGCCGCCAATCGTCGCCGACCCGAGTTGCGGCCGGAGCTTCCGCGACCGACTCGCGCGGAGGCAATGGAAACGAACTGGCCAACTGAAGCAGCGCCAGCAGCAGCAGGACGTGGACAAGCAGGCTCTTCACGGCAGGGGGCCTTTCGGGGAGCCGATGACAGGATACCGATGCTCCCGTTGAATTAGCAAGTCACGGGCCGGACCGAATTGGCGTGTGAAAAGCCCGCGAAACGCCGGGAGATCCGCTGCCTCTCGCGATCGGCCGTTGCGATTTCAAGACACGCGGCGCCACTGTGTGTTGACTTGGCGAAACAAGGGCGTTTTCACGGCAGAGGTGGCTCGCGTCTGACCGTGGGCGAGCGGGTCGCGTGGCCAGGTGTCGCGAACGAAGTGCGGTTCCTGAGCGCAACTCGTACGCGATTGCACGAGGAGAACGCCCAGCCGCCTCCGAAACTTGATGAGGCGAGAAATACGGCGGCGAATCGGGAGATGTCGCCGGCCCACGCGATGGCAGCCGATCGCGGCAAGCGGTTATCTTCGGGTCAAGCGTGCTTTGCGTGTTGTCGTTGATGTTTGCCCAATTAGAATTGAGGACAACCTCCTGAGGAAAGTTGGCGTGTGAGGGCTGGAGTCGCTTGGGGCAAACGGTCGTCAGCGTTACAATGCAACGAAGCACTCGGATGCCGTCTGTCGGTGATGTTTCGACCTAACTTGCGACAGGACGAGAGGACCCACAAGGTGACTGGCTACACGCGAGTTCGACGTCAACAGTTGATCCAAGAAGCCGAGGGGTACCTTGATCTGATTCTGGCCGTTTCTGATTCCCGGCCGCTGGAGGCTTGCCATCGAGTGAAGCTCGCCAAACGAGCGATCGCGGCCCTGGATCAGTTGGACCACGCCGAATTTTGCAACGGACGAGCTCATTATTTGCGAGGGCAAGCGTTTCGCTTGATGGAGAAGTATCATCAGGCCATCGACGCCTTGCTCAAGGCCGCCGAGATTGATCCGACGAACGTGCATATTCATTTGGCGTCCGCTTGGTGCTACAAACGCATGGGCCGGATCGACCTTGCGATCGAGGCGCTGGAAGAGGCTCTTGTGCTGGACCCGGACCGGGGGATCTTGCACTACAACTTGGCGTGCTACTGGAGTCTTGCCAGTAACGTCGGCTTGACGCTCGCCCACTTGGCTCGGGCACTTGAACTCGATGCGGCCTATCGTTTGCTCGTGCACGAAGAACCGGATTTTGACCCGGTGCGCGGGCATCCCGAGTTTCTGATGCTCACGCAAGTCAGCGTGTGACGCGTCGTCCGCGACGCCTCTTGCCCCGTTTGGCTTCGGGATCGGGTGTTCCGAGCCGTTTTGTGCGGGAACTCCGCGAAGCCGGTCCGCCGACCGACTCGTCCAAGAAAAACACCGCCCCCGGCCGGACGTCGACCGAGGGCGGGTGTTTTGGAGAGCCTCCAAAGTGGAGTTTCAATCAGAAGACCTTACCAGTTGTATTCGGCGCCGAAGTAAGCTCCGTGGAGCAAGAGACATTCTCCGGAGTCGATTTGGCCCGCGCGGGCCAAGTTGGCGAATTCGCGGTCCCGCGGAATCTGGCTCGTCGACAGTCCCGCTCCGCAGACGGTAATCGCGCGGTAGCCGCCGGTCAGTCGCCAGCAGCGGCCCAGGTTGTAACTTGCCCCAGCAAAAAGTTCGCCCAGAAAAGCGATGTCGTCATCGGACGTGTCGATTACGTATTCCTGATTCGTGCCCGCGATATACGCGTTTCCGTTCCCCCCATAAAGCCTCTGCCGATGGCGAAGGTGGTTGTTGTAGATGCCGAGCTTCGAGCCGATGTGGAGGCCGAAGCAGTCCCAGAAGTAGCGATCGGCGCGGCCTCCGATCTGAAATCCCACCAAGTTGTTTTGAATCTCAACGTCGTAGTGAAGTTCGTTATTGGGATCGTCGCCGAACATGGTTCCGGTGGAATCCGTGGAAAACTGAAGTCCATCGTCGAATCGCAGGTAACGGACACCCGCGAGTAGTTCGAAGTGCACGCAGCCGCAGCGTCGGTAAGGGTTACGGACCAGGTTGAGTTCGATATTATGAGCTTGAAAGCTCCGCGTGACCTGGTGCATTTCGGAAGAAAAACCGGGCTGGCCATACCAGCATCGAACGCAATCTTCATAGACTCCGTTGTGATAGTTCAGATTGTCGAAATAAAGGGCCGAGGAAAGATCGCCGGTGAGGTCGCTATGGCGCACCGACGCGCTTTCGCTATCGGGGAAAAATCCCCAGTATCCTGCCTCAATGCCCCAGCAATCACTCAGATAATGCCCGATGCGGGTCTCGAAACCTCCGCCGTTTTGCGGTAAAGCATCGGATGTCTGCAGCAGGGCCACATTGGGCGCGACGCTGTCGAAGCTGAGGAACGTCCGGGTGCTATCGGATCGGGTCATGTAGAGTCCGTAAATGCCGCCGTACCAACCCGGAAACTTGCAGCCGCAATTCGGCAAGCAAACGTCGCAGGTGCCCGAGCTGCAGCTTGAGCCAATCGTTGCGCCCTCGCCGTTCAGGTACGACGTGATCGGTCCGTTGCCGTACGGGTCGCTCACGGACGGCGGGTTCGAATCCGCTTGAATCGGAGTATCGGCCAGACCGGAGCCGAGGCGGTCGCCACGGGGATCAGGCAATGATTCCGTATCCACCTCGGGGGCCTGAGGAGCGTCTTGAAAGCGACGCGCCGTGTAGGTCGTGTATTGATCCGATAAGAAACTCCCTTGCCATGCTCGATCGCCGCTGCCCCAGGGAGACTGGGCTTCGGCCAGGGTCGGAGTCGCGCAGAGCGAAATCACGACTCCTAAACGAACGAATCGCTTCATCATGTGTCTCCTTACGTCAAACGCAGCCCCCACGAGCGTGCGTGCTCGCGTGGCCAAGAAACCAACGGAGAAGACGTAGAAGTGCCGCATGATGGAATCCGTTCCTGTTGACCGCAGTTCCGTTGCGTCAAGAGAACGCTTCTAATCTCTCGTCGAGTGCAGCTTTGGGAATCGACATCCACCGCGAAGATCCATGCCAGAATTTCGGCCGGGAGCGGAAATCTCTGGACGCTGCGACGAAGAAATCGTCACCGGCGACTCAAACCGAAACAGGCCGCCGAAGCTGTGAGGAATGCGAAAAATGATCCATCTGGCCGAGTCGCGGGGACTAACCCGCAAGATGGCTCAAGTCGTTGAAATTTGACAAGCCAACGTGGCCGGATCGCGCACGCGGAAGATCGTGAGCCCTACTCGTCGTCAAAGGGCGCGGCAGCGAGCGAGGACGCGACGACGGGGGCGGCCGCCGAACTCAAGACTTCGGCGGCCAGATTTCGATAGTCGAGCGCTCCGTTGGAGTGCGGGGCGTACTCAAAGATGGTCTGCCCGAAACTCGGGGCCTCGGCCAGTCGAATGTTGCGCCGAATGCGCGTGGGAAACAGAGTCGCTCCATGCCAGGGACACGCCGCGTCCTCGACGGCCGCCAGGAATTCGGCCACGTCCCCGGTGATTTCCTGGGCCAGGCGGGTGGCCGATTCGAACATGCAAAACACGACTCCCGTCAGGCGGAGCTCTCGATTCAGTCGCCGGATGACGACCTCGATCGTCTCCAACAGTTTGCTCAGGCCATGCAAAGCCAAGAAATGAGGCTGGAGCGGCAGGAAGACCTCCCGGACGGCCACCAAGGCATTCAGGGTCAGGACGCCCAGTGACGGTGGGCAGTCGATCACGATGAAATCAAACTCCTCGGTCTGTTGCGATAATTTGTCGCGCAAAATCACCTCGCGGCCGACCTCACCCGCCAACTCGACCTCCGCGGCCGCCAGATCGATGTGGGACGGGACCAGCCACAGATTCGAGTTGATGGGGACACGTACGTCGGCCAATTGGCCCTCGCCCACCAGCACGTCGTAAATGGATGTCCCGGAACAGTGCGGCGTGACGCCCAGATGCAGCGAGGCGTGCGACTGAGGATCGAAATCGATCAGGCAGACACGCTGCCCGAAGTCGGCCAACGCGGCACTCAGATTGACGGCGGTCGTCGTCTTGCCGACTCCGCCCTTCTGGTTGATGATCGCAATCGAACGCATCCCCGGAACTCCTTTTCCGCGTGGGTCAAAACTGCTCGGTGACCGGCGCGTGGCCGCCGACAGTATAACCTCGGGGCCTGACCAGCTCCTAGCCATGTTTTCCGTGTGGAAAGCGCCGTTTGCCTGTTGACGGCCGGACGCGGGACGCGGAGGTCGCGAGCTCCCCGCCACCGATCATCCGGTTGCCGAGCGGCACGCGTTGGCTAGGGTGTGAGGGTGGGAGTGACGTCGGATGGCGGTCGGTGCCGCTCTCCCGTCGGCTGGTAATCGCCGCGAAATGAAGTACAACAAGCCGCTTGGTTCCCGCCGTGCCCGTCGGCTCCAGGGCGGGTCGATCCGTTCGATGCTTCAGCCCTAGCTCGTGTTGAGAATCTCATGCGTCAAATCGGTACGTTGCCGACTCAAGATCAGGCCGAACTCCTGGCGGACTTCCTGCTGACCGAGGGCATTGTGGCCCAGGCGGAGGTGGACGGGAAGGAGTGGGCGATCTGGGTTCGTGAAGAGGGCCAAGTCGAGCGGGCCAGGGGGATTCTCGGGCAGTTTGTCGAGGATCCGCGGCGACCGAAGTACCGCGAGGCCGTCGCCGAGGCCGAACGGATCCGGACGGTCGCGATGCGTCAGCGGGCCAAGGCCTCGCGGAACCTGATCGACGTGCGGCAACGCTGGAACCAACCGCTCAGCCGCCGCGCACCGCTCGTGTTCGCCCTGATCGGGCTCTCGGTCTTCGCCTCGCTGGCAACCGGCTTCGGCGGGGCACGCCAAAGTTCAATCTACAACGCGCTCTTATTTTGCGACCTGCGGATCTACCAGCAGACGGGGGACGCGCTGCTGCAGATCAAGCAGGGGCAGATCTGGCGGCTGATCACGCCGATATTTCTGCATGGCGGGCTACTGCACCTGGGATTCAACATGATGTGGCTGTATTACCTTGGGACCCAAATCGAGATGCGACGGGGAACCGTCCAGCTGGGTTGGATGGTCTTCGTGGTGGCCCTGGTCTCCAACTTGGCGCAATACTTCATCGATCGCAATCCGCAGTTTTTGGGGATGTCGGGCGTCGCCTATGGACTGTTTGGATACATTTGGATCCGTCAACGGATCGATCCCCAGTCGGGTTTTTTCTTGGGGGAAAGTACCGTTTTCATCATGCTTTTTTTTCTCGTCTTGGGTTTTGCGGGTGCGCTGGACAGCGCCGTGGGCGGGGTCGCCAACTGGGCTCACGCCGGTGGGCTGGCGGCGGGAGTCGCCCTGGCGACGATCTATCCGCGCCGACTTTGAGGGAGCGGCGGGCCCAATCGTGGCTTAGTCGGCGCCCGTTTGCTTCTTTGCCGCGTCCCTTTCGACGCCCCGACCCTGTTCTTCGAAAAAGCGTTGCAGTCCCGCGCAGATCGGACCGATGTTCGCCGTCCGCCCCGGCATGCCGGGCTCGAGCACCGTGGCGTGTTCCAGATCGAAGGCCAAAAGCGTTTCGTGCGGACCTTCCCGAAATCGAAGTGCGAATTGCCAGGGTCCCGTCAAAACGGGAGGCGTCGCCCAGTCGTAGCTCGCGTCTTGAATCAGCGCTTGACGAGCGTGCACGAAGCCCGGCGCGTTGCCGACGGCTCGTTGGGCTCGGATCCGCCAATTCGAGTCCTGGATCCGAATCGCCCCGTCGCCCGCAGCCGCCTGGGGCTCGAGCCACAGCAGGTCACACTCGGGAGCCAAGCGAATTCGGTAAGCGGTCGGAGCACCCCACAGCCCCAGGATCCGCTGTCCCTGCTGATACTGATACCACCAAGCCCCGGCGGCCGCGGCAACGGCCGCCGTCGCCATGCCGATGATGACCAGCTGGCCTCGGTTGGGCATCGGACGATTCCTCCCATATTCTCGCGCGTCTGACCGACTTGTATACTGGCCCCGACTTGGTGCGTCTACCTGCGGCCTTCCGCCGGCGGGATGGGAAGCAAAGTCGCAAGGGTGATTTTGACGCGGACGTTTCTGGAGTACAAAGCGAGATGCCAGACAAATTCGATCCGTACCGCGAGGCCCTCGTGATGGAGACCATCACGATTTGGCCCGAGGGATACGAGGACGTGGACGAGGCGACCAAGGCCAAGATCGAGGCCAGTCTCCACGCGGAGCCCGAACAGGCGGGTCTGCTGGAGTATGTGCGAGTGCACACCGGCTTCTGCCGTCAGATCACCGTGACCGAGGGCGATATGCAGCGGATTAGCGGCTGAGACTTGTCCGAGACAACCCCTGCCCGACGGGCGTGCCATGCCGAAAGGGCGTCATGGGGGCAGGCACCGCCACTTGGGTGCAATAAGGCAAAACGCATGGAACGACCTGGCCTGACGGTCGAAGTGAGCCTGGGTGAGCGGACCTATCTGATTCAGATCGGAACGGGTGTCCTGGCCGGTTGTGCCGAGTTGCTTGAGGGGGCCGGGCACCGCGTGACCCAGGCCATTCTCATTGCGGATCGACAGGTCGCGTCCTACGCACAAACCGTGGCCGATGGCTTTCTGGCTCGAGGTTCCGATGCCCCGGTTGTGACTGTGCCGTCGGGCGAGGCCAGCAAATCAATCGACGCGGCCACGCGGTTGTGGCAAGAATTGCTGGCCCAGGGGGCCGATCGCCAGACGCTGGTGGTCGCCGTGGGCGGCGGGGTTGTAGGCGACTTGGCCGGTTTCGTCGCCGCGACTTTTGCTCGAGGCTTGCGGTTTTGCCAGATTCCCACCACGCTCTTGGCTCAGGTCGATAGCAGCGTCGGGGGAAAAACGGGCGTCAATTTGCCGGGGGCGAAGAATATGGTCGGCGCCTTCTGGCAGCCAGTGTTTGTGCTGATCGATACCGACGTACTCGAGACCCTGCCGGCGCGGGAATACCGCAGCGGTTTGGCGGAAGTCGTGAAGTACGGCGTGATCATGGCTCCCACCTTGTTTGAGACGCTGGAAGCGAGCGTACCGGCGTTGAGCGCGCACGATCCACAGGTGCTGCGCCGGGTCGTGGCTGAATGTTGTCGCCTGAAGGCCGACGTCGTGGAAGCGGATGAGCGGGAAACGAGCGGTCGGCGGGCGATCCTCAACTATGGGCATACCTTCGCTCACGCGTTCGAGGCAGTGGCCGGTTATGGGCAGTTGCTCCATGGCGAAGCGGTCGCGATCGGCATGATTTGTGCCTCACGCCTCGCCCAGAAATTGGGGCGGATTTCCGGTGACCTGACCGATCGCCAACGGCGGCTCCTGACGGCGCTCGACCTGCCCACGCAGGCCCCGCGGCTGGACGTGGAGCAACTCTGGGAGGTCATGACACGCGATAAGAAAGTGGAGCATGGCCGGTTGCGTTTTGTTCTGCCTGCACGACTGGGGCAGGTGGAACTCGTCGCCGACGTGGATCCTCGCCTGGTTCGCGAGGTGCTGGCGGAGTGTCGCGAAGTGGTCGCTTGAGCCGCCGGTCAAGACGCATCGTCGCGGGCTGTCGGGCGAGACCTTCCGTTCGCGTTCCAGGCGCGCCGAGGGAGGAAATCGCGGTGAGTTCGGAACAGCCGCCCTGCGACGCGGAAACCCGCCCCTTGCTGCGATTGAGTTTGATCCCGGGGCTCGGCCCGCGGCATCTTCAGCGGCTGGTCGAGGCCTTTGGGTCGGCGTCCCAGGCCTGCGCCGCGCCCCCGCCAGAACTCCGTGCCGTCCCAGGCTTTGGACCCGAGTTGGTGCGTGCCCTGATCGGCTCCCACGATCAGAGACAGGTCGAACGTGAACTGGCCGACTGCCGGCAACGCGGCCTAACAATCGTGGGCCGCGACCAACCGGGATATCCGCGACTCCTGAGTCAGATCTCGGACCCACCTACCGTGTTGTACCTCCGCGGAGAACTCCAACGGGTCGACGAGTTGGCGGTGGCCATCGTCGGAACCCGACATGCATCGCCCTACGGACGACGACATGCCGAGCGGTTGGGCCGCGGACTAAGCCGGGTCGGGTTGACGATCGTGAGCGGTTTGGCTCGTGGCATTGATGCGGTCGCGCATCGCGCTGCCCTGGCGGTCGGCGGACGTACCCTGGCCGTATTGGCCAATGGACTGGCGAACGTCTATCCGCCGGAACACGCCGAGTTGGCAGATGCCATCGCGGGACAGGGCGTTGTCCTGAGCGAAATGGGGTTGGCCACCAAGCCGCGACGCGGCGCGTTCCCACGTCGCAATCGCCTCATTTCGGGTCTGGCACAGGGCGTCATCGTGATCGAGGCCACCGAGCGTTCGGGGGCCCTGATTACCGCACGCCATGCGTTGGAGCAGGGCAGGGAAGTGTTCGCCCTCCCGGGACCTGTCGAGTCGCGCAGCTCGCGGGGATGTCACCAGCTGATCCGCGATGGCGCGAAGTTAGTCGAGTCCATCGAAGACGTGTTGGACGAACTGGGGCCGCTGCCCCTGCCCGTGGTGACGGATCATGGCCAGCAGGTGCATCAGGTCGCGGAGTTGCAACTGAACGAGCAGGAGCGGCAGGTATTGCAGGCGATCCACGAAGATCTGACCCGGATCGATTCGATCGTACAACGAAGCGGGCTGTCGGTTCACCGAGTTCTTTCGACGCTGAGCGTGCTGGAGACGCGACATCTAATTCGCCGGGTGAGTGGCGACCGGGTCACCCGCAGGTCGCATTGACGTCGACGGCCCGGAGGCGAACACCCCGCGTCCACGCTCGCTTGGGTGTTCACGCCGTAGGCCCGACAGCGGGCGCCATCCGATCTGCCATCGCCAATCGCTCGGCAATCGGCGGATGACTGTGCAACAGCAGCACTTCCCAGCGATTGGGCTGAGGGTCGGCCTTATTTAGCGCGGCCAGCTTCGTGAACGCGGACCGATAGGCGTCGGCCCGCTGCGTGCGCTGCAGCGCGTAAGCGTCGGCCTCACGCTCGAAACGGCGGCTCATCGTGTTCTGGAGCGGTTCGACCAACATGAAAAACAGCGTGAGGATCCAGGTCAACAGCGGCAACGTGTAGATCGGAAGCTCGCTGTAAACCAACGAACCGTCAATCGCTCCGACCCAGACTCGTAACAGTCGGTCGCAGATGAAGAAGCCGACGACGCTGTAGATCAGGCCCGTGGCAATCAGTTTCGGGACGTGCCGATGGACGTGGTGACCGATTTCGTGAGCAAAGATGACATCCACTTCATCGGCAGAAAAACCGTCAAGTAAGGTATCTCCCAGAATCACGCGCCGCGTTCGGCCGAGACCCGCCAGCATCGCGTTGGCCTTCGCGGTCTCGTCACTCATTTGCATCCGGTAGACTCCTTCGATCGCCAAACCCGTCCCGGCCGAGATCTTGGCGAATCGCTCGCTCAATTCCGGCTGATCCAAAGGCTCGATTTTGTAAAACAGCGGTAAGATCAAGACCGGTGCCAGCTGACCCAAGAGGACGCTAAGGGCAAAATACGCGGCGGCCGCGACAAGCCACCAACTGGGGCCGCACAGCCAAATGATCCAGTACAGCCCCAGGGTCGTCAGCGACCCGAAGACCAGCGTCAGCAAGTGCCGCTTGACGTACCGCCAAAGCCAGCGGGGCGACGACTGGCGGCTGAGTTGATATTGATGCTCGAGCACGTGGCCGGAGTAATACGAAAGCGGCAACGAGACCAGCACGTGTAGTCCGGTCAAAATCAGGTACATCACCAGCAGGCGGGCCGAAAAGGTCGTCAACGCGGGAAACTGCTGCAGCCAGTGATCCAGCGGAACTCCGGCCAGGAAGGCGAAGACGCTGAGGTATCCCAGATCGAGGGCACGGTCCAGCAGATCGCACTGGAACTCGCGGCGGTTATAGTCCTTGGCTTCGGCGAGTTTGTCAGAGGCCATGATCGAGTCGTCGCGGCCGGGCGTTGACGCCTGAGTGCCACCGGTGCTCGCCGGAACGTCGATCGCTTCACGGGCCGGCGGCGGCGGCGAGCGAGACGCCGAGGGAGGGTCGGGTGAGCGGGATTCGGGGTGGGTCATAAGTCTACTCTCGGACCGTCGATGTCAGCTGTCGCTCGGCTCCGCGCGGCATTCGGTCCGGTGCACCGTCCAGGTCCAATGCCGATCGGACGATGCGCGAACCGTCTGGGGATCGAATCCCAGGCCGCTGACGATCGCTCGGATCTCTTCCAGGCTCAAGGCGGCTCGAAGTGAATCCGCAAACATCAGACGTGCTGGCTCGGATTCGACTCCGGTATACGCGTGGACCAAATCGGCCAGTTCGGTCTCCGATTCGGGTCGCATCAGATCGCGAAAGAATAGCCCTCCGCTCGGCGCCGTGACGCGGACCGCCTCACCCAACGCCAGGAGCGGCTCGGGAATGTGGTGGATCAGGCTGTTGGAGATGACCCACTCGAAATGCCCTGCCGGGAACTCCAAGGCTTTCGAATCGGCGTGGCCCAATTGGATGCGCGGGGTGAGTCCGGCGAGCTCGAGATTGATCCGGGCCACTTCGAGCATCTGGATGGCAAGGTCGACCGCCATCACGCGCACTCCCGGGTGCCGTCGGCATAGCTCGATCGGGATTCGCGCGGTGCCCGTGCCCAGATCCAGGACGTGACCCAGGTCCGGGGCAAACGCCAGCAGATCGGTCACGAATTGCTGGTTCACGGAGGTGTGGTCCATCGAGTCATAGACGAAGGCCTCGTCGGCCGTATCCATTGCCTCCGGTTCCAGCCGCCGCGAAATTCCCATCCGACTCACCTCCTGGTTCGACGCGCTTCCCCCCACCTTCGCCTCTCGGCCGGGCGTCGGTTGAGCGTCGGCCGAGGTCTCAGTATCGCACGTCGCCCGCATCTGGCAAAGTTGGTTGAGGCCGGAGTCACACTTCGAGACCCCCCGGTCCCACGGATCGTTGCCCGTGACGGGCAATCCACGGTCGGATCGACTCGGTCCGATGCCGTGCGGCGTGGCGCCCGCCGCAGGGGTGTGGAGTGGACGGTACTGCAAAATTGAGCAGGGTGGTTGTTCAATCGTGCTGCGGTTGGCCGCACTTGCCGTTGTCGCATTCGCGGGCGAGACCGCGAGCGGGTCGAATTTCTGCGCGTTTTGGCAAACTTTGACGCGTTAGGTGTAAGTTCCTCGCAAGATTCCGCGTCAAAGCGAATGTAACGTCGGGCTACGAGATGGTAGGAACTTCCAAAACTTCCGGTTGCTCGGTGAAGTGCATGCATCGGCTTGGGAAGAATCCTAAATCGAGAAACTCCTTGGAGTTATTCCCTGTAAGCGGATCGATGACGCCCAGAAAACGCGGGGTGCGATCGTTTCGGCACGATGTTTGCTTTTGGATCCATCACGATCGACAGAAACCTGCCGACAGCGGCAACCTATCACCTCAGGCATTCGCCAATCGAGCACGCCGGACGCAGGAGATCATCCGGGCCGCGTGCACCTCAGGCTTGGAAGCGAGAGGGATGTCACTTTTTTTCGAACTCTCAGTGAAAGGGGTTCGTAGGGACGATGAAGACGGCAATTGGAAAACGACGAGCATGTGGGCGTCACGTGGACCAAATCAGCGACGAGCAACTTCTGCTGCGATACCGCGAGAGCGGCGATCGGGATGTGTTCGCGCGGTTGGTTCAGCGATATGAACATGAGCTGTACAACTATCTGTACCGCTACATGGGCAACGCCGAGATGGCGGAGGATGCGTTTCAGGCCACGTTCCTGCAAGTGCATCTGAAATGCGACCAGTTTGAGGATGGCCGACGAGTGCGACCCTGGCTTTACGCCATCGCGACCAACCAGGCCATCGATGCTCAGCGCCGAAATCGCCGTCACCGCGTAGCGAGTCTGGATCAGATCAACGGTCGATCGGATGACGAGCTGGGAAGTCTGCTTGATCTATTAAGCAGCGACGAGCCAGGGCCGGTCGACGTGGTCGAGTTTCAGGAGAGTCAACGATGGATTCGAGACGAGATCGCGGCGCTGCCCGATCATCTCCGATCCGTGATCGGTCTGGTATATTTTCAGGGAATGAAGTATCGGGAAGCGGCCGAGTCGCTGTCGATCCCGGTGGGTACGGTCAAGAGCCGTTTGCACGCGGCGGTCCTGAAGCTGAATGAGGCTTGGCGATCCGACCACGTTGAGAGAAACTAAGAGCAGCAATGCAAGACGACCTGATTGGATTTGTGGTAGGGGCGCTCGATGTTGTCGAGCACCAGGAAATCCGCCAAAAGATCGAACGAGATCCGCGGCTGCAAGAACAAATTCAGCGAATTGAACGCTGCCTGCACCCACTTTGTCGGGCCCGCGAAAGCGTGCCGCCCCCAAGCGGCTTGGCCGAACGGACATGCCGGCAGGTTGCGGTGCTGACCGGAGCTGATTGCGAGTCGGGTCTGGGGCGAATGGTCGATTCTGCGACCGATCCGGCGGCTCGCTTGGGGACGAAAACCCCGTCCCGACCGGGCGGTGACTTCGTCTCCGATCAGGATCGCGAGCCGACACCGATTTCGCCAGCTGCGGCCGGAACGCACTCGGCGCAGTGGGGTTCCAATTGTTTGGATTCGGCCCCGTCTCAGTTGAGCTGGACGCGGGCCGATTTCTTTGTCGCGGCAGGTGTCTGTTTGGCAGTGGCCTGCCTTTTCTTTCCGGCGATTGCCAACAGCCGACATCACGCTCAGTTGGCCGCCTGTCAGAACAATATGCGGCAGCTGGGAACGGCGATGCTGCAGTTTAGTCAGGAGCAAGGGGGCTACTTCCCGGTTGTCCCGGCCCGGGGCAATTATGCCGCGGCGGGGTTTTATGCCCCGATGCTGGTCGAAAAAGGGTTGATCAACGACGGTCGGGTTTTTCTGTGCCCGGCGAAAGGCAGCACGGTTGCCCTGCAAATGCCGTCGCTCCATGAGATTGCTCAGGCGCAAGGTCCGAAACTCGTCCGCATTCATCACACGATGGGAGGCGACTACGCGTACTCCATCGGCTTCGTCGAAAATGGTCGCTTGCAGGGGATTCGGAACGAGGGCCGCAAGCAGTACGCGATCTTGGCGGACGCCCCTTTCGACAAAACTCGCAATGCGACAATTGGGACGCACGGACGAGGTCAAAACGTCTTGTTCCAGGACGGCGGCGTGCGATTTGTCGCGACGCGGTCGCGTCCAGGGCACCCGGACGATGACCTCTTCCAAAACGATCTTGGCAAAGTCAGGGCGGGCCTGGGGCGAGAAGACTGCGTGCTGGCTCCCAGCTATGTGTCCCCCTTGGCCGAAAATGACGCGGAATCGAATGACGTCGAAGTGATACGCTGACCGAGTTTTGCTTTTCCAGGGCATGGACAGGAGTCGATCGAGATGGGCCGACGGGCATGGATGGGTCTGTTGCTGGGGTTGGCGATGGTTGCCGGATGCCAACGTGCCGAGGATCCGGCCCTGGCGGAGCAACGTCAGAAATATCTGTTGGGCGAAGAGCCGGCTGGGGCACTGGGCGTGATCGAAGTTCGGGCCTTGCTGGCCAACCCGACCGACGACGCTCGCCAAGACGCGTCCGCCGACCACAACCCAGCCGACGCCAACCCGACCGACGCCAACCCACCTGACCACAACCCGGCCGATCAGGACTTCGTCGTCGTGGGACGCGTCGGCGCTGGGCCCAATCAGACCTGGGACCCAGGTCAGGCGGCGTTTGTCATGATGGACGTCGCGGCCGAGATTCCGAACCATGATCACGGGAGTGGCCACGAGCAAGACAATTGTCCCTTTTGCCAAGCCGAGAAAAAGAAGGCCGCCGATATGACGGCGGTGGTTCGCGTGGTGGCCGAGGACGGAACCGTTGTGCCGCTAGATGCCCGCCAATTGTTCCAGATCGAGGAAGGCCAGTTGGTCGTCGTGCGGGGTGTGGCGTCGATCGACGCTTTGGGTAATCTCGTCGTGTCAGCTAAGGGTGTTTATCCTCGTCGCTAACCAACGTGTCGAGTTCGCGGCGAAGCATCTCCGTCAGACCGAATCTCCGGTGGCGGGGCGTCGGTGGCGGGGCGTCCACCTTGTGAGTTTTTGCGTCCTCAAGCCGCGCACGTGATGACTTTTCTCGACAGCGGCTTTTGTCCCGCGGCGCCACACGGGCGGTCAGGTCTCCGAAACGTCTTCAAGCACGAGGCTTCCGCCCCGGAAACGGAATTGGTGTTTGATTGGCATTGGGGTTGCTTTACAGGATCGACGTCCTTTGACCGTCGATTCCTCCGTCCCCCACATTGCCCATGCACAGTCGCGAGTTGCTCGATTTCGCCGTCACGCTGGCCGATCGTTTGGCCGTCATCTCGTCCACCAGTCGTCGCCTTTCTGAAACGTATCTCCAACGGTATTGGGTGGCGTCACGCGGCCTGATGGACCTTTGGGGGCGCTCCTTGAGGCAATGCACCGACCAGTTCGAGCGGACGGACGACACCGCCCCGGTGCTGTGGGCGCGGTGGTGGCCCTTGTTGGAAGAGGTCCTGGTGAGCGAGGCCGTGACGCGGGTCTGGGCCGCCGTTCTGGAGGCCTCCGATGAACGTCACGGATTGCAGGAATATGGGCCGATTGGCCGAGGTATCTTTCGGGGCCACCTGGATGCACGACAGCGCGTCCTGAACTTGCTGCTCCGCGGGCGACAGCGCGGGGTCTTACCCGCCGCGCGACTGAATCGAGTGCGGGTGAACGTCGAGCGGTGGACGGACTTGTTGTTGTCGTTCGCCGGTGACACCGCTGGCACCCGTTTCTATTGCTTCGACTGTCAGCGGTTGGGGAATTTTCGCTGCGGGGGTTTCGAGTCCAACGGTTCGGGTGGGGCGCTAGTGCGGGCGGCGATCGAAGTCGGGATGCGAGACTCGACGCGGGTGTGGCCGAATCACGTGGAACAGCATCGTCGGGCGCAGGAGGCGATTCTGGGGGCGTGGGGCCCCGAGTTATTTCGTCAGAGCGGCCCGATGCTCAGCAATTGGCAGGCTCGCCTGCTTTCCCTGACGGATGACACCGAGGGAATGTTTCGCGATTGGGACGAATGGCCAGCGCGGCGCGCGCCAACGGGCGATCGGGATCCGGAAAATCCAGGGGCACTGGGCCGATTCTAACGGCGACGCTCGGCGGAATTAATATTCGTCCCGTTTCTGCGGTTGCGGGGGCGGCACGTCGCTTGAAGGAAGGGTTGTCGATCCGATATTCTTATGCTTGAGATAGGCGCGGTACGTGTGATTTGCGCAGACCGGCCTACGGCAACGAGGCACTTTGGCTGTCTCTCGGACAATGAGTCATTTTCTTTACTACTATCATCCTGTCGAGCCCGCGACTTGGTTCTACTTGTCGTCCTTGCTGACAATCGGCCTGTTCTTCAAATTCAGCCGGCTGTGGAGTGTACGTAATCTCGATTTGATCCTGCTGATCCTGTTGGCGCCGGGGCTCCTATTTCTGCACTACGGGAAACTGGAAGCCGATCTTGGGCAGGAGGGACGCGTCGCCGTGGAGGCTGACGTTGCGAGCGATTCGGCCGAGCGACCCATGGTCCCCGCGGGCGAGTTGCCCACGGGCGAGGCAGCTGCCGACGCCGCGAACTCGGAGCTCAACCCCGATCTCGAACCGGATCGGCTGACCCGCGCCGCCCGGGTCGAAAAGTACGGCTATCTTTGGTTGTTCTGCGTCGGCGGGATGGTCCTGGTTCGCCTCCTGGCAGATCCGACCATGGTGCGTCGACCGTTGCTAGAACCCAATCTTTCGGCGGGTGGTTTGACGTTCATCGGCTGCTCTCTGTTCGTATTTCTGACGGCCAATGTGATCAGCCAACCCGTTGACGAACCGGTCGTTCAGGCCGCGCCACGGACGGGACTCGCGGAGGGTGGATCGGAGGTGGCGGCGGACGATTTTTCGTCGGACGGTCCGGGCTACGCCCTCTTGTCACGCTTGCCTTCCCCCGCGAAGAAGGTGCTCGTGATCGTCGCGCATCTGACCGTGGTTGTCGGGATGGTCCTGGTCGGGTATCGCCATTTCGATAACATCGTGATGGGGATTGGAGCGGCGACGTTGTACTTGATGCTGCCTTACACGGCGCTGATGACGAATCAGATCAAGCACGTTCTGCCGGCGGCGAGCTTGGTCTGGGCAGTGCTCTGCTATCGGCGGCCGTTCGCGTCGGGGGCCTTCCTGGGACTCGCCGCGGGGATCACCTATTATCCGCTCTTTCTATTGCCGCTCTGGCTGAGCTTTTACTGGCCCCGTGGCCTGCTGCGGTTCGTGGCTGGTGTCGTTACGTTCTTGGTGGCGCTGCTCTTCGTATTGTTGTCGTCCGACGATGTCGTGCACAACGTGCGATTGATGTTTGGCCTGCTGCCGCCGGCGATGAATCATTTGCAAGGCATTTGGGACGAGTCATTAGGGGGCTGGAGTTCCTATTACCGAATTCCCGTGCTGGCCGCGTTCATTGCGTTGGCCAGCAGCATGTCACTCTGGCCGGCCCAAAAAAATCTGGGTACCTTGCTCAGTTGCTCGGCCGCCGTGATGGTGGCCACACAGTTCTGGCATGGTTACGGCGGTGGGACCTACATGGCTTGGTATTTACCCACGATGTTGCTGACGATCTTCCGCCCGAATCTTGAGGACCGCGTCGCGCTGACGGTTCTTGCCGAGGGCTGGCTGCCGCGCCGGTTGTCCGTCGTGGCATCTCACAAGGCGGCGTGAGGCGTGTGCCCCGTCCTTACACCCCCCGCGCCCCCAGAGGACCGGGGCGGCTCCACCTGGTATCCTCGCCGGTTGACATTCGCCGAGACGCGCCATCGTCCACGAGAGCGTCCCGAG
Organism: uncultured Planctomycetales bacterium; assembly: GCA_963826795.1. Lineage (GTDB taxonomy): Bacteria > Planctomycetota > Planctomycetia > Pirellulales > Pirellulaceae > CAWGYT01. The sequence continues at coordinate 207,792 of CAWGYT010000018.1, read as the reverse complement.
GAGAGTTAGCAGCAAGGCTAAAGGCTCGGGAACGGCGGACAGCCTGGCCGGCCGGGGCCCGACCTCAAATCCGCCGTCCTGGAGCGCGGCCACCAAGTCGGCGGACGTGAAATCCCCATCGCCCTCCGGGTCACCCTCGCTCCGGGTGGAATTCGTTTCGATTGCATCCTCATCTTCGCCTTACAGTGGATCGGGGAAAGATTTTTTTTGATCCGTCGCGGGATCCAGCCGACACCGTCGAGCTCCGCACGGAATGCATTACAAGCGTGGGGCGGAATCCCGAAAACGCTTGTTGGTCCAAGGCCAAGCGGAATCGGCCGGCCGAAATCGCCCCGGTAGACACCCCCTATCCATCTCCGCCGAGTGGGCGCGACGCGCGACTGCCGACCCCAGAAAAAGGCGACCCACGGCCGAAGGAATCGTGAGTTTGGCGAGGGCAACCGTGTCGCCCGTGGGCCGAGCGGCTAAAGGGCCCGCTTGTGTCGACGACGGGACGGACCCCGCTTCAACGTATCGGGGACTTCCCGCTTGTCTTCCGGCGTGACGGTGGTCTCGGCCATTGCCGTCACGGGTTGTGTCAGGAGGAACCCTTCGATCTCATCACGGAGTAACAGCCGATCGATTCGCTGCTCGATCTTCGTCAGCTCGTTGCCCTCTTCGGGCGTCACGAAGGTGAAGGCCACGCCTTCCCGGCCCATCCGTCCCGTCCTTCCCACGCGGTGCACATAGTCGTCGGAGAACGTCGGAATATCAAAATTGACGATGTGCGAAATATGCGTGATGTCGATGCCTCGACCCATCACGTCGGTCGACACCATGAATTGCACCGCCTCTTTGCGGAACTTGCCCATCACCCGATCCCGTTCGCGCTGAGGCATGTCGCCATGCATGCAGCCGACGCCTTCGAACTTCCTGCTGAGCTTTTCGAAGACGCGCTGCGCTCCTCGTTTTGTACGGCAAAAAATGATCGCCTGCCGAGGTTTCTCGCGGTGCATTAACCGCACCAGCAGTTCGAATTTCCGGTCGTTGTCAACCGTGAAATAATGCTGCTCGATGGTTTCGACGGTCATCTCGTTTTCGGAGCAGTTTAGAGTTTTCGGCTCACGCATGTACCGTTCCGCCAAACGCTGGACGGGAGGCGGCATGGTGGCGCTGAGCAGCAGGGTCTGACGATCCTGGGGGCAGCGGCGGAGGATTTTTTCCATATCGGGCCGGAAACCGACATCCAGCATGCGATCGGCCTCGTCCATCACGACGCAATCAATACTGTCCAGGTTGAGCGTCCTGCGGGAGAGATGATCCAGCACGCGGCCGGGCGTGCCGACGACGATATGCACACCGCGTTGCAGTTTCGCCAGCTGCCCACGGATCGGAGTGCCCCCATAGATCGCGACGCAGCGGACCTTGAGTCCGTGGGAGAGTTTTTCGACCTCGTCCTTGACTTGGACGGCCAGTTCGCGAGTCGGCACGAGGATCAGCGCCTGGGGCGCCTTGCTGCGGTCGTCGAGGTCGATCAGTTCCAGAATCGGGATCACAAACGCGGCGGTCTTCCCGGTCCCCGTCCGAGCCTGCCCCACGACGTCGTGCTCTTCCAAGGCCAACGGGATCAGGGCGGATTGAATGGGGGTGGGCGCGGTGTAACTCGCAGCTTGGAGTGCCGCCATCATTTCATCGGAGAGGTGGAGACTCGCGAAATCGCTGGGCGCTGGCTGCGACATCGGCTCGGTTACTTCTTCGGAAGGCGGCGTGAGGGGCGATGAAGAGGGCAATTTGGCCTCAATCTAGTTGGGCGACGGGGGAAAGACTCCTCGCTATTGTAGTCGCTCCCAGCTCGGCTGGGCACCAGGACCAGCTCGACCTAACCAGTTCACCTCAGATTTTAGCGCCGCCAGCGCAAATAATAGGCCGGCGCGCTCGTGTCCGTTCGATCGCGGCCGGCCTGTCTCGTTGTGACTTGGGGTCCGGGTCGCGGAACTAGGCGGTCGTGCCGGGAGCCGCCGTTTTGCGGGCGGTCTTCTTCTTGGCAGTCTTCTTCTTGGCCGCCTTCTTCTTCGGCGAACGCTTCACCGACTTCTTGGCGGCCGACTTCTTGGCTGCCTTCTTCTTGGCCGCCTTCTTTTTCGGCGAACGCTTCACGGCCTTCTTGGCGCCCTTCTTTTTGGCTGCCTTCTTGGGAGCGGCCTTGGGGGACCGCTTGGCCGTCTTCTTCTTTGCCGACTTCTTCGCGACCTTCTTCGTCTTTGCCATCTTGATGGCTCCTCTTGGTAAGGTACCCTGCATACCCGTGCGATTTCTTCCCTCCGGGTACCTAGAGAGGGAAGCCGCTTGGATCCGAACGAAACAAGCAGCAGGCGACAGGGATCGGTTTCCGTGTCACCCGTGGTTCAGTTGTGAGTGTATGAATGTCGAGAGCTGTTCAGCCCCGGTTCGCTACTCCGATCGATTGCCTCGTATCTCGGTCGGGGCCGCTGCCCCATCTCGCGGAGTTCCGGTCCACTCTGCAAACCAGCCTGCCAGCGCGAATCAAAGTGCCAGCTGGCCGCGGCGCGTGGCTTGAATCGAGTTCGTCGCGTGGGACTCCCTGGTCTCGACCGGGTTCTCGGAAAGGCTCGCGAACAAAGGTCGCTCAATCGCCTGCAGCCGTTCGCGCTGCGTCTTCGTTCCTTCGTGTTCTGTTACGGGCTTGGTTTCGGCTTGCCCTTGATCGTCGGACGGCTGATGATGCGTTGCGTCATCCGTTCTCGCGTGCGTTGAGAACTGCATCACGGTGGCCACTCGTCCGCTTGTTCTTACTAACTTCGCGCATTGAAGCAAGTTTGCCTCTCTTTCGTCAAGGTGAATTTGCGAACTTGAGAAAAAGTTTTCCCAATTGCGTCGTCGGTGGCGTGCCGTTGATTGTCTTGTCAGCCACATCCGGTGAGTAACAACTGATGTCTGATCCCATCACGAACCTACTGCAACGATTGATGGTGTCCGGCCGCAACGCGTCGCATGCGACTGCCGCATCATTGCATCACGACAATCATAGAACTGAAAATAAGCTGGGGTCGTCGGACGAAACGTTTCTGTGGGTCACGCGCGACGCAAGTGCACTGCGCGACGCGCTGCGGGGACTCGCGGCGGAGTCGGACCTGGCGGCGCTCGATGCCGCCGACGTCGCCGCGATGTTACGACGATTGATGATCGCCGCACCCCGCTCGACCGAAGCACCGCGCACCATCGACGCGGAATCGGCCCAACTTGTCGCGCGGCTCTATCGCGATTGGGCCGGCACCGATTTGCCTCGGCAACTCCTCTTGGCCCTTCTCATCACGACCGGTGACGGGCCGGCATGGGCGGTGTACGCGGACCTGGTCGCGACCGATCCTCCCTTGGATTCAGCCGCTGCCGTCGAGGCGCTGACACCGCTGTGGCGTGTCAAACCGGGCTTTTTTTCAGAGCTTTTCCCGCGTCTGCTGGACGCCGTGCAGCATCTTGGTGTGGCGGCCATGGTGTTGGACTTGACGAATTATCTTGTGCGTCAGGGACGACTCGCGTCGCATCCGGCCCAGCCCCGCGCCAGCCAGCTCGTCGCCTTGTTGGGCTCGTTGGCCGATCGTCTGGAGGGGTTTGAGCAGCGGAGCCGTGAGGCCGGCGTGACGGATCTGGAAGCGGCCCGTCAGGTCGCCGAGAGCGTGGCGTTGGTCATCGCGTTGTGCGATACCTGCGCTCTGGTGCGAGAATCCGCGGCGGTCGGTAAGCTGCATCGGATTCTGGACCTGGGGCATCGTCGTCTGCGGATTGAGGCTGCCGCGGCGCTGGCCCGCTTGGGCGAGGAGTCGGGCGTGCAGGCGCTGGTCGCGTTGGCCGCGGACCCGACCGTCCGCTTGCGGGCGCAGGCCTACGCCGGCGAACTGGGTGTCTTGGATCAAGTGCCGAGCCAGTACCGGTCGGAAGTGGCGTTGGCCGAGGCGGAGTTGGTGACACGTCTGTCGGAACCGGAATTTTGGGGAGTGCCGCCGAACCATTGTGAATTGGTCGATTCGCGTTCGTTGTCCTGGCCGGGATACGACGAGCCGCAAGCCTGTTTTCTGTTTCGCTTCGAGTATCAGTTGGCCGACGGCGTGTTTGCGAACCTTGGAATCGCAGGTCCACTGGTCCATTCGCAGGTCGCTGACTTGACGGGACTTGATCTGATCGACGTTTATGCCGTCTTCGCGGGTTGGCACGTGCAACACGACGACCTGCGTCGGATCGAGATCGATTCAAGCTCGGCGCGGCAGCAGATGGAGTTGGATCGTGCGCAGCGGCGCGCTGCGGAAGAGGGCTACGACGCATTCGGCCCCGAGTTCATCGGCTCGTACTTTGGCCAGCGCCTGGTCGTGGCGAGTGCCGAGCGCGAGGGGATGCGGGGAACCGTGATCGTCGATCCGACCGAAATCCACTGGCGGCCCGCGGGCAACCCGACCCGTCCGATCGACGCCGAGACCGCCTACCATTGGTACCTCGGCCGTGACCTCTTGCGGCGGTTCAACGAGGACCTACGATGAGGAAGATCGCACTGGTTTCCCTGGGGTCCGTTGATCCGCGCCGCTTGGCTTCGTTCTCCTGTCTTGAGGTAACCCATGTTTGAAACGATTGAGATGGCCCCGGCGGATCCGATCCTCGGTTTGGGCGAGGCTTTTCAGAAGGACGAGCGTCCCACCAAGATTAATTTGAGCGTGGGCGTGTATCAGGACGAACACGGCCGGACGCCTGTGCTCGGAAGCGTCAAGCAGGCGGAGCAGCGGCTGTGGCAGCAAGAGCAAACCAAGTCGTACCTGCCCATCGCGGGTTCCGCGGCCTACGATCGCTACGTTCAAGAGCTCCTGTTCGGCGCAGCCGACCCGCTCGTGGCAAGCGGTCGCGCGGCGACGGTCCAGTCGCCGGGCGGGACGGGCGCACTGCGCGTGGCCGCCGATTTCATTCGCCGTCGTTTCCCAACCGCAACCGTCTGGTGCAGCGATCCGACCTGGGCGAATCATCCCAAAATCTTTGAGGCCGCTGGTCTTTCGGTCGGGATCTACCCCTATCTGGATCGCGCTTCGAATCAGGTCGACTTCGGCGGCATGCTGGCGCAACTTGAGCAGCTTCCGGCGGGCGACGTGGTCTTGTTGCATGCCTGTTGCCATAATCCCAGCGGCGTCGATCCCACCCTTGAGCAGTGGGATCAGATCGCTGCGTGCCTGGCGCGGCGGAAGCTGCTGCCGCTGCTGGATTTCGCCTACCAGGGCTTTGGCGACGGCCTGGAAGAGGACGCTCAAGGCCTGCGCCGATTGGCGGTGGCGGTCGATGAGTTCCTGGTCGCCAGTTCGTTCTCGAAGAATTTCGGCTTGTATCGTGAACGCGTCGGGGCGATGACGGCCGTCGCCCGTGACGCCTCCGCCGCACAAGCCGTGTTGAGTCATCTGAAGGCGACCATCCGGGCCAACTACTCGAATCCGCCGGCTCACGGCGCAGCGATCGTCGAAACGATTCTGGGAGACGCGTCGCTGCGCAACCAATGGCAACAGGAACTGACGGCGATGCGTCAGCGAATCCATGCCATGCGACAGGAATTCGTGGCCGGTGTGAAACGGACCGCTCCGGCCCACGACTTTTCTTTCCTACTGCGACAGCGAGGGATGTTTTCGTTTTCGGGATTGACCCCCACCCAAGTCGATCGACTCCGCGACGAGCACGCGATCTATCTCGTGCGATCCGGACGGATCAACGTCGCCGGGATCACGCCGCAAAACGTCGAGCAGCTCTGCCAGGCCGTCGCCGCCGTGTTGTAGAGCCGCACGCACGCCGTGCACCCGTTAGTCCGCGTACTGGACCGGCCGCCGAGGAAACTGAGGCTGCCCGTCGATGTCCGGGACTGAGCCGGGGCGAGCGTCCAGGTGGACGCTGCCGGGGGCGAGCGGTTGGTTGACCTGCGGCAGCCAGCGCCGGTGAGCCTCGATGATCGGCGCCATGGCGGGATCGTCCGCCCGATTCCAGAACTCGTGCGGGTCGGCCCGGTGGTCGTACAGCTCGGCGCTGCCATCGGCATACGAGATGTATCGCCAGTGCTGCGAGCGAATCGCGTGATTGTGCTGACCGAACGTGGTCAGGGCGGGGTAATCCCAGCTGCGGTCCGGCTCACGCAGCAGAGGAACCAGGCTCCGCCCTTCCAGGCCCGTTAATTGCGCAAGGTCACACAATTCGTTGAGGGTTGGGTATAGGTCGATCAGTCCCACGGGACGGTCGCAGCGGGCTGGCGCGGCCTGACCCGGAGTGGCGATCATCAAGACGACGCGCGTCGAGTCCTCCCACAGCGATCGTTTCCCCCAACGTTGCTTGGTGCCCAGATGGAAGCCATGGTCACTCCACAGCACGACGATCGTGTCCTCCGCGTGACCACTCGCTTGCAGCGCGTCGAGAAGGTGACCGACCTGGGCATCGACGAAACTGACGCTGGCAAGATAGGCCTGCACGGCGCGGCGCCACTGGTCGTGGTCGACCATCCAGGTGTGCCGCGGCGCGACGGCGCTCCAGGATAAATCGCGGCCGTAACCGGGCACGTCATTCAGATCGTCCTCCAGGTGCGCCGGCAGTTGGATCTGCTCCAAAGGGTACAGCTCGGACCATTTTGGGGGGACATAGAGCGGCACGTGTGGGCGGTAGAAGCCGCACGCCAGGAAGAAAGGCGCTGCGCCGTTCATCGCTCGCAACTGATCGGCAGCCCAGCCGGCAAGGCGATGGTCGGGCATCTGATCATCTCGCGCCGGATAGGCGCCCCAGTCCCAAAGGGGATTCGCGTGACCGCAGTAGAAGTTGATGTCCGGTCTGGGCCCGAATCCACCAAACGAACCGCCGTACGTCTGAAACTCCGCCGATCCCTCAACATGAAAGACTTTGCCCGCGCCGACGGTTCGATAACCGTGCCGCGCAAAGTGTTGTGGGATCGTCACGGCATTTCGCGTGGCTTGGCACTGCCGCAGCAAGGGACCCAGGAAATAGATGCCGCTGGTCGACGGCAGCACGCCCGTCAACAGGCTGATCCGCGACGGATTGCAGATCGGCGCCTGACAGTGGGCATTCGTAAACAGCGTGGCCCGCGCGGCGAGTCGGTCCAGATGGGGCGTCTTTGCCTGGGGATGGCCACCCAGGCATCCGATCCAATCGTTCAGGTCGTCAACCGCCAAGAAGAGCACGTTGGGTCGGTCGGCCAAGGAGGGCTGCGGCGGATCCGCTGCTCTGACCAGGGAAGCCCTCAGGAAGATCCACGTAAGCACAATCGCGACCCAGGCATTTCGGGTCGCGCCGGGGCTGGAAATGTCTCCAGGTCATCGACGATTCGCTCCTAGAAATCGGTCCACCGGGAGGGCGAGGCTCCGGCCGAGCCGAAGCTGCGTGATACGCCGTCCTTCGCACGGCGCAGCGGGAGCTTCGCCCTCCCGAGCCAGACCCAATTCTGTACGTTGACCATGCACTCGGTCCCCAATGTCAGTGTCCGGTCCCGGCGTCGTCCGGAGCCGGAGGTCGTTCCTGCGCGGGATCGCTTTCACCCAGCTTGGCCCGCGCAGAACGCTTCGCCGGCGCATCCTGCTCGCGAAAGTGCTCACGTTTCCGCCGCCGTGCCACTTCTTGCATGTCCGCCACGGTGTCGACCTCATCGACGATCTCTTCGCCAATGACGGCTTCCAGGACGTCCTCCAAGGTGATGATTCCCGTCAGATCGCCGTAGTCGTCCATGACCCCGAAAAGGTGAGTGCGGCGCCGCAGGAACGACTTGAGGAGCACGTGTCCGGGTAAGTTCTCCGAGACGAAGTAAAGCGGTTTCGCGAGGTCGCCCAGCCGCATGTCGAACCGATCATGAGCCACGCCTGCCAGGATGTCTCGGCTCATCACAAACCCGATCCACGTTTCGGGGTCGTCGCTGCAGTAGATTGGAATCCGCGAGTAGACCCAGTCCTTGACCCGGTCGAATGCCTCTTTCAATGTCAAGCTGTCGGGCAGTTTGAGAACGACGGGGCGGGGTGTCATGATCTCACGCGCACGGACATTGTCCAGCCGCAGGACGTTTCGCACCAGCTCCGCCTCGTAGCTCATGATGCTGCCCTCTTCGGCACTCATTCGAGCCATCTGCTCGACTTCTTCCTCGGGCGCCGAGAGGACCGGTTCGGCCGGCTTCAGCAGACGCGTCATCCGCTCGACGCACCAGATCACGGGCGTCATTCCGGTCACAATCCAACCCCAAGGGATGGCCAAGGAGCGAGCCACGGTCTGATTGTAAACGACGCCAATCACCTTGGGGATGATTTCGGAGATGACCAGGACCGCGAGCGTAAACGCGACGGAGAACATGATCAATCCGCGGCCTTGGAGGAATCGTCCCGCCTGGGCCCCCGCGATCGCCGCTCCGGCCGTGTTCGCCACCGTGTTCAGGATCAGAATGGCCGCGATCGGCTGCTCCATATTCTGCTTGAATCGAACCAGCACCTGACCCGCCACGCTGCCGGATTCTTCCAAGGAGCGGACATAAGGCATTCGGACCGCGTAGAATGCGGCTTCCGTCAGGGAGCAGATGGCCGAGACGGCTAGGACGATGACGATCGAGATAACGAGGGCAAGCATGAAACATCCTCAGGAGTCCCGGATAGGAAGCGACCTTCGCGTCCTACTATAGCGTTTCGTCAATAATCCGGGTGTGCGCGGCGATTCAGATCGAAGCCGCGGCGGAGGCGACGATTCGTTTGGTCCCGCCGAAAGAATTCGCGTCACACAGACACGGCGCGCCTCAATCAGGCCGCGTTCGGTGGTGATGCGGAGGCCAACCTCGTTGAGGCCCTCAGGGACGGTGGATTCGCCGAAGTCGGGCGCGTGGCCGTCGTGGACGAAGAGCTCGCGGGTTACGTCCTCTTCAGTCCCGTCACGATCCAGACCAGCGTGGGAGTCGTGGCCGCCCTCTCGTTGGCGCCGATGGCGGTCGCACCCAAGTACCAACGACGCGGGATCGGCGGCCAGCTGGTGCAGGCGGGCCTGGAAGCGTGCCGAGCGCACGGTCACACGATTGCGGTAGTTCTGGGATATCCCGAATTCCAGGGCCGATTCGGTTACCGCTCTGAGCTGGCCCATGCCCTCGATTCTGTCTTTGGGGGTGGCGAGGCGTGGATGGCGATCGAGCTCGTGCCGGGCTCCCTGGCGGGTGTCCAAGGCAAACTCGCGTATTCGCCGCCCCTTGCGCGTCTTCGAGGCGTAGGGCGTCTGCCGGGTGTCGTTCTGCCGGGTGTCGTTTCTGCCGGGTGTCGTTTCTGCCGGATGTCGTTGAGCAGGTTGGAGGGAGAGAAAACGAAGAGGCCGCGGGCTCTCGCGCCGCGACCTCTTCATAGCGTAAGCTGTGACGCCCTCAAGGCTTACATCGTCTCACAGCGGAGGGCACGGGACTCGAACCCGCAACCGGTTTCCCGGCAACTGATTTCGAATCAGCCTGCTGACCATTCGCTTACCCTCCCCGAAGCCTATATCTTTACCTGCGCCCCAGGTCTCGAGCAAGGTGGTTCGATTTGCTTGTCGGTGACTCGGTGACTTTTCGCGCCGGCGTCGGCCGGGCCCGATCGGCGTCTGGTGACGATGCTTCCAGATCGCCGGAGTGATCCGTCTAGCGCTCCTGCGCCAGCCGGCCAGAAAAGTCTTGGTTCGCTCCGACGTCGTGCCGATCAATGCTCAAGCGACGCGTGTCACTGCGTTGCGTCATTCAATTCTTTCCAGGTGGGGAGCCTTCCGCGTATGAAGAAAGACACCTTCCGCGTCGTCACCCGAGGAGCCAACGGGCAGTTGCGGATCAAGGATTACGGATCCAAAGACTATTTGTTGGAACTGCACACGCAGATCGGGGTCGATGATTGCAGCACCGACTTGGCCTTGCGGGGGCTACCTGTCTTCCGCGGCCTGATCGGTCCGATGTCCGAGGGCAAGAACATTGTCCGTTACGAATCGCCCGATGTCTTCGAATCGCTGACCAAGGAATGGGTCGCGCAGCCAGCCGAACGAAAAACTCGACGCCGCAAGTCGCCTCAGCGCGAGGTGGCGGAGTGACGTCTCGCGTTCACGGGCTAGTCGAATCGCCGGTTGGAGCCGGCTTTTTTTATGGTGGTGAAGGGGGGGCTGGGACACGCATCGTCGCGGGCAGGTCCGAATGAACGCATCGCCGCCGGAATTCAATCCTGCAGGCCTCTTTTTGCTCCGTTGTCCGCTCAATCGCGTCCCACTCCGACGGTTGGAGCCGGCCGAGCGTACCGCCCTGAACGAGCGAATTCGGGCGGGGCAGGTACACACGCGTCGGGGGCGGCGAGTGTCGGAGCCGCTGGAAGATGGTCTAATCGGGGCGGACGGCCAATGGATCTACCGCGTCGCGGGCGGGATCCCTCAGATGTTGGTCGATGAGGCGCTGGATGCGGGGCAGGGCCAAGGGACCCTCCCGCCGCCGCGCTCGACGGGATAATTCTGCACGCGTTTGGAGGGGGTTGTGATGAGCGAGAAGACGATATTTATGCGGATTATCGACGGAGAAGTTCCGGCGAAGATCGTCTACGAAGACGCCCACTGCGTGGCGTTTCACGACGTCAAACCCCAGGCGCCCGTCCACGTCCTGGTGATTCCCCGCCGAGAGATCACGTCGGTCGATCAAATCTCCGTCGCGGATCACGAGCTGCTCGGCCACCTCTGGTGTGTCATTCCGCAGATTGCACGCCAGCTCGGGCTCGATGCCGGATATCGCGTGGTCGTCAATTGCGGTCGCGACGGTGGACAGGACGTGCCGCACCTGCATTTTCATCTGCTGGGTGGCCGAGCGCTGACGTGGCCGCCGGGCTGATCGACTCCCAAGGGCCTCGCCCGATTCGTCCGGAATCTGTCCGAATCGCGTTGGCTCAACCCAAGCCTTCATGACGCAGCGCGGCGGGCCAACCGGTGTCAGTCCGTTTGAGACATCAGGTTCTTGACCAGATTGGCGACCAGCTCCGGGTTGTCTTGCTCAATTAAATGGTCGATGTGAGGTTTGCGGACGCCTAGCTTTTCGAGGTGATTGGCTAGACTCTGCCAGTGTTTCTGTCGCTTCTTCCCCTCGGCCAAATAGAGTTCCGTCACCAACTCCTGGACACGTTGCAAGGCGATCGTATCCCGATTGTTGTAGTAATTCTTGATGATCTTCTGTTGGTACTTGGAATAGTTGCTCATGCGCGTCTGGATTGCCTTTGAATTGGGGTGATCACGTCACGCCGGGCGAGCGCCGGTCCCGCCCAGGATACCGGTTAGGTTTGGCGACGTGCGGGGGGCCATGCGTGGGAGGGGATTTGTGGTTTCAGCCCGAGCAGGCACATGGTAAATTCTAACGCTCAACAGGCCGAGGACTCCCTGACAAGACGCTGCTGGGGGCCTGGGCATGGATGTGATCGGACAGCTTTGGATCCTCACATTAGGCGCGTTTACGAGACAGGAACGTTTCATGCCAGTCATCAAGTTTATCAAAGAGAAGAAAGAGATTGAGGTGCCTCGCGGCGCGAATCTGCGGGCCGAGGCGATCAAGGCCGGCATCCACGTGAATTGCGCCCTTAGTGGGATCAGCGACGGATTCGACAAATTCACCGAGAAAGTGTCCCAGGTGCTGAACTGCCACGGATTCGGGATGTGCGGCACGTGTCGCGTCAAGATTACGGCCGGCATGGAGAATACCAGTCCCTTGTCGGTCCGCGAGAAGCTGAAATTCAAGTACTTGCCGGTGCCCGATCCGATTCCGTGTTTGGCCTATATCGGCAACGAACAAACGATGCGTTTGGCCTGCACGACGCGTGTCAATGGGGACATTACCGTGGAAACCAAGCCAGAGATGAATGTCTTTGGCGAGAACTTCTTCAGCTGAGCTGCGATGAAGCAGATCATCGCCATCGTCAAACCGTTTCTCGCCGAGAAGGTCCTCGAGGGACTCAAGCGAGCCCCTTTGGAGGCGCTGGTCGTCCGCGAGGTCAAGGGCTTCGGGCGGCAGAAGAACTACCTGGATCAATACGACGATAGCGAATTCGCCCTCGCGTTCCTGCCCAAGGTCGAGATCACGATGTGGGTGGACGACGCGCGGGTCGAGGAAATCGCGCGAAAAGTTGTGCAAATCGCACGGTCGGGACGGATCGGAGACGGGAAGGTCTTCATCTTGCCGACGGTCTCGCACGCGCGAGTCCTCGAATTTTAGGCGATGTGACAAAGCCCAGGTGCGCCGAAAGGACCCGCGCTTAACCCTCGGCTGCCGCCGCGGCGTCGAAGATTCGATCGAAGGTTTCCCGGTTGTGCCGCATGAGTTCCTGGCATCGCGCCGGCAGATCCTCGCCACTGATTGTGCCCAGCAGGTAGGCGAACTTCTCCAGGTCGCGCGGATCCGCCGGCAGGTCGTGCCGCGCCGTCGTATTCATCAGTCGAAGCCGCGCTTCGATGCTGCGGAGGAAGCGGTACGCGTCACACAGGGACTCGGCGTCGGAGGGGGACAAGTGGCCGGCCTGCGAGAGGGCCGTCAGGGCCTCGATCGTGCCCGGCTGCAGAACTTCCGGGGATTCGACGGCGTGCTGCAGTTGTAACATCTGCGCGATGAATTCGATATCGACCAGCCCGCCGGGACTCCGCTTGAGGTTACGTGGCGACGCATTCTCCTCGATGCGATGCCGCATCTGGCGAATTTCCTCGGCGTCGGCGGGTTGCCAGGCGGGGGTCACGATAATCTGCCGCACGCGGTCGCGGGCCGCCTGCTGGGCCGCGCGTGAACCATAGATCGGCCGCGCTCGACAGAGCGATTGCCGCTCCCAAAGTTGGCCCTGACCCTCCTGAAAGTAGCGCGTCAAGCCGTCCAGTGACACGGCCAGCGTCCCGCTCTTGCCGGTCGGCCGGAGTCGGGCGTCCATTTCGTACAGGCGTCCGTAGGGTCCCAGCCGATTGGCGTACTTGATGATCCGCTGAGCCAGTTCGCTGAAGAAATGCTGATTGGTCGTCTGGTGGGTTGAATTGCGCCCGGTCATCGGCGGCCGCGTCGTTCCCTCGCACTCATAGAGAAAAACCACGTCCAGGTCGCTGTGATAATTCGGCTCGCGCCCGCCCAGCTTGCCCATCGCCAGCAGAATCATGTCGCAGCGACGATCTTCCTCCAGGTGCCAGGGGTGGCCATAGCGTTTGGCCAAGAGATCATACTGCAGGTCACAGATCCGCTGCACACATACCTGGGCAACATCCGCCAGGAATGCCGTCGTTCTGCGGATCCCCTCCTTCCCCAGGATATCTCGGACGCCGGCGTTCAAGTGTTGCGCATTCTTGAAGCTGTGCAGGATGGGTTCGACATCTTCGGCCCCGCGGCATCGATCGCGGAGGGTCTCGTCCAGCAATTCGTAGGTCGGTAGTCTGTTGAGCACCAGGGAATCCATCAGTTCGTCGAGCATTCCGGGGTTGCTCGTCAGGATGGACGACAGATAGGGACTTGTAGCGCAGAGCCGGACGTACAGCTGGAGCGTGGGCGGATTGAAGCTGAACAGTTCCCACAAGACGCCCTTGCCTCCCAGCGAGTCGCTGACTTGGCAGAGATTCACCAGGGCCGCATCGGGATCGGGGGTATCGCCGATCGCTCGCAGCAGCGCGGGCGCGATCGACGCGAGGAAGTGTCGGCAGCGGCGGGTGGACAGAAAAGGGATCCGTTCGTTGGAAAGCGTGACCAGATTCTGGTAGGCGGCGTTGAGATCCTGAAAGCGGTAGGGTTCGAGGGTCTTGTGAATGAATTCCGGGCTGGGATCTGGATCCAGGACCAGGTCGATCTCGGGTTCGGTTTCGGGCGCGTCGGCAAACGCGTCGTGCAGCAGGTGGTCCAGGATGCGACGATTCCGCTCGGTGCGCTGACGGTAGTCATCTTTGAACGCCTGCAGCACCTTCGCCTTCGTCGGCTCCTGATAGCCCATCCGAATCGCGAGCTTCGCCAGTTCCTCGTCGGATTCGGGCAGGGTGTGGGTTTGCACGTCGAGCATGATTTGCAGCAGATGCTCGATGCGGCGGAGAAACGTGTAGCTGTCCGCCAAGAACGTTCGCTCCTGGAGCGTCAGACAGCCGACCTCGGCCAGTTGGATAATCGCCTCCAGCGTATTTCCGGTTCGCAGCTGAGGCAGATCACCGCCGTTGAGTAATTGCAAAAACTGAATCACGAACTCGATGTCCCGGATCCCGCCGTGACCGGTCTTCACGTTCCGCTGGTCGGTGCCTTCGTGGGCCGAGCGTTGTTCGATCTTGCGTTTGAGTGCCTTGACGCCCGTAATGTCGGCGCGATTGAGATACCGGCGATAGATCCAGGGTTCGAGCGTCTGGAGGAAGGTTCGGCCGAGTTCCAGATCACCCGCGATCGGGCGCGCTTTGACAAAGGCCTGCCGTTCCCACGTGCGGCCCATCACGTCGTAGTAGTGCAGCGCGGAATCCAGGCGATTCACCAGCGGGCCGCGCTTCCCGTGGGGTCGCAGTCGCATATCGACGCGATAGACTGTTCCCAGTTCCGTCGTCTCGGTCATTAACTTGATGAATTCCTGTGCCAAGCGATCGAAGAACTCGACATTCGAGACTTGCTTTGGACCATCTGTCTTGCCATCGCCATCGAACAGAAAGATGAGATCGATATCGCTCGAGTAATTCAACTCGACGCCTCCCAGCTTTCCGAGCGCGAGAATCACGCAACGGGCCGGGCGCCGATCGACGCGCCGCGGGACGCCCCGGGTCTGCACCAGCTGCTGCCAGGCGAACGCCAGCGCCGCCTCGCAAAGGGCATCCGCCAGAAAGGAAATCTGTTGGGCGACGACCGGGATTCGCTGCTGCCGGATCAGATCGCCGTAGGCAATCCGCAACGTCTCGCGCCGTTTGTGACGTCGTAGCCCCGCCAGGACGGCGCGTCGATCATGCAGTCCCGCGATCTCGACACGCAGTTCCTCCACCAAGTGATTCCGGCTGACGGGCTTGCCATCCGTCAACCGTACCAGCTCAAACGCCTCGGGGTCGTTGACCAGTACATCGCCCAGGAATCGACTGGTGCTGAACAGTTGCAGCAGCGTCGGCAGGGCGTCGGGATCCTGTTCGAAGAGACTGCCCAGCGAGAGCGGGTTGCGGGACGCCGAGACGAATCGCTCGAGGGTGTTCAGCGCCAGATCGGGATCGCTCAGCGGTGGCAAGTACCGCTCGAGCTGAGAGCAGATCTCGGCCAGCAGGTCGGGCGAAATCCCGCTGGCGCGATCCCGACAAGATTCGCGTGTCCACGTTGCGTGTCGACAATCGCGAGTCGCGACAGCCAGTCAGCAGCCGCGCTCGGCTGCTCAAGCAGTGGAGCCAGTTCGTTTTCGTGCATGACGACTCTTGGGGTGTTGGTTTAGGTCACCACTTCGACTCCCTTCCAGAAGGCCACGTAGCCGGCAATCTTGGCCGCCTCGGACTTCGGAGAGGGGTAGTACCATGCGGCATCCCGATTCAGCTTTCCGTCCACCTCAAGATCGTAGTAGCTGGCCGTACCCTTCCAGCCGCAAACCGTCTGGGTCTGGCTCGGCTTGAAGTAGGTGCGGTTCAATGCGGTCGGGGGAAAGTAGTGATTCCCCTCCACCACAATTGTCTCATCGCTTTCGGCCAGCGTCGCGCCGTTCCAATTTGCCTTGGGCATCGTGATTCCTGGCACTCGTGAGTTCTGAAATTTGGAAGTGACGACGGGTGGCCCGTGGGGCGTCCGGCCAGGGCCGTGGCTGTCGTTTGCTTCACGCCGTCAAATGATACACTTCGGGTCCCACGCAGTCCGTGACGACTTCGCCAAACAACGTGTGGGCACTCACGTCGAAAATCGTGATGGCGATGATCTGGCCCGCCTGGCGGCGGTTGCCGTTAAACACGACGATCCGATCGCAGGGAGTTCGGCCGGTCATCTGGACCAACTGGGCATCCGTCGCCGCGGCCTCCCGCGACTGCTTGCTGGGACCCTCGACCAAGACCTCAACCTGCCGCCCGATAAATTGCTGGTTGTCGTCCTCGCTGATTGCGTTTTGAATCTGTAGCAGCTCGTTGTTGCGTCGCTTCTTGACTTCCAGTGGGACGTCATCCGCCATCCGCTCGGCCCCCTTCGTTCCGGGACGTTCACTGTATTTGAAGATGAAGCTGTTTTTGAAACGACATTCCTCCACCAGCTGCCGGGTCTGCCGGAAATCGTCTTCCGTCTCTCCGCAAAAACCCACAATGAAGTCGCTCGAAACCGCCGCCGTCGGGATTCGTTCGCGGATCCGGAACATCATCTCGCGATATTCCTCGACCGTGTAACCCCGTTTCATGCGCTGCAAGACGGCATTGGAACCGCTTTGGGCCGGGACGTGCAGGTAGGGCGAACATTTGGGTAAGTCTCGCACCGCGCCAAGCAGCTCGTCGCTCATGTCCCGGGGGTAATTGGTGACGAACTTGAGTCGTCGCAAGGCGGGAATCTCGTGTAACTGGTACAGCAAATCGGCCAGGCGGGTCGTCGTATCTCCGTCCGAGTAGCAATAGCTATTGACGGTCTGGCCCAGCAAGGTCAGCTCGAGGCAACCTTGATCGGCCAAGGCGCGCGCCTCGGCCAGAATTTCCGAAGGAGGCCGTCCCTGCTCGGGTCCCCGGACCATCGGCACGATACAGTAGGTGCAGAACTTGTCGCAGCCGATCTGAATCCGCACGTACGCCTGATAGGGAGTGGGCCGCATCTGAGCGTCCCGCAGCGGATCAAAACTCTCATGGCTCCGCTTGATCACCTGCTGGCTCCCATCTCGCCGACCCAGGCTGACCTCCATCTGGCGACCCTCACCCTGCCGAACCTTGGCAATCAGTTCGGGCACCTGGTGCAGTTGCCCCGGCCCCACGATCAGGTCCACATAGGGTGCCCGTTCAAAGATCAGCCGCTGGTCCTTCTGCGCCATGCAGCCCAGGACCCCGATCACCTTCTGCGGATGAGCCTGCTTGAGTTGTCGCAGCTTCCCAAGGGCACTGTAGACCTTGTCTTCCGCCCGCTGTCGAACGCTACACGTATTGAACAGAATGGTGTCCGCCTCCTCCGGGGTCGAGGCCAGTTCGTAGCCGCTCTGACGGAGGCTGGCCACCACCAATTCGCTGTCCAGGACATTCATCTGACAGCCGACCGTCTCGATGTACAATCGTTGCGTCATGGCGGATCGGAAACTCGTGGGAGACTAACGCGGGTGGGATGGGCAGGTAAACGCGACGCCCGCCTCGGACCCATTTGACGGATGCCGGGCTCTCGTTCACTCGGCGATCCGAGCGACGCAAGGGTTTTAGTCTAACATCCCATCACAACACAGTACGAGGGGGAAAACGAAGCCGTGACAAAACGCTAGAAATGGTCACCCGGACGGACCGGATAGCCACGGAGGAAGACGTCGGCCGTGAGCGGTTTCTTGCCGGCGGGCTGGATCACGTCAAGGCCCAAGATGCCGGTCTCGCAAGCGACGGCGAGCGTCCCTGGGGCGGATTCGACGACGGTCCCCGGAGCTGCCACCGAGCTTGGTGCCTGGACGACGTGGACCTGCTCCAGGAGCAGTCGGAGCGGACCTTTCGGCGCTGCCACACCGTGTACGTGCCCGGCCACGGCTTGAACGCCCGCACCTGATTGAACAGTTCGCGGGCTGAGCGATTCCAGTCCACGGCGCCGTCGGACTTCCGCAGTCGCGGCGCCCGCGTCGCAAGTTGGGCTGTCCTGCGGGACTCCCTCCGAGACGCCGGCCTGGGGGTGGGCGATTCGGTCCAGCGCGGCGATGACCGCGTTCGCCCCCAGCAACGCCAGGCGGCGTTCCAAGGCAACGGCGTCTTCAGCTGGCTCGATCGGCGTGGCTGACTGAACCACACAGGGCCCGGCGTCCAACCGCGGCGTCATGTGAATCACGCTCACGCCTGTCTCCGTCTCACCATGATAGAGTGCCCAGTTAATCGGCGCCGCACCGCGATACCGGGGCAGCAGCGAGGCATGCAGATTAATGCCTCCCAGGCGAGCCGTCGCCAACGCCGCGGCCGAAAGGATCTGGCCATAGTCGCAAACGACCAGCAAATCCGCCTGGAACTCGGCCAACAACGCCAGCGTTTCGGTGGCGTTGACGCTCTCGGGTGCGAAGATCGGCAATCCAACCTGTTGGCCAACTTCCCGCATTGGATTGGGCGCGGCCTCCTCGCGCCGCCGACCACGCGGCGCGGGAACCGGACGCGTGACCAGCGCTTGGACCGCGTGTTCCGGCGCGGCGAGCAGTGCGCGAAAGGTTGGCACGGCAAAAGGACCCGTGCCCATCATCAATAGCTGCATCAAGCCTGCTCCATGGCAGTTCGCCCGCCCGGGACCTTGCGGCGGGCACCCGGAGCCCGCCAGGGCTAACCGACCAGCGCGTACTGCCGTTCCAATTCGGCCAGTCGGGCCGCAATCGATTGGTCGCTCGGAATCTCCCCCGTGGTTCGGCGGCTCTGAAAATCCAACTCGAATTCCTGCAACGCCGCCTGAATATTCAGCTCGACCGTCGGACTCAGGCGGTCAGTGAACAGCACGCCGTCCAGATGATCGGTCTCGTGTTGGATCACGCGCGCTATCAGACCATCCAATTCCGCCTTAATCGGCTCGCCCTCCATCGAGTAAGCCTCCAGCTGAATCGACTCGGGCCGCTTTACGGGGGCGTAAAGGCCCGGCAAGCTGAGGCAACCTTCCTCCCGCTCCGACTGTCCCTTCGGGCGACTCAGAACAGGGTTCAAAAAGACCAACTCTTCGCCCTCCCCCGGGGCGGCAGCGAGGTTGCAGATGAAAAAACGCAGCGGAAGATCGACCTGGTTGGCCGCCAGCCCGATTCCGTTCGCCTCGTACATCAACTCGAACATTTGCCGTATCGTCGCGCGAAGCGAGGCATCGACCCGGCGCACGGGTTTCGACACATGTCGCAGCGTTGGATGGGGATACGTTATGATTCTCAAGACCCGAATCTCCCGAAGTCGGCCGCGGGAATCGGCCGCGATTGCGGTTAGTGATGACGCCTGGATGCGGTCGGGCGGGCATTGGACACGACGCGCAGGGCCCCCGTCACGACTCAGCCACCTCCCCTCGCGGAGCTGTAATCTCCGCCAACGAACCATTTAGTATAGGGGGTCTTGGCCCACTGGCCGAGACCGTCCCAGCGTCGCGGCGGGAGCGGGTTTGGGCAACCGCCTCGCGTTGACCGGTCTCGATTCGCTCCCTAGAATCGAGCTGGTTGGCGTAAGTGGTTGCGGTTGAATGGCTTGAGGTAACCATGCAGGATACGGCACAGAGCGATCCACGTCCGCGGCTCGCGGTCGAGCAACGTCCGCTGCCGGCCTGGTCGTTGTCGCTCGGACTCCATCTGGCCGCAATCGTGTTGATCGCTTATCTGATGCGGTGGGCGCCGCGCGGATCGGCCGCGACCCAACCGGATCGGACCGTCGGGGTGGCGTTGGTGGCCGAGGTCGCGGGCGAGCGGGAATATGTGTCGGCCGACCCGACTCAACCAACGGCGGAGGCGGCCGCTGCCGCCGACTTGTCGGAGGCCTTGCCTGCCGAGTCGGCCCTCGCGGTGGACCTGAGTTCGATGTTGCCTTCCCTGAACGAGGGCGTGGGGGCCGCTGACTCCCTGGCCGTGCCCCGCGGGAGTGGCGGATCGCTGGCCAGCGGGCTGCAAGGAATGGCCAACAACGCGCGGACGTCCGTCTTCGGCACTTCGGGAAACGGCAGTCGTTTTGTCTACGTCTTTGATCGCTCCGGGAGTATGGCCGGCTTCGCGGGACGCCCCTTGGCCGCCGCCAAGCGAGAGCTGATCGCCAGCCTCCGGGATCTGGACGAGACGAATCAGTTTCAGATCATTTTCTACAACGAAGACCCGCACGTCTTCCGCTTTCGCTCGGGTGCCCCAAGTCTGGTCTGGGCCTCGGCCGAAGGACTCGAGTCCGCCGAGCGGTTTGTGCAGGGCATCACGGCCACCGGCAGCACGCGGCACCTGGATCCGCTGAGAACGGCACTCGGGATGCGGCCGGATGTGATCTTTTTCCTGACCGACGCCGATGAACCTCAGCTGACGGCGGATGAACTTCGGCAAATTCGCCGCTGGAATTCCGTGACGGCCATCAATGCCATCGAGTTCGGATTCGGTCCCCCGAGTCGCCGGGACAATTTTCTGGTGCGGCTGGCACGTGAAAACGGAGGCGAGCACGTCTATGTCGACGTCTCGAATCTTGCCACATTCAAATGACGATCGAACGTGACACCCTGAGAAGGCAAAGCTCGGATGACTCGACTGGGTTGACTCGACCGAGCCTCGCGGCGCGACGCGGTCGGCCGCCAGCCCAGTTCGTGCCAGCCCAGTTCGCCTGGAGGCTGTTTCTCCTGGTTGTGTCTCTGCCGAGCGGAATCACGCCTTGCGGCGCGCACGCCGTGTGGGCCGAGGACCGGGTCAGGATTCGCACGTTGCAGGGTGAGCTGAGTGAACGCCGTGGCGAGGTGCTGCGCTTCGACGCCCGCCAGCTGGAACTCCAACTTGGTTCGGGTACGGTGACTCGTTTCCCCTCGGATCGCGTCGTGTCGGTCGAGACGCCGCGATCGCCAGCGCACGTGGCCGCCGACGCGCGCTGGGACCAGCGCGACTACGCCGAGGCACTGGAGGGCTACCGGCAGGCGTATCGAAGCGAGCGTCGGGAGTGGCTGCGGCACGAGATCGTGGCGCGGTCCGTCATTTGCTATGATCGCTTGGGGCAGTCGTCCAAGGCGGCCGAGTTGTTTGTCTCTCTGATGTCGCAAGATCCCGCATCGCGGTTTGTTTCCGCGATTCCGCTCGCCTGGCGACCGGCCGAGTTGGACCGATCGTGGGAGGCCACGTCGCGCCGTTGGTTGAATCAGACCTCGCGGCCCATCGCACGACTGATTGCCGCCAGCTGGCTGCTCGCCGGCGACCAGCGTGAGTCGGCCGTGCGGGCCCTGAGGGAGCTCAGCCGCCAACCGGGATCCCGCCTGGATTGCCCCTTTGGCCGAGGCTCAGCGATGGCGGACACGCATCGTCGAGGCGGAACTGGATGAACTGGCCAGCTGGCAGGCTCGAATCGAGCAGCTCCCGGAATCCTTGCGGCCGGGACCGACCTTTGTTTGGGCGCAGGCCTTGCAGCGAGTCGGGCGACCTGAGGACGCGGCGCTGGCTTATCTTCGAGTGGCGTTGATGTCGGAGCACCACGACGAGTTGGCGGCCGAGAGCCTGTTCGCGGCAGGCCGACGCTTGGATCAAGCCGGCCGCGCGGGCGAGGCGGATCGGATTTTTCGTGAGCTGCGGGAAACGTACCCCGCTTCAAGCTGGGCGGCCGAGAGCTCGGGGCAATGATCCACCGCCGTTCGATCCCCAGTGGTCGCGGCAAGACCAGGCACGGAACGTGGGTGAAGATGGGCCAAAAGACGCAAGACAGCGGGATTCCTCCAGGGTGGATTGAGCGAGGCGCAACGCGTTTTCGCTGGCCATTGGCTCGCAGACGCGGCCCACGAGGTCACTGGGCACGAGGTCACTGGGCACGAGGTCACTGTGCACGAGGTCACTGTGCACGAGGTCACTGTG
Organism: uncultured Planctomycetales bacterium; assembly: GCA_963826795.1. Lineage (GTDB taxonomy): Bacteria > Planctomycetota > Planctomycetia > Pirellulales > Pirellulaceae > CAWGYT01. Next base: position 186,157 of record CAWGYT010000018.1, on the reverse strand, counting down.
CACGAGGTCACTGGGCACGAGGTCACGGGTCTGGGCAGCCGGCGGTTTGGCGTGGTACCTGAGCGCGTCGTTCGCTCAAGCGCAAGAGGCGAGCGACGCGGCGGCCAGCGGCGCGCCGCAAGGGCTGTTCGAGATCGTTTTCTCGGGGGGCGTCTTGGGCGTTTCGATCATGCTGGTGCTGCTGGCGCTTTCCCTGACGGCGACCTACCTGATCATTGAGCATCTGCTGACAATTCGGCGTCAGGATTTGATCCCAGAATCGCTTCAAACTCAACTTGGCGAAATTCTGACCCGGGGGCAATTATCGGCCGCAGAAGCCGCTTGTGAGGCGCAGCCCAGTTTCCTTTCGTTCGTTGTCCTCCAGGGACTCGCCGAACGCGACGGGGGCTGGCCCGCGGTGGAGAAAGCGCTGGAGGACGCCTTGGCCGAACAGGCAGCGCGGCTTTTGCGCAAGATCGAATACCTTTCGGTGATCGGCAATATTGCGCCGATGGTCGGGCTGCTCGGTACCGTGACCGGGATGATTTTCGCCTTCCAACGCGTCGCCTCGTCCCAGGGTGCCGCGGGGGCCGGTGATCTGGCCGAAGGAATCTATCAGGCCTTGGTGACGACGGTTGGTGGCCTGCTGGTGGCGATTCCCTCGTTGGCGGCCTTCGCGATTCTCCGCAATCGTGTGGACCAACTGGTTGCCGAGGCGACGTATGTCGTGCAGCACGTTTGCCGGCCGCTCAAACGCCGGCTCGCCGCCACTCCCGCTCCGCCACCCCCGCTGTGACCCGACCCTGGCCCCGCACCTTCCGCTCGGTCAGATTCCGTGCCGACTCGAATGCGATCCGTTAATTTCGTGGGAATGCGAACGCAAGATGCGAGTTCTTCACCGCCTCAAACCGACGCCGGTGGGCTTCAATATGACGCCGATGATCGACGTTGTCTTCCTGCTGATTATCTTTTTTCTCGTTTCGAGTCATCTGGCCCAGCGCGAGAATCGGATCCAAGTCGAGTTGCCGGCCGCCGCCAGCGGTCGGGCCGCGCGGACCGACGAGACGCCCCGGGTGACCGTGACTCTACAAGCCGACGGTCTGCTGTGGCTGGGAGGTCGCGAGATCGCCGCCCCGCAGCTGGCAGCTCGGCTGCGGCAGGAGCGCGACCAGCATGGCGGCAATCTCGAGCTGCGTGTCCGCTGCGATCGCCGTGTTCCCTATCGCCGCGTGGAGCCCGTCTTGACGAGTGCCGTGGACGCGGGACTTTGGAACGTGAGTTTTGCCGTGTTGGAGTCTCAGGATTGGCTTCTAGTGCTTTTCACGTGATGTTCAGGCATTTGGGCTCTCTGTACCAGGCTTCGGGCAAAGGCAGACCCCTGTTGCGACGAAGGTTGTGTCGATGCACGTGCCGAGCTCTGATTCCCGTTCCTCCGGCCGCCCCGATGCGGCGATGACGCCCATGATTGATGTCGTGTTTCTGCTACTGATTTTCTTCGTCTGGACGGCCAGCTTTCAGGCGGTCGAGACCCTCCTTCCCAGCCAGCTCGCCGCGCAGGTCGGGCAGGGGAGGAACACCGACCTGCAGCAGGAGGATTTCGAACGGATCGTGGTCCGCATCGGAGCCACGGAGGTCGGCGTCCAGTGGACGGTCAACGGGCAGCCGGTTTCGACCGTCGCCGAGCTGACGCAGCGTTTGGACCAATTGGCCAGCATCCGCGCGGCGCTGCCCGTCGTGATTGATCCGGATCCCGAGATTGCTCTGGGCGACGTGATTGAGGTCTACGATTGCGCTCGTCAGGTTGGACTAGTCAACATCCAGTTCACGACTCATTCGCCAACCGTGACCGGCCCCTGAGTCGCCAACGCGTCGCGGGCGATGTCAGCGCAGGCCAATTTGGCAGGGGCCAATTCAGCGCGGGCCAGCTTCGCGGCGCTCGAAGCTGCGGATGACACCCCCCAGGCAACGTTCGACGCCGGATGCGGTCTGCAGCAACAGGGCGCCGTCGTCGTCGATGCCCAGGCAGACACCGCGGCGAATTTCGCGGTAGGTATCCAGTTCCAACCGTCGGCCCTGCAGCAGGTGGTAAGCGCGCCATTGGTCTGCGATGGAGGACGGTTGCGTGCGGAGGCTTTGCATGCGAGCTTCCAGCTGGTTCAGGCAGTGCACCAGCAGCTCCGTCAGATCCAGTTCGGTCCCCAACGCGTCTCGCAGCGCGATACTTTGCTCGGCCAACTCCGGCGGGAGATCGCTCGCTGAATTGTTGACGTTGATGCCGATTCCGACGACCGCCAAGGGCGGCTGACAGGCGGGCCGCTCGATCAGAATTCCCGCCAGCTTCCGTTCCTCCAGGTAGACGTCGTTGGGCCATTTGATTCCCAAGTCGGCCAGCGGCGCCACCTGCTCGACCGCCTGGCAGATTGCCAAGCCGGCGGTCAGTGAGACCTGCGGGATGTGTTGAGCGGGGATTGAGTCGAGCGGCAGCACCACCGAGAAGGTCAACGATCCCGCCGCCGACCACCAGCGATTCTCACCCCGTCCGCGGCCCTGCGACTGCTGTTGAGCCAAGACCAACAAGGGCGTCTCGACGGATGATGCTTCCGCCAAGTGCAGCGCGCGGGTGTTGGTCGATTCAATCTCCCAGTGGAAATCGATTTCGCGCACAAATGTCTCGGTGCGAATCCGCGGCAGATCATAGGGGGACAGCATCGCGGGACCTCGACAACTCACTCCAATCGCATCAACAGATCGCCGTTTTCGACCTGGCTGCCAGGTTTCACGAGGACTTCGGCGATCGTCCCGCTTTGTTCGGCGTGGATCGAGGTCTCCATCTTCATGGCCTCAAGGCTCAGCAGTTTCTGGCCTTGTTTCACCTGGTCGCCCACCTGGACAGCGACGGTCACGACCAGACCCGGCATGGCGGCTCCGACCTGCAGCCGGTCGTTGGGATCCGCTTTGGCGGCGCGGGGGATTTCGGGTTCTTGCGAGTGGTCCTGAACACTGACCTCCCGCGGAATCCCGTTAACCTCAAAGAAGACGGTCCGCCGGCCGTCGGCGTGCGGTTCTCCGACGGCGAGATACTTAATGATTAGCGTTTTCCCGGGTTCCAGGTCGATCGAGATCTCTTCACCCGGCTCGGGGCCGTAGAAGAAGACGGGTGTCGGCAGCCCGCTGGGATCATAGTATTGCGCCCGGTGCTCGGCGAAGTCCTGAAAGACTTTGGGATAGAGCAAGCTGGAGACGACTTCCTGCCGCGAGGGCGCGTAACCCAACTGCCGCGTGAGTGTCCGCCCCCGCCTGCTCGAAATCCGCCGGCGGCAGCGATTCCCCGGGACGTCCGGAGACGGGCTTGCGATCCTTGAGCAGGCGTTGCTGGAGCTGCTGAGGGAAGCCGCCTGGTGGCTGGCCCATGTTGCCGCCAATCAGATCCAGCACGGAGGCCGGGTAGGCGAACTCGCGTTCTCCGGACAGGACTTCGTCGGGTGTGAGGTCGTTGGCGACCATGAACAGGGCCATGTCTCCGACGGCTTTCGAGGTGGGCGTGACTTTGACGATGTCGCCGAACATCTGGTTCACTTGGGCATAGACGCGGCAGATACGACTCCACTGATCGACCAGGCCGAGGGCTCGCGCCTGCTGATAGAGATTCGTATATTGGCCGCCGGGCATCTCGTGTTGGTAAAGGTCGGCGGTTGCGGGCAGGACCTGGCTTTCGAACGGGGCGTAGAACTCGCGTACGGCCCGCCAATAATCGGCCAGAGCGTCGAGACGTTCGACTTGCAAATCGGGGCATCGCTCGGAGAATCGCAACGACTCGACCAGTGTATTCAAATTCGGCTGCGAAGTTCCGCCGGACATGGGCGCCATCGCGCCATCGGCGATATCGAGCCCGACTTCGCAGGCCTGGAGGATAGCGGCGGCCTGGATGCCGGCGGTGTCGTGGGTATGGAAATGGATCGGAAGTCCGATCTCTTGCTTCAGCATGTGGACCAGTTGTTTCGCGGCGGCTGGCTTGCACAATCCCGCCATGTCCTTGATGGCCAGGATGTGGGCGCCCATCGCTTCCAGTTCCTTGGCGAGGTGCACGGTAGTACTTCAGGTCGTACTTGGTTCGCGCGGGGTCGAGGATGTCCCCGGTGTAGCAAATCGCGGCTTCGCAAATCGCGTTGGTTTCCAGAACGGCCTCCATCGCGACCCGCATGTTCGGCACCCAGTTGAGCGCATCGAAGACACGGAAGACATCAATTCCGGCCGCCGCTGCCTCTTCCACGAACGCCTTCACGACGTTATCCGGATAGTTCGTGTAGCCGACCGCATTGGAGGCTCGCAGCAGCATCTGGAACAGAATGTCGGGGATCCGAATCCGCAGTTGCGCAAGACGCTCCCAAGGCGATTCGTGCAGGAACCGCATCGAGGTGTCGAAGGTCGCACCGCCCCACATCTCGATCGAAAACAGCTCCGGGCAGCCCTCCGCGTACGCTTCGGCCACACGCATCAGATCGTAGGTTCGAAAGCGAGTGGCCAGCAAGGATTGATGCGCGTCGCGAAACGTGGTGTCCGTCATCAAGAGCGGTTGATGGTCGAGGATCCACTGGGAAAACTTTTTTGGGCCAAGCGTTTGCAAGCGCTGACGCATGCCGACGGGCGGGCTGGTGCTTTGGGAAAACACCGGTACCGCGGCCGGTTCGCGCCGCGTCGCCCGCGGAAGGCCTCGGACGATCGGGTTGCCGTTCACGATGATGTCGGCCAAGAACCGCAACAGGCGCGTCGCGCGATCCCGCCGCCTTGGCAATTGGAACAACTCGGGCGTTTGGTCGATAAACCGGGTTGTGCAGCGTCCATCCCGAAAGGTGGGATGTTCCAACAGGCGGATCAGGAAGGGGATATTCGTCTTCACGCCGCGGACTCGGAACTCATGCAGGCATCGGTCCATCCGCTTGACGGCGTCCACGAACCGGCGACCGCGAGCGGTGACTTTGACGAGCATCGAATCGTAGTAAGGATGCACGACCGCACCCGAAAAGGCGCTGCCGGCGTCCAGTCGAACCCCCATGCCGCTGGCCGAGCGATAGTGCGAAATCCGGCCGTAGTCAGGCAGAAAGTTATTGCTCGGGTCTTCGGTCGTCACGCGGCATTGCAGCGCGAATCCATTCAGTTTCACGTCATCCTGCGATGGCAAGCCGATCGCGGGGTCGCTGAGTGGGGCGCCTTGAGCGACCAGAAGTCTGCGCCATCACGAGGTCGATTCCCGTGACTTCTTCGGTCACCGTGTGTTCGACTTGAATTCGCGTATTGACCTCAATGAAGTAGAACTCGCCCGTGTCGTCGTCAACCAGGAACTCAACCGTGCCCGCGTTCTGGTAATCCGCCGCGTAGCCGATGGCCAGCGCTGCCTCGCAAATCTTGTCTCGAACGCGCGGATCGAGATTCGGCGCCGGCGCGATTTCGACGACCTTCTGATGGCGGCGCTGCACCGAACAGTCTCGCTCGCGGAGGTGCACCAGGTTGCCGTGCTGATCGCCCAACAACTGGACTTCGATGTGCCGCGCCGGGCGACAAACTTCTCGAGGAAGATATCGGAGCTGCCGAAGGCCGACAGGGATTCGCGCTGGGCCTGTTCCAACGCGGCGACCAGCTCGTCCGGCTTGTGCACCACGCGCATCCCGCGTCCGCCCCCTCCATGGGCCGCTTTCAAGATCACGGGAAATCCCAGCTTGGTGGCGATCGCCAGCCCTTCCTGCGGATCCCGAATCGGATCGTCGCTGCCACCCAGGACGGGCACGGCGGCCTGTTGGGCTAACTTGTGCGCGGCCGTTTTGTCTCCCAACTGCTGGAGGACGCGGACCGGGGGCCCGACAAATTGAATCCCTTGGTCTTCACAGGCCTGTGCGAACTCGGCCTTTTCCGAGAGAAAGCCGTAGCCCGGATGAATCGCGTCGACGCCTTGCTTCTTGGCCAAATGGATGATTTGGCCGATGTCCAAGTAAGCTCGAATCGGTTCGCCGGGCTTGCCAATCAAATACGCCTCGTCGGCCTTGAATCGGTGCAGCGCGTAACGATCTTCGTGGGTGAAGATGGCCACGGTACGGATCCCCAGCTCGTAGGCGCTGCGAAACACACGCGTCGCGATCTCGCTGCGATTGGCCACCAACAACTTCTTGATCGGGCGCATCTTGATCGAGCGCATTGGGGACCTCGTCGGGAAAAAACGGAACGTGATTCGTGAAGCGTCGCCGGGTCGCCCAACGACCCAGGCGCCGGGGACGGGAAGCAGGAGCGGGGTGATGACACCCACTCGAGCCGCGGTGCCTCAACCGGCGTTCCACGGGCCCCGTGATTGCGTCCGCATTGACCCCGCGGTGGCTGCCGCGCCCTGTCTGGCCAAGCGTATCAGCCCCAGGTCGCTTGGAAAAGGAGTCGTCTCCGGGGGACCCGCGCGGCCCTGGGCGGCGACCGACCACACTTTCTCGTTCCTCGGGTTGACTCCGCTCGGCGCCGCGCCACAATGACCTGCCACGTGGAGGCGACGGGCGAAGCCTGACCGACCTGCCGCCGAATCAACCCGCTCCATGTATCGTGAAGTTGTCGTGATGACCCCGACCGAGGACTATTTGGCAGCTTGCGAGCGGATGGTGGCCGAGGTTCGCCGTCAGGACGCAGCGCTGGTCCAGGCGGCCGAATGGTTCGCGGAAACCGTGCGGGCGAATCGTCTGGTCCACCTGTTCGGGGCCGGACACAGTCGGATTCTGGTCGAGGAGATGTGGCCGCGGTACGGCTCCTTTCCCGGCTTTAATCCGATCGTCGAATTGTCGCTCACGTTCCACAATCTGGTCACCGGCGCCAATGGACAACGTCAGGCAATGTTCTTGGAGAATCGCGCGGGACTGGCAGAGCGGATTTTGCGCAACTTCGACCTCTCGCCCCAAGACTCTGCGCTCGTCGTTTCCTCCAGCGGCTGCAACCTGGTGCCGATCGAGATGGCACAGGGCTTTCAGCAACGGGGCGTGAAGGTCGTGGCCGTGGTCAGCCAACAGCACAGCTCCGTCAGCACGTCGCGCCACCCGGAGGGACTCAAGTTGACGGACTGTGCCGATCTGGTGCTTGATACCGGCGCCCCGATCGGAGATGCCGTCGTCCAGCTGCCGGGACTCGAAACCCCCGTGGCGCCCGCGTCCACCGTCGGGGGCGCAATGCTGATCAATTGCCTGAAGGCCGAGACGGCGGCCCGTTTGAACCAGGCCGGATATCCGCTCCAAGTTCTCACCGCGGCGTGCCTCGTCGGTTCCACGCGCGCGGCCGAGTTGTTTGAGGCGGCTTACGATGAACATGCTCGCCGGATGGTCTGTTTGTTTGAGAATCTGGGCCGTCCTCGGCCCTGAGAACTAAGAAGCCTTCCTCTTTCCCCAAGTCAACGAAGCATGCAGCCCAGGCCCTTGCGAACGACGGTGATCGGCAGCTACCCATTTCCCGCGTGGCTGGAATTCGCCGGTCAGCATTTGCACGAGTTCGGTTCGGCGGATCTGGCCGAGATGCAGGACGACGCCGTGATCGCCGCCATCCACGATCAGCTGGCCGCCGGATTGGACGTGATCACCGACGGCGAACAGACGCGGTTGGACTTTAACCTTTCGTTTTACGGTTTCCTGTCCGGGATCGAACTGGAATCGGCCAGCCCCCGCCGATTCGGTCCGCCTGCCCACGACCAGCGCGGACGCCACGCCGTCAGCGGACCCTTAACCGCTCCCCGAGGGCTTGGCGCCGTCGCAGAGTACCAGCGGCTGCGGCGACTCGCCCCGCCCGGAGTCACGCTCAAGGCCAGCGTGCCCGGTCCTTACACCATGAGCGGCCGCTTGATTCCGAATGCCCAATACCCCGATCGCTACGCCTTGGCCGAAGCCTTGCTGCCCTTGATTCGCCAGGAACTGGTCCGTTTGGTCGAGGCCGGCTGCGCGGAGCTGACCGTCGATGAGCCGTCGATGAGCTGCTACGCGTACCGCGAGGATCGACGCCGGCTGGTCGACATCTTCAATCGAACGGTCGAGCCGATCGTGGGCCGCTGCCGCCTCTCGACACACCTTTGCTTCGGCAACTTCAAGGGACACGCCGTCGGCTATCGTCGGTATCGACCAATGATTCCCGACTTCCTCGACTTCCAGGTGGACGAGATTCACGTGGAGATGGCCAGTCGCGAGTTTGCCGAGCTGGAACTGATTCAAGAAATTGTCCGCCGACGAGACGTCTCCGTGGGGATCGTCGATGTGAAGAGCTACTATGTCGAGTCGGTGCCGGACATTGTCCACCGTGTCCAAGCATGCCTGAAACATGCCCCGCCCGAGCGGCTATCGTTCAGTCCCGATTGCGGGCTGAGTCAGACGGCGCGTTGGGCCGCGAAACAAAAACTGGCCAACTTGGTGGCCGGGGTGCACGAAGTGCGCCGCGAGCTGGGACTATGATCAAACCTGCCTTAGCCGATGACGCGTTGCTGGCCGATATCGCGGCCGCGGCGCAACAGACCGATCGACTTCACCTGTGGTGGTTGGGCCAGAGCGGCTTTCTGGTCCAATGGCAAGGGCGCCACCTGTTGCTGGATCCCTATTTGTCGGATTCGCTGACCCGCAAGTACGCTCAAACCGACAAACCCCACGTGCGGATGACCGAGCGCGTGATCGACCCCCGTCGATTGGACTTTATCGACGTCGTGACCTCCAGTCATCAACACACGGATCATCTCGACGCCGAAACCCTGCAGCCGCTGATCCAGGTGAACCCCGCGCTCGAAATCGTCGTGCCCGCCGCCAACCAGGTGCTCGCCGCTGAGCGACTGCAGGTTCCGCCGCAGCGTTTGGTTCCGCTGGACGCCGGCCAAAATGTCAACGTCCGCGGCATTCTGCTGCACGCCGTCCCGGCGGCACACGAGGCACTGGATCGAGACGAAGCGGGGCGCTTTCGTTACTTGGGCTACATCGTTCGGCTTGGGCCGTGGACACTCTACCACAGTGGTGATACGGTCCGTTTTGAGGGCATGGAGTCGACCTTGCGGCAATGGTCCATCGATGTCGCGCTGCTCCCCATCAATGGACGAGCTGCCGAGCGTCGCGTAGCCGGTAACCTGTGGGGCCACGAGGCCGCGGAACTGGCTTACGCGATCGGGGCCGGTGTTGTGATTCCTTGTCACTATGACATGTTCCAGTTCAACACGGCCACGCCCGACGAATTTCTTGCCACCTGCCAACGACTCGGCCAACCCGCCGAGGTGCTTCGCAGCGGCCAACGCTGGAGTGCGTCAAGTTAGGCTTTGTCACCGCTTCCCCGCCCTCCCGAGACGATCGCAATTCTTGACTTTGATATTGCCGAAGCTCGGATCGTCACCGACCTTGCGTCAGCAACTCGCCCCCTTGCGAGCGGCTGCGCCGGCCATGACAATTTTGGGGTCGGTCCTTGTCGCCACCAAGGACTTTCGGCGGCGACGCAATTCGAGTTGGTCGCTGCGATGCGACTTGGTCCGCGCCAGGCGCGTTCCGATGTTTTCGCTTTCCTGGATTCTACGAACCTCTTTGAGCTGAAGGAGAACAACTGATGAAGTCTGTATTCGTCCTTGCGATGACCGCCGCTTGCTTGCTCGTGACCGCACCCCGAGTGTTTGCCCATTGCGAAGTCCCCTGCGGGATCTATGCCGATCAACGTCGTTTCGAGGAGCTGATGGAGGATCAAGAGACGATCGCCAAGGCGATTACGAATGTGCAGGAGCTGTCTGCGAAGTCCGATGCGCTCTCGCACAATCAACTCGCCCGTTGGGTGACGACCAAGGAATCGCACGCGACCAACTCGCAGCACATTATCGCACAGTACTTCATGACGCAGCGCATCAAGCCGGGCACGGAAGGATACGGCGAGAAGCTCATGGCGGCTCATGCCGTGATGGTTGCGGCCATGAAGTGCAAGCAAACGGTAGATCCCGCCAGCGCCGTGGCGCTTCGTGAATCCATCTTGAATTTCTACCGAGCCTACGAAGGCAAAGAGCCTGAGCTGGAAAAATAGGATCACCGAAAGCGATCCCGGGAGGGCGTGAAACGGGAGACTCGCCCTCCCGTTACCGGCGTGCATCGGGCCTCAGGTAACGGGCCAGCAGGCTCGCGGCGATACAGCTCGACGTGCCGATCGCGCCATACAGCAAGCCGTTCACCGGCCAGGCGAACTTGGTGCAAATCAGGGCCGTGACGCTCGCCATTACGCCGCACCAGGCATGGCTCGCTTGGACTCGCCGCGTGAAGATTCCCAGCGCGAATAAACCCGCGAGCGGTCCGCCCAGCAGACCGACCCAGTCCAAGAACAGTTTCCACAGGTACGGCACATCCAGGGTTGCCATCCCGAGGGCGGTCGCCGTGCCGGCGATACCGAGCAGCAAGGTCAGCCCGCGGGCCAGGCGAAGCAGGCGAGCGGGGGCAAGCTGGGGTCGGAACCGCAGCACGAAATCCGTGCTGATCGCCGTGGCGACCGAATGAATGCTCGAGTCCAGGCTGGACATCGCGGCGGCGAACACGCCGGCGATGACCAAGCCCGCCAACGCGGAAGGCATTTCGTGGGCGATGAATCCCGCGAAGATCTGATCGGCTTTTGCCAGCGGCGGCAGACGCTCGGGAAAGGCTTGATAAAAGACGAACAGACACGTTCCCACGAAGAAGAAGAGGGCCGACGCCGGGACGGAAATCCAGCCGTTCGCCCAGACCGCGCGTACGGCCTGAGCGCGGTCGGGAGTGGATAAATAGCGCTGGATCACTGCCTGGTCGGTCGTATACGAAATCAGATTGTTGAAGCACGCTGCCAGGACGATCACCGGCAGTCCCGTCCCGAGCATGTCCCAGTTCCATTCAACCCACTGCAACTTGTGTGCGGCCCGCGCCTCCGCCAAGACGGATCCCAACCCGCCCTCGATCGAGAGCAACATGATCGCCACGGCCAGCAATGCGCCACCCAACAGCACCAGGCTCTGGACAACATCCGTCCAGATCACGGCCTCGATCCCGCCGAGCACGGTGTAGAGGGTGCTGAGGCAGCCCATCACCAGGATGCTCAGGTAGACGTTGGCGCCGGTAACGGCCGACAATGCTAACGCCGGCAGCAAGACGACGATGCCCATTCGTCCTAGCTGAAAAGCGATAAAGGAACTGCTTCCCAGCAAACGAATCCCCAGGCTGAACCGCGCTTCCAGATACTCGTACGCGCTGGTGATGCCGACTTCTCGAAAACGCGGAACGTACCACGTTACCACGATCGGGACGACGGCCAGGATGCCGCAATTCAACAGGAAAAAGGTCCAGTTCGTTCCAAAGCTGCGAGCGGGGATTCCCAAGTAGGTGATCGCGCTGAGCATGGTCGCGAAAATCGAAAGCCCGCTGGCCCACCAGGGAATCCGGCGGCTTGCGAGAAAGAAGTCGGCCGGCGCGTGTTCGCGTCGCGAGCAGTAGGCGCCAATGCCGACCATTGCGGCCAGGTAGCCCGCCAGGATGCTCCAGCTGAGCCAGGTAAATCGAGACGCTTCCAGCTCGACACGCAACTCGGTGAACTGGCCCGTCGGGACGCCGGGACGAATCGGGCCGCCGACCACGACCGCGATCGGTTGGGCGGCGTCAGCGGAAAGCGAGACCAGGGGCGCCGCGATGCGCGGCACCGGTGCCTTGAGCGGCCGGCTGAATTGCCATCGATCCGTGAACGGTTGGTAGGCCCACACGCGGCCCGGAAAACCAGGCTCGGTCGCGCCGTCGATGTCCCGCCGCGTTCCGGCGGCGCCGCCGAAGATCACCAGATGAGTTTGTCCCAGGTTGAGCGCCGGGGAGGGCGCGCCGACCAGCGGCGAGGGTAACGGCGCCGCGGCTTGCCACGGTCCCAAGTCGTCGTGTGTCACTCGCCAGCGCCACGCGTCCCGCAGACCGGGCCGCACCGGTTCCGGCTGGCCGTCGCCTCGATCTCGCAGCCGGATGCCGCCGAACACGAAAAGCTCGTTCTGCCATGCTCCGGCGACGGCCTGCGTTCGCTCGACCGGCAGTGGAGGTAATTGACGCCAGCCGAGTTCCAGCGCGTTCAAGTCCAACCTCCAAGCCTGCCGCAGCGCTTGGGTGGCATTCACCGTGGCGATCCCGCCGCAGACGATCACCTGGTCGGCGACGCGCGCGCCACAGAGCTGACTTGCGGGCATCGGCAAGTTTGGCAACTCGCGTTGCTCAATGCGATCATCGACCCAGGCCAGTTCGAAAACACGGGCCGAAGCATCGCTGGCCATCGTCGCCCCCGATGCAAATCACACCCTCGCGTCCCGCGACGCTCAGGCCATGGGCGAGCGGACGGTCCAGGCGTCGGGCGGCCTGGGTCCAGGTTTGTGCGTCGAACCGGTAAACCCAGATCGTGTCGTGTGGCGTGGGAATCTTCGTGCGGTCGGGCCGCGGAGCGAGAGCGGGGAACGTCGTACCGCCGGCCGCGATCAGGACCGTGCGACTGACGCCGGCGAACATGCCCGCCCCTCCTGCCGCATCCGGCAGGGCGGGAAGCTCGCGGGACTGCAGTGACCAGCAGCTTCGCGTTTCGCTGAATCCCCGATGGCCCAGAAGTGCGACCACCAGCAGGCTCAGCCCGCAAGTCGCACGAATGGATCCGAAGCACGCCGGAGCGCGAACCAAGCCAGGTGGGCATGCTTCGCGAACTCGGCCCTTGCTCATGGCAACACCGGAAAGATCTCGGACGGCGATTGGGTTTCGGCGAGGATCTTCATCATCTGCTCGACCCGCTCGGGATTCTGCGGAGCCACGTCGTGGCTCTCCGAAAGATCGACGCGGAGATCATAGAGTTCGAAGGGAGAGGGGTTGGCTCGCCGGAGATTTCGCCGCACGCCCTTCCAGGGTCCGATCCGCACCGCCTGTTGGCCGCCGTAACCCGGAAAGTGCCAGACCAGCGCCGCGTGCTCGCGTTGCGTGCCACGGCCCAGCAACGTGGGCAGAAAGCTCAGCCCGTCGACCTCGTCTGGGAGCTCCACCTCGGCGGCCTCCAGCACCGTGGGCAACACGTCCCAGAAGGCGCTGGCGTGGTCGGTGACACGCCCCGGCGCGATCTTGCCGGGCCAGCGCGCGATCAGGGGAACCCGGATGCCGCCCTCGTAAACACCTCCCTTGCGTCCGCGAAGCGGCCCGGAGCTGCGGAAGAAGTCGGAATCGGAGCCGCCGAGCCGGTTGTAGGTGGGACCGTTGTCGGAACTGAACATGACCAGCGTGTTGTCGGCCAGTCCCAGCTCGTCCAAGACGGCCAGTAGCTTGCCGATGTCGCGATCCAGATGCGAGATCATCGCCGCGTAGCCGGCTCGGGGCGCCGGAAAACGGAGGTAGCCGTCGCGGTGCTCGTATTCCTCCTCGGGAATCTTGCCTTCGTACTCGGCCAGCGATTCCGGCGGGACCTGGATCGAAAGGTGCGGAATCGTGAACGGCATGTACAGGAAGAAGGGGCGGTCGGCGTGGGCCCGCACAAACGCCACGGCCTGCTCCGTGAATTTGTCTTGCGAGAACTGGGCGCCCGTCAGACCTCGGGTATTGCCTGCCAGCTCGACCCGCTCGTCGTTCCGCCAGAGATACCGCGGATAATGATTGTGGGCGTGTCGTTGGCAATTGTATCCGTAGAACAGATCGAATCCCTGGCGGTTGGGATCACCGCTCGATCCGGGGTAACCGAGCCCCCATTTGCCGATGGCCGCCGTCGCGTAACCGGCTTCATGCAGGTACTCGGCGAGGGTCTTCGTCTCATCGGGAATCGGATACTGGCCTTCGGGCTTCCACTCGCGATTGTCACGAATAAACGCATGTCCCGAGTGCAAGCCGGTCATCAAGACGCATCGTGAGGGGGCACAGACCGGGGCTCCGGCATAGTGTTGCGTAAAGCGAATTCCGGAGGCGGCCAGGCGATCCAGATGCGGCGTGTTGATCACCTGCTGGCCGTAACAGCCCAGTTCGCCGTATCCCAGGTCATCGGCCAGCAAGTAAATGATGTTCGGCTTGGCCTGGACGCTTGCGTGCAGGCAGAGCAGCACGAAGCAGGGCAAACTCTGCTTGAATCGGCGAAACATGCGATTGCTCCCTGGGGCGAAGAGGGTCTCGTTGACGGGAGGGGCTTACTGACGCCCGATCCACGGCAGAAGTTGCTGGGCCTGAAGTTCGCACTCCAGCCGGGCGAACGCTTCCTCCGACAGCGGTTGCAGCGGCGGGCGGACGGGCCCGCAGTCGATTCCAACCGTGCGCATCATCGCTTTGGCGGCCGGGGCGAAGTCATAGCGGGCCAAGAGACGGACGAGACGCACGCTGACCTGTTGTCGCTGGGCCGCCCGCGGCAAATCGCCGGCCTCGAATGCGGCGATCAGATCGTGATACAGCCTGGCCGCGAAATTGTAGGTACTGCCCGTCGCCGCCCTGACACCCAACGCCAGACCCGCCAGCAGGATTTCATCGAAACCGTGCAGGATCTGCAGCCGATCGGGGGCGACCGCCAAACACTCCTGCAACTGCATCAGGTCGTCGTCCGTGTACTTCAGGCCAGCCAGATTCGGGATCTGCGAACTGCCCCGCTCAAGGAATTCCGACATCGACAACCGAATCTGCGTCATCGACGGGATGTGGTAGTAAAAGAACGGCAACGCGGGTGCTGCGGCGGCAATTTGCCGACAGCAGTCGACCAGCGCCGTCACGTGCGGGGGCCGGTGATAGAACGGGGCGAGCGCGGCGATGGCCGTTGCCTGAATTCGGGCGGCATGGGCCGCCAGGTTCCGAGCGTCTCGCAGCGCGGCACAGCCCACGTGAACGATCACGCTCAGACGCGTGCCGCGGGAGGTATCGACCCATCGTTGGGCCACGGCCTGCCGTTCCTCGAGCGTCAGCGACATCCCCTCGCCCGTCGTGCCGCAGACAAACGCCGCCACGACGCCCTCCGCCAGCAAATGCTCGACTTGACGTTCGATCACGTCCAGCTGCAACTCGCCCTGGGCATCGAAGGGGGTGTGAGGAGCGGCGATCAGACCGCGCAAGGAAATCGACATCGCTCGGCCTCGAGATCGTTCTATGGAGATCGGGTCGCATCACCCTCGACGCCTGGACCGGCGATCCATGCCAGGGTTGGAAACTCGGATATTCCACCGCTGCTTGACGTCGGCCACCCACCGCGTCTATTGTGACTTGACCGCGCCGGCCTGAATAGTCACGGTCAGGGCCGGAATTCAGATTCGACCGCCGGTCCGCTCGGTTCGGCGCCTGTCCCATCCAACTCAGGTCCCATCCAACTCAGGCCGCGTGTTGCGGGAGACAACATGAGAGGAAGTGCGTTTCGATCGTCGCCCGGGTTGCACCTGCTGCTGCTGGTCGTCGGCGGGCTGGCGAGTGGCTCGGCGACGTGTCTCCGAGGCTTGGCGACCGAGACCGGGGAGCCGTCGCGCGGTTTCTCGATCCCCTGGATTGATCTGGCCGATCAGACCGAGCACCAGGTCGTGGTTGACCGCGAGCCGGGGCAGTACCTGGGGCATCCCACGACCGTTTTGCTGGAAGACGGAAAGACGATTTTGGTGGTCTATCCCCAAGGCCACGGTCGCGGCCCGATCGTCTTGAAACGCAGCGAGGACGGCGGATTGACCTGGGGTCCGCGGCAACCGCTTCCGACCAGTTGGGCGACCAGCCAAGAAACGCCGACCATCCATCGCGTGATCGATGCCGCCGGTCATCGGCGACTGATCGTCTGGTCGGGACTCTATCCGGCCCGGTTGGCCGTTTCCGACGACGATGGTCACCATTGGTCCGAGCTGGAGCCGGTCGGATCCTGGGGTGGAATCGTGGTGATGAGCAGCGTCGTGCAACTCCGCCAGCCAGGTCACTACCTCGGGCTATTCCACGATGATGGGCGGTTCTTTCGCGCCGGCGGCGCGCGCGGAGTCTTCACCGTCTACCAGACGTTTTCGCGAGACGGGGGGCTGTCCTGGTCCGAGCCCGAGTCGATTGCGAGTCGTCGCGACGTCGATCTGTGCGAACCCGGCGCGGTGTTCTCGCCCGACGGGAAACAGCTTGCGGTTCTGTTACGGGAGAATTCGCGCAAGCGGAACTCGTTTGTGATCTTTTCCAACGACGAAGGGCGAACGTGGACGGCACCACGGGAGCTGCCAGGTGCCCTGACCGGCGATCGCCATACCGCCCGATACGCGCCCGATGGCCGCCTGTTCGTCAGCTTTCGCGATACGACGCACGAAAGCCCCTCCCGCGGAGATTGGGCGGCCTGGGTGGGGACCTACGAAGACCTGGCGGCTGGACGCGAGGGGCAATATCGGGTCCGACTGATGGACAACCACGACGGCGCGGACTGCGCCTACCCCGGTGTCGAGGTGTTGCCTGATGGCACAATCGTCACCACGACCTACGGGCATTGGAGACCCAGCGAACCGCCCTATGTCGTCAGCGTCCGGCTGACACTCTCCCAACTGGACCAGCTTGCCGAGCAACGGCCATGACGGGCACGCCAGGCGCGCCGGGCGCGGTCTTGGACGCTCGCCGTCCCACGAAACGAACAACGGTTTTCAACACTTGGCTGATTTCTGATGGAAAGGTGCTCCTTATGATTTACCGCTGGCTGTGTCTGATGGCGTTCCTGGGATGCGGCAGGTTGGGGCAACCGCCTGGCCGTGGCTCAGTCGGTCGATGAGACGCCGCTGCCGGTGCGCTATGAACCGGCGTTTGCGAAGCTGCGACCGCGGCGACCGGTCGTGATCACCCACGCCGGAGATGGCTCGAACCGCCTGTTTGTTGTGACTCAGCAGGGCGTCGTCCACGCATTTCCCAATCGGCCGGACGCGGAAGAGACGACCACCTTCCTGGATATTGAGTCGAAGGTCGTCTATGCCGACCGTCAGAATGAAGAGGGTCTGCTGGGTTTGGCCTTCCATCCGAAGTACGCCGAGAACGGACAGTTCTTCGTTTACTACACGACCAAGGCCGCCCCGCAAACGTCCGTCATCTCGCGGTTTCGCGTCTCGGCCGAGGATCCCAACCGGGCAGATCCTGACTCGGAGGAAGAGATTCTCCGCATCGAACAGCCCTATTGGAATCACAACGGAGGAACGCTGGTCTTCGGACCGGACGGGTATCTCTATGTCGGCCTGGGGGACGGTGGCAAATTCAATGACCCGCATATGAACGGACAGAACGTCCAAACCTTGCTGGGCTCCATTCTGCGGATCGATGTCGATCACCAAGATCCGGGTCTGAAGTACGCGATTCCGAAGGATAACCCGTTCGCCGGCGAACCCAAGTATGCTCGAGGCGAGATCTTCGCTTACGGGTTTCGCAACGTCTGGCGGATGTCCTTCGATCGAGAGACCGGACAGTTGTGGGCCGCCGATGTCGGACAAGACACATGGGAGGAAATCGATCTGGTGCGGGCGGGTGGCAATTACGGCTGGAATCTCCGCGAAGCGGGGCACAAGTTCGGCCCCGCCGGCGCCGATCCGCGTTCGGAGTTGATCGACCCGATCTGGGAGTACCATCACGACATCGGGAAATCCATCACGGGCGGAAATGTCTATCGCGGCCAACAGGTACCCGAGCTGCAAGGTCACTACGTGTATGGTGACTATGTCAGCGGTAATCTGTGGGCTCTGAAATACGACGTCGCGTCCCGGCGTGTGACGGCCAATCGTCCGATTCGTGGCGAGAACATTCCCGTGATCACGTTCGGCGAAGACGAAGCGGGTGAGCTTTATTTTTCGGACTCGTTCGGACGGATCTTCCATTTTGTGAAAGCCGAATAACCGCCGAAACTGCTCAAGTCGATTCGACGCGCATTCGATAACATTGTCGGATGCGCCCTCCCCGGCTTGCCAATTCGCCGTGCTGGCAAGCTGGCGGAGACGTGACTGACATGATAGCGTCAGTTCGCCGTTAGCACGGGTGCCGGGACGAGCTTGCCTGGGACTCGGCCAGGGCAGCAGGGAATCGATCGGCAGTTTTGGGGAATTTTCCGATGACGTGGCGACGGAGAATCGGCATCGTCGTATGGGGCCTGGCGTCGGTCGGGACGACGCTGACCGCTCAGGATGATCTGGACGTGTTTTCGGACACTCCGCTGCCCAGCATTCTGTCCGACGATTCGTTGCCGGATGCGTCGCTGCCGAACGTCGATTCGTCTGCCGACGAGGAATTGCCTCCCGCGGAACCGTCGACGCCCGCCCCGAGGATTGACCCGAGCGCCGACGAGGAAGCTCTGCCCGAGGGCTTCTCCGCCGAGCCCTTCGAAGGTCGCTTCGGCAACCCCGCTCGTTCCGAACAGCGCCTGCGTACGACTCGGAGGCGCCGGGCGCCGCGGTGCGGAACTCAGCCGAGTCGGCTCCGTTGGACGACGCGGAGATGTGGGACGATGCCGACGCGGAGATTCTGCCGCAGGAAACGATTCGCGAGCGGTATGGCGACGGACAGATCAAAATCGAACGCGGCGTTGCCCAGGATGACAACGAGAACTACGTCAATCATGGACCTTGGCGAATGTGGGACGAAGCGGGCAATTTGATCGCCGAGGGGACGTATCGATTTGGGAAGCGACACGGCAAGTGGTTGCGTTGGTATCAGGCGACCGACGCCGAGCTGTTTTCACTGCCGCCGTTTAATCTGTTTACTGCCCCGTTTCTCTCAACCGCTGTCTTTCGCGAAGGTGAGTTGGACGGGCATTGGGTCATTTCCGATTCCGCTGAATTAAAAATCGTCGACTGGGAGTTTGCCGCGACACGCCGCGAAGGAGAGTCAATCTGGTATTACCATACGGGCCGCAAGATGCGCGTGATTCATTACCGCGACGGACAGATCCACGGCGATTTGCTGGAGTGGGATGTCAACGGCGAGCAGGTCACCCGCGTCGCGTACGAGCAGGGCCGTCGGCTCGAAAAAACGGTGGAGACCTACGAGGACGGGCAGAAGAAGGTCGAGGGCACGGTCTTGCAAGCGCGCTTGGTCATGAAAGAGCCGGACGATTGGTGGGAGGCCAAGCTGGCCACGTACGCCCGCCAAGGGAAAGACCAGAAGCACGGCGCATGGACGGCTTGGTATCCCAACGGGCAAATGAAGTTCACCGGCGAGTATCGGCTTGATCGTCCTGCGGGAGACTTCACCTGGTGGTTTGTCAACGGCCAGAAGTCGTTGGAAGCCCACTACGAGGACGGCAAAAAAACCGGCGAATGGAATTGGTGGCACGAGAATGGGCAGAAGTCGATTCAAGGCAGCTATCAGAGCGATTCCCCCGTGGGCCGTTGGGTCTGGTGGCACGAGACGGGAAAGGTCGCTCAGCGAATCGACTTTTCAGGTGCGTCCGAGAACATGGTCGGTCTGCCGACCGACGGGAGCGAATCGATCCTGCTTCGCCAGCCGCAGAATGATTATCGCGGGGGGCGCTGATTGAGATCCCCCCACGCCGGTTCGAACTCGCAAGACCGACTCGCAACCCGAGTCACCGCTTGGCAGTCGTCACCGGGGCGCGCAGAATGGGGCCCCGTGGGAACGATTGCTCAGTTGTGTGACAAGCCTGTTGAGTGGGTCGGATGGGGTTGCGTGATCAGATTCGCGAAGCGGCGCAGTTCGTCCAAGCGCGGTGGCCCGTGTGTCCCCGCGCCGGAGTGATTCTGGGCACGGGACTGGGACGCTTCTCGACCGCGATTCGCTCCAATGTCACCCTGGACTATGAGCAGATTCCGCATTTCCCCAGCACAACCGCCTTGGGGCACGCCGGCCGGCTGATTGGCGGCGAGGTGTCCGGCGTCCCGGTCTTGGTGATGGAAGGCCGATTCCACCGCTACGAAGGCTATTGCATGCAGCAGATTACCTTGCCCGTCCGCGTGATGCGGCAGTTGGGGATCGACTTGCTGATTCTTTCCAATGCCAGCGGAGGCGTGCACCCGCGTCTGGCCAGTGGCGACATCGTTGCCATCGATGATCATGTCAATCTGATGTGGGGTAATCCCCTGATTGGGCCCAATGACGAGACGCTCGGGCCTCGATTCCCGGACTTATCGGCCCCGTACGATGCTCAGCTGCTCGCGTGGGCGATTGAGGTCGGGCAGGGACACGGGATTGATGTCCACCGCGGGGTGTATGCCGCGATGACAGGCCCCAACTACGAGACTCGGGCGGAGTACCGGTTTTTGCGTCGGATTGGGGTCGACGTCGTCGGCATGTCGACCGTGCCGGAGGTCCTGGTGGCCGCCCACGCGGGAATGAAGGTTCTGGCTCTGTCAGCCGTCACCAATGTCTGTCGGCCCGATCAGCTGACCGCGACCAGCGGCGCCGCCGTGTTGGCGGCCGCCGAGTCGACGGAACCGAAGCTGCGCGATATCGTGACCGGAGTCTTGGCCCGCTGGGTTGCGTCGGCGTAACCGCGGCCCGTTCGCCCCTATTCTTCGGAAGCAGACGAGGACACGATGCGACAATACCTGGATCTTCTCCGGGACATCCTGCAGCACGGTCAGCCCAAGTCAGACCGTACAGGGACGGGCACGCTCAGCCTGTTTGGATACCAGATGCGGTTCGACCTGCAGCAAGGGTTTCCGCTGGTGACCACGAAGAAGTTGCACGTGCGCTCCATCATTCATGAACTGCTTTGGTTTTTGACGGGTGACACGAACGTGCGTTATTTGCGCGAGAATGGAGTAACAATTTGGGACGAGTGGGCGGACGAGTCGGGTGATTTGGGCCCCGTCTACGGACATCAATGGCGGCATTGGGCGGGGGCCGACGGCCGGCCGATCGATCAAGTGAGCGAGGTGATTCAGCAGATCCGGGTGAATCCGGATTCCCGCCGGTTGCTGGTCAGCGCCTGGAACGTTTCGGATCTGGCCCGGATGGCGCTTCCTCCGTGTCACGTGCTTTTTCAGTTCTATGTCGCCCAGGGTCGCCTCTCCTGCCAGCTGTACCAGCGCAGTGCGGACGTGTTTTTGGGCGTTCCGTTCAACATCGCTTCCTACGCTTTGTTGACGCTCATGGTGGCCCATGTGACGGGGCTTGAACCGGGCGAGTTCGTGCATACGCTCGGGGACGCGCACCTTTACCGGAATCACCTGGAACAGACCCAGTTGCAACTGTCCCGCGAACCCCGTCCGTTGCCGCGAATGTCGATCCGGCGAAAGGTCGATTCGATTTTCGAATTTCAATACGACGACTTCGTCCTGGAGTCGTACCAGCCTCACCCCCGAATCCCGGCGCCGGTTGCCGTTTGACGTCCGGGGAACGTTCAGGTCGTGCCGCGTCTCGAGGTCGCAACATGCGTTTGTCGCTGATCGTCGCCGTATCGGAAAATGGCATCATTGGCGACCAGGGGCGGCTGCCTTGGCGGCTTTCCGCCGACCTGCGGCGTTTCAAGCGGATCACGATGGGGCACACGTTGATCATGGGGCGGAAAACCCATGCGTCGATCGGTCGCAAGTTGCCCGGACGAACGTCGATCGTGATCTCGCGCAATCCCCGCTACCTTGCGCATGAGTGCCAACTGGTTGGCAGTTGGGACGAGGCCCTGGTCGTCGCCTCGACGGCCGCCGAGAGTTTCGTGATCGGCGGTGACCAGATCTATCGGCTGGCGCTGCCGCACGTGGAGCGCCTTTATTGGACGCAGGTCCACGCCTCCGTTGCCGGGGATGTTTCGTTCCCGACGATCGACTGGCGGAACTGGATCGAGGTCGGCTCGGAACGCGTCGAGGCGGACGCCGACAACGAGTACGCCAGCACGTTTCGCGTCTTGGACCGGAGTCAGCCGGACGCGGTTCCACGACGGGGCTGACGCTCGGCACCGCGGGTGGTGCGTTTCAACGCTTGGCTTGGCCCGGCGATGGGCTTGGCTTGGCCGGGCGAGGGCCAAGCGGCTCGGGAGACGCGCGCGGCAGAATTGCGGGCGAAGTCGCGTCGCCAGTCGTGGCGTGGGATCGGACGCTGCCTGAGCCCCGTCCGCGCTTACGCACGCTCGAAAGGAAACGCAAGGACATCGCGGAGGGACGCAGCGCGAAGCACGACCATCGCCAACCGGTCGAAGCCCAACGCCACACCGCTGCAGGGTGGCAGTCCGTGTCGCATGGCGGCCAAGAGCCGATTGTGTTCGGGTAGCGCCCGTCGTCCCGCCGCGACCCGCTGCCGGTTTGCCTCCTGCTGGCGGGCCGCGAGCTCCTCGGCGTCCTGAAGTTCGTGGTAGCCGTTGGCCAATTCAATGCCGTGGACGAAGAGTTCGAATCGCTCGGCCACCGGATCCTCGTCATGGCGGATGCGAGCCAGCGCGGCTTGCGAGGCGGGATAGTCCGAAAGGATCAGCGGCTGGGTCTGGCCCAACTGCGGTTGGATGATCTCGCTGAGCAACAGATCGAGCCATGAGTCACGATCCGCTTCGCCGAAACTGGCCGGAATCGCCAGCCGGTGAGCCTCCGCCGCCGTGCGCAACTGCTCGCACGAGTGCGCGATGGGGATTGAGCCCCAGCCGCTCTTCAAACACCTCGCGGTACGTCCGCCGGACGACGTGGTCGGCCGGCAGCAGGGTCTGGATGAACTCGGCCAACAAATCCACACCGGCCTGCGGGTCGTCACCGACTCGGTACCATTCAACCAGCGTGAACTCGGGGTTATGGAGCGGTCCTGATTCGTCGCGTCGAAAGGCGCGCGTGACCTGGTAGATCGAGCTGGCGCCGGCGGCCAGCAATCGCTTCATGCCGAACTCGGGCGAAGTCTGGAGCCAAGCGGTCCGATGGCCCCCGGTCGCGCTCGGGCAGGGATTGTCAACTGGGATCGGCTCCAGATAACGGTCAATGACCGTGTCGGCCGACAGGAGCGGCGTCTCGACCTCCCAGAACTCGCGGGAGTCAAAGAACGCGCGGACCCGACCCAGCAAGCGGGCGCGGGCCTGCAAGTGCTCCAGCGAAGCGGTGGGAAGAAATAGGGAAGACACGATCCGCCGACGTTACTCCTTCACACGTTCAATGTAGTCCCCGGTCCGCGTGTCGACTTTGATGAGCTCGCCCTGGTTGATGAACGCGGGACACATGATCTCGGCCCCCGTTTCCAGTTTGACGGGCTTCGTCACGTTCGTCGCCGTGTTGCCTTTGACGGCCGGCTCGCAATACTCGATCCTAAGCACGACATGGTTGGGGGGCGTGACGCCAATCGGGTTGTTGTTGAACAAGAGCATCGAGCAGACCGTGCCCTCTTTGATGTACTTCCAGGTGTCGTCCACCTGCTCCTTCGTCAGCTCGTACTGCTCGTACGTCTCATTGTCCATGAAGACAAAGATGTCGCCCTGGCTGTACAGATATTGAGCATCGATCTCCTCGACATCGGCACTCTCGAGACTGTCACCGCCTTTGTAGGTGCGATCCAGCACGGTGTTGCGAATCAGATTTCGCAATTTGCACTTGTACAGCGCGTTGCCTTTGCCCGGCTTCACGAAATTGCATTCGATCATCAGATAGGGATCGCCTTCAATTTGGACTTTTAGGCCCTTGCGAAACTCGCTGGTGTTGTAAACTGCCACGTTTCGTTATCCCGCTTTAGACTGATTGACTGAGGGAACAAGTAGGTTGACTGAGGGAATCGAAAGCAATCGACTCACAAGTCTCGCGTCGTCCGTCGGGCGGCAACGCGATTCGCGGCGAGCGGAGCCGACAACAGCTCGCCGACAACAGCTCGCCGACACGGCGCGCAGTCAGCTTGCGCGGCGATTGGCGGACCGTTCGCTCCCAGCGGTTCGCGCCGGCTCGCTCGCGGGTGGTGGGACGTCCCGGCGGAGTGGTTGCCGTCCGAGTCGGCCCGCCCTGGTTCTGCCGAGTCGATGGATCGGATTCGTGATCGTACCAGCTGAATGGAAAAAGACAAAGTCCCGCCCCCAGCGTGATTCCGACACGACTTCGTGCATGGATCCGCCCTGAATCCCGCGTAAACCCCCACGGGGTCCGCCCAGCAATTGAATAGGAATGTGGCATGAGACAGGTCTCGACGGAAGAATTTCCGGCGCCCCCGGATTCGCCGGGCGATGCCGCCGTCCCGGCCAGTCGGGGCGGAACGCCGAGCGGCCAGGTGCGGGACCGATCATTGTCGTGGCACGACGAGATGAAACGTCGCATTTCGGGATCTGCCGTCCCTTGCCCAGTACCTCGAACTTCCACCGGATTGGCTCGCGGCCTCCGCCCACTCCCCCGAGACAAGCGGCTTTCCGCTGTTCGCACCCTACCCCTACGTCGATCGCATTCGCCGTGGCGACCCCTCGGACCCGCTGCTGCGGCAGATCTTGCCCGTTGCGGAGGAACGCGCGGCCGTCCCGGGCTTCTCCGCCGATCCGGTCGGCGACCTGTCTCACCAGCTGACTCCCGGCGTGATTCACAAGTATCGGGGCCGCGCCCTGTTGATCGCCAGCGGCGCGTGTGCGATTCACTGCCGATACTGCTTTCGCCGCCATTTTCCCTACGCCGCGACGCCTCATTCCCTGGCGCAGTGGCAGCCGGCACTCGAGAGCCTGGCGGCGATTCCCGATCTGGAGGAAGTGATTCTCAGCGGCGGTGACCCGTTGACTCTGCGCGACGAGTTGCTGGCGGAGTTGATGTTTAAGCTGCGGACTTTGGTTAAATTAAAAAGGATTCGCATCCACACGCGTCTGCCGATTGTGATTCCGCAACGGGTGACCGAGCCGCTGCTGGAATTACTGTCGGGTTACCCAGCCAAGCTGGTGGTGGTGATTCACGTCAATCACGCGCGGGAGATTGACGGGCCGGTGGCGGCTGGCCTGCAGCGACTTCGGGACGCGGGCGTTCTCTTGCTGAATCAGGCGGTTTTGCTGCGGGGCGTGAATGACACGGTCGAATGTTTGGCAGCGTTAAGCGACCGGCTGATCGCGGTGGGGGTCGTGCCCTACTACCTTCACCAACTGGACCGTGTCGCAGGGGCGGCTCACTTCGAGGTTCCCATGTCGGAAGGGCGGCGTCTGGTCCGGCAACTTGCCGCGCGATTACCGGGCTTTGCCGTACCTCGGTACGTGCACGATGAACCGGGGGGTGCCAGCAAGCGTTGGCTGAGCTAGGCCTGGCCCGGTTCGGCGGGCGGCCGTCCCGACTCCACCCCCCGGCCCGCGGACGCTCGGCCGGGGCGCCGCTGGGGCCAGATTAAAGAGGCGACGATCAGACCGATTCCGACGAGTGCCAGCGCGGCGCCCAGCTTCAGGTAATAACTGAGTTCCAGAAACTTGGCGCGATTCGCGACAAATTCGGGTGTCTCGCGATACTCGAGTTTTTGGTCGCGAAAATGGGTCCATGCCTCCCAGGATTGGATCGGCGTAAGCTTTTGGATATCGAAGTTGATTTCCTGGAGCTCCGGGCGGAGCACGTCCAGCGCGGCCCGCCGCGATCCGATTTGCCATTGAATCAGTCCGGCGGCGACGAGCAACAGGAATCCGGAGACGAACAGCAGCCCGCGCTGCGGGCTCCAGCCACCCGATTTGGCCCTCGCGTCCGCCGAGTCCATGATCGGAGCCAATTGCCGCAGCTCACGCAACGTCGGTACGACGATCGTCGCACCACATGCGCAGGTGAGCGACTCGCCGGCCTGGATCAACCCGACGCGGTGCGTCTGCGAGCAGGCGGGGCAGGGCAGCGAGTACTGATTCGTCATGGCAGCAAGCCTTCGCATTCGTGGCTCAAGGGACCAACGGTTCGCGGCGACGCGGCCGCGCGACGTACGAACAGATACATTAACAAACCCGTCTCACAAGAAACCCAATCGCGGCCGACGGAGTCTCCCGCAGAGCCATGCGTTGGGCATGCGGCGGACCGCCGCCGCGCAATCCCTGGACAATATGCATTTTTGCCTCTAGACCTCAAGAAGGCTGTGATTAGAATTAACAAGCCAAATTGCTCGTTCGTACCCGCGGCTAGGCAACCAACAAGGTCCGTGTTCGACTGACCTGCTTCTATAACGAACCGACGGTAGTACCGAGCAAGAGCGCACCAGAGTTTTCCGCACGGGAGACGGGGGTTAGCGAATTATCTTAACCTGCCAGCCTGGGATGGTCCCGCAAGGTTGCCGAGGCCGCGCAAAATTGACGACGTATCGACGCTCGGTCATTACACGACCCGCCAGTTCACAACTCACCGCGACGCCCCGAGATTGGTCAAGTTGGTTTCCTGTCCCACCGCGGGCCGTAAGGTCTCGGCCGTGCTGCAGGACGATTCGCGTAGCGCGCTGAGACTTTGCATTGGCGAATTTGAGTGGACTGGGAAGAGTGTAGGTGGGTTGAATTTGTGCTGCGAGCGCAATCTTTTTCCAAATGTTTCGCTGGAAAAACGATGTCGCAAATGGGTGGTAGACTATTGACGTTCCACGAGTTAGAGCGCTGGCCCGAGGCGGATTTGACCGGTGACCTGAACGGTCGCGGTCGAGCGATCGGGGGGCGCGACGGGGGGCTTCGTAGCCACGGCGACGGTGATTCGCTTCATCGAGTTTTCGGGCTGACGTCTGGGCCGTTCCAAGCGTCTGGGCCGTTCCAAGCGTCTGGGCCGTTCCGAGGGCGATCCTCACCACCCTCAAACCACCAGGCGACCAAACCAACACACGGCCCCGCGCGGCGGCTCACGTTTGAGTCATCGCAGTCGGGCCACCGGATGCGATCGAGAGCAAGGACTCTGAGGGGATGGACTCTGGATTCGAATTGGGCCGGCGACCCATCTTGGCCGGCGGCGTCTCGGATTCGCGGCACCAAGCCGACGCCGCATGCCGGCGCGGAGCTTGCTCGCCGAACCTGTCGGCACATATTGTTAAGCACGGGGGTGCTTCCTTCCTTTCGTGATCGCAAGACCCATTTTGTGAAGGAGCTGGGATTTGTACACAACGCTGATCGAGGACTTTGAAGATGACGCTCGTTCGGTATCCGGAGACGCGTTCGAATCGGGCGCGGCCGATGTGGTCGCAGACGACGATGACGATTCGGATCTGCTGCCGGATCTAAGCGATGCCGATTCGGATGACGGCAGCGATGTCACGGCGGGCGATCTCGTCGACGAGACGCTCGACGCGGAGTCGTGGTCGGACGATCCGGTGCGGATGTACCTGACGCAAATGGGTGAAATCCCCTTGCTGACCCGCAAACAGGAAATCCAGCTTGCCAAGCGGATTGAGAATACACGCCAGCGGTTTCGAGCGAAATTGCTCGAGTGCAACTACGTGATCCAATCGGCATTTAAGGTGTTGAAGCGTGTCCACAATGGCGAGCTGCCGTTTGATCGAACCGTTCAGGTATCGGTTACCGATCGACTCGAGAAGGATCAAATTTTGGGTCGATTGCCCCACAATTTGAAGACGCTGGAGGTCGTTCTTCAGCGGAATCGCCGGGATTACCTGATTGCCGTCAGCAAGCGACAGTCGAAGGCCAAACGCCGTGAGGCTTGGCGGAATCTGGGCCGAGGCCGGCGGCGAGCGGTCCGCTTGGTCGAAGAACTCGGACTGCGCACCCAGCGAATTGAGCCCTTGATTCGGACGCTGGAGGATTTCAGCCGTCGGATCGACGAGCTGAAGGACAAGATCGCAAGCCTCGAGAAGGCCAAAGGAAGCCTCGCCGAGCGCGAACCGCTGCTGAAGGAATTCCGCAACCTGCTGATCGCCTGTCAGGAGTCTCCGCAAAGCTTGCGAAACCGCGTGCGGTTTCTGAAGCAGGAGTATGCCAAGTATCAGCAGGCCAAGCGGGAGCTGTCTGAGGGGAACTTGCGACTGGTGGTCTCGATCGCCAAGAAGTATCGAAATCGAGGGCTGAGTTTTCTGGATCTGATCCAGGAAGGCAACGCCGGCTTGATGCGAGCCGTGGACAAATTTGAGTACCGGCGAGGTTTCAAGTTCTGTACGTACGCCACGTGGTGGATTCGCCAAGCGATCACCCGCGCGGTGGCCGACCAGAGCCGCACCATTCGGATTCCGGTGCACATGGTGGAGACGATGTCGCGGGTGCGGAATGTGTCGCGTCAGTTGCTGCAAGAGCTCGGGCGCGAGCCCACGATTGAGGAAACCGCGCGACGGTCGAACACGACCGTCGAAGAAGCCCGCCGCGTGTTGGCGATGAGTCGCTATCCGATTAGCCTCGATCGCCCGGTCGGCAACAGCGAGGATAGCCACTTTGGCGATCTGCTGCCCGACGGTGGCGCCGAAAGTCCCGCCACGGGTGCCTCGCAGGAAATGCTGCGGGGTCGAATCAATAAGGTACTGAAGACCCTCAGCTATCGCGAACGTGAGATCATCAAACTGCGTTACGGGCTGGGCGACGGGTACAGCTATACCCTCGAAGAAGTCGGACACATCTTCAAAGTCACCCGCGAGCGGATTCGGCAGATCGAGGCCAAAGCGGTTCGTAAATTGCAACAACCCAGTCGAAGCCAGGAGTTGGTCGGGTTCCTCGATTAAACCCGGTCTCGTTCAAGTCCCGTCCCTCGTGCGGGGGCGATTCACCACCGAGGCACCGAGGAAATTCCGAGCGGACAGACGGTCAGGGCAATCGCGCTGCCACGTCCTCGTCGCTCGGGACCCTCTGTGCCTCGGTCGTTTTCTAATCGATGGCTGCTGGATTCCCCCGGGCGGGTGCATGGACTTGCGGCCAGGCGTCTGCTACATTCAGCGCCAGTGACGTGTTGGTCGTCGAGCACGCTTCGTTTCTGCTGCTCGACTTGAGGGAACTCGGTGCGAATCCGGGACGGCCCCGCCGCTGTAACCAAGTGCCATGTCTGGTCCGCTCTGAATTGCCATTGTTGCCTCGCGGAGGCATCGAGAAGGCTCGGCCAGAATAGCTTGGGAGTCAGAAGACCTGCCAGCACCAGACGGGTAGCACTCTGCGCGGGATAGAGGCTCCATGTTCGCGATCTTATCCAAGGTAAAGCTAATTCAGCTTGGTTTCCTCGTTCGTTGTCCGACTTGGTCGGTGAGTCGATTCCGTGACATTTGGAAACGCGGCGCTGTCGCGCGACGTCGTACCGCGTCCCGGTGACGCCGGTGGTCGATGTTCGGTTCGCGTCCTGCGCGTTCCGTTTCGGAGAGCGGATAGGGTGTGGAAACGCGCTGAAAGGAAGGCTGTCATGAGTGCAGGCCGGGCCCACCCGCGGATCCGACAGGATCTCGCAAGTTGTTGCTCCGTGACGGAGCCGTCGGGCGTCGGCCCGCCACCGGTCCCGGGGGTCGAGCAGCACCCCGCGTGGGCCGACGGGCGGCGAGCTTTCACGGTGATCGAGTTGTTGATCGTCGTCGCGATCATCGGCGCCCTGGTTTCGCTGATGCTGCCGGCGGTTTTCGCGGCTCGTGAGGCATCTCGCAAGACAACGTGCGCCAATCACCTGCGTCAGATCGGCTTGGCGCTGCGGTTGCATCATGAGACGCACGGTGCGTTTCCTCCGGGGGGAATCGAATGGCGACCCGCCGGCAACACGACGCGCCGGCAATTGGCGTGGTGCGTCTTTGTGTTGCCGTTTCTCGAACAACAGACGGTCTATGACCAGTTGGACGTAAGCCAGTCATTTGATAGCCCGGCGAATGCCCCGGGAGCGGCAACGGTACTTCCGGTCTTTGTTTGCCCCACCAGTCTCCGCGGCACGCGCTTGGTGGATGGCCGGGGTCCGTGTGACTACGGGGGGATTTTTGGCGAGCGGATCCAGGGGCCGAATCAGCCACCCAAGGGCATTTTGATTTTCGATGTGGCTCATCGGGATGCGGATGTTCGCGACGGTCTGTCCAACACCCTGATCGTGGCCGAGGACACCGCTTGGGCCGATGGGCAATGGATCAACGGACGCAATCTTTTCGATCAGGCCTTCGCCATCAACGCCGCGCCACGTTTTGAGAATGATATTCGAAGCGATCACCCCGGCGGGGCACAGGGAGTCATGGCCGATGCGTCCGTCCGTTTCCTGAGCGATGAGACGGACCTGAAGGTGCTGGCCGCGCTGTGTACACGCGCTGGTCGAGAGCCGATCAGTGCCGGGACGCTGGATTGATTTGGCGCCGTTCAGGACAAGTGTGTGTTCCGATTGCTTTTCTTCAGATTTCGAAACTCGAGTCTTGCCGAGGGAGGTAGGGTCATGGGGAAACGAGCACGATCGCATCTTGCCTGGACCTGCGGTCTCTGGTTCGGATGCTGCCTCGGATTGTCCCAGCCCGTGGTGAGCGCGACGATCGTCGATTTCGAAGACGTCGCTCTTTCCGCGAATTCCGCGTTGCCAGCCACCGCCAGCGACCAGTCACCGCTGAGCAGTCGGGGGGTCAGTTTCAATCGGACATGGAACACGGAGTTTGACTGTTGCGCATCCGGATGGGCGGTAAGCAATCAACGGAATCAAACGGCACCCGGACCGGCCAGCGCGTTTTCCGCCTACGTTCAGGCGGCGGGTGGCGGAGGCCATGCGTCGTCTAATTTCGCCGTCGGAAACAACCTGATGCGGGGCGAATCCCAGATTGACTTTCCCGAGCCCGTGGCGGTGCAGGGGATGTACCTCGCGAATGTGACCTATACCTACCTGGCCGTGGCCGAAGGGAATGACGGGGCGGGATTTGTTTCGGGGCCCTTCGGGCCAGGCGACTGGCTGAAGCTCGAGGTCATCGGACTCGACTCGCGTGCCCAAGAGTTAGGACGCGTGCCTGCCTTTCTGGCCGACTTCCGCGACGGGAAATCGCAACTTCTCCAGGAATGGACCTGGCTGGACCTCGGCCCGCTCGGGAACAACATCCAACGGCTTGAGTTTGAGATGAGTTCGACCGATACGGGACCGTTCGGGATGAATACGCCCGCCTATTTCGCGATCGACGACCTGACGTATGAGCAGGTCCCCGAGCCGGCCGGACTGGGCGCAAGTGCCGGGTTGCTGTTCCTGATCGCCGCCCGAGGGCGCCGACTTTCGTCGTGATTTCAGCCGAGCGTTGATTGATTTCAGCCGAGCGCCGGAAAAGTGACACAAACTTGTCCCTTCTCCCCCACGCGGGAGAAGGTGGCCGAAGGCCGGATGAGGGGGTCCGGCGGCCCGCGAGACGTTCAACCCTCACCCGCTCGGTTCCCGCCCACGGGACCCGAGCGACCTCTCCCGGACGCGGGAGAGGTGACACAGACTTGTCCCTTCTCCCCAGCGCGGGAGAAGGTGGCCGCAGGCCGGATGAGGGGGGCCGGCGGCACGCGAGACGTTCAACCCTCACCCGCTCGGTTCCCGCCCACGGGACCCGAGCGACCTCTCCCGGGCGCGGGAGAGGTGACACAGACTTGTCCCTTCTCCCCAGCGCGGGAGAAGGTGGCCGCAGGCCGGATGAGGGGGTCCGGCGGCACGCGAGAGGTTCAACCCTCACCCGCTCGGTTCCCGCCCACGGGACCCGAGCGACCTCTCCCGGGCGCGGGAGAGGTGACACAGACTTGTCCCTTCTCCCCAACGCGGGAGAAGGTGGCCGCAGGCCGGATGAGGGGGGTCCGGCGGCACGCGAGACGTTCAACCCTCACCCGCTCGGTTCCCGCCCACGGGACCCGAGCGACCTCTCCCGGCGCGGGAGAGGTGACACAGACTTGTCCCTTCTCCCCAGCGCGGGAGAAGGTGGCCGCAGGCCGGATGAGGGGGTCCGGCGGCACGCGAGACGTTCAACCCTCGCCCGCTCGGTTCCCGCCCACGGGACCCGAGCGACCTCTCCCGGGCGCGGGAGAGGTGACACAAAGTTGTCCCTTCTCCCCAGCGCGGGAGAAGGTGGCCGCAGGCCGGATGAGGGGGGGCCGGCGGCACGCGAGACGTTCAACCCTCGCCCGCTCGGTTCCCGCCCACGGGACCCGAGCGACCTCTCCCGGGCTCGGGAGAGGTGACACAGACTTGTCCCTTCTCCCCAGCGCGGGAGAAGGTGGCCGAAGGCCGGATGAGGGGGTCCGGCGGCCCGCGAGACGTTCAACTCTCACCCCGCTCGGTTCCCGCCCACGGGACCCGAGCGACCTCTCCCGGGCGCGGGAGAGGTGACACAGACTTGTCCCTTCTCCCCCACGCGGGAGAAGGTGGCCGAAGGCCGGATGAGGGGGTCCGGCGGCCCGCGAGACGTTCAACCCTCACCCGCTCGGTTCCCGCCCACGGGACCCGAGCGACCTCTCCCGGGCGCGGGAGAGGTGACGCTTGCCTGTCCCCCCCCCGTTGCATCTACTCGACGGTCCAGAGCGTCACGGAATCGGCGTCTTTGATGAAGATTCGCTTGTCCGAGAGAACCGGGTAGGCATAAGTCTGGCCTTCGGCCACCTTGTAGCGGACGATTTCGGTGTAGGCCTGGCCGTTTGGTTGATAGACCACCAATTCGGACGCGGGTGTGAGCGCCACCAGGACCGAACCGGCGGCGACGATGGATCCATATCCTCCGCCCCCGCCCCCGCGTCCGCCTCTGCCGCCGCCCCCGCGTCGACCTTCGCCTCGCTGGCGTTCTTGACCGGCGGGGCGCTCTT
This sequence comes from uncultured Planctomycetales bacterium, assembly GCA_963826795.1. Lineage (GTDB taxonomy): Bacteria > Planctomycetota > Planctomycetia > Pirellulales > Pirellulaceae > CAWGYT01. The sequence continues at coordinate 153,700 of CAWGYT010000018.1, read as the reverse complement.
GAGCCTGTCCGTCACCGCGCGGGCGGCCTTCCCTTGGTCCCGCGTCGCGTGCTGCTTCGGCCGGTTCGGTCTGGGATGTGAGCGGAGCGGTCCAGGCGGTCTCACCGTTCTCCGCATTCAGGCAGAACAAGCTGTTCAGATTCGAAAGACCAAAGATCAGGCCGTCCTTCAGCAGCGGGGTGTTGAACTGAAGCGAGTTATCCGGATTTGCCCAGAGTTCTTCGGCCATCAGTTTCTCGTCGACCATCAACAACTTCTCGGCGGTCACCCCCCGAGTCGGACCGGCGTAGATCAAAACCTGACCGTTCACGATCGGTGTGGCCGCGTTGTACCGCCCTTGCGTGTATGCGATCTGCCAAAGCACCTTCCCGTCCGCGACGCGCAAAGCCACCATGTTCCCATCCGTCGGGGCGATCACCAGCTGCGTCCCGTCGATGTTCATCAGGACCGGAGAACCATAGGACGGACCATCACCTGTCCACTTCCATCGCTCTTGCCCCGTCGCCAGCTCCAGGGCCACGATGGCCCCGGACGAGGAATCCCCGCCTAGCTCGGCGATACACAGCCCGTCCACCACGATCGGCGAACTGGCAGTCGCGAACCGGGGCACGGATCCTTCATATTCATTGTTGCGCCACTCGACTTCACCTGTCTCCGCATTCAGGCAGGAGAGCGTTCCCTGCGCCCCAGTGTCACGACTTTGCCCGCCGCGACGGTCGGGGAACTTCGCGGACCCCCGAACCGAGACGCGGGTCCCGTGACCGCCTCGGCGCCATACTTGTCTTGCCAGACCTCTTGTCCGCTCGCAGCGTCCAGACAGCGGACCACCTCCTGATCGTTTTCGCGAGTGAAAACGTACAGCTTGCCTCCCACGAGGGCGGGCGTCGCGACGCCGTCACCCACCGTGACCTTCCATTGCTGCTTGAGCTCCTTCGGCCACGTCGCCGGGACCTCGAAGTCCGCCGCGCTTCCCGCGCGATCCGGACCTCGCCATTGCGACCAATCGGCCAGGGCGCGATCGGCGAATAGGAGGGTTAAGCAGACCCCAAGCGCGAACGCCGTGTGGTATTTCATGTCAGCTCCTTTGCCTGTGAAAAATTTCTTGTACCGTCGTTCCGTTTGTTTTCACCTCGCACCCGCCTCGGCGCGGCGACCTCTCCCGGTCTCGGGCGAGGTGACACAGACTTGTTCCTTCTCCCCGGGCGGGAGAAGGTGGCCGAAGGCCGGATGAGGGGCTGCAGTCCAACACCGCTCAGTGCGAGAAGTTTTGCAGACTCAGCTGGCAATCGGTAAGTTACTCTCGAACTTTTCGAAACCAAACACCTGTTCGGGGGTTGACGGACGTCACCTCAAGTCGGCGATCCCGAGGGTAACAACGTCCTGATGTTAGCGGAGTGCGATCGATGAGACGAGCAATTTTTCTGACGATGTGCGCGGTCTTGGCGATCCGATTCTCGCCGCATGCGACGACGCGAGCCGCCGAACCGGGCCTTGATCGAGAGGTCCTCCTTGATGTATCCGTGCTTCATGTTCAGCGGGAGGCCAAGCAACGGGCCGCTGCACAACTTTCGGGTCCGTCGGCTCAAGTGGCCGACCGGCTGAGTGAATTGGAGGCTCAGGGGTTGGTGTCCGTCACGAAGCGGCTTCGATTGATGACGCTTGAGGGCCGCAAGGCCGCGATTCAAATCCGACACATCGTCCCGGTCGAAACCGGTCGCAGGGTGACCAACCGTGGCGTGGAAGCCAACTTTGAAAAGCGAGACGTCGGGACGGTCCTGGCCGGAGCGACTCAGGTTGTCGGCGCGGCGATTGACGTCGAGTTGGAATTGGAGATCTCGGCCTTGAACCTGGACCCGGGCAGCGATTCGGATCGGTCGGACGCGGGAGTGGCTCCCCCCCGCACCGAGTCGTTCAGTCTGCAAATCAGCGCCCGGATTCCGAACGGTCACACGGTCGTCGCGTCGGCCATCGAAGAATACACCCGCGACGCCGCCTCGATCCAGCTGGTTCTCGTCGCTGCCAGCGCGGCGCCGCCACCTCCGAGCGTCGCGGCGGCTGAGACACCGGCGGCGGAATCGCAGGCGCTCAAAGTCTTCACACTCGCGAATGGGAAGGCCGACGAGATGATCGGTGTTCTAGGCACGATCTTCGCCGGTGCCGACGGCAAACGAATCCGAGTCAGCGCGGACTCCCGCACGAACTCGTTGATTGTGAGCTCGGACGACGAAGCCGAGCTGGCGATGGTGGAAGCGCTTTTGCTGCGGCTTGACGAGCGCGCCCGGAGTCGGCCGATCATCCACCCGCGCCGAGTGATGCCGACTCGTCGAACCGCGATGCTTCGGCCGACCAAGCCGTGCCAACGGATCGGACGGAAATCGCCGAGTTGCAAGAAAATCTCAGGCGACTCCAACAAGAGTACCTGGTCGCAGAAATGGAATACGAGCAGCTAAGACGGAACGCCAAAGATGCGACGGCCTTCTACAACGCGAGTGCGGATGAGAAGAAAGCCGAGCTGCTGCTGCGCAAGATCGAAGCCGAAGCAGAATTTGAGCGCGCGAGCCCGCAATTTTCCGAGTTGGTTGATCAGTTCAGGGAAGCCCAAAGAGCGTACCGAGATCGGATTCTCGCAGAGTGACGGAGATCCGCATCCGCGCGAGGAGTAGCTTGCCGTCTGAGTTCACGCGTTGCGGCGTGATCCGGTTTGATGCGGCGACGGCGGGTAAGCGGCGGGCCCGTTCAGCGATTTGGGGCCGCCGCGGCGGAGGGCCCCGTCATCATTTGCCGCACCCGCTGCTGGACGTGGGCGGCCGACTCGCGGCCGAATCGTTTCTGGATGTATCGCATGTAGGGATAGCCGATTCGCATCAGCAGTCGATTGGGGCGCGAGAAGGCCCGAATCTGATACCAGACCTCTCCGGCTTGGTCCATCTCCACCAAAAAACACTCTTCACCCCGACCGGCGTGATCGGGTAACGTCCCATAGGCGAATCCGTACCGAAGTGTCGGCTGATCGTCATCGATCACATAGACAATGCGGCAGGCATTGAGCCACCAGCAGCCGAGCGAGCGAGCGAGGATGGCGACGCCGACTCCCGGCGCGATCCCCGACGCCGACGTCTGAATCTCCAGCCAGCCGATCCGAAATTGATCCCAACGGGCGATCGCTTCGCGGGCGGCCTCAAATACGGCCGGTCCATTCCCCAGGCGGACGCGCCGCTCGTCAAAGACGAATCCCGAGGGGATTGAGCCCGCCGTGGCACCAACGTCCGAGTAAGTCAACTCGCGCCGCAGTTGCTGCTCGAGAAAATCCTGCACTGCCGAGGGAGCGGGTTTGCGAAGCAGCAGCATGAGGGTCCTCGCCGTGTGCTAAACACAGCGGTATTCTAGGGTCTGACCTTGCTTTGCCTAGTGCGGTGTCACAGCTTGATACGGGGGCGCGTTGCGGAAAGGGGTCCGGTCCCAAAAGTGCGCAGCACCCGAAGGGCCGTTCCGGCCTTTGGGACCTGACCCCTTTCCCCAACCCTAACTGCTGAGAGACGGACCGATGTCGGAACACGGGGATCATGTCACCACGGAGGGGGAACCGAAGCCCTTGGTATTGGTGACTGGCGCGACGGGGTACATCGGAAATCGTCTCGTCCCTCGCTTGGAGCAGCGGCCGTGGCGCGTGCGGTGTCTGGTCCGCGACGCAACCCGTTTTCGTCGGCCGACGGCCGGATCGGCCGAGGTGGTGACCGGCGATGTGCTCCAGCCCGAGTCGCTCGTCCCGGCCCTCGCGGGCGTCCACACGGCTTACTATCTGGTGCACTTGATGGCGTCTTCGCGCGACTTTGCGGCGGGCGATCGCAAGGCGGCCCAGAATTTCGCCCAGGCCGCGCGGGACGCGAGGATTCGCCGCATCATCTACATGGGCGGGCTCGGGAACGACGCCGACGGCAAACTCTCGGAACATCTGCGGAGTCGCCAGGAGGTCGGACGAATTCTCCGGGATTCGGGCGTCGAAACCATCGAATTTCGAGCCTCGGTCGTGGTCGGCGCCGGGAGCCTGTCTTTCGATATGATCCGATCGCTCACGAACCGCCTCCCCGTGATGATCTGTCCCCGCTGGCTGGCCACGCCGACCCAGCCGATCGCAATTGACGATGTGCTGGCGTACCTGCTGGAGGCTCTGGATCTTCCCCCGGGTGAGAGTCGTGTGTTCGAGATTGGGGGGACCGATGTGGTGACCTACGGGAGTCTGATTCGCGAATATGCCCGCCAGCGGGGCCTGCGGCGATGGCTGATCTCCGTGCCGCTGTTGACCCCGTACCTGTCCAGCCTTTGGCTGGGCCTGGTCACGCCGGCAACCGCCGAAGTCGGGCGGCATCTTGTGGAAGGGCTGCGGAATCCCACCGTCGTTCGTGATCCGGGGGCGCTGAGCGTGTTTTCGGTGCGGCCGGTCGGCATCGCCGAAGCGATCCGCCGGGCTCTGGTGGCGACGGAACGCGGGGATGCGGATCAGGTGGATTGAGGAGCTCGCCGGGAACTCTCGCCTCCGAGGGCACGAGGGCACGAGGGCATGCGGGCATGCGGGCATGCGGGCATGGAATTGCAAGACGGCTTGGAGCCTGCCGCTAGTGCTTTGTCACAGCTTGATTTTGGGGTGCCTGGGGTCGAACGAAGTGAGCCCCCAGACCGCAATTTTCCGGGGGCTCACTTCGTTCGACCCCGGCCACCCAACCCTCAATTTCAGCTGTGACAAAGCACTAGGCCTCTCGGAATCGGAGCGCGACCAGCAGGCAGGGACCCTCCGCGATCGGCTCGATGCCAAGCTCCGCGGCCCTCGCCAGGACGTCAGGGCTCTCGGCACCGGGTTGCAGCCAAATGTGTCGGATACCCAGCTCAGCCGCCTGTTCGATGATTCCCAGCGTGACGGCCGGCGGCACGATCACCGAGATCCCATGCACCTTTTCTGGCAGCGAGGCGAGATCCGGAAACGCATCCTGGCCCTCGACCTGTCTCACATGCGGATTCACCGCGAACACGGGCATCTTGTTTTGTCGGTAGGCCCGCAAGACCTTGTTGCCGTACTTCGACCGGTCATTTGAAGCACCGACCACGGCGTGGGGCGATCCGCCCAGGAAGGCGTCAATCAACTCAGACTCGTCCATCAGGGGGCTCCGGTGATTTCGAGAGGGAGATTTCGGATTTCGGGAGGGCGATTTCGGGAGCCTCGCCCTCCCGAAATCGCCCTCCCGATCACTCGACGCATCATCGCCCCGATCGCCCTTTCGCGGCCCGGACTTCGCCGTCGAATCTCATCGAGCCCGCGCGGGCTCGTTGCCGGCGCGTGTGATGCGGCGGAAATAGAGCGTCGGATCGATTGCCGACGTGAGCACTTCGACATGTCCGTCGGCATAGCCGTGGACGACGACATCTCCGGCGTGATCGCTGCTGGGACCCCAATCACGCTCGCCGCCTGCCAAGTCCTCCGCGTACCAGGACGCACCTTGTCGGTGCGCGTTGCGTCGGTCTTTGAGAAACCGGCCCGCGTTGATCGCTGGCGTATTTTCGGGGTTGCCATTGCGAGCAATTCCCGGGGCCCCGTCGGCTTGGTCGACAATCTCCGGGGCCTGATCGGGGTGGAAACCGAGGACCCACGTGGATTGCCCCGAGTACCACGACGAGAACTTTTCTTGTCGCGTTTCACAAATCATGAGGGTCCGTGACGTTCCGTCGGTGATTTCACGGATGCGGGAGCCTTTCGAGTTGATGACGCCCCCGAGCTTTGGATCGAGATCGTCCACATAACCCGGTTGCCGGACGCCACGCGTGGCTGCCGCAAACGCGACATAGTTGCCCCCGGCGATTTCTGGCCGAGCCTCGCCCTGCGGTGCGAGTTGATAATTGTTGGGATCCTGGGCGATGATGTCTCCGCCAAAGGACGGGCAAAGGAGGAGCGCGACTTGCGTCGTCGAGTAATGAGTCGTGATCTCTCCTGGAACGGCCGCGACCGCGGGGTCGAAGGCCGTTCTTGTGAATTGCTGGCTGCTTTTTGCGATCCCGTCGTAGAGCGAGATTTCCTCCAAGTAAGGCAGAATCTTGACCAGCCAACTGTAACCGTCATTGTTTCGATTGAACTTGTCGTCGAGTTGGTAGAACTCGTCCGAGTGGTTGCCCGGGACCACGCGTCCGAGATTGCTCCGATCCTCTTCGGCCAACGGTGCCGAATTGCACTGAGGAAACCGTCCCACGACGGATTCGTGATTGACGATCGCCAGGTTCAGTTGCTTCGTATTGTTGATGCATTGTGCGCGGTGCGCCGCTTCGCGGGCCGCCTGGATGGCCGGCAGCAAAAGCGCAATCAAGATGGCGATGATGGCGATGACGATGATCAGTTCCATGGCCGTGAAGCCGGTATGACGTCGTGAGCGAAGCATCGTGAACTCCTTCGTTTCGAGCGACCAGTGCGAGGAACTGCGATGGCTGGGCATCGCTCTTGAACGGTCATCGTACTTTCTCGTGCGCGAAAGAAAACGATCGTCAGGCGAAACGAGGACGGGAGCCTTGCCCTCTCGTCATGGCCTCCTCCTCTCGATTACGGCTGTCCCGGTCAACGGATGGCCTGAGGATGATGCAATCCGACCTAGAAATTGGCCGTCAGGCCCAGCTTGAACTGGAATTCCGAGCCGGATTGTGGTCCGGTGGGTCCGAATCGCTGGTATTGATTGCCCGCCCCAGTCGCATTGATCGAGAGCGACGGATCCGTGGCCTTCTTGCCGACGACACGCAGATTGACGCTGCCCGAGCCACCGACTTTCCGCTGGGTCGGGTCCTGCATGGCAAAGGCCAGTGCGGTGACGCTGATGCCGGAACCCGGCTTGTAATCGAGCCCCAGGCCGACGTCGTAGCGCAGCGAGGGTTGGTACGCCTGCCCCGGTTGCTGGTAACCCGCCCCGGCGTAGGCCTTCGCGGTTAATCCCTTGGCGACTTTGGCCACGACTTCGCCGCGGCCTCCAGCGGCAACCAATTTGTCCTCTTTGAATGCCACGCTACCTTCAAACTTGGCCGAGATCTTCTCGAATTTGACGTTCGCGAACGCCGTGGCTGCCACTTGCCGCTCCGACGGTTTGAACTTGATGTCTTTCCCGCCGACTTCCAGCTTGCCGAGCACCTTGAAGCGAAGCGCCGAATTGGCCAGCAGGGTGGCCTTTTCCGCGACGAAGTCGCCATCTTTGATCACATACAGCGCGGTCGCCCCACCGGCGACGACCCCGGCCGCGACGACGATCAGCCACGCTTTGTTCTCGTCCACAAAGACTCCGATCGGCGACTTCTTGTAGGAGCATTCCAATTGCTTCAGCTGCGCTTGGAGACGCGTGTATTCAGTTGATTTCTTGATCTGTGACTCGGCCGACTTCTGGGCGGCTTTGCCCGCCGAAAGGGCGACGGCCTTGCCCATCTGCAACGCGTCCGACTGGGTCACCGGCTTGCCCGCCAGTTGCTGGTTGGCCAGTTTCTTGCCTTCCGCCTGAAGTGTCTTTTCAATCTCCTTCCAGACTGCCGGGTCCTCCAGAATCTTGCGAATCGTCGCGGGCGACTTGTCCAAGGTGCCTCCCGCCAGTTCGAAAGCGAGCGCCACCGTATCCTGCGATGCGTTCAGTAAACCGGCGCTGCACTTGTTGTTGTCGGACATTCCTCATGCTCCTTGTGGGCGGTTGTCGCTCGGCTCGGAATCGATCCCTATCCATCATCGCGGAATCGTCGCCGCCGGTTGCGTGGAACTTTGCAGGATTCTCCAGTTTCGACCAATTGGTGCGGTGTCCAAGGCTCGTCCTCGGCGCGTTGCGACCCTGCCTGCCGCGCCGACCTCCCTCACCCGCCGCGGCATCCGCAAGCGGGTGCCGCGGCGACCTCTCCCGGACTCGGGAGAGGTGACGACACACCTCGTCCTTTCTCCCGTTCGCGGAGGTCCGTCCCTTCTCCCCTCGCGGGAGAAGGTGGCCGCAGGCCGGATGAGGGGCGGACCTTCCCGAGCGCCGGAAAACTCGCGACCGCTCGCTTCCCCCGTTGCGCGCCCTGCTCTTGACAGTCCTATCCGTACTAGTAATGCTAATACGGAAGTGAGGGTTGCGATGCAGTTCCAAATTGATTCCGGCAGTCGTCAGCCGATTTATCGTCAGCTGATGGAGCAGATACGCGAGGCCTCCGCGCGGGGGCGGCTAAGTGCCGGCCAGCGGTTGCCCTCGGTACGGCAGCTCTCCAAGTCGCTCGTGGTCAACCCCAACACGATTGCGCGCGTCTATACCGAGCTGGAGCGGGAGGGCGTTTTGAACACGCGTCCCGGGATGGGCGTCTTTGTGGCCGAGCCGAAGGCGGAGCTGACCAAACGCGTTCGCCGCGAGCGTCTGTTGGCGGGTTTGGACAGTTTCTTGACCGAGGCGGTGCATTTGGGTTTCACGGCGCAAGAGATCCGAGAACTCGTGGCCGACCGAATTCCCCAGTTTCAGTGGGCGGGGGACGAGCCCCCGAAGAGGTGAATCATGTCCGACGCGATCCAGACGGAACGGCTCACGAAATACTATGGCGATCGCTGCGTCGTCGACACGGTCGATCTGAACGTGCCGTCGGGTTGTGTGTACGGTTTGCTGGGCCGGAACGGGGCCGGCAAATCGACGACCATCAAGATGTTGACCGGGATGGTCCAGCCGAGTGCTGGGCAAGTGCGTTTGTTGGGGCAATCGTTGAGGGAGCTGACGCCATCGGATAAGGCGCGGATCGCCTACTTGGCCGAAGGACATCCGCTCTACACCGGCATGACCGTCCAGCAGCTGGTGCGTTTTGTACGCGCGTTTTACGCCCGTTGGAATGAACCGCTCTTGGATCAGGTGCTCGATCACTTTCAATTGGCGCGCAGCGCGAGGATTCGGCGTCTGTCGAATGGTCAGCGGGCCCAACTTTCTTTGGCGATCGCGATTGCGCCGGATCCGGAGCTCCTGATCCTGGATGATCCCACGCTCGGACTCGACACCGTCGTCCGTCGTGATTTCCTGGAGTCCTTGATTCATTTGATCCAGCGCGAGGGACGGACGATCCTGTTTAGCTCGCACATTCTCAGTGATGTGGAGCGGGTGGCAGATCGGATCGGGATCATGGTCGACGGGGTTTTGCGAGTGGATTGTCCGACGGACTATTTTCGGGAGTCGATTCGCAAGCTGGTGTTGACGTTTGCGGACCATCGGCCGGTGGTCGAGCCGTTTCAGGGTTTGGTCAGCAGTCGACAGGTCGGGAATCAATTGGAATGGGTTGTCGTGAATTACACGGAGGCCCATCGGAAGTTGGCCGAGTCGCTCGAGCCGACGTCGTTGGACGTGGTCCAACTGAATCTGGAAGACGCGTTTATCGAGTACACGCGGGGGCCGGAGCGCCCGCTGCCGAACTTTACGTGGGAGCCAACGCATGTACAGAGCGTTGTTCGAGAAGGAGTTGCGTGAGAGCCTGCCGCTGGTCGCGCTTGCGCTGGCCGCTTACGTTTACTCCCTGCTGGGCCTGACGGGGACGGTCCTGCCAGGCTATGAGTCGGCACGATTCTCAGTCCCGGTGCCCTTCGCGTCGTTTGACTTCGGCTTTCCGTTCGTGACCATTTCGCTTGCGTTCTTGCTGAGCTTGGCGGCTCGTCAGACGCATTGGGATCTGGGGCGGAACACAAGCCAGCTCTTGCTGCAATTGCCGATCGAGCGCGGGCAGGTCCTGGCCGTGAAGTTAGGATTCGGGCTGGGCATCTATCTCGTGATGAGCGGATTGACGTTGCTGATTTATGCAGTCTGGGCGTGGCTGCCGGGTCACCACGCGTCGCCGTTTCGGTGGGGAATGACGTCGACGGCCTGGCAAGCGTGGCTTTCGTTGACGGCCGTCTATTTGGCGGCATTTCTCAGCGGACTTCGACCGGCCCGCTGGTTTGGAACGCGGCTGCTCCCGCTGGTTGGCGGGGCCACGCTCGTGTTTCTGATGCAATTCCTTCCCTGGTGGTGGCCATACGGCGCGTTGGGCATCGTGTTGCTCGACGTTCTGCTGGCCCAAGCGATACTCGTGACGGCGGAGGTGCGAGACTATGCGTAAACACGGGCAACGCATCCAACGCGCGCTACTGGCCACGTTAATTTCGGTCGCGATTGCCGCGATCTGGGCCAGCGTGGTGGGCTGGATGTATACGATCGTTCAATCGCGCCAACTGCGCGAGCGACCGACGCAGGACCTGGGCGTCACCCGCGACGGGAAGCTGTTGTTGGCGAAATTTTCCATGGAGGGTTACCAGGTTGTGGATACGCAGGGAAACGACGCCACGGAGGATCTCAACGCGGTGGTTCCGGCGGTGAATTTCTTTCGGACGCAGTCGGCACCCCTCCGCGCGCTGGGCTGGAAGCAGCGAGTTCGTGGCTTCTCTGAGTATCGGCCCCACGTCGCCTGGTATCTGATGTTGGAGGGGTCGCCCGACGAGGGCGTCTATTTCGTCGGATTCGATACGAAAACGAAACGCCAAATCGGATTCATCGACCGAGACGGATTTCGAAGCACCTTACCGTCCGCCGACTCGAGGATTCCGCTGACTTTGCGGGCGAATGACCAGCAGATTGTATCGCGGCAATATGCCTATCCTGCAACCCAGCCGCCCGAGGCGCAAATGTATCATGTTCCCTCGGTGCCGACCCAGGAATTACCCGCCTGGACACTGCTCATTGTGTCGGATGGCCACCTTTTAAGAGTGGACCTGCGCGAGCGTACGGTGCGCGAGCTCGGCAACCATACCGACCTGATCTCGATCGGGCTCCCGCAATGGCAGTTGACACCCCTGAGGCAATTGCGGGGGCTGGAGTTCGATCCGAGTCTTCCCCTCGCGGTGGGCCTCACGTCGAGCGAGATCCTGGTCCTCAATGGGGACGGCGTCGCGACCGCTCGTTTTCCCCGCGACGCGGCCGACGCGGACCGGATGCTCAGCGTTCATTTGCTCTCGGAGACGCGCTGTGTCGTGGTGAGTCAGGATACGGTTCGAGAACCCCCGGGAGACGTGCGGGTGCGGTGGCTCGCCACCGACGGCGACGGCACGCGGCAGCGCCAGGAGACCCTTCCGGCGACTTTCTACCCGGGCGGATCCGTCGTCGAGACGAGTCGGGTGATCGGCCTGGCGATGCCTTCGCCGCTGGAAATTGTGACCGTCGGCGCGGTGGTGACCGGGCAGATGGTTCGTAGTGGGGCGAGCGAAAACGCCGACACGGTTGCGCGGCAACTTCTGCTCGTACTGCTCGTCGCGTCCCTGATCTCAGGTCTCGCCGCTTGGGCTTGCTACCGCCGGCAGCGGCGACTCGGACAAACGGGTTGGGGCTGGCCCGTCTTTGTGTTCTGGATGGGCGTTCCCGGTTTGCTGGGCTACCTCGGGCATCGCTCCTGGCCCGCGAGCCGATATTGCCCGCAGTGTCGGCGTGCGGTGCCCTTTCAGCAGGTCAACTGCCAGCAATGCCGCGGCGTATTTCCGGCACGTGAGCGGAATGGTCTCGAAGTCTTCGCGAGCTGAACGATCGAACGCAGCCCAACCCGCCTTTTTGCTTTGACGGAGCACTCGAGATCCATTAGCCTGAGCTCAGAACGGATCGCCCATTCAATCGCCGGATTCGCGAAGTGAGCAGACGATGATTCACCTTGTCGTGCGGGTTGCCAGGGCGGCGTTGTTGCTGATGGGGCTCTGTGCTGCTTGGCCCGCGGCGGCCCAGTGGCGGTACATCACGCTTTCGCCGGACGAACCTGAGGGTGTCGATTTTCGCGCCGTTCGTCTCTCTCCCGACGTGCCGAGCGATCTGCGAGTCACGGCGAACTTGCGGGGCTCGCAGCCGGTGTACGGCCAGCTGCGTTACGGCACGGATGGTTCGGTCCGCGTCACGCTGGTCGTCGATCGGATCTCCGGCGACGAGGCCGATGTTTATCTGGATACGAACCGAGACCGGATTATCGATGACCAGGATCGTGTTCCGGGGACGGGGATCCTGCGGCGCGTCGAACTTGAGGTGGAGGTGGCCGAGGACGTGGTTTCGGACTTTCGACCGCGTTGGATCTGGCTACGGCTGAGCCGGCAGTCGGACCGAGCGTATGTGGGGACCGATGGATTCGCGGAGGGCAAGGTGACAATCGCCGATCGCGAAATCACGTCGCGTCGCGTGGACGCAAATGCCAACGGGCTGTTCGCGGACGGAGACGATCGTCTGTGGCTCGATTTGAATCAGGACGGCATGTGGTCACCGATCCGTGAGCAGTTTCCTTACCTGCCGATTCTGCGAGTCGGCGAGGGGCGCTATGCGGTGCGGGCCGACCGGCTGGGCGAAGCGTTGCGTTTGGAACCGATTACGGGCGAGGGGCAGATTCAGTTGGGGCTCGAGCAGCTGCCTGACGATGCACAGCTACTCAAGCTCCAGGTGATGCTCCAGGGGGATGACGGTTCGGCATTCTCGATCTCGGGAATCGGCACTCCGGTTACCGCGCCGATCGGGAATTATTCGGTCGGGGCCGTCACGGCATTGATCTTGAGGGCCGGAGAGGATCGGCCCTGGTACTTTGTATTTTCGCGGCCCGGCGGCGACCGTCCCGAGATTTGGTACCACGTTGAGACAGGGCAAGAGGTCACCATCGATCCGCTCCAAGGCCTGCGTTTCGAACTCGAGCTCCCCAACGGAGATCGCATCGCGCCGGGTCAGTCCGTCACGGTTCGGCCTCGCCTGTACACGCGCGACGGGCTGTGGATTAACGCGAGCTCCCGCGGCGAGCCTGAGCGGCGGGATGGATCGCAGGACGACAATCCGGCGGCCGTCACGTTGCAGGAACCCGCCGCGAAGGTCCTGGAAACGTGCAGCTCGGGTTTCGCCTGAGGCACCTTTTGCGCGGCCTCGGTGCGAGTGCCCAAGGATTGTCAGTTGGAGAGTCTTTCGTTGACAGGCGTCTTCGATGCTGGCCCGCTGGGCGGCAAGCTTGAGACGCGGCGTACGCTTCGAATCGTCACGGAACAAGTGCCATGACATGCTTGGGTCGTTGCGGGATCTCGTTTGGATTGATCGTGCTGGCGACCTTGTCGCCCGCAATCTTGACGCCCGCCGTCTGGGGTCAAGCCGATACGCCGGCACCCATTGCCGGGCAGGTGCTGGACGTGGCCGGCCAACCGGCCGCGGGCGTCCAGGTTCTCGTCGGCGTGTACACGTCCACGGGATTGAATTCCGAGCCCGTTCGGACGCAGACCGATGCGGAGGGCCGTTTTTCGCTGATGCTTGACCCGGCCGGCGACGCATCGTCGGGTTATGCCACGCTGGTTGCCTTCCTGCCCGGCCAAGGGTTAGCGGGGACCTTTTTCGAGACGGCGACCGAGCGATCCCGCGAACTCAGCCTGCGACTGTTGCCTGTCACGACGCAAGAAATCGAGGTGCTCAACGCCGACGGCATGCCGCTCAACCTGGATCGGGCCAAGCTGAGTTGGGTTCAAGCGACGTCCCAGGAGGCGAGTGTCGCGATTTTGGACGATCCGGCGTTCACGTTTGCGATTCGCGACGGGCGGGGACTCGTTCCAATGCTGTTCGAGGGCGGGAGTTTCGGCGTTTCGATTCAGGGCCCGGAAGCGGGCCTGCAGATGCTGCAATTCGCCCGTGAGGGGAATGACTTCCGCCGAACCCTTGCCAAAGCGGGTCGTGTGATCGGCCGTGTGAGCGGGCCCGATGGCTCGCCCGTCGCCGGAATCCCCGTTGCGATTTACTCGTCGAGTCCCCTTCCCGCCCTGGCGTCGATTCGCGGGGTGGCCCATGTGAGCTCGGATGCCGAGGGACGCTTTGAGGTGCCGGCGCTGGTCGCGGGACAGCTGGACATCACGCCGCAGATCAGTCCGGATTCGGCGTACCGACCGGCCGCGAGCCGCCTGCAAAAGGTGCTCGAGGCTGGGCAGACGCTGGAGCTTGACATTCAATTGATCGAGGCCCGGGAGGCGTCGGGGCAGGTGGTCGATGCGGAGACCGGCGAACCGATTGCCGGCGCGGCGGTGATTGTGGGCGGAACAAGGGCCGTGTCCGATGCCAAGGGCGTCTATACGGTGCGCGTGGGCAATGACCAGGTTTTTGTCCAGTTCAAAGAATCGCCCGATTCGTTTCTCGCACCCTTCGACAACTACCAGTCCGTCCAGGTACCCGATGACGCGGCACGCGTCGAACTCCCGACGTTTCGCCTGGCGCACGCGACAGCGGTCAACGGGCGCGTCCTCAATGAATCGGGTGACCCCGTACCCGGCGCGGACGTGCGGGCGAGCTGGCGGAAGACGGACGGCCAGTACTCGACGCTTGGTTCCAGCGAGACCAAGGCCGACCTGCAGGGGCGATTTCAAATCACCCGGGTGCCCCAGCGGCATCTGCTGCAACTGTTGGCTTTTTCGCCACAAGCAGCCAGCGTCGAGTACGTGGCGTTCACCACGGAGGATACGCCGAACGAAGAATTGCTGGAGTTGCGAATCGATCAGGCGGGGGCCGGAACGATCACGGGGCAAGTCCGCGACCCGGAGGGAAGTCCGATTGCCAATGCCACCGTCACGCTCAAGCGGATGCAGACGATTCCGGGCGGGCAGGTCTACGGCGTGCGACCGGTTGAATTTTCAGCGCCCCTGCGAACGGATGCCGACGGGCGATTTCAGACGCCGTATGCCTTGCCGGCCGCCGAACCGTATGTGATTTCGGTGCACGCTCCCGGCATGCTCGATTATGAATCCGAAACCCGAATCTTGAAGGTCGCTGACGGCGAGCTGCAGGCGGGCACGATCGAGCTCCAGCGGATGCGTCGGACCGTCGGTCGGGTCACGGATCCGACGGGGCAGCCGCTGGCCGACGCGCGGGTGTGGTCGCACGGGATGACATCGCAGCAACTGAGCGAGACCAAGACCGATGCCGAAGGACGGTTCGAGCTGCGGGAACTGCATCCGAGCGCTTTGTTCGTGTTTGCCGAGGCCCGCGGTCATCGCCTTCGTGGGGTGCCGCTCGCCGACGATGACGCGCCCCTGCCGATCGTGCTGCCCGGTGCGACCGATGCGTCGAAACCGTTCCGGCCCATGACTTGGGAGCCCCCATCGCAGCGGCAACGGATGCAGCGCCTGGTCGGTTCGTTGCTGCCGATTTACCGTCAAGGCGCCAGCAATTACTTTGTGCTGGACCTGCTGAGTCGGATCGCTCCATTGGATCCCGGTTTCGTCGCGGAACAGGTGGAGTCATTGAGTTCGGACGCGGATCGGGCGAAGGCCTTGTTGGCGCTGGGCGAGGTCGACGAGGCGGTGGCGCTCAGCAGCGGGATTGAAGATCCCTACGGCCGAGTCTTCAGTCTGTTGGCGGCCGCCGACGCTGCGCCCGACAAGGCACGGCAGCTGGAGATCCTGGCTCAGGCCGTCGTCGCCGCCCAGTCCGTCGCGGCACCCGACCGGCGCGTCGTCCTGCTGGCGGGCATCGCCGAGCGGCTTTTTGATCGCGGTGATCGATCGGGGGCAAGGGAGTTGGTCGAGCAGGCCTGGCCGGTGGCCAAGGAACTTCAGCCGTCGCAGTGGAGCGGGTATGCGCGCGGAAGTTTCGCCGAAGTGACGGCCTTGGTCGATCTCGCACGAGGCGCGAGCTGATCGAACCGCTTGGCGACGAAGAGCAGGGAGCGCGTACTCGGCACTTCGGCAATGTCGCCCACGAATTGGCCGCGCTGGATCCCGCCGCCGCCGAAGAGTTCCTGACGGCAATCGACGACTCACGAAATATTTCGCCCTATACGGTCCGCGTCTGTTATCGAATGGCTCGCGTCGATTTGCCGCGAGCACGTCGGCTCGCCGATCGACTACTTGCGACGCAGCAACAAGAAGCAGCCGTCAAGGCGGCGCATGCGTATGGGGTGATGGCGATGGCGATCGGTGGCCAGGATCCTCGCGCGGCAAGGGAGTTGCTCGCCAACGCCTTTCGGCTGCTGGACCAGAATCCCGTCTCCGCGCGGGTCGACCGCGGCTTTGGCGTTGCCTTGGCGCTGGTGCACTTCAGCACGGTCGTCGATCCGGACGCGACGGAAGATTATTTCTGGCGCACGGTGACCAAGCATCCGGGTCCGGCGGTCGAGGCTTGGGATCGAGACAACGCCTTAGCAAAGCAGCAGGAGAGCGACGCTCAGCTGGCCTTGCTGCTGGCCCACTTCGGACAATTCCCGAATCGATGCCAGCGAATCGTCGAGCCGATGTTCGCCACGTGGTCCTCCCCGGAATACGCGCAGTCGCGTCGCTTCTACCGCAGTAACGCGATTTTCGCGGCGATGGGAATCGTCCGGCCCGACGCCGCCATCGATTGGCAAACGCAGTTTGTGCCCCGGCTCTCGGCGGAGGATCGGCGCTTGATCCCTCAACCTTACATGCCGATCGCCACGATGCTGGCCGGCGCGCCCGCGGCACGAATCGATTACATCCTGGAAGAGGTGTTTTATCTTTGGACGATCGACCGCGAGGACCTGTAAGCGACTCCTCGCGACTGGTGGACCCAGGTCCGTCGACCGGAAGATCGTCTCCGGCCGGTTGAGTTGGCCGCGTTCTGCGGTATCTTGAAGGTCATGATCTGCTCGAGCCCAGGGAACCATCGAAAGGCAACTCTGTGAAAGCCTTGTTGTTGACGGCATACAAGCATTTGGAACTGACGGACATGCCCACCCCTGAGATCGGGCCGGAGGACGTCCTGGTGCAGGTCCGCGCGTGCGGGATCTGCGGCAGCGACATCCATGGCTACGATGGCAGCACGGGGCGCCGGGTTCCGCCCTTGGTCATGGGGCACGAGGCGGCGGGCGTGGTCGCGGCCGTGGGGAATTCGGTGACGGATTTTCAGCCAGGGGACCGAGTCACGTTTGATTCGACGGTTTCCTGTGGCAAGTGTTACTTCTGCCAACACGGCGCCATCAATTTGTGCGACCACCGGCGGGTCTTGGGAGTCTCTTGCGGCGAGTATCGGCAGCACGGCGCGTTTGCCGAATACGTGGCGGTGCCTCAGCACATTTGTTATCGACTGCCTGAGTCGTTGGAATTTGAGCAGGCGGCGATGATCGAAGCGGTCTCGATCGCGGTTCACGCCGCGAACCGCTCGCCCATCTCGCTCGGAGATACGGCCGTCGTGATCGGCAGTGGGATGATCGGACTGTTGACAATTCAGGCGGTGCGCCGAGCGGGTTGGCGCGGGTGATCGCGGTCGACCTCGACGAATCGAGACTGGAGAAGGCGCGCGAGCTCGGCGCGGAGGTGACGGTCAATGGCGGCCAGGCCGACGTGCCCGCCGAAATCGCTCGGCTCACCTCGGGTCGCGGTGCGGATCTGGTCCTGGAAGTGGTGGGGACCGCCGCGACGGTGAAGACCTCCGTCCTGTGTGCACGCAAAGGCGGCGCCGTCACGTTAGTCGGCAATTTGGCGCCGCAGGTCGAGATGCCGCTGCAGGCAATCGTCACGCGGGAGCTCACCCTGCTCGGCAGCTGTGCGTCGCGGGGCGAGTATCCGGCTTGCATCGAACTGCTGAGCCGTGGCGAAATTCGCGTCGACACGATGATCACTGCGACGGCCTCGCTGGAAGAAGGCCCCAATTGGTTTGAACGATTGTATCTGGGTGAACCCGGAGCGATGAAGGTGATTTTGCAGCCGTCAAGATAGGTTCGGAGAGACGCACCATGACGCGTGTGTTGGCGGGGAAAAATGCGATTGTCAGCGGCGCCAGCCGTGGCATCGGCGCGGCCGTGGCAATCGGCCTGGCCCAGGCTGGGGCCAACGTCGCCATCAATTACCGGAGTGACCCAGACGGGGCGGAGTCGGTGGCCTCCGCCTGCGAACGGGCCGGAGTACGGACGTATCTCGTGCAGGCCGACGTGGCGGATCGACTGGAAGTGGAACGCATCGTGACCGAGACCGTCGCCGAGTTGGGCTCAATCGATATCGCCGTCTCCAACGCGGCCTACAGCGACCGAGAGCTGTTCTACACGGCCGATCTGGGCGGCTTTGAACGGACCGTTCAGGTCACGATGTGGGGCGCGTTTTACCTGCTCCGTGCCGTCACGCAGCATATGGTCGCGCGGGGAGGCGGAGGCTCCATCGTGATGATCAGCTCGCCCCACGCCTTCCGGCCGATTCCCGGGTCGATGGCCTACAATCTGTCCAAGGCCGCGGTCGATCAAATGGCTCGGACCGCCGCGACGGAGCTCTGCGAACATCGGATCCGAGTCAACCTGATTCACCCGGGTTGGATTGATACGCCCGGCGAACGGAAATATTTCAGCGAGGAAAAGCTGCAGACCCGGGGGGCACAACTGCCGTGGGGTCGGCTGGGCCATCCGGCCGAAATCGCGCGCGGTGTCGTCTTCTTGTCCGATCCCGCCAGCGAATACATCACCGGCAGCTCGCTTGCGATCGATGGTGGCGTCTTGCTCCCAACGCAAGAAATGCACCGCCTGGATCTTCCCAAGTAGCCCGTGGATCGTTAACTGGCCAGCACGATTCCAGGTCGAGTCCTGCGCAGGGCGCCGGCGGGCCTTGATCCTTACGTAAGGTGGCACAAAACGGCTGCGATGGCCAAAGCTGCCGATGGCGGCCTGGCCGTCCGCATGCAACGGCTCGGTCAGATCCTCGATCGCAAACCCCGACCGGCACATGAGGCCGAGCAGCACTTCCCAGCGGTGCAGGAACTCCAGCGTGCCCTCTTCTCGGTGAGGGCTTCCTTGGACGGGTGGCAAAGGTCCTTCACGAAAGTAGGGTTCGGTTAGCGTGTAGCCGCCTGCGATCTGCGGGCGCGTCTCGGCCTGGAGGCTCGCCGGCTGTTTGTGCTGACTGAGATACAGCCCATCATTTGCCGTGATCCGCGCGATCTGCGGATAGAGCGGTCGGAGGTCGGGCAGATAGCAGGTGCTGACGGGGTGGATCACGATCTCGAATTCGCCTTCTTGAAACATGTCCAAGCGATCCATGGAGGTCTCGATCGTGCGAATCACCAGGCCGCGTTCCTGTGCCACGAGTCGGTCGAGTTCCAGCTGGGCAGGACTGAGGTCGACCACCGTCACGTCGGCTCCTGCCGCCGCATAGAGAGGTCCTTGCCGGCCGCCTCCCGCGGCCAAACACAGCAGTCGTTTGCCGCGAAGATCGTTTCCGAGCCAGCCGTCTCCGTCCAGGACCTGGAGCGGATGGGTGAACTCGTCGTCGGTAGCCGCGCGGGTGAATCGCTGCCGCCGGCGAGCGAGCTGATTCCAAGCCTGCCGATTGTGGGCACCGGCGGCCTCGTTGCCTGAGCTTTCGGACGACATGCGGACGCTCGCGTTAGGAAAGCGGTTCTTGTTGGCTGAGGCAATGAAACGCGCCCAGGCCATAGATCAGATCGTCGGCGGCCAGCGGCACGATTACCCGCTCGGGAAAGCATTCGGCCAGCGTCGCGCAGGCCGCTTCATCCGCCGCATCGTGAAATTGCGGCACAATGACCGCGCCATTGACGACGTAAAAGTTCGCGTAGCTTGCCGGAAGCCACATGCCCTCGACTTGACGTGGTGCGGGGCCGGGCAAACGCACGATCTCGAGCGGAAATGCAGCGTGTCGCGACCAGCGACGGAGTCGTTGCTCGTTCTCAAAATACATGGGATTGTCGGGCAGATCGATCAGGACGACCGTCGAGGCATTCACAAAGCGGCCGATCTGATCGATATGGCTGTCCGTATCGTCGCCCGGGATTTCGCCACCGAGCCAGATGATGTGATCGACGGCCAGCAACTCGCGCAGCCACGCTTCAAGCTCGGTTCGGTTCAGCGTCGGATTGCGATTGGGATGGAGCAGGCAGGGCTCGGTCGTCAACAGCAGGCCTTGCCCATTGCCCTCGATCGAACCTCCCTCCAAGACCAAGGGAACCCCCAACCGTCGTCGTTGCGTCCGCTGGGCGATTTCGACCGGAACCCGATTGTCCAGGTCGAAGGGCGGGTACTTGTTGCCCCAGGCGTTGTATTGGCAATCGAGCAACGCCGGTTCGCAACGGGGTGGTCCGGCGAGAAAAATCGGGCCGTGGTCACGGATCCAGGAGTCGTTCGTCGGAATTTCGTGCACCGTCAGGTTGGGCAGATCCCCCAGTTGATCGAGGGCGTTTTCGCGGGCCGGTCCGACGGCCAGCAGTTCCACGGGTTCGTAGCGCGCGACGGCTCGCACGAAGTCGGCAAACTGCCGCCGCGCCTCGGAGAAGCGACCCGGCCAGGTGGCGCGGTTATGAGGCCATACCAGCCAGGTGGCTCGATGCGGTTCCCATTCGGCGGGCCAGCGATAGCCGAGTTGTCGCGGCGAGGGATCAGGCGGGCGCATCATCCAAGAATCGCTTTCCGATACCGTCGTAGGCGTCGATGCGTCGATCGCGCAGGAAGGGCCAGTGGGTGCGGACCGCGTCGATCTGAGCGAGATTGCACTCGGCCCGCAGAATCTCCTCTCGCTCGTGGCTGGCCCGCGCAAGGACATTGCCATTGGGGTCGACAACGAACGATGCGCCCCAAAACTCCAATTGCCCCTCACGTCCGACTCGGTTGGGTGCCGCCACGAAAACGCCATTGGCGATCGCGTGGCTCCGCATCATGGTCTCCCAAGCCGAATGTTGACTGGCACCGAATTCTGCCTTTTCGTCGGGCAACCAGCCGATCGCCGTCGGATAGAACAGAATCTGGGCTCCGCGCAAGGCGGTCAAGCGCGCCGCTTCCGGGAACCACTGGTCCCAACAGATGCAGACGCCGACGCGTGCCTTTGAGGTCTTGAAGCTGCGGAAACCCAGGTCGCCGGGTGTGAAATAGAACTTTTCGTAATACAGCGGATCGTCGGGGATATGCATCTTGCGATAGATCCCGGCGGTGGTTCCATCGGCATCGAAGACGACCGCCGTGTTGTGGTACAGCCCCGCCGTTCGCCGCTCGAACAACGAACTGACCACGACGACCCGTTCGGAACGGGCGGTGTCGGCCAAGACTTGACTGGTGGGTCCCGGAATTGATTCGGCCCAGTCGAATTGGCGATGGTCCTCCGTCTGGCACGGATAGGGCCCGGCAAATAGCTCCTGCAGACAGACGATATCCGCGCCGGCCCCGGCGGCCTCCTGAATCCCGTCAACTGCTTTGGTCAGGTTTTCCTGTTTGTTGTCGCTGCAGCTCATTTGGAGCAGCGCGACGTGTAGGTTCGATGATTGAGGCAAGTGAGGCCTGGGATCATTCATGAGTAGGGCATCAGGTCGAGGATGAAGAAGACGCCGCTGGCGACTCGGGCCTTGACCGTGGTCAGGTTTTCGATGACTCTGCATCGAAGGGCCCGGCGGCGCGCGCGCGTTCGTTCCTATCTTAAACGGAGTTCAAGGACGGAGGCAGAGGGCGGTGACGACACGCGGACTCTTTGTGACCGGGACCGATACCGGCGTAGGAAAGACCTTTGTCACGGCTGCCATTGCGCGATGCTGTGTGCAGACGCGGCTCCGCGTCGGCGTTTACAAGCCGGTCGCCAGCGGTTGGGACCCGGCCGCGGTCGAGCAGCAGGATGCGTGGCGCCTGTGGGACGCGGCGGGACGACCAGGGCGATTGGATGAAGTCTGCCCGCAAACCTTTTCGGCTCCGCTCGCGCCGCACCGCGCGGCCCTGGCGGAGGGCCGGACCGTCGACGAAGAGCGGTTAAGTGCCGGCATCCAACCCTGGAAGTCGTACGATTTGGTGCTGGTCGAGGGAGCCGGGGGCCTGATGTCGCCGATCTCGGAGAATCTGTTTGTCGCGGACCTCGCCGCGGAGTTTGGCTGGCCCTTACTGGTCGTGGCTGCAAACCAGCTTGGCGTGATCAATCAGACGCTCCAGACCCTGATTACGGCCGCGACGTTCCGTGACGGCCTGCCGATCGCGGGGATCGTGCTGAATGATGTCCGACCGCCCGGGGGCGATTTGAGCCTCGAATCGAATGAGGAAGACCTGGCGACGCGATGTGTGCCACCGGTCCTGGCCCGCGTGCGGTGGAACGACCCCGCGTCCCTAAGAACCATCGACTGGCGGGCCGTTGCCACCCCGCCCGGCGAGGTTTAGGCGACAGGGGTTGGGCAGGCGACAGGGGTAGGCGACAGGGGTTAGGAGACGGTCGCTGCGGCCGACTCCATGCGACTTTCGGCCACCCGCGTGTCGACCTCCAGCTGCATCGAGAGGCTCCACCGTCCCTCCTCGTCTCCCTGGACATGCCAGTGAGGGAGGACCACGACCGACTGGTGCACCAACTCAAACCCGCCCTCCGATTGGCTGACCGTTTCGATCGGAAACGTCCAAAGGTGGGAGGGCTGGGACAGGTGAAGGTGGACACTTAGTCCGAGCCACTCGTCGGTCAGGGCCAGCTCGTGCAAGTTTTGCAAATCGAGCTGGGTCCCCAGGTGCCCGAGGCGATCGCTGCCTTGGGTGAAGTACCGATCGTCGGTGCCGGCCGGCAGCCCGGCGAAGTTGAACTCCACGCCGAAATGCAGGGTCCGGTCGCTGGGAAGACCTTCCAGCAGGTAACCGATCTCGAGCAAAGAACGCTCGGCATACAGGGTGACACCCTTGGTGATTCGAATCGGAGTGTCTCCGACTCGGCCTTCACGCGTCATCTGGGTCTGAATTCGGTCCGAACTGCGTCGCAGTCGAGCCTCGTAGGGAGCGGTCAGGAAATCACTCTGCTCTTGCACCGTGCCGCTTACAAGCTGTTCCAGCGTCGCGTCGTCGTGGAAAAAGTGGTCCAGCAGCGACTTGCGTGGCTGGGCGTCGTACTGCACGCGCTGTTCGAGCCCTTCCTGTTTGAAGACGACTCGGTCATGAATGCTGGCGACATCGCCGTGCTGGGCGTGTTGTCCGGCGAGCACTTTCCGGTGATAGGCTTCGGCACGCCGCGCGAGTGTCGCCTGAAGGTTGTGGCAGATACTGCGGACATCGAACTCGTAGAGTTGTCCGCCTTGGCTGGGAGCGAGCAGGCAGACGAGCTTTTCGTTGCGTAGATGGACTTCGGGTCGCGCATCGAAATTGAAATCGCCCGCCTCTCCCTCGAGCGACGATTTCGGCACGTCGAGGACTTGGTCCAGCAAGTTGTCGGCTGCGATGAGATGGTTGTAGACGGCATTTCGCAAATGGGGCAGATAGCAGCCGCCGAAAGCTCCGTGCCAGTAACTGCAATTGCATTGCCCTCGATACAATTCGCGCCGAGCCGCGTCGAGCAGCTTCTTCAGAAACGCCCTGCTCGCGCGCCTCTTGCACGCGCTGACTGACCATCATCATGCGGGAGTACATCTCGTCCGTTTCGGGATACTTGACCTTGAAATTTCGCCAGTAGCCGCCACGGATGAATTGACGGATTGAAGGCCAACGTGGATCGTCAGCGATCTCATGCGAAAGATCTTCGTACCGGATCTGTCGCTCAACCGGCAGCGCCCACTCGGTCATTTCACGATAGCTGCCCTCGGGCAAATAGATCTTTCCAACCGGCGGAACCTGGTACATCGCTTCGGAAAGCGTCGTGGTCAGGACCCATTCCCGGTTCTCGGTCAGCAGGTCGAAGAAGCGTCGCAGCCAGCCGTTGTCATAAACGTGTTGCTTCGTGTCGGGCCACGTGCCGAACTTTTCCCCATCGTCGCCGAACACGCGGATGCAATTCGGATAGCGCTCGGCCGATTCACGCAAGTAATCGATCGTGGCCTGAGGATCCGCAAACGGAATCGTGTACCGCAACCGCTCGCTGCCGGGGAAGACACGCACCACCTGGCCGTCGTCCTCGGTAATGAAGTAACCATGCAGTTGGTCGTCGTCGAGCCCTGCGTTCTTGAAGTGGAAGTCATCCAGCAGCGTATATTCGATGTCGGCCGCGCGGAGATCGCTTGCCAATTGCTGCTCCCAGACTCGCTCGGGCATCCACATGCCTCGAATCTCGGCGCCCAGACGCGACTCGAGCCAGCGGGTGTAGTCTTTAATCTGGCCGATTCGATCCCGGGACGGGATCATCGTCAGAATCGGTTCGTAAAACGCGCCGCCCACGATCTCCACGCGTCCGGCCGCGACCAACTGAGCGAGTCGATCGACATATTCGGGATGGTGCGCATCGAGCCATTCCATCAAGGGACCGCTCGTGTGGAGCGAGATCTTCAGCGCTTCGTAGTTTTGAAAGACGTCCAAGAAGGGAAGATAGCTGTCCTGATACGCTTGTTCGAAAACGTGATCAAAGTTGCCGACGGGCTGGTGGTTGTGCAGAGCGAGGCAAAGGTGGATCGGTTGTGTCATCGTGTCGCTGAGTCGGGTTGGGTGATTGGGACTGGTTCCGGCCTTCAATCAGGAGTTCAATCACTGATAGCAGACTGGATCGGCAAGGTTTGCCTCAATTGGCTAGTTTTTCTGAGCTGAATTCTCTCGCTAGTGCTCAACGTTCTCCTGAATTGCGAAGGCGGTCCGCGGCAGTCTCCGGCGCCACCGTATTAACCAGCAATCCACCGCCCCATTCCAAACCTGCGAGACGACTTGTGCGGGGAATGATCTCAATATGCCAGTGATAGTGGTCTTCGAGACACGTGTCAAAGGGTAGCGTGTGTAACACGTAATTGTAGGCAAAATGACCGAGGCAGCGCGATAATTTCGACAACAGTTCTGCCACGATCTGGGCGAGTTCGACGAGCACTTGATCGTTGCAGTTTTCGTACCGACCCGCGTGGCACTTAGGCTGAATCCAAACTTCGTAGGCGGTGCGACTTGCGAAGGGGCAGAACGCCAGTAAGGAATCGGTCTCCAGTACGAGGCGACGGCCATCCCGCTGCGACTCGGCGGCCAGGTGACAAAAAACGCACTCCTGGCAGGCGTCCCAAAAGCGGCTCGCCCCGTCGAGTTCCAGCTGTAGGAGCGGCGGCACGTGCGGCAGGGCGACGAGCTGACTGTGGAGGTGCTCGCGCGACATTCCGGCGTCGCGGCCGCTATTCTTGAAGATCAGAACCGATTTCAACGAGCTTTCCGCGCGCAGGCTGCGGAGTCGATCGCGATAGGCATCGAAGATGACGAATCGTTCGGCCGAGTCCAGTTCGGTCAACTGCCGTTGGTGCAGCGGCGACTCGATAATGACTTCGTGTCGGCCCCAGGACGGCGCGGAACAGGAAGCCGCCGTCCCTGCGGAGAGAGCCGTCGCGGCAAAATCGGTCGTGAGGATGGGATAGAGGTTGTCCACGACGCGCACTTGCCAAGGATGAGCGTGCCGGGAGCTGGCAGGCGGCGGATAACTGGCGATCGTTGGCGTCGTCTCCGACTCACGACCCGCACAGAACGCACAAGAATCGCTCCAATGCGTGTCCGCGGAAGCGAGAAATTCATACGGACGCTCGGCCCGCTCCGCCGCCAACAGAAACCATTGTCCCGTCACCAGGTCGCGGCGCCGCTCAGGCGCAGAGTTGATTGGCCCGCTCGATCGTGGCTTCGTAGAGCTCGACATATTCCCGCGCACTCTTCGCCCAGGACCAATCTTGAGTCATGCCCGTCGTGACGAGTTGCTTCCAAAGTTGCTTGTCATGCCGATAGGCATCGCAGGCCTGGCCGAGTGCGTGATCGAGCGCCGAGGACTCATAGCGGTCGAAGACAAATCCGTTGGCCGTTCCGCGGGCCACGTTCTCGCTGGTCGCGTCCGTGATCGTATCCGCTAATCCGCCCGTGCGATGCACCACCGGCACTGTACCATACTTGAGGCTGTACAACTGATTCAACCCGCACGGTTCGTAGCGGCTCGGCATCAAGAAGATGTCCGATCCGGCCTCGATGCGTCGCGCGAGAGGATCGGAGAATTCAAGGCGTGCCTTGACCTTGCCCGGAAATTCTCCGCTCAACTCACGACACAACGTGTGATACTGAGGCTCACCCGTGCCCAAAATCGCCCACTGCGCGTCGCTGGAAACGACCCACTGACGAATGACCTGCGCGATGAGATCGAACCCCTTTTGGTCGGCCAATCGCCCCACGATGCCGATCAGGGGGGCGTCGGCCGATACGGGAAGACCCAGCTCGCGCTGAAGTTTCGCCTTGCAGGCCGCTTTTCCGACCTGCCAGTCGTCCGACGAGTATTTCACCGGTAAGGCGTCATCCGTCGACGGATTCCAGACTTGATAGTCCACTCCGTTGAGGATCCCGGACAAGACGTGGCGGCGATGCGAGAGGACTCCTTCCAGACCGCAGCCAAGTTGCGGAGTTTGAATCTCCTGAGCGTACTGCGGGCTGACGGTATTGATCGAGTCGGCAAAAACAATGCCGGTCTTGAGCAGATTGAGGTCCCCATAGTACTCCATCTGCCGCCAGTTGAAGTACTTCCAGTCAAGGCCCGTGAGAAGCATGTCCCAATGCCAAAAGCGACCTTGGTATGCCATGTTGTGAATCGTCAGCAAGGTCGCAATGTGCTCATAGCCCGGCGCGTTCTCATATTCGGCCTTGTGCAAGGCGGGCAGTAGACCGGTCTGCCAGTCGTTGGCGTGAATGAGATCAACACTCAATCCCAGCAGTCGAATGCTTTCCATCGCGGAACGGCAAAAGAAGACGAATCGCTCACAGTTGTCCTTGTAATCGCGGCCCTGCTCGCGATACAACTCCGCGCGATCAAAATAGTCCGGCTGATCGATTAGCAATACCGGCACGTCGCTGTGCGGCAGCTGGCTCCGTAAAATCCGACCTTCGACTAGATTGCTGCCAATCGGGATCTCCAACGTCACGCCCGTGTCGGTAATCTTCTGTCCGCATTGCTTTGCCGCCCGATAAGCCGGCAGCACGACGGTGACCTGATGCCCCAACTTGGACAACTCAATCGGCAACGCCCCGCATACGTCAGCCAGACCCCCAGTCTTGGCGAATGGCACCACCTCACTACTGGCCAGCAGAATATTCAACGCTTCAGCTCCCGGACGTAAACGAATCTTGAAATCGACCGCAGCGCGACGCTTACCACGATCCTGGCCGAATCCCTTCAAAAGGGCGGTGGTGATTAGCCGTTCCAAGGCCACCTCGCTTTCCCGTGCGCACCGAGCCAACGGGAAATGAACGACTTGAGACGGGTTTTGCTGACGCTCGCAGGAATCAACCGCTCCGCTCCAATGTAGAGAAAAGGCGGCGCGCAACCAAGGGTTCCCGCTGTCGTAGACCGCAATCGGGACGCGGTTGTCATAACCCTTCGTGCCCTCTTCTGCGAGAAATCCTACCACACGATTCGGCCCATCCGCCCCGCCTCGCGTCGCGACGAAGCAATCCGGAATCGGCGTCCCTGCCGCAGCATGGACGACGATCGGCCGCCCGCGCCAATCGACTGTTGAGGATTGGGGTGGTGCCCAAATAGCTTGTTAGGGTGATTTCCCGGCGGAGCGGGTTGCTTGCCGCCGTTAACTACTTTGACTATTCTCCTGGCTGGTGCGACGCGGCCCACGTCGCGGTCGTGCCCGTCGCCGCGTCGATTCGCTTGAGGGACGACCGGGGCGATGATCGGCAGGTGGGGATCGTGGAATGAGGCGACCGTGCAACCGGTCAGGACGATCTCCGACCCTCCGCGTGGGGCCCCCAACATGATTCGCGATCACTGAGACGAGGGAGTAGGACGTGGCAGGAGGCGATTGGAAATGGAATTCGGTCGTGGATTCGACGCGGTGCGGCCGTCGGAATTTTGGCTCGAGGGTCCCGAAGCGGCGCCGCCACGCCGGTTGGCAGCTCGAGCGGCTCGAGGACCGTCTGGTGCTGGATTGTGCCCTGCCGCCGGCGATCTTCGGGACAATTTACGATGATCGGAACGGCAGTGGCGATGTCTCGGCCGATGAGCCGCTGGTGGGTGTTGGTGTCCAGTTGATTCTGGACGATGGCGACGGCCTCTATCTCAGCGACGTCGACACGCTGGTGGCCACCGTCCAGACGGACATGGCGGGCGAATATTGCTTTGCCGAGCTCGACGCCGACGCGGGCTACTTCATCGTGCGTCCGGCGCAGGTGGTATCCGGCGCGACACTGGAAACGGTCATCAGCCCGAGGATCCGACCTGGACGGCCTGGCGTGGTGATCGATGAGTTCCAAACCCGGCAGACGGCGCAGGCGCTACCGCCTGCCCCATCCTCCAAGGGCTCAGTGCTGCAATTCCCGGATGATGCCGAGGTGATTGGCCGCGAGCGGGACATGTTCACGGAATTGATTTCCGGCGTGGGAGACGTGGTGCTGGTGGTGAACCCCTTCGGCCTGGAGGAGCTGTTGGAGTTCAACAATTCGCCGGGAACGTTGGGAGGGGGTGTCGTCACCTGGGACGGAATCGACGGCGACAGCGAGGGCTTGGCGTTTGGCCTGAACGGCCGGGATTTGGCAGAGCTCGGGCGAAATACCGGGATTGTCTTGCGAGGCGGAGTGGACGTGTCGGGGGCGGGGACCCGCGTGTTGCTGCGATTGTATCGCGCCGACGCCGAGACTTTTTCGCAGGCCGAGGTTGAACTGCCGGTCACGGGCGGAGACGCCTCCGGTTATCTGTACGTTCCTTTCGCGTCATTCCAGGGCCCCGTCTCGCCCACCCGAGTGGATGCCATCCAGTTGGCCATCTCCAATGCAAGTCAGGCAACGGACGGCAAAATCGCCCTGCTGGGCGCGATCGGGCCCAAGCGGTTTGATATCGCCGAACAGACCGTGGCCGATCTCTCGGTGACGAAGACCAACGGGGTGGATGTCCTCGCCGCGGGCGATGTGACGACCTACGCCATCCAGGTCACGAATCAGGGGCCGATGGCCGTCTCAGGCGCGCAAATCAGCGACCTCGTTTCGGCAAGCTTTCAGGACGTGCGGTATACGAGTCAGGCCTTCGGCGGCGCGGTGGGCAACACGCCGCAGGGAACCGGCGATCTGGCCGAAACGGTCAATCTGCCGCCGGGTAGCTCGATCGTCTACACGGTGCAGGCCACCCTCAGGGCTGAGGCTCAGGGACCCGTGGAGAATCGCGTCGACGTGATTCCGCCGCGCGGGGTGATTGATCCGGACGTCACCAACAACTCAGCCATAGATCGGGACCTCTTAGGAACCCGCGTCGATCTTTCGATCAGCAAGGATGACAACCAGCGCGAGGTCCGCGTTGGAGAGCAGGTGACCTACCGGATTGTCGCCCGTAATCTCGGTCCCGTAGCGGTCCAAGGTGCGCGAGTGACGGACGTGTTCCCCGCGACCCTGCAGAACGTGAGCTTCGTCAGCACCGCCTCCGCCGGCGTGGTGGGCAATACGCCGGCTGGGAGCGGAGATCTCAACGAGACGGTGGACCTCCCGGTCGGCGGTGTCGTGAGCTACGTGGTCACGGCCACCGTCGGCGCAGAGGCCGTGGGGACGCTGGTGAATCGAGCTCGGATCGGCGCTCCGCCAGGGATGGTGGACCCGATTACTGACAATAACGAAGATGTGGACGTCGATCTGGTTCAGCGCGAATTGACCGATGTGTCGATCACCAAGACCGACGGCCTGACCAGCGTTTCTCCCGGTCAGTCGCTCACGTATTCGATCGTGGTCAGCAATGCAGGGCCGTCGAACGCGGCCGGCGTCAACGTGGTGGATGCTTTTCCCGCGTCCCTGATCGATGTGTCGTATACGAGTCAAGCGATTGGAGGCGCGAGCGGCGGGAGTCCCAGCGGCACGGGCCGTTTGGATGATCTGGTCAACCTTCCGGCGGGTTCGTCGATCGTTTACACGGTACGGGCAACGGTCGCGCCGAGCGCCTCGGGAGAGCTCGAGAATACGGCGACGGTCACGGCCCCCGCGACGGATGTGAATCCGGCCAACAATTCCGCCACCGACGTGACTCTGGTGGGCGAACAGGCGGACCTGGTCGTCACCAAGAGCGACGGCGTGACCACGGTCCGTCCGGGCGAACCGCTGACGTACACCGTCGTGGTGTCCAATCTGGGGCCCAGCGATGTCACCGGGGCCCGAGTCTTGGATTCGTTTTCTACCAACCTGATCGATGTGACTTACCAGCGGACGGGCAACGGCACAACCGAGACGGGCGATGGTGCCATCGACGAGGAAGTGGATCTTCCGGCGGGTGCGAGCCTCACCTACACGATTCAGGGAACGGTCGATCCAGCCGGCACCGGCAGCGTGTCGAATACGGCCACCGTGCAGGCGCCGCTGGGCGTGATCGATCCTCGTCCTGGCAACAACACCGCGACGGATGTCGATCAGATTCTGAGGAGCCGTGTGGACGTTGCGATCCGCAAACTCAGTGACCGAACGACGGCGGTGCCGGGTGGCGAGCTGAGTTACACGATTTTGGTGTCGAACGTGGGCGAGGAGCCGGTCACATCGGCGCGCGTGGTGGATGACTTTCCCGCGAGTTTGACCGAAATCCAATCCACCAGTCGGGCTCTTGGCGGCGCTACCGGCAACACGCCCTTGGCGACGGGCAACCTGGATGAAACATTGATGCTCCCCCCCGGCGCGTCGGTGATCTACACGGTGCGGGCGCGAGTCAATCCGTCGGCAACGGGCGTTCTCCAGAATTTCGTCTCAGTGGAGCTCACGGATCAACTGGATACGAACCCCAGCAATAATCTGGATTTGAACGTCGTGGCGCTTGTCCCGCATGCCGAGCTGTCCATCACCAAGACGGATGGCTTGAATGAAGTCGAGGTTGGACAACAACTGACGTACGAGGTCAGGGTGCAGAACGCGGGGCCGAGCGACGCGTCGGACGTGCGAATCACGGATCTTGTGCCACCGGGTTTGCAGAATGTGGTTTACCTGAGTTCCTTCGAGGGACAGGTCAGCGGACACACCCCGCAGGGCACGGGTGACATTCAGGATCTCGTCGACTTGGCGGCCGGAAGTTCCATTACCTACCAGATCACCGCCGACGTCGCGGCCGACGTCTCAGGTGTGTTGACGAATGTCGCCACGGTCCAGGGGCCGATCGAGAGCGGCTTTGTGGAATTGGATCCTTCCAACAATCGCGCGACCGACCAGGATCGCATTGCCTCGCTGATCGTGTTGGGATCAGAGCCGACGGTCATCCGGTCCGACGAGATCACCGATGCGGGTCTCACGGACCGGTTTCAGATCGTGGGCCATGCCACGGGCAAAATGATCATCACGGCGCATTTCGATCATCAGCGGGGCGACTTGCAGCTTGCCGTTGACGATCGGTATGGGAATCCGATCGCGACGGTTGATTCCAAGGACAACGACGAACAGTTGGTCATTCCTGTCGTTTCGCAAGAGCGGTATTTCGTGCGCCTGGCGGGTGCCAGCGGCGAGGAAACGAATTCGTACGACCTGGAAATCGAGAATTTCGCCGCTCCGATCCCGCAGGTCGTTCGACTCGCGCCCGCCACGGACACGGGGATGAGGGATGACGACGCCGTCACGGCGCAAAGCCGGCCGACGCTGATTGTGCAGGCCGACCTCGCTGACTTGATCGCGATCGGGATTCCGATTCTCGAACCAGACGGCGAGGCGTTGCCTGCCGGCCCGGGTGCGGCCGTGGAGGTGACACTGACACACGCTCAAACCGGCGAAACCCTGGTCGGCTACGCGACCGCGATTGGCCCGGCGGGACAGCTCTTTTCATTCACTCCGGCCCAAGAAGACGAATTGTCCAGTGGTGACTACGTGGTCACGTCGGCTGTCCGTATCTTTGATGGCGCGACGGTCGAGGGTGTCCCCGCTCCGGCGACGGCACGCAGCCAGCGGTCGGATCCGTTTTGGATGACGGTCGATCGTGTCGCTCCGTCCTCGGCCGACCGGCCCGATCTGCTGGACTCGAGTGACAGTGGGATGTCGTTTCGGGATAACGTCACGAACCAGACGCAGCCCGCGCTTCGCGGCGTCGGCGAACCGAATATCAAGGTTCGAATCTTGACGAATCGAATCGGTGGACAAGGCGAAGTCGTGGGGCAGGGCGTGACCAACGCGGATGGCAGCTGGGAGATCACCGTCGAGCCCCTGTCCGACGACTCGTACCACTTTCGCGTGGAGTACGAAGATCTGGCCGGCAATGTCAGTTCGATTGGTGAACCACTCGTCGTTGAAGTGGATACTCTCGCTCCGAATACGCCCTATCTGGATTTGCTTCGAACCAGCGATCGGGGTGTCTCGGATTCGGACGATGTCACGTCGGCCACTGATTTGACCTTTTCGATGACCACGCAAGATCCCAGGCAGGCACAGCACGAACTAAAGTTCAACTATCGCTACCGCTTGTTTGTCCGGCCGGATGCGTCGGGCGAACTGGTTTCGGGCGAAGAACGCTTGATCTATGACTCCGCGATCGATGCCGATCTTCCGGTCGCCAGCCTGCTGGACGGACTGACCAACCTGGAGCAGCTCGTCCGCACTCGGGGGCCCTTTCCCGACGGCGTGCACAATTTCAAACTGGAGGTGGAAGATCGCGCCGGCAACCTCAGTCCCGACTATCTGTTAACCGTCCGGATTGACACATCGCCGCCTCCGGTCGACTTCGCGCTCGCGCCGTCAAGCGACACGGGCGCGTTCGGCGATGACGGCGTGACGATGATCCGCGAGCCGGCCTTTACGGGGATGAGCGAAGTCGGAGCGACCGTGAGCCTGTTCGCGAACGGGCAGCTTGCGGGGCGGTCTCAGGTGGGAAGCGATGACTCCGGCGGATCGTCCGATGACGGGCTTGGGGTGTGGGAAATCACGACGCAACCACTTGCCGACGGCCGATACGATTTCACCGTTCGAATTGAGGATGCGGCCGGGAATCTCGCGACCAGCCAGTCGGTCTCCGTCTGGATTGACGCCCAATCGCCGAACGTTCCTTTGCTTGATCTGATTTCCGATTCCGGCATCAGTCACGTCGACAATGTAACCCGCGACAACACGCCGGCCGTGACCGTGACGGCGGCGGCCACCCGCGATGGCGGAGCGAATCCGTTTCCGCACGAAATCAAGTATCGAATCTATGATCGGCCCGGAGATGGGAACGGCGAGGTCCTGTTGATCGACTCCTTCGGCGCGCTTCGAGAGCTGGCGAGCGAGGGTTTCTTCACGGAAACGTTGCCTGAGCTGTCCGATGGCGTTCACAACCTGAAGGTCGAAGTGGAAGATCGCGCCGGCAACATCAGCCAGGCCTTTTTGTTGAACGTTGTGATCGACACGCAAACACCGGACCTCGCCGGATTCCGGCTGTCGCCGTCCAGCGACACGGGAATGGACGATCAGGACGGCGTCACGGCCATCCATCAGCCCGCCTTCTCCGGCAGCGGCACCGTCGGGGATCGAGTTCGCTTGTATGCGAACGGACAGCTCGTGGGCGACACGCGGATCGACAGCGATCCTGTGGGCAATCCGCTCGATCCCGCGAGTGGTCGCTGGGAAGTTATCTCTCAACCGCTCGAGGACGGGCAATACGAATTTCAAGTTCAGGTCGAGGATCTGGCCGGTAACGTCAATGTGTCGAGCCCGATCACGATCTGGATCGATCGCCAACGCCCCAATCTTCCGCTGCTGGATCTGATCTCCGATACCGGATTAAGCGATACCGACAACATCACGAAGGCCAGTCCGCTGGAACTCACGCTGACCGGTAACGATACGCTCGACGGAGGTCCGAATCCGTTCCCCAATGACCTGAAGTATCGCGTCTATGGCCGGACCGGCGGTGCCGATGAGGTGCTGCTCTATGACTCGTTCGCCAATCTAGGCAGTTTCACGCAGGAGGGCTTGCTGCCGTGGACGCTGCCAGGTGTGATGGACGGAATCCACAATTTCAAGCTGGAAGTCGAAGATCGCGCGGGCAACGTCAGTCTTCCGTTCTTATTGGACGTCCAAGTGGATCTCGCCACGCCGATCGCGGTCGACCTGGACTTGGCCCGGTATAGCGATAGCGGAGCAAGTGATACCGACCGGGTCACCAACATCCGTCAACCCGCGGTATTCGGGACTGGCTCGATGGGCGAGATCGTCCTGGTTTACGCCAACGGTCAGCTGGTCGGTCGCGGCCACGTCAACGGGGATATCTCGGATACCGTTTTGGAGGACAATCTCGGCGCCTGGGAAGTCACGCTCGAACCGCTCGACGACGGCGTTTACAATCTCGTCGCCTTGATCGAAGATGTAGCCGGCAATGCGGCCACGACGCCGACGATCACCGTCGAAATCGACACGCTCGCACCCAACACGCCGGCGCTCGATCTGCTGGAGCTGGACGATACGGGTCGGCACAATGACGACAATCTGACCCGGGCCGAGTCGTTTTCCTTTACGGCGACGACGAGTGACCCGAACGCCGCTCAGCACCTGGAGCTCGTACCGGACGGCCAGAACTTCAACTACCGTTTGTACGCGCGACCCGAGGAGGGCCCCGAGGTGCTCGTCTACGATTCGGGAGTCGACGCCGGGATTCCCGATCTGCTGGATGGCCTCACGTCGCAGACGCTCGTGGTGACGACGCCGCTGAACTTGCCCGAAGGCCTGCACCAGATGAAGCTGGAGGTGGAAGACCGAGCCGGCAACCTCAGTCCTGACTATTTTCTGGAAGTCCTCGTCGACCGGACACCGTTCGCAGGCCAAGCGATGTTGCACCCGGTCAGCGGAGGTGGCACGCCCGATACTCCCGGTGGATCGATTGCGGGCGTGACGCGCGCGGGAACGCCTACC
Source organism: uncultured Planctomycetales bacterium (assembly GCA_963826795.1). GTDB lineage: Bacteria > Planctomycetota > Planctomycetia > Pirellulales > Pirellulaceae > CAWGYT01. The sequence continues at coordinate 119,050 of CAWGYT010000018.1, read as the reverse complement.
TTCACCGGGACGGCCGAGGCCAATGCCTTGGTCAGCGTCGCGATCGATGGGATTCCGGCCGGGACGACCGTCGCGATTCCGTGGGATGGAGACGACGCCTTGCAGCCTCCCGAACCTCCCTACGAGTTGCAAGGCAATTGGACCCTGCTTTCCACCATCGCGCTGGCCGACGGCGATCATTCGGCCGTGTTCACGTTTGAGGATCCCGCGGGCAATCGCGCGACACGCGAACTGACGCTGACGATCGACACCACGGGGCCGCGGATCGTCAATCTCACACGCAACGAAGCGGGGTTTCCCAGCTTGTTTGACCCCAAGCCTGCCTCGGGCCCCGATCCGCTGATCGACAGCATCGTGATTCATCTGAGCAACGGGCCGCAAGGCAGCAGCGGACGCGCTCGGGGACTCGACCTCGACATCGCTGGGGAGGAAGGAAACTACGTGCTCGTAGGGGACGCCAACGGGCACATTCCGATGACACGGGTGGAAGTTCAGTCGAGCGATGACCCGGCGAACGCAACCTCGCAGATCATCTTGCACTTCGCCCGGCCGTTGCCGGACGATCGCTTTACCTTGACGGTTTCCGACCAGTTGAGCGACCCGATGGGCAATCGATTGGACGGCGAATCCGGAGCTCGCGCACCATTCGAAGGCGCCCCAGGCCCGACGGCCGTGGCGCCGATCTTTCCGACCGGAGATGGCGTCGCCGGCGGCGATTTCGTGGCTCGCTTCACCGTCGATAGCCGCCCCGAGCTCGGGATTTGGGGCGGTGGAAGCGTGTGGGCGGATCTCAACGGAAACTTCCAGTTCGATCCCGAGAATCTCGACTTCGTGAACCGTGATCTCGTCTTCCGCTACGGGTTCACCAGCGACGATCTGTTCGCTGGGAACTTCGCCTTGCCCGGCCAGATGACCGATGGCTATGACAAACTTGCCGCGTACGGTCGCGCAGAGGGTGAATTCCGCTGGCTCGTCGATACCGACAACGATGGCGTGCCCAACATCGATCGCGTCGAACCACAAGCCGTCAACGGGCTGCCGGTTGCGGGCGAATTCGACGGGAACCTGGCCAACGGAGATGAAGTGGCTTTATTCGACGGAAAGTTCTGGTATCTCGATACGGACCACAACTTTCAAACCGACGCGAAATTTCCGTCGCGCCTGGTCGGTTATCCCGTTGTCGGCGATTTCGACGGCGACGGCTTCGATGACTTGGCAACTTGGGCCGATGATCGATACATGATCGACCTGGCCAACGGCGCACTGCGTGGCTGGGATGGATTTGCCGACACGGTGTTCACGTTCGGATTTATCGGCGTGCGCGAGCGACCCGTGGCAGCGGACCTGAATCAAGACGGCTTCGATGACCTGGGGCTTTGGGTGCCGGACCGCGAGGGCGCGACCGACCGCGATCGCAGCGAATGGTACTTCCTGCTCTCGGAGGGGCAGACGCTGCTCGAACGGCTCAGTCCCCCCGACGATCCGATCGACAGTCGGCCCACGATCGATTTCCGTCCTCATCCATTCGGGCCCGATCGATTCGCGCGGTTTGGGGATGAGTTCGCCCTGCCGATCGTGGGTAATTTTGATCCTCCGAGTTTTCAGCTGGAGGTCCCGATTTCGGACTTTGGTTGGACGAATCCCGTCGACATGCTGGACGTCACGGCCGACGAACAGGTCAGCCCCCTGGATGCGTTGCTGATCATCAACGATCTCAACGAATTCGGAGCCCGTGCGCTGGCCACTCGGACAGACGGAGCGCCTTACCTGGACGTCAATGGTGATGGGTTCCTCTCGCCCCTGGATGCGTTACTCGTGCTCAACGAGTTGAATCGCATTAACTTTGTCCGCGCCGGACTCCCGGCGGCGACGCCCGTCCGGCCCGAGTCCTCGGCGGTCGCGAGCGCACTGCTGGCAGATCAAGCCTTGGCAGCTCTCGAGATCGGTGTCGGCGGCGCGCGGCAGGCAGCGAGGTGGTCGCAACCACAGGACGTTGCCGAGTTCGAGCCGACGAAACAGGCGGCCTGGTTCTCGACGGTCTGGGACGACGAGGATTGGGATCCGGGGCTCGACCGCTACTTGCTTGAGCTGCCGTCGCCGCCGACCGAGCGTTGGGAGCAATCGGAAGCGACGGGCGAGCAAACCAGCGGCTTGCCAGAATTCATCGACCCCGCCTGAATCGTGCCGGGGCAATCCTGAGGCAACGAGTTGATGATCCCTGCGGAAATCATTCGGCGAAAGCGTGATGGATTGGCGCTGACAGGGGACGAAATCGCGTCCTTCGTGCGGGGATACGCGTCCGGCGAGGTCGCCGATTATCAAATGGCCGCTCTGGCCATGGCGATTTGCATCCGCGGGATGTCGAGTCCGGAGACGGTTCACCTGACGCAGGAGATGCTGGGCAGCGGCACGCGTCTGCGGCGCACCTCGGAAGTCCCTCGCGTGGACAAACATTCGACCGGTGGGCTGGGTGACAAAGTCTCGCTGGTGCTCGCCCCGCTGCTGGCTTGTTGCGGTCTGCAGGTCCCGATGATCTCAGGACGCGGCTTGGGGATCACGGGGGGAACCTTAGACAAATTGGAAGCGATTCCCGGATACCGCACGGCGCTCAGTCAAAGCGAGATCGAGGCTCAGACCGAACGTGTGGGCTGCGTCATCTGCGGCGCGACCGCCGAGCTGGCGCCGGTCGACCGCAAGCTCTATGCGCTGCGCGACGTGACGGCGACGGTCGAATCGATTCCGTTGATCACCGCCAGTATCCTCAGCAAGAAGTTGGCCGAATCGCTCGACAGTCTGGTGCTGGACGTGAAAGTCGGTAGCGGTGCGTTCATGAAGACGCTCGACCAGGCCCGTGATCTGGCCCGCACGCTGGTTCGCGTTGCCACGGGGATGGGCGTCCGGACGACGGCGTTGCTGACCGAGATGCACCAACCCTTGGGTCGCGCCGTCGGAAACGCCGTCGAAGTCCGCGAATCGATCGAGTTGCTGCAGGGCGGTGGGCCCGATGAGGTGCGGGGGCTGACGCTGGCGCTAGGTGCCGAATTGCTGGTCGCTACCGGTCGCGTGACGACCCCGCAGGAGGCGACGATCCAGCTGGTGGCGGCGCTGGACAGCGGTCGAGCGTTTGAGAAATTTGCCGAAATGGTCTCGGCTCAGGGCGGGCGACTTGGATCACTCACCGTCGCGCCGGCCTCCGAGGTGACCTCGGATCGCGAGGGTTGCGTTCGTGAGGTTCACGGAGCACAACTGGGGCGGGCGATCATCCAGTTGCGGGGCGGGCACCTCGTGCTTTCAGATCGGATCGATCACTCCGTCGGGCTCGAAATGCTCGTGCGAATCGGCCAGACGGTCTCGGCGGGTCAGCCGCTGGCTCGGGTGTTCGCGACCGAGGCGGCCGCCGCACACGTCCGGCCCTGGGTTCGTGAGGCCATCGTGATTGACGAAGTGGACTCCGTCCCCGCGCCGCCGCTGATTTACGAACGACTGACGGCCGAGTGACCCCAGCTGAGTGACGCCAGCCGAGTGGCCCGGTGCCAGAACCTAGACCTCGAAAGGGACGGACTCGTGGCAAGTGATCCCCTCTGGCTCGCCGACCTGATTCAGGCGGCCCGTGACGTGCGACGTCGCGCGTACGCTCCCTATTCAAATTTCGCGGTCGGGGCCGCTCTGATCGACGACCAGGCCCAGCTGCATATCGGCTGCAACGTCGAAAACGCCTCGCTGGGGCTGACGGTTTGCGCCGAGCGGTCGGCGATTGGCAACGCCATCGCGGTCGGAGCGACTGCGTTTCGAGGGCTGGTGGTGGTCTCCCAAGGCGGGGTGTCTCCCTGCGGAGCTTGCCGCCAGGTTCTCGCCGAATTTTGCCAGGACCTTCCGATCTGGCTGGTCGATACCAAGGACCCGCGCGAGCTCATCGCGACCTCGTTGAACGATTTATTGCCCAACCGATTCGGACGCTTCGATGCGGGTTGAGCGTTGGCGGTCGGAGCGTCTTGGCCGGAATGAGGCACGGACGCATCGTCGCTAACGAGGATTCCCGCGATGCAGGCCGTCATGAATGCCGCGAGGGTCCCTCCCAGCATCGCGCGGAGTCCGAGTCGGGCCAGGTCCGAGCGCCGTCCGGGGGCGATGCCTCCGATCCCGCCCAGCTGGATGCCGATCGAACTGAAGTTGGCAAATCCCGACAGGGCGTAGGTCAGAATCAGGACCGTTCGCGGATGAGGTGCCTGGCCCGCCGCCGCCTGCTGCCACCGCCCCAGTCCGTCGTACGCGATGAACTCGTTGCCGACCATTTTGATTCCCAACAATTCGCCGGCCTGTCGACAATCCTGAGATGGGACTCCCATCACCCAGGCCAAGGGTGCGAAGACCGCGCCGAGCAGCTTCTCCAGACTCCACATGCCCATCGCCTCGCCGCCCAGCCACGTGACCACCCAGTCATTCCACTGGTTTCCCAGCCAGCCGAGCAGGCCGTTCAGCAGGGACAGGAGAGCCAGGAACGCGATCAACATCGCGCCGACGTTGATTGCCAGTTTCATCCCATCGGCCGCCCCCGCCGCCGCGGCTTCCAGCAGGTTGGCCGATGGGTCCTCGATCTGGACGCGGACCCGGCCCAAGGTTGCGGGCGTGTCCGTCTCAGGAACGATCAATTTGGCGATCAAGAGGGCCGCGGGTGCGGAAATCACCGAGGCGGTCACCAAATGGCCCGGATCGATTCCCATTGCCACATAGGCGGCCATGACTCCGCCTGCGATCGTGGCGAAGCCGCCGACCATGACCGCATTCAATTCCGAGAGCGTCATCCCGTCCACGTACGGACGAATCACCAGCGGGGCCTCGGTTTGCCCGACAAAGATGTTGGCGGCGGCCGACAGACTTTCCGCGCCGGAGGTCCCCAGCGTGCGCTGCATGATTCGAGCGATCCACTCGACCAGTCGCTGCATGATCCCCAGGTAATACAGAATCGACATCAGTGATGAAAAGAAGACGATCGTGGGGAGCACGCCGAACGCAAAAGTGCGGAGCAGCGCCAGACGAGCCGGCATCGACGAGTCGGTCGGTCGGGCATTGATTCCGAAGAGGAATGTCGAGCCGGCATCGACGTGATTGATCGTCGCCTGAAACAGATCGCCGGTCCAGGTGAACAAGATTCGTCCAGGGCCGGTCTTCAGAATGAGCAGCGCGAAAACAAACTGGAGCGCGAGCCCTCCCAAGATGATTCGCCAATTGATCTGACGCCGGTTCGTGCTCATCGCCCAGGCCAGGATGATCATCGTCACGAGTCCGAGGAAGCTGGTAAGCCGCGGCATGGTACCTTCGCTGGGTTTGAGATGGGTGGCGGAATGAGAGTGAGGCGGTTCCTGGCAGATCGACGGTTCACCAGGGGTCCGGCTGTTGCCAAACACTCATCCCTCCGTCCACGAGCAGCATTTGTCCGTGGACGTGTTGCGCCGCGTCGCTCAACAGAAAGGCCGCGCACTCGCCCGCGACCTCGGGACCCGGGACCTGGCCATTGGGTGTGTGATACTGCATCCATTTCAGCACGTGCGGATCCGACAGGGCACGCTCGGTCAGCGGCGTTCGAAAGAGGCCGGGGGCGAGGCCATTGACGCGGATCTTGTGGGGCGCCAGCTCGACGCACAGCGTGCGAACCATCATCTCGACCGCCCCCTTCGACGTGTCGTAGCCGGCATGAGTCGGCTCGGCCAAGCGGCCGTTAATCGAGCCGATCATCAGCACGCGTCCCGCGACCTGTTGGGCGACCCACGCGCGGGCAAAGGCCTGCGTCAGAAAAAAGCGGCACTGACGTTCAGTCGCCAGGTTCGTTCGAACGACTCGACGGTCATGTCCAGAAACGGAACGTCGGCGTAGGTTCCCGCGTTGTTGACCAGCAAATCAATGTCCGGCAGGGCGCTCGTTGCCAGTTCGAAAACACGCTCGACCGCGGGCTGCGTCGAGCCCGCCAGATCGGCCTCGATCAGCGCGGTCTGGACGCCGTGAGCCGCACACGCCTGCTCGGCCGCATGAGCGTTGGCGTCGATCCGCAGCCCATGCACGACCACATCCGCGCCGGCCGCCGCCAAGGACTCCGCGATCGCGCGGCCCACGCCTTGCGTCGATCCCGTGACGAGGGCACGGTGTCCCCGCAGATCAATCGTCATCGGGTTGTCGCCTCCGATTCGAAGGTCTCGGCCTCGTCTCACCCGTTCAGGACTGCGAGGGTGGCGCAAGCGTATTGAAGGTGCGATCGCCCGCGTCGCCCAGTCCCGGCACGATAAACTTCCGATCGTTCAATTCCGCATCGATGCCACAAACGTAGATCTGCGTTTCAGGAGCCTCGTTGAGGACCCGTTCGATTCCGTCTCGCGCGGCAATCACCGAAAGCAGTTTCAGGTGGCGGACGCCCCAACGACGCAAGACGCTCAGTGCGGCCAGAGCCGAGCCGCCGGTTGCAAGCATCGGATCGACAATCAAGGCAACGTCCACCGGCCGGTCGTCGGGTAGCTTGCTATAGTACTCCACGGGCTGCGCCGTCGCCTCATCACGATAGAGCCCGAGATGCCACACCTGAGCCTCGGGGATCAGATCGATGACCGGATCGACCATCCCGAGCCCCGCGCGGAGAATGGGCACGATTCCAATCCGCTGACTCAATCGTTCCCCCGTGGTCTCCGCCAAGGGCGTCCTCACCGTGATCGGCTCGAGCAACAGATCCTGGGTTGCTTCATAGGCCAACAGGACGGCCAGACGGCGGAGTACCAATCGAAACTCCTCGGGCTGCGTTTCGACGTCCCGCAGCTGTGCGATATGTCGCTTGATCAACGGATGTTCGACCAGGTTGGCGCTCGACACCCCAAGGCCTCCAGCGGTTAAGACTCACGAGTCACGAAGAGGGCAGCTTAACAGATCTTGGCCTGGCTTCCAGGCAACGTCCCCCCACAGATTTCGCGGACGAGCGGTCGTCTGGCGCGGAGTCGGTCGCGATCCGCTGGCGACGTGCACGCAGGGCGCGCGGGACCAAGGTGGCATGCCGATTGTCCGGTTCGCCTGGTTCGCGGTATAAACGACTCCGAACACAAGCCACCGCGGATTTCGCCCATCGTGGCCATCGGTGGGGTCCGAAGGGTCAGGAAAGGCGAATGAGTCGACGGCGCCGTACGGATTCGCGAGATTTGGCCGCGGCGCGCCCGGGCGATCGCCTCTTGATCGAATTGTTTCGTGAGCCACCCGCCGGAGATCTGTTGGCCGCACGTCGCATCGCGACGGGCGAGGGGACGGACCAGGCGTGGGGAAGTCGCCCCCTGCTGACGGTCCTTAGCTCGCGGATTGGTCGTGCTCCCGACCGGCGCCCTGGCTGGCTGGATGCGCTCGGACGGGTCGTTCGGTATGCGGAACGCACGGATCGCGTCCTGATCCGCTGTGAAGGGACGACGTGCGATCGTTGGTTGCGCCACCTGGGCGATCTGCGGCCGATTCGAGTGGGGGTCGTTGAACTGCCATCGCACACCGATGACTGGGATCAGTGGTGGCAACGCGTGGCCCGACGGTTGGCCGCACCGATCGGGATGTCGAGCCCCTGCTGGTTCGTCTCGCCTTGCGTCGAGCCCCGCGCCGCACCCGAGCTGGAATCGCTGCCACTGGCCGATCGCGCGTTGGCGTCACTCGCCGATGAACTGCACGTGCTCTACGTGAGGCCACAGGGAAATCTCCATCGGCTGCTCGATGCCGCATTCACCAAGGACGCCTTTCGAGACAAGCGGGTTGTCCTGGCATTGGGGCCCGACTGCGTGCCCGCGTCGCTCGCCCGCGGTTGGCGCCGTCAGGGGGCGATCACGTGGGATCGGACGGACGCCACTGAGCCACGCGACGAAGAACCCCCGGTCGCGGACCTGAACGCCGCCGATTCGGCAACTCAGTCGATAAAACTTGGCCCAGACGAGGCTCAAGCCTTTTTGTTTCATTGGACTCGCCGCAGCCAAGGGCCCTGGCCAGACCAATCGGAAGCCGACTACGTTCGAGACCTGCTCTTCCGCCCGGCGTTTCGCGATCGATCGGCCTCCGCCGCACTGGAACGGATTCTCCGCATGCAGCGACTCTTGGCAACCCGTCGCCTGATTCGCGGCCAAACCGCGGTCGTCAGCTTCACGGCGCGGCCGCTGGAAGAACTGGCTCGACTGCGCACCTTCCGTCCCCACCAACAGCGTTGGGACTTCGAGTGCTACGGAATCGGGATCGAAACGCGATGGCTCGCCGCTCGCGGGGCCCGACCGGTCCGATACGGTGACGCCGAGCTCTGGGAGCACCTCCCGCAGGCGATGCGGCCCTTCTACCAGTGCGAACGCTCGGGGAAGGCGGACTGGCGGTCGGAAGCCGAATGGCGGCATGTCGGTGATCTGGATCTTGGCCCGCTACCGAACGATCGCGGCCTGGTTTTCGTCCCGAACGCCGCCGCCGCAAATCGAATCGCCCCGCTGAGTCGCTGGCCCCTGGCCGTCCTGGACCGGCTCGTTTGATCCGGTCCTCGCCCTCCCGCTCCTCGCCGCTTCATAAAAAAAGCAAAGAGACAGAGGTCCGAGGACCATCTGTCTCCTTGCTCAAGGGGGGGCTCCATCGAATGCATTGCCGCGGCGTGGCGCGCCGCGTTGTTCGCGATTTAGTGCGGTGCTCGCCGCTGCCTGGGTGACAGGCCGACGAGCGTCAGTAGGCCGACCACGGCGGGGAGCGTCGAGGTCGGTTCTGGGACGATCTCGTTGAATTCGTAAATGAGCGTGACCGTTGGCCAGGCCAGCACGGGATCAAATTGACCGGATACGCCCCCGGTACCTCCGAAATCCAGCACTTGGTCAAGATCGACGATCAATTCAAACATGTCCGTGCCGAGATATTGACTGATGAACGACGCGTCCACGGTGTCCGAGCCGGACATCGAGGCGATCCCCCCGAGGTGTGTTTGGGCATCGGGCATGGTGGGATCGAACGTCATCCCATCTCCGTTGTCCGCGGCGAGATTGAACGTCGATCCGGTGGAAGCGGACACGGAGGTCGAGCCCGACAGAATCGGCTGAAGCGAGCTGTTCAGCAGGGGGACGTCGTCGGAGGCGAGGCTGCCGCGCGCACCGAGCTGAACCGACACCTGAGCGGGGACGGCTCCGTCGTTGTCGACCGTTAAGGAACCTCCTTCGATGCCCAGATTGAAACGCCATTCCACGGATGCGAGCGTCCCGTAGGATGGGTCGAACTGCGCGAACTCGACGACCTTCGTCAGACTGGGCTGTCCGCCGAAACCTTGGGATTGCGTGATCATCGCGGCGGAGGTCGCCGAGAGCCAAGTGGCGGGCAGACACGTCAGCGAGGCCAAAGCGGTTGCTGAGCAACGCAACACTGCGATTCATGAGCGATTCCCTTCGACAATGCGGTGGGTCAACGACATCCATTTCGTCGTCATCGTGCGTCGCCTGCGGGGTGGCGGCTTGGTCCTTGCCGTCCGCACGATGAATTGCATCTCAGACGCAACAATCTATCCATCTCTCGAATTGGGTCAAGATGAATCTGGCGGCCTAAGAATCGCGAATCGACCGCGTGTCGGCCTGATCCGATCCGTCGGGCGTCACGGGTCGATCGTCGCTTGCTGCAACAGCTGTTCCAACTCGATCGCTTGCTGCGGTCCACCGAGACCGGGGTGGAGTGCCTGCAGGACCTGCAGCATTTCGGCGGCTCGCGGCTTGTCGCCTTGCCGGATCAGGAGGCGCGCGATGCCCAGTTTTCCCGAAAACCACGCTTCCGTCGCCGCGGGGCTGAGGCGAACCACTCTCCGCCACGAGTCGAGGGCGAGGCGGTCGTCGGCCTCGGTCTGGTTGTCTTCCAGGAGTCTGGCCAAAGACGCCTGCCACGCCGCCTGACGGGGCTCGCGGCGCGCCAGGTCTTGGTACAGCTGAATGGCTTCGGCGCGGCGCCCAGCTGCGTGAGCGCGGTTGCTTCAAGTTCCTGGATATGCGGATTCTCGGCGTGCTCGGGTAAGTTCCTCAGGAGTCGAGCCCATTCCGCCTGCGTTTCGGCCGCCAGAGTTTCGGCCGCCTGCGTTTCGGCCGCCAGAGTTTCGGCCGCCAGAGTTTCGGCGAAGCGAGCCCTGACCGGTTGGGCCTGGACGGCGCGATTGAGTCGATCGAGTAGGGGAACTGCCAAGTCGACTTGCTCCCAGCGGACCGTCTGGACCCAATCCGAGGGTTGGTCGGCGAGCGTGGAGACCAGGCCTTCCAGGCGCGCTTTCGATCGGGAAACCGCTGTTCGCATTCCGAACCGACTCCGGGCAGACGCAACGGTCCCAGCGCCTGTTCTGAGGTGGCGTTGGTGAAGCAGAGACTGAACTCGGAGGCGGTCAGTGCGGCGTCGCAGACGGACGGAGAGGGCGAGCTGTCGGGATGGATCGCACGGGGGACCGATTGCATGAAATAGTCAATGCCCTCGCGCGCCAGCCGTTCAACCGAACTGGGCGCGGTTCTGGGGTCGGTCAGCTGTCGGACGTAGGCCGCACGAATGCTTGACTGGACGATCGGCCATTCGGCGAAATCCGGCGGGATGGCTTTCCAAATGGCAATCGCGGCCGGTAGGTCCGCTTGCTGCTGGCGCAGGCGACCCGTCCAGAGGCGAACTTGATTTGTCGTGGGATCGTCAGGCCATTGCTGAAGGTGATTCTGGAGCAATTGGTCGTATTGCGGTGCAAAGTCGGATTGTTCGCGGGTTAACTGCGCGGCGTTGACGATGGCCAGCCAACTGGCTTGGGCCGCGCGGGGGCCGTTCGGATCGGCTCGGATCACGGCTTGGAATGCGGATAAAGCGGCGGCGTGCTGTCCTGATTGGTGCAGCAGCGCCGCGGCTTGGAGCCGATAAGGAACGGCGGCAGCCGCGTTTTCGGATTCCTCGGCCAGATCGGCTGCTCGTTGAAAGGCGACCACCGCGTCGGGAATCTGCCCGCGTCGATAGAAGTTGGCCGCGGTTCGAGCCAAGACTTCGGGCCCCGCACTGGCGGCGGGCGTCTTCGCGTGGCCGGCCAGCATGGCCTCGGCGCGTCGGACCCAATAGGGTGAAAGCGATCGCTCGAGGATCTGCAGTTGCTCGAGCGCCAACGTCTCCCAAGCGGTTGCCTCATCCGACGCGTCGCCACGTCGGGTTTGTTCGGCGCGCGCCAAGTACGCTCGAATCAGGCCGAAATGGAGAGCCGCTTGCACGTCGGGCGCCACGTCGCCGCGCGGTTGTTTTTCTTCAGCCAGCAGCGACTCGATGGCCAGTTCGGGATGTCCCTGGTCAATCTGCAACTCCGCCGCCTCGACGTTCCGTCTTCGGAGGAAGCCCTCGTCAAGCGGTTCGTCATCGAACTGCGCAAGACCCTGCTGGGCAGGCGCTTCGTTTCCCAGGCGACGGTGACATTCGACTTCGCGGAGGCGGCTTTCGAGCGTCAAGTCGGAAGGCGGCTGAAGCCGTGCGATCGCGGCGAATTGCTCGAGCGCCCGCGTCAACAAGTGGATCTGATCGGGCGTCCCGCGGGAATAGCAAAGTGCGTGCTGGAGGAATGCATCGCCCAACTTGTATCGGACCTGATGTCGCAACCGCTCGCCGGCTCGCCGCGTCGCCGGCTCGTCGCTCAAGGGCGGCTGCCGCAGCGAGTGCTCGAGTTGCTGGTCAAGATCTTCGAGCGCCCGAGTCACGTTCCGCAGCAGCCCGGCGGCCTCGGTCCGACGCGCGGGTGGATCGGGATCGAGCGCCGCGGTGCTGGCCAGCCAAGTGCCGCGCGCGAGCGTCACCAGCTGCGCCTGAAACGTGATCCGGATGCGCGCCAACGGATCGCGCAGCGTTTCCGCGAATTCCGCTGGGATCGCCTCCGCCCGCTCCCACGCACGGACGTCCGTCAGCGTCCGTTCGTCCATGGCTTGCGTCGCCACCGCCCGCAGCAGTTGCTCAATCAGTTCGGCGCGCGTCGCGTCGGCAAGGTCCGCGCGCCGCAGCTGTTGCCGACAGTAGTCTTCGGCCAGTCGCACGAGTTGTCGCTGTTGGAGCCGTGTCGCGAATCTCGCTTCGTAGCTTCGATTCGCTTCGGCGTCGGCCATCCCGACTTCGGCCATCCCGACTCCTCCAGCTCCGAGCCAGCCAGCTCCGAGCCAGCCAGCTCCGGCCAGTGCGCAGCGAAAGGCCCAACGGCGGATCAGGGAGCGCCGGTCGCCGAGCTCCGTCCTGCCGCGTGGAGATGGGCGTCCCTCCATCTGTCGCAACTCCTCAGGCCTGCTCGATCAACTCCAGCCGCACATCCAGTCCCTTACTTGTGGGCATCCCGGAGCCGTGCGTGTCGCCACCCATCAAGCGACTTGAGAGATCCCCATAGGCGATAAACAGAATTCCCTCGGGCAATTCATCGCCCGCCGACGGTTTGACCGCGACTTCGATCTGGCCAAAATCACTGCGCAGCCTGACACGGTCACCTTCCTGCAAATCCAGGCGCTGCATGTCTTGGGGGTTTACCTGCAGGGTGTTGATTTCGGACTGATAGTTGTCACGAAACTTGCCTTCGCTGATCCCCGAGCCTTGTTTGCTGGTGCGGCCCGGGATCAAGATGAACTCGTGAGGCATGGCGGTTGGCTTGTTAACGCAAGGGGTGTTTCAAAGGGCGACGGTGTGGCAGTTCCGGAGATGGGGCTCCGTTTGCCAGTTCACGAGACCAAGCCGCCGGAATTCATTGTCGGGGATCCAACCGGCCTCCGTCTAGTGCCGCAGCGGGTTGTCATGCGAAACCAGCGTGGCGAGCCGTTTGCCGGGACGGAGGGCCTGCGGGTTGTCTTCCAGGGGCGGGTCAGCTGAGACTTGACCACAGATCCTGAACGTCGCTTTTCAGCCGGTCGACTTCCGCCCGCAGCTGCTCAACGGCCGAACGCAGCTCGGCCACTTCCGACGTCAGCGATCCGCTGTCACGCGATCGGCTGTCAGCGGAGGGGGCGGGTTGACCGGGTTGACCGGGACGACCGGCGGACGGGCTGCGTTCAATCGTGGTTGTCGTGGGCGCCGCGGGGCGGTCGGCGACGGCGGGCTCGTTTGAGCTGGCTGCGGCACTGGCCTTGACCTTGGCCATTTCTTCGGGCAGGAACAAGGCGTGGGTCACGATCTGGCCTCGGCCCGAGGGAGTGAGTGAAATGACCAGGCCTTTCTCCTGTAACGATTCCAGGACGGGCATCAGGGCCCCGACGTCCGCGATAGGTTCCATCCTCGCCGCGCGCCGCGGAGTTCGCCGACCGTTTGCGCCCGCGCAGCAAGAGCTCTGTCATCACGGCGGCCTCGACCTTGTTGATCCCCATCCATTCGTAGATCAAGTGGCGATATTTCGAGACGCGACCGCCGCCGGAGACCTCGATGACGGCCGACAGGTGCCGTAACTTCTCCAGTGAGTTCTCGACCTGGTCGGGTTGGAGGTTCATTTGCGGGTCGCGATTGCTTTTTTGGTTACAACCGTTGGTGAGCGCGTTGAGCGTCAGCGGGTAGGCATCCGGCGTCGTCTTTGCTTTTTCGACCAGCACGCCCAGCACCCGTCGCTCGACGCGGCCCAGCGGAGTCCATTTGGGCGGAATCGTGCCGCCGGCCGCCTGCGCTTCAGCACTCATGATTGACTCCCTCGGCTCAATGTCCCAGTGTTCCGCGGTGATTCAGCGTGCCAGCAATCTAAGCAACTCGTCAGTTCGTTACAAGCTTGATCACGCACAGGCGAACGTGGACGAGCGCGGGGATGAGCTAGGTTTCCTAAGCCGCATGGCTCTGAGTCACTCGATACGATCCATTTGAAGGGGAGCTGCCCTTATGATTCCCGCCCTCGCGGCGACGGCCTGTGCCGTCATGCTGGTCCTGGTGGCCGCAGTCACGATCTCCACCTACAACCAACTCGTCTCTCTCAAGAACTTCTGTGACAACGGATTCGCTCAGATCGAGGTGCAGCTGCGGCGTCGCTACGATCTGATTCCGAACCTGGTCGAGTGTGTCAAGGGATACATGCAGCACGAACGTCAGACGCTTGAAAACGTGATTGCGGCGCGCAATCAGGCGAACGCCGGGCTGGCTCAAGCAGCTCAGAACCCAGCGAATGCGGAGGCCCTCAAGAGTTGGGTCGGGGCGGAGGGCGTGTTGACCAACGCGCTGAGTCGGCTGAACTTCGTGATGGAGGCCTATCCGGAGCTCAAGGCGAACGAAAACGTTGCCATGTTGACGGAAGAACTGACGTCGACTGAAAACAAAGTCGCCTTCGCGCGGCAGGCTTTCAACGATTGGGTCATGAGCTTCAACACCTATCGCGAGAGCTTCCCGGCGATTGCCGTCGCGCCTCTGCTAGGGTTCCCCGAAAACCGTTTCCCGGTGGAAGTCGAGGATCGAGTTGCGATCCAGCAGGCTCCCGCCGTGTCCCTGTCCTGAATCGACCGAGTCTGACAAGCGACACCTGACGGAATTTCTGCGAGACTTTCGCGATGCGGAATTTCTACGAGCACCAGGAGCGAGCTCTGGCGAGAACGGCCAAGCTGCTAGGTTGGCTCGGCGTGGGAATTGGCGGCACGGTGGCCTGCACCAGCCTCGTGCTGACCTACGCGGTCATGTTGCTGCTGGCCTCCGTCACGCATCTGGAGCTCCATTCCATTCGCCTCCAGTTGGCGGAAATCTTCCTCGTTCTGTGCACCGTGTCCGGCCTGTTCGTGGCGGTTTCCAGTCTCCTGAAGATGCACCACTTGAAAGCCGGCGGAAAGGTCATCGCGGAGGAACTCGGCGGAGAGCGGATTGATCCCCAGTCCGCCGATCTTGACCAGCGACGCGCCCTTCACGTTGTCGAGGAAATGGCGATTGCCGCCGGAATTCCCGCTCCCGCCGTCTATGTGCTCGAAGGGCAGCAGGGAATTAACGCCTTCGCGGCGGGACTGACGGTGGACGATGCCGTGATTGGCGTGACTCGGGGGTGTATCCGCCGATTGTCGCGGGACCAGTTGCAAGGAGTCATCGCCCACGAGTTCAGTCACATCTTTAACGGCGACATGCGGATCAACTTGCGATTGGTCGGGATCCTGCATGGGATTCTGAGCATTACGCTCTTGGCCGAGGGTCTGCTGCGGAGCGCCGCCGAAATGATGGCCAACACCTCCCGCCGGCGAGATGAAGGCGACGAAACCCTGGCCGTGATCGTCTGCCTGTTGCTGGGAGTCCTGCTCTGGCCCATCGGGCTGATCGGCGCCCTGTTCGGGATGTTGGTGATGAGTGCGACCAGTCGCCAACGCGAGTTTCTGGCCGACGCCTATGCGGTCCAATTCACGCGTAATCCGGAAGGCCTCGCCAACGCGCTCAAGTCGCTGGCTGGCCATGAGGCGGGGAGTCGCGTCCGGGTGAGGAACTCGCTTGAGGTCTCGCACTTCTTCTTCGCAGAAGGCTGTCGTCGGCTGGGCGGACTGCTGGCGACTCATCCGCCGCTGGCAGAACGCATTCGGCGGCTTGACCCGAATTGGGATGGCGTGCCGATGTTTGAAGCGGACGCCGACTTGGACCCGTACCACGGGGCCTACGGCCACTCGCTTTCGTTGCTCACGGGCGACGTCAGCCAAGGCAGCCTGGCCTCACTCAGAACCTCGGATGACTTTCAAATCGACAACGCGTCCCTGCCGCGGGAATCAGAATCCGACGAGGACCGATTCGGGCAGTCGGACTGGACACGACGATATCGCGAACAAATCCAACAAGACCTGGCCGGCGCGTGGCTCGAATTGCTGGACGATCACGACGGTTGCGCCGCCGCGCTGATCGCGCTGACGACGACGTTGCTGGACTTGCCCGAGTCGTCCTTGGACGCGGTGGACGAAAAGTTGCGTCCGGTCGTGAGCGAACTGCTGCCCCATCTGGCCGGTTGGGATGCGGCTCGCCAGACGCTCTACTTCGATCTGGCTTGGGAACGGCTGGCCGAAGTGCCTCGGGCGGAGTCGGCAGGCTTGCGACAAACGCTGCGGCTGCTCTTGGACCAGACCTCACGCGGCGAGCTTGCTCAATGGTCTTGGAGTCGGCAGTTGCGCCACCATCTGGGCTTGTGTTCGGTCACGGAGTGCCGGCCGCGGTACGGCAAACTGACTGAAGTCCAGCCCGCCTGCGAGGCAATCCTGTCGTTGTTATGCCATGTCGGGAGCGACAGCGCGGCGATGGCCGACTACGCGTTTCAACGGGCGGTGGTCCATCTGGGCCTCGACCAACCCCAGATTTGGGACCGTGACGAGGTGACCTGGGAAGCGCTGGACATCGCGCTGGACGAGATCGCCGAGGCTGCTCCGCGTGCCCGGCGCGAGTTTCTGATCGCGGTTGGTTGCTGCATCGCCGCCGACCAGGGGATCACCACGGAGGAAGTGAACCTGGTGCGGGGGATCAACGCAAGCCTGGGGCTGCCCATTCCGCAACTGCTGCCTGGCCAGTCCGTCGTCCCCGGCGCGTGAGCTGGATCGTCGCGCCCGACCGCGTCGCTTGTGAGCGAAAATGAATTGGCTATAACAAGATGGCCGTTCGACACGGTTGACTCCCGGGCCGCCTGCAATTGACGAAGCGCCTGGCGGGAGAGCCGGTTTGCGAACGCCTCCAGTTTGATCAAGTGGGCCAGGCCAAGCGCCTGGATCGGCCCCGCCACGTGGAGGCTCTGCTTGGATTCGGGAACACGTACTGACATGAATTCCGTCGCTTCGCATTCCGCCGGACGGCGTCTCATCATCCTGACGGAGGGCCACTCCGAACCCATCACGGCCAAGACCGGGGTCTGCGTCATTCGCTATTGTTCCGAGGACGTGGCCGCGGTGTTTGATCGGGGCGAGCGGGGACGGACGGCGGGCGACTTGCTGGGCGTGGGCGGGTCGATCCCCGTCATTGGCCGGTTGGAGGACGCACCTGACGCGACGGCCCTGATGATCGGCATCGCGCCCTCGGGCGGACGAATTCCCGCCGCGTGGCGCGAGATCATCTTGCAGGCGATCGAACGGGGTTTGGATATCATTTCCGGTTTGCACCAGTTCCTCGGGGAGGATCCGGAATTCGCTCACGCCGCGCGGCGCAAGGGAGTTCAGCTGATCGACGTGCGACGTAATAACGAACGGGATTGCGCGACGCGGGAAGGCATTCGCGACGACTGCCTACGGATCCATACGGTCGGTCATGATTGCAGTGTGGGCAAGATGGTGACCGCGATCGAAGTCACCCGAGCGCTCCAGCGAGCTGGACACGATGCCCAGTTCGTGGCCACCGGGCAGACCGGTATTTTGATTGCCGGTGAGGGATTGCCGATCGACTGCATCGTCGCCGATTTTGTGAATGGAGCCGCGGAAAAACTCGTGCGCCAAAACCAGCACCATGACATCCTGCTGGTCGAAGGGCAGGGAACACTTGCCCATCCCAAGTATTCGGCCGTGACGCTCGGCTTGTTGCACGGCTGTATGCCGCACGGCCTGATCATGTGCTACGAAGCCGGGCGGACCGTGATGCACGGGATGGAAACCGTCTCGGTTTGTTCGCTTTCGCATCTGAAGACGGTCTACGAAATGATGGCCAATTTGATGGGACCTTGCCGACTGATCGGCGTCTCGATGAACAGCCGGCGACTGGACCCGGCCGCGGCGGAAGTGGAACGCGAGCGAGTCCGCGCGGAGTTGGGCGTGCCGGTGTGTGACGTGTTCCGTCACGGGGCCGATGACTTGGCCAAGGCGGTGTTGAACCTGAAATCGGAACTGTTTGCGTGAAACTTGTCCTGCACCACTTCCAATTGCCGCTCAAGCATCCTTTTGGTATCTCGCGTGAGACAATTTCCACGCAGCCAACGCTGATTGTCGAACTGCAGGCGGAAGGCCAGCAGGGTTTTGGCGAGGCCACGACCAACGCCTATTATGGCGTGACGCTGGCAGCGATGGTGAAGGCCCTGCGCGACGTAGAACCGCTGATTGCGGCCCACTCGCCGACCGATCCGGAGGGACTCTGGCGGCACTTGGCCGAGCCGTTGCGGGAAAACCCCTTTGCGCTGTGCGCCGTCGATCAGGCTGCTCACGATTTGTCCGGCAAGATTCAAGGGAAACGCGTTTACGAGCTGTGGGGGCTCGCAACCGAGTCTTGCCCCGTCTCGAATTTTACGGTGGGAATCGACACGATCGAAACGATGGTCGCCAAAATGGCCGAGATGCCAGACTGGCCGATCTACAAGATCAAACTCGGCACACCTCGTGACTTGGAAATCGTACGGGAGCTGCGTCGGCACACCTCGGCGGTGTTTCGCGTCGATGCCAACTGCGGCTGGACGGCAGCAGAAACGATTCGCAATTCGCGCGAGCTGGCCGAGCTGGGCGTGCAATTCATCGAGCAACCCTTGCCGGCGGGCCAGTGGGAGGCGCAGCGCGAGGTCTTCGCCAACTCGGCCTTGCCCTTGATCGCCGATGAAAGCTGCATCACGCCGCACGACGTCGCACGCTGCCGCGCCCATTTTCACGGGATCAACATCAAATTGACCAAATGCGGCGGCCTCACGCCCGCCCGCGGAATGATCGCCGAAGCACGCCGATTGGGACTCCAAGTCATGGTCGGTTGCATGACCGAGTCGACCGTCGGCATCTCGGCGATTGCCCAGTTGCTGCCCTTGCTGGACTATGTCGACATGGACGGCGCCGCGCTGCTCGCCGATGACATTGCAACGGGGGTCCGAGTCATCAACGGTGTTTGTCACTTCGGGAATCAGAACGGGACCGGCGCGCAATTGCTCCGACCACAGCCGATCCCAGTGTCTCGGGCGTAGCCGATCAGTCTCGGGCGTAACCGATCGCCGAACCCCAACACGCTCTAGCTGAGGATCGAACGTCATGCCGAGAAATCTAGCCCTTCCCTCGCGCTCCCCCGCGCTCCAGGGCGGCGGAGTTCCAGAGCCAGGTCGGACCCGGACGCAGCGGGTGCTTCCGACGGCTTTGGTCGGCATGGCCGTTTCGGTCGCGCTGGCCGTTTCGATGAACGCGACCGCGGCGGCGGGCCCGCCGCTGCCGCTTGCCGATCGTCTGCAACCCCTGATTGACGCCCATCGCGGGGTGGTGAGCGTGGCGGTCAAACATCTGGGGACGGGCGAGTTTTTCGGGTATCGGGCGGATCAACCGATGCCGACGGCCAGCCTGATCAAGTTCCCGGTCTTGATCGAGCTCTATCGACAGTCCGAGGCGGGCAAGGTGGACCTGCAACAGCTCGTCACGCTCCGTGACGAAGACAAAGTACCTGGCTCGGGTATCCTCACCTACCATTTTTCGAACGGCGCCCAGTTTCCACTCCGCGATGCCGCACGGCTGATGATCGTTTACTCGGATAACACGGCCACGAATCTGGTCGTCGACCGAATCGGATTGCCCGCCACACGCGATGCGATGCGTGAGTTGGGTTGTCCGAACACGCAGCTCAATGCCAAAGTGTTTCGGCGGGACACCTCGATTGCGCCGGAGCGCAGCCAGCAATTTGGATTGGGTAGCACCACGGCCGCGGAGATGCTCAGTTTGTTCGAACGCTTGGCGGCGGGCGAGTTGGTCGGCGAGAAGGCCCGCGAGGCGATGATGGAGGATCTTTATGCTTGCGACGATCGCACGAAGATTCCCCGTTTGCTGCCCGCCGGAACCAAGGTGGCACACAAGACCGGTGCGGTGACGCAAAGCCGCACGGATGCAGGGCTGATCGACTCGCCCTCCGGCAGAATCGCGATTTGCATTTTGACCGACGAGAACGCGGACCGAAGCTGGTCGGACGACAATCAGGCAAACCTGTTTTGCAGCCAGCTCGCCTTGGCGGTTTACGAGCATTTCAATCCGGCCGCTGCAGCCGAGTCACCAGGTCCCGCGGAGCTGGCCGTCGGCGCTCAGAACGAGCTCGTCGAAGCGTTGCAGCGGACCTTGAATGTTCGCCTGTCGCCGTCGCCCGAGCTGGGTGTGGATGGTGATTTTGGTCCGCAAACGGAGGCGGCGGTGAAGCGCTTTCAACAGACCCAGGGGCTGGAGCCGGATGGACGGGTCGACCCCGCGACCTGGGCAGCATCGGGTCCCTGGTCGAAGCGGATTCGGAAGCGATTGCGTCGCCCGAGGTTGTGAACGCGGAACAGCTGCCGCGCGAAGCGCCCGACGGCCTGAATGGACCTCCCTTTGTCACCTGCCGAGCGTGGGGCATCATGGACGCCAGCAGCGGCGAACTGCTTTGGAGCGAACAGGCGACGACGCCGTTGGACCCCGCCAGTACGACCAAGATCATGACGGCGTGGGTGGCCCTGCAACTTGCCGAGCAGAACCCGGGGTTGCTGGATCAAGATGTGGTTTTCTCGGAACGGGCCGACCAGACCGAAGGCTCCTCGGCGGGCTTGAAGGCGGGCGAGATCGTGACGCTGGGCGAACTTCTCTACGGCTTGCTGCTGCCCTCCGGTAACGACGCTTCGGTCGCCATCGCACAGCACCTGGGAAGCGATCTGCCGGCGCCGGACGAATTGCCCGACGCCCCGCCGGAGGTGCGTTTTATTGAACGGATGAATCGTACGGCGGTCGAACTGGGACTGCAGGAGACGACGTACCGCAATCCTCACGGGTTAACTGCCGAGGGACACCAGACGAGCGTCCGCGACCTGGCGAAGCTCACACGAACCGTCCTTCAAAGCGCGAAGTTCCGCGAAATCGTGAAGACGCGCCGGCGGGGTTGCACCGTGCGAAGTCAGAGTGGTTATCGCCGCAATGTGATCTGGCAGAATACCAATCGACTGTTGGCCATCGAGGGCTATCAGGGCGTGAAGACAGGAACGACCAACGCGGCGGGCGCGTGCCTGGTATCGTCTGCCTCGCGCGAGGGCCGCGAGCTGATCACGGTGGTGTTAGGAGCCGAGTCGTCCGGCGCGCGTTATGTGGATACGCGCAATCTGTTTCGCTGGGCGTGGCGAGAATTGCTTCCGCACAACGAGCACGCCGCGACAACTCGCTCGTCCCGCGCCGGTCCCGTCATCGTCACGCAGCAGGCGGCCCGACTCCATCAGGATTCCCTGGTTGTCGATGGCCACAACGACCTTCCCTGGCGTTTTCGCGGCTTGGGTATGCCATCCTTCGACCGGCGCGACATCGCGGGACCTCAACCCGATTTGCACACGGACATCCCGCGCCTCAGACAAGGCGGCATCGGTGCTCAGTTTTGGTCGGTCTACGTGCCGGTCGAGTACTCCCAGCAGGGCACGGCATTGCTCACGACGCTGGAGCAGATCGACTTCGTGCACGCCATGATCCAACAGTACCCCGAGACGTTTCAGTTGGCGCTGACCTGTGCGGATATCCGTCGGGCGCGTTGCGCGGGCAAGATCGCTTCATTGATCGGCGTCGAGGGCGGTCATTGCATCGAGAATTCGCTGAATGTGCTGCGCCAGCTCTATCAGCGCGGCGCGCGATACATGACGCTCACACACTCCAGCACGCTCGACTGGGCCGACTCGGCGACCGACGAGCCGCGACATGACGGGTTGACGCCCTTTGGCGAGGAAGTGGTCCGCGAAATGAATCGGCTGGGCATGCTGGTCGATCTTTCTCATGTCTCGATCCCCACGATGCGGCACGCGTTGCGCGTCAGCCGCGCTCCCGTGATTTTTTCGCATTCATCCGCCCGAGCCATCGCGGATCACCCGCGGAACGTGCCCGACGAAGTTCTGCGGCAGTTGCCGCAGAACGGCGGCGTGGTGATGCTCAACTTTTACCCTGAGTTTATCGTCGCTTCATCGGCGGCACGCAGTGTGGCGCGAATGCAATACCAGCGTGAACTGGAAGCGGCCGAGAAGTCGCCGGACGAAGTCACGGCGGAGCTCAAGCGGTGGGAAAGCACGCGGCCTGTCGATCGTGGCTCGATCGATGACGTGGTCGATCACATCGATCATCTCGTTCAGGTTGCGGGAATCGACCATGTGGGGCTCGGATCCGACTTTGACGGAATCGATTCGGTTCCGGCCCAATTGGAGGACGTGTCGACCTATCCCCGGATCACTCAGGAACTGCTCAATCGCGGTTACTCCGAGGCGGACGTGCGCAAGATTCTGGGAGAAAACCTGATGCGCGTCCTGGCCCGTGCCGAGCAAGTCGCCGCGGAGGACAAGTAAGCTCACCACAGCAAGCTCACCACAGAGGCACAGAGAACCCCTTGTGAATCGAGGTGATGGACGTTTGCACCGATCCGTGGATCCGTGGATTCTCTGTGCCCTCTGTGCCTCTGTGGTGAATTCGTGCTATCGCAGCGCCATATCGACGTAATCTCGCCGAGTCGGTCCGACGTACACCTGGCGAGGTCGATAGATGCGGCTGTCCGTGTCGCGGACTTCTTTCCAATGAGCGATCCAGCCGGGCATTCGGCCGATGGCGAACATGACCGTGTACATGCTGGTCGGAATCCCGATCGCGCGCAGCAAAATCCCGGAATAGAAATCGACGTTGGGATAAAGATCGCGGCTCACGAAATAGTCGTCATGCAGCGCGATGTCTTCCAGGTGCTGTGCGATGTTCAGCAGGGGATCATTGCGTCCCAACTTGCTGAGGATCTTGGTTGCCTGTTCACGCAGGATCTGAGCCCGCGGGTCGTAACTGCGATAGACGCCGTGACCGAAGCCAAACAGCTTGTCTTTCTTCTGCTTGACGTCCTCGATCAGCGTCTCGATCTTGGTGCCGCGTTGGTGGATCTGCTCCAGCTGTTCGATCACCGCGACATTCGCCCCGCCGTGCAGCGGTCCCCAGAGCGCGCAGACGCCGGCGGCACAGGACGCAAACAGATTTGCCCCCGAGGATCCGACCATGCGGAC
Source organism: uncultured Planctomycetales bacterium (assembly GCA_963826795.1). Lineage (GTDB taxonomy): Bacteria > Planctomycetota > Planctomycetia > Pirellulales > Pirellulaceae > CAWGYT01. The sequence goes on along the minus strand of CAWGYT010000018.1, from coordinate 96,204 downwards.
CGTGGACGTCGAGCAGTTTTGTTCGTGGTCCGCGTGCAGCAACAGGAACAGGCTCAGCGCCCGTACGATGTCGTCGTCGAATTCGGCCATCCGAGTCGGCGATGAGAACAGCAAGTGCAGGAAATTTCGACAGTAGCTCAGTTCCGGCTCGGGGTAGGTGAGCGGGAGTCCCAACGAGGTGCGGTAGGCATAGGCTGCGACAGTCCGAATCTTGGAAATGAGCCGCGCGGCGGCGTTTTCGAACGTCGCTTGGTCTTCCATTTCCATGACGTCCACGTTGTAGCACGACAAGGTGTTGATCATCGATGAGAGGATCGCCATGGGGTGCCCGCTGGGCGGATAACCCAGAAACGAATTACGCATCCCCTCGTGGATCATCTCGTGTTCGGTCAACAGGTCTCGGAAATGCTGCAGATGTTGCTGCGAGGGCAATTCGCCGTAGATCAGCAAGAGGGTCGTTTCGATGAAGGAGGATTTCTCGGCCAATTGTTCGATCGGAATCCCGCGATAACGGAGAATTCCCTCTTCGCCGTTAATGAACGTGATCGCCGAACGCACCGAGCCCGTGTTGCGGTAGCCTTCATCCAGCGTGATGACACCCGTCTTGGAACGTAGCTGGGAAATATCTACCGCTCGCTCATGCTCGGTTCCCGTCACGATCGGCAAGTCGATGGACTGGTCGCCTAGATTGAGCTGTGCCGTTTCGGCGGTCTTCGGTTTCGTCTCGAGCATGGCATGTTCCTCGAAGCCTTGAGATTGGGGTCGACGCTTCAGAGACGGGTCGACACCGGGAGCAGTCTGCACACAACATTACGCTGGAACCGGATGGCCGTGAGCCCTGACGGTTGAGCCACCTCGGGGGTGTCGCGGAGCAAAAACCGCGCCGCTCGGGGGGGCCTCCTCGTGGTCAGCTCCCGTCGCCGAACTTGAGCGGAGTCGAGCCATCCGAGACCGAGGGGATTGGGCCGCGCTGAAGAACCGCCCCGCGGGGGATCTTGTGATCGGATGCTGGCCATACGACCTCTCCTGGACGGAACTGCCTGACAGGCGGGCAGCGATGGTCGAAAACCGCGGCAGCCGGTGCGCCCGTACCTCGTGTGCGGCGTGCGCCGAATGGCCCGGTTCCCACCCCGGTTGGAAACACGGGCGTTTCACCCGGCTCCGGATCGGCAGGGACGGATGTCCTCAGCGTCATCTCGGACCGTCGGTTCGGCCCTGGCACTTCGGACGGACATCCGTTTGCTATCCTAACTGCGACGAGCCCTTTTCGGGAAGGCTCTGGTTCGGGACTTTGCCAGATCGCCCTGACTTTCTCGGGGACCGATCCATAAATTTGGCATGATCGCCAAACTGCCTTGGGATTTGCGCCCCGCCGTGGACATTTCGTCGCTCTTGTGCAGGTTGCCTGTTGCTCTGGTTGAATGGCCGCCGTTCGCGGAGCACGTTGCCGCCCACGGGAAGCCCCCGCGATGAAGGATTCGGGCCCGCCAGGATGATTGCCGCCGCGTTACACTCGGACTCGCCCTACTGGAAGAGATCGAGGACCGACGATTCTCGGGAATTCAAGGAGATAGAAAATGAGCTCGCGACTGATCTGGGTCCGGTGCGTCGCCGCCTTCGTCATCGGATGTATCGGACTGTTTCCGCCCCGCAGTGCGGTTGACGCACAGGGCCGATTGGGTCGGCCTGTCTCGCGTGGCTTTCTCTTCGCGCACTACCTTCCGCGACCCGATTTGTCGCCCCCTTGGCCGAAGGGGGTCCTTCCCCCAGAGCGCGAGCGGAAGGACTGGGAGCTAGAGCTGGCGCGCCGAGTTCAGAACCTCCCCGTCCGATCGCTCACCTCGTATCGAATTGGAAGCAATGTGCGAAAGTGTGCCGTCGATGTGGGTCGAATGGCCGGTGAAGTTGCGGTCGTGATTCTGTTGGCATCCCTGGTGACCGGTGGCATGCTGTTGTCCGCCGGGAGAGCCGGAAATCCAAACTCTGAGCTCAATCGCGCGTCTTGAATCAAAAACCCGCCGCACGGCCTGGAACGCGGGGATCATGGACACCAATGAACTGGCCTTGTGCGTTAACCATGATCGCCTGCATCACGCCGGCCGCTTCCAATCGCTCGAGTTCGTGGCCGCGTTCGGCGAGCCGGGCCTGAATTCGCTGCGGCAGCGTGTCCTCAAAGAACAGCCGATCGGGCCGCCACTGATGGTGCCAGCGCGGCGTCGCAACGGCCTGCTCGACGGGCCACCCCAGATCGAGCACGTGAATGATTCCCAGCACGACCTGGGTGATAATTTTGGGGCCGCCTGCAGCGCCCAGCGTCAGGATCGGTCGGCCGTCTCGTAAGACCAGCGTGGGACTCATGCTCGAGAGCGGCCGCTTGCCGGGGGCAATCGCGTTATTCAGGTTGCCCACCAGGCCAAACGCGTTGGGTACACCGGGTTGAGCCGAGAAATCATCCATTTCGTTGTTCAACACCAACCCGGTTCCGGGCACGATCACTTTGGATCCGAACGCGGTGTTGACGGTGGCGGTGATGGCCACCCAGTAACCCTCGGCGTCGGCCGCGGCGATGTGGGTTGTGTGTTGACGGAACGTCTTGGTTTGCCACTCCGGTGGATATCCGGGCTTTGTCACGGGCGTGACTTTTATGGGATCGATCTGCTGTGCCAATTGTCGGGCATAGGCCTTGTCCAGCAGCCCTTTGGGCACCGGGGCGAAGTCGCTGTCTCCCAGCCAGTAAGCGCGGTCGGCAAAGGCCAGTTTCATGGCCTCGGCGATCACATGGGTGAAGGTCGCGGGGTCTTCGCGATAAAGCTTTCCCAGGTCGAAGTTCTCCAGAATGTTCAGGATCTGCGCCACGTGAATCCCGCCCGAGCTCGGCGGCGGAAAGCCCACCACCGTGTTGCCGCGATAAGTCGTCAGGATCGGCTCACGAAGTTTGGCCTCGTAGCGGGCAAAGTCCTCGGCCCTGATCAGCCCGCCCTGGTCCGACATCCAGTGGCCAATCTCGGCCGCGAGCGGGCCCTGATAAAACCACGACGGTCCCTGGTTGGCGATCGCACGGTAGGTCTTCGCGAGGTCTGTCTGGACCAATCGGTCTCCCGTCTCCCACGGCGTCCCGTCGGGACGCAGCAAAATGGCCTTCGTGGCCGGAAACAGCTGAATGTCGGCGACCGTTTCGCGGAGATTGCGTGCCAGGATCGGATCGATTGGAAAGCCTTGTTCTGCCAATTTGGCGGCCGGCAACAGCAGCTGCCGGAGTGAGAGACGGCCGGCCCGAGTCAATGCCCGCTGATGCGCGGCCAGGGCGCCAGGAACGGCGATCGCCAGCGGGCCGGTCTGGCTCCACTGCGGGACCGCCCGCCCGTCGCGCAGGTACATGTCCTGAGTGGCCAGGGCCGGTGCCGTTTCGCGCCCATCGATCGCGATCAGCTGACCATCCGGCTGGCGGATTAGAATGAAACAGCCGCCGCCGAGTCCTGAATTATGGCTATCCACCACGCCCAGCGTCAGCGCCGCGGCGATGGCCGCATCCACCGCATTGCCTCCGTCTCGAAACGCGGCCAAACCCGCCTCGGTGGCCAAGGGCTGGACGGTGGCGAGCATTCCGCGGGGCGACGAAACGCTGCCGTCGGCCGGCAGCGCAGCCGACCGAAACAGAATGCAGCCCAACAGAATGAAGCCGGTCCACCACACGCCGAGGCACACGAACCAGGACAGACGCGGTCGGAACACAAGGGGACGCGTTCTTCGGGGGAGCAGCATGAGTGAGGCTTACCTGGAATCTTGAACGGCGGGGTTGGGGAAAGGGGGCAGGTCCCCGGTTGGGAAAAAGGGGGGCATCGGGAAAAGGGGGCCGGTCCCCAGCGCCGGAACGGCCCTTCGGGTGTTGCGCCCTTTTGGGACCGGACCCCTTTTTCGAACGCACCCCAATATTAAGCTGTGACACAGCGGTCGTGTATTTTTCAGGTAAACAATTGCGATCGTCTCGGGAGGGCGAAGCTCCTGCTGAGCCTTGCGAAGGACGGCGCACCAGGCAAATTCAGCTCGGCAGGAGCCTTGCCCTCCCGGTGGAGCTACCCCCAAAACGAAGCCGTGACAAACCGCTACCGCGAATCGTGAAAGCGATAGCCAATGCCGCGGACCGTCTCGATGAGGTCGGCGTAGGAACCGAGCTTTTTGCGGAGTGAGCGAATGTGGACGTCGATGGTTCGCTCGAGCACAATCGTCGAGTCGTGCATCGCGGAATCGATCAGGTCGGCACGCCGAAACGCTCGGCCAGGCTGCCGTACGAGCGTGTCCAATAAAGCGAACTCGGTCGGCGTCAATTCCAGAACGGCGTCGCCCGCAGTCGCCTCGTGCTTGATCCGATCAAGCCGGATACCCTGCTCGAACGTGACGTCCTGAGAACCTTCGTGCTGTTCGCGGCGGCGGAGCAGGGCTCGCACCCTCTGCATCAACACCTTCACGCTAAAGGGCTTGGTCACGTAGTCATCCGCGTTGACAGCAAAGCCAATAACTTCGTCGTCTTCTTCGGATTTGGCGGTCAAGATCAGAATCAGAACGTCGCGGGTTCGCGGATCGCTGCGGAGCCGGCGGCAAATCTCGATCCCGTCGATCAGAGGCAGCATCAGATCCAGCACGATCAAGTCGGGACGCTCGCTCCAGGCACGAGCCAATCCGGTCGGGCCGTCGCTTGCCAGCTGAACTTCGTAGCCGGCCAACCGCAGGTTGTAGGCGACAATCTCCGCGATGGCGGAATCGTCCTCGACAATGAGAATCCGGGCGGAGGCCATCGCGACAGTCGTGAGCTTGCGAGAATTTCGTTCGGGCGGATCAATGAGCCAGGTTGCCGGTCAGGGAAGGATGGCGGATATCGCGTCCTTTCACCATGTAAACCACTTCTTCACAAATGTTGGTTGCCTGATCCGCGATTCGCTCCAAGGAGCGAGCAATCAGCATCTGACCGAGGGCGCCCGAGATATCCGTCGCTCCGTCCAGCACGTCACGCACGGTTTCCAGGCTCAAGAGATGCCCGACCACGCGATCGTTTAGGGCGTCCACAATGTTGTCGCCCGCGATCGTCATCTGGGCCTTCGAGATGTCGCTCTGCACAAACGCATCCAACGCATCGTGCACCATCCCGCTCACCACGCTTGCCATCTTCAAAATATCCGAGAGCAACTCGGGGTGGTCATGCGAACGCATCAAATTCAGACTCTCGCCCATATTCACGGTATGATCGCCGATCCGCTCGAGCTCGGACGTGATTCGTGTAATCGACATCACCATCCGCAGGTCCCCCGCCACCGGACTGTAGACCGTCAGCAACCGAATCGCCTCGCGATCGATCTCCAATTGCAGCCGGTCCAGCCGATCTTCCTCGACGATCATCTTGTTCGTGAGATCCGTTTGGCTGGGATCTTGCAGCGCGGCCGTCGCCTGGCGCACCATCCGCTCCGTCAGATTGCCCATCTCGATCAACCTGCCGCGAAACGTATCTAACTCATGTTCGAGTTTCTTCATCGGCCTGTCTCCGCGCAGGGGAAAGGAGTTGATTGTGAAAAAAATGTGCGCCTAGTGTGAATATTACGACTTGCCGGCTAAAAAATCCAGCCGAGTCCGTGCCGCTGAGCAATTTCGGGGAACGATTGCGTATGAACGAAGGCTTGCACACGATCCGTCGCGAAGTGGACTTCTGGGAATCAATCCCTCGACCGATCGCGGGTCCTCCGAATCCTATGCGGGTTGGCACTCGCAGGTCATCGCTTGGCGTCGAAGCCCGGAGTGTGCCCGCGCGGGACGCTTTTGCGCGACTAACCGTATCGCCCTTCGATGTACATCTCGGTTTCCTCGCGCTGCGGATTGAGGAACAGATTGGCGGTCGGCGCGTGTTCGATGATCTCCCCCAGCAGCATGTAGATACATTCTTCGGTCGCCCGTCGTGCCTGCGCCATGTTGTGGGTCACGATCACGACGGCGTATTTTTCGCGGAGGCTCGCGATCAGCTCCTCGATTCGTTCGATCCCGACGGCGTCCAGGGCCGAGCAGGGCTCGTCCATCAAGATCACGCGTGGCTTGAGCGGCAGCAGGCGCGCGATACACAGTTTCTGCTGCTGTTCGAGCGTCAAGCCGGTGGCGCGGCGTTTGAGACGATCTTTGACGGTGTCCCAGAGCTGCACTTCACGCAGCGCAGACTCGACCATTTCGTCCCGCTGGCTGCGGGAGATCTGTCGGCGAGGCGAATGGACGCGCAGACCGAACGCGACGTTCTCGTAAACCGAAATCGGCAGCGGGTTGGGACGCTGAAACACCATTCCGACCGTCTTGCGCAACTCGCTCAACGAGACGTTCTCGTCGTAGATATTCTTACCAAGAATCGTGATCTCGCCGGTCGTCTTGACGTTGCCGTACCGTTCGTTGATCCGATTGAAGCTGCGCAACAGGGTGGTCTTGCCGCACCCGGACGGACCGATCAGACCGGTGATTACGCCCTGCCGAATGCTGACGGAGACGTTCTTGAGCGCCTGAAAGTCGCCGTACCAAAGGCTCACGTCGCGGGCGACGATACTGTAGTTCGTTGCGTCGGAAGCTTCCACGATCGGCTGACTTCGGGGCAAGCGGCTGGGACTCGAGACAGGTTGGGAACGGGGCAGGGGAGCGGACATTAGCCAAAGCCTCCAGTCACGTATTCGTAAGTCAGCTTCTGCTCGGGTTCCGAGAAAATCTTTTCCGTATCGCCGATTTCGACGAGCTTGGACTTGTTGAGAAACGCCGTTTGGTCGGCCAGGCGATGTGCCTGTTGGACGAGATTCGTCACCAGCACAATCGTCATCTCTTTTTTCAGCTCCAGCAGCACGTCTTCGATCTTCATCGTCGTGACCGGATCGATCGCAATCGAGAACTCGTCCAAACACAGGATATTGGGCTGGTGCGAGAGGGCGCGGGCGAGCGTCAATCGCTGCTGCTGTCCCCCCGACAACTTGGTCCCCAGCGTATGGAGCCGATCTTTGACTTCGTCCCAGAGCATTGCCTGCTTGAGGCACCGCTCGACCAGCTCTTCCAATCGGTGCTGCGCATTGATCCCGGCTCGGCGAGGGGCGTAGGCCACATTCTCGAAGATCGACAAGGGCAGTCCGACGGGCAGCGGGAAGACCATCCCGACTCGCCGTCTCAGTTCATAGACGTTGCGAATCGTACGGACATCTCGCCCGAGAACGAAAACCTTCCCCGTCACGCGTGCCGCGTCCACGAAGTCAATCGTGCGGTTGATGCATTTGAGCAGGGTGGTCTTGCCCGAGTTGGCCGGGCCGATGATTCCCAGAATGGTGTTGGGTTGGACCGATAACGAAACGTTGTCCAGGGAGACGTGATCTCCATAGCGCACCGTCACATTCTGGAATTGGATGATCGGCTGACCCATCGATGTCCTACCACTTCTTGCGGGATCGCAAGTAAACTCGGACCGCGATCGAAACGCTGTTAACGACCAGCACCAAGCCAATCAGCACCACGGCGGTTCCGTAGACGATCTGGCTGCTTTCCTTCGGGATATTGACTTGCGTCATCAGGACGTACAGGTGGTACGACAGGGCCATCACCTTGTCCCAGGGCCCGTAGGGCGCATAAGCGGCGAAACCGCTGTCCGGAATCCGCATATACAAGGTGGCGCCCGTGAACAGGATCGGAGCGGTCTCTCCGGCAGCGCGAGCGACTTGGAGGATGACGCCGGTCAGGATTCCGCTGATCGAGTTGGGCAGCACAATCGTGCGGATCGTCTGCCACCGGCTGGCACCCATATTCCAGCAAGCCTCACGGAACGACGTGGGGACGGCCGCCAGTGCTTCACGCGTGCTGGTAATGATCACGGGCAACGTCATCACCGCCAGCGTGCAGGAAGCCGCGACCAAGGACTCGCCCATGTTCGCCGCCATCACGAACGCGCCGACGCCGAACAGGGCGTGCACGATACTTGGCACGCCAGCCAGGTTGACCACCGCCAAGTTGATCAGTCGAGTGAACCAGTTGTCACGGGCGTATTCGTTCAGATAGACCCCGGCGAGAATGCCGATCGGGGCGGCGATCAAGAGCGAGAGCAGCACGAGAAAAAACGTGCCGACCAGGGGCGCCCAGATTCCGCCGGCGGTCATCCCATCGATCGGATTCTGGGTGAGGAACTCCCAGCTCAGCGCTGGCCAAGCCTGGTAGAAGAGGTAGGTCAGAATCGCAACGACGGGCCCCACCAGGGCCAGCGCCATGCACATGAAGATCGTCTTGGCCCACCACTCGGTCCATTGCTTCCGCCGCTCATGTTCGGTCGCGGTGAAGATCTCGCGCCGCTCGAGCCAGACCCCTTCGCCCGCCTTGGGGGCCAACTCTCCGGCCTTGTACAGGGCCTGGATCCTCGCCAAGGCCGTCGGAAGATCAGGCCAGGGTTCACGTTCCGAACCGTCCCCCTGAAGACCCACCAGATGCGTATCGAAATAGAATCGGTACTTCGGACGCGGTCTGGTGGGCGAGTCGTCCGCTCGCTCAAGAAAGGCAATCTCCAGCCGGCCCGGAATTCCTTGCCCCGGAATTCCTTGGCCCGTGCCCCCTTGGCCCGTGCCCCCTTGGCCCGTGCCCCCGGCGCTGATTCCCCGCACCTGGACGCCCGGAACTCGCGCCCTCTGCCTGGTCTCGCTGAGTCCGTGGAAACGACTCGTTACCGACCGCCGCCAGCGCCGATTCGAGTGACGGAAAAACATCGCCTCCCAAGAGATGCGGTTTGCCACTGGCCGAGTGACAGACGAAGACGCGTCGTGCCGAGATTGGGGTACTGACTTCGCTCATTGGTCACCGCCTCGAATCCCCTTGACCGCCAGGTCAGCCAATAAGTTGACGACAAAAGTCACGGCGAACAAGACCACGCCAATCAGGAACAGGACGCGATAATGGTCGCCGCCACTGACCGCTTCGCCCAACTCGGAGGCAATCGTGGCGGTCAGCGTCCGGGCGGGATCGAGCAAGCTATGCGGGATGTTCACGGCGTGGCCCGTGCAAAGCAACACGGCCATGGTTTCGCCGATGGCTCGGCCGACGCCCAGCAGCACGGCGGCCAGCAACCCGTTCTTGGCGGCGGGAAATAGCACCCGGTAGACGATTTCCCAACGGCTGGCTCCGAGGGCCAACGCGGCCTCGCGGTAGGAATCCGGCACGGCCTTGAGCGAATCCTCGCCCACGGAAACGATCACCGGCACGCTCATCAACGCCAAGACGATACTGGCGTTCAAGACGTTGACGCCGACGGGCGCTCCCGTCAACTGAATGATGAGGGGCCCCAGCACGACCACGCCAATGAAACCCCACACGACCGACGGAATGGCGGCCAACAGCTCGATGACAATCTTCAGGGTCTCCCGCGTCCGACCCCCGCAGAACTCGGAAATATAAACCGCGGCGCCCAGTCCCAGGGGTACGGCCAGGACCATCGACCCGACGGTCACGGCCCCGGTGCCTACCAATAAGGCAAATATGCCGTACTGAGGTCGCACCTGCGAATCCGGCCGCCAATTCGGGCTCGTGAAGAACTCGCCAAAGTCGAACCCGCGGGTGATGATCGGAAACGCCTCGCGAAACACAAACGCAAAGATCGCCAAGACGAACAGAATCGCGCTCCAGCCGCAGACGTGGATCACCGCGACGACGGCCAGCTCACCCAAATCAAGCTGGGAAGTCGAAAACGCCGGCAGGGCGCTCGGTTGACCGTCGGCCGGAGGGGAAATGTCAGTTGCCACTTTTCGCTGGCTCCCGCAGTTGTGACCACTTTGTCGTGGTACCTCCGTCACCGTAAATCTCCGCCAGCTCCTCCAGCGAGATCGATTCGATGGGATTGTCCTTGTGGACGTAAACCGCCAGCGCATCGAGCGCCACCGTGTACTCACGCACTTCGCCGTGCCCACCTGCCGCCGCCTGATTCCGTTCTTCCTCCTTCATCTCGCGGCTGGCATTGGCCAATTCGATCGTGCCATCGATCAGCGACTTGATCCCCGTCCCGGACCCGCCGCCGGACACCTGGATGTTCACGTTCGAATATTTCTGCATGTAGACCTCGGCCCATTTCTGGGCCAGGTTCACCATCGTGTCGGACCCCGCGGATTTGATCGTGCCGGCTTCGGGCGGCGCGTCGCTGGGCATCTCGATTGCCTCGACCGGGACATAGCCGATCTCCGCGACAATCGCCTGGCCCTCCGCGGACCGAATCCAATCCAGGTAATGCTTTAACGCCCCCTGAGGTTCCCCAACCGTGTACAGATACAGAGCGCGGGCCAGCGGGTAAGTCCCGTCCGAAGCGTGCTCGGCCGTCGGTGTCACGGCGGGGCCTCCCGTGGTCTTGGACACCGGCACCATCTTCACTTCAGGCGTTGCGTAGCCCATCCCCGAGTAGCCAATCGCATTCGGCGTCTTCGCCACCAGCTCAACCACGTCCTTGGATCCGCTCTGGTCAAATGAGCCCAGTTTAAACTCGCGCTCTTCGCCGAGTACGACTTCGCGAAAATAGGCGTAAGTTCCCGAGTTATTCTGGCGGCTGACGCGAATGATTTCGTCATCACCGCCGCCGCCTCCGCCGCAGCCAAGAAGGCAACCCATCGACGCCAACACCGTCGCGATGAAAAAGTGCTTGCTTCGGACCATCCCGCAAAGCTCCTGAAAAGAAGTAAGGCAAGGCTAAGATGCCGAGGCAGGCTAGAGTCGCCTCAGCCGAGTTCCGGACACCGGACGTCATCTGAGGCCGGTGCCGACTACGTGGTGCGTCCGCTCGCTCCATTGCTTTCCCGCGCGGATCGCCAGATTCCTCCCCTTGCTCGAGTCGGCCGAACCAGGAAAAGAATCTACGGCTGAGGCTCAGCAGATCATTGTGAAGAAACAATGAAGACCCGCGCGTCTTTTCGAGATCGGCCAGCGAGCTCGGCCGGGGATCACGAAAACACACGCGGCTTTCTGTAATTGATAGAGTTTACCCAGCGTGACGCGGCGCTCCAGCGTGACGCGGCGCTCCAGCGGGCCGCGGCACGGTCAGCCGGTTGACTCGCTCGCCCAAGTGTTCAGGAATCGAATCGTGCGGTAGGCTCGTACCCGCCGCAGGGCTCGACATGCTGTGCGGCTGCTCGCATCCCGGGGTTTTGAAAGGAGGTTCGCTTTTGGGCCGACAACTCGCCATCCTGCACTATCATCTGAACCGTGGCGGCGTGACGCAAGTCATCCGCAACCATCTGCTTGCTCTGCAGGCCTGCGGTTGCCGGTTTGATTCGATCACGTTGATGCATGGGGGCCGAGGCGACGCAGGCCTGTCGGACAATCCTCCGACGTTCCCCGGATTACGCGTTCAGACGCGCGTCATCCCGGAGCTGGACTACGACGCGATTCACGGTGGGGTGCGGGACCCAGCGGCGCGGGTGGGCCAGCTGTCAGCAGCGATTGAGTCGACGCTTTTCGACAGGGGGGCGACACGGGAGGGGACGATCCTCCATGTCCACAATCATGCCTTGGGAAAGAACAGCGCCTTGCCCGGATGTGTTGGCGAGCTGGCTCGGCGAGGTTTCCGCTGTCTGCTGCAAATCCACGACTTCATTGAAGACGCGCGTCCGGCGAATTATCAGCACTTGTGCGAGGCGTTGGGCGGGCCCGCGCCGGAGGCGTGGTCCGGGCTGCTCTATCCACAAGCGGCGCACCTCCACTACGCGGTGCTCAACGGACGCGACCGACAGATCCTGTCGGCGGCGGGCGTCGCGCCGGCGCGGTTGCACTACCTGCCGAACCCGGTCGCGGGTGTCGGCGAGCTGCCCGAGCGGGTCGCGGCCCGTCGCAAGTTGGATCCGGCGCTGGACGCGAGTCGACGCCTGATCCTGTACCCGGTGCGGGGTATCCGTCGGAAGTTGGTGGGCGAGCTGCTGCTGTGGGCCGCCTTGTTTCGCGAGAGCTGCTCGTTCGCGCTCTCGCTGGCACCCCAGAACCCGGTGGAGCAGCCACACTATGAGCGAATCGTCAACCTGGCCCGTGAGCTCGAGCTGCCGGTCTATTTCAACACGGGAGGCCAGGGTGGTCTGAGTTTCGCCGAGAACGTCGCGGCGGCCGACGCGCTGTTGACAACCAGCGTTGCCGAGGGCTTTGGGATGGTGTTTCTGGAATCCTGGCTGGCCCAACGCCCGCTCGTCGGACGCGATCTGCCCGAGATCACCTGCGACTTTCGAGACGCTGGCGTCGACCTGGAGACGCTCCTCCCACGATTTGACATTCCGTTGGACTGGCTCGGTCGCGAGGCGGTCCTGGAGCCACTTCGAAACGCGGCCCGCGAGCTCTATCGAGGATATCGGACCCCGCTTCCGCCCGATCCCGACTTTGAGTCGCAGCTGGCCGCCTTGCTGACGCCCCAGGGCGTTGATTTTGCACGGCTCTCTTTTAAACTTCAGGCAGCCGTGGTCCGGCGTGTGGCGCGAGTTGGCGCATCGGCGCGTCGGGAACTGTGCCAACTCAACCCGGGTTGGGCGGAAATGGCCCAGGCCACCCTTGAGAGTCAGCGGGAACGTGTGAGGTCCAATGCATCCCGGATCCAGACGGCGTTTGGATTGCGCGCGATCGGGCAACGATTGAACGCGGTCTATGACGACCTGGCCCGGTGCCCAGCGAATTCGCCCGTGTCTCGCCTGGCGCGGCCGGAGGCGATCCTGGCGGGGTTTCTGGAGCTGAGTCGCTTGTATCCTATTCGTTTTGCACGTCCCGATGCATGATTCCCTGATCGCCCTGATCCAACAGCACAGCCGTCCGCTGGAACCGATCCCGACGGATACGACGCCCCGGTTGCGTCGCCTGCCTGACATCCGCGCCGTTCTATTCGACGTCTACGGGACGCTGCTGGTCAGCGGCAGTGGGGACGTGGGGGTCGGCGCAACCGACGCGGACCGAGCGGCGATGGCGGAGTCGGCCTGCCGAGCCGCGAACGTCGGCACCCGCCTGACGGGCGAACAGCTCGTGCGACGGCTGCACGCCGAGATTCGGCGGGAACATCAGCGAAGGCGGGCCGAGGGGGAGGCTTATCCGGAGGTCGAGATCGTCGAAATCTGGCGGCGCGTCCTGGCGGATCGGGTGGATTCGGAGCGCGTCGGTGCGAAGACGCCGGCCGGAATTGAACCGCCGGAAAGTTGCCCGCCCGAAAGTTGCCCGCCGGAAAGCGAGTTATGGCGACAGCGGCAACAGTTGGCCGTCGAGTATGAATTGCGGATCAATCCGGTTTGGCCGATGCCCGACGCCCGGGCCTGCCTGCGGCGACTCCGCGAAGGTGGCCTTCGCCTGGGGATTGTGAGCAATGCGCAGTTTTTTACGCCGTTAATGTGGGAGGCGACCGCGGGCTGCTCGCTGGACGCCTCGGGCTTTGATCCGACGCTGCAATATTTCTCGTACCAACACGGCTTCGCCAAACCGGGAACGGGATTGTACCAATTGGCCGCCATCCAGCTTGCCGAGTTTGGCCTCAAACCGGCTCAGGTGCTATACCTGGGCAACGATCTTCGCAACGATATTGCGCCCGCGTCACGCGTTGGCTTTCGAACCGCCTTGTTTGCTGGCGATCAGCGCAGTCTTCGCTGGAGGGTCGGGGACGCCTTGGTGAAAGGAATTGAGCCTGACGTCGTGGTGAACTGCCTGCGTCAGCTAGGGGAACTGCTCGAGGCATGACATCGATTTGAACCGCGGGCATGCGCCGCATCCACATCCGGACTTCGACCTTCCTCCATGAACGAAGTATTTCAAAACAGCGGTTGCAACATTGGATTCGTCGGGACACGCTTCGCGGGGACCGACGGCGTTTCACTGGAGGCCTCAAAATGGGCCAAAATCCTGTGGGACCACCGGCACGTCAGTTTCTGGTACGGAGGCAAGCTGAATACGAATCCCGACGTCAGCATGCTTGTGCCGCATGCGCACTTCGGAAATCCGGATATCGAGTGGATCAATGAGCGCGTCTTCGGTCGATCGACCCGAGATCCGGAAGTCACGCGGCGAATCTATGATTTGAGCAATCACTTGCGACAGTCGCTCTATGATTTCACCCGCCGCTTCGAGATTCAGATCCTGGTGGTCCAGAACGCAAGCTGTATCCCGATGAATGTCCCGCTGGGATTGGCAATCGCGACGTTTATCGCCGAGACGGGATTTCCCACAATCGCGCATCATCACGATTTCTACTGGGAACGTGATCGGTTTTCGGTCAACGCCTTGGGCGACATTCTGGCGATGGCGTTCCCGCCGAAGCTGCCGTCGATCCAGCACGTGACGATCAATTCCGCCGCCCAACAGGCACTTTCGCATCGTTGCGGATGCTCGTCAGTGCTCGTTCCCAACGTGCTGGACTTCGACAATCCTCCTGACGCGCCGGATGATGAATTCACCTGCAACTTCCGCGGTGACTTGGGTTTGGCAGATGACGACATCGTCTTCTTGCAGCCGACACGCGTCGTGCCGCGCAAGGGGATCGAACACGCGATTTCGCTCGTGGCGGCACTCAAGAACCCCAGGTGCAAACTGATCATCACCCACGAATCCGGGGACGAAGGCAATGACTATTTTGATGCCCTGAAGGAGATGGCCGATCATCAGGGGGTCGATTTGCGGCTGTTGGCCCACAAGTTCAACGACGAGCGATTGACGTTGGCCGATGGCCAGCGGCAATACAGTCTGCAGGACGCCTACGCCAATGCGGACTTCATCACCTATCCCAGCCTTTACGAAGGATTCGGGAATGCGCTGATCGAAGCGTTTTACTACCGCAAGCCCGTGCTGGTGAATCGTTATTCGATCTTCGTGACCGATATTGAACCCAAGCGATTTCGAGTCGCGACGATGAACGGTTTCGTGACGAAGGACGTCGTCTCCCAGGTGACCCGCGTGCTGGAGGACCGGGCGTACCGCGAGGAGATGGTCGAGCACAACTATCGAGTGGGTCGAGCCTTCTTCAGTTACGCGGTCCTGAAACGGAAGCTGCGAGCTTTGTTGACCAATTTCACGGGATTGGACGACCTGTGATGCACGGGTCGGATCGCGATCCGCACGGAGGTAGAGCCACGGGATGACTTCCTCGATGGAACACACGTTGGCGGCGCGTCTGCGTTTTCTTTACGGCGAAAAGGCGGCCGAATTGGTGCCTCGGTTGCTGGCGCGGATTGCTGAATTTCCGCGCGACGAGCTGCCCCGGCCCGCCGCGTCCTGGGATCAGCAAGACGTCGTCTTGATCACCTACGGCGACATGGTGCAGCGTGCCGAACTGTCGCCGCTGGCCGCGTTGCGGACGTTCTTTCTGGAAGAGGGGTGGGAGGAATTGTTCAATACGGTCCACCTGTTGCCGTTCTATCCATGGTCTTCGGATGACGGCTTCTCCGTGGTGGACTACGAGCAAGTGGATCCGCGATTGGGAACCTGGCAGGACGTGGATGCGTTGGGGAAGGTGTTTCACTTGATGTTTGACCTGGTGCTCAACCATCTCTCGCAACGAAGCGAATGGTTTCAGCGCTTTCTGCGCGGCGAATCGCCCTGGGATCGTTGCTTCATCGAAGTGGATCCAGCCGCTGACCTGACGCAGGTGGTGCGACCCCGCAGTCTCCCGCTGCTGACTTCGTTCGAGACGTCGCGCGGGACGAAACATGTTTGGACGACGTTTAGTCCCGACCAGATCGACCTGAACTATGCCGAACCCGAGTTGCTGCTGAAGATGATCGACGTCCTGCTCCTGTACGCGCGGCATGGCGCGCGGATCGTGCGACTCGATGCGATCGCGTACCTCTGGAAGCAACTCGGCACGGCCTGCGTCCATCTCCCCCAAACCCATACCGTTGTGAAGTTGCTACGCGAGGTCTTGCAAGCCACTTCACCCGGCACGTGGCTCTTGACCGAAACGAACGTCCCGCACGCAGAAAACATCAGTTACTTCGGCGCCGGCGATGAAGCTCAGTTGGTCTATCAATTCAGTTTGCCGCCGTTGCTGTTGGACGCGATGCTCAGCAGCGATGCCCGCGTGTTGAGGGGCTGGCTGGCGGACCTGAGCCCGCCGCCGCCAGGGACCACCTATTTCAATTTCACGGCCTCGCATGACGGCATCGGCGTGCGGCCGCTCGAGGGGCTCGTCCCGCCGGAGCGATTTGACGCGCTGGTCGACTGGACGAAGGCATGCGGGGGTGGGGTGAGCACGCGACGCCGGCCGGATGGGACCGACGCGCCCTACGAGTTGAACGTGACTTATGTGGACGCGCTTTCCCGCCTGGACGATCCTGCTCGAGGCCTTCCGCCCGGCACCAGTTTTCTCGCGACGCAGGCCGTCATGTTGGCCCTCCGCGGGATTCCGGGTGTCTATTTTCACAGTCTCGTGGGGACGTCAAACGATCACGCCGCCGTCCTGCAGTCGGGCCAACCCCGGCGGATCAATCGCCGAAAGTTCGAATGGTCCGAATTGCAGGCGTCCCTGGCCCAACCAGGCTCCTTGCCGGCGGCGATCTATCGCGGCTATCGACGCCTCTTGACGCTTCGCCGCCGCCGAAACGCGTTTCACCCGGATGCGGAACAGCGGGTTGTGGACAGCGGGGATTCTCGGATCCTGGCATTCTTGCGTTCGGCACCCGACGGTGCGAGCTGCGTGCTGGTCGCGCTCAATGTTGGCCGCGACCCGGTCGAGCTGCCACTGCGACCTCAGGGTCACTTTCGGTGGACATCCGAGCTGATTCGCGGAACGCCGGTCGGGGAGTGTCTGACGATTGGCCCTCAACAGACCGTCTGGGTTGAGGGGCGTTGCGAAACAAGCTCCGACGCGTGAGGCAGCCGTTGCCGCGGCGTGTCGGGACATGAATTGGGAGGGACAGGATCGTGCCGGATTTCCACCAACATGCCGGAATCACGACGATTCACGATTTGGGGACCGCTCAGCCCGCCGACTTGGAAGAACGACTGGTCGCGGCGACACGCGACTACCCGATCGGATTGGTCCTGCCGGTCACCGAATCCGATATGCGGGCGGAGCCGTTTGGGAGGATTATCGACGAGCTGGCTCGCGCCGAATTCGTCGACACGACGGTCGTGGTCCTGAATCGGGCCGAATCACCGGACGCCTATCGACAGGCGCGCGCTCGGATTGCCGCGCTGGGCCCTCGAGCCAACGTGCTGTGGACGGACGGTCCGCGTGGTCGTGCCCTGCATCAGGAACTGAACGAAACGGGCTTTAATTTGTCCGTGCCGGGGAAGGGACGCGCGGTGTGGACGGCCTTCGGGTACTTGCTGGCCGATCCGAGTTTGAAGGCGTTTGTGCTGCATGACTGCGATATCGTGAACTTCCACCGCGACATGCTGGTGCGGCTCTGCCTCCCGATGGCCGATCCTTCGTTTGACTTTGAGTTCTGCAAGGCGTTTTACGCCCGTTGCAAGGATCGCCTGCACGGCCGCGTCGTTCGATTGCTGGTCACACCCTTGCTGCAGGCCCTCATCGCCCTGCTCGGCAACGAGGGGTTTTTAGTCTTCCTCAGCAGCCTCCGCTACCCTTTGGCGGGCGAGTTCGCGATGACCTCAACCCTGGCTCGAGCCAACCGAATTCCCAGCGACTGGGGGCTGGAGGTCGGGACGCTGGCCGAAGTCTTTCGAAATACGTCGATGAAACGCTGTTGCCAGGTCGACCTCGGACGCCTGTATGAGCACAAGCATCAGCCGCTCTCGCTGGAGGACCCCACCAAGGGGCTGATGCGAATGACCGGCGATATTCTGACGACCATCTATCGCACGCTGGCCAGCCGAGGCGTGGTGCTCAGTACCGGTCACTTCGTCACCCTCCGCTCGGCCTACCTCAGGGCCGCTCAGGATGCGATCCGGCAGTACCACGCCGATGCCATCATGAACAGTCTCGCGTTCGACCGTCATTCGGAAGAGCAAGCGATCGAGGGTTTCGCCCAACAGGTCACGTTGGCGGGCGAGCAGTTTCATCTGGATCCGGCGGGCGCTGAGGCGATGCCGACCTGGACACGTGTCCTGAGTGCCTTGCCCGATTTTCCTGCTCGGCTGCGCCACGCTGCGGAGCAGGACGCGCTGGAATTCGGCTGAGTCGACCTGCCCCCTCATCCGGCCTGCGACCCAATCCTGTTCGGCACTCAGGTTGCTCGATAGGTCCGCGTGAGTGGAAAATTCGGCGGAAGGGGTTGAGCGCGAGTGAGGGTAAGGTGGAGAGATGGTTGTCGAGGCGAGGGGATCGGTTGAGCGCGCAGCAGCAACGGCCGTCGACTGCCATTGGGCAGGGCGGTTCTTAAGCGTCGTGTCGCTTGAGTTTTTCCAGCTGCGCCAGCAGCTCCTCGTCGTCGGCCCAGCCGTTCAGGTAATAGCAGATCATTTCGCAGGTTCGCTTGGTCGCCCGCGCAAAAGGGGGCAGGTCTGAATGGCACTTAAATCTCGGTAAGTCGTGTTGCAGTCGCCGTTAAGCACCGCTGCGATTGCGATGGCATCAGCGACTTAGTCACGCGCCAAAATCGGCGCGCGTCAGGATTCCCGCAGCGCCGCGAGGTTGCACCAAACTGCCCGCGAAGGAGCCACGAGAAAGTCATTGCTGTGCCAGCAATGCTTAAGGCTTCGTGGCAATGGATTTATGATGAATTAAGTGCCATTCGGGTCAGGTCTCTTTTTCGAGGCGACCTACGTCAAATGCGCAGAAGGTGATGTGAGGGGCATCGAGTGGCCGGTCTGGAGCTTTCTTTGATAGACCGTCTGGAGTTTTCGTCTAAGTTTTCGTCTAAGACGGTCTACTTCCGTGCCCTCATCGCCGCCGGTCACGCCTGCGGCTACCTTGTGCTGCCGAATGACTCCGGAGCCTGTAGACCGTCTTGGGACTTGTCGTCTTGGACTTGTCGTCTGAATGACTCTGGAGCCTGTAGACCGTCTTGGACTTGTGTTCGGAGCCTGTAGACCGTCTTGGACTTGTTTTTTGAACTTGTGTTGTAGACCGTCTTGGACTTGTTGGACTTGTGTTGTAGACCGTCTTGGACTTGTTTTGGACTTGTTTGCTTGTTCGTCTTGGCCTTGTTCAGACCGTCTCAATCCTGTTTCTTCCGTTGCGTAGCCCCGCTCGCGGAGAGCGGGGGTGGCGCGGCGTGGATGCGAGGCCTGCATGGCGAGATCGGCTGGGGGACGGGTTAGCCCCCCGTCTGCGCGACGGGGGCTACGGCGCGACGGGGGCCACGAAGCCAATCTAAGACGAAGCCAATCTAAGACGGTCTACTTCCGTGCCCTCATCGCCGCCGGTCACGCCTGCGGCTACCTTGTGCTGCCGAATGACTCTGGAGCCTGTAGACCGTCTTGGACTTGTTTGTCTTGGACTTGTTTTCCCAAGCACGGCAGTTGGCTAAACATCGCCGAAAACGAATTAAGCAGCATGACGCGGCAATGTATTCAAGGGCGACGTATCGCCGACATCGCGACGCTTCGAGACGAAACTTCCGCCAGGGCAAGCGACGTTAACGAAACCCAGCGCGGCGTCGACTGGGAAATGAGAATCGACGACGCGCGAACAAAACTAAAATCCGTCTATTCCAAAATTAAGCTGTAACGCAGCGCTAGCCAAAAGTGTGTCGAACAGATTTGCCTTCGACCACCTTCTCCCGCGTTGACGAAAAGGGACATGACGTGGTCAGCGGTTGGGAATCTCTCACGGGTTTTCTGGAATCGGCCAGGCCCAGCCGGCGGTGAAGCCGCCGTCGACGTAGAGAATCTGGCCGGTCAGGAAGGCCGCGGCGGGGGAGGCCAGAAAGAGCGCTGTTCCGACCAGATCGCCGGGCTGCCCTAAGCGGCGGAGTGGTGTGTTGGCCACGCCCCAGGCCTGCATCGTGGGATCCGACCAGAGCTGCGTGGTGAGGTCGGTCAGGATGAAACCCGGGGCCAAGGCGTTGACGCGCACTCCGCCCGGTCCCCATTCGGCGGCGAGCGCTCGGGTCATACTGCCCATCGCCGACTTGCTCATCGCATAGGGAGCCACGTTCTTCAGCGGTCGGTCGGTGTTCAGCGAGGCGACGTTGATCTGGCTGCCGGAACCTCGTTCGAGCATCTGGCGGCCCACGGCTTGCGAAAGGAAAAAGGCCCCCTTGAGATTGATGTCCAAAATGAAGTCGTAATCGGCTTCGGTGACCTGTACCGCGGGCTTGCGCCGGTTCACGCCCGCCACGTTGACCAGCGTGTCGATCCGCTCCCAGCGATCCAACACGCCCGCAACCAGACGCGACACGTCCTCTGTTTGCGCGACGTCGCAGACGTAGGTCGCGACGGGATATCGGTTCCCGTGCATCTCGTTGGCGGCCACTTGCAGCGTTTGCTCGTCGCGGCCGGTGATCACGACCTGAGCATTTCGTTCGGCGAATCCGGCCGCGATCGATCGGCCGATTCCGCGACTTGCCCCCGAGACCAACACGACCTGGTCGGCGACGGAGAACAGTGGATCTGACATGGTTCGTCCCTTTCGATTGGCGCTGACGGGGACCCGCGATGCGGCGGGCTGGGGGTGGGCCCGATATTACACCGAGTGACCGCGGGCATCGAGGTGCTCATGAATTGAGACGCGACATTTCGCCTGTTTTCGCGGGGGACGCCCGGCTCGACGCGGAGTGTGACTCGGGGCGACCGGGATCTCCAGGCGAAATCTGCGTAGCTCGGCGCCGGGCTTTGTGTTATCGTGCAAAGTAGAAGCGGAGCTGGCTCGGCCACCCGGAGTCCGCCTCGTGGATCATCTCCAGGAACAAATCCTCAGGCCTCGGGGTGGCAGGGCACCATTGATGTTCGGGATCCGTTTGTGCTCTGCAATGCGCGCCCCATGGACCCGACGTCACCTCGCCCGTGCGGCGCGTCGTCGTCTTGATGCCGGCGAGTTGTTGGAATGGCGGACGCTCTTGGCCGTGACGTTCCAGCCGGAGCTTCCGCTGGCCGCCACGAACTCGAATTCTCCCAATTCAATGTTCAGCGGTGACTTTGACGGGGATGGCGACCTGGATTTGGTTGTCGCTTCCAGCGCCGATGACCGCGTGGCCTGGTACGAGAATCTGGGGGCGACCTTCGGTCCGCAGCGCCTGATCACCGACCAGGCACCAAGTGTCGCGGTCGTGTACGCCGCCGACTTGGACCGGGACGGGGATTTGGACGTGATCTCTGGCGGCGCCGACTCGTACGATTCGGACGTCACCTGGTACCCGAATGACGGCCAGGGTCAGTTCGGCGAAGCTCGACTGATCAGCGCCGATGTCGTTCGCACGGGAGATGTCTTCGCGTTCGACCTGGATGGGGATGGCGATCTGGACGTCTTGTCCGCCGCTCGCGGCAGCTTCCAGACGGATTCACTCGTGAACAGTTCCGTCGCCTGGTATGAGAATCTGGACGGGGCGGGGACGTTTGGATCGCAGAACTTGATCGCCGATAGCGCGATCGGCGCGCGGACGGTCGTGGCCGGGGATCTGGACGGAGATGGAGACGCCGACGTCGTGGCGGGTTCCTACTACGACAACAGCGTCTGGTGGTATGAAAACAGCGGGGGAGGCAACTTCTCCGACGGGATCTTGTTGACGGAAACGGCGAGCTACGTCACGACCGTCGTGCTGGCCGATCTGAATGCGGACCAGCTCCCGGACATCGTCTACTCATCGCGGGACGATCATACGGTCGCCTGGTTTCCCAATCGAGGCGGAGGCGAGTTTGGCCCCGACCAGGTCATTACGCTGGACAGTGCCGAACCCTACGGGATCCAGGTCGGAGATTTCGATGCGGACGGACTCCCGGACGTGGTTGTGGCGGATCGACTGCGGGATCGGGTCGTCTGGTATCGGAACCTGGGAAGCAATGCGTTCGATGCCCCGCAGATCGTCAACGACGACTTGAACGGCGCGGTCGCGGTGGTCGCGGCCGATGCGGATCAGGATGGTGATCTTGACCTGTTCGCGAGTGGTCGCACGGACAATAAGGTCGTTTTTCACGCCAACGATGGGTCGGGAGAATTCACCGCGGAGTTGCAACTGACCGAGTTGGGGTTTCTGGGGCCCCAGTACATCGGCTCGGCGGATGTCGACGGCGACGGAGACGAGGACGTCCTGGCGGCGGCTTTCACAGGCGACGCGATCTCCTGGTTCGAGAACCTGGACAGCGACGGCACATTTGGGCCGGAGCGGCGAATCAGTGACCGAGTCAACGGACCTGAAATCGTGCTGCTGGCGGACCTTGATCAAGACGGCGACGGCGATGCGATTTCGGCCTCATTTTTCGACGACAAGCTGGCTTGGTACGAGAACCTGGATGGCGACGGTAACTTCGGTCCTCAACGGCTCATCAGTGGCGACGCCGAGGGTCCGGAATACCTGGCGGTCGCAGATATCGACGGCGATGACGATCTCGATCTGGTATCGGCCTCGCGGTATGACGGCAAGGTCGCCTGGTATGAGAACATCGATGGAAAAGGGACGTTCGGTTTTCAGACGGTGATCTGGGTCTCCGCGGTTTTCACGACCTACGTGGCCGTCGCCGACCTGGATGGGGATGGCGATCTCGACGTGATCGCAAACGAGTACGAGCGGACGAGTTCCACGATCTCGTGGTTCGAGAACGTCGACGGCGACGGCACCTTCGGGGATCAAAACGTCATCACGCGCGACGTGGAGCTGCCGACCGAGGTTGCGATCGCTGATTTCGATGGAGACAACGATCTGGATCTTGCGACCAACTCGGGCGACGACGGGAGACTGCTGTGGTTTGAAAACGAAAACGGGGATGGCGATTTCGACCAGGGACGCCTGATTACGGACGCGATGGACGTTCCCTACTCGTTGCGCGCCGCGGACTTTGACGGGGATGACGACGTCGACCTGGTGGCCGTCGACCTGGTGGCCGATGTCGTGCTGTGGTTCGAGAACGAGAACTCGCGGGGTGCCTTCGGTCCGGGGCAGGAAATCGCGCGGGATGTGAATGGCCCGACCGCTGTTGCGGTGGCAGACCTGGATCGTGACGGCGACATCGATGTCCTGGTGGCCCTGGCCGGTGAAGACGAAGTCACCTGGTACCGTAATCTGAGTGATCCACCTCCGCTGGCCGGCGACTTCAATCTCGACGGTGTCCTTGACGTGGCGGATGTCGATCTGCTTTGCGGCGAGATTCTCGGCGACGGCCTGGATCCGACGTTTGATCTGACCGGGGACGGCCGCGTCCTGTTTGACGACATGCACGACCTGATCGTCAACCAACTGAAAACCGATTTTGGAGATACGAATCTCGACGGAGTCTTTGATTCGACGGACTTCGTGCTCGTGTTTCAGTTAGGCGAGTATGAAGATGGCATTGCGGGCAATTCGACCTGGGCCGAGGGGGACTGGGACTGCGACGGTGAGTTCTCGACTTCGGACCTGGTGCTCGCCTTCCAGGGAGGCGGATTCGAGACGTCGGCGCCCGGCAGCTGGGCAGGTACCGAGCTCGCCCTGATTGCGGCGAGGCGGGCGGACGAGCCCAATCGTCGTGCCTTTGTCGGCTGACGGCTGTGTCCCCCGCCGCTTTGCACGTGAACGTTGTTCCCGCTTGCAGACTCCGCGATCCGGCGACGCCCTAGGTGGGCGAACCGAGGTCGCCGCAGGATCACCGTTTGAGGGCCTGAGGAAGTTCGATCGTTTCCATGCTGTGAATGGTCGTGGGTGAGGGCCGGACGCCGCCTTGCCGCCGGATCGTTTCATTGGGATCTCCCAACGCCCGTGCGACGGAGTACCAGAGGACAACGACCACGGCAACGACGGAGCTGAGGGCCAAGATGCCTTGCCGGAAGAGGGAATTCCCGAGCTGGTGCACGGCCGCCGCCGCCAGGTCGTAATCTTCCTGGACCAGCACGACCAGGCCCGAGTCGATCTCTTGCGGAAGGCCCGTCGCCAGACGACGTTCTCCCGGATCGAGTTTCACTTCGCGTTTGGCCGCGATCCAGTCCCGCCGAAGACGGGCTCCTTCGGGGTGTTCTCCCAGCGGATCTCGATAGATGGTGCCGGGCCTCATGGAATCCAGTGGGACGCGGTACTTGGGCGACGTGCTGAATTCCGTGTCAAGATTCCGCGACTCGCTCAGGATGCGGGCAAACAGCGGATGCTGCAGGATCACGCCCCGATTCTCGCCCTGGCGGCCGTCCACCAACACGTTGAATTGACGCGGATTGCTCTTGCTGGTCAGCAGTTCTCCCAGCCGTCCCAATTCGACGGTCAAGGCCACCACGCCCAGGAACCGGTGTTGGGGAGTCAACACCGGCGCGGAAATGGCGACCTTCCAAGCGCCCGTCGCGGTGCTTTGAAACACGGCCGACAAGTGCGTTCGCGAAATGGCGTGGCCATCGGCGGGGTGCACGTCCTCGTCGCCGCCGTGGAAATACGTCCGGTAGGAAAAATCACCGCCGATCGGCGACGATTCCGTCGGGGTGTCAAAGGCGGAAGCGACGTGGATGCCGCGGTAATCGGTCGCAAACCAACTTGCGATCTCGGGGCGGTCCGGATTGTCGAGCAAGCGCTCCATCCGGGCCTGCAAGGGCTGCCGCATCGGGTGTCCGCGAAACGCCTCACGCGCCACCGAATCCTCGCCCGATGCCCGGCCCTGCAACAGCTCGAGCATCCCCGCCAGTTCGGGTTGCTCCAGAATCGCGACCAACTCGCGCTGGAAATCGGGATTGCTGGCCGTTTCTTCGACGGCGCAAAGTAACTCTCGATGCGCCGAGCGACCGCTTCGGCGACAAAGTCCGCCGCGAAGCCATTGCTCTCCTGAACGACACGCAGCAACAGCTGGTCCGCATCCCCAACGGCTCGATCATGACTCAGCCACGCAAACAGAATCGTGACCAATAAGAACAGCAGGGGGCCGACCAGTCCCAAAATGATCAAGGGACGTCGATCCCGCAGTGCATCGCGGGCTTTGAGAGCATCGATGACGCTTTGCACGTTGGGAAAGCGACGTTCCGGGTCGACCGCCAGGCAACGGTCAATGATTTCCAGCAGGGGACGGTCAATCCCGCGGATCTGTCGGACTTCGGTCACCGGAGCCGCCGACACGATGAAGTGACGATAGCGGGCGAGCCGCTCGGCGAGATCCTTTGTGGAGTCGATCTCGGAAACCGCACGTTCACTGCGGTGGGGCGGGGAACCGGTCAGCATGCAGTTCAGCAGCGCGCCCAGGGCGAACACGTCCCAGCGAGCATCCGGCACGGCCGTCAGATCGGCTTGCTCGGGTGCCATGAAAAAGAGCGTGCCCAGGGCCGGCGTCTGCTCGTGCGTCAAACGCGATTGACCGAAGTCGGCCAGCCGCGGCAAGTGGTCTTGATCCAAGAGGATGTTGGCCGGCTTCAAGTCGCAGTGGAGGACCCCTTTGCCGTGGGCCCGCGAGAGTCCGATCGCGACTTCACGAAAAATCTCGACCGCTTCCCCGACCGGCAAGGGACCGCGGCGATTGAGATACAGCTCCAACGATCCATTCTCGACGTACTCCATCACGTAGTAGGGCGGATCCGAATTCCAGCCCACATCCAGCAGCTGGACGACATAACGATCCGCCGAGAGGAACACCAGCTTCTCGACTTCCCGCGACAAGGAAGACCAATCGAGCCCGCTGCGGTGGATGAAGAACTTGATCGCGACCTTGCGTCCGGTATTCTGGTCGATGGCGACCCAGACTTCGCCAAACGCGCCGGCTCCCAAGAACTGGCGAGCTTCGTACCCCGGGATCTTCAGCGGAGGCGCCGTTCGAGCTCGACTGAGGTCTTGCGATTGGCGGCGATCTTCGGTCGACTGAGGCTGAGTCCAGTCTGGTGGCATCGGGTAATTTGGTTCGATTCGGACGACGGTCTGACCGTTGTGACGTGCGGAGGGTTCTCGCTTGCTCGTTCACTATATCGCACTTCTGCTGGCCGTGACATTGTCCTCCCTGGTGACCGCGCAGGAGCTGGCGTCTCCACCGCCCGCGTCTCCATCGTCCGCCGCCGGGCTGCAACTGGACGAATTCCGACCGCGGTCGATGCTGAAGGTCCCGCAGCATTTGCTCGCGCAAGCACGCTTCCCGGTCGTCGACGTCCACACTCACTTCGGCTATCGCTTGCGGGGTTCGAAGCAGCAGCTGGACGAGTTCGTGGCGGTGATGGATCGTAACCAGGTGGCCGTCTGTGTCAGCCTCGATGGCCTTCTGCCGGAGGGATTCGAACAACAACGGAAGTACTTGTGGGAGCGGTATCGCGATCGCTTCGTCATCTTCGCCAGCCTGGATTGGCAAGGCCCGGGCGAAGCGGACCGACCGGAGACCTGGGCCTGCAGTCAACCCGATTTCGTTCGGCACCAAGTGGAATTGCTACGCCGCGCCGCCGAGCAGGGTGCCAGCGGGCTGAAGCTGTTCAAACAGTTCGGGCTGGGCTATCGCAACGCGGATGGATCCCTGATCCGGATCGACGATCCTCGCTGGGACCCGCTTTGGGAGGCGTGTGGCCAGCTGGGATTGCCCGTCCTGATCCACACGGCCGATCCCGCGGCGTTTTTCGCGCCCCTCGACGCGACCAACGAACGCTGGGAAGAATTGTCGCGGCATCCGGATTGGAGCTTTCACCGAGAGGGCCTCCCGTCTCGCGAGGAACTGCTGGCGGCGCGCAATCGCGTGATCGCGCGACATCCCAAAACGCACTTCATTGGGGCTCACCTGGCCAACAACCCCGAGGACCTCGCACAAGTCGCCCAGTGGCTGGATCAATACCCCAACCTGTTCGTTGAGCTCGCGTCGCGAATCGCCGAATTGGGGCGCCAACCCTACTCGGCCCGCAAGTTCTTGCTGCGGTATTCCGACCGAGTCCTCTTCGGAACGGATGGCCCGTGGCCCGAGCAGCGACTCCGGTTGTACTGGCGATTCCTGGAGACGTTCGACGAGTACTTCCCCTACTCCGAAAAGGAGTTTCCGCCTCAAGGATTCTGGAACATCTACGGCGTCGGCTTGCCCGAGGACGTACTGGCCAAGGTCTATTATCGTAACGCGGCCAAGTTGATTCCCGGGGTGGCCGAGCGCCTGCCCGCCACGGCCCGCTGACGTCGCGGAGGGATCGGATGGAAGGCGTACTTTCTCTTTTCCCGACCGACCCTTAGAATGCGGACCCTGTTGCCGGACTCGACGGTAACCTAACGCCGGTTCGCGAGTCGTCGCTCGCCCGGTGTCCTTGGGAAATTTCACGGAAAGATGAGATGACGAGCTGAGTCATGACCGACGACAAGCCATCCAGCGAGAGACCCGGGACGGATTCGCCTCCGACCGGCGCCGAAATGGACGCGCTGGAGCAGGCGCGGCGGAAGAAGCTCCAGCGGATTGCCGAGCTGGGGTTTGATCCCTGGGGACATCGATTCGACGGGAAGTTGTCGATCGAGCAGATCCGGGGACGGATCGGCGAGGTGACGTTTGCGCCGACCGACGGAACAACCCACATCGCTGTGCCCGATCTCGAGGCCCAACCAGAATTTGATTTCCGCGCGTGGCTGGCCGAGCAGGGTCCGGGGGAGTTGGTCGGTCCCACCGTTCGGACCGCAGGTCGAATCGTGTTGCTGCGGGATACGGGGCGGCTGAAGTTCATCGATCTGCGCGATCAGACCGGCCAGATCCAGTTGTTTGTCGGAAAAAAACAGGTTGGGGACCTGGGCTGGCAGCTCTCCGACACGTTTGACCTGGGCGATCTGGTTGGCGTCGAGGGCCAACTGCGACGTACGAAGACCGGCGAAGTGACGATCTTTGCCGAACAATTGTGGATCCTCTGCAAATCAATCGAGACGCCTCCCGAGAAACATCACGGTCTGACCGATCCCGAACTGCGGCAGCGGATGCGGTACCTGGACCTGACCTATTCCGACGGCGTCCTCCCGCGGTTCTTGGATCGAACCAAGATCGTGCGGTCGATTCGACAGACGCTTCACGAGGAGGGATTCTGCGAGGTCGAAGGTCCGACGCTGCACGCGATCGCCGGTGGCGCCGCAGCCCGACCCTTTACGACCCACCACAATGCGCTGGATATCGATCTGTTCCTGCGGATCGCGCTGGAGCTGCACCTCAAGCGGCTCTTGGTCGGTGGCATGGAACGTGTCTATGAATTGGGCCGCGTCTACCGCAATGAGGGAATCAGCCCGCGGCACAATCCTGAATTCACCATGTTGGAGGTGTACCAGGCCTACGGCAATTACGAGACGATGATCGAGTTGACCGAACGGATCGTCGTCGACGCCATCCACTGCCTCGGTCGCGGTACCCGCCTTCCCTGGGGCAAAGACGTCATCGATTTTACCCCTCCGTTTCAGAGGAAAACGTACGACGAACTGTTCGCGGAACACTGCGGGATCGACCCGTCCGACGCGCGAGCCATCGCGTCGCTGGCGGAACGACTGGGAATCGAAACGGCAGATCGCCATCCGGACGTGATCAAGAGCGACGTGTTCGAGGAGCGTGTCGAAGATGCCTTGAAAGGGCCCATCTTCGTACTCGATTATCCCGCCAGTATTTGCCCGTTGACGAAACGCCGGGCCGATCAGCCGGAAATCGCGGAACGGTTCGAGTTGTTCGTCGAGGGGATGGAGATCGCGAATGCGTACACCGAGCTGAATGACCCGGACCTACAGGAAACGCTTTTTCGCACGCAGCTAGCAGGGCTACCAAGCGAAGACTCGATGGCCCGCATGGATCACGACTTTATCCGCGCCTTGCGACATGGAATGCCCCCGGCCGGCGGATTAGGTATTGGCATCGACCGGCTGGTCATGCTACTTACCAATTCTCAGAGTATTCGTGACGTGATCCTGTTCCCGTTGCTCAGGCCGTAGCGGCACCCCGACTCCGCTGCCGGGACGGCCAGCTCCGGGCCCAGCGCGCGACGACGCACCCCAGCCAAAGGATTGGCGATGTATAAATTGCAAATCTGCCTGCGCTATCTCCGTACACGCTACATCGCGTTGGCGTCCATCATCAGTGTGATGCTGGGCGTCGCGACGATGATCGTCGTGAACAGTGTGATGAGCGGCTTTCAGAGCGAAATGTACAAGCGGCTCCATGGCATTCTTTCGGATGTCGTCGTGGAGGCGCAGAGCATGGAGGGGATCCCCGAACCTCAGATTCTCGAGGCCGAGGTCCGGGCCGTGTTGGGCGATGACCTGGTCGGGATGACCTCGACGGTCCACATCCCCGCGATGCTCAGTTTCCAGTGGCGGGGTCAAGCGATCACCAAGCAGATTAACTTGATCGGGATCGATCAGGCGACGTATGCCAGCGTCAGTGACTTCAGCCAGTATCTGCTGCATCCGCAGAACCGCGAACGGTTAAGCTTCGAGTTGCACGAGACGGGATACGACCCACGGATGCAGGAAGCGGGTTGGATTTACCGTCGGATGCGAGTCGCTCAAGAAGCCTTTTATCGGCAACAGATGAAGCTACTGAACCAGTCGGCCCGCGGGCCGACCGCGCGGCCCGCAACCGGCTCCCCCACGCTGCAGATCGCATCCGCGGAACCCGTCAAATCCCCCGCGGCGTCCACTTTGCCCACGAACGACGCGCCCACGAACGACGCGCCGACGAACGACGCGGCTGGGAATGACGCGGCTTCGAACGACGCGCTGATGGACGACGCGCTGATGGAAGACGCGGCGGGCGAGTCCGTGCACGAGGTTCCGGCCAATCTGAATGCGTTGCGAGACCCGTTCGCCGAGGTCGCCGCGGAGGAAACGGAGGACCGCACGTTCGATCCGTCGGTGCAACAGCATGTCGGCATGGTACTTGGAATCGCCACCTCCAGCATCCGCCATCGGACGGAAGACGGCGAGGTGGTGGAAGTCTTCCTCTGCAAGCCGGGCGATGACGTGAAGGTCACGCTACCCACGGCGGGTTCACCTCCCCAGGCGGTGAGCGGCAATTTTACGGTCGTGGATTTTTATGAGAGCAAGATGAGCGAGTACGACGCCTGTTTTGCGTTTGTTCCGCTCGGTCAACTGCAATATTTGCGGGGGATGATCGATCCCCAGTCGGGGATTGCCGCGGTCAACTCGATCCAAATCAAGCTGCGTCCGGGAGCCGACTTGAACGCGGCCCGCGACAAACTTCGCAGTCGCTTTCCCGCGGAGTTGTTTCCATACCGGATACAGACCTGGAGAGATTTGCAAGGACCGCTGCTGGCCGCCGTCCAGATGGAAACGACGATCTTGAACATTCTGTTGTTCTTGATCATCGCGGTGGCGGGATTCGGGATCCTTGCGACGTTCTTCATGATCGTGGTCGAGAAAACTCGCGACATCGGCATTCTGAAGGCGTTGGGCGCCACACGCCGCGGCGTGATGTCGATTTTTCTGGGCTATGGCCTGTCGCTGGGTTGCGTCGGTTCGGGGGTCGGAATGGTGTTGGGTTTGCTGTTCGTGCGCCATATCAACCGCATCGCGTCGTGGCTGGAAGCGATCACGGGACGCGAGGTGTTTGATCCCACGATTTACTATTTTCAAGAGATTCCCACGATCGTCGATCTCGGCACGGTGGCGTGGATCGTGACCGGCGCGATGATGATTGCGGTTCTCGCGAGTGTCCTGCCGGCCCTCCGCGCGGCACGGATGCATCCGGTGGAGGCCCTTCGATATGAGTAAGACGATCCTTCCGGTGGACCCCACGGTCGCGCCCGCGGCGGAACCGCTCGCGGGCCCCCATTTTCGCGTCGTGCCGCGCGAGCGATCGGCGGCCGGCCGGACCGAATCCCCCCTGATCTTGGCGGCCCATGACTTGCGCAAGAGCTATCGAAAGGGCCAAGTCTCGATTCCCGTGCTGAAAGGCGTGGATGTCGCGATTCGTCTCCACGAATTCCTCAGCGTGGTCGGCAAAAGCGGGTCGGGTAAGAGCACCCTGCTGCATCTGCTGGCGACACTGGATGCGCCGGATGCCGGGCAGATTCACCTGGATGGCCGACGCATCGATCACCTGGCGGCCGTGCGCCGCGATCGGATTCGGAATCGGCAGCTAGGGATCGTGTTTCAGTTCTATCACCTGCTACCCGAGCTGACGACGTGGGAGAACGTCGTCCTGCCCGCCCTGATCGACTGTCCGATCTGGACCTATTGGGCGCGCCGCCGCGAACTTCGCGAACGGGCCCGCGGCCTCTTGGAACGCGTCGGACTCGCACACCGCCTGCGACACCGCCCGCGGGAATTGTCCGGCGGCGAGATGCAGCGCGTCGCCATCGCGCGAGCCCTGATGAATCAGCCGCGGATCCTGCTGGCCGACGAACCCACCGGGAATCTCGATCGTCAGACCGGGAACCAAATCATGCAGTTGCTGCGGTCCTTGAATGAGGATCAGAAGCTCACTATCATCATGGTCACCCACGACTCGACCCTCGCCGGGCAAACCGATCGAGTGGTCCAGCTCGTCGAGGGACGTGTCGGTCAGCTCGAACGAGGCCCGGATGCGACAGACTAGTGCGGTGACACCGCACTAGGAGGTTGATCCGGACGTGCGTCGTGATGGGACGTGCCGGCGGAATAGGTTAGACGGCGGAGTTTCGACGGCGGAGTTTCGGCCACAATCGATGAGCGACAACCCGTCGACGGTAAGCCCTCGACGGTAACGGCGCAAGCGACTTCCACTCGGTTTCTGTCCCAGTGGCACGCGTGAGCCGATTTGGGGGAGACGCGATGTCGTGGCCGATCCCGATGCTTCGCATCGGGAATTGACATGGCAGCCCAAAGCGGGATTTCACGCCGCGTGCTCGAACCCTGGGCTCATGGAGCGTGTCAAGTCAACGTGGACCCGGATAAAGGCCTGGTGACTCGCGATGGCGTTGCAGATTTATATCAACGGTGAGTTCTACGATAAGGAAGACGCGAAAATCAGCGTCTATGATCACGGGTTGCTGTACGGTGACGGCGTGTTTGAGGGCATGCGAAGCTACGCCGGCGTCGTGTTCCGACTGGAGCAGCACCTGGAGCGACTCTGGAATTCCGCCAAAGCGATTTGGCTGGAAATCCCGCTGCCGCGCGACAAAATGGCCGCGGCCGTCAAGCAGACGTTGGCCCGAAATCAGTTGAAAGATGCCTACATCCGCTTGCTGGTGACCCGCGGGGCCGGAACGCTGGGTTTGGACCCCAATCGGACCAGCGACCCGCAAGTGATCATTATTACCGACAAGATCTCGCTTTATCCCGTCGAGTTCTACGAACGAGGACTCGAGATCATTACGGTCAGCACGATTCGGAATCACCCGGCGGCACTCAGTCCGCGGATCAAATCGCTGAACTACCTGAACAACATCCTGGCCAAGATCGAAGGAGCTCAGGCAGGTTGCGTCGAGGCCCTGATGTTGAACCATAAGGGCGAGGTCGCCGAGTGCACGGGCGACAATATCTTCCTGGTCCGCGGCGGCACGCTCTACACCCCGTCGATCGACGCCGGCATCCTCGAGGGGATCACGCGACAGGCGGTGATCGATCTGGCCCTGGCTGAGGCGATCCCGGTTCGCGAGACGACCCTGACCAAACACGACGTCTATATCGCCGAT
This sequence comes from uncultured Planctomycetales bacterium, assembly GCA_963826795.1. Lineage (GTDB taxonomy): Bacteria > Planctomycetota > Planctomycetia > Pirellulales > Pirellulaceae > CAWGYT01. The sequence goes on along the minus strand of CAWGYT010000018.1, from coordinate 63,641 downwards.
GAGTGTTTCTTGACCGGGAGCGCGGCGGAGGTCGTGCCGGTCGTCAAGGTGGATAGCCGCGTGATCGGCAGCGGTCGCCCAGGTCCGATCACCCAGCGGCTGACCGAGGCCTTTCACAAATCGACCGGGTCGTAATCTCGCGCGGTGTGACCGCTTGATCTTGGGACCCCTTTTCCCAACCCGCGACGCCGAAAAAGTTGTCGAACTGAGCTGGTCTCGCGCGGCGACTTCCCGTATCATCCCGACCCAGGGCGCCCCGGTGAGTTGTCGGGGCGACACGTGGCGGGGTCGAACCCCGTGACGGCGTGAGAGTGTGTTTGCGCCGGAGTCCGAAGTCATCAGGAGAGACCAAGCAGGGCCCAGAGGGTTCCGAGGATGCCCAGCAGTCCCAACGCAATCCACCAGGTAGCTCGACCCGACCAGGGACTGGTCGACTGAGTCAGATAGGCGGAGCAAGCGGGGCACTGAAGGGCTTCTTCATACACCAGCTGGCCGCATTCCGGACAGGGAATGACGGCGTCGTCGTTTTCCTCGTCCGGCTCCGGATACTCGTCGTCATGCAGTGGCCGCGAGTGATTCGTCCAAGACATCAGATTGTGGTTCCTCCCGAGGGCATCATCGTACAACCCAAACCAGGTCGCAAGCATCCGCACCCGTCCGCGGGCCTCGGTGGCTTGCCCCCAACCCCGACGCTCGCTTCCCAAGCGGATCTCTGATCGATTTTCAGTTCGTCAAGGAGGACGAAGGTGAACTCCGTCAAAAATGCAATTGTCACCATGACGCTTTTGGCCGTCGGCTACGGGGCTTACGTTGTGTTGAGCAGCCCGGCGCCCGATGAGCTCGACGAGCTGGCGGCGGTCGACGCCTGGACGGCTCCCGACGTGACGACCCCGGGCATTGGATCGGAAGTGCCCGTCTCCGTCGAGATTCCGCCCGCCGCGGGTGCCTCCGACGAGCGTGCGTCCTTTGCCCCTCCCCCGGTTGATGACGGCGGTTATCGCGAGCAGCGTGGTGAGGCGATGGATCCGGCGACGGATGCGTCCTACCCGCCCCCCTCGCTGGCCCCAACCCCTTACCCTTACGGCTCGGTCGACAACTCCCATTTGCAGGGCGATCGGCCGCTCGACGAATCCCCCGAGGCGGGCGACTCCGGAGACGAATCCGGCAGCTACTACGGCGTCGCTGCCGTCCCCGACGATCGGGGCGGTGATTATCCCAGCACGCAAGCCCCGGCGCTGCCACCCTATGGTGCGTTGAATCCACCCCAGAGCAGCGACCCGGCCTCGGAAGCAACCTCCCCGACCGACTCGGGCTTCCAAGCCTCGTGGCAGTCGGCCCAGGCGGACCTGGCCAACGGGCAGCTGGGCAACGCCCTCTTGACGCTCTCGGCCTGGTACGGCGAGCCGTCCTTCACGGAGACCCAACGCCGGCGTTATCGCCAGCTGCTGGACCAGCTGGCCGGTACCGTGCTTTATTCCCGCGACAGTTTTCTGGAGCCGGCGCACGTCGTCCAAGAGGGCGAGACGTTGGAGAACATCGCGCGACAATACAGTGTTTCCAGCGAGTTCTTGCGCAGGATCAATGGGGTCGAGGCGCCCTACCAGCTGTATCCCGGCGAGTCGCTGAAGGTTCTGCGGGGTCCTTTCCGAGTCGAAGTGGATCGCCAACTGGGCGAGCTAACCCTGTTTCTGGGCGCTATTACGCCGGTCGCTTTGCCGCTCGCTTGGGGCCTGAACTGCCGGAGGGTGAAAAGTCGTTCGAAATTATCGCCATCGAGCCGGGACGAGAATTCTTCAGTACCCGGACCGGCAATCGCATCCGACCCGATGATCCCGAGAACCCGTACGGATCTCACTGGATTGGACTCCGGGGTGATCAAGTCACCGCCGCACATCATGTCGGGATCCACGTCGATACGGGCCATCCCGAAGGCTGCATTGCCGTGAGTGAACAAGACGCCGAAGATTTGGCGGCGATCCTCACGATCGGAGCCCGCGTGAACGTGCGCTAGGGCTTTGTCACAGCTGAAATTAAGGGTCGGGTGGCCGGGGTCGAACGAAGTGAGCCCCCGGAAAATTGCGGTCTGGGGGCTCACTTCGTTCGACCCCAGGCACCCCAAAATCAAGCTGTGACAAAGCACTAGGGCTGTGCTTCAGGCAAAAGTCGGGGTCGATGCGACGGGAGCCTCGCCCCCGCGACGTCCCTTTTCTCAACCCATCGGGCGGACTGCCGCGTCCGCTCAATCGGGCTGAATGCCCAGATCGGAAATCGTGAGCAACGATCGCAGGGGGACGCCCAGAGCCGCAAACGCGGCGGCACCGCCCGCTTGTCGATCGATGATCCCCAACACGCCCTCGACCTGCAGTCCCGCGGCCCGCGCCTGCTCGATGGCGCGCAAGGCACTACCGCCCGTCGTAATCACGTCCTCCACCACGAGGACCCGATCGCCCGCTCGAACCGGTCCCTCCACCGCTTGACCCTTGCCATGCTGTTTCGCCTCCTTGCGAACGATGAAACCCCGCAGCGGTCGCTCGGTTTGGCCCGCCAGCGTCAAAATGGCGCCCGTAATGGGATCCGCTCCGATGGCCATGCCCCCCACCGCGTCCGGGTAATCGTCGGCCATCAGCTCCAGCATCCCCGCGCCAATCAGGTTTGCTCCGCGCGAATCCAACGTCACTTTGCGACAATCCAGGTAGAAGCTGGCGCGCTTGCCCGACGCCAATGTAAAGTCGCCGAACTCCAATGCCTGAGCGCGAATCAACGCGATCAGTGCCTCGCGATCGTACTGCATTGCACTCGACTGCCAGTCGGAACCAGGGAACAGGACACGAACTCTCAACTCGCCTCGCCAGCGTAACATGTCGAATGTCGACTGAACACGCCCCTCCGTTCCTAGAGAACTGCGGATGGAAACGTCGCTACATCGCCAGCTGAAGGAACACTACGCGGACTTGACCGCGCAAACGGAGGTGAAGCTGGGACGCTATCGGATCGACGTCGTCCGCGGAGACGAACTGATCGAGATTCAGCATGGCTCGCTGGCAGCCATTCGCACGAAGGTCGCGGTTCTGCTGAAACGTCATCAAGTCCGCGTGGTCAAGCCGATCGTGAGGCAAAAGCGGCTGATCAAGCGAGCCGGCAAGGGGCGTCGCGTCGTCGACCGGCGACTGAGTCCCAAACGCGGGTCGATACTGGATATTTTCCAAGAGATGGTCTATTTCTGTCGCGTCTTTCCCCATCCCAACTTGACACTTGAGGTGCCGTTGGTGAGCGTGGAAGAGTGGCGATTCCCGGGCCACGGCCGCCGACGTTGGCGCCGACCACGGGATCATCAGGTGGAAGACCAAAAGCTGGTGGGCATCGACGGTGTCTATCAGTTTCGGGCGGCCCGCGATCTGCTTCAGGTCCTGCCCGATTCGCTACCCTGTCCGTTCCACACCCGCCATTTAGCTGAGTTGCTGGTCGTCGACCGCAGCGCGGCCCGCGCCATCGCGTACAGCCTTCGCGAGACCGGCGCGGTGGCGCAGGTTGGGAAACTTGGCAACTCACGGTTGTACCGTGCCGTTGCCTGATCCCGACGTGCTACGTCTTCGCCTTCGTCTTCGCCTCGCGCAAGCCGCGGCTCAGGATGTCCCGAAGCATCGGCGAGAAATCTTCGTAACGCGACCGATCGGGAGCCCCGACCGAGTATTGGTAAATTGCGTCGCGAGGTTTTTTGCCCAATGCAATCAACGTCGAACTGACGGTGCCGCGATCCGATCCCCGCACCACGATGCTGGGGCGTCCCGGAGGCGACGGAGGTCGGGCGAAAACCTTGCTCGCAACCGCCAGAAACTTCACGGGGGAATCGAGCGTGTGGAGCGTCAGCAGCCGCCGGGCCATCTCGACCCGCTCGTCCCGGGCGTCATTCAGGTCGCCATTGGCAATAATGTTCAGTCCCTCGTGCATCTCGACCGCGTCCAAGTCGTCGGCACTGTGCACGACCCAGCCACTCTCCGGGTCCACGCAAATGAAGTTCGCGCCGTCATACTTGCCAGTTGACAGTTCCTCCATCGCCATGTCCCGTGCCTGAACCGCCGAGTCCGCCTTGAGCAGTTCGCGGCACAGCACGCCCCGCGATCGTGACGGGAACGTCGGGACGGTCCGACGACGATTCGCCGTCGCGACGATCAGGCCGTGTTGGTTGACCCCCAACCATGTCCCACCGGCCTGCATATCCGAACCGCAAAGCACCCGGGGCTTACCCGATTGAATTGACGGCGGCTGCGACGGACGCTCGTAGAACTCCTCCCGATTCGCCGCCACTAAGATGGGGGATTCGGGAACCAACTTATATTGAATTGCCAAGAGACACATAGAGCGGTTTACAACTTCTAAAACGACGTGTGGGTTGAAATAGGAGCTCCATCCAGTCGGAGGACGGATCCGACTCCGTCGGCGACGTGTACCGGAAGCCAGGCGGGACTGCGTGCACAGCGGAGGCGTTCCCGGTCAGACTGCGTGTTTCCATGCCGTCGCATCGCTCACTTTGAATGTACCGATCTCGATCTTCGTCGGACACCCCTTCGCGGGGGTGACGCAACGGATTTTGCAAAACTCTTGCGATCGGATCGCGGATGTAACCGTTCTTGAAAATGAGGGATCTGGGTTGAATGGGTCTGGGTCGCGCGGGGCCGGGTTGCGAGGCGTCACCGCAGGACTCGTGGGTCAGGTTTGGTTTTGATATCTTTTCAATCGATTGGCATCGGTCATGACACGAGGGGGCGAATCGCCGTTCGAGGGGAAGTGAGTCACTGATGGGGAAAGTCAAACGATTGCCGCCGCGCGACCGGGTTAAGGAAGCGGACGCCTGGGATCTGAGCAGCCTTTACGCCAGCGACGAGGCTTGGCAGAAGGACCTGCGGAAGCTGAAACGCGATACCAAGCGATTCGACGAGTTTCGTGGCCTGCTGGCGGACAGCCCCGAGCGAATCGCGGCTTGTCTGCAGTTTGACTGTGACTTCGATCGTCTGGGGGAACGGCTGGGAGCCTACGCGTTCTTAAAGACCACCGAGGACCAGACCAACAGTACCTACCAGGCGATGCAGGCTCAATTCCAGAACGTGGCGGCGCGGGCGGCCGAGGCGGCGAGTTTTATTCGTCCCGAGTTGCTGGAAATCCCCACCGAGACGATGCAGCAGTACATGGAGTCCGAGGTGCTGCAGCCCTTCCGGCTGGTCCTGGAACGAGTCCTGCGCTATAAGCCCTACACGTTGAGCAAGCGGGAAGAGCAGCTGCTGGCCATGCAGACCGAGATGTCGCTGGCCGCCGGCAAGGCGTTCCGACAATTGCTGGATGCGGATCTGAGGTTTGGCAATGTCGAAAACGAGCACGGGGATCAAGTCGAACTTTCCAACGCGACGTTCTCGAGTCTGCTGGTTTCCCCGGAACGCAAGGTCCGCAAGCAGGCCTTCGCGCAGTACTACGTGCAGTTTCAAGCTCATCGAAACACGCTGGCCGCAACTCTCGCGGGCTCGATCCACCGCGACATCTATTACGCACGCGCACGCGGCTACAAGAGTGCGCTGGATGCCGCTCTGTTTTCCGACAACCTGCCGCAATCGGTCTACGACGGCCTGATTGCATCCGTGCACCGTTACCTGCCGGCTCTCCATCGCTATTATGAGCTGCGTCGCCGCAAAATGAAGCTGCGCGAGATTCATCAGTACGATACCTACGTCCCCATTTTGTCCGACCTGGAGACAAAGCACACCTGGAACGAAGCCGTCAGCCTGGTGATCGAGGCCCTTGCTCCGTTGGGCGACGACTACTGCGGAACCCTGGAAACCGGACTCAGAGGTCGCTGGTGCGATCGGTACCCGAATGCGGGGAAACAGAGCGGGGCCTTTAGCTGTGGTTCCTACGACGCTGATCCCTACATCCTCATGAACTATCAGCCCACCGTGCTGAACGATGTATTCACGCTGGCCCACGAAGCCGGCCACTCAATGCACAGCTTTTATTCAGCCAAGCATCAACCGTTCCAGTACTACGACTACACGATTTTCGTTGCGGAAGTGGCCAGCACCTTCAATGAAGAGCTGTTAAGTCACTCACTGCTCGAACGGACTCACGACACACGGTATCGCGCCTATTTGATTAATCGCGAGATTGACGACATCCGGGGAACGATTTTTCGGCAGACGATGTTTGCGGAGTTCGAGAAGATTGTGCACGAGATGGGCGAGGCGGGCGAGGCGCTGACGCTGGAGGCGTTTCAGAATGTCTATCGCAAGCTGTTAGCAGAGTACTTTGGGCCGGACTTCCGGTTGGATGAGTGTCTGTCTCTGGAATGCCTGCGGATCCCTCACTTCTATCGCGCCTTTTATGTCTTCAAATATGCCACGGGTCTGTCAGCCGCCATCGCGCTCAGCCAACGCGTGCTGAAGGGCGGGCAGGCCGAGTTGCAGGATTACCTTGGTTTCTTGCAGAAAGGCTGTTCCCAAGATCCGCTCGATCTGCTCCGCGCCGCCGGAGTGGACATGGCCAGTCCGAAGCCCGTCAAGACGGCGCTCCAGTACTTCGAGAGTCTGGTCACCGAACTCGAGACGCTGTTGTAGTTCCCCCCGAACCAGGATCCAGCTCGGGAAATGACGCAGTGCGCTCCTGTGGCGATTTCTTACCCCCGGCGCGGGTCGGTTTGGGCGATGATCTGGCTGATGCCCGTTTGATTGAATCCCTTGTAGCCGTCATTGCGCTCGAGGATTTCCAAGTGGGAACCGCGAGCTCCATGCGCTGCGAACTCGGCCGCTTGTGAGGCCGTAATCCATCTCGCTTCGACCAGCTCTTGCAGATGCTGCTCGGAAACCTGCCATGTTTCGCCTTCCGTGAACGCTTGGCGCAAGAACGGAAAGTCGGTAAACGGGGCCATCGTTGGGATTCCGGCATCCGCCAGCTGAGTCCGGGCGGCGTCGAACTGGAATTGGCATTCCAAGTGATGCAGGCCGGCGTGCAGAAACGCCTCGCCATGCAGCTTGCACCAGATCCCGACCGTTCCCAGTTCGGCCAGCGGCGACAGCCCCTGATGGGCGAAATCTCCGCTCACTTCTCCGGGTGAAAGATCGACATCAGCGAAAACCACCAGGCCACATTCGGGATGCTCCAACACCTGGGCTCCCCAACCGGCCTCGGCACCCGCATAAAACCGTTCGCGACAAACGAATCCCATTCGTTCCAGCACGGCGATCAAGGGGGCGAAGAATTCGCGACTGCAGCGGTAAGTGTGGTGGTCGTGGTTGGCCCAACCGAGTCCGAGTCGATCCTGGCGCACCAGTTGAATCCGCGCGGCGCGGTTCCGACGCAGCCAGTAGTCGCGTTCACTCGCAAAAAACAGGTCGCAAGCCCAGCTGCGCCCCAGCACGGCTGCGACTCGCTCGAACCGTTCTTCCGCCGCCTCGAAACCCACCCTCGCGTTGGTCAATGGACGCGGGCGCGCGGCAAACAGTTCGCCGGCCATCGCGGCCATCGCGTGTTGCTCCGTGGTCGGCTCCGCGCAGCTCCAGCTCGTGTTCCCGTGGCGTTCGACCACCGCCACGGCGTGGACCGGATGGGCGCGACCGGGGCGAAACGCAGGCTCGAGCTGGCCGAGCCGCCGACGGTGGCCCGCAGTCCGTGCGCCTCCAGAAACGCGTCGACCTGTTCCACCTTCAGGCCCGTGCCACTCCAAGGAAACCCCTCATTGGGCGCCGGGCGCCGCACCGGCGGAAACATTCCGGCTGGATGAAGCCAGGTGTCGCGTGACGATTCCTCGACAAACCCCAGTTCCGACAGTCGCGCATCGCCCACTTCGGTCGCTGGAATCGCGAGGTGGTCGATCCAGTCGATCAGACGCGTGCCGGTTTCATCCAGCATCCGCTGCCGCAGCATCGCCAAGAACGGATTGGCCTGGCACGCCATTTCGACGCGATCTTGCAGCCAGGCCCAGGGAGCGGGCTGAGGTTGCCAGAGAGTACCCGTTGCTGTTTCGGCGACCGTCTTGGCCATCTGCCGGTGCTTTCTTGAGTGAAGGTCTCGGAGCGGTACGGAGTCGAGCCTCGACGGGAGACCACCCTCATGCCTGCGATGCGTCGACACGCACTATTATATACTCAGAAGGGTCTGCGATCGGCAGCCCTGGGTTGACGTCTCGCCGTCTTGGGCCGTCCTCCAACGAGTCACCAGTCCGGGGACTTCCCATGCATCGCGTCTTGCTCTTGGGTGGCGGTAAAATTGGCCGGATGATCGCCAAGTTTCTCAGCGAAACGGGGGATTACCAGTTGACGCTGGGGGACATCGATCCGCACGCGTTGGCGCGGCTCGAGCGCGAGCCTGGAGGTCGAGACGCGGGAAGTGGATGCGTCGCAACTGGCGTCGCTGCGGCAGTGCCTCGAGGGAAAGGATCTGGTGATTTCGGCCCTCAGCTATCGCTTTAACTTGCAGGTCGCTCAGGCCGCTTTGGAGACGGGGGTCAGCTACTTCGACTTGACCGAGGATGTCGCGACGACGCGCGCCATCCGGGAAATCGCCGAACGAGCGGCGAAGGGCCAGATCTTCATGCCTCAGTGCGGTCTTGCCCCGGGCTTCATTTCGATCGTCGCTCACCACCTCGCCCAGTCGTTCGACAAACTCGATCGCGTCCAGATGCGGGTCGGCGCGCTGCCTCAGTTTCCAACGGGACAGCTGAAGTACAACTTGACCTGGTCGACGGACGGGCTGATCAACGAATACTGCAATCCGTGCGAAGCGATCCACGAGGGCAAACGGATCGAAGTCTTGCCCCTGGAAGGGCTCGAACACTTCTCCCTGGACGGAGTTCGCTACGAGGCGTTCAACACGTCGGGCGGCCTGGGGACGCTGTGCGAAACCTGGCAGGGGAAGATTCGCGAGCTGAACTACAAGACGGTGCGATACCAGGGGCACCGGCAAATGATGCATTGTCTAGTGAACGAGCTGCGTTTGAGCGAGGACCGAGAAACGCTGAAACAGATCCTTGAGAACGCCGTGCCGATCACCTTTCAAGATGTCGTCGTCACCTTCTGCGCGGTGTCTGGCTGGCGTCACGGTGATCTGGTCCAAATCAGCGACGCGCGCAAGATCTACGCGAGTTCGATTGGCGGCGAGCCATGGAGCGCGATTCAGATCACGACGGCGGCCGGGATCTGTACGGTGCTGGATCTGTTTGTCGCCGGACAGCTGCCGCAGCGAGGGTTTGTGCGCCAGGAGGAAGTGGACCTGGACGCCTTTCTGAACAACCGCTTCGGTCGCTGCTACGAGAGTCGGATTTCGACGCGCTTCAGTCAGAGTTCGCGCCCTTCGGCTGCGGACGATGAGCCGCGTGCGGGCGGGCCATTTTTTGCGGAGGACTAACGCGATGGGAAGGGATCTGCCAGCTTGTCTGGAGCATCTTGGAGTCGTTCGGCCTCGAGCGATTCTGGGCCAGGGAGCGAGTGAAGCGGGGACCGGCGACGTCCTGACGGTGCGATCCCCGATCGACGGCCAGCCGCTGGCGGAATTTGCGCTGGCCACGTCCGCGGACCTGAGGGCGACGGTGGACCAGGCGCGAGCGGCGTTCGCCAGCTGGCGTCGTGTTCCCGCGCCGCGCCGCGGCGAACTCGTCCGGTTGTTTGGCCAAGCCCTGCGCGAATCCAAAGCCGAACTGGCTCAGTTGGTCACCTGCGAGGCGGGCAAGATCACGCAGGAGGCCTTGGGTGAAGTGCAAGAGATGATTGACATCTGCGACTTTGCCGTGGGCCTGAGCCGCCAGCTTTACGGACTGACGATCGCCAGCGAACGGCCGGAACATCGGCTCATGGAACAATGGCATCCCCTGGGACCCGTGGGGATTATCACCGCCTTCAATTTCCCGGTGGCGGTCTGGGCCTGGAACGCAACGTTGGCGCTGGTCTGCGGCGATTCCATCGTCTGGAAACCCTCGCCCAAGACACCGCTTTGCGCGCTGGCGTGCCAATCCATCTTGGCCCGCACGATCGCCCGCTTCGGCGAAGCGCCCCTGGGCCTCTCCAGCGTCGTCGTGGGCGGCGCGGACGTGGGCTCCGCCCTGGCCGCCCATCCCGCCGTGCCGCTGATTTCGGCGACCGGTTCGGTGGCCATGGGCCGGACGGTCGGCCAGATCGTGGCCGCGCGACTCGGCCGCTCGCTGCTGGAGCTGGGAGGCAACAACGCGATGATCGTTGCTCCCTCCGCCGATCTGGACCTGGCACTCCGCGCGATCGTCTTTTCGGCCGTCGGGACCTGTGGCCAACGTTGCACGACACTTCGGCGGCTGATTGTCCATGCCTCGATTGCCGATGCGCTGCTCGACCGCTTGCAGCGGACCTACCAGGAATTGCCGATTGGCGATCCGCGCCAGGAGGGGACCTTGGTGGGGCCGCTGATCGACGCGGCCTCGTTCCAGGCGATGCAGGCGGCAATTGCCACCGCAGAGGCTCAGGGTGGGCAGCTGCGAAGCGGAGGCCACCGCGCGACCGAAGGCGTCCCCGCGGGTGGCCATTATGTCCAGCCCGCGATCGTGGAGATCGATCCGCTGGCCGACGTGGTTCGCCAGGAAACGTTCGCCCCGATCCTGTATGTCATGCGGTACGTCGAGTTCGAACGGGCGATCGAAATTCACAATCAAGTGCCTCAAGGCCTCGCCTCGGCCATCTTCACGCGGGAGATTCAGGAAGCGGAACGATTTTGCTCTGCCACGGGCAGCGACTGTGGGATCGCCAACGTGAACATCGGGACCAGCGGAGCCGAGATTGGGGGCGCGTTCGGCGGCGAAAAAGAAACCGGGGGCGGCCGCGAATCCGGCTCCGATTCCTGGAAGGCCTACATGCGCCGCGCGACCAATACGATCAACTACTCGCGCGATCTCCCGTTGGCCCAAGGGATCTGCTTCGGCTGAGCTCCCGGCCCACGTCGCTCCCGGCCCACGTCGCTCACCGGCGACCCACCGTGAGCGGTTCAATCCACAGGAAAGGACGCTTCGCCTCGTCCACGCGCAGTTCCATCTGCAGCCGCGCCTGGAATAACACGCGATCCAGGAGCCGCTGATAGCTGGCGCGCCGGGCAGGAAAGTTGACCCGGGCCTTGTCCAGCTCGATCGCTTGCGCTGCCAGTCCGTTGTGGTCGATCAGGAAGGGAACGCCCAGGCGGGGCTGAATGGCGGCTAGGACGCGATCGAGCGGTTGGTCGACGATTTCGATCGACAGCGAGTCGAATAGCTTGGGCAAGGTCTTGGGAGGCGGTTGCTGGCTTGGCCACCCGATCGGCCAGGCCTCCTGGGCCTCGGTTGCGACGACGACCTGCAAGCGAACCGGCGACGCCGCGGCCGACTCGGGCACGAGCGCCAGTCCCAGCGGACGAAGCGTCGCGGCCAGGACCGTCCCCTGACTCAGCCCCCGCAGCTCGTCGGTGATCGGCGTGGCGGCCCGGAGACGCGGGCGGGCCGAACCGGTGATGACCAGCGGAACCTTGCATTCGGCCTGGATTGCGTTGACTGCCGAGGCAGCGGAGACGCCTTGCGTGGAGTCGCGGGTGGCCGGCGCCAGATCCCGCGCCAGCTGGACCAACTGAGCTGCCGTCAGACCGAACGAACCCCGCGGTTCAGCCGCCGGTTGACTGTCCCGCAGCTCGGCCAACCAAGCGGCCAGGCGGGCCGAGTCGCCCAGAGCGAAGCGGCGATTGGGCAGCGAAAGTTCGTTGCGGGCCGTGAGCAGTGCCGTGACCCGATACTCGGGCCGATCGGCGGTTCCCCGCCGCTCGACCTGCGGGCGGTCGCCGGGGGCGGCACTCCGCAGCCGCAGCGACGCCCACGGAAGCCGCTTCAGTTCGGCCAGCCAGCGCTGGCTGCCGTCAATCGGACCGCCGGGTTCAAGCGCCACCTCCAGGTGCACCGGCGGCTCAGCGGCCGACGTGATGCCGGCGACGCACAGGAAGAAGCCGGTCCGCAGGATTGTGCGAAGCATGGGGTTTCCTTTTGTGACGGCCCGAGCCCCTGCCGGGCGACGCTCGCTGCGGCGCCGAGCGGCCGGTGGCGGGCCGGGACTCACTCTGGGGCCGCGCCCCCCCGGGGCCAGGGCGACGGCGGGCGGCACCAGCCGTGGCCGAAGGCGCCGCACGGGGGATTTGCGTGATCCATCCTAACCCATGTCCGCGTCCGTTTGGATCGCGACGGCAAACACGCCCGCAGCCCGCCCATCCGGCGGACCGCGGATCGAGGGGGGGGCCAAAGCCCGGCCCCAACGGCCGGGGGATGGCTGCAGCAGGTTGCAGATTCGAGCCGTGGTAGCCACAATATCGAGTTCGGGACGCACGGCGGGGGACCTTACTCGTCAGGGAAGAAACGCTTCGGCGCGACGGATTGGGTGCGCTCACGTTCTCACATTTGGATCCAGATCGGTTTTGGCTAAGATTCCGCTCAAAGGCTACCGTGTGGCGAGGTCGATCCGCTCGCCGCGCCGACGGGAGTTGTTCAACCAGGCGGGACGTCGGACAAAGCTTTGAGCGGGTTTAGCTTCAAGGAGTCGTACATGAGTCGGTTGGTGACGTTATTCACAGGACAGTGGGCGGATATTCCGGCCGAAGAAATGTGTCGCAAGACGCGGGAATTCGGTTACGACGGAATCGAATTGGCGTGTTGGGGCGATCACTTCGAGGTGGACAAGGCACTGGCCGACGATAACTACTGTGCGGCGAAACGCGAGTTGTTGGACAAACATGGGCTGCAATGCGAAGCGACTAAGTGCTCACCTCGTGGGGCAAGCGATTTGCGACCCGATCGATCGGCGGCATCAATCGATTCTGCCTCCCTATGTCTGGGGCGATGGCGATCCCCACGGCGTCACTCAGCGGGCGATTGAAGAATTGAAGAATACGGCACGGGCGGCGCAACGTTTCGGCGTGAGCGTCGTGAATGGCTTTACGGGCTCGAGTATTTGGCATCTGAATTATTCGTTTCCGCCTGTACCACAGTCGATGATCGACGACGGATTTAAGCTGTTTGCCGAGCGCTTCAATCCGATTCTGGACGTGTTTGCCGAGTGCGGAGTCCGGTTTGCGCTGGAGGTCCATCCGACGGAAATCGCGTTCGACTTATACACCGCCCAGATGGCACTCGAGGCACTCGATCATCGCGAAGAGTTCGGATTCAACTTCGATCCCAGCCATTTGCACTGGCAGGGCGTGGATCCGGTCGAGTTCATTCGGGCGTTTCCGGACCGGATCTACCACGTGCACGTCAAGGACGCGATCACCACGTTGAATGGCAAGAGCGGGATTCTGGCGAGCCATATCAACTTTGGCGATCCGCGGCGAGGCTGGGACTTCCGGTCGCCGGGCCGCGGCAGCGTCAACTTTGAGGAGATCGCGCGAGCGCTGAACTTGATCGGCTACGCAGGTCCGCTCTCGGTCGAATGGGAGGACTGCGGAATGGATCGCGAGTTTGGCGCCCGCGAGGCTTCCGACTTCGTGCGGCGCACGATGTGTTTCACGCCCAGCAACGTGCAATTTGACGCTGCTTTTGGCGATTAGCGGCCAAGGCGGCAGGAGTCGGCCCCGAGCAAACCCAAAGAGGTGGATGATGAATCGTGTTGACTCGCAGAAGCTGTCGCGAAGAGATTTCCTGGCGACGACCGCGGCTGGAACCGCAGCCGTGCTGGCCGCTCCCGCGGTCGTGACGGCCGACAAGAGCGAAACCAAAACGCGCGTTGGCGAAGGCGACTATCAGTATGAAATCGTTCACGATTGGGCTCAGCTACCGCCGCAATTTACTTGGCAGACAACGCACAACGTGGCGGTCGATCGAGATGGCTTTCTGTACGTGATCCATGAAGGTCACGCCGACCAGCCCGACCATCCGTCGATCTTCGTCTTCGATCCGGAAGGACGTTATGTGCGTTCGTTCGGTCAGCAGTTCCAGGGAGGTGGCCACGGACTGGAGGTCCGCGACGAAGAGGGCGATCAGTTTCTCTACGTGTGTGCTTACCAGCAGGTCAAGTCGTTCGCCAAATTGGACCTCAAGGGCGAGGTGGTCTGGCAGCGATGGGCCCCGATGGCATCCGGCGTCTATGCCGAGGGCGAGGATACGAATCCGCAAAAAATCTGGGGCCGCGACCGCTTCCTGCCGACCAATTTCGCCTTTCTGCCCGGCGGCGATTTCTTTCTCGCCGACGGGTATGGCTCGTTCTACATCCATCGGTATGACAAGGACGCGAACTGGAAATCGTGTTTCGGCGGTCCCGGCGAGGGAGAGGGGAAGTTCAACACGCCGCATGGATTGTGGATCGATTCACGCGGTCCCGGAGAACCCACTTTGGTCGTCACCGACCGTGCTCACAACACCGTTCAGGTGCTGACGTTGGACGGCGAACATCTGCGGACGATGGAAGGCTACGGTCTGCCCGCTAATATCGACACGCGTGAAGACCTGATGCTGGTCCCCGAACTGCTCGCCCGTCTCACGATCTTGGACCGCAATCAGCAGGTGGTCGCCCGCCTGGGTGACGATGTCGAGCGGATCAAGAGCGACCAGGGGTTTGAGATTCGGCGGGACTCGAGCCGCTGGCAACCCGGCCGCTTCGTCCACCCGCACGACGCCTGTTTCGACCAGGATGGCAGCATCTATGTCGCCGAATGGGTGGCGACCGGCCGCATTTCGAAACTCAAACGCCTGGCGTAAGTTGCGTGAGTCGAGCTTGAGCTTTTCGCGGAAGCGTCTATTAATGTAGTGCAGCGACTGAGTCGCTCGGCTGAGTGATGCTCGCGTCGGATCGTGTCGAGCTCAAAATGACCATGGACGACTCGGCCGGGCACCAAGCGATTTCGACTATTTTCTGGAAGGAGTGAGTGAGCGATGTTTCGCGACGTATTTTCCTCGCTTGCCGTGATCGGGTGCTTAATTGTGGGCGCCAGACGGGATGCCAGCGGTCCGAATTGCCGGCCGCCTCGAACGACAATCCGAGCGACGTCCAGCCGCCCACGTCAGACGCCTCGTCTGCCACCGTCAACCTCAAGGAGTCCCGTCCTGTGTCGACGACCGATCCCCCAACCGATGCCCCTGATACCGACCGATCCCAAGCCAACGCGCAGGCGGCTCCCCGAGTGACGGACAAGGTCAAGCTGAGTGAGGCCGAGTGGAAGAAACGGTTGACGGCCGATCAGTTCTACGTCACGCGCAAGCACGGAACCGAGCGGGCCTTTACAGGAGAATATTGGAACAATAAGAAGGATGGCGTTTACGTGTGTGTCGCGTGCGGTCTGCCGGTTTTCGATTCGCGCACGAAGTACGAATCCGGCACCGGCTGGCCAAGTTTCTACGACAAGGTGACGGCCGAGAATGTGGGCGAATCGACAGATCGCTCTTTCTTCACCGTGCGGACCGAAGTGCATTGCAATCGCTGTGAGTCACACCTGGGACATGTCTTCGACGACGGTCCTGAGCCTACCGGTTTGCGATACTGCATCAATTCCGTCTCATTGGAATTCAAGGAGCGAGCGACGGAGGATGTGGCGGAGACGGGGGAGGCTTCCAAGTAGACTACCGGCATGAGGGGAAAACGGGCACGTTCCAGAAGTCGGAACGGCCCTTCACGTGCCTCGCACGTTTGAGACCTGACCCCTTTCCCGACCCCGAATCGACGCTGTGATACAGCTCTAGGATGGAGCCAGCTCCTTGGATCGGCCCCTCGTCTTCTTTACTGTCGTTTTGGGCTTGGGAATTCTCGCTCAGTGGGCCGCGTGGCGACTGAGATTACCCTCGATTCTGATCTTGCTGGCCGTCGGATTCCTGGTGGGATTCGCCAGCGGCGACAATCCCGATCTGCCCGGCGAAACGATTTCGGACGAGATCATCACGCCGCGGCTTTTGTTCCCCCTGGTCTCAATGGCGGTGGGGGTGATCATGTTCGAGGGCGGCCTGACGCTGCGACTGAGCGAATTGGCCGAGGCCGGGACGGTCGTGTTGCGGCTCGTGACCGTGGGGGTCGCTGCGACCTGGGTTCTGGCGAGCGTCGCGGCCTACTACCTGATCGGCATGAATGGACAGGTTGCCGCCCTGACTGGCGCGATCTTGGTGGTCACGGGCCCCACCGTAATCGCCCCGCTGCTGCGCCAAGTGCGCCCCTCCCGTCGGATCGGCTCGATCGTGAAGTGGGAAGGGATCGTCATCGACCCCATCGGTGCCACCCTCGCGGTGTTGGTGTTCGACGCCTTGTTCATCGGGAGTAAGGCGGGCACGATCTGGGTCCTGGTTGAGATGGTCACGGTCAGTCTCGTGATCGGCGTGTCAGTGGCTTGGATTCTGGTCAAGCTGATGCAGCGATATTGGATCCCGGACTTTCTGCACAATCCTGTCTTCCTGGCGGTCGCCCTGGGCGCCTTCGCGGCGTCGAACCTGTTGCTTCCGGAGGCGGGTCTGCTGACGGTCACGATCCTGGGCGTCGCTCTGGCCAATCAAAAGCAGGTCACGGTTCGACATGTGCTGGAATTCAAGGAGAACCTGCGAGTTCTTCTGATTTCGTGCCTGTTCGTCGTCTTGGCCGCACGGATTCGCCTGGATGATTTGTTCGAACTGGGTTGGGGCGGCTTGGGCTTTGTCGCGGTCTTGATTGTCGTGATTCGACCCGTTTCGGTGTATTTGGCGACGCTGGGGACCGAACTGTCGTGGCAAGAGCGGACCTTTCTGTCTCTGATGGCGCCGCGCGGAATTGTCGCGGCCGCCGTTTCGTCCGTATTCGCACTCGAGGTGGCGAAGCATCAGGGAGCGGGATCGGATTTGCTGGGCCAGGAGAAAATCGTCCCGCTGACGTTCCTCGTGATTGTCGTGACGGTGGCGGTCTACGGCTTGGCCGCGGCGCCGCTGGCGCGGATGCTTCAATTGGCGACCGCCAATCCCCAGGGGATCTTGTTCGCGGGCGCGTCCCCCTGGGTGCGGCGCCTCGCCAGGGCGGTTCAGGATGAGGGAGTCTCGATCATGCTGGTCGACACGAACTATCGCCATATCGCCGCGGCACGCATGGAAGGTTTGCCGGCACGGTGTGCCAGCGTTGTGTCTGAATACATGGAAGAGGTCGAACTGGGAGGTATCGGGCGACTACTGGCGATGACGCCCAACGACGATCTGAACACCTTGGCGGCCGTCGAGTTCACACCGCTTTTCACGCGGGCCAACGTCTACCAACTTGCGTATCGCGAGACGACACCGGGTCGCAAGGAGGCTCGCACGCCGCGGATCTCAGGCCGGTACCTCTTCGCGAAAGAAGCGACTTATACGCAGTTGGCCTATCGGCTCGCGGCCGGCGCCGCCATCAAGAAGACCAAGATCACCGACGAGTTCAGCTACGAAGATTTCCGCTCCCGACACGGTGACTCGGCCCTCGTCCTGTTCACCGTGACCGAGACCAAGCAGTTGCTGATCTCGACGGCCGACGAGCCCCTTAAGCCCAAAGCGGGGCAGACGGTGATCGCCTTGGTCGATGCGGTTCCGAACGGTGACACCGTGGTGTGACGTCGGGAAGCGAGAATCGAATGCGGTGCGGTCGTCGCCGCCGGACGCCAACGCCGCCGGACGCCAACGCCGCTGTTAGCCTCCGCCCGCGGGAGGCAAGACCAGCAGTTCGTCGCCCTCGCTGAGCGGATGGGTGGCTTGGCGGACCAACTGTCCGTTGACGGTGAAGACCTGGACGCTTGCCGGGGGAATTTCCAGCATTCGCAGGACATCCGAGATCGTGCCTGAATCGGGCAAGGTCAGCTGACCATCGGCAGGCATCCGATCTTTAAGCATGCCCATGAGTTTGACCCGAATCTGCATCGCGAAGCCTCATTTGGTGTTCGCGTTCAGGGACGCGTCTGCAGAAACTGCTGGTGCGATGACCCAGGCTGATGTTGCGCGGGCGTATCTCGAAACCGGTACTGACGCGCCGCGGCGGGTTGCCCCAGCAGGCTTTCCTGAACGAGTTTCTGGGGAACTTGAGCGGCCACGAACGCGCGCCGAATGTCGAACGGATTCTCGCGCAGAAAGTTTTTCCACACGCCCAGACGCGTTCCTGTCTGGATCATTCCCTTGACCATTCCGACATCGGTCAGCATGCCCAAGTTGTTCGCCTGGCCCACGAAGATGGCGCCGGTCAGTTGGTCGTCCGTCCATTTCAAGCAGCGGTAAATCGACTCGTTAGGGTTGGCGATGACCATCGCTTCGGCCTGCGGCGCCTGCCAATCGCCGAAGCTGGCCGATTGCAGTCCGCAAATATCCAGGACATTCATTGAGAGGCTGCCCGGGTACTCGATCGGGTGCCCGGCCATGTTCGCGCCCGCCACACGCCCGTGGTCGACAGCGGTGGGCTGGATCGCGTGAACTTCGTGCCGGTCGCTGAAGCGGACCGGGCCTTGCGCGACGTCGCCGGCCGCGAAAATTGCGGGGTGATTCGTGCGAGGCTGCCGATCCACCAGGATTCCGTGGTCCGTCTTCAGCGAAGTTCCGTCGACCAGCTGTAAATTCGGCCGGACGCCGGTGGCAACAACCACGATGTCCGCGGGCAGGCGAGTTCCGTTCCTGAGCACAACCTGTTTGGTGCCGTCCGCGTCGCGCTCGATCGCCTGAACCTCGGTGCCCGTGTGCACCTGCACCTGCTTGCTGACCAGCCACTGCTGCGCGTAGGCCGCCGCGTCGGCGTCCAGCATTCGCGGCAGGACCTGGGTGTCGCGTTCGACGACCGCCAGCTGCCATCCGCGTTTGTACATCGCATTCAAGACGATGAGGCCGATAAACCCGGCTCCGATCAACACCACGCGGGGTCGCTCGAAGTCCGCCGCAGATTCCAGCACGGCGGTGGTATGCGCGAGCGTCCAGAGGTGATGAACTCCGGGTAGATCCGTGCCCGGAATGGGCAGCGGAAGCGGCGTCGACCCGGTGGCGATCAACAGTTGGTCGAAGGCGATCATCTGACCGGACTGCAGCGTGACCGTCTGATCCTGGTCGTTCAGCTTCGCGACACGCTGACCTAACAGCGCGTCGACCTGCAGACGCTGGAAGTAGGCCGCATCCCCGGTGAACGTCTGCTCCTGCGGAATTTGTCCGGCGAGCCAATAGGGCAGGGCCATGCGCGAGTGGGCCGGTTCGTCGCAGATCAGGGTGAGCTGGGAGGCGTTGTCGAAGCGCCGAATGGTTTCCATCGCATTGGTCGCGGCCGGACCGCCGCCGATGATGAGCAGGTGCTGAGCCATGATTTTGGTTCTCTGCGCGGGGCGACTTTCGAGACGTTTGATTTTCGGACGGGTGGGCCGGCGTTTACAAAGTGGCGAGTCCGAGTTCCGCCAGTTTCTCGGGCGTCGGCCGTCCCTCGTCGTCCCAGCCGCGCGTGTGATAGTACTCGGGCAACATCTCGTCGAGATGGACCGTAACGCCCGCGGAGGGGCCGGCCTTGTGGGCTTGTTTCAATAATCGCTGGGGAAGGCTGTCGTCGGCCTTGGTCAGACCCGCGCGGAAGTTCCACATCCGTTCCAGGTTCCAGGTGCGTTCGCCGGCGCGGAGGAAATCGGCCAGCGTGAACGCGGTTCCCGTGGCCGCCGCGGTGCTGGGGATGAACGATTCCAGCGGTCCGCCCGCTCCTCCGACAAACAAGCAGACGCCCGTGTTGTCATGGGCCGTTGTGCGATCCTGCTCACGAGCGACCCAGGCGCCCTTGCCCGCGGGCGTGTGGGCATCGACTTCGCCGCTGGTTTCCCAGCCCGGGGTCCAGGCGCGCAGGTGGCAACCGCCTCGATTGCAGGTGGCGTAAGCGACGCCCATGCCCTGAAAACCGCGCGGATCGTAGGCGGGAAATTCCTGGCCTTTGGAACCCATGAAAACTTCCGGATGGTGAAACTTTTCTCCCATCCGTTTCGAGCCTTCCGCCAATTCATCTCCGAAGCCTTCGCGATAGGCAGTGGCCTCGGTCATCCGAATCAGCGCCTCAGCCGAACCGAACGTGAGGGGCCGTTCGACCTGCTCGTCGGTCAGGACTCCGTTCTGATAGAGCTCCATGGCAGCTGCCAGCGTGGCGCCCATGGAAATCGGGTCCAGGCCCAGATCATTGCACAGCCAGTTCGCTTTCAGCACCGCATCCAGGTCGCCCACTCCCGTGTCGGCGCCCAGCGCCCATGCCGTTTCGTACTCGGGTCCCTCGCCAGCGGTTCGCCAATTGCGAGGATGCATGTTCACCATGTACTTGTCCGCGTGCTCGCCCAGACGGGTCACGCGACCGCAAGCGATCGTGCAGGCAAAACAGGCCTTGTTGGCAACCAGGCGCGTTTCCTTGATCGTATTGCCGTTCAGATTTTCGTACTCTTCGAACTGGCCTTGTTGAAAATTGCGAGTCGGCAGTCCGCCGAAGGCCTGGGTCATGTCGATCGTGGATGCCGTCCCGAGCTCGGTGAACGATTTTCGACCCGGATTGTCCTGCATCGTGGCACGCATCTTCCAAACGGATCGCAAAAACGGCTCGGGTTCCGCGATTGCAACGCCGCCGGTCCCACGGACGGCGATCGCCTTGAGATTCTTCGAGCCCATCACGGCTCCCACGCCGCTCCGACCGGCCGCTCGGTGCTTGTCATTCATGATGCAGGCGAAACGCACGAGGTTTTCGCCCGCGGGACCAATGCAGGCGATCCGTAGTTCCGGAATCCCCAGCTCCTTCCGCAGTCCGTCTTCGGTGTCCGAGACGCCCTTCCCCCAGTAGTGGCTCGCATCTCGCAATTCGACTCGGTCGTCATAGATGAACAGGTAGCTAGGGCGAGCCGCGGCACCGGTGAGCAGCACCAGGTCGTAGCCAGCAAACTTCAGCTCGGGACCCCAATGACCGCCGGAATTCGACGTCGTGATGGCGTTGGTCAGGGCGCCCTTGGTGACCACCATGTAACGTGCTCCGCACGGAACCGGCGTGCCGGTCAGCGGTCCGGTCGCGAAGATCAGCACGTTGTCCGGAGAAAACGGATCGACCGTCGGATCCATTTCCTCCCACAGGTATCGCGCCGCCAGCCCGCGACCCCCGATGTAGTCACGCTGCCATTCAGCCGGGATCGCGTCCACCTGGTGGCGGCCCGTGGTCAAATCCACCCTCAATAACTTACCGGTCCATCCACCCATGGTTCAGGTTTCTCCCGCGAAAGACTTGGTGCTCGTGGCCTCGTTCTCAATCGGTCGTCGGGGGGAACCGTTAGGGCGCCTCGCTCGGTCCGCTCGGGACCAACGCCTCCACGTAACGGCTGTTCACCTTCTCGCCCCAGGCCGCGAACCAGTCCCCTCGCGTTGGCTCGCCATACTCGATCGCTTGCGTCGGACATACCGCGGCACAGGCGGGCTCACCGCCGCACAGGTTGCACTTGGCGGCCTTGTCATTCTGAGGCAGCGTCCAGACGGTGCCGAAAGGGCACGCGATCGTGCAGAGATGACAGCCGATGCAGATCGCATCCAATACCAGCTTGGCGCCCGTCAGATTGTCGATCGCGATCGCATTCACCGGGCATGCGTTCATGCACCACGCCTCGTCGCACTGCACGCAGGCGTAGGGCGCGTAACTGGCCTCTTCGTCGAAGACATTGACGCGGATCAGACTTTGGGCCGGCTGAAATGACCCGGTTTGGACCCACGAGCAGGCCAGCTCGCACTGCATACAGCCGGTACACTTGTCCGGGATGATTCTCAACGCCTTACCCATCGTTGCCTCGCGCCCTTCGCTCAAACCAAAAAGGTCGTTTCGTCAACCCACGTGCCGGAGCCCTTGCTCGCGAGTTTACCAAAGCGGCGCAACTCGAACCATAGCCGGCCTCGAGCCGCGCGGTCGCTTTCAGGGCGGCGGCAAGAGTGTCGAGTCAGGTGGCGCGATGAGCCCCGCGGATGGCGAAGCTCGTGCCGCCCTTGCGTGCTGCTTCGTCAAGACGCTCAGCCCTCACCCGCTCGGCTCCCGCTCGCGGGACCCGAGCGACCTCTCCCGGCCTCGGGAGAGGTGACAACATCACGTCTCCGCGCCGTCCCTTCTCCCCAGCGCAGGGTGGCCGCGCCCCGTCCCTTCTCCCCAGCGCGGGAGAAGGTGGCCGCGCCCCGTCCCTTCTCCCCAGCGCGGGAGAAGGTGGCCGCGCCCCGTCCCTTCTCCCCAGCGCGGGAGAAGGTGGCCGAAGGCCGGATGAGGGGGGCCCGCCTGAGGCACATGTCGGCTCAGCGCTGCGCTGACGATCGACGCGCCACCTCGCTCGTACCGCCCACATAGATCGACGGATCATCCACGATCCACGGCGTGGACCACGTGCTCCCGTCGTCGCGATTGCAGACGTTGAAGAACATTGTGCGGAATCGCTCGGCACGATAGCTGTAAGGAAACTGCGATGTCACGTAGTCCTCAGCCGTCAACTCGTCCACGCCCGGGCTGGCATAGTAATGTACTTGGCCGTCCGGAGTGCACGAAATGCCCAGCGTCCACCAGCCCGTGGTCGTGATATCGGGACCCTTGAAGTCGGCGCCCCGCCCGTTGCCCCGAATCGTGAAATAGGCCGAGTCCGCTGGCGTGCGCGAATCGGTCTTGCTGCGGAAGTGGACGAACATCCCGGGCCAATAGACCTCGGTCAAAAACTGCTTGCGGCTGCTGCGGAACAAAGAACGCGACGACGTCTCCTCCGGCTCTTTCCAAATGTGCGTTTCGGTGGCGATCCGAAACCCAAACGTGGGACCGCTTCGATCTTCCCACTCTTCAAACGGCGGCATGTACACGCGGACGATGCAGTTGGGCGATTGCGAGACCGCAATCGTCGAACGCAAGGGACCCTGGCAGTTGACCACCAAGTCGTCCTGCTCCATCTTGTACGAGCGGCGTCCCGGGACGCCCGAATTCAGCGTCCGCATCAAGAGCGATTGCTGACTGCCCGGCAGACCGTCTTCGGGCGTCGGCACGATCCGCAGAAAGTCGGGCTGGCCCCGCTTGATGCCCTCGTACCAGCGTCCGTTGGTCGACTTGCCCGTCGGATACCGCTTTTGCTCGTCGATCTCCTCGCTGCTCTTGGGGAAATTGTGCACAAAGCCCCAATCGGACGCCTCGAAGTCGTCGCCCACTTGAGTCAGCTTCTGGCCGGTCCCCGGGACCACGGGCGCCGCTTGCAGAGGATTCAGACCGAGTGCGACCAGAAGCAGCGTGAATTTCACAAGGGCAGCGCGAGTGACCATCATGGCAGTCCCAAAGTTGAAGGAATCGTTGCAGTCGTCAGCGTGAGCACGAATCGACCTAAGGCGAGTATCGGAAAGCACGCCCGAAGGCGATGAACAAACCCGGACCCGTTGGGCTCCGATCAATCTGCCACGACCCGCGTGACTCCGGGTTTCGCTAGATCTCGCGTCAATTACCCCGCCGCTTGGTCACCCGATGCAAATCGCACGCGAGGGAGCGTAAGCAACACCTTGCGGAACAACGACGAAAAACTGCGCGACGTCGCTCGGGCTGTTGTAATCGGTCTGTTTGGGCGAGGCTACCCGGCTTGCCTAGCTTCTGGGTCCGCGTTGGCGTGCTCGGTGGGCATTTTCGTCCGAGCAACAGGCCTTGAGGTCGCAAACAAGGTGAAACTCCCGCCGGCCAAAGGCGGCCGTTTTGCAGAACCGCCTCGGTGGCAAGCATCATGCCGAACACGATCGGAACTGAGATCGTGATTCTTGGGGCGATCCGTTTCGATGATTCGAATGCGCGGCGTTTGGACTTATATTGGACCTTGGATCGCACGTGTTGCCGCGGGTTTCGGCTTTTCGAAGTCGGGCCCGCGACGTACCCCCGACGCTGTCATTTCTGTCTCAAAGGAGACTCCGCATGCCGGTTTCACGCTGGATGATTGCCTCCCTCATCGGAATCTGCTGGGGCGCCGTGTTGCCGTTACGGGCTGACGAGCCGGCCGACGGGAACGATTCGCGGGCGCTGGTCGTGGTCTCGTCCAACGTGCGCTATGGGACTGCGGACGACGGTCCGAACCGTTGGGAGATGCGTCGCGACCTGTTGACGGAGACCCTCCGTCGGACCGAAGCCGATTTGATCGGGACGCAAGAGATCCTGCCGTTTCAGGCGGAGCAGCTGAGCGCCGCGCTGGAGCGGTACGAGTATCTGGGCCGGTCCCGTGACCTGGACGATCCGGCCGGCGAGCAATGCGGGATCTTCTTTCGCCGCGACCGGTTCGTCTTGTTGGAGCTCGGTCACTTCTGGCTCAGCGATCAACCTCAGACGCCAGGATCGCGTGGTTGGGATGCGGCCCTGCCGCGCATGGCGACCTGGGTTAAGCTCTATGATCGGCGGGCCCAGCGCCCGCTGATCTTGGTCAATACGCATTTTGATCACGTGGGCCGCGAGGCGCGGCGAATTCGGCTGAGCTGTTGCGAGCGACGATTGCCGCGCGTTTTGCCCCCGTCTGTCCCGTCATCTTGACCGGTGACTTTAATGCCGGCGAAGATTCCCCTCCCTACGCGTCGCTGGTGACCGCGTCGTCGCCTGAGCCCATGCTGCAGGATACGTTCCGGGTCGTGAACCCGGAGCGGCAGGCCGGCGAAGGGACCTTTAACGGGTTTCGAGGCCAGCGCGAGGGCGGCCGCATCGATTGGATTCTGGCGACTCCCGAATGGCGCGTGAAATCCGCCGGGATCATCCGCGACCAGCAGGATGGCCGTTATCCGTCGGATCACTTCCCGGTCTCCGCTCAACTTGAATGGGGGCCGTAGTGCCGTGGCGCGGCTTAGGAAGGCCGCGAGGGCGAGGCTCCCGCCGAGCCGAACTTAGGTGGTGCGCCGTACTTTGCACGGCTCAGCAGGAGCTTCGCCCTCCCGAGCCGAACTCAATTCTTTACTTTGACAATTCCCTCGTGCCGCGCCGGTTCCGATTGCTCTATTTTCCCAAGCGATTCAGTTGCCGCTGGAGCTCTTGACGGAGCAAGCCTTCCGCGGTGCCGCGGAGCGATTGCTGGGTCAGGTTTTGGAGCACGCGGCGATCGAGCTGAGGCTGCTGCACCGTGCCTCGAATCGGAATCTCCAGAGTCTGGCCGCGGAGGCCCACCAACCAAGGCTCGTCGGCGACCCAGTCATCGCGAATCGGGATCTCCGCCACCAGCGACAACTGCTGGTCGAAACCGACCGAGCCGCGTGTGCGAACCGTGACGTCTCCGATTTGCATCGTGAGGTTCTGATGGGCGACGCGTCCCTGCTCCACTCGAAACGGTACCTGCTGCTCGGGCAGTTCGATCCAGGACCTGCTCGCGTCCAGGAAGCGGGCGCTGCCGCGTTGCGGGTCCAGCAGGGTGCGGATCTGCTGAGCCAGGGTGAGGAATTCGCGAGCCAACGGGCCGGGGCCGATCTGGGCGCTGTGAATGGCCAGTGAGCCACCAATGTCGGCCTCGTCGGGCGCCAGGACGGGGATCTCGGCGCGTGCCAAACGGACCGAGAATCGCCCTTCGGCGGAGGTGGCATCGGCCACGAGCGGGGCGATGTATTTCAACCACTGCCGGCACATCTCGGGCGTAATCCCGACGCGGTCGGCCAACGGGCCTTTGGCGAACGTGAGCGTGTACGGGGCACGCAACTCGATCTGGGGAGCCAACCGCAGGCGCCCGTCGCTGACTGGGATCTCCAACGGATCGAACGTGAGCACTTCCTGCGCAAGACGCGTCTTGACGTCGGTCGGCCCAAACGTCAGTCCGGCAGCTTCCGCTCGTTCCCAGCCACCGCCGATTTCGGCAACCAGTCCCCTGGGTAGCCTGCCGGGCGGCATGGCCACGCCGGAGGACGACGGCCGGGACTGCGAGACCGCGCGGGTGAGGCCGGATGGCGCCGAATTCGGTCGACTTGGAGCGAGCGTTTGGAGCGGTCCCTGCAGGCGGAATGGGCGCGTGATTTGGCCGTAGAGGAGGACGCCGTCGCCCAGCCATGGCCGCAGCTGAGGTGTCAGACGCTCCCAATGAATCTCCGTCTGCCCTTCGAGATCGGCCGCCCAGATTCCCGACTCCGGTCCTACGGTCCCGCAAGACTGGATCGTCATCGCTTCGGTTTCCAGCCGAGCACGCGTCAGCTGAATCTGGCAGTCGTCGGCCGAGAACAAGCCGTCGGCCAGCCATTGAAGGCGCGGCTCTCGCCACACCAGTTTCCCGAGTTGCCCGTTCCGAGCCGGCGGAGCGAGCCATTGGAATCGCTCGACGGTGTGGGTGGTCTGAAACGCCCAGCTGCCCTCGCGCTGAGCCAACTGCAGCCGACCCTCGCACTGACCCGTCGGACCGCCCGCGACCGTCCCGCTGGTCCGCTGCCAGAGCTTGGCGAGATCGGCTCGGTATTGAATCTCGCCCGCGTCGGCCGGATCGGTTGGAAGTGGCCATCGCAGGCGCTGCGCCCGCAGCGACATGGTTGCGCTGGCCAGCGTCAACTCGGCGCAGGCCAGCTGCCGGGACCGCACGTCGTAGTGTCCCGCCGCTCGAATTTGGACCGTCGGTTCCAGCCACGGTTCGCCAGCGGAGGGGGACCACTGCAGGTTTTGCACGGTGAGCTGCACGGGCTGAAGCTGGATCTGAGCTGGCGCGGCAACGATTTGCGCCTGAGCGTCGAACTGGCCCTGCAACTCGGGGAATTCCCCGCCCAAGATCGTCTGCACGCGATCGCGCCAACGTTTCAAGTCGCCCGAGACCGCCACGTCGAGCGGCCAACTGGTGGCAGGTCCGACGGGCGAAACCGGCTGACGCAAGGTCGCACTCAGGCGATCCTGATCGGCCGTCGACAGCTGGATTCGTCCCGCGTCGATCGTCGAAATCTGCCAGCCGGTTTGACGGCCATCCAGCTGGAACTCCGTCGCCAGGTTGGATTCCCGCAGCATCGCCCCACCGGGCCCGCGGATCGCCAGCGATTGGCCCGTCCCGCTGCCGGCGAGTTTCCACCGCTCGTCTTCGTCCCGTTGCCAGCTCAGTTGGGCCTGCAAATGGCCGGCGAGGGTGTCGGGATCGAATTCAAACAGACGCCCGATCTCGTGTCCCAGCAGCGTCAAGTCCGACCGCAATTTGACTTCCCCCCGTTCTAAATCGCCTTGGCCTTCCAGCTGCAGAAAGGGGGCCTGGGCCGAGACGGTCTCGACGCGCCAGCCGTGACCGTGACCCGCAAGTGCCAGTCTGGCATGAATCGAATCCAGCCAGGGAACGGTCTGTCCGGCCTGGCGTGCGACAAGCTGTTCGACGTCGAGCGTTCCGGCCAGACGCGGGCCGGTGGGCGTGAGTTGATTGTGTAGCTCCACACGGACGTGGCCGGAATGCAGTTGTGTGTCGTCGCGAATCCTCAACGTGCGGGGCATTTGCCGCGACAAAGCCGCCAGATCCACCTCAGCGACGACCTTCAGCGGCTGCTTGGTTAGCCCCAACAGCAGATCGACGGGACGTCCTGTCCACGCGGCCGCCTCAAGCTCGCCGGCCAGTTGAACCTCGCCCAGTTCCGAGCGGACCAAGGCCTGCGCGACATGCCAGTTCGCCGCCCCCTGCGCCGCGTCGATCTGCACTTCGAGTTGATCCAGCTGAAGTCGCTCGTCGCCCAGCAGTGGACCCGCGCAGCGCAAGTTCGCCACGTGAAGCTGGGTTGCGACACGCGGGCACGCGATCGAATCTCCGAGGACAAGCTGGACTTCTCCGCGTCCGCTGGCTTGTCCTTCCAGCTGCAGCGTCTGGCCGATTCGAGTCGCGAGCGGCCCGAACACCTCGAGGGGGAACTCGCGGAGCTCGAACTCCACCCGGCAGGTCGATTCAGGCTCGGTCTGGGACGATGCCGCGAGCCGCAGTTCGCCCCGCAGTTGGACGACCCCGCGAGCACTCGTCGCCAAAGTGCCCGAATCGGTCCGTCGCGGTGTCATCGCGGCCGCGAAGCGTAGCGGTTCGTGGTCAGCGGAGGGCAGTTCAAGGGTTCCCGTCAGTTCCTCGAGCGTGGTCGATTCCGTGGGGCCGTCCAGTGCCAGGGTGCCCGCTTCGACGATGACTCGGCCCCGCGCCATCGACGCCGAATTGTCAGCGGCGACTGGCAGCGCGGCCAGCCAGTCCTCCAGATTGCTTCCCCCCGCGCGGAGGCGACACGTCACCGTCGGCTCGCGAATCGTGATCGTGCCGAGATCCGTCGCATCCCAAAGCAGCTGCCAAAGCGATCGATCCCAGCTCACGCGACGCACGGTCAGCAGGGATTCTCCCCCCGACTCGCGGACCTCCAGGTCGCCCAGTTCGATCGGACGCCACCAACCGAGCCGAGCCGAACCGACGCGGACCTTTCCCGGGAGGGTCTCCGTGAGATGCGTGACAACCCAGGAGAGGACGGGCGTCCGAACGATCAGCGCCGGGCCAAAGAGGACGGCGCTGACGAAGATCACGCCGATGGCCAGCAGCACGCGCCGTCGACGACGTCGAGCCGATCCCCGCCGTGGTAGCGCTCCGGGCGCAGCGACCGCGTCCGACTCGGACGTTAATGGATCAAGTGGACCACGTCGTGAACGGCGAGTTCGTCTTCCCATGACTGCTTTCCATGACTGCGTGTCCCGATCGAGCTGGACCACGGCTTCGCCCGCCGCGACGCTGCCGGTAGGATTGACCCCGACCGACGACACGTATCGCTCCAGGTCATGGCGTGCCGGCCCGTGACGCGACCCGGGGGCGGCCGGTAAGATAGGGCGTCGGTGGATCGTATGGTTTCATCGGCTTCTCGACCAGCCGAACCAAGTGCTTTCGGGCGGAGACGCTGGAATCTCGAGTGTCGTCGCCGTTTCTCCACGCAGGCAGAACCCCATGTTGGCCGCTTATCCGCACGTATTTCGCGTCCGTCAGCGTTTCGAGGGACCCCAGGTCACCGATCTGGCCGGGACGGTTCGGCAGCAGCTCAGCATCGCTTCAGCTGCAAGATTGCATCCGTCCGGGGCAGACGGTCGCGTTGACCGCCGGAAGTCGGGGTATTCACGGGATCGCCGAGATCCTCCGCGCAGCGGTTCAATCTCTGCGCGAATTGCAGGCGGAACCTTTCATTGTGCCGGCGATGGGCAGTCACGGTGGCGCGACGGCCGAGGGACAGCGTGACGTCCTGCGCAGCCTGGGTGTGACGGAGGCGACCTGTGGTTGTCCCATCCGATCGGAGATGGACACGGTCGTCGTCTGCCAGGCCCCGGAGGGTTTTCCGGTTTACTTTGATCGATTGGCGTTCGAGGCGGATCACGTTTTGGTCTGCAATCGGGTGAAGCCGCACACGGGTTTCACCGGGAATCTTCAAAGCGGCCTGATGAAGATGCTGCTGATCGGTCTCGGCAAAAAGGACGGGGCCGACATCTACCATCGCGCGATTCAGGACTACTCGTTCGGCCAGATTGTGCGAAGCGTTGCGGCGGAAGTGCGATCTCGCTGCCAGATCGTGGCCGGCCTGGCGATTGTCGAGAACGGCTACGAACAGACGGCCTTGATCGAGGCGGTACGGCCGTCTGAGTTCGAGCAACGTGAGCAAGCGCTGTTGAAACAAGCTCAGGCCTGGATGCCGAGCCTTCCGTTTGCTCACGCGGATCTGCTGATCGTGGATGAAATCGGCAAGAACATCAGCGGAACCGGCATGGACACGAATTTGATCGGTCGCAAGTACAACGACCATGTGGCACTGGGCGAGGACGAAGTGAGGATGCGCGATATCTTCGTGCGCGGGCTGACGGCCGCCACCCATGGCAATGCATCCGGCATTGGTCTCGCCGAGTTCACACTGCAGCGTGTCGTCGATCAACTCGATCCGATCAAGACCGCGACCAACTGCGTGACGGCCAATCATCCGACCGGCGCGATGATTCCACTTCATTTTCCGACCGATCGCGAGGTCCTGCAGGCCGCCCTCACCTCGATCGGGCTGCGTGAGCCGGAAGCGGCGGAGCTAATGTGGATCAGCAACACGCTCCAACTGCAGGAACTCGAGTGTTCGGCCGCCTATTGGGAGGCCGCTCAGGGCCGCTCGGACCTTGAAATTCTCCATCCGCCTCGTCCCTTACCGCTGGATGCGTCCGGCATGTTACCCAACTGCGCCCAGTTTCACCTTCCGTAACGGGAGGTCGTCCGACACGTCGCGAATCGACTGAAACGGGATTTCGTAGGCACGCCCGCTACTCGACGACTCCGCCAACAGCATCCAGCCGGTTTGGGTGGCGACAATCGCGCGGGGGATCAACCGCGCCGTTCGGACCTGCGGCGATTCCTCCCAGGTGACGGCCAGCGTCATCGCTTGCTCCAAGGCGAAAGCGAGCCGCCCGAACAGCGTGGCGCTCAGCTGCGGCGTCGTCGGGACTCCGGGACCGATTTTCAAGCGGCGGGTTAGGGACAACCACAGTTGTCGCGTGGCGGGCGAGCAGCCGCTGAGCAGGTGTTGTAGAGCGCGATGGACCAGCTTGCGGTAGTCGGGCCGGTGGACGAGAGGCGAGACGTTCAGCGCCGCCAACAACGCCAGCAGCTCGTCGGCCGAGAGCGTCGAGGGCGGCAACTCGGCCAGCCCGCGGACGGTGAGCTGCTGATGGACCGAGTCGATGTGGAATCCCGCGTCCCGGAGCAATTGCAGATCGCGGTAGAGCGTGCGGCGACTGCAGCCGAGCCAGCGGGCGAGTTCGGGCAGGGCAATCCCGGGCTGCTGGGCGACGAGTTGGAGGAGGCGAATGGTGCGGACGACTCGACTGGGTGACATGGGGGCTCTGGGGTATTGTGTGTGGCGTCTTCGGTTGTGGTATTTGGCCCGCTTTGCACTACAATGCCAGCGTCGATTTGCCGGCAGCGACGTGGTCAGCGGAACCACGAGCGACCTGGCGCGACGCACTTGAGTGAGTGTGGTGCGAGGCCGCGGAAGGTAAAGACGAAATTAGGGCTCGCAGCCGGACAAAAATTCTTTTTGTTTTTTTTCCGAGGCCTCCCTGGCGATGGATGGACGCGCGTCCGAGACGAAATTTGGGGACCTGCTTCGACGGGCTCGCGAGGGTTCGGACGAGGCGGCGTGGGAGCTCGTCGAGTCGTACGGTCCGCATGTCTTGCGGGCGATTCGGCGGACGTTGGGCCGCGAGATTCGAGGCAAGTTCGATTCGGAGGATTTCGCTCAGGCCGTGTGGGCGAGTTTTTTTTCTTCCCCGGATCAGCTGGACGGGGTGGTGGAGCCGCAGCAGTTGGTTGGCCTCTTGGCTCGGATGGCCCGGAACAAGGTGATCGACGAGATGCGTCGCCGGATTCAGACGCAGAAGTATTCGGTGCGGCGTGAGCGGGCGTTGGGGGACGTCGAGCAAGCTGGCGGTCGGCTGAAGTCACGGGAGCCGACGCCCAGTCAGTTCGCGATGGCGCGTGAGCGTTGGATGGGGATCTTGGAGTCCCAACCGGAGCGGCATCGCCGGATCATTCGCCTGCGTTTGATGGGCAAGACAAACCGTTCGATTGCTCAGCAATTGGGGCTGAGCGAGCGGACGGTGCAGCGCGTACTGGATCGCTTGACGGAGGCGGGGACGGATGAAACAGTCGACGATGCATGAGTCGACCGATGCGACGGTCCCGGCAACTCAGGCGCGGGACTTATTGTCACGCATCAAGCTGATCTGGCAGCGCGCGTCGGATCCGCCGGACGCGCTGGCTTTCTTGCAATCGCACGCGGAGGTCAGCCAGGACCGGGCTTCGATGCTGGAGTTGGCCTATGAGGAGTATTGCCTTCGGCGGGAGAGCGGCGAGCGGATTGACGTGTCGTCATTCTGTCAGCGTTTTCCCTCGATCAGTCGTTCCTTAAGTCGGCAAATCGAGGTGGAGGAGTACCTGCGCGCGCATCCGTCGCTGCTGTCGCAGCAGACGGCGGTCGCTTGGCCTCGGCGCGGCGACGAGCTCTTCGAGTTTGTCGTGGTCGAGGAGATTGGCCGAGGCGCGTTTGCGCGGGCGTATCTCTGTGCTCAACCGGGCCTCGGTAACCGACAGGTCGTCGTGAAGGTCTCGCACGGAGGGGCGATCGAGGCGGATACGATGGGGGCGTTGGATCACCCCAACATCATGGCGGTCTATTCGGTGCAGGTGGATCCCGAAACGCAGCTGACGGGGATCTGCATGCCGTTTGTCGGGCGGAGCACATTATTTGACGTGATCGACGTGGCATTCGGTCAGGCGCGTCAGCCGCTCAGCGCGTCGGTGATTTACGAAGCGTCTCGCGCGCTGGCTCGCCGCGGCGACCGCTACCACCAGCTCACGCCCCGAATGCGGCTGAGGCGCCAGGCGCCGTATGTCACGGGCGTCTTGCAACTGGTCGCCCAGCTGGCGGCCGGGCTGGCTCACGCGCACGACCGAGGCGTCTTGCACGGCGACCTGAAGCCTTCGAACATTGTGATGTCGACCACCGGGATGCCGTTGATTGTCGATTTCAATCTTTCACCCAGCCGCGAGTCGAACAACCTCGTGACCGGCGGGACGCTGCCCTACATGGCACCGGAGCAGATCCGATTGTTGTTGTTGGGTGCGGACGAGGATGACCGGGTGGACGAGCGATCGGATATTTTTTCACTCGGCGGGATTCTGTTTGAGCTGTTAACGGGTCAACCGCCGTTTGGAATGGCCGAAGAGGACGAGTCGCCGTACCAATTGGCGGGCCGGATGCTCGATTCTCAACAGCGCGGTGCCCGCTCGCTCCGCCAGCTGAATCCGAACGTCGATCACGCGGTCGCGGACCTCGTGACGCGATGTTTGGCCTTTGACCCGTCGCAGCGACCGACTTCGATGCATGAACTCGAGCGATCGTTGGCCCGGAGGTTATCGTTCCGTTGTCGTGTCGTCCGGTGGGTCCGCCAGCGGCGGGGACTGGTCGCATCCCTGCTGATCGGAGCTCTGGCCGCAAGCGCTGCCGGTTCGATGTGGTGGGCCGCACAACCCCCGCGGAGAGTTCGATACTTTCAGCTCGGCGTCCAGGCGTATCATCAGCAGGATTACCACGGTGCGATCGAGTCCCTGAACGCGGCCTTGTCGGTCGATGCCGAATTCGCCGAAGCCTACCTGGCCCGCGGCTGCGCCGCCATGCGCCAGTTCGAAACCGACAACTACCAGGGCTGGTTGGACGCCGCCTACCGCGACTTCACGCTCGCCATCCGTCACAAAAATCATCCCGACTTCATCAACGCCCGTGCGTATTGCTTGGTGAAGAAGAATGAGTTTGAGATGGCCGCGAGCGAATATCGACAATTGATCGCAACTGGAGCGGCCAGCGCGGATGTCTATAACAATCTTGCCTATTGCGTGCTCAAAACGGCCGCCCTCCGAATGAGTCATGGAAGGACGCAAATGGACAAATTCCTGGAGGCAGATTCCCTGCTAGAGAACGCACGACGGTCGGATAAGACGCTATGGCAGGCCGACCTCAACCTAGCGCTTCTCGAACTGAAACGCTACGGATACAGCAACGGCGACTACTTGCCGCGCAAGGGCTTGGAAGCTGTTCGCGAAGTCATCAAGAATTCACCGCAGAACTCCGCCACCTATTTCTTTGCAGCGAAACTCGCAGCAATAATTGCAAGTCACGATGCGGATTCCTCACTAGTTGACGAGTGCGTTAGATACGTAGACCGGGCCATAGACCTAGGCCACTCATTGGATCTCGGGAAACTTAGGCCGCCGCATCCGTTTTCGACGCTGCTCAATGACGAGAGGTTCTTGCGAGTCGCAAGACGCAAGCCAAGCGGCAGGATGATGTCCAGTGCCGACCTGGTCGCAAAACCATCCGTTATGCTTTCTCTATTTTCAATAAACGATGCAATCGCAAGACGTGCTTCACCTTAGCCAGTATTCCTAGCGCCAACATCGATGTCTTTTGCGGCAATCACGCTGCTGTTTTACTCGCAGAGACACCGATGTTCCTTCTAGCTAGAAGCATTGCCGCGATCAACCCATCGGTGGTGCCGTTGCACTCGTTCTTCGAACGGACGTCTGTGTAGTCACAGATTGTGGTGGCGTCCACATTGCATGTGATTTCGGCGTCGAAAACAGCCTTTCTGTTCCCTTGCGCGACCAGTGACGAAACGTCAGGTCGCTTCTAGCCGCGCGACGTCTCAAACTCGGGGGTGTTGTATGCGGATGACGGCCAGCTCGCTCTTGCGTCGCCATAGTGCTGCCAAAGAAGTCATTTCAATATTGATGTCCTTCGCATTGGCCATTTGTTTTTCACACTTCCAAGCGGACGGAGCCTTGGCACGGACGGAAGTGAGAGGTGGAGGGACAGGGTATCGACCAATTATTCGGGAACTTAACGCCACGATTTACGGAGGCTTATTGGTCATTACCGGTCATGTGACTGACCGCGATGGCGATCCGAACATGTATGTCGTAACCATCTGGGGTGAAGCCTACGGGAATCCATCAGTTGACTCGCAGGGCGATTTCATCTTGGTTCTTCCTTACAGCGCGGTATGGCGAGATTTATGCTCAGACGAGCGATCCGCAAGGGAATGAGTCGAATATCGCGGTTACAGAAATTTACGAGTAAGAGGGTTGATACGGAATCAGCATAAATCGATCGATTTGTTTGAGGGAATTCGTAACGCCATAGCTCCTCCCAAATCCGCCTTTCTCCCTCACGTCGCGTACAATACAAGCCGGAATCGGCCTTATGGGCCGGTTCGGCGGGTGTTTTTTTTTCGCGGCTGTTCTTGGGGGGATGGTGTGGATTCGATGCGTAAGCGAATGGATGACGTGTGTCCGGCACCGGGCGGGGGGATTTCGGGCGAGATTGCTTCGTTGGTACCTGGGATCTTTCCCGGTTCGGTTTATCGCTGCCAGGATCCGGATCAGGCTGAGCGATTGTTGGCGGGGGGCGAGGCGGGATATGTGTATCAGCGGGATGGCCATCCGAACGCCGATCGGTTGAGCGAAAAGCTGCGTCTGTTGCATGGCGCTCAATGGGCTGTGCTGACGTCCTCGGGAATGTCCGCGCTGGCCGCGGCGACGCTGACGCTGCTCGAGGCCGGCCAGCATGTGCTGGTCAGTGAACAGCTTTATGGGCGTTCGAGTCAGCTGTTGGCTCGCCATTGGCCCCGACTTGGGGTCGAGGCGACGATCGTCGATACGCTCGATGTCGATGCCGTTCGCCGCGCCCTTCGCCCCGAAACACGCTTGGTCGTCGTGGAGACCCTTACCAATCCCATGCTCCGCGTGGCCCCGTTGCCGGAGTTGGCGGAAGCGGTGCATGCGGGGGGAGCGGAATTGCTGGTCGACAATACGTTTGCCTCGCCCTACCTCTGCCAGCCCCTTCAGTTCGGCGCCGACTGGGTGATGGAAAGCGTCACCAAAATGATCAACGGCCACAGCGACGTGATGCTCGGCCTGCTTTGCGGGCAGGCGGACCAACTGGCTGCGGTGCGGGACGTTGTTTCCGTCTGGGGGTTGACCAGCAGTCCCTTCGATTGCTGGTTGGCAAGCCGCGGCGTCGCGACGCTGCACTTGCGGATGGAGCGCGCTTGTCATAACGCGCGTGTGGTGGCCGAGTGGTTGGAGCGGCAGCCTCAGGTTGCCCGCCTAAGCTACCCCGGGCTCGCCAGTCACCCGGATGCGGCGCGAGTTCGGTCGCTGTTGTTGCCCGGGGCAGGAGGCAGCATCCTGACGTTCGAGCTGCGGGGCGGACGCGACGCGGTCCGACGCTTGATCGCGGCTTGTCCTGACATCCCCTTCTGTCCGTCGCTGGGCGAGGTCTCCACCACACTCAGCCATCCCGCCTCCACCAGCCATCGCTCTTTGTCGGTGCAGCAGCGGAATCACCTGGGAATTTCCGAAGGAACCATTCGACTCTCTGTCGGGGTCGAATCGGCCGAATCGATCGTGGCAGCGCTGCGGGACGGCTTCGAGGTTGCCGTAAGCGGCTGAATGGGGCCTTCCTGAGCGAATCTTGGCGGGCTCGGGAACGACGCCACTCCCGGTGGTCGAGTTGCGTCGAGTCGGATCGGACGTGAATTCCCCGCGAGAATCAATCGGCTGGATCTAGACCCAAGTCCTACACCTGCTATAGTTTGTACTCTCGAATCGAGCTGTCTTTAGGAACTGAGGTGAGGAGCCCCCGCGGCTCTGAGTCGTTTATGGCGAAAAAAGAAGAAGCCCTGGAAGTCGAAGGAACCGTGACTCAGGCTTTGGCGAATACGCGATTTCGCGTCCAGGTCGACGATGGTCCCGAAGTTTTGGCGCATGTGGCTGGAAAAATGCGGAAGCACTTCATCCGGATTGTGCCGGGTGACCGGGTCAAAGTCGAGTTGTCTCCGTATGATCTGACCAAAGGGCGGATTATCTACCGGGAACGCTGAGCAACCCTCGCTGAGGACATGGCCCTCGCTGAGGACAAGGCCCTCGCTGCAGGACAAGGCCCTCGCGCAGGACAAGTCGCTCGCGGAAACGGGCCGTCGGGGGAAACGGATCGCGTGCGACGAAGACGGCGCCGCCCACGCCGATCGGATTCCGAATCAGCGGTGTTGGGTCGGCCTTCGTCCGTATTCCAATGCCAGTCGTCCCCTGGGGACGGTCCGCTGGCCGTGGTCCGATGAGGGGCCTGGAAAGGGGCGAGTCGTCGCGTGAGAACGCTCGCTCGCGAGATCCGATTCGGAGTCGGCTTTCTTGAAACCGGGCGAGGAAACCGAAGGTACAATTCTCCAGATTCGACCCGCTCGGGAGGCCTGTGCAACTCGCATTCGGCGTGGGGCGCGCCTTCCCGAGCGACTCCTGGAAGGCAGATGGACCGCCGACGGGGCGTCGAACCAACGTTGCTTGATCTGCCGCTCGGACGTCAATTCGAGCGTGAATCGTTTATCGTCTGCAATGTCTCTGCATCGCAATTGAAGGAGCCAACCATCGTGGGGTTTTTCCGTCATTCCGTTTTCGTTCGACGTTCCTTGCTCGCGCTGGCGCTGGTCGCGGCTGCGATCAGTAACTCAGTGCAGGCGGCCGAAAAGGTCGCCCTGCTTTCGATCAAGCCGTCGGATAAGTTATTCGCCGACGTCCAATACCTGCTGGAGGCCACCGGGACCCAGGCGATTGGTCAATTCTTCCTGCCGCAAATCAAGGCCTATCTGGGCGGAATCGACGGCCAACGCCCGATTGGCATGGTGTTGTCCGTGGAAGGCACGGAATTCATGCCGCTGGCATTCGTGCCCGTGAAGGATTTTCGCGCCGTGCTGGCTCAGTTAGAGCAGCAGTTGGGCAAGCCGGTCGATGCCGGCAACGGCGTCCTGGAATTGCAGGGGCCGCAGCCGATCTATGCCAAGGAGCAGGCGGGCTGGGCGTTTTTTGCGCAGAGTCCCGAGGCGCTGCAGGAGTTGCCCGCCAACCCAGCCAGCTTGCTGGACGGGATGGAGAAGAACTACGACGTCGCCATCCGGGCGTTCGTGAAGAACATTCCCGCCCCCTTCAAGGAAGCGGCCATTGGCCAGCTCGCGCGAAGGCCTTGAACGTGGGCTCGAGGCCCAAGGCGGCGACGCCCCCCGCGAAACCGCGGAGCTCCAGATTGCTCAACTTACGCAACTCATCGAAGAGACCGAGTCTCTGACCGTGGGCTGGCAGATCGACGGTACCCAGCGGCAGACTTCGTTCGATGTGGCCGTCACCGCCCTGCCGGGGACGAAGATGGCAAAGCAGCTGGCCGCGGCTCGCGACGTCAAGACCAACTATGCAGGCTTCCTCGTCCCCGATGCCGCCATCAAGGCCAATGCCGCCAGCATCATGCTGCCCGCGCAAATCGAGGAAGCGGTGGTCAGCGTCGAGCGGCTGAAGCAGCAAACGCTCAAGCAGATCGAAGGGGACGAGAACCTGGACGACGCGACGCGCACCGCGGCCCGCCAGCTGGTCGAAACATTCTTCGACATCGCGCGAAACACCGTCAAGACAGGCCAATTCGACGCTTGTGCCTCGCTGGTTCTCAAGCCGAAATCGATGACGTTGCTGTCGGCCGGTCATGTGGCGAGTGGCTCCGAAGTCGAAGCCGCC
This sequence comes from uncultured Planctomycetales bacterium, assembly GCA_963826795.1. Taxonomy (GTDB): domain Bacteria; phylum Planctomycetota; class Planctomycetia; order Pirellulales; family Pirellulaceae; genus CAWGYT01. Next base: position 25,655 of record CAWGYT010000018.1, on the reverse strand, counting down.
GTCAAACAATTGGTCGCCATGTCAAAAACCGAGTCGGACTTTTCGTTCGCCAATGTCAAGTTCAATGCGGATCAGCACGCGGGGGTCCGATTTCACACAATGGAGTTGCCGATCCCAGGCGAGGAGTATATCCGTAAGGTCTTCGGCGAGACCCTGCAGATCGCCGTGGGAGCTGCGGACGAGAGCGCCTACCTCGCGATGGGGAACGACGGACTGTCGTATCTGAAGCAGATGATCGATGCGTCCAGCAAATCGGCGGGCCAGTCGGTCGAGCCGTTTGCCCTGGAGATCGCCTTGTCCCCGATCCTCGAGTTCGCGAAGTCGGTCGAGCCGAATCCGTTGGTGGACGGATTGTCGCAAATGCTGGCACGCCAGGCCGGCAAGGACCACATTCGCGTGCGGACATCAATCGATGATAACGGCGCGGTCTATCGTTTTACGCTGGAAGAGGGTGTCTTGCGTTTGATCGGCCAGGGCGCGCAAATGGTCGGCATGCAGGGCGGCGGAGGTTTCTGAACCCGCGTCGACCGCAAGCAAGGGTTGGATTCGGACTTGACCCGCGCGGCACGGCCCTTTGGTTGAACCCAACAACGACGGCGAGCTCTTCCCCGAGCCCGCCGTCGTTTTTCGTGGGATCAGGCCCCAACCGGCGGAGCTGCATCCGGCATCGAGCACGGCATTCGCGCCGGGATTCGAGTTCCGGGACCGTCGCGACCACGCGGTCGCGATCACCTCGGGTCTCTGGGCAGGCGGGCTCCGGGCCCCTAGAATTGCGAATGTCAGCTGACGCTCCGGCGATCCGTCCCGAGCCTCATTTCGCATTGGCCGTCGGTACGACCCACCTCGACAATCTCGCTCATTTTCAAGTTCCCTCAGGCAGCCATGGTCACGATCCATTCAGATTCCCTGGTTCAGACGGAGATCGGCGGAGTGCCCGTCGCCGAATTGGCGCGTCAGTTCGGCACGCCGACCTATGTGTACGACGAGGCGATTATCCGGCGACGGATTGACGATCTGCGAGCCTTCGACGTGATTCGGTACGCCCAGAAAGCGTGTTCCAATCTGGCGATTCTGGACCAGATCCGCCGCGCCGGAGTGCTGGTGGACGCGGTCAGCGCCGGTGAAATCCACCGGGCGCTCAAGGCCGGCTTTGCCCCGCAGGGGGACCCGCCGCCGATCGTCTACACGGCGGATTTGTTCGACCGCGAGTCGTTGGAGATGTGCCTGAAGCTGGGACTTCACATCAACGTCGGCTCGCCGGACATGATCGACCAATTGGGCCAACGGGCGCCCGGGCGGAATATCACGCTGCGCATCAACCCGGGTTTTGGCCATGGCCACAGCCGGAAGACGAACACGGGGGGCGACCAGTCAAAGCATGGAATCTGGCACGAGCAGATCGACGATTGTCTGCTGCGTGCCGATCGCCACGGTTTGGCCGTGACGGGAATCCATATGCACATTGGCTCGGGGACTGACCTCGAGCACTTAGCCCAGGTGTGTGGCTCGTTGGAGGAAATCGCGATCCGTGTCGGGCGAACCGTGACCACGATCAGCGCGGGGGGTGGTTTGCCGACCCCCTATCGTCCGACCGATGAGCCGATCGATGTATCCAAGCACTTCACGCTCTGGGACGCCACCCGGAATCGATTAGCCGAGCGATTTGGGCACGCGATCCATTTGGAGATCGAGCCCGGACGATACCTCGTGGCCGAGAGCGGCTATCTGCTGACGGAAATCCGCGCCATCAAGCAGATGGGGAAAAACCTGTTTTACCTGGTGGATGCCGGCTTCAACAATCTCGCGCGGCCGATCCTCTACGGCGCCTACCATCCGATGTCGATTGCCCCAGCGAAGGGGCACTTGGGAATGAGTGGCCTGCTGCCGGTTGTCGTGGGCGGGCCGCTGTGCGAGTCCGGTGATATTTTTACGCAGGAAGAGGGAGGCTTCGTCGCCACGCGCGATCTGCCAGCGGCCAGCGTGGGGGATTACCTGGTGATCGAGTGTGCCGGTGCCTACGGTTTTGTGATGTCGTCGAACTACAATTCAAAGCCCTTAGCGCCCGAAGTGCTGGTGCGGGACCAGGCAGCTCACCTGATTCGTGCCCGCCAAAGTCTGGATGACTTGATTGCCGGCGAACGAATTCCGCCCTGCTAACCGTCCGCCGTTCCTCTCACGGGATCCCCGCCGAACGTGCGGTTGGAGGGGCGGCGAAGGACACGTATAATCGGGCGGGTGTCGAGAGTTCCTGGGCAGACGTGCTGGGTCCAGCGAAGCAGATCCGATCAACGAGGTAGGGCAGAGGAATTACGAGCGATGGCAAAGCAGGGTCCCCGTAAGAAGTTGCCCAAAGAACTGGCGGTGATCAATGCCGACAACTGCACCGGCTGCGAGTCGTGCCTGGAGGTCTGTCCGGTCGATTGCATCGTGCTCAAGACCTTGCCGGGAACGCCGGGCGTGAAGGGGAATCAGTCCTGGTGCGAGATCGACATCGAACGTTGCGTCGGCTGCGAAGTGTGTGTCCACATTCCCCAGAAGAAAACGAACCCCTACGAGTTGACGGTCTGTCCCTGGGACGCGATCGAGATGGTGCCGACCGAGCAAGTGGCTCAGGTCGTCGCGCAGATCGGCGGCCCGCCCGAATACATCGTCGAAAACTGGGATCGCCTGGTCGGGACCGCTCAGCATCTGGCCGAACTCAAGGCGAGTGCATCCTAGCGCCTCATCCCAAGCATCGCCGCAGATAATCGATGCTCTCTTTCGCAAGTCGCTCGAGGCCGGGTTCGTAGTCGAAGACTTCGACCGAGACCCAGCCCGCGTAGTCGATGCGTCGAAGTGCGTCCAGGATGGGGACGAAGTCGACGTCGCCCATGCCGGGTCCGCGTTTGTTCGGATCATTTGCGTGAAAGTGGGCCAGGTAGGGGGCCGACTGCTCGATGATCTCCGGAATCGGCCGCGTTTCGCTCGACATCGCTTTCACGTCCAAGTGAAGACGCACTTGCGGTGAATTGATCTGCTGGGCCAACTCGATCGCGCTTTGGGCGGTGAGCAGGAAGTCGCCTTCGGCTGGGCCCAGAGGTTCGAGGGCGAGCGTAATCCGATACTTTTCCAGGTCCGGCACGAAGCCACCGATCACCTCGGCGGCGTGGTCCATCGCTTGGGCATGTGAAACGCCCGGCAAGAGGTTTCGCTGCTGTGGTGATCCGAGGACCAGCAGGTGACCGCCCAGGTCGTGGCAAAGCTGGACGAGTTGCCGAAAATAGTCCGTGGTTCGCGCCTGGACCGCCGGATCGGGAGAGGTGAGGTAGTAGCCCTCGGTCTTGGCCAACAGCCAATGGAGGCCGATCGACTTGAGCTGGTGCGTTTGCAGCTGCCGGACGACGCTGGCCCGTGTTTCCTGGCTGATTTGACCGGCATCGGCACCCAGGGTAAACGGGGCGAATTCGATGCCCTCGTAGCCGCAACGGCGAGCGAACTCAAACGCCTGATCGAAGGGCCAGTCCTGAAACGTCTCATTGCAAATCGCAAACTGCATGTCTGAGGTACCTCGTCTCTCGTCGACTCGCCGCTGGCCTGGGACGCGGGTTGCCCTGGGCGACTATTCCTCGATCCCCGGCAGCCGCCGCTCGCGGGCCGTTTTCTTTCGCGATCGTGGCCCCTGGGTTCCGCTGTCCGCATCAAGCCGTCGACCGCTCGCCGTGTTCGGGGCACTGACCAGCGGCTCGGGAGCGCCATCGAGCGGGTCGCCGGGCCGAATCTGGGCCAGTCGTTGCTGAATGCTCTCGGCGTAGCTCGCCGACAGCTCGAATCCGATGAACCGGCGCCCCAGTTTCTTGGCGACGGCCAGCGTCGTGCCGCTGCCGGCGAACGGATCGAGCACGAGTTCGTCGGGGTTGGAGCACGCACGGATGATCCGGCCCAGCAGTTGCTCGGGCATCTGGCAGCCGTGCCAGCCGGCCGCTCCTTGAACGTGCCGGCCACGCGCGGAAAATACCACGTATCCTCGTCGGGTTGGAATCCCGTCGGCAGGTCCTGCGGCCGAAGAATCCACGTGTCGTCCGGCAAGCGCCCTTGCGGATTGGCCCGCCGGTCGCCGTAGACCAGCTGCCGTGCCGAAGGGACGCGGATCGCGTCGGCGTTGAACGTGAACTGCTTCGGGTCCTTGCACCATGTGGAACAGATGGGCGTGCGAGCGGCTGAACTTGTTCTTGCAGTTCACGCCAAACGTGTAGTACCAGACGACCCAACTGCGGCAGGTCAGCTGAAACTCCTGCTGCATCATGACCTTCAACTCGGCCGCGTACTCGTCGCCGATCGCCAGCCAGAACGTGCCGGTCGGACGCAGGGCGCGGACCACACCGCCAATCCATTCGCGACACCAGGCCAGGTAGTCGACGTGCTCGCGCTGGTCCTCGTACACGTCGTAGTCGTAGCCGATGTTGAACGGGGGATCGGCGAAGGCCAGATCGACCGAATCTTTGTCCAGGTCGCGCAGCCCTGGAAGGCAATCCAGATGATGAATTGTATTGAGTGAAAGCACGGGGCAACGCTTCCCGAGAATGGAGTCGAGGGCAAAGCGACTCATGTTAAAGCAATCTCGCCCGTTCGGAAACACGGCAGGTGAGCACGCGACGAGCTTCTGCGGAGATAACCCCTGCCCGAAACCTGACTTTACAGCGACCGTCAACCGGACTAACATCCGCTCGCGTTGGGGTATTGGCCGACAATTTCAAGCGACGCGGAGAGCTGACGGATGGGTATTGTGAGGGCAATTCAACGGTCCGTGAAACGCTTTGCATCCGTGAAACGTGGTACGCCGCGTGACGAAGGGTCGGACGTGAAGCCCGTCTCCGCAACGACGACTCGTCGGCAGATTCCACCGGCCAATCGCCAACAGCACCTCCGCTGGGTCACGCACAGCCGCTGGTTTGTGGTCGATCAATTTGAGCGGCGCTCGCCCGCGCCCGAGATGCTGCATTGTCGTATCTGCGACAGTCGCCGGCCCACACCGGACTTTCGCGTGTTGGAATCCTACTGTCGATTCGCGGGCGGCCGTTTGGTCCGTTATCAATGTCCCGAGTGTGACACGATCTTCGGGCCGCTCAAGGTCCTTCAACTGTCGGAAGCCGAATTAGGCGAAGAGTATCGACTGCTGTACGAGATGTATAGCGAGCACGATACGTCACACAACGAGATTCGCACCTTTCACGCGATGAAGCCGCGCCGCGACGGCGTCTACCTCAACTTTGGTTGTGGCGGCGCCTGGAACTCCGCCATCTCGCAGCTCCGCGCCGACGGTTGGAATCTGTTCGGATTCGAGCCCTATGCCGCCAACGCCACCAAGCACGTCATCCGCAGCTTGGATCAGCTCAAGCAGATGAAATTCGACGGGATCATGTCGAACAATCTCCTGGAACATCTGACAAATCCGCTGGAAACATTCGACCTCTGGCGCAGCCTGCTCAAGAACGACGACTCCGTGATGGCACACAGCACGCCGTGCTACGAGTACTGCTACGAGTTCACTCGTTTTCACCTCTTCTTCTTCCCGGGTCGGTCGATCGATCGGCTGTGCCAACGAGTTGGACTGTCGGCCGAAACGGTCGAACAAGACGGCGAATATTGTTGCGTCCGTTTTCACCGCCTTGCCGCGGGCAATCGACGGGACGCCGCCTAGAGCGGTGTCACAGCGGAAAATTGGGGTGGTCAGGAAAAGGGGTCAGGTCCCAAAAGTGCGTAGCACCCGAGGGGCCGTTCCGGCTTTTGGGACCTGACCCCTTTTCACGACCCGCCCTCCCGGCATACCAGGGCACATCGCCGTGCATTACAATGCCGGTTCCTCGAACGGTTCGCACCGCAAATGAAAACGACACTGGCGATTATCGCTTCCATCTTGCTCTCTCCGCTGCTGACCCTTGGTGGTCGAGCAGACGAGCCGCCAACGTCGTTGGTTGCCATCGATGCGGACGAGCCGACGCCGATCCGGCCAGCGAGATCGCTGAACTCGGGCCTGTTACTGGAACCAGCGCTCGATCTATCCTGGTTTACGCGTGAAAAGTTCATCGCGGAAATCTGAAACGGTCGGCGCCCATAAGATTCGCAAGGAATGGACGTCACCGGTCGTCAAGCTGCCGCCGCACCCGCGCGCAATGTCCGTGGCCTCACGGAAGACGAAGTCAAGGACTACATGCGGACTGCCAAAGGGCTCTTTGACCGGGGTGAAGCAATTCCCGTATCCGACGTCGGCTTGATCAGCACGCAAGAAGACGTCATTCGCCAGCCGATGTTGAATCACATCGCCGCGTTCGAGAATTCGGCGGTGCGGCTTTACTTGCTGGTGCAACGAACCGCGTCAGATACTGAGTGGAGTTACTTTTCGATTGTTCAAGACTTGACGGTCGAGCCGCCGCTGGACTACTTCGCGCAGATTCATCCGGAACGCGTCCAGTTTGAGGCGACGAGTTGCTACAAGTGCCATTCCTCCGGCCCGCTGGCCATTCATCCAGTGCGCGAGGATCTGGTCCTCGACGCGAAGCTCGCCGCCGCGCTCAGCCAGTACATCGCCGAGCAACCGCGGTCGCGTTTTCATTTCCCACCGTATTCGCCTCGGCCGGAAGCGGGTAAGCCGCTGACCTTGAGTTTTTGCACGGCATGTCACGAGGAAACCGGCGATCGAGCAACGCTCTATCAACTCCAATCGCATTCGATCCGAGTACTGGTCGATTTTGGCTATATGCCGCCTGATGAGCGACTGACGCCGAAGCAGATCGCGGAGCTGGAGGCGTGGCTGGTCGACAAGGAATAGCCGGGGGATGAACTCTGCCTCGATCGCGCCGAGCCTTGGTGGAACGCGATTGCAGTTCGATGACTCGTCACGCTCAGCCAAGCAGCCAACGCGTGTGCCGCGAAAGATGGAGTCCCCAAGCGATCGCCAGAGCGCCGCAGATGGCGACGGCGTACCGCAGGCCGTCTTGAGTCGGTGAGGCGGGCCAGTCGAGACGTTGCAGCAGCGATTCGGCGACCTTCAGGACCATCAGGTGCGCCAGATAGATTCCGTAGGCGAAGGGAGCCAGTCGGTTGATCCAGGGAACGCGGGCCGCCGGTTGCAGGTCCACGGCGAGCGCCAGGCAGGCCAGACCCGCGAGGCCCTCGACGGTTGCGTCGCGACCCAACCACCAAAGCAGGGCCGTCGTGACGAGCAAGACGGCGCTGGCGATGGTTCGCCGCACACCGGCATCACGTTCGATGGCGGGGAACTCCAGCCAAGCCAGCGCGAAGGCCAGCGACCAGGCGGCGCCTGGCAGCGCGAGCCACATGAACGTCAGAGGTTCCCAGGCGGGTCCGACGGCGGGGGGCGCAACTTGGGCGATGCCGAGCCCGAGCAGGAGGCTCAAGCCAATGGCCGGAGCGGTCCAACTCCGGCGGTAGACGACCTGTCCAACCCCGAAAACCGCGAGGCTGACGACCAGTAAGAACGGGAGAAACCAAAGGTGATAGGCCGTGCCCAGCAGCGTCGCCTCCCAGCCTGGGAAGTCATTGGGTTGCTGGGGAGCGGCCCATTTTTTCACGAGCTTCAGCGCGAGGTAGAGCAGCGACCAGGCGACGAACGGCAGACCGATGCGGCGCAGACGCTGGATTGCGAACTCCGACCAGGGCCGGCGCGGATCCCGACGCACGCGGCGCAGGATCAGCAACACGGACGCCCCGACGAAAAAAGGAACCGCGAAACGGCCCAGCGCCACGCTCCGTTGCAACTCGGGTGACTGCGGCGTATGGATCCAAACCACCGCGAGCGCCGCCAGCACGCGCACCGTGTCCATCCACGGCAGATGGTCGACTGCGACGTCCCGTGAGCCCGGTTCGAAAGGACGCGTTCGGCTGGCACCTAGCTGCTGGATCATGAGCTCATCCCGGTGGCTCGGCGGTGGCCCGCGAGATCGCGAAACAGTCCCCCCGCCGTGCGAGGCCACGTCGCGGCGACGACCGCGCCGCTGGCCGAGGCGGTGGAGATGAGGACGCCCGCCCAGAAGAACAACAACAGGTTGACCATCGGGATCAAGGCCACATCCTGAAACATGCCGTTCGCCAGGTAGTTAATCAGACAGGCCAGGAAGATCAAGGCCGGACGACGCTGCCAGACCGATGCCGTCGATTGCCGCCATTGCCGGACGGCGACGCGCGTCCAACTGATCAACAGGGCAACGAAGGGCACCGTTCCCAGCAAACCCGTTTCCGTAAGCAGGCCCAGGAAAACGTTGTGCTGGTGATAGGGTCGCACCTGGTCCAGCGGCAAATCCAACTGCCGCTGGGCGATATACGTGCGATCAAATTCCTTGTACTGCCCGAATCCCACACCATCGATCGGATCGTCGCGAAAGATTTGCCAGGCAACGGCGGCCAGCATCGGACGCAGCTTGGCCGATTGCGCCATTTCGTTGACGCTGACGTTCTTGTCTCGCTTGAACGCGACCAAGTGCTTCCAGCCCGTCCCCAAGGCGAGCAGTCCGGCGCAGCTGACCAGCAGCAGGATGCCCAGGCTTCGTCGGCGACGCATCGGCAGTGCCACCAGCATCGCGCTGCTGAGGCTCACACCCAACCAAACGCAGCGGGTCAGCGTCGCGAAACTGCCCAATAAAACCAGGGCGGAGCCGCCCGCGATCCCCGTGCTCGCGATCAGCTTGCGGCCCGGCCATTGCGCGGCGGGCCAGAACATCCACAGGCATGCCAGACCGGTCGCCATGTAGATTCCATTGGCCGACGGATTCAGGAAGGGACCTCGTCCGCGTCCCAGAAACTCGGGATAGGCGGCCGACATGATGTACGACGGAAAGACCAACCCCCGGATGCCGCGAATCTCGGCCACCGCCGTGACGGCCAGGTAGACGGCCAAGGCCGCAAACACGCCGCACAACCATCGGACCGAGTGATTCGAGATGGCCGACTGACGACCGACCCAGTAGAGCCCCGCCGGCATCAGGTACAAGAACAGCAGCCGCGCCACCGGTTGGGCCCCGTCGATTTTCCAGTCGTGCCCGAAGGTGCTCAGCGTCAATACCAGCAGGAAACTCCCCAAGATCAGGTCCGGCGTCGTCAACGGCTTGGGATCGCCACCCCCACGCCACCGCAGTCCCACGTACAGGGCGACGATCAGCAGCCACAGGAGGCGATCGAGTGTGGCAAAGGAAACATGCACGAAGGGATGCCCCAAGCAGGCTCCGCAGAGCACCACAAGCACGCAACCGGCCAGCAAACCTCCGCGCTGCAGAATGACTGCCAGCCAGAGGCAGGCGGCGAGCGCGAAGATGATCCCGAGAAAGGCCATGGCGACGACGAGGCTTGAGGCTTGTAGCCGCCCGGTCGCGGCGGCGAGGATGGCCACACGGGCCGAATGAGCGGACAGATTCCGAAGCCAGAAAAAGATAGGCCATCATCCACTCGTGGCATGCTTCCCACCTGCATCGGACAACCGACGGTGTAAAGTTGTATCGACTCGGAACCGGCCGCGACCTGGCGAGCGACCACCGAGACGTGGCTCGGATCGCTCGCCCCTCACCGCAGGGCGGACTTCGATGCCACGTGATCGATTCAGGCCCGTTGATTCAGCCCCGTTCCAGCTCGCAGAGATCAAGCAACCGAATGATCGCGCCGATGGATGCACGCCGATGGCTGGTGGCCGGCAACTATTACTTGACGTTGCCCTGGCGACGCTGGGAAACTCGGCGCACCGAGCGAGCGGGGCGAGCACCGATTATGGTGCTGTTCTATCATCGCGTGGCCGACACGCATCCCAACGACTGGACGATTTCCTGTGAGCTCTTCGCGCGGCAGATCGAATGGTTGCGTGCACGAGTGGAGTTGATTTCGCTGCGCAAGGCGCACCAGCGGCTCGCGCACGGCGAGAACCCTCGACTCGCGGCTTGCATCACCTTTGACGATGGTTATGCCGAGAACTGCGAATTCGCGCTGCCGTTCCTGCGGGAGTCCCAAGTCCCTTGCTGCTACTTCGTCGCCACGCAGCACATCTTGCAGGGCCAGCCGTTTCCACACGATCTCGAGGCCGGGCATCCGTTGCCGCCGAACACGCCTGCCCAAATTCAGCAGATGGCAGCGGCGGGAGTCGAGATCGGCGCCCACACGCGGACCCATGCCGACCTGGGGCGATTGCAGGAGCCCGACGAGCTGGTCGATGAAATCGTCGGCTCGCGGGATGACTTGGCGAAACTGATTGGTCGTCCGATTGACTTTTTCGCATTTCCTTACGGTCAGACCTCGCAGCTCACGCCGCTCGCCGCCCAAGTTGCGCGTGACGCCGGATTTCGCGCCATCTGTTCGGCTTACGGTGGCTACAACCGGCCCGGTGTGAACCCGTTTCACCTGCAGCGAATTCATGGTGACCCGGAAATGATCCGATTTCGAAACTGGATGAGTGTCGATCCGCGCAAATGGAAACTGCATCCGACCTGCTCGTTTCCATCCCCGGAGGCCTCGCGCGAGACTCGACAACTGCAGGAAGTCCAATGAGCGTATCTGGGAACGGACAGGCGGACGCCGCGCCGCAATTGCCTCGAACTGACAGCGGTGAAAGCGGCGACTCACTCGCCAGCGCCATCTGCTTGATGCTGCTCTTGACCGTCCTTCAGCGTGGCACGGGGTTCTTTCGGAATGTGATGGTCTGTCGCCTGCTGGAGCCGGTCGATCTCGGTTACTGGAACCTCGCCCACAGCCTGCTGATCCTGGCCGCGCCGTTGATCGTGTTGGGCATCCCGGGAACCTTCAAGCGATATCTGGCCTATTACCATCAGCGCGGTCAACTGCGTGAGTTTCTCTGGCGCACGACGCGCACGACGGCCTTGTTGACGGGTCTGGGATTGGCCCTGATGATCGTGTTCCACCGCCAGGTCGGCTGGTTGGCGTTCGGGGATGCGGATCTGAAAGGATTCGTGATCGGTGTGACGGTCACGTTGTTGTTCGTGATTGGGTTCAATTATTGTGTCGAACTGTTAACCTCGCTGCGGCAGGTGAAGGCTCTCTCGTACCTGCAGCTGGCCAACACGGTGATCTTCACGGCCGTTTCGCTCGGGTTGATCGTCGTCGGACGGCTGGGCGTGGGAGGCGTCATCGCGGGGTACGCGGTGGCGTGTGCCGTGACCTCCTGCGCGGCGTTGGTTCTGATTCTGCGGACGCTGCGGCGAATGTCTCCCGATACGGTGCCCGGCCAGCGGACGCCGCTGTGGGGAAAACTGATCTCATTTGCCTTTTGGTTCTGGGCAGCGGATCTGGTGACCAACCTGTTTGGCGTGGTGGATCGGCTGATGATTGTCCACTTGGCGGACGACTATGGGTTCGATGGTCTCGCGTTGGTCGGGCAGTATCACAGCAGTCAAATCATCGGCGTCTTGCTGGTTGCTTTGACGGCGATGTTTGGCGGCGTGCTGCTTTCCTACGTAAGCCACGACTGGGAGACCGGCAATCGGGCCCGCGCCGAACAGACGTTGGATTCGTCGCTTCGACTGGTGGCGCTGGCGCTGACGGTCGCCGCCGCAATCGGCTTGCTGGTCGCACCGGGGATCTTTCACTGGGCGCTGGATGACAAATACACCGAGGGATTTCGTGTCTTGCCACTGACGATGGCATACTGCATCTGGTTTGGCCTGCTGGGCCTGGCACAGAACTACATTTGGTGTCGCGAGCGGGCGTGGTTGGCCAGCGCCACGGTCTTGGTCGGCCTGGTAGCGAACGCCGCCTTGAACTATCTCTGGATGCCGCGCTGGGGTTTATCGGGCGCCGTGGCGGCGACCGCAGTCGCCAATCTGTTGACCTTATTGAGCCTGCTGTACGTCAGTTACCTCCTCGGGATGCGGTACCGGTTGAGCACCGTCTGGGCGACCCTCGCGCCGGCCACTCTCTGTCTTGGAGGCGGGCCGGCCCTGGGGCTCAGTATGGCCGTGATCGCCTGGGGTCTGACGGGGGGCTGGTTGTTGACCCTCGACCAACGGGACCGGCTGGACCAGCAATGGCAGCGCTGGCGCCGGCGACGGAAATACCGCTCGGTCGTCGATTCGCCGACGGGGCCCGCCTGAACGCGATCCCCCGCAGAATGCGGCATGCGACAGCGGATTTATCATGTCTCGGGGTGACGTGGGAGCGGAAAAGATAATAATGAAGCCAGCGTCGGAAACATTACCTTCAATCGTGCCTGTTCCCATCCTGGTGCCGCGGACTACCCCGATGTCTCCCGCGTCCTCTGAATCTGGAACGACGGTCTCGACCATCCCGGGCTTGGGGCCACCGCTGCGGGTCATGTTCGTGCTGACGAGTATGCCCGTGGGAGGTGCCGAGACGCTGCTGTCGAACTTGATGCGGCGGATGAACTCGGCGCGGTTCTCGCCGGAACTTTGCTGCCTGAAGGAATTGGGGCCGTTGGGCGAGGAAACCGCGCAGCGACTTCCCCGCCTGCTCGAACCTCTTGGCCCACAAATACGACTTGCGAGTCTTGCCGCGACTCGTCGCGAAGCTGAAGGGGCGCGTCGACGCGCTGGTGACGGTCGGGGCGGGCGACAAGATGTTTTGGGGACGCCTGGCGGCACGTCTGGCTGGAACCCCCGTCGTGCTCTCGGCCCTTCATTCGACCGGTTGGCCGGATGGACTGGGCCGGCTAAATCGACTGCTGACGCCCTGGACGGATGGCTTCATTGCCGTCGCCGCGGCTCACGGACGCTTCCTGATCGAACAGGAAGGGTTGCCCAGCCAAAAGGTCTTCGTGATTCCCAACGGAGTCGATACCGATCGCTTTGACTTCGACCCGGCCGCACCCTTTGCCGTTCGCCAGGAACTCGGCCTGCCCACCGACACGCCGCTCTGCGGAATCGTGGCGGCGCTGCGCCCCGAGAAGAATCACGAACTGTTCCTTGCGATGGCGCAGCGCGTCGGAATGCAGGTTCCGACGGCGCACTTTCTGGTTGTTGGGGACGGCGAACAGCGGGCCATGTTGGAACGGATGGCGGTCGAGCAGGGGATCGGCGAGCGGGTGCATTTCCTGGGAACGCGTGGCGACATTCCACGGATCTTGGCCGCGTTGAACGTGTTTTGCTTGACCTCTCACAACGAGGCCAATCCCGTTTCGATCCTGGAGGCCTTATCGGCCCAAGTGCCCGTCGTCGCCACCGATGTGGGCAGCGTCTCCGCGACCGTCCAGCCGCATCAGACGGGATTTCTGGTCCCGCCCGGCGACGCCGCGGCCCTCGCGGCCAGCGTCATGCGGATCCTCGCCGACCCCGCCTTGGCCCGGCAGATGGGAGCGGAGGGGCGCCGCCGCGTGGTCCAGCACTGGTCGCTCGACCGCATGGTCCGAGGTTACGAACAGCTCATCTGCGAAATCCATCAACGCAAACGCTCGGGACCCGGCGCTGTGGCGAGGTGCCAGCCGACGGACGCCGTCGATTTCTGTGGGGCGGCCCCGTGAGCTCGGAGTTCTGCAGGCTCCGCTAGTGCTTTGTCACAGCTTGATTTTGGGGTGCCTGGGGTCGAACGAAGTGAGCCCCCAGACCGCAATTTTCCGGGGGCTCACTTCGTTCGACCCCAGCCACCCAACCCTCAATTTCAGCTGTGACAAAGCACTAGTGCCGCGTTTCAGCGACGAATTCGGGTTGCTACGGGAGGGCGAAGCTCCCGCTGAGCCGCTTGAACGGTGACGTCCAATGCGTTTACGGCTCGCTGAGAACCTTGCCCTCTCATCGCCCTGACCCCTCTTCCCAACCCTGAACCCCTTTTCCCACCCACGGGGTGTAGGAAGGTTGCCCCCCAGGCGATAGGATGAGCGATCGAAACAGTCGTCGTCGATTCCGCGCAGCTGGCGGCCCAATCGCCTGGTTGAGTCGCTGGGTGCTGGTACGCCATGCAGTTAACGGTCGAGGTCCTGTCTTGGGTCGCAAAATTGCTCAGCGGCGCATCTGCGCGCTGGGTCGATTGCCATCCCGATACGTGTCAGCGGATCTATTTCGCCAATCACACCAGCCATCTGGACGCCCTGGTGATCTGGGCGTCGCTGCCGGGCAATGTCCGCCGGCTGACGCGTCCCGTGGCCGCCAAGGACTATTGGGAGCAGGATGCGATTCGCCGATATCTGGCCCGGTCGTTTAACGCCTTGTTGATTGATCGCAAGGAAATCAAGGTGCACCGAAGCCCGGTGGACTACATGATTCGCGAAGCCGGGGATCGCTTTTCGCTGATCGTCTTTCCCGAGGGCGGGCGCAACACGAGTGGGGAGTTGGGAGAATTCAAGAGCGGGCTGTATTACCTCAGCAAGAAACGTCCCGACTGGGAACTCGTGCCGGTCCACATCGACAACTTGAATCGGGTCCTGCCCCGGGGGGAATTTCTGCCTGTGCCGCTGCTAAGCTGCATTACATTCGGCCCTCCCATGTGGTTGGAAAAAGGCGAATCGAAAGTTGAGTTTCTGGATCGTGCGCGGGAAGCGGTGCGTCGACTGAAGGAGAATTAGGATGAACGAAGCGAGCCCAGTTTCAGATTTTGCGAGTGCCGCGTTGCACGCTACTATTTGCTGACCGAGACGGTCGCCTCTTGCGTCCTGCCGCCCCATGATTCACCCGCTCACCTCACTGCTGCCCGCCTGGGCCCTTGACCCGTGGCTCGACAAGCTCACCGTGGTCATGCTGGCGGCGGTCCTTGCCGTACTTGGCATCGCCTACCTGGTGGGAGTCTTCATTCAGCGTCAGCCGGACACCACCATCAACCCCGCGATCGTCCATGCGTTCAACATGCGGGTCCGCGCGTGGTGGCTCATGTTTGTGATCTTGACGGCGGCGTTTCTGCTGGGGCCGACGGCCACGGTCACGCTCTTCTTTCTCGTCTCGTTCTGGGCCCTGCGCGAATTCATCACGCTCACACCGACTCGGATGGGTGACCACCGTACCCTGTTTTGGATTTTCTTCCTGTTCGCGCCGCTGCAGTACGTGCTGATTGCGCAGGGAGGTGAATTCTACGGGCTGTACAGCATCGTGATTCCGGTCTACGTCTATCTGTTTATCCCGGCCCGCATCGCGCTGGCTGGAGACTACAAGCGATTTCTGGAGCGTGCCGCCAAGATTCAAGCGGGCATCCTGATCTGTGTCTATGCCCTGAGCTACGCGCCGGCGTTGTTGTACCTGAATTACCAGACGGACAACATGCAGCCCTGGCAGGGGAGCCGGGCCGGTGTCCTCTTTTACCTGATCCTGATTGTCCAGATCGGGGACGTCATGCAGTATGTCTGGAGCCGCTTCTGGGGACGCCGCATCATCGCCCCGGCGATCAACGAGAGTCGCACTTGGGAAGGCTTTTTTGGAGGCGTGCTGACCACGACACTCGTCGGCGCGGTACTGCACGCCATGACACCCTTCAACGCCTGGCAAGCCGCGTTCTTGTCACTGGTCACCGCGGTGATGGGCTTCGCCGGTGGCATGACGATGTCGGCGATCAAACGGGATCGCGGCGTGAAGGACTACGGAACCCTGGTCGAAGGCCATGCGGGAATCCTCGACCGGATCGATTCGCTGTGCTTCGCCGCCCCGGTCTTTTTTCATCTCACACGGTTCCTCTTCACTGATTTGGCCTGAGAGGCCGCGTCGTCGAGGCCCCCTCATCCGGCCTTCGGCCACCTTCTCCCGCGTGGGGGAGAAGGGACAGGGTGGTGTCGCCTCGCCCTCATCCGGCCTTCGGCCACCTTCTCCCACGTGGGGGAGAAGAGACCTTGCGGCGGGGAGAAGGGACATGATCTTGTCACCTCTCCCGGGGCTGCGTCGGGATGGTGTCACCTCTCCCGCAACCGGGAGAGGTCGTCGTTGACCCGCTGGCGGGTCAACGGCGGGTGAGGGTGTGAGCGTCGGGTTGTTGCTTCGGCCTACATCGCGGCTAACGCCACGTCGAACGCCAGCCTGAGTGATCGAGGGCGGACCTCGCGGGGGCGCCGACGGCGCTGCTGCGGAGGCGGGCGTCGCGGCGGGCGATGCCTCTCGGCGCGTATACCAGCTTTGCGTTGCCTCTTCGGTGCCGCTCGCGGGACGACTGCCGGCGCGGGCGGTCGTCGATTCGAGTTGAGCGAGTTGATTGTCGATCAGCGGGCGACGGCCACGATCTGGGGTGGCAGGATCGGTTGCCGTCGTGGGTGCCGGAGCCGTCGCGAGGGCTCGCGCCGCCTCGGCGGGCCGCGTCGGGGTGGTGGCTGAGGCCAGCTGAATCGCGTTGTCGGCCAACTCTTCGCGGCTTCCTTTGATGACCCAGTCGACCCAGGAAAGCTGCAGTTGACCGAGCGATTCGTAACCGTAGTACTGCCTCACGACACTTGGCCAGTGCCCGCTATCCAGGCCCGCTCCGACGAACTCCACAAATTTCGGCTTGCCGCCTTGGGCGATCAGGTAGCGTGCCAACGAGTAACCCTGCGAATACAGCGGAAGGATATCGCCAGGATACTCGGTCATGGCAAACATATGGTTGAACGGAATCCCTCGCTCGGTCTTCAGAAAGCGAACGAGCCAGAGTTCTTGCTTCTTTCGTTCCGAGTGGTGTTCGACGGTCGTGCAGGCGCCTTCGTCGGCCCATCGCGGCAGGGGACGCCCGAAGTGCGTGGCGAAAATCGTGTGCGTGATCTCGTGCGGCAGGACCGAATCCAGGACTCGTTCGCGGGATCCTTGGACTTCCATGTCCCAGCCGAACGGCACCCGTTGCTGGAACATGAAGCTCGTGCGCCCACCGGCTCCCAGTCGTGGGTCGACCTTGGCCACGACGGGACAAGGCTTTTGCCAGTCGGGCAGGGGATGACCTAGCCATTCAATTGCCAGGTCGTGGCGAAACGTCTCGGCGGCCTGCGCGATTTCCTGAGCCAACGGGGGCGTCGGGGCGGAAACGATGAAGTTCCGGGTCCGTGCACTCGCGCCGAACGTGGGAAGAAGCAAGACCAGAACCAACCAGAATTTCAGGCGAGCTTCCATGCTCTCGGGTCCCTCCATGGACAATTGAATCCGCCCAGCCCTGCCTCCTGCAGGGCGGTTTGCCTGTGATCCGATCGGGCGCAGTGGCACCCCGGCCATCGATCGTCCGGCAAGCCTTTTCAAGCTGGCTCAGTCACCGAATGGCGACGCAGGGATGGGGAGCCCAGGGCCGGTGCCTCGGTCACGCTTCCTTGCTGCCTTGACACTCAACCTTTCAGCACGCGTCCGGATGGCCGCCAACTGCGAATCCTGGCAGGGCGGCCGTTAGCAAAGTCGGCGGAAGGTAGCGAAACGGCGCAGCTTGCCACTAGAGCAGTTTGGCGAGTCGCTGCAGGTGTGCCAGCAGCGACTGATTCGCGGCCGGAAACTCGTAGCGATCCAGTTCGGCACGGGGCACCCAGCGAAACGGCGGCCTGGGATTCGCCTGCGGGTCCCGAGGCCGGGCTTGGAAGAAGGCCAACTGCAAGCTGCCGTGCGGGTACTCGTGGCGGACCGAGGGGTACTGGCCGGTGATTTCGATGACCAAGTCGGTTTCTTCGCAGCACTCGCGCACGGCCGCCTCGGCGGGCGATTCGCCGGGATGAACTTTCCCTCCGGGAAACTCCCAGAGCCCTGCCAACGGAACTCCGGCCGGGCGCTGACCGATCAAGAACGATTGATCGCGCTGCACAACCGCGATCGCGATCTGCGGCAAGGGCGGCTCCAAACGCGCCTCCATTCCAAGCTGCGACACCGCACTAGGCCTTCAGTTGATCCAACAGACGCCCGGGCGAACCCATGATGTTGTAGCCCGCGTCCACATGCAGGATCTCGCCGGTGATCCCGCCCGACATCGAGGACAGCAGATAGGCGCCCGCCTTGCCCACCTCGTCGTGCGTAATATTGCGACCCAGAGGCGCGATGTGTTCATACATTTTCAGCATGTCTTCGACCCCGGCTGCACGTCCCGCGAGAGTCCGCACCGGGCCGGCGCTGAGGGCGTTGACCCGGACTCCCTGGGGCCCCAGGTCATAGGCCAGGTAGCGGACCGTCGCGTCCAACGCGGCCTTGCAGATCCCCATCACGTTGTAGCCGGGAACCGCCTTCTCGCCGCCGAAATAGGTCATTGCGGCAACCGCCGCCTGGGCGTTAAAGATCCCGCGGGCGGCGCTGCAGACGGCCATCAGGCTGTAGACACTGATGTCCATCGCCAGCTGAAAGCCCGCGCGACTCGTATCGACCGTCTCGCGGCCCAGGTCCGCTCGATCCGCAAACGCGATCGAGTGCAGCAGAAAGTCGATCTGCCCGAAGTGTTCCTTGGCCGTCTGCATCACCGAGGCGATGTCCTCGTCCTGCTGGACATCTAAAGGGACCAGGAACTTGGCGTTGGCCTGGGTGTCGGTCAACTGCTGAACTCGTCGCCGATTCCGCTGCCGTTCGTCGTCGGGCCGATCGGGCAAGTGCGTGAATCCGCACTCGCCTCCTTCACTCATGATCTCTTGGGCAATGGCCCAGGCGATTGAATGGTCGTTGGCGACGCCCAGAATCAATCCCTTCTTGCCGTCGAATAATCCCATCCCCTCGACCTCCTGTTTCCGCTCGATTCGGGCCGCGCCCGAAGCTCCTTTGTCGCTCGGCTCACAATCGCCTATTATAGTCGTCCAATCGTCGTGTTCGTCCGTCACCTACTGGAGCCTGTATCGCCGTTTGTCCTGCAACCGCCGGCCGCAACCAATCAGCGGCGGGGCCGCGCGGAAGCTGCGGATGACCAACGCCTGGATCTCGATGGAGCTTAGCAACGAATATCGACGGATTCAGACACATCCGGAGGCCCTCCCGGTGGTCCTCGAGATTCTGCTTGAGCAGCCCCAAGAGGCGGATCGGGGCGACTTCCTCAAGTTGGTCCTCCACAAGATAGCAAATGCCGTCGCGGCGCGATATGTGGGCCTGGTTCAGGGGGTGAATGGACGCTGGCGATCGCTGGCCGGAGGCCAAGACGCGCGGCCGCCGCTGCCGACCCAGTTGCTGGCCGACGTGCTGGATGCCGACGAAGTGCGGCAAAGGGAATCCTGGGTCGCGGCGCCCCTGGTCACGCGCGGAGGTACCGGCGAGGTTCTGTTTGCCGAGCTGGCCCCGTCGAGTTCGCCGACCACACGGCGGATCGCGATTTTCGACGCGTTGGCCGCCGCGGTCGGTCTTGCCCTGCGTCAACAGCAGCTGGGCCAACGCCTCCAGCGCCGCGTGCGACGCCTGGAAGCCATCCTCGAAATCGCGGGCCAGTGGAACCAGAATCTCGAGATGGAGTCGCTGCTCAACCAGATGGCCGAGACCTCAACCCGGCTCCTGGGCGCCGAGCGCGCGAGCATCTTTCTGTGGGATCGTGACCAACGTCAGCTCGTCGGGCGGCCGGCGCTGGGCGTCGATGGCTCGGAACTCAGAATCCCAGACAATTCGGGAATCGTCGGCCAGGTCGTGCACAGCGGCGAGCCCCGGCGAGTCAATCCGGACCACGACGCGGCGTCGATCGATCGCTCCGTGGATCGCCAACTTGGCTTCCAGACCCGCACTTTGCTTTGCGTTCCGCTCGTCGGCCCCTCGCGCGAGATCCTCGGCGCGTTCGAGATGATCAACAAGCGGGACGGGGATTTCACGGATGAAGATGAAGCGGGACTGACCGAGCTGGCGTCGCACGCCGCCATTGCGTTGGACAATAGCCAGCATTACGAGCACCTGCTGAAGAGCCGGCAGCAGATCGCCGCCCAGGCTGCCCAAGGCGTGGAGCTGATCGGGCAGACGCCGGTGATTCGGCAATTGCGGGCGGCCATCCAACGCGTGGCAGAGACCGACCTGGCGCTGCTGGTCCTGGGCGAGAACGGCACGGGCAAAGAAGTCGTTAGCCGGATGGTCCACTACCTGAGTCCGCGTCGCGACGAACCGTTCATCGCCGTCAACTGCGCGGCCTTGGCCGAGACGCTGCTGGAGAGCGAGCTGTTCGGGCACGAGAAAGGCGCCTTTACCGACGCCCATGAGGCGCGACCCGGCAAATTCGAGCTGGCATCGGGCGGCACCTTGTTTCTGGACGAAATCGGTGACCTGAGTCCGGCCGGCCAGGCCAAGCTGTTGCGGGTCCTGGAGGAAAAAGTGGTGGTCCGCGTCGGTGGCTCGCGGTCTATCCACACCGACGCCCGGGTCATGGCGGCCACCAACCAGGATCTGGCCGCGATGGTCCGCGAACGACGCTTCCGCGAAGATCTTTTCTTCCGGCTGAACGTCGTCACACTGCAAATGCCGCCCTTGCGAGAACGCGTCGACGACATCCTGCTGCTGGCGGACCACTTCCTGCGAGATTTCTCGGCGCGAGCCCGCCGACAACCGCCTCGATTCACGCCGGCCGCCGAGAAGGGGCTGCGTCATCACGCTTGGCCCGGCAATGTGCGCGAATTGCGGAATCTGATGGAGCGACTGGCCTACCTCAGCTCGGGAGACACGATCGACGTCGACGAACTGGCCTTCGTGATCGCCCCCTTGCGGGACGAATTGACGGCCGTCTCGATGGACTGGAGCATGGCGGAGGCGACCCGGCAGTTCCAGATCGAGTACATCCGCAAGCATATCGCGGCCACCGAGGGAAACATGACGGACGCGGCCCGAAATCTCGGACTCCACCGCTCGAATCTCTACCGCAAAATGCGACAGCTGGGAATGCACACCCCGGATGACTCGGACGAAGATTAACCCCGAGCCGCCCGGCGGCCACGCGGCGACGAACGTCTGGCAAGTCGTCTGGCCAAGCGCACGGCAAGGGACGATCTGACAGGGATCTCGTCGAAAAGAAATCCTTGTGCCGCGCTCCCCCACGCAGGATACTGCAGGCGGCTGTCGCCTGCGCAAGGCACAAGGTCGGCGGCCACTGAAATCCAGGTTTGATCCACGACGGCCGGGGAGGGCTCGCGATGAAACGATTGAACGACAGGTGGGCGATCACAGGATGCTTGCTGATGGCGGCGCTGGCGACGCCGGCGACCGGCAGCGAATGGCTGCGATTTCGTGGTCCCAACGGCCAAGGCTACGCCTCCGACCTTCAGCCGGGTCCCGTTACCTGGAGTGAAAGCGAAAATCTGAAGTGGAAGGTCAACTTGCCAGGGCCCGGATCGTCCTCGCCGATCATTGTCGGTGACAAGATCTTGGTGACCTGCTGGTCGGGCTATGGCGTCGATCGTGAATCACCCGGCGACCAAGCGCAGCTGAAGCGACACCTGCTTTGCATCGACCGGTCGACGGGACGCGTGCAGTGGGACGCGAAGGTCGACCCCTACTTGCCAGAGGACGAGTACGGCGGCATGTTTGCCGAGCACGGCTATGCCTCGCACACCCCCGTCTCCGACGGAGACCACGTTTACGCGTACTTTGGCAAGACGGGCCTGGTCGCATTCGATCTGGACGGCAAACAATTGTGGCAACGGAGCGTCGGTACCGAGTCGGGCGCCATGGGATGGGGCTCGGCCTCCAGTCCCGTCCTCTTCGAAAACCTCGTGATCGTCACCGCGACGGCCGAAAGCGAAGCGCTGGTGGCGCTGGACAAGGCGACCGGCGAAGAGGTGTGGCGACAAGAGGCGTCCGGGTTCAGCGGCGTCTGGGGAACCCCCGTGTTGGTCCCCGTGAATGAAAACCGCACGGACCTGGTGATCGCGGTCCCGAACGAGATTTGGGGCTTTAATCCTGCCAACGGCAAGCTGATTTGGTACTGCCGTGCAATGTCCAACAATTCGTTCTGCTCGAGCGTCGTCGCCGATCAGGGCGTCATTTACGCGATTGAATCGGGGCCGGGAGGCGGCGGCGGAATCGCCGTGCGAGCCGGCGGGACGGGCGACGTCACCGACACGCACGTCCTCTGGTCCGGTCGCCAGCAAAACCGAATCGGCACGCCGCTGGTCTACGAGGGCCGGATTTACACGTTCGGCGGCGGTGTGGCGACGTGCCTCGATGCGAAGACCGGCGAACAGCTGTTCCGTTTGCGTCTACGAGGATCGCGCGGCGGGGGCGGAGGCGGCGGTCGCGGGCAGGACTATTCCTCGCCGGTCTTGGCCGGCGGTCTGATCTACTTTGCCTCCCGCGCGGGCGACGTGTATGTGATCCAGGCCGGCGATTCGTTCCTGCAATTGGCCGTTAATCGCGTGACGAGCGAGGCGGAAGATTTCAGTGGCACGCCGGTGATCTGCGACGGACAGCTTTTCCTGCGCTCGAGCAAGCGGCTGTACTGCGTCGAAAACGCGAACTCAACGCCACCGGATCTCGCCAACGCCGTCGCGGCGGCCAAGGCGGCTGCCGCGAATGAACCGGCGGACGAGGCTGAGGTGGGCGGCGACCGACCAGGCCCAGGTGGTCCGGGCCGAGGTGGACCAGGCCGAGGTGGACCGGGTCGCGGTGGACCGGGCCGAGGTGGACCAGGTGGCGGTGGCGGATTCGATCCGGCGGCGTTTTTCCGCCAGCAAGATACCGACGGCGACGGCAAGTTGACGGGCGACGAGATCAGCGGACGCCTGCGTGATAGCCTCGCCCAGATTGACACCGACGGCGACGGGGCGGTGACGGAAGAGGAATATCGCGCGGGGATGCGCCAGCTGTTCCAACGTCAGGGTCGCGGCGGATTCGGTGGCGGCCGCGGCGGAGGTCAGTCCAACAAGCCCGAACGCCCGCAGCGTCCGCCGCTTGGCGACGAGGCGTGAACGAGTCTCTCGAGCACTGGCGTGCCGGCGAGCCGATTCGGTGGGCGCGCCGCAGCCCAAAAAATCGCGTTGCCCCTAAGGTTTCGTCCGCGTCACGTGATTTCCCGCGGGCTGACCGGCAAGCGTGACGCCAGGCCGTGGTGGGCTTGCGTCGCCTGCCGTGATCAGTAGACTAGTCCGGGTCGAGCACGTCCGCCGTTTCGATGAAGCAACTAAGACGCTCGCAGCCTGAATCGCGCGAACGGACAGTGTCGAGCCGCTCGTCGGTGGCCACGCTGGGCCGACCACGCTGGGCCGACCACGCTGGGCCGACCACGCTGGGCATGGCGTCGAGCGGTCTGGCGGTGCTTCGAAGCACCGTCGTTACCGAAATGCCGATCGGCCGACAGAAGGCCCCCTTAGCTCAATTGGCAGAGCAACTGACTCTTAATCAGTAGGTTTTTGGTTCGAGTCCAAAAGGGGGCACTGCTTTAAGTCGCTACGCCAAAGGCTTTTGCGTCTGCTTTGCGGCTTCCGTCGGCTTCGTGTCCGCCGAATGTGTACCCAGGTACACTTCGGAATCGGCAAGTCGGCCCCTCAGGATACCGGCGTCCTTCTGGACGTCGCCGATGGCGTAATGGCGTCGAGTGGTTTCAAAGCTTTCGTGTCGCAAGACGCGGCTGATTACCAGCGGGGGAACCCCCGCATCCAATAGCCGTTCGGCACAACTGCGCCGCAGGTCGTGCGCACTTGCAAACTTCGCTGGTCGACCGGTTCGTTCGTCCGCGGGGGACACGATGATGCCGGCGGCTTTGCCAATCTTAGAGATTGTCTTGCCAGCCCACTTCGTCGAAATGCGTCGGTGCCGCAACGGTTCCCGTGCGCTGCGTTTGCGGGGAGCGCAGGGGTC
Source organism: uncultured Planctomycetales bacterium (assembly GCA_963826795.1). Taxonomy (GTDB): domain Bacteria; phylum Planctomycetota; class Planctomycetia; order Pirellulales; family Pirellulaceae; genus CAWGYT01. The sequence continues at coordinate 2,076 of CAWGYT010000018.1, read as the reverse complement.
AGATCCGTTTTTTGGTGTCAGGTTGGAAGTCGGCTCGGAGCGCAACGGTTCGCGATCACACGAGCCACCGAAGTCGAGCGAGATCAACACGGGAGGACATCAAGACCAACCGGGTCAGAGCGCAGTCAGAGCGCAGGGGTCAGATCCGTTTTTTGGTGTCAGGTTGGAAGTCAGCTCGGAGCGCAACGGTTCGCGATCACACGAGCCACCGAAGTCGAGCGAGATCAACACGGGAGGACATCAAGACCAACCGTCGACGCCCCGCCGAATGGCTTGCCCTGCGCCGGCCGCCCGCATCGTGTTGCAAGACAGGGCGAATCCATGCGAGGCGTTGAAATCGGCGATCCCGTCGGCTGGAGCCTGCGGCAGGACACAGGGGCGCGTCATGGGGAGAAAAGGCGGGTGCTGGCGCTGGGTTCGGCAAGAAGGTTCTCCAGGGCCCTGATGTCGTCCTGCAGCGTGCGGTCGTGAGCACGCTGTTGATCAACGCGCCGCGTCAGGTTGCGCACGCTGTCCGGCCGAGTCAGGCCAAAGGACGGCGTTAGTTCCCGAAGCGTCGCGGTCGTGTGGCGCCGCAGTAGCCAGGCCGCCACGGCGCGGGCCCGGTGGCCGTTGCCACGATCTGAGAAGATCGCTTCTTCAACCGAATAGAAACTCGCGACGGCTGCGAGCACCCCCGCCGTGTCAAGCGACCTCAGTCGCCTCGCGTAGGGAACCTCGGACACCTGATTCGGCTCTGTCATCAGCCGGCGCATTTGATCGGCGAATGCCGGCTCACCCAGCAGCCAGCCGAACTTGGCCTTCAGGAAGGGATTCGGCGTGGGCTTCGTCACACCCGCTTCCACATACCGGCGGTAACTGCTCACCGGGTCCGCCCCGCCGAATTCGCCCTGCCAGGTGTTGTAGATGGCATCATAGGCCACCCACGACAGGCGTTGCTGCGGGTTATCGTAGCCCGGGTAGCTCGACCAGGGCCAATCACGCGGATGAGCCACCAAGGGCCGCTTGCCCCGCGTCGGGTTCAGATGGATGTATCGACTCACCGTCCAGAAGTAGCGTTCATCCTCGACCATCTCTCCCTTGAACCGCCCCTGCAGCAGGTGCCCGGGGCGACGATGCCGCGCGGCGTGCCAGTTGGCGTACCCCGAAAGCAAACGCTGCATCCCGCGCGACAAGTTCGCTTCCGGCGTCCGCAGGAACAGGTGCACGTGATTCGGCATCAGCACAAACGTCAAGAGTTCCCATGCCGCCCATTGCACGATCTCTTCCAGATCCCGCATGAACCGCTCGTAATCGGCGGCTGCGCGAAAGATCCGCTGCCGTGCGTTGCCTCGAGACATGACGTGATAAATCGCCCCCGGAAATTCCACACGCAGCGGCCTGGCCATGGAGTCGTCGCCTCCCTGCCCGACGAGGCACTCGGCAACCGATCCGCCCCCATCCTGGGCTGCTTGGGCAACCATGGAGCGCAGCGGCAAGAACAACGGAACAACGAGCAGCCTACGTCGCAGCTCGCCGTCGCGTCAACGAACCGTGAGCGTTTGCTTGCGTGCCCTCGTTGAGCAATCCGACTTGTCCCGCCCGGCGCTCAAGTGCGGTAACTCGGAGAGGTCCAACGAGATGAGGTTCTTGGTGTGCCATGGACCGGCCGGCAATGCCGCGACACGGAAGACGCTCGTCACCGCCAGCTTGCGCTCAATGAACAACAACCAGGCCCGGCAGACACCAGAAAACGGATCTGACCCCGAGAACTCTGCCAGCGCCTCCGACTTGTCCCGCCCGGCGCTCAAGTGCGGTAACTCGGAGAGGTCCAACGAGATGAGGTTCTTGGTGTGCCATGGACCGGCCGGTACAGCCGCGACACGGAACACGCTCGTCACCGCCAGCTTGCGCTCAATGAAGAACAACCAGGCCCGGCAGACACCAAAAAACGGATCTGACCCCGAGAAGCCTGAGCTTCTTGGTGTGCCATGGACCGGCCGGCAATGCCGCGACACGGAACACGCTCGTCACCGCCAGCTTGCGCCAATGAAGAACAACCAGGCCCGGCAGACACCAGAAAACCGATCTGACCCC
>CAWGYT010000017.1:0-112022 GCA_963826795.1 uncultured Planctomycetales bacterium | reverse complement strand
GAGAAGTCTCCGACCCCGAGAAGTCTCCGCGAAGTTCTACTCTACCACGGCCTGGGAGCCCTGCCCGAGCTAGAATTCATCCACAGATTCTGCTGAGGAGGCAAAAGGAAGATCCGAGACGATCGGTGCTCACTGCCAGTTGAGAAACGGGTCGTTTCCCGATCAAAAGAGGATGCCACGCGCGCCTCGCTCGTACCCGCCATCCTGGAACGCCACGACCAGATCGCCGCTATCGAATTCTCCGTTGCCGTCCCAGTCGCCCTCGGCCCACGTCGAGTTGTCATCGATGCCGTCTTCGTATTCTCCGGACTGAAAAACCGATACCAGATCGTTCGAATCGAACCGGCCGTCCAGATCAACGTCCCCTCGGTAGGTTCTGAAGACTTCTCGTACGAGGACATCCGAGTCAAGTCGGTCAACCGCCTCGTCGTTGTTGAGGTCAAAGCGTTGGGTATCCTCGCCTGCACGAATTGCGGCAAAGAGAAAATCAACATCGGCGGCGTCAAGTTTGCCATCCGAATTCAGGTCGACTCGGTCGTCGTTGAACACTCGCCTGGCAAGTGGCTCGAGAATCACTCCGCCACCAACGTCTCCGGTGAAACGAACGGTCGTCATGTCGTCGAAGCCTTCTCTGGCGACGAAATTCAGCGAAAGCAATTTGGCGATCTCTTCCGCATTGGCGGGCCATTGGCCATTGGCATCAAGCCACAGCAAGTTCACGTATTTGTCCGTCAACTCGTCTTGGTCGAAGCCTCGGCACCGCGTTGCGTCGTCCGATTCCACACACGGTCCATCGGCCTGAACCTGGACCGCCGACAGCCCCTCGCCAAAAACGCCCGCAATCACCGGTGCGCCGACCTCATCCCTCTGAATGTCGATGCGGGTCGAATCGAAATGAACGCGGAGATGAAGGCCAGTGGTTCGTCCGTCACTCGGATCCAACTCGACGTCCAACGACACCGATTCGCCCGCCGCGAGAGTGCTATCGGAAAGACTCGCAACGATGGCGTGGAGCGCAAGCGATTGGCCCTGAGTTGCTTCGGGCATCGGGTCAGCCGGCGGATTAAGCGGTGCTTCGTGCGCTTCCGGCGTTACGATCTTGACGATCGGTGAAAGTTCTTCCGGTTGATTCAGAATGATCGTTGGCCAGCTCGGCACCGCGTCCTGGGTGGGTGCCAGGGGCTCAACGGTTTCAGAAAGACGCAGAAGGCCCCCGACGGAAAACTCAATGGTGATGCCGTTCTGTTGCAAAATCTCAAAGCCGTCTCGGACGTCCACCTGCTCCCAGCCACTTCCGATCCCCAACACATCATCGTCGTCCGCCAGGATCCTGACGGTGTGCGCAAGTCCGCCGTTGCCTACTAAGGACTCGACGTCCAACTCCAGTTGGTTGGCACCCGTACCACGGATGTCGATGGTCTCGACACCCGTAAATCGATCACGTGTCACGAGGTCGAGGAGGATCCCCTCACCCGCGAATACAACGGTATCAGCGCGAGCCCCGCCGTCGAAATGGATCGGCGTATGAACGGGTCCACCGATCGATTCGATCTGCAGCGTGTCGTTGGCATTGTCCGAGCCGACGATCGATATCTGGTTGGCCGATGCAAGTTGTACGAATTCAGTAACGGCTCCCCACGCAGCGTACGCTCGGCTGCCGGATACGATCGCGGACTCGTTCCTGCGGCTGATCGAAAACTGATGTTCCAGTGACTCGGCGAGAGATGCCTCAATGTGAACTGGCAGGGCGACGGCAGGAGGATCGTGGGGCGCTTTGCGATGGGCGATCTGCGTCATCTCGATGGCGGGCTTTTGCGCCGCATCGTTCCCTGGAAGCAGGGTAAAGCCCGTCGTGGTGATGAGCTTCGGCGCAGACAGGTTGTCCACCTGATGGATATCGACGTTGGGCAAAGCAGTGGGAAATAGCCGGAACGTTTCGAGCGGCTGGTTGGGCTTGTAGACCAGGATGCCGTCGCCTGAATCGAATTGCGGATTGCCCTCCTGGATGAAGGCTTCGAACTCCCATCGAATCATCTCTTCGCCATCGGCATCCGCAAACTTCAAACCACGATACAGATCGAAGCCCTCACCAAGGTATCCGTTATCGCCGACCTGCAAATCAATCGAGATCGTCTCGAACTCGTAGCCACCGAGCGTTTTGTAGGTGTAACCCGCGGCATCCGGCGCTTGCACATAGATCGGTTCCTCGCGGCCGAGAACGCTGGTAGTCGTACGCCGCTCGAGTCGATTCAGATCTTCATCATGTAAGCCTTCGTATCTTCTGTTGGCATAGTTGAAAGGCGCACCCTGAGCAACGCGAGAAATGCGATTGTCATCGAGCCACAGTTCGTTATAGGTAATCGTTTCGCCGAAATTGGAGAGGATGAAGCCGAAGGTCTGCAGCTCGGCTGCCGCCAGGGGAGTTGCGGACTGAGGCATCGCCGCGAGTTCAGCGGCAGCTCCTTCGACAGCCTGGCTAGTCGGATTACCGACGGCTGCGCCTACGGGAGCGTTCGATGCATCCAGCGCGTCGTCGACACCGAACACGTCGAACCCACCGCCAAATTGAATCACTTCGTCAAAGCCAACTCCTTGACTCATGACCAAGATGTCATTCTCGTCCGGACGCATCACGACTTCATTGTTCGTCGTGACACGGCCTAGACGCAGGAAGGCGGCGATCTCCCCAGGATCCGTTCGCTCGCCATCGACACTGACGACGCCCGACATTAAATCTGTTCCCGTGAATCCCGCCAGGAAACGGGCGATGAGCTGACCATCCGTGTTGGATTTCAACAAGCCGTCGTGATCAATATCGAGCGTGAGGATCTTGTCGCCTGACTCAAGCCGTTCGGTTCGATCAAGCACTTCGTCGATGTACGCTCGAATCTGATCCGCGTCTCGCGTCGCGTCCTTGCCGAGTGCGTTGGCGACAAGCGCTTCGCCCTGCAGTCCATCCATGTAGCGCATCAGCAGGATGCCGTCGGTCAATGGCGACTCAAGGCCGTCTCCATCGACGTCGAATCCGATGATGACCGTCGCTCCCAGATTGTCGAGAGCTTCCTGGTCGAGTTTAGCAACGTTACCGGCGGTCACGTCTTCTCGAATGAGCGACTCAGAAGGCCCCACCAGCTCCATCGCGACGCTCGTGTCGCCCTCCGAGTCGAACTTCTCGAACTTCAGCGCCACCGCAACACGAGAGGACTCGGCCAGGATATCGGTGCGGAACCCGGAAATCCGCAGTGTCGCGGTCGGAGCTTCCAGCACCAATTCACGACCCATCATCGGCACCAGGGTATCGATAACGTCGCCCTGGTTGTCCAGTATCTCGATCGTCAAGTCGTCGTGCAGAACATAGAGCGACTTGATTTGGTTGTCACCCACCGAATATTCAACTTGCGGCCAGAACTGATCGCCCGAATCGGTCACGACATCCTTCGAGAAGAAGATAGGCAGATCCGTCGTTTTGACCTCGGTCACCGACGCCGTAAGGCCGTCCGGACTGACGTCTCCCATCAACGCCGAGTCGGCGGTTGTCCCGTCTTGCGATCCCCCGCCGATCGTAAATGACTCCAATCCAATGGTTTGTTCGAAGAGATTCCATGTCTCTTTGTAGATGCTGCCCAGGTCGAGCGTTCCCAGGTTGTGTTTCTCCGAGATCAGCGGTCCGACTTTGATGATCTCATTGTTTCCCACATTCAAGCCAACGGACAAAGCCTCGAGTGCCCCTTGAAGATCGATATCAAGTCCAAGGTCATTTTGAAATTGCACATCCATCGTCAGCCTAGGCGTGACGCGAATCGGACCGTCTCCTGCCGGATCAATCGAAACGCGATCTCCCGGCTTGAAGGTAAAGCTGAAATAGCCAGGTACGTCGTCCACGCCTTCAAGAGGTTGGTTCACTCCATTGACGCTGACGATCGCTTCATTGGTATCGAGCCAGAACTCGACCTGCTTGGCCTGCGGAACCGCCGAAATATCTTGCGTGACATTCAGCTGAGGCCCGAGGTCGTACGAGATGAGCTGGGCGGTTAGCGAGAGCGGACCCAGAGACGCGGCGTATCTGCCGGCGGGAATTCCCAGCAGAGGTCCCAGAAGTCCGGCCACGTCCAATTGCAGATTGGCCAGCTGCCGCTTCTCGTCCGATTCGGAATTCTTGGGAAACTCGGACGTCGAAGCGGACAGCCTCCCCGCGGATCCGGCGGGCGTCACGTCGCGTAGGTTGACGTCCGGCATGGTGAGAGCCAGGCTGCCGATTTGCTTGCTGATGCCTGCTTCGATAATGGCGGGGCTGCGATCGAATCGGGCGCTTTCCGCCACGGCGCTGACGGTCCCTTTCACACCCAGCAGACTGCCGGACGCCTCGGCAAAGCTGACCTGAAGGCCGCTGCCTCCTCCCAGAGTCCGCTTGCCGTTCCGCGCCGGATTGCTCTTTTTGACGTCAGCATCAAGCTTCGTCTTGTCATTGTTGGCCTTAATGACGTTCTGAATCGCGGCCTCGCGTCGACGCTTGAGTTCTCCGGTGAGCGCGTCGGGATTCAGGCCTTGCTTCTTCGCCATCTCGTCGATTCGATTGATTTCGTTATTGCCTTGAGCCAATCGGGCATTCGCGTTGGCAAGCCGCTCCCCAGCTAACTCTTGATCTGCTTTGGCTTGCAGGTCGTTGGGCCCGACGTCAATCGGCGGTGCCCAGAGATTTAGTCCGGCGATACGGATGTCACCGTCGAAGAAGGGAACCACACCTTCTCCCAAGGATTCAGTGCCCTGTCGCACCACGACGTTGCCATTTGTATCAAGAAATGCAGGCTGGCCCGCTGCATCACGTGCTTGACGATTGATGGCGAACATTTCGATCTTTTCATCAATTTTGAAGGGAACGTCGAATCCGACGCAACCGAACAGGCAGCCGCTGGCTCCAATGCTGGCGTCCAGCTCCAATACCAGATCCATGTAGGCGCCCAGCTTTGGCGAAACCGTGTACAAACTTCCTTCGTCGATCGCAAGGAAGGTCGCGACGTCGATCACACCTGTCGCCGGGTCTTCGTCGATCACGTAGTTCAGCATGCCGCTGTAGTCGACATCGACCGAACCTGAGTTCGCGTAGACGCCTAGATCGAAGCCGACACGTCCCGCAAAGTCAGCTCGTACTTCGCCGCCGAACTTCGCCCCCAAAATATCCGCGATGCCACCCAGCGTCATCGGCCCGGTATCAAATGGGACACCGATGAATACCGGATCCGGATCGACGCCTCTGCCCGCTCGACCGTCATCGAATCCGAATCCAAAGACACTTGCGTCGCCTTCACCAAACTGGCTGCGTCCGCGAGCTGAGTAGTTCCAATCGCTATTAACGATCGATTGCACCTCGTACGCACCGATGTCAACCACGCTGCCGCCGATGCCAGGTATATCGACCATCGGTCGACCCCGTTGATCCACAATTGGCGTGTACGCGGGATCTCCCGCGTCGATGGCGGGGCTGTTGGGATTGAGGGCGTGTGTTCTGGTTGGACCACCGTTGTTGGCCAGCGACAAGAGAAGCGGATCTTCGCCGATGATATTATTGCCGCTGTCTGGATCGGGTGGCTGTGGGGTGACCCCGTCGTTTCCGTTCTTGTAGAGGATGGAATTGTTGAGTCTTAATTGACCAAGATTGTGAATCGCTGTTCCAGCGTTGTCGTAGATCGTCGAGTTGTTGATGCTGGACTGATTGCTAACCTGCAAGCCACCGCCCCGGTTACCAGAGATCGTTGTGTTGACCATTTCCAGCGAACCAAGGCTCGAAAAGGCACCGCCGGTTGGGGCATCGTTACCCGCAAAGGTGCTCGACATGATCACCAGTTCACCGTGGCTCAAGACGCCGCCGCCGCTTCCTTGGTTCGAGGTCTTGTTTCCTTCGATGCTGGAATAAGCGATATCCACTGTGGCACCCACTGCGGAATGGACTGCTCCACCTTCAACGCTTCCGTTGCTCAGTACGGAACTGTATTCCAACAAGAGCTTTGCGGTACCATCAACGGCGATTCCGCCACCTCGTAGTTCGGAGCTGTTATCACGAACGACCGCGTTGGAAAGCTCAAGGTCCGCAGCCGTGTAGATGCCGCCTCCCACTTCGACTCCACCGCCGCCCATCACCGTCAGGTCTTCGATTATCACCGCCTGAGCCGTTTCAAGCACGGTGAAGATACGATGATTCCCATCGGCCGTAAGCTGCAGCAGACCCTGCGGGAGAGCGTCTCGCTCCAGGCGACTAAAAGGGGAGATTTCGACGGCATCTTCGATCAAGAGGTCGCTTCCCAGTTCGACGGTGATGCCCGCGCCGGTTGCCTCGAAGTCGGCGAGGATCGCCGCGGCCAGGTCTGCATCGATCGTGATCCGATCCGGCTGACCTTCGCGATTGGACGCATCCTTTCGGTTCGCCCAGAGAATGGCTTCACGCAAGGTCAGGCCCTGTTCGTATTCCGCATCTAAGACGTCCGACAGGTCAGTCACGACCAATTCACCGGTCCAGAAGAGCTCCTTCGCTTCAAAGGCACCGATGTCATAGGCTCCACCGACCGGCAGGGGGCGAGCGGTTCCCGTTTGGTCGAGGGGCTGTCCCAGCGTCCCGGCCGCGTCGACCGCCGGACTGCTCGGCAACAGGCCATGCATCGGGATCGAACCGCGAATCGACACGAGATCGGTCAGCTGAGGCTCTTCACCAACCAGATCGGTTGCCGTCCAATCCACAGCACCTAACGCGAGGTCACCGATGAGGTTGTAGCCGTTGCTCGTGATGGTGCCGATGTTGCCGATGTCGGACCGCGATCGGGTAATGGTTTCATCGTTGGCGGCGACGATCGTACTTTGCAGGAGCACCGTGCCGGCGTTGAAAATCCCACCACGTGCGTCGGCCCGGTTGTTGGAGATCGTGCTTTGCAGGAAACTGGTTGTGGCTCCACCCTCATTCCACAATCCGCCGCCATCCAAGGCTTGATTCGAAGAGAGCGTGCTGTTGGCGGCCACAAGGAAGCCTTGGTTAAACACGCCTCCACCGAAAGAGTCGGCCGTACTATTTGCGATCGTGGAACGGTTGAGCGTTGCGTTGCCGGCGTTAAATAGCCCACCTCCTTCTTCGGCATACCCGTTCGTGACGTATGCACGATCCAGCGTAAGATCACCGGCGTTGTTGATCCCGCGACCGACCTGGTCGCCGTCGATGGTCAAGTCGCGGAGCGTTGCCGTTCCGCTGGCGGCGATATCAAAACCGTTCGTGGCAGCAGTGCCGACGTGGATCGAGAGCAGGTCGGCCCCGGGCCCGATGATTTCCAATTCGTCGAAAATCCGCAGCGTCCGTTCGAGCGCGATGTGATGCGACACTGGTTGTCCGTCGTCATCGACAAAGAATGACTCGTCGAACTGGATCGTGTTGGCACCTGGCAATTCCGCGGCAAACAAGACGGCTTCTGGCAATGTGAATTCACCGGCCGCAAAATAGCCATCGGCGATTCCACCGGCCTCTGGATCCAAGTGATCGACAACGATTGGATCGCCCTCAGTGAAATCCGGCGCAACGTACTCAAAGGCACCAATGTCCGCCGGTCCCGAATCATCATCCCGTCGAGAATCAATGGGCCGAGTGAAACCTCGCTGGTCCGTTTCACGCGACGAAGCAGGATCGGCGGCATCAATCAGGGGACTGGTCGGCAGGATTCCCACCGTGCGCGTGGGTCCGCCCAGGTCGCGCAGGGGGCCCAGCAAGGGGTCGATTGAACTGCCGACAAAGTTGAACGGACCCATCGTGACTTGACCGTCGGGAAAGGTCGGATCCTGAGAATAATCCGCGTCAACACTGGACGTGTTCTTGGATACCACGGTGTTTGCCAACTCAACCAGCGCTCCCTCATTACGAAAGCCCCCTGAGTTCAGCAGCGCGTGGTTAGCGACGATCGTGGAGTGATCGAGTGTGACAGTCCCCGCAAAGCTCACAAAACCGCCGCCGAATTCGCTGCCGAAGTTCTCGGCGAGGGTCGAGTTCTCCACCTGAACGTCGCCTCTCGAGTAAAATCCGCCGCCCTTGGCCGCTGTATTGCCGGCCAGCGTACTCGACTGAATCGACAACGTTGAACCTGACCAAGTCGAAATGGCTCCGCCAAGGCGCGGCGCGTGGCTGTCAGTAATCTCCACACGTTGCAACGCCAGATCGCCAAAGTTCGCAATCGCCCCGCCGTTGTTGGCTGAAGCGCCCGTGGTGGGAGCTTGGCCTTGGGTCAGCGTCAGATCACGGAGATCGAGTGAGACGCCCGCCTCAATCTGAAAGATCCGACTTCGCTTGTCACCGCTTAGAGACAGGACCTTTGCACCCGGCCCGAGGATGGTGAGGTCATCGGTAATGTTGAGCTGCGAGCCGAGAGTGATCGTTGCGCTGCCGTCGAAATCACTTTCGATCTGATCCAGCAGCGCCTGGCTGAAACGAATCGTATCGTGACCCGGAATTGCATTCGCCCACGCGACGGCGTCGCTGAGCGAGATTTCTCCCGGAGCATAGTAACCGTCGGCAACATCCACCTCGCCTTTGCCCGGAAGATGGTCGACTTCCATGCGAACAAGTGGAGTGGATTCGAAAGCTCCGCGGTCCACGGCGGGTCCCTCGAGTCGGGGTTGCCCACGTTGGTCCAGTGTACCGGCAGCAACCGCTGCGGGACCGCTGTTAAGTGCCGGGCTGTCGGGCAACAAGCCAATCGTTCGAGTCGGACCACCGAAGTCCCCGAGTGGCCCCAGGCTGGGCTGACTCGTGATTCGATCCGTCGGCTGCAACCTGAAGGCCGTGCTAGTCGGCTCAGGGATTTCAAGGATGTTGTAACCGTTTGACGTGAATGGGCTCGGATTGAAGAGGTTGGCTATCGGCTCGATGTCTTGGCCGACATTGTCGGAAAGAATGGAGTTGCGGACCGTGGCCGATCCACTAAAGGTGAAGACTCCTGAACCCCGCGACGTATTGCGGGTGATTGTCGAATTCGCAATATTGTTCGTGGTCGAACAGAAAAGAAGGGCTCTGCATCCCGCGAAGATGGCTCCTCCTTCGTTCGCTGTATTGTTGACGATCGTGCTGCTTCTGATTGCCAGAGTGTCGCGGCTATAAATCGCCCCGCCACTGTCGCCGGCCTGATTCGCTTCGAATAGGCTTCTCGTAATGCTTGCAGTGCCTGATTGAAGATGCAGCCCACCGCCATTTCCCTGGTTACTCGTATTCCCAACGATTTCGCTACCGATCAGCGAAAGCTCACCTGATTCTGAATAGATGCCTCCGCCAGAGTATGCGATGTTGCCATCAATCGTGCTGCGTTCAATTGTCAGGGAACCGTAGTTCGCGATACCGCCTCCCGCCGAGGTGCCGCCGTCGACCCGGTTGCCCGTGATGTGACTGTCGGTGATCGAAACGACGCCCGTGCTGTAAATGCCCGCCCCCTGGTAGTTGGACCGGTTGTAGGAGATCGAACTGTCGCTTGAGATGAGCAAGTTACCAACATTGAAAATGCCGCTGCCCGTCCCCTGAGCTTGATTGTTTGGGACCAGCTCGGGTTGACCACTACTGCCCCTGAATTGCTGTGGATCAAGTCCAACGTTGGTGTAAAAGGCTTCGTCGATTTCCAACGCACCGACATGCGAATTGACCAATTCAAGTGTCGCTGTTCGCGCACTGTAGATTCCCGCCCCGCCCCCGAAACGGGATTGTCCGGTTTGGACGATTGCAAATTGGACGTTGCCGCCAACCACGGAATTGGTCAGTCTCAAGGTCCCTTCGTTGTAAATTCCCCCACCATAGTTTCCGCCATACTCTGCTTCGTCGTAACCGGCGCGGCCGCCTTGGATGATGACATTGTTCATCACCACATTGGCATTTGCCGCAATACGAAAGATGCGATGTTCGGCGAAGCCGCCCGCTCCACGTTGTCGTCCAATTCGGAGCAAGCCCGCACTCGAGGCGTCGATCGTGACTTCCGAGTTAATCACGAGCTCGCCGCCCGTCGCGGTGATGGTGCCAAAATTCAAATTGGGCGCAAAGGTGATCGTATCCGGGCCGGGATTGGCATCTGCCAGGGCGATTGCCTCCCGAAGGCTTGTGAATTGATTGCTGGGATCCTCAGAATCCCGCAGATGGTCAAGGTCCACGACAATCGGGTCGGCGGCCAGCAGCTGTCGGGCTTCGAGCTGCTCCGGTTGATACGTTCTCCGCCGAAGGCGTCGTGTCTGTCGGCCTTTTCGCAGTTTGCCCATGCTTGTTCTCGGGATCGTCGGCGTGAAGATTGTGAAGCGGCCGGAGCACGCTTTTCATGAATTCCTCGGTCTCAGAGCTCTGCGTAGAACGGAGCCGCTGCGTGTCACGCTTTTTTTAAAAAACTGGATCGGACCCCCCGATTCGGCGTGCTCGACAGCCAACAACCGCCTGTTATAATCCTGAGTGACTATGGAATCGCCATCGAATCCGCAAGAGATTCACGACATGCTCCGCCACATTGAAGCCGGAGATTTGTCGGCGTGTGACCGTTTGTTAGAGATCTCTTACGCGCAGCTGCGTCAAATTGCTGGCCGGGCCATGCGGGGCGAGGCGGGCAGTCACACGTTACAGCCCACGGCGCTCATCCATGAGGCCGTCATCCGAATCTTCAAAAAAGATGACATGCCGGCCCTGCCAAACCGCGCATATTTCTATGGAGCGATGGCCCGCGCGATGCAGCGGATCCTGGTTGAACACGCTCGGAAACGGAAAGCCGTGCGACGAGGAGGAGATCGCGAGCGACTTCCGCTCGACGAGACCATGCTCTGTGTTGAAGCGCAAAGCGGTGTCGATCTGCTTTCGCTGGACGACGCCCTGCGTCGGTTGGAACTTCACGATAAACGGGGCTACGAAGTCGTCGCTTTGCGATTCTTTGCCGGGATGGAGCACCAACAGATCGCCGAGGAACTTGGCGTGTCGCTGGCCACCGTCAATCGTGAGTGGCGATTCGCGCGCCTTTGGTTGAAAAAAGAGCTTGAGGGTGGCGGCGCGGCCAGCTGACCTCCGCCCTCGACGGATTACACGTGAATTCATCACGAAGCGAGGTTCTTGTTGACCGACTACGCACTTGCCAAAGCGGCTTTCCTTCGCATCTGTGATCTTCCGCAGCATGAACGGCAAGCCGCACTCAAGCAGATTGCCGAGACGGACGCCGAATTGCACGATCTTCTGCTGACGTTTCTTGAGGCCGATCAAGTAGACGGTGGATTCGCCGACTCGTTGGCCAGACTCGTGCAATCGGAGGTTAGCGAACAGCTTAACGGTTCACCGGAGTGGGTTGGGCAATACCAAATCATCCGTCGCATTGGTCAGGGAGGGATGGGCACTGTCTTTGAGGCTCGCCAGGAGAATCCGAAACGACAAGTCGCATTGAAGGTTCTGCGCCTCCGATTTTGCGTCGCCGAGCCTGCAGCGACGTTTCGAGTACGAGACGCAAGTGCTCGGTCTGTTACGGCATCCAGGAATCGCGCAGATCTTCGAAGCGGGAAGTGAACCGGTGGACGGCGGACGGCGGTTCTTTTTTGCAATGGAACTGATCGACGGCAAGCCGATCACCGTCTCTGCGGAGGAGCAGGAGCTTACCAAGGAAGCCCGTCTGGAACTGCTGGCGGCTGTCTGCGATGCAATCCATCATGCGCACCAAAAAGGTGTCGTGCACCGTGACTTGAAGCCCGCCAATATTCTCGTCGACTCGGCCGGACAGCCCAAGATTCTTGATTTCGGTGTTGCTCGAGCGTTGGAAGCGGACGCTCAACTTAACGCGATGTCGACCCAAACCGGTCAGATCATTGGCACGCTGGAGTATATGAGCCCGGAGCAGGCGGCTGGAAAACCGGGGGATACCGACACTCGCAGTGATGTTTACGCACTGGGCGTGATCCTGTTTGAAATGCTCACGGGCCAACGGCCGTTCGATCTATCCAGGCAGGATGTGCTGGAATCGCTGCAGATGATTCGGGATCGCGAAGCACCAAGGCTGAGTGCGATTCGACGTGATTTGCGGGGTGATTTGGAAACGATCGTCAAAACGGCACTGGCCAAAGACAAGACGCGTCGCTATCAGTCCGCGGGCGAATTCGCATCGGACATTCGCCGATATCTTCGCAAGGAGTCGATTGCCGCGCATCCGCCCAGCGCGGCCTACCAACTCAGGATGTTCGCGCGACGCAACAAGACGCTTGTGGTAGCATCCGCGATCGTTCTTCTCTCGCTGTTGGCCGGCATCATCGGGACGGCTTGGCAGGCCAAAGTCGCTCGCGCGGCGAACGTCACGGCGGCCGAGCGATTGGATTTCATGGACGGCTTGTTTCAGATGGTCGATCCAAGTGCTGCGGGCCGCGACGCGAAAGTCGCAGACTTTCTCGATAAATGGGCTGCCGACCTGCAGATCGAAGACTCGAACGATGTTGGCGGCCGAGCCGAGCTGCTTTTCGCGTTGGGCCGAGGCTACTCAGGCATCGCCCAATACGAACCCGCCGTTGCGGCCCTTGAGGAATCACTCGAGCTGCGCATCCGGGAGTTTGGACCCAACGCGGAGAACGTGGCCGACACGCGTCTAAGTTTGGGAGCGGCACTGGAACGATTGGGACAGTACGACGAATCGATGCAGCAGCTGACTCAGGCCCTCGACATCTACGAGATGATCGGTGGCAAGGACGCCTTGCCGATTGGCGCGGTGCTGGATCGTATGGGTGGAATTCATTCGTTCCGATCCGAATTTGAAGTGGCGGAGCAGCAGTTGCGGCGAGCGTTGGCGATCCATCAAAGAAACCTGCCGTCGGATCATCCTTTGGTGATCATGAGTCTCCACCGCTTGGGTATTGCACTGATCGGCGTGAACAAACTTGACGAAGCACATCAGCTAACGGCGCAAGCAGCCGAGTTGGCCAAGAAGATCTGGCCGGATGAGAATCCGGAAAAGAACGTCGTCCTGTCCAAGTATGCCGATGTGCTTGCGCAACTCAGAGAGTTCGACGAAGCCGAGCGGATCATGACCGAGGTGGTCGAGTCCGATCGAAGGCTGCTCGGCACCAATCACCCCAACTACGCACATAGTCTTGAATTGTTGGCAACCATCTTCGGCAAATGGGAAGGCGATTCTACCGCCCGTCCGAATCTGCCAAACGTCATCAAGGCAACGCAACTTTGGCAGGAATCGCTTCAGATACGTCGGCGGCTCTACCGAGGTGACCATCGAGAAATCGTGCGTGCCCTGGTGGGTCTGGCGGATAATCAACTCGATCGCGCACAACTCGAGTATGCCCAAGAAACCGCCAGGCAAGCGATTGCGATGGCCGAGCGACTCGGCTTAGTCAACCACGAACTGTCTGCTGCCTACCACATTCACGGTACGATACGAGCCTGGCGCGGTGACTTTGCGGAAGCCATTTCCGATCTCCGCCGCTCGATCGAGATCGGCGAAGAGAACGGCGCAGGGATACACGCGGCCGGCTATGCGACGTTGGGGGACTACTTGCTTCGTTCCGGCGATCTTGCCGAAGCGCAACGTGTGTTGGCGATCGCCATTGAGAAAAGTGATGCTGCGCCGCGCCGAAACTTCGAAACTCGGATTTTGGCGCGTCACATGACGGCAAATGTCGTGCTACCCAAACTTGCCGGCGCTGACCCGTCCGCGGTCGCCAGGCGACGTGAGCAGTTGATCGAGGAGCTGCTCGAAGTATTCGATTCGCTGCCTGGCGATTTTCGCGCGTCGCTGCATGCGATCAATCGGGCGCAGCTGGCCGCGTTGCGGCGACGTGCCGGCGATCTGAACGGTGCTCGCGAACAGTTGAACCTCGCCCTTAAGTTGGTAGCAGAATCCAGCGTCTCTGCTCAAGTCCGGCACAAAGTCCAACTGGAATTGGGTACACTACTCGTCGAGTTGAAGGAGTACGATCAGATCGAGGAGTCGCTGCTCGACAGCTTCATCTTCTTCGAAAAGGAGGTAGGATCCGACAGCCGTTTGGTGGCGCAAGCTCGACGTGCGTTGGTGGAACTGTTTGAGGCCACCGAGCGGGACGATTGGGCGCGCGAGATCGAGCGATTCACACCAGGCCCGCCGAGCGCTCCGGTGTTGATCGTGGAGAACACGGTCCATTCGTCTCGAGAAGGCGGCACGCTACGGATCGAGGCCCCTACGATGTCGCATCGTTGGGTGAATCACTCGGCAACTCACTGGCAGATATGTCTTGATGAGTCGTCAACCGCTGAACCCTACGATCAGCGGCCCGTCATCGACATTGTCTCCAACAAGCATCTTACCGAGTTTCCAATACCGGAGGAGTTGTTGACTCCCAATTCGAGCTACCGTTGGCGCGCTCGTGTTTACGCGAGTGATGGTCGGGAGTCAGATTCCAGCGATGAGGGACGCTTTACCACCGGTGACTTCACGCAAACAATCGAGCCGATTGATCTGTCCGCGTACTTCAATCGGGACGTGGTCGCTGACTTTGGAGATCCACAGAATGACTCACTTGACAAAGACCACGGGAGTCTGATCCCCGTCTCGGGATTCAACGGTCAAGAGCACCAGGACGCGTCCGTTGAGGGCGTGCCACGGGATCGCCAAATCGGGAGTCATGTCCTCGGTGCTTACGGAGGAAACAATGCTCTGCAGTTGGATGTAATGAGTGATTCTGTCACGATCCGTATCCCTCACTTGCCGGCCACTTCACTCCGCTTTCTGGTGACTGGCGGCAACGGCACGAGCGAGATGCCGATCGTCGTCCATTTCGCCGACGGCACCACCCAGACGGCCAAAATCATCTGCCCCGACTGGCATGACGACCAGGTCCCACAGTCGGGACCGCCCTATTTCAGCCCTCGGCTCAACGGGATCGATCGCATGGTCAACGGGGAGTTGGAAGACACAAAGGATCCGGCGCTGTTCGAGCTTGTCATCGAGCTGAACAGCCAATCGCCGCTTGTTGGCATCGATTTGGTTTCCACAGCCGCCAGTTTCGGCAACGATCAGACCACATTTAATCTCTTCAGCATCTGCCTGGTTGTCACCGATTCGGTTCCGGCGTCCGTCGATCAAGTGAACAGCGACAGTCAGGACGATGACGTAGCGAGGCGGCGAAGGGTTGGCGCCACGTTCAAGACGATTAGATAGTCAGCGCAGCCGACCTGAATCTGCACCACACTCGCCACGTGAGCTCAGACAAGGAATTCCTCCGCGACGAGTTAGCCGGTTTCAGGGAGCACAGGGGAACGCAGGGGTCAGATCCGTTTTTTGGTGTCAGGTTGGAAGTCGGCTCGGAGCGCAACGGTTCGCGATCAGACGAGCCACCGAAGTCGAGCGAGATCAACACGGGAGGACATCAAGACCAACCGTCGACGCCCCGCCAAATGGCTTGCCCTGCGCCGGCCGCCCGCATCGTGTTGCAAGACAGGGCGAATCCAGGAGCGCAGGGGTCAGATCCGTTTTTTGGTGTCAGGTTGGAAGTCGGCTCGGAGCGCAACGGTTCGCGATCAGACGAGCCACCGAAGTCGAGCGAGATCAACAAGGGAGGAAATCAAGGCCAACCGTCGACGCCCCGCCGAATGGCTTGCCCTGCGCCGGCCGCCCGCATCGTGTTGCAAGACAGGGCGAATCCATGCGAGGCGTTGAAATCGCCGATCCCGTCGGCTGGAGCCTGCGGCGGAAGACACGGGCGCGTCATGGGGAGAAAAGGCGGGTGCTGGCGGGGGGGGCGGCAAGAAGGTTCTCCAGGGCCCTGATGTCGTCCTGCAGCGTGCGGTCGTGAGCACGCTGTTGATCAACGCGCCGCGTCAGGTTGCGCACGCTGTCCGGCCGAGTCAGGCCAAAGGACGGCGCCAGTTCCCGAAGCGTCGCGGTCGTGTGGCGCCGCAGTAGCCAGGCCGCCACGGCGCGGGCCCGGTGGCCGTTGCCACGATCTGAGAAGATCGCTTCTTCAACCGAATAGAAACTCGCGACGGCTGCGAGCACCCCCGCCGTGTCAAGCGACCTCAGTCGCCTCGCGTAGGGAACCTCGGACACCTGATTCGGCTCTGTCATCAGCCGGCGCATTTGATCGGCGAATGCCGGCTCACCCAGCAGCCAGCCGAACTTGGCCTTCAGGAAGGGGTTCGGCGTGGGCTTCGTCACACCCGCTTCCACATACCGGCGGTAACTGCTCACCGGGTCCGCCCCGCCGAATTCGCCCTGCCAGGTGTTGTAGATGGCATCATAGGCCACCCACGACAGGCGTTGCTGCGGGTTATCGTAGCCCGGGTAGCTCGACCAGGGCCAATCACGCGGATGAGCCACCAAGGGCCGCTTGCCCCGCGTCGGGTTCAGATGGATGTATCGACTCACCGTCCAGAAGTAGCGTTCATCCTCGACCATCTCTCCCTTGAACCGCCCCTGCAGCAGGTGCCCGGGGCGACGATGCCGCGCGGCGTGCCAGTTGGCGTACCCCGAAAGCAAACGCTGCATCCCGCGCGACAAGTTCGCTTCCGGCGTCCGCAGGAACAGGTGCACGTGATTCGGCATCAGCACAAACGTCAAGAGTTCCCATGCCGCCCATTGCACGATCTCTTCCAGATCCCGCATGAACCGCTCGTAATCGGCGGCTGCGCGAAAGATCCGCTGCCGTGCGTTGCCTCGAGACATGACGTGATAAATCGCCCCCGGAAATTCCACACGCAGCGGCCTGGCCATGGAGTCGTCGCCTCCCTGCCCGACGAGGCACTCGGCAACCGATCCGCCCCCATCCTGGGCTGCTCGGGCAACCATGGAGCGCAGCGGCAAGAACCACGGAACAACGAGCAGCCTACGTCGCAGCTCGCCGTCGCGTCAACGAACCGTGAGCGTTTGCTTGCGTGCCCTCGTTGAGCAATCCGACTTGTCCCGCCCGGCGCTCAAGTGCGGTAACTCGGAGAGGTCCAACGAGATGAGGTTCTTGGTGTGCCATGGACCGGCCGGCAAAGCCGCGACACGGAAGACGCTCGTCACCGCCAGCTTGCGCTCAATGAACAACAACCAGGCCCGGCAGACACCAGAAAACGGATCTGAGCGCCGGTAAACCGGCTTGGATGAGTCAAGAGTCTACAGCACTCTCCGCACGCTGGTTGTCACCGATTCGGTGCCGGCGTCCGTCGATCCAGTGAACAGCGACAGTCAGGACGATGACGTAGCGAGGCGGCGAAGATTTGGCGCCACGTTCAAGACGATTAGATAGTCAGCGCAGCCGACCTGAAGCTGGACGACACTCGCCACGTGAGCTCAGACAAGGAATTCCTCCGCGACGAGTTAGCCGGTTTCAGGGAGCACAGGGGAACGCAGGGGTCAGATCCGTTTTTTGGTGTCAGGTTGGAAGTCAGCTTGGAGCGCAACGGTTCGCGATCCCCGAGAAGTTCGCCCCGAGAAGTTCGACAGAAAAGCAGAGTGTCTGGAGACTTGTTACCCAATCGCCGCAGTCGCCGTCCGAAAATAGTCCTGACCCCTTTTTCTCAGTCGCTGGACGACCGGCTAATGGTATCGGCCGCTTGTTGGATCAGGCTTGCCGCGTCTTGTCCGCGCACGGAAGTCAGAGCGGTAGGCGCTCCCATGCCATAACCGGTCAGCGGATTGTGCCAGCGGATATGCCCCGTCAGCGGATCTAAACAGTAGAGATAGCCGTTCGTTGAGGCGATCAGGCGGTCGCCGTCGAGCAGCAAAGTGACGTATCCTGACCGCATCTCGTTATTCGACCAGACGATCTCTCCCGAGTCACGGTCCAGGGCCAAAGCGTAGCCATTTAAACCGACAAAGATGAGCTGCGTGATTTTGGCCATGGAGATCGATCCGTCGTCGGTTTCCGAGTTCATCTTGCCTCCATCTGCGCTGGCGTATGAATGTCCTTCGTCGCCTCGGGGGCGCGCCGCTGCATCAATTTGCGAGCGAGTTAACGCGTGGCCTGTGGAAGTTCCTGCAATCCCAGATTTCACGAACTTCGCAACGTCATGGCCCTGCATTATTTTGAAAAATCGTTCCCCCGTCAATGATTTTCAGTCAGTCAGCCGCGAAATCGGTCCCGCGAACGAAACAATCCGAGCGCGTTTCGGCTTGCTGCCCTGGGGGCCTTCCGTTGTAATAAAGACCTCGTCGACTGAAGGCAGCTCGATGGAAGCGAGCCGCGAACATCTGGACCAAGATGATGAAAAACGTCGCAGTGATGCTGATCGCAGTTGCAATTTCAAGGTCCGCGGTCTGCGGGATGGAGACCAGGCCGACTGCCGTGCCCAACATCCTGATCATTCTGGCGGATGATCTCGGCTATGGCGACGTGCGTTGTTACAATCCAGAACGCGGTCAGATACCGACACCGCACATCGATCGTCTCGCGGCGCAGGGAATGCGGTTCACGGATGCCCATTCCAGCTCGGGCGTCTGCTCGCCGTCGAGATACACCTTGCTGACGGGGCGCTACCATTGGCGAACTCGGCTGCAGTCCGGCATCGTCGGTTATCTGGAGCGACCGTTGATTGCACCCGACCGGCTGACGATTGCCGGTCTCCTCCAACGGCAAGGCTATCACACGGCGTGCGTCGGGAAGTGGCACTTGGGTTGGGACTGGGGCATAGCCCCCGACTGGCGTCCCTTGTTCGCCCCAGCGCCAGGCAAGGTTCCGGAGGTAACCGAGCGCCATCGGCAGGTCTGGCAGGACGTATTTTCGCGTCCGATTGGCGGCGGCCCCACAACGCGCGGCTTCGACGAATACTTCGGGACCGATGTTCCGAACTGGCCACCATTCTGTTTCATCGAGAATAGTCGGACGGTCGGCATCCCCGCCACGTTTCTACCTCAGGAATTGCTGGGGAATAACCTTGCGAGTGTGCCAGGGCCTGCCCTCGAGGCTTGGCGGCTCGAAGGGATCTTGCCCGCCCTCGCAGATCGAGCGTGTGACTATCTCAAACGACGCGCGGCGTCAGGGCAGCCGTTTTTTCTCTATCTGCCGTTGACTTCGCCCCATACGCCGCTGGCCGTCAACGCCGCTTGGCGAGGCAAGAGCGGACTCGACAGCAGGGTCGCCGATTTGATCCTGGAGACCGACGATGTGGTCGGTCGTATCCTCTCCGCAATCCACGAGAATGGGGTCGAGGCGAGTACGTTGGTTATTTTCACGAGCGACAACGGCTTCGCGCCGTATGTCGGGGCCAAGCAACTGGAAAGCCGCGGTCACTTTCCCAGTGGGCCGTTGCGCGGATACAAAGCGGACGCCTGGGAGGGCGGGCATCGCGTACCGTTTATCGTGCGTTGGCCGGGGATCGTCAAGCCGGACACCGAGTGCGATCAACTTGTCCACCAAGCCGACATCATGGCAACGCTCGCCGACGTTCTGAATCTCGAGCTTCCTGACAACGCCGGCGAGGATAGTTTCAGTCTCCTGCCGCTGTTAAAAGGCAGTTGCGAGCCCGTCCGAGAACATGCCGTCAGCCACGGCTCAAGCGGGCTTCCCGCGCTACGACTCGGCACCTGGAAAATGTTGTTCGGTTCAGGTGGAGGGGGTGCCTGGAGCGATCAGTCGGCGACGCCCCCGGATGGTCACCCGGCGCAGCTCTATGATCTTGCCGCTGACATTGGAGAAACCAACAACCTTTACGCCGCTCATCCGGAGATCGTCGAGCGAATGACTGCCGTTCTCGAGCAACTTGTCAGCCAAGGTCGAAGCACTCAAGGCCCGTCACAAGTCAATGACGTTCTCGTCGACCCGAAGCGTTTTCTTCACGTTTCGCCCGGGCCGCGATAGTGACGTGCTTGATCCGATTGGGCAGCTTGCTGACTCGACTCGTCCGCGGCGCCTGAGATGCAGTTCGAACCGGACCCGCTTCGTCAAATCGCCCGCTGAGGCGGCGCGTTGCCACGCGGAACACGGTTCACAATCGCAACGAGGGGTGCGAAGAGAATTCCCGAGGCGACCCAATTCAGGTAATTGGTCCAGGCACCGGGCGAAACGACCAGCGGATAGACCAGCCCGAGAAGACTCAGCGAAGCCCACGTCCGAACCGAGTCAATGGCCCAAGCCCGAATCCCGTTTTCCTGCACGAATTGTTTGCCCAGGCAAAACATGATCCCGGCACAGACGCCAATCAGGCTCGCGATCGCGGCAATTGCCAAGTAGAGTGATCCCGGCTGAATTCGAAGCACCGTCGCGGCTGCCAGGGCAGCAATTGTTGCCGTGGCACTCGCCGTCGCGACAATTGAGTAGTTCAGCCGCGGCGCGAGTTGTTGGAATTTCATCTGGCGGCATCACGCAAGAGGTCGACGTCGATGGAATCGCTTTCTGGGACTCTAGCATATCGCCGCGATTCGCCCTGGATCATTCGGTGCGGGAAAGGGGTCAGGACTTTTTTGGGTCGTCGACTGCGCATCATGGGAGCTTTGCTCGGCCTGGGGGGCGCATCGTGGAACCAGCGAGCACGTGAGATAACTTGGGTTCATTGCGATGCCTGCCCGTTTCTCCGCAGTAAATCGACCCCTTGAACGTGATCAATTCGGGCGCCATGCACGATGTCGGAGGGATCGATCCGCCGCGCGAGGCAACGGTGCATCTTGAGGGTGCCGACGATTCCCAGAGCGAACAGGACCAGTCCGGAGGGTTCTGGAACGGCGGCGACGGCCTCACGCGGTCCCTGTTCGTAACCGCCGTCTTGGAAGGCGGCGACGAGATCCTCCGAATCGAAATCGCCGCTGGCATTCCAGTCACCCTCGGCCCAAGTCGAATTGAGCGCGACGTGGTCCTCGTATTCGCCCGCTTGGAAGACAAGGGTAAGGTCCGACGAGTCGAATTCGCCATCCAACGTTGCATCGCCGAAGTAGGTATTGGCGAGCGTCGCGTTGTGAACCCATTCGTCGTGGTCCTGCTGGTTCACCTGGCCGTCGTTGTTGAGATCATAGCGAAGGTCGTCGGCCGAAGTTCGCAACGCCGCGCTCAATGAATCGATGTCGGACGCATCGAGGACTCCATTTCCGTCGAAGTCGCCCGTTGGCTGCAGGTTCGGCATGACCAGCGTCACCGTCAAGAGCGCCGTCGGAGCGAACCAATCCTGGCCGAAAATAAACGTGCTGTTCAGTTCAAAGTCGAAGGGTGAACCGTCGCCCCAGGTTCCCGTCAGCGAAACGTCGCGCGCCGTCACCGAAAACGGCACGCCTAACTCAAGTCCTTGGATTTCGGCGCCATCCAATCGGAACGAGGAACCGAACAAGTTGACTTCGCTCTGGTTCATCGTTTGAATCGGGCTTTCAATCGTGCCGCCGGAGATGTTCGCCACGGCACCGCCGCCGATGAAGATCGAGGGCCCAACGATCGTGCCTCCGGAAATCGTCACTTCGCTTCCCGAATTTGCAAGGATTGGCCGGAATGACCCGTAGCCTTCGACCCGCCCACCGGAGACGTTGAGCCGCGAATCACCGAATATCTCCTGCGGACCGACTCGGCCGCCGCTCACGTCGACTTCGCTGCCGGATCCGATGAGGAAACTGCCAGCGGTGCCGCCGGTGACGATCACCTCGCTGCCACCCAAGGCGGACAAGCCGTTCAGGGTGCCGGACGAGATATTCACTCTCGCCCCGACGGCCTCAATCCGGCTGGCCGCGAAGCCACCCAGAATATTGACGGTACTGCCAAAGCCGGCGTTGAAGCCGGTTGAGTTCTCGCCAAGTTGGCCGCCGTCGCGCAGGGTCAGCATTTGTCCTTGCCGCAGCCCATTTGGCGGCACGTCTCCAGGCAGTTCGAACGTGGACGGACCAACCGCAGGCACAATCGTGGCGTGGAGCGAAAGAGTACCGTCGCTAATCGAGTCACTTCGCTGAGACCCGGACGTGCGAGAAAACGAAATGGGCGTGCCATCCTCGAGTGTGCCGCTGAGTACACTTCCCTCCGGGACGTTGATCTTGATCGAGTCGCCGGGAGTCGCCAGACCCTCAACGAGCACGCCATCCAATCGAAACTCGGCACCGAAAAGATGGATCTGGCTTCCGGGATTGGCGCTGAGGATGATGTCGTGGTTGCCCCCGTGAAGATTGACTTCGCTTCCCTCGTTGGCAATGAAGAATTCGCTCACGCTTCCGCCCGAGATGTTTGTTTCGCTGCCCTTCCGGGCGAAGTAGGTTTGCATGGAACCGCCGGACATGTTGACGACGGTTCCGCGTCCGGCATCGAAAAAGCTGCCCACCGTGCCGCCCGTGATTTCCACGTTGCTGTCGATGGTCGTGAAGCTGGAGCCGAGGATTCCCGACGACATCGAAACGTCAGCGCCGACGGCTTGAGCTTCCTGCTTGACCGTTCCGCCCACGACCCGGAGCGTGCTGCCCCGTCCCGCTCGAAATAATTCGCCCAGCGTCCCCCCGGGTCCGAGTGTGAGCGTCTGCCCGTCGCGAATGCTGGGAGGGGCGGGATCGGGGGGAACGAAGATTTCCGTCGCGTCTAGCGGAGGGAGTGCCACGTCGTGCAGCGTCAACGTATCCGGGGCAATTTCGTCATTCAACGGAAAGCCGATCGCGAAAGGTGTGCCATCGGCCAGAATGCCTTCCAGGATTTGATCTTGGGTAAGGCTTATTTTCAGTTGTCCGCCGACGGCAAGCGGTTCGCCGTCGAGCCGAAAGTCGTTTCCGTAGAAATGGACGTCCGCATCTTGAAAGGTGTCGAAGTCGTAGTCGACGATTCCGCCGAAAACCTCCAC
The DNA here is from genome assembly GCA_963826795.1 of uncultured Planctomycetales bacterium. Lineage (GTDB taxonomy): Bacteria > Planctomycetota > Planctomycetia > Pirellulales > Pirellulaceae > CAWGYT01. The sequence continues at coordinate 89,317 of CAWGYT010000017.1, read as the reverse complement.
AAAACTCAAGGCTTGCGCGTTAAAGCTGTCGCCGCCAGAGCCAAAGAACAAGCCCAGTACGCCGCCGGTAATCTCCGTGACGCTGCCGCTCCATACATTTAATGTTGGCACTGACGTTGCCGCCGGAGACGTTAACGACACTCGCCCGTCGAACCTCCATCCGATTCCCGACGCGACCGCCTAAGACATGGGTCACACTGCCGGCGTTGGCATGAAGCTCGTCGGCGATGGCGCCGCCCCGGACGTTGAGCTCGACGTCCGTGCTGGTCCCTTCCGGGTTGCCGACTTCGAACGAGACCCCGATCGTTCCCTCCGAATACAAGTTGACCTGCGTGCTCGAGCCGATGCCGGAATTATCGGGGATGTTGGGGGAAGGCGGAATGTTGATGACGGAGCCAAATTGGCCCTGGGCGGATCGAACCGCCATACCTAACGTCGCCACAATCAAGCCGCATGTGACCATCGGGCATCGCGCGGGTACGATTCGAAATCGACGCATGGCTGTCCTCGCGAGGTCTTGACTTACGGGTTCCCAGTCACCAAGTCGGCGCCGACGGGGCATGAAATTCGGCCCGGGCATTATCGTGGATCGGGCCCACTCGAATCCAGTGTTTGGACGTCTACCGTTTGAGTCGCGGCCGTCAAGAAAAATGATCGTCGGTAGCAGTGCCGTGATGCCCTCAAGGCCGCTGACCGTCCGAGGGAGGCGCGGATGGATGCCAATGCCGCTCGAACGGTATTCGAAAATAATGGCGTCGCTCGCTTCCCCGAGCGGGCATCAATTTTCGAATACTCCGAGAAAATACGAAGATTCTCGGCTCATTGTCTTCATTTCGAGGCCACTTGCCGTCGGGGACATGTGAATCGGTCCTCACGTCTCGATTCCGTGGCGGTGAGCCGATCCACGTTTTGAAGATTCTGGAAGGCCTAATTCATGACTCATGAGAGTCTTCCGTCATTTCCTCGGCTCATGATCGACCAGCGATGGGTCGTCAGATCGTCAAGCGAAATCTCGGGTGTTTGGTTCTGGCGCCGCGCAATTGCGCAGAGGATGCGACTCATGGATGTTGAAAACACGTTGGCGCACCACCGGTTCGATCCCGATGCTGGCGACCTTTCAGAACATCGTCGGCGTCGGGAAGGAACCAATCGGAAAACCGTCCGCCGAACAGCACGTCGAGCGCTCCGTCGTCCACAACCGTCGTCCCGAGTTGCAGCGTGGCGTCACCGTTGAGCCCACCGCCGTTGAGTAGGTGGTCAACTCGCTCTGAAAACTGAGCCGACGACGTCCACTCGGCAAACAGAGACCGCAGCACAGGACTTTGCGTGTCGTAAATCGTCCGGCCGCCGATCAGCAGGTTCTCGCTCAACAGGCCGCCGAAGGCGACGTTCCCGCTTGGGAACTCTCGGCAACGCTCGCGCTGCGTGGTGCCGCCCTTTACCGGCAGGGTGACTTTTCAGCCGCCCTGAGCGACGGCGAACGCTCGCTCGAGCTCGATCCCGAGACTGGCGAGACGCCATTGCCACCCGGCCGTCCGAGGATGGCGTGGATGGATGGCAACGCAGCTTGAACCGACTCCGAAAGCGATGGCGTCGTTCGCTACCCGGAGCGGGCCATCAAATTCCAAGCTTCCCGCGAGAAGGTGAAGCATTTTGGCTCGCTGCCAAAATCCCCAGGGCGCACGCCTTTCGGGAAGCACCCACCCGTGTTGCCTCACGGTTCGGCGGCGATCTCGATCACCCGGCTTGTGCACTCGGGAAGGCTTCATTCATCTCCTCGACGTGAGAGGCGAAGCTCACCCGCGTTTCGCCGCGAAGTCCGCGACGTACTGGGGGCACGATGGGGCGATCTTGCGCCCGGTTCGGGCGGACGCAGGAGATTCGCGATCAGCGCGGTCCAGCCTGTTTGATGACTCGCGCCGACCCCGCGGCCGTTGTCGCCGTGGAAGTATTCATAGAAGGGAATGTGATCGCGAAAATGGGGGTCGGTTTGCAACTTGGCGTGTCCGCCAAAAACCGCCCGTCGACCGGAGTCGTCGCGAAGGAAGATCCGAGTCAGACGCGTTGTAAGCTCGTCTGCCGCAGATTCAATCGTGGTGTAGTTGCCTGAACCCGAAGGACACTCAATCTTGAAGTCGTCGCCATAGTAGTGATGGAATTTGCGCATCGATTCGATCAGCAAGTAGTTCACTGGAAACCAGATCGGTCCGCGCCAGTTCGAGTTTCCGCCGAACATGCGTGTGTCCGACTCGGCGGGCTGATAGCCGACAGTCAGTTTCTGACCGCTGCAATGGAACTCGAACGGATATTGTTCGTGATGCTTCGACAGCCCGCGGACGCCGAAGTCGGAAAGGAACTCGTTGGGGTCCAACATGCGCCGCAGGAGACACTTCATTCGATGCCCCCGCAACAGCGACAACAAGTGCCGCTGGCCACGGCCCTCTTCGTGCCAACGCGAGACCAGTCTGGCCAGGTCGGGACGGTTTGTCAGCAGCCAGTCGAGACGGTCCCGAAATATTGGTAACCGTTCGAGCATCTCGGGTTCAAGCGTCTCGACAGCGAATAGCGGGATCAGCCCTACGAGCGAACGAACTCTTAGCGGAACGTGTTGTCCGTCGGGAAGGCAAAGCACGTCATAATAGAACTCGGTTTCCTCGTCCCAAAGTCCGATTCCCTGGGAGGCGATATTCGTCATTGCCTTCGCGATGTGGAGGAAATGCTCGAAGAACTTAACCGCGATGTCCTGATAGACCGGATTGTGCAACGATAGTTCCAGAGCCATCCGCATCATGTTGAGGCTGAACATGGCCATCCAGCTTGTTCCATCGGCCTGGTTGATATGTCCCCCGTTGGGCAAGGGGCTGCTGCGATCGAAGACGCCGATGTTGTCGAGCCCCAGGAATCCGCCTTGGAAGATGTTGTGGCCTTCGGCGTCTTTTCGATTTACCCACCAAGTGAAATACAACATCATCTTGTGAAACACACGCTCGAGAAACGCGAGATCGCCGCAGTCGCCGCGCCGCTCGCGATCGATCTGAAAAACCCGCCAGGTGGCCCATGCATGGACCGGCGGATTCACGTCCTCGAACTTCCATTCGTAGGCAGGCAACTGACCGTTCGGGTGCATATACCTCTCCTTGGTGAACAGCAAGAGCTGATCCTTGGAGAAGTCGATATCGATCATCGTGAAAGGGAGGCAGTGAAACGCGGAATCCCAGGCCGCATACCACGGATACTCCCATTTGTCCGGCATCGAAATGATGTCGTGGTTGTCCAAGTGATCCCAGTCGGCGTTCCGTCCAACGTTGCGCGTTGGCTGGCGGAACCGGTCTGCGCCGGGTCGCCGGCCAGCCAGCGCGACACGTTGTACTCATAGTATTGTTTTGTCCAAATCAGTCCCGCGAGCGCCTGTCGCTGAACGCGCCGCGCAGTCTTCGGACGGAAGGTCGTGGGAAATCCCCGCATAGAACTCATCGGCCTCCTGAATGCGTTCCTGGAAGACCGCGTCGAAGTCAGCAAACGGATCGATGCGAGTGTTTGCCCCAAACCGGACTCGGATCCTGACTTCTCCACCCGGGTTGCAGGTACGTCTTTATCAGGCCGGCTGCCTTCGTACCGATGCGGTCCGCATTGACAGCCTTCAGGTTGCCGGCGATGACGTAATCGTGAAACGCGTCTTTGAACGCTCCGTCTTTATTCGGTTGTGAGTGAAGTCGCGTATCGTTGTTGCAAAAGACGAGTTCGCTGACGCCGTCGAAATGGCAGCGAAAGCCTTGAAGCTCAGGGTGTGAGACTGCGATCGAGCGATCATCCGCGACCTCGGCACAGACGTGGTCGCTTTGCATCGACATTCCACGACCACGTGTTGCGAAACCAGAGTTGCGGAAGCAACATGATCCGGGCCGGCTACTGGACCGCGATTGACGGCGGTCACTCGGAGCAGAATGTCATCGTGCCGCCGCTTTCGCGTACTCCATGAAGACATCGAAGTAACGATCGTCGTCGAAGCGCCCGTATCGATGAGCTCATACTCGGGCTGAACCTTGTTGCGGCGTTTGTTCGACTCGACTGAGCGAGTCGTACGGAAACGGCTGTTGCGGATACTTGTAGAGCATCTTGAGATAGGAGTGACTTGGCGTGGCGTCCAGATAGTAGTAGAGCTCCTTCACATCTTCGCCGTGATTTCCCTGAGCGTTCGTGAGCCCGAAAAGTCGTTCCTTCAGGATCGGCATCGGCACCATTCCACATTGCGACAGCCATACAAAGTCGCTGCCTCGAATCGCTAAAGCCGCCAATCCCATCCTCACCCCACCGATAGGCTCGGCCGTCGAGCGTCGTCGTGTGGCGAAGTGGCTCCACGCATTGCCATCGCCGCTGTAGTCCTCGCGGACCGTTCCCCATTGGCGTTCGCTGAGATATGGCCCCCATTGTTTCCAGCGAGCGGCGTCGTGTTCGAAGCCGCAAGCGTTCGATGTTCATGGAGTTCTCCGTTTCAGCGTTGACGCGAACACGGCATGGGCCCCGGGTGACGTTTGCTGCGTCACAGCTTAGTGCTGGGATGCGTCGAGAAAAGGGGGGCACGTTGAAAAACGAGGGGCAGGTCCAGTTCGGTTCGGGTTGGCGTTTGCAATCAAAACGCGACCAGGTGGCACTGGCGTCTCGCGAGTGTGCAAGTCACATCGCATGAAATCCAACCTGGGCAGCCTAAGGCCGGTAATCCCAGCGCCGCGTGCATTTCGTCGTTTCTCAAGCGGCGTCAAGCAGCACCGGCGAGACGCCGGTGCCAACCGGGCGGAAGGCCCGCGCCAAGATTCGGGCTGCTTGTTTGCTTGCGAGGGGGGCCGCCAGCGGCATACGATTGCGACCTCGCTGGCCATAAATCGCGAAGCCTGTGCGGTCATCTGACCTTTTAGGAGTGGTCGGCGGTGCGCACTGCCGCGGCCACTCGTCCGGCGACCGGAAGCAGACGCTCATGAAGAGGGAGAAACTGGCGAGCTTGCGCGGCGGTTGTGGAAAGCCACACTTGGCCGGCGATTTCGCCTCGGCAGGTTCGTTCGCGCCGTCAGCATGGCGAGGACCAGGGCAAACGATCGGCGAACGGCGATGCCGTGTTCAGGTTTTTTAGCATTGCGAGCGGGATTGCTCCCGTTTTTGCACGGTTTTTTTAAAAAATACGGTTGAAGATTACCGGACTTCGAGGCAAAGTGATTGACTGGGGTGGACGGTATTTAAGTCTATATTGTGAAGCGTTCGCGGGCCGAATGACACTTTCAAGCCGCGTGGAACGAGAAGAGCCGTTCTTGTGTGGTCCAGGTTGAATCTCGTCGTGTAGTCAGCTGAGAGGAAAAAGTCTATGAGAGTCACAGCAAGCGTTCGAAAAATCGCGCAATGCGCCATTGCCATTGGAGCCCTATGTTGGGCGGGCTCGGCAGGGGCCGCCAACCTCATCACGGATGTTGTAGAAACCGGGGGGGATAACGAGGCCACCGACACGATCACGGCGAAATGGACCGGCCAAACCTTTCCCGTTTCGGTCGACAATGAGCCGGTACCGGGGCTCGTGATTGGGGATTCCTTTACGGTGGGGTTTTTCGGCGATCTTGCGCCGGCATTCGTCGACCGCAACCACCGCTACACCAACGCATCAGATACGGTGCTCATTCCCGCGTACCTTGACGGCGGCGAATACATCATGTCGGGCAACGACAACCGCGACAACGCCGATTATCGGTTGGATGTGACCATTGCCGCGCCGCGCGAGCCTACATGCTGATCGACAATCGGCTCCCGGACGGCGACAACACAACGCCGCCCGGCTTGGGACCGACAAGCATGCAGTGGATCATTGACGACGGTTGGGCCGCCGTCACGACCGGTACGAATCGCGCGGGCGATATGGCGCTCCCGGATGAAGTCGGCATCGATGAAGGTGCGGACGGTTCTATTAACCAGTGGTACTCCATCTACGCGAAAGATTTTTCGGCAGGCACGTTCAGCCTGTTCCAAGCCGACAACGCAGGCCGCAATATGTATGGAGTCGTGGTGGTTCCCGAGCCGACTTCGGCGACCATCCTCGCATCCGCCGCTCTGCTGATGATCGGTCAATTTCGGCGTCGCCGTGCTTAGTCGATTCGTGCGAACATCCCCAACGGAAGGCCACTCGTCACATGTCGAGTGGCCTTCGCCGTTTGGGTGCGAGGTGAGGTTCCACTCGCGGCAGACCTAGGCCCACCCAGGGTTCTTCGCGAAGTCCAATGGGTGTTGGGTGATCGGTAGTCGTTGTCTGAGTGTCGGAATTGACTCGTTTCGCTTCAGTTTACGGCCCGGATCTCAGCTGCGACTTGCCAGCACCGGCCCGGGCCGACGCGGTGGCTTGTCACTTCGGCCGATTACCTTGCGCGGTGTGCTGCGCGGTAAGGTCGCACGGACGTATCGATTGTGGTGAGGAAGCCAAGGTCTGGCGGCGTGCCCAGGCCGCTCAACCAGCGTGCGGGCTGGCCTTCGGCCACCCTTCGCCGACGGGGAGACCGGACATCATGATGTCGACTCTCCGAAATTGACGGGATCGCCCAGTTCGATGGCCGACAGGATGCGGGACTACTTCTTCAGCAAACCGCCCACCCCGCCCGAGATCAACGTCGCGACATTCGCGACGGCGAGGGGTAACGATAAACCTCCTGGCGATGCGATGTATTTTGGGGTCCAGACGGGATCGAACTTCTCCTTGTACTGCCGCAGCCCTTGGAAGTGGTAAAAGTGTTCGCCGTGGCGGAACGCCAGTGACGCAAGTTGATTCCAGAGTGGACCGCTGGGTTGGGATTCGATTCCCGAGAGTGGTGCCATGCCGAGGTTGAACCATTCATAACCTTGCTCTTTGCCCCACAGCATCAATTCGATGAAGAGGAATTCCATGACACTTCGGGGCGCACTGGGGACGTAACGCATCAGGTCGAGCGATAGCTCTGCTTTGTCAGCGCCGAACCAAAGATTGGCGAATGCGACAGGCTTGTTCTCTTTGCGTATCATGGCGATTGGGCATTTCTCGATGTATTCGGGTTTGAAAAATCCCAGCGAAAAGCCCTTCTCGGCGGTCGTCTTGTCTTCCAGCCAGGCGTCCGAAATCTGTTGCAGCGTCGGCAGAAAACCAGATACGGCGGGCGGCTCGATGATTTCAAACTGGCAACCCTCCGCGGTGAGCTGCCGGTCGGTGTGACGCAGATTCCTGCGAGCACCGCCCTCCAAGGCAAAATCGCGCAGCGCACGCGCGCTTCTTCTCCAATCTTGATCAGGGAGAGTCCCATCTCGACATACGTGGGGACGTTCTCTTCATTGACCTGATAGAATACCGGCAAGCGTCCCCCCACGTCGCACAATTCCCGGAAGTCCCACGCCAGGTCTCGTGCTGCTTCTTTACTTCCGACGGGATCCCCCATCGACACGTAACTGCGACCTTCCTCGCCATACATGACGAAGGCGGTGCGGTCGTCGTTGAACAAGAATCGTTTGTCGCCGAGCAATGCCAGATTGCTTGCCGTGTTGGCTGAACGGGAAACGATCTTGCGAGCGTCCAGCAGATCGTCGTTTGTCGGGAGAGCCCCAAGTCGTCCCTTCGATCGGAGCATGCGCGAGCTGAACGCGATCAGCGTCACGATGGCCACGCCCGCGATCGCGCGCAACGAACGCGGAGCGTCTCGCGAGAATTCGAATTGCCACCACAGTGTGTCCTGGTACTCGACGTGTTTGTACGCAAACAGCATGAGCCACGCCGTACACCCAATGATGCCGAGAAGAGCAGCCATCCATTGCGGCGTGAATCGCTCTGTCAACATCGCTCCCTTGCGGTTGAAATGCGGATGGCAAGGAATGAAGATCGTCAACATAACGCCCAGAATGATCGCTTCCTCGTAGTCAAATCCTTTCAGGAGCGAGACCAGGATTCCGACCGACAAGAGGACGACGGTCAGGTAATAGGCCGTCTCAATTCGACGCTGCAGGCCGTGCGCGAGAATGAGCAGCAGCACGCCGATGATGCTCCCCAGGAAATGTGACAGTTCGACGATAGGAAGTGGCAAGAGCCGACTCAAGATTGCGATTCTATCTTCAGCGGCCGGGGTGGCCCCCGAGAAAAGCAAGAGTGCTCCCGCCAGAAATACGGCGAAGGACATGACGCGCGGAGCGACCGCGGGGGTCCAATTCCCAAGCACGCCCAGGGCCTGATGTGCGGACGCCCGATGCCGCAGGAGTTCGTGTCCGCCAAAGATGACCAGGCCGATTGCCAGCGGACCCAGATAATAGATCACCCGGTATGCCAATAGCGCACCCACCACCGAATGCGGCTCGGATGGGTTGAGGATGGCGAGGATGACCAACTCCAAGACCCCCAGGCCGCCGGGAACTTGGGTGATCAAGGCAGCTACAATCGCGAAGAGATACACGGCCAGAAAATGCCAATAGCTTGGGGCGGCACTGTCGGGAAGGAGGACGTAGAGCACGGCGCAGGCCACCGACAAGTCGAGCGCCGCGACGGCATATTGCAAGAGCGATAGACGAATGGAAGGCGGCGTGAAATCCCATTTGCCAATCGAGATCGGCTTGCGCCGCGCCGCACAGAGTACGAGGTACCCGGCCGCCAAGGCGATCAGCACAGTTCCCAAAGGCCGTGTGCTGGACATCGGGAGGTGCAAATCGCTGGGGATCCGCAGCGGCTCCCAGATAAACACAAGCCCCGCCAGCGCGAACACTCCGATCCAGAACGACACGCCGACAAGCAGCACCAGCTTGACAATGTCAACCGCCGACAATCCCCAAATGGAATACAGCCGATAGCGAATCGTCGATCCGCCCAAAAACGTCCCGAAACAATTCCCGACCGCGTAGCTCAGGAATGAGCAAAGTGCGATGCGTGCGAGCGGAAGCGATTGGCCAATGTATTTGACCCCCAAGATGTCGTAGCCGATCAAAATCAAGTAGTTCAAGACCGTGAGGGCAATTGCCAACCCGATGCGAGTGGCTGGAATCTCCGTCAATCCAGCTAAAAAGTCGCGTAGGCGGTATTGCTTCAGGTCTTCGTGCAGCAACCACAGCGAACCCATCAACATCGCGAGCACGCACAACGGGCCGACGATCGTCCGAAGTTTTCCCTTCATAAGCAGCAGTTCCTACCTGCGCGAGGGCCAACCAATCGCGTCCCGGCACTGGCTCGAAACTCAACACGCCCGCAAGCGGCGTCCAGACGATGGCGGCTGCCGCCAAGATAGCAAGTCCCGTGGCAAACATCAGGGTGGTGCTCGGGAGACTTGTCAGCATGGGACAGCTTCTGCGAATGATCCGCACCACAGACAACGCGGAGATGACGGACTCCAAGAACCAAGCGTGAAGGCGTTTCCGCTGAATCGGATCCGTTCGGCCGACACCGAAAGCGACGCAGTGTGAACACGCTGGGCACAATGAACGCCATGGACACGGGCGGCAGATTGAACGCATTCCGCTGGGAAATTGCGTCATGCAGGTCGGAGAAGCGGGCGAACGGTCACGTTCCTACACGAAATCCCAGCAGGCTTGCCGCTGGATGTCTTCGCCGCCACGTGAGGCTTCGCCCTTCTGAGAGACGGGGATGGCGGGGAGCGCGCAGAGCTTCGACTCGCACCTTAACGCTGCGGGTGCTGACGCCTGAATCCGGCAACTGGCGGACCGATATCAAGCGGCGCTTGCGTGGCGTGCGCTGAGCTCACGGATCGCACGCGAAACAGCCAACGACCGGTCGGCGTCTGATTCACGCGACCGGCTCGGTTGGCTTGTCTCTTAAGTTCAACAGCGCTTAGTTGGTTGCTCTGAGGCCCGCTTTCGGAAGAAGTACCGTGTCGATCACGTGGATCACGCCGTTTTCGCACACGATGTCGGCGCTCGCGACGTGAGCTTTGTCGACCATCACCTTGCCATTCTGCACGGTAATCGTCAAGCTGCCTCCCTCGACCGTCTTGGCCTCGCTCATCTTCGCCACATCCTTGGCCATGACTTTCCCCGCCACGACGTGGTACTTCAAAATATTGGCAAGCTTGCTCTTGTTCTCAGGCTTCAGCAGGTCATCCAAGGTCGCCTTGCCTAGTTTCTTGAAAGCCTCGTCCGTCGGAGCAAAGACCGTAAACGGCCCTTCACCCTCGAGCGTCTTGACGAGATCAGCCGCTTTGAGCGCGGCGACTAGCGTCTTGAAATCCTTGGCAGCAATCGCCGTTTCGACGATCTTCTTCTGACCGCCGTTTTCGGCTTCAGCGCTAAACGCGAGCGTGCCGCTGAGCAGAACAAGGGCTCCGCACAATCCGATTGCATTTCTGCGATACATTCCATTTCTCCGTTTTCATGGTTCGACCGAATCAACAATCCGTTGGGGCCCCAACGACGATAGAACTCAGAAGCAATACTCGCGCCAGTCGACCGCGTGATCCCGCCGGTTTCGCAGAAGGCGACTCAAATCGGCCCGTCGCGGTCTGTTTTGCCTGGGTTTCTTCTGCTCAATGCCAATCGGAAACCTGTTAATTCGTGGGTGGCTGGTGGGGGGGCGGCAAGTAATTGACCAGGCTGGGTTGAATCTGGACGTCAGTCGCGACCAACACGTCGGGCCGATCACGAGCAACGTCTCGGCCTCGGGCTGCCCCGCCAATTCAGCAGCCCGCCCAGCGGGAAGGCGATCAGATGAGCCAGATCGGCCGACATCATGCGGCCCTCCTCGGGGAGACGCATCGTGGACCAGACCAGACGGCACAACAGCACGCCGGCGATTGCAATGAAGATGCCGTTTCGCTTTCCGACCGACAAGCTGGCGATCGCCAAGCCCAAGCAACCGTAGTAGCCTGCGGACGGGCCAACATCGCGTGCTTCAAAGAGCAGCGGACCATAGCGCGACTGAAGCACCACCAGTGGGAAGGCAATTCCCACCGTCAGAACCAATTGCGTCAACAGGTGGACACCAAAGAACGTGAGGCACGCGCGGCGTGTCCCGTAAGCCAGTTCGACCCAGCCGACAGAAACAGCGAACATCATCAGGGAGGCGTAAAATCGTCCCCCGCCTGCCGTAAACATGATCGAGGTGAACAGGCGGTGTAGCTGACCCTCCACGAGATGTCGGACCGAGGAGCCCATCTGCCGGTGAAGCTCGGCGTCCAGCGAGCCGAGATGCGACTGGCCGTAAACGCCAGCCACGATCAACACGGTCAGCATGAGCAGCGTAAAGGGGCACCGCCGAATGGTAACTTGCATCCGCCCCGGATCGGTCTGCACGGCCGGATTCCGTTCTTCGAATTCGGATTGGAAAAGGGTTTGAAAAAGGGGGCAGGTCCCAAAAGCGCGAAGCACCCCAAGGGCCGTTCCGGCTTTTGGGACCTGACCCCTTTTCCAAACCCGCACTAGGCAAGTCGCCATCGAGCCAGAGAAGCTCGTGCCGCCCCACCCGACTTGTCCGGAACGATCTTTAGCTCGATCATCGAGGCATTCACCAGGTCGACTCGATAGTCTTCCGTCTCGACCGAAGCGCCCTGCGGGCTGAAGTTCCACTGTTGGCGGACAATCTCTCGGGGTAATTGCTCGCCGTCGGCCGACCACTGCAGCACAAACTCCTGCGTACGCTCGAGGGAAACCTCGACGAATTCCAGCAAGATTCGTTGGATTCGTTGTGGACGCGTGAAGACCAGCCGGATGGTCTGCTCGCCAGGATCTGCGGCTCGCCAACCCGATCCTCCGTCCGGTAGAAGAGCCGACTCGATGGGATGGGCCGGATCCTCCGACGTGAGCTCGACGTCGGCGACCCGAGCAAGGTCCAACCAGTCCATATCCGTTGTCGAAAGAAGTTTCTCAGGCGTAGCAATGAGTCGTTTTCGCATTTTGTCGGCAATTCGATGAAAACAAGATTTCGACCGCGTCAATAAGGCTGCGTCAATAAGGCCGCTCTCGCCGACGAGCGAGATCTTGCGGATGATGCTCGTAGTCTAGCAGAAGTAAGCGAACGTCGTTAGTGGATGCGGTGGCGCGCGGGAGAGGTCGCCTCGCAGAGTCGGGTGAGGGTTGGGCTGCGGCGGCCGGCGGTCCCCTCATCCGGCTCGCGGTCCCCTCATCCGGCCTTCGGCCACCTTCTCCCGCACGGGGAGAAGGGACATGGTGGTGTCACCTTGCTCGATTTGCACGAGAGTCTTCATCGAGCGTCGCGTGACGTGGACTGCAGGTCGGACTGCCGATCGATCCGTCCTCGTGGTTATTCGGGTGGCGCGATTCTCGCCAGCTCGTCCGGTGTGAACTTGCTGTCGGCAGCGGGATCGGGCTGATAAGTCGCCTCAAGCCGGCTTGGTCGGGGCGGGACGATCGGAATCACGAAGACCTCGTCGCCGGAGGCGGTCGTTTCAACGCGACCGCCTCCTTGCTTTACCGCCTGGCGAACCAGTTGAATGCAGACCTCGATCAAGCTGGGGAAATCGTAGGGCGTATGGCTGAACTTGCCTTGGGGATCCAACTGCGACGTGAACCGTTCGGGCAGTTTCGAGTAACCCTGTGCGGTGAACAACACGCCGGCGGCGTTCGACGGGTTGCAGTCGGAGTCCTGTCCGCAGCGAGTGGAAATGATGACCGTTTGATCTGGATCGCCCTCGCCGTAGAGGAGACCCATGAGGATGTAGGCGCCGTTTAGTTTGGCATCAATGCTGAAGTCGCTTTCACCACCGGGCTTGCTGCATTGAGTATGCGTATAGCGGGCGTCCCGGTGGTATTTCTCCTCGCATTGCAGCCAGGTTCGCTCCCAATCGTGAGGATTCTGCCGATACCACGCGAGCATGTCGCGAACCATGCCGGCGTACTGGCTCTGCGGGGGAATGCACCGCAAGCCCGCCTCGATGATCTTCACGCGGTCGTTTTCAAAGAACGCCTCGGCGTACATGCCGCCGACGAATTGGCCGGCATAGATCCCGTCCCCGTAGTTCATGAGCCGCCCGAATTTTTCACCCAGATCGATTGCCAACTGAGGCATCCCCGGGGCGATCAGGCCGCTGTAGTCGGCTTCGATCTGGTAATCGATGTCATCGGCGTGATGATTGAATTTTGGGTGGCCCGAGTCGGGCGGGGCAATCCCGCGCCGCAAATTGTCGCGGCCCGCCTGATTCGCGTGCCAGAGCGGGTAGCCGCTGTTGGCGAAGTCGATTCCCGCTTGGCGAATCGAGCAATCGAGTCCGTGCTTCGCGAGTGTCTGCAGAAAGGTCAACTCGACGTAGATGTCGTCCTGCTGGAACTGATTGACCAGCCGTGGCTCCCAATCGGGCATTTGTGCGGCGGGCAGGATTCGGCCCTGCACTTGAAACTCGGTCGGGCCACCCCAGCCGACTCCGACCATCTGGCCAACCCAACCGGCCTTCATCTTGTCGAGATAGTCGGCGACTGCCAGCCGCCGTGTGGATTGTGCGAAACTGATGGTCGAAAACCCCGCGACGAACGCCAGCGCGAGGCCGATTCTGGCTTGAGACATGTTGGGGCTCCGTCGCGTGGATCAACCACAGTCACCGAGAAATGTCCGCGCAGTCGCGCTACGCGAGGATGTCCTGGATTACGCGGCCGCCGACGTCGGTCAGTCGATAGTCGCGGCCGCTGTAGCGAAACGTGAGGGCTGTATGGTCGATTCCCAGGAGGTGCAGAATCGTGGCGTGAAGGTCGTTGACGTGAACTCGATCGACCGCCGCCTTGTATCCCACTTCGTCGGACTGGCCATAGCTTACTCCGCCACGGACCCCGCCGCCGGCCAGCCAGGCGGTGAAGCAGTGAGGATTATGGTCGCGTCCCGGCTTGGCCGACTTTTGTGCGATCGGCAACCGGCCAAACTCGCCACACCAGATCACCAGTGTTTCGTCCAGCAAACCTCGCTGTTGGAGGTCGTCCAGCAACCCGGCGACCGGTTGATCGGTTTCTCCGGCGAATTGAGTATGATTCCCGAGGATGTCGTTGTGCCCGTCCCAGGAACGTTCGTTTTCCGTCCCGCCGGAGTAAATTTGCACGAATCGCACTCCTCGTTCGATCAATCGACGTGCAATTAAGCATTGTTGTCCGAATGGGTGCACGCGCGGATCGTTCAACCCGTACCGTGCTCTGGTGTGTACGGATTCTCCTTCGATGTCCAGCGCCTCGGGAGCGGCCGACTGCATTCGATAGGCGAGCTCGAAGCTTTCGATCCGCGCATTCAGTTCCGATTCCGCCGCGAGTCGTTCGCGATGCGTTCGGTTCAATTGACGCAAGTAATCAAGCGAGCTCCTCTGCGAGGGTTGGGTCACTCCCGCCGGCGGCACGAGATTCTCGATCGGCGATCCTTGGGGCTTCAGGTGGGTTCCTTGGTAGACGCCCGGCAGAAAACCGGCCGACCAATTTGCCGCGTGCGCTTTCGGCAAGCCGCGACCCTGCGGATCACTCATCACGACAAACCCCGGCAGGTCTTGGCTCGCACTCCCCAGTCCATAGGTGACCCACGATCCCACGCACGGGAATCCCATCCGCGGGAGGCCGCAATTCAATTTGAAAAGCGCCGTGGAATGGTTGTTCGATTCTGTGTAGCCCGAGTGAATAAATGCCATCTTGTCGACATGGCGGCCGAGCTGCGGGAAGATGGAGGAAACCATCTTGCCGCATTCACCGCGCGGCGTAAATCGAAAGGGCGACTTCATCAGTCCCCCCACGGCGTCCTTAAAGAATCCCGTGGTGTTCTGGAATTCGGAGTCGAATTCCTGCATCGATTTTCCGTCCCACTTCGCGAGATCCGGCTTGTAGTCCCACGTGTCGACGTGACTGGGACCACCATTGATGAAGATCCAAATGACGTGCTTGGCTGTGGCGGGAAAGTGAGGTTCGCGTGGCGCCAGGGGATTCGATTGCAAACTCGATCCGCCGGCAGACGCGCTTCGCAGGAGCCCTTCGTCGAACAGGATCCCCGCGAGCCCCAAGATCGCAGCGCCGCAGCCCGCTTGGCGCAACAAATCTCGTCGCGATGGCTGTATGTCGATGTCCGTCTTCAGGTCCATGTCGGTTCCGTTCCGCACAGAGTGTGCTTCAAGATCAACTATTGCAAATAGATAAACTCGCTGCTCCCCAAAATCATCTGGCACAAATCGGCCAGCGCCTGCTCG
Source organism: uncultured Planctomycetales bacterium (assembly GCA_963826795.1). GTDB lineage: Bacteria > Planctomycetota > Planctomycetia > Pirellulales > Pirellulaceae > CAWGYT01. The sequence continues at coordinate 74,177 of CAWGYT010000017.1, read as the reverse complement.
GCGGCCTGCTGTTCTTCCTGGTGTGCGTAGAGTTGACGCTGCGAATGCAAGAACGCTTCTGCCACGTTCAATTCTTCCTCGGCCGCCGCTCGGCCGTAAGCGATGCGGTAAGCCCGCGCGATGATCACCTGATCGTCCTGCGGCGAATCGATTGCACCACCGGTTGTTTTTGGCGTCAGCCGGTGCGCGAAACCTAGCGCGTATTGCCGAATCTGCGCATTGTTGATGAACCACAGTGCTTGAGGCGCCGTGGTCGTGACCGGTCGTTGTCCTACGCTCACCAGATGTTCGGGCCAGTCAAACAGCATCATCGTGGGAATCAGTTTGCTACGCTTGACGGTGAAGTAGATACTCCGCCGGTGCATTGTCTCGTCCAGCGAGCCGGGCCCATACATGGTCGGATCGAGCAAACCCGACACCGACAGCATGGCGTCTCGAATCGCCTCCGCTTCCAAACGCCTGGGAGTTCGACGCCAGTGGAGCTGATTGCCGGGGTCGACGGCGGCCCGTGCCTCGTCATAGCTGGCGTTCTGTGTGTACACGGCGCTGGTCATGATCAGGCGGTGGATCTGTTTCAGGCTCCAGCCGCCGTCGATCAATTCACAGGCCAGCCAATCGAGCAGCTCGGGGTGAGTCGGTCGCTCGCCCTGCATCCCAAAGTCGTTTGGCGTCGCCACGAGCCCTCGTCCGAAGTGATGTTGCCACAAGCGATTCACGATCACGCGCGCCGCCAAGTGGCCGGCACCTCGCTCGGGGTCGGTGATCCAGTTGGCAAGGGCCGCGCGGCGAAACTCGGTGCGGCTCCAATTGAGTGGCGGCGAGACGTTCCACCGTGCAGGATCACCGTCGCTTCGCATCAGTACCCGCACGAACCCCGGCTCGGCGACGCCTTCCTTTTGCTGAACGTCACCGCGGCGGAGGATATGGACGTGCTCGTAAAAGTAAGGATATCCCCGTCCGTCCGCATGGTTTTTCAAGGGAGCGAAACCCTCTGCCGTCACCTGCACTTTCGCCGGTGGCGAAGCGGGTGCGAGGACCAGATCGATTTCACTGCGTACCGTCTTGACGAAAGTGGCTGCGAAGGCGTAATAGTCGGCGCTCGGAATCGGGTCAAACTTGTGATCGTGGCACCGTGCACAGCCGATCGATAGCCCCAAGAACGCCAATCCCGTGTTGGCGACCATCTCGTCGAGTTCGTCGTATCGAGCCGATTCAAACTCGGCTTCGGTCAGCTGGGTCGGAAACGTGCCGGTTCCCAAGAAGCCCGTCGCCGACATGGCCAAGGGGTTGTCTGGCGCCAGCTCGTCGCCGGCCAATTGCCAACGCACGAACTCGTCGTACGGCAGATCGGCATTCAAGGCCTTAATCACAAAGTCGCGATAGGGGTAGGCATTCGGGCGATCGTCGTCATGCTCGTAGCCAGAGCTCTCGGCAAAGCGCGCGACGTCCAGCCAATGCCGAGCCCAGCGCTCACCGTGGTGTTGGGATTGCAGCAAGCGATCCAACACGCGGGCATACGCCTGCGGATCCGCATCTGCGACGAACTGTTCAACCTCCTGGTGCGTCGGCGGCAGGCCAATCAGGTCGTAGTAAGCGCGTCGAATCAACACGCGTCGGTCCGCGGTCGCATTGGGGGCAATGCCCGCGTCGCTTAAGCGAGCCCAGATAAAGCGGTCAATCGGCGTTCGACACCAGCCATCCGGATCGTCTGGGGGAATGGCGGGACGCTTGAGCGGCTGAAACGACCAGAATTGGCGATCCGCGTCGGTGAACGGATCCGATGCGCGATCGTTTTCCGGCGGAGGAGAAAGGGGCGTGTCAAACGGAGCGCCCAGGTCGATCCACTTTGCCAGTTGACGTATCTGCTCGTCGCCAAGCTTCGGCGATTTGAAAGGCATGTGGGGTTCGACCTCATGCCTTACAAGCTGCAACAAGTGACTTTCTTCGGCCGACGTGCGCTAGGAAACCGCTTTCGAGCAGGGCGTCCCGCGTGGAAAGGTCAAAGTCCCCCTTCCTCGACTTCGCGTTGTGGCACTCCAGACAGCTCGTTTCTAGAGTCGCTCGCACGCCGGACTTGAAGATCGCCATGCCTGCCTTCATTCGCTGGACGTGGAGTGGATCGACGGCGGTGTCCTGCGCCCAGCCACTCGTCCCAATGGACAGGAAAGAGAGGATCGTCGCAAGCAGCAACTTCGATTGATTCTGAACGCCCATTCCATTCTCCAGTCGCACGCTCAAGTCCTCACACCACGGCATCATAACTCTCTGGCGATGGAAGTCGCCACTCTGGAGCTCTCATTCTACCGAAGTCTGTTCGTGATTCTTGCTCCAAAGGCACTGTCTTGGCGAACTTTGCCCCCGACTCGGTCGAGTTCTGCCGCCAGACGCTGCCGAGTACACGGCCAATCAACGAAGTATCCAAAAGCTGCACGGGTCCCACGTTCCATCCGCCGGACTTGAACTGAAGGAGCCGCTTGACTTGAGCCCTGCCAGGCTTGATAGCACCGCTCGCGCGGCCCCTGCCAGGAACCTCGTTGACTTTTCGGGTCCTAATGACTGCTCAACTGCCAACGTTTTTCTGTGTCCTCAGATCTCTAGATACCTGAGAAACCAGACGCCTTCGCGTCGATACAAAAACGGGGGGATGACCGTCCCGTCAGCCGAGGGCCTAACCAAGTCTACAGGAAAAAGAAGTGATGACTTGCCACAAAAGCCTGCTGTTGCGCGCTGCGTTTGCAGGGATGGCGCTTCCACTATTTGCGTCGAGTCTTTTTGCCCAAGAGATCGAGCCCGCGACGCCGCTGGTCTCGGAGTATTCTGCCGAGAGCCGTGGCGGCGAACTTGTCACCGACGTGGGTCCGACGTGTCCTAACTGCAACTGCCACTGCAACTGCAAATGCAAACGCACCGCCTGTTGTTGTGGGCGGTGCGTGGACTGGTCGACCGTCCCGGGCAGTATCCAGCCGCTTCCAAGAATGGGGAACTTTGCGGTTCCGCGAACCGGGCCCGGCTACTATTCATTCTCCGACTGTCTGACGGGAACTTGCCGTGACAAACTTCCCAAGTCCGGTTACCTTCCCTTTGCGCTCATGCCGCCGTCATTCTTCGACGCGGATTTCCGCTACGTCGAATCTCTTCCGTTCGGCGAGCGGACATGTGTCGAGAAACTGAAGCGAATCCCAGTCAATGACTGTGTGACATTTAGCACGGGCGGCCAGATCTGGGCCCGCTTCATGAACGAGCACAACAGTCGGCTCACTGAAGCGGACAACAGCTACACGTTGACGCGAGTGCGAGCATTCGGGGACGTGATGTACGGCGATCGCGTGCGGCTTTTTGGCGAGTTCATCTGGGCCGATAGCTTCTCAGAGGAATTCGCAGCGTTGCCACTGGACGTGAATCGTGGTGATTTCCTCAATCTTTTCGTCGAACTGAACTTGTTCGACTACGACGGGAAGCCCGTGTTTGCTCGGGTCGGACGGCAAGAACTGCTTTTCGGCTCGCAACGCTGGGTTTCCACGTTAGATTGGGCGAACACACGACGCACGTTCGATGGCGTGAGATTGCTTCGCCGAGGTGAAAAATGGGACACGGATCTTTTTTACTCGGCATTCGTTCCTCCCGATCCCAATGGTTTCGACCAACTCGATGACGGTCGAGAGTTTGCAGGAGCTTGGGCAACATATCGCCCCGAGCAAGGTCACTTTCTCGACTTCTATTATCTTTATCTCGACAACTCGAACAGTATCACCGAGCAGGGCATCGTACGCGCTCCGACCGAAGTCCATACCATTGGAACACGTTACGCAGGTGACAGGAATGGATATCTGTGGGACGGCGAAATGGCGCTGCAGTTTGGCGATCAGGGTGGGAGCAATCTGTTAGCAGGAGCAGCCACCGCCGGCGTGGGACGCAACTGGAAGAAGGCTTCCTGCTCGCCGACTGCCTGGCTGTACTACGACTTTGCCAGCGGTGACGCCGACCCGACATCGGGCGACGCCCATACATTCAATCAGCTCTTTCCGTTCGGGCACTATTATCTCGGTTGGCTCGATCAGGTCGGTCGGCAGAATATACACGACGCCAACGCGCATCTGCTCTTTTTCCCTCAGCCGTGGGTCACCGTGTGGCTACAGTATCACCACTTCTGGCTGAACCACAGTCGCGACTCGCTCTACAACGCCGGCGGCATTGCGACGCGTCGCGATGCGAGTGGGGCGGCAGGCAACAACGTGGGTGACGAGATCGACCTTGTGCTGAATTTCCATCTCAGTCGCTACTCCGACATTCTGGTTGGCTACTCACGGCTGTTTGGAGGCCGTTTCCTGGAGGATACGTCCACGGCCACTCGTGCGTCCGATGCCGAGCAACTGGCGCTGATGTTCCAGCAAAAGTGGTAGCCCGCCTCTCCCGACGAGAGTCGGTCAAGAAAGCAGACGTGCTGAAACGCGGGGACGACCAAGTGTCATACACGGATGTGCTTGAGTCGGAGGATGTTCCGAGCGAGCTCGTCGACATCGGAACGCCGCCAGCAGGGCACGGTGAGATTGCCGTCCCAAGTATCGTCCGTGATTACGGCGGCCACGGAAGGGTCTTGCTGGGCGATCGGTGGCGCCCCCAGGTCGCGTCGCCAGACCTCGACTTTAAATGCGCGCGTTCCTGAATTGCCTTCAACGAGAACAAGATCGCACCGCTCGAACATGGGAGCGAAAGCAACGTACTTGAGCTCGCTTTCGTCTTCCGTCGAATCGTCGGCAGGCATCGGCGGCCAGAAAACCGCGTTCATTGACGGAGAACAAATCCCAACGACCGTGGCACCTGACTCCCGGTGGCGGTGCGAGTCTTTCCCGGGTGCGTCAAGCTCGTGCTGATGATGCGTATGCTTGATCGTGCCCACCCGCAGTCCGAGTGCCGTGAACGCTTGAACTAACTCGACAACAAGCGTGGTTTTTCCGTGGTTCTTCCCGCCAATGACATGTACGCGATTCACGAGTTGAGTTTGCCTTGTCGTAATTTACGAGGTGAACGAGTGGGTCGGGCGAGAGCCACGGCGAAAAAATGCCTTGGAGCTAGCGACTGCTGGCGGTCCTTCCGTTAGGCGTCCAAGCCGCTTGAGGATGACTCCAGTTGAATTGCTCGTGGAAAGAGGATGTTGTTTTCTTTGTGGATGTGCTGATGAAGGTCGCCTTCGAGCCTTTGGAGAGCGTCCAGCAGGAATCGATAGGTGTTGCAGGCATCGTCGGGTGGCAGGAACTCACGCGTCAGCTCGCGAATTCGTGTCAATGCGCGTCCTGCCACGCGATGTTCGTGCTCCATCATGCGGATTGGGTTGGCGACGCTTCCGAACGGAAAGTCTGGACAACTTGCAGCTGCTTCCGTCTGACGGATCGCAGGAAACAGAATCCGCTCTTCCTTGAACATGTGAGGCTCGAGTTCCGCGCGGAGCGCTGCAAAAACTCGTCCCAGCTCCGGTAACTCAGGATGATTCGCCGCGTGAGCCTCGATGACCTTATCGAGCAAGGCACTCAGACGCGGTAGTTCTTCTCGAAGATAAGCGTGGTGAGTCCCTTCGATGTGGTCGCACAGATCAGCGAGCGGAGCTTGCAGCCAGTTCTCCGTTGTCGCCGGTTCTGGGACCGCCCAGAGTTGTGCGATGATTGTGTTCGCGTTGAGCTGCATCCGATCGCAAGCTTCTTGCAGAGCAATTCCGCCTCCGCAGCAATAGTCGATCTTCAGCTGGTCAAACAAACTCGCCGTATGCGGGTATTCGGCCACCCATTGGGCTACCGGCGAGTTGGCGTCGAGTTGTGACATGTCGTGTTCCTGCTTTGCGATTGCGGTTTGCTCGCAGCCTGACCGAAGTTGACCGCGGTATTGTTTCGTATCTGAACAAACAAAGGTGCTGGGAAAACTACCGGCTGAGAAGCGCGCATCGGAGACCGGTGCCTATCCGCCTTTCGTGGCTTTGCGTTTTGGAGCAGGTGGCTTCTTCTTGGCGCTACTTGCGGCCTCGAGAGTGATCGACGTCACCTGATGTTCTTCGCATAGCGGCGACCCACCACTCGATTGTGTCAAGAGGTCCGCGACAGTCGTCTCGCGAAAGGACGCCTCAACCAATTCCATCGCTTGGTCCAAACGCCGATGAAGTGGACAAAGGGTCGCGCCGTGTGCCCCGATACCGAGAGGGCATTGGCGAATGCGCTTCAACGGGTCAACGCTGTCCAGCACCTCCCAGATCGTCAGCTCCGATGGCTCTTTTGTCAGTAAGAAGCCGCCGTGCAAGCCTCGCTTCGAAGTGACCAGATTCGCTCGGACCAAACCTTGCATCAGCTTGGATAGATACGGCCCGGGCACCTGAGTGATGGCGGCGATTTCTTGCGCCGTGCACGGCTTACCGCCGTGTTGGGCGATCGTGACGACCGCGCGCAAGGCGTATTCAACCGACTGTGAGATCATCGTGCTGCGTGGGCCTTCAAAAAAGGAAAACCGGACCTTGACGTCCTTTGTAGCGATTGTTAGGCTCTTGTGCAAATGAGATAAGAGGATCTGGTTGTCCGTAAATGGCGTGGCCGCTTGTGCAGGTGGCTCATGGGGGGGGTGGGCGTTCGGGCGTGTGGCTGGTCGGGCGGCTTGTTGCAGACCGGATGGAGGGTGAGATGGTGAGTGGTGCCCCTTGTTGTGAGCGCTCGTGTTCTCAGCGCGACCCGGTTCGGTGTTTGCGTGGCGTGGCGGTTTGGGGTCGACTGGCAGAGTGGCTGGTGGCGGTATCGATGGTGGTGTCGAGCTCCGCCACCGGCTGGTGTCAGGACTCGCCGGACTTCTTCCGCCAAAACTGCGTGAACTGTCACACGATCGGCGGAGGGCGGCTTGCCGGACCGGATCTCAAGGGTGTCTCTGAGCGAAGGGGTCGGGAGTGGCTGGTGGGGTTCATGATGGATCCCAAATCCTATCTGGATCGCGGCGATCCGGACGCAATCAAATTGCTTGAGGAGTCGCGGAACGTATTGATGCCGACGATCCCAGGCATGACGCGTGAGCGTTGCGAGAATCTGCTGGACTTGATTGAGGCCGAATCGCAGTTGGCGGAATCGCAGTTCAAGGGTCTGCAGATTTCCAATAAGCCCTTCACGGCCGCGGACCGTACCTTGGGGCGTGCCATTTTCCTAGGGACACGGCGACTCGAGGCGGGCGGGGCTGCGTGCATCTCGTGTCACGGCATGCACGACCTTCCCGCGTTGGGTGGCGGTCGGCTCGGTCCGGATCTCACGCAGGTTTATGAGCGGCTGGAGGGGCGCAAGGCGCTGAGTGCCTGGTTGGTGGCACCCGGGACGACGACGATGCAGCCGATCTTCAAGAATCACCCGATGAGTCGCGACGAGATTCAGGCCTTGGTGGCGTACTTCGCCGCATCGGCGGGCGACAGCCCAGCCCAGCCGGTATCAAGTCGCATGGCCCTGCTGTTGATGGGACTGCTGGGAGCGGCCGCGGCAGTGTTTGGCTTCGACGCGGTTTGGAAACGTCGATTTCACGGTGTTCGCCAGTCGTTGGTTGACACCGCTTCGTCTCAATCACCTCGGCCAGGGAAAGTGTACCGATGAGCATGGTTCATGACGCGATCGCCTGGATTCGCGACGAAGTCGATCCCCAAGGCCGCCAGTGGGAGGAGTTCTACCGCAACCGGTGGCAGCACGATAAAGTTGTCCGCAGCACGCACGGCGTCAATTGCACGGGTGGATGCACTTGGAATATTCACGTCAAAGATGGGATTGTGACATGGGAGATGCAAGGCCTGGACTACCCGCTGCTGGAAGCCGGCTTGCCGCCTTACGAGCCGCGCGGTTGCCAGCGTGGCATCTCGTTTAGCTGGTACCTGTACAGTCCGCTGCGTGTCAAGTATCCCTACATTCGTGGTGCCCTGATCGACCTCTGGCGTGAGGCCCGAGCGAATCATCAAGATCCCGTCGAAGCGTGGACGAGCCTTGTCGAGAATCCGACCGCTCGCCAACGCTGGCAACAAGCTCGTGGCAAAGGGGGACTGCGGCGGGCGACTTGGGACACGGTCTTGGAGATCATCGCGGCATCGATGGTTCACACGATCAAGAAGCACGGTCCGGACCGTATCGCCGGTTTCTCGCCAATTCCCGCGATGTCGATGATTAGTTACGCATCGGGGGCGCGGCTGATGCAACTGATTGGCGGCATCTCATTGTCGTTTTACGACTGGTATTGCGATTTGCCGACGGCCTCGCCGGAGACGTGGGGCGAGCAAACCGACGTGCAAGAGAGTGCCGACTGGTATCACGCCAAAATGTTGGTCTCAATGGGGGCCAATATCGGAATGACGCGGACTCCCGACTGTCACTTCCTTGCCGAGGGCCGTCATAACGGGACGAAACTGTGGGTCTTCTCGCCCGACTTCAGCATGGTTGCCAAGTACGCCGACGAATGGGTGGCGGTGAACACCGGGCAGGACGGCGCGTGGTGGATGGCCGTCAATCATGTGTTGCTTACTGAGTTTCACCATCAGAAGCAGACGAAGTACTTTATCGACTACACCAAGAAGTTCACCGACGCACCGTTTCTCGTGGAAGTCAAAAAGGGCGAGAATGGTCGCGTGCGTCCTGGCCAATTGCTCCGAGCTGGTCGCCTCAAGGCATACTCTGACGTCGAGCATGGCGAGTGGAAGTTCCTGATGTGGGACGAAAAGACCGCAAGGCCCAAGATGCCGATGGGCAGCAGCGGGGATCGTTGGGGCTCCGCCAAAGGAAAATGGAATTTGCTGCTCCAAGACGGAAAGGACGGTAGTCTGATCCAGCCGCAGCTGAGCTTCCTGGACGACCATGACGCGGTCGTGCAAGTTGAGTTCGACGATTTCGGTGCCGGCGGCGTATGTACGCGCGGAGTCCCGGTCAAGACGCTGAAAACGAACGACGGCGAGGAAGTGCAGGTCACGACGGCCTACGACCTCTTGATGGCCCAGTACGGCGTGAATCGTGGGCTCGCCGGAGACTATCCAGCCGACTACGACGATGCGAAGGCACCGTACACGCCTGCCTGGAGCGAAAAGTACACGGGAGTCGGGCGCGATTTGCTGATTCGTTTTGCACGCGAATGGGGCACGACCGCGGAACACACCGAAGGCAAATGCACGATCTTGATCGGTGCCGGCATCAACCACTGGTATCACGCGAACCTGATGTACCGCGCGGGGATCCACGCCCTCATGTTCTGCGGTTGCATCGGCAAGAACGGTGGCGGGTTGGCTCACTATGTTGGCCAGGAAAAACTGGCACCGGCCGAGTCGTGGGCGTCGATCGCACTCGCGAAGGATTGGTTTCCGCCCTCCCGTCTGCAGAATGCACCGAGTTGGCACTACGTTCACTCGGACCAATGGCGATATGAGAAGGACTTCACTGACTATCACACGGTTCCGCAACACGCCGGGCCCGACGACGACCGCCAAGGGACATACGATGGACATGCAGGTCCGCGCGGTACGCCAGGGATGGCTGCCCTTCTATCCGCAGTTCCCTGAAAACCCGCTCGACGTCGTCAAGCAAGCTCGCGCATCGGGAGCCGATTCTCCGGAGCAAATCTCGTCCTGGATCGCCAAGCGCCTCCAGGATAAGGAAATGAAGTTTTCGGTCGAAGATCCGGATGCGGAGCAAAATTGGCCGCGTGTATGGTTCATCTGGCGTGGCAACGCGTTGATGGCGAGTGCCAAGGGCCACGAGTATTTCCTGCGTCACTACCTCGGGACGCACGACAATGCCGTGGGCCAGGACCTGGCTCAGGACTCGGTCACGGAAGTTGCTTGGCACGAGCACGCACCGCAGGGAAAGATGGACCTGGTCGTCGATCTCAACTTTCGGATGGATACGTCGGCGCTGTACTCGGACATCATTCTTCCGGCCGCCACGTGGTACGAGAAAGCCGACCTGAACTCGACGGACATGCACAGCTTTATTCATCCACTTTCGCCCGCGGTACCGCCATGCTGGGAGTCCAAGAGCGACTGGGCGATTTTCAAGGAAGTGGCGCAAGAAGTTCTCCGAACTTTCAGAGAAGCACTTCCCCGAACCGGTGGAAGACCTCGTTGCCGTTCCGCTCGCGCATGATTCACCGGCCGAGATTGCTCAGCCAGATATGAAGCAATGGATTACGGGGCGAGTGCGACGCGATTCCCGGCAAGACGATGCCGGCCTTCCACGTCGTCCAGCGCGACTACAAGAATGTCTATCAGCAGTTTATCTCTTATGGACCGATGGCCCGAAAAAACGGACTGGGAGCTCACGGCACGAAGTATTCGATCGAGGAAGAGTATGACCAGTACATTCAGACGCACCACCGAGAGGAATGGGGAGGTGAGGTCTATCCGTCGCTCAAGGAAGATATCGACGTCTGCGATGTGATCCTGCATTTTGCCACCGTGACCAATGGCGAACTGGCGTATCGGTCGTACCAGAATATGGAAGAAAAGACCGGCGTCCCGTTGGTGCATCTGGCTGAGAAGAATCGTGGCGTCCGCACGACCTTCAAGGATATCCAGAGCCAGCCGCGGCGCTTTATCAACAGCCCCATGTGGTCGGGCTTGATCGAGAACGGTCGGTCGTACTCGCCATTCACCTACAACGTCGAAGCAGATGTTCCTTGGCGCACGCTCACGGGCAGGCAGTCGTTCTACCTCGACCATCCGGTCTACTCGACTTCGGCGAGCATCTGCCGACGTACAAGCCGAAGCCGCTGCCCACGGAGTATTCGGATCTGCAAGTTCAGCGAGGAAGATTCGCCAGGCAATCATGTTGAACTTCCTTACCCCGCACGGCAAGTGGCACATTCACTCGACGTACGGCGACAACCAGCGGATGACGACGCTGTCGCGCGGCATCTATCCGCTCTGGATGAACGACAAGGACGCCAAGTTGCTCGGTATCATCGACAACGATTGGGTTGAAGTTTTCAACGACAACGGCGTGGTCGTTACTCGCGCTGTCGTGAGTGCCCGTATTCCCCCGGGAATCTGCATGCAATATCACGCGCCCGAGCGAACCCACGGCATTCCCAAGTCGCCTCTGCGCAAGGGGCGGCGCGCCGGTGGCCACAACAGCCTGACGCGTACGCGATTGAAGCCGAACTTCATGATCGGCGGCTATGGACAATTCACGTACCACTTCAACTACTGGGGACCCGTCGGCTGCAATCGCGACACCCACTTGTTGGTTCGGAAATTGCCTGGCGATCTACTGGTTTGCAGAACTGAACGACGTCCCGGCGAGCCGCGTCGACGCATCGCCAACGGAAGGCAATTTGGCTCGGCGGAGCCTCGCCTCCCGACCCAGTGATATTCCAACGATCACGCCATCCCATTTAACGCCAACGGGTCGCCACAACGGAAGTTCAATCCACTCCCCATAACCTGAAGTTCAAATCATGAATGTCCGCTCGCAAGTCTCGATGGTATTTCATTTGGACAAGTGCATCGGCTGCCACACGTGCAGTGTCGCCTGCAAGAACGTGTGGACCGATCGCAAGGGTGCGGAGTACATGTGGTGGAACAACGTGGAGACCAAGCCTGGCACCGGCTATCCGACGAAATGGGAAGACCAAGAGAAATACAAGGGTGGTTGGGAATCCAACGGCAATGGGAAGCTCGATATCAAATCGACGAGCAGGACCAAGATCATCCCGAATATTTTCCACAATCCGCACATGCCCAGCATGGACGATTACTACGAGCCGTGGACTTACGACTACCAGAATCTGTTCAACGCCAAAGAAGGCTCTGACCAACCGACCGCCGAGCCGATTTCGATGATCGACGGCGAGAAAATCGACGTTCAGGCTGGCCCCAACTGGGACGACGACCTGGGAGGCTCGCCCATCTATGCCGAAAACGACCCCAACTTGAAGGGCCTTACCGAACAGCAGAGGATGCAGCTGAGTTCAGTCGAGCGGTTGGTGTTCTTCTACTTGCCCCGCATTTGCAATCACTGCCTGAATCCATGTTGTGTGGCGTCCTGTCCATCGGGTGCCCTGTACAAGCGCGGCGAAGACGGGATTGTCTTGATTGATCAGCAAAAGTGCCGCGCCTGGCGCTCCTGCGTGGCCGCGTGTCCCTACAAGAAGACGTACTTCAACTGGTTTACCGGTAAAAGCGAGAAGTGCATTCTTGTGTTTCCCGCGTTTAGAAACCGGGCAGGCACCCGCGTGCTTCCATTCATGCGTTGGCCGCATTCGCTATCTGGGTGTGCTGTTGTACGACGCTGATCGGTTGGAGGAGGTGGCCAAACTTCCTGACGATCAGCTCGTCGAAGGACAGCGTTCCTTGATTCTCAATCCGCACGATCCAGCCGTGATCGCCCAGGCCAGAAAGAACGGCATCTCGGACGGCGTGATTGACTCGGCGCAGAAGTCACCCGTTTATCGATTCGTAATGGAATGGAAGATCGCGCTGCCACCGCACGTCGAATACCGCACGCTCCCGATGCTGTTTTACGTTCCTCCGATGTCACCCGTGCAGGCCAGTAAACCGGAAGACACGATTCATCACGAAACGGACGATCTGTTCCACGATATTGACTCGTCACGCGTGCCCATGAAGTTCCTGGCCAATCTTTTCGGGGCCGGACACGAGGGGCCAGTCCGTTACGCTCTTGCCAAGCAGAAGGCGGTGCGCTGGCACCGACGGGCGGAAACGGTGGGTGACATCAGTCGCGAGTTGGCGGACCGCATGTTGCATGAAGCGAATTGCACGCCGCGAGGAAGCCGAGGAAATCTATAAGCTCACCGCGCTCTGCACGTTTGAGGATCGCTTCGTGATCCCGCCGATGCATCGCGAGCAAGCGATCGAAATGATGAAAGAACCACACGAACATCGCGAAGAAACCGGATTCGGCTTTGTCGGCGGACCGCGGAGGGGGTTGTAATGTCTCACCTGCCCAAAGTGATGGACGCCATTTCCCGACTGCTTAGCTATCCAGACCAGCACACGTCGCAAGCCGCTGAGCTGTTGTACGTAGTGCTCCGAGACGAAATCCAGGATGCGGCCAGCGAGATCTCGAAGTTCGGGGCGTTTCTGGAACTGCATCAGGACTGGGAGGTCGAGGAGGCCTTCACGGGGACGTTTGACGTCAATCCGGCGTGTGCGCTGGAAGTCGGGTGGCATCTGTTCGGCGAGGAGTACGCACGGGGCATGTTCCTGGTTCGCATGCGCGAGGAGCTTCGCAAGTACGACCTGTGCGAGTCGGTCGAGCTGCCGGATCACCTTTCACATGTGCTTGCCGTGGTGGCGAGCAATGTCCGACGACGAAGCAACGCGGTTCGTCACGGCCTGTGTACAGCCGGCCGTCGAGAAAATGAACGACGCTCTGGCTGAGAAGGACACGCCCTATCGGCATGTGATCTCCTGCTTGGCAACTGTGATCAGAGTGAAGTGGGGTGTCGGCAAGTCGGGTACACGACAGGACGTGCTCGAATCACGGTCGCCCCAAGCGGATCCGTTGCATGCCTTTCCTGTCGCTCACGTCGGCTGTCCTAGCGAGTGTTGTGCGTCCTGCGGTGCGCCCGCCGGTTCGGAACTTAAGACCAGCTTTCCCGGTGCGGATGCGCAATTGCCAGTTGCGGACGCGACCCCGGAGGATCGATCATGACGCGCGGATTTCTCGATCAGTTTTTGTTTCTGGCACTCCCCTATGTCTGCCTCTTCACCTTCTTCTTGATGACGATTTATCGTTATCGAATGCAGTCGTTCTCCTATTCAAGTCTGTCCAGTCAGTTCATCGAAAATAAACAGCACTTTTGGGCGGTCGTCCCGTTTCACTACGGGATCCTTGCCATCACCGTGGGGCATTTGATCGCGTTTCTGATTCCGCGCTCGATCCTGGCCTGGAACAGTCATCCGCTCCGACTGTACGTACTGGAAATCTCAGCTCTGATTTTCGGGCTGCTCACGTTAATCGGACTGATTGGCGTGATCGTCCGGCGATGCTCGAACACGAAGATCCGGAGGGTCACCACGCCGACCGACTGGATTTTGTTTTCCATGTTGTTCGTGCAAACGGTAAGCGGTATCGCGCGTTGCCTTGTTTTATCCCTGGGGATCATCGTGGTTCGCCACCAATCTGTCCCCGTACCTGTGGTCGATCTTTCGACTCAGCCCCGACGTGACGTACGTGGCGGCGCATGCCTCACTTGGTGAAGCTCCATATCGTGCTGGCGTTCCTGACGATCGGGTTTTTCCCCTTCACCCGGCTCGTGCACGTGCTGGTGATCCCCAATCCGTATCTGTGGCGCAAGCCTCAAGTCGTTCGCTGGTACGGAATACGGTAACCGGCATGCTTCGACGCCTTCGCAATCACTCCAGGCTGCACTCAATTGGAACTAGTAAGGTAACGGCGAGTCCCTTCATGAGCGACACGATGAACCAGAACCTGACGCCCGCGGACAGGCGCCAAGCATGGTGGATTCTGAGCGTCAATACATTCGCCTTCACGGTCTGCTTTGCCGCCTGGATGATGAACGGTGTGCTTGATCACGTATCTGGTCGACAACGGTGTGCATGCTTGGAGCCCATCCGAGATGGGGTGGTTGATTGGCATTCCAGTGCTCACCGGAGCCATCTTTCGACTTGCCGCTGGGAATCGCGACGGACAAGTGGGGCGGCCGAATCGTCTATGGTCTGCTGCTCATTTGTGCGGCGATCCCGATGTATCTCGTGAGTTATTGCAATTCCTACTGGGAGTTCTTCGTCGGCGGGGTTGGGATTTGGCTTCTGCGGAACAAGTTTCGCCGTTGGGCATTGCCTACACGTCGGTCTGGTTCCCGAAGCACCAACAAGGAACCGCGCTGGGGATTTTCGGTGCGGGCAACGCCGGAGCGGCGCTGACCAGCCTTGGGGCACCGCACGTTCTCAACTGGCTCACCGATCGTGGCCAGAACCTCGAGGGCTGGCGACAACTTCCAAAGATGTACGCGGCGATGCTGGTGATTACCGGCGTCGTGTTCTCTGCTTGTACACGACGAATCGGACTTCCGCCGGGAAGTGCAACCAAGACCCTTCGCCAACGTCTGCTTCCGCTCAAGGACGTTCGAGTCTGGCGATTTGGGCTCTATTACTTCTTCGTGTTCGGTGGTTTCGTGGCCCTGGCGCAATGGCTCGTGCCGTACTACGTCAATGCGTACGCCACGAGTGTGGCTCTGGCCGGAGCGTTGGCGGCCTGCAACAGTCTGCCGTCGGGTGTCATCCGCGCCTTCGGAGGCTGGTTGTCCGACAAGTTTGGAGCCCGAACCGTGATGTATTGGGTGCTTGGGTGCTTCGCTCGTTTGCTGTCTGCTTGCTGATCGTTCCACAGATGGACATTCGATCGCCCGGAAGCGGTGTCATGGCGAAGGCCGCGGGGGAAGTGATCGCCGTGTCCGGATTCCGAAATTGTCGTCACGACCCAAGGTTGGAGAACCGGTTACCTATCAACTGAAATCGAAAGAGCGGCGACCTTGTGTCGGATGAAGAGCGTGCCAAGCGCTTGCTGGTCGTCCCGCGATCCATGTCCTGGCAGGAAACCGTGGTCGAGGTGGGTCAGCAAGTAAAGAAGAAAGAGCTGCTGGCCCGGGGCGTCACGCAGATCTTCTTTCAGGCGAACATCTGGGTGTTCACGGCGCTCAGCCTGACGATCGGTGCGGTCATGGGGATCGGCAAGGCGGCTGTCTACAAGCATATACCGGACTATTTTCCCGCAGATGTGGGAGTTGTCGGCGGAATTGTCGGCGTGCTTGGTGGACTGGGTGGCTTCGTCTGCCCCGTAGTTTTCGGCTATCTGCTCAAGTCCACGGGGCTGTGGACATCGTGCTGGATGTTTTTTGCGACACTCGTCGCCGTCTGTCTGATTTGGATGCACCTCGTGATTCAGAAAATGCTGAGGACTGAGGCCCCCGACCTACACGGAAGGATGGAGTAGACCCAAAATGGCCAGAACCCCTGAGCAGTGGGACGTTGAGGATCACGCCTTCTGGGAAGCGACTGGAAAAGCAATCGCCAATCGCAATTTGTGGGTTTCGATTCCCAATTTGCTATGCGGCTTCTCCGTGTGGCTGTATTGGGGCATGGTCGTCAAGATCATGCAGCGACTGCACTTCGCGAATTCGGAGCTGTTCAATTTCACGTTTCAGCAACAACGGACAGCCCTACGACGAAGCCGGATATCGCGCGCTCTTGTTTACGCTTGCCCGCAGTGGCGGGCCTTGCGGGCGCGACGCTCCGCATCCCGAATTCGTTCATGATCGCAATTTGTGGTGGACGTAACGTCAAATTCATGACGACTGTGCTGCTCATCGTGCCCGCGTTGGCCACCGGCGTCGCGCTGCAGAATCCGAGATACGCCCTTTTGGGTCTACATCGTTCTGGCGGCAATGTCCGGTGTTGGGGGCGGCGCGTTCGCGTCCAGCATGTCGAACATCTCTTTCTTCTTTCCCAAACGAATGCAAGGCCTGGCATTGGGTCTGAACGCGGGACTTGGGAACGCGGGTGTCAGCGTGATGCAATTCCTGATTCCCTGGGTGATCACCTTCGGAATGTTGGGCGGAGTTGGCGGCGAGCCGCAAGAATTCGCACAAGATGGAATGACCGCAGAGACTGTGGATTCAAAACGCGGCGTTCGTGTGGGTTCCGATCATGACGGTACTTGCCGCTGCCGCATGGTTGCTGATGAACAACCTTCCGCAGCACGATTGCGGTCCCACGCCGGTTGCAATCGGCAAATACCTGTGGCTGCAAATCGATCGGTTTCTTGGGGACGGCGATAGGTGTCGTGCTGTTGGTCTTCGTGCCGATGCCTGTCCCTGAGTTGGTAAAGACATTTCTGGTTTTGATCGCGGCCGTTCTCGCGACGATGTTCGGCATGCGATTCATGACTCCCCAGACAATCCAAGAGCCGCTCAACAAGCAATTCGCGATCTTTCGCAACAAGCACAACTGGGTGATGACGTGGTTGTATGTGATGACGTTCGGTTCCTTCATCGGGTACTCAAACGCCTTTCCCAAATTGCTCGACGACGTCTTCGTCACGCCCACAAACGGCTTGAAGACATCCAACTACATCTGGATTGGTGCCGCTGTGGGGGCATTCATTCGACCCGTCGGTGGCTGGCTGGCAGATAAGCTCGGCGGGGCTCGCGTGACTCAGTGGGACACCTGGATCATGGTGGTATCGACCATCCTGGCCGGCTACATCGTGTCACTCGCTGGTGACTCCGCCAACGCCGGAGAAATACTTCATTCCGTTCGTGGTCACCTTCGTGGTTTTGTTCGCGACCACCGGGATCGGTAACGGCTCAACATTTCGGATGATCCCGATCATTTTTTCCAAGGAGCAGGCGGGACCGGTGCTGGGTTGGACGTCGGCGATTGCAGCCTACGGTGCCTATTTGATTCCCCAGATCTTTGCGACGCAGATCAAGGCCGGGACGCCCGAGTATGCGCTGTATGGCTTTGCCGTGTACTACGCCAGTTGTCTGGCCGTGAACTGGTGGTTCTATGCCAGGAAGAACGCCGAGATCAAGTGTTGAAGCGTCAGCAAGTGAATCAATGGACTAACAATTCCATGCAACAGCGTATCATCACCTGTCGGCTGCTGATTGGGCTCTTTTCGGCCTGTAACACTCGTCTACGGGATGTCGATGTGGCGGCTGCCGGATCGCGAAACAGGCTATTCCCCCAAGCAACCGATCGACTATTCGCACCGGTTGCATGCTGGTGAACTTCAGATCGACTGCCAATTCTGCCACTCGGCGGCGGACAAGAGTCGTCACGCCGGGATTCCGTCCAGCGACGTCTGCATGAAGTGCCACAGAATCGTAACGAGCTCGTTTGACGTGCTGCAGGACGAGATGCAAGCGAGCGGACGTGGAGAATCGAAAGCCGAACCCAGTCGTCTCGGCGGAACTGCGGAAGCTCTACGATTCCTGTGGGCTGGATGAAGCCCTCAAGCCGAGCGGTGGCTCGATGCCCAGGTCGATCCCCTGGGTACGCGTTCACAACCTGCCGGACTACGTCTATTTCGACCACCGTGCGCACGTCACCGCCGGCGTGACATGCCAGCGTTGTCATGGCCCGGTCGAATCGATGGAGCGTATGCGACAGGTGGAGAGCCTCTCGATGGGTTGGTGCGTGAATTGTCATCGCGAGGCCACGGAACACGGAATCGACGGAAGACCAGTCCAGGCCTCGACGGACTGTGCCGTCTGCCATTATTGAAATGCTGCCATGAACCAGACTGAACCGAAGTATTGGAGAAGCCCCGCCGAAAGGGAGGGATGTCCTAGCGCCGCCTCCTCAGCACTCGGACCAGCCCGGTACTGCGGGCTTGAGTCGCCGGCAGTTTTTGGAAGCGGCCGGCTTTGCGATGTCGCTCGCCGCGTGTCACGGGATGTGGCCGCGCTCCGGAGCAGGTGGCGCTTCCCTTCGTGGTGCAGCCCGAAGGAGTTGTCGTCGGGCGGACGCAGACCTATGCCTCGACCTGTGCCGGTTGTCCCGCTGGTTGCGGATTGCTGGTCGGCGTGCGCGATGGACGACCCTTGAAGATGGAAGGCATGCCAGAGCATCCGCTGTCCCGGGGCGGGCTGTGCGCGATCGGCCAAGCCTTGCCGTTGGGGCTCTACGACAGTCACCGGCTTGACGCACCCGCTGGCGGACGGCAAAAAAGCCGAGTGGGATACGATCGACAAATTGATCCCGAGTCGGCTCTCGCAGCTCGACCCTGATGGAACCGTCGTCTTTGTGACATCCACGTTTGACCAGTCCGACGCTGCGAGCCACGATCAACTCGTTTCTCGAGTCCTTCGGAAACGGTCGTCACGTCACTTTGGATGCCATTAGCTCTTCCGCGATACTTGACGCACATCAACAGACACACCGTGCGACGGGTCCTGCCGCATTACCGCTTCGATCGAGCCAAAGTGATTGTGTCGTTCGGTGCTGACTTTCTCGGAACTTGGATCTCGCCTGTCGAATTCACGGCGGGATGGCGTTTGCGAAGAATCCCTTCGGCCGAACATCCCGAGATGTCGTACCACGTTCAGCTGGAAGGACGCACGTCGTTGACGGGTACCAATGCCGATCGTCGATATCGGCTGGCACCGCATGAATCAGCGGCCGTCCTTCGTTGCTTGGCAAGTGATATCGGTCAGCGGGCCGGCCTGGTTCCCATGGCAGGTCGCGTGAACGCAACGCCACTCACGTCCTCGGAACTAAGTGACCTCAGCGAACGACTTTGGAATGCTCGTGGCGAAAGCCTGGTGGTATCGGATAGTCAGGAGCTGGCAGTACAGAAGCTGGTCAACTACCTGAATCACGCTCTGGGTAACTACGGCAAGACGGTCGATATCGATCATCCCAGTCGGCAGCGCAAGGCAACGACGCGGAAGTGGCACGCTTGATCGATGAATTGAAAGCTGGCACGGTCTCGGCACTGTTCGTGGCCGGAACCGACCTCACGCACAACCTGCCCGATCGCGAAAGTCTCGCCAAGGACATCGGCAACGTGCCGCTTGTGGTTAGTTTTGCGGAGCGTGTTGACGACTTTGCTTCGCTTGCTCAGTTTGTCTGTCCCGATCATCACCCGCTTGAGTCGTGGATGGATGCGGAGCCTGTCAGGGGGATCGTTTCCCTATCGCAGCCGACGCTCGAGCCCTTGGCAAGGACTCGAGCGATTCTCGAAAGCTTGAATCGATGGATGGGCAGACAGGACACGGCTTACGACACCATCAAGTCGCATTGGCGAGCAGGCATTTTTCCGCGTGCCAAGACTCAGCAGCCGTTTCCAGCGTTTTGGGATCAAGCCGTGCATGACGGCTTCGTCGAGGTCGAATCGGACGCGACGGTGACCGGCGACTTTCAGTTCGAGGACGTCGCAAGCCCGGCGGCTGTTTCGGCCGCTGACGGCTTGTTCTTAACGCTGTACTCCAAAGTAGGACTGACTGATAGTCGCCATGCTCACAATCCATGGCTTCAAGAGCTCCCGGACCCGGTGACCAAGGTGACCTGGGATAACTATGTCTGTGTTTCACCCTTTGTCGGCGCAAAAGTACCAGCTGGCAGACGGTGATTTGGTGCGTGTTAAGGCATCGAATGGCACGACCCTTGAGCTGCCGGCATTTGTTCAACCCGGTCAACATGATCAGGTCCTCGCCATCGCCTTGGGATACGGAGTTCGTGGGACGGACCGCTTTACAGACATTGGACCGCGGTGGTTAGAAGCTCGGCCCACTGTGAGCAAAAGGGGAATTGGTGGGCAAGAACGCGGCGGCATTCGTGGAGCTTCGCAATGGGGCGATGCACGTGTCGTCGGCGAATGCCACACTCGAAAAGCTCGGCGGTCGTCGCGAGCTCGCAACAACTCAGCAACACCATTCCCTCGAAGTGCCTCCCGCGGTCGCTCCGCACGGGGCGGAAGTACGTGACATCGTGCAGGAGACAACGTTGCCGGCGTTCGCGAAGAACCCACACGCCGGAACTCCGGAAGGCGTTCACCATGGCGACGCGCAGTTGTGGTCGGAAGATCATCCGAAATCAGGCCATCATTGGGGTATGGTTGTCGATCTGAATTGCTGTACCGGTTGCTCCGCCTGCTTGATCGCTTGCCAGGCGGAGAACAACGTCCCGGTCGTTGGTAAGGACGAAGTGCGACGTCAACGCGAAATGCACTGGATCCGCATCGATCGGTACTACTCCGGCGAGGACGATGACCTGCACACCGCTCATCAACCGATGATGTGCCAGCATTGCGATAACGCCCCTTGTGAGACCGTCTGTCCCGTACTGGCAACCGTTCACGGCGAGGAAGGACTCAACGAACAAGCGTACAACCGGTGTGTCGGGACGCGTTACTGCGCGAACAACTGCCCCTACAAGGTGCGCCGCTTCAACTGGTTCAAGTACGAGCACGACGACATGCTGCAAAACCTTGTTCTCAATCCGGACGTGACGGTTCGCAGCCGCGGCGTGATGGAGAAATGCTCGATGTGCGTGCAGCGCATCGAGGACGGCAAGCTGGAAGCGAAACGATTGGGCGAGTCGCTGGCGGATGGCGCGATTCAGACGGCGTGTCAGCAATCGTGTCCGGGACAAGCGATTGTCTTCGGAGACATGAACGATCCGAAAAGCCGCATTTACACAGCGCGGGGAAACCCCCGCGTTTACGGAGTGCTCGACGAATTCAACTTCCGTCCGTCCGTCTCGTACCTGCGAGTCGTGCGGAACCGCAATGACGAAGCAGGCTCGCCGGATCAGCCAGAGGAGGGCCATCATGCGTGAGCCAGTGAGGACTCATCGACCACCGCTCGTCGACGGCAACAAAACGCTAGGGGATGTCACTCGCGATATCTGTGCGCCGTTGGACCGCCGACCGACTCGGCTGTGGTGGGTCGCCTTTGGGCTGTCGCTCGCCGCTCTTGTGATGGGAGTTGTCGCCGTTTGGTACCAGATCGCTACGGGGATTGGCACGTGGGGCCTGAATAAAACGGTCGGTTGGGCATTCGACATCACGAACTTCGTTTTCTGGGTCGGCATCGGTCACGCGGGTACGCTGATTTCGGCGGTGCTGTTTCTGTTCCGTCAGCAGTGGCGGACCGCCGTGAACCGATCGGCGGAAGCGATGACATTGTTTGCGGTAATGTGCGCGGGCATTTTTCCGCTGATTCATATGGGGCGACCCTGGCTTGCGTTCTGGATGGTTCCTTATCCCAACACACGCGGTTCGTTGTGGGTGAATTTCAAGTCGCCTCTCCTCTGGGACGTGTTTGCGATTTCGACCTATCTTCTGATCTCGGCGGTCTTTTGGTACATCGGCCTGCTGCCCGATCTGGCGACGATTCGTGATCGGAGCGAGCCGGGCTGGCGTAAACGAGTGACTTCGTTCCTTTGCCTTGGCTGGGACGGCTCTGCGCGAACGTGGCATCGCTACGAAACGGTTTACATGCTGTTGGCCGGGTTGGCCACGCCCCTGGTGTTCTCCGTCCACACGATCGTCAGCATGGACTTCGCAACGGCGGTCATTCCCGGCTGGCACACCACGATCTTTCCTCCCTATTTCGTCGCGGGGGCGATCTTCAGCGGACTTGCCATGGTGCTGACGCTGATGATTATTGCGCGGAAAGTGATGCAGCTGGAAGATTATATCACGATGACCCACATTGACCGCATGTGTAAGCTGATGTTATCGATGGGGTGTATCGTGGGCTTGGCCTATGGAACGGAGTTTTTCGTGGCGTTTTACAGCGGAAACGGTTACGAACAGTTTGTGTTTAAGAACCGCGCCCTCGGACCGTTTTGCTGGGCTTATTGGACAATGGTGACTTGCAACGTCGTGATTCCTCAGTCGTTGTGGCTTCGTCGAGTCAGGGGGTCGCTGCCGATGGTGTTCGGGATTGTGATTGTTGTCAACATCGGCATGTGGTTCGAGCGTTTCGTCATCATTGTGACAAGTCTGCACCGGGATTTCCTGCCTTCAAGTTGGGCACGCTACGCGCCAACGCTGGTCGAGATCGCGACGTTCGTTGGCAGTTTCGGACTCTTCTTCACCTGCTTCCTCATCTTCTGTCGCGTTGCTCCGGTGATTGCGATTGCGGAAATCAAAGGCGCTGCTCACCTGAATAAAGCCGTATCGAGGCAACCCGCTTCCGGCGCGGAGAAGGCAGCATGAGCGGTCGTGTCCTACTCGCCACGTTTGACCATGAAGACGACCTGGTTGCTGCGACCGAAGCGGTTCGCCAGAACGGGTACTGCGTCTTGGATGCGTTCACACCTTACGCGGTTCATGGATTGGATCGAGCGATGGGGTTGAGGCCATCGCGATTAACATGGGTCTGTTTTACATGCGGCATGTTGGGAGTTCTGGGCATGTTGTGGTTTGAGCACTGGTCAGCATCGGTCGACTGGGCACTCGACGTCGGTGGCAAGCCCTGGAATTCCCTCCCGTCGGACGTACCCGTGGCCTTCGAAGCGGCCGTCTTGCTGGCCGGCTTCGGATCGGTGTTCGCGCTGCTCGTCGTGAGTCGGTTATATCCGGGGAAGAGTCCGCGAACCGTCAATCCTCGTACGAGCGACGATCGGTTTGTACTCGTCATTGATGAAACAGACGCGGCTTTTGACGCGGACGCAATGAGTCAGTTCTTGGCGGAATTCCATGTCCTCGAGATTGAGGAGAGGCTGGTTCCGGACGGAGATGTGTTGTGAGCCAGTATCGAACAAACATCCTGCTTGGAGTTCTACTGTTCACGGTGACGACATTGACTGTCTCAACCCGCGTGGACTACACGCAACCGAATATTGAGATTTTGCCGGACATGAAGTATACGCCGGCATACACGGCGTATTCGCCGAACTCCGTCTTCGCCAACGGCCGTACGCTGCAGGCTCCGGTCGCCGGTACCGTCGCCCGCGGGCGGATGCCGCTTCATTTCGAGGCAACAGCCGAGGACGCCCTTCGTGCTGGAGAAGAACTCGCCAATCCTTTTCACCATGACGTTGACGATGACGCGACGAGGTTGGACGCTTCTATTCAACGCGGTGGTGATATTTTCCGGGTGTTTTGTGTCTGCTGCCATGGACCAACCGGTGGAGGCGATGGGCCAGTTGCGATGCGGGGCTTTCCACCACCTCCATCCTTATCGGGCGGCAAGTCGACCCAAATGAAGGATGGGCAGTTGTTCCATATTCTGACGTTGGGTCAAGGCAACATGCCGGATTTTAACGGGCAGCTCTCACGCGAAGAGCGATGGGATGTGATCAACTACATCCGTCGCATGCAAGCAACGCTCAAGTCGACAGGCGGTGTCGATGGCGCCGATGCCTTACCCGCAACAAATGCCGATGAGTCCGATGCTGCCACATCGGTTGTAACGGCGAACGAAAATCAGCCAAAGTGAGGACATGATGACCGATCCGCTTACCAAGCCACGTGATGCCTTCGACACGCTGATCGCACAGATCAGCTCGCCTGACTCGCCTGTCGGGATCGACGCGAAATACACGCATGCCGTCATTATCGACTACTTGCGGCAGATCTCCGGGCGTCTCGAAGCAATCGAAATTATGCTGCATGATCGCAAGTAGGTCCTGCGACCTGATCAGGAGCCGAGTAAATGCCAAGCCGTGAGGTCCTTTCCATTCACCATAAGAGAAGCCTCGCGTTCGTCGTGACGGTTGCCGCGGGCATTCTTGCCGTCGGTCTGTTCGTTGCGCCCGAGCGGGCGTGGAGCAATCTGTTCGTATCTACCTTCTATCTGCTGACGATCGGTATGGGTGGGACGCTTTTTATCGCACTGACGGTTGTCACCGGTGCCAGTTGGCATCTCGCCTTTCGACGAGTGCCGGAAGCTATGGCCATGATCGTGCCCGCCACCGGCGTCGCTGTCTTGGCGGTGCTGGTACTGAGGCTGCGGGAATATGGCTGGCATCATCATGGCGATGGAGATGCTGGCACGTTTTGGTTCAAGGAATTATGGCTGACGCCCTCGTTTTGGTTCTTGCGATCCGTCGGCTACCTAGCCATCTGGAGCGCTCTTGGTGGATGGATGGTCCGTCGTTTACGGAACGAAGCGGCGGAGGGAACTCGCTCGAAAAGTATCCGCCCGTCGGTGTTGTTTCTCATCGCGTATGCGGTCACGTTCTCACTCGCCAGTGCGGATTGGATCATGGCGCTCGACCCGTTGTGGTTCAGTACGATGTGGGGCGTTTACAACTTCTCGGGTATGATCCTGTCGGCCTTGGCAGTGGTTGTCATGCTTTGTGTCGTGCTCAGTAAGCCGGGGCGTCCTCTCGATGGAATCTTCAATACGGAACACCTTCACGACCTCGGGAAATTGATCGTTGGTTTCAGTTGCTTCTGGATGTATATCTGGTTCAGCCAGTATATGCTGATTTGGTACACGAATCTTCCAGAAGAGGTTTCCTACTTCGTCATACGGACTCGGGGGCCCTGGGCGCCGATCGTTGTGATGTCGATTGTCTTGAACTGGCTCGTGCCATTTCTTGTTCTGTTGCCAAAATCGGCGAAGCGCAGTGCCAGCGTCATGCTGCGAGTGGCGGTCGTGATCCTGATCGGCCGCTGGGTCGACTTGTCGTCAATGGTGTTTCCATCCACGGTCGGTGAAACACCCATCTTCGGGATCTTGGAAGTCGCAGCGGTTTGTGGTACGGCGGCAGCGGGAATTCTCTTGATTGACAAGTCCCTTATCGCGGCGCACCCTGTTTCCGTCGACGATGTGTATTTGCAGGATAGCCTCAATTACCACGCCTAAAGCGAGGGCCGACGGCACGTCGACCAGCGATCCATGCCTCCGTGTCGACTCGGGAAGGGCCAGCCGTCGCTGGTGTCCCGCGCCCAGATCCAGCGTCGGACCACGTCAATCAGACGCAGCACTGGACGCCATCAATCAGGTTGAAGCGTCCTGAGTGTGCCCATCACCTCTCCCGTGCCGCGCCATTCGATGTGTGGCAAATTGCAGGAGACAACCGATTAGGACCGACGCAATTCCAATCAACCAGGTCCGCCCATCGATCCAAAATGCGAGGAAGACGCAGGCGGCCAACCCGCCATAGGCGAGCCAAATTGGAAACAGACGCTCCTCCGGCCGCAGCTGCAAGGCACAGAGATTCGTCAGGGCGTAATAGATCAAGACGGTCAACGCGCTGAACGACCAGGTCAGCCGAACGTCACCCAGCAACACCAGGCCGCCGATCAGAGTCGCCACGCAAAGGGTGGCAGCCCAGGGAACGCCTGTCGCGTCGTTGACCACCGCCAGCCGCCGCGGCAGATCCCCGCGACGGCCCATCGCCAGCAGGACGCGCGAGAGGCCCAGCAGCAGATTTAATAAGACGCCCAGCATGGCCGTCATGGCGCCGACCGCCAAAATCGTGGGACCGCCCGGAACTCCGAATCGGTCGGCGATGATTTCCAGCGGAGCCACCTCTTGCCGCGTGGCTGCTCCAAACGCTTCCGCCCCCACCGAGGCCAGTCCCACCAACGCAACGCTCACATACAAGACCATCGAGGCGACCAGAGTTGCGATAATCGACTGAGGAATGGTCCGACGCGGATCCTTCACCTCCTCGCCCAGGGTCGCAATTCGTCCGTACCCGGTGTAGGCGACAAACATCAGCGCGGTGGCATGCATCAGGCCGTAAATCGAAGCGTAAGAATCACCGGACGCGGGTGCCAGATTCTGGGCCGCGTGGGAGACGGCCAGCGGAAATCCGGCGACGACAAAGAATGTCAGCGAGGCGAGCGTGACCAACACAATGACGGTATTTACAGCGCTACTACGTCGAATGCCAGTCAAAGTGACGATCGTCAAGCCGCCGACGGCCAGTAAAGCCACCGTCAGCAAACTGCCCGAGTGGCCGTGGCCCGTGGTGTGTAGGAAATAGCCCGCGAACCCCAGGGCGGCCGTCGCGGCCGATGCCGACTTGGCACACAGGAACAGCCAGCCGGCCGCGAATCCCAGTTGCGGCGATAGCCATCGGTATCCGTATTCGTAAGTGCCGCCGCTGACCGGATGATTGGCGGCCAACTGGGCGCTGCTCAGTCCGTTACAGATCGCCACAAGTGACGCCAAGCCAGTCGCCAAAATGACCCCGGGTCCCGCCGCTTCGGCGGCGATCCCGATGCTGACAAAGACGCCCGTGCCCACGATCGACCCCATCCCCAGCATCATCGCGCCAAAGACACCGATGTCTCGTCGAAGCGCTGCGGTGGGCTTCATTTCCAGATTCCTCTGCAACGGCCGGTACACGGTGGGGGCACGTCAAGTAGGCCGGGCCGGGACACGCCAGGGTGAGCGGAGTCGGGTCGCAGTCTGATCGCCAACATGGGAAGAAACCGTCAACACAGCGATCGCTGTGCGAGTTAGAATATCGGGCAGTGCGGTCGCGGGGAAGCCAGCCCACGGCCCTTTCTGGTTCGGTTTGACAGACGCGTGCCGCGAGTACGCATCTCGCGATCCCTGCGTGGCAGGACGAGAGTGGTGTGCGCTTCCGCGCGACGTGTGGATTCGACGTGTGGATTCACGGCTCACGCCTCAAAGGCACAAATCGCGAAGCAAAAGAACGGCACAGCAAATGACCAAAGCTCAAGTGCTCTCACTGCTCAAACAGCATGCCAACGAACGCGGCATCGCTCATTGGAAGAAGCTCGCCGCCAAAACGGGAGGCCTCAAGAGCTACGGCATCGGGCTGACCCAGCTCCGCAAGTTGGCGAAGCAGATTGGACGCGATCATCAGCTCGCACAACAGCTGTGGAAAAGCGACTACTATGATGCAAAGATTATCGGTCTGTTGATTGACGATCCCAAACAGATTTCTCGCGAACAGGCCGAGCAGCAAGTGGAGGAGCTGAACGCGGGCATGCTTTCGCACGTGTTCGCTTCCTGCGACGCGACGCTGGCAAAGACGCCCTTCGCCTTCGAACTTGCACGCGAGTGGATGGACCACAAAGACGACATGCGCCGCCGCTGTGGTTACGCACTGCTGTACGAGCTGTCGAAAAAGAATGTACGGCACATGGATGACGACTTTCTTCTTGAACGTATCGATCGCATCCGAACCACAATCCACGGCGAGCAAGTGTGGGTCCGCGAAGCGATGCTCGCCGCGCGTAATGGGCGTCGGCAAGCGGAACCCGACGCTGAACAAGGCTGCCATTCAGGCCGTCAAGGCGATTGGGCCCGTCGAGATTGACTATGGTGACGACAACCGTTGCGAGCCATTGGATGTCCTGAAGCATTTAACGAGCGATTATATCCGGCAAAAACTGCGCACTTCGTAGCGAAATCAAGTGCTCGTTTCCCAACCGATTTCGGCCCGTGTCGCATCGCGCTGATGGATGGTTTAGGATTGAGCCAACGGAAATCGCCGAAGCACGCGGTTCGTGGTCAAGTTCGTGGGAGGTGCGTTCGATGGGAAGTTCAGTGCGTCGTTGTCTCGCGGCATGGGTCGCTTTGGGGAGTATCGCGGGCCTGTTAAGTGCCGCCGAATTCGATCAATCGCCACGCCCGAATGTGTTGTTCATCATTTCGGATGACTTGAACAATTTCCTGGGCTGCTACCAGGACCCGCGGGCCAAGACGCCCAATCTCGATCGCTTGGCCGCGCGCGGTGTTCGTTTCGACCGCGCTTACTGTTCGTTCCCACTGTGCGGTCCAAGTCGGAACTCGATGTTGACCGGCTTGTATCCGAACAGCACGGGGATCTACGCGAACGCCCAGATCTTTCGGCAAACCATTCCGTCGCAATTGAGCTTGCCGCAGGCGTTCCGATTGGAGGGCTATTTCGCGGCGCGACTTGGCAAGCTCTACCATTACGGCGTGCCCCGCTCGATCGGGACCAACGGCCATGATGATCCAGGGTCCTGGGAACTGGAACTCAACCCGGCCGGCGTCGATCGCCTGGAAGAAGAACCCCACATCTTCACGTTGACGCCCGGCCAGTTCGGCGGGACACTCAGCTGGTACGCGTCACCCAAGAGCGACGAATACCACACGGACGGGCTGCTCGCCGAAGATGCCCTGTGGGTGCTCCAGCGCTGCGCCCAACGACCGAATCGTCCGTTCTTCTTGGCGGTTGGTTTCTATCGTCCGCATACGCCCTATGTCTCGCCCGAGTCCTACTTCGAACTCTATCCGCGCGATCAAATGCCGCTCGTGACGGGAGTCCTCGAGGATCAGGCCGATTTGCCGGCGCCGGCCCTGGGCAGTTACAAGAAGGAGCAGGACAAGCTGACCGATGAGTTACGACGCGAATGCGTCCAGGCCTACTATGCCAGCATTAGCTTCATGGACGCCCAGGTCGGGCGGGTAATCGATGAACTCGACCGTTTGGGCCTCGCGGAAAATACCATCATCGTTTTCACCAGTGACCATGGCTACCACATGGGGGAACATGGATTGTGGCAGAAGATGAGCCTGTTTGAGGAGAGTGCACGAGTGCCGTTGCTGATCGTGGCTCCTCACGTCGCCGCGCCCGGAGGCCACGCGTTGACGCCGGTGAGCCAGGTCGATTTGTTCCCCACTCTTGCCGAACTTTGCGACGTGCAGCCACCCCCCAACCTGCAGGGGCAGTCGCTGGTGCCCCTGCTGAAAGATCCAACTGCCATTGGTCGTGGATGGGCCCTGACGCAAGTGACGCGACGCGGCCGCTTGCCGCAAACCTCCGCTGCGAACGATGCGCCACGAAGCACGAAGCGGTTTTTTGGGTACAGCCTGCGCACGCAGCGCTGGCGATATACCGAATGGGACAATGGTGATCAGGGCAGGGAACTGTATGACCATGACGCCGATCCACGGGAGTTGAAGAATCTCGCCGACGACGCGGGACACGCCGCGATACAGCGCGAGCTTTCCGACCAGTTGCGACAAGCCATTCCAACGACGTTTCCCGACTCGGGCGTCGCGCCAACGTTGCGCGACGGACTCTGGATGCCGAACTTGACCAATCCCTAGTCGCCGATGCTCCCCAGGGCTTTGTCAAAGCTCAAGATTGAGGTGCGTTGGGAGAAAAAAGGGGTCAGGTCTCAAAAGTGCGAAGCACCCGGAAGAAGGCGGTCCGGCTCTCAAACAGCCCTTTTTGCGAAGCACCCGAAGGGCCGTTCCGGCTTTTGAGACCTGACCCCTTTTCCCCCAACTTACTGCACTCGACGACTTGCGAGCCGGAGAATCCAGGCCGCGATGGCGAACAGCGCCAGCAGGGAAATGACCTGCGCGACGACGTTCTGGGATGAGGCCGAAAGATCCGTTCGCGAGAGCAGCCACTCCGCGCCGGACTTCGACTTGAGACCCAGATAGGCCAACAGTCCCAGCAGGACGCCGATCAGCGATTCGCCCGCAATCAATCCGGAGCTGAGCAGCATGCCGCGATGAGCCCGTTCTTCGCTGCCCGGGCGCTCGCGACGATCGACCAGGTGGCGGACGATGCCCCCCAGTAAGATCGGGATCGAGAGGCCGAACGGCAGGTAGATTCCGACCGCGACCGGCATGACGTGGAGCCGCACGGAAGATTTTGTCAGCGTCAGCAGGTAATCCAGCACCAGCAATGCGACACCGATCGCGATGCCCCAGGCGACCATTTCTTTGGGCAAGGCCCCATCTTCGGCAAAAAAGCCTTTCGCCAGTGCGGCGAATAAGCCGGCCTGCGGCGCCGGCAAGTCGACACCCCCGATGCCGCCGGTTCCTTCCCTGAGAGAGCCCTCGTGCAGGACCGTCATCACGGGCGCCATCACAAAGGCGGCCACGACGACGCCCAGGATCTGCATGATCTGCTGATTGCGAGGCGAGGCGCCGACCAGGTAGCCCGTTTTCAAGTCATTGCAAACGTCGCCTGAGGTGCACGCCACGCAGCACACGATACCCGCGACGCCCAACGTCGCCACGATGCCGGAGGTGCCTGTGAAGCCGAAGAGCCAAATCAGGCCACCGGTTCCCAGCAGCGCCGTGATTGTCATTCCCGAAACCGGGCTGTTCGAATTGCCGACGAGCCCGACGATGTAGCTGGCCACCGCGGCAAAGAAAAACGACATCACAAGCATCAAGCCGGTGGTCAGCAACGTCAACTCAATGGCACCGTGAAGCAGTTCATAGTAGATGCCGCTGATCATGGCGACGCACGCGATTCCCAGACCCAGGATCGTCGCCGAGCTGAGGTTACGATTGGTCACGTCCTCCTGGATGCGCTCATTCCGCCTGCCAAGCAGCTGGATCAACTGTCCCATGGCGGCGCAGTCCGCTGCGAACTGTCCAGATGGAGGTGATGCCTCCGACGACCATCGCCCCGACGCCCAGATACCTGACTTTCGTGCTCCAGATCTCGTAGGCCATCTCAACCGGTTCGGTCGCGACGACTCCGACCGTGCCCAGCCAGGGGATCGCGAGCAGCCATCCCAGTGCGCCCCCGGCGAAGATCTGGAATGCAATCGGCAACGTCACGATATATCCGACCGCCAACATCGCTGGGGAAATGTCCGCGCCCAGGTAGTGCACGCGCCCCGTCCGCACGATTGCCCCTTCGGCGGTCGATCGGAACAGACCCAGGAAGGACTGGAAAAACTTAAAGAGAGCTCCGAGGGCAATCCCGCCCGAAATCAGTTCCAGACCGCCCCGGCTCGTTGAATCCTTCCCGTCCGACTCGTCGCTGCCAGCTCGGAGGACTTCGGCACACGCCACGCCTTCGGGGAATTTCAGTTCCTCGTTGTCGACGACGAACACTTGACGCATGGGGATCATCAACAAGATCCCCAACAGGCCGCCGGTCAGCGCCACCAGCGTGGTCGTCCAGAAATCAAAGTGTTCCCAGACGCCCGTCAGCAGCAGCGCGGGCATGGTGAAGATGATGCCGGCCGCCAGCGATTCGCCGGCCGAGGCCGCGGTTTGAACGAGATTCGATTCCAGGATGGACTTGCGGCGCAGTACCCCGCGCAGGATGCCTAGCGAAATGACGGCCGCGGGGATCGAGGCCGAGACGGTCATGCCGGCTCGTAATCCCAAGTAGACGTTCGCCGCTCCCATCACGACGGACAACACGATGCCCAGCAAAACGGCGGGCACCGTCAGTTCGGCGCCTCGGTCGGATTGTGCCGCGGCAGGCTTCTGTCTAAGATCGGCCATCGGGAGGATTCCTGCTCCAGAGGATGCGACGGGTCGGACGGTACGGCCCCAACGAGGTGTAATGTCGCACTTACTCCCGCCGAAGGGCAAGATCACGAAAGCGGAACTCCGATGAAATTCTGGCGGCACAATTGCTCGATGACATGTTGGCTCGTGGCCCTTGGAATGGCGGCGAGCGTCGCTCGTGGCGATGAGGGAATGTGGCTGTTTAACGATCTTCCCGTCGAATACCTGAAGTCGCACTACGATTTCGAACCGACGGATGACTGGGCACGCCACATCATGCTGTCGTCGGTCCGCTTCAATTCGGGCGGTTCCGCCTCGTTCGTTTCCAGCAACGGGCTGGTGCTGACCAATCACCACGTCGCGTCGGACACGCTGCAAAAGCTGTCGACGCCCGAGCAGAACTACATGCGCGACGGATTCCTCGCCGACTCGCACGAGCAGGAGGTCAAGGCGCCGGACCTGGAGCTGAATCAACTCGTTTCCATCGACGATGTGACTCAGCGCGTCAACGCGGCGGTTCCCTCGGACGTTTCGGTCGGTGAGGCTTTCCGTGCGCGGTGCGCGGTGATGGCCCAAATCGAGAAGGAATCGTTGGACCAAACCGGTTTGCGAAGCGATGTCGTGACCTTGTTCGGCGGCGCCCAGTACCATTTGTACCGCTACAAAAAGTACACCGACGTTCGACTCGTTTGGGCCCCGGAAACGGCCGTCGCGTTTTTCGGCGGCGACGCGGACAATTTTGAGTATCCGCGATATTGCTTGGACGTCGCCCTGTTTCGAGTTTACGAAGACGACAAGCCCGCTGAAATCAAGCACTTCTTGAGCTACTCGGTTGGCGGTGCGGGGGACGATGAGTTGGTCTTTGTCTCGGGGAATCCCGGTCGCACGCAGCGGATCTTCACCGTCGCCGCGCTGAAGTACCTGCGCGACAAGCGAATGCCCTATACGTTGAATCTGCTTCGCCGATTGGAGATTTTGCTGCAGCAGTATGGGTACGAGGGCGACGAGCAACAGCGGCGGGCCCGCGATGAGCTGTTCGGGATTCAAAACGCCCGCAAGGCCTATACCGGCATGCTGCAAGGTCTGCAGACTCCCGCGCTGATGGAGTCCAAGCAACGGCAAGAGAGCGAGTTACTGGACAAGCTGCGCCGCGAACCCGAATTGAATCGTTACGTCGAAGCCTGGACCACGATTGAATCACTCCAGTCGCGCCGCGCCGAACTGCTGGGTCAATCCGTCAGCTTCTCGCGACAATCCCAGCATTACGATCTGGCCGAGACCCTGAACCTGATGGCGACGGAGGATCAAAAGCCCAGCGAGGACCGGCTGCGCGAATACCGCGACTCGGCCCGTGAGTCGCTGGAGCAGCAGTTGTTTTCGCCGGCACCGATCTATGACGATCTGGAAACCGTGAAACTCGCCGACGGCCTGGCCGAATGGGTCGAGCGACGCGGGGGCGACGATCCGTTAGTCATCGAAGCGTTGGCCGGCTTGAGTCCCCGCGAACGAGCCGCGGAACTGATCGAACGAACGACGCTCGGTGACGTGGAAGTCCGGCGAAAGTTGGCCGCCGGTGGTCAGGCAGCGATCGATGCTTCCGATGATCCGATGATTCACTTGGCCAAACTGCTGGAACCCGAATATCGCCGCCTGCGAGAGATCGGCGATGAACTGGACGAACTGGAACGCCAAGCCTACGCGCAGATTACCGAAGCAACGGTCGCCGCGCAAGGCACCTCAACCTACCCCGATGCGACGTTCACGTTGCGTTTGGCCTTCGGAACCGTGAAGGGTTACATTGAAGATGGAAAGCCCGTCGCGCCCTGGACGACGATTGGCGGCGCGTTCCAGCATGAGCAGGCACATGGAGCCAAAGGAGATTGGACGCTGCCTCCGAGATGGCATCAACAAAAAACGCAACTCGATCTGCAGACGCCACTCAATTTTGTCTGCACCGCCGACATCATCGGAGGCAACTCGGGCAGCCCGGTCGTCAATCGTAAGGGCGAACTGGTTGGAGTCATCTTTGATGGGAACATTCAGTCGTTGACTGCCGATTTTCTCTATTCTGATGAAATCGGCCGCGCTGTCTGCGTTCACTCGAGCGGAATTCGTGAGTGCCTCAAGCAGCTGTATGGAGCTGTTCGTCTGGTGGATGAATTGGGCCGCTAGTGCTTTGTCATGGCTTGGTTTTGGAGTACCTATGCCTGGAGGGCGAGGCTCCTGTCGAGCCGTTTCCAATTCTTGACTTTGACAATGCGCGAGCCGTCCATCCTGAAACGTTAACCGTCGATTGCCGGCAGCTCGAAGCCCGCCCGCCGTGGTCGTTCCAGCAGCTGGTTTGCCTGGTCGTCGTCGACAAATAACTCACGCGCCGGGTCCCAGGTCAGCTTCCGACCCAGCTCGCGGGTCAGATTGACCAAATGGCAGACGGTGATCGACCGATGTCCGATCTCGACATCCGCATTGGGTTCCGCTCGCGACTGAATGCAGTCGAGCCAGTTGGCCAAATGAGGCGCGGCAGTCCAACCCGGGCCCTCCCACTTCTGTTGCACTTCGGGATCGGGCGCATCCGTGACAAAACCCGCGGGATTCGTCGCGAACCGATTTCGATTGATCTCCATCTTGGCCGCTGTCCCCTTGAAGATAGCTCCGCCCATGGGACCGCCGTCGAGCTCGAATCGCACGAGCGTTCCGTCTTCGTATCGCATCGAGACTTTCCCATTGGGTCCGGGCGTGACCGGCCACAGCTCGCGCGGCCCGGTTCGACTCTTTCCCAGGGCCGATTGAATCTGGTCGACCCCGTGCGCCCCCCAGTTCGTCATCTCGCCACCCGAGTAGGCTCGCCATTTCATCCAGCCGAATTGGAGCTGCGAGTTGAACGGACGCCGCTCGGTGGGGCCGCACCACTGATCCCAATCGTCTCCCTCGGGAATTGGCTCCTCGGGCAAGTGATCGTATCGAGTTGGGCCCGTGTAGTTGACGGCTTGCACCCATTCGATCTTGCCAATCCCGCCATGCTGTACCAGGTCGCAGCAAAAACGGTTCAGTTCCATCGTTCTCTGTTGCGTGCCAACTTGAAAGACACGTTGGTACCTGCGCGCGGCCTGAACCATCTTTCGGCCTTCGCTCACGTACACGGTCAATGGCTTTTCAGCGTACACGTCCAAACCGGCCTGACACGCGCGAATGCATGGCAAAGATCGCCCATGGTCGGGCGTCGCGACAATCACCGCATCCA
The DNA here is from genome assembly GCA_963826795.1 of uncultured Planctomycetales bacterium. Taxonomy (GTDB): domain Bacteria; phylum Planctomycetota; class Planctomycetia; order Pirellulales; family Pirellulaceae; genus CAWGYT01. The sequence goes on along the minus strand of CAWGYT010000017.1, from coordinate 39,286 downwards.
ATTGTTCGCGGTCGAACATCTGCCGATAGTCTGAATACGTTGCCCAATTCGCCTTGAACAGCTGCAAGGCTTCCGTCATTCGCTGACGATAACAGTCCGCGATCGCCACGATTTGACCTGGTGGCGGAAGCTGGGCCATTAACTGTCGGGCTCGATTCCCGCAGCCGATCACGCCCACACGAATCGTTTCATTGGCCGGCGTGGCTCCGTCACGCCCAAGGACCCTTGCCGGGACGATCCATGGAAATGCGAACGGACTGCTCAAGGCCGCCAGTGTCTGTAGCGTCTTGCGACGTGTCAATCGATGCGACATGGTGCTTGCCTCAGCCAGAAGAACAAGATGCGGTGGACCCCCGGTTCACCTCAATCCTGGCCAGTATAGCGGTTGATTCTCCCCGCCTCATCTAAAGACGCCACCAATCGGGTTTGGCGGGATCCCTCCGAGAAAAATGATCTCCGCGGCCACCATCGTGCCGAGTACGTTTGAGCAGCCCCTCCCGAGAGACAACACGGGATGCGGCCAGGGCCCCAAGTGAACGGTGACAAACTCGTGTCTGGGTTAGGACTTGAGTAAAAAGGACGCCCTAATTCAATCGTCGTTCCGCCAACTCCTCTTGACCCGCTAACGGGTGGGAGTCAGTCCCCGCCGTGCTGTGACGCAAGCCGGTCGCAGGTCGCTCAACCCCTATGGCACGAAACGCATCTTGTTACAATCCGTCGGCGGGTCGGGCAAGCTTCAAGCCGACGCACGTCGGTTCGAGGCCGCCCACTTGCCGTCGGCGCTTGATGCTTCGAGGGCCGCACGCATCGAAAACTGGAACGACACCAGCGGAGGAGCGAACAGATGCAAACCGTGACGACCACTTTGCCGTTAATCTGTGGGTTGTGCGTCAGCTTGGCGTTTCCCACGATGGCGCCTGCGACGTCCCCAGGGACCGCCGTCAAGGGCCGACCGTTTCAACTTGTTTCGGTGGACAAGGAGCAACGACTTCGCGGTTACCTGCCCAAGGTCAACGACGAGCGCGTCCAGGCGATGCTGGAAGATCGTTCGCTGATTTTCTACACCGAACAAGAGATGCCTTCGGCGTATCAGGATTGGAGCAGTGGGCTGCCCGGGATCCACTCACCGTCGTACAACGTTTCGGCCAATGGAAGCGAGCCCTACGGGAACGCGAACGTCGAATTTCCCTGGGGAGCTCCTGGCGGAACCCATCGGAGTCCGAACATCAGCAAGTTTCGTTTTCTTTGGTTGCCGCGCACCGAGGATGGCAAGCTGCAGCCAATTGTCTGGTATCGCAAGCAGCTGCGTGGGAGCTCGTCACTTGGATACGCCTGGACGTTCCCCGTGGGCAGCGTGGTGGGCGAAGTCTTGCAGATCCGCTCGCCCCAGGGAAAACTGTACACGTTTGAGCTTCGGTTGCGCACGCGCGAGACAGGCGAATGGTCAGTCGACGTGTTTCGTCCTTTCACTACCAGCTCGCGACTGGCGGAACGAATCACAGAATTGAAGCCCGATTGGCGAAACAATCCGCAAGTGACCCGACTTGTGAATCATCTCGAGCAACCGATCGCACTCCAACGCCAAGTGTTGGCCGACGCCAGCCACTCGACGAGAGTCTTTCAACAGGCAATGGGTGTGGATAACCTGCCGGCCGTCGGCGACGATGGCCTGGTCGCGAAACTGCTGACCGAGACCGTCTTTGAGTCGGCACTCGGAGCGACGTGGCGGACGGGTACGAACGGCGTCCATACAGTTGCACCCACGACGGATGTCGCGTTTCACATCGTGCCGGCCCGCTACGACGCCGGTTTCATCGAGGTGGACCGGATTAGCTGCATGCGCTGTCACGAGACGGTCAATCAGCACGTGAACGACTTCAACTTTGGTCGAGACTGGTACGGGCGAGTCCGGGGCAGCGATGGGATTTTCTCGATTCATCCATTCGATCCCAACTATGTCAGCTATAGCGGATTTAGCCAGCCCGCGCAGATCAACCCGACGCTTGTCAGTGCCGGATTAATCGCCAAGTTTGACCCGACGAAACACTCGAGCGACATCTATCAACAGCTCTACCAGTCGAACGAGTGAGGACTTAGCACGCCGCGTCTGTTTGCTCGTCCGGGTTCCGCCCGGACGCTGCCCCCTGATCCGGCCTTCGGCCACCTTCTCCCGCGCTGGGGAGAAGGGACATGCGGTGTGTCACCTCTCCCGCGTCCGGGCGGGGTCGCCGCGGAGCAGCGGGTGAGGGCTCGTGAGGGGTGAGAGTTTGGCGGCGATGCTCGAGCCCCCTCATCCGGCCTTCGGCCACCTTCTCCCGCGCTGGGGAGAAGGGACATGCGGTGTGTCACCTCTCCCGTTCCGGGAGAGGTCGCTGCGGAGCAGCGGGTGAGGGCTCTTGAGGGGTGAGAGTTTGGCGGCGCTGCTCGAGCCCCCCTCATCCGGCCTTCGGCCACCTTCTCCCGCGCTGGGGAGAAGGGACATGCGGTGTGTCACCTCTCCCGCGTCCGGGCGAGGTCGCTGCGGAGCAGCGGGTGAGGGCTCGTGAGGGGTGAGAGTTTGGCGGCGATGCTCGAGCCCCCCATCCGGCCTTCGGCCACCTTCTCCCGCGCTGGAGGTCGTGCAGCTTTTAAGTTGGTATTTTGACTGTGGTTAGGGAATTTCGTTCGAGGCGATCAAGACGCAGTGAGTTTTGGGCGACCACCATCAGGCCAGTCTCAGCGCGGACGCGGGCGAGACCGCGTCCGTGAAAGCGGTGCAGTCGACGATTACCTTTGCTGTCGGCATAGGCCAGTTCGACAGTTTGGCCGCGTATTCGGTAGCGCATCTGAACGTTTGGATCAGCCATCTTCTTTCGCTGAGCGTCTAACAAATCCTGCCCTTCCAGCCGTTTAATCGTTCGACAAGTGGAACCAGGACGAAGGCACTTGTCCGCCAGAGGACAGGCACCGCAATGAGCCGAGTCGCAACGATAGCGAGACTCCCACAGTTGTCGACCACTATGACGTTGCTTGCGAGTGCGATCGCGATAATCTAAACGATGACCTTGGGGACACCGATAACATTGCTCGGCCTCGTCCCAGTCAAATTCGTCTCGCGGTATCTGCGGATTCGGTGTGGCCTTCTTTTTCGACTCGGTGAAGGCATTGGATTGCACTGGAGCAAGCAACTCGATCCCGCGTTCACGGCAGTCCTGCAGGTCAACAATCGAGCAGTATGCCGCATCGGCCAGCATCGTTCTTAATTGACCACGCACGGCCTTCTGGGTCTTGTCAATCATGGGTGCCAGGGTGCCCACATCCGTTACCTCGGGTTCACAACCATAAGACAGGATCAGCTGACTGACGGGGGCGACCACGTATTGCACCGTGTAAAGCGGACGAAAGACTTTTAGCTTGTCGCGGCCCAGGGGTGCGACCGGGTCGCTCAGACTAACTTGAAGCTTCTCCGGGTCTTTGCGTTTATCGCTTGGTTTCCGTGCGTTTTTTGCGATTCTCTCTGCCAGAACTTCGGACGCCTTGTTCATTCTTTCGGCTAAGTCCAGCCTGCCGGATTCAGTCGGCGGAACCCATTTAGGCCACTCGTCATCGAACTTGCCTTTGAGGATTGACCCCAGTTGTTCGATTCGTTTTTCAAGTGTTGAACGGTTCACCATACGATGCCTCGACGCACAGGCGGCTACCGCAGTTCCGTCCTGAACGCCAACCGAGGGATCCAGACCCTGGTCGAGTGCCCTGGCGATGACCTGTTCGTGAAGCTGGTCGATAAACTTGCCAACGCGGTCGCGAAAGTCATACCAAGTACGCCTTGCTGGCACATAGCCTCGCCCGAGCCACTGCATGGCTTCGTTGAATTTGGCCTCTTCGTACCAAGTCGCTGGAGACTGGTTGCCTTTCAGATATTGGTAAAGCACCATCTTCAAGAGCACCACCGGATCGTACGGTTCTGATCCACTCCCGCGATAGGTCAGGTCGATTGTAGCCCGGTCAAGCTTGTTGACTTGCCGCTCCACGACTTGGGCATGGTGTTCATCTCCGAGTCGCTGTCCGATCTCCTTCCAACGGGGATCTCCCTCGGCAAGAGGAAAAGCTCGGAACTGGGTTTTTTGTTTGTCTCGATTGGCTTAAACTCACAACGACCTCCGTGTTGTTTGCGGTTGATAAAGCAACGCACAGTTTGTGCGAAATCGCCGATAGCACGAAGGTCATTTTTTTTCGCAAGTCCCCCCGCTCAAACGCCTTAAAAGCTGCACGACCTCGTTGGGGAGAAGGGACGTGGCGCGCCGACGGACGACATCCGTGCGGTACGATCTCCTCGCGAGTGGGGGGCGGCGGAAGTTCGCGGATTTTGCTTGTGGCCCGTGAGGATCATCGTCAAAATGCGGCGACTTTGTCGACGCTTGTGAGCACGTTGCCAGCATTCGTTGGGCGGCGTGCGAGCCATTCGTGCTCGATCGATGCCGCCTTGTTTCGCAACTTGGGCCCGATCCTGCGCCCTTTAGCAAAGTTTCCATGTTGAGCGTCCCGCGCACCGAGCCGATGCAAGGAGGGAGCTGGATCGTGCCGCGTCGATGAACAACTGCGAAACCGTCACACGTCTTTGGCAAGAATCGAGAACGACATCATGAAACGATGGATCCTTTGGGCCGTGCTAGGCGGATGTTCGGCAACCTTGAATGATGGGCAAGCGGCGATCCTGCCCGGTAATTTTCTGCCTAATCCGGATATCGAAACGGACGCCAATCGCGACGGCCGTCCGGACGACTGGGTGCCCGGTGGCAACGTCCGGGGCGGTACGGTTTGGGACACTTCACGTCCTGCTGGCGGGAGCCGAAATCTCTTGCTCAACGATAACAGCGGGAGCGGTTTCGCAAGCTGGTCGACGACGGCTCGCCTGCCCATGCCGACCGACGAACTCGAGTTCCAATGGTCCTGGGCCTACGATTTCGTCAGTCAGCAACCGGACAACGGATTTCGGATGACGGTGACCTGGCTGTCGTCCGGAATCGATCTTGGTCAAACCGATTTTCTGGTGCAGGAAGATCAACTGGAACTCGTCGAAATCAATAAGCTGCTTGTCGTTCCCGAAGAGACCGACTCACTTCGTATTGACTTCTTGACAGGACCCTCTCCGGATGTGACTGGTCGCCTGTACGTCGACGAAGTATCGGTTTCGATTCCTGGAGCGGGGCGATTCGGTGATCTGAACGGTGACGGCAGACTGGATGCCGGCGATATCGACTTGCTTTCACGCAAGGTCCGTGAAGGGAACAACGAACCCTACTTCGACCTGAACTCGGACTCGCGGGTTGACCAGGCAGATCGTGAATTCTGGGTCGACTGGATTAAGATCAGCTACTTCGGCGATGCGAATATGGACTTCAAGTTCGATTCTTCGGATCTGATTGTCGTATTTCAGGCCGGACAGTACGAAGATAGCCAAGTTGCCAATTCCACCTGGGCGACAGGTGATTGGAATGGGGACCTGGAGTTCGATGCAAGTGACGTCGTATTGGCATTCCAGTCGGGCGGATTCGAGCAAGGCTATCGGTCGGCGGTGGCCGTGCCGGAACCGGCGGGGAATTTGCTGGCGAGCCTTGCCGGATGCGGGCTCGTCGTGCTTGGCCGCGGCCGGACGTTGCGATGTGGCCAGCGACGCGCGTGCGTTACAGGTGCGGATTCTCGTACCAAATGACGCCCAGATTCTCTCGTTCTTCGGTCGTCATGACGTCAAGGTCTCCATCGGAATCCAGATCGACCAGTTGGACCAGGTCGAACTTCTGTCCTGCATCTCCGCTGATCGCGTGCACGTTCCCTGCGCGAATTTTGGCAAGTCCGATTGCATTCCCGGCAATCCATACGATGCCATTGCCTGGACGCGAGTGGGTTTCGCTGGACAGCACGATGTCAGACTGGCCGTCCAAGTCAATATCGCCCACGGCCACCGCCTTACCATGGATGATCGATTCCGGCGCGGGAATTTCGCGGGTCGTCCAGCGATCGCCCACTGCTTGAGTTCGGCGATGCAGCCGGATCCCCTGTTTATGTGTCGCCACCAGCACGTCGCGTTGTCCATCGCGGTCCAGATCGGCGTAAGCCAAGAACAGGATCTCACAGTCCTCCGATCCGATCCGATGGCGTGCCCAGGACGTGACGCCGAGCTGTTCGACGCCGGGATGCTCGAGCCAGAAAACACCTCGGCCGGGTCCGCGTCGATCCGAAACGAGCAGATCCACATCGCCATCGGCGTCCAGATCGTCGGCAACCAGCGACATCACCCAGCCCGCCGGGCAAATCGCGTGGTATCTCCAGGCGGCGAGGTCCCGCGGGTTCGGCGGCGCCTGGAGCCATCCGATCGTCGCCTGGCTGTCTTTCGCTCCGACAATCAGGTCGACGCCATGTTCACCATCGACCTGAACTGGCAGGGCATACATCCAGCGGGTCATGTTCTGCGTCGCGGGAAAGGCCTCGGTCGTCCATTTGCTCGAATCCAGAAATTCGCGGGGCTTTGACGGTGCCCAGTGGACAAAGATGCTGCGGGTTCGTCCCTCGCACGAGCTCACGACATCGGTCGCCCCGTCGCCGTCCAGATCGACCAGTACGGCATCTTCCGGCGAGGCCTGTCGGCCAACGGTGACGGCCGGCCACGGTTGGCGAACCTGGTCTGGACCGGGGCGGAGGTAAACGCGCTGGAGGCCTCCTTCTTCCCAACCCACACTGATCGCTCGCCAGTCGGCGTGTCCTGCAAGTTCGATCGGTCTCACCCCATCCGCTCCGCGCGATGAGGCGTCGATCGTATGTCGCGTCCACTCTTGAGCCCAAATCCGTGCGGTAAACAACAAGATCGCAAGGAAAAAACGCGCCCACAGGGCCCGGGTGAGCGATCCAGTCAGAAGTCGCATGGAGATGACCCTCATGTTCCCTGCTTTTTCAAAGCTGTATACCACGAGCCATCCTACGAAACAAAGAGTTGTCTCGGCACCGCGTGCGGGCTCTTTTCGCTGCCTGCCCCGAGTTTTCTGATGTGCCTCTGCGGTGATGAGCGTGATTGATGAACCGGATACGGGCGATTTGCGCGTTCGCGGACTTGGAGCCCCGATCAGTCCTTCGGGCGTACCGGGCACGTCGAGTTCCGGGTCTTCGTGCCGAAGCCTGCCAGCGTGCTTCCGTTTCTCTTGGCGACGAGTTCCTTCGTGTCGCTGATCTGCCGTGGAGGGTCCCAATTCGGCTAAGCCTTGGGGAGCGACGGCTGACGCGTCGAGTCGACACGGTTGGCGTAGCTACCATCGGGCATGCTGTCATGGCTTGTCAGCGTGCCAACCGCCGCTTCACTGGGGTTGCTGCGCCGGAAAGTGGCCTTAGCAAACTACTTGTCGCATCCAGCCGCGTGACAATTCACGCCCGGCTCAAGGTTGGGGACATAACGGTCGCAGCGGTGATGCTGACCGTTCTCGGAATGCTTTTGATTCGTCGCCTGATTAACGAACTAGTTATTAGGATTGTTCGCCTCGTCGCGGCGAAGGATAGTCACGTATCCGGTAAGGAATGGATCCATGAGGCAGTTACCTTGGGCGAGCTCCGCGAGCCGCTTGGCTCAGCTTCTGATGTGCATCGTCGGAATCGCCGCGAGCGGACCGATGGTGCAGGCGCAAGGCGGAAGCGAACCGGGTCGCGCGATGGCCTTTTCTCCGAACGAGTCCTCAGTAGAGAACTCCTTGTCGACCGATACCGTTCCCGCGATCTCCGACGTTCCGCCGTATCAGTTGGTGTCGTGCTTGGCCTGCGGGCAGTCGGCCAGTTCGTGTCGTTGTGGCGTCGCTCATGGCGGCCATGCGGGACACGGCGGTGTCTTGGGGCACGGTGGGAACTCCGGTCTGCAATTCACGAATCTCTACTGGTGCAGTCCCTACGGCGAGGTCTACGAGGATTACTGCGACAAGAACATGTGTCGCGACTGTGGGACGAGTTCCCCACCGACTTGGTACGCTTCGGTCGAGATGATGGCGTTGCTGCGCGATCAGAAGGACGATTTGGTGATGCAGACACTGGGGCCGGGCGAAATTGTGGCCCTCGACACGGGCGATGTCGACGCCGAGTTCGATGCCGGCTTGCGATTGACGTTCGGCGTCAGTCTGAACGACCTCTATCGGCTCGAGGGAACGTATTTGGGCGCGTACGAGTGGGACCAATCAGCGGCCACGCGTGACCTCAGCCCGAACAGTCAGGGCGGAACCGGCAACCTGTTTTCACCATTCTCGAATTTCGGACGGCCGGTTGCGTTCATCGGCGCCGATTTTAACAACTTCGCCTCGATCGAGATGGAATCGAAGTGGGACAGCGTGGAACTGAACGTGCGGCGCCGGCTGATCGTACCGCGCTACACTTGGGCGCCACAACGCTATTGCTGCGTCGCGAATTCATTTTCGGTTGGCTTGCGATATATGCAGTTGGACGAGCGATTCGGCTACGTTTCCAGTTCGTCCCTGCCCGCCGGCGGTTCGGTCATTCGATCGAACACGGGCACGCAGAATGACCTCTTCGGCGTCCAAATCGGGCTGCAATCTCAGTTCCTAAAACGAGGCCAGGGCTGGGTCGACTTCGAGATTAAGGGCGGCATCTATCAGAATCAGGCTTCCCTTAGCTCGACCTACCGGAACACGAACGGGAGTGGCGCCTTACTGGCTCAGGCGCAGGGGACCGATTCGCGCGATCGGACGGCGTTTATGGGCGAGATCTCGTTGATGTACAACCACAACATCACGTCGCGACTGGTCTGTCGAGTCGGTTACAACGCGTACTGGTTGTCCGGGGTGGCCCTGGCGAGCCAGAACCTGGAGACGAACATTGACCTCCTTTCGCTGGGACCGCCTCAGCTGAACGACGACGGCGACGTCGTCTATCACGGACCCAGCATCGGACTGGTGTATGCCTATTGAGGCGGAGGTCACGGTGGCACCGGGCCGCTCCGACGACTCCGCCCCCTCCGACGCCTCCGTCCCCTCATCCGGCCTTCGGCCACCTTCTCCCGCGCTGGGGAGAAGGGACATCCTCGTGTTACCTCTCCCGAGGCCGGGAGAGGTCGCTCGGGTCCCGCGGGCGGGAGCCGGGCGGGTGAGGGTGAGCGGCTGGGCGACTGACCGGTGCACAGGGCGCGGTGCCCCCTCATCCGGCCTTCGGCCACCTTCTCCCGCGCTGGGGAGCAGGGAGATCCTCGTGTCACCTCTCCCGAGGCCGGGAGAGGTCGCTCGGGTCCCGCGGGCGGGAGCCGGGCGGGTGAGGGTTGAGCGGCTGGGCGACTGACCGGTGCGCAGGGCGCGGGGCCCCCTCATCCGGCCTTCGGCCACCTTCTCCCGCGCTGGGGAGAAGGGAGATCCTCGTGTCACCTCTCCCGAGGCCGGGAGAGGTCGCTCGGGTCCCGCGGGCGGGAGCCGGGCGGGTGAGGGTGAGCGGCTGGGCGACTGACCGGTGCGCAGGGCGCGGTGCCCCCTCATCCGGCCTTCGGCCACCTTCTCCCGCGTTGGGGAGAAGGGACATCCTCGTGTTACCTCTCCCGAGGCCGGGAGAGGTCGCTCGGGTCCCGCGGGCGGGAGCCGGGCGGGTGAGGGTTGAGCGGCTGGGCGGCTGGCCGGCGCGCAGGGCGCGGTGCCCCCTCATCCGGCCTTCGGCCACCTTCTCCCGCGCTGGGGAGAAGGGACATCCTCGTGTCACCTCTCCCGAGGCCGGGAGAGGTCGCTCGGGTCCCGCGGGCGGGAGCCGGGCGGGTGAGGGTTGAGCGGCTGGGCGACTGGCCGGTGCGCAGGGCGCGGGGCCCCCTCATCCGGCCTTCGGCCACCTTCTCCCGCGCTGGGGAGAAGGAACATCCTCGTGTCACCTCTCCCGCGCTGGGGAGAAGGGAGATCCTCGTGTCACCTCTCCCGGGGCCGGGAGAGGTCGTCGCGGAGCGGCGGGTGAGGGTCGACCGGATGCGATGACCGCCCCCTCATCCGGCTTGCGGCCACCTTCTCTGGCGGCTAGATTCGCTTCGCCCGACCGGAGGTGGTTGCGCCGCGGTTTGGCTAAGGTATACTCTCAACTATGAACGGTAAACCTTCCAAAAAGACGCCTGCAACTCCCAAACAATCCCAAGCCAAGGCGGCGCCTGACGCGGCGTCGCCTCCGGCCGTGAACGGACGACCGAGGCGCGTGACCCGCGGCGATACGGCTCCCTCGAAGCAAGCGGGCGGAATCGAGCGGTTTGTGGTCGACGAAGCGATCGTGGCTTCTCAGGAAAAGAAGATCAACGCCGTCCGAGATGTCGTTGAGCACGTCCCGCCGTATGATGTCGAGACGCTGAGAAAGGTTCTGGCCGTGATCATGGCGGGCGCTTCCCCGGACGATGCCGCCGTTCTCCGAACAGCGCTGTTGGACGGCCCGGAAAGTGTCGTGAGTAAGCTGCCCACGCGGCCGGACGACGAACTGGCAGCGGACTGGCGTGACGGCGGCTACCCGTATAAGAACTTGATGTCGCGGAAGAATTACGAAAAGCAGAAATACCGTTTGCAGGTCGAGCTGTTGAAGTTACAGAGCTGGGTCAAGAGCACGGGTCAAAAGGTAATTCTCCTGTTCGAAGGTCGGGACGCCGCGGGCAAGGGGGGCACCATCAAGCGATTCATGGAGCACTTGAATCCCCGCGGTGCCCATGTAGTCGCTCTGGAAAAGCCCAGCGAAGTGGAACGAGGGCAGTGGTACTTTCAGCGGTATGTCGAACATCTTCCCACGGCCGGTGAAATCGTGATGTTTGACCGCTCGTGGTACAATCGCGCCGGCGTCGAGCACGTGATGGGCTTCTGCACGGCGGACGAGTATGTCGAGTTCATGCGGCAGGCGCCGGAATTCGAGCGGAATCTGGTCCGGAGCGGGATCCACTTGATCAAGTTCTGGTTCTCGGTCAGCCGGGGTGAGCAGCGGCGGCGATTTAAAGAGCGCGAGGCCCACCCACTGAAACAATGGAAACTCTCCCCGGTCGATCTCGCGTCGCTCGACAAGTGGGACGACTACACCAAGGCCAAAGAGGCGATGTTCTTCTACACCGATACCGCCGATTCGCCTTGGACCGTGATTAAGTCCGACTGCAAGAAGCGGGCTCGGCTGAACGCGATGCGATACGTGCTGCACAAGCTGCCTTACACGAACAAAACGCTGGACAAGATCGGACCGCTCGACCCTCTGCTGGTTGGCCGAGCTCACGTCGTCTACGAACGTGGCGAGCGTCACGGTGACGTGCCCTTGATGTAGCTTCGTTACCGCAGCGGCGAGTAGTCGGTCGGGTTCAGAAACTTGCTCTCGACCTTCATTACGATCTTTCCGTCGGCCTCGGACGCCTCGCGAGCCTGCTGCCATTCGGGATCCGTCATGAACGCCTTCCAGGACGCCTCGCGCGCCTCACGGCTGGGATAGGCCAGGATGTAGACCAGCGTATTGGCTGCTTCTTCACCCTCGGCGGGCGTCCAATAGCCAATCAGTTCCATGCCGTGTTTGCGGAACAGTCGGTTGGTGTGTTCGCGGAACCGCTTGTTGAGCGCGTCCAGTCTTCCCGGATGGGTCGTATAAATTCGCAGCTCGAAGACGCGCGGCGTCGCCGACGCGCCGGGGACAACGTCGTCGGCCCGGCCCACTGCGGCCAGGGGCAGCAGCAATAACGGAATTGAAAGCACCAATGAGACGAGGGAGGATGACGGCATCGGGGACTTCTCCTGAGCGATGGTTTAGCGAAGCGACTGTTCGACGACATAGGGATCTGCAGTATCGGCCGACTGCGAGCGACTCAGGAGGCGGGCGACACGCTGCAGCAGTTGACCCAGGTCGTCCAGGTACGAGTAGATCACGGGGACGGCCAGCAGGGTCAGCAGCAGCGAAAGAGTTTGACCGCCGACGGCCAGAACGGCGATCGAGCGACGCTCTTCCGCGCCGGGACCGGTGGCCAGCAACAAGGGTAGCAAACCCGCCACAAACGAGATGGTGGTCATCAAAATGGGTCGGAGTCGATCCCGATTCGCCTGCAAGATGGCGTCGTGCCGGTTCATGCCTCGGGCCCGCAAGGCGTTCGTATGATCGACTTGCAGAATTGCCGCCTTCTTGACGACGCCAAACAGCACGAGAATTCCCAAAGCCGAATACAGGTTCAGGGACTCGCCGCCCCAGTAGAGACTTAGCAGCCCGAAGGGGATCGAGAGCGGAAGCGACAGCAGAATCGTGAACGGATGCACGAGGTGTTCGAATTGCGCCGCCAGCACGATGTACATGAAGACGAACGAGAGCAAGAAGGTCCAGAGAAAGTCGGACAACGTCCGTTCCAGTTCGCGGCCGCGTCCCATGATGCGTGTCTCGAATCCAGCCGGAATTCCCACCTCGGCGGCGGCTTCCTCAATCGCGGCCACGCGGTCTGCGAGGGCGAAACCGCCGGCGAGATTCGCGCGAATGGCAACCATTCGTTGGCGGTCCAGACGGTCGATGCGGGCCGGGGCGTTGCCGAAGTCGAACTGCACGACGTTGTCGATTCGCGTGAGCACGGTAGCGGTCGGGCTGGACGCCATACCGCTCAGCGGACGCGCCCGCACGGCACCCGGATTGGCCCGCAAATACAATTGCGAAATCGATTCCACATCCCGGCGGTCGATGCCTTCCAGACGCAATTCGACATCGTAAGCATCATCCACGGTCGGATCGCGGTAGCGCGAGACGCGGTCATCGCCTCCAACGGCGACCCGCAAGGTTTCGGCCACCTCCTGCACCTCAATCCCCAACGAGGCCGCCCGCTCGCGATCGATCGAAACGAGCAACTCGGGCTTGTCCATCCGCAAGGTTGTATCGACGTCCACGACGCCTGGAATCTCGACGACCCGTTGGCGAAGTGCCTCGCTGAAGTCCGAGAGCAGTTGAATGTCCGGGCCCGTAATCGAAAAGTCGATGTCGACGGGCGCCCCCTGGCGGAGCGACGTGAGATTGCGAACGGAGAGCCGAATGTCGGACAATGCGTTTAATCGCTCGCGGATCTCGGACATCTTGTCGCGCTGGGTGAAGTTACCCCGGAACGCAGCCCCCGCATCACCACCGAGGACCCCTCGGGCCAGCCGCTCGAGCGAAAACGATCGCGTCTTGATATCCTCCAGCCGCACATAAACCTCGCCGCGATTGACGCCCCCGAATCCGCGCGTGCCGACCGTCGTGAGGACGAACTCGATCCCGGGAATCTCCTTCAGAATCTGCTCGACCTGCTCCATCGCCTCGTCCATGGCAATCAAGCTCGCTCCCTCTTGAGCCGAGACTCGGATCTCGAACTCCGATTCGTCGACGTTGGTCGGAATGTAATCCTGCTTGACCATGTAGTACAGAGGGACGTTGGCCGCGATCACCAGCATCGACATGCCGAGGATGACGATTCGATACCGCATCGCGTATCCCAGTAATTTCAGATAAGCGGACTCGAGCAGGTGGTACAGACCGGCTCGTGAGCGTGGTGACGCATCGGTCGCTTGGCCAGGTTTGAGTAATTTGCTGCACATCATCGGGGTGAGTGTGAAGCTGACCAGCATCGAAACCAGAATGGCCACGGTAGCGGTCACCCCAAATTCGAACAGCATGCGTCCCGTCACGCTGGACAGAAACGAGACCGGGAGGAACACGATCACCAGCGAGAGCGTCGTGGCCAGCACCGCCAGGCCGATTTCGCGCGTGCCTTCGATGGCGGCGCGGAAGGGATTCATGCCTTTTTCTTCAATGCAATGGAAAACGTTTTCCAGCACCACGATCGCATCATCGATCACGACGCCCACCATCAGGACCAGGGCCAGCATGGTGACGTTGTTTAGCGTGAAATTGAAGGCCCGCATGAAGGCGAATGTGGCGATGATCGAGGATGGAATCGCGACCGCCGCGATCACCGTCGACCGCCAGGACCGCATGAACAGCAGGACGGTCAGGCAGGCCAGAATACTGCCCGAAACCAGATGCCGTTCGATTTCATGGAGGGCCTCGAGAATGTACCGCGATTGGTCCTGGATGACCGTGACGTTCACGTCCTTGGGCAGCAAGCTCAGGCAACGTGGCAGCCGCTCTCGGATGCCCTCAATCACCCGCACGGTGTTCTCGCCCGACTGACGCTGCACCTGCAGCACCACGGCAGGCTGGCCATCCAGGCGCGCGAGGGTGCGAACTTCCTTCGTGCCGTCCTCCACTTCGCCCAGGTCGCTCAGCCGAATCGGTGTGCCGCCGACCGAGGCCACGACCAGGTTGGGAAAATCTCGAGCATCGGCGACGCGACCGAGTGTGCGCAGCGAGCGTTCGCGCAGCCCCTCGTCCACTCGGCCCCCTGGGACTTCGGCGTTCTGCCGCACCAGCGCGTCGCGAACCTGCAGGATCGAAAGCTGATATGCCGCCAGTCGTCGAGCGTCGATCCGAACCTGGACGGCTCGGTCCGCCGCTCCGGCGATCGTGACTTCGCCGACGCCCGGGGCGGATTCAATCACGCTTTTGACGAAGCGATCCGCCAGGAAATACAATTCGTTCGACGTGCGAGGTCCCGAAACGGCCAACGTAATGATGGGCGAAGAATCCGTGTCCTGTTTGCGCACCACGGGCGGGTCGATTCCCGGTGGCAGGCGATTCAAAACGCTGGCCACGGCGTCGCGGACGTCCTGGACCGCCGCATCGATGTTGCGGGACAGATTGAACGTGATGATCACGAACGAGGAACCATCGCTGGAGATCGATCGCAATTCGTCAATTCCCGCGACGGTCGCGACGGCGTCTTCGACGACCTGCGAGACCTCCGATTCGACCTCCTGCGAGGCAGCTCCGGGATATGAGGTACGGACATAGACCGTGGGCAGGTCCATGTTCGGAAATCGGTCGACACCCAGCTGCGGAAAAGATGCGAGCCCCGCAACGATCAAGGCCGTCACGATCATCGGCGCAAAGACTGGGCGTTTGACGCAGATTTCAGCCAGCCAATACACAGCGTCGTTCCTGGGGACAGAAGCTCAAGGTTTGCATGTCCGAACTCGCGGCGGGGCGAGGTTCAAGGGGCGGGCTGGCGGGGTGTATGCGACGTCACCGCGGCCGTGTCGGCCGGGACATCCCGTGTGGCGGGAATCACGCGCCACACGGCCCTGGTCTCCGTGGCAGAGTACCGTATCTCCGGCGTCCAGCCCACGTAAGATTTCGACGCGATCGTGCGACTCACGCCCCACCTGGACCACCGCCTCGCTGGCCATCCCGTCGACGATTTTCCAAACCTTTTCCACTCCGGCAAAACGGACGACGGCCGAAGTGGGAACGACAATCGCCGTCGCCCTGGGATTCAGGACCAGCTCAGCCTCGACAAACAGGCCCGACCGTAACTGCTCGTCACGGTTGTCCACTTCCGCCTCGAACAGCAGCGAGCGGCTCAGTTCGTTCAGCGCGGGACTCATGCGCGTCACGCGAACCGGACGCGGCGACTCGATCGACTCGATGCGGAGGATCAGGTCCTGGCCGATCCGGAGCGACTGCGCGTAACGCTCGGGGATTGCCCCTTGGAACCGCAAGGCCTGCGTTCGAACCACTTCGATCAACGGCTCGCCAATCTGAACATACCTGCCCGGGGCGACAAGCCGATTGCGTACCGAGCCATCGAACGGGGCGGGCGTAATCGCGTCGGCAAGTCGTTGACGCGCCAACTCCAGCTCGGCCAATTTCACGGCAATCAGGGCCAGCTTCTCACGGACACCGTTTTCGGCCGACGCATATCGAGCTTCGGCAACCGCTTCGTCCGCCTCGCCTTGCTGCAGCTCCGCATCGCTGACCGCGTCTTGTTCCCGCAGCTGACGCAATCGCTCAACACGCTGACGCGATTCTTCCCAGACGGCCTTGGCTTCGCGGACCGGAGGCGCATTCAGCGGGTCAAGACTCTCAAGACTCTGCTCAGGTCGCAAACCCACCGCCGCCCGGGCCTGCGATAACTGTGCCTCGGCTTGTTGGACCAGCAATCGGAACTCCTCGCGGTCCAGCATCACCAACGGCTCGCCCTCGTGCACCTGATCGCCAAGGTCCACGTTCACCTCGACCACGCGGCCGGCGACCTTCGCGCCCACGACCGTGATCTCGTCGGCGACAAGACTGCCCTGCGTCCTCACGATGGTGGGCCAAACCTGGGGCTCGACCGTCATCACTTCGGCCCGAATGATCGGCAACTCCGGCGACTCGCTCGCCACCGTCGACTCGCTTTCGGCGAAATCGCACCCGGGTGCGAAACAGAGCACCGCAACGAGAGCCAGAAGCGGTCCCGCGCAGATCGCTGGACAGAGACGTGTTGGCTTGAGACGCGAATCGTAACGGCAAGGCATGGCGATCTTGGCGGGGGGAAGGAAAGGAGGGACGCGAGGCACGCTCGCGGATGTCCCCATTGTGTCCGATCCGCGGGGTCCTTGAGAAGATGCTTGTCAGGGAATCGGTCAAAAAAACGGGCGGGATGCAGTTCTCGCCCTCCCGAAAATCGCCCTCCCGAAAAGCGCCCTCGCGAATCTCGCCCTCGCGAATCTCGCCCTCCCGTCCGCGTGTACCCTCAACCGAACCATGTCCCTTCTCCCCGTGCGGGAGAAGGTGGCCGAAGGCCGGATGAGGGGGCGGTCAGCGCGTCGCCCTCACCCGTCGGGGGACCCGCAGGCGGGTCCCTCGACGACCTCTCCCGGAACGGGAGAGGTGACAGCGCTTGACCCGCAGCAGAACGCGCGACCTATGGCCCCGGGCCCACGTCGTCCCTTCTCCCCGAGCGGGAGAAGGTGGCCGAAGGCCGGATGAGGGGGCGGTCAGCGCGTCGCCCTCACCCGTCGGGGACCCGCAGGCGGGTCCCCGACGACCTCTCCCGGAACGGGAGAGGTGACAGCGCTTGACCCGCAGCAGAACGCGCGACCTATGGCCCCGGGCCCACGTCGTCCCTTCTCCCCGAGCGGGAGAAGGTGGCCGAAGGCCGGATGAGGGGGCGGTCAGCGCGTCGCCCTCACCCGTCGGGGGACCCGCAGGCGGGTCCCTCGACGACCTCTCCCGGAACGGGAGAGGTGACAGCGCTTGACCCGCAGCAGAACGCGCGACCTATGGCCCCGGGCCCACGTCGTCCCTTCTCCCCGTGCGGAGGAAGGTGGCCGAAGGCCGGATGAGGGGGCGGTCAGCGCGTCGCCCTCACCCGTCGGGGACCCGCAGGCGGGTCCCCGACGACCTCTCCCGGAACGGGAGAGGTGACAGCGCTTGACCCGCAGCAGAACGCGCGACCTATGGCCCCGGGCCCACGTCGTCCCTTCTCCCCGTGCGGAGGAAGGTGGCCGAAGGCCGGATGAGGGGACTTCGGGTCACGGGACGCCGGTCCGGCGTTTCGACCCTACTCCAGCAACTCGAGCAATTCCTCCAGCCCCGCGGACTCCTCTCCCTCCGGCACCCGTGGCTCGCCCAACGACCCAAAAATCGAGTCGCGACTCGCCTGATCACGCGTGGGGCTCGCCCCCGCAACGTATCCGCCGGCCTGAAAAACGGCGACCAAGTCGGCCGAGTCAAACTCGGCGTCACAATTCCAGTCGCCCTCGGCCCAGGTCGAATTGCCGACGATCCCGTCCTCGTATTCGCCTGCCTGGAAGACGAGCACGAGATCCTGCGAGCTGAACACGCCGTCCAGATCAGCGTCTCCCAGATCCGTTCCGAGGATGCTGCCGATCAAGTACCCATGGTCGTCGAGCGTCAAGCTGCCGTCGGCGTTCAGATCCAATCGTGGATCGAAATCATCACTGCCTTGGGCGAGGGCCCGACACAGCTGGTCGATGTCGTCCGCGTCGATCAGGCCGTCCTGGTTGAAGTCACCGGGAACGCTGGAATTCGCGATCTCGCCCGGCGATGAGTCCGAGGCAAACCAGGACGCCGCCGAATTCCCAGGGGCCGTCAGCCCGGTGCGCGTGAGCGATTGACCGGTGTTTCGGGTTCCGGTCGGCCAAGGTGCCGCGGTTGTCATAGAGGACTTCGTCGGCCAACACGCGCGGCGCCTCGTCCAAAGGACCGCCGCCCGAACGATCGGGCTGGAGCCACTCAAGCAGCTCACCCTCGTCATTCAATTGGCCGGCGTATCCGCCTCGAATGGTGACCGAGGTGCCCATTCCATAGTGCGCTCGAAACGCAGCCAGACGATTGGCGTTTGCCAGGGAGATGGGATTGAACGACACGATCACCATCGTCTCGCCGCCTGCCAGCGATGTACCCGCGCCCAATTCAAAATCCACGCCGCCTGCCAGTCGCCAGCCCTCGAGGTCGATGGTCTGGCTGGTCACGTTGTGGATCTCGATGAACTCCAGGTCGTCGCGGTCCAGCGCCGGATCGATGGCCCGCGCGGCGTCCGAGGGGTCAGCTGGCGCGGCCTGAATCTCGGAGATCACGAGCGGTCCGAGCTGCGCTGCCGAATTGGCGGCACCCCAGGTGGGCTCGACCATCGGCACCAGTCGTCCGGTTCCGTTGGGGACCCGTCCGAGTGACTGGCCGCTGAGCGTCGGGCCGAAATGGACGTCGTCCACAAACCTTGCGATTCCCCCTTGACCGTCGGGAACAACGAGCCAAACCTCGTCTCCCTGAGAGCCGCTGAGCGCAAAGTCATTGGGACCGGGGTTCGTGGGACGCGGATTGAAGTCGTCCTCATCGAATGCCAGATACTGTCCGGGTCCGAGCACCGTGCCGGACGGGATCTGGAACTTTCGAAGTTGAGACTGGGAGTCGCTGAGATACCAGCCGGCGAGATCGATCGTCTGGTTGGTGGGGTTGAATAACTCGATCGAGTCGCGTGCGTTCAGCGGTTGGTCCGTGTTGGCCATGATTTCGTTGATGACCACTCCGACGGGCGCCAGACCGCTTCGGCCGGGAGAGCCTCCGAATTCCGTACTGGCACGCCAGCGATCGGACCGGATCAACTCGTTCACGGGCGTCGCGGCGACGTCGATGATCTCCAGCGACGCGCCCACTCCGTCGGCGGCGGCGGGCCAGGGATCTTCGTCCGAGTAGCTGAGTTCCCAGACGAGCGTGCCGGCGGCGTCGTACAGTCGTAGTGCTTCGCCGCTATTGCTGAGCGATCCCGCATACTGCCCCGTGACGGAGATCTCGGTACCGTATCGCCGCTGAAACGCATTCACGTTGTCGGCAACAACTGCGTGCTGTCCAGGTGACAACGAAATGTCAGGAAATGCAAATTGGACGCCGCCTTCCAAGTGGATGCCGCCGAGATTCAGCGTTTCGGTTGGGCTGGTATTGACCAGTTCCAAGAAATCAAAGCTATTGTCATCATCGAAGCCTGCCGCGATTTCGGCGACCGTCGGATCGGCCGCGTGGTACATCAACTCGCTGATCCGCAAGTGATCCAGAATCGGCCGTGCGACCGTGCTGGTCACCAGAATCCGATCCAAGCCCACCATGTTTCCACTGAAATCGACGGCCTCCAGTTGCAGGAGGTTTTCCCCAGGAGCCAGCGGGATGTCGACCTGCCACGTCGTGGTATCGGTCCACGTGACATCCAACGCATCGGACTCGCCGGCGACGCGGATTTCCCGGACGTTGACCCATCCCTGGCCGTCCAGGCGGATCGAGGGGGCATCGACGCTGGCCGTCTTGTCGGTCAATTCTGGAAAGGTTTCCGCAATCAATTCGGGGACGATCAGGAAGTCGCTGCTGGACGAAATACGATTCAGTCCGTGGATCGCCAGCAGATTCTGACCGGGTTGAAGCAAATCCCGGAAGGCGGAAAGGTCAAAGTCGACCGGTTCGATCGCGTCCGCGTTGCGTTGCGACGCCGACGCGCGTGAATCCCAAGTGGGCGAGTTCGGCGCGTTGGCCGAAGCGACTTCTTGTCCGTTCAAATAGGCCACGAAACCGTCGTCGTATCGCATCCGCAGCTTGAGGCGGTCAATCTCGGCAGGATCCTTCGTCAGGTTGAAGGGGATGCGAATGAAGGCCGTCGCGTTATTGGTGTACATCGACGACACGTCCAGATCGATCCACTCGTCGAAAGTCGCCGGCGTCGTTTCGAAGCCAATTCGTGCCGGTCCCGTCACCCAGTCGGCGGATTCCGTAAACCCTGGTTCGATCCAGGCCGATCCGAGTTGGTCGCCACCATTCTCGGGTCCCGGGATCAGCACCTGGGCGGCCGTCGTCGCGTCGACCAGTGGCGTGGCGTCGACGTTGGCCGCGTCGGTGCCGATCTGGAAAAAGACTTCATCCGGCAATCGGCCAAGCACAAAACTGCCTCGCTGCTCGATGTTGGTCAGGAGTCCGGTGTAACTGCCACCCAGCATCTGGCCGAAATGAGTGGTCCAATACTGCATCTCGCGGCGATTGAACATCGTCGTGATCATGTGGTGCAGGTAGCCCAGGAACACATGCTCGAATTGGGGCAAGTCGAGCACTTTGCCGATGTTCTTGCCGCCATGCAACGGAGCGTTCGTGGGCTGACTGAAGACGAAGTCCCAGTCCCAAGGGAATGCCAGAACCTTGTTGTCGGCGGGACGAACGTACAGGTTGAGATTGTGCGGATTGCCTTGACTGTAGGCGTCCCCAATCCCGAACAGGGACATGATCGCGAATGTCGACATCCACGAATCGACGTCGATCACGTCGGTGACCGCTTCGACCAGGGCGTCTCCGCTGAGGCTGAACGCCTTGGCCAGATCAATAATCCGACTGTAATCGTCCTTGTCTCGATTGTTGTGGATCAAGAACGGCCAGCGATAGAGTTCTTTGTCGTTGCCCAGATCGGCGATATCGAATTGAGGCATCCAGCCGATGGGCTGATAGAGTTTGAGGCTCTCGGGGTTGCCGTCGACGGTTGCCTGCATCACGCGAATCCCTTCGAACTTGAACAGGGTGCCCTCGTCCCCGTTCTCGAATTGCTCGCGCAAGAAGACGTTGTCGTGGGCCGCCAGAAAGGTCAGCGTGGGACCTCCTCCCTGGCCCGATGGCGTTGTTAATTGCAACACGTCATCGTAGCTGCCTCCCAAATTGCCAATCGCCGCAGCAAAGTACTTGACCAGGATCTCGGACTCGCCGTTTTGATCAAATCGCACCGTATCGTGAACGCCGCGGAACAGCTGGTCGGGATTGAAGCGAACGTTGTATCCGGTGGAGCTGATGTTCTGGCGCGAGAACATACTGCCTTTCAAACGACCGCCGACATCGTAGAACACTTCATCGCCGTTATAGATCACGGTGGATCCCAGTCGATTGTTGTCCACCATATTCGTGCGTTCATGGAGCGCACGCGAATCGGCCGGGATCATCAACAGGCGGAAGTCTTGCCGCAGTGCGTTTAAGTTCAGGCTGCTGACGACCTGATACAAGGCGCGGGATTCGGGGCCCGCCGCCGGAAACATCGTGACCGCGCCTTGCTGATCCTCGCCCTGGACATAGAACTGCACGACCTTGCGGCTGGCCTGAGCCGGAATCGTGGCGTGGAACTGGCCCAAGGGTCCGGCCGTCATCGGGATGCTGGTGAAGGGCGCGATTCCGTCGACGGCGTAAAACAATTGCATCTGAGCGATGCCATCCGGGTCTTCGGCTTGCACCGTGACGGTCACGTCTTCGGTTGACAACGGAATCAGCGGGTCGTGGCGGAGGGCATCGTAGGTGGGACCCAGATTCGGCGGACCCAAGGCGACGTCCCAGCTCGAATTGGGGCCACCCGGGGTTCCGCGTTGCGCGGGCTCGGGCAAGATCGTCGTCCGAGCCGCATCCTTGTAGTACAGCTCGGTGTGCAGTTGAGGCGATCCGGTGATCCACTTGGCATCGAATGAAATCTCATAGGTCCGACCGTCGACGACACGAGCCCCGTTGGCGAGAGTCGTTTCCGCGTGATTGCTCAGGTAATTCATCCGCGAATCGGCGACCAATCGGAGTACCTGGTTGCCGGCCTGCTGGGGATCGGCAATGACCTCGCTGTTCTGATGTGTTC
This sequence comes from uncultured Planctomycetales bacterium, assembly GCA_963826795.1. GTDB lineage: Bacteria > Planctomycetota > Planctomycetia > Pirellulales > Pirellulaceae > CAWGYT01. The sequence continues at coordinate 17,310 of CAWGYT010000017.1, read as the reverse complement.
CGACCAGACGCCAATGGGCGGCGTGCTGTCCGATCACATCTTCCTCGAACGATCCATTCTGGATCAGCTGGGTGCGACTTCCGTCGGGGCTCTCCACCACGCTCAAGTTGTCGATCCAGACTTCGCCGGGGCCGAGCAAGCCCATGACGAATTCATTGAAATTGATCGGGGGATCGAACACGATCGGCGCGACGTTGGCGGTGTAGCTGAAGTGGTTCCAGGTCGTGCGTTCCCGCTCGTCGCTGGCCGCCCAGGATTCACCCCGCGAGTTATCCGCGTCGGGGTCGACCAGTTCCAGACTTGAGCCGCCGCCATCGGCAAATTCGGGCCACCGCCCGCCGTCGAAATACTCGACATCGTCGGCCAGGTTGTCCTGGGCGTCGTATAGCCGAAGGCGTTCGCTGCCATCCGACAGACGCCCCGAGAATTCGCCCGCGACGTGGATGCCGGGATACATCGCGGCCAGGGAGTCGGCATCGTTGGCAATCACCAGGAACTGGCCGGGGCCGAGCGTCGTCCTTGCCGGCATCTCAAACTCCACCGCGCCGCTCAGCGTCCAGCCGCCCAGGTCCACGGTTTCGCTGCTGCGGTTGTAGAGCTCGATCCACTCTTCGTCGGATTCCGCGAACGGCGTTTCAGCCGTCAGCAATCGCTCGATACTCAGGTCGGCGCCAAAGACGACGTCCGGACTGAAGGCCAGATTCTGATGCACTTCGACGGCTAACGTGTTCGTGCCGGCACGTAGCAATCCGGCAGGTAACACTTCCGGCCCGACGAAACCTGCATTTCCGACGGCGGACGACGCGGTGGTGGCGAAGTCAATCAATCCACTGGGCATGTTAAAACGACTGAACTCGACACCATTCAAATAGAAGACGGCCCCATCGTCTACGACATGCCGCAGCGCGATCTGGACCTCGTCCAAAGGACCGTCCCATTGGAACTCCGTACGGAAGTAGTACGTCACCTGACCCAACTGCAGCGGTGTGTTTTTGGGACCGGGAAGTTCGGCGTTTTCGAGATAGAACAAACCCTGTCCTGAATTCCATTGACTGTCATCAAAGCCAGGCTCGCGCCACGCCTCGCCGAAATCCGTGCCCGATTGCTCGAAGCGCCAAACGGCGTCGATCGGCAGCACGATGTCCGCCCCGTATACGGCCGGAGTTGAATACGTGGGTCGCGCGTGGTACATGATCTCGTTGATCACAATCTGGTCGTGAAACACAAATTGATTGGCCGCTCCCGGCGTGACGGACGAGGGATACTGCCATTGCCCGCCCTGCTCCTGCGAGCGGGCCTTGGCACGGTCCTCAACGCGGACTCCGTCGAAAAGCTGCTCGTGCGGCGCGTCGATCAGAAAGATGCGTTCCCCCGCCGCGGGCCGAAATCCCAGGGTGGATTCGGTGACCACCAGGTATTCGCCGGCAGAAAGGTTGATCACCGGGAACTCGTAGACCTGATCGGAACCCTCACTACTCGTCAGGCGGTAGCCGGCCAGGGAAACGGTTTCGGTGGAATCGTTCAGCAACTCAAGCCAAAATGCGTCGGCGTCGGCCGACGTGACTTCGTTCAATCGCAGCTGGCCGGCAGCCGTCCGATCGGCCGTGACGTTGGCGGCACCCGGCGTGCCTCCCAGAGCGGTACTGAACGACCAATTACCAAACGGCTCGCTCGCGCTCTGCGGCTTGGTTTTCGCTAAGCTTGCTCCCGAACCATCCGCGGCGGCAGGCCAGTCGCCGTCGTCGCGAAACTCGATCGCATCCATCAGGCGGCCCGTGTGGTTCCGTAGCTCAAGCCGTTCGCCGGAATTTGAAAGCTGCCGGCTCAAAGGTCCCAACGCGCCTTCGACTCCCTGACTCGCCTGCAGAGCCTCCGGGGACGCCGCCACCACCAGATAGCTGCCGCCGGTCAGAATGGTGCCTTGGGGAAACGTGAACTCAACCCCTTCCTGCAGCGACCAGCCGGACAAGTTCATGTCGACCGACATCTGGTTGTGGAGCTCGATCCATTCCAGGGATTCGTTTCCACCCGCGGGGTTGTACATGATCTCGCTAAAGACGACGGTGCTGTCGAGCACGCGGCGCGGTTCCAGCGATTCAAAACAAAAACGAAGGCGACGCGAGACGCGTCGTCGGGAAGCATGACGAAGCACGGGGTTGGTTTACCTCGAAAAGGAAATGACGCAACGCGGAATCATGGCCGCGGAGGCGTCCCGGCTGAGCTTTGAGCCTTCGGCTTTAGGCTTTGAGCTTAACCGTCGTCGCGGGTTGGCGGGATGTGGGTTGCCGACGGTTCAGCGCCGACAGTTCAGCGCAGCCGACGCCTGAGGCCGAGCATCAAGCCGACCGCAGCCAGCCCGCACAGGCCGATCGACGCGGGCTCGGGAACTGCAGCGAGCACGGCCGTGCGAGGTCCCAGTTCGTAGCCGCCGGCTTGAAAGGCCTTCACGAAATCCGCGCTGGTAAACTCGAAGTCGCCATCCCAGTCTCCCGTCGCCCAGGTGGAATTCGCGACCTCGTCGTCCTCGTACTGGCCGGCCTGGAACACGACCACGAAATCCGTGCTGGAGAACTCGCCGTCCAAGTCGGCATCGCCGAAGTAGGTCCCCTTCAGCTCGTCCACCCAGACGGTTCGATCCTCGTCGTTGACCAGGCCATCATCGTTCAGATCGTACCCCGACGGGTTCATCCCCAGGCTGACTTCGATCGTCAAGAGGTCAATATCCTCCGCATCCAGAATGCCGTTTCCGTTAAAGTCACCCACGAGTCCCCCGGCGAGTCGACCGTAGACCTCGATCTCGTTCAGACCCGAGCTCACGCCGAAATACGTGACCGCGATGAATTGCAGATAGCGAGCGTCGGACAGGATCAAGCCGTTGTCGGACGTGAACACGTCGGCGGTGATGGGGATCTGGCTATTGACGTTGGTCAGGTTACCGGCCAAGACCGGGAAGGGGTCGATCAGCTGATTTTGGCCGTCGACTTCCAGGGCACCGAGGATCACGAATTCATCCGTACCGCGGTCGTTGTACGGATCGTTGTGCGTATTGCGCAGATCAATCTCGTCGATCGAGAACACATCGCCCAGGTCGACCGTGAAATATTCCTCTTCGGTCTGCTCGCGTCCCAGCCAGTAAGAACTGCGCACCCCGCCGTCGATGTGTTTGTCCGCGATGCTACCGTCGGTCACGCGCGTGGCCGGGAACCCACCCGCGTCGAACGCCTCGCCCACGCCAACTTCGCCGCCGGCCCAGGAACCGCTGCCGTCAATCACGGGCTTGCCCAAAGCCACGTTGTCGCGGGGCAAGGGCGAGGGCTCATGCACGACTTCGTCGTACACTTCGATTTCGTTCAGGCCCACGTTGCCGTTGAAGTACGTGCCGCTTTCGGTTTGAAATTGCAGGTATCGAGCACTGGTTGGCGTCAACCCGTTCTCGGCGGTGAAGACGGTGGTGATCAGGGGCGACACGCCGGCTGAGTTTGGCAGCTTGCCACTCAGGATTTCAACCGGGTTGACCAATTCGTTGGACGCGTTGACGGCGTCGGAGGCGAAGAGTCGAAAATTCATCGTGCCTCGGTCCGCGTACTGGCGATTGGTCGTATTACGGAGCAGGATTTCCTGAATGTTGACCGGTTCCTGCAGATCCAGAGTGAAATACTCTTCATCCACGCCTTCGCGCCCCAACCAGATGGTCGTATCCGCGTCGGCGATGCTGCCATCGGTCACCGCGGTCGCCGGAAATTGCCCCGCATCAAAGTCGGCTCCCACACCGATCGTCCCGCCGTCCCACGAGCCACTCCCGCCGATCACCGGCTTGTTCAGCGCCCGATTGTTGCTCACAAAGCTGCTCGAATAGACCTCAATCTCATTCAAGCCGACGTTCCCGTTTCCGTAAATCGACGAGAGCGCCTGGAACTGCAGGTAGCGGGCCGTCGCCGCGGCCAAGCCGTCGCCCGGGCCGTAGCTGTCGACCGGGATGTCGGGCTCGAACGAGACATCCGACAAATTGCCGCTGAGCACGGGAAACGGGGCGATCAACTGGTTACTGGCGTCGACTTCCAAGGCGCCGAAAATGACGAACTCGTCGGTGCCCCGATCGTTGTATTGGCGGTTGTGGGTGTTGTAGAGATCAATGCGATCGATGTCGTAGGCGTCGCCCAAGTCGAGCGTAAAGTATTCGTCGAGCGTTTGCTCTCGACCCAGCCAGTAACCGATCGCTCCGTTGTCCGGTTCGGTCTTGATGCCGTCGGTGACCTTGATGCCGGGGAACTGACCGCCGTTGTAGGCAGCGCCCTCGCCCACGACTCCCCCGCTCCACGAGCCGCTTCCGTCGATAATCGGGCGCCCTAACGCGACGTTCTGTTGGGCCTCCGCCGGGCGAGCCAGAAAGCTCAAGCCGACGGCCACGGCCAGACACAAATCAATGATGACCGTCAATGGGTAGCCAGGGATTTGTTTCCGCATACCAGAATTCCTCACACGACGCACTCGCTGATTTCTAGCCGATCTCGGGACCGAGAGCCAACCGCAGCGTTGAAGCTAACGGATTGGTCGCCAATTGCAAGCAAAAACTTCGTCTCTGGAGGTAGGCCCGTGCGCGGCCGGTCGTATTCGACGACGGGGGAGAACCACCGAGCCACCGAGGGCACCGGGGGGTGATTCCGTGACAGGGGCAGGTATCTTGATTTACAATCGGTTCCCGAAGCTCATGGACCTGGAACCTAAGCGGCTAACGGAAATGAACGTGTCACGAATCTTCCCGGATTTGCTTTGGAGATTGTCCCTGGGATTCTGCCTTGGCGGTTTGGCAGGTTGCCAACCTCCGGCGGCGCCTAAAGAAACCGCGGGCGACTCGAGCCGGGCGACGTCGGGCGATTCCCTTGCCGATACCGGCGAGTCCGAGTCGGTTCCGCCCGCGGCGAGTGCGGTTTCGGAGACGCCCGGGCCGACGATTTCTGACCCGAACGAACTGCCGGAGATGCCGATTCCGACCCATCCCGTAACGGCTCGGGAGCATCTGGAGGTTCGCGAGGCCCTGGATCGGACGCTCTGGGGTCAGGAGGTCGACGCGCAGCGCCACGAGGACGTCTTCATCCAGTTGTGGGATGACTTGCGCCTTCAGGCGGATGCTTACGCCGTCTTGAAACAGTTTCCCTGCGAGCGGCTGAGTCTGAATCGTGCCGGTGAGCCGCGATCCTATGACCTGGGGATTCAGGTGTATCCGCTGGACCAGCCTCCCCAGGTGCTCGGTCAAGACGAGTGGCGCGGATGGCTGGACGAATTGGCGGCCATGGGTGTGCGAATTGAACAAACGGAATGGCATCACTCGAAATTTCAGCGACTTGATCCGCAATCATCCCGATCCACAATCAATTTCGCGATCGATGCGGTGCGTGAGTCGCCTGCCCAACGGTTCACGGTTCGCGGTGAACTTGAGGTGACTTGGGACGACACGCTGGCAGCAACGCCCCGCCCCGCGGACATTTCGACCCGAGACGTGACGCTTTTGGTCCGCGAAGGGGCGGTGGCCTTTGCAGAGATGCTCTCGGCCACCACGGATACGCAACATTCGCGATTGATGCCGTTGGTTGTCTACGACCTGGACGGCGATGACCATTCGGACATTCTCTTGGGTGGGATCAATCGGATCTATTTCAACCAGGGCGACGGGACGTTTCGTGACGAACCGCTTTGCGCCGGAGGTTTGGATATCTTCGACGCGGCCGTTCTGGCGGACTTCACGGGCGACGGAGCGGTCGACTTGGTTTGCGTGGGTCCTGAACGTCAACCGTTGATCCTGGAGGGCGACCAGCGCGGACGGTTTCCAGGGCCGCCACGGCGGTGTGCGGACTTTTACCTGGAATTCCCCAAGTCGTTTACCGCGGGTGACATCGACGGCGACGGCGATCTGGACGTCTGGATTGGCCAATACAAGTTTCCCTATGCCGCCGGCACGATGCCTACTCCGTTCTACGATGCCAACGACGGCTATCCCTCGGTCCTGCTGCAAAACGACGGACGCGGTAATTTCACGGATGTCACGATTCCTGCCGGGTTAACCTCCAAGCGTAACCGCCGGACCTACAGCAGTTCGTTTGTTGACCTGGATGACGACAACGATCTGGACTTACTGGTTGTCAGTGATTTCAGCGGCATCGATCTCTATCAGAACGATGGCAAGGGGCATTTCGTCGATGTGACCGAGGTGATGCTTTACGAGCGTCATCACTTCGGCATGGCCCACACGTTTGGAGACTACGACTTGGACGGGCATCTCGACTTCTATGTGATCGGGATGAGTTCCACGACAGCGCGGCGACTGGATGAGATGCAGCTGGGCCGCGACGACCATCCGGACATCAACCGGATGCGGCACGTCATGGGATACGGCAACCGGATGTATCTTTCCCGCGATACGTCCCAAGGGCGCATTTTCGCGCGTCCCGAATTCGCGAGCCAGGTTGCGAGGACCGGGTGGTCGTGGGGCACGACGTCGTTCGATTTCGACAATGACGGCGACCGCGACATCTACGTCGCCAATGGTCACAACAGCGGCAAATCGGCCAAGGATTATTGCACTCGCTATTGGTGCCACGACGTCTACACCGGCAGCTCGGAGCCCGACCCCGAGCTTAACAAACTGTTTGGCCAGGCGCTACGCGACTTGCACCAGGGCGAAATCTCTTGGAACGGTTTCGAGCACAACGTGCTTTTGATGAACCAGCACGGGCAAGGATTTCTGAATGCCGCCTTCTTGTTGGGAGTTGCCTTTGAATTCGACGGCCGCGCGGTCGTTAGCGACGATCTGGACGGAGACGGTTTGCCCGATCTATTGGTCACGGAATACCGCAGCCAACGATTGGGCGATGCCGAATTCGAGTTGCACGTTCTGAAGAACCGATTGCCCGTCCGGCGGCATTGGATTGGGGTGCGGCTCCGCCAGTCCCTGGGAGGACCTTCGCCGTTGGGTGCCCGCGTCGCGCTGCGATCCGATGCGGGTGAGCAAGTCGCGCGGATCGTGACGGGCGACTCGTTTTCGTCGCAGCATCCGCCGGTCGCCCATTTTGGGTTAGGCGACCAGTCCCGGCCCGCATCGCTCGAGGTTCGCTGGCTGGACGGAACGACGCAGCGGATCGATGCACCCGCCGTCGACGCCTGGTATGCGGTCGATCCACGCGATGGATTTCGCGAAATTTCGCCGCCGGCTGACTCCCAATTGCCGAGCGAGCCGACCGTCACGCTTCCGGAATAAATCGTCACGCCTCCGGAATAAATTCGAATCAAGTCCGCTTCTCGGCGGCGTCGATTTAGACTACGGTTCGCTCGCGTCTTGCCGGCGGGGTGAGCCCGGACTCGCGTTGGGAAAAGGGGTCAGGTCCCAAAAGTGCGAAAGGTTGGGGAAAGGGGTCAGGTCCCAAAAGTGTGAAGCACCCGAAGGGCCGTTCCGGCTTTTGGGACCTGACCCCTTTTTCCCCTTAGCCTGACCCCCTTTCCTCACCCCAAATCTTAGCTGTGACACAGCATTAGCTTGTTGACAAGGAGTCTCCGCGATGCGAGTGCGTACGATCCTGGTGGTGGTCCTCATCAGCGGTGGTTGGCTGCCCCAGTTGGGCTGGAGTCAGGCCAACACGGAGCGGGGCGCGGTCTTGGGCGGGATTACAGGCGGCTTGCTGGGCGCTGGAATCGGGAAACACAATGACGAGACGGCCGCCGGGGCACTGATCGGCGGCGCGGTGGGTGTCATGACCGGGGCCGCGTTGGGGAATTCGGTGGATCGCGAGCAGCAGCAGGCGTGGGCGCGACAGCAGTACTGGCAGCAGCAACAACGGCAGCAGGCCTCGCGAGCCGTCTCGCTGCAGGATGTGATCTCGATGTCCCAAAGCGGGATCGGCCCCGACGTCATGGTCAACCAGATTCGTCAGTACGGAGTGCAGCGAGCGCCCAGCGTTCAGGACGTGATCGTGATGCACCGTGCCGGCGTCGACGATCTGGTGATCGCGGCGATGCAGGATGCTGCCAACGCGACCCCGCCAATCGCCACGACGGTCCGCCCGCCCGTGGTCGTTGAGCAATATCACTATGTGGCGCCGGCTCCATACTGGGGATATCGCTACGGACCGCCGCGGCCGGTCTACTACCATCATCATCACCGCCCGCCGCACGTCAGCTGGGGAATCTCCGTGCGACATTAAGGCACGCTCTGCCCAGATTGCCAGCGGACAATCCGCGGTCCAAGCCTTTCTTTGGCTCCGCAAGTCGCAGTCCCTGCTTGATCCCGTCTTTTGTCGGCCCACGCCTGGCGGGTCGAGGAGTTGACAGCCGGGCGGAAATGGCTTTTCCTGTGCGTTGACTCGACGGGTTTTCGGGGAGCTTTGCGACGCAACGTCCCGGAAGCCACGATCTGTAACAAGGCAGGAATATTGCGATGCGCAAGTACGTGATGATGGGCGTGCAGGGCTGCGGCAAAGGGACTCAGGCCCATTTGCTTCAAAAGGACTTCGGATTGGTGCATATCAGCGTGGGTGATATGTTCCGCTGGAACATTCAAAACCGCACGAAGCTGGGAGCGCGAGTCAAGCGAATCATTCGCGCGGGCCAACTCGTTGGTGACGAAATCGTCGAAGAAATGGTGCGGCTTCGACTGGATGCCCACGATTGGAACTTTGGATTTATTTTGGACGGGTTTCCTCGGAACACGCCCCAGGCAGAGTTCTTCTTGGAGAGCTTCGACATCGATGCCGTCGTGCATCTCGTCGTCCCGGATGACGTCGTGCGGAAACGAGTCCTGTCCCGACGGCTTTGCTCGCAATGCGGACTGGACTACAACCTGATCTTCCATCGTCCCCAAGTCGAGGATACCTGCGACGTTTGCGGAGGGGCACTGGTGAGCCGTCCCGACGATCGCGAAGATGCCCTTGCCGATCGACTGCGAGACTACCACGCGAAGACCGAGCCGGTGTTGGACATCTTTCGCCGCAAGGAACTCGTGGTCAGTGTCGATGGGACGCGGAGCGTGGCCGAGATCCAGAACGAGATTCGGCAAACTCTGCGATTGCCCGCCTATGAACCCAAGACTTAGGGACAGAACGACCTGCCCCGTGTGGCGTTGTTGGTCCGGACCTGTCACGAGGAAGTCCGCATGTCAGTGACCCCGGCCGAGGCCACCGTGGTGCGCCGCGAGCAATACGAGCCGTCGCCGTACCGGATCGAATCGGTGTCCTTGGAGTTCGATCTGAAGCCGGCCGCGACGGAAGTCCAGGCTCGTTTGGTCCTGTCGGCGAACGAAGCGGCCCGTCCCGGGCCGCTGGTGCTCGATGGCGAGGACCTGCGATTGCTCGCGATCTCACTCGATGGAAAAGAACTCGCGCCGCACGAGTACGAGCTCACCGATCGCACACTCTCACTCGACGGCCTGCCCGCTCGGTTCGAGTTGCAAACGCGGGTTGAGATCAATCCCGCGGCCAACACTCAGTTGAGCGGTCTCTATCTTTCCAGCGGCAATTTCTGCACGCAGTGCGAGGCGATGGGGTTCCGCCGGATCACCTATTTCCTGGACCGTCCGGACGTGATGGCGCGCTTTCGAGTCACGATCCGCGCCGACGAGACCGCCTATCCCGTGCTGCTTTCCAATGGCAACCGAGTCGCGCAGCGCGCGTTGCCAGGGGGCCGACAGGAAGCCATCTGGGAAGACCCCTACCCGAAGCCCAGCTACCTGTTTGCACTTGTCGCGGGCGACTTGCGCTGCCACCACGGGTCGTTTACAACTCGGTCCGGTCGGCACGTGCAGCTGGAAATCTGGGTCGAGCCCCAGAATATCGATCGCTGCGAACACGCGCTGGCGTCGTTGATCAAGGCGATGAAGTGGGATGAGGACGAGTACGGGCTGGAGTACGATCTGGACACCTACATGATCGTGGCGGTCAACGACTTCAACATGGGGGCGATGGAAAACAAGGGGCTGAATGTCTTTAATTCGAAGTACGTCCTGGCAAGTCCGGCGACCGCGACGGATGACGACTACGAATTGATCGAGGCGGTGATCGCGCATGAATACTTTCACAACTGGACCGGGAATCGTGTCACCTGTCGCGATTGGTTTCAGCTGACGCTGAAAGAAGGGCTGACCGTCTTTCGCGATCAACAGTTCACGGCCGAAATGACGTCGGCTGCCGTGAAGCGGATTGAAGATGTCAAGAAACTCAGGTCACGGCAGTTTCCCGAAGACGATGGACCCATGGCTCATCCGATTCGTCCTGAGTCGTATGTCTCGATGGATAACTTTTACACCGCGACCGTCTACGATAAGGGCGCGGAAGTTATCCGCATGTACCACACGTTGCTCGGCCGAGACGGATTCCGTCGCGGGATGAAGCTCTACTTTCAACGGCATGATGGACAGGCGGTGACGTGCGACGACTTTCGCGCCGCGATGGCCGACGCCAACGGAGTGGACCTGGAGCAGTTCGGTCGCTGGTATGATCAAGCCGGGACGCCGGAATTGCACGTGTCGAGCCAGTGGAACGAGTCCACGGGAGAATATACGCTCATTCTGCGACAAGCCTATCCGCCGCATCCCTATGACGTCCCGGGGACGAGCGATCGCCGGCCCCTGCACCTGCCGGTGGTCGTCGGCTTGCTGGACCGCGACGGCAAGGAATTGTCGCTCGTGTCGCCTTCCTCCACGGACGCCGCGGTCGGGCCGGTGACTTCCCATCGACTGCAACTGAAACGAGAATCGGAGACCTTCCGATTCACGGGACTTGATTCCGAGCCCGTTCCGTCGGTGCTGCGCGGTTTCTCGGCGCCGGTCAAGTTGAAAATGCAGCGAGATCGGACCACGCTGGCCTTTCTGATGAGTCATGATTCCGACCCGTTCAATCGCTGGGACGCTGCCCAGCGACTCGCGACCGACGTGATGCTGCAACTGATTGCCGAGATCCGCGCAGATCGCACGCTCACGCTGGACGAGGTGTTCGCCGAGGCATTCGGAAAGCTGTTGGCGGAGTCGTCCCTGGATGGCGCGTTCAAGTCGTTGCTGGTCACGCTGCCGGGAGCGATCTTGCTTGCTCAGGAAATGGAAATCGTGGATCCCGAGTCAATTCAGCGGGCAACTCAATTCCTGCGGCGCGGGCTCGCTGATCGGTATCGCGAACAGTTGCTTGAACTTTATCAGGCGAATTGCGAGCCTGGACCTTACCGAAATGTGGCCGCGTCAATCCAGCACAGGCGACTGAAGAATGCCGCCTTGTCGTATCTTGCAAGCCTGGTCGAACCCGAGATGACGGGGCTGTTGATGACGCAGTTTCGAGCTGCCAACAATATGACGGACCAGCAGGCCGCCTTGGTGCTGCTGAATCAGCTGGATGTGCCGCAGCGATCCGAGGCGTTGGCGAGTTTCTATGACCAATGGAAAGCGAACCCGCTGGTGGTGGATAAGTGGTTCAGCGTCCAAGCCGTTTCCGAGTTGCCGTCAGTCCTCCCAGAGGTCGTCAAGCTTGTCCAACATCCGGACTTTACGCTCAAGAACCCCAATCGTGTGCGGGCTTTGGTCGGTGCCTTCGGCGCTGGCAACTTGGTCGGCTTCCATCAGGCCGATGGCGCGGGTTACGAATTCGTCGCGGAGATGGTATCCCAGCTGGACGCGATCAACCCGCAGGTGGCCGCGCGGCTGGTCGCTCCCTTCAATCAATGGAAGCGGTTCGATTTGGACCGTCAACTGAAAATGAAAGGCCAGTTGCGGCGGCTGCAGCAGCAGCCAAACCTCTCGAAGGACGTCGGCGAGATCGTGACGCGAGCTTTGGGCGCGTCGTGATGAGGGCACCACGGGGTCAGGCATCCTGCCGGCCAAACACGAATCCAACCCCATCTCAGGCCGGAGGGAGACTCGAATGACGCCGAAGGAACACGATGACGTTGATGCCGCTGACGTTGAGTCGCAGTCACCCCTTCCGTTTTGGCGCAAGGAGGACGTTTGGGCAATTGGCGTCGGAGCGTTTCTGCTGTTGGCCAGCCTGGCGGCCGTCGTGCTCAGCAGTTCCGCTGCCGATGGCGACCAAGCCGAAGCGGCGATGAACTGGGTGAATCCCCTCAAGCCCTGGCTGGCGAAGCCTGCCGCGTGGGATCAATCGCCCTGGGAGGCGTTCTTTCCGGCGGGCAAGCCGGCCACGCTAGGCGGCATCTTCGGCGCGCTTTGTCTGAGCCTATTCAGTTTTGGCGTGGCCGCGCAGGTCATGGATCGTCAGGGCGGCGCTTTTTGCCTCGCATTTCCCTGCGTGTTCGGTCTGGCGCTGATTGCCTATGTGCTGGAGACGCAGACCTTGATGAACTACTACGGCCTCAGCTACGCGCTGTGGGCACTCCTGATCGGCCTGGTCATCTCGAACACGGTCGGCACGCCGCGCTTCGTCCGACCAGCCGTACGCACGGAACTGTATATCAAGACGGGCCTGGTCCTGTTGGGTGCCGAGGTCTTGATCAATAAGCTGCTCGCCCTGGGCGTGCCCGGCATCTTTGTTGCCTGGATCGTCACTCCAATTGTGCTGATCACGACCTTCTGGTTCGGCCAGCGGATTCTCAAAATCGAATCGGCCTCGCTCAACATGGTGATCTCGGCCGACATGTCGGTGTGTGGTGTCTCCGCGGCGATTGCGACCGCCGCGGCGTGCCGAGCGAAAAAGGAAGAGCTGTCCGTGGCCATCGGCCTCTCCCTCATGTTTACCGTCGTGATGATGGTCGTCATGCCCGCGGTGATTAAGGCCGTTGGAATGAGTCCCATCTTGGGTGGCGCGTGGATGGGAGGCACGATCGACTCGACGGGCGCCGTCGGCGCCGCGGCGCGCTGTTGGGAGAGGAAGCGCTGATGGTCGCCACGACCGTCAAGATGATTCAAAATATCCTGATTGGCTTCGTGGCCTTTTTCGTCGCGATCTACTGGGTCACGTACCAAGAACCTGCGACGGCCGGAGTTCGTCCGAACATCGCCCAGGTCTGGCTCCGATTTCCCAAGTTCGTCTTGGGTTTCATCCTCGCCTCGTTGCTGGCTTCGCTCGTGGTGAAGATGTTACCCTCCGGTCAAGACTTGATCGGCGCCGTGATCTCCGGTAGCTCCAAGACCCTCCGCGGTTGGTTCTTCTGCCTGGCGTTTACGAGCATCGGTTTGGAAACCAACTTCCGCGAACTCGCTCGCCATTTTCGCGGGGGCAAACCCTTGGTGCTCTATGTCGCAGGGCAATCCTTGAATCTCTGCCTGACGCTGTTGATGGCCTGGTTGATGTTCGAGAAGCTATTTCCGCAGTCGGCCAAGGTGTTGTCATCATGAGCGGTAAACGGTCGCGGTGTTCGAGCCAGGCGTCCGCGCCGGAAGTTCGGCAGCGCCCCTCAGCCCGAACCCGCGCCTGGTTGCTCGGCGGATGCGTCGTCGTGGCTGCCAGCGTTTGGGGAATTGCCTTGCCGCAATTGAGCCGGTCGTTCCACACCAAAGACCAGATCGACCGACTCGAGGAACTCGGGATTGATCCGTCCGCGACGTTTTATTCGGACCACGCCCGCGCCTTTTCGCGGTGACGGACCATGCCGCTTGGTCCTCGGAATGACCACAAGTTATCCATCTTCGGCATGCCATCTGCAGCTTGCGAACCTCCGGGTTTTCGTGCGCGACCGATGCTCGCGGGTAAAGTGCTGAGGTGGCACGCTGGCTTGCCGCGGCAGATGTTTCGCGCGCTTGGCAGGCATGTCTTGCGCGAAATTGTCGCCGCTTGGATGGTCGAGGGGTGGGAGGCGTTCGAAAGGAAAGAGCAGCGAGGCGGTGTTGATGAGCGAAATCGATTATGAGATGGTGGTGATCGGTACCGGGCCCGGCGGCGAAGGCGCGGCGATGCAGGCCTCAAAAAATGGGCTCTCGGTTGCCGTTGTCGAGCAGTATCCGAAGCTGGGTGGTGGCTGCACCCATTGGGGCACGATCCCCAGCAAGGCGCTGCGCTACTCGATTTTTCAGCTGACCGAGGTCATGGGAAATCGATTCTTCCGAGACGCAGTGATCCACCAACAGGTCTCGTTTCAGGACTTGCGACAGAGCGCCGCATCGATCATCCAGAAGCAGGAGGAGATGCGGCAGGGGTTCTATCTGCGTAACCGAGTCCCGGTCCTGCGGGGGCAGGCCAGCTTCGCGGATGCCAACACCATCCTGGTGCGCTCACCCGATGGAGGAACCCAAGAAGTCCGAGGGCGCCATCTGGTGATCGCGACAGGCTCGCGTCCCTTTCGTCCGGCCAACGTCGATTTTGACCATCCGCGGATCTTTGATAGCGACAAGATCCTGGATTTGAACAACACACCCAAATCGATCACGGTCTATGGCGCCGGAGTGATCGGTTGTGAATATGCGTCGATGATGCGCAACCTGGGGATGAAGGTCAATTTGATCAACACGCGGGGCAAGCTGCTGGAATTCCTGGACGACGAAATTATCGATGCCCTGAGTTACCACCTCCGCGACCTGGGAATCGTTATCCGGCACTTGGAATCATACGAAGCGATCGAAGGACGCGACGATGGAGTCGTCCTGTCGCTCAAGAGTGGCAAGCAGCTGAAGTCGGACGTTCTGCTCTGGGCAAACGGCCGCGTCGGGAATACTGCCGGGCTGAACCTGGAGCCGCTGGGGCTCGAGCCGAACTCACGTGGCCATCTGGCGGTGAACGAGTTTTTCCAGACGTCGTTGCCGAACGTTTATGCGGTCGGGGACGTGGTCGGGTTTCCGTCGCTGGCGAGCGCGGCGTATACCCAGGGCCGGATCGCGGCGGGCCACATTTGCGGGCGAGACCTGGATTGCCAAGCCATCGGTCAGATTCCCACGGGGATCTATACCAGTCCCGAGATCAGTTCGGTCGGCAAGACGGAGCGCGAGTTGACCGAAGCCAGCATCCCGTATGAAGTCGGCAATGCCCAATTCAAGAGCCTTGCTCGAGCGCAGATCACGGGGCGCCGCGTGGGCATGCTGAAACTGCTATTCCACCGTGAGACACTCGAGCTGCTCGGGATCCATTGCTTCGGGGCCAACGCGTCCGAGATTGTGCATATCGGTCAAGCCATCATGGCCCAGCCCGCTCCTGGTAACAGTCTGATGTATTTCATCAATACGACGTTCAATTACC
Source organism: uncultured Planctomycetales bacterium (assembly GCA_963826795.1). Lineage (GTDB taxonomy): Bacteria > Planctomycetota > Planctomycetia > Pirellulales > Pirellulaceae > CAWGYT01. The sequence continues at coordinate 2,161 of CAWGYT010000017.1, read as the reverse complement.
CGACCATGGCCGAGGCGTATCGAGTGGCCGCGCTGAATGGCTTCAATCGACTGTTCTGAAGCCCGCCGCTACTCGCTTGGCTCACTTGGCTTGGATCGACCAAGCCAACCGACCATCGTCTCCGTCACCAAGCCGGGGGCATCTTGCTGCACGAAATGTCCCGCGCCGGGGACCGTTACGAGCGTCAGGTCTTTCTCCAGCCAGTTCCACGTGTCGTTGAGCGCTCCGGGCAGGAGGGCTTGGTCGTCAAGTCCGTGGATCATGAGGACCGAGCACTTGACCTGGGGCAGGTCGGAGCCATCGTCCGTGTACGGCTCACGAGGGTAATTGGCTCGATAGTAGTTCAGCATGCCGCTGAATGACGATCGCTGAAACGCCGCAATGTAGTTTTCGCGCGCGTCCTCGTCTTTGACCCAGCTCGCCAGTCGCTCGGGCGTCAGCAAGGCTTCGGCGCCGGGCTGTTGAAACTGGCGCGCAGGCGCTGTTGGTTTGTTGCTTGGGGTTGTTCGCCAGTTCACGTCGCAGGCCTTGGGGATGCGGGAGGTTGAGAATGATCAACCGTTCGACTGCTTCCGGGTGACTCATCGCCAGACTCCAGGCGACGGCCCCTCCCCAATCGTGACCGACGACGATCGCCCGTTCTTGTTGAAAGTGATGGATCACGGCCAGCACGTCGCCGGTCAGCTTGTCCATCGCGTAGTCCTCCACGCCCTTGGGCTGGTCGCTGCGGTTGTAGCCGCGCTGGTCCAAGGCCACGACCTGAAAGTTTTCGGACAAGGCCGGGATCTGCCGACGCCAGGTGTACCAGTAGTCGGGAAATCCGTGGATCAGAACCAGCAGCGGGCCTTTGCCGCGCGTGACGTAGTGCAGCTTGACGCCCTGCGAGTCGACGTAGCCATGTGACCCCAGGTTTTCCTTCGCCGCCACGTCCTCGGCGGCAATCTCTTGAGGGGCCCCGTCCTCCGCGGCGGCGACGTGGCTCGCCCCCAACAGAATGCCGCACAGCGTGAGAACACGAATCGCGAACGGGGCGTGGCGTCGGGGCCAGTGCGGGCTTGTGAGGGGACGAGTTGGCACGATAGGAACTCCTGCGAGGCAGCTTGGTACACGTCTGCCCGTAGTTGTGTCCTGTCGGCCGACTCAGGTCAATGGGCGACTTGCCGCCGGCCCTTTTCGGCCAATGCGCGAGGGCGGCAAGTTCGTCGAAATCTTCGCGCTCCCAGGCCGCCTGCATCTCGGCCAGGTGGGTATCCAGACGCGGCACAAAGTCACGCACAATCTTGGCGAATCTTGGGTCACGCGTCGAAAGCGTCGAGCGAAAGTCCACCGCACCTTGAGCTTCCGTGCCACGTGTATCCATCCATGACGGGCAATTGCATGTCCATCAAGACGGCGTCGTCTGACCCACTTGTCGCCGCCGGGGTGCCATCCCCTACGGGCGAGTTGGATTTGACGAAGACGGCGTCCGGCAGGTCTTCTGCCGCCGGCTCAGTTTGCGATTCCGAGTCGATTGAGCCGTCCGCGTCTTCGGGCACGAACAAAACGCCGACCGGCGTCGCGCTCATCAGCTCGCGCGGTTCGAGCATCGCGCAATCAAGATCAGTCAGCAGTGGGACGAGCGGTAGCGTCATGCCGACGTCGGACGCGGAAATGAGGCACGGTCATGGTGGACAAGCAAGGTTCGTGGTCACCGCGGGGCACTGACATCGGAGCTGGCGATTCGGGTCGGGTTGGGTCTCGGTGATTGTGCCAAGCGAACAGAAGCGGGCGTATCTCGTCAGGCATCTGGGGCGGTGAATCCTTCGCGCACAGCGTGCTCGTCGACCGCAGGCGTAGCCCGCCCAGGAATCGAGGAGCCACCCAGCCATTGCCGGCCAGCGGCACCTCAATCTCGACCGTCACCTCTCGCGTCGATCTCTCGATCAAGTTCGGGGTCACGGTGACGTCGGCACGCGTGATCGCCAGTGGCTGGAGGACCTGCGTCACCCTCCGCTCCACATCCTCGCGGGTTGCGCCGGGATAATCCCTTGCCGCGCGCCCTCGTAAGACGCGATGTCAATGCTATGCCGAATCATCTCCATCCGCGAGAACTCGTAAGCGGCGAAGAAAACGAGAAACAAGAGCGGAGCTGCAATCGCAAATTCGACGGCGGTTGCACCGC
>CAWGYT010000016.1:0-123299 GCA_963826795.1 uncultured Planctomycetales bacterium | reverse complement strand
CGACCACGAGGACTCCAGCGAACTCGACCTCAATGCACCCGAGGACCGGGCCGAAGCCCTCGACCGCTACTTCTCGAGGCCGACGCCGTGGGGGGCCGCCGATCCGGGCCGCCCCGGGAGTGATGGCCGAGAGCGAGACGTACGCACACCTCGAGCACCTACGCGTGGGCGGCGAACTGATTCGTAACGTCGACGACGGCATCGCCCGCTACGCCCGCGCCGACTGACAGACCGCGCGCCGGCGATGAGCGAACCGCCCGCATTCGGTCGGTTCGCTCATCGCTCGGTCGGGATCGGGACGACGATCAACGGCCGCAGGTCCCGGCGAACGAGGTGGCGGATCACGTCGGCTCGCCCCGGTGAGAAGTCCTGACGCCAGGCGACCATGATCGCGTCGACGCCATGGGCATCGGCGACGTCTCCGATGTGATGGCCGGGTTCACCGAGGCGGAGCTCGCAGGGCTCGGTCCGCTCCGGAAGGTGCCGGTCGAGGAATTCCTCGGCGAGGATCGCGAGATCGTCGGTCGAGCCGACGAAGGGCGGCACCGAACCGCTGTCGAAGACGTGCAGGAACACCACCCCGGCTCCGCCGGAAGCGAGTGCATTCGCCAGCGGGGCGACCGCCTCGGTCGTCGCGAGGGCACCGTCGAGCGGGATCAGGATCTGAGGGTGGTCGGCCGGAAGCGACGCTCCTCCCGGGGCGACGACGGCGAGCGGTACCGGCGAGGAGGCCGACAGTTCCATGGCGACGTGGCCCGCCACGGCCGGCTTGGCGCGCACCGATCGTGATCCGATCACGCCGAGCACGACATCGTCCGATCGCAGTTCGTCGAGCAGAACGCTCGCCGGATCACCGGAGAGCACCCGCGAGCGCACTGGTCGGTCGACGACCGCAGCGTCGTCGGGTCGCCTGACGTTCACGGCATCAACGGTCGCCTCGAGGAGATCCGCGAGCGAATCGGCGGTCCGCAGCACGGCGGCGTCGCTCGGCGAGAGGTCGAGGCAGGCAACGACGCGGTCATCCGACACTCCATTCCCGACCACGCCGGACCGCGGTCAGTCGACGCTCGTGACGGCGCTCACCGTCAGGACCGATGATCTCGATGGCGACCGGGCACGTCAGCTCGAACGTGTCGCTGGAGACGTCGAGACGCACCGGAACCGACCGGTACGCGAAGCGGTGGGTCACGACACCCCACTGCGCCGGGATGCCGGGATCGACGACGAGCGCCTCCGCCGTGGGTCGGACACCGAGGAATCCTTGCGTGAACGCCTGCCACACCCCACCCATCGTGGCCAGGTGGACGCCACCCGCCGTCGTCCCACTGAGGTTGTCGAGATCGAATCGCGCCGACATCTCCAACCAGCGAACTGCCTCGCCCAGATCGCCGGCGCGGGCCAACAGTGACGCCGTGACCGGAGGCGACAGTGAACTCCCGTGTGCCGTCCGCGGCAGGTAGTAGTCGAGGTCGGCGCCGAGCGACCCGTGCGGCATGGAATCCGGGATCAGGTGATGCATCATCGCCACATCGCCCTGCTTGACGATCTGGACCTGCGCGATCCGCCCGGGGCCGAGCAGCGCATCGGCCGGGATCGGGGGATCGCCGAGACTCGCAGCCAGAACGGGCTCGAGGTCGAAGTAGCCGGCGAACTGTTCGTGTACACCGTTCGATGCATCGAAGCCGTCGACGAGCCGATCGCCCGTCGCCGCGCCAGTCGTTCCATTCCGATGGCTCCCCCATCCGCAACCGCCGGCAGACGTCGGCGGCGGTTGTCAGGTTCCAGCGTGCCATCGCATTGGTGAACGCGTTGTCGTCGACGTTCTCGTGATACTCGTCGGGCCCGATCACGTGACGGATGTGCCCGGTGCCGTCGGCATCGACCTCGACCCTCGACTGCCAGTAGCGGGCCGTCTCGAGGAGGATCTCGGCGCCCATGTCGACCATGAATGCTGCATCGGCGGTCCAGTTCGCGTAGTTCACCACCGCCCACGCGACGTCGGCGACGATGTGTTCCTCCTGCTGTCCGGTACGGATCGCGACCACGTTTCCATGGAGATCGATACTCTCGGTGGGGGTCACCTCGTCACCGCTCAGCGCCGATTCCCACGGGAATCTCGCTCCCCTGCATCCCTCCGCTCTGGCACGTCGGCGGGCGGCGTCGAGGCGGTTCCAGCGATATCGCAACGCGGCGCGTGCCCGCGCTGGTGACATCGCCGCCAACGCAGGGATCACGAAGACGTCGGCATCCCAGAAGACGTGACCGCGGTACGCGGGCCCGGTCGTCCCTCGGGCCCCGATCGCCGTCTCGGTCCCACCATCCGATGACGTGATGAGGTGGAACTGGGCGAGACGGAGCGCCGTCTGCAACCGGACGTCGCCGCCGATGTCGATCGCGATGTCGTCCCACAGCCGTCGCCATGCGACTTCGTGTTCGGTACGCAGCGCGTCGAAGCCGCGAGCGACGATCTCTGCCAGCAGTTGCCGACAGGTGTCCTCCACGTCGGACCGCACCGCATCTCGGGCTGCTGTCATCGCCGCCGACGCCGATGCGACGAAACGGGTCACCGTCCTCGTCTCGTCGACATCGGTCACGCGCTGCTCGGCAGCGCTCGCCATGGCACCACGCGGTACTCGTGACCGTGATCATCTCGGGTGGGCCCGTGTCCTCACCGATCGTCTCCCCCGAGGGAGCCCGCGGGGCATGCAGCGCCCGCCCAGGCGCGGTCACTGCTGCCGGGCCGTCGACGCGGATCACGTGCACCCCGGGCCGCACGATCGATGCGAACTCGATCGTGCGCGCCGTTCCGGCCTCGCCGACGTGGCAGCTCGTCAGGACGCCACGATGCAGGTCGAGCTGCGCATCGGTGCCGAAATCCTCACCCTCGTGCAGCGCGAACGCAGTCCACCTCGGGCCCGGGAGCAGCGCCGGATTGCCGTCGCTGTCGTAGATCCCGGCCGCGACGGTGCTGGGACGAGCGGGATCGACGTGGCGCGAGATCAACCCCCTCGTGCCGAACCGCCCATCGCTCAACGCGGTGAGGCTCTCCACCGCTCGGCGGTTCGTTCTCGTCACGTGGAAGTCGAGCGTCCAGTCCGATCGCCCGGTGGGCGCGCCACGCTGTCGGGACCGATCCACCTCTCCATCGTGCGAGTGAGCGTCGACGGTGCACAGGGCCCCACGTCCCATCCTGGACCGGGGCGCTGCGGACCTTGGCCTCTGCACAATTCGCACGAGAGTTCGAAGATGGATGGCGGGCAGCTCGGATCGAGTCCAGGAGAACTCTCATGACCGACACACAGATCATCGCCCCGCCACGAATGGTTCGCTCCTTCTCCGAGATCGGCATCGACCAGGTGCCCCTCGTGGGTGGGAAGAACGCCTCGCTCGGCGAGATGTACCGGTCGCTGACGCCCCAGGGCGTTCGGGTGCCCGAACGGGTTCGCGATCACGGCACCCGCGTACCGGTACGCCATCGAGGCGGCCGGTGTGCTCGACGAGCTGCACGCGCTGCTCGACACGCTGGATCCGTCGGACGTCACCGACCTGCAGACGAGGGCAGCAGCGGCCCGAGACCTCGTCTACCGGGCCGGCCTGCCCGAGGATCTCGCAGTCGCAGATCCTGGCCGGGTACGCGCACCTCAAGGCCGAGTACGGCGAGGACCTGACGTTGGCGGTTCGATCGTCGGCGACCGCCGAGGATCTCCCGGAGGCGAGCTTCGCCGGCGCGCATGAGACCTTCCTGAACGTCGCCGGCGACGATGCGTTGCTCGACGCCGTCCGACGCTGCTACGCCAGCCTGTTCACCGATCGAGGCATCGCACTACCGGGTCGAACACGGCTTCGGCCAGTTCGACGTGGCGCAGTCGGTCGGGGTCATGAAGATGGTGCGCTCCGACCTGGCCAGCAGCGGCGTGATCTTCACGCTCGACACCGAGTCGGGCTTCCGCGACGTCGTGTACATCACCGGCGCCTACGGTCTCGGCGAGAACGTCGTCCAGGGCGCCGTCGACCCGGACGAGTTCTACGTCTTCAAGCCGACGCTGCGACTCGGCCACGACACCGTGCTGCGCCGCAGCTCGGCGCGAAGGCGCTCCGGATGGTCTACGGCGACGGCGGCGTCGGATCGATGACGCGAAACGATCCCGTCGCCGACGCCGAGGCGAGCCGCTACTGCATCAGCGACGACGAGGTCGTCACCCTGGCGAAGGCTGGCGATCATCATCGAGGATCACTACTCCGCTGCGGCCGGCGAGCCGCGACCGATGGACCTCGAATGGGCCAAGGACGGCGTCGACGACGAGTCTCTACATCGTCCAGGCGCGGCCCGAGACCGTCGCCTCACAGCACCGATCAACGAACTCGAGATCTACCACCTCGAGGGCACGCAGCACGATCCTGGCAACAGGTCACTCCGTCGGGGATCGCGGATCGCCACCGGCACCGGTGCGCGTCGTGAACACCCTCGCCGAGCTCCGCGACGTCCAGCCCGGCGACGTGCTCGTCGCCGAAACCACCAACCCCGACTGGGAACCCGTGCTCGAAGCGATCGGCCGCCGTCGTCACCAACCGTGGCGGGCGCACGTGCCACGCTGCGATCGTCGCGCGCGAGGTCGGTATCCCAGCGGTCGTCGGCACCGGCGAACGCCACCGTCGCTCCTTCACACCGGCCAGGTCGTCACCGTGTCGTGCGCCGACGGCGATGTCGGCGAGGTGCTCGAGGGCAGGTGCCGTTCAGCGATCGAACGAACCGACGTCGGAGAGATCCCGCGGCCACGAACGAAGATCCAGATCAACGTCGGCAATCCCGACATCGCGTTCAAGACGGCGGCGCTCCCGAACGACGGCGTCGGCCTGGCTCGGATGGAGTTCATCATCGCCGACCACATCCGAGCCCATCCCATGGCGTTGCTGCACCCCGAGCGCGTCGACGACGAGCACGAGCGACGCAGAGATCGCCCGACCTCGTCGCCGACTACGAGCGTCCCGCCGACTTCTTCGTCCAGCAACTGTCGGAAGGCATCGCGACCATCGCCGCCGCCTTCTATCCGAAGCAGGTCGTCGTGCGTCTGTCGGACTTCAAGACCAACGAGTACGCCTCCCTGCTCGGCGGTCGCTGGTTCGAACCCGACCGAGGCCAACCCGATGCTCGGCTTCCGCGGCGCGCGTCGCTACGCCCACCAGGCCTATCGCGACGGCTTCGCGCTGGAGTGTGCCGCGCATGAAGCGGGTCCGAGACGACATGGGCCTGACGAACATCGTGCCGATGGTGCCGTTCTGCCGGCGGGTCGACGAGGCGCGCACCGGTGCTCGAGGAGATGGCCGCGCAACGGATCTGCGTCGCGGCGAGAACGGGCTCGAGATCTTCGTCATGTGCGAGATCCCGAACAACGTGATCTCACTCGATGCGTTCGCGGAGCACTTCGACGGCTTCTCGATCGGGTCGAACGATCTCACCCAACTCGCCCTCGGCGTCGACCGCGACTCCGAGATGGTCGCCTTCGACTTCGACGAAGCCGAGCCGGGCGTGATGGAGCTGTTCCGACTCGCGATCGAGGGCTGCCGACGCAACGGACGACACTCGGGCTTCTGCGGTCAGGCGCCGTCGGACTAGCCCGAGATCGCGCGGTTCCTGGTCGAGCAGGGCATCGACGCCATCAGCCTCAACCCCGACGCCGTGATCAGCACCACACTGTCGATCCTGGCGCTCGAAGCCGACCTGGCGACCTGGAGAACGGGCCGTCAGCGCCACGAGCTGATCGGGCGGCAAGCGACGCCGTCAGCCGGCGTCGTCCGCGTCGGGGTATCGGTACACCGGATGCCAGCTCACCTCGTCGATGCGCGCCCTGATCTCGTCGCCGGTCATCGGAGCCGCCAGGCCCTGGTCGACGGCCGTTCGGGCGACGGCGAATGCGACATGGCGGGCGACGTGCCGGCTCTCGGTGACCGGCGGGAGGAGGCGCCCGCCGGCATCTTCTGCGGCGAGGCGTCCGATCTCGGTCGCCGCCGCCGTGAGCATCTCGTCAGAGACCGCCCGAGCTGTGACGGCAACCACACCGAGTCCGATGCCGGGGAAGACGTACACGTTGTTGACCTGGGCGATCGGCACCGTTCGGCCGGCGACCTCGACCGGGTCGAATGGGCTGCCGGTACCGACGAGCGCCGCACCGTCGGTCCAGGCGAGCACGTCGGCCGGGATCGCCTCGGCCCGCGGTGTCGGGTTCGACAGCGGGAGCACGATCGGCCGCTCGACCTGCGCGGCCTGAGCTCGGACGATCTCCTCGGTGAAGAGCCCGGGCTGCCCGGTGACGCCCACGAGGGCGTGGGGGCCGACGCGACGGACGACGTCGAGCATCTCGACGACACCATCGCCATCGTCGTCCCAGTCGGCGATCTCGTCCCACGACCGGACGAACGGCTGCTGGAACGACGCCAGGCCCCGCATCCGGTCGTGGAGCAGACCGTCGCGGTCGACCAGCCAGCATCGCCGACGGGCATCGTCCTCTGACACGCCCGCTGTGACCATCGCTCGCACGGCCTGGCCGGCGATCCCGGTGCCCGCCGAGCCCGCCCCGACCACGACCAGGCGCAGCTCATCGATCGGTGTGGCCGCGATCCCGAGGCCCGCGACGATCGACGCCACCGTCACCGCCGCGGTGCCCTGGATGTCGTCGTTGAACGAGCAGATGCGATCGCGATGGCGCTCCAGGAGGCGGTTCGCGTGCACCTGGGCGAAATCCTCCCACTGCAGCATCACGCCGGGCAGTCGCTTGGCGAGTGCATCGACGAAGGCGTCGACGAGTTCGTCGTACTCCGCACCGCGAACGCGCTGGTGTCGCCAGCCGAGGTAGAGCGGATCCGACAGCAGCGCATCGTTGTCGGTGCCGACGTCGAGCATCACCGGCAGCGTCCGGGCCGGATCGAGCCCACCCGCAGCGGTGTACAACGCCAGCTTGCCGACCGGGATCCCCATCCCGCCGATACCGAGATCACCCAGCCCGAGCACCCTCTCTCCGTCGGTCACGACCACCACGTCGACCTCGAGGTCGCCGACGGCGTTGTCGAGCAGCTCCCCGACCCGATCACGCTGCGGCCAGGACAGGAACAACCCGCGCTCGCCGGCGATAGATCCGCGACCACTGCTGACAGGCCAGCCCGACCGTCGGCGTGTACACGATCGGCAACAGGTCGGCCAGGTGCCGCTCGACGAACGCGTAGAACAACACCGAGTTGCGATCCTGCAACGCCCGGAGGAAGACGTGGCGACCCAGATCGGTCCGATTCGCCTCGTACTCGAGTTCGACACGCCGTAGCTGCGTGTCGAGGTCTTCGACGACCGGCGGCAGCAGACCGTCGAGCCCGAGTCGCTCACGCTCGAACGCCGAGAACGCGGTGCCCTTGTTCACGTACCGATCCATCAGGAGCGCTCGTCCGCGAGATGCCATGGCCCCACCGTACGGGGCACGGGACGGTCGAGAACGCCGAGAACCGGTGGGGTGAACGTGGATGCTCTGCCATCCGACCCTGGCGGCACGACACTTGCGCCTGTCAACTCGATGGCGTGACGTCGAGACTCGGCTGGACGGAAGTAGATCCGTGCTGGCGACCACGATCGCGGCGGTCGCCTTGACGACATGGCAGGTGCGAGTCGATCGGTCGATTTTCGAGCCGTTCTTCGGTGCGCTCTCCCCAGTCGGGGTGATGGCCGGCGTCGCCATTGTCGGCGCCATCGCCATGGCACCCTGCAAGGCACCTCGACTTCGCGATGGTGGGCCCGGGCGCCGGGAAGGACGCGGCCCGGGTCATCGGCTGGGCAGTCCCGCTGCTACGGCCGCGGCCGCGATCGGTGCCGACCTGCTCGTGCGCTACCCCGAGGACACCAACGTCGCGATGCCGGACGCGCTCAGGGTTCTACCACCACGATCGCCGTGTTGTCGTCGAGCTCGCTCTGTCCACGTAACCGATCGCCGAATACATCGCGTGGTGCTCGGCATGCCGACGGGGTCCGACTCGACCTTCTGGCGGATCGCCGTCCCGGTCGCCCTCGTCGAGGCGGTCATGCAGGCGGTGTACGCCACGTCAGTCGGCACGTCCGTCTTCAGTGCGGTACACGGTGAGATCGTCAGACGAGATCGCTGCGCTCCCACGCATCGATCACGCGGGCCGAACTCGTCGAACGGCTCGCAATGGCTGCCGACTGATCGGATCGGCGGTCCGCCTGCCTGGCCGAGGAGACCCTCAATTCAGACCAGTTGGTCAGATAGTGCGCCACGATATCTGAGCGGGTGAGGCATCGAGGCGAAGTGGTCGCACAGGACCTCGGCAGCTCGAACGCATGGTCTCGTCGTCGAGGAGTCGCTGGATCGACAGGCGAATCGTCGTCAGCGTCGCGTTCTCCTGGTTCGAGGACAACTCCGACGTTCGCGTCGGACAGCAAGTCGGCGTTGTCCCCACTGATCGGCCGCGATCGGGTGGCCGCGAGCTGGACTGCTCCTACCGGTCGCGGCGTCGATGACCGTTCCCGCCGGTGTGAAGGACAACAACGTCCACTCGATCAATACGAAGCTCTTGCGGAAGCGTACCGTCCCACTCGAACATTCGGTCCCGATGGACCAGGCGGCCGCCGGATCGAGTTGGCTCCCGACGGTTGCCACGACGTCCACGTCAAGATCCGACAACGCCTCGAAGGCCAGCCAGGCGCACGCGGGCTCACCTCGTCCCAAATGTACGTACACGCCGGGACGATCCTTGCCGAACGAATCGGCCCGCTCTGGCCGTGGCGAGAGTGATGCCCCGTCGAATGACATCGGCCTCATCGGGAGCCGACCGCACATCGGAGCGTGGGGTGTCGAATGTGCTCAGGAACGGGTGCAGCAGGAGATCGCCGTTCATAGATCTCGGTGCTCACCCTGCAGCCCCTCGAGTTCCCAGACCGGAGCGACACTTGCCTCCACAGCAGTCTGCACCGAATCGGAGATCGCATTGCTGAACCCGACACAGACACAGGCGATCCCACGCGCTCTGGCCATCGGCGCCGCAGCCAGCTCAGCGAACTCGTGGATCACGAGATCGGGCTTGACGACTGCGAACACCTCGCCGAGACCTTCCCGCATCGCAGGGGCCGCGACCTCACCGAAGACAATTGGCAACTGGACGGCGCGACGTTCGCGAGGTGGCAGATCACCGACGTGGGCAAGCCGATCGAGCAGCATCAAACGCCTCACATCGGGATCCAGCCCACTGGACACCACCGAAACACCGAAATCTACAACCTTCCCACAGGAGGAGGCCGCCGTCGCCCACACGACCTCGTGCCCCGCGGCCACGAGTTCCCTCGCAAGAGGTACCACCGGATGCCGATCGGCCGGTTCCCGGCGTCGACGTCACGAGACACGCCATCTCCGACCATACAACGCCCGTCGCGCGTCGCCGTCGGACACCACCGCCACTGGAACCGGAGGAACTGTTAAGAGCAGGCGCGCGGTCGAGACTCAACCACCAACGGAGGAGTCGTACGCCACGTTGCTTCTCAACCGGTGTTCGACAGGATCGAGCCGCGCACGTACGTAGAAGATGAGCCAGAACACGACGAACGCCATGATCGGCCATCCGACGAACGAGCGCGTCGCGCCGAACTCCGCCGACGACGTTTCACGCAGGTGCGACGCCTCCCACAACGAGATCCCGAGCTCACAGATCCCCCATGCCGCCGTGACATGGGCAGCCACCCGGCGATACCGGGGGTCGCGCACGACGCCGGAGTCGTAGTTCTTGACGTACGGGATGACGTGGACCGCGATCGGTGACCGCGTGAACGCCGTTGCAACGACCGCAACCGCAAAGGCGGCGCTCGCGGCGACTCCGAACCCGAAGTAGACGTCGTCGGAACGTGTGGCGACGCTGGCCAACCCCCGCACGACGACATAGCCAAGCGTCGCGGGCAGGACCCATCCGATGCGGACTCCTCTCCAGTGCCGCTCGACCACGAGCACCGCCGCAACGACACTCGACGCCACGATGGCCACCACGACACTCGCCCAGAGATCAACCGCCAGAAACGTCGCCGTGGGAGCCATCGATGCCACCAACCGGCCGGGCCGAGGACGAACATCACCAGTCATCCAGGCCGTGGCCGCAGCCTCGGCCCTCTCGCCCATGTGACACGACCGTACTTCCTGAGCCGTGTGCCGGCGACGGGCGGGCGCCGGGCGTTCGTGCCTGCGATCGTCGCTCGGGCTCCAGCCGGTTTCGACCGGGCGGTCGGCGCCCTTCACCGCTGATGCACCGGGACCGTTGGCGGGCAACGACGCTTGACCTCATCCTGTTCTTCGTGTCATGTTCGGTTGGACACGTCATGTTGCCGCCGCCGCGATGTCTCGCCGCTGAAAGAACGCCGGCAGCGAGTCCCACGATAGTCGCGCAGGTCGCGGATCAGCGTCGCACTGGCCATCACCGGGCCGCGCGACATGCCCGGCTCGTCGAGTTGCGCCCACCTCATCACCGTTCCGATGTTCTCCGCCCAGAGCCACTCGGACAGCGAGAGTCTCGGCGCGCTGATCAGCCCCTCGACGACGATCAGCCAGGTGAACATCGCGATAAGCACGCGAATGAGGTGTTGCGCCCGACGGTGGCCAAGGCAATGGCGAGCACCGCTGCTCCGGCGCTGAGCAGCGACGTGCGGATCATCACGATCATCAGCGCCGACCAATACGAGAGATCGGCCCCTTCTGTCGTGCCGTTGAAGAAGACGCGGCAAGGCAGACACGAGGAACGACACCTGGAAGCCGAACGAGATGACGAACGAGAGGATGGCTGCGCTGGACGTGCGAGCTGTGTGGAGGCGGAGGCGTACGCGGTTCCCAGGTCAACACCGTGGTCACGGTGCAGGCGCGCCGCTCACCACCCACCACCGTCGCGCCACCGAAGAACGCGCCAAGGAAGAGAAAGAACGTAGCGATCGCGAGAAGAACCCTCTCATTCGAATCCGCGATCCACCAATCCGTCATCAACGCCGGGCTGCCTTCGTCATCGGATCGGAGTTTCGTCAGCGTCTTGCCGACGAACCCGAAATAGCTGATGACGCCGGCAGCGCCGCAGCCGACCAGGCCGCGGATCGCGATGAGTGCTCGTACTGCTCGGCGGGTTCATCGCCCGCCGCATCTCGGTGAGCAGGAGGTTCGCGCCACGACCTCCTCGATCTGCGGGAATTGGACGACCTCGGCGTCCTCAGTCGCTGACTGAGCGAGTGAGTTCGAGGAACACGTCTTCGAGACTGAAGCGCTCGGGGCGGCGACGGGCACGAGCGGAGTTGGATCGCATGATGAATGACATTGAGTGAAGGGGTGAGGTGTGAAGGCAGCGCCTCGGATTGCCTTGGGTCGATTTAGTCCGTCAGCTGAGTTTGCAGGGTCAGGGCGATCTCGCGATAGATGCGCTTCAGTGCGGTTCCGTTCGGCGCGTGATTGTACGTGCCTCCGGTGATGGTTGCGACGCGGCGCATCCGATTCTGGTCGGCGTTGTTGCCGAACGTAATCGCGTGAATCACGATTCCATCGCGGTTCGTTCGGTCAGCGGCCCCAATCGGATCCGTACCTGTATTGTGAATTCCATCGGTCATCACGATCATCGTTTTCTCGACAAACTGCGAGTTGCGCCCGTTGTTGAGAATTGCACGTCCCACGTCGATGCCACCCCCGATGTTCGTCATGCCTTGGGCATTCAGTCCGCGCATCGTGGCGTCAATCAGGGAGAGGTCTTCGGTCAATTGATGATCGAGCGTGGCGTCACTGCTGTACGACGCCAGGCCAACTTCCTCGTCCTGAGGAGTTTCGCCTAGCGCGTTCAGAAAGATCGTCACGGCATCTTTCAGGTCACGAATCTTGGTGCCCGCCATCGAACCGGATCGGTCAACCACCAGACAAAGGTCACGATCGCGACGCGACGCGGTGGCGGACAGCGAGGTTTCGAAACGAGGTCTTCCCAACAGTCCGGCGAAGAACAGCCGCACACTGCCAGAAGGTGAATCGTCGGTTCGGCGTCCGTTAATTCGCGCGGCGCTGAGCGGCGCGCCCCCTTCCACGAACACGATCCGGTCATCGGCTCGGCTGGTGTCCGCCCGTCCGAACTCGATGTCGGCCGGATCCAGTTCAAGGGGACGGCCGGCGACCAAGTTGGCGGCGGCAATTTCCTGGGCGGCCTGTCGTGCCGCTGCCACGTTTTCGGTTCGTGTCAGGGTTTCCACGGCGGCCTTGGCGGCGGCATCGGTGGCGGAACGCAGCTGTGTGTTGACCAGGTGCATGTACGCGACATCGACGGAAAAAATCACGGTAATCATGAACGCGACCATCAGGACCGCGACCAAGACGACCATCGCACCTCGGCGGTGACGCGACGCAAGCCGCATTCGCCGCGGCGGAAATGCCTGAGAGCAGGTGACGGGTTTTGGCATGGGGCTCACTGCACGCTCGGTGGAACGCATGATTGGGATAAACGGGATCAACTCCATCTCGGTTTCAGTCGTCTCTCACTCGCGCAACATCGTGACCTCGGCCGCCAACTGTTGGCCGCCGAAGAAGAACGCGGGAAATAGCCGATTCTCGTCCAAAGGCGCCTCGACACGGATGACCACGGGGTTGCCTCGATCGGTGGCTTCCATGTTGACCGGGTCGAGTGAAATCTCGGCGCCCTGCACGTTGCGGTCGGCCAGAACCTGATCACCACGGGCCAGAGCAGCCGCGGTGGTCGAGCGGGGGGCGACCGCGAAACGACCCGTCTCGTAGGCCGTGGTTTGGAGGGCCTGTTGCAAGAACACCATGCTGCAGGCCTCAATCGATGCAAAGACGATCAAGATAATGACGGGCAAGCAGACCGCCAATTCGACCGTCGCGAGTGCCTGCCGGGGGCGCTCAGGCACACTTCGGGAACAAGGACGTCGGGTTCGCATGGTAGGCTCGCACTCGCGGCTTGGGGCCAAGCTGCTTCCGGTTATTGGTCTGATGAGGGTTGAGACGAGTTTTGGATCACCTGGGGGTCGTCGCTGGAAAAGACGATGCCGGAACGAGCGGTGGGAGTCGACGAGGCCGCGATTTCCTTCACCATCTGGGCTCGCAAGGCGTCCATGGCCGCGTCCAGCTCGTCGCCCATCTCCTGCCAGTAGTCGTTTTCGCGAAACTTCAGCTCCTGATAGCTAGCGCCTTCGGCCAGTCGCCGCAATTCGCGCCGAAATCGATGTATCGGTCCCGCAAAACGATTACTCAGCTTCAGCGAACTGAGAATAAACACGGGCAACAGGAAGCACATGGCGATCGCGAGTGAGGCGAGCGTCGGGCCAATTCGTCCGACGTGATACTGCCAGGGCTGAAAGAAGCCGCCCAGCAGCACCTGGAGCATGGCGAGCAACAACAGGGTGGCGACCAGGTGGAGCGTCCACTGAAAAATCAACTGCCTGACCAGCGAGTACTGAATCGTCGGCTCGATGACCAAGCGCTTTCGCTTGAATTGGGCCATGGTGGGCTCCGCGGGAACAATGCCAGTGTCGAGTAAATCAGTCGGCCGCGTGCGTGACGCGACACAGTCTGACGTAACTCTAGCCCGCGTATTTCCCACGGAACATGCAATCCGAGGACCACAGAGGCACAGAGGGCACAGAGGGAAGGAGGCGGGAGGGTGGCGGGGGCAGTTGCGATTTTGGGAGTATCTGTTTTCCGCGTCGGCGGAAAACAGATACTCCCAAAATCGCAACTCCATCCCTGCCCCAACACTCGACTCTGTGCCCTCTGTGCCTCTGTGGTCAACCCCGCTAGATCGACCGATTTGCGGAGCGCCTTCGCCAGGCGATGCCGGCGAACCCGAGGATCAGCAGCCCGATCGTCGACGGTTCGGGAACGGCCCTCACGGCCGGCTTCGCCCCCATTTCGTATCCGCCGTCGGAGAATGCTGCCACCAGGTCACCAGATTCGAAACGCAGGTCGCCGGTCCAGTCACCCTGATCCCAGGTGGCATCTTCATTCAACTCATATTTTCCGGTCGCAAAAACCGCGACGAGATCGTCCGAACTGAACTCACCGTCCAGGTTCGCGTCCCCAAACCAGGTCTTGCGTAGATCCCGGACCCAAACGATCAGATCCGCGCTATTGACCTGATTGTCTTCGTTCACATCGAACTGTTCGTTGTTGGTGCCGGCGGCAATTTCCGCGTTGAGCATGTTCACATCGGGCAAGTCGAGAACGCCGCTTGCGTCGAAATCTCCGAGCAATGGTGCGCCACCGAGATTGAGGAAGAACTCGTCCAATTGCTCCTGGCTATACTCGTACAACAGTTCGGGACTGGTGCTAAACAGCAGTCCGTCAATCGCACCGTACGGTTCACGCGAGGTGATTTGAAAATCGAGCACCGTACCGAGATCCTCCTCGGTGACGTCGTAGCGAATGCCATGGCCGTCGAAGGACACGAAGGCATTATTCTCATCCATGTCGTCCGCCTTGTAGATCCAATACCAGTGGAACTGGCCATCGTAGAAATCCTCGTCGGTGCTGTTATGTGCCTCCACCACTCCCTCGCTCACATAGTTCTGGGCGATCACGGGGAAGCCATCGATGTAGCCATCGCGGTCACTGTCACCTGTCTTGGGATCCCCGAATTGATCGACTCCTTCAAAGCCAATCCAGTCGCTGCGGGAGTTCAAATTGAATGCCGGCGGCACGTAGAACGAGTCTTCGTTGCCGTAGTTCGTATTGGCGTCGCGGTTGTAAACGCTCCAGTGAAGGTACAGGTAGTACGTGGCGGGAATTGCGAACTGGACTTGCCAGGTGGCCGTTGCCCCGACGTTCTCCAGTGTCATGAAAACGCCGGCTCCGCCGGACGCGTTGGTGTCCGCCGGCAGCACATCCAACCCGCCCTTGACAACTTCGACGGGTGGGTCACCGGTCATGGTGGCGGTTTGAATCGGATTGAACTTGTCCACGTGAATGAAGCCCGTCGTCGGATCGTCGGCTCCTTCCACAAAGCTTTCGGCCTCGACCCAAAGAAACGCGGATCCATCAGGCAAGATGTTATCTTCCCCGTCCTGAACGGTCACGGCGTGCGCGGTCACTCCAAGAAGAGAGGTGATCCAGGCCGACATCATGAACCAAAATGCTCGCTTACGCATAATTGCTCGCCCCCCCCAAAGTATCAGACAGCTTGCCAAAGGTCATGCGAACGAGTCTCGCGCGATTGCCACACCGCGATTGCCACTCTGCGATTTCGACCGGCAGTCGATGCGATCCGTTCGACGTGACGGATTACGCTACGGCTTCCCAATGGGAAAGTCAACAAGATTCTGGCAAGGTCAATCACGCGACTGGATCGGCGGTCGACGAAGTCTATTCGAAGCGCTGCGCAACTGGCGCCGATCGGACAAATTGTTGTGTGACAACGCTCGGCTCGCTTATAATTCTCCGGCGTTCACGAGCTCATGATCCGAAAGGCTTGCCACCGATGTTGACGCGTTGCCTGTTTCGCCTGACTTGGGTCGTTGCGTTCGTGGTCGCACAAGTCGGGACGAGTCAGGCCGGATTCACCGATGTCACGCTGCAGGCCGGTGTCGATTATCTGCAGTGGGATCCTCTGCCTGGCAACCTTGAGCCTTTGCGGATTACGGGCGGTGCTGCCGCGGGTGATGTCGACCGGGACGGTGATCCTGATCTGATCGTCACTCGCCTGGACGCTCCCGACATCCTGTTTCTGAACGATGGCCAAGGGAGCTTTCACGATGCCAGCGCGTGGGCCGGCTTCCTGGCAGCTTTGCCCAGCAACGGCGCTGCCCTGGGGGATGTCGACAACGATGGCGATTTGGACTTGTACGTCACGACGGTTGGTGACGACCGCTACTATCTTTACATGAATGACGGAGCGGGCCGCTTCACCGAACAGGGGTTGGCCCGCAATGCGGCGATCGCGACCGGCCGTCGACATACGGGAATGAGCGCCAGTTTCGGCGACTACGATCGAGATGGCTTTCTCGACTTGCACGTCACCGAATGGGGTAATTCGAATTACGAACCGCGAACCCTGTTCAGTCACGCGCGCGTCTTGCGAAACCAGGGAGGTGAGAATCCCGGGTACTTCATCGACACAACGCTTGCGTCTGGCGTGTTCTTGGACGATTTTTCCGGCTACAGTCCCAATCGTTCGGTTGACGGAATGTGGACTTTTACGTCGACGTTTGCCGACTTTGATCGCGATGGATTCCCGGACCTGGCGATCGCGGGCGATTTTCACACCTCCCGCTTATTTTGGAATAACGGGAACGGGACGTTTACCGAGGCTCCGGGCCCCGACAAGCCCAATCCGTCTGGCTTTGGGACGGACGAAAACGGAATGGGGTCGGCCGTGGCGGACTTTAATGGCGACGGCCTACTCGACTGGTTTGTGACGGCCATTTTCGACCCGGCCGAGCCCTGCCGACAGAACGGCTGCAACTGGAACGGATCCGGCAATCGGCTCTATCTGAACAATGGTGATCGCACGTTCTCCGATGTTACCGATGCCGCGGGAGTCCGTGACGGCGGCTGGGGTTGGGGCGCCACCTTCTTTGATTATGACAACGACGGGGACCAGGACCTCGCGATGACCAACGGGATGGTCGCTGACAGTCGCTGGGCGGAGCCGTTCTTCGATGACACGCTCAGACTTTGGCGTAACAACGGCGACGGTACCTTTGTCGAAGTTGCGCAGGAGGAGGGTCTGACGGATACCGGCGCGGGCAAGGGACTGCTCACCTTCGACTATGACCTGGACGGCGACTTGGATCTCTTCGTCGTCAACAACGGCGATCATCCGAAGCTCTATCGCAACGACAACGACAATGGGAACGCTTTTCTGAAGGTCGTGGCCGAGGGCACCGAATCGAATCGGGACGGCGTCGGCGCCTTTCTGACGCTGCTTGCCGATCCCGATGCCCAACCGCTGACACGATACCTTACGGGCGGGGCGTCAAGCTACGTTTCTCAATCCGATTCAACCGTGCACTTTGGGCTGGGTGATCGAGAGGGGCCGATTTATCAGCTGACGATCGACTGGCCTTCCGGAACGCGGCAGGTGATTTACGACGTCGCACCGAACACCACGCTGCATGCGACCGAGCCGGTTCCGGAGCCCACGAGTTCGTTGCTCGTGTTGCTGGGTCTCGCCTGTCTGCTTGTTCACGGACGAGGCACGTGTTCCTTGAAATAGAAAAAATCGCATGAAGCCAACCCGGCAAGTTGCATCCGCACGTCGCGTGCGTCGCGGCTTCACCTTCGAATCGCTCGAAGGTCGTTCATTGCTGTCCGGAGATCCGATCCTGGACAACCAGCCGCTAATTATCAGCGAGTTTATCGCAAATAGCACGGCACCGGAAGTCACTCGCATCCGTTCCTCGGTCGGCGAGCCATTTCGCGTCGAGGTCGCTGTCGCGGACTGGATCGAACTGATGAATGTTTCGCAGGAGCGATTGGACCTGGGCGGCTTGCATTTGACGGATGACGTTGCGGATCCCAGCAAGTGGGAGTTTCCAAGCGGCACCTGGATCGAGGCCGGTGGTTTCCACGTCGTGGCGGCGTCGGGTGAGGATCTTCGCGACCCGTCACTCGACGAGAAGGGGCTGCTCCATACGAATTTTCGTTTGAGCGCCTCGGGCGAATACCTGGCCTTGACCGATCGCGCCGGGGCGGTCATTCACGAGTTCGCCCCTGGCTACCCCGCGCAACGCGTGGATGTCTCGTACAGCATTCCGATGGTCGCGCGGACGATACTCGACGCCGAAGCCCCCGTCGAGTATCGAGTCCCCACGGACAATTCCCGGGAGCCCACCTGGCGGGATGTCGGATTCAGCGACGCGAGCTGGATCCGTGAGGGTGCCATTTCGCCGCTGGGCTTCGACCGTGGTGATGGACCCGCCGAATCGGGCGAAACGATCGGGCCCGAGCTGAGCGATCTCCCATCCATTGACTTCGCGCGGGGCTCGATCGTTGTCCTGGAAAGCACTCCCTTTACGCAAGCCGGGCGAGTCTCGCAGTGGTCGCTCTACTCCGAGAAGAAGTTGGCAATCACACCGCTCGTATTTGGCCAAAGGGGTGAGGAATTCGAGGTCGTCGGTGTGGGGCGTACACGGACGAGCGACGGTTCCGGAACGCAAACATTCGCGTTCGACCTGCAGGCCGGCAGCGATATTGTGGAGTCCGACGGATACTTCTTCGGCTTCAAGGATGGAGACAATGAAGCGGACAACGCGGGTGTTGTCGGTTGGAGCCGAAGCGATACGGACCTCGTACGCCGTTACAGCGGTCCGAATACGGGTCGACTCGTCGTAGGCCAACCTTTGTCCGGAGGCAGTTCGTTTGGCAGGACTTATTCCGTTCAGGCTACCAGTAGCGCGCTGCTTGCCGGTCCGATCAACACAAATCTCCAATCTGCGATGACGGGCGCGACGTCGCTGCAGGTGCGTTACCCGTTCGTTGCGAGTCAACTCGACAACCTGCGGTCGCTCGCCCTGGAAGTTCGTTACGAGGACGGATTCGTGGCCTATCTGAACGGAATCGAGGTGGCTCGGCGGAACCTGCCCGCGACGGTTCGCTTTGATTCGGTGGCCAATTCGAATCGCGCGATCAAGCACGCGAATTCCCTCGAGAGCGTCAATATTTCGCAGTTCCGCGGGCTGTTGATCGAAGGCCAAAACGTGCTTGCGATCCACGCCTTCAATGACAGCGGCGACAGTGGTGACTTCTTGATCGATGCGAGGTTGGTGGGTGTCGACATCGCATCAGTCGCGGGCGCCGGATTCACCGCGGAGCCGACACTTGGGCGGACGAACGGACTCATCTTCAGCGATTTGATTCAGCCGACGATCTTTAGCCATCCGCATGGTTTGTATCGCGAACCCTTTGTGCTGGAACTGTCGACGGCCGGGTCCCCGGAAGCGAATATTTACTACACGCTCGACGGCACCGATCCGCGGCCGGGCAACCCGGCCGCGTTGCGTTACCAGCAGCCACTCTCGATCGAGTCAACGACCGTCCTGCGCACGGCCAGCTACCAGGCGGGACGATTGCCCTCGCTGCCGGTGACTTACACCTACATCTTTCCGGTGGACGTGGCCGCACAGGAAACACTGCAGCCGGCCGTTGTGCAAGACCCGGTCTGGGGGCCGCAATTCACCGATTCGTTGCGGGCATTGCCGACCGTATCGTTGGTCACCAGCTCGGCAATCACGGTCACGGACGAATTGGCGACGTCGATGGAATTGATCTTCCCGGATGGGCGCGAGGGATTTCAGGTGAACGCCGGGGTGGAGGTGTTTGGGGGCACCGCCGTCAGCTTTCCCAAGCGGTCGTTGCGGGTGAGCTTCAAGAATATTTATGGTCCCAGCTCGCTCGAGTACGACGTGTTTGGCGATCCGAATGGCGTCGTTCAGTTTGACCAGTTGCTGTTGCGGCCGGGCTCGCACGACACGCCGTTTTGGACCGGATCGACCGGCGCGGGCAACTACATTCGCAATCGCTGGGCCTCGGATCGTCAATTGGAAATGGGGCAGCCCGCGCCTCGGGGGCAGTTCGTTCAGCTTTACTTGAACGGGGTTTATTGGGGACAGTACCAACTGTTGGAACGTCCCAATGCAGCCTTCATGGCAGCCAACTTTGGCGGTGATAAGTCCGACTACGACGTGCTGAATGCCGGCCGCGTGATCGACGGCGACGACGTAGCCTGGAATGCACTGCTGGATTCGCTGGACGATGGCTATGACGCGGTCCAGCAGTATTTGGATGTCGTGAACTACGCCGACTACATTCTGCTCGAGTGGTTCGGCGGAAATGACGTCGATTGGCGGTCCGAGAGCAATTGGATGGCAGCCCGTCGGCGTGAGCCGGGCGCTGGCTTTCAGTTCTTCGCTTGGGACAGCGATATCATCCTCCGCAGCGGTGCCACAACCGATATCGTCAACTACGGCGGGCCCGGCTTCCTCTGGACTCGAAACGGTGGCGTGCAACAGTACCCCGAGTTTCTCGAACTGCTGGCCGAACGAGCTCAACTTCATTTCTTCGACGGGGGAATGTTTACGCCGGAGCGATTGCGCGCAAATTGACCAGCTGGCCGACCAGACCCGGCTGTCGGTCATTGCCGAAACGGCCCGCTGGGGCTCGGGGCGATACACGCCCGCGACCTGGGAGTCGGCCATCGAATGGATGAAGCAGACCTACGCACCCGAACACGGGCCCAGCCGAGCTGAGATTGTGATTGAGCAAATGCGGCATGCCGGTGTCTTTCCCCTGGCCGACACGCCCCAGTTCACCGTCGACGGTCAATCCGTTCCAGCGGGACGGCTGCAGGCGGGGGACACCTTGCGAATGTCCGCGCCCCAGGGCGAGGTCTATTACACGCTGGACGGCAGCGATCCTCAAGCCGACTCGCCCACGGTCCAGTACACGCCGCTCGTCGATGAATCGACGCCTGTCCGAGTCCTGATCCCCACGGATAGCGCTCTGTCTTCCGATTGGTTGGGCCGGGACTTTGATGATGCCGCCTGGATTCGCGGTCAAAACGGTGTCGGATACGACACCGCGGGTGAGTTGTTGCCGTTGGTCAGGTTGGACCTCGAGTCATCGATGAAGGACGTCAGCTCCGCCGCCTATTTGCGCGTCCCGTTTCAACTGGATGACCCCGCGCAGTTCGACTCGCTCGAGTTCGCGGTCCGGTATGACGACGGGTTCGTTGCATATCTAAATGGCGTTGAAGTCGCGGCGCAATGCGCGGGGCGAAATCACTTGGAGTTCACGGGCCAGTGAGCCGCATGCGAACCTTGAGGCGTCGCAGTTCGAACCGTTCGATCTTACGCGTGAAATGCATCTGTTACGTGCGGGCGAAAACATCCTGGCCATCCAGGGACTGAATACTGAGCCGAGTAATGTGGACTTTCTGATAACTCCCCTGCTCCGCGCAGGCACCGTGGTCGACCGCGGAATCTCGCCGCTCAGCCATCCTGTATTCGGGGCCTCTGGTTGTGCCTCCCGATGCCGAAATCATGGCCCGGACGCTTTGGAAGGATCAATGGAGCCCGCCCCGCGCCGCCGAAGTCCCCCAGCCCGTGTTCCCGCTGCGAGTTTCGGAGGTGATGTACCATCCGGCTGACCCGTCCGATGCGGAAGAAGAGGCCGGGTTTTCGGACGACGACGACTTCGAATTCATCGAATTGGTCAATATCTCAGACGCGTCGATCGAGCTTTCGGGCGTGCGCCTCGCGCCAGCCGATGTGGGTGGTCGGACTGAGGGCGTCGAGTTTGATTTTTCCCAAGGTCGGATTCGGCAACTCGCGCCCGGCCAACGCGTCTTGGTGGTTGAGCGGATCGAGGCGTTCGCGTTTCGCTATGGCGACGCCCTGCCTGTGGCAGGCCAGTGGAGCGGCGGGCTGAGCAACAGCTCGGAGCAAATCACCGTTCTTGTCGAGGGAGACGTCTTACAACGATTCACTTACAGTGACGAGTGGCACCCCGCCTCGGACGGTGACGGTCCGTCGCTCGAGTTCGTCGACGCCAGCCGCTCGGACCTGAGCCTTTGGGATCGGGCGGACGGCTGGCGAGCGAGTGTCGTCTGGGGCGGCACACCGGGAACACCTGGGCCGACGCAGGTGCCGGGCGATTCGAACCGGGACGGGGTGTTCGATGCAACTGACCTGCTGTTTGCCTTGCAGGCTGGCGAATACGAGGACGGTCTTGCGAATAACTCGACTTTCGAGGAAGGTGACTGGGACGGCGACGGTGATTTCACGACGGCCGATCTGGTCTTTGCCTTCAAGCAGGGAAATTATGTCGGCGATGGACCTCGGCCCGCGCAAGTGGCACCGACGATGGCGTTCGCCGGCGCCGTCGCGCGGCAGCCACGGGACGATTTCGCCACAACCCACGAACTTCGATCGGTGTGGCTTGCCGCCCGCGATGGTCGCGAATCGAGAAGATCCCGCCGTGTTTCCTGAACTCGACTTTTCGGAATCGTGGCAAGGTCGCAAATTCGCGAATTGTGCCATATAAGTGTCAGCAAAACCAGCCCGCAGGGGAAATTCGTGCGAGACGGGCGGGCCTATCGTAATTCGATGCCGCCACGCCGCAGCAGGAGCGGAAATGGGGATTGAAACGCAGGCCGTCCTTTCACTGCTGCCAATTGCGGTGGTTGCGCCGTTGCTGGTCGTTCTGCGTTGGCCGGCGAGTCGTGCGATGCCGGTCTCGTACCTGGCGGTCGCCGTGCTGGCCTACTTCGTCTGGAAGATTTCCGCCGTTCAGATTGCAGCGGCCAGCACGCTGGGATTGATCATTGCGGTCGAGTTGCTGTACATCGTCTTCGGCGCGATTCTGCTGTTGAATACGTTGGAGCAGAGCGGGGCGCTGCACCGGATACGAGAGACGTTTCGCGAGATCACGCCCGATCGGCGGGTTCAAGTGATCATTGTCGCCTGGTTATTCGGCTCGTTTATCGAGGGATCTGCCGGGTTCGGGACACCGGCGGCCGTGGTCGTGCCGTTGCTGGTCGGATTGGGGTTTCCGCCGCTGGCGGCCGTCCTGGCCGGGATGATCATTCAGAGCACTCCCGTGTCATTCGGCGCGTGTGGTACTCCCATCTTGGTCGGTGTCAGCTCAGGGTTGGCGGCTGATGCCTCGATCCAGGAGTACGCCGTCGCGGCCGGCTTCGTCGAGTGGCGGTCGTTTCTGGCGCTGATCGGTTTCAAGGTCGCCACGCTGCACGCGCTGACCGGAATCCTGATCCCGTTGCTGGTCGTCACGGTGATCGCGCAGTTGCTTCGGCAAGAACCGCTCTCTCTGGGAAGGTCTCGAGGTCTGGCGGTTCGCCCTTTTTGCGGCCCTCGCCATGACGATCCCGTACCTCTGCGTGGCCTACTTCCTGGGGCCCGAGTTTCCGTCTCTGTTGGGCAGTTTGATCGGACTGGCGATCGTTGTGCCCGCCGCACGCCGCGGTTGGTTTGTACCTGACCCGCGTCGAGTTTGGGATTTTGAGGCACCCGATCACTGGCCCGCCGAGTGGAGCGGCATTCCGTTTTCGAGCCATCCCGCCGAGGGACGGCGGATGGGCGTTTTTGCCGCCTGGTTGCCGTACGCGCTGGTCGCGCTGTTGCTGGTCGGCACGCGGCTTGACTCGCTTCCGTTGGCCCACCTCACAAAATCCGCCGCCTTCTCGCTGAACGGAATCTTCGGTACCAAGATCTCGAAGACCGTGATGCCGCTGTACCTTCCCGGAACGATCTTCGTGGTGGTCTCGGTGCTGGTGTTTTTCCTGCACCGGATGGACGTCGCGTCGTACGGACGGGCCTGGCGAAATTCGTGCAAGACGACCGCCCTCGCTTCGGTCGCGCTGATCTTTACCGTCCCCATGGTGCAGGTGTTTCTCAACAGCGACGGCGGAGCGGCGCAGTACGTCAATTCGGCCGGTGAGTCGGTGGGATACGCGAAGATGCCGATTGCGTTGGCGGCGGGTGTCGAACAGATGGTAGGCGGATTCTGGCCAATCTTCGCGACCTTCATCGGCGGGATTGGGGCAGCCGTGGCCGGTAGCAACACCGTCAGCAACATGATGTTCAGCCAATTTCAGTTCCATGTGGGGTCGCGCATCGGCGTGGATCCTACCTGGATCGTCGCCTTGCAAGCCGTGGGAGGGGCTGCCGGCAACACGATCTGCGTGCACAATGTCGTCGCCGCATCGGCGGTCGTGGGGCTGGTCGGCAAGGAAGGCGTGGTGATTCGCAAGACCCTGGGGGTGTTCACCTACTACGCGCTGTTCTCCGGCGCGCTGGGCTACTGGATCGTCTGGTCGTCCACTTGCGGGTGGCTGAATCTCGGCTCCGTCGTCGCCGTGGCCATCGCATTCGCCGCGGTGGGCATGGTCACGGTGGCGTCGTGGAAAGCGCGGAGCAATCTCGGTTCCGCCGCTTAGATTCCTGCCACCGCTTCGCCGCTCAAACCACTTGGCTTCAGCCACGGATTCAGTTGCTGCTGACAAGTTGGACTCCGGCGGTTATCCTTCGGATCGGCTTACCACCACCGAGATTCCCCCTAGGCAGAAAGGGCCAAGCGAAGATGGCCGGTAGCAGCCTTTTTTTGTTGATCGACGATATCGCGAGCATCCTGGACGACGTGTCGGTGATGAGTAAGGTGGCGCTCAAGAAGACCGCCGGCGTGGTCGGCGACGACTTGGCCCTGAACGCTCAGCAGATTGTCGGAGTCGACGTCAACCGTGAACTGCCCGTGGTGTGGAAGGTCGCCAAGGGTTCGTTTGTTAACAAGCTGATCCTGGTGCCCGTTGCCCTCTTGATCAGCGCGGTTCTGCCCTGGGCAATCACACCTCTTTTGATGATTGGGGGTGCCTACCTGTGCTATGAGGGAGTCGAGAAACTGTTGCACAAGTGGCTGCACGCCAAGTCCGAGCAGCATCATCATCAGGAACACACCGCCGCGCTGACTCACAAAGACATCGATCTGGTCGCCGTCGAGGCCGGAAAAATTCGCGGAGCGATTCGCACCGACTTCGTGCTCTCGGCCGAGATCATCGTGATCGCTCTGGGGACCGTGGCGGACGTGTCGTTCGGGATGCGAGTCGCCGTGCTGTCGACGATCGCCGTCCTGATGACCGTCGGCGTGTATGGGCTGGTGGCCGCGATCATCAAGCTCGACGACGCGGGCATGTACCTCAGCGCCCACCCGGGCGACAGCGCGTCGGACCGTCTTCAGCGCCGCGTGGGGCGGATGATTCTGGCGGCCGCTCCGTATTTGCTGCGAGGGCTTTCGATTGCCGGCACCGTCGCCATGTTCCTGGTTGGCGGCGGGATCTTGGTGCACGGCGTGCACGGACTGCACCATGCCGTTGAAGAATTAGCACATCACGCCGGCTCGGTGCCAGCGGTCGGCGGAATCCTGGAGTCGTTGACGGCGGCCCTGTGCAACGCCCTGGCCGGGGTGCTGGCCGGCGCCGTGCTCGTTCTCGCCGTGCAGCTCGCGCGGCGGCTGCGTTCCGCGCCGGCGCCGAGCTAATGAGAAACTAGCTGAACTCGCCGACCAGTACCGGTGGTCCCGCGACGGCCACTTGCGGCGCGAGCTCGTCGGCGGCAGCCGGGTGGCTGAGACGCAACATCCAGAGATAGGTGGAAGGGACGAAGTAGAGTGCCAAGATGGTGGCGCCTCCCACGCCGCCGGCGATCGAGATCGCCATGGGCGGCCAAAATCCCCCGCCCGCGATGACCAGTGGCAAGAACCCCGCGACGGTGGTCAGGGATGTGGTCAGCACGTGGCGAGTCGCGTGCACGACGACCTCGCAAGTCGCCTCCACCTCACCATCTCGGACCGACGGATTTTCACGCAGGGACGCCATGACAACGATCGAATCATTGATCGCGACGCCCACCAATCCCATCGTGCCGACGATCGCCATAAAACCGAAGGGGTAGCCGAACAGCCACAGCGAACCCAGCCCCAGCCCGACGGACAGCACCGCCACGGCGGCGATCACCGCGGCCACTCGGAACGAGCCGAAGGAGAGGACGAGCGTGGCGACCATCATTACCAGCAGCACGCCGACACGGGCCAACAAACTACCGATTGCCTGGTCCCGCTTGGCCGCTTCGCCGCCGTAGGCAAGCGAATATCCGGTTGGGAGCACGAACGAGCTGTCCGCCAAGTTGGCTTGAAATCGCCGCAACACGACGGCCGGCAAAACGCCCGCCGGAATGAATCCTTGAATTTCGTTCATGCGCGCACCGTCCAAGTGCTGAATGGCCGCGACCTCGGCGGAGAGTCCGACTTGGGCCACGGCCGTGAACGGCACCCCGATCGAGTCCGCCGTTGACGCCGCGCCGGCGGACACGAGTTCCAGCGACGTGATTTGGGAGAGGTTGGCCCGCTGGGGATTCCCCAAACGAATTCGTACCGGCAAGCCTTCGGTTCCCTCCAGTACCAGTCCGCCGACCGCTCCCTCCAGCGACGAGTTCAGCTGGCGGGCCAGCACTGCGTGGTCGAGTCCGGCCAGTCGAGCCGCATGCTCGTCGACTCGAACCGCCAGATTCGGCAACGTCTCGGACAACTCGACGCGCGTGTGGATCACGTCCGGAGTCTGAGCCAGGATTCCGCGCAGCTGTCCGCCCAACTCGCGGAGCCGCTCGGTGTCTGGCCCGAATAGTCGGACTTCCAACGGCGCGTCGAAGGGTGGACCTTGTTCGAGTTGCCGAACGAGGATCCGGGCCTGCGAAAAGTGGCGGTCCAAATCCCGTTGGAGCTCGTGGATCAACGCCTCGCCACGGGCCGCCGATCGGAGCTGGACGATTGCCTGCGCGAAATTGGACATGTTCTTTCGACGACCTACCAGGTTGTAATAGAACATCGGGGCGCTCTCGCCCAAAAACCAATGCACGTCCTGGATCTCTTCATGGTCCATCAGGAAATTCCGAACCGCGGCCACCGTCCGCTGCGTTTCATGAAGCGCGGCATGGGCCGGCAACTCCAACTCGATCTGAAACTGATCCCGATCGGCCGGCGGAAAAAATTGCTCAGGAAGATGGCGTCCCTGGATGAAGCCCAACACAGGCAACGCCATCCCCAAGGCCATCCCCCAGCGTGGATGCGCGAAGATCCAGCTCAAGGTCTGGCGGTAGACTCGGGTTAGTCGTGCGCAACGAAAGCCATCACGCCAGGGTGTCGCCCGCCCTGGAGCACCTTGACCGACTCCATCGAACAGCGCCGCGACGGCCGGTACGATCGTCATCGCCAAGAGCAGGGAACTGCTAATCGCCAGAATCACGCTGACCGCGATCGAGCCCACGAATTCTCCCGCAGGGCCCTGCATGAGGGCAATCGGAGCGAACGCGAGCGCGGTGGTCAACGTCGACCCAAAAAGCGGCACCGCCAAATGACGCGTGCTGGCCGCCACCGCCGACGCCGGCGGCGAGCCGGTTCGGATTCGATGGCTGACCTCGTCCACGATCACAATCGCGTTGTCGATCAGCAAACCCAGGGCCAGGATCAGACCCGTGACCGACATTTGATGAATCGGGATCTCCAAGAACTGGAGCCCGGTGAGGACCATCAGGGCCGAGAGGGGCAGGGCGGCACCCACCACCAGCGCGTTTTTC
Organism: uncultured Planctomycetales bacterium; assembly: GCA_963826795.1. Classification (GTDB taxonomy): domain Bacteria; phylum Planctomycetota; class Planctomycetia; order Pirellulales; family Pirellulaceae; genus CAWGYT01. The sequence goes on along the minus strand of CAWGYT010000016.1, from coordinate 96,163 downwards.
CACCCCATCATCAACCCCACGACCAGCACGACGGCGACCGAGCCGAGGAGCAGATTGGCAAGCAAACTCCGGAGGCGGCCCTCGACATACCGATTCTGGTTGAACACGATTTCCAGCCCGATTCCTGGCGGCAACGTCTCGCGGTAGGCCGCCAGTCGCTCGGAAACCGTCGTGGACCAGTGGTCAATTCGCTTGTTGTCCCGTGCCAGCGCCCCCAACACGACCGCCGGTCGGCCTCCGACAAGGGCCAGTTGATCGGGCGGCTCAGCGATTCCTTTTTGGAGCTCCGCCAGATCGCTGAGACGCGTCACCTGCCCTTCCGAGCTGGTCTTGATCAGCGTCTCGCCAATTCGTTGTAGTGAGTCCAGTTCGGTATCCATCTTCAGGAGGAGGTCGCTTTGCGAGCCGCGAAGTTGGCCCGACGAGACCTTCGCGTCGCTGGCGCCCAGTTGCCGCGAGACATCCGCGAAGGTCAGCCCCCGGGCCGCCAGATCCGCCGGACGCACCGTGACCCGATACTCCTCGCTCGGGTCCCCGAACAATTCGACGTCGTCCGTGCCCGGCACCGCCTTCAATTCATCTTTGAGTTGCTCCGCCAGGCGGCGCAAGATGGCGAAATTCGGAGGATCGTCTTGTCGCCAAGTGAGGCCGACGATCAGGGCGAATGCCTTCACGTCCTGCTCGGTAAACTCCGGCGCTTCGGCGCCGGCCGGCAGCTGACGCTGTGCATCGGCCAGCTTGTCCCGCACCTGGGACCAGATCGCGTCGGTTGCATCAATGTCATCCCGCAATTCGACACTGATCGTACAAATCCCCGCTCGGCTCGTGCTCCGCAACTCCTTGATCTCTTCGATCTTCCGCAATTCCTCTTCTAAAGGCTCGGTGATCAAGGCCTCCACGCGTTCGGCATCCGCTCCCGGAAGCCGGGCGTTGATGGTGCCGAAACGGGGCGTTAAAAGCGGATCTTCCATCCGCGGCAGAACGCAATAGGACGAGAGTCCCGCGACCACGATCAAGCTGATCGCCAACAACAACAGCCGGCGATTTCGAAAGAACAGATTCCACATCGTTGGGCTCGCAAGCAGAAGTTGGAAACAAGGCGGTGGGTGATGGTTCAGGTGACGGCTTGGGCGATGCGTTTCGCTGCGGCGTCACGGGACGGCAACGGCCTGCCCGAGGGCCAGCCGATGGACTCCCTGCAAGATCGCCAGCTCGCCATCGGCCAGGGTGCCGCGGACATACGCCCGGTCGCCGTCAGTGTGCAAGACCTCCACCAGACGGCGTGCGACTTGATGGCCCGCTTGGCCGTCGGGCTGGGCGACCAACAGAGACCAAAGCCCGCCGGTGTCCCGGGTCAGCCCGCCCAGCGGCAACCAGTAGCCCGGCGTGCTGATCTGTCGCTGCACCCGAATTCGTGCCAGTTGTCCCGGCACGACACGCCCCTGCGTCGATTCGTTGAGCGTCAAGATGGCGGTCCGCGTCCGCGTCGATCGATCCAGGTCGGTCAGCACACAGCGGACGCATCCGTGATACGTGGCGTCGCTGACGAGGAGGGGGTGCGCCGAGCCGGGCTGCAATTCCTGCGCGACCTCCGGTGGGACGCCAATCCAGACCTCCCAAGGCTCTTCCTCGACAAGCTCCAACACGGCCTGGCCGGGACTCACGATCACGCCTTCATCCAGGAAACGCCGTGTGATCCATCCGGCGAAGGGAGCGACCAGCGTGCTGTCGTGCAGCTCAATCTCGATCTGCGCCTGCTCGGCTTGTAACTGGAGCAGGACCGCGCGCTGGGCCTCGATTTGCTCCAAACGCGTGCCGGCTTCTAGTTCGTCCAGGATTCGCTCGGCCGCCTGGCAACGGGCACGCATGGACTCCAGTTCAAAGACCGTCTGCTCGTAATCCTCTTGGGAGATCACCGATTGTTGCCGCAGCGAACTCCTCCGCTGCTGCTGTGCGGTCAGGCGCTGGACCTGAGCTTCCAGGTCTGCCACCCGCGCACGCTGCGCGGCGATCGACTCCAGCCGCGGCCCGGCAACAAGCTCGTCCAGTATGGCTTGAGCCTCCGTCTGTCGCGCTTGCAGACGCGATTGCTCGGTGAGAAGCCGTCGTGAATCAATGCGTGCCAGGGCCTGATTGGCCTCAACTCGCGAACCCTGATCCACCCGTAACTCGACTAACTCCGCCGCGCGGCGAAAACTCAGCGGGCTCGTCCGCCGCGCTTGAACCGTGCCGGTGAACGTTTGCTCCAAGGCGTAACCTTCGGCGGCCACCAGCGGCATCACGTCAACCGGCAAGCGGGTCGGCGGGGGATCCGGCGCGACCGTCGCCTGCGAACGACTCCAGCCGAGTCCTCCCAGCACGGCGGCGATGAGGAGTGCCGGCGCCAACCAGACGGTTCGACGTCGAGTCACATAGTGACGAAGCGTCATTTTATGGTCAAAATTTTTTCTAGCTTCCAAAGGCGACTTGGAATTCGTCACTGAAGAGTTCCTTTTCGATCCGCAAGTAAACGGCGTCATAGTCGTATTCGCGCGAGAGGGGTTGCCAGTGGTAGCCGTCGATCAAGAGCGTTTGGTTTTCGCGGACGGCATAGAAGGGATCGCGGATTCCCAGATCCATCAAATAGCTGTTCTCGGCGATCAGGCTGTAGGCTCCGTAGGCAAGCGACCAGAGTCCGAACACGAGATCTTCGGGAGTGGATTCGGGCGGCAACGTGAGATCGGCCTGCGAGATGGCATCCCGCACGATCCCGGCCACGATCCCCAGGCAGCGCGTTTCGCACGAGCGGAGGATCATCCGGCGCTGTTCCGAGGTTTTTTCCCAGATCGACATCGAACGCACGATCCGTTCCACGCGGAAGTGGTCCGGATGCAGACGCACGAACAGCTCCGCCGCGACCCCAATCGCCGCCATTCGCTCGCGGGCACACCCTCGAAACGTCGATGCCCGCTCGAACAACTCCGCCCTCCGCTGCTCGGCGTCCACTGCCAGCGCGAGGATGATCTCCTCTTTGCAGTTGAAGTGGTTATAGATTGTCCCTTTCGAGTACTCCAACCGCTCCGCGATGCGATCCATGTTCAACCCATGGTATCCCTCGGCGATCAGCATCTCGCGCGACGTTTCGAGAATCTGCAACTCCCGCTGCTGGATCTCGCGCTGTTTCCGTTTGAGTGTTTGATTCATGGCGCCTCCATTGTTGACGGATCGTCATAAAATGACAAGATGTTGAGCCGCAGTTTTCTCGGGGCGTGGTCGGCAATTCGGCGGATCGACCCTCGCACGTTCGACCCTCACCCGCTTGGGACCCGCCGGCGGGTCCCAAGCGACCTCTCCCGGGACCGGGAGAGGTGACACGTGTGGAAAGGAGTTGCCACTTGTGGGGAGCAGTGCCACTCCGCCACGTCCCTTCTCCCCAACGCGGGAGAAGGTGGCCGAAGGCCGGATGAGGGGGCACCGCGCCCTGCGCGCCGGCCAGCCGCCCAGCCGCTCAACCCTCACCCGCCCGGCTCCCGCCCGCGGGACCCGAGCGACCTCTCCCGGCCGCGGGAGAGGTGACACGAGGATGTCTCTTCTCCCCCACGCGGGAGAGGTGACACGAGGATGTCCCTTCTCCGCAACGCGGGAGAAGGTGACTCGAGAATGTCCCTTCTCCCCAACGCGGGAGAAGGTGGCCGAAGGCCGGATGAGGGGGCACCGCGCCCTGCGCCACCGGCCAGCCGCCCAGCCGCTCAACCCTCACCCGCCCGGTTCCCGCCCGCGGGACCCGAGCGACCTCTCCCGGCCGCGGGAGAGGTGACACGAGAATGTCCCTTCTCCCCCACGCGGGAGAAGGTGACTCGAGGATGTCCCTTCTCCCCAACGCGGGAGAAGGTGACTCGAGGATGTCCCTTCTCCCCAACGCGGGAGAAGGTGGCCGAAGGCCGGATGAGGGGGCACCGCGCCCGGGTCAAATCAGACCGGCGATCGGCTCGCCGTGATAGATATAGTGCGGACGGCTGAGGTCGTCGTACCAGGCGGTCGTCCGGGGGAGGCCGAGTGATCGATAGATCGTGGCCGCGAGGTTTTCCGGTCGCTGAGCATCGCGACTTGGAAACGCCCCGAGATTGTCGGTCGCACCCACCACGGCGCCGCCGGGAATACCTCCTCCGGCGAGCCAGACGGTTTGAGCAGCGCCCCAATGGTCGCGGCCAGGCAACTTGTAGTGCTGTGCCAGATGACTGATCTTTGGCGTACGTCCGAATTCGCCGGCCATCACAATCAACGTATCCTGCAACAGGCCATTCGCATCCAGGTCATCCAGGAGAGCCGAAACTGCGCGATCGGTCGGGGGAAAAAGCTGATTCTTCAAGTGCGGAAATGCATTTCCGTGCGTATCCCAGGTTTCGTTGTTTCCGAGATTGACCTGGACCAGGTTGACGCCAACTTCGACGAGCCGTCGGGCCATTAGCAACGACCAGCCAAACGAGTTCCGCCCGTAACGATCTTGAATCCGATCGTCTGCACGAGTGACGTCGAATGCCCATTGAATCTTCGAATGCGTCAGCAAATTGACAGCGGCCTCTTGGTATCGATCGTGAGCCTGGGTTTCGAGCGACTCGTCGAGCGCCCGCTGTTGCTTTTGGATTTGATCAACCAGAGCTCAGCCGTGAAGTCAGCCGCGGATGTGTCAGCTCATGGGGCAGCTGGACGTTCGGCGCTCGAAAGACCCGTGCGTCGCTGGCTCCGCGTTCTTGATGATCAAATGCAAACTCAGGGTAGGCGCCGTAAGACTGATTATGGAACGGTGACGCTTCGACAAACCAGGGATCGCGGCGCGAGCTCATCGTGCCACCGAACTGGCCCGGGATGACGCGTCCCGAGTTATGTACGAGCTTTTCGGGCAGGACGACGGCGGGAGGCAAGTTATTGCGGCGCGCGGTGACGGCGCCAGAGATCGCGGCCAGCGAGGGGTGATCGGACTCGTTCGGCCGACTGGGGTCGAATCCGACTGGCAAATCAGATCGGCCTGAGAGCATGATTTGATGTCCGGCCGAGTGCTCGTTGGACGAGTGCGTCATGGATCGGCACAACGCCCAGCTCTCACTCCGCTCGGCCAACATCGGCAGGTGTTCGCAGATCTGAACGCCAGGCGTGCGCGTCGAAATGGATCGAAACTCGCCGCGAATTTCTTCCGGAGCCTGAGGCTTCATGTCAAAGCTGTCGTGTTGCCCGAGCCCGCCGGACAGGAAGATAAAAATGCACGCTTTGCTTCGAGTTGGCAAGTCGTCGTCCCGCGACGGGTCGGCGCGTAGGGCCTGCAGATGATTCGATGCGAGTCCCAATAGCCCGAGACTGCCCGCCTGGACGGCCGTCCGGCGCGACACGCGGGGGTGTTGGAAGTTTTCGTTCATTTGAATTGTCCCCCAAGACACATCCGGCGCTGTCCTGGCCCCGTCCGCTTCGCCCGCGAACGAAAAGCATTTTACGCCGTCGTGCGGCTCAACTCACTCGAAGCGGAAGGAATACAAGTCCGCGTCCTCCAGTCGCACCCGCAGGCGGATCGGACGACCTGCAAATGCCGCCAGGTTGTCACTACCTCGCCAGCGTACAACCCGCTCGATTTGATCGCCGATCATCTCGTCACAATCTTCGGCAGCAAACCCTGCTATCGGCCTGCCTTGCCAATCCTGAATCTCGATCCGGACACTTCCGGCGGCGGAGGTGGCGGCATTGATCGCCAGCCGCTCGCCGGCGAACACCATCGGCCGCGTGATCAATTCGCCGCCGTCGAAGGGAGCGTTGATCGAGGCGAAGCCGTCCAGCCGAAGCGTGTACCGCCGCAGGTGAGCCGTCGGGTAGCCGAGATTGTGACTCACGTAGAAGGCCAATTCCCCCGGCCCAGCGGGAACGATCCCGCGTGCGGCGTAGTTCGCTCGGGATGTCCAGTTCCGCGGCTCAAGTCCAGGACGCACAAAAGCTTCCATGAAGGTCCGGTCCAATTGGTTTCCACCGCGCGTGCTGGTCAGCACAATGTCCGCGCAATCATTCCCGTAGTTCCACTCGGCCGGTGTTTGGAGCAGCGCGAGTTGCTCGTCGGTTAGCGCCCGCCGACCCGGAAAAAACCGCGTGGGCATCCCCAGGTAAAGATGCGGAGCTCGAAAATAAGGAACGGTCTGGTTCGTGTATAGGTGCTGAGGCACGCGCTCGCCGAACGACATATCCACCGGCTTCGTCCAGTGCGTGAAGTCCGCCGAAGTCGTGCGTGCGATCCAGCGGACTCCCTCTCGAAAAACGCGGAAGTAGCAGACGTATTGCTGCTCGGTCTCGGACCAGAAGGCGACGTTCTGGGAATCAAACGCGCCTTCGGTGATCACGGGCTCGGGTTGCAGTTCACGCCAATTCAGCCCGTCGGCGGAAACAAACGCGATCAGGCCCGGCGCGCCCGTTCCACCCAAGGCCTTATACCGAGCGTCAGGCGGTGTGGCAGGATTCGTATCCTTGAACGGCGCGAAGTTATGGCAACCTCGATGATGCGCCAGCACGACATTGTTCTCCCGCGTGCCTTGGACTTCGTACAAGCCCAAGTTGGGCTTGATCCAGTGGACGCCATCCTCGCTCTCCGCATAACACGTGACTTCCGTGTCGAGTGAATGACGCGCGACCGGTAATCCACGGTAGTACAACCGCAATCGTCCTTCATCTTCGAAGACCGTGATGTAACCCGAATAGACACCTTCCCACGGCTGATCGAAGGTCAAGACCTGCTCGCGTGGAGTCGGCGTGTGTAGACGCAGTGTCGCGCCACCCGCCAACTGATCGATCAACGCCCGGTCCACAAAGAGCTCACGGCGTGAGCCCACCGAAATCGCCGGCGGCTCGGCCGATTGCACTCCGCCGATCAGCGCGGCGAAGACACAGCCGATCGCGAACCCGCCGCGGAGCAAGCACTTCTTCGGCGCCGCACGTCGCAGCAACTCGCTCAATTGGCAAACCGTCATCCTGAACTCCCACATACAAGCCGAAAGTCGTCTGCCCCGGGGCCCGATTGCCGCCGCAACCGCTCGGCGATTTCGACGGTGCGCCTATTTTATTGAATTCCGAGCGGCGCGGGGGCGATTTCGCATCGATTTCGTCCTCGATCAATTCTCCCACGGCGATCGATCCGCTGGGTCTTGTCTTGCGAACGGCTCCCGCGAAGCACCCACTTTCGCGCCGCTGGCCTGTGGGGTCGTGATGTCCTCGCAAGGCAGGCGAGGCGCCGGCCTCACGCCTTGACACCGTTTTCTTTGCTTCCGCCTGGTGAACTCGTTATTCTGTGAACAGCGAGGCGGAACCCGAGCCGCTCGCGGCGGAACGCCCGGGAACAGGGCAAGAAGAACTTGCTTGGGCGCAACTCGGCCGTTGGGCAACGACCGAGCGATTCGAAAGGCCATTTGAATCAGAGAAGGGGTGGAACGATGAAACGAAGTCTGCTGAGTCGGAGCGCAGTTGCGCTGGCCATCGCGGCCGCGTTCGCAGGTACCCACCAAGCGTGGTCGCAGGAGGAAGAACTCCGCCCGGAAACCCGCGTCTATCGCGTCTTCGATCTGGTGATGCCAACACCGCAGTATCCCTATCGGGGACTACGCATTCCCGGACTCATGTCCGAGTCGGGTTCACCGACGGTCATGTCAGGCGGCGCAATGGGAGGTTTGGGCGGCGGCGGCATGGGAGGAATGGGTGGCGGCATGGGTGGCGGCATGGGTGGCTTCGGCGGGGGTGGCATGGGCGCGTCAGGCGGCGGGTTCTTCAGCGTGGAAGATCGTGCCGCACCACTCTGGCAATTCAGCGAAACCGAAGCCGGCGGCGCTCGTCCGATGCATGCGCCCGCTCAAGGCCTTCGCTTTACCGCGGACGATCTGATCGGAACCATCATCGCATTTATCCAACCCGATAGCTGGAGCGAGATCGGTGGCTGGGGAGAAATTCGATATCTGGGCGGCACGCTCGTGATCTCGCAAACCTCCGACGTCCATGCACGCATCGCCGAATTCCTGACGAAATTGCGTGAGCAAGGCTCGACCACCGTCTCGGTCACCGTTCGTGCCGCTTGGATACCGCTTGAGATCGACGAAAACGTGCCGATTTCCAACCGCGTCAAAGGAGGACCGCCGATCGTCGATCGCGAGTGGCTGGCCGAGCGGATTTCGGAGTCGGGTGGCGCGGGCAGAGATCACCTGCCTGGACGGGCAAACGGTGCATCTCGTCGCGGGCAATTTCAAGAGCGAAATCGCGAGCGTGACGCCGGTCGTCGGGCAACATGGCCCGACGTCAATCGAGCAAATCGCTGCAGAAGTCGGCGGCGCGACCAAGCCAGCCCGCGCGACGGCCCCGACCGCCAAAACCCTCCCTGCGGAGATACTCGCGCAGGTCAGCGATCCGTTTGGCGGAGGAGCGGAAGGCGGAGGCGATCCGTTTGGGGCCGCCGCTTCGACCAGCGATCGCCGCACCGAGTGGCAGGCGCATCAGCCTCACGTCGGTTATCAACCGGTCACGCGAATTACGAACTACGGGGCGTTGCTGCAAGTGACGCCGACCGTGATTCCGAACTCGACAAGGATCGCAATTGATTTGCAGAGCTCCGTGATTCGCCCTTCGGACAATCCCGCTGGCACGGCAAGTTTTCCCCCGATGCAACTCGGCCAAATGGACCTGATCGCGCAGCAGTTCATGACCTCGCTGACGTTGCCTGTCGGCCAGCCTGTGGTCGTCGGCGGCTCAACGCTGCAACCGCTGGACGCGAACGCCGGAGGCCAACAGCTTTACTTGATCCTGGAAGTGTCCGTCGCCAGCGAGTAATCGGTCGCGGCGGCAAGGCACGATTCGGGAGGGCGAGTCGCATTTTCGGGAGGGCGAGGCTCCCGATATCCGCCCTCCCGATATGCGAATTTGAGCAGGAGCCCTAGGTATGGACGCCATGCCGATTCCCGATCGGTTGAACGCCGGACTGGTGGCCACGGTCTCACTCGCAGCGGTCGGCTTATTGTGGCTCTCGAGCCGCGCGTCAACCTGGTACGAAACGCTGGGATGCGCGATCGTTTTCTCGTATCTGATGCTGACCAACTACGCTTTGCTGCATGACGCGACACACGACACGCTTCACAGTCACCCGCGAATCAACCGGTGGCTGGGCAGGATCACGGGAACCTGGTTTCCGGTTCCCTTCAGCATGGTGCACTACACGCATCGCAGTCATCACCGCTTCAATCGCACGGATGCGGAGATGTTCGACCTGTATTACCCGACGGACAACTTGTGGCTCAAATACATCCAGTGGTACTCGATCCTGTGCGGGCTGTTCTGGCCCTTGGTGCCACTGGGAGCGATTCTGATATCGACCGTGCCGCACGTTCTGCGTACGCGAATCCTGGCCAGCGCCAGTCCCTCGCGCGGTCTATCCTACTTGAGCCGCATTCCACTGGATGTCGTCCGTCGCACTCGTTGGGAGACACTCGCCATCGGATCGGTCTTCTGGTTGCTTTTTTGGTTGCTTGAGTTGAGCTGGACGGGCGTGCTGGCGTGCTACGCCTGCTTCGCCTTCAATTGGTCAACTCGGCAATACATTACGCACGCCTACAGCCCGCGCGACGTCATCGATGGGGCCTTCAACCTACGGCACAATTCCTTGATGGACTGGGTTCTGTTGCACGGCCAATGGGACTTGAATCACCATCGCCATCCTGACGTTTCCTGGTATTATCTGCCACGGTTGTGCGCGGATCGGTCGCCTGAACGGGGCTACGTCCGGCAGTATTTCCGCCAATGGCGAGGTCCCATGCTGGCGACCGAGCCGGCTCCGCAGCCGGCCTCGGACGAGCAGCTTGCGCCGAGGGCTGACACGGGCGAAACGCCCGTGCCGCCCGGAGACTCGGACGCCCCGGTTACCCTCACGTCGTGAGCTCGAGGAGCCGAACAAGCATGAAGCATCTGTCGTGGAGTCATCTGCGCCGATCCGCGCTGTGGGGCGCGGCAGTAAGCATTTGGTTCATGTTCGTCTACGGCGGCGCAGATTGGTTGACGTCCCGGCATGCGCTGCGCATCCCAGTTGCAATGCCATGGGAGCGCAAGATTCCGTTCGTTCCGGGCGCCGTCGTCGCCTACATGTCGCTGTACGGACTCTTCTTGATCGCTCCCGTCATGCTCGTTGACGGCCGCCAACTCGAGCGACTCGCGCGGACCTTGTTCGTCCTGATTGGCGCGTCGGGCCTCGGGTTCGTTCTCTTGCCCGCGGACCTCGCATACGCGCCGTTGACCGACGCCGGCCGATGGCAAGGATGGATGCAGTTCGCGGACGCCCTGAATCTGCATTACAACCTTGCGCCCTCGCTGCATGTCGGCTTGAGCGTCGCGTGCGTCGCCGCCTTTGCCCGCTCGGCCAACCGCTGGCAGAGCGTCCTGCTGTGGATCTGGGCGGCAGCCATCGCGGCGTCAACTCTGCTGACTCATCAGCACCACGTGCTGGACGTGATTTCCGGCTGGATGCTGGCCGTGTTTTGCGTTCGTCGTTGTTATGACGCCCCGACATCCCGGCCTGTCGTTGACTCGCAGGATTCCTGAGCCAGACGGATGGAAAAGTCCCGAGCTCGTCGCGCATCGATCTCCAAACTGACCGGTTTTAGATCACCCGGCCGCGTCGCTGTCGCAAGGCAAATCGCGTCGTAGATCCGCCGCATCGTCCCCCTTGCGGTCCGTGCCATAACCAGCCGCGCCGCGGCCAACTGCTTCAGCTCGCGTGCCTGGCGATAGTAGGGGTTCGCGCTCAATCGCCGTTCCAGATCCTCTTCCAACGAGCGAACCCCGTCGCAGGTTTGCGGATCCGACTCGAGATCCAGGTCCAGGTAAAGCTGGTAGCGGCGTTCGTCTTCGTTGGGCACCAGGAGCGCGAACCGCAGCCGATTCTCGAACGCGCCTAGCGTCTGATCCAAGACTTCGCGCACAAACAGTTCTTCCAACTTTTCCCCGACCATGTCGCTGGTCGCCTCCCGACCGACGAATTGAACCAACGGACAGCGTTGCCGCGCTCCGACCACATCGATCACGTCACCGGTACGATACCGGTACAACCCGCCGCCTGTGGTAAGGATCACTCGGTAGCGCTGCCCGACTGCGAGTTCATGAGCCAGTGCGGTTGCAGTGGAGTTAAGCGGTTGAAATTCCAGGAAGTGCGATCGCAACGCGAGGGCCCCACCGGGTTCGTCGACGAGTGGAATCGAGACGATTCCCTCGGTCGAGAGCAGTCCCTTCGGCAAGATCTCGGCGTGCGGAAACAATTCGCGCAGCGGTGGCACATACCGGCGAGATGCTCCTTCGGTCCAACAACTGATGGCGGCCAACGACGGCCACAAACGACGTGTCAGCTCGCTTAGCGCCAGGTTTTGTCCGAGCCAGCGTGAGGCGTGCTGACCTGCCTGCGTTCGACGAGCTGGCTGGGACAGAATTCCCTGGTTTGCTCCTTCTCCCGCGGGCCGGCAGATCCCGTCCGCCAGATCTCGCGCCAAGGACTCGCGCCAATCCTCCAAGCTGCTCAGCATCGAAATCAGAAACGTAGGGCTCCAGATCGACACGAGTGACAGGTGATTGGCTTGCAGCAGATACCAAAGGCTGACGTACTGCCAATCCACACCGCGTGGCAAGCGGGCAACGCATGGCGGCACTGCCAGCAGAGGCTGCACGATCCAGCGCGCCAGAGGCCCCAGGTAGGACGTGTCGTCCTCGAACCCGATCCGAATCCCGTGCGCGGTGACCGATGTCGGATGACAGGCAGGTGAGACGGCCCAATACGCGCGGCCGCGCATCGTATCCGGTCGTCGTCCGAACAGATCAGCGATCCAGACCGCCAGAGCACGGCGAAATTCGCATCGCAGCGATCGCGTATACGGAATCAGCTTCGCGCTCGACGTCGACCCACTTGTGGGCTCCAGCAGATCGACCGACTCTCGCGTCAATGGATTGTCATCGCCTTCCAGGATTCGTTCGATGGCCGTCCGATAGTCCTCATAGTTCGTGACGGGGACTCGTGCGCGAAACTCGGCGATCGACATGTGCCTGGACAGCCCCCAGCGACGCCCCCATTGCTGATCGGCACCGATCGAGAGGATTCGCCGGAGCGTCCGTTCTTGGGCAGCCTGAGGGTCGTGGCACGCCTGACGAAACAAACTCGCTTCACGCTGACACGAGAGCCGCCAACACTGATTCAGAAGCAACGAACAAGGGCCCATCGCAGCACTTCCCCAACGACCGAGATTGACTCACCGGATCTCAAACTCGTACGCCGAACCGTGGCTTGCAGCGGAAGCCTCGAAGTAGGCGAGACCGATCACTCGCCGCGCCGCCGCCGTGAAATTTTCGCGAGACAGTGGCGCGATGCAGCACAATTCATCACCTGCCGAATGTCCTGGGTTGGCCTCCGCGAAAAACCGAATACCGGCATCTTGCAGCCGGCCGGAAGTCAGGTCGCCGACTCCGGCGCGAACGCGGTAGTTGTCGATCATCTCGCCTCGCACAACACCCGCCTCCGAGTCAAACGCTGCTCCATACAGTTGCGTCGCAATCCCGTCCCGCTGAGCACGTAAGTGAGTCGGAATCACGACCGACGGTCGAGGATAGTACTCATGAAAGAATAGAGGGAGGAAGCGATAGGTCCGATAGCCCTTACTGAGCAGCAACCAGGAGAGTGCGTCAGGCGAATGCGATTCAACCAGCTGGAGCGCGAAGCGGCCCCAGGCGCGTGCGAGGCTCGGGCTTTGCCAGTATTCCCGCGCCACGATCGTGTCGCCGGAAAAGAGCACGCGAGAGGGATGACCGTCCGCCACGCAGTCCAACAAGACTTGTGTCGAAAAGCCGACGATCTGCTGCCGGGTACGCTCGATCAGCAGCAAGACCCAATCCTTTGAATCAAGATCCTGATGAAATTGCTCGTCGCGCACATTGGCGTAGTATCGGTGCATGAGGCGGAGCATTTGCGCGGCTCGAAGCATCGATTGCCTGTGGACGCCGGCATTCGGCCTCGAGGCTTGTCGTCCTATCCATCACGTCTGTCCCTCTCGGCGTTCATTCACTCCGGACGGCGGGTCACGGCCCGGGCGGTCGGCCGCCTCACTCCGAGCGGTGGCTACAGGCCCCCAACTTCCAAGTAGCACGGCCTGCCGTCCAGCACCGCCGACTGCGAATCGGAACGATCCCAGGCGACACGGAAAATCGAAGTCCGGTAGATCACCGCGCGAACTTGCCGCAGGGCCGCCGACAGCGGATCCTGACTTGCCAGACCGATCATCAGATACCTCGCGCCGTGACCATCGCTCAGTTGAATCAGCCGCTGTAGCAGTTGCAAGAGACACTTCGCATCGTTTTGTTCCGTGACGGGCGCGGCGGCGAACAACATTCGCAGGGGCTCTCCGACCGCCGGCAAGCCGTGAAATCCTCGCAGCCACGACCACAAATTCGCCAGGTGGCGAGTCCGCTTCAGATGACCTTGAAAGCCGCTGACAATCACGCGCCGAAAGGGACTCTGGTTCCACGCCCCGAGCGTGCCAACGATTCGCCCTCGCCGATACGCAACCAGCAAATCCTGCAGCCTGAAACCGCGCAAAAGACCGCCTGATTGACCCAACGAGGAGCGATCGTAGTTGGGAAAGAATTGCTTGCAAGCACCCCATTGCCGCCAGAACTCAAGAACACGATCCAACTGAGTCGGGTCGGCAGGGACGATTTCCAGATCTCCATTCCGCTGGGCCCGCGGTCCCTTGATCGAGCGGCGGCGGGGAAGTGGAATTGCAGCCGTCACGTAATCGTCGATCCACACGTATTTCGGCAGGCCGGCTCGTCCGCTGGTGAGCAGCTTGACGGCACGCGTGTTCCCTGTGGCAATCGTGGTCAAATCGACAGCCAGTGGGCGTTGCTGATGGAGTTCCGCCAGACGTTGGTAACCACGGGCGAGAAGGCCGAGCGACCGGTACTCGGGATCGATCCGTAAGCCACTCAGATAGCCCACGTCTTGGAGCGAGCCGTTGACCCATCGGCGTTGGATCGATCGCGTCCCCATGCCCACAATACGATCGTTGGCGAGCGTATCTCGGCAAACAAGCGTGGCGTGGTCGTCACCTTCAACCGCAGCCGCGGCGAAGAAACTTGGCTCACGGCAAAACGCAACACGCACCTCGCCATCCATCGGAGTCCGCCGCAGCAGTGCGCACAATTCGGCGTCATCCGCCTCCTCGGCCAGTTCAAATCGAAAGCGACTCATGCCATCCGTTCCCCCTCGGGGAGCATTGACGGTACACCGAGATGATCTTCGCCGCCACCCGCGCCCAATTGCAATCCTTGTCGCAAATCGATGTCGAATTTTCCTTGCAGATTGAGTCCCAGAAACAGGGCGGCCATGACCGCGCTTCGGGAATTCGCTTGGAAGTCCCACAATCGTTGCACGATCGCGCGACTGCGAAAAAACTCCCGCCGGGCGTCCAGACACGCGGCCTGCAGTTGCGTGGGTGTCATTCGAGCGGGTCGAAACACCACGTCGCCCACGCGGCCATCGGCGGCCAGCCACCAGCTTGGCTTGAGCAACCGTCGTTCGGCCTCCAAGCGGCGAAACAGCGGTGTCCCGGGGAACGGAACGAGGTGATTGAAAGCGGCCAGGAACAGCTTTTGCTGGCAAGCAAACTCGACACTTCGGCGGATCGTATCGGGCGTATCGTCGTCGTAGCCGAAGACAAACGTCCCGTAGACCGCCAAGCCCGCCTCGCGAAATCGTTGCAGACTATCGGCATAGCTACCGCTCGCCGTATTCCATTGCTTCCCCATTTGACGAAGATTGCTCTCGCTCAGCGACTCCATGCCGATCAAGACACCGCGGCAGCCGCTGGCGGCCATTTGGCGGAGTAGGTCCGTATCCTGCGCGATGTGGATGCTGGCCTGACCGACCCAGGAAATTCCCAGAGGAATTAGCGCGCGGCACAAGCGTCTTGCCTGATCGGGCTGGCTCACAAAATTATCGTCGACGATGAAAAATCGTCGGCCACCGGTGGCTCGCATCTCCTCAACCACGTCCGCCGCAGGTCGGTGCGACTGTTGAGCTCCGTGATAGGCCGTGATGGAGCAGAAGTCGCACCGGAAATTACAGCCCCGCGCGAATTCGACGAGGCGCAGATTTTGGTACGGTTTTCCCGCAAAAATCTCACGTCGGGGCCGGATGCCGGTGAGCGTGCGCTGGGGACGCGCCTGATACCGCGGCTGCAAGCGGCCCGAGGCGGCGTCTCGAACAACGTTCGCCCAAACACCATCGGCGTCGCCCACCACGATGGCGTCGGCGAACTGTTGCGCTTCATGCGGGACCAGCGTGACGTGGTACCCTCCCAAAACAACCGGAACACCCCGCGCGAAACTGCTCGGCCAGGCGATAAGCGCGCAGGGCGGTGAACGTTTCGACGCTGATCGCGACCAAGTCAGTCGGCTCGTCCAGCGGAATCGATTCCATGCGATCGTCATAGAAACGCAGTTCGACGTCCGCGGGCGTGAGGCTGGCGAGCAGCGCCATTGAGAGGGGCTCCATTTGCCAAGCCCGGACGTACGGCTTGCCGGCTTTGCGTCCCACGGCCGGATAAATCAAGGTCACGCGCACGAGATGTCGTACTCCTGAATCGCACCCGCGCGGATCTCAGCGACAGGAGTCCGCCCAGGCAATTTCCGCGCGAAGAAACGGTATCCCAAATTTAACGACAGCGACAGGGGGACAACCGTCTTGGAGCCCCAAATGCGGCGTGCCATGCTGGACCAACGGTAGCTCTGTTGCCAAGCCCAATGCAAACCTTCCTGGAGTCGTTCGGGAGACATCTGCGCAGGCTGAAATACGACGTGTTCGACATCGTAGCGCGACCAATCGCGGTGCAGCAATCGACCTTGGGCTGCGAGTTGCCGGTAGGCGGCCGTGCCAGGAAACGGAGTCATCACGGCGTAGCGTGGCAGATCGATGTGGACGCGATCGACGAATTCCACGGTCCGCTCGAAAACCGATACGTCATCGTGGTCGAACCCGAAGACGAAGCACCCTTGAATTCCGATCCCGTGATCGTGGAGTTTGCGAACCACATCCGCGTATTGGTGTGCGGAGTGAAAGTGTTTTTGCATTCGATCGAGCGTCCCCTGGTCGATCGCTTCGAAGCCGATCAGCACGCCCCGGCAGCCGCTCTCGGCCGCGAGTCGCAACAACTCGGGGTCTTCGGCAATCCGCGTTGTGGCCAGCCCGACCCAGCGGAGGCGAAGCGGAATCATGCGGCGATAGAGCTCCTTCGCATACCGCACGTCTTCCACCGGGCTCAGATCGATAAAGAGCGCGTGGCGTCCCTCGAACGATTCCAGCTCGGCGATGACGTGATCGATCGGCCGATGCGAGTAGATCCCACTCCAGGCGGCGGGCACCGCGCAGAAATCGCAGCGGTGAGGGCAGCCCCGCGTCGCTTCGATGCTGTTGATGGTCGCATATCGACGCCGATCCAACAGTTCGCGCCGCGCTCGGGGGACCTGCAAGACGCGCGGAGTCGCCGCCTCGTACCGCCGCTGCATCCGCCCCAACGCAAAATCGCGCAGCAGGGCCGGCCAGCTTTCTTCCGCGTAACCGACGACGACCGAATCGGCGTGCAGCGCGGCTTCGTCCGGTAGGAGAGTCGGATGGACGCCGCCCAGGACGACGGGAACGCCACGTGCGCGCAGCTTATCCGCCAGCTCGTAGGCTCGCGGCGCCGTCCCCGTAATCGCGCTGATGCCAACCAAGTCCGCTTCAAAATCCAAGGCAATCGGTCCGGCCCCTTCATCCTGAATCGTCACCTCGGCGCCCAAGTCCTGCGGGACCAGGGCGGCGAGTGTCGTGAGCGTCAAAGGGGCGTATCGTAACGAGCGTTTGAAGATGCCCGTCTGGCCCCGGTGGATGGCGCCCGCAGGCTGCAGGAGCTGAATTTTCAAATTGCGGTCCTTTCGTGCTGCGGCACAAGGAAACAAGGCGGCGGGGCTGCATTCCGTTAGCTCGGGCTTGCCGCAGGCTTCCGCCGCCGGCCGAAAAACAAGCCGACGATCAATCCCATGAGCGCCGTCAATGCCGATGCGATCCAGACCAGGCGTGACGCCCAGGTCAACAGCGGATTATCAAAGGCACCGAGCGACGCATGTGCCGATGCGATCTTCCAGACATCCCCCTCGCGAATCATCGTCACGGTCCAAGGGCCGACGACCGTCAGCTCGCGGCCACGCAACACAAACGCGCTGGTCGCGGTGCCAAAGGCGATGGCTGTGTCGGAACCATAGAGGTCCGAGAGATCCGTCACTTCCGTCGTCAAGGTGAATCGATCCACGATCGCGCCGTCGCCCTCGGTCTTGGATCGCAGATACTCCAGCACCGCCGCCTGACCGTGACTCTGCGTGCCATCCAACCAGGTGACGATCACCATGGGAGTCAGGTAGCGAGTCAGCTGATCCCAGTCGCCTCCGTTCACGGCGGCTTCGACCTCACGGCGCAGCGTCCGCAATTGATCGTGTGCCGGATCTTCGGGACTGGCCGCCGTGCCAGGTTCGTTTAAATCGGCAACGACTCCGCTCGGGGCGGCCTCCGGGGCGGCCTCCTGCGCGGGCGCGGAGACGCCCACCATCGATCCCAGCAAGAGGGCCGTACCGGTCATCCACCATAATCGTTTCAACGTCAGGCTCCTTTCCGAAAACAACGCGTCATGCCGCTGGCGGCCGCGCCCTTCTTCTTGGGACGGCGGTGAGACGTGGCTATTCGAATTCAGCTATTCGAATTCAGCCGCCCAGCGAAAATACTCGATCATCTCGCGGTCAACTTCCGTCAAGCTTGCCGGGTTATATTTGGGACTGCCCAGCGATTGGCTTTCGTCGCGCAGGTACGCCGTCGTCAAAAACCTGCGCAATCGCAACAGCACGGGCTCGGTCACGCGGCCCCAGGGACGGGTGACCGAACGCGGCGTGAAGACGAGCACCTCGCACCGAGTCGTCCCGTCGATTCGCGGCTCGCTGACCACGAAAAACCGGCTACGTCGCTTGCCAAAATCGCCGGTAATGACCGCAAACGTTCCACCCCAGATGGTAAGTGTGATCTCGACTTCGCGGCCGACTGCGATCCGCAGGAATCGGTCGTAGAATCGATCGCCCACGACCTCCGCCCGGTAGCGGCTGCGCCGCGCGAAATCCGCCGGACGATCGACTTGCAAGGGCTCCGTCAGGCGGCGACCGTGCACGGTCGCAAAATGCTGTACATCGAACGCGTGTGCGTTGACCATGTACCAAGTGCACTTGGCGAGAAAACGCCGCGGCTCGATCGCGCGATACGCCTCGGGCGTCTCGTCGAGAAAAAATGGAAGGGGAAACGTTGCTCGATCGCCATTGAAGAAATACACGGAACCGTGACGTTCGGCGACCGGGAAGGAGCGTTGACGCGCCCGTGCCGGCGGCGACGCCAATCCCGGGACGCTCCGGCAGACACCGTCGGGTCCATACTCCCATTCGTGAAACGGGCATCGCAGACAGTCCCCCTGCAGTTTGCCGTTGCCGAGATCCGCGCCCAGATGAGAACAGATGGCATCGAGTACGGCGGGAGTTCCGTTGGCACATCGGTAACCGACCAGGCGGCGATTGAATACGGTCCGAGCGTACGGGCCGCGGTCCAGCTCGCGACTGCTGCACAACCGATACCAGGAGGCCGGCCAGCTTGCAAACGCCGAAGCGGCGGGCGCCTCCGGCAACCGAGCTCGACGGTTCGGTTCAATCAGATGCTCAAGCACGTTCCGACTCCACTTCGATTTGGCTTCCCAAGTAACGAAACAGTCCGGCACACAGCGGCTGCGTTCGAAACCGGGGGCGCATGTAATGGTCAGCTCCCCAGACCGGATAGACGAGGCCCGGCGACCGAATTGAATCTTCCAGCACGATGGCCCCGTCATTCGGGCCGGAGTCGGCCAACAGGCGATGAAAACGGCGCAGGCGCGGACTGACGAAATGCGATTCCAGGGGAAAGCCCAGGACATGGATCGGACGCACCCTACCGCAACGCTCGTCTAACCCACGCAACACACCCCCCTTTGACTTGAGGTCCATCACTGAGGCGAACGACCAGCGGCGAAGGGCGAACAGGATCCGAAACCCGGCCATCGTCAACCACTGCTTGGAAACGCGATCGACGACAGGTGATCCGCGAATGATCCCGCAGACGTTGACCCAACCGATCACATCGCGAAAAACGGACAAGGCCCCCTCTCGCTGAAGCGCCGCGGCGAGATCCGAACCTCCTTTGCTGATGGAGGCCAAAATCGTCGGTCGTCCCACGTGCTGCTGCAGCCAGTTGAGGATCGTCTCCGCATTTTCGCGGAGTCGACCCGTGCTGGCGACGGGGATGGATTGGCATTCCCAACCCAGTTGCTCGGCGGCTTGCCTCAACATCCGACCGTCCGCGCCACTATCCGGATACTCGCGGTATAAGAACCCAGGCACGATCGCGACGAGGATCTCGGATCGGCGACGGGGCGGCGACTGCGGCGCCCGCTCCGCACACCACCGATCGACGGCGTCAATCATCGGCCCGTGCAGGTCGGATGACCGGACGCGGTCGAACAAAAAAGCCGTGGCGAAGTCAATCCCGCGCGCGAACCACGGCTTGGATCCGCCGCTCGTCGAGATCCGCCAGGCGAAGGTGGGGCTCATAATCCCGGGCCGCACCCAGTAACGCTTGCTCGGCGGGATCAGCCGTCAGGTGGGCGATCATCTGATCCGAGATCGTCCGCGTCGGTTGACTGGCGATTCGCGTGGGACTCGTGCCGCTCGCAACGCCGCCAGGCGACGAATTCCATTTCAGCATTCCACCTGCTCCGCAAGCGAGGATTTCGAACGTGAGCCGCCACGATCGCCCGAGTCTAGCGTGCCCGTCTGGCACAGGGCAACCATTTTCTGGCCCGATTTCGATCTTCCAACCGACTCAGCACGCGGCTTGGTTCAGCCGCCCGCACCTCACTCGGTCAGGGTGGCTCCCGTCAAGAACCCTCTGCCAAAACGGGAATCGCGTAGGGAAATGCGAGGTGCTGAACCCCCACGGAAGTTTTTTCGAAATTCGTCCCCACCTGGCGCGACAGCTGCTGCAGTTTTCACGCGTTCGATTGGCTGCCCGATTCATCGCACGAGGTTCATGTCTCGATGCGCAAATTCAACTGGATCCTCGGCCTGGCATGCTTGCTGCCGTTCGATTTATCCCACGCGGCAGCGCCCCTCGGCGCTACGAGCGACCGTCCTGGGCTGGTGGTTGACTGGCAGGGCTGGGCGCACGATGCCAGGGCCCGTTTTACTCCGGCCACGGCTGCCGACGTGGAGGCCGCGAACGCCCAGGTGAGAGACCGAGTCGGCCGGCTGCAACGGGCTTTGCACGAACGGCCCGATGGCGTGATCTGGAGCCGGGAGATCCGCCTTCCCGAGCTGGTCGAGCAGCTGAGTCTTGACCCGCCGCAAGCCGACCGCGTGGACGCCGCGCTCCTTCCGCTGCGACAGCGTTTCCCGACCTCGCTTCAGCCCGACGTGCGAGAGCTGAGCGAGGCCCTGAGCGAACTTCGCGCCTGCCTGCTACGCTCGGACCCTGCGGCGGCCCAACGCTTCGCCGAATCAATCCAAGTCATCGCGGCGGCGCTCCGCGAGGCAGAACGCAACGTGCCGGCTGACGAGCGAGCGGGAGTCGCGGAACTTCGATCGGCCTACGCCTATCTCGTTCGGGTCGCACAGCTGGCGGATCTGCTGGAACGACCGCGTGCCGTTCTCTCGGCACCCAACGAAGTCATGTTCGCGTCCCAATCGTATCTGGCGGAGGTCGGGCGACGTGAATTTCGCGTCCCTTTGGACTGGCGGACGACGAGCCAGGGGGCAACCCTGAGCGGCCAGGGTGAACTGCGGCTGCGAACACACGTCGCGGTTGTTCCCAACGAGCAACGTGGTCAGATCGAAGTCGGTGTTGACGGGGACGGCGACGCGGCAGTGCACGTGCGGCGCCGCAAAGTGTCCGTCGCCGCGACGCTGACCGCGTGCGTTGCGGGCCGGCAGACCATTCTGCTGGGTTCCGAGGGTGTCGAAGGACTGCCGATTCACGTGACGTTATCAAGTCGCACGGGGATCCGCAGCGTGGACGTCGGACGGCCTGGATCGTGGGGCGATCGGCTGCTGGAGGGAACGGTGCGTCGACTCGTCACGCGCCAGTTGGCAGCTCAGAAAGAGTCGGCGACGCGCCAAGCCGAGCGGGAAGTTGAACAACGTGCGACGGACGAGGCATTCGATATCGCATATCGGATCAACGGCTTGTTCGAGCGTTTGTATTGGCAGCGCCTGGTCCGCCGCGAAATCCAACCGCGGTTGCGAATCCGGTCCTCGCCCGAGGGCGTTATCTGGAGTGCCGAGTACGCCCGCCCGTGGGAACTGGGGGCTCCTGGAGATCCGCCCCTGGTTGAGGATCTGCCGAGCGAGGATCTGCAGTGGTGGCTGCATGAGTCCGCGCCTCAACAATCGCGCCGACGCACTGGCCGGGGTGCGGCTGGACGAGGCCACCTTTTTCGCGCTGCTTTCTGAGGATTTGAAGCTGACTTCACGCGAATGGTCCCACCTCGTCGAGCCGCGTGTTCCGGCCGCGATCTTCCTGGCCAGGCAACGGCCGGTCGAGATCCACTTCGGCGAGCGACAATTCACCGTCACACTCCGGCTCGACGCATTTGAATACGAGGGCCAACGCTATCCGCTCAACACGCAACTCGTTCAAGTAGCCTATGACCTCGTCCCGCTGGGAGACGCTTGGACGCTGCAGCGAAGCCAGCCCTTCCAGCTGACACCGGCCAGTTTCCCCGATCAAGAATCACTGGCGCGGACACTCGAGCGGTTCCTGCCGGCCTCGGCAGAACCGGCACCTCGGTTTCGTAACGAATCGTTCGGATCGACGCTCGAACTGACCCGGATTCAGATCCACAAGGGCTGGCTGGGCTTCGGGGCGCGACGGGTCGTCGAGCCTACGATGCGGAGCTCCAACGGGCAGTCCGCCGAGGAACGACAGGGGATGCGACAAGTGGCGGAGGCAATCCCATGAACCGAGCTCGCTTCTCGCATCGCCGACGAATCCGGTCTCACAGGCGTGGAAGAACTCCGTCGCTCCTTGCCCTGCTGATGCTCATCCTCGGGCCCTTCGCTCCCCGTCTTGGCGGACAAGAACCGCTCGAAGACCGATTCCAGAACACGCGCCTGCTATTCTGCTTTCAGGGCAAAGGATCCTGTTTGCCCTACGACGCCGGCGTGTTGGTCGAAGCGTATCAACGGATTCCGGCACTGCGTCAACAGCAATCGATCGTCGCGGGAAACAGCAGCGGATCGATCCTGGCAGCGTACTTCGGCTGCTATGGCTTTACCGACACTAGCGTTCGGTATGCGGAATACAAGCTGCTCGCCGGTGGGAAGGACGCCGTGCGAAACATGGAAAATCCGCACTCAAAAGCGGCCAAAATGCTGCGGGGAAAACCTACGGAAATCCCGCATCTGGAGCTGAAAGAATATATCGCGTTTGCGTTAGGAGTGCAGGACTGGCAGCACGCGACCTCGATCGACGACCTGGTGCGACGGAGTCGAGTCATTCCGCGTTACCCCACCTTGATCGTCGCCTGCAATCGCGAGGTTCTGGAAGATCGTGATCCCGATGACTCGCTGGTTTCGCGAGGCTACAAGGAAATCGATCCCGAAACGCTCACCGTGTCTTGGAGACCGGAGGTCTATGAATACTATCGTCAGCACCCCCAACAATTTGCGCAAGATCACCCGGACTTGAAGCTGGGTCCCGATCGACGGATCGGCAAGGCGGTCACTTTTTTCGTCGACGACTCGCTGTACCGACTGCTGCAGCGATTGCCCGCGGACGAGCGGACGGCCGACCTTCGCCGAATGGACACACCCGCCGACGTGGCCCTGGCCATCGTCGCCTCGACGTCCGAACCCACTTACTTTGATGCGATTGGGGAGCCCCATCCCGAGAAGCTGCGGTTGGCCTACCCCGGGCGTATCCAGAAGCGAACTTACTATGGGGGATACTTACTCCCGCTGCCTGCCCAGGACGTGCGGCGGGTGCTGCCCGGAATTCACGTCCTGGGAACCGGGTGGAGGCACAATCCGCTGGCGGCACGCCGATTGCTCGAAGCTTGGCTCCTGGCAGACGTCGAGCTGATCGCCCAGCATTGTGAATGGTGGGCTGATGTCGAGGTGAATCCAGATGCCGTATTTCAGAGCCACATGGTGTTCCGCGATTTAACGTCGCAGCAGGAGTTCGATTTCGGGCGGCGGCGGGCACAGGCCTGCTTCGCCGGCGAGGCGGGGAGACCTCGCTTTGTGATTGCTCCTCGGCTCAGCGCGGCGGCGGAGACCGCAATTTGGCCGCGTGAATCGCTGGAGGAATCGCAACTTCCGAGGGAATCGACGAACGGAAAACGCGAGCTACGGACGCTTCGCGGGCTGCAGCCGCTGCTTGCCTCGCCGTCCGCGCGCTCAGCCAACTTCACAAGCCGCGCAGCGGAGCCGGTCGACGCGAGTCGCTCGCGGCCTTGAACAAGCGGAGGACGCGTCATGACTGCTGCTCATCCTTCTCCCTCGTCCGCGTGGAGATCCATGCTTCAAATTCGTAACCTCTGCCTCTTCCTGACTGTGCTGACGGGCGCGCTGGGGAACACTTCGTGGGTGTCCGGCCAGCGTCTGCACGCGATCGTGGCCGGGGATAGCTCCGAGTGGGCTGGCTGGGGCAAGTATGCACCGAATATCACGCTCGACACGGTCTGGATGTACTCGATTTTGCATCGGAATGTACCTCGAAACCAGTTGGAGTACTATGCGTTGCCGATGGAGCTGGACGAAGACAGCTCGCCGCGGAACATCCTGCGGCTACTGGACGATGTCCATCCGGGACCACGGGACACGCTGTTGTTTTACTACACGGGCCACGGTGCGGTGGACGATCGAGGGCATTACTTGGCCTTGGCGGAGGGGCCGTTGTACCGTGACGAGCTGCTAAATCAATTGCGCGCCAAGGGAGCGAGGCTCACGGTCCTGTTGACCGATTGTTGCAATGTACGCAGCGACGGCGAGGCATTTGCGGCCCCGGCCCCAGACGATACGCCTCCGCCGCGGGTGACCCCGATATTCCAATCGCTGTTCTTCGAGCCGAAAGGCGTCGTCGACATCAACAGCAGTTCGCCTGGGGAGGGGGCGTTCTTCTTCGCCGCGAGTCCCGATTTTCCGGGAGGCATGACCGGATCGATTTTCACTGGGACGCTGGTATCCTGGTTTGACGACTGGCGATCACAACGATCCACTTGGGACAACTTCGTGCGTGGCGTCAGCCTGCGAGTCCATATCGCGTTTCGCGAAGGTTACCCTCAGGGAGCTCAAATCGCCAAGGGCGCGCCCCGTCAGCCCGACCAGAACGTGTACGCTGTCGCCTATCCCGGCATGCCCGCTCAACACGGACCACGAACGGGCGTCGTCGTGCGTGAGGCACAAGGCCGAGGCGTACGAATCGTCACGGTCCGACCCGATTCGCCAGCCGAGCGAGCCTACGACTTGACCGGACGTCGCTCGACTCCTCTGCCCGTCGGACACCTTATCGTCGAAACCAACGGTCAAGCGATCCGGGGAACCGAAGACTTTGTCAACGTGACGCAAGCATCGCCTCAGGTGATGCGGTTGTCGGTCCAGGGGCCGCGGGGAGACTTGCGAGTTTTTTTGATGCGATTGCGATACTGAGACCTGGCCTGTGGATCCTCGGCGACGGGCTCGGCAAGCAGACGTGGATCGCAGACGGGTAGGTTCCACCATTCCGAGCGGATCCATGAAGGGACGGTCGCCATGAACGCCATGCTTGCCAGGAGCTGGCTGCTTGTGTGCTTCGCGGGAGCAACGTTTGCCGGAGAAGGAGCCGAGCCGCCCGTGGCCGACGAGCGCCAGACCGAGCTTCGCGAGCTCGCCGAACAACTGGCACCGATCGCCGATCCCGCTCGCGCGGCTGCCGAGGGAGAGCCTCGAGCCGACGACAATCGGCCGGCTTGGGTTCAAGAGTATTTGGAAAATCCCTTGGCCGAGCAGGAGACCGTCACGCTCGACGACTTAGTCCAAGCGCTGCAGGATCCCGCGACGCGAGACGAGGTGATCGAGCAGCATTGGCAGCGACTGCGCAAGGCGACGCCCGAACAGCAGGCGGAGTTTCTCCGTCAGGCACTGCAAAACGACTCGCCTCGCGTCCGGCGCCAGGCGGCCAAGGCGCTCCAGGAACTCGGCATGTTGGAACAGGTGGTCGCCGAGTTGCTGCTGGAGCTCGCCGAAGCGGACGACGCGCAGTTGCGCGCGACCGCGGTGATTGGCTTAGAGAACATCGAACTGGGGCCCGGCGACCTTCCGGCGGAATACTGGCAGGCGATTTTGGAGGCCCTGGGGTCGGACGACGACCGCGTCCGTCGGGCCGCGGAATCCCGCCTGGAATCGATGGGGCCGCGCGCGGTTCCGGCTCTTCTGGACCTGGTGCAAGGCCATCCCGATCCGGCGCTGCGGCGACGTGCCGCGGCGATCTTGACGCGAATTGTCGGCTCGCGCAAGGCACACCCGTCCGGCGCGGTTGGGCCACCGCCAGCCGACCGAACCGAAGGGCTGGCCGCGCCGGCTCAACCCGATCTCGCGTTGCCCGGGGCCGAACAGGCCCCCGCCATGCCGCCTCCCTCCGGGCCCTTGCCCCTGCCCGGCGAAGTCGCGCCGCCACCCAAGTCGGCCGCGGTGACTCGAGCCGGCCCGACGACTCAACGGGTAGCCGAGCCCGCGCAGCCACAAGAAGTGCGGGTCTACTTCGGCACGAATCGAAACGTCCTGCCACCCCAGGAACGCTCGCTGCGCCCGCTTGCCCAATACGGCCTCCTGTTCGTCGGCTCCGTCGTGGCCATCCGGCTGGCCTGGCGCCGGGCACCATCGGCATCGCG
Source organism: uncultured Planctomycetales bacterium (assembly GCA_963826795.1). Lineage (GTDB taxonomy): Bacteria > Planctomycetota > Planctomycetia > Pirellulales > Pirellulaceae > CAWGYT01. The sequence goes on along the minus strand of CAWGYT010000016.1, from coordinate 70,133 downwards.
CCCACCGCGAACTCACGCCACGGAAGCGCGCTGCTACTCACCTTGGTCGCCATCGGCGTGGCGCTCTGGAGTGCCTCGTCCTTCAACTCCGCTGTGCGGGAGTATTACTCGGTCACCTCCGGCATCCAATTCGGCCCGCATCGCAACGGCGAAAGCAAGGTGTATTTGGGCTACTGCGACGTCTCGCTGCCACCGGGCCACAAGGTGGGTGCGGTCGAGACTCCGCGATTCGGCCTCGAAGACGAAAGCGAACATGTAGTCTTGAAGCGAACCGAGCTCTTGGAGGACGAGGCGTTCTACTCGGCGGTCAGGGCGGAACTGGATCGCCAGGCCATCGATTCGCGGGACTGCTTCGTATTTATTCACGGCTACAACGTCACGTTCGAAACGGCAGCTCGCCGGACCGCCCAAATCCACTACGATCTAGAATTCCGCGGAGCGCCTCTGTTTTATAGTTGGCCGTCACGCGGCAGTTTTCGCCACTACGCGTCGGATCGCAACGAAATCGATTACAGCCGCCGTTACCTCAAGCAGTTCCTCTGCGACATCGCCGAACGCCTGGATGCCGACCGGGTGCATGTGCTGGCTCATAGTATGGGAGCCGATGCATTGAGCCGAGCGATTCGGGATATGGGCGACAAGGGACAGATTTTCGACCAGGTCATCCTGGCGGCTCCGGATATCGATGCGGACGTATTCCGCGACGAAGTCGCGCCCCAATTGATGGCCAGCTCGCGCCGCACCACCCTGTACTGTTCGCGCAACGACTGGGCACTGCATGCCTCCTACGCCTTCAATGACAGTCCTCGGGCAGGCGATTCCAGCCGAGGAGTAATCGTATTGAAAGGACTCGATACCGTCGATGCGTCCGAAATCGACACTGACCTCTTGGGGCACTCTTACTACGGAGATTGCCTCCCGCTGTTACATGACGTCGAGATGTTGTTGGAACATAACTCGCCGCCGGACCAGCGCAACCTGCGGCCTTGGTTCGTGGTCCGGGAACTCGCCTACTGGACGTTCCAATTTTAAGCCGTCACACCGTGCTGAGCCTCCATGGCCCACGTCGGGAACCCACTCGGCCGGATCGACCGGCAGGCGGCGAGCACCCCAATGCCCAGGCTGGTCCTCGAAATGCCCAGCGATCGTCGTACCACATCGGTCACATGATCCGTGTTTGAGGTGATATTCGCCCACATCATGCCAGAGTCGTTCGATCAACCTCATTCCGCACCTGGGGCAATAAGTGCTTTCCCGAGCGACGTCGAAGACGTTGCCCACATAGACATATTTGAGTCCGACCTCGAGAGCCAGATCGCGGGCCTCATTCAACGTCTCCGGCGGTGTGGGCGGACGATCCCTCATGCGGAAGTCGGGATGAAATGCCGTGAAGTGAAGCGGAACGTCATCGCCCAGTTCCCGAGCGATCCAAGCACACATCCGCCGGATCTCGTCCGGCTGATCATTAGCGCCCGGAATGACCAGGTTCGTCAACTCCAGCCAAACCGAGCTGTGTTGCTTGATCCAGCGTAGCGTGTCGAGAACCGGTTCCAGGTGCGAGAGCGTGTAATGCTGATAAAACTGCTCGGTAAATCCTTTCAGATCGACGTTCGCCGCGTCCATCACCTCAAAAAACGCCTCCCGTGGCTCGGGGCAAATGTAACCGGCGGTGACGGCAATCGTCTTCAGACCCCGCCGGTGGCAGGCGTGGGCCGTGTCAATCGCGTATTCCGCCCAAATCACGGGATCGTTGTACGTAAATGCCACACTGCGACATCCCAACTGGAGCGCCGCTTCGGCAATCACTTCCGGCGTGGCCCGTTGACTCAGCCGATCCAGAACGTGACGGGATTTGGTGATCTCCCACGCCTGGCAGAACTTGCAGCCGAGATTGCAGCCCGCCGTCCCAAACGACAAGACGCTGGTCCCAGGATAGAAATGGCTCAGTGGCTTCTTTTCGACCGGGTCGACGCAAAAACCAGTGCTCCGGCCGTACGTGTCCAAGACGATCTGTCCGCCGACATTTTGCCGTATAAAACAGAATCCGCGGTTGCCATCCTTCAGGGCACACCGGCGGGGACATAAATCGCAGACGACGCGGTCGCCTTCCTTGTGCCACCATTTACCCACGTGAAGCCCCGCAACGGTCACGGCGTCCGGGGGCGAACTCTTGGTCGAGGCAATCATCGATCGATCCTCCGCGGAAAGGCTGCCCGAAAAGAAAACTTCCCGCCAAACTCACACAGCCGCAAATCCCGTGCCCTCAGCGGCTCCGCGGGGATCGTTCCGGCTCCGTGCTCACGTCGGATCGATTCGCGTCCTTCAGTCCAACGTGGCGTCATAGAGCAGCACGGGTCCGTCGGCCAGGTGCAAACACAGTCGGTTCCCATCGGGCGACAGCCGCAAACTGCCCTCACCGGGACCCACGACGGAGTTTCGGGAAAGGATCTTCGTGCGATCAAATCCGGTCGATCGTGACGTTTCCTTTTTCCCGGTAGGCTCGCGCAGGATCAACATCTCCTGCATTGTTTTCAAGTCCCAGACCCGCAGGGCTCCGTCCGATTCCAGCGTCACGATCCGGTTGGTGCCCGGGATCGCGTGCGCCTGGGCCAGGTCCTCGGCCAGTTCGATCTGGCCCAAACGATCGGCCGGGTGAACCGCATCCAGTTCGCGGAGAACATTTCCCGCGCGTCCGTCGGTCCGTCTGAATCCCGGCTTCAGCAATTCGATCGCACGCCGCTGGGCGTCGTACCACAAAATCTGTGACGGAGGTTGTTCGCTCGTGCCCTTGCCGTGCCGCAGCGCGCCGGACTGCGGGCGAAACGTGCGAAGGGTTTCACCTGTTGAGTTGCAGACTCCCAGCCGCTTCGAGCCAATCAGCAGAATCTCCTTTGTCGCGGAGTAGGCGATTCGGTCCCACGCCGATTCCAGCTGGATCACGCGTCTCGCGGCAGGCCCATCCGTTGCGAAGATGGAGATGCGTTTTTTTGAATCGAGAATTGCGATTTCCTGTCCATCCGGGGAGTAGGCCAAGTCATGGACGGCCGCCCCGCGGAGGGCGAAAGCGCGAATGCTGCGCTGCTGCTTCAGGTCCCACTCCTGAACGGTTCCATCTTTTTTCGCGACAGCGATCCGTGGACCGGAGGGTGAGAAACGGGCGGTCACGAGATCGTCGATCACGACCTCGCCCGACTTCAAATCCCTCACCTCGCCACCCAGGCGGATAAATTCCGCCTGCGAGCTCAGTTCGATTGGCTCCGAAAACCAGCGCGACATCGCGTTTCGTGGCGCGATTCGCATTTGTGCCACACGCTCTGGGCGATCGAGTCTCCAGACACTGCAACAGATCGACTCGTCACGGACGTAGACGAGGGCACAATAGAGGGCGTTCATGCTCCGCACGAGACGATGGGTCATGTCAAACACATTCCCATCCCCGACCGGCTCGAACCCGAGTTCCCGACCGTCATCTGGACTCACGATTATCCAGCCAAGGGGCCTCGCGTCAGACGGCTCGTCATCCGCAGCGGGCCGTGGTCTACTCGTGACGCGAGGCAAACGCGCCTCAAAACCGACCGTTGAATAGACCAAGGCTCGCGCGTCGAGATCGTACACGGCGGCCTCGGATGCCGGCCCGATCCCGATCAGATACTGCTCGTCGGCGAAGAAATACTCGGCGACGTCGGGCACGGTCAACAGCGTTTCGTTGCGATCCAGATCCACAACCTGCACCGTCTTCTCGTTCGCATTTTGTTGCAAGAGCACGGCCCGCGTCTCGGCGGGCGACATGACCGGCCGGCGGCTGGCCTTCAGCGAGTCGACGAACCGGCCCGCGACAGCATCCCACGCCTGGATCTTCCCCCGAGTCTCGACAAACAGAAATCGTCCGCTGGGACTGAACGACGTTCCATGACTGCGCGTCGCGACTTCGACGGGCGTCTTTGCCTGCGCTCGACTCCAGATTTGGATGGTCCTCTTCCGCACCGTCGCCACGTGTGAACTGTCCAGCATTCGAAGATCCGTGATCGCCGTGTCGCCTGCGAAGGCATGTTCTCGAGTGCGTGTTTCGACATTCCAAACGCCGATTGAGCCGTCCCGATTGAGGGTCGCGATCCACTTGCCTGACGGGTCCATGGCAAGATTTTGCACGGGACTTTCGAACGCGGAATCCTGGGTTCCCTTTTCCACGTCGACGACCGTCACCGTGTCAAATTGGTTCACGACGACCAACTTCCCGCCGTTCGGTGAAAACCGCATCTGCGTACTGCTCGCCATGTTCTGCAGGTGGCGAACCACGCGACGCGACGGTAGCTCGACGATCAAGTAATGCGTCCCATCGCCGACTGCCAAGGTCGGACGATCGTCGGCAAAGGCCCAGGCGGACACGCGTGTCCCGTACTCCGCGATTTGCTTGCCATCGGCAAGATCAACCAAAGCCAGTGTGGACTCTTCGCCACGATTCCGCTGCATGGCGAGGTAACGTCCGTCGGCGCTGAAGGTTGCATGGTGAACCCCGTCGAATCGCAACGCCTGCTTCGTTCGCTTATGCCGCAGTCTCAGCGGGAGACTTGCCTTCTCGACGACCCATGGCGTCGGCTCAGAGATCGGTTGAGGGCCATTGGGCAGTGCCAGCTGATACCGTTGGTCGTCGCGCCGATCACGGCTGGCCAGCTGATTGCGGCCGACAAACTCGTACTCTCCCTCGGGCAGCGAGTAGTGCTGAGCGGACCCGCCGCTCGCTCGTTTCAGATACCGCCATTCCCAATCGCGAAGGTTCGCGGCCACCGAATCGAGAGCGGCGTTGGATTGCTGCGGCCGCTGCGAGTTGAGCTCGCGGTTGGCCAAGAGAATCGCACCGACGTATTGGTTCCATTCGGCCTCACGCGCACTGAAGTAGGCCCGGCGTGCCGCGCCGACGGCGACGACCGCCAACAGACAGCCCAAGACCGCGCTGACCGCCATCGCTGCCGTCAAGCGGGCCACGCGCGGATTCCGTCGGCACCAGCGTTTGAACCGCTCACGGCGGCCGAGCGGGCGTGAGTGGATCGGCTCGTGGCGCGCATATCGCTCGAGCTCGTCGGCCAAATCGCCGGCCGATGCGAATCGTCGCGAAGGGTCTTTCTCGAGGCACTTCAGGCAAATCGTTTCCAGGTCGCGCGGTACGTGGGCGTCAAATTTCCGCGGACTCGGCGGCTCGTCATTCACGACCTGTTGGATCAGCATTCGGGTGTTTCCGCGAAACGGCAGCTCGCCGGCCAGCAACTCGAACAAAACCACGCCCAACGAATAGACATCCGAGGCGGCTTCGGCGCGATGTCCATCCCCCCTGGCCTGTTCGGGCGACATGTAGGCCGGCGTCCCCAGGATTTGCCCGTCGAGCGTCATCGTGATCTCGCCCGCGTCGCGTTTCGCCAGTCCAAAGTCCATCAAATGCGGCTCGCCCGCGCGATCGATCATGATATTCGAGGGCTTCAGATCGCGGTGAATCACGCCGCGCGAGTGAGCGTGCTCCAAGGCCCGGGCAAGCTTGACAACCAGCTGGACCGTTTCCGGATAGGCGAGCTGGCGACCCGCCGCCCAGTCCGATAACGTTTCGCCCTCGACCAAGTCACTCACGATGTACAGCGTCGGGCCGTCGCATCCCACCTCGTGCACGGTCACGATGTGGGGGTGCTTCAGTTGAGCCGCCATGCGAGCTTCGCGGAGAAACATTTCCGCCTCTTGGGGATCCAATTGCCCGCGACGCGGGATTTTGAGGGCGACCGTCCGGTCCAGTTCGGTGTCCCGGGCGCTCCACACCGTCCCGAACGCCCCGTGCCCCAGTTTCGACTTGAGCTGAAAATGGCCAAGTTGCCGAGGGATCGCCGATTCCGAGCGTTCCGCGCGGCTGGCCAGGACGTGGAAGTGACTGCCGCACTGATCGCACTGCATGCTGTCCGCGAGTCCTTCGTCAACCAGCTCGATCATGTGCCGGCAATGCGGGCAGCGGATGTGCAAGCCCGACGGAACGACGTCGGCGAGATTCGCGGGCGCGGCTCTAAGAACTCGGTATCTTTCGCGACGCGATCGAAGGCCCTCAAGCGCGCCTCGACCGCCGCGCGAATTTCCGGCGACGCGGTGCATTCTCGTGCCAGGCAGGCCTCGCGTTCTGCCGTGGGAAGTTCCGCCAAACGCTCGAAAAGCTCGTCGATTCGCGTGGAAGCATTTTCGCTATTCATCGCTCGTCTCCGCGTAATTCAGCGTACAGTTTGGCCCGCGCCAAGCGCCACTCGCGTTCGACGGTCGAGACCGAGATCTCCAGCAGGTCCGCGATCTGACTGTGATTCAGTCCCCCATAGAACCTGAGTCGAACCACTTCGGCTTGCCTCGGCTTGCGTCGGGCCAAGGCCTGCAGTGCCTGTTCCAGATCCTCCAGGTCGCATTTGGCCCGGTCATGAAGCCCGTCGAGGACCCGATCCAGCACGGTGTCCAGCGGAAGTCGCGCAAAATGGCCCCCCGCCTTCGCGGCCAGCTTCTTGCGGCGGTGATCGATCAGGATCTTGCGCATCTGATCGACCGCGGTCGCGAAAAAATAACGTCGGTTTGGAAGCTGCCTGAGCAGATCGCGATCGAACAAGCGCACGAACAGTTCGTTCACCAACGCGGAAGGCTCGAGCGATGCCCGCTGCCCATCCCAAAGCAGAAGCCGTGCGGCGGCGCGAAGTTCGTCGTAGACCATTCGGCAGAACGCCTCCTGAGCATCCCCGTCTCCCGCCGCCGCCTGGAGGAGCACGCCGGTCAGATGAGGGTCGTTCGACTCGCCCTCGCGACGTCCTGGATCCGGCTCAGAAGCGGGTGTTTCAGGTGGTAACATGGCTTGCTCCCGATTCGGTCAGCGAGATGTTCGGGCGTGAGCAGGGCCTCAGGAGCTACAACCGAGATCGACGCGCCCGCTCCTTCAGGAATTCGGAGGACACCTGGAAAAAAAATGGGCCGCGGCGTCCCGAGTTGCGGACGAGGGCCACGCGCGTGCGCCGGTTCGAATGGTGAGATCCGGATCTTGCGTTCAGTCCACGCCGAACCGCCGCGCCTGAGCGTACTTGGCCTCGACTCCGATCAGCTCGTTAAACTCCGAAAATGACATTTCCCGGTGCTCCTCACCAAGCGTCGTTCCATCGGCTCGGAGCTTCTGGTACATCTGTTCGATCGAACGAGCGGCGGCAAACAAGCCGGTCAGTGGATAGAGAATCAGCTGAAATCCCAGCTGCGTTAGTTCATCACGTGGCAGGACGGGGGTCTTGCCACCTTCGATCATGTTCGCCACGTTCGGGGCGGGAGATCTTCGGCCAATCTCGCCGAGTCGTTCGAGCGACTCGGGTGCCTCAATAAAACTTGCGTTCGCGCCAGCGCGCGAGCGGATTCGACTCGAGCGACGGCCTCGTCGATTCCCGCGACGGCCAGGGCATCCGTGCGGGCGACGATGAAGAAATCGCGATCGGCGCGCGCTTCGACGGCCGCTTGGATCTTCGCCAGATATTCGTCACGCGGGACGATCTGTTTGCCCTGCATGTGCCCACACCGTTTGGGCCAGACTTGGTCTTCGAGAAAACATCCGGCCGCACCCGCCGCGATCAGCTGATTGACCGTTCGAACCACGTTCAGCGGGTTCCCATATCCGGTATCGGCGTCCACGAGAATGGGAATCGTGACGCTGCCGCAGATCTGACGGGCTCGCTCGACCATCTCCGTCTGCGTCAAGAGGCCCATGTCCGGCTCGCCGATCGACGTGGCGGCCACCGAGTAGCCGGAGACAAAGGCCATCGGAAATCCAACTCGCTGGGCGATCCGAGCCGAGAGCGTGTCGAATACACCGGGAAAGGCAATCGCGCCAACCTCGTCCAAGATCTGGTTAATCCGGGTCATCGCCGTCATTCCTCCCTTCGTCGTTGCTTGTTCGACCGTGACACGGCGGGGTTGTCGGCAAGCCACGTTCCGCTCAAGTCATTGTTCAAGCCGCCGCGCGCGGCTCCTGCGGTCAGTCCGTCAAATGCTCGCAAAGGGCCCGCTGGAATTCCGCAGGTCGCTCTAAGTAGGCCGTGTGACCGACGCCGTTGAGGCCCAGGCGCCGCACCTTGCCGCCCGCGTGCTGGTACGCATTCAGGACATACTCGACTTGGGTCCGCAACGGTTGCGGCGGAAACGTCGCCGCCCCGGGCCAATCCGGACGCAGTCCCAGTTGCCCTTGCATCCCGGCGTCGGAGGCCGAGCCGTCGCACACGATCGGATCGTCCAGGCCGTAGATCCACAACAAGGGCGGTCGGTCCGGCGACTCGAGCAGACGCGGCAAGACCCATTGATTGTAACGGGGCGAGATGGCGTTGACCGGGCCGAATTGCCCGGGGGCGAAGCCAGGCCAATGGGGCGACGTGGTCCAGTCGCCGGGAAAGCGGTCGTCGCCCAAGTGCACCTGCAGCAACGCGGTCAGCAGTTGTTCCTCTCGGGCCGGACGCAGCGGCGGGTTCCAGTAGAGACGATTCATCACGGCCCGGGGCGAGAACAGCGGGTCGCTCAACCCTCGCTCGCCGGCCGCCAGGCACGCGACCAAGCGAGGATGAACGAGCGCCGCGCCGGAGCCCGCCCCGTCGGCGTGGTTCAATTCGCCGCGATCGCCGCGTGCTCCGCCAAAGCCGCAGGGCGGCCCCGGCGAGACCAACGTCACGCTCCGCAGCCGGCTTGCGGCGACCGCCAGCAAACCCCAGGCGACGCACCCGCCCAGGCTGTGCGCGACCAAATGAAAGCGGTTCCAGCCCAAATGGTCCGCCAGGGACAAGGCGTCGTCGACCCAATCCGTGACACCGCGTGTCGCGTCGATCCGAGCCTCCGGATCGCTCTGCCCGTAACCACGCTGATCGGGAGCCGCGGCGAAGTAAGCCGAGGGAAGGGCCAGCATCGTCTCTTCCCAAAACGTCGCCGCCGATAAGTTGCCGTGCAGAAACAGGACCGGCTCGCCGCCCGACATCCCGCAGGTCAGAAGGTTCGTCTTCAATCGCCCGGTGCAAACCGGCCCGGCCGTGATTCCCGCGAGATGATCGCTCGGAGGATGATTGGGGTCGGTCATGGTTGGTCCTGCCGCAAGACGAGTTCGACGAGCGATCGCTTGTCGATCTTGCCCGACGTCCCGATAGGAAAACTCTCGAGGGGGATGATTTTCGAAGGGCATTGAAAGGTCGCTAGATGTTGCTTGCACCATGCGATCAGCTGAGCTTCATCCAAGCGGCATTCAGGCTTCAGTTGGACAAATGCCCAACCCGTCTCGCCCCATTTGGGATCCGGGACACCAATCACCGCGGCCAAGGCGATCGACTCGTGGCGTTGCAGGATTCGCTCGACCTGGGCCGGATAAACGTTTTCGCCCCCGCTGACGTACATCTCCTTCTTGCGACCCACGAAATAAAAATAGCCATCGTCATCGCGCGACATCAGGTCGCCCGTGGCGAGCCAACGCTCGCACATCACCTTGGCCGTCTCGTCAGGACTGGCCCAATACCCGGCAAAGAGGTGCGGACCGCTCATCCACAACTCTCCAACCTCCCCCGGACCGGCCTCGCTTCCGTCGTCTTTGATCAGCCGAGCGGCGACGTGGAAGTTGGGAAAGCCAATCGAGCCTGATTTGCGAATCGCGTCTTCCGCCGGGAGTGAAAAACAATTGGGACCGGCTTCCGTCAAGCCGTAACCTTGTCGCATCGCCACGCCACGCTCGGCATAGGCCTGGATGAGCGGCATGGGACACGATTCGCCGCCAAAGATCGCAAACCGCACACTCGAGAGATCCGCGGCCGCGAAATTGGTGGCCTCTTTCATCATCCGCAAGGTGGTCGGCACGCCAAAGAGGATCGTGATCCGGTCAGGCCCCAATCGTGCGTTGCATCGCACCGGATCAAACCCTTTCTGGAGGACAACTCGACCACCCACTAACATCAGGGGCGTGAACAGGACGTGCCACCCCCCGGTGTGGTAAAGCGGCATGTTCAGCAGCGCCGTGTCCTCCTGGGTCAGTTGCAGGCCGATGATCGTGTTCAGGGCGTTCCAGTGGATCTGCCGGTAGGAGATCATCGCTCCCTTCGACCGACCAGTCGTGCCGGAGGTATAGAGGATCATCGCCACGTCGGACTCGTCCGCCCGATAAATCTCTGGCGATGCGTCAGCGTGGTCGGCGACCAGCACATCGCTCAGCGACTCGACGACGCCGGAATCCGAGCTCGCCTCAATCGGCAGCATCTGGGGTGTCGGGTCAAGCATGCCAGCGGACGTGGCGATCTTTCCGTAGGTCGGCTCGTAGGCAAGCACCTGGGGCTGGCAGTCCACTAGCAGTTCCAGGAGGGCGGAGGCCGGCAGCCGTATGTTGAATGGAACCAGCACGGCACCGATTTTGCTACAGGCAAAGTACAGGTCAAGATACTCGATGCGGTTGGCCGAAAGGCAAGCCACACGGTCGCCGGGTTGAACGTTCAGGCGGCGCTGCAAAAAGCTGGCAACCTGCGTCGCTCGACGGTTCAGGTCCGCGTAGCGATACCGCTGGCCGGTGCCATCATCGAAAACCGCCCACCGCTCGGGCGTGTAGAGACATCGCCGACTGAGCCAATCGTTGAAGTACATGTCATTCCGTCGTTGACAAGAAACGTTATCACCCCGGACCAGCCATGATTCAGGATTGTACCCAATTTCTGTGCCCGACTCGCCCGCTCCCACAAGGAGTCGTCGGCTACGCGTTCTTTGCCATCGTAGAACGTCCAACCTGCCCGGCATAAAACGATGACAGAAATGCGACGTCAATTAGAATGAGGAATGAGTGATGTGCGATCGCAGTCAACGTCGACGAGTCGCCGTCTTGAGCCGTTTGCGGCGGTCCAACCCGGACAACCAACGGCGGCAGCCGAGTCTCGGGGGGGACGAGAAGGTCGCGGGCCGCTGGTCCGTTGCGCCCAATTACCCTTCGAAGGTGGACTCAATCATGTTTTCCACTCATTTGTCCTTCCGCGTCCAGCCGCGCGTGATGGCGTTGTCGGCTTGGTGCCTGCTCGCCGGCGTGCTCTTCACCTTCGGCTCATTCACGGAGCGGGCGTTGTCCAGCGAGTTGGACACGACGATTCGTTCGCAACTGCAGCAGTTCGGCGTCGAAGGCCTGACGCCCCTGCCTCCGGCGGAGCCTGCGAAGGTCGAGTTGGGTCGACTTCTGTTTTTCGATCACGAGTTGAGCGGAAATCGGGATACGTCCTGTGCCTCCTGCCACCACTCGTCGCTGGCCAGTGGAGATGCCCGATCGCTCCCGACGGGCACGGGAGGCGTCGGACTTGGGCCGGACCGAACTCTGGGTGAGAATCGCCGGTTAATTCCTCGAAACGCGCCGGAGGTTTTTGATCGCGGCCAGCCCGAATGGTTTTCGATGTTCTGGGACAGCCGGATCCAGGACTCCAATGGCCAGCTGACGACACCTGCCGGAGCCGCGTTTCCCGCGGGGATTGACAACGTCGTGTCAGCCCAGGCGATGTTTCCGGTGACCTCACCGGATGAGATGCGGGGAGCGCCGGACGATCTTGACATCAACGGGAATTCGAACGAGCTGGCCAACTTTGCCAGCGACGACTTCACGGGCATCTGGCAGGCACTCATGGTGCGACTGATGGCGATCCCGGAATACGAGCAGATGTTCGCGGAGGCCTATCCGAACACGCCGCCCGAAGAGCTCGGCTTCGAGCACGCGGCGAACGCGATGGGTGCTTTCGAAGCGGAGGCGTTCTCCGCGCTGGACAGTGATTGGGATCGATACCTGGGAGGCGACAACGCGGCGCTGACGGATTCCGCGAAGCGTGGGGCGCACTTGTTCTACGGCGGTGCGAACTGCGCTGCGTGCCACTCCGGGAATCTCATGACGGATCAGGAACATCACAATTTGGCCATTCCGCAACTCGGGCCCGGAAAGGACGCCGAAACCGGGCTGGATCCGGGTCGGGAACTGGTGACCGGCGACGCGGAGGACGAATATCGCTTCCGGACGCCCCCGCTGCGGAACGTGGCGGCCACTGGCCCCTGGTCCCACAACGGGGCCTACACCAATCTTGAGGACATGATCCGGCACCACCTCGATCCGGAAACCGCGCTGGCGAACTACGACATCTCGCAGCTGGACCCTCTGATTCAAGGGACCGTGCGACTGGAGCCGGATCTGATTAACGCGTTGCTGGCGACTGTCGATCCGGAATTACCCACGGGGATTGCGCTGACCGACCAGGACGTGAACGACCTGGCTGCTTTTTTGTTCGCGACAACCAGCCCTTCGTTGGACCGCCTCTTGTCGCTCCGTCCGGATCGCGTCCCCAGCGGCTTGCCGGTGGATGAGATGCCACCCGGCGAGTTTTCGTTTGTCTACGACGACGTCACGGGCAAGATGACCGTGGAAGGAACCAGCGATTCGGAATTGACGTCGATCATGCTACGCATCCTGGGTGATCCGGAAGAGTTACCGGTCGAGTTGCGATTTCTGAAGGGCTCGGCCGCATGGTCGGACGAAATCGACATTGTGCTTTCCGACGACGACCTCGCCCAGTCGTTTCTCGACTATCGCAAGGGATCGCCGTTTTACTTGGCAAGCGGCGACTCACTGGGTGCCCTCCTTCCGCCAGGGCTATCGGAAGACACGATCGAGAGCTACCTGTCGGCCGTCTATATGCTGCGAGGTTCATCCGCCCTCTTGGCAGGCGATGTCGCGTGGGTCCCCGAGCCCACGAGCATCTTCCCCTGGCTGCTAATGGCTGCCGCTCCGCTCTGCCGCCTGGCACGAGGTCGAAGCGGGCGGTCGTCTGCCATCCAAAGGCGTTAACTTTCGCCGCCCGCACGTTCCACACTCACCGGCCTCGGACGACCCTCACCCGCTGCTCCGCAGCGACCTCTCCCGGACGCGGGAGAGGTGACACACCGCATGTCCCTTCTCCCCAGCGCGGGAGAAGGTGGCCGAAGGCCGGATGAGGGGGCTCGAGCAGCGCCGCCAAACTCTCACCCCTCACGAGCCCTCACCCGCTGCTCCGCAGCGACCCCGCCCGGACGGAGGTCGTGCAGCTTTTAAGGCGTTTGAGCGGGGGGACTTGCGAAAAAAAAATGACCTTCGTGCTATCGGCAATTTCGCACAAACTGTGCGTTGCTATATCAACCGCAAACAACACGGAGGTCGTTGTGAGTTTAAGCCAATCGAGACAAACAAAAAACCCAGTTCCGAGCTTTTCCTCTTGCCGGAGTGCATGTCAGGGTTTGCGCGGGATTCCGCGACTGCGAAAACGTCAATAGGAGATTTGAGTGAAGCCATGGTAAACTGCGGCGATTGGGGCTGTGTGGTCATTGTTTTTTGACGTTTGGGGGTGCCGTCGCATGGATGCGAAACGGGCGAAATTGGAAGCCGAATTGGCAGATTCTTTGAAACGCGCATCGGCGATAGCGGCTCAGCTGCAGGCCCTAGATCAGGGCCAAGGAACGCCGCATTTTGATCAGATCGAGATCCCCGCTCATGAAGTAGGGCAACGGCTGAGTCGGATGATTCAATCCACACGGGCTCGGGAAGTGGCGGCTGAGGGCGTGCAATCGGTGGCTTGTCCCGACTGTGGTCAGCATTGCTTGGTAGAGACTCAGAAACGGGAAGTGCAATCGGTGGACGGGGTCATTGAGCTGACGGAGACCGTGGCTTACTGCCGCCCTTGTCGGCGGTCTTTTTTTCCCTCAGCGTGAGACATTGGGGTTCGATTCACGCGAATCCACACCCGGGTTGAAACGGCAGGTGACCATCATCAATGGCGAGACACGATCGTTCAAACGTGCATCGATCGTCATGGGCCGAGTGAATGGGTTGCCGATCTCACCCAATACGATTGAACGGATTTGCCAGGATGTGGGCGACGATTTGGTGGCAGCGGCGCAAACGCAGTGGCAATCCGTGCTGATCGGCGAAGTGCCCATCCCGGAACTGGCGATTGTCGAGTTCGATGGTGGCCGCATTCGCACTCGCCAACCCGGTCACGGCCCGGGCGTTCACTTGTCAGCCAAAGGCTGGAATGAAACCAAGAACGCGATTTTTGTCAGTGCGTCGAGCTCCACTTCGGATGTCGACCCGGAGCCAGAACCACCCGCTTGTTTCTTGGACCGAGCGCACGTCGCGAAGCTCTCCGAGAAAGCGAAAATCAAGGAAAAACAAGGGGCGGATGACGCTTTACCCGACGAACAAGATGACGACGAGTCGAAGCGCGATCGCCCACGAGATGCTTCCCACAAGCCCAAGCGAATTCTCCGAACGGTCCTTTCCAGCATGCAGAATTCAAAACAGTTTGGCGAGCAGATGTCACGCGAGGCGAAGCGACGACGATTCCACGAAGCACCTCGAAAGGCTTATGTTGCCGATGGGCTCACCTGCAACTGGTCCATTCACCAGGCCCACTTCCGCAACTACACTCCCATTCTTGATTTTGTGCATGCCGTTACCTACTTATTCACCGCGGCCTCGGTTTGTTTCGGCCGCGACGAAATCGCGTGGGACACCTACTGTCGGTGGATGACCATTACCTGGCAGGGCAAGATTGGCGACGTCATTGATGAGTTGCGGGAGCATCAAGTCCGCATGGGACTACCCGAGGAAGGTGCGTCCGAGGACGATCCACGCGAACAGCTTCGCTGTGTGATCGGCTACCTGGAAAAAAACCGCTCACGGATGAAGTACGACGAATACCGTCGACAGGGACTTCCTACCACCAGCGCCTGGATGGAATCGACCGTCAAAGAAATGAACTACCGCATTAAGGGCACCGAAATGTTCTGGAACAACCCCAAGGGCGCAGAAGCCATCCTCCAAATCCGATCGGCCACACTCAGCGATGATGACCGACTCGTCCGATTCCTCACCCACCGTCCTGGCGTCCCGACCCTCCGCCGCCCAGCCGCGAACCAAAACCAAGCCGCCTAGGCAATACAAACCCTGACATGCACCCCTCTTGCCGAGGGAGATCCCCGTTGGAAGGAGATCGGACAGCGACTCGGAGATGAACACCATGCCCAAGTCGTGGAGCGGCAAGTCAACAAGCTTGACCGGGCTACAATCGACCTGACCTATCGCGGGAATGGATCAGAACCGTACGATCCGGTGGTGCTCTTGAAGATGGTGCTTTACCAATATCTGAAAGGCAACCAGTCTCCAGCGACTTGGTACGAAGAGGCCAAATTCAACGAAGCCATGCAGTGGCTCGGGCGAGGCTATGTGCCAGCAAGGCGTACTTGGTATGACTTTCGCGACCGCGTTGGCAAGTTTATCGACCAGCTTCACGAACAGGTCATCGCCAGGGCACTCGACCAGGGTCTGGATCCCTCGGTTGGCGTTCAGGACGGAACTGCGGTAGCCGCCTGTGCGTCGAGGCATCGTATGGTGAACCGTTCAACACTTGAAAAACGAATCGAACAACTGGGGTCAATCCTCAAAGGCAAGTTCGATGACGAGTGGCCTAAATGGGTTCCGCCGACTGAATCCGGCAGGCTGGACTTAGCCGAAAGAATGAACAAGGCGTCCGAAGTTCTGGCAGAGAGAATCGCAAAAAACGCACGGAAACCAAGCGATAAACGCAAAGACCCGGAGAAGCTTCAAGTTAGTCTGAGCGACCCGGTCGCACCCCTGGGCCGCGACAAGCTAAAAGTCTTTCGTCCGCTTTACACGGTGCAATACGTGGTCGCCCCCGTCAGTCAGCTGATCCTGTCTTATGGTTGTGAACCCGAGGTAACGGATGTGGGCACCCTGGCACCCATGATTGACAAGACCCAGAAGGCCGTGCGTGGTCAATTAAGAACGATGCTGGCCGATGCAGCATACTGCTCGATTGTTGACCTGCAGGACTGCCGTGAACGCGAGATCGAGTTGCTTGCTCCAGTGCAATCCAATGCCTTCACCGAGTCGAAAAAGAAGGCCACACCGAATCCGCAGATACCGCGAGACGAATTTGACTGGGACGAGGCCGAGCAATGTTATCGGTGTCCCCAAGGTCATCGTTTAGATTATCGCGATCGCACTCGCAAGCAACGTCATAGTGGTCGACAACTGTGGGAGTCTCGCTATCGTTGCGACTCGGCTCATTGCGGTGCCTGTCCTCTGGCGGACAAGTGCCTTCGTCCTGGTTCCACTTGTCGAACGATTAAACGGCTGGAAGGGCAGGATTTGTTAGACGCTCAGCGAAAGAAGATGGCTGATCCAAACGTTCAGATGCGCTACCGAATACGCGGCCAAACTGTCGAACTGGCCTATGCCGACAGCAAAGGTAATCGTCGACTGCACCGCTTTCACGGACGCGGTCTCGCCCGCGTCCGCGCTGAGACTGGCCTGATGGTGGTCGCCCAAAACTCACTGCGTCTTGATCGCCTCGAACGAAATTCCCTAACCACAGTCAAAATACCAACTTAAAAGCTGCACGACCTCGACGCGGGAGAGGTGACTCGAGGATGTCCCTTCTCCCCAACGCGGGAGAAGGTGGCCGAAGGCCGGATGAGGGGGCACCGTCGCCCGGGTCAAATCAGACCGGCGATCGGCTCGCCGTGATAGATATAGTGCAAGGTGCCAATCTAAGACGGTCTACTTCCGTGCCCTCATCGCCGCCGGTCACGCCTGCGGCTACCTTTTGCTGCCGAATGACTCTGGAGCCTGTAGACCGTCTTGGACTTGCTGTCCTCGCACGTTCGACCCTCACCCGCTTGGGACCCGCCGGCGGGTCCCAAGCGACCTCTCCCGGTCCCGGGAGAGGTGACACGTGTGGAAAGGAGTTGCCACTTGTGGGGAGCAGTGCCAATCCGCCGCGTCCCTTCTCCCCAACGCGGGAGAAGGTGGCCGAAGGCCGGATGAGGGGGTGCGAGCCCTTCTCCCCAACGCGGGAGAAGGTGGCCGAAGGCCGGATGAGGGGGTGCGAGCCCTTCTCCCCAACGCGGGAGAAGGTGGCCGAAGGCCGGATGAGGGGGTGCGAGCCCTTCTCCCCAACGCGGGAGAAGGTGGCCGAAGGCCGGATGAGGGGGTGCGAGCTCAGTCGCTCCGCTCGCCCGCCGCACGGAGTTCCCGAGCGAGGAAGCTTCGCATCGCGTGCTGGCAATACTCGTTCACTCTCTCGGCGGCGTCGAGCGTATGGGGCCAGCCTTCGAGTCGCTGAAAGGCGTAGGGGACCTGCAGTGCCTCCAGCCGTTCCACGAGTTGTTCGGACTGACGAATCGAGACGATTTCGTCGAGTGCGCCGTGGATAATCAGCGTGGGAGGATCGTGAGCGTCCAGGTGCGTGATCGGCGAAGCTCGGACGTAATCCGCTTGTCGGTCGGCGAAGGTGCCTCCCAGGAATTTCTGCACCGCCCCGGCGGCTCGGGCTTCCTCGGTCGTCAGGTCGACCGGACCGTAAAAGTCGACGACGGCGGCGACGCGACTGCTGGATGCTGCATGTCCGCCGTCGCCCTCCAGGTCGGGAGAATCCGAATAGGCCACCATCAAAGCGAGGTGGCCCCCGGCGGACCCGCCGAGGATGGCGATTCGATCCGGGTCGATGCCGTAGCGATCGGCATTGGCGCGCATCCAGCGGACGGCGCACTTGGCGTCCTGGACGGCGGCCGGAAACGGGGCTTCTCCCGAGAGGCGGTAGGAGATCGTCGCCGCCGCGTAGCCGGACTTCGCGAATCGTCGCGTGTAGTAGTGGTAGATCGACCGTTCGCCGCCGGACCAGTCGCCTCCGTGAACGAAAATCAGACCTGCGATTTTTTCTGTCGGAGACCTTTTGATGGCGGGCAGGGCGAGATCCAATTTCAATTCGCGTTGTCCCACGCGACCGTAGACGACATCGCGTTCTTCGGTCACGCCTTCAGGCAACGCCTCGTCGGGTTGAATCAGCTTGAGCTGTCCGGTTGCGATGGCCGCCAGGACCGCCACGCGGGATCCGTAGCCTTCGGGGGCGGGCGGGAGGTCGAGTACGAGGGGCGCTGAAACCCCCGGCTGGGTGAGGATCGAGCCTAGCAACGCGACGACGATCACGACGACTTGCGCAGGCCAGCCCGCCAAAGCATGCAAATTGGCTCCTGGGGACGCGGCCGACCGACCCAGGCCGCCGGTCCCCGGGGGCATTCGTGTGGACATCAACGGGGTGCTCCGGGCGGCGTCTTGGTCTTGGTCTTGGTCTTTGCGATGCGTGTCAGGCTTGGGCGAGATGAGCCTGCAAAAAGCGGAACACGCGCCGGGGACTGGCGACGCCAACGACGCGTTCTTCTTGATCCAGGACGGGAACGTGGCGGTAGCCGCTGGCGGCGATCGCGGCGAGGGCGGCGGCGGCGGGATCGTTGTCGTGGATGACCACCGGGTTGGAGGTCATGATGCTCGCGACCGGCAGCTTCCGGACTTTGGCAAACTGCTCGGCCGCTCGGCAAAGAACGTCCCGCTCGGTGAAGATCCCCACGAGTTGGCCGTCTTCAATGACCAGTAGCGAACTCGCACCCAGAGTGGCAAGCACCTGAACGGCCGCCTCGACCGTGGCGTCGGGGGCGATTTCGGCGAAGGGCTGCAGGCGCATCTCGGTGACGGGACGCTCGGCGAGGGCTTCGGCAACCGGATCGCTATACGCAGGCGGATCGTAGTTGCTCAACGGGTCTTCGAACGTCTCGGGAGGATAATCATTCGGCGTCATGCTTAGGCTCCTTCGCGCTCCTTGAGCGCCTGTTGGCTTCCCAATCGCTGGACCATGACTTGCCTGGGAAAGTGTTCCGAGACGTATTCCGCCAAGCCACGCTGGCCCGTCAGGCCCTTGACCTTGCCGGCCTTGTCGACGACGCATAGAAATCGCAATTCGTCGTCGAGAATCCGCTTCAACAGCGTCGCGATCGGCGCGTCTTCGTGAACGATGGCAAACTTCGGGTCCAGATGACGGCTTACAATCTCGCGGTCCAGGTCGACTCCCGCCAGCAGCATTGGCAGCAGGGAACGTTCGGTGAAACTGCCGACCGGCTTTCCTTCGGAGTCGACAACGATCGCGCACCCAAGCTCCGCGGAGCGAAGCTGCGCGACGACGTTACGGAGCAGGGTCTGCGGGGAGACCTGAATCGCGGTCCGCAGGGGCAGGGACGCGACGGTCTCCTGTTCCAAGTTGGTCTTGAGGGACATGGTTTCGCTGCTGAACGAAGTTTCGAATACGGGCAAAGAACTCAGCGACACATTGTACACGCTTCCCTTCGACTTGGGGAACGAGGGGGCGAACTACTTGCGGCTCATGTCGCTCGAGAGTCCGCTGGCGGCGGGGATGTAGCTGTGCTGGACGTAGTCCATCACCATCCGGTCCGAGCTGAACCGCCAGCCGAGCGTCCGCATCGAGCGTTTGATACGGCGGATCCAGTCGTGAGGCAGGCCATCCCGATCGCGGCGATAGAAGATCGGAATGACTTCCTCGATCAGGACGTCGCCGCAAGGCCTCCCCGTCGCGTCGATCGTGGATTTCGAGGTCGTATGGGTCTCGCCCTTCGCCGATTGCAAAGCCGTTTCTGCCCGTCATAGGCTTCGGCCCACCACCCATCCAGGATCGAGAGATTGAGCCCGCCGTTGAGCACGACCTTTTGCCCGCTGGTCCCCGAAGCCTCCAGCGGACGACGTGGGTTATTCAGCCACACGTCCACGCCTTGGACGAAATGCCTTCCGACATTGATATCGTAATCCTCCAGCAGGATCAGCTTTCCCAGGAAACGTGGATCGCGACTGATCCGATAAACCTCCTGGATCACCCGTTTGCCGGGCTCGTCGCGCGGATGGGCCTTTCCGGCCAACACGAACTGGACGGGGCAGCTGGGGTCGTTGACGATTTGATCGAGCTGATCCAGGTCTTGGAATAGCAGGGAGGCTCGCTTGTACGTTGCGAAACGGCGGGCAAATCCGATGGTCAACGCGTCGGGACTCAGCGCTCGGCCTAGCTGGGCCTGGACTTCCGCATCCTCCCCACGCTCTTGGGACTGAAGCACGGCGCGTCGACGCACAAAGTCCAACAGGCGAGCCTTGAGCGTCGTGTGGGTTTCCCACAATTCTCCGTCACTGATCCGTTTGATCGCCTGCCAGGTTTCGGGGACTCCGATTTGCTCGCTCCACTGCGGCCCTAGATGTCGGTCGAGCAATCGTTGCATTTGCGGCGCGATCCAGCTCGGCACGTGAATGCCGTTAGTGATGTGTCCGATCGGGACATCGTCCTCCGCTCGCTCCGGCCAGAGCCCGGTCCACATCGAACGGGAGACTTCACCGTGCAGTGACGACACGGCATTCGCACGCCGCGAAAGCTTGATCGCCAGCACCGTCATGCAAAAAGATTCGTCCGCGTTGTCCGCGGCAACTCGTCCCAAGTTCATGAAATGCTCGGGGCTGAGTCCCAGCTCGTCTCGCAACGGTCCCAGATGTTCTTCCACCAGCTCCGCGTCGAAGCGATCGTGTCCTGCCGGCACCGGCGTGTGGGTCGTGAAGACGGTGTACCGATAGACGCGCATCGCCGCTTCCTCGAAACGTCAGTCCCTCGGACTGCATGCGGTGGCGGATCTCGTCCAGCACGGCGAAGGCACTGTGGCCCTCGTTCAAATGCAGGACGCCCGGATTGATCCCCGCCGCCCGCAACGCCCGAGCACCGCCGACTCCCAACAGCAGCTCCTGGCGAATTCGCACGCGACCGTCCCCGCCGTAGAGCCGCGCCGTCAGCTCGCGGTCTTCCGGCGAATTGCCCTCCACGTCCGAATCCAGCAGCAGCAACTGCCGGCGTCCGACTTGGAGTTGCCAGACCTTGGCTTGGATCACCCCGGTGCGGGTTTCGATGCTGAGCGTAATCGGACGCCCGTTCGGCGTGGTCGCGGGCGTCAGCGGCAGCTGATCCAGATCGACCTGAAGGTAGTTTTCGACCTGCCAGCCGTCCGCGTCCAGACGCTGCCGAAAGTAGCCCTGGTCGTAGAAGAGCCCGATCGCCACGAGCGGCACGTCCAGGTCCGAGGCGCTCTTGAGATGATCCCCGGACAGGACTCCCAGACCGCCCGAGTAAATCGGGACCGATTCGTGCATCCCGAACTCGGCGGAGAAGTAGGCGACCGGACGCGACCGCAAGACAACCGCATGGGTTTCGCCCCAGGTGTCCTCGTCGTGGAGGTATTCTTCGAGGCGGCGATGGGCGTAGCTGATGCGACTGTGCAGGACCAACTGATTGGTCCGGTGCTCGAGCTTTTCCAGCGAGAGTTCTGACAACAAGGCGATCGGATTGTGTCCCAGCTCACGCCAGCGGACCGGGTCGAGATCGCGGAACAACGCGATCGTTTCCGCGTCCCAGCACCACCACAGATTCCGCGCCAGGGCCCAAAGACGCTGTTGCGTGGGCGTGATGAATTGCTCGAGCTTGCGGGCCTCGCCGATGACGGGGGCCAATTGCCGCGCCGTCGCCTCCAGCGACTTGATTTCGGCCTCGCCGAAGGTCCGCGCCTCGCGGGTCTGGACGGTCAGCACTCCCTGCAGCTGGCCACGATCGACCAGCGGCACACCCAGGAATGACGGAAACAGTTCTTCCCCAGCCTCCGGAAAATACTTGTAACGCCGGTGCCGGGCCGCGTCTTCCACCGCCAAGGGGGCCATCTGTTCCGCCACCATGCCGGTCAAGCCTTCGTGCAGCTTCATGCGCACGTGCCCGACACTCTCCGGTTTGAGACCGACCGTCGCGGCCAGCACCAGCGTCGAGCGATCGGGCTCGAGCAAATAGGTGGAGCAGGCATCAATCTGGAAGCGGACCTGCACTAGCCGGACCAATGCTGCCAGGCATTTGGCAGGTCCCTCCGTCGTGGCGGAAATCTGGGCGATCTCCTCCGCACGCAAGAGAGGTTCCGTTTCCCAGAGCTCGGCGTCGGCTCCGTGACTGCGACGCGATTTCTGATCCACCGTACGCCTCCTAGACAGTCAACCAAGAAAGCCGAGCAAGACGGGGGACAGGCCCCCGGTACGAGCTTCCGCGATCGGGAGTCGTCAACGGGTAGGAGCCCGTCCCCGTCCTGCCCGACTTGAATCGTCTCAACAAGGCTCGTGCCATCCCCGAAGCTGGACGAATTCCATGCGGGGTGCCGCGACCATGCGTCGATCCGCCGCTCGCCAGTCCCGATCCGGGCCGCCCACCGGGTAGCAATTCGTGTACCGAGTCGCGCGTGACCAAGTGGATTAAACTGCGAATTTGGGAACGTTGGATGGGATCTAGTTCGTCATCGCGCACTGCGCCCGCCGCATTGCCGCCCCGGAAGCTGTGGACGCGTGCCGCCCGATGACTTCCGATGGGTTCGCGCCGAATCAAGCGCGGGGGGGCTTGCCACATTGTTGCGCAGCTTCGCTCAACTCATTAGCAGCCGGCGCCCCGTTTCGGCGGTCGGCCGAATAAGGTTTCGCTTTCAGGCGACGCTCACGCCCGTGTTCCGGTCGACCGTGGCTTGCCGTTTCAGTTCGCCCACCAGTTTCTGTTGCAGCACGTCGTCCAGTCGGAGCAGGGATTCGGCCGCCTGGATTCCATCGAACAATCGGTGGTCGTAAAGCATCGTCACCAAGCTACGCCCCCGATCGTCGAGCGGCCCGTACGTGATGCTGCTGGTCAGCATCGAAGGATGGTCGCGATTGATGACCCCTTGGCCCGCCAGAGACGAAAGCGAAAACGTTCCGACTTGCCGCGCACGAACCCGACCGGAAACATTCATCGCCGCCCACCAGCAAAGACGACGCACAGGCCAGGGCAGACGGCTGAGAATCAGTTGTTTCGTGAAAGCTTGTTCGACTGGCTGCCTCTGAAACGCGTCGATCTTTTGCTGGATTTCGACAAGCGGCAGCATCTCGGGTGCGACCACGCGTCCCCAGCACAGGCGTGACCGCCCCGCGTGCTCCCGCGCGACCGCGAACCATCCGACGCTCCCGTCGTGCTGGTAAATATGGGGCATCGGCCAAGGCATGTAGGACTGCCTCAGCCAGGGAAGCTCCGCCGCAACCTGGGCATACGCCTTAAGGAAGATCGCGGTCCAGGATACCCGCCGCCTGCTGCTTGCTCGGAAGTCAGCCAATCGAGCCAATTGCAGCTCGATCTCGACCCGTGACGAGGGCACCTTGCTTGCCCAATGAATCACGTCGCAAGGCAGCGACCGCTCCTTCGATAGCCAACGGCGCCCAGACTCGGACATCGAGACTCGCTCCTTCGAGAAACTCAATGAAAACGATATGAAATCGGCGCGTCCGCCGCATCGCCGCCCATCGTAGCGGAGTGCCGGTCGCACGGGTAGGCGAGTCTGAATCGGATTGAGCCCCGACACGCGGATCGGGGTGAGCCGATTTCGTTCGGCCCGGTCCATGCGGCTCGCCGGGAGCCTCGCCCTCCCGGGGCTTAGGCTGCAGCTCTTCGTCGGGCGGGCTGGCTTGACCGCAGACGTCGTAGTAGGAGGTGACCCGGGCGTCTCCCGACAGGGCCTCGCCGATGTCATCGACGATCTGAAAGACCGTCCCATCCATATTCAGCGTTCGAAAAACGTGCCGCAGCGAATCGGTCATCCCGCAGAGCGTGAACGGGATTCCGCTCGAAGCCAGCTGCCGCTTCACTCCCAGCAAACTCGAGATCACGGACGAAGAAATGAGTTTCACGTTCTGGAAGTCGATCACCGCCGCTTTGCAACCAGTCGACTCGGTAATCTGCAACAGCTCGAGCTTGACCAATTCGGCCAGAGCGGTGCCTTGCAAGTACGGATCGACGGGTCGGGCAATGACGGTGTCCCCGACCTGCTCGATGGTGAAAAATCGAAATCCCGACATGGTAATTGCCATGGTCCCACAACGAACCCCCAACGGGTGCGTTCTCCTCTGTTCATCGTAGTTGGCCTTCGGACCAAGGAAAAGCCTTCCGGAGATTTTTGCGGACCAGGATCCCCTCGGACCGACGGCGAAACATGACGCTTTGTTTATCTGCCTCTGAAGGCCATTGTAAGCGCGAGCTCCGCGGCCGGCCGCCGATTAACCGAAATTTAACCGTGCACACGGCGCCGTTCGGATTTGCTTGGCGAGGAGAAGCCTCGTTCGAGCAGTTATTTGGGACCCGAGCGATGACCCGGCGTTAAGCTAGGTTGACAGAGCTAGGTTGACGGGGCTAGGTTGACGGGGCAACGCATCCGGAGAATGGGTTGCTTCGGGAGGGCGACGCTCCCGCTGAGCCGCTTGAGGAGGTGCCGTCCAGTGCGTTTACGGCTCGGCCGGAACCTCTCGCTCCCCTCGCGCGACCCCCAACTTCCAGCTCAAACGCCGCACTAGGACAGGTCAGACGGCAAGTCGTCGTCCCAGCCGCCGAACAGGTCGTCGGGGCTGGCCGAGGGATGCCCCAGCGTCGTGAGCGATCGCTTCGGCATGCAAAAACCTCGTCCACGGGCCGCTCGTGCAAGTGCCAAAACCGGCGGCGCGGCAAGGCAATGCGGTCGGACGGTCGGGTCGTGGCGGGCGGCGGATCGTAGGCTGACGCCCCGGCCGCTTCGGTCGAGCGGCGGGTCTGGGCGATTTGGGTTAGAGGGAGGGCGTTCGCGAGCAGCGGCCGGGCTGCCGGCGCGTCGCCCGAGTAAAGATTGTACTGAAACGCCCAGACGAGATCGGCCGAATCGAAATCGCCGTCGCCGTTGAAATCACCTTCCGAAAAGCTCGAGTTGTTCGGGGTCATGTCCTCATATTCCCCCGCTTGAAGGGCAATTAGCAGATCGATCGAGTCAAAGACCCCATCCCGATTGGCGTCTCCCGGCGCCGGCTCCGTTTCGCCGGGGGTCCCCAGCGGAAAGGCACTGGGGCGCCAGCTGGAGGCCGCTCCCCAGTCGGCCAACTGGGTCTGGCGGGCGTCGATGATTTGCAGCGAGCGACCGTCACCGTCGGTTTCGGGAAACCACGCATCGTCGTAGGTGAATGTGTGCAAGACCGTCTGATTGACCAGCAGCGTGATCAATTCTCCCGCGTTGCTCAGCCCGCCTGACCATTGGCCTGCGATCGCAACGTCGTCGCCGTACCGCAGCCGGGCAGCGTCGAGGTTTTCGACAACCAGCACGGTGGCTCCGGGAGCCAGTTCGGTGACGGGGCTACCGTCGAAAGCGAAAGCCACGCCCTGCTGTCCGTCGTCGCCGCCCCGGACGAACTCGACACCCGCCATCGAGATCGATTCGGAGCCGATGTTGGTCAGCTCGAGATACTCAAAGTCATCAGCATTTTCAAAGCCCGCGGCGATTTCGGCGGGGGAGGCATCCGCCGGGTGGTATTGAATCTCGGTCAGCCGCAGCGATTCCAGCACGGGGTCGGGTGTCGTGCTGGTGACCGTCAGGCGATCGGTGGCGATGATATTCCCTTCGTAGTCGACGGCCTCCAGCACGATTTCCTCGGCTCCGCCGCTCAGCGACAGCTCGAATTGCCAGCCGTCCGTTTCGGGCCAAAAAACATCGAACGCCTGGCTCGATCCGGCGCGGCGAATCTGGCGGATGTCGACCCAGCCTTTACCTTCCAGCAGCAGGGTGGGCGTCTCGACGGTGACGTCCTCGCCCCCGTTCGTCGTGATCTCGAACTCCACGCGGGGAATGTCTCGCTCCAGATCACGCATCACCGTGTTGTTGCGGGCGTTGGTCGAATTGATGATGCTGACGAAGTTCTCATCGCCGCCGTTGGTGTAATTATCGACGAGGCTGCCGTAGTGGGCGGCCCATCGTTCGACGTATTCTCGATTAAATGAGCGATTGACCAGGTCGAGCATGTGTCCCCAATACAGCCGCAGATTGTGGGGGATATCGCGGATTTCATCGAGCCGCGAGGTCGGCTCCGTACGCTTCTTGATCACCTCGGTGAAATTGCAGAGATCGCAGTCCCAGAAGAGTGGGACAAACCGATCGTCCTCGGGGCGGAGATAGATCCGCAAGTTCTTGGGACGGCCGAAGCCGTAGGTGTCCCAGTTGCCGAAGTAGGACTGATGCGCGTAGTGACGCATCCAGAGATCGACGTCCATCACTTCGTTGGTGGCTTCGAACAGATCTTGACCATCCTTGTGGATCGCCTGGCCAGCCGCACGATCGGCTGGAAATCGTCCTTGGCTCGATTGCTCTTGATCAGCAGGTGGCCTCGATAGAATTCCGGGTCGGATCCTTGCTGGGCAAAGACCTGTCCGCTGACGCCGATATCGGCACCCGTGTTGACCTCGGTGCCGGTCTTGAGGCCTTCGATGCCGCCCACCGGGCTAATTGGAACGGTCACATCATCCAGTTCCCACTTCGTTCCATCGCTCCCGTTGACGAACTGCTCGTCGAGATAAACGTTCTCGTAGCGCGCCAACTGCACGATCACCTGGTGTGTGTGGCTGCTGCGAGGGGAAACGAGGTAGGCGAGATCGTCGTAGTTACTGGCCTTCGAACCGCCGGCGCGATTGAGCATCTGCTTCATCACGATTTCCGCCAGGCCGTTCAGGTCGAAGCGAACCGAGTCGTGGACCCCGTAGAACGGCTGGTCTGGATTGAACGTCACCTTGTAGCCGCTGTTGGGGCGAATCCAGCGGCTGCCGATCTGTCGCACCGTGACGTCGTAGAAGGCGGTATCGTTGTGCATCAGCGTGATCGGCATTACCCAATTGCTCATCCGATTTTCGGCCGCGAACAGACGCTGCTCGTCCTCGTGCAAGCATGACCAGCCGGAAGCGGTCGATGGGCGTGGTCGGGCCCTGTCCGTCTTCGACCTGATAGAGTGCCCGGGATTCCGGGCCGGCCGCGGGGAAGGTGCTGACCGCGCCCAGGTTGTCCGTCGGCCTCGACGTAGAACTGCACGACCCGGCCAGCAGCATGAGGGGGAATTTCGGCCTGATACTGACCCGGCTCCGACACCGTCATGGCGACCGAATTCCACTCCTGCCGATCTTCACGCCACCAGAGCGTGACCGAGCCACGCCGTCCGGATCGTCGGCCCGTACCGAAACCGTCACCGACTCGGTCGGCTGAGGTGTGATCGGCGCGTGCGAAAACTGTTCGAAGGTGGGACCGATGTTGGCCTGGTGAGACGAATTTCGGGCGCCTGGGGTGCCGGTCGCAGAAGGGGCGTCCAGACGCGCCGTGCTGGAAAGTCGGTTGAACCAGAGTCGGCTGTTCAGCTGGCAGTTCCCGGTGAGCCATTTGGCCCGGAACGAGATCTCGTACTCCATGCCGTCGGAGATCCGATCGTTGTCGACAAACGTCGTCTCGGCATGGTCGTGGACATGAGCCTGCGCGCCGGTGGCGACGACATGCAGGACCTGATTGTCGGGGTTCGTCGGATCGACCTCGACCGTGCCGGAATGATTGCCGATCAGACGCCATTTTTCCGGCGGCGTGCCGATCTGGTCGGCCTCGAACGTCCCGTTCTGAATCAACGATTTGGCTTCGCCGGATGGATCCTTGATTACTTGCACGTCGTCGATCAGGAACTCGCCGGCGTCGAGCAGTCCGAAGATAAATTCGTTAAAGCGGGCGGCCTGATTATAGACGTCGCGCTGCGAAACGCCCCGGAAGGTGTGCGTCACCCAGTCGCCCTTGTCGCTCTCGTCGCTTGCCGCCCAGGACTCGCCGTGATTGTTGTCCGCGTCGGGGTCCTTCAGCTCCAGGCTCGAGCCGCCCCCGTCGGGGGTCGCGGGCCATCGGCCTCCTTCGAAGTAGTGCACTTCGTCGGCGAGATTCGAATTCGCGTCGTACAGGCGAATCAATTCGTCGTGATTGCTCAGGTTTCCGCCGTAGTCGCCCATCACGGGCACGCCGGGGTAGGCGACCGAAAACGCGGCGGCATCCTTCGCGATGACCAGGTACTCACCCGCGCCCAAGACCGTCCCGTTTGGAAATTCAAACTGCGCCCCGTCCTGTAACTTCCAGCCGCCCAGGTTCACCGCCTGCGATCCCCGGTTGTACAGTTCGAGCCAATCCAACTCGTCCCGTTCCCGATACGGTCGACCCGGAATCAGGTCGGTTACCTGCGTGGCCGTCGACAGCTCGACGGCAAACACCACATCGCTGTCGCTGGCGGATCGATTATGAACTTCCACGGAAAGCGTGTTGGTGCCGGCCCGCAGCCATTCCGCCGGAATATCGACGGGGCCGACCCGCGCGGCGTTGGAAACCGTGCTGCCGGCCAGCGTTGTGGCGTCCACGGGGCCGGACGGCATGTTGAAGCGTTCAATCTCCACGCCATTCAGATAAAAGATGGCCCCGTCGTCGATCAGGTGCGAGAGACTGATGCGGTCGGCCTTCGCCAGCTGGTCGGCCGTCAGTTCAAAATCGGTCTGGAAGTAATAGGTCGAAAAGCGAGGTTCCGCCGCGCTAGGACGCGTGACCTCGGTCGCGATCGGATATTCGAGGCTCGAGGTCTCGTAACCGACCGGGGCTTGGCCCATCAGCCAATTCGAGCCATCGACGCTGTAATTTTGTTCCGCCCAGTTGCCGGGCAGTTGTGCTCCTGTCGCGTTGAACCGCCAGGCGTCCCAGGTCATCGGCAACACGACGCTCGACTCGTACGTCGGCAGCGTGTCCGGGATCCCCAGTTCCGGAGCGGGGTGGTACATGATCTCGTTGATCACGATCTCGTCGTGCAACGCGAAAACGTTCGCGCTTCCCGGTGTCGCCTGGCTGGGATACATCCAGCGGTCATCGCGGGCAGCGGCCCGGCCCTGGAGACGATCGGTCACGCGCACCGCATCCAGGGCAAGATCGCCCGGTGCGAACAGGACCAAGCGGTCGCTCTCGTCCGGTTGGCCTCCCAGTTGGGCGGCGGTGATCGCCAATTGGGCGCCCGCCGCTAGTGTCTGGGCGGGCAGGGCGATGCCTGGCAAGGCGGGATTTGTGGTGGCCAATCGATATCCGTTCAACGGCAGGGGCTCGCTCCCGAAATTGACGACCTCGACAAAGAACGAGGGGTCGCCGGCCGCCGCGACCTCGTTGATTCGCAATGGCGGGATCGTCGGAACCGGGATTTGCGAGATGCCCTTCAACTCGGCGTCATAAAGCGCATCGGAATCCACCAGCGAGCCATTCAGGCCCTGGATCGCCAGCAAATTTTCGCCGGGTCGCAAGAGGCCTGCGGCATCGGAAATCAGAAAGGTCTCGAACTGGACGGCATTGCGGTCGTTGTTGCTGCGCGTCGATGCGGAGTCCCAGGCGAGGGTGCCATCGAGGCCGTTGCGGCCAGGAGCGTTGGCGGCGGCGATTTCCGTGCCGTTCAAATACGCGACAAACCCGTCGTCATAGCGGACCCCCAACTCCAGTGAGTCAAACTGCGGAACGTCACCTCGGATCTCGAACGGAATCCGGAGGTAGACCGACGTATTGACATCCCGCATCGGCGTCGCGGGTTGGCCATCAGGCGGCTCGTCCAGGTCGATCCCCAAATAACTGTTGTAGGTGGTCGCCGAGTCAAACCCGACGCCACCGTTTCCGGACAGCCAGGCCGAATCGTCAAAATTCAGCTGCGTCCAGGTCGTCCCCAATTGGTCGTCGGTTGGTACGTGAGCCGTTAGCGGGGCGGGCGAGGTCACGAGCGGATCGACGAGCAATCGACCGGGTTCGACGAAATTGTCGCGCCCCGGCGTACCGCCGACTTGTTCACTGAACGTCCAATTCTCTGCGTCGGTGCTGTTGGTTTCCCGCGCCCGCTTGGCCAGCGTCAGTCCCGTGGCGTCCGGCGCGACGGGCCAGTCGCCCCCATCCTCGTACGCCACGACGTTCATCAACCGCTCGTCGTTGTTGTAGAGCCGTACCTCTTCCCCACGGTTGCTCAACTGGCCCTCCCACGGGCCAAGGGCGGTCAGCCCTGCCTGTTGGTCCAAGGCCGCCGGGTCGGAGGCGACCAGCAGGTAGCCGCGGCCGGGGACAATTGTCTGGTCGGGGAAACGATACGAGACGCCACCATCGAGCACCCAATCCGAGATGTCCATGTCGACGGCCAACTGGTTGTACAGTTCAATCCATTCCAGTTGCGCGTCATTGGCGCCAACCGGGTTGTACATCAGCTCGCTAAAAACCACCGTGCTGTCCAAAACCTGACGCGTCTCGAGACATTCCAGCGTCATTCCCCGCGGAACGCGACGCAATCGCCGTGACGAACCCAATGGTTTACGAATCATCTGCCATTCCTCGATACGAATCGCCGCGAATAGTGAATTGAGTGACGCCTGGCCGCCGGGTCGATCGAACCGCGCGCCAGCCGAGGCGCACAAGCCAAGTCCACGCCGTGCCGCTGCCAGACAGCGGACGGTCGCCGGAGCCAAATTTTGCGGGGCACTCGGGATAATCTGGACGGGCGAAGAACGGGCCGAGCCCGGAAGCCGGCCAAGCCGCGAAAGGGTGTCGCCGAGCGGCAGTCGCCTCCGAGTTACCGCGGCCGCCAATGTACTAAGAAAACGCCGCCAACGCTAGAAAATTCTGGCGATCGTTCGGATCAGGCGAGTGGCTTGCCGACGCCGATTCGGCTTCCCACACCCATCTCACGCCACGCACCGTTCAGCGCGAGGTGGCTCACGGACGCTGAGCCTCGCAGTCCATCAACCCCAGGACCAAGGCCCGCAACTTGGGTTCCGCCGCGTTGGCGGTCGCGATGATCTCGGAGACGTTCGCCGGCTGAAGCGAGTCGGGGAAGCACAGATCGGTGATGATCGACAAACCCAGCACGCGCATTCCGCAGTGCACGGCCACGATCACTTCGGGGACGGTCGACATCCCCACCGCGTCGGCTCCGATCATCCGCAGAAAGCGGTATTCGGCGCGGGTTTCCAGGTTCGGCCCTGCCACGGCCACGAAGACGCCCCGGTGCAGCGTCATGTCCTGACGCCGCGCGATTCGGATCGCGTCCTCAATCAGTCCTTGGTCATAGGGCTGGCACATGTCGGGAAAACGGGGGCCGAGCCGATCATCGTTGATGCCAATCAGCGGGTTGTCGCCCATCAGATTGATGTGATCGTCGATCACCATCAGGTCGCCGCACCGATAGTAAGGGTTCATCCCACCGCTCGCGTTGGAAACCAGCAGCAAACTGGCCCCCAAGGCGTGCATGACGCGGACGGGCAAGGTGATTTGCTTCAGCGAATACCCTTCATACAGATGGAACCGACCCTCCATCGCGACCACGGGCAGGCCATTCAATTGGCCACAAACCAGCCGGCCTGCGTGACTGAGTGCCGTCGAGCGAGGGAAGTGCGGGATTTGCT
This sequence comes from uncultured Planctomycetales bacterium, assembly GCA_963826795.1. GTDB lineage: Bacteria > Planctomycetota > Planctomycetia > Pirellulales > Pirellulaceae > CAWGYT01. Next base: position 38,883 of record CAWGYT010000016.1, on the reverse strand, counting down.
CGTATTCCAAAACGACCGGGTCCGAGATTTGAGCCACCAAGCCGCCCAGTCCCGTTCCCAAAATGATGCCCGCCCGCGGGGTCTGATCCCAATGAGCCCGAATGGCCCCAACCGCTGCTTGAATTTGTCCGAAAAGCTCCCGCATCGTGCTGACCTTTCACGCCTTGGATCGCATCCCCCGGCTCGTGTCGACCCTTGCCGACGCGTCGCGGTCAAGGTACCGTTCACCCCGCCCGTCAGCAACCCGGTCGGACGAGCCCGACTCAACCTGACGCCGGACTCGTCCGTGAGCGGCTCACCGGTGACTTCGAGCGTTCGGATTTGTTACATTGCGGGCCACACGATTCGTTTTCCGATCCCTCAAAAGGTGTTTTTGCATGGCCAATCCGATTGCGACCTTCGATACGAGTCTCGGAAGCTTCAAGGTGGAAGTTTTCCTGGATAAAATGCCCGTAACCGCCCAGAATTTCATCGACTTGGCCAAGTCAGGATTTTACGACGAGCTGCATTTTCACCGCGTCATCAACGGATTCATGATCCAGTTCGGCTGCCCGCACAGTCGGGACCCGAAAAGTCCGCGAGCCGGCACCGGCGGTCCGCCGCACGGCACGATCCAGGACGAACATCCGGCCGATGCAAAGATCTCCAACGAGCCGGGGACGTTGTCGATGGCCAATACCGGCCAGCCCAACAGCGGTGGCTCGCAGTTCTTCATTAATACCGTGCACAATGCCTACCTCGACTGGTTCAGCTCGGGGCCGTCCAAGCATCCGGTCTTTGCGAAAGTCATCGAGGGCATGGACGTCGTGCAGCAGATCGAGGCCACACCGACGGCTGCTGGCGACCGCCCGATCACCCCCGTGCAGGTTCGCAAGATCACGATCGAAGAGGCGTGACGCGTCGAGCGAATGCGCGGGCGCGGATTATCGCGCGCTGGAGGAGGGATGCCGTCCGCACTCGCCGACTCCTGTCCCTTCTCCCCAACGCGGGAGAAGGTGGCCGAAGGCCGGATGAGGGGCGCAGCACTACCGCCGACTCTCCCCCGTCGCGAGCCCTCACCCGCTGCTGCGCAGCGACCTCTCCCGGGACGGGAGAGGTGACAGACTCCTGTCCCTTCTCCCCAACGCGGGAGAAGGTGGCCGAAGGCCGGATGAGGGGGCGCAAGCACTACCGCCGACTCTCACCCGTCGCGAGCCCTCACCCGCTGCTGCGCAGCGACCTCTCCCGGGACGGGAGAGGTGACAGACTCCTGTCCCTTCTCCCCAACGCGGGAGAAGGTGGCCGAAGGCCGGATGAGGGGGCGCAAGCACTACCGCCGACTCTCACCCGTCGCGAGCCCTCACCCGCTGCTGCGCAGCGACCTCTCCCGGGACGGGAAAGGTGACAGACTCCTGTCCCTTCTCCCCAACGCGGGAGAAGATGGCCGAAGGCCGGATGAGGGGGCGCAGCACTACTGCCGACTCTCCCCCGTCGCGAGCCCTCACCCGCTGCTGCGCAGCGACCTCTCCCGGGACGGGCGAGGTGACAGACTCCTGTCCCTTCTCCCCAACGCGGGAGAAGGTGGCCGAAGGCCGGATGAGGGGCGCAAGCACTACTGCCGACTCTCCCCCGTCGCGAGCCCTCACCCGCTGCTGCGCAGCGACCTCTCCCGGGACGGGCGAGGTGACAGACTCCTGTCCCTTCTCCCCAACGCGGGAGAAGGTGGCCGAAGGCCGGATGAGGGGGCGCAAGCACTACCGCCGACTCTCCCCCGTCGCGAGCCCTCACCCGCTGCTGCGCAGCGACCTCTCCCGGGACGGGAGAGGTGACAGACTCCTGTCCCTTCTCCCCAACGCGGGAGAAGGTGGCCGAAGGCCGGATGAGGGGGCACCGCGGTCGGTGCTCCATCAACGCGCCGCCCCGATCTTGACGCCTTACGCCTCCGGCTCGTGGCCAAGTTGCGGAAGCGTGTGAGCGGCGACGGCCTGTTGTGTGGCTTCGTCCCAGGCCATGACCTGACCGGTCCGCCACGATTCATTGGCCATGCACACCGCGACGACGCCGGCCAAGCCCAGTTCGGCGGGGCAGTTCAGCAATTCGCCATTGCGCAAGTGGTTCTGGAAGTTCGTGTGATGCAGCACGATATCTTCGCCGCCGGTCTTTTGATGCTCGGCCAAGGTCTTGCCGTCCTTATCCTTGGCGATCCAGCCGGTTGAGGTGAAATACAAAGTGCCCCGGTAGCCTCGGATCAGGTGGTCGATCCCGACTCGATTGCTCATCGTGCCGAGGACATACACGGTCATGCCCCGCGGGTACTCGCAGATCATCTCGAAATTGTCCGGCAGGTCGCGACCGTCCGGCCACTGCCAGATGCCACCCATCCCCACGACGCGGCGAGGGTAGAGCAGGTCGCAGGCTTTCATGATCCGCGTGATTCGGTGGATGAACAGGTCGGTCGCGATGCCGCCCGAGTAGGCCGAGTAGTTGCGCCATTCGAAGTAGTGATTGGGGTTCCAATCGAGGGCCGGGGCATGTCCCAGCCAACGAGTCCAATCGAGATCGGCGGGCTGGGATTGATTGGGGTCCAAACCCGGGACGCGCCACGGACCCTGATCGCCATAACGGCGCACATACTCGATCTGCGCCTGGACCACCTGTCCCAGCACGCCTTCGCGGATCGCCTGCCCGGCCGTGCGATAGCTGTCGTCGGACATCGCCTGGACACCGACCTGGAGCGGGCGACCGGTCTCCTGCTGTCGTTTGACGACCTGCAGCGCCTCGGGAATCGTGTGCGTCATCGGCTTTTCGGTGTAGACGGCTTTGCCCGCGTCCATCGCATCCAGAATCATCTGGCAATGCCAATGTTCGGGCGTCGCGATCGTGACATAGTCGATCTCTTTCAGGTCGAGCAGCCGACGGTAATCCTGCATCGACTGTTCCGCACCGACCTGCTTGGCGCCCTCTTCGGCACGCGTCGTCCAGCAGTCGGCAACCGCCACCGGTTGCAGATTGTTCGTTTCGACCAGGCTTCGGATTGCCCCCAGATGATTACTGCCCATCCCGCCGGCGCCGATGAACCCGATCCGGATTCGCTCGTTGGCTCCGATGATCTGGCCGTAACTCTTGGCCGTCCAGGTCGCGGCCGCTGCGGCCGCCGTCGCCGACGCGACAAAGCTTCGACGCGAAAGGTGGGAATTCGAGTCGCTCATGTTCTTACTCCGGGATGGGCAGCATTCGGGTGGGCATCATCAGCGTGACGCGAGGTTGCTTCCGCCGGACGAGGCGGATTGTTATCGTACGCGACAAGCCGTGTGGCTCGCAACCAACTTCAGTCGTCCATGCCCGTCCCGTCACTTGCCATTCCGGACCTGACCCCTTTTCCCAACCCCAATCTTGAGCCGTGACCCAGCACGAGGGACGGTTGTCGGACGCGTTGACACGCGATCGGGATTTTGATCTGTTGCTCGACTCACCATCCTTCGTTGTTCTGGTCCCGCGGTAATGGCTTGATGTCTTCTTTGATCCTGGCGTTCATGTTCCTGTCGGCGGTCATCATTGTGGCCGGAACGTTCTTGTCCAAGTACGCCGACGCGATGGCGGAGCTAACGGGACTGGGGCGGACGCTGGGCGGGCTCTTGTTGCTGGCCTCGGCGACGAGTTTGCCCGAGTTGGCCGTGGATTGCAAGGCGGCGATGATCGATGCGCCGGACTTGGCCGTGGGCGCTGTGCTGGGCAGTTCGGTGTTCAATCTGCTCATTCTCGGCGTGCTGGATCTTTGCCACGGGCGTCGGGACCGGATCATTTCGCCGGTCTCGGCCAGCCATGCGATTTCCGCGATCACGTCGATGATCTTGACGGGAATCGTGATGATGTTTCTGCTGCTTAAGAATTTGCCGATGGACTGGTACGGCGTGGGGCTGGGAACCTTGCTGACCTTCGTCGTCTACCTGGCAAGTCTGCGACTGGTCTATTTGGATCAGATGGACGGTCGCGATGGATTCGAGGAGCGTCAGGGCCGCGACGGCGGGATGACGCTCCGGCAGGCCTTGCTCGGTTACCTGATTGCGACGACGGTGATCGTGGTTGCCGCCAGCTTTCTCGCCCCGACCGCCGACAAACTGGCCGAAGTGACGAATCTCGGCGGTACGTTTATCGGCAGCACGCTGGTGGCGCTGACGACGTCCCTACCTGAAGTCGTCACGTCGGCGGCAGCGATTCGGATGGGGGCCTTTGACTTAGCTGTGGGGAACGTGCTTGGCAGCAATGCGTTCAACATGGCGATCCTCTTTCCCGTCGATCTCGTCTATCGCTCGGGCTCGTTGCTGGAGGATGCCGAAATCAGCCATGCCGTCACCGGGTCGGCGGTGATTGTGATCACGGGAATTTTGACGCTGGGCCTGCTGTACCGCCCCCAACGCCGTTTCTGGTTGATCGAGCCCAATGCCGGGCTGGTTGTGCTCTCGGCCGGTGCGGCTTTCGTTGCCTTGTACTATCTGATTCCCGCGCCGAATTGAAAGCCGTTTCAATGGAGCAAAGACATCGGCGACGGGCCATCGTTTTCGTGGTGGACGGTTTGGGGGCCGGCTACCTGGGGCCCTACGGGAACACCTGGCTAGACACGCCGATCTTCAATCAGCTGGCCGATGCCGGGATGCTGCTGGAGCAAACGCTTGTCGACACGGTGGATCTCTTGGCACTCTGCGAATCCTTGTGGAAAGGAACGCACGCGGGCTTCCCGGCGGACTCGGTCCGGATCCCGCTGGCGGGCGAAATCGGGACGGACGGAACCCAGCTGGTCACCGACTCGTTGCAGGTTGCCAATGTGCCAAGTGCGTCGGCATTCGAGCACGTGGATCTGGTGGAAACGGCGTCGACTCGGACGTTGGCCGAGACTCCGGACCAAACCGGGCTGACGCGGTTGGTGGCGACGGCCCTGGAGACGTGGCAGGACCGGGCTCCTCGACTGCTGTGGGTGCACGCGCGGGGAATGCACGCGCCGTGGGATGCCCCCTGGGAGTTTCGTGGTCGATATCCCGACGCAGAGGATCCGCCGCCGCCGGACACGCCCGATCCGCCCGAAGGGCGCGTCCCGGCGGGGATCGATCCCGATGAGCTCCAGCGTTGGGTGTGGGCCTATGCCGGACAGGTCGCCTTGTTGGATTTTTGCTTCGAACCGCTCTGGGAACAATGGCAGGCCGCCGCGGATCCGACGCTGCTGATTTTCGTGGCGCGCGCGGCTTCTCGCTCGGCGAACATGGCTACTGGGGGGAATCCGCGACTCAACTGCACAGCGAGCGAATTCATGTGCCGCTACTGGTCGCCCACAACGACCGGTCCCTGGCTCGGATCCGGTCTCAAACCCTGATCCAACCTCCCCACGTGCACGCCACGCTGCGGGACTGGTTCGGCGTGGCAACCCCTGCCGAATCGACCGGGCGGAGTCTCCTGCGTTTGGCCGAGGGAGACTGGTCGACCGAGGCGAATTCCTGGGCGAACCTGGCCGTGTGCCGCTCGGGCAGTCAGTGGGCGCTCCGCACCCCCGTTTGGCAAGCGTGTCTGTCGGACGTCCCCGACGTGTCGGCGGCCGACGAGGCCACCCACGAAGTTCGCTTCCCCGTCGAGTTGTTTCTCAAGCCAGACGATCGGTGGGACGTCAATGATGTCGCGGATCGTTGCCCCGAGGTCGTCGCGGGCTTCCGGCGATTGGCCGCGCAAGCCGCCGCGTTGCCGCCCGGTAGCCAGCCGCGGGACCTCTTGCCACTGGAACCGATCTTGCTCCAGCCACCGGAGTGATCCCGGCGGCCGGCCAGAAGGCACGTCCCGCGAGTCGGTTCGCCGTCCCGATCCCAACGGCCGATCGCGAGCGGGAGGGGGACTTCGGCGACTCAGGGCGACTCAATTCAGTCCAGATCGATCTGGCGTTGCCGCTCGACTGACGTCTATAATCCCGCCCTCAGCGTCTGGAGTGACCGATGGTGTGGGAAAGGTTGGAGCGATCTGCCGAGCGACACGTCGATCGGAAAAGGGGCTCATGACGAGCCGCAGGTCTCGCAAGGTCGGACAGGGAGGTCCGCTCAGGGTGATCCGTCGCTTATGTGTGTCGATTCCGCCTGCCCGTAACCCGGCATGGCGGATGATTCCGCTGCTGCTGAGCCCTCGCCGGGGGCTGGGCAGGAGGCGGTGCCGCGCGCGGCGGGGAAGAACTCGATCTGCGTCTTCATTTCGCCTGGGGCGGCGGACAAGAGCGGCAATGGCAAGGCCGCATTCTGCTCAGCGCCGGAACGCTCCAAGACCTGCAGATCCTGGGCGTCGACGCCGACCAGCCCGGCTCGATTCAGATTCGGGGCCAGCAGATTGTGATCCGCGAGAAACAGCCCCGTGCCTACGATGGACTGCAAATCTCCGTGCGTGCTCCGGCGGACGCCAGCTTGCGCGTCGAATTGCTGCCCCGGGGTGAAGTCCAGGCGCGGGCCATCTCGTTTCCGCTCAGCTCCTTGGTGGTCGGCTACCAAAGTGAGTCGCTGGACGAGCAAGGAAATCGGTTGGTGGTGCGTCGGACACCTGACGATTCGATTCGGGTCCTGATCGATCGGGAGCATTTGATTTTCGCGCCGGGCGAGCGGTTTCAATTCGCACTGCAAGGGCATCAACTGGGTGTGCCCGCTGAAACGGCCTTGCGCTGCGAACTGAACCTGCGTCCGGTCGCGACTCGTTCGGTCGTCTGGCAACAAGAGCTGCGATCTTGGACCGACGCCAGCGGGAGTTGGCCCGCGAAGGAGTCACTGACCATCGACATGCCTCGGGAGGAGGGTGTCTATGATTTGGATGTGAGCGTCCTGATGCGGCGCCGCACCCCTCCGTTCACCTCCGAGAAGATCGTCGCCCAACGAAGAATCCAACTGGTCGTGGTGTCACCCGATTCGGCGGCGGCTCCGTCAGATGACCCGACCGAGCAGCCGGGACAGCTGGTCCTGGAAGTTGATCCGACCGAGGCCAATTGGTGGCAGCGTTTGACCCGTCTTCCGCAATGGACGCTGCTGCCCGGCTTTCGTGCCGACGGACCTTTGGGCAATGCCAAGCCGGAACGCATCGTGCACGGGGAGCGGTCGTGGACTCAGCTGCCCGTCGGTGGCTGGCAGGCATATCCGCTTCTGATTGATAAGCTGGGGGCGTCTCACGAGTTGGAACTGGACTTTCCGGGGGATCTGCAGCAGTCATTCGCGGTCAGCATCGTGGAACCGAACGCAGCCGGCAAGGTGATTCCAGTGGGCCTGGATTCCGGCGTGTGCGTGACGGACGAGGCGGTTCGAGGCCTGGCCGTACGTCCCATCGAGATTGGCCAGCACCGCCTGGTCTTCTGGCCACAGACCAAGTCGCCTTTGTTGCTAATCACGAATTTGGATGACACGTATCCCGCCGTGTTCGGTGGGTTTCGCGTCGTCCGGCGTGAGCTCCTCGACCCGCCCCCGCCGGCGCTCGGCGAAACGGGCAGGATGGCGGTCGCCTTCTTCGAGCGCCCGCTGTTTCCCGAGGCCACGGGGGCATCCGAGTCGCTGGATGCCGAGACAGGGCGGAGTCTGGAGGATTGGCAGACCTTCTGGGATGGGGCGATCCGGACGATTCGTTATGCGCGACAGGTGGGTTACGGCGGCCTGGCGGTGACCTGCGTCAGCGAGGGGAGTTCGCTTTATCCGAGTCGCATCTTGCAGCCGACCCCCAAACACGACCGCGGCGTGTTCTTTTCCAACGGCCAGGATCCGCTTCGCAAGGACGTACTTGAGTTGCTCTTTCGCCTGTGCGATCGAGAGGGCATGCGGCTCATTCCGGGCATCGAGTTCGCGACCCCGCTGCCGGCCCTGGAGTCGATGTTGGCCGATGGACCTTCGGTGACTGGAATTCAACTGATGGATTCGGTGCAAACCACCTGGGTCGAACGGTACGGGCTGCAGCGGGGTCGAGCGGCCTATTACAACCCGCTGGATGATCGAGTCCAGGCGGCGATGCTGGAGGTGGTTCGCGAGCTGACGGGCCGATATGGCCACCATCCGTCCTTCGGCGGTCTCGCCGTGACCTTGCACGCCGACGGCTATTCGCAGCTGCCCGACGCCGATTGGGGAATGGATTCGGAGACCTGGTCGCGGTTTCGACTCGCACGCAACGTCCAACTTGCCAACCCGGATCTGATGGACGCGCAGCAACGCCAAGTCTGGTTGGATTGGCGTGGCCAACGGATCGGACAGCTCTACACCCAGATGGCGCGCGAGGTGACCCACGCCAAGCCGGGTGCGGCGCTCTACCTTGCCGGGGCCCGCCTGATCAGCTCGCGGCCGATCCAGCGGGCGTGGCGGCCGGCGCTGCCGCCGCAGGGCGATACCGAATTGGCGATGCGCGAGCTGGGGCTCATGCCGGAATACCTGCAACAGGAATCCAACGTGGTCTTGCTGCGACCTCGGCTGTATTTGGCGATCGAGGCGATGAACGGCTTTACGGCGACGACCGAATTCAACGCGGCCGATGAAGTCGATCGGTTCTTCCGCCATCCCGGCAGCTCGGGTAGCCTCTTTTTGCATGACCCTCAGTTAATGCGACTGCCGAGCTTTGACGACGCGAGTCCGTTTGGCAAGAGCAACACCTTCATGTCGCTTGTGGCGCAGGTCTCGCCCGCGGGCATTCAAAACCGGCAGCGATTTGCCCATGCTTTGGCCCGAGACGACGCCCAGGTCTTCTTCGAAGGCGGTTGGCTCCTGCCTGTCGGTCAGGATGCGGCCATCCGAGAATTCCTGGAGGTTTATCGCGAGCTACCTCAGGGCGTCTTTGAATCGCACCAGACCGAACGCAAACGATGGCAGCCGCTGACGCTGCGATCCCTCTCCACGCTGGACGCCAGTTACGTCTACGCCGTCAACGACTCGCCTTGGTTGGTCGGAGCGAGCGTCGAATTGACCACGGCCGCCGGCGTACGCCTTGAATCCCTGGGGCGTCGCCCCCAGCCGGCCGTGCGGCATCAACGCGACCGAATCGTGTGGGACTTGACGTTGGCTCCCTACGAAGTCGCGGCGATCCGCGCCAATCGACCGGGGATCTCCGTGATCGATGCGGAAGCCAACCTGCCGCCCGATGTCAAACCCGCGCTGGAAAATCAAATCCAGCAACTCGGCTTGCGGGCCGCTCAATTGCGAAGCCCGCGTTCGCTGCCCCTTCCGGACAACGCCGGCTTCGAGGCCTGGGATTCGCTGACGGAAGAACCCCAAGGATGGTCCGTGCGGGGCACCCGCGGCACCGTCGTCCGCGAGACGAAGGACGTGCACGAAGGCAAATCGGCGCTGCGGATCCATCTGCCCAGCGGCTCGGTCGGCCTGCGGAGTCCAGAATTTCCACCGCCTGAATCGGGACGTCTGAGTGTTTCGATCCGGGCGAAGGTTCCCGAGTCGGCCTCGCAGCCCCGGGTGCGATTGGTTCTGGAAGTCGATGGTCGTCCGTATTACCCCTGGTCGCCCATCGGTGTCGCTTCGGCCGAACGGGCACTGACGCCGCAATGGAAGGAGTTCGTGTTTCGGGTCAGCCAGTTGCCGCCGGTTCAGGATTCCTTCAAGATCGGGCTCGAGATCGGTGGCGCGGGCGACGTGTTGATTGATAGCCTGCAGATCTACGATATCTTGGTGCTGGACAACGGGGAACAAAAGGCGTTGGCTCTGCTATTGTCGGAGGCCGACTACCAACGCCGCTTCGGTCTGGTCTCCGATTGTCTCTGTTCGCTGAATCGGTACTGGCCCCAGTATCTGCTCAAGAACGTTCCCGACGTCGCCCCCGGGATCGTCGAAAAGCCCGGACCGACACCGGCCGCCGACTCGGAGGCTCCGGATGTCCAAGAGGCCGGCGCCTGGGGCCGCTGGCGACGCTTCCTGCCGGTTCGTTGAGTTCGCCGCGGGCGCCGGTTTACGCTCGCTCGTCGGCTCAACTACAATGGACATCGCGACGCCGGCCCGTGGCGGCCCGGCTGCGCGGGCGTGGGCTCGCGCCACTCCTTCACGAAATCACCCGACCTGTTGCCTCCTCCCGAAGGAGCGGATTGCTGAGATGGCCATTTCCGAGCTTCCCCAACCGGCGGACCCAGCAGACACCGAGCCGCTGCGGATCATCAAAGATGCCACGTGCACGTTTTGCGGTTGCGTTTGCGATGACATCGACCTGCACGTGCAGGGGCATTCGATCGTGAAAGCTCAGCGAGCCTGTGTCCTGGGCACGTCCTGGTTTTTAAATCATGAGATCGAAGATCGTCCCTCATGTCTGATCGAAGGACAGGCGGCGTCGGTCGCCGACGGGATTGAGCGAGCGGCGCGAATTCTAACCGAGGCGAAGTATCCGCTGACCTATGGCTTGAGCGACACGACGACGGAATCGCAGCGCGTCGCGGTCTCGATCGCGGATTGGATCGGGGGCCTGGTCGACACGACGACCAGCGTCTGCCACGGTCCGTCCGGCATGGCGTTTCAGGGGGTGGGCGAAGTGACGGCGTCACTGGGCGAAGTCCGCAATCGCGGTGATTTAATCATCTTCTGGGGCTCGAATCCCGCCGAAAGCCACCCTCGACACTTTTCCAAGTACAGCCTGATGCCCAAGGGCATGTTTCTGCCCAAGGGTCGCAAAGATCGGACCTGTGTGATTGTCGATGTGCGCAAGACCAAATCGGCGCGTGCCGCCGACATTTTCTTGCAGATCAAGCCCCGCAAGGACTTCGAGGCGCTCTGGACCCTGCGGGCGCTGGCGCAAGGGGTGGAACTCGACGGCGATCTGGTGCGGGCGGAAACCGGGATCGAGCTGGACGTGTGGGCAGACCTGATGCAGCGGATGAAGGCGGCCCGGTTCGGCGTCATTTTCTTCGGGATGGGGCTCACGATGACCCGCGGCAAACATGCCAACAGCGAGGCCCTGCTGGCGTTGACGCGCGACATGAATCGCTACACTCGCTTCGTTTGCAAACCCAACCGGGGGCATGGCAACGTGACCGGTGCGGACAACGTCGTCGCGTGGCGAACCGGCTATCCTTTCGGTGTCAACTTGGCACGCGGCTACCCGCGCTTTAACCCGGGCGAATACACCGCCGCCGACGTCCTGGCTCGGGGCGAAGCGGACGCGGCGATGATCATTGCCAGCGACCCCATGGCCAATTTCAGCCAGCCGGCGCGAGAGCACCTGAAATCGATTCCCTACGTCGCGTTCGACCCGAAAGAGACGCCCACGACGCGGCACGCCACCGTGGCGTTTACCGTGGCGACCTACGGCATCAACGTGCCGGGCACGGTGTATCGGATGGACGATGTCCCGATTCCGCTGCGCCCTGCCTTCGCGTCTCCCTTCCCGAGCGACTTCGAAATCCTCCAGGGAATCGAACGCCGCGTGCGGCAATTGAAGGCGTCCTGACCCCTTTTTCCCAACCCGAAACCTTAGCTGTCACACACAGCACTCGCTCGGTGAGAATTCTGGGTGAGAATTCTGGGTGAGAATTCTGGGCTTTCTAAACTTTCGACCTGAAGTGTCCCCTCTCAACGCTTGCGCTCGCAGGGAAAGGAGATGAGGTGCAACACCTCGACCTGACCCAACTCGCCGCAGCGATTCCTGCTAGGGGAAGTCACGATGAAGTCGATCACCCGTGTCCTGGTTGCCGGGCTCGTCACCAGCGTCGCTGCCGGAGTCACCGCCACCTGCTCGACTCAAGTTACCGGCCGGCGGATGGACCCAAGTCCGCTCACGATTCATGAAAATGCTGGACCTGATACTCAAGTGTTTGCGAATCGCAGCAAGAAATCCGGCTGGGGCTTAGGGGGCAGAAATTGGACGCAAAGACCCCGCCAGTTGCCCGCGCTGCCCGCGGAGCCGTGGTTCACGTGGCCGCCCTGCGGCCCCGGGACCGTCTGTACTTGTCCGCCGCCCGTGAGCACTTTTCCCAACCCCTGACCCCTTTTTCCCAACCCGAAACCTTGCTGTCACACAGCACTAGCGCAGGGGGGATTTGCCGAGGAGCCGCCGAATCAGGCCAATCTGGCCGGCGTGGAGCATCTCGTGGGCCGAGCAGAAAAAAATCGAGCCGAGCTTGGTCTCAAAGACCGCGTGGGGTTCAGGCAACATGACATCCAACGCCTCGTCCGTGTACCCCGCCAGCTCCTGCAGGGCTCGTTGATGGACTCGCTCGAAAACCCCCAGGATCTCGTCCGGCGAAGGGTAAAGGCTCGGGTCCGCCGCCGGTTGCGAGCCCTTTTGAAAGCATCGGAAAAATTCCTTGCTGATGAGACTCGCGTCCTCCCGCTCCTTGCCGCGGATCCGCAACATGGTGAGCGCGTACTGGGCCATCGCCAGGTGACCGACTTGCCAGGCAAGGTGGCTTACTTGGCCGGGAGGTAGCGCGAACCATTCCTCGGGCCCAACTCCTTCCAACAGCTGCCGCGTGTAGCCCCGTGCAAACTCAATTTGCTTGATGGCAATTTCCAGCCCGGTACGTGGCACGGATTCAGTTCCTTGTGCGATGGTTTACGGGGGATCGAGGGTGCGAGTTGTCCGTTGCGTTACCGCGAGCCCGTCGGACGCTCGACTCGGGCGGGCGTTTCGACGACGCGGTGCCGTGGTATACTCGGAGTCCGGTGATCGGCTCGACCAACTGATCGGCATTACAACCCTCAGGCCCGCGGCGGGCAAGGCCGGCCCCGGACCTGCGACTCCCTGCAGCCGACAACGAGGCTGCGGACGACCACGAGGAATGCATCCATGAATTTGAATTTGGCGCAATGGGCGAAACAACTCTTGATGGCCGCTCTGATTTTTTCTGTCGCCGCCGCGTGGGCTCAGGCCGAAGTCCTGGTGCCCAACGATTCGACCTGGAAGTGGCTTCATCCGGCGGCCGGCAAGGATCCCGCCGAAGCGGACGAGGATTTTCACACCACGTTCTACTTGGCAGAGTTCGACGACTCGACGTGGCAGACCGGAAAGGACGAGGCGGGCCCTCACGGCGGATTTGGCTACGGCGACGAAGGGTTCAAGGGCGTGGACCTGAAACAGCCTGAGGATACCGCCCACCGCAAGTCCGCCTACTTTCGGCTGAAGTTCCACACCGACCAGGCCTTCGAAAAACTGGTGCTCAAATGTCAGCGGGATGATGGCCTGATCGTCTACCTGGACGGCAAAGAGGTGGCCCGGGACAACGTGCCCGCCGATGAGAAGGACCAACACGCTCTGTTCGCCTCGGAAACCGTGGCCGGAGCGGCGGAAACGACGGTCATGACCATCCCGCTGAAGGGAAGTCTTTCGGCCGGAGACCATGTCCTTGCCATCTCGTTGCACAACCGAGCCGGTGGCAGCTCGGATCTGCGGTTGGCGGAAGTCTCGCTCGAATCCACGGACGAGTCGCGTCCAACTGACGAGTGAGCGTGTTGTTGTTGTATTTCGACCCGTGTCCGGTGCTTGAGGTGGAAGCTGGTTCGTCCTGGCGGCGCCCGGCTGGGTTGTTTCTTACTTCGCTGACATCGGATCGACGAATCGCATATGGCTGCCGAGTTGTTCAAGATTAGCGGAGGTTACGTTTACGACCCGGCCCATGGGATCGACGGCCAAGTCAAGGACCTCTGGATTCAGGACGGCAAGCTCGTGGCGGATCCAGCGGATCCAGCGGTCCGTCCCAGTCGAACGCTGAACGCCGCCGGTCTGATTGTGATGCCCGGTGGTGTCGACATGCACTGTCACATCGCGGGGCCGAAGGTCAACATGGCCCGCAAGATGCGGCCCGAGGAAAAGCGGCGCGATCCGCCGGTCCGGCGAACCGCTCTGACCCACAGCGGCACGATGGGAAGCGTGCCGAGTACCTTCGCGACGGGCTATAAGTACATCGGGCTCGGTTACACCACGGCCTTCGACGCCGCCGTTCCGCCTCTTTCCGCTCGGCATGCTCACGAGGAGTTCGAAGACACGCCGTGCATCGACAAGGGGTTCTATGTCCTGATGGGCAACAATCACTTCGTGATGAGTTCCATTCATCAGCAAGATCCCCAGCGGTTGAAGGCGTTTGTCGGTTGGCTGCTGGGGGCGGCCAAGGGGTACGCCGCCAAACTGGTAAATCCGGGCGGCGTCGAGGTCTGGAAGCACCATCAGGGCGGCAACGTCTCGGGGATCGATTCGGTGGTCGACCATTTCGAGGTGACGCCGCGACAGATTATTACTCAGATGGCGAGAACCGTCGACGAGCTGGGTTTGCCCCATGCCGTTCATATCCACTGCAATAATTTGGGGATGCCCGGGAACTGGCAGACCACGCTTCCCTCCATGGAATCGCTCGAAGGGCATCGCGGCCACCTGACGCATATTCAATTCCACAGTTATGGCGGTGGCGATGGCGATGAGAACACCTTCAATTCGAAGGTGGCCCCGTTGGCCGAATACGTCAATACACACGCGAACGTGACGGTCGATGTCGGTCAGGTCTTGTTCGGCGAGACAACCAGCATGACCGGAGACGGTCCGCTGGGCTACTTCCTGTCGAACGTCTATGGAACAAAGTGGTTCAGCGCGGACACCGAAATGGAGTCCGGTTGCGGGATCGCCCCCATCCAGTATCGCAACAAAAGTCTGGTCCACTCGCTGCAATGGGCGATCGGCCTGGAGTGGTACCTGATGGTGGAGGATCCGTGGCGGGTCGTGATGAGTACCGACCATCCCAACGGGGGTTCGTTCCTGGCTTATCCTCAGATCATTCGGCTGCTGATGGATCGCAACTACCGGGACGAGGTGCTCAAGACCGTCCACCCTCGACTTCGCGAGCGTTGTCAGCTGGCCGACTTGCACCGGGAGTACACGTTAAACGAAATCGCGATCATCACGCGCGCCGGTCCGGCGCGAATTCTGGGGCTCAAGAACAAGGGGCATCTGGGGCCGGGTGCCGACGCCGACATCACGATCTATACGCCGCACGAAAATAAAGAACTGATGTTCGAACTGCCGCGGTACGTGATCAAGGACGGAAGAATCTTGGTCGAGGAGGGCGAGATCCGCGAAGATCATCTCGGGCGGACGCTGCACGTCGCGCCGTCGTATGATCCCGGAATCGAACCGGCGATTGCCGATTGGTTTGAACAGTTCTATTCGATCCGGTTTCGCAATTATCCCGTCACGGATGATTACTTGCACGGCGCCGAACAAGTTCCCTGCCGCCCCGACAAGGTCTAACGTTCAGCGCTCCGCCGCACTGCTTCCCGCTGTCCGCCGTCCGCTGTCCGCCGTCCGCTGTCCGCCGTCCGCTGTCCAATCACTCGGCGCGCTGGGACTCTCGCGTCACATCCCTTCGTGCTGTAGGCCGAGTTGCGCGAGTGCCTGATGATAGTCCGCGGGCGAATTCAGATTTCGGAGCGACTGCAGGGTGGGATCGACGACACGCAGGTCCTCGACGTCGACTGCCCGCGTCACCACTCGCTCGAAAAGAAAAAACGGCCGCAGCCGATCTTGTCGGAGGAGTTCCTCGACGTGCGGCAAGACACTGTGGCGGTAAACCGCGGCGAGCGGGTGGAAATGGCTTGTATCGCGGGGTACGACAATCTGGTCGTCCGGGCGCAGCAGATCGAACAGGGTGGTCACGAAGGAGGACTGCAGCAGGGGGGCGTCGCAGCTGCTGACATAGCAGGCATCGCACGAGGCGGAAGCACTCAGTCCAGCACGCAGACCTTCCAGCGGCCCCCGTGCCGGTCGTTCGTCGTGGACCAGCTGGACCTTGGCCGGCAGGGACGCGGGCGATTGCCCGGCGGCGGCGACCACGACACAGTCGCTGACCAAGGGTGAGAGGATTCGAATCAGGCGAGTCAGCAGGGTCTCCGGACCGAAGGGGAGATCGGCCTTGGGAGTTCCCATGCGGCGACTTTGTCCGCCTGCCAGAATGATTGCGCCGCGCTTCATGAGCGGACTCCGGAATCAAGGACGATCGCGCCGTGGGTCAGGCGTTGATTGTGAAGCGCGTGCCTCTCGCGAATCAATAGGGGGCGACGATCCTTCGAGAGGGTCGGACGCGGTTGCGGCCCGGGCGTTCGCCGGCTGCGGCAGGGGCCCCATGTTTTGGCTCGTGACGCGATGGGAACCCTGCCTGAGGCTGGGTATACTTTCAGTCGTGTCGCTCCGATTCGCGCCAGGTTGCGCGTCGGGTGGATGACACTTCATGGCACCGAGTGACTGTCGTCCGAGGTGCCGTTCCTGGTGGCCGGCAGCGAGTGGTTGGTTTCATGGCGTGGCGATTGAGATATCGAGGCGGTCCCTCGGTTCCCGTTGAGGTCGAGCGATTGATCCCGGAGTTCTTGGCTGGGAAAACCGTCGCCGAGGTCGAGCAGATCCCGCTGGCGGTTGGCAATCGCGAAATGCCAACGGGTGAATTGTTTGACGTTCAGCTGCGCGCGGAGACGCCTGGTGAAACGACCGAAGTCCTGGAATTCGAAGGCGATCTTTCGGGGGTGCACTGGATCGGCGCACGGATGCAGGCGGGGCAGATTCGAGTCCACGGCCCGGCAGGACGTCATCTGGGCAGCGAGATGACCGGCGGACGGGTCGACGTGTTCGGCAACGCCGGCGATTGGGTGGGCGCCGAGATGCGCGGTGGCCTGATTCACGTCCGCGGGAATGCCGGCCACTTGGTGGGAGCGGCCTATCGCGGCAGCCGTCGCGGAATGGTGGGCGGAACCATTTTGGTCGATGGCTCGGTCGGAAACGAACTGGGCCATACCCTGCGCCGCGGGCTCATTGCCGTCGGCGGCGAGGCAGGGGATCTGATTGGCTTTAATCTGCTGGCCGGTACGATCTTGGTGTTCGGTCAAGTCGGGATTCGGCACGGGGCCGGGATGAAGCGCGGAACGCTGGCGCTGTTGGGCGGAGGAACGGTCGAGCTGCTGCCGAGTTTTCGACGGGCATGCACCGGCCAGCCCCTGGCACTCGTGTTGCTTTTGCGACAGCTTCGTCGGCTTGGTTTTGCCGTCCCCGAGTCGCTCTGGGACGAGACGGTCGAGATCTTCAACGGCGACTTCGTCGCCGGCGGGCGGGGCGAGGTTTTTCTGCGCCGTTCCGCGGAACGCGTGACGGGTGACTTCATGGCGCCCGATGTGGTGCGGGCGTGAAGTCGCGCCGGATGGCAGCGGACTGCGAATGAGGACGTGTCACGTCCCATGCAAGCCCGGGCATCGCACCACGCGCTGAGCCCCACGGGGAGGCCGGCTGCCTCCCCGGATTGTGGCCAGGTCGCTTAGGCCGGCGGATGCCAGCCGGCGTCGGCCCACAGTTCACCGCTGACGGCCGAGTTGGAGACCATGAAGCAGATCGCGTCGGCAATCTCCTCGGGCCGGATCAGGCGGCGCAATTGGGTGAAGGGAAGGACATATTTCTGGATGTAGTCCTCTCCCAGGGCACGAACCATGGGGGTATCGGTGAAGCCCGGATGGATGATGCCGCAGCGAACGCCGTAGAAAATCGCCTCTTTCGTAAGTGTGGCCGCGGCGCCCTCCAGGCCGGCCTTGCAAGTTGCATACGAGATCTGCCCCTTGTTGCCCTGCGAAGAAACCGATCCCAAAAAGATCACCGTTCCTTGGACCTCTTCCTCGGGTGCCCAACGCTTGAGTCCCCGCTTCCAGCGGTCCTCCGCGATTCGGACGACCATCTCGGCCGCCCAGTAGATCGGGGCCAAGAGATTGACCTCCAAGACCTCCCGAAACGTCGTAATCGAGTAGGGTTCCGCCTTGCCCGTTTCCTTGTTCATTTGAACCGCCAAGGAGTCCCGCGTGATGCCCGCGGCCGGAATGCAGATCGTGATTACTCCGTGTTCGGCACCAATCTCATCGTAGACCTGGGTCCGAAATGTGTCATTGGTCGTATCGCCGACTTTCGCGATGGCGACCTCCCGGTCCATTGCCTTGTCGAGTGCCTCGGCCAGTTCGAAGACCTGGTCTCGGCGATCGACCATGACAACTTTCCGCGCTCCCCGCTTCGCCAGGTCGTGGGAGACGGCTTGCCCGATCCCGCTGCCTGCCCCCGTTACCAGGGCGACTTTGTCGTGAATGTTCATGGCTCGCGCTCCGTGTCAATAAATGCCCTTGATCGGATGGTCACGGTCGCATCGCGCGATGCGACCGGCCCGCCGCCTTCGATTCTTCCCCACGTCAAATCTCGGCCGGCCTGCTAGGTTCCGGCCTTGGTCACAAGCTCCGTCCATTTGGTCATCGCTTGCTGAAATTCCCGCACCTGGGTCTCCGACATCTCCCGCATGCAGTCCAGCGTCTTGCGGCAGAGCTGCTCGGAGCGACGGCGAAATTCCTCCGGATTGGTCGACTCAGACACCCGCAACGCGGCCTCGAGCGAATCGAGCGCTGTCTGATACTGACGATCGACCGCCTCGCGGTGCTTGTGTGCGAGTTCGGAAATCGTGTGCGACCACTCCTTGTGAAAGTTCTTGATTTTGTCCATCCAGGCCGTTTGCGGAGTTGGCATTCCCGGCCAGAGCGTCGTCAACTGGCGGAACATCTCCTGCTGCATCTTCAGGTTGGCCTCGGCGGCCTTCCGAATGTTTCCGAAAACTTCCTCAAACACTTGGTTGCTCTTGATTTCTGCCATGGCTGGATCCCCTTCGCCAAAAGTCGCCAACATCAGGCATGACGCAATCGCGTGATATGCCCGCCAGCCGACGCACGCCGCGTGGCCAGATGACCCTATTTTCGGGTATTTTCAGGTGAAAGTCAATCCAAAATTGCTGCAACTGCGAGAAAATTTTAAAGTGATATAAAGTAATGGTTTGCGTCGATATGGTGGGGTAATCGGAGGATAAATGACGCATTGATAGCATTTTGTCTCGCATCTGCGTCATGATCTGTGGTATGATCGGTGTCAGTGGGGGATGTGGAAGGGAAAGGAGGAGGCTGAGATGTCCGAGCCGATGCAGATTCGTCGCTATCCGAATCGCCGCTTTTACGCGCGGCAGAGCAGCAAGTACGTGTCGCTGCAGGATATTGAAGAGCTGGTACGGGCTGGTAAAACGGTGGAGATTCGAGACAGCCAGTCGGACGAAGACCTGACGCGTGCCGTTTTGGCTCGGATCATCGTGGAGCGGAATCCGGAGAAGATGCTGCTTTTCCCCACGGACATGCTGCACTTCATTCTGCGGGCGAACGACACGATGATGGGCTTTTTGCGTGACTACTTCCGTCACTCGCTGACCTACCTCGAGTATCTCCAGCGTCATCGCGGGGCAACGCCGATGCACTGGGTGAAGGCTTGGCTGGACGGCATTGGCGCTCGATCCGCGGACGTTGCCTCCGACGGGGCGCCCGACGGGGCGACGGACCGTGAGCTACAGCTGGCTCGACGGGTCGAGGAATTGGAGACTCGAATTCGGCAATTGGAGACGAAGGAGACGCAGGCTTAAGGGCACGTGTGCGTTTCTTCCTGATCGTTCCTCGCGGCCCTCTCTGCAGGAGGGTGAGGTATGGCGGCGGGGGCTTCGGGCACGCGTGTGGTTTCGGGTCACCCCGCCTAGGCGCCGAGGCCGGCATCGGGGAGGATTTCGGGTTCAAATCGGATCTCAAGTAGGGGAGCGAGAACCATGGGGGATTTTCCCGCAAAGACCCTCGACGACTGGAAATTACTGGCAGCCAAGGAGCTGAAGGGATCGTCGCTGGACAAGCTCGAGTGGCAGACGCCGGAGGGGTTTGGTGTCAAGCCACTCTACACGGCCCAGGACCTGGAGCAGCTGGAAGACGTCGATACGTTGCCAGGTTTTGCTCCCTTTGTCCGCGGTCCGCGGGCCACGATGTACACCTATCATCCGTGGACCGTGCGGCAGTATGCGGGGTTTTCGACGGCCGAGCAGTCCAATGCGTTCTATCGCCGCAATCTGGCGGCTGGCCAAACCGGACTCTCGATCGCCTTTGACTTGGCGACGCACCGGGGCTATGACTCGGATCATCCGCGCGTCGTGGGCGACGTGGGCAAGGCGGGCGTCGCAGTCGATAGCGTCGAGGATATGAAGATTCTGTTTGACGGAATTCCCTTGGACAAGATGTCGGTGTCGATGACCATGAACGGCGCCGTCTTGCCCGTCATGGCGATGTACATTGTCGCGGCGGAAGAGCAGGGCGTTCCACTGGCGCAGCTCGCCGGGACGCTGCAAAACGACATTCTCAAGGAGTTCATGGTCCGCAACACGTATATCTATCCGCCCGAGCCGTCGATGAGAATCGTGGCGGACATCATCGGATACACGTCTCGTGAGATGCCGCGCTTCAATTCGGTTTCGATCTCGGGCTATCACATGCAGGAAGCGGGAGCCACTTGTGTGCAAGAGCTGGCCTACACGCTGGCGGATGGTCTTCAGTACGTGCGTGCGGCGCTCTCCACGGGTCTCAAAGTGGACAGCTTCGCGCCCGGCTTTCGTTCTTCTTCGGGATCGGCATGAACTTCTTCATGGAGATCGCCAAGCTGAGGGCGGCCCGGAACCTCTGGGCCCAGCTGATGCACGAGCATTTCCAGCCCACCGATGCCCGCTCGCTGATGCTGAGGACGCATTGCCAGACGTCGGGGGTCAGTCTGACCAGCAAGGACCCGTACAACAACATCATTCGCACGACGATCGAGGCGTTAGCGGCGGCCCTGGGCGGAACCCAGTCGCTGCACACGAATTCGTTCGACGAGGCGCTCGCCTTGCCCACGGATTTCTCCGCGCGGATTGCCCGCAACACGCAGCTGGTGCTCCAGGAAGAGACGGGCATCACGCACGTCGTGGATCCGCTGGGTGGATCGTATTACATCGAGAGCCTGACGGCGTCGCTGGTGCGAGAGGCACGCGTGCTGATCCAGGAAGTCGAAGAGATGGGTGGGATGACGCGTGCGGTGGAGTCGGGTCTGCCGAAACTGAAGATTGAGGAAGCGGCGGCTCGACGGCAGGCGCGCATCGATCGTGGCGAGGATGTGATTGTGGGCGTGAACAAGTATCAATTGGCGGAGGAGCCGCCCGTGGAGGTCTTGGACATTGATAACACGGCTGTTCGCGAGTCGCAGGTCAAGCGACTGACTGCGGTCCGTGCCCAACGAGACGACGCCGCGTGTCACCGTGCGCTGGAGGCGCTCACCTCCGCAGCGGAATCGAAAACCGGCAATCTTTTGTCCTTAGCCGTCGAAGCGTCCCGTTTGAGGGCCACGGTCGGTGAAATTTCGGACGCCCTGGAGAAAGTCTACACCCGACACCGCGCCGTGATTCGCTCGATCGCCGGCGTGTACGGCTCGGCCTACGAAGGGGATGAGGGATTCGCGAAGATCCGCCGCGACGTCGAAGCATTCGCGGCGGCTGAGGGTCGGCGGCCGCGGATGCTGGTGGTGAAGTTGGGTCAGGATGGGCACGATCGAGGCGCGAAGGTGATTGCCACGGCCTTCGCCGATATCGGCTTTGACGTGGACATCGGGCCGCTCTTTCAGACCCCGGAAGAGGCCGTGCAGCAGGCGATCGAGAACGACGTGCATGTCGTCGGGATCTCGTCCCAGGCCGCGGGCCACAAAACACTCGTGCCGCAGCTCATTCAGGGGCTCAAACAGCACGGAGCCGACAACATCCTGGTGGTCTGTGGCGGGGTCATTCCGCCGCAGGACTATCCGGGACTGCTCGCGGAGGGCGTTGCGGCGATTTACGGACCGGGAACCAACATTCCGGTGGCGGCCAGTGAGATTTTGAAACTGATCCAAGGTCGCACGACCGCGGCCTAAGGATACCCCTCACGATCCGAGCAGGAGCTGCGAAGACCAACCATGCAAGACATCGTCCGGCAACTGGCGGCAAAACGGGCGGCAGCCGAACTCGGGGGCGGTCAGAAGCGAATTGACGCCCAGCACGCCAAAGGGAAGCTCACCGCCCGCGAGCGAATCGAACTGTTACTTGACCCCGACTCGTTCGAAGAATGGGACATGTTCGTCGAGCATCGGTGTGTCGACTTTGGGATGGATCAGCAGAGCATTCCGGGCGACGGGGTTGTGACCGGATACGGCACCGTCAATGGTCGCGTGGTGTTCGTCTTCAGTCAGGATTTTACGGTCTTTGGCGGGTCGCTTTCCGAGGCGCATGCCGAAAAGATCTGCAAGATTATGGACCACGCCATCAAGGTCGGAGCGCCCGTGATCGGGCTCAACGACTCCGGCGGCGCCCGCATCCAGGAAGGCGTCGCTTCGCTGGCCGGCTATGCCGAGGTCTTCCAGCAGAACGTGCTCGCCTCGGGCGTGATTCCTCAGATTTCGCTGATCATGGGGCCCTGTGCCGGGGGCGCGGTCTACTCGCCTGCGATGACCGATTTCATCTTTATGGTCAAAGACAGCTCGTACATGTTCGTCACGGGCCCCGAGGTCGTGAAGACGGTCACGCACGAAAGCGTGACGCATGAAGAACTGGGGGGCGCGGTAACGCACTCCACGAAGTCGGGCGTGGCCGATCGGGCGTTTGAAGACGATGTGGAGGCCTTGATGATGCTGCGACGCTTCATCAATTACCTGCCGGCCAACAACCGCCAGCCGCCTCCGTTCCGGCCGACGCCGGATCCGGCAGATCGGATCGAACTGAGCCTGGATACGCTGATTCCTGACAGCCCGACGAAGCCGTATGACATCAAGGAGCTGATTCTGAAGGTCGTCGACGACACCGACTTTTTCGAGATTCAGCCCGAGCATGCCAAGAATATCGTCGTCGGATTCGCTCGAATGGACGGATTTCCGCTCGGCATCGTCGCCAATCAGCCGCTCGTCCTGGCCGGCTGCCTGGATATCAAATCCGCCATCAAGGCCGCTCGCTTCGTGCGTTTCTGCGACGCCTTCAATATTCCGATCCTGACCCTGGTGGACGTCCCCGGCTTCATGCCCGGTACGGCGCAGGAATACGGGGGCATCATCAAGCACGGCGCCAAGCTGCTG
This sequence comes from uncultured Planctomycetales bacterium, assembly GCA_963826795.1. Taxonomy (GTDB): domain Bacteria; phylum Planctomycetota; class Planctomycetia; order Pirellulales; family Pirellulaceae; genus CAWGYT01. The sequence continues at coordinate 15,960 of CAWGYT010000016.1, read as the reverse complement.
TTTGCCTACGCCGAGGCCACCGTTCCCAAGATCACGCTCATCACGCGCAAGGCGTACGGAGGCGCTTACGACGTGATGGCCTCAAAGCATCTGCGGGGCGACGTCAATCTGGCCTGGCCCAGTGCCGAGATCGCGGTGATGGGACCGAAGGGAGCCGTTGAAATCATTTTCCGAAAGGAGCAGGGCAACGACGCCAAAATTGCCGAGTTGACCGAAGAATACCGCACCAAGTTTGCCAATCCCTTTATCGCCGGGCGGCGCGGCTTCATCGATGACGTGATCACGCCCCGTGATACCCGGAAACGCATCTGCCGCTCCTTGGCCATGTTGCGAGACAAGAAACTCGAGAACCCCTGGCGCAAGCACGGTAATATTCCCCTCTGAGGATTCCGACGGTTCCTGTTCCCCCCGGAAGACTCATTCACGAGGTAGAAGCGCACGTGTTCAAGAAGATTCTGATTGCCAATCGTGGCGAGATTGCCTGCCGGATCATCAAGACGGCGCGGCGGATGGGGATTGCCACCGTGGCGGTGTACTCGGACGCCGACAAGGATGCCCTGCACGTCTCGCTGGCCGACGAAGCGGTCTGCATCGGACCACCTCCCTCGGCCCAAAGTTACCTGATGGTCGACCGGGTCGTGCAGGCCTGTCGGCAAACCGGCGCCGAGGCGATTCATCCAGGCTATGGCTTCCTCTCGGAAAACGCGGCGTTTGCCGAGCGACTTCAAGCCGAGGGCATCAAGTTCATCGGTCCGGGGATCCACGCGATCACCAGCATGGGTGACAAGATCACCTCGAAGAAGTTGGCACAGGAGGCCGGCGTTAACACCGTGCCGGGATATACCGACACGATACGCGACGCCGAGCATGCCGTGCGAATTGCGCGCGAAATTGGCTACCCCGTGATGCTGAAGGCCAGTGCCGGCGGTGGCGGCAAAGGCATGCGTGTGGCTCGCAACGAAGCCGAATGTCGGGACGGCTTTCAGCGGGCGACGAACGAAGCGCGTTCCAGTTTTGGTGACGAGCGAGTGTTTCTCGAAAAGTATATCGAAGAACCTCGCCACATCGAGATCCAGATCCTGGCCGATAGCCACGGAAATGTCATCTACCTGGGCGAGCGCGAATGCTCGCTGCAGCGACGCCATCAGAAGGTTGTCGAGGAAGCGCCGTCGCCACTGCTGGATGACGCCACCCGCCAGGCCATGGGACAGCAGGCCGTCGCACTGGCCCAAGCGGTGAGCTACGAGTCGGCGGGGACGGTGGAGTTCATCGTGGACGCCCAGCGGAACTTCTTTTTTCTCGAGATGAACACGCGGCTCCAGGTGGAACACCCGGTGACCGAGTTCGTCACGGGGCTGGATCTGGTGGAACTGATGATTCGGGTGGCGGCCGGCGAGAAACTGCCTCTGAAGCAGGCCGACGTCCGCCTCAACGGCTGGGCGATTGAGACCCGCGTCTACGCCGAGGATCCGTTCCGTAATTTCTTGCCCTCCATCGGCCGCCTCGTGCGCTATCTCCCGCCCACCGAATCTAAGGCGGTCCGTGTCGATACGGGCGTCTACGAAGGCGGTGAGGTTTCGATGTACTACGATCCGATGATCGCGAAGCTGATCACGTACGGCGCGAGTCGGGACCAAGCCATTGCGTCCCAGCGCACCGCGCTGAACGAGTTCTACATCCGGGGTGTTTCGCACAATATCAGCTTTCTGGCCGCCTTGATCGACCATCGTCGCTTCCGTGAAGGGCGACTCAGTACGAACCTGATCGCGGAGGAATATCCCAACGGCTTTCATCCGGCCGATGTCGTGCACGACGAACCCTCCCTGCTGATCACGGTGGCGGCCACCATCCATCGCCGGTATCGCGATCGAGCCGCGCGGATCACCGGTCAGCTGCCGGGCTACGAACCCACGGTCGACGATCACTGGGTGGTGGTCATCGGCGGTCAGACTCACCCGGTGGTCGTGCAGCCTGTGGAGGGAGGACACGACGTCCGATACGGCGATGACGCGTTTCATGTGGTCAGCGATTGGCAGTTTGGCCAGCCGATTTTTCGGGGCACGGTCAACGGCACCGAGGTCTGCATCCAGGTCGAGCGACGAAACATGAAGTATCGTCTGTTCCACTGGGGAGCTCAGGTGGACATCCTCGTGTTGTCGGCCCGCGCGGCCGACTTGCTCGCGCGGATGCCGATCAAGGAGCCGCCTGACATGTCCAAGTACCTGCTGTCGCCGATGCCGGGCTTGCTGGCCCAGATGACCGTTGCCGTCGGCGATGAGGTCAAGGCGGGGCAGCATCTGGCGGTGGTCGAGGCGATGAAGATGGAAAACGTCTTGCTGGCAGAGCGCGACGGGACGGTGGCCAAGATTCTCGCTGAGGTGGGCGGAACGCTGGCCGTCGACCAGCCCATTCTCGAGTTTGAGTAAGCCGTGATCCCGTCGCTGGAAGAACTCTGTAACGCGCTTCGAGCCGGCCAGCGGCGGGCCCTCGCCCAGGCCATCACGCTGGTCGAATCGACCCGCCGCGATCATCAGCAGATCGCGGCGCGGCTCCTGCGCGCGTCGCGCCCGAGGCCGGAAACTCAATTCGGGTTGGCATCTCGGGATCACCAGGCGTCGGCAAATCGACGCTGATCGATGCTTTCGGATTGCATGTCGTCCAGGCCGGGCACCGCGTCGCCGTGCTCTCGGTCGACCCGTCGTCAACCGTCAGTGGAGGCTCCATTCTGGGCGACAAGACCCGCATGGATCGCCTCTCGCGTGAACCGCAGGCTTTCATTCGGCCTTCGCCGTCGGGTGGGACGTTGGGAGGCGTTGCGCGGCGGACTCGCGAGGCGATGCTGCTGTGCGAGGCGGCGGGCTTTGATGTCGTGATTGTGGAAACCGTCGGAGTCGGGCAGTCGGAAACGACCGTCGCTCAAATGTCCGACCTGTTCATGTTGCTGGTGCTGCCCGGGGCCGGCGATGATCTGCAAGGGATCAAGCGGGGCGTGATGGAGCTGGCCGATTTGATCCTGGTCAATAAAGCGGATGGCGAATTGCTTCCGGCGGCCCGTCGAGCGGCGGCGGATTATCGTTTGGCACTGGGGCTGATGCAGCCCCGTTCGCGACAGTGGCGGGTGCCCGTCGAGCTTTGTTCGGCGCTGACCGGCGAGGGGATTCCCGCGATTTGGGATCAGATCGTGCGTTACCGCGAGACGCTCACCGCCAGCGGCGAGTTGGCTGCCCGCCGAGTGGCCCAGGCTCGCGACTGGATGTGGGCGGAAACGTCGACGGGCCTTCTGGCGGCCTTGCAGGAGCATGCGGAAGTCCGCCGCCGCCTTCCCGCGATTGAGGCGGACGTCGCCGCGGGGCGCCTCGCCCACGGTCGCCGCCCAACATCTGCTGGCGGTCTTTCTTGGTCGCGATCCGTCGGAACTCGAGTTGCGACGCGACGAAAGGGGATAGCCTGAATCGCGCGCCCGACGCGGCCGGCCGCTGCTGCCCCGCGCCCGGACGAGCTTGGAGCTTGGACGCTTGCTTTCCGGGACGCGCGGCTACGAGGCGGCGTGACGCGGTTCACACAGCTCCGTGAGCACACCGTGGGTGCTCTTGGGATGCAGGAATGCGATCTGCATCCGGTGGGCACCCGCGCGCGGTGTTTCGTCGATCATGCGCAGTCCGGCTGTTTTTAGTTCCTGGATCCGCCCCGGTAGGTCGTCGACGGTGAACGCCAAGTGATGCAGTCCCTCGCCCCGCTTCTCCAAGAAGCTGGCCACGGTGCTGGTCGGGTCGGTGGGTTCGAGTAACTCGAGTCGCACGTCGTTCACGCGGAAAAAACCGACGCGCACTTTTTGATCCGGGACGTCCTCAATCCCCTCGAAAACGGCCCCCAACGCCTCCTCATAAAACGTTCTTTGGGCCTCGATCGAGCGCACCGCAATCCCGACATGGTTCAATGCTTTGACGGCATTCATGGAGGTTTCCTTCGTAACGGCAAAGGTGGATTCGTCGGCAACAGGACTTCGGTGCTCCGCTGCGCCGATCCCAACTTCCTCGGCGAGCGAGCACCCGACGGCGCCGGGAGCGAAGTCGGCGGTCTTATTCGAACTCGACCAGGACCTGGCCACCCTTGACGGAGTCGCCGGGGTTGGCGCTCAGTTTGGCAACCTTGCCCGGCCTCGGCGCGGTGATCACGGTTTCCATTTTCATGGCTTCCAGCACCATCAGCACATCGTTTGGCTGGACCGTTTGGCCGACCTGGGCGTCCACCCTCACGACGACTCCGGAAATCGGGCTGCGGCAGACCTTGGCTTCATCGACGGAGGCGCTTGGGGCAGGCCCCGCCGTCGGCGCGGCGGGCACGCCGGGAGTAGCGCTGCGACCGGGTCCCGAGGGAGGAACGTAGCCGGGTTGAGGTGGCTCGGGTTCAGCGACCTCCACCTCCACTTCGTATACTTTGCCGTCGACGGTAAGCTTGAGTTTCAAGATGGACTCCTAGCCGTGTAAACGCGGAAAGGCGTGCGAGGCCTGCACTGTGGCGCGACCCTGTTGCGCCCAGGCGTCGCTGCGGAGCACGCGAATTTGGCGAATTCGCGGCTTGACTCCAAGGAACGCTGCGATGGCCGCACTGATGACCAGCACCAAATCCGGATTCAGCTCGGCCGACTCCGCTGGGACAACGGGGCCGGCCGATGCGGGAGATACCGCTTGGGATTCCAGCGTCGCGACGCGTTCATTCAAACGTCGGATCTCGGCCTGAAGGGCCTCCAGGGCCTCTCGCACGCTCGCTAAATCCGCAGCTTGTGACTTCATGAAAATCTCCGAGATGCTAATGCCGATCCCGCATCGGAATCCTGGTCCTCGCGAAGGCGAACCCGCCGCGTCGGCTTGGGCGTGAGCTTACAGCGGGATCAGCCCATGTTTCTTGGGCGGCCGATTGTCGCGCTTGTTTTGGAGGTACTCCAGAGCCTGTGCCAAGTGGCGGCGGGTACTGGCCGGTTCGATGATATCATCCACTAGCCGACGACCCGCGGCAACGTAGGGCGAGGCGAAGGCGGAGCGATATTCGTCGATCAATTCGGCCCGCCGCGCGGCCTTGTCCTTCGCCTCTTGCATCTCCTTGCGAAACACGATTTCGACCGCACCTTCGGCGCCCATCACGGCCACTTCGGCCGTCGGCCAGGCGAAGACGCAGTCGGCACCGAGGTCGCGTGAGCACATTGCGACGTGGGCCCCGCCATAGGACTTTCGGAGGATGACTTGGATCAGCGGGACGGTGGCGGCGGAGTAGGCGAACAGGAGCTTCGCCCCGTTGCGAATAATCCCCCCGTACTCCTGTTGGACACCCGGCAGGTAACCCGGCACGTCCACGAAGGTAACCACCGGGATGTTGAACGCGTTGCAAAATCGAATAAAGCGTGCCGCCTTGTTGGCCGCATTGATATCGATCGCGCCGGACAGGACGAGCGGCTGATTGGCGATGATCCCGATCGTGCGGCCCAGGATGCGGGCGAAGCCGATCACGATGTTCATCGCATAGCCCGCCTGAACCTCCAAGAAATCCGCCTGGTCCACAATCCCCGTAATCACGTGGCGGACGTCATAGGCCTGCTTCGTGTCGACCGGCACGACCTCATTCAGCTTTGGATTGGGCTCCACGTCACCGTCCGTGGGCAGGCGGGGCGCCTCCTCCATGTTGTTGGACGGCAGAAAACTCAGCAGACGACGGCAAAGGTAGATGGCCTCTTCGTCGTCGTCCGCGACAAAGTGAATCACTCCGGAATGGGTCATATGCGAGTCGGCGCCGCCGAGCGCTTCAGCCGAGATCTCTTCGCCCGTCACCTGCTTGATCACCTGGGGACCCGTAATGAACATTTGAGCTTTGCGGGTCTGGATCACGAAGTCGGTCAAGGCGGGCGAATAGGAGGCACCTCCGGCACACGGGCCGCAGATCAACGAGACCTGAGGAACGGCGCCCGAAAGCAAGACGTTCGCAAAGAACACCTGGCCGTAACCTGAAAGCGAGTCAATCCCTTCCTGGACGCGGGCACCACCTGAGTCGTTGATGAACACGAACGGGCTGCCCGTCTTGAGCGACCGTCGCATCGCATCGGCCACCTTCAACGAGTGGACTTCGCCGGCGGAACCACCCAGGACCGTGAAGTCCTGGCTGGCCAGATGAATCAACCGCCCGTTGACCGTCGCGGCCCCCGTCACGACGCCGTCGGCCGGAACTTCTTTGCGGGCCATTCCAAAGACGACCTGTCGGTGTTGGGCGAACAGCCCGAGCTCTTCGAAGCTCCCCGGATCGGTCAGCGAATCGATCCGTTCCCGGGCGGTTAGCTTTCCTTGTTCCCGCTGTTTCGCCAAACGGTCCGCGCCGCCACCCTGCTGGATTCGCGTCCGCTTTTCTCGGAGCTCCTCGATCAACGCTTTCATCGACTTGCCAGACTTGGCCATCGGTTGCAGTTCCTTTCTCTCCGTTCAAGCAGGCTCGACGCGAACTTCGTGGGACGTACCGCCCAGTTCCACACGATAGGTGACAGGGCCCGAGATGGGGCGCTGCCCATTTCCCTTTTCCTCGGCGATGGCCTTGGATTTGGCCGCCGCCATCTGGGCTGGACTCTTGCTAACGTTCTTGGGCCCTTGGGCGCATTGCGCAAAAAACTTGGGCGCCACCTGGGGGAACATCGCGTAGGTCAGCACGTCCTCATCGGAGCCGTTGCAACCTTCCAGGGCCAGCGCATGGGTGCTCAACTCTTTCCATTCCGGCTTGAGCAAATCAGCGGGGCGGCCCTCAATCGGTTGCTTCTTCGCGTGCTCGGCGGCCGCCTTAATTACTTGCGGGTCCCGCTTCCCCAGAGTCGCGCCATAATAGCCGAGCATCAGGTCGGCGAACTCGCCGGTGAGCACTTTAAACGGGCCCATCAAGACGTTGAACACGGCCTGCGTCCCCACAATCTGGCTGGAGGGTGTGACCAAGGGCGGATAGCCGGCCACCTGGCGGACGCGCGGGACTTCGTCCAACACCTCCTTCACTCGGTCTCCGGCGCCTTGCTGCTTCAACTGGCTCTCCATGTTCGAGATCATCCCGCCGGGAATCTGACTATCGAAAATCTGCGTCTCGACGCCGATGAACTTCGATTCGAACTCGGCGTAGCGGGGACGAACCTCCGCAAAATGGTCCTTGATTTTCAGCAGGCGTTCGCGGTCCAACCGAGTCGTGTAGCCGGTTCCCTCGAGCATCTCGACGAGGGCTTCCGTGGGATTGTGACCCGGGCCCAGGCTAAGGGACGAAATCGACGTGTCGACGATATCCGCGCCGGCTTCGATCGCCTTCAGCAGGCTGACCAGGGTGACGCCGGTGGTCGAGTGGACATGGACGTGGACCAAGGTATCTTCGCCGCACGATTTCTTGATGCCACGCACCAGGTCGTAAGCCGGTTGGGGGCGGAGCAGGGCGGCCATATCCTTGATGCAGATCGAATCGCAGCCGATATCGCGGAGTTGCTGGGCCATCTCGATGAATTTTTCGGTCGTGTGCAGCGGCGAAGTCGTGTAGCAGATGGTCGCTTCCGCATGCTTGCCGGTCCGGCGCACGGCCGTGAGCGCGCGCCGCAGATTGCGGACGTCGTTCAGGGCATCGAACACGCGGAAAACATCCATCCCGTTTTCGGCCGACTTCTCGACAAAGCGGTCGACCACGGTGTCTTCGTAATGGCGATAGCCGAGCAAATTCTGGCCGCGCAGCAGCATTTGTAAGCGTGAGTTGGGCATCAGCTTGCGGAAGGTTCGCAGCCTTTCCCAAGGGTCTTCGTTGAGGAAGCGAATGCACGAGTCGTACGTGGCGCCTCCCCAGCATTCGACGCTCCAATACCCCGCCTGGTCGATGTCTTCGCAGACCGGAATCATGTCTTCCAGGGCCATGCGGGTGGCCAGCAGGCTCTGGTGTCCGTCACGGAGAGCCAACTCGGTGACTTCGATTGTGCGCGACATGCTGAATCACTCCTGAGCGGGTAAGGGGGCGACCGGGCGGATCAAGTTGAGTGGTTGGGGGAATTGCCTGTCCTGGACCAACCGCAGGCCTTGGGCCATCCAGAATCGGCTGGCGGCCAGCGGCAGGCTCAGGGCCGTCCGGGTCAAATCAAGGTTCGATAGCCGCGTGGCGAATTGTCGAGAATTTGGTGCCGCCAGCCATCGTTTTGGCCATTCGACGGCGAACTCGCGGAGAAACTTTCCGCCCAGGACTTCATCGATCTGAAAGCCCGGCGGCCCCACCTCGGCAACGACGCCCATTACGGAATGTAGCGATTTGCGAAACACCATCAAGTCGGGGGCGACGCGTAGCCGCGCACTTTGGACGGCATCGTCCAGCAAGCCGACCAGCCAGGCAAAGCCGGGAAACTCGCCCCGCGTGATCCGATCCAGTCGATCTCGGATCACCTTGCGCAGCGCGCCGAAATCGACCGGCGGTCGTTCCGCAAGTTGCGCCAGCACGCGTGTCATGCGGGAGGCATCCAGCGTGACGGCACCCAGCATGAGTTGCACGATCGCCTGGCGTTCCTGTTCGCCGAGCACCCCGACAAGGCTCAAATCCAAGATCGCCAAACGGTTATCGTGAGTCAAGAAGAGGTTCCCCGCGTGGGGATCGCCGTGGAAGAGGGCGTCGTGTTCGGCGGCAAACATCGGCTGGGCGATCAGGGCCTCGACCAGCAGCGCGGCCAGGCGTCGCTGTGCAGCGGGACAATTCGGCCGATGTTCCGTAACCTTGCCGCCTGTCACACGTTCCATCGCTGTCAGACGGGGTGAGCAGGCCTCACTCAGCGCCGGAATCAGAATCCGCCGATCCCCCGCGTAAAGCCTCCGCATCGTCGCCAAGTGCTGCTGTTCCACGTCCAGCCGCACCTCCCAGGCCAACTTTTGCCAGACCTGCTGGAATGATTCTTGATAGGCCAGTTGAGGGATGTTCAACGCCTCGCACCGCTCGTCCAGATACGCTCCGACGCGTTCCAGCAAGGCGAGTTCCTGCTCCAACCGCTCCTCAATCCCGGGCTTCAGCAGCTTGAAGACGCCCTCGCGGAAGCCGCATTTTGGATGTGCCGCGTCGACTCGGAAAGGAATTACCACGGCCACGCTGGCTTCGGCCAGTGCCGGAGGCTGCAGCGTGATCCCCCACTTCGCCAGCGGCCCGATCTCGCGCGCAGCGATTGCTCGATGGCCGCCAGGGGGACGGACGGGGGCAGTGATTCAAGCTGCTGAAGAAAAAAACGCAGTTCCGGCGCCAATCGTGAATCTCGGGCCAGGACCTGCCCCAGTTTGTGAAGTACCGGACAGCTTTCGGCCAACCGCGTCAGGCGCCGAGAGAAGGGAGTTGACAAGGGCAGGGCGGCTTGGGCTCCGACGATCTCCGCTTGACGCGATTCGGGAAGTCCCCGCAGAAAGACCGTGAGCGCGTCCCGCACGGGACGAGCGAACCGCTGGTATTCGTCCGGTAACAGGGACGACAGGGCGGCCTCATCGATTAGCAAGTCCCAGTCGACCATGGATATTGACGTTGGATGCCCCTGCGGCCGTACCTCGGAAACTCACCGGCTGCAACGCGGCGACGAAGCCGTAGCGCCGCCCGTTACTGCCTCCGGCCAGATTTGCCCGCCGACCAGCCCGACTCGATCGGCGTTTGTGCTCTCGCCACAATCGAAGTCGGAACGGGTAGCTTACCGCCTGCTCAGATCGCTTTCAATCGCTGGCCGCGGTACCCCCCGCGCCCGCGACCAGATCCCGACGGGCTCAATCCGAGCGGGCAGCGAGCCAGCTTTCCATATGCGGCCAGGTGTTCTTTTCGGCACCCCTTCCAGCCATGATTCCAATGTGACCGCCACGCACTCGCATCAGTTCCTTGTCGGCGCTGCCGACCAAGTCCATCACCCGCTCCGACTGACAAGGCGGCGTGATGTGATCGGATTCGGCGATCACGTTCAGCAGGTTGGCCTTCAGGTTGCCCAGCTTCACCCGCTCGCCACGGATCGTCAGTTCTCCTTCGATCAGTCGGTTTTCCTTGTAGAACTCGTTGATCAATTGTCGGTAAGCGGCCCCTGCCATGGGGATAATGTCGCGGACCCAAGTATTCATCGCGTGCCAAGCGTCGACCACCGAGGGGTCCTCGATGCGATCCCAGAGCGCGACATAGTTGCCGACGTAGTTCTCGACGGGCTTGAGCATCTTCGCACCCGAATCGATCATCTCACCCGGCACGTTGCCAAAGGTCTCGACCAAGCGATTGGCGTTGAACGAGGGGTGACTGCTCCAGCGGGTGAAGCCCCCCATCTCTCGCTCGGAAAAATCCAGCGGAGCCGTCAACAGAATCAGATTGCGCAGGCCGTCGTCCGGTCGCAAGCTGGAGTAGAGCGTGCTGATCAAGGCGCCCAGGCACCAGCCCAGCATGCTGAACTCCTCGGAGCCGGAAACCGACTTGACCTTGCGGATCGCGCGGGGCAGGTACTCGAGGGTGTAATCGTCGAACTGGAGGTTCTTATCTTCTGGGCCCGGAATTCCCCAGTCGAGCAGATAGACGTCGTAGCCGTGCTTGAGCATGTACTCCACGAAGCTATGACCGGGTCGAAGATCGAGGACATAGGGGCGATTCATGATCGCAAAGACCAAGAACAGCGGAATCTTGTGCCGCTCTTCGTCCGGCACGACCGGGGCGTAGCGATAGAGTTTGGCCTTGTTGAGCGTCCAGATCAGCTTCTTGGGTGTTTGCGCAATTTTCGCGTCCGTCGTCATGAGCCGGTGAAACGTTTGAACGTTTTCGGCGTTCTTGTGCAGCTCGGCACAGACATCCATAAAGCTCGGGACTTCGGGCTGCGATTGTTCCGTGTTGGACATGACTATTTCTCCTCACGTGGGGATCCGGCTTTACGGCCGGTCGAATTCTTGCGGATCGAGAGGAGTGCCTCGTCGAGCTTTGCGTCGAGGTCGTCCAGTCGGATTTCGATGTTGGTCAACCGCTCAGCCAAGCCCGAGACTTCGTCGCGACTCGGTAAATTCAGGCTCGCCAGGGCCTGACGCATCGCGGACTCCATCGCGTTTCGAAACGGGGCCGAGCTGGAAAGCCATGCGTCGAGCATGGTGCCATTGGCCTCCGCGTAGGCCTCGGTATTGACCAACTCGACCATCGACTTGGCCCAGGCGTCCAGCCCCGCATCTCGGAAGGATTTGACCATTCCGGTCGGGTCAAAGAGGTCGAAATTGTTGTTCGGTTGACTCATCGTTGGTCCTTTCTTCTGGCTATGGTCTGGTATAGCTATCGGCCGTCCTGGGGCCGAGGTTCAACCGGCCGCCCCGAGCCCGCGGCGTTTGCCAATTTTCTCCGGGCGTTTGGCCTGCCGTGACGCCCGAAGGACGCACCCTCGACGGCCTCTCAAGCTAATGTGCCTCCAAATTCCGCCAATTGACCTAGTATCCCCACTCCTCGCTGGGGCCGTGACCCCAAGGCGTCACCGTCAGGCAGTTGTCGACGGCACCGACGCCCTGCGCTGACCACGCAATCCGCTCGGCTTCCTCGCGTTCTGCGTGGGTGTGAACATCGCCGGTGAGTGTCACGTTTCCGTCGACCGTTTCGACGTCGATTTGACGCGCGGCGACGGCAGCGCTACGCCTCAGCGCGGCGCGAATTCTGGTCGTGATGTCCTCGCCCGATTCCGCTTGCGAGCCGGCCTCGGCGGGCTTCACGAGGATCTCGTTCGTGACCCCCCGCGCCCCGACGAGGTGGCGGACGGCCCGCTCGGCCGCAGACCGTTGGAACTGCCAATCCACGGTCCCTTTCAACGCGATCTTTCCGTCGCAGACGGACACATGCACTCGCTCGGGAGGGACGCCTGCGTCCCATTGCACGGCGTGCACCGCCGCGGCCGCGATCTCCGCATCGTCTCGCTCGTGATGGCCCGCGGGCTGGACGTCGATTTCGTTGACGACGGACTTGACGCCGTGAACCCGTTTGGTCACTTCTTCGGAGGCGAGCTTGACCGAGTACACCGAAACGTGGCCGGTCAGGGTGACGACTCCGTCTTTGACCGTAACCCCAATCTCTGCCGCGTCGATGCTCGGCTCCCAATCAAGTTCGTCGAGGACGAGCCGCTGTAACTGTACGTCACTGTGCATGGTGAGTTCCTCCTCGGAGCGCCACGTGGGCGACGATCAGACGCTCCGACCGTTCGCCTCGTGAGCCAGCCTACATGTAGGCACCTCCATTGACATTGATTTGCTGTCCGGTGATATAGTCGCCATCGGCGACCAGGAAGGTAACGGCCTTGGCAATTTCCTCGGGTTTTCCGAATCGTCCGAGCGGAATCCGGGCCTTGATTTGATCTTGGATCTTGTCCGGGACCTGAGCGAACATGTCCGTCTCGGTGAAGCCGGGGGCGATCGTATTGACCGTGATGCCCGAGGAGGCCAATTCGGCGGCCGCGGTCCTGGTCAGCGCGATCACACCGCCCTTGCTGGCGCTGTAGTTCGCTTGTCCGAAGGCCGGAATTTGACCGTTCATCGAGCTGATATTGACAATCCGACCATAGTTCTGAGGAACCATCAGGCCAATTGCGGCCGACATGCAATAAAAGTACCCGTTCAGGTTCGTCTGAATGACCTCTTCCCATTGCTCGTCGGACATCTTCCGCAACGAGCGGTCGCGGGTAATGCCTGCATTGTTGACCAAGACATCGAGTCGGCCGAACTCGGTGGCCACATCCTGGACCATTTGCCGCGCCTCGGCGGATTTGCTGAGATTCGCCTTCGCCAGAATCGCCGTTCCCCCGGCGGCCTTGATCTCGTCGACGACGGCCTGAGCCTTCGCGTCGCTGCTCTGATAGTTCACCGCGACTTTCGCCCCCTCGTGCGCCAATTCCAAGGCGATTGCCCGACCGATTCCGCGCGAGGCACCCGTGACGAGGGCAGTTTTTCCTTCCACACGACCCATTGAATCCAACTCCTGAGCTTAAGTTTTCAAACGGACAAAGACGCGACCTGCTGACGGGCTCGACGGTCTCCCGACCGTCAATGGCCCGCGTTTTTTCCAGCCGCCGTTTTCATTCTTGATCAGCGCGCTTCCATTAATCCCGTTCCAGCACCGCGGCGATCCCCTGACCGCCGCCGATGCACATCGTCACGAGGGCCCGCTTTCCGCCGATTCGCTTCAGTTCGCTCAGCGCCTTGATGACCAGAATCGCGCCCGTGGCACCGATCGGGTGTCCCAGCGAGATCCCGCTTCCGTTGGGATTCGGGCGATCCGGGCTCAGCTTGAGATCCTTCATCACCGCCAGTGCCTGAGCCGCAAAGGCCTCATTGAGTTCCAGCACGTCAAAGTCGTCCAGCGTCAAGCCGGTTTTCTCGAGCAGTCCTTTGACGGCGGGCACCGGTCCGATTCCCATGTACTTGGGATCGACGCCTGCGTAGCTGTAGGCCACCAGTCGCCCGAGCGGCTTGAGCCCTCGCTTCTGCGCCAGATCGCGTTCCATCAGCACGACGGCCGCGGCCGCGTCGTTGATGCTCGACGCATTTCCCGCCGTAACGGTTCCGGCCGGATCGAAGACGGGTCGCAGCTTGCTGAGTTTTTCGGCCGTGGTTTCGGGACGGATGGTCTCGTCTTTGTCAAACAGCATCGTCTCGCGTTTGACGCGGATCTCCACCGGGGCGATTTGGTCCTTGAAATAGCCTTTCTCTTGGGCAACGGCCGCCCGGCGGTGACTTTCGGCCGCCAGTGCATCTTGGCTCTCGCGCGTGATTTCCCATTTCTTGGCGACGTTCTCCGCCGTCACTCCCATGTGGCAATCGTCAAACGGATCGCTCAGCGCGCCGACCATCGCGTCGATCATGGGCGAGTCATTCATTCGAGCCCCCCAACGCATCGCTTGGGAAAAATAAGGGCTGCGACTCATGTTTTCCGCCCCGCCCGCCACGGCGACGTTCGCATCGTCCAGCATGATGGCTTGGGCCGCTGTGATGATCGCCTGCAGACCGCTGCCGCAGAGCCGGTTGAGCGTCAAGGCGGGAACCTCGGGGGGCAGACCGCCCTTGATCCCCGCGACGCGCGCGAAGTAATGATCGTGCGAATCCGTGTGGATGATATTGCCGAACACGACGTGCCCGACCTCGCTCGGTTCCACGTGCGACCGCGCCACGGCCTCGCGCACACAGTGGGCGGCAAGATCCGTTGGCGGAATGTCCTTAAGACTGCCGCCGTATCCGCCAATTGGTGTCCTTACGCCGCTAAGAATCACGACTTCTCGTGACATGTCTAAACCTCCTGGAAATTGGTTCACTCCGATTGGACTGGGCAATATATCACGGCAAACCAAGCCCAACAGCCCCGCTTGTTCCCCACTGTTGACTTACGCATGTTGCCTGCAGGGCCGACTTCACCCTTGGCCCACAACGCGGCATTCAGCCTGTGGCACCGACTCCAACTTGACCGAGGCAGGCGCGAGGGGGGGAGCCGGACGTTGGTGAGTCAGACACAGCAACTCGAATGCCAATCCACCCCGCAAGGTCGCCCGTCGCGGCGCTCCCCGACCGACTGCGACGCGCCTCAGCTCCTGCCTCGATCGTTTGCGGCTGCCGCGTGGCGTAGATCACCTGCCTTGGCCCCTCCTAAGATGGCCCGATTTCGTCGTCGGCCGCGTCGGAATTCATGGTGAGCGGCGGACCACCATCCGAAAGCAAGCGCGCGATTTGACGCAACTTGCTCCCGATTAGCGCGCCGAAGCGTGCGCATGGTCCAAGAAAGGGCGCATTTTACCCACCGAACTCCTTGGTCGTGTTCCACCGAGCTCGGCTCAAGGATTGTCCGACGGCAGGCACGCTGGCTGATATTCCCGTCCCGCTGGTGGTCTTGCAGTTAAGCGCCTGGCCGCGTGCCAAACCCCCACATCCGGCCCTTCGGCCACCTTCTCCCGCGCTGGGGAGAAGGGACAAAATCGGGTCACCTCTCCCGCGGCCGGGAGAGGTCGCTCGGGTCCCGCTGGCGGGAGCCGGGCAGGTGAGGGCCGGGCGTGTGGCCGCGCCCCAAACCCCCCTCATCCGGCCTTCGGCCACCTTCTCCCGCGCTGGGGAGAAGGGACAGAATCGGGTCACCTCTCCCGCGGCCGGGAGAGGTCGCTCGGGTCCCGCTGGCGGGAGCCGGGCGGGTGAGGGCCGGGCGTGTGTGGCCGCGCCCCAAACCCCCTCATCCGGCCTTCGGCCACCTTCTCCCGCGCTGGGGAGAAGGGACAAAATCGCGTCACCTCTCCCGCGGCCGGGAGAGGTCGCTCGGGTCCCGCTGGCGGGAGCCGGGCGGGTGAGGGCCGGGCGTGTGGCCGCGCCCCAAACCCCCTCATCCGGCCTTCGGCCACCTTCTCCCGCGCTGGGGAGAAGGGCCAGAATCGGGTCACCTCTCCCGCGGCCGGGAGAGGTCGCTCGGGTCCCGCTGGCGGGAGCCGGGCGGGTGAGGGCCGGGCATGTGCGGCCGCGCCCCAAACCCCCTCATCCGGCCTTCGGCCACCTTCTCCCGCGCTGGGGAGAAGGGACAAAATCGGGTCACCTCTCCCGCGGCCGGGAGAGGTCGCTCGGGTCCCGCTGGCGGGAGCCGGGCGGGTGAGGGCCGGGCGTGTGGCCGCGTCCCAAACCCCCTCATCCGGCCTTCGGCCACCTTCTCCCGCGCTGGGGAGAAGGGACAAAATCGGGTCACCTCTCCCGCGGCCGGGAGAGGTCGCTCGGGTCCCGCTGGCGGGAGCCGGGCGGGTGAGGGCCGGGCGTGTGGCCGCGCCCCAAACCCCCTCATCCGGCCTTCGGCCACCTTCTCCCGCGCTGGGGAGAAGGGACAGAATCGGGTCACCTCTCCCGCGGCCGGGAGAGGTCGCTCGGGTCCCGCTGGCGGGAGCCGGGCGGGTGAGGGCCGGGCGTGTGGCCGCGCCCCAAACCCCCTCATCCGGCCTTCGGCCACCTTCTC
>CAWGYT010000015.1:0-266669 GCA_963826795.1 uncultured Planctomycetales bacterium | reverse complement strand
CCGCGCTGGGGAGAAGGGACAGAATCGCGTCACCTCTCCCGCGGCCGGGAGAAGGGGCGTTCAGGCGGAGGGCTCGGGCAACGCGGCCTTTTCCTGGCCGCTCACAAATTGCCGCCAGGCATTCAGTTGGTCTTTGGTCAGGCTGTTCTCGCGCGTGATTTCACGCTGCACCCAGCGGTCGGTTCCGATCACGCGAACCAGCACGGTGAGCCGTCCGTTTTCGAGATAGCGGAAGCGAACTTCGATGGGCGTCTGGGACGGCAGGTCGGCCGGCAGATCGCGCACGGCACAGCGGCCCAGTTGGGCGCAGGCCTCCGACGAAGCGCTCTCACCCTCGACGATTTGCACGAGCACCGATCGCTGATTCACCTTCTGCGTGCGAAATACCCGCTTTGCGCTCGCGGGCAGCGGCGTATTGCGAGGAATGATGATGGCGTTACGTTGCCGCCGCGTCGCCGGCTCACGGGCTACCACCCCCAGGCTATGCGAATTGACGTTTCGGATCGTAAACGGAGGCGGATCCCCGCGATGTTGGGCCCAGAGTTGACCGGCCCGCAAGGCCGCCCCGAAGGCGACCGCTTCATCCGCCGCGATCGACGTGTCGGGCTCCTTCTGGGAAAGTCGCTCGAGCATCTTGACGACCGCCGGCATGCGGGTCGACCCGCCGACGAGCAGGATGCGGTCGATGCGTTGCCAATCCAGTCCGGCGGCCAGCAAGGTCTGGCGGGTCGTGAAGGCGGTACGGTCCAAGAGGTCACGGGTCGCGTCTTCGAACCGATCTCGCGTGATTTCGACCCGGGTCGATTTCCCGAGATAGTCACATGGCAAGAACGCCCGCTGACGGGCCGACAGGGTCCGTTTGGCGTCCTCCGCGTCGCGCCACAGGCGTCCCAGCGTGTTGGGATCCTCGCGGGGATCCAGTGCCTGCTGCCGAATGAACTCTTCCGCGACCAGGTCGACCAGTCGGGCGTCCCAGTCCTGTCCACCCAGCAGGACGTCGCCGTCGGTCGCCAGCGTGATGAACTCGTGGCCGCGGATTTCCATGATCGTGACATCGAAAGTCCCTCCGCCCAGGTCGTAAACCAGAATTCGCAGGGGTCGAGAATGCGCGGGCGGATCACGGAGAAATCCCTGCTCGTGGCCGAAGGCGATCGCCGCGGCGGTGGGCTCGTTGATAATGTCGATGACCTCCAGGCCCGCGATGTAGCCGGCGTCCTGCGTCGCCTTGCGGCGGATCTCATCGAAATACGCGGGAACGGTGACGACGACATGGCGGAAGTCTCCCAGCACCCGCGCGGCGTCCCGTCGAACCTTCGCCAAGACCCAGGCTTGGAGCGTCTCGGGCGGGTAATGCCGCCCTCCCAGTTCCTTTTCGTAGAGTCGCCGGCCTAGCTCGCGCTTCATGCACTGGGCCACGTCCAAGGCGTTGGTTGAAATCGCCTTGAGCGCTTCTTTCCCGACGACGACGTGCTGGTCTTCGAACAGCACCACACTGGGCGTCAGCTTGTCGCCCTCCAGGTTGGGCACGGTTTGCGGACGCCCCAGCGAATCGACATAGGCGATCGCAGATTGCGTTGTGCCCAAATCGATGCCGATGGCCCAAGGCGGTTGGCCGGGCGGGAGGGGTCCGTATGACTTCATGGTTGAGGAGACGAAAAGGGAAGGTCGCGAAGGCCGGGTGAGCCGCGGGGGAATGAGATGACGTTGGCCCGGTGAAGTCTCACTGTAGCACTCGCTCGAGCTCGTCTCAAGCAATTGGCCCCTTCATCGATCTCGGTCGCGAATGCGAAACTTCCGAGGACATGCCGCCGCGCGGCTTGCGGTTTGTCGAGCTGGGCGACACACAACCGGGTAAACCGGGGGCGATCTCAGGATCCCGTTGAGTTTGGCATCCACGGCCGATTTGCGTGCCGTTCGTATTTGAGTCAATTCGTCGTCTGCCTCCCGCCGATACCCAGCTGAATCACGGAGGAGGTTGAAACGCCACGGATGTCGACGCCGCACACCTTGGCTTGAGCTCGTCCATGTCGATTGATTTACTTCAAGGCCTCTTGGCCGTTGTGTTCGCGTCGGTGTGGCTCTTGGTCTGGCAAATCCTGGCCCGCAGCCAGCGAACGGATCGCTTGCTGCGCGAATCCGAACGGCGGGCTGACCCCGCGGCCGTGCTTCGGCAAAGCTCCCTGACGGGGCAACAATCCCGTCAGGATCTCGGTCGCCAGGATCTCGGTCAACCGAGTCCCATCGCTGGCATCGGACCTAGCCGGTTACGGGTCGAAAATCAAAGCTCGCGCGATTGCCTCGAACACGGATCAAGTAGGTTGATCCCTCTTGACCCACGACCTGCAGGCGAGATCGATCCGAGTTCGGGACGGTCGCCTGTAAGGTCTGACCATTTTCTCGAATCGTGAGGGTCAGCGCCGTGCGGTTGGCGTTCAATTCGGCACCCAGGACTTGAACTCCGGCCCAGCCACTGTCCATGCGACTCCATTGATGGCCTTCGGTGGCATGCACGGACGTATAGAAGCCGAGATTGCTGCTGGAAGCCAGTGCATCCCAAATCGCAAATTGCGGCTCAAGACCATGTTCGGCAAAGTTCAAGACCGCTCCGCTGGTGCCATTGGCGGTGAGGTTGACCGTAAAGGAATCGTCGCTCAGATTGACGTCGGGCATGCTATCGCCCTCGACGCGCGTACTTCCGGGCAACGTGAAGCTGGCTTGATCCCGTACCACGGTGTAGTTACCTGGCGGCAGTTCGGCGAACTGGTAGTAACCGTTGGCGTCGGTGACCACGGAATAGGCCAGTGTTTCGCCGCTGGCCGAGGTGCCGGCCAAATTGAGCTTAACCCCGGTCAGGGCCGACTCAGAAGGCCCTCGAATTCCGTCGTTATTCAAGTCCAAATAGATGTAGCCGGCGAGTCCGCCTGGCACGAAACTCTGGACCGTCACCGTGACCGTGGCGACGCTTTCACCCCCGTTGTTATCCCGGACGGTGTAAGTAAACGTTTCGGTCCCTGAGAAATCATCGAGCGGTTCGTACTGGACGCGACCATTGGCGGCAATCGAGATCGACCCGCCGGCGGATGCATTGTCCACGCTGACGACGGTGAGTGTTTCGGTCGGATCCGGGGCGAAGCTGTCATTGGCCAGGACGTTGATCTGGATACTACCGGTTCCCGATTGCATGGTGGCCGTGTCGTTGACCGCCGTCGGAGCGTCGTTGACATTGTTGACATTGATCGTCACGGTTCCGGTCGCCGATTTGCTGTCCGCGGCGCCCGCCGTGGTTCCATTATCGCGAATTGTGTACTCGAAGGCGGCCGCTCCAAAGAAATTCGCAGGCGGCGTGAACGTGATCACATCGCCGTTGCGAGTGACGGTCCCGACCGTTGCGGTTCCGATACTCTCCAGCGTTAAGGTTTGCGATTCCTCTCCGGCGCCCGCCGAGTCATTGCCCAGCAGATCGCTGACGCTGAGGGTCAGCGTGCCGTCTTCGTTCATCGCCCGAATGTCGCGATTCGCGGTCGGGGCCGCGTTCACTTCCGTGACGCTGAGGTTGGCAAAAGCCACCGCTTGTCCGCCGCGTCCGTCGGTCAGTGTATAGCGAATTGAATCGGGACCGTTGTAGTTCGCGTTCGGTGTGTAAATTAAAGTCGTCGCATCACCCGAGGTTCGGACGGTGCCGTGGGACGGGTTGCCGAAACTGAGAATCCGCAAGGTCTCGCCGGAATCCACTCCGGTTGAATCGTTGCTGATGACATCGAGGACAAAGTCCTGGCTGTTCTCCGCCAAACTGTAGGTGTCATCGTTCGCGATCGGATCGTCGTTGACGTCCGTCACGGTCACGGTCACCGTCGCGGTTGATGTTTCACCACCGTCGTCTTCGATCGTGTAAGTGAACGAGTCAATGCCCTGAAAGTTGGCGTTGGGCGTGTAAATGATTTCCTTCCCGTCGGTCGAAATCGACACGGTCCCGTGAGCTCCGTCGGTCTTGTCCGTAATGGTCAAGACGGCGCTTGCGGGGACCGCAATGTCATTGTCCAGGACGCGGAAGCGGCTCGGCCCGAAGTCCTCCAGGGTCGCGAATTCGTCGTTCACGGCGAACGTCATATCCACGATCGTAATCGACGTCGTTCCGAAAGCGACTTGATTGTCCAGCAGGGCGGTTGCCAGTCCGCGGAGCAGCGAGTCGGTCAGCGGTGATTCGTCGGCGCCATCGCTGGTGAATTGAGCTGACCCGGCACCGGTTCCA
The DNA here is from genome assembly GCA_963826795.1 of uncultured Planctomycetales bacterium. GTDB lineage: Bacteria > Planctomycetota > Planctomycetia > Pirellulales > Pirellulaceae > CAWGYT01. The sequence goes on along the minus strand of CAWGYT010000015.1, from coordinate 262,420 downwards.
ACAAGCGGGACGCTGAATAGCAGGAATTCGCCCAGGCCAAGCGGATTGCTTTCCGCAGTCGCCCCGGCGTCATTGATTAGGCCGGCCGTCGACGTGCCGAATCGGCCGACGGGGAAATCGCTGCCGTACACAATCGGTCCCGTGACGCTCACCAACTCGCTCGGGAAATTCACGTCGACGTAGGCCGCAAACACACCTCGCAGTTCGTTGGCGTCGGCGTCTCGCAGGTCCTCAACGAAGACCTGCAGCGTGAAGGCCTGGCCGGTTGCGGCGGCGGCGAGCGGGTTGCCGTTGCTGTCGGAGATTTGCAGACGGACGGACAAGAGTTCGGTGGATTCAATCGTGATGCTGAAATCCTGCGCGGCGGTGTTGCCGGCCGCATCCGTGGCAATTACGGTGAACTCGCTCAGTCCGACTTGGGCGGCGGTCGGTGTCCAGCTGAAGGCACCTGTGTCGGGGTCGATCGCGGCCCCATTCGGTGCGCCCATCAACGAATAACGAAAACCGCTATCGCCTTCTTCAGCATGGTCGACATCGTACACGATGGGCGATTGGCTGATCCCGGTCGTCGGAGGCGTTGACAAGAAATCGTCCGGCGCGGTCTGGTCGAGCGTCAGCGTCAGTGGATCCGACGCGTCACTCGTCTGATTGTTGACGATCTGGCGTGCCGTGATCTCGTAAGTTCCATCTCCCAGCACGGAGAGGTTGCCGACCGCGACCGTGACCGTGGTGCCTGAGGCCGTTGCTTGTCCCACGATCTCACCGTCCGCCAAGATCTCGACGTCGGCTCCTGCTGCGACACCCGTCACGACAAACTCGAGCGTGGAAGCGTTGGTCAGCTTGTCGCTGTCCGAAACGCCCGTGTCACTGCTGGCCGATAAATCCAGCGAGGGAGTGCCCGGCAGCACCTCGATTGTGATCGTCTGCGAATCGAACCGATCCTGCGTGCTGCTCGAGCCGCTGGCCGGTTCGACGCGGACCGTCGCCGTCGCGGTCCCCACAAAGCCGTCGTCGGGCGTGATCGTGACCTCACCTGTATTGGGGTCAACCGCGAAGGTGATGTTCGTGTCGGTTGTCGAGCCCGAGAATTTAACCGGATCGCCCTCGACGTCAATCGCCGTCAGTTGGTAGGTCAGGGGTTGATTGCTCGTCGTCGACAGCGTGGGAATGTCCGTCAGGAAGGGCCCGCCATCGATTTCTTTGCCCTCGGCATCGACGTCGGGAACCACTGTGACGGCAAACGTTTCCACCGATTCGTGGCCCTCGGCATCGCGAACGGTGACGGTGATGTTGGCTGACCCGCTACTTCCCTCAGGCGCGGACAGACGAAGCAGGCCGTTTTCGACGTCGTCGAAAACGGTGACGGTATTCATCGTCACCGGGATCGTCGGAGTTCCTTGCGAGCTCGCCGCCACATTGCTGATGTTGTCACGGTTCTTTTCGCCCTCAATCAATTGACCGAAGATGGAGTGATTGAAGTCCAGCCAGCGCGTGGGACCTTCGGTAATGAAGAACTGCGAGTTGTTCGTGTCGTCACCGCCCTTGGCCATCGACAAAATGCCCGTTCGATTGTGCTGCAGATCGACGTCGAATTGGTCGTCGAAGTCCGGCAGGTCGGAACCCCCTGTGCCGTCGCCGCGCGGATCGCCGCCCTGAATCACGAAGTTGTTCAGGATTCGATGAAATTTCAGTCCGTCATAAAAGCCGTCCTGGGCGAGCGACGTGATTTGCTCCGTGACCCGGGGCGCTTCCTGGTCGAAGAGCTCAAAGGTCATCTTGCCGAATCCGTTCACGTCAATCTGCATGCTGCGATTGCCTTGCAAGACGGTCGGAGTGACGAGCGAGGGATTGTCGCTGGTGACGATGTAGGTTAGCGGACCGTTGTTGGGATCATATCCGTCCAGCGGCACGTGGAGCGGCGAGCCTCCGCGGACGTCAACGTCGCCCAGCCCAATCAAGATCGGACCATTCGACTGAGGAATCTCAATGCCGGCCGTCTCGGCGAGCGTTTGCAAGGTCTGGAGACCGACCAGACGTGTGCCATTGGCGAAAACCCAGGTTGGGTAACTGGTGATGTTGTTGTCCAGGGCAACTTGGTTCGGCGTGCGATCGGGATTCGTGACTTCCCGGAAATCCAGGAAGTTCTGGCCGTCCTCGAACAGTTCCTTCTGGTCGGTGCAGTGCGGGCACCAGCCGGCGCCGTACATCACCGCGCCGGCAGCCTTCAGCGCCTTTGCGAAAGCGGCCAAGTCCGGCGCGGTCGGCGTGTCGCTGACGGTCAGTACGGCATCGTCATCAAAGTTGATCTGGTAGGGCTGGACACCGGCCGTGCCACCGAACACGAGCACTTCATGCTGCGGCAGGACGTCGGCCTCGTCCAATTCAAACTTCAGCTCACCGCCGCCCTTGGCACGCATTCGCAGCGTGAACAGCGTCTCGGCATCCGCCGTGGTGGGCACCGTGCTGGTGCTGACGGCACCGACTTCGTCCAGTATCCCCTGACCCACCGTGCCCGAGGCGCCATTGGTGAAATTCGTGGCGAACACGGGCGTGCCGATCGCTTCGGCCAAAGCCGGGTCCCAATTCACGTCAAAGTAAGCGGCATAGACGCCGACGTTGCCATTGATGCGAGCGGTCGTGGGACGCACGTCCTTGACGGTCGCACGCAGGATGAATTCTTCTCCGAAGGACAGTTCAGAAATCCGAGCACCGCTGAGGTTGGTCGGAAAAACCTCGACCCGCACCTCTTTGTTGCTCAGCGACCCGCTGGGCTGGGGCGAGCCGCTAATCGTGAGATCGTTACGAATAAACGCTTCCGAGAGGCCGGTTTGCGCGACTTGGCCAAACGTCAGACTGTTGAATCCAAGCGGTTGACCTTGATTGTTGAAATTCTGAGTGAGCTTGAAAATCTTGAAGTCATTGTCGACATCGAAGGGGCCGCCGAGGTTGAGGGCGGCCTGTCCCGTGAAGATGCCGCTGGCTGAGACGATCTCGAGCGAGGTGACCGGAGTCGTCGTGCTCAGACGCATCACACCGGTGTTCGAGTTGTAAATGATGAAGGCCCCACTGCCGATCGAGAGTTCGACATCGCCGGCTTCTCCCTCGGCTTCCAACGGGCTGCTCAATACCCCGCTGGCGGAAACTAGCGGGATGTCTGCCGCCAGATCGTCCAATACGTCCTCAGGCGTTGCAGGAACGGCAGGAATCGCGGGGCGGGGCGTCGGAGACACGGGGGTTTGGGACACCGGCACAACGGGCGCCGACACGATCGGTTTGGAAGCAGCGGGCGTCAACGACGAGGGATTCATTTCCGCCATCAGGGCGTCGCCGCCACGGCTGAGCGCGCTGAACAATGAATACGCTTCGACCGGCATCACGTAGGCCGTTTCGGTCAGGGACGTGTCGGGCATCACGTCGGCCGCGAGCAACATCTTGGCTTCAAGCGGTTCGGAGGCGAAAACGTGGTGGCTCAGCCGAACGGATGATTTGGCACGCGTTCGGCGGCGGGTTCGCTTGAAGGGGGGGAAGCCGATACGTCGCATGAGCTCGATCATGGTTCTCACAGTGCTCTGATGAATAAGATCAAACGACCTGATAATGACCGCGTCCGTGGCGTGCCAAGTCGCCTCAGGACCTCGCCAGCCGGTGGCGAAAACCTGGGTCACTGGCCTGCTGCCAATCCTGCCGATCGCCCACGTCCGGGACGCCCGACTCGACCCAGCTCACGCAGGACATCCAGGACGCCACCGACGGATCGCAGCCTCGAAAACCGCTCGCCAACAGGGGGAGGACCGGATCGTCTTGGGCCGCCGAAAGAAGCCTCGTCTCGTTCCCGCTGAACGGCAATGAAGTCTGCCGTATCAGTAAGGGAGAGTTACGTCTCAAGGTACTCACGTTAAGCAACTTTTTCAAGAAAAACGTCACTCGGCTCCGCCAGTCACCGCGTCCCTCGGTACGGTTGGGACGAACAGGGGGATCAATGACCCTTCCTATGTTACGCGTCATCCGACCTCAAGTCCCGCAACGTGGTTTCGGACGAGCTGGAGGAGTCCATGAGGGATTTTAGGAATGCGTCGCGTCCGCTGTCCAAGCGTCGCGCACGAGTCGGCGGTGACCCGCACCGTCCGCAACTTGCGACTCTGCGGCCGACGGGGAGCGGCGGCGCGTGAGAAACCTTGTCGTTTTCGTTGCTTGTTAGGGGCCTGACGGATACCCTAGACAGTTAGGAGAGGCAAACCAAAGGTGTTGAGGTTTCGCGACAAGACGCCTTGTCGCGTCGCCGCCGAATGGGGCAACATGACCCGCGGGCGGTTTCTTCCTCGGTTCGAGATCCAAAAATGGCTCGAATGCGAGCGGGTCCGAGCTTGGCGTCGTTGCCTCCCGTTCGATTCCTCGCATGTGTCACCTGCGGCCCTTGTCGTCTGGCCTTGGTCAAAGTCTCGTGTCCCTCGGCTCTGTGATTCGCACTCGATGAATTTCTTCCGTCTCCGCTCCAACCGCCGACTCGCGGCGCGGGCCCGTCGGGGTCGATCGCCAGCGCCTGCGCGACGACGCATCGGCGGGGTCACCTTGGAGTCGCTGGAACGTCGCAACCTGTTAGCTTCGGTGCCCTATGGCGCTGGGCCGGACGATACGGCCGAGTTCATGTTGGGGGACGTCCTCGTCAGCGTGGTTTTGCTCGAGTCGGACGGCTCCGGCGATGCGAACCTTGAGGATTGGACCGATCCGCAGATTGCGTCGGTCACGAATGTCGTCCAGCAAGGACTGCAGTGGTGGGAGGATCTACTGGACCAGCAGGGGTCGGTGCACGAGCTGAACTTCACACTGGACCTGACCTACGTCCGGCAGCCGATTCAGACGTCGTACGAACCGATTACACGGCCTTCGGACGACTTTGTCCTTTGGATTGAGGATTTTTTTGATGCGGCAGGCGTCTCGTCCGTCGGCAGCTTCAGCGACCGGATTCGCGAGTTTAATCATGCCCAGCGACAGATCCACGACACGAACTGGGCGTTTACGATCTTCGTCGTGAACTCGGCGAATGATCCGGATCAGCGTTTCGATTCAAGCGGGGCGTTCACGCAGTCGTTTGCTTATGCAGGTGGGCGTTTCTTTGTCACGACCTCGGACCGGCCTGCCAGCGCCATCGCCCACGAAACAGGGCACATGTTTTGGGCGATGGACGAGTATGCCGGCGGAAAATCGTATTTCAGTCGTCGGGGTTACTACAACACCCAGAACCTGAATGGCGCGGACGATCATCCCGCCCCTGAGACTCGAGTGCGCGGCATTATGGATTCTCACGGCATCGGCTACGCGCTCGATTTGGCCTCGCCCTCGTCTCTGGAAATGATCGGTTGGCGGGATTCCGATGGCGACGGGATCTTCGATGTCCTGGACGCGCCACACCTCTTGGTCGGTTCGGGGGACTTCGACGCGGCCGCTCGACAATATCACTTCGAAGGGCTGGCTCAAGTTCAAACGGTGCCCAACTTGAACACGAGTGGCACGGGCAACGATCTGACGATCAACAAAATCGACGAGATCCAGGTGCGGTTCGCTTCGACCGACTGGGAGACAGTCGCTGTCTACGACGAGTACCAAGTCGAGCTGGCCCTGACGATCGACGTGCCGCCCGGAGCCAGCGAAATCCAACTGAGGGCCATTGACGTTCAGAATGGTGTGACGTCGAATCTATGGAGCGACGCCTTGGTGGATGGCCGGCTGGTATGGCAGAATCCGACGAATCCGCTGGACGTGGATGGCGATACATTCGTCTCGCCGCTCGATGCTCTGCTGATCATCAACCGGTTGAACGCCTCGGGTGCCGGCGAGTCCCCGGCCGGAACCTCAGGGCCTCCTTACCTGGACTCCAGCGGAGACGGCCAGCTCTCACCGCTTGACGCCTTGCTCGTAATCAATCAGCTCAATCGATCCAGTGCCCCACCAGCTGCCGGCGCGGCGCATCCTGCGTCCGAGGCAGACGCGGCTCGCACACGGCGTGGTTTGGCTGAGGGTGAGGCGGAGGTGGGAATCTGGGCCGCCGCGATTTGGGGCGAACCGGAACCGTGGAGCCGGCGTAAGCAGCCTACTGTCGGGCTGGAACACGACCAGATCTTCACCGACTGGGGCAAGATCGAGCCAGGCGGAGAGGATCCGATTGGGAGACCTTCGCAGCTGAAGCGAGCCGTTTTACGTTGAGAGCCCAGCAAAGGAATCCAGGCCGTCATGTTCCTTGAACGCTGGCGACGTTCGCCCGCCATCTCGCGTGTCCGTCTTTCGGCTCGAAAGGTTCGGGGTCGCGCTCGTCTGATCGGCGAGGGGCTCGAACCGCGCCAGCTGCTGGCCGCCGTCGTGATGTCCGACCAAGAGCAGCTGCTGTTGGAGTTGGTCAATCGGCGCGGGCGAATCCGATCGCCGAGGCGGCGCGGTTTCAAATCGACCTGAATCAAGACCTTGAGCCCGGCGAAATCTCGCCCGAGGCAAAGCAGCCGCTTGCGCCCAACCAGGCACTCACGGATACGGCCCGCGGGCATTCGAACGATATGCTTCGACGAGGCTTTTTCGACCACGTCAATCCGGACGGACAAGACCCCTCGGATCGAGCTCGGGCCGCAGGTTATCCGGTCGGCGCCGGCGAGAATATTGCCTGGTACGGAGATCCGGGGTTTCTGGAACGCGACGCGGAGGTTTATCGGCGGCACGAAGCGCTGTTTCTCAGTCCGCACCATCGGACCAATTTGATGAACGCCGGCTACCGGGAACTGGGCAACGGCGTGATCTACGGCACGTACGAGCGGCTCAACTCGATCATGGTCACGGAGAACTTCGGCAATCGCGGCGGCGATCTCTTCATCACCGGTGTCGCCTATTCCGACCAGGTCGTGGCCGACAACTTCTACACGATTGGCGAGAGTTTGGGTGCCATCACGATCACGGCCACGCGCAATCGCGACGGCGAAGTCTTTACGACGACGACGGGACGCAGCGGCGGCTACGGCCTGCAAGTGCCAACGGGAGTCTACACCGTGTCCGCAACCGGCGCCGGACTGCCCCGCGTGATGACCGTCGCCGACGTCGTCGTCCTAGGCCTCAATACCAAAGTCGATTTCAACGCGCGGGTGGCCGGCGTCGGATCGATTGCCGGTCTGGTGTTTGAAGATCTCGATGCCGACGGCGTTCGCGACGCCAACGAACCCCCCGTGGCGGGACGCACCGTCTACCTGGATGCGGGTGATGACGGTAGCATCCAACCGGACGAGACCCGAGTGACCAGCGATGCCCAGGGTCGGTTCGTCTTTGCGAACCTGAGGGCCGGTTCCTACGTCCTTCGCCAGGTCGTACCCCCCGGCTGGGACGACACCCTCCCAAACGAACACGTGACAGTGACACTCGTCGCCGGGCAAGACCGCTCGGGTTTGACGCTGGGCAGCATACTCGTCAACGCGGTGCCGGTCGCGCGGCCGGATGCATATATCACCGATTCGGGCCTGACCGTGATGATGGACTTGTTCGCCAACGACGAGGATCCCGACGGCGAGATTGTCCCCGAGTCGACGCGCATTCTGGTTAACCCGCAGCACGGCGAAGTGGGCCTGAATCCGAACGAACGGAAGCTGGTCTACACGGCCAACAAGGACTATGTGGGCGCCGACTTTTTTGAGTACGCGGCGGTCGACAACGGAGGACTCGAATCGAATCCGGTGCGAGTCGACTTGACGGTCAACCCTCCGGCCGGAACGGCGTGGCAGAATCCGGTGCAGGCGCTGGATGCCAACAACGATTCCTTCGTCTCGTCGATCGATGCGCTCCTGATCCTCGATTCGATCAACGCGAACGGCTCGCGCCGGCTGCGGTATCCGACCAGCGCGACGGCACCCCCGCCGTATTTAGACGTGAGTGGCGACGCGTTCGTCACACCCTTGGATGCCTTGTTGGTGCTGAATGAAATCAACCGGATTGCCGAAGAACGCCGGCAAGCGAACCAGGCCGAAGGGGAAGAGCCGACCCTCCGCGTCCCGGTTGCGCGACCTCCGTCGGACATCGCGTTACTGGCTGCCGCCGTCGATCCGATGTGGGGTGAATTCGCGACCCTGGATCTGGCAAAACGACGATTATAATTGAGCCAACTGGAGACAGAGTGGCTCCACACGCAGTGTCAGAAACTCGTCAATTCGCCAGAGATTCTGCCGCGGGTCCTCCTCGAAGAAAATCGCGGCCGTGATCAGCATCAGATCGCGAAAGCTGCGCAGCGGCAGGTTTCCCACGTCCAGTCGCTCGAGTCGCTCGTAGGTGGTCAGCGTGGCGCGATGGACGCCCAGAAAGTTCAGGGCCAAGCGGGTGTACATATTCACCTCCAGCCGATTTCCCACCCGCCTCCAGGCGAGTTGCGCGGCGTAACGCTCACGCTCTAAGTCGCGCCATCTCTGGACGGCCCGCTCGACCGACCTCACCGCAGCCACCCGCTCGGCGCCGAGCTCGCACAATTCCTCCACGGTGCGCCGCTGATGTGATTCGCGCTGAGCCCAGAGACGGAAGATCTTGGACGCTTGCGGGAAGTAAAAGGCGATATCCCGCATCACCAAATCCAACTTGCTCGGGAACCTCCTGAGCCGACTTGAGCTGGGGAGGTCGGCGGCTCGATCCGGTTGCAGCACGACGAACTTGTGCTCGGCGACATCGGCGATCAACTCCGCCATCACGGGCGTCATCGCCGTCGGAACACGCGTCTCGATTAAATCCTGGACGAATCGCCCAAACGCCTCTTCGTCTAGCTCGCAGGCGGACCCCGAGAGCCGGAAGCATTCGCGAAACGAGCGGGGTCGGCACTGCCGATCGGTGACTGAGGTGGCCAATGTGAGCGCGTCGGCAAACGTCGCCAGCTGTTCATACGCTCGATCGTAATGCAGCATGCTGGCTTGCCAACTGTGTCCCCAGACGTCATGCACGACGTACTTGTCCAGTTCCTGCAGTGGCACAATTGCGATGAGACGACTCAGCTCGTACGATACTTGCTCAATCGTCAAGTCGGCTCGCTGCGCCAATCGCTGAAGCAGATCGGGCGACAACGACTCGCCCTTGAGAAACCCGAATACCGGAAAGTGGGCGAACTGCCAGTGGGCAAACCGATTGACGCGACGCAGGAATTCGATTACCGGCTGTCGTTCGATCTCCGTGGCCTGCTTGAAACGCGACGTCAGCAGCTCCAGACCCTCGTAGGGAAGACAGAAAAAGATCATGCACCCGGTGATAATCAGCTCGACCTCGTCGGCCGTCAGCCCCGTTGCCCCGTAACAGCTCTCAAAGAATCGAAAAAGATGCTGGCGCAGGTTGTCCGCGTCGGGCCTCAACTGGAACTCGTCGCAGATCGCGCGGACCAACCGTTGCTTCCGCCGCGCGTCGTCAAGGTCCTGCTCGACCTGACGCTCGATCTGTTCTCGACGCGGGCCGGACAAGTCGGGAAAACGCGCGAGGGCCAGCCGCAAGTTGCGCAGCGAGCCGACCGTTGCTCGGTAGTCGGGCTCGAATTTCCCAAGCGTGAGCGAACCCGCCGTGTCAAGGCAGTCACGGTCCGCGCCGACGCAATCGTTCAAGCGCATCAAGACATGGACGGCCCGCGCGAACAACTCGGCGTCGGCGGCCGGAGTGCGATCGGCCAGGACCTCCGGTTCGAGCAGGTCGGCCGAACACTGCACCAAGCGATCGTGCAACTGGACGAACTGCGTCCACGCCCCCGCCGTCTCCGAATCTGCCGGAGCCTCGCGAAGCGATCGCTCCGTCCGCAAGAAGTCCTCCAGGTCGGCCAGCACGGAAGCCCAGCGGGCCGGAGCGTTGCCGGCCCCGAACTGCTCCTCGGAGAGAATGGCGGGCACAGTGCGTACCTCGTGCGAGTCGATGGGGCGGGCGCGACAGGCGGGTCCGGCCCCGGGGCCGTTCAATGAGCTCCTGTGTACTGCTGGAGCGGTGGAGAAGCAAGGGCTGCGTCCGAGCAGGCCATTCGGCGGTAGCGGAACCCCCTGAACGAAGGGATGTCAAAGTGGGTGCTTTGCGTTCGCTTTGTCGCTCGTACCGTATTGTCTGGAATTCCGGGTCGTATGCGACGATCAGAGTCTACGGATATTCCACGTAGTACGGACCCAGCGAGTTCTGACGATGAAGTCAAAAATAACAATCCTAGCGATCGTTTTGGCGTGCCTGTCGCAGGGGGCAGCCGAAGTCAAATCCCAGTATCCCTACGGAGGGGGCGCCCCCCCGGAGGCCCGCCGCCCATGGGTTACGGCCAATTGCCTCCGGGCTACGGCCCGCAGCAGTTCGGCCCGGGCCAATTGCCGCCAGGCTTTGACGGCGCCCCGCAACCGGGCGTCGGCCAAGTTCCGCCGGGTTATGGCGCGGCACCGGCGGGTTACGGGCCGATGCCGCCAGGTTATGGACAAATGCCGATGGGACAGGGGCGATTTCCGCCGGTTCCGGTGGGGGCAGTGCCTGCACAATACGCGATGCCTGTTGGCGGTGGGCTCCAACCTGCCAGTTCCACAGGCACCTTTCCGCCCGCGCCGATTCCCGCACCTGCCGTCTCCGCGGATCCGTCGGTTAGCATGGGATACGCCCCAGCGAGCGGATCATCATGTTCTTCGTGCGATTCGTGCACGGCCTGCGATTCTTGCGACGACTGCGGCCACCCGGACTGCGCGTGCGACTGTGATTCGGGTCTCCTCTCAACTCTGTTTGGACCTGGATCCTGCCTGTTCGGAAGCTGTGGCCTGGCCGATGGATCCCACTCGGGGCATCTCAGCTACTTGTTTGGCGATGGCTCGCCCCGTCCGGACCGAATCTACGGTGGTGTCGAGTGGCTCTACTGGTGGAATAAGAACCGCTATGCTCCGGCCCTCGCCACGACCAGCGTGCCCGGCACGGATTACGCGGACGCGGGAGTCGAGGGGCTGACCTCAACGAGCGTCCTGTTTGGTGGCGACTACGATGCGGACGATGACGGGGAATCAGGAATCCGCGGGACGTTGGGGTTGTGGTTCGATCGTCGGCAGACGTGTGGTGTTTTCGCCCGAGCGTTCCAATTCGGTTCGGAGGACATCAACTTTACCGCGGCGTCGCCCGGCAATACGATTCTGGCCCGACCGTTTTACAACGCGTCACTCGACCAGGAAGGATCGCTGGTCGTCTCCTATCCGGGAATCTCGCGGGGTCGGATCGACATCCGCACTGCGATGGAGATTACCGGATACGAAGTCCTGTTCCGCAAGTTGCTCTATTACGGCGAATGCAACCGTCTTGACTTCGTCTCGGGCTACCACGGAACTCAGGTGGACGACTCCATCAGCATCAGCCACGTGCTCGTCTCCCAGGATCCGCAGGGTCGCGTTCCGGTGGGGACCCAGTTGAGCACGACCGATGCCTTTGACGTCGAGAACGAGTTCAACGGGGGGACGATCGGTCTGATGGCTCAAGGTTATGATGGCCGTCTGACCTGGAATCTGTTGACCAAGCTTTCGCTCGGAAACACGACGGAGACCGTCACGATCCGCGGTGTGTCCACCACAGCGATTCCGGGTGCGGGATCGGCGAACTTCGATCAGGGGTTGCTCGCGCTGGACACGAACAGCGGCATCTACGAGCAGGACAAGTTCACGCTGATCCCCGAACTGGACGTTTCGGTGATGTACCATTTGACCGGCAGGCTGCAGTTCTCGGTGGGTTACTCGGCCATTTACTGGTCGAATGTCGCCCTGGCGGGTAACGCCATCGATCGGGTCATCAATCCGACGCAGATTGCAGGTCCGTTGGTCGGCCCCGCCCGTCCGGCCTTTACCTTCAGCGATGAGGGCTACTGGGTCCAAGGTCTGACCTTCGGGCTCCACGGCCGCTTTTAGGTCGGGATTGCGGATCAAAGAAAGCGACGCTACGTGTGAAATCCAAGGGATTGAAAAAACGGCGACGAGAGGTCCAACTCGTGCCAACCACGCCGCATCTCGGGACTCGGGATGCGGCTTTTGTTTGCGCGGGACGCTTAAGGACGTCAGTCGCCGGGGTATCTTGGTCGGTGCGCGGGTGACCGGCCGGATCGAGAAAACCGGGCAAAACTCTCGCCCACAAGCGGCCAGCACGTTGCAGGGCAGGCATCGTGGCAATCGTCATGCGGAATACTCTTCTGCCGGGCCCGCTTGTCGGGTCGGCCGGGGTCCCCGAAGATGACGGGATGCGGCGGTATAGTTGAGCACCGAGCACCGAGCACCGAGCACCGAGCACCGAGCACCGAGCACCGAGCACCGAGCACCGAGCACCGAGCACCGAGCACCGAGCACCGAAGTATGCCTGCGCGAATCATTGCGATCGGGGATATCCACGGCTGTTGCCGTGCCCTGGAAACCTTACTGGAGGCGATTGGCCCGACGTCTGACGATCTGTTCGTCCCGCTTGGTGACTACGTGGACCGAGGACCCAACAGCAAGGGAGTGCTTGACCGGCTGCTGGAGTTGGAACAGGTCAGCCAGGTCATCCCGCTGCTGGGCAATCACGAGGAGATGATGCGAATGGTCCTGACGGGCCAATCCAGTCCTGCCGATTGGCTTCGATATGGGGGAGTCGCGACGCTGGATTCATACGGGTTCGACGGCAATTTGGATTCGATTCCGGAAAGCCATCGCGACTTTTTGGACCGCTGCCGGGACTATTACGAGACGGAGCGGCACTTTTTTGTGCATGCGAATTACATCCACAACGTGCCGCTGGCAGAACTTGATCCCGAGACGCTGCGCTGGCGATCGCTCATATTGTCCATGCCGGGCCCACATCACAGCGGGAAGGTCGCCGTGGTGGGCCACACACCGGACAAGTATGGCGAAATCATGGATGTCGGCTATTTGAAATGCATCGACACCTACTGTTACGGCGGCCAGTGGCTGACGGGGCTAGACGTCATTTCGGGCCAGATCTGGCAAGCGAACGAGCGGAACGAGCTGCGGGATTCGTGAAGTCTCCGGGCTGCTCGCGGACGAATTGGAAAAGCAAGTCCGGGCGGACGCGTAACTACAGTCCGTAAAATCGACTCGCCGTTTCTCCCCAGACCGCCGCCTGTTCGGCGGGCGAAAGCTGCCTGATGCACGTTGCGAGCGCGTCATGGACGTCACGGTACGTGCCGGCTAGCTCGCACACCGGCCAATCCGAACCAAACATGCAACGCTCCGGACCGAACGCGGCGAGGGCGCGATCGACGTAGGGCTGCAAATCGCGCGGTGTCCAGGCTGACCAGTCGGCCTCGGTAACCATCCCTGACAACTTGCAAAAGACATTCGGATATTCGGCGGCTGCTCGCAAGTGTCTTGCCCAATCGTCCAGATGCCCGTCTCTGATCCGTGGCTTCGCCAGATGATCGATGACGAGCCGCAGTCCGGGCAGTTGGCTGGCGAGGGCGGCCACGTGCGGCAGGTGTCGTACTTGGAGCAAAAGATCGAACGGAACGTCGTGCTTTGCGAGGACCTTCAATCCGGCCAGGACGTCGGGACGGATCAAAAAGTCGTCCTCGGGCTCGTCCTGTGTCAGATGGCGCACTCCCACGAACTTCGGGTGGGCGATGGCCTCCAGCAGTTGCTCTTCGCAACGAGGGCTTCGCAAATCGACCCAGCCGACGACTCCGGCCAGAAAATCGAACTGCTCGGCCAGCCGCAACGCCCATAGATTCTCCGCCAGATCGTGTTGAGTCTGCACGACGATCGTTCGATCGACTTGGACTTCCTGCAGCAACGGCGCCAGATCCTGCGGCAGGAAATTCCGCCGCAACGGGGCCAGCTCGGGCGCCTCCAGCCAACGATAGTCAAAGTGACCGAGTTGCCAAAGATGATGATGCGCATCGATTCGGTTCATGGCATCGCCGCCAAGGAAATAAGGGGTGGTGATTCCGCGCCGTGAATGATGCCGTGGATGACGCGGTGATTCATGCTGAGTCAGGCGGCGGGTCGTTATTCTCGGGCCGGCCTTCGATGTAGAACCAGTTGTGAATCGGGGCGAGGATTTGCTGCACTTCCTGCAGCAGCCGGGCGTCGATCGGCTGTTCGGCCCAGGCCGCCCACTGCGCGATCCGGGCGGGGTTCGCCGAGCCCGTGATGCATGTGGTCAGGTCGGGATGGGCCAGCGAAAACTGCAACGCCAGCTGAGCCAAATCCTGGCCCTGACGCTGGCAATGCTCTGCCGCGCGGCGACAAACCGAACGGACGGCGTCGGTCGCCTTGTGCCAAGCCGGTAAGGGGGCGTTGGTCAGCAGCCGAGCTGAAAACGGCGCGGCGTTCAGGATCCCAACCTCTTTCTTTTTCAGATACGGGACCAGATCGGCCAGCATCGTGTTTTGAAGCGTGTAGTGGTTATATGACAGGATGACGTCGAGGTCGGTTCGTTCAAGCACATAGCGAAAGATCTTCATCGGATAACCAGAGATCCCCACGAATCGTACTTTGCCTTGCCGCTGCAACTTGCGCAGGGCTGGGAGTGTGTCGTCGACGATCTGCGACATTTCAACGAACTCGATGTCGTGGCACAGAATGAGATCCAGATAATCGACGCCCATCCGCTGGAGGCTGACGTCCACGCTTTCTACCACACGCTCTGCTGAGAAATCAAAGTGTTGTCGGTCGTATCGACCGAGCTTTGTGCCGAGGAAATACTTTTCCCGTGGGATCTCGCGCAGCGCGAATCCCAACAGGCATTCAGAGGTCCCCCGGCCATAATAGGGCGAGGTGTCGATGAAATTGATGCCGACGTCGAGCGCGACATGGACCGACCGAATTGCCTCATTCAAGTCGACTCGACGAAACTCTTGTCCCAGGGAGGACGCGCCGAAGCTGAGAGTCGAGAGTTCAATACCCGTTTTTCCGAGCGAGCGATATTGCATGTCCGCAGTTCCTTTGCACCTTCCTTTGTCTCGAGTGAGCTGTGCCGAGTTGCAGGCCGAGGAGCACTTATTTGGTCGCCCGCCCATGGTCCGGGGCGAGCCATCGATCGGTATCGGCACGAATCAGCCCATCAGTCCATTCGCACACCAATGGTCAGTAGGAGGTTTGCGAACCGTTGCTGATCGCCCGTTTGGATCGTGAGTGCGAGGTCGGGTGTCTTGACGGATTCGTAGAACGCCCATTTTTCGATGGGTTCAAGTTCCAGCTGCAGCCCTGCTTCCGCAATCGCCTGACGATACTCGGCCCAAACGGGCGGATCGGCTGGAAGCGCGTAGGGGCCGGTCGTTTCGTACATCATCGTATGGGCCGCCTCGACGGGGATCGCCGTGAGCAGGGCACGTAAGACTTGCGTACAAGTCACGATCCCCGGGGCAAGATTCAAACTGACCAGCTCGGCACTGGGGCCGAGTGTCGTCGAGGCGGGATAATTGCCATCGGCGATCAGAACCTTCGCGTGATGCCCGGCGCGGCCTAAGACTTCGTTGATTTTGGGATGAATCAGACGCTGTCGTAGCATGAGAGACTCCTTCGTAGTTCAGGAACACGGCCGCAAATCCCGGCCCACGCTTTCGGTTACACGCGGAGACGCAGCCGGCGGCGGTCCTCACGCAAGTCCCGCTTGGAGCGCTCGCAAGTGTCGTTCAAAGTGGTCTGCCAGAACCTCGGCGTACGTCTCGGCATGTTCCGTGAGGACTTGGCGCAATTCGGGTCCGAACTGCGGATGTGTCAGCACGGAGCCGAATGTGCAGTGCAGGATTTGTCGTCCGGGCGAGGTGAAACCCTGACCGGGCGGAACCGCATCCCAACACTCCAAATAAAGGGTTTCCAGCTCGCGTGCGCTCGCCAACTTGGTCCGGCGGAGGCACGTCGGCCAGCGTTGCGGACAGGTGGTATGTGGCGCGATCCGTTTCAAATCGACCCCGGGCGTAATCGACAATCCGGCGGAGCAGTGTCGGATCGTGCCGCGCCGCGACACGGAGCGCCTCAAGGTAGCTCGTTCCCGCCGTCTTGACATGAAACAACCCTCGGGTCGCTTCCGCGAGCCAGCGATACATCGAAATCTTGTCCGACCCCGAGTGGAGACTCAGTTTATAAGGACCCAGCTGACGGGCGATCTCCGCATGGTCGTGCAGCGACTGGCGCAGCTGGAGATCATCGCCTTTGAAATCGACACCCTTTTCGAAGTCTCCCGGGAAGCGAGGTGCCAGGCTGACCAACGGGACGCCGTCCTGGAGGCATTGGTCGGCCACGATATAGTGTTCGACCAGCGAC
Source organism: uncultured Planctomycetales bacterium (assembly GCA_963826795.1). GTDB lineage: Bacteria > Planctomycetota > Planctomycetia > Pirellulales > Pirellulaceae > CAWGYT01. The sequence continues at coordinate 246,191 of CAWGYT010000015.1, read as the reverse complement.
GTGGGCTGAGGGGTTTCGTCGACGCTCAATTCCAATTCGTATTCGCGACTGGCCGCCTCGTGTCGCTGGCCAATATAGCGTGCCAGCTCCTTCGCTTGGTTCAACGCCAATCCGTATTTGACGGCCGCTCGGAGGCAAGCTTCCTCCGTGAACTCCAACTCGGTTCCGTTGGACAGCTCGACGCGTCGGCCGACGTAGCGGGGCACCCATCGGACCTGTTCGGCGAGGGCCGCGAATTTTTCACGCAGGACGGCTTCAGGGTCGTCGTCGGCGGCCGCGTCGACCACGTCGGAAGGATCCAGCGTGAAGAAACAAAAACCTGCCGCGAAGGTGACATCCACGTCCTGTTTGGTCTTCAAGTGATCGGCGTCCGCGCCGCTGCCTTCGGTCCAGCCGCGACGCGCCATACCCGCCAAGGCGTCGTGCATCACCTGTTCGGGCGTCCGGCCGGTGCGTGTCATTTCCCGAATTGACTGCTGGGGAAAGATCGGGCAGATCCCGCCACCGGCCCGACGCATGGCGGCCACGTGGCCGTCCGTGGCCAGGCCCGTGCGGTCCCCGAAGCCAAAGCTGGGGGCCAAGCCCAAGGTCTTAATCGGTGCCAGTCGATGCGTCTCGTCGTTCATGGGCTGGGTTTCTCGGTAGGTGACGTTCACGGCGCTGGGTCGTGTCGAGATCGGCGTCCGCCCGGGTCGGCGGTGCGCCGCCTGTTACGCGATGGGGCCCATCAGACGCCGAAAGGCATCAATCGTCCGGCGGGCAGCCGCTTGCGTGTCGGGCAACGGCAAGGCTTCGGCCGAGAGGTAGCCCGCGTAGCCGATCGCCGCCAAGGCCTGGATCAAGGGCGGAAAATCCAAGTGGCCGGCTCCCGGCGGATGTCGATTCGAGTCGACAAAATGCACGTGTCCGATCCGCCGGCCTGCATCCCGAATCGCGACGTCCATCTGCGACTCCTCAAGGTTCATGTGAAACAAGTCCGCCAGCAGAACCACGTTGTCTGATGAGAGCGACTCGAGCAATTGGACGCCGTCGGCGAGCGTATTGCAAAGATTCGTTTCGTACCGATTGAGCGGCTCGTAGATCAACGGGACTCCCCGCCGCCGCGCGGATTCGGCCAACGTATCGAGTCCACGGCGGAGGTGGTCCCGGGCTGTTGAGGGGGAAACCTGCGGACCCGACCGACCTTGCATCGAGCCAATGATTACCGGGGCCCCCAACGCCGCCGCGGCTTCAATCATGGTTTCTACGAATCGCACGGCTGCCGCCCGAATCGCCGGATCGGGATCGGTCAGCGTGAGTCGATGCTTGACCCATCCGGCCCCGGTTCCGACGGCCGCCAGATTGAGCCCCGTTCGGGTGAGCTCGGCGCGATCGTCGTCGCGTCGATCGCCTCGGGACCCGGTGGAAAGATTTCGACCGCATCAAAACCTAGTTCGCTCGCCTCCCGACAAGCGGCGGGAAGATCGTCCCAATAAACGAACGGGCCTCCCCGAGCTTCCGCAACCAGGCTGACGGTAATGGCGGACTTCATCAGTACTCAGTCCTCGGTATTCGGGGCTCAGGCCGGGATCTCAACGATGGCCTTGATCACTCCCGTCTCGGGCCGGGTGTAGGAATCGAAGACGTCAATCAAATCGGAGAACGCGGTGCGATGCGTAATCCAGGGCCGCGTGTCCAACTCGCCATTCTCGATCAATGCGATGATTCGTCGGAAATCGCGGGGCAGCGAATTGCGCGAGGCGAGCAACGTCAGCTCGGGGGCGTGGAGCGTGGGATGCCGAAAGCAGATCTCGTCCGTCACGATTCCGACATAAACCAGCTTGCCCGTATGCTCGACGTACCGAAACGCATTCTGCATCGACAGCTTGTTGCCTGTCGCGTCAACCACAATCGTCGGCAGGTTCCCCTGAGCAATCTCGCGGAGACGTTCTAATTCACGGTCGTCCCCACGAAACTCGACGGTGTGCGGGACTCCGAGAACATCGCGGCAAAAGGCAAGCCGTTCGGGATTCTGATCCATCACGATCAAGTGGACGCCGGCCAGCTTGGCAAACTCAACGACCGACAGACCAATCGGACCCGCGCCGATCACCAACAAGAACTCCTCCGGCTCCGGCGCGGCCCGGTCCACCGCATGACAGCCGATTCCGAGTGTTTCGACGAGCGCGAGTTGCTCGAGTTCGAGCTGGCGCGACACATGCAGTTTCCGAGCCGGGACCACGAAGTACGGTCGCAATCCGCCATCGGTGTGGACACCCAAGACCCGTAATTCGTTACAGCAATTGGGGCGTCCTCGCCGGCTGGCAAAGCTGTTGGGGTTGTTGAGGTAGGGCTCCACCGCACACCGGTCGCCCGGCTTGATCTCGGTCACGTCGGACCCGACTTCGACCACCTCGACGCCTAGTTCATGGCCGGGAATGCGAGGGTAACTGTAGAACGGGAATTTGCCAAGGTAACCGGCCAGATCGGTCCCGCAAATGCCGACCCGGTGAACCCGAACCAGGGCTTCGTCCGGACCCGGCCGACCTGGTTCGGCGATGTCGTGCATCGCGAACTGCCGTGGTTGCTCAAGCACGATCGCCTTCATCGGCTGCCCCTCACCTCGATCCGATCTTCCTGCCAACGCGCCGTCGAACCTCGTTTGCGCCGCGCATCTCGGCGTCTCGGCGCTCGCTTTCCCCGTGAGTCGAAGCCCCACGGTCGATTCCAGAAGTTGCGATTATGGCTCCCAGGCAATCGGGCCGCAAGTCGCGGCTCGACGAAGCGACGAGCCGGGGGCAATTCAATGACGTCATCAATTTGGACTTAAAGCTGGACGGCTGCAGAGGCCCCGTTAGAATCGGGAGGGGTGCGAGGCGGGAGTCGTTTCAGACGCCAGCAAGGCCACCGCCTTTTCCGTATTTGGCCTCGCGGGCCACGATTCTGCTGACCCACTGGCAACCCTGGAGATTGTTGTCGATGACCGACCAAGGAAAGCTGGATTACAAACTACCTGGGAACAAGAAAGTGAATCTCGCGCTCTTTTGGGCGACGAGTTTTTTCGGGGCCAAAGACAAGCCCGTGATCGCGATGGCCGAGTCGATGTTGAGTGAACACGGCATTGGGCTGAACTGCTGGCCGTTGTCCCAAGCGAAGACGCCGAGTCAGACGTTTGATTTTGGCGACACTCCGATCCTGCCCGAGCAGTATTCGAGCATTTACCGCACTCTGAGCGGCGCTGCCGAAACAGCCGGCAAGCGGCAGTCTCTGTTGATCTTGTTTTGCCAGTTCAAGTATCCGGCGAACGGCCTGACGATCTCGAATGGCCCGCTGCTTTGTTTCCGCACGCCCATGGTCTTCATTTCGCCCACGCCTGGCTCGGATATGGTGACGTTGCTGCACGAAGCGGGACATGCCGCCGGGCTGGATCACGATCGAACGTCACGAGGAAAAACCGGTCGTAATTTCATGAATGAGGCCGAATCGCGCTCCACGATGATGAAGTGGCAGGTGCAGAAGATGGGCCAAGCTTTCTTCGTTTCCTGACCGCACTCGGTCAATGTTCTCGGCGTCACGTTCTCGGCGTCACCTCGGAGCTGGCCGTCCCGCTGAAGCGGTCCCGATCCCTCCCCGGCGCCACTCGGTCAGCTAGACTTGTTCGTCGAGCCGGAACGACGTCAGGGGTGAGAACGATTGTTGGGGTGACGCGGGCTCGCCAGGTCATCGATCTTGATGGGGCGGGCGCATGCGGGTCCTGGTGTACGAGCCGAAGTTTGTGGGACATTTCTTGGGTTTCGCGACGTGGACCGCGAACGCGTTCGCGCAGCGCGGTCACGACGTCCTGCTGGCCGTTCCGCGTGCGGCTCTCGGGACTCCGCAGGCGGAAGTCAAACTGGCTCGTCTCGCCGCGTCGGTCGACGTGCAGTATGCGATTGACGTCCCGGTCGCTTTTCAACGTTGGCGAAACGCCCGCACCGAATCGGACGCACTTTGCCGCGATTCTCGAACTTTTCCGCCCGGAATACCTGGTTGTCCCGAGCGGTGATTTCTTGCTCAACGGACTGCTGATTAATCGGCACCTGCGACGATCGCTGCGTCGGCTTCAGGGCGCGGATTTCATTTTGCACAATTTGGCGCAGGCCTATCCCTCGTGGGGGCCCAAGGATCGTCTCTGGCGAACGCTTGACCGTCTGGCGATCGATTGGGCAGGTCGCTTTCGGATTCACACCGTTGACCCTTACGCGACCCAGCCCGAACGACACCGTCGACTCTCCGTCTTGGGGACCTCGGTTCTGCCCTTACCGCATCCTTACGAAAAGCTGACAACTCGATCGGCGTCCGGCGCTCGTCAGCGACTGGGGCTCCCGAGCGATGTTCGCTTGCTCGCGTCACTCGGCGATCTGACGGTCCGGAAGGGGACCGATCTGCTGATCCGGAGCTTTTGTGAACTCGACTCGACGGAGCTCGCCCTTGTACTTTATGGAGTTCTGTCGGAGGAGATACGGCGGATGTTGGCGGACCGCGGGGCGTGGTTGCGCAACGGGCGGATTCGGGTCCGCGACGAGTTCATTTCCGAGGCGGATTTTGAGGATGTGCTGTACGCGGTGGACGGACTGTGGGTGGGCTATCCGCGACAGATCGGCATGGCGAGCCTCTTGTTGTACGCCGCGGACGTCCAGCGTCCGGTGCTCGCGTCGGAATTCGGCTGCGTGGGATGGATGGCGCGCGAGTACGGAATGGGACGCACCTTTTGCCCTTCCATGGACGAGGCGTGTGAGGCTTTGAGGTGGTTCAGCTCGGCGACGGACTTTGAGCCTTCCGTCGAAGGCGCTCAACGGTTGCTGGCCTATCATTCGCTGGAAGGTTTCGAGCATCGGATCACGAGCGGTTTGCCGACGTCGATGCCGGCCGCGGCGATTCATTCATGATCTCGGGGAACGCTCTTGGGGCGGCATGACGAACTGATGCAGCCAAACTTCTTTCTTGTCGGCGCCGCCAAGTCGGGAACGACTTCCTTCGCGGACTACTTGGATCAGCATCCGCAGATTTTCGTTTGCCATCCAAAAGAGCCGAACTACTTTGCATTCCCGGCCGGTCAGCGGCCGACGTGTCACGGACCGCTTGCCGCGGATCTGCTGTACCAGAAATTGCTGCGTCATTCCGTCACGCAGTTGGACGCCTACGAGGCACTTTTTGAGGACGCGGGTGCGGCCGTAGTCCGCGGCGACGCGTCAGTGCGATACTTGTACAGCCCCGATGCCGCCGAACGGCTCCGCGCTTACGCTCCGGACGCCCAAATTCTGGTGATTCTGCGTCACCCAGTTGATCGGCTCCATTCGCATTTTCACATGAACGTCCGGCTGGGAATCGAGCCCGAGCGATTCGAACTCGCTCTCGCTCGGGAGGACGAAAGGGTGGCTGCCGGTTGGGGATGGGATTGGCACTATGTGCGCGTTGGCAAGTACGCCGAACAGCTGCGGCGATTTTACGATCGGTTTCCGGCCGAGCAGATCCAGGTGCTGTTCTACGAGGAGTTTTTCTGCGATCCTCGCCGCGCACTTCGCGCCGTCTTTGGGCATTTGGGCGTGACGGATACGTTCCGGCCGGTTTCGTTGGCCCCGGCCAATCGGGGAACGACGCCCCGATCGCGGGCGCTGCGCCGCATTGTGTGGGAGGAGAACCTCGTGAAGACGGTCGCCAGGAGTCTGGTTCCGAGTTCGCTCCGCCGTCGCGCCTCGGACTGGATTGACCGCCACAATCAACAGCCTGTACCCCGCCTGGAAGCGCGACTTTATCGCTCGCTTACACCGCAGTTCGCGGCAGATCAACGCGACTTGGCTGAGCTCTTGGGGAGGCGGCTGCCATGGTGAACGAGCATCTCTCGGGTTACCAGGCTCGGGATGACGAGGTCGTGGACTACCAGATGTACCCCTTGGCCGAGACGGGCCTTTGGTTTCGCGGGCCAGCCCCCGGCAGTCTCCGTCCGCAAGCGTACTTCTGCTGCCTCGGAGGTGCGCAGACCTTTGGCTGCTTTTGCGAACGCCCCTATGCCCGCTTGTTGTCCGAGCGGATCCAGTTGCCGCAGCTGAACCTGGGTTACGGAGGCGCCGGGCCATTTTTTTTCCTCAAGCAGGCTGGCCTGCGGAAGTACATCAATGCGAGCCGCTTCGTCATCGTCCAGATCATGTCCGGTCGGAGCGAAAGCAATTCACGGTTCGACAGCGGTGGACTTGAGTACTTGACGCGGCGTCGAGACGGCCGCCGGTTCGCCGCGGCGTCGGCGTGGAGAAGCGTGCTGGAAGGAAACTACTACTGGATGAAGCTTCCCTGCGGACAATCGCCGGCTCGTCGCCTGTCTCGCTGGTGGGGACGCCGTCAGGCCGAGCGGCTGGTGGCGGAAACGCGCGCGAATTGGTTGGCGAATTTTCACGCGCTGCTCGATGCGATCCAGGTTCCCACCGTGCTGTTCTGGTATTCGAAACGAGCGCCGGACTACACGGAACAGTATCGCGACGTCAATCTGCTGTTGGGTGAATTCCCCCAACTGGTCAATCGCGAGATGGTCGATTCACTGCGCCGGCGAAGCGATGAGTATGTCGAGTGCATCACCGGCCGAGGCAGTCCTCAGCCGCTTGTCAGTCGTCACACGGGACAACCCTGTGAAGTCGATCTGTCGAAAGACCGAGCGGACTTTGCGGGCCTGAAATGGACGCAGAACGCGTACTATCCGTCGCCGGAAATGCACGAGGATGCCGCCGAGGCGTTGGCTGAGTGCTTGCGTCGACATCCGGAGTGGCTGGAACCCGCGTAGCGAGATTCAGCTCTCCGATTCAGTTTCCTCGCTGATGCAGGTCCGCGTCCATCAGGGCGAGGGCTGCTTCCAGATCCTGGTTGCTCGATTCCAGGCGGGGGTGATCTTCGTCGTTCAGCGACTGAAATACCCCTTCCGACGCGACCAATTCCATGATCTTTTTGTCACGCGTTATCTCGCTCCACGCCGACTCCCTCGCCACGTCGTCCCGCGCCGCCGATTCCGCTGCAGGCGTGTCGGCCGCAAGTGCCGCGGCGATGGCGGCCCGTGATCCGTTGTCACCTTCGCCTTCGGCACTGATTCGATTGAGCTCGTTGATGATCAACAGGGCATCCAGCGGCGAGACGAAACCGTCGGCGCTGACGTCCAGGTACATGTTCGATTCCCCCTCGCCCCCGGCCATTCGCGCTGCGGCGGCCGCTCCATTCAGCTCATTAATCACAAGCAGCGCGTCCAGCGGAGAAATCGCGAAGTCGTCGTTGACGTCCATCGCGTTGCGGGGATTCGTTTGGGAAGCGAGCGCCTGAACGAAACCCAGTTGCAGCGAGCGAAATTCAATCTGATTCACCGGGACTGGATCGTCTCGATCGAACAAGAGCAGATTGTGTTGCGGCAAGACGTCGGCGGCGTCCATCGTGAACGTGAAGTTGCCGGCTTGCGTGGCCCGCATCGGGACCGAGAACAGGAGGGCTTCGGTGGCGCCGAGCCGATCCAGGCCATCGAAGGCGCCGACCTCGTCGATCAAGCCTGCTTGCGATGTGTTCCCCGACTGACCGTTGGGGAACTCCGAGCCAAACGTGATCGGTCCGGTGATGGTCGCGGCCGCACCGGGATAGTTGACGTCGACATACGCGGCAAACACACCGCCGCCCGCATCGCTCAAGTCACGCACGTAGCCATTCAGGAGGAACGGTTGGCCAACCGTGATCGCGGTGGTGGGAGTTCCGTCGAGGTTGCTGGCGCCCAGCCGCACGCTGGCGAGATCCGGCTGGACGAAGACGGACACGGTCGCCGAGTCGCTCAGGCCGCTCTGATCCGTCAAGGTGTAGGTGAACGTCTCGGTCCCCGTGAAATTGGGCAGGGGAGTGTAGAGGACACTGCCACCATTCGGCGCGATTCGAACGCTTCCACCTTGGTCCGATGGGCCGACCGCCGAGATGGAGGTCTGCGAGCCGGAACGGATGGCATCGTTGGTGAGCACGGTCAGTTCGTTGTTCATCGAATTGCGACGTACGACGAACATGTCGTCGACTGCGGTAGGGCCACCCTTGATGACCTCGACGCGATAGTCTTCGACTTCGCCTGCCACGGCGCGCCCTGTGAAGGAAATGCCGCGCTCGTATCCGTAGCGGAATCGGGCGAACGTGAAGCCTTCCTGCGCCCAACCGGGGACGTTGATCGTGAGCCGGTTGACACCTGCCGTGACCGCGACGTCACGAAAGACTTGCTCACCTGGCGTGCTCCACGCACCGTCTCCGTCGAAGTCGATCCAGCCTTGCAGCACGCCGGGTGGCTGAGTTCCGTTGGAAATCAACACATCCACGGTTGCTTGCGTTCCGGGGACGAAGTCGGAAACAAACAAGACGCCGTCCTCGTCATCGCCCGAGTTGTCGTCACCCGCGGCAAACGGCGTGGGACGGCCATTCAGGTCGCCGTCCACCGTCGCACCCAGCTGGAAGCCCGGAACAATTCCGTGGGACGCGCCGTTGTCAGCCAGCAAGGTTGGGTAGGGAGCGGGCGCGTCGCCGAAATCAAACCCCATGTCCTCGCCACGGCCCTCGCGGACGCCAAAGTTCAGTCCGGTCGCGCCGAGATTCGTGGTGAAGTTAAAGAGATGTTCTCCCGCCCCCTTGGGGTAAGTCTGGAGGAATCCCGGCTGGAGCTCGGTGCGTACCGCGTAGGTGCCGCGCGAGATGCCGCCGATCGTGTAAGTTCCGTTGGATGCCGAAATCGCGGCCGGCTCGCTCACGTTGAACTGGTTGTTGCCGTTGGTATCGACGTAGATCGTGACTCCGCCCAGTCCCGGCTCGCCCGCCTCTCGGACGCCATCCCCATCCAGGTCGTTCCAGATCACTCCCGACGCGGTGCGATTGGCCGTCAACGCCGCCGACGTCCCGCTGATCTCGGCGTAGGCATTTCGCAGCAGAAACGCCCCGCGACCCATCGTGCCGACCGCCAGTACATCGTCACGCGAGTCGTACTCCATGTCGAAGACGGGCGCGTGGGGCAACGCTCCCAGTTCCGTCCAACTGCCCGGGGATTGATCACTGGTCACGTAGATCCCGTTATCGGTGCCAACCAGCAGGAATCCTCCGCCGGAAGACGAACGGACAAACTCGACGCTCCGCAATTCCCCCGCACCTTTCGTGTGGAGATTGCCCGTCACACGCCGCCAACTGTCGCCTGCGTCGCTGGTGACATACACGTCGTCACGATCGATCACGTAGGCGTTGGCCCAGTCTGCGGTGTCCACCGCCAAGGCGCGAATTTGACCGCCGGGATACTGAGCCTTCGTCAGCCGCAGGTTGTCGCCTTGGTTGATCCGGACGAAGACCTCCGAATCCGATCCAATGTAGATCAGCGCCGGGTTGGAGGATCCATTCTTGACACCGCCCGCGACAATCGCGTTCTGGGCAATCCCCAGGATCCCAAAGCTGACATTGCCCGGACCGCGGATCTCTCGGAACGAATCGCCTCGATCGAATGACTCGAAAATACCAAACGCTCCCCCCACCACCATGCGTGACGCGTTCAGTCGATTCAGGATCACAGGCGTCACGAAATTGCCGATGATGTTCGGCGTCAGCGTCTCCTCGCTGACCAACTGGTTGTTTGCGTTATAGACCTGGCGGCGAAGTCCAAGCAATCCTTGGAAGCTGGTGTAGCGGTAGGAGAAGCCCGCCGTGCTTGTGTCGTCAATCGCGACGTCGCCGCCGTCGCCACCGGATCGCCGGAGCACGGAGCCGATGATCGACTGGTCGAGCACCGGAATCTGCTCCCAGACCTTGCTGCTCGGTGACAACTGCTGGACACTGCCGTTGTCCTGGCTGCCGCCCACCAGGATGTTCGAGACCGCGTCGTAGGCGATATCGTGCAACTCCGTGACTTGGAGCGTCCCGTTCAGCGAGTACCAATCACCTTGGTTGGAGCGCGGCTGCGTGCGCCGGTAGATGCCTCCGTCGCTGACCTCAATCAGATTGCCCGCCGCGTCGAATGCCATTTCACGCGAGTCCGCGTGCGGAGCACTGCCGCGCCGGGTCCCGCCTTCGGGCATCTCGGCGATCAGGTTGCTGTGGGTCAGGTGCTCCCACTGCGGCGAATAGCCGTTGAACGGAATGAACCCGGTGAGATCCAGGACGTTGCCGATCGAGTCCTTCCGAGTGTCTCCGCGGAATAGCTTTCCCGTGAAGGTGCGAGCGCCGATCGAATTCCCCGAGTCGAACGAAAGGTCTCCGTCCTGGCGGTCGCCGGCGACGTAAACCGTGTAGGGGTCGGTCGGGTCGGCGACGATGGAGAAATGGATATTGCCCTGACCGCCCGGCTTCGCCCGCGGGCTGACTCCCACGACGCCGGTAGCCTCCAGCGTGAGGGGCACATCCATTTCGGTCCATCCGCCTCCGAATGTATCGCTGTAGGCAATGATCAGCGGCTGTCCGACCGTGATAATCGCCATGTAGATGCGGCCATTGTTGGCCACGGCCATTTCGATATTGTTGTTGTCGAGATTGTTATTTTCGATGATCGACAACAACTGAGACACGCGCGCGTCACCTGAGGAAACGTCCGTCCAGTTTTCACCTCCGTCGTCGGTACGGAAAATCCCCGTCTCGGCGACCGATACGTAAAACCGCTCGGGGTCCGTCGGGTCGGAGACCAGATCAAAGACTTCGAACTCCAGTGGTTCGTCCGGGAAATCCGCGTCGCGTTGCAGCAATTCGATATTTTCCCAGGTCTGGCCCCCATCCGTGCTTCGGAACAGGCCGGTATCCGGATTGGGATCGTTCAAATAGAAGCCGCCGCCCGCCGAGGCCAGGATCAGGTCCCCGGAGAGCGCAAGTCCCGAGATGTTTTTTCCGACCAGCAGCGGGTCGTCGATCACCTGCCAGTTGGCGCCCCCATCTTCGGTCAGGATCAAACCCGTCAGCGGCCCTCCCTCCGCGAACGCGCTGTAACGACCGGTTCCCGCGACCAGGCGATTCGGGTTGCTGGGATCCATCGCCATCGCGCCGATCGTCAGCGAGGGCAGGTTATCGGTCAGGGGCGTCCAACGAGGATTCGTCAGTTGCGCCTCAGTTGTCTTCCAAATTCCGCCGTTCACGGCCCCGATGTACATGATGTTGGGGTTGGTCGGATGCGTCAGCACGGTGTGGATCGCGCCGCTCACCTCGTTCGTCGGAGTGACCTTCTCGACCTGTCCATTGACGATCGCGGCGGGACCCATAGGCTGGAACGTCGCCAGCACCTGGCGGATCTCCAGCGGCTCGTACGTCATCGAGCGCGACGTGAAGTGGTGACGTCGTTGGGGACGGCGGACACGCCGCCCAGTTCGCTGACGCTTCATGGGCCGCTCGAAATCACTGCGAAAAAACACGTCGGTTTCCTCAATAACTGGTCGCGATGGCTGCTATCGGCTCGGAATAAAAAAGAAAGCCGCGAAGGCGCGGATCCACGTTGCGCGGCAAGCCAGCAACGGACGGTCGCGTTTTGTTCTCTGTTCCAGCTGGGGGTGGAATCACCAACATCTATGACTTGACTTTTGAGTCTAATTGGGCGAACCCCACAATTCCATACTCATGGTGTCCACAAACTAATCGGAAGTACAACGAATGACCCAACCTCGGGGGCCCTTTCAGCGGTGTCGAGAATCCATCCGCCGTCGACCGTCACCGGAACGTGACGCCTGGTTGACTGCATTCAACCCCAAGAGCGATCTCGAATATACCGCCAACGCGAACTGTCCGAAAGTTTCCTCCCGACTTTAACCGCCGCCTGAATCCGTCTCGACACGAACTCGATTCCCGTATGGCGCTAACCATGTGAAACGTACGCACCACTTGAGACTCACGACGCCGTGTGACACACGCGATCTTTGGCGACACGCAGGCCCGCACCAAAACAGGGGAGCGTACCCGGGAGCGTCGATCTCGGTTCCGCCCGCCACGATGGCTGCAGTGCATGCCGCGTGCCAAGCTTGGCGAAATAGCGCGGCGAAGAACTCTGCAAGTCGTGCCGACGCGGGGAAACCGCCGAGAAACGCGTCGAAACGCGGGGAAAGAAAGGGTTGTTGCCCGTCCACCGCTGGCGTGACCCGCGAGCGTAAGTGAGCGGCGGGCGGCCTGGGTCGGAGCGAGCGTTGCTTCACATCGAAACAACAGCCATGTCTTGAAACGCCGCACGTTCCACCCGGCCTAACGCTTCGTCCGGCACGACTTGGCGCCTGGCAACCCGCCGATGTTTGAGTTGAGAAACGAAAAAGGGGCAAGGATCACCTTGCCCCGGGAACCGTCACGCTTCGATGGGGGACGTCACTACCACGTCCATTCGAAGCCTAAATTGGCACCGTGATAAAACACGTTCCCGTTGTTCGACAACAGCGCGGTGCGGGCCGAGAAAGGTGACGCGGTGTTGAAATTGTCGACCGCCGTGGCAACGCCATCCACGTAGAGGACTTGATAGCCGCCGCGGAACGTCCACCGGGAGGTGATCCGATAGAGCCCCGACACGCCCGCCTCGCCGATGAAGGCCACATCGTTGTCGCGCAGGTATTCGTGCAGCACGGGGCTGTCCGTGGTCGTCACGTTGGTCCGCTGCGAGCTCGACGTGCCGTACACCCCCGCTTCAATCTCGCCGCCAATCTTGAACCGCGGCGTGACGCACAAGAACAGGTCGCCCCCAATCTGGGCTCCCACCAGGTCGTTGTCGACCTTCAGGGCGTAGTCCATCGCCGCGACATTCGTTTCCGTCCGATAGCTCAAATCCTCACGCAGTCGCAGATACCTGACCCCGATCAGCAGCGAAGAATGCCAGAGGCAGTTGGCCGACACGGAGCGATGTCGCAAGTTCAGCTCCGCATTGTCCAGCTCCGACGAAAGCCCGAGCTGATGGAGATTCGCGAAATCCGTCTCCGGAAAGCCGTTGAACGGATCACTGCCAAAATCGCTGAACACCGAAAACAGATCGCCGTCGCCGGTGACTTGCGCCGAGGAAGCCCAGTTCAGCGTACCGAAATAGGTCGCCTCCAGTGCCGTCGCGGGACCAACCAGGTACGCCCCCGTCACACGGAAACCCGACTCCTCGCTGAAGTCCAACTGATTGGCGTCCAGAACCGTGGGACCCAGGATGCCTCTCGAACTGAAAGCCTGCGAGTCGGAATAATCCCGCTGCCAGAAAAGCCATTCGGCGTGCACATCGAACCAGCGTGGCAAACAGCAACCGCCATCACCGTACGGACCGTGCGCCTTGCCACAGTTGTATCCACCACAGTTGTCGAGCCACGACGCGAGATGATCGCCCAGTCCAGCTGGCCCGCAACTGCCGTCAGCACAACCTGACGCATCCATCCAGCCGCCTCCGCAGCTGCCGTCGACGCATCCCATGCCGGGGCCGTAGGACGCATCAGAGTACCCGGAACCCGCGTAAGCCGGCACGCCATAGCCCGGCTCGCCGCCGGGCCCGCACGTCGGACAACTTGCCAGCTGAACACCCCCCTGCGGCGTCATGCTGTACGCCGCGGGATACACCCCGGATGCCCCGGGATTGGACGTCGTGTAGTAGGCCGCCTGCGCGGGGTAGGCCGCAGCGGGCGGATAAGCCGGCATCTGACCACGAGTCGCATGGGCAGACGCCAACGTCAGGATGACGGCGAGCGTCCCAAGGAATTGACGGTTCATCTTCTCGTTTCTCCACATCGCAGCGAGCCGTTTCGAGCTGGCTGGGGCTATCTCGGCGGATTTGAAACCCGGTTGCCCCCTCCTGGTACAACCGTTCCGTCCGGTACGTTCGCTAGAACCTATCGGCGCCGATTAATGCGGATAACAAATACTTTCCGCATCCTCGGAATTCTCCGCCTGATCCACCTCTCTCACTCAACCTGCTTAGTTTTACCGTCCAATTCGCTACAGCCGCTGCAGCGTAATACTGCACTGCGGATCCTCGTCCCCACTCGCTAAATGCTTGTTTTCCAACTGCTTATCGACCCTCTCGAGCGGATTTTAGGGATTGGCGCGTGAATTGCTATCGTGAGATTGTCCGTTATGATCCGCATGAACGTCACCCGTCTGGCTGGCCGCAGAAGTTGTCGGGGTCAAGTTGAGACCCTTGTAGCGGATGGATAAGATGGGTGTTTCTTGCAAAATGAAGGGTCCAAATTATAATCAGCTGAATCGTTATAAATCTCGTTCGCGACACTAGTTACGCCAACCTTGCTGGTCGGCCTGCTCGGGCGAACCGAAACCGCACGCGATTTCAGCTTTTCTTCTTCTTCTCTCGACGCTCGTCGGAACTCCACGTGAGGTAGCAAGTTATGGCATTTGGGTCCCCAGGGTACTTCACTTCGCGTGCCCGTCGCCGTTTGGGCCAGGGACGATCTTCCATGGGTTCGGGGGCGATTCGGCCACGGCGCGGATTGCAGCTTGAGTCGCTGGAGCCTCGCCAACTGTTGGCGCAGCTGATCGGGATTCAGCCGAATGACGGCGACTTGTTGGAAGACGGACAAGTCCTCGACCGTGCTCCGACTCAGCTCACGTTTCGTTTCGACGAGACGCCCCCTGGTCTGGATCCGGCCACGCTGGCCGCGAACATTCAGATTACGCGGAGCGGTTTCGACGGACAGTTCGGCAACGCGAGCGACGTGATCATTCGGCCGGGCTTTATCGGCTTGGGCGACAACCCGAACGAGGCGATTGTCCGGTTCGCGGAAACGCTGCCGGACGACGTGTATCGAATTGACGCGTACGGTGAGGCGTTGCAATTCGAGTTGGATTTGGGGGCGCAGGTGATTTCGGTGGTTCCGCAACCGATCACGCGTGTCAATGGCCAATTGACGCAGGCGCGGAACCAGATCGTGGTGTACTTCAACAACGACGATTTGAACGTCGCGGCGGCCCAGGATCCTCGTTTCTATCAACTGATCTTCACGGGCGATACCGCGACCAACACGGACGATGGACCGGTGCATCGGCCGATCGCGGTGCAGTATGACGCCGGGAGTGACCGCGCGGTGCTGACTTTTTCGGCGCCGCTGGATCAGCTCGCGACGGGACCGGGCACGTATCGTCTTCGAATCGGGACGGACGAAGCCGCTCCGCTGCCACCGGTGCGGGCCAATCTTCCCGGAGACGCGGGTTCGAGTTTCGCGACGTCGGTCGATTTAGGGACGCTCGGGCGCAGCCAGATCGTGGGCGCCGAGATCACGGACCCCGACCTTTATCCGCTCAGTTTCCCCGGTGGTAACAACGATCCGGGGCACCGTGATCTGCCCTTGGAATCTGACAACCAACACATTCCGGACAGGATTCTTCCTGACGGAACGCGGGTTCCGACGCAGGATGACGAGCCGGGTGTTTCCACGATCGGGTTCGTGTTTCGCGATGTCTACGGCTACGCGCCTTCGGGCGTTCCCTTGCGGAACTTGATTACTGAGCAGCAACGGCAGCGAACTCGCGAAATTTTTGCGCTGTACGGGCAGTACATTGGAGCGCAGTTCTTTGAGGTCGACGAGACGACGCTGCCGGATCTGGTGGATGCCGGGATCAGCTTTTATAGCATCGCGACGGGCGACATGCGTGCGGTCGATCCGACGGCCG
Organism: uncultured Planctomycetales bacterium; assembly: GCA_963826795.1. GTDB lineage: Bacteria > Planctomycetota > Planctomycetia > Pirellulales > Pirellulaceae > CAWGYT01. Next base: position 230,597 of record CAWGYT010000015.1, on the reverse strand, counting down.
GCGACGGTCCGGGCGGGTTCGAGGGGATCGCGGGCACCGTGGTCGATCCGGTCCTGGGCTTGGTCCCCACGGCGATCGTGGATGCCGCCGAGCTGCTGGAGGACTCGTATGGCGGCTCGTGGTTCGATACCGCGATGGGGCTGGTCACCTACCTGTTCGGCACGTCGTTCGCCGACGATCTGCCTCCGGGAACGGTGGGCAGCAATCAGTTCATCCCGGGTTACACGCCGGAGCCGATGTTTCCCGGCGACAACGACATCGTCCATGCTCAGCATCTGTTCCGACCCGAGGGTCGTGACATTGACATGTACCGTTTCGAACTGGCGGACGCGGGCTTGTTCACGGCGGAGACGATGGCCGAGCGTCTGCAGGACGTCAGTTTCCTCGATACGGTGCTGAATCTGTACCGCGAGGACGACGCGGGCAATCGCATCCTGATCGCCCGCAACGACGATTACTTCAGCAACGACTCGTCGATTCAACTTGCGCTGACACCGGGCACGTACTTTGTCGGGGTCAGTGCGAGCGGCAATTCCCAGTACGATCCGGCGACGTCGGACAGCGGACTGGGCGGGCGTACGGAAGGACGGTATGACCTGCGTTTAGATTTCCGTCCGGAGGTCGACAATTTCTTGGTGGACGCGACCGGGACGGCGTTGGATGGGGATGCCGACGGCTTGCCCGGCGGGGTGCACAACTTCTGGTTCCGAGCGCAGGCACCAACTCGAACGTTGATCGTCGACAAGGCGGCACCGGGAGGCGGAGCGGGCAGTTTGGCCGCTCCCTTTAACAACGTGCAACTGGCGCTGGCGGCCGCGCGGCCTGGCGACGTGGTCCGAATCGTTGGCAACGGCGGAGCCGACCAGAATCTTGCCACGTTGGGCGACAACCTGGCCTACGAGATCGGCTTTGATCGATTAAGCCGTCCGCTGGCGGACGGGTCGACGCTGGAAGTCCCGTTGGGCGTGACGGTGATGGTTGACGCGGGGGCGATTTTCAAGCTGCGCCGTGCGCGAGTCGGCGTCGGTAGTTCGACGCCGCGCGTCGATCGCAGCGCGACGGCCCTGCAAGTGCTCGGAATCCCCGGACGGCGCGTCATCTTTACGTCGATTAACGACGAGTCGACGGGTGCCGATACCAATCCCTTGCCGACCACTCCCAGTCCGGGCGATTGGGGCGGCCTGATGTTTCGGCAGGATGTGGATTTGTCCGAGGGAAGGTTTGTTTACGAAGAGGAAGCCATTTTCTTGGACTATGTGAACCACGCGGATTTCCGCTATGGTGGCGGCGAGGTCGTGATCGAGTCGATCCAACAGATCGTGACGCCGATCCAGATGATCGAAGCCCGGCCGACGGTGAGTTTCAACCGAATCACGCAGAGTGCCGACGCGGCGATGTCGGCCGACCCGAACAGTTTCGCCGAGACGAATTTTCACGCCCCGTCGTATCAGGCCGCGCCGTTTACGTCGGATTACGTTCGCGTTGGTCCCGACATTCACGCCAATTCGCTCACCAACAACTCGCTCAACGGGCTTTTCATCCGAATCGCGACGCCGGCCGGAAACAACCTCCGCCCAATGACCGTCTCGGGGCGTTGGGACGACACGGACATTGTCCACGTCGTCAGCGAGAATTTGGTGATCCAGGGGACGCCAGGTGGACCGATCCAAAATGCCTCGCGGGCCCCGGATATCTCGGCGGTCCTCGTGAGTCCGTCGGCGGGCGGTTCGCTGGGCAGCGGCGATTATTCGTATCGATTCACTTTCGTTCTGGCGGACGGAACCGAAACAACGCCCTCCGCCGCCACGCTGCCGCTGTCAGTCTTGGGCCGAGGCGTGCAAGGCACGATCGTGTTGAGGGATCTGCCTCTGACGTTTCAGGACGCAGTCGCTCGCCGGATCTATCGCAGTACCAGCGCCGGCGAGGGTCCCTACCGGTTGGTTGCCGAAACGGCGCTCTCGGTGAACAACTACACGGACAACGGCAGTCTGGCGGGTGGCGCGTTGCTGGACGAACAGCAGCTGGACCTCTCGGCACGCCTCGACGCGCGGCTTGCCATCGACCCCGGCACGATTGTCAAACTGGATGGATCGCACCTCGACGTTTCGCTTGGTGGGCAGCTGATCGCCGAGGGACGCGACGGGTTTGAAGTCGTCTTTACGTCGCTGCGAGATGATCGCTACGGCGCAGGCGGCACGTTCGACACGCGCAGCGACGCGGGGCGTACGGTTCCGCGGCCGGGGGACTGGGGCGGGATTTATGCGAGTGCGATGAGCAAGCTGAGTCTCGATCACGCCAACGTCCAGTTCGCGGGAGGCGTGACGACGGTGGAAGGGAGCTTCACCGGCTTTAACGCGATCGAGATTCATCAAGCCGAAGCGCGCATCACGAACTCGACGTTCTCCCAAAACGCCGACGGGACCGGGGGACAGGCTCCGGTCGAGCGATTCGGGCGGGGCTTCAACGCGCCGGGTACGATTTTTATCCGAGCGGCCCAGCCGATTATTGTCGGCAACACGATCCGAGATGGCTTGGGTCCGGCGCTCAACACGAATCCGGGGGCGCTCAGCAGCGACTTGGTGGTCGATCACGGTCGTTCCACGGGCGGTATCGATCGCGTCGAGGCGTATGGCGACAACCAAGGCGCTCTGATTCGCGACAACCTCATCGGCGGCAACGCATTGAATGGGATGGTGGTTCGGGGCGAGATCATCAACAACGAGAGTGTGTGGGACGACACCGACGTGGTGCACGTGGTCTTCGAAGAAATCATCGTGCCCGACTTCCACACCCTCGGAGGCCTGCGGCTGGAAAGCAGCGCCACAGGCAGCCTGGTCGTGAAGTTCAATGGCGAGAACGCGGGACTGACGGCCGGTGGGAATCCCCTGGATAACAACGATCGGATTGGGGGCCGTTTGCAGGTCGTCGGGCAGCCGGGCTTCCCGGTGGTGATGACTTCCTTGCGGGACGACTCGATCGGCGCCGGTTTCGATCCCCAAGGCCGCGTGCAAACGGATACCGATGGCAACGGAGACCGTTTGGATCCCGGAGACAGCCTTCCCACGGGACCCGAAATCAACAACGGCACCTTGATTGACAACGACGTGATCGTGACCTCACCCGGTGCCTTTTCTGCCGATCCGATCGCCGGCGGTCAGGTGATCACGAGCGGAGTGACCGTGCAGGCCCAGAACGCGGTGCTGCAGAATCAGAACTTCTTCGGCCAATTCATCAACTATGTGGACGTCGGGCGGGATGGAGGAGCGATCAACCTCGCCGCGACCACGATCACGCTGCCGCCCACGCTGATTGCCAACGACGTGGTGGCCAGCGAGGGCAATTTCGTGGTCGGGCCAACGGACGATCCGCAGGAAATTCGCTGGCGGGTCGAGACCTATTTCGAGAACGGCAACCCGACGCTCTTCAACAAGGTTGTCTTTTCGAGTGACGATCCGCTGGGAAATCTGCGGCTCGTCAACTTCTTCGACCCCGCGATCCTCGGCGCCGGCGGCGATATTCTGCTGAGCCGCGGCACACCGGGCACGACGGATTTCCGCGCCTTTGTGTTGGACGACGCCGAGCGGATCGGCTTCGGACATGGTGGAATCCTCGATCGCGGTGACGACTATCAAAACGCGAGCTTCGCCGGCTGGGCGTCGGACCTCGCCGCGGATTTGGGAGCCGCGATTGTGGGCCCGGGTTCGGGATATTCGGTGCCGGGCAATATTGACCAGGTGAGTCTCCTGCCGATCGACGATCCGGATCTGGGCCGAGTTTATGGTCCCGCGGACGCGGCGACGGCCTTTGCCTGGGATACCAACGGCGGGGCGCGGGTCGCGATCATGACGTCCTTTGTCCAGTTGATCCCACGCGACCCGACGTCATTTGCGGGCGACTGGCGCGGTTTGCTCTTGGACGAGTACAGCCACGACCGAAACGTTGACGTGGCCACGGAACGAGAGCCGGCGGACGCCAGCTTGCCCGGCGTCAACGGCTTGCCGAGCACGGCTCAGTTCCTCGGCGAATTGGCTCCGAATGCCAAGGCCGGAGACGACAATCAGCGACTCGGCTTCGAGGTCCATGGCTACCTGAACGATCGGTCCGACGTCGATGTCTACAGCTTCCGTGCTCGGGGTGGTACCGAGGTCTGGTTGGATCTCGATCGCACCTCCAGCTGGCTGGATTCTGTCGTGGAATTGGTCGACGCCAACGGTGTCGTGATTGCCCGCTCGGACAACTCGCAAGCCGAAAAGGCGGGAACGGCAGCTCTATTCGGACCGGCCCAGTCGATGAATCGATCGGTCTTCCTGGGCCAGGATTTGTATTCGACGAATCTGCACGATGCCGGGATGCGGCTCACGCTGCCGGGATCACCCGGGGCCTCGAACACGTACCACGTGCGCGTCCGCAGTTCGAGCGACGAGCTGGCGGCCAATGTGGCGGGTGGTTTGACGCAAGGCGGTTATCAGTTGCAGATCCGACTTCAGGAGTTGGACGAGGTACCCGGCTCGACCGTGCAGTTCGCCGATATCCGGAATGCCGTCAACGGGATTCAGATTCTCGGACAGCCCGCCCATTCGCCCCTGTTGGGAGAGCTGACCGAGGTTGATGGTGACAATCAGACCCGGGCCACCGCACAGAACCTGGGCAATATTCTCTCGTCCGACCGAGGGAGCGTCACGCTGGTCGGATCGATCTCGGACCGCGACGACCTGGACTGGTATGAGTTCGAGGTCCGCCTGGATGATGTGTCACGCGGCGGATTGCCGTTTTATGCTCCCTTCACCATCGATGTGGACTACACCGATGGCTTGGGACGGCCGAACACCTCGATTTACTTGTTCAACGCCGCCGGACAGCTGATCTACAGCAGTCTCGACTCCAGCATCCAGGACGATCAGTTCGCTCCTTCGGGCAGCGATGCGCTCACGGACCTTTCCGCCGGAAGCGGTGGATCCCGAGATCCTTTTCTGGGGACGGTCCAGCTGCAGGAAGGCACGTACTACATGGCGGTTGTGTCGCAGACCTATCGCGTGGACGCGCTGGACGATCCCGCAATCCGTGGCGAGCCGGTCAACTCACTGATTCGCATCGCGGAAGACCGCGTCGGATTCTCGGGCGGTTCGAACATCGCCGAAGACCCCGTGGTGCCGCTGCTGTTCACCGAGGAATACAGTCTGGTTCCGGCCGACGGCGATGAAATCTCGGATGGGGAGATGTTTACGGTCACGGACCAGGCAGGCAATTCCGTGACATACGAGTTCGACAACGACGGTCGCGTCCGCGGTCTCAATGTGCCGATTCCCTTCGACGGCGGACCGGTTGGCGGGCTGCTCTACGGTCTCTTCGGGGAGTTTGACCCGGACTTTGTGCCCGGCGACACAGCGGCCCAAGTGGCGTTTCGAATTCAAACGGCCATCGGGATCAATGGCCCGCCCGGCGTGACGGCTCGCTTCAGCACGGACTTTGGCGCTGGCGTCGCGCTGGAGGGAGCCCGCGGAGTAAGTCGGCAGCCGGCGCCGGGGCAAACCGATCCCTCGCTCTACGTTTCCCGGCCGAGCAACACGCCGTTTAACCTGAGCGACGTCACGATGTTCGTGACGACCGACTCGGGACTGGATCAGTCTCGGTTGATCACGATCGATCCTTACACCGGTGAATTGGAAAATGTGGTCGGGATCTTCACCGCCAACGTGGAAGATATCGCGATCCGCCCGGACGGAAACATCTATGGCTTTTCGGTCACCGAGCAGAATCCGGACAATGGCAACATCGGCAACTATCATCTCATCGACCCGCAAAGCCTGGCGACTCAGGCGCTCAGCACGAATTCGGGTGACGACGGAATTCAGACGTTTCAAGAAGATCCCGCGAACCCCGGGACCGTGCTCGATACGGATGACGGGGTGTTGTTCCAGGGAATCACCTTCGGACCGCTGGATAGCGCGATTCGCGGGTTTGCGATCGGCAACCGCGGGCTGTTGGCGCCCCTGGGTGTGCAAGGGCCAACCACCAATTTGCTGTACGAGTTCAACATCGACAACGGAGCGGCGTTCAGCATCATGCCGCCGGATCCGGCGGATCGTGAGGACGTCGCCCGACTGCAAGGGGGCGGGACCCAGATTCGCGAGCGTGGCCAATTGAACACGACGGTGGATCCCATCGGGCTGGGCAACACGGCGCTGATCACGTCCGAGGTCACCGAGATCAACGCTTCCGGCGGCACCGTGCCACGGATCGTCGACGGTCAGCAGTTCTCGATCGACGACGGGGCCGGGAACCTGCTGAACTTTGAACTGAATTCGGGACCGGAAGTCACCTATCAATACAATCCGGCGCAGGGATTTTTGTTCGCGACGGGGACACGTTCCTTCTGGACGGAAACGCCTACGAATTCGATACGGGTTCGGTGATTGTCGTCGAGGCGCTCAACGGGAACGCCTTTGTGGATGGTCAGCAGATCACGATCACCGACAATCAGACGCCGAGCGTGACCCGGATTTTCGAATTTGACGACGGCACGGGTGGGCCTCTTGCCGCCGGCCGCGTCGCGATCCCTTTCAACTCGGGAATGGATCAGGACCAACTCGTCAACACCATCATCAACAGCATCAACTCGGTCGGGAACTTCAATGTCGAGGCGTCGCTCCTGCCGAACTCGAACCGAATCTCGCTGCGGGGCGAGTCGGCGACCGTGGGAGTGCGCACCACCGCGACGGGGATCGCGATTCAAGGTCTGCCCGGCGGCGCGGCCAGCCTGATTCCGACCGAAGAGAACGCCAGCTTCGCGGACTTTGGTCTCGGGATTGCCAACGCGATTCCCGGCGCAGGGGCCGAGGGGAACCGGATCAACTTCAGCAATGCTGTCGTCGGCAGTTTTCCGCAGCTGATCGCGCGGGGCATCTTCCAGGTGAATCCGGCCGCGGACGGGAGTGTCACGCCAGGATTCTTCGGCGTGCCGTTCGAAGCCTGGGATAGCGGAGCCGACCTGGCCGGGCGAATTGCGGGAGTGATCAATTCCGACACGCCGCTGAACGCCAATAGTAACGGGGCCTCGATCGTGATGCAGAACGGCGCGTTCTTCGTCGCGGCCGATGATCCGTTGCGGATTGGCGGGACGGCGCCGGGGGGCAATTTCACGGGTCTCGCGATGGTCAGCGGCACGATCTACGGCGTGACGGGGCCGGACGCCTTCGGACAAGGCGGTGGTGGTCTGTACCGGATCCTCGGTCCGCGGACGAACAACGCGGTGGCCGACTACATTGAAACCTCGACCGACCTGTTGACGGGGGGGCGGGATGCGTTCGGGAATCCCACCGGTCAACCGATCGAATTTACGTCGTTGACGCCGGGACCGGACAGTCTGGAGGATGGCCGGTTCGCGGAGATCTTATTCGGCATGGATGCCTTCGGCAACATGTACGCGTTCGATTTGCAGGGGCGCCTGCAACCGGTGTTCATGAACAGCCAGCCCAGCGTCTCGACGGGGCTCTTCAATGCGACCGGCTTTACCTTCTCGACGCTTGACATCAACCTCTGGCATGTGACGCAAATGCGTCGCACCGACGACGGCCACGGCGTCGAACTCGCGCCCGACGGCAGCCGGCTGGCCGAGAACGACGCGGCCAACGTAAGCCTCTACTTCGGGTTCGAGGACCCTCCCAACACGCCGGGGAACTGGGGGGGGCTGCTCGATCCGGGCATTCGCAATACCTACGATTTTCCGGGTGGAGCACAAGGCAGCATCACGACCAACACCTTCAGCCTGAAGGACTATGACTCGTCAGATGGCCCGGCGCTGTACTTCAATTATTTCCTGGACACCGAACAGGCCGAAGGCGATTCTTTCCCGCCTCCGTTCATGCGGGATTCGTTCCGCGTATTCATCTCGTCGGACGACGGCGAATGGCAGCTGCTGGCAACGAACAACAGCTTCCGAGGCACGGGGGCGACGGACGATGAATTCGATTACGGGCCGTTTGCCGTCCAAGAAGTCGTCGACGGAGCGGGATGGCAGCAGGTGCGCGTCGATCTCTCGCCCTACGGTGGCGAGGACGAATTGCGATTGCGTTTCGACTTCAACACGGCCGGTTCGCTCGATATGGGGAATGCGTTCACGGGTGGTGATGAGCTTCGCGCCGTCGATGGGAATTTAATCTACGACGGAGATACGTTCCTCTTGCAGGACGGTTTCGGTTTCGGCTTCGGGTTGCAAGCATTCGAGTTCGACCTGGGCTTCACGCTGAACGCGGCCGACGGATCCGGGCTGCGTGACGGAGAAACGCTCACGCTGACCGATGGCGTAAATCCCCCCGTGACGCTTGAGCTGGACCTGGGAGACGGCGTATCGGACGGAAGTATCCCAGTTCCCTTCCATAATGCGATGTCATCCGGGGAGGTCGCTCGCGCACTCGAGGACGCGATCCTGCTGGGGTTTGGCAAGGGAATCGAAGCGATCGATCTGACACGTGAGCAGAACGACACGATTCCTGAGCCGGCACGGGCCACCTTGTCCGAAGGCTATCTGGTTGCCAAAGGGACAATCGGCGACAACCCCGTCTTGTTCGGCAACAATACCGGTCGCGACGTCGACATGATTCAAATGAATCTTGTGGGTGGACAACAAGTTGACATCCGGGTCCAGGCGGATAACTCGAATCTGGACGGGTTATTCGGCTCACAGTTGCGAGTCTTCAACTTGGACGGCGACCAGTTGCTGAGCTCCGCGTCTGGATCCGCAACCTTTTTCGCGCCCGGTGCGGGAACATATTTTGTGGGAGTCAGCGGCGGGGGCAATAACACGTACGACCCGTTCATTCAAGGGAGCGGACCGCGGGGCGCGACCGGTGATTACCGGCTTCAAGTGCGCATCTACGGGACGGATTCGCCGGTGACAACCCAGCTGAATGGCGCCCGTCTCAACTTGCAGAACGTCGTCAACGTGACCCAAAGCCCCGAATCGCGAATCGTGGTCGATGGGGCCCCGGGCAGCTTTGGATTCCCGGTCTACGTGCATCCGAACATGAGTGACGATGAAGTGGCATTCGCGATTCGCGAAGCGATTGCGACGGCCTACGGCAGCGGCGATCCCGCCGGCATTCCTGGCTATGGAGATGTGATCCGTTTGTACGGCCACGAGGTGATTGACCCGGGCCCGCTCGGTTTGTCGGTTACCGGATTTCCGCTGGTCAGCCCCTTGCCCGGTGAAGATCCCGACTTTGACTTCAACGGTTTGGATGGCGACCAGTTCGGGGCCTTTGATGCCTCGACGCAGTTCGATGGCTCAACCAATGCGGACTTTCCAGGCTTCTTGCGAGGCCGCGACAATGCCTTCGAAGGAGTCTATATCGACGATATCGTGATCGGGTTCGCGGAGCGTGGGACGATGTACACGACCGCGCCGGTGAACGATGGCTTTACGCGAATACCGGATGCCGATTTGCCCGTGGATCAAATTCTGACCGGCGACTATCAGATTGAATTCCGGCCTTCGTCCTTCTATGGCGTCTGGGATCCGAATCCTCTTCCGACCTTGATTCTCACGGAGGCTTATGATCCGGTCGATCGGCTGGCTAACTCCGTTAGCCTGATTGCCCCCAAGGGTGCCGATGCGACCGACGGCATGACATTCCGAGTGGGCGACGGCAAAAACACGGTTGTGCTCGAGTACGACAACGCGGCCTTGCGTAACGGCGTGGCTCCGGGCCACGTCGCCGTCGTGGTCAACACGCTCGACAGCGCAGCTCAGGTTGCCAAGGCGATCCAGAACGTGATCAACAGTCCCCAGGTCCAGTCGCAAGTGGATCTGCGAGCCGTTTCGCGCGAGGGCAGCAGCCGGATTGACCTGTTCGGCAATCCCGTGGTCGACACGGGCCTCGTGGCGATGAATGTCGAGCTGGGCGAATCGAACGACGTCCTGGCCGATGCCACGGAAAGCCAGATCCGCGTCAACGGACCGCAGCGGTTCCTCGGGACAGGTCGGATCGGCGACAACCCGCAGATCGGCGGTGGATTGGACGTCGATCTGATTCGCGTCGAATTGGGCGTGGGCAACCGTTTGGTCGTCGACGTGGATTCCATCGACATCCCCGTCGATACCGTACTTCGCTTGTTCGACGCCTCGGGCGGCGAACTTCTGATTGTCGACGATCAGCCGGCTCCCGGCGAATCGGCGACGCGCGAGCCCTATTTCGAGTACACGGCGACCGCCGCGGGGTCCTATTACGTCGGCGTCAGTGGCTACAGCAATCTGAACTACGATCCGCTTGAGTTGGCCAGCGGGACGTCCGGCAACCAAGGCGCTTATGTGATCGACATCGCAGTGGGGAGCCTCCGCGAGGCGGTCCAACTGGTCGTGAACGACGATCGCTTTGGCGACCAGAACGTCCAACGCGATCAAGGTCAGATTCTGATCCAATCGAACCAGATCCGTAACTCGGCGAACTTCGGCGTGCTGATTGACGCGGGTCCGCGTAGCGGAGCGGGCAATACATCGCACCAAGGACCGCCTCGTCTGCTGTTCGAAGAGAACACGCAGCGTTTGGCGCCGGGCGTGGTCGTTAAGAATAACGTCATCTCTTACAACCGAGCCGGCGCGATTCTCTACAGCGGCGATGATCGGCCTGCCGGTCAACCCGAATCCTCCGTACCCTTTGGGCGGATCATCAACAATACCTTGGTCGGCGGGCGACCGACCGAGCTGACGGAGCTGCAAGAAAACCGACCCCTGGGCGTCGGCGTGCAGGTCGAGCAGAACGTGAGTCCCACGATTCTGAACAACATTGTGGCGAACTTCACCATTGGGATCTCCGTCGATGCGACGTCACAGTCGACCGTCGTCGGCGGAAATGTGTACCAGACCAATACGGCCAACTCCAACGTCGGACTGGGAGATTTCCCGATCGTGCTGGGGCCCAGCGAGGCCCTGTTCGTCAATCGCGACGAAGGGAATTTCAATCTGGCGGCCGGCTCCAAGGCGATCGACAGTTCCATCGACTCTCTGCGCGATCGGCCGGCCCTGGTGTTCGTCTCCCAACCACTCGGGGTCGCAGTGTCTCCGATTCTTGCTCCGGCGATGGATGTGACCGGCCAATTGCGCGTGGACGATCCCAGTGTCGACACGCCGTCGGGCCTGGGCAGCAATGTCTTCAAGGATCGAGGTGCCTTGGATCGAGCCGACTTCCTGGGCCCAACGGCAGCCCTGCTGAATCCGCTCGACAACGATGCGAACGGTTCAGATCTGAACCCGACATTGACCGTCGTGCAAACGAATAACTCGTCCATCCGTTCCTTCGATCTTCAGCTAAATGACGGCGTGACCGAGACCGGACGTCAGGCGGGCACCGGCGTCGCGAACGGCACCGTGACGCGGGATGCCGTACGGATCTCGCGAGACGGAGTACAACTGCTGGAGGGGATTGACTACATCTTCAGCTACGACGCGACGGGCCGTGTGATCCGATTGACTCCCTTGACCGGAGTTTGGGAGCCAGGGCGAGTGTATGTTGTCACCCTGGACAACTCGATCAACGGAATCCGAGACCTGGCGGCCAACCGCTTGCAGCCGAACCAAACCCAGGGGACGACGTCATTCACGATCGCGATCGGGGGTGAGGACCAGGACTTTGGCGACGCGCCGGCGCCGTATCCCGTCTTGCTGCTGAACAACGGGGCCAACCATGTCATCGATACCGGCTTTCACCTGGGCGCCACGATCGATGCCGAACCCAATGGGCAGCCATCCGCCAACGCCGACGGAGACGGAAGTGACGAAGACGGGGTCACGTTCCTCGACCCGCTTGTGCCCGGAAAAACCGCGCAAATTCGGATCGTCGCGTCCGAGTCCGGCAAGATCGACGCCTGGATGGATTTCAACCTCGATGGCGACTGGAATGATCCGGGCGAGAAGATCCTGTTGAGCCGCGATGTCTCGGCAGGTGTCAATCTGGTCAATGTTGCCATTCCCGAAACGACGCCCAAGGGGGTGAGTTTTGCCCGCTTCCGATTGAGTCGAGACGGCGGGTTAGCGCCGACCGGAATCGCGCTCAACGGCGAAGTGGAAGACTACGAAATCAACTTCGTGGACCAGTTGCCGTGGCACAACACTCTCATTGCGATGGATGTCAATGCCGACGGGGTTGTCGTCCCACTGGATGCGTTGCTGGTCATCAACGAGCTGAACAACCGTCGAGCCAGTGACCCCGTGACGGGATTGCTGCCCAACCCGCCGGTGGCTCCGGATTTGCCGAGCACCATCGGCTTTGTCGATGTCGACGGAGATGGGTACGCCTCGCCGCGCAACGCGCTGCTGGTCATCAACCAGCTCAACGCCTCGGCCGAACCCGAAGGTGAACCGCTCGTCGCGCTGCCCAATGACGATGCGCCTCAAATGTCGGTCGTCGCCGCGGCTCTGGCGCAGGACGGCATGCGTCAGGTTGCCGAGTGGTCTTCAGAAGGCTCCCCCGGATGGCTCGCTTTGGGAACGGAAGACGCGGACCCAGTGGGACGCAGTTCCGTCATTCCTGATGAGTTGACGTCCGTCCCAAGCGTGTTTGACGGGGTGGAATTTTATACCGTCGATCGAGATGCCGCGCTGGATACCGCATTCGATGCGGCGCTGGATGCCGCTTTGGACGACTTGGCCCAGGATGTCGCGCAATCGTGGAGGAGCGACGAGGTGTAAAAGGTCCAATCCGGTGAGATACCCGGTGAACCGACCGAGACACGGAAAATAAGGGAGCTGGAAAATCCGTTATCTTCCCGGATGTGAATTACCGAAAACGGCGTCCCGAACCGTTTGAATGATGGAGTTTTCGATCATACTGGAGGCCGGAGTAGGCCTTTTTGACACTTGCATGGCAACGGGGTCCGGGCGACTCGGGAGGCCTTGTCGAGGTCGCAAGTGGCTTCACAGGGCGAGGTTGCATGGTCGCGTCGCAGGGACTTTATTTCGCATTTTGGAAACGTCTTTGACCGATCTGATTCGGCTTGGAACATTCAAGATTCAGAACAGCTGAGTAACAAGTAATGAACAAAAGCTACTCGATGACCCTTCCACCCAAAGCAGCTCGTCAGTCCAAGCCACGTGGAAGATCTTGGTTCGCAGGCCGTCCTGGGGCACCGCGCCGCCGTTTGCTGAGCGAACAATTGGAAGCCCGAGCGCTGCTGGCAGCCGATCTGATGCACAATGTGGATCTGCCCAGCGACGTAAATCACGATGGCAGCACGACGCCGCTCGACGCGTTGTTCATCATTAACGAGCTCAATGCGGGTGGATCCCGTTCGTTGATGACCGGAGCGGCGCCGCAGATTAGCGGGTTGTTCTACGACGTCAACAACGATCTCTACCTGACTCCCGTCGATGCCTTGCTGGTCTTGAACGACCTGAATGCCGAAGGCGAGGATGGAGATCTGGTGCAGATTCGGCTTGAGACGACAGATCTCGGTGGAACTCCGATCAACGCAATCGACCTTGGCGGTGATTTCCAGCTGCGAGCCTACGTTCAGGACTTGACGGGCCGTGAGAACGGCGGCGTGTTCGCAGCCTACGTCGACGTCGTGTACCCGTCGGCACAAGTCTCCATCGCCGATGGCACCGGAATCGTCCACGGAGAAGATTATGGAAGCGCCAGGTCCGGGAGCCTCGCCCAACCGGGTTTGATCGATGAGGCCGGATCGATCGATGGCCTCGACGTGCTGGGGCCGGCCGAGTTCCTGCTGTTCACGGTGACGATGACGGCCGATGCCCCGGGCGAAGTGAACTTCGTGCCTGATCCGGCGGACCTAAGTCCCGCCCATGATGTGCTGGTCTACGGTGTCCCTGACGGCGAAACGTCGTCAATCGTTGCACCCGATCGCATCTCGTTCCTCCCAGCCACGCTGCAAATCGAGGGTGGCGAGGCGCCCGTTGCGGTGGATGATGCCTACGAAGTCCCGCAGGACCAAGTGCTGATCGTGGGCGCCGACTTGGGGGTCTTGGCTAACGATACGAATCCGGGCACGGGAACACTCACCGCCAGCCTGGTCGACTCGCCCGCCAACGGTTCCTTGAATCTCACTGCCAACGGGGCGTTCAGCTACACTCCGGTGACCGGTTTCTCGGGACTGGATAGCTTCACTTACACCGCGACCCTGGATGGTGTGACTTCGAATGTCGCCACCGTGACTATCGACGTCTTGGCGGCCAATGACCCTCCGGTCGCCGTGGACGATTCGTTCAGTGTCGACGAGGACATGGTGCTCAATGGCGTCACTTCGAATGTGCTGTCGAACGATACCGACCCTAACGGTGATTCCCTCGCAGCCGTGCTCGTGACCGGGCCCAGTGATGGCGTACTGGAACTGAATCCGAACGGCACGTTTAGCTATACGCCGGCCGAAAACTTCAATGGCACCGATAGCTTCACGTACGTGGCGAATGATGGTCAGGCAGAGTCCGAACCGGCGACGGTCACGATTACCGTGAATGCCGTCAATGACGCCCCAGTGGCGCTGGATGACGACTACTCCATTGGTGTCGACGGGAACCTGGTCGTCGACGCCAACGGGGGTGTCTTGGCGAACGATCTCGACGTCGAGAATGATCCGCTTACCGCGCTGCTGCTCACCGGCACTTCGAACGGCGATTTGGACTTCAACGAGGACGGCTCCTTCACTTACACACCCAACCCGGGCTTCACCGGTTCGGATAGCTTCACTTACGAAGCGAACGACGGAACCGACAACTCGAATGTCGCCACGGTTACCATCAACGTGACCGGCGAGACTCAGGTTGCGTTTCGGTTCGAGACGACCAACCTTGCGGGGACTTCCATCAGCAGTATTGGACCGGGCGGTGAATTCTTGTTGCGAGCGTACGTCCAGGACGTCAGTGACATCCCGCGAGACGGCGTGTTCGCGGCTTACTTGGATGTGCTGTACGAAGCAACGCTGGTCTCCATCAATGGCAATATCACCTATGGTGACTCGTATCCGAATCAGCAAAGTGGTGACACCTCCGTTCCCGGCTTGATCGATGAAGTCGGTGCCTTCGACGGATTGAATCCGCTGGGGCCCAGCGAACGGCTGTTGTTCAGTGTTCCGATGATTGCCAATGCCGCGGGAATCGCTGAATTCACGTCGAACGGGCCCGACCTTCTGCCGGCCCACGACATCCTCTTATTCAACGTGAATACGCCCGTTCTGGCCGATCAGGTTCAGTTTGCCTCGACCCAGCTGTCGATCATCGCGGGCGACCCGCCCGTCGCGGTAGACGATGCCTACGAGACCGATGAAGATGTGGTGCTCTCCGTCGATGCGGAGAACGGAGTATTGGCCAACGACAGCGACCCCGAAGACGACGCCCTGACGGCCGTCCTGGTGACCGGACCGGCCCATGGGATCCTGGTTCTGAATGCGGATGGATCCTTCACCTACACGCCCAATGCGAACTTCAACGGTGACGACAGCTTTACCTACCGCGCTTCCGATGGGGCTCAAACCTCAAATCTGGCGACGGTCGCACTCGACGTCAAAGCGGTCAGCGATCTCCCAATTGCGATTGATGATGCGTATCGCGTTCAGACGATGGGTTCCTTCGTGGTTGACGCGGCCAACGGCGTTTTGGCCAACGACATCGACGTCGACGGGAATTCACTGGTCGCGGTTTTCGAGGGAGGGGCGACCAACGGGGAGCTCGTTCTGAATGCGGACGGTTCGTTCACCTATACTCCCGACGAGGGCTTTGTCGGCCGCGACACGTTTACTTACCGCGCCGTTGCCAACGAGTTGGAATCGAACCTGGCGACGGTGACGATCGATGTGGGAGACCTCGCGCCCAGCAGCATCGTGGGATTCGTTTACGCCGATACCGACAATGATGGCGTGTTGGATCCCGTCGAAGCCCGCTACGGAGGCGTGGAAATTACGCTGAGAGGAACCGACCTGCTTGGTCGTAGCGTGTCGTTGCGGACCGAGACGGCCGCCGACGGTTCCTATCGATTCGACGACGTCCTTAGCGGCTCGTATACCGTCACGGAGTTTCAGCCACTGTTCCTGATTGACGGCAAGGACACGATCA
Source organism: uncultured Planctomycetales bacterium (assembly GCA_963826795.1). Classification (GTDB taxonomy): domain Bacteria; phylum Planctomycetota; class Planctomycetia; order Pirellulales; family Pirellulaceae; genus CAWGYT01. The sequence continues at coordinate 214,540 of CAWGYT010000015.1, read as the reverse complement.
ACGGCGTGCTCTCGCTGAGGAACGACCGGTTCCTTATCGATCTGCAGGCCGGCGTCGTCGCCGGCGACTATAACTTCGGCGAGCGTGGGTTGCGACCGGAATTCATCCGGAATCCCATGTTCTTCAGCTCGCGGGTCGACCATGGCATGCTCGCGGGCTTCAATTCCGCAGGCCAGATGTTGTGGTATTGTGCGGACAAGGGATGGGAATCCTTTACCACGATCGATGGGGAACTGTTGCTTGCCCGAAACAGCGTCCAGATCGACGTCGTCGACGCGATCGGTCGCTCGGACAGCGACATTATCGCTCTGCTGGGGTCATCCGGCGCTGAGCTGATGGGCGACGGGGCGGAGGGCTACTTGCTGCGAATGGTCGGCGCCCCGGAAGACTATGGGATCGATCCCAGTTTCTTCGGCGAAGGAGAGCTTGAAGCAAGCGCCGTCGATGCCGCCTTCGGTGGTGTCGACGCCTAAAGCCCAACGCTTCCGCCTGGAGGCCAGTCACCGTCGCGTGCCGCGCTTCATTTACTCCCGCGCCGCCCGCGTCGCAGGGTCGCGTCCGGTGAAGCCGAACTGCCTGTACTCAATCGGATCAAGGACGGGATCGAACGGAGTACACAGCGCCCGTCAACGATCGTATTGAGTCGAGTTCCCGCTTGCCTCGTTCTCCCGTCCCGTTCGCGCGTCTCCGTGTTCCGTTTTTCAAACGTTATCCTCTGCGTTGACAAGCGCACTGCGAGGAAGGATGATCGAATGCGGCGTTTCGATCGCCTCGCAGGCCGTCGCGGCAGCATCGAAGGAGTGGAGTTTACGCGAATCTTGTAGCTTCGGCACAACGTTTGCTCATTTTGTTTTCCCGAGTCGCCGATCACGAGCGCCTTGTCACCACAAGGGCGACGGGCGTTGGTCCGTTGCGTGAGCTTTCCACCTGGCAAATGCTTGCACTCCGAAATGGCAAGCGAGATGCCTGACCCACGTTGGGGGATGTGAAACGGCACGAGACGGTTTTTGCGGCGACTGCGCCAAGACGGAATGGCGGCGCCCTCAGTTGTCTGGGAGACACACGAGATCAACGATTGGTCGAGAAATGAAAATGCGCTGTTTGTATTTTGTCGCGGCAATCGGTCTGGGAGCGATCGCGGAAGCTCAGGTCCCGGAGCCACCGGCGGTGGCGACAGAGCTTCAGACCGAGCCGTTGTTGCGGGGGCCGATTCATGAGGCTTACGCCGAGCCGTTGGTGAACCCAGAGGAGGATCCCTTCGTGGCCCCGCTGGAGCCGCCGCCGCCGGTTGAAGAGGTCCCGCCCCAGATCGATGCGGATGATCCATCCATGACGTGGATCGATGGCTACTGGAGTTGGGATGATGAGCGGCAGGATTTCATTTGGATCAGCGGGGTGTGGAGAAAATCGCCTCCCAATCGAGACTGGGTCGCCGGACAGTGGCAACCCGTCGAAGGTGGGTATCGCTGGATCCCAGGTCGCTGGGTGCCGAGCGGAGTCGCGGACGTGGAATCGATTCCCTTGCCGCCGCCCTCGTTAGAACAGGGAGCGACGAGCGAACCGCCGGCGGACGACCAATTCTGGGTGCCGGGGGCGTGGCAGTATCGCGCGAATCGATACGCTTGGCGTCCGGGATTCTGGTCGGCCTGTTACGACGACTGGGTCTGGGTGCCGGATAGTTACTATCCCGCGGCCACGGGTTGTGCCTACGTTCCCGGCTACTGGGATTATCCTTGGGAACGGCGCGGTGTGCTCTACGCGCCTTGCTACTTCGATCGTCGATCCGCTTATTTTGCCGGGGGGTACTACTCGCCCTCGGTCGTCCTGAATGTCTCGAGTGCTTTTTTTCATCTGTGGGTCCGACCGGGCTACGGCCACTATTATTTCGGCGACTACTACGGCGCCGGCTATTCAGGCTTCGGATTCGTGCCCTGGTACAGCTACCACTCGGGGTATCGACGTGGTGGTTACGATCCGTTGTTTGCTCACTACAACAGGCGATTCCGGCATGACAATGTCGATTTGCACCGGCATTTCCGCAATCAACACCAATTCTATGAGCGGAACGTCGCCGCTCGGCCAGGTCATCACCTTGAGGCCGAGCGGTACGGTGCGGGACACGGGGGCGTTCGCGGCGTCGGCAGTCCCATCGCCGGAACCCACTCGGTGCTTGCCTACCGTGCGGGCGATCGACGCGGCATCGAGACGGGGGTCCAGCGGAGGGAGCAGCTGAGAGCCAACGTCTTGCGCGAGCATCGCGAACAGGTCCGCGCGGGCTTGGCCGACTCGACACTGCCGGCACGCGATTCCCGGGTGGTCGTCGGAAACCGTCACACGGGTCGTGCTGGATTCTCGGCCGGAACCGGCTCCCGCGGCTCGCTCGGCGCCGGAGGACAACGCTCGCTTTCAACGCGGCGGGCGCCTGATACGCAACCGGGTGCGGACGGCGCACGAAATCGTGTTCGCGCTCAGTTGGCCGACCAGGCCCCTTCGCGTGACAATCCCGCTCGCGAGCAAGACCGCCGGCCCGCTCGCGAGCAAAACCGCCGGATCGTCACGAACCGCCCCGCCACCGATAGCGGCGTCGCGGGCCGCGTGCGTGCCGAAACCGCTGATCCTCGTCAGCAGTTCGAGCGCCGTGCGCGTCGCGATAGCGCCGTCGAGTCCAGTCCGTTGCGCGGCGAGCGACGTCGCGCCCGGGGGAACCGGATGCGGGAGACGTCGTTGAGCGACGCGTGCCCGCGCTGGATCGCTCGGCAACGAGTCGGCAACCGACGGTTTCGGGAGTGCCTTCTCGACAGAACCCCCTCGTGAGCCGAGACCCCACGGTACGGGCCAACGCCGCCAACTCTCCGGCGCAGTCGCGCCCTCCCGTCCCGGCAACTCGTCTCGGCGTGGCGTGACGACAGCGCCCGAGGCGAGGGCGCAAGGTGCGCCGCACGCAAGGGTGCGCCGACGGCGTCTGGTGCCACGACAGCACGCGGCCCCGCCGTCAGCTCCCTCCGGGGACGGACGGCGCCGGGGGCCGAGCGAATTCGGAGTCGGGCAGAGCCTTCGGCGGCCAGCGGCCTGCCCGGGCCTCGACGGGCTTCCCAACCCGAGCCCCGCTCGGCCGTGAGCGAGCGTCGCAACGCGATCCTGTCGTCGCCCTCGGCGCGCGGCCCGGCGGCGCCAGCGAGCCAGTCGCGGGTTGCCCCGTCGCGCACGGCTCGACCCGCGGCGGCCCGGTCCGCTGGCCCCCAGTTCGCGACGCCCCGGTCCATGCCGTCCCGTGCGGCTCCCGCTCGCGCGCCGGTAACTCGCGCCCGGCAACTCGCGCGACCGGCAACTCGCGCCCGGCAACTCGCGCCCGGCGTTTCGTGCCGCCCCGAGCGGTCCTGGGCCGAGGTCCGCCCCGGCGCGAAGCATCTCGCCGCGCGCGAGTTCGCCCGCCCGCGCCATGTCACCGCGAGGGGCGGGTGGAAGCGGCGGCCCGGGCCGATCGGGCGGACCGGGCCGATCAGGGGGCGGCGGCGGGGGGCGCCGTTAGCAGGAACGGTCGCGGTGTCCCTGAGCTCACGTCGAGTCGGTCGTCCCCAGTCCGCGAAGCCACTCGGCGTATCCCAAGGAATTCTCGGCTGACAGTGCCCGTCGCATGTCGCGCTGCCGAAAAACATGCGCCGACACGCGCCGAAGATTCTCTTCCAGTGCCTCGAACGGACCGACCGCCTCGAACCCGACCGTCCAATACGAACGACCCTGCACGCGCAACTGCGTCATCTCGAATTCGCAACCGCACACCGGCCGGATGGTCGCGGCACTGACGCGAGTGTCCGCCACTTCGTAGCGCTGCAAGTAGCGTTTCTTATCCACATTCAGCCAGCCTGAACCCGACAGTTCGTCCGCCGAGGGTGGATCTTCGCCGGAGCTAAACTCAAGGCTCCATTTCTTGAACGACTCGAGTCGGCCGACAACACAGGAAAGGTCGCGGACACCGAGGGTCGCACAACGCAGCTTCGTCTCGAGCTTTCCTTCGCGAATCTTAATGCCACAACTCGCGGTGCACGGCATGGCATACCAGTCCGTGCGTTCTTGCAGCTCGGTGTGCTGGCTGAAGTAGGTGTCCAGATCCAGGGGTTGCTCGCGACAGAACCACCGCACTTCGAAGGTTTGCAGCATGAGTTGACTCCCATCCTATTCGTGAGACACGACAGTCGAATCCGCCGACGCATCGGCCGCAGGAACCCGCGTGCTTTTCGGCGGACTGGGCCAGGTCATGTTGTGCTGAGTTCTCCAGCCAACAGCGATCTCCGTCATGCTCGCGGCGTTAACGTTCGAACCGACCAATCCTTCCCGCGGCAGGTTGCTGGTCCAGGATTTTGCGTTGGACCGGATCGTAGACCACCAGACTGTTGGCATCCACGATTTCGACATCTTCCACCCATTGCTTCTCACCCGTCGCAATCAAGAGTCGGGGAGGATCCAAGCTCACCGCCGCGATTTGGGTGGTAAAGCCCGGAAGTGGGGAGGAACTTACCGGCTGCTCCCTAACGGCCTGTGCGCTGCTGAAGTCGAAGACGTACAGCTCGCGCTGGGGGTTGAGCGTCTTGGTTACTTCATCGTCGTCGCGGGTTTTCGTCTTACCTGAGCAGACGGAAAAGGCCTTGCGTAAGGTAGGCAAATAGACGGGGGCTTCTAACCCGGGTGGCGTGGCTCGTTTCCATAGCACGCTTCGAGATCCAAGGTCAATCAGGACGCTGCCGCCTTTGGCACCGGCATTCGTGACAAGATACAGCTCGCGACTGCCCAGAGTGAACGCCGTTGCCCGGTCGGGGAATGCCGATCCCCACGTGTCGTTCACCGCCATGTTGAGTTCTTGCCAATCTTCCACACGACCTTGCCGAGCTGCGGACCATTTCATCAGCCCGAGGCTCCCGTACAGATCGAGAGTCACGCACAGCGTGTCATTCTGCTGCGAGACGTAGATGACCTCCGGGCCAGGTCCCTGTTCCTTGAGATTTCCCGGGAAGTGCAATTCGGGGTGTTCTCGCGGTAATTGCAGATCGGCCGCGATCGTGGCCGCGGGAAGTTGATATACAACCAGTCGATTTCCCTTCTTCTTGCCAGTCTTGCTGTCCTTTTGAAACGAGACGACGGCGGAGGTAGAATCCGCCACCACGTGAATGTCCTCCGGTTTATTCGCCGGTGGGTCCAGCAGCTGATCGAGCTGGTCGATTCGCTTGGGCTGGAGCGTCATGAGGTCGACAAAGACGACGACGTCTTCCTCGCAACTGATCAACGCCAGCGGGCCAGCCAGACGGATCTCGTCGGGAATCGAGGGCAGCCCATGAGCCACGATCGAGCTGTCCGGCCGGCCGTGGGGAATCAGGAACAGATGCGGCCCTTCCACTGTCAGATTCGTGACGGCAATGACCTGGAACTCTTCCGAGCGCCGAACCTTAAGCGGCTGCAGGCACTGGGGCGAGTCGAGCAAGATTTTCGAGCCGACGATTTTGCCGCTGGCGACGTCGACTTCGACGACGGCGACTCCACCGGAATCCTGATCGGCGAAGCTGTAGGCCAGCGACGCGCTGGTTTCGAGGGCCTTCGAAGTGGTCGGCAGCAGGGACGCGAGGGCCAGGATTCCCAGGACGGCCAGCCAACGCACGAGAAGTCCGACGCGGGTCGGCCAACGCTCGCGATGAAACTTCATGAGGTGCTCCTTCGACGCCGCAATCTTTGGAAAACGGGCACCAAGGCGGACGCCAAGGCGACGAGCAGGATCAGGAGGCTGACGGGGCGCCGCAGGAAGATCAACGGCCCGCCGATCAGCACGGCCTGTCTGAGATTTTCCTCGATGATACCGCCCAGAACCATCCCGAGCACGATCGGAACCAGCGGAAATCCAAAACGTCGCAAGAGCCAGCCAAAAACCCCGAATCCAAGGCAGGCGGCGACGTCGAAAAGCGAATAGCGGACCGCGAAGCTTCCGACCACGGCGGCCGCCAAAATGATCGGATAAAGCACCGGCTTGGGAATCGACGTGACTCGAATCCAGACCCGGCTGCCGAGGCCACCGAGCAGCAAGAGCATGAAATTTGCGGTCAACAGGCTGGCGAACAAGCCATAGACGATTTCGGGATGCTCGTGGATCAACCGAGGCCCCGGTACGACATCGTGGATCATCAGAGCGCCGATCAGCACGGCCGTGGAGGCACTGCCTGGGATCCCCAGCGTGAGCAGCGGGACGAGCGCGCCGCCCACCGAACTACTGTTGGAGGCCTCGGCGGCCGCCACTCCCTCCAGGCTGCCGTGCCCGAACTCTTCGGGATGGCGACTCAAACGTTTCGCGACATCGTACGAAACGAACGAGGCAATCGTCGCGCCCGCACCCGGGAAGATGCCAATCACCGTCCCGATGAGAGAGGAACGCAGAATGGTCATTCGCAGCCGCCAATAGTCCACCCAAGTGGGCCATTCCGACGCGGAACCCGTGACCTTGACGGTCTGTAAATTCCGAGCCTCGATCTGGGCGAGAACCTCGCTGATGGCGAACAATCCAATCAGAGCGGGGATCAACGAGAAGCCATCGTAAAGGGGACTCGCGCCGAATGTGAATCGGTTGACACCCGAGATGGGATCGTTTCCGATCGTGTTGATCAACAGCCCCAGGACGGCCATCAGCAACGCACGAATCCCGCTCTTGCCGCCCACGCTGGCGACACTGGTCAGGCCAAACACGGCGATCGCGAAATACTCAGCGGGTTGGAACGTGAGCGCGAGATTCGCGAGGGGCTTGGCAAAAAAAATCAGGATCAAGGTCCCAATCAAACCGCCGACCGTCGAGGCGACCAGGGAGACGCCCAGCCCGAGCCCCGGCTTGCCGGCCAGTGTCAACGGATAGCCGTCGAAGGCGGTGACCGCGGCGGCCGGAGTACCCGGCGTGTTGATCGTCACTGCCGTGATCGAGCCTCCGTAGTCGGCGGCCAGGTAAATGGACGTCAACAGCACGATCGCCATCGTCGGTGACAACGTGTACGTGAACGGGACGAGTAAGGCGACTCCCATCGAGGGTGACAACCCCGGCATGGCCCCGACCAGAATCCCGAGGGAGACTCCCACGAGAATCGTAATCAGGGGACCGACGGCCAGTATCAGAGCGAATCCCCGGGCAAGTTCGTTGAGCAGTTCCATATTCTACTCGCGGCGTGTGTGCGGGTCGGTCGTGGACGCCCTGCGGCGCCGGTCGAAGATCCTTGAGCGACTGGCGACGACCCGCATCAGGACTCAAACCAACGGCCCAACGGAAGCTGAACGAACAGCAATCGTGCAAAAGTGACATAGGCGAAGACCAGCCAGAGGAAACTCACGGAAATCAGCACCGCGGGACGTCGCTCGCCAAGGATCCACATGGTCGTCAACAGAAACACGAGTGAGCTGACGTAGTAACCCGCAAAGACCGTCAACGCGACATAGAGGGCGAGCAGTCCGATCAACGTCAGCACGAGATCGACCCGGCGCGGAGCGTCGGCGGGCGGTCCGGTGACGGACGTGCGAAACGAGAGGGCGGCGAGCGGTGCGAAGATCAGCAAGGCGATGATCCACAGGCGGGGTACGGCTGCCGCCCCGACACCTTGAGCGGGACGCGGAAACGTGAGCGTCTGCACAAACAGCAGGCCGGCGAAGGCAACCAGTCCGGCCAGGATCCAAAGGTGGCCGCACCGCTCCCAGGCGCCGCGGGAGATGAGAAAGGTGGCCCCAATCGCCAGCGCCGAGATCAACAACACGAGTCCGCGCAGCTCACTCCACGCCAGCCAGCTGGGCGGCGCGGCGTTTGCGTCGGGCGGGACCATCCCCAGCCGCTTCAGGTAGGTCGTGAACTCGATGCGATCCTTTTCGACCGTTTCCGTGAATGCCTTGGGTCCGCGATAGACGACTTCGATGCCCTCCTTTTCCCAGCGAGTTCGCCATTGACGATCCTCCGTGATCTGTTGGAACAGCTTGGCATAGAATCGGGTCGCTGCCGGAGGGCATCCTTTTTTTAACGCGAAACCGCGCCACATGAATTGTTCGTTCAGGTCGTTCACACCGTACTCCGAGAAGACCGGTGTGTTCGGCAGTTGGGGCAATCGCTCGGGACTCGAGACAATACTGACCTGCAAGTCGGGATTGCCGACGGCATCCGCCGGGTTGCCCACGTACGCAACTCCCTGTTTGCCTAACAGCTTTCCCAGGGCGTCACCGCCACTTTTGCAAGGAACCCACCGGGCCTTGATGCCAAAACGATCCCAGATCTGCATCGCCATCACATGGTCAAGTCCTCCGCTCGCCGGTCCCAGCCAGACCTGGCCGTCGGGATTGTGGCGGGCGTCTTCGAGCAGCGCGTCCCAATCGGGGACCCGGCTGGTGCGGTTCGTGATCACGCATTCCGGATCGATCAGCAGCAGTGCCTGCCAGTCCAAGGCCTCGAGGTAGCCTTCCCGCCCCACCGAAACAACCTGCGCGATGTTCGATTTCGTGCAGGCGAAAAGCGTATAGCCGTCGGCTCGAACTTGCAGCAGTTTCTCGATCGCGGTGATTCCGCCCGACCCCGGCTTGTTTTCGACGACAAACGTGGCGTCCGTATAGCTTCGCGCGATGTCCACGAACTGCCGAACTGTCATGTCGATGGGACCGCCTGCGCCCGTATAGACGATGATCTTGATCGGCTTGCGCGGAAAGGCACCCTCGGCCGCGTCCAGCGAGGCGGGGCAGGGAAAGGATGCCAGGCCCACAACCGCCAAGGCGGCCAGCAGCAAGAAAGCGACTGGGGAAAACCTGCCAAGATACATTTTTGCGACGCGCGGACGGTGAGATCGGACATGCTTCGAGCCCGATTGTAGAGCCGATTCACCCCGCCGCCAAGCGAGATGCATGTGCCGCGCTATCGCCAGTCGTTGTCCTGGATGATTTCGCGGCCATTGGCCGTCATCAGTGCCCGGAGCACCGCGGGTGCGATCTCGGCGGACAGCGCGTGTACCGACGCGTCGCACATGACGACCTGTGCCAAGTTGTGAAACGCGAACGGACCTTGCTGGTTATCGCGGTTGATTCCTTCTCCCGTAAATGTCGAGTATTCGGCCGTTGCCCAAGGTCCTTCCGACGGCTCGTCAACCGTACGCGGTACAGAAATTCCCAAGTGGCTTGGCTTGCCCGCCTGCTCCACAACCAGAATCGTGTTGCTCAAGCCGTCGCGGATTCCGGCCATCGAGGCAGGGACACGGCGCGTCGAAGGATTCAGGCGGTCGGACAGTGAAGCGTCGGGTGCCTCGAGCTCCATTTGCAGGTCGGGCGCCCCATTCCAGGCGCCGTGCGCCGGGAAGCGTCGATCCGGTAGCTGAACTTCGAATACCGCCGTGTAATCGCTCGCCGCCACCTGGCAGTCTTCGTAGATCGAATCGGCGTATCCGATCGATGCAATTCGGCGCGGTGCACCGGGTGTTGAGGGGCATTCAAACATGGAGATTCCCAGCTGTGCCGTGGCGAGATTCTCCCGGTCCAGGGGCAAGGCGTTCAGGTCGAATGTGTCGTAGACGTTTTGCAATTCGAGATAAGGCAGCAGTTTGACTCGCCACGAGAAGTTTTGCCAAGGGCGTTGCCGGTTCGTGTGCCACAGCGCGGGCAACGCATCTCGATGGTGTTCCGCATATTGTTGTGTCGCCAAGCCGAGATTGCGGAGGTTGTTTTGACACGACGCTCTGCGGCCCGCTTCACGCACCGAACTGAGTGCCGGAAAGAGCAAGGAGACGAGGACTCCAATGATCGCGATCACGACCAAGAGTTCCACAATCGTGAAACCAGAGCGATGACGATAAATGAGCTTTCGAGTGGATGCCATCGGAAGTGCGACCTTTCAAGCCAGATACGCGAGTGCCATGTGGGAGAACGCGACCCGCGCCACGCAGGAAGATACCCAAGCGACCCAGGTAAGCGCGAGCCAGTTCATCGCGGGTCAGTTGCGACATCTGTCGCGATTCCCATGTCTGGTCCCACTCACTTGCCTTGATCAACTGACCATTCCAAACGACTTCGGGGAAGCCCACCAGTCCGAGTCGAACTTCGAGGGTCGCCTCGGGTAGACCAGCGGGCAGTGCAACCGGCAGTTCCGCCCAGGGCTTGTATTCCTCGCGATAACCGCCATCGGAACGTTCATAAAAGCAATAACGGCTCCAAAATAGGCGAGACGCTTCCGGTGATGGACGTGCGAACTCAATGACCTGGAAAGGATACGCACGTCCCTCGCGTGTTTTGAACGGCCGGTATTTGAAGAACAGGCCCACTCGTTCGCTTTCGGTTTGGCAGGCGAAATCCGTGCGCAAGGCGAAACGGCCCGTCACGGGTGAGCCGAGTTCCCACAAGGTGGGAGCGTGTGATTCCAGCACACACGAGTCCGTCTCGACGGTCTTAGCTGCCGCCGCGGACAGGACTGAGTCGGACTGGGGAAGTGCCGGAAAGCTTTCAGGAGTGGCCGCAACTTGCAGCGGTCGCCAGTTCCCAGTCCGCAACCGCCGAGCTGCCGGAGCCTGACCTCGCCACCACCACGCCGCCACCGGGACCGCGCTGGCGGCCGCGAGTAATAACCAGCGGCGATGGACGCGTGCGGGTCGGCGAAGTGCCGTGACGGTCGATTCTTCGGCGAGCGACTGCAACGCTGCCCGCGAGACGCCATCCAAGCGGGCCGCGATGGAAGCCAGTCTCGCCCCGTCCACGTAAGCCGACAAATGCTCCGCGACATCCCCCGCCGACTGGTACCGCTCGGATGGGTTCTTGGCAAGCATTCGGCCCAAGATCTTCTGGAGTCCGAGCGGGACCTCCGGACGATGGCTCCGGACCGGCGTCGGCACCGTCGACTGATGAGCACGCATTTTGGCGGCGTAGTCGTGACGAGCGGCTGGAAAGACGGGCCGGCCGGTCAGCAGCTTGTAGAGTGTGCAACCCAGGCTGTAAATGTCGGCGCGGGCGTCCACTGATTCGAAATGCGTCCATTGCTCTGGCGACATGTAGTCCGCGGTTCCGTGCGGGAAACTGGGCGGTTCCTTCACCGCGGGCGGGTCATGGTCGCCGAAACTTCCCACCAGTCCGAGGTCCAATAACTTGAGTGTTCCGTCGCGGGTCAAGAGTAAGTTGGATGGCTTGACGTCGCGGTGGACCAACTGGTGTTCGTGCGCAAATGCGAGCGCCAGCGCCGCTTGGCGGACCAGTTCGCAGGCGTCCGCGACACGCAGGGGTCCCGCAAGTCGGAGCAATCGCGAGAGGTCGATTCCCTCGACGTACTCCATTACCAGGTAATGCCGTCCGCGATCCTCGCCCGCGTCCGTCGCCCGGACGATGTGAGGATGGTCGAGCCGTCCGACCGCTCGCATCTCTTGTTGGAATCGCTGCAACGCTTCCGCGTCGCGCCCGACATAGTGGGCGTTGAGTACCTTGACGGCCACGATGCGATCGAGGTTCCGATGGCGTGCCCGGTAGACGGTTCCGGTCGCGCCCTGGCCGATCAGCTCGATTAATTCGTAGCTTGCCAGTTGCGTTGGATTATACGATTCGGCCCGCGGCGACCCGCCCGCGAACGTCAGCGTGGGCAAGTCGCCCAGGCCACATGATTCCGCTTGTGCGAGCAGCGTCTGTTGCAACTCGCAGAATCCGGGCTCGTCGTCAGGTCCGCCCGGCAGCGACGCCAGGGCCTGAATCAGCGTATCACTGTCCTCATCGCATGCCTCGTACCGCGCCATGCAGGTGGGGCACTGACGCAAGTGAACTTCGACTGCATCCATTTCGGGCGCAGGAAGCGCGGCATTCCAAAAACGATGCAGATCGCCTTCGGGGGGACAGGTTGGGGACTCGATTGGCGGTCGGAAGTTCATGGACCAACTGCTCCCAGGGAACGAGCCGCAACGTTCCCACCCGTGGGAATGGCGCGTCGAAAAGCGTCTCGGTCAGGGATCGGCCGTCGGTCCGCGTGGTGGCCGCTGAGTGGCCAAGTGCTCTCGCAGGCGTCGCAAGACTCGCATTTTAACAAGGCGGACCGCATTCGCCGTCACCCCGTATTCTTCGCCGACTTCGGCTGCGGATTGTCCATCGACGACCACACGCCAAAAAAAACGCCAGTCTCGATCCGATACCTCCCCCCGTACGCGGGCCACGAGCTCCTGTCCCCAGGACGAGAGCGACCCCTGTGGATCGAGGCTGCGGTTCGAGCTGGAGTGGCCGGTCTTTGCATCGAGAGGAGCTTTGAGTCGTAGAATGCGCTGATGCCCGTCCGTGCCGCCGACCGCCTGGTCGGGGTGACGTGCCTGGTTGCGAAAATGATCGCGGAGCTTGTTTTGAGTGATCCGGCGCAACCAACCCCGAAACGTCGCCCCCTCCGTTTCCTTTCGAAAGTCCGGCAACTTGCGGGCGACGGCTCGCATGACCTCCTGGACCACGTTGCCTGCGTCGGCTGGCTGTAGGCCCGCCCGCCGGCACCAGCGATAAATCCGGCGACTGTAGGTCTGGACGAGGACCCGCCACGCATCGCTATCGTCCGACTGAGCCCGTAGGAGCAGGCTGGTCGAGGTGCGGCTGTTCGTGCCTTCAGCAGAATTAACGTCAGACCATTTCACGATTTTGCCAACTTGCCCAGAACGGAAAACGGGAAATCATCGATCCAGCTCAACTCGCCATCTTACGGCACAGGTCTTTGCTTCAGCGTAAGGACGAGAGCGGCCCGCGTCCAGGCTTTTGCCATGTTGCCCTGCTTGGATCTTCCCCGGCGATTTCTTCCTCGAGTTGGAAGTCGTTTTTTCTGCGGGGCGAGCATCACGGCCGCAGGTTTTGCGCGACTGGATCATTCCGATCCGCACGCGATCGAAGTCAGCAATTTCGCCTGGAAAACCGTTGGGCGCTCGATGCCCGGGCGGTAAGATCGCGTCCGTCAGGTCGCTCGTCCCGCTCAAATTTGGGACGAGCTTGTTTCGAAACCGAGTCGCGTGGTTCGTTTGCCGCCAATGCGGATGGGTTTCGGGTCGACGCCCTTACGTCGTCCCACCACTGGTGTTGAGGAGATGTCTCGATGGGAATGTTTGTCCCGTTGCCACCTGATGCCGTGGCCCGCCAGCAAATGTTGGCTCGCTTGCACTCCGGATCCAAGCCGATGCGTCGCAAAGCAGCGCGGCGAGGGAATCGGTCGAAGCAACGACCCACGAAATAAGTTTCCGTGGGCTCGGCCAGTCGGCTTCGAAATCATCAACGACCGCGATCTGGAGACGAGATCGCGGTCGTTGCTTTTTGGGAGCAACTGTTGCCGCAACGTTAACGATCGCACTTCGGATGATCGCCCATCACGGCAAACGATTGGTAATCGGTCGAACGCGAAGTGTTTCGATCGATTGACATGCGGGCCCCCTCAAAAACGTCGCGTTGCGCGGCGCGTCGGCTTATAATGCCCAGACGATGGGTTGCCCACATTCGACTTCTTGCGACCCATCGGTCGCAGGTCGTTCGTTACAGGTCGTCGGGCCGGAAAGTCATCTTTGAGGTTGCCTAATGCAGATCACGAACATGGCGTCACGATCCGTTTCTGTTGGGGCGGTCGGTTGCTTGCTATTCGCCTGGATTTCATCGGGCAGGGCGAGCGATCTGCCGGAATACGTTCACCAATTCCGATCGCCTGATGCCGCGGCGGGTGATGAGTTTGGACGGGCGGTCGCTTTGGACGGAAGGTTTGGAATCCTGGGAGCGCCGAGTCGCGACGAGCTGGGCGTCGATTCTGGCGCGGTTTATGTGTTCGACGTGCTCGGTCCGTCATTCGTGCAGAAGCTGATCCCTGACGACGGACAGGAGGGCGATCTGTTCGGGATTTCGGTTTCGATCCAAGGGAATCTCGCGGTGGTGGGGGCAATGCACGACGACGACCGGGGAGTTTCGTCCGGCGCCGCGTACCTGTTCGACGTCACCACGGGACAGCAACTGCATAAGCTGGTCCCGAATGAATTGACCGAGGGAGATGAGTTTGGGATCTCGGTCGATCTTGACGACGGGGTCGTGATCGTCGGGGCTCACATGGACGGCCCCGGATCGGCGTATCTGTTTGACGCCGCAACCGGCCAACAGCTGGCCAAATTGCGTGCGGAAGACGCGGGTCCGGGCGAGTTGTTTGGCGTCGCGGTCGCGATCGACGACGGCAAAGCGCTGGTTGGGGCTCGCTATGACGACCAATGGGCGATCGCCGCCGGGGCGGCCTATCTGTTCGACGTCGATACGGGGCGGCAACTGCACAAATTGACGGTGAGCGACGCGGCGCGAGGTGACCGCTTTGGGATGCATCTGGATCTGCAAGGTAATCGCGCGGTCGTGGGTGCTCGATATGACGACGACGCGCTGAAGAGTTCGGGATCGGCGTATGTGTATGACGTCGAGTCGGGAGCTGAATTGTTCAAGCTGGTTCCGTCCGATACGACTCCCAACGACCAATTCGGATCCGGCATTTCGATCAGCGGAAACCTCGCGGTGATTGGTGCCCTGGATGACGACCACAATGGTCTCTATGCCGGTTCCGCGTATCTATTCGACGTCATGACGGGTGAGGAAGTCTACAAATTCAATGCCGAAGACGCAGCTCGACTCGATCGTCTTGGCATCTCGGTTGCGATGGACGACGGAATCGCGCTTCTGGGGGCCTCGATGCTGAATTATCCCGGTGCTCCAGGACTCCCCTCAGGCAAGGCGTACGTGTATCTGATTCCCGAACCCTCGTCGCTGCTGCTTGCGACGCTGGGGCTGATCGTGCTCTTATTGAACCGATATCGGCCTTAGATGCGACGTCGGCCGGGAGGGGCGAGGGCTGAGCGAGTCACTTCGATACGATCCCGACTGCAGCGCCGCGACGAGGTCGGCCGTATCGAATTTCCCGTCACAATTCCAGTCGCCTTGCGACCATTGGGCGCCCTGGTCGGCGGACTCGAATCGCCCCTCCTGAAAAATCATCACGAGGTCCGTCGAGTCGAACCGGCCGTCGAAATTGGCATCACCGCGAACTGTGGGCAGTAAGCGGTCGATCAGGTGGACGAAGTCATCGATTGTCACTTGTTGATCTCGGTTGAGGTCCAGGGTGGGATCGGGCTGAGGCTGTGCGAGTTGCTGGCAGAAGAGATCCACATCCGCGGTGTTCAGATCGCCATCGAGATTCAGATCGCCGGGGGAGGGGCGCGACAACCCGATCCCCGGCGATCCTCCGATTCGGTCGCTCGCGCGCAGTTGCCGGGATCGCTCAAGTCGGACAATGGGTCGAGCGGCTCAAGGGAAGGGCCACGGCCATCGGCCGTCGCGGGCCACGACAGGTTGTCGTCGTACGTGAATTCGAAGATCCGCTCCATGTCTTGGCTTTCCAAGCGAATCGTTTCACCGCCATTCGAGAAGTGGCCGACGTAGGGACCCACGATTCGCTCTCTGTCGGCGTCGGGATGTGTCTCCCGCAACGTCTCGGGATCCTTCGCGATGACGATCGACTCGCCGGGGGCGAGTACGATTCCGCTGGGAAATTCAAAGGGTTCGGCTGGGCCGGCACGCAGGACCAGGTCGGAAAGGTCGAGCGGCGTCGCCTCCGCGCCGCTGCTCAGATTTGTCAATTCCAGGAACTCAGTTGCCTCGCCCGCACCGAGCGGATGGTAATGCAGTTCCGTGGGCCGCAAGAACTGTTGCCCAGCGGACAATTTTGCTTGGGTCGTGTATTGATCGCGGACGTTGCCCGCGCGGTCGACCAGCTGCAGGATGCCTCCTTGATTGTCGAGTCGGCCTTCCCAGGGACCGACGACCAGGTGTTCCTGCCCGCCGTGAGGTGCCGCGTCGCGTTTGAGAAACGCTGGGATCGACGCGGCGACGTAAATGCGATCGCCCGCCGGAATCACGGTCCCAGGACTGAATTGAAATTCGATATCACCCCGCACGGACCACCCCGAAATGTCGATTGCGACGTCCTCTCGATTTTGCAGTTCCAGAAACTCCTCCGCCTGAATTTGGCTCGCGGGATTCACCTCGGCCTGACTAATGACGACCTCGGCAGTCGGTGTGGCTTGAGTCAGTCCGACGAGCTCGGGCTGGATTAGAAAGTCGGGGCTGTTCGGCTGCGCGTTGATTCCGAAAATGGCCAGCACGTTTTCGCCGCGGCGGAGCGGCGGGGTTTGGCCTGGCGATGCCTTCACGTAGAATGACTCAAACTCGTCTCCTGCTTCGTGGTTGCCCAGGATCGCGCACGAATTCCATTGCGGAGTTCCCGCGAAGTTAGCTCGTGCGATCTCGACTCCATTCAAGTAGGCGACGAACGCATCGTCGTAGCGCATCCGCAATTCCAGGCGCTCGTAAGCTTCCGGATCTTGGACCGTGAAGTCGTATCGGAGAAAGACGGTTGTCGTCGAACTGTTTCCGTCGCCGTCAGGATCCAGTTGGGCGAGTAGATTCGTCGGTTGTCGGGCGTTTTCGTCCAGGTACAGCGGTCCGATGAACGGTTGATAGCCGGTACCGCGGTCGTAGCCGACTCCCGAGCTGCCGACTTGCCAGCCGGCCTCGGGTGAATCGTCGAAATTCATCTCGCCCCGAAACCATTCGGATGCATCCTGGGGACCGTCGGGGACTTTGACCCTGACGGTTGCGGCCGCTCCGAGCAACGTGGTGGCTTCGAAGACCTGGGCCGTCGAGGGGACGAGGGGATCGGCGAGCAGTTGATTGCGTCGAAAGTCGATGTTTTCCTGAAGCCTGGCGACACCCGACGCCAGCGCTCCGCGCCCCACTTGGCCTGGTCCAGCTGGGCGTCGGCCGAAATGAGGGCCGCGTGAGCTTCGATTCGCTCTTCGAAATACCCCGCCGCGAGATACTCGTCCAGGAGCGTTCTGAGCCGACGAAGATACATCGCGCGAGTCCGCGGAGTGTCTAAGATCGCGTCGAGCAGATGGTTCTGATAGATCGGTTGCCCTGTCGCCTGAGGATGCTCGCTGTCTCCATACAGCACGCTCGAAAAGTTCGCGTCCGTCCGCTTGGCGAAGGCTTGGTCCATATCCCACGGAAACTGAAGCCACTGTTCGGTTCCGCCGGCGTCGCGATAGATGTAGTAGTTCTTCGTCAACCGATCGTGATTCGTCAAAATCGTGTTGCCGGCCATGTTGTTGATTACCTGTGGCAGGTTCACGAAGTCGAAAAGGTACTCGCTGCGATCGAGACTCGGCAAGCGATCGTTGATGCCATCGGTCAGAGATCGCAGGTCGTCGAACGGCTCAAAGAAACGGTTTACCTTTTGATAGTCGGACGCCTGAGGGTGGGGAGCCAGCGTGGACCGTGCCGCGGGCGAGTTCGCCTTGTACATAGCTCCTGACGGACTGAGGCCGTTGCGGGTCAGAAACGACGCGTCGATTTGCTCGACGAACGAAGCGAGCGAATAGAATTGACCGTTTTGCTGTACGCGCAGATGAAACGTGTTGGGAGCCGGGACGCCAATGGCTTGCAGGAATTCGAACGCCAAATTCTCTCCCATGTACGAAGTCGCACCTTTTTCGATAAAGTGCGACTGCAAATTGAATTCGTCCACGTCGGGCAGATCCGGATCATAACGAAATCGGTCGCCTGGATTGAACTCGAACTTGAATTTCGGTTTGCTCCAGTTGATCGTCGAAATACCTCGGACACGAACCTTCAGGTTGTCGTACAACCGGTCCGCAAAGAACACCGAAGCGCGCGACCAGCGCAGGTGATTCCCGGATCCCGTACGATGCCAGGCTGGATTCGGAACAAACCAGTGCAGAACCGGCAGCGATGTGTTGAGCTGCGGATCGACGATCATTGTCCCAAAGTATTCGGCTTGATCCGCTTCCCCGCTGATTTGGTAGGGCGCGTACTGCTCCATTCCCTGGTCGTCCTGCGCCGTGATCGAGTAACGTAGCATCTGTCCTGGCAACTCGGCAGGATCCTGGCCGGCAGCACGACCTAGGTCGACCATCGCCTCGGCCGAGATCACGGCGGTAAAGATCCCGTCGTCAGCCTGCGCATCTTGCCCCGTGCCATCGTCGACCATGGGTAATGTCCGCTCTTCGCCGTACATCAGTCGTACCTGGATGGAGACAGAATCCACGGAAAACTCGCGCGGCGCGATTCGCGCGGTGACACGCAACGCCTGACCGACTTCCAGTCGCTTAGGGAAGTGTTCAACGTGTGTGATTTGAGGACCGAAGGCCGGTTGCGGCACCGCGTTCAGTTCGCCAGGCGTGGGGTTCACCAAATAATCAAATTCCGCACTGTCGATCTGTCCTGGACCTTGCGAGGTGCGGGGGATCCCGTACGCGATGTCGGGCCACTGAGCCGCAAAGTCGGTTACCTGGCTGACGACGGTCTCGCCGTCGGGAAGCACCAGCGCCAGCGATTCGCCCTCGCTGTCAAGGCGAAAGCTGGTGTGTAATTCGCCCTCGCTGGGGCGTCGATTCTTGCCCGAGGCAAACACGACCCGATGTTCACCCGGCGCGAGCACGATCGCGGGAAACTTCCATTTCGTGAGACGTTCCGAATTGTCGCTCAAGAACCAGCCTCGCAGATTGATCGGATCAACGCCGTAGTTCCACAGTTCGAACCAATCAGAACTCTCTCGGTCTTCATCCAACAAGCTAGACCGATTGGACGCCATGATTTCACTGATGGCCACCGTGCCTGCTTGGACAATAAGTTGCACCTCGACAGGCGTACTCGTATTGGTCCCGTCGGTCGCGAGATAACGAAAGTGATCAGTGCCGACGAATCCGGGTTTGGGACGATACTGAAACGAGCCGTCCGATCGGAGCTGCAAATCGCCGTTGGCCGTCGATTGCACGATCTGAGCGCTCAGTGCGAGCTGGTCAGGGTGCCAGTCGTTCGACAGCACACCGTCGGACGCTCCGACCGTGAATGCAGCGTCGGTCTGCAACCAATAGACATTTGCAATCGATCGCGGCAGGTCCGGTTGATCCAGTATCTGAAGCGTCACATCCGCCTGTCGACGATGTGTTCCATCGAACACCTCGTAGGTGAACGAATCGAGTCCGGCGTAGTCCTGCGCCGGAACATACACAAAGGCACCATCACCTTGAAGCTCAAGCGCACCGTGCAAGGGTCCGATGAGGACTGAGGCGACAAGTGAGTCTCCGTCGGGATCGAGGTCGTTGGCCAGCACGCCGGCGGAGTTCGAAATGTGGACCGGTTGGTCCTCGAAAGCGGCGTAGATGTCGGCAGCCGGAGTGGGAGGGAGGTTCAGATAGGTCGTGAGCAGATCCTGGGTCAGGTCCCCAACTTCCGCTGCGAGCAAACTGCCTCGATACAGACGAATCTCCGGGATATCACCGTGAAACGGAAAACCACCCGCGCCGAACTTGATGTCGCGCGCTGCGCGAGGTGCGGAACTTGCATCCGAAACCGCGGCGCTCTGGCCATCGACGTAGAGGGTCAACACGGAACCATCCCGCGTGACGATGGCGACATGGGCCAGTCCGTCGTTGAATCCGATTTCCCGCGACCGAACCGTTCGCGGCGGCGAGCCCATTCCGGCGGCGAGTCGGCCGTTGTGGTCAATCGCCAAGCCCCAATCGTTGACCAAGCCGAGACCGTGGGCATCAACGATTCCTGAGCTGAAATACCAGTTTTCATCGGTTCCGACCAAGTCGCTCGCGGAGGATGCGAAGACCACGGCGATGCTGAAGTCTTCAGCATCTGCCAACGGGCTTCGCGCTGCCGGGACGCGAAATAAATCGGTCTGGTCACTCGGGTCAAAGCGAATCGCCGCGCGACCGTTCAGGGCGGAAGCGATCAACGTCGGCTGGCCGGCGGCGATCGCCGGAATTTGGCGAATCAAATCGGGCCACTCTGCGATGAAGTCTCCCGACTCGACCGTACTCGTCAGCGACTCGGCAGTCCAATGTCCGACCAACTCAGCCGTCAGTGGGCGCCGTGACTCCAGCCGTTCGATGTTCCAACCACGACCCGTGACGGGACGGCGACGAATTCTCATGCGCGGTTGGCGAAGACGTCGTTCCACTAGACTTTGCTCGTCACGCGACGCGATTTCCACCGCCGACGGCCCCCGGCTCGAACGAATCCCGCCGCGGCTAGTGCTCCCAGCAACGCCGAAGATGGTTCCGGTACCGCCGGCGCCGCGAGCCGCGGCCCCAATTCGAAGCCGCCGGATTGAAACGCCGTGACAAAGTCGCTGCTGTCGAAATCTCCATCTCCGTTCCAATCCCCCGTGCCCCAGGTCGAATTGAACGAGACGATGTCCTCATATTCCCCCGCCTGAAACACGGAGACGAAGTCGCTGCTGGTAAACTCACCATCCAGGTCCGCATCGCCGAAATAAGTCTTGCGCACCTCGTTGACCCAGATCGTGCGGTCGGCGTCGTCGACGTCGCCGTCGCTATTGAGATCGAAGATTGGATCCGCCAGTTGTTCGCGAATTGCAAACGTGATCGCATCGATGTCTTCATGGTCCAGTAATCCGTCGCCATTGAAGTCGCCTCGCTGGGAGGAAATCGGCGAGTACTCCCATAAAATTCCGTGCACCCGTTGCGAGACGAAAGTATTGGTTCCTGCTTCCAAAGTCACGGTATAGGTCGTTCCGGCTGTGTAATCGACGGACCCAAGCAGGAACCACGCGTTGTTCATTCCACCGACAAACGCCTGGCCCGCAACCAATTGAGTGTTCGGGCCCGACATCTCGTTGTTCTGATCGATTTCCACAACGACGGGTTCACCCTCCTGAGTCATTGTGACGGTTGTCGGTACACCGCTCACATTCACTGACGCAGGAGACGTGATGTACACGTTGTAACGGCCGCTCACGCCGCCGACGAGACCGCTGGATAAGTCTCCGTTTCCGGGAGAGCCGTCTTTCGACCCGAGGACCGTGCCGGCCGCAAATGTCAAGTTGTCGTCATCATCGCCGGGCGCGTACGAGAAAATGTAGGTGTCGGGCAGATCAACACCGTCCCCGCCGAAAATGCTATTTGTCGATGTTGTGCCCACTGCGGTGCTCGGAATGCTGTCGGACGTGGTAAACGTATCGCCCCCGAGCTCGAAGTTCTCGAAGGCAAGACCGGAGTCATGTGCCTCGACCAAGAATGCCGCTTCGACTGGAGCGGGAACAAGAAGAGCGGCGAACAGCGGGATGATGCCGTACCAGTACTTCCGGATGAAGGGATCCATGATGTTTCGCTCGGCAAAGAATCGTGAACGCAATAATGCCGCTCTGCGATCGATTCTAGCCCGATCGACGGCGGTCTCGGAAGGGGCTTTGGCCGGGCGAAGCCGAGATCTCACCAAACAAGCCGTTCGTCACTGGGCTCCAAACGGCCGGCCGGCCGAATGCCGGCTCCGGATTGTCCCGTCAGTGTATCGCCCAGCTCGCGGCGCGCGCCGTCGGCGGCCGCTTGCAACCGTTGGACGACGTCGGGATGCGCTTGCGCGACATCACGGGTTTCGCCAACATCCTGCTTCAGGTCGAACAAGGCCAGTTCGATTCGCGCCTGCCGATAGTTGCTCGGCATTCCATCCCGACCCCCGAATTGGTCGGCCAACGTGCGATAGTCGTGGGGAAAATGGAGTTTCCAGCGACGATCGCGAACCGCCTGCAGCTGCCCTCCGCCGTAGTAGCAGAAATAGGCCTCGTGTGGGGATTGGGCGTTTGCGACGCCAAACATCAGGCTCGTCAAATCCTTGCCGTCGATCGGATGCTCAGGAAGCTTGGCATCGATCAGGCTGGCCACGGTCGGCAGGATGTCGATCGTAGCCGCCAATTCGTCGCAGGAGGTGCCGGCTGGGATCCGGCCAGGCCACCACATGATCGTTGGCACGCGCGATCCACCCTCGAACATGGTTCCCTTGCCCTCACGCATCGGGGCGGCCGATCCCGCATGATTGCCGTAGCTCAACCAGGGCCCGTTGTCCGATGTGAACACGACGAGGGTACGGTGCGAAAGTTCGTGGCGGCGCAGAGCTGCGAGGATCTGGCCGACCGACCAATCCACTTCCATTACCACGTCGCCGAACAATCCGGCCCCGCTGCGACCACGGTGCTTGTCCGAAACAAAGAGGGGGACATGCACCATCGAGTGCGGCACATAGAGGAAGAACGGGCGGTCCTGATTGCGTTCGATAAAAGCGACGGCGCGTTCCGTATACCAGGTCGTCAGATTTTCCTGGTCCTGGCCGGAAACCTCGGGGTCGATGACCGAGTTATTCTCAATCAGCGGAAGGTTCGGATAGCCACGTTTTCGCTCGGCGGCCTCGGGCGGAAAGGTGCGCGAAATCGGGATGGAGTGGCCACATGTCATTCGAATAGGGTAAGCCGAAGTATTCTTCGAAACCGTGTTGCAGGGGGAGAAACTTGGGGTGATGTCCCAAGTGCCATTTGCCGTAGCAAGCGGTCGCGTATCCCTGTTGTTGGCACAGTTCGGCGAGCGTCATCTCGCCTGAATTCAAGCCCACCTGAGAGTTGGGTCCAAGGGCCCCGGAGATTCCCAGTCGGCGGTGGTAACAGCCCGTCAACAACGCGGCTCGGGAGGCGGAGCAGACCGCTGACGAAACCTCGAAATCCGTGAACCGCATTCCTTCGGCAGCCATCCGATCGAGATGTGGCGTCGCATAGCGCCGCTGCCCCAAAAGGCCCGATGTCGGCGTACCCCATGTCGTCAATGAAAATGACAACCACGTTCGGGGGCCCTGGCGCGGCTCGGCGGCGCCTCCGAGTCTCCCCAGTGAAACGGCCAGGACCAGGCTTACCAGCAGGCAGTTGATCGTATCCTGTCGGACCGACGCGTGAAAAGGGCAATGCATCATCGTCTTGAACCAGGGATGAGCCGCGGGGTGCGTAGCCCAACGGCTGGGTGGTGTCGCCAACGCGCAGCTCGATCTGTCCGCGCTGCAGGGTTCGGTCCGCAACTCCGAATCCGATCCAGTCGGCCGCGCGCGAGGTCGATCGGGGCGGCTGGACGGCGTGGCTCAGTTTAAACTAAATTCAGTCGCAGCAACACAAACCTCGTCGAAACGGTACCCGTAGACCGAGTTTCGAGCGTCCGGTATGTTGGGACGGGAAACGGTCGGGCGCTGCGGCGATGTTCGAGTCGAATAGAACGCGGAAGCCTGAAATGGGTGGGATCAAGCCGCTTGGCCCCCACGGTCCGACGCGGGCGGCGACAGCATGACGAGAGGCGATGTTGGAATCAGGGAAAAGCTTTCAGGTTAACGGTCGGACCTACGATCCGCCTGGGCGGCCGGTCGTGGTCATTTGTATCGACGGCTGTGCCGACGAATATCTTTCGGTTTCCCTGTCACTTGGTCGCATGCCGAATGTGGACCGAATGTGCCGTGAAGGCTATCGAGGACTTGTGCGAGCCGCCCTGCCGTCGTTCACTAACGTGAACAATGCGGCGATTGTCGCCGGCGTGCCTCCCCGGACGACCGGGATCTGCGGGAATTTCTTTCTGAATCCCGACACCGGGGAGGAAGTCATGATGAATTCCCCCGAGTTCCTGCGTTGCGAGACCATTCTGTCGGCGGCCGCCGACGCGGGCCGCCGCGTCGCATTCGTCACGGCCAAAGAAAAACTGCGCACGGTCTTGGGCGCGGGGCTGGTACAGCGAGGCGGCATCGCTTTCTCGTCGGAAGAAGTCGATCAGGCCACCCTGGCGACGCACGGGATCAACGATGCGATTGAAGTTGTCGGCCGGGGACGTCCCGAGATTTATTCCGGCGATGCTTCGGTCTACGTTCTGCGCGCGGCAACGCGTTGATGCGTGCGGGTCGGGCCGACTTTCTCTACCTTTCATTGACCGATTACATGCAGCACAAGTTCGCGCCCGAAGCAGAAGAGTCGCTGGATTTCTACGCCCAAATCGACACCGAAATTGGCGAAATGCTTGACCAGGGAGCCGTCGTTGCCGCGACGGCCGATCATGGGATGAATGCGAAGAATCGTGCCGACGGGACGCCGAACGTCATCTACGTTCAGAGCGAGTTGGCCGAGAAATTTCAGACTGCCTGCCGAGTTATCTGTCCGATCACGGATCCTTATGTTGTACATCACGGCGCGTTGGGCTCGCTGGTAATGGTCCACGTGGAGGATCCCGAACTGATCCGTCCGATGCGTGACTTCCTACTGCGGCGTGAAGGGATCACGGAAGTCTATACACGCGAAGAAGCCTGCCTCAAGTTGGAATTAGCCGCGGATCGGATTGGCGATCTGGTCGTGCTCAGCGGACGTGACGTCGTCCTCGGGAGGACGCCGGCGGACCATGACCTGAGTGTGCTCAAGGGCGGGCTGCGGTCCCACGGAGGACGGTACGAGGAAATGGTGCCGCTCCTGCTGAGCGAGCCGCTCGGGAAGCGACATCGGGCTTTAAGTCAGGGCGATCCTCGTAACTTTGACGTGTTTGATTTCGCCTGCAATGGCACCGAGTAAACGCAGATAGGGTTGTGAACGTGCACGAATTCCCCAGCTACATCGCCGGGCAGGAGATCAGAACGGGCGATTTGTGGCCGGTGCACTACCCTTGGGACAATTCCCTGGTCGGTACGGTGCAAAGGATCGAGCCGGCCCATCTGGAAACCGCGATCAGGGCGTCCGCTCAGGGGCTTTCGAATCCACTGAGCCGCTACGAACGCCACGCGATTCTTCGTCGCGCCGCTCAGATGCTGGCGGATCGACGGGCCGAGTTTGCCGATCTCATTCGCCAGGAGTCGGGGCTCTGCACGCGCGAGACGAACTACGAGACTGGGCGGAGTTCCGATGTGTTGGAATTTGCCGCCATCGAAGCGCTTCGGGACGACGGCCAGATTTTTTCGTGCGACATCAGTCCACAGGGAAAGCCGCGCAAGATCTTTACGTTTCGTCAGCCCTTGTCCTTGATGTGTGCGATTACGCCCTTCAATCATCCGCTGAATCAAGTCGCTCACAAAGTGGCGCCGGCGATTGCCGCGGGAGTTCCCGTCCTGCTCAAGCCGTCGGAAAAGACACCCTTGACGGCCATTCGTTTTACAGAACTGCTTTACGAAGCAGGCTTGCCCGGTTGGATGCTCAGTACTTTTCTGGGCGATCTGGACGGCGTTGTGCACGAAATGATCGTCGACGAACGTGTCGAACTGGTCTCGTTCACGGGCTCGGTTCAGATCGGGCGGCTGATCGCAACCAAGGCGGGCTACAAGAAGGTCTGCCTTGAACTGGGCGGCAATTCGCCGTTGATTGTGTTGGACGACGCGGACTTGGAACTCGCCGTTAAATTGGCGGCCGAAGGGTCATTCCGCAATTCCGGTCAGCGTTGCACGGCCGTCAAGCGAATCCTGGTTCAGCGCGGAATCCTACCAGAGTTTACCGAGCGATTTGTTTCGCTCGCCCAGGAATACGTGGCCGGCGATCCTTCGGACACGGCGACCCGTGTGGGGACCGTGATCGATGAGGAATCCGCTCAGACGCTGCACCGCCGCGTCGAGCAGGCTGTGGCGGATGGAGCGCGGGTCTTGCTCGGAGGGAATCGGCGCGGTGCCCTGATGGAACCGACGGTGTTGGCGGATGTCTCTCGAGAGACCGAGATGGTGGCCTGCGAATCCTTCGGCCCGCTGGCTCCGATCATTCCCATCGACGATTTGGATGACGCGATCGAATACTACAATCAGGGCCGCTTCGGGCTGTCTTCCGCGATCGTAACGCGCAGCCTGGATTCCGCCCTCGCCGCCTGCCGCCGACTACGCTGCGGCACGACGAATGTCAACGAGGTGCCGGGGTATCGTATCGAAAGTTCGCCGTTCGGCGGCATCAAGGACTCAGGTTTAGGCATCAAGGAAGGTGTGATTGAGGCCATGAAGTACATGACCACCGTCAAGACGTTCTCGCTTCCGTGGGGAGATTCACTCACGGGTTAAATCCGATCCGCGGAAAACGGATCCGGAAACCGCCAGTCAATACAGGTCGTCAGCCATGAACGAACGGATCGACGAGAATCCCTACCTGTTGCTCACCCCCGGGCCGCTCTCCACGAGCCTGACCGTCAGGCAGGCGATGCTACGGGATTGGTGCACATGGGATCGGGAGTACAACGAAGGCATCGTGCAGGTCATACGCCGACGGCTCGTTGAGTTGGCGACCGAGGCGGAGGATCGGGAGCAAAGGTACACTGCGACGCTGATGCAGGGCAGCGGAACGTTTTGCGTCGAGTCGGCCCTTGGCAGTACCGTGCCTGCCGAGGGGAAACTTCTTGTGCTCGCCAACGGGGCCTACGGCCGGCGGATGGGGAAAATTGCTCAGGTGCTCAAGATCTCGTGCGTCGTTCACGACGGCGGAGAACTCGATCCACCCGATCTTGACCGCTTGAACGATGAGCTGACACGCGATGCCAGTGTGACCCATGTCGCGATGGTCCATGGCGAAACGACGACTGGAATGCTGAACCCGATCGAGGCCGCTGGAAAGATCGTGAAGGCACACGGCCGATCGTTTCTGGTCGACGCAATGAGTACCTTCGGTGGGATACCCCTGGACATCGATCGGCTTGGGATCGACGTGATCGTCAGTAGCGCCAACAAATGCATTCAGGGCGTACCCGGCTTCGGGTTCGTGATTGCCCGCCGCGACTACATGGAGGCGTGTGCGGGTCGAGCTCGCTCCTTGTCGCTGGACTTGTATGACCAATGGAAGACCATGGAAGAAGGCGGCGGCAAGTGGCGTTACACGTCGCCAACGCATACCGTCCGAGCCTTCGCGCAAGCGTTGAGCGAACTCGAACAGGAGGGTGGGATCGTGCGCCGGTTCGCCCGCTATCGCGAAAATCAGCAGCGGCTGGTGGACGGGATGGAGCGACTCGGCTTTCGGGCGCTGCTCAAGCGCGAATACCAGTCACCCATAATCACGGCATTCTACAACCCGGAACATTCCGACTATTGTTTCGACGATTTTTACACGCGGTTGAAGACGCAGGGTTTCGTGATTTATCCCGGCAAAGTGACCAACGTAAACACGTTTCGAATCGGGTCGATCGGCGAAGTCTATCCCGACGACATCACACGCTTGCTCGCCGCTGTCGAGGTGGCGAAATACTGGTAGGTTCGCGCGATGCGGTTGTTTGAGTCGGCCGTGTTTGGGGCGTGTGTGCAGTTAGGATCGCCAGTCCGCGGATTGGCCCTGGAGTGTGCGAAGGGGGATTGGGATGTACCTCGGGCTTGTCTTCCGTAAGAATTTTGGTCGCGGTCCGACAACTTTCTGTTTGATCGCTCCCATGCTCGTCGTCACGATTCTGCACCCGCCCGTCATGGCCGCTGCGCCTCTTGAGTTTCAGGCTCACGTGATCAATCCCGAGTCCGAGTTCAGCGCGTGTGCGGTGTTGGACATCAACGGAGACGGTTGCCCCGACATTTTTTGCGGCGGATTCTGGTACGAGGGTCCGAATTGGAAACGCCACGTGACTCGGGAAGTGCCGAAGATCCGTGGACGATACGACGACTATTCGAATCTCCCCCTGGATGTCAATCGTGACGGCCGGCTAGATATTGTCAGCGTCAATTATCGAAGTCAATCGTTGTTTTGGGTGGAGCAGCCTTCGTCGCTCGAGGATCTCTGGAAGACGCATTTGATTGACCAGCCCGGGCCCAGCGAGACAGGTCGCCTTTATGATCTCGACGGCGACGGCCAATTGGACATTTTGCCTAACGGAACCCAGTTCGCGGCGTGGTATCGCCTCGAACGTTCGGCCGCCGCGGGTAGCGTGGTCTGGGGCCGGCACGACTTGCCGCCGGAGATTGCCGGTCATGGAATTGGCTTCGGTGACGTCGACGGAGATGGCCGAGGCGACTTGGTGACCCCGAGCGGTTGGTGGCAAGCTCGGCCGGAGCCAACCCACGGTTGGCAGCGCATGCCTGAATTTACTTTGCATCGAGATAGCAGCATACCCATTCTGGTCGTCGACGTGGACGGG
This sequence comes from uncultured Planctomycetales bacterium, assembly GCA_963826795.1. GTDB lineage: Bacteria > Planctomycetota > Planctomycetia > Pirellulales > Pirellulaceae > CAWGYT01. The sequence continues at coordinate 186,587 of CAWGYT010000015.1, read as the reverse complement.
GACGGCGATCGGGATCTCATTTGGGGACGAGGTCACAACATCGGGCTGTATTGGATGGAACAGCGACAGCTGGAGACGCAGCGCACGTGGCAACAGCACGCGATTGATACCAGCTGGTCGTCCGCTCACTCATTGCTGTGGGCGGACCTTAACGGCGATGGCCGTGAAGAGCTTGTGGCCGGCAAACGTTATCTGGGGCACGACGGAAAGGACCCCGGCGAATGGGATCGCCTGCAGATCATGGCTTACGCATTTCAGCCTGAAACGCGCACTTGGCACGGGACGCGGATTTCATCGGAGTCAAGGTGCGGGATGGACTTGGACCCAGTCGCTGCGGATGTCGATCTGGACGGGGATCTGGATCTCGTGGCTCCCAGCCGTGCGGGCCTATGGCTCTTGGAGAACCGCCACACGCGCCGGCCCGCCGAAGCGACCGACAGCCAGCCCACTCCCGTAGCAGATCAGGCCGCTGAAATCGTTGATTCGGCGTCATCTCGAGCCGACGAGCCCTTGCTGATGCTTCGCGTTGGTCCATCGGAATCGCGTCGAATCGAGTCGCGGACGGATTGGGGGCTGCGCCGCTGGCAGATCCTTCGCAACCTAGAGCGTGTGATGGGGCCTTTGCCCAATGCCCGTGCACGAGTTCCGCTCGACGTCGTCGTGGAATCGCGCGAGGCGGCCGATGGATATACCCGAGTGAGGCTTACCTATCGGGCCGATTCAGACACTCGGGTGCCAGCCTATTTGTTGATCCCTGATGGCCTGCAGCGCCCGGCAGCGGCCATGCTTTGTCTGCATCCAACTCACCCGCTCGGCAAGGGAGTCGTGTGCGGATTAGGAGGGCAACCCAGCCGTTTCTATGCTCACGAGTTGGCGCAACGAGGCTTCGTCTGTCTGGCTCCTGACTACCCGTCCTTCGGCGACGACAAGACGGATTTCCACGCGGCGGGAAGGCCCTATCGAAGCGGCTCGATGCAGGCCATCTGGAATAACATTCGGGCGCTCGATCTGCTTGAGACACTTCCCGAGGTCGACGGTGATCGAATCGGATGCATTGGCCATTCCTTGGGAGGCCACAACGCGCTTTTTACCGCGGCCTTTGAGCAACGGATTCGGGCAGTCGTTTCAAGCTGCGGGTTCACGTCGTTCGCTGACTATGCCGGCGGCGATTTGGCTGGCTGGACAAGCGACCGATATATGCCGCGGATTCGCGAAGCGTACGGGGCGGATCCGAGTCGAATGCCGTTTGATTTCCACGAAGTCCTTGCGGCTCTGGCACCTCGTCCCGTCTACGTGAGCGCTCCTCTTGGAGACGATAACTTCGCCGTGACAGGTGTGCGAAAGGTGATCGAGCGAACTCGGCCAGTTTACGAGCTATTCCAGGCACAGACCAAATTGTCGGCGATCTATCCTGCCGCGGATCATGACTTCCCCAACGAGGTCCGCAACGAGGTCTACCAGTGGCTCGAACAAGAACTCGCTCGGACCACGCCGTGAAATTGGCCCAGCGAAAATCGGGGCCGAAATGCAGAAACGCCGAGGCGTGCCCGCCGTACCGTTCTGACTCAAGTGAGCGAAAACTCGAAGTCGAGTATCGACTGCAGCAGTGACGCAGGGTCTTGCTGGGTGGGCAGACCGTAGACGTGCGCGAGAGTTGCCAGCTGGCCGGTATTGCCGAGGAGTTCGGTGCGGCGGGCGTCGGGCGATCGGAAGCAAACCTGGTGGGCGGACACTTCGAACTCGGACCCATTCCAAAGCCGGACGTTCACCAGCGGCCCCGGCCGATCTTCCAATACCTCACAGGCGAAGTAAAGAGGCCCGTGAGCGACGTACTGGACGATCGACTTCCCGGCTGGATCGGCCGAGTGTGGGGCGGGTTCCCAGCTAATGTTGACCCGGAATCCGCCACCCGGATCACGCATCACGCCTCGGACGTACCCGACCGATTTCGTATCGTGATCGACCACTGTTACTTTCTGGCCGAATTTGATCCGGGACGCATCCGCCACCAGGACGCCAAGCCCGCCGATCGACTGGTCGAACACACAGGCGTCAAGCTTGAATTGATCGAACTCAACTCGAACGGACGTCGGCTGAGTTGGATACCGACCGAATGCGCGACGATCCTGGCCAACGGTCGACGTGCCGGTTTCATTTTGAGAGCATTCCATGTCATTCGCCGCTCGGACTCTACAGTTTAGACTCTTTATTCAAACGGGTCTGACCCTTGGGGTGGTACGCCGTTGTTCCAAAATGTGGCTTGTCCGGAAAGGGTCAGTCTCAGTCTACGACAAAGCCTGGTTCGTTCGGAAATCCAATGCTGTGCAATCTGTTCTTAGCTCGACACTCGGCAAGGCGACCAGCTGAAGCATCCCGCAAGCGGAAGTTCGCAACGCATTCGCTCGCCTTAGGGAAGGTAGGTTGAAAGCGAGCCAGGTCGGCCGTAAAAGAATCCCTGTCCCATCCGAAATCCCATTTGTCGCAGCGTGGCGTCTTCTTCCGCTGTTTCAACGCCTTCGGCAAGAGCGATGATGCCGAGCTCGTTGACCATGCGCGCAAGCAGCGCAACGACTTGCTGGCGATGCGGAGGCGCGTGATTGATACCTTGAATAAGCTTCATGTCGAACTTGATGTAATCCGGCCGGACCTCGGTCAATTCAAGCAGTCTTGCCTGCCCTGCGCCGAAATCGTCAAACGCGAACTGTATGTTCAGCTCGCTCAATCGATCGCGAAGGTCTCGAATCATAATCGGGTTGGTTACCGCGGCTTCATGGATTTCGAGAGTCATGAGCCGTTCGGGGGCACTTTCGCGTAGTGCTCGAAGCGAATCATAGAGTCCATTCTGCGTCAATTCGATCGGATGCGTGTTTACGAATAGGCTAACTTCGCTGTCGAGCCGGCTCGCATTCTCAATCCCCTGAAGGCGGAAAATGCGACTCAGCTCCGCCTCCAAATTCAACTGAGACGCCGTGGCGAACATTTCCTTGGGTGTTTTCAAGCCGAACAGCCGGCTTCTCCCCAGGACCTCGAAGCCGAACGTTGCGGGTCTCGGTCGGTCGATCTTCACGATGGGCTGATAGAAAGGCACCACAGCGCGTTCGGTGATGAGTCGGTCAAACTGGACCATGGCCAGCGCGCGGTCGCAGGCGTCCTCTCGAATCGTGCCGATGTCCGGCACGTCTTCGCGATCGTCTTGGCGACCGACTCGGAAAACGACCGTGGCGAACTGAACGATATCACCTTCCCGAAGTCGGACTTCGGTCGTGATGCGATTTCCGTTGAGGTAGGTGCCGTTCGTGCTGTTGAGATCTCGCAGCCAAAGCTCGTTGTCACGTTCGAACAACTCCGCATGCACTTTGGAAACGCAGTTGCAGGGGAGCGGTAGCGCAAGATCGGCTCGGCGACCGATCTGAAACGGCGTGGATCGAATCGGCACGTGCCGGACTTGCTCGGTTTCGTCCATTTGGCCGGCGAAGAACCAAATCGACGCGTTCAAGGCCAATCCGTGCGGGGGTAATTCCTCAACGCTACTCATTGCTTCGGCTCGTCTGCCTCAATAAATGCCGCCTGTTTCACACGCGACGAAAGTGACTCCGCTGTGCGCTGACTCCAATACATCTCTCATAGCATTGAAATTGTGGGGACACCGTCTCGCGGCGGTAGGAACTGTCGACAAAGGGGGGAGGATAACTGTGGGCTTCGAGTGTCTTTTGTTGTGAGCTAAGGTGTTCATGATGTCTCCTTTTCGCAACCTCGAACACGATGGCAATCAGGCGCTTATGTCCCCTCCGACTGCAACCGCTCGCGACGACGTCCTGGCAACAATCCTTTCGGAGGAAGCATACCGCCCCGCCGAACCGAACTCATTGGAGGAAACCGGACTGCCCGTATCGATGATTGAGGGATTGATCGGCAAGCGGCTGCTGCAAATCGGCAGCTGTACGGGCCGGAAGCTCGCGGAGCAGGTCTGCCTTCCGTTTCGGATTTTGGAGGATCTATTTCAGTCATTGAGGGCACGTCAGATTATTGTCCATCAAGGGTCGGCGCCTTTTAACGACTACCTTTACGCCTTGACGGAGCAAGGACGCACGAATGCCCAGATGGCGCTGCAGACCTGTGCGTACGCAGGTCCTGCCCCGGTGCCGTTGATGGACTACATTCTGGCGGTCGAAGCTCAGACGATCCGTGCCGAGTCACCTCGACGGGAGCAGTTGTCGCGGGCTTTTGCGGATATTTCCGTTGATGAGGCCCTTTTCGAGCACTTAGGGCCGGCCATCAATTCGGGAGCGGGCCTGTTCTTATACGGCGAACCCGGTAACGGCAAGTCGACGTTGGCCAAGCGAATCACGATGTGCTTTGGGCAGAAGATTTGGATTCCCCACGCACTGATCGATGACGGTCAGATTATCAAGCTTTTCGACGCGGCGCTACATGCTCCTGATCAGTCCGAGGAGTCAAGCATCATGCGGTCCGCCTCGTACGATCGACGGTGGATCAAGATCCGCCGGCCGACCGTCGTCGTGGGAGGCGAGCTGACGATGGATAGCCTGGATATTCGTCACGACCCCAACAGCAATGTCAGCGAAGCGCCAGTCCAACTCAAGAGCAACTGTGGCTGCCTCCTGATCGATGACTTCGGTCGTCAACGCATTGAGCCGACGGAACTGCTGAACCGGTGGATTGTCCCTTTAGAAAATCGAGTTGATTTCCTCACGCTGTCGACGGGGAAAAAGATCCAGGTTCCGTTCGAGCAGCTCATTATCTTCTCGACGAATCTTGAGCCGAGTGATTTGGTCGATGAGGCGTTTTTGAGACGAATCCCTTACAAGGTCGAGATTGCGGATCCGACCCAAGACGAATTTCACGAACTCTTTCGCACTTACGCCGCCACATTCGGCTGCCAATATGACGCGGCGGCCGTTGATGGCTTACTCGCGCGACACTACCGACCGTACAACCGGCGTCTGCGGAGGTGCCATCCACGGGATCTCTTGTCCCAGATTCGCAATTTCTGCTCATACAATGACATCGAGATGCAGATGCGCGACGACTTTTTTGATCGCGTGGTGAAGAGTTACTTCACGGGTGTCCTGCGCGACGCGTCCCAGGGGAGTTCGGCTGAGGCGGTATCGCTTTAGGTCGACGGAAGGGGCTCGCGGGGAACGCAAATTCCTCAGAGTAGTCATTAATCGTGATTCGACCCAAGCTAGGTTTGAGCTGTTGGATTCGACCACGTAGCGCCATGTCGCTCAGCGACTTGGTTCAGGAAAGACGTTACCGATGCTTCGACAGGACCAAAAGCCGGCAGAATCGATACTTGGCTACCAGATCCGCGAACGAATCGGAGCCGGAGGTTACGGCGAGGTTTGGGTGGCGGAGGCCCCTGGCGGACTCCCGAAAGCCGTCAAGCTTGTATTCGGTTACCACGACGAAAACCGAGCTCAACGCGAACTCAAGGCGTTGAATCGAATCAAGGAAGTTCGGCATCCGTTTCTGCTGTCGCTTGAGCGAATTGACATCGTGGACGGTCGCTTGGTCGTTGTCACCGAGCTCGCCGAGAAGTGTCTCAAGGATCGTTTTCAGGAGTGTGTCACGAGCGGATTGCCGGGGATTCCCCGCGAGGAATTGCTGGGTTACATTGGGGATGCGGCTGAAGCGCTCGATTTTATCAGCAATGCCCATTCACTGCAGCATCTCGATATCAAGCCAGAGAATCTGTTGCTGCTAGGCGGTCACGTCAAGGTTGCGGATTTCGGCCTCGTCAAGGATATCCACGATGGCACCCAGTCCCTGATGGCGGGCCTGACGCCGATGTATGCTCCGCCGGAACTGTTTGACGGCAAGCCCAGTCGAAGCAGCGACCAGTACAGCCTGGCAATCGTCTTTCAAGAAATGCTGACCGGAGTTCGGCCGTTCCCGGGCACCACCGCAGCACAACTGGCGGCGCAGCATTTGCATGGTACTCCGCAGCTTGCAAGTCTGCCGCAAGCCGACCAGTCGACCGTTCGTCGAGCTCTAGCGAAGTCCCCCTCGGCCCGCTTCGCCGATTGCCGTTCGTTTGCGAGCGAACTGAAACGTCGCGAAGTGAAGCGCCCCATGCGAGTCCGTTCGCCACGAGCGGACGAGACGGATGAAGGACGCGAAAAAGGCGAAACTCCCGATGCTACGCTGGTGCCCGGCAGCGATGAAGCGATTCGGGCGAAGTGCGTCGAACAGAAGCTTTCGCCCGTTGAGTTTGACGTGGAAGAGTCCACGTTTCGCCCGGTTCTCTTTCTGGGAGTTGGTGAGACCGCAACGAACGTCTTGAGGCAATTGAAGCGAACTTTGCAGCAGCGGCTGGGAGATTCGGCGTCGCTTCCGGCCATCCGTATTCTGTGTGTTGACACGGACGTGGCATCACTTGACCAGGCGACGAGGGGGAACGATCTGAGTTGTCTCGACCACCGTGAGACGCTCGCCATTCCCTTGCGAGGCGCACGGGACTACCGTGGAAAGGCCGACGCGCACCTCAATTGGCTCAGCCGCCGATGGATTTATAACGTCCCCCGAAGTGGTCAGACCGAGTGTCTCCGCCCGCTGGGTCGGCTCGCCTTTGTGGATCATCATGAGGCCGTTTTTTCCAGGTTGCTCGAATTGATCGAAGTGATCAGCGAACCACAATCGGTCAAAGCGACGGCGGAAGTCGTTGGATTGCCGCGCAGTGAACTCGGACCAAGAGTCTTTATCGTGACGTCAATTTCGGGCGGCGTGGGTAGCGGTATGGTGGCCGATCTGGCCTACGCCGTCAGGACCGTGCTGGCCGAGGCCGGCTGTAAGAACAGCGAAGTAATCGGACTGCTGTCATATTCAACCGGCCGCGTTGGCAGTCGCCGTGGCCTTACGGTTGCCAACGCCTTCAGCTGTCTCAGCGAACTGCACCATTTCAGTCAGGCCGCTGGATTTCCAGGAGACCCTTCCTGCGACTTGCCTGCTTTCGCGGAAACGCAACCGTTCGACGGGATGTACCTCTTGGATCTGGGTTGTGACCCGCTGCCCGACGAGTACGACGCGGCCGCGAGTACACTCGCAGAATATCTGTATCTCAGCTCAGCGACTCCCTGTGCAGACTACTTCGAAGCGTGCCGGATCGCTGACGATCCAGGCGATGGCAAACTTGTAGCGAGGACGCTGGGACTGTTCCAGTCAAGTTTCTCCGAGGGCGACTTGCTCTCTTTGCCGACGAGTATCATGAGCCGGCAGCTGATCGCACAGTGGTTGGAGGAGCTGGACAGTGAGACGGTTCGTGAACAAGTTCGCACGCTTGTCGGCATGGAGTTCGAGGAACGCAGGTTAGACCCGCAAATGCTGACCCATTCGTTCGAAACCAACGTGCGTGAAGCATTAGGGTACGAAATCCGCGAGGCAGTGCAAACGGGCATCCAACCCCTTGTCGAGCAAGCCGAGGAACTCATCCGACAACATGGAGGGCAAGTGGTGATGCAGCGCCTCGTCGACGCCGTCGATCAGGCACTCCAACCAAGATATGTTCGTAACCGAATCCTATTTGGATCAAAGGAACAGGATGTCCAAGCCGCGGTGATTCAGACAATCGTCGAAGACGCCGCGCAGAGTATCGTGGAGGCCGTGTGCGATAAATTCGACCGGCCTGGTGCCCGGTTATCTTTCTCCGAATGCTTCCATCGACTGTGCGGCGAACGATTGCGATCATCCCGTGAACAGTTGGCCGCAACGTGCGAAGCGGTGCAACGGGAAATCAATCGAATCGAAGCGCGCATCGTTGCTTGGGAACGAGATCGTGACGCGGCGCAGTCCGGTTCCGTCGATCCGGCGAGAGAACTGGACGACCTGATGCGACAATACGGAGCCGCACGTTTCGCGATTTGGATCGCGGAAGCCGTCAAGCAGATTTTGGCCAAGGTTGAGCACTCGATTGATGAGTATGGAACGTGTCTGCACGACTTTCGGCAATCCTTGAAAAGCGTTCAGCAGTTCTATCAAACCTCGATCGAGGAACGCGAGCGCCGTGTTGCCATGCAAAGCTGGGGACCTGACGGCCTGATCGCGTCGCTCGTATATCGTCATCTGACCTTACGGCTGCCCGCCTTAACCAGCCGACTTGGCAAACTGTTTTATCGTGACTACATTGAGCCGCTGGGAGGGCTTGGCGGCCTTCTGGAGAATTGCCGCAACGACTGGAAGCATGACTTCGAGCAAGCCGTCGACCGTGCCGCACGCGGCGTGGCTGTCGAGGTGCTGGGCGAAACAGATCTGGACGAGATGTTTGCTGAGGCCGTCTTGGACGACGCAACGCTTGCAGAATGGACGGTGCAGTCACTCGCCGCTGCGGTACCCCATTTGCTAACGACCTGCGGCGGCAACTCACGTGTCGCGGTGGCCATTCCCAAAGGTTCCGGCCCAGGTCGACTCGCAAAAGCCTTCTGCGATTCGGTGGAAGACAAGCCGTTCTACTTGCCCGCAACGCAGGCGGACGTCGCAATCTGCTATGAAGTCGGAATGATCTCACCGACGCAGGTTGCGGCAACGTTGATTCATTCCTGCCCTGAAAGCGTCGATCTAGTGAAGCGGATTCATACGCGGATTGACGTGGATTGGGAACCGATCATCAATCTGTAATGAGTCGCGCCGCGCAGACAGTCTTGCAGCTCCCAAGGACTGCTGGCGAAGGGCGGTTCTTCAGGCAGCGATCGCGCGCTAAAACTCCCACGTGACACTCTCGCGAGCGAACTGCAGTGTCGGTGGAGCGGCGCCGAATTGCAACGCGAGATCCGCGAGGGTCAACTGGGCACGCTCCTCGAGCTCGGCGAGCTCCTGATCCGAGCGTCTGGGTTCGTGGTGGCCGAGGTGCAGGTTGCGGACTCGGGCCGTCAATCCGGTTTCCAGGCAGGCTTCGATCGTGCTGTGTCCCCAGCCACGGCGGGGCTGGAGTGAGGCACCGGCAACTGCCACTTGGCCCGAATACTCCAACTCGGTGTACTGAGCGTCAAGATACAGCAGGTCGGCCCCTGCCGCGAACTGCGCCAGTGCCCGGTCCGCCCCCGCGGCGTGCTCATGGTCCGTTGCGATCACAATTCGCCGACCAGCTCGATCGAATCGATACGCGACGCAGCCCCCGGGATGATTGAGCAGGTGTGTATTGATTCGCGTCCCCAGCAGTTCGAATTCGATACCGGGCTTTACCTGCCGAAATGACTTGATACCGCGCAGTTCGGACAAACTCACGGGAAACAGCTCGCAGTTGGGGCCGGCCCCCGCTCCGAAGAGCCCTTGGATCTGATCCAAGACATCGCGAGTGCCCCAAATCGTAAACTCGTTTTGCGGATCAAAAAGCGGTTCGGCAAAGGGGATGCCGCACAGGTGGTCCAGATGCGCGTGAGTCAAGAAGATGTTTCCTTGCGGTACGGCGGGCGAGTCGGCGGAAGTGGGCGCCTCGAGGCTGGCACGGTTTCGCGCCTCCAGTCCGCTCCCCGCGTCGATCAGAAAACAAAGATCTGGCGCAGTCAGCTCGATGCACGTCGTGTGGACCCCGTAAGTGTCCACGATGGAGCTCGGGACGTGCCGGCGAATCAAATTCTCGAGATCGGGCAAGGACATCGAATGTTCGATTGCCTTCGCCAGATTGCCTGAGCGTGATAAATGGTCAATCGATCGCGCGATCCGCGGCACCAGCTCGGACGAATTGATCGTCCGTGGAAAGCTGCCGATCGTTCCCCAATATTTGATTCGAAGCGGACTCGGTGATCGCATGCAGCAACGTTCCTTTTGAGGCACGCGGGCGTGGCGTTGGCGGCAAAAGTGCCCAACTTCGCACATTCTCCGTCTGACCGAAAAGGCATGTCGGTCGAAACGCTCCCTGCGAAAGGCCCGAAGCTGAATTGTGGCAGGGCGAAGTGGCGCTGGCCAGAGCGGTTGGTTCGCCAGACGTTTATTGCTTCAGTTGCCGAGGTCATGCTGCTATAATGCAGATCCTCAGACCTGTCCCCCGCCCCTCCCCTCATTCGGCGGCCTGCACGATGCGGTTGTTCGACGCAAGTGGCCAACGACGTTTCCGGATGCCGCCCTGGCTCGCGCTGGGCGGAGCCGCCACCATGCTGGCGTATCTCGGCCTCGTTGGTTCCTCCCTGGCGATCGCCAGTGATCCAGTGGAGTTTTTTGAGCAACGGATTCGACCCGTCTTGGTGGAGCACTGCTACGAGTGCCACGGGGCGCAAGCCGAAACAATTGAAGGTGGACTGCGGGTTGACACCCGAGCCGGTCTGCGGGCAGGTGGCGACTCGGGGCCCGCCGTCATCCCTGGTGACGTCGATGCCAGTCGGCTGATTCGGGCCATTCGCTATCACGATGAAGCGGTTCAGATGCCGCCTGATGGAAGGCTGCCGGACCAAGTGATCCGCGATATTGAGCATTGGGTCGCCACGGGTGCCACCGACCCACGGGAGGGCGAGGCGGCGGTGACGAAGTCGTCCGTTGTCGACTTGGCAGAGGCAAGGCATTTCTGGGCGTTCCGCCCCCTCTCATCGGCTTCGGTCCCTCCCGTCGAAGATTCACGCTGGCCAGCCGATCCGGTCGACTACTTCGTGTTGGCGCAACTTGAGGCACAGCAACTGCGACCGGCCCCTCGAGCCGACCGGCGGACGCTGCTGCGACGATTGTATTTCGACCTGGTAGGATTGGCGCCGACCGAGTCCGGCGTTCGTGCTTTCTCCGAGGACAATTCGCCGAACGCTTGGGAACGACAAGTCGACGAACTCCTGGCCAGCGCCTCGTTTGCAGAGCATTGGGCTCGACACTGGCTGGACGTCGTCCGCTTCGCCGATTCCAACGGCAACGATTTCAATGCAACTTATCATCAAGCGTGGCGCTATCGGGACTACGTGCGGGACGCCTTCGCGGGTGACCTGCAGTTCGACCAGTTTGTGCGAGAGCAGTTGGCGGGCGATCTGCTGCCATGGCAGGATCCCGAGCAGCGGGCAAGGCAGCTTGTTGCAACCGGATTCCTGATGCTCGGGCCGAAAATGTTGAGCGAGCGAGATAAAGCAAAGCTCGAATTGGACGTGGCCGATGAGCAGATCGACACATTCGGCAAGGCGTTCTTGGGCTTGACACTCGGCTGCGCTCGTTGCCACGACCACAAATTCGATCCGATCTCCAGCGAAGACTATTATGCGCTCGCTGGTGTTTTTTGTAGCACGGTTACGCTTGAGGGAGAAATTCAGGAGTTTGTCTCGAACTGGCGGGAACAGGATCTCCCGATTCCAGCCGAGCAGAGTGCCGCGTTGGCGACTTACCAAAGCCAGCGGAAAGTCTTGGTCGAAAAGATCGACGACCTGGAGCAACGACGTGAAAAGTCGCAAGCCAAGATCGATCAGATTTCATTCATCAATCAGGGCATTACCGTCGATAACGGCGAAGCCGAATTGCGTGGGGTCTGGCAAGCATCTAAACAGGCCGCTGGATTTATCGGGACCGAGTACCTGCACGACAAGAATGCTGATAAGGGACAGAAATCAGTTGCTTTCACGGCGACGTTTCCCGAGTCGGCCGATTACGAAGTACGAATTTCCTATTCGGCGGCAGAAAACCGCGCGACGAACGTGCCCGTTGACGTCCTGCCGTCCGATGGCCAGCCGGTTCGGCGGTTCGTGGACCAGACTGAACCGCCTCCGATCTCCGGTGGATTCACATCGCTCGGAAGATTCCGGTTCCGGGCAGGTTCGCAGCTGGCGGTGGTGATCGCGAATGAAAACACCGATGGTTACGTGATCGTTGACTCAGTTCAATTCGTCAGTGACGTCACCTCGGAGGCGGCATCGGACATTGGTGAAGGAAGAGCCTTTGCCGAAACGATCGTCGCGCTACGGGACGAATTGCAGGCCCTGCAGGAAACTTCACGAACTCTCAAGGACGAACTGGACCAGCTTGATAGGTCGGCACCACCTCCGCCTCCGCAAGTCATGGCGGTCCGTGATGAAGACGCGGTCAGCGATATTGCGCTGCGAATTCGCGGCGCTCATTCCAACCCGGGCGCGGTGGTTGTCCGAGGTTTCCCACGTGTCTTGTCCGGTGAACTGTCTGTCTTGTCGGAGCCGGAACGAAGTGGTCGCCGCGAGCTGGCGGAATGGACTGTGACGTCCGCGAGCCCGCTGCTTGCGCGGGTCATTGTCAATCGTTTGTGGCATCATTTGCTGGGCGCAGGGATCGTGCGAACCGTTGACAACTTCGGACGGCAGGGAGAACGGCCGTCTCATCCCGAGTTGCTCGATTATCTCGCGGCGGAACTGATTGCCCATGACTGGTCGCTGAAATATCTGATTCGGCGGATCGTGCTAAGCGAAACGTACCAGATGCGCGTGCAGTCCAACGCCACGGCTGCAGCTCGAGATCCGGACAACCGTTGGCTGTGGCGAGCGAATCGCAAGCGACTGTCGAGTGAACAATTGCGAGATGCGCTGCTGAATGCAATGGAACACCTCGATCGGCGTCGTGGACAATCACCCGTCGCGCACCTGGGCCAACTGGTAAATAACAACAGCGCGGCGGCAGCGGGCTATGAGCGTCAGTCGAGTTACTTGCGTAGTTTCTACCTGCCGATCGTTCGAAACGAATTGCCCGATTTTCTTGTCGGCTTCGACTTCGCGGACCCCGATCGCGTCGTCGGCCGCCGGCCCGAGACCAATGTTCCCGCGCAGGCCTTGTTGCTGCTCAATCATCCCTTAATGCACGAAGCCGCGGACCACCTGGCGGCTTCGTTAGCCCAGAGCTCCGATCCGGAGTCCGCTGTCAAATTGATCTACCAACATCTGTTTCAGCGTGATCCGACTGAGCGCGAGTTGGAGCTGTCGCTGGAGTTTGTGCAAGGCGCCTCGTCCACTCGGCCCGACCGCGACGCCGCGATTCGAAATGCGTGGGCCGACCTGTGCCATGTGCTGTTAGCTTCCACCGAGTTTCGCTATTTAGATTGAGGTCAACAGTGAACTCAACTTCGGTTTCACGTCGTGATTGGATGAAACGGTCAACCCGCGGGGCCGCTGGCGTGACGCTCGGCGGAATGACTTACGGGGCTGCTTTCGGCGAGTCGCCCATTCATCAGCCTCATTTTCCACCTCGCGCCAAGCATGTGATTTTCCTGTTTATGCATGGCGGCCCAAGCCATTTGGATTTGTTCGACTACAAGCCGCAACTTCAGCGCGATGAGGGCAAGACGCTGCCGTTCGAGGCCGCGAAGAACATCAGCGCCGCACCCGTCTTGATGGCCTCCCCTTGGAAGTTCTCGCGACATGGTCAAAGCGGCCTCTGGGTCTCGGAATTGATGCCCGCCGTGGCATCCCACGCGGACAAACTGTGTGTGATCCATTCGTTGCACAGTCGCGGGCAGTCGCATGGCCAGGCCGTGTGCATGTTGCATACGGGCAGCGATTCGTTCGTGCGCCCGTCGGTCGGGGCCTGGGTTTCGTACGGACTCGGTGGCGAGAATCCCGATTTGCCGGCGTTTGTCTCGATTGCGCCTTCCAGCGGGCACGGCGGACCGCGCAACTACGGTGCCGCTTTTCTGCCGGCAGCCCATCAGGCAACGACGATCGGCCGATCCGGCAAGTTGGGGAAAGGCGAGATTCCTTTTCTGACCAATGCGCTGCGATCGGGCGAAGAGCAACAGCGTCAGCAAACGTTGCTTCAGCAGGTTAACCAGCTGCACCTTCAGCGAGTTGAAAACGACGAGCGCGTGGTCGGAGCTGCGCGGGCCTTCGATTTGGCGTATCGAATGCAGCGGTCGGCTCCGGCCGTCTTGAGGATCTCGGATGAAACAGAAGCCACGCATCGGCTCTACGGAATCGAGGAGAAAGAGACCGACAATTTCGGACGGCAGTGTCTCCTGGCACGACGTCTGGTGGAAGCGGGCGTAAGCTATGTCCAAGTGTGCACCGCCAATGTATGGGATCAACACGGTAACTTGAAGAAGGGGCACGAAGCCAACTCGCGGATGGTCGATCGTCCTGTCGCAGGACTTTTGGCCGATCTTGCCGCGCGGGGGCTTTTGGACGAGACGCTGGTTGTCTGGGGTGGTGAATTCGGGCGGACCCCGATTGCCCAAGGAAAAGACGGCCGTGACCACAATCCGCAGGGCTTCACCATGTGGCTGGCCGGCGGCGGCGTCCGCAGCGGGATGACCTACGGGAGTACCGATGAGTACGGCTATTACGCGGTTGAGAATCGAGTGCACATGCACGACCTGCACGCCACGATCCTTTATGCGCTAGGCCTCGACCATGAACGCCTGACCTACCGGTATGCGGGACGCGATTTTCGGCTAACCGATGTTTACGGAAATGTCGTCCACGAGCTGTTTTCTTAACACCACATTGAAGGGGCAAGGCGTTGTATTTTCGAGAGTGGGCCATCGCATTGTTCGTCCTTAGTTTTGCCGATGTATCGCGGGCCGACGAATCACTCGTCGATTTTGCCCGCGAAATACGACCCCTGCTGTCGGATCGATGTTACGCCTGTCATGGTCCCGATCGGGAGGGACAGGAAAACGACTTGCGGCTGGACGTACCCGCCTTGGCGGTTGCGTCGGCGATCGTGCCCGGTCGTGCAGCGGAAAGTCCCCTGATTGAGCGAGTGACGAGTCAGGATCCGGAGACGCGAATGCCTCCGCCCGCTTCGAAACGCGAGCCGCTGTCGTCAGCCGAAATTGCACTCCTGCGCCGCTGGATTGATCAAGGCGCGGTCTATACGGATCACTGGGCGTATCAGCCGCCGTCTCGGCCGGAGCCGCCGAGCGTCGAGCGCGCTGATTGGTCCACCAACGCAATCGATCGGTTCGTGCTCTCGCAACTCGAACAGCATGGCGTCGAGCCCAGTGGACAGGCCGATCGTCGGACGAGGATTCGTCGCTTGAGTTTCGACTTGCTCGGTCTTCCTCCCACGCCGCGGGACGTCCAAGCGTTTCTCGGCGACGGCGGAAGCGACGCCTATGAGCGGCTGGTCGATCGATTACTTGAATCGCAGCACCTTGGCGAGCGACTGGCCATGCTCTGGCTGGATCTGGTCCGGTTCGCCGACACCTGCGGCTACCATGGAGACCAGCATCGCGAGATCGACGCCTACCGGGACTACGTCATCGATTCCTTTAACAAGAACAAACCGTTCGACCGTTTTACGATTGAACAATTGGCAGGCGATCTTTTGCCGTCGGCGACGCGCGAACAGATCGTGGGGTCAGGCTACAATCGACTGCTGCAAACGACTGAGGAAGGTGGCGCTCAACCGCGCGAATACCGGGCGATCTACGCCGCCGATCGCGTGCGGAACATTTCCAGCGTGTGGTTGGGCACGACTCTCGGATGCGCCCAGTGCCACGATCACAAGTTCGATCCCTTCACGAGCGGGGACTTTTACCGCGCCGCCGCTTTCTTTGATGATGTCGAGGAAGTCGCCGTGGGTCGCCAAGCAGCCAATTTCGAGCTGGCGACTGCGGAGCAGAGGGCGGAACTGGCCTCTTTGGAGACTCGTATCCAGGCTTTGCAAGCGAGCAACACGGGATCGATGCCGCCGGAAAGTGAAGCGGAGGCTTCGACCAACGGGCAGCTTGCTGAGCAGATCAAGGCCTTGGAAAAGCGTCGCGAGGAACTGCGACAGCAGGTACGTAAGACGCTCGTTACACACGCCGCCGAGCCCCGGATGACACGCATTTTGCCCCGCGGCAACTGGCTGGACGAATCGGGACCGCTCGTCAAACCGGCGATCCCGGCGCTGTTCGGCCGACTCGAGACGTCATCCGAGCGTGCCACACGACTGGACCTCGCCCAATGGTTAGTGTCCCCCCGCAATCCACTGACGGCGCGCGTGTTCGTGAATCACCTTTGGCGAATGATGTTTGGCGTCGGTCTCGTGCGTACCCCTGACGATTTTGGCTCGCAGGGGCAATACCCGACACACCGCGAACTGCTTGACTGGCTGGCGGTGGATTTCCAGGAAAGCGGCTGGAACGTCAAGCGGATGCTGCGGCAGATCGCGCTTTCGCAAACTTATCAGCAAAGTTCAATCGGCACGCCGGACTTGCGACGACTTGATCCCTTTAACCTCTGGCTGGCTCGACAACAACGTTTTCGCCTGGACGCCGAAATCGTTCGGGACAATGCCTTGTCGGTCAGCGGTCTGCTTGTTCCCATCGTCGGTGGCTCCAGCGTGAAGCCTTACCAACCGGTTGGCTATTGGGATCAGTTGAATTTCCCGAAGCGGACGTACGAGCCGAATTTGGATGAGAATCAGTATCGTCGCGGTGTCTATACTTATTGGTGCCGGACGTTTCTGCACCCGAGTTTGGTCGCCTTCGACGCGCCCACTCGCGAGGAATGTACGGCTCAGCGATCCCGTTCCAACACGCCTTTGCAAGCCCTTGTGCTCCTGAACGATCCGACCTATGTGGAATCTGCCCGAGCACTGGCACAACGAGTCCTGGCGATGGACACGACTTCGTTCGACGCGACACTCGCGGCGATGTGGAATGAAGTGCTGTCGCGGTCGCCCAGCGAGGATGAGCGATCGATCATGCGGAGCGTCTACGAGCAGCAACGTCGCCGCTTTGAATCAGATCGCGAGGCGGCCGAGGCGTTGATTCGTGTTGGGCAATTGCCTGGCGACACGCCAGCCGGCGACGACCTCAGCGAACTTGCGGCGTGGACCTCAGCAGCCCGAGTGGTGCTCAATCTTCACGAGACGATCACTCGAGAATAAAACTCCCTTATGTTGCGGATCAAATGGCGGATTGGGAGCACCAGGGGCCTTCAGAATTGACGATCGGAGTGATACGGGAATGTGGAAGTTTGAACAGCAGTCGGATCGACCCACACTGTCCATTTCCTCGGTTTGCACCGAGCCGTCGGTGGCCCGCAGGACGTTTCTGGGTAGATCCTTGACCGGACTGGGAACGCTCGCGCTGGGGACCATGTTATCCGCGGCCGAGTCCAACACGCCCGACATTCTCGCGACGTCCCGGGGCGTGGTTGATCCACGTCACTGCGAGCCACGGGCCAAGCGGGTCATCTTCCTCTGCATGGCGGGCGGTCCATCGCATCTCGAGACGTTGGACTACAAGCCCAAGTTAGCCGAGATGCACGGCCAGCCGATGCCCGAATCGTTCACCCAGGGGCAGCCGATCGCACAGTTACAGGGACAACAGTTGACGTGCCTGGCACCCCAACATCGATTTGCGCGATACGGGAAATCGGAGCAGCTAATCAGTACGGCGTTTCGGCATCTGCCGAGAATCGCGGACGAAATGTGTATCGTCCGTTCGCTCAAGACCGAACAGATCAACCATGATCCGGCGCACACGTTCATGAACACGGGGACGGCCATTTCGGGTCGGCCCAGCATGGGGGCCTGGGTGCTCTACGGATTGGGGCGGCGCCACCGATCAACTTCCCGGGTTCGTTGTTCTCACGTCGAGCGGGGGAGGGCAGGATCAACCCATCGCGGCGCGGCAGTGGCACAGCGGATTCCTGCCCAGCCAGTATCAGGGCGTCCAGTTTCGCTCGGTCGGCGATCCGGTACTCTACGTTGGGCGTCCACCAGGCGTCAGCTCGCAAGACCAGCGATTGATCGTTGATTCCGCCAATCAGCTGAATCGGCTGCACGAGGTGGCCACGGCGGATGCGGAAATCGGGACGCGAATCGCGCAGTACGAGCTGGCCTTCAAGATGCAAGCGAGCGTTCCCGAGTTAGTTGATTTGTCGGACGAGCCGCGACATATTCTGGACCTCTACGGCACGCGCGGCGCGGATGGATCATTCGCGAGCAATTGTCTGCTGGCCCGCCGCCTGGCTGAGCGAGGTGTGAGGTTCATCCAATTGTATCACCGGGGATGGGATCACCATGGTGGCGTCAAACGGGGCGTCGAGATCGCCGCCGGACATGTCGATCAGGCGTCGGCCGCGTTGGTCATGGATCTCAAGCAACGCGGGATGCTTGACGATACGCTCGTTATTTGGGCCGGCGAGTTTGGACGCACGCCGATGGCCCAGGGCGATGGTCGTGACCACCACATCAAGGGCTTTTCGCTGTGGATGGCGGGTGGCGGTGTGAAGCCGGGGATCAGCTATGGGGCCACGGACGACTTTGGCTACCATGCCGTCGAAAACGTGTTCCACGTCCATGATTTGCATGCCACGATGTTGCACGTGCTGGGGATCGATCACGAGCGACTTACGTTCCGCTTCCAAGGCCGCGATTTCCGCCTGACTGACGTGCACGGATCGGTAGTTCATTCTATCTTGTCGTGAACGTTCGGTTAACGGACTCCCGTCGGCCATCACGCCGATCGCGACCTTCGTTTTCAAGTCGGCTCAGGTAATGTGCGCTCCTCGCGTCTCGACATACACGGCATAGACGGATTGGCTGGCCGTCATAAAAAGACGGTTGCGTTTTACGCCGCCGAAGCAGACATTGCTGCAGATTTCGGGAAGGCGAACTTGGCCGATCCGTGTGCCATCCGGCGCAAAGATGTGGACTCCGTCGTACCCGTCACCCACCCATCCGGCGCTGGCCCAGATGTTGCCGTCGATGTCCGCTCGGATGCCGTCGGCCAGCCCCGCGTTATCGCCCAGCTGCATGGACGTAAACGGGCGGCCCTTGACCAAACTGCGATCGTCCACAACATCCCAGACCTTGATTTCCTTGGGGGCCTCCGGATAGTGGCTCGAGCCCGTGTCCGCGACATAGAGCTTGCGGTAGTCCGGTGAGAAGCAGAGTCCGTTCGGCTTGAAGATCTCGTCGGTGACGATTTCGATCTTGCCGCTGCGGGCGTCAATTCGGTAGATCGCCTCTTTCAGAAACAGTTCGCCTTTGTTTCCCTCGTAGTCCATCAAGCTGCCGTAGCCCGGATCCGTAAACCAGATCGCGCCGTCGTTCGGATGGACGACCACGTCGTTCGGCGCGTTGAAGGGTTTGCCTTGCCACTGATCGGCGAGCACCGTTGTCTTGCCATCGGATTCGTAACGCACGACACGCCGATTGCCATGCTCGCAGGAAATCTGCCGACCCTGGAAGTCGAAGGTGTTTCCGTTACTGTTTCCGGCGGGTCGTCGAAACGAGCTCACGTGCCCGTCTTCGTCCAACCAGCGGCGTTGCAAGTCGTTGGGAATGTCGCTCCAAATCAAGTACTTGCCAACCGCGTTCCACGCAGGGCCTTCCGCCCAAAGGTTGCCGGTGTGAATCCGCTGGATGGGTGTATTTCCCAGTTTGTAGCGGGCGAAGCGTGGGTCCAGGTCGACGATGTCCGGATCGGGATAGCGCACCGGTGGGGCGTTCGGGCCGTATTCCCGCGCCCACCCGAGGGTGGCCAGCGTCGCACTGCCGGCCGCGGCCAGAAAGGCGCGGCGTGGCAATTCGAGTTGTAAATGAGGGACTGTCATGTCAGGCGAATCGCAGGATCGCGTTTTGGGTGCCGTCATGATATACCTTTCCAACGCGGGTCAATCGAGAGGAAACCGGAGCTTCCCAATATAGCGTGCTGCCGACACGAGGTGGCGAGTTTCTGCCTTGAATTCGGGTGCCGCCCGGCCGCCTGTCAGGGCTCCGCGCACGCGAAAAGTGTCCCCGTCAGCGACTCCCGCGGCGGGGCCCATCCCGTTAGAATGTGCAGGTCGATTCGAACGAGTCAACCAACCCGCGCGTGGCGACCGTTGCTGAACATTCGTTTGCAAGGAGAGGCATCATGGTAAATCCACTCGCTCGGCAGGATCTCCATACGGTTCAGCTGGTGCCGCTGACGGCATTCGACGAATCCGGTGACTTGAATCTGGAACCGATGCGTCGGCAGACCGAGCGGCTTTGTGCAGCGGGTGTCAAGGTTTTCATTCCGTGCGCGGGAAGTTCAGAATTCCATTCCTTGACGAACGACGAAATCATCGCCGCCGTTCGGATAACCCGTGAGGTCGTAGGGGATCGAGCACGAGTGATCGTGCCGGTCGGTTTGCAACTGCGTTCGGCAATCCGCCTGGGACAGCAATCGCTGGCGGAAGGTGCCGACGGGTTGTTGGTCATGCCGCTCTCGTTTCCCTACATCTCCAACGCGGGTGCTCGTGACTATTACTTGGCATTGCTGGACCAGGTTGATTGCCCGACGTTGATCTACAAGAAGGACGCGATTCCCTCGCACGAGCTGTTATTGGAACTCGCGGACAATCCACGACTCATGGGCGTCAAGTACTCACTGGCGGACATCAGCGGATTCCAAGCGGTCGTGCAGCAGGATGGCGGACGGCTCGACTGGTTCTGCGGACACGCGGAACGATACGCCCCGTTTTTCATGCTGGCGGGGGCTCCTGGCTATACCAGTGGGGCTGGTAACGTGTGTCCCCGCATTACGCTGGCGATGCACGCGGCTTTAGCAAGGGGCGACTACCAGGAGGCGTTTCGATGGCAGCAATTCCTGTTGCCGATCGAGGAATATCGGGCCCGCGACGGGAATTCCTACAACGTTTCGTTTCTCAAGTATGCGATGCATCACGTCGGCCTTGATTTTGGCGAGCCGCGTCCGCCCTATCGACGACTCTCCACGGTCGAACGATCGGAGATTGACGCGATCGTACAGCCGATCCTCGCGGCCGAGGCGAGTCTTGCTGAATCGGCCGGCTAACCGGTCAGTTGCGCGGGGCCCACTCAGTATCCGATCGCTAATCCATCTTTTCGCGGATCGGATCCGCCGAAATAGCGACGCGGGTGTTCCTCGCGCCAGATCGCCTGGTAGCCACCGTGCGCGTCGAGCTTCGGGCTGATGCGATGTCCGAGGCTGGCCAATTGCTGGCGGACCTCAGCGGAAATCAGGTGCTCCAGGACAAGCTCGCCGCCGTCCACCATCGCGCCGCCCCAGGGGTGGCTGCTTCCTGTATGGGCGATCCGAGGCTGTTCCCCCGCCTGCTGCGGCGACATTCCGAAGTCGATCATATTCATCAGGACTTGGCTGTGTCCTTGCGGTTGAAAATCTCCGCCCATGACACCGAAAGACATCACCGGGCGGCCCGCCTGCGTGAGGAATCCTGGGATGATCGTGTGAAACGGGCGCTTGTGCGGCTCCAGCCGATTGCGGTGGTGCGAATCGAGTGAAAACGCCTGGCCGCGGTTCTGAATCGAGAATCCAACGCCATCCGGGCAAATCGTCGAGCCGAAGCCGTTGTAGAGACTTTGGATCAACGAGATCATGTTCCCCTCGCCATCCGCTGCCGTCAGATAGACGGTATCCGAATCAAGTGCCGGATCTCCATACTGCAATTGCGTATTGGCGTGGTCACGTCGAATCAATCGCGCACGCTGTTTGGCGTATTCTTTCGAGATCAACCAATCCACGGGCACGTCGGCGAAATCCGGATCGGCGTAGTAGTGAGCGCGATCTTCAAAGGCCAGCTTCTTGGCCTCGATGAACAAATGCAAGTGCTCGGCCGAGTTGGGCTGCAGGCTCGCCACGTCGAATTGCTCAAGTAAATTGAGCATCTGCAAGACGGCGATCCCCTGGCCGTTGGGCGGTAGCTCCCAAACGTCCCAGCCGCGGTAGTTCGTGCTGACAGGTTGGATCCAATCCGCTTGGTGGTCTGCCAAATCGGCCAGGTTCATGTACCCACCCAGCTCCTCGGACTTGGCGACAATTCGCTCGGCAATCTCGTCGCGATAATAAGCCTCGGCCCCACCATCCGCGATCGCCCGCAGCGAAGACGCCAAAGCAGGATTGCGAAGCACATCGCCGTAACCCAAGGGCTCGCCGCCAGGGAAATAGACTTCCGCCAGGCTCGGATGGAACGCCTCGTCAAACTGGAAATGACGGCTGATCAGGGGAGAGATTGGGAAACCATTCTGCGCGTAGTCAATCGCGGCCTCCAGGCATCGTGCCAACCCCAGGCGTCCGAATCGACGCTGCAACGCGTCCCAGCCGCTGACACAGCCAGGTACGGACCAGCTGAGGGGGCTGAAACGGGGGATCGACGAGAGTTGCCGTTCGCGAGCGGCGTTGAGATTCCAGCGATACGGCGCTCGGCCGCTGGCATTCAATCCGTAGAGCCGCTGATCTTGCTCGCTCCAGAGTATCGCGAACAGGTCGCCGCCGATCCCGTTGCTGGCCGGTTCGGTGACGCCCAAGACCGCGTTCACCGCGATCGCGGCATCGAAGCAATTGCCGCCGGCCTTGAGAATATCAATCCCGGCCACGGCGGCGAGTGGCTGGCTGGCGCAGACCATTCCCCGCTGGCTAACGACCGTTGATCGATTCTGATTGCGGGCGGTCAGTCGATCCGTGTCAATTCGGGGCATGGGTCGAGTCGGGGGAGGGTCAGCGGAGACGGCCGTGGATTCGGCGACCGAGAAAAAAGCGGCCAGGCTGGTGGCCTGCAAAAACTGGCGGCGATGCATCAGCGACGGTCCTCTCTCGGCTGGAGTTCTCAAGAACGTTCGCCCCACGAACCGGCGAATCACTCGAGTTTACCAGCTGGGTAGACCAACTGCGACGCGGGTCGGGCCTCGAGATTGAGGCTACTTCCCGCGGGTCCAACTGCCAAAACGACCCGTGTTTCACTATCATAAGGGCGGAGCATGTGAGACAAGGCCGAGAATTATCGGGGGCGAAGGGGGTTTTGGTAAATGGGAAGACGGCAACAGGTCGGCGTTTTGGCGGGCGTGATCGTGCTCGTATGCCTGGCGGCGAACGCGTGGGCGGACGAACCGTCGGAATCGGACCGCGCATTTCGTCTGCCGGCCCTGGATGGCCAGACCGTGGACGTTGCGGCTTCGCCGGGACGGCAATGGACGGTGGTCTGTTTCCTTGGCACCGAATGCCCGCTGGCCCGGCTCTATGGGCCTCGATTGCAGCGGCTGGCGGCCGATTTCGCCGAGAAAGATGTGCGGTTTGTCGGCGTCTTCAGCAATCAACAGGATTCGGCGGAGGATATTGAACGATACGTGCGCGGGCACGGCATCGAGTTCCCGGCGTTGAGGGATCTTGATAACCGGGTGGCCGACCAATATGCCGCGACGCGAACACCTGAAGTCGTCGTGCTTGACTCGCGGCTGGAGATCCAATACCGGGGACGGATCGATGACCAGTATTTGCCCGGCATCGCTCGCCCGGCGCCGGAGCGAGAGGACTTGCGTGAAGCACTCGGTCAATTGCTGGCAGGAAGTTCCGCCTCCCCGGCTGAAACCCGGGTCGAAGGCTGTCTCATCGGCCGCGTGAAGCAGCCGCGGTCAGAGAGTGACGTGACCTACTGTGATCAGATTGTTCGAATTCTTAACGCTCAGTGCGTCGAGTGTCACCGCGCAGGAGATCGGGCCGTTCGCTTTGACGGACTACGAGGAGGTGCTGGGTTGGGCCGAGATGATCCAGGAAGTCGTGCGAGAGCAGCGGATGCCGCCTTGGCACGCGGATCCCGAATTCGGCCATTTTCAAAATTCCCGCGGTTTGACTCCGGAGCAGCGGCGCCTGATTGACGATTGGGTTGCGGCTGGAGCGCCGTACGGAAATCCGTCGCAACTGCCTGAGCCGCCCGAATTCATTGACGGTTGGCAACTCCCCCGCGAGCCGGATCTGGTGGTCTCGATGGGTGACCGCGCTTTCACCGTGCCGACCGAGGGAACGATCGAGTACCAGTATTTCGTCGTCGACCCCGGCTTCACCGAAGACCGCTGGATTACAGCCGCCCAGGTCGTTCCCGGTAACCGCTCGGTGGTGCACCACAGCATAGTGTTCATTCGCCCTCCGGACGGGGCCCGTTTTCGCGGCGTTGGCTGGCTGGGTGCCTACGTTCCCGGCCAACGGACGTTCGTCCTTCCGCCAGGCGCGCGCGGTTTGTTCCTGCCGGATCGAAGCTTGTGTTTCAGCAGCACTACACGCCGAACGGTCGCGTTCAAGACGACTTGACGAAAGTTGGGTTGCTATTTTGCGACGAATCCGAGGTGACCCACGAGGTATTCACGTTAGTCGGGATCGATCAAGAGTTCGAGATCCCCCCTCACGCTCCAGCGCATGAGGTGAAGGGTCGCGTGAGATGGTTTCCGAGAGACGGTGAGCTCCTGGCGATCATGCCTCATATGCACCTGCGAGGTAAGTCGTTCCGCTTTGTCGCTCGATCCGGCGGAAACGACGAACGCGTGATCCTGCATGTGCCTCGCTACGATTTCAACTGGCAGCATGTCTACGAATTGAGCGAAGCGTTGCCGCTGGGAACCGTCGACGAACTCGATTTTTCGGTCACCTTCGATAACTCAGCCTCAAATCCCTTCAATCCGAATCCCAGTGAGTACGTGACGTGGGGTGACCAGACGTGGGAGGAGATGGCGGTCGCGTTCTTTGAAGTTTCCCAGCCGCGAAACGCCCGTTCGCCGTCATCGAACGTCTCACCGCCGGATCGTCGTGCGGATGAGGAATTGAACGAGCGAGTCGAATCGTTTGTGACGGAGTTTTTCGCTCGCTTCGATCAGAACGGGGACGGCTGGATCGAGCGATCTGAGCCTCCGCTTTCTTTTCGCCGATTTGCATTCGATCGATTTGATCAGGACGGCGACTCCCGCCTCTCGAAAGAAGAAATCGGGAATTCCGCCCGCGAGCGGATGCAGTCAGGGAGATAGCCGGCGCACGGAGCGGTAGGATTCAACTTGCCCGACACCAAAGGATCGAGTGGATGCGTACGGTCTTTGATCGCTGCTCACTCTGGGTCGTTGATCGGCCCTGGCTCACCGTCGCGGTCGTGTTGAGCATCAGCGCACTCGCGATCCAAGGATACCGCGATCCGGACTGTTTCCGCCGTTGGTTGCTGGCGCGGCCGTCGTCGGCGGCCCCAGAGCCCCGCGTCGAATCGGAATCCGACGTCGCTCCACCCGACGTGGAGCCGGTGAGCATCACGCGATCGGATGCCGTCATTGTCGTTCAATCGGATTCGTTTTTCACGCCCGGGGGTGCCGAGGCGCTGCGGTCGATCGTGACCGAACTCGAGTCGCTTGAGTACGTCGATCACATCTTGTGGATGGATCGCGTGCCCATCATGAATATTTTCGGACTGCCGGAACCCTTGTTTCCTCGCTCGCAAGCCTCGCAACAGCGATTCGAGGCGGCTCGAAAGAAAGCGCTGAAACACCCCCTGGTGAACGGCCAATTGCTCTCGCCGGACGGACGCACCTTGCTGCTGATGGTGCACTTCGATTGGCTGTTCGTACGTGAGGACGAAGACTGCAGCGAGCGTTTAAAGGAAACTGCGGAGCGGGTCGCTGCCAAGTTCGCAGACGTTCCGATGCAGTTTGGCGTCACCGGGTATGTTCCTTTGCGTCTGACCGCGATGAAACAGCACGAGGCGAATCAATTGCGGTATCAGCTGATCGGTTATGGCATGATTGCCGTCATGGCCTTGGTACTGTTTCGAGGCCTGACGGCGGTCGTGATCGTGGCCCTGGCACCGTCACTCGGCGTGTTCTGGACCTTGGGGATCCTACGCTACTTTCAACTGCAGGATAATCCCTTCAACGACGTGGTGTTGCCCGTCTTGCTGAGCCTGGTGGGCTTGACCGACGGTGTGCATCTGATGGTTCAGATTCGCCGTCTGCGCGTGGCGGGGCTCTCCGAACTCGCCGCGGCAAGAGAAGGAATCCGAGAGGTTGGCCTGGCCTGTGGGCTCACCTCGCTGACGACCGCGATCGGATTTGGTTCGCTCTCGTTGGCGCATCACGAGATCGTGCGTGAATTCGGTTTGTGTTGCGTGATTGGTGTGCTGTTGACGTTCGTTTCGGTTGTCACCGTCATTCCACTTGCCTGCTCCACGTTTCTCGGACGTCGGGTCCATGCGGGCCATGAGAAGGCGATCATCGATCGGCATTTGAGTCGAATCAGCGGGGTCATCGATTTTGTCTTGCGTCGCCCGTGGCAGCTCGCCGCGACCGGTGTGATCACGACGCTGACGCTCGTGCTCGTCTCGCTTTCCTTGCGCCCTGATGAACGAAATGCGAACGTGCTGCCCGAGAACTCTGAAGCACTCTTGGCCCTGCAGAAGATGGACCGGGCTTTGGGCGGCCTGGAGATCGGGAACGTGGAAATTCGCTGGTCTCAGCAGGTCGCCGCCGATTCACCGGATGTCCTGCGGGTCGTCTCGCAGGTGGATGAATTGCTGAGGCGCGAACCGCTGATTGGCCACCCGCTCTCGATTCGAAATCTGCTCGACTCGCTGCCGGGTGAAGGTCAGGCAGCCGATCGGATGTCGATGCTGGATCTCCTGCCACCTCCCCTCAAGCGCGCGTTTTACACGCCGGAAACGCGACACGCCCAGGTAAGCTTCCGCGTTCAGGATCTCGGGATTGCGCGATACGGTCCGGTTTTCGAGCGAGTCGAGGCGGGACTGGCGCAGATCATGGGGCAACATCCTGAGTTCCGTCTGGAAATGTCAGGCTCGGCCGTCTGGCGATGGCGAAACCTTTATCAGATCGTCGTGGACCTCGCGGCGAGTCTGGGAAGTGCGCTGGTGATTATCTTTATGGTTCTTTCCCTCGCTTACCGTTCCCTTCGGATTGGCTTGATTTCGTTGATTCCGAATCTATTTCCACTGGCATTGACGGGCAGTTACCTGGTCGTGACTGGACAGGCCCTGGAATTGGTCAGTGTCTGTGCATTTACCATTTGTTTGGGAATCGCCGTTGACGATACAATCCACTTCCTGACTCGATTTCAGGAAGAGCAGTTGAAGACCGCGGATCAGTCGGAGGCGATCCGTCGAGCGTTTACGGGAGTCGGAACGGCCTTGATTATGACGACGGTGATCCTCGTGTCCGGCTTCGCAACCGTGCTCTTCAGTGGACTGCGGGATCACCGAATCTTCGCGGCAATGGGCGGTCTTACGATCTCGGCGGCTTTGGTCGGCGACCTCATCTTTTTGCCCGCGATGCTGGCCTGTTTTGCCAAACCACCTCGCGCCGCGATGCCCACTCCCATCGGCCCCAAGCGGTCAGAGTTCGCTGCGGAGGCACCGCGCGCTGCGGAGGCACCGCGCGATGGGGTGACGGCTTCGCAGGAAAGTTGCTGAAACGCCCCTTCTGCTGCTCCCCGTCTCGGTTCGGCTCGCTCCCACACCAGAACCAAGCAATTACGCCTCAGAAAGCACTCATGTCGGAAACGCAAGAACTCTTCGCCAAGCATCATGCGGAGCAGCAGCGCGTCGTGCTGGTCGACGGGATGTCGCTCGTCTACCGCGCCCATTTCGCCCTGATTCGAAGTCCCCGCTACACCTCGCACGGCAAATGTACTTCGGCTGTGTTCGGCTTCTGCAATACGCTGCTTGATCTGTTGAGTCGCGAGCGGCCAACCCACATTGCGGTGGCCTTTGACACGTCTGCACCGACGCACCGACACGACGCCTTCGAAGCCTACAAGGCTCAGCGAGAAGAGATGCCCGAGGAGCTGGCGGAGCAGATTCCCGACGTCTTCCGTTTGCTGGAAGCGATGCGGATCCCGATTCTACGGCTGGATGGCTGGGAAGCCGACGACGTGATCGGGACTTTGGCGCGGCGGGCGGACGAAGCAGGTATGGTCGCCTACCTCGTGACGCCGGATAAAGACTTCCATCAGCTCGTGAGCGACCGTGTGTTTGTCTGGAAGCCGGGAAGAAAGGGCACGCAGTTCGAGATTCTGGGTGTTCCCGAAGTCTTGGAAAAGTGGCAGGTCACCGAAGTTCAACAGGTGGTCGACGTATTGGGACTGATGGGCGATACGTCCGATAACGTACCCGGTGTTCCCGGAATCGGCGAGAAGACCGCGAAGAAGCTGATTCAGCAATTCGGCTCCGTCGAGAACCTGCTGTTACATACGGACCAGTTGAAAGGGAAGCAGCGCGAGGTACTGGAATCCCATGCGGACCAGGCGCGGCTGTCGAAGCAGCTGGTGACGATCGTCAGGGACGTTCCGCTCGACATTACTTGGTCGGACTTGAAGTGCCAGCCTCGGGACGACGCGGCCCTGAGGCAACTGTTCCAGGAGCTGGAATTCGCGAGTCTCGGCAAACGCGTATTTGGCGAACCATTGTCCGCACCGTCCTCCGCCGATTCATCCGAACTGCATCTTGCCGAGTTCGGGCAGGCACGCCTTTTCGCCGAGCCGGTTCAGGAGCAGACGCTGGCCGATGTCCAACACTCGTATCAAATCGTCGAGACAGCGGAACAGCGAGCCCAGCTGATCGCATGCCTCAAACAGCAAGAATCGATTTGCTTTGACTCAGAGACAACTGGCCTGGACGCTCGCAGCGCGCGGCCTTTGGGGCTGGCATTCAGCTATGAGCCCCACCGGGCGCACTTCGTGGTGCTTCCGCCTGATGTTCAGCAGGCGGAAGCGGTGCTGCAAGAATTTCGTGAGATCTTCTCGGATTCCGATATCGAATTGGTGGGCCATAATCTCAAGTACGATCTGACCGTGCTCAAATGGCACGGACTCACATGCCAGCAACCAATCATGGATACCATGTTGGCTCATACGCTGGTCGAGCCCGAGTTGAAGCACGGGCTCGATTTCCTTGCTCGGCAATACCTGAACTACCAGCCGATCCCAATTTCTCGGCTGCTGGGTGATCCGCAAGTACGCGAGATGAGCGACGTGCCCTTGGCGGACCTGGCCGAATACGCGTGCGAGGACGCGGACGTTACATTGCAGTTGAGTCGCGAGATGAGGCACGCCGTGGCGCGAGACGCCCTGGAACAGGTCTTTTTCGAGGTCGAATGTCCCTTGATTCCTGTGTTGGTCGAAATGGAGTACGAGGGAATTCGAATCGATGCGGCCGCGTTGCGCCGTTATTCGCAGGAGCTTTCGCAGGAAATCGACGAGTTGCGGACCCGGATTTTCCAGAGCGCAGGCCACACGTTCAATATTGACTCGCCGAAGCAACTGGGAGTCGTGTTGTACGACGAGCTGAAGTTGGTCGAGAACCCGAAGAAGACCGCGACCGGACAGTACTCGACACGTGAGGCGGAACTGCTTCGTTTGAGCGGCCGCCACCCGATCGTCCGCGATATTTTGGAATATCGAAACGCAGTGAAATTGAAATCGGTTTACGTTGACCAGTTGCCTGACGCCGTAGACGCTCGCACAGGAAGAATTCACACCCACTACAATCAGGCGTGGACCGCGACCGGGCGAATCCAGTCCAACCACCCGAATCTCCAGACCATCCCGGTCCGGAAACAGCGCGGGCGAGAAATTCGTGCTGCGTTCGTGCCGCGCAGCGACGAGTATCTCCTGTTGTCAGCCGACTATTCGCAGATCGAGCTGCGGATCATGGCGGCCCTGAGCCAAGATGCGGGAATGCTCGAAGCCTTTCGCTCAAGCGTCGATATCCACGCGATGACGGCTTCGAAAGTCTATAAAGTCGATCTGCAAGACGTGACGCGTCCGATGCGTGATGCGGCCAAAGCGGTCAACTTCGGGATTATTTACGGAATCTCTGCGTTCGGTCTTCAGCAGCGGCTGAATATTCCCCGCGAAGACGCGGCTGCGTTGATCGACAACTACTTCGAGAAGTATCCAGGCGTCAAGCGATACATCGACGAAACCATCGAGTTCGCTCGGGAACACGGCTACGTCAAGACACTGACGGGGCGCCGAAGGTATCTGCGGGACATCAATTCTCGAAACTTCTCGATCCGGAGCACGGCCGAGCGGTTAGCGATGAACAGCCCGATCCAAGGCACAGCGGCGGATCTGCTGAAGTTAGCGATGATCAAGGTTGACCATTTGTTGAAGCAAGGTGGTTTTCGGACCAAAATGCTCCTTACCGTCCACGACGAAATTGTCCTGGACCTCCACAAGTCCGAACAAGACGACGTGGTCCCGGCGGTCCAAGACGCCATGCAGAACGCGCTCCCGCTGGAAGTTCCAATCGTCGTAGAAATTGGCGTGGGCGAGAATTGGCTAGAAGCCCACTAAGCTCCTTCGCGGCTCCGCGCTGGCCGCAACACCGTGAGAAAGCGGCAGGCGGAGCACAGCGCGGAACCTGATCGGGAATGCGAAGATAAGCCGATGCGCATCGGCCACACGCCGTACGCGGTGGCGGCTGCGCTGACGAAAACGCTGATCGTTCCGAAGTCAGTGTCGCTCAGGTCGATTTGGCATACTCTTGTTGGAAAAACGACTTGCTGTCGGTGGGAGTTGGCTTGATGGTGCGGGCCCCCTCTTTCCAGTTGGCCGGACAAACTTCCCCGTTTTTCTCGAAATATTGTAACGCTTCGACGATTCGAAGCGCTTCGTCGATGCTACGGCCAAGTGGGAGGTCATTGACTACCTGATGTCGCACAATTCCGCCCTTGTCGATCAGGAACAGGCCCCGCAAGGCAACGCCTCCCCCGAGTAGCACGTCGTAAGCCTCCGAAATTTTCTTGTTCAAATCCGCGATCAGCGGATACTTGATCTCGCCGATGCCGCCCTCCTGTCGTGGCATATTACGCCAAGCGAGGTGCGAGAAGTGACTGTCGACCGAAGCACCGAGAATCTGGACGTCTAGCTTTTCAAAATCTGCAATGCGATCCGAAAACGCGATAATCTCCGTCGGACAGACGAACGTGAAATCCAACGGGTAGAAAAAGAGGATGACGTACTTCCCGCGAAAATCGGAAAGCTTCAACGATTTGAAGGATCCATCCTGCATTACGGCCTGCGCCTCGAAATCCGGGGCCTCACGCTGTACCAAAACGCTCATTGCTTCTGTTCTCCACGATTCATGAAATCTGGGTGGTTCGATTCGCTTCACCCTAGTTTTAGCGTTTCGACGTGCCAATCAGCAAGTGGCGGGAGCAACGATGCCTAGGGTGAGTTGTGGACGAAGTGGCCGTGGCGCAGGAAGCTCAAGACCTGCTCGGCCGTTTGTCGGCGCCAGGGGAGCGCACCGTGATGTCCCGGCAGAAGAATCCAATCCGATTGGTTGGACAGAATGGTGCTGCTGCGTGGGACCACACGGTCCTCTGCAGCGGCGATGATTCCGATCTCTACGTCGGTAGGATCGGGCAGGCGTCTCACGAGACTGTGCGCGTCGTCTGACAGTTCACGCAGTGGCGGGCAAATCCAACCAAGCGAAGTCGCGAGCCGTCTCGCAACGTGCGACCCGTGGTTGGGTGGTCCGAGCATCACGATTCGCCCCAAGTTGTCCGGCACCCAGGACTGGAGAGCCGACCGCGCGACAATGCTGCCCATACTGTGAGTCACAAGGTGAACTCGGACGATCGCAGCCTCCGAACTGACGCCGTGCAGATACTCTCGAAGCAAAGTCGCGTGTTGTTCGATAGAAAACCAAAGACTCCGATAGCCCCAATTTCTGACCGAAAATCCAACGCTCGCCAGACAGCTCGCTAAACCGTTCATGGAGAGCCTGGGAGCCGCCAAACCGTGCACCAAGACGACAACCTCTGAATCTGGCGGCCGGTCGTCGCAACTCTGCACGCTTGCGTCACCCCTCGCCAGTCCCAGTGCAGGTCGATTGGCAATCATGTGCGAGCCGCGAAGTGATGAATGGTGGGAGGTGTAATTGGATGAGTGGCGAATTTTCTTGCCTAGTTGGCCGGCTCCAGGCGAAGGGTCTGGGCCATTTCGCGAAGCTTTGCCAATGCTCGTTGCTCGATTTGCCGGACTCTTTCCTTCGATACGCCAAGCAGTTGTCCGAGCTTTTGAAAGGTCGGCTTTTCGCCGAGGTCGTCAAATCCGTAGCGGGCTTGCACAATGAACTTTTCACGATCATCTAGGCCCGTCAGCATGCGATTGACCGATTCGCCCACTCGCTTCCAGCTCATCTCGACACCCTGAGGCATCGTTGCGCGTGTCAGCTGCTGCGAAAGGAGCTCATGAGTTCCGGTCGCATATCGCATCCGATCCCGATGCTGACGTTGGACGAGTCGAAATACTTCACGCCGCACCGCTCGCGTCGCATAGGTGCTGAAGCGGAAACCTCGATCGAAGTCGAACTTGTCGACCGCTTTGATCAGGCAACTGATCCCTTCGCTCAGCAAATCATCGAATCGATTCCGATCGTCCGCAAACTGCTTCACGATGGACATCACGAGGCGAATGTTGGAGTGGATGATGCGGTTTCGGATGCGAGTCGCGGCCGATAGCAGTTGCTCAACCTCGGAAACTTGTTCCTCCCGAGGCCTTGCCGACTTCAGCCGTGAACGTTGCGCGTTGGCGCGGTACTTCAAGTAGTTGAGTCGGCAAAAGAGATCTCGCTCTTCAGTCGGCGTCAGGAGAGGAGCAGCGCACAAGCGCTCCAGGTGGGCTGGCATCCGTAGCTGTCCTGCCACGGTCCAATCGACATCGAGATCGGCCTGATTCCGAGCCAGTTCAAGTTCCGACTCCCAGGCTTGTTCAGCATCTAACTCGCGAAAGACCGGATTGGGAATGAAGGCAACCTCGCGAGTCAGCAGCGCGTCGCATCGCTCCTTCAGCCTGCGCGTCTGGAGGTCCGATCGACGACGAGCTCTCTCAGTCGGGTGGGACACGGTGGCGATCATTTAATTGGCTCCTGCGAGTAACCGTCCAAAACGTTCATTTCGTTCACGCCCAGTTTACCGATATTCCAGGGCGAATGTAACGCCTTGCGGCAGGAAAATCGGGAAGGATCACCGAAATTCGTCATAAGTCGCTTGTAGATAACAATTTAAAAATTTTCAGATCTCTCGGGTTTCATCCCGGTCGCGAGCGATTGCGGCGGCGGCTCCGACTTGGGGGAGCTGAAAACGTTCATTTCGTTCATTCTTGGGGCCGGTGCAAGACGCTGCGAGATGGGCGTCCCAAGAGGGCGGCGAAGGCGAAGGAGGCCGCTGGGCCGCTCGCTGGCCTCGACCGACCCATGCTTCACCGTGCGAGTTGCCTCAGGGGCGACTCAGTCGGACGTGGACGCGCTCAGGGCAATTCGAAACTCAGCGATCAAGGGAAGGTGATCCGACGCGAAGCGCGACATTTGCGTGTGCGAACGATAGCAACGGACGCATTCGATCTGGCCGCGATAGAAGAGCCGATCGAGAGGACGCAGGGGCTGGACTGCCGGAAAGGTGTTGAGGGCCGAGCCGGCAGGCTTCAGCCCCGCGGGCTCGAGGAATCGGCGACCCAGCGAGCCCCAAACGTCGTTCAGGTCGCCGCCCAGTACGACGGGGGTCCTCCGCCAGCTCCTTTTCAGGAGGTGCGACTTCAGCAAGCGTTGGAGCTGAAGGGCCCGTTCGTAGCCTGCCAGGCCCAGGTGCAGATTCAGTAGGACCAGAGAGCGTTGATGATCATTGACACGTACGCGACACCGAGCCCCCAGCGCTCGCCGGCGTTTCTTGAATGGCACTGTCAATTCGAGGCTCTCGACCTGCGACAGCGGAAATCGACTCAGAATGGCGTTTCCGTAGTCGCCCTGCCGCAGCTTGACATTGGCTTGATAAGCGCGGTGTGGCATCTCCAGGACGTCGCCCAACCAGTCAACCTGCCGGTGTCCGCGCGAGCGTGGAACGCCGTCATCGACTTCCTGAAGAAACAGAATATCGGGTTGGTAGTGTCGCAGGGTTTCCGCGATTCGCTCCGGACGATAGCGGCGGTCGACGCCGCCAATCCCTTTGTGGATGTTGTAGGTGACCAAGCAAAAGTTCATCAGCCTGAACCTCTCGCCGCCGCTCGGATCTCACAGTTGCCGCCGGCGTTTCACGATACCCGGCGATGTTCGCGACGGCCAGGGAGGGGGGCGAAGGTGCGGTTTGGCCGATGTCCCCGCGGAGGATGGCCGCCGAGTCTGCCGAGCCTATCGGCTGCGACGACGGTGGAACTGAGCCAAGTCCCCTTCGCCGAGACGTTCGTAGGCGTCCGCCAATGCCGCGTGGATCACGGCGGCATCGCCCGTTCCGTTGAGCGCCCGTTGCAGCTCCGGAACCGCTTCTTCGGCGCGACCGAGTCGAACGAGGATCTGGCCTCGTGTTTCACGGTAGATCGCCATGTCCGGTTGGATTTGCACCGCGCGAGTCGCAAGTTGCAAAGCCTCGTCCAGAGACGACTCGCCTGGTGACGAAGTATCGGCCTGAAGCAGGACCCAGGCGAGATTGTTCATGGACTGTGCGTCCTGCGGGTCGGCTTGGCAAGCTTGTCGCAGGTACGCGACGGCCACGGGGTAATCGGCTGCCTCTGCAGCCTGAGTCCCCAAGATCGCGAAGATCGCAGGCGGCGGATTCTCGGAGTGGATCAACTCGTCGACGAGCGCTTGAGCGGAGGTCCGGACACCATTCTGATGTTGGGCGAGTCGACTGAGGTAGATCAGGGGTTCTTGTGCCGAGGGATCCAACTGCTGGGCTCGCTGTAACAATCGCAATTGTTCTTCGGGCGCGGAGCGTTGTTCTGCCAAGAGGCTTGCTTGCTGGAGGCAAGCGTCGAAGATTTCTCGAGTCAGCGATTTGTTCTCGGGATGCTGTTCCAATCCCTCTTCGAGCGTATCAAGTGCCTGGCGTTGTTGGCCGAGAATCCGATGGGCTTGGGCCCAGATCAGGTATTCGTCTGGCGTCATTGTTTGACGCTGTGCGCGTTTTGCCTGGAAAAGATCCAGTACTTTTTCAACCTCCTCACGGGCAGACTGCCAACGTCCTTGCCGCGCGTAGAGTTGGGCGAGGTTGAGTCCTTGTTCGGGAAGCCGCTTGACGATCTCGCGGAAGTCGGCCAACGCGTCACCGTGGCGTCCAGCCCGTTGATGGCCTACGGCCCGCAGTGCGCGGGCGTGCAGATTATCAGGGTCTCGTTCGAGAGCGTGCTGAACGTGCAACGCCACGAGTCGGGCCGCCTCGGCGGGATCGAGGCCCGCCGTTTTGGATTGATACCACTGCGCAAGCCAGACGTGTGCGGGCGGGAATCCGGGCTCTGATTCGGGGGCCAGGTCGCGGATCGTCCGGAGCGCTTGTGCCTGGTCGCCCGATTCGTAGGCACTGATCGCCGCCAGGAATTCGTATTGCTCGTTGAGAGCGCCCAATTGCGTCAGCTTGCGATAGTAAAGGTCCGCCGACTCGTAGTCCTCGTTCTGCATCGCTTCGCGAGCGGCGGCGCGATAGTGCTTTGCTTTGGCGTCTCGGCCGTAGAACGGCATTCGGATCATGCAGTAGGCCAGTGGCAAGGCGAGCAGGAAGGCCGGGACCCCGCCGACCAGGTGCCAATAGTGGCGCGTCTTGAACCAGCGCCCCGTGAACGAGAGCCATACGCTCAATCCGCCCCATACGGCCTTTCCGACTGCCTGGACAAGCCGTTGTACGGGCTTGGGAACCAAGGCCACCACGAGGGCCGCGATGCGGCTCAGGAGATATCGACTGGCCCGTGCCTCCATTCGTTTTCCGTGACGCGCAAGTTCCTTTGCACGCTCACCGAGCGACGATTGGGCGACGGATCGTGTGAACTTCCGCTGAACGTGGGTCAAGGAGTTCTCGGCCCGGCGAAGCCGCGTCTGGATCGCAGCGGCTCGATCCCGCAGCACCTTGGGGGCGAGAAGGTGGCCAATTTTCTTCTGCCACTTTGAGAAACGGCGGTCGATCGCCCCCAGATCTCCCAGCCATTTAACCACTGCCAGCGGTGCGGGCCACCGGAACCAGGACCAAGCGCGACGAGGTTGGAAGCGTTTGTGCATCAGCATAATGAGATTCGCAGCAAGCCCTTCGAACGAATTCCATGCACCCCAATATTAACCTGTGACACAGCACTAGAGTCTTGCACGTTGCGACACCAGCGGCCAAGGCGAGACTTTTTTCATGATTGGCGCGCTGCAACAGTTCGCTCATCGATCGGGTCACGCGGAGGCGTGTTGAGCCCACTGGGACGTGGTATTTCGACATCAATTCCGCGCCTTTGCCGATGGGACGTTGGGGGCATTGTGTTACCCGCATCTCGTTTCCGATGCGGCCGCTCCAACTCCATCGAATCCTATGCTTATTTTGAACATGATTTCGTTTCGCGACTTAGGTGCCTTCGACAAGCACCCGAGCGGCACGAAGGGGCGGATGTTCCCAGGCAAGTCTTCGCTCAGAGATTCATCCTGGTTCCAGGCGAGGCCGGTGAAGGCCCTGCCTTGAGTTCCTTCAGGATTCGTTGCTTCCTTCGGGCCCGTGCTCCGCGGGAGTGATCCCCTTCGACACACCGAGCTGATTCGCGTCCCACATGTCCCACCCCGTTGCACCTGAACTTGCCCCGCAACCGCCAGGTTGTCCGACTCCGGAAACCTCACGGATCGGTCGCGTCCTGGTAGTGAGCGGCAATGAGCCGACGCGCATTCAGTTGCTGAACTCGCTCCAACGCCGCGGCTATGCGACCATGGAAGCAGCGACGGGGCCGGAAGCGATCCAACTTGCATTCGACCAGGAAATCGATCTCTTGCTGCTCGATCTCGTTTCGCCCTGCTCGGACGGATTCCGAGTCCTGGCCCAACTGCGGGCCAAGTTCGATCAGGCAGAATTGCCAATTGTCGTCGCCGCCATGGACGACACGGAGGGGATCATTGTGCAGGCTTTTCACTGGGGCGCGAACGACTTCGTTGCCAAGCCGATCGATCTGGATGTCATGCTCGCGCGCGTCAGCACGCAGATCCGGCTCAAACGAGCTCAATCGGCGCTACGTGAGAGTGAGGAACGGTACGCGATCGCCGCGCGCGGAGCCAACGACGGCTTATGGGATTGGAATCTGGTTACGGGCGACATCTATTACTCACCGCGCTGGCTGCAAATGCTCGGCCTGACGGCCTCGCAGGTCGTGACTCAGCCCGATCCATGGTTCTCGCGAGTCCACAGCGAAGACCGGACACGCGTCAAGGCTGAGCTGGATGCACATTGTCGAGGCGAAACGGAGCATTTCGAGACCGAGTTGCGAATGTTGCACGAGGACGGCGGGTTTCGCTGGATGTTGTGCCGTGGTCTGGCAATCCGCAATCGTGAGGGCAAAGCACTGCGCGTGGCGGGATCGCTCACGGACATTACGGAAGGGAAGGTAGCCGACGCCCTGACCGGCCTGCCGAATCGGCTCTTGTTTCGAGATCGTCTCCACCATGCCATTCAGCGTTACTTGCAGGATTCGCCAAGAACTTGTGCCGTCCTCTATTTGGACGTCGACAACTTCAAGTTAATCAACGACAGTCTGGGGCACAGTTTTGGCGATGAGTTGTTGATGGCCGTCGCGCGGCGGATCGAGAACTGCATGAGATCATCAGAAACCCTGGTGGCTCGCCTTGGTGGCGACGAGTTCGCGATTCTGGTGGAAGGCGTCACGCATGGTGAAACCGTGCGGGCCATGGCGGAACGGATCATCGAATCGATCGCGCGTCCGTTTTCGTTTCACGGACGCGAAGTGTTTACATCTACCAGCATTGGAATCGCCATCGCGAACGGTTCAGGCGGCGGGGCTGAGGACCTGCTGCGGGAGGCTGATACGGCCATGTATCAAGCCAAGTCGCAGGGGCGAAATCGCTACCAGGTATTCGATCCGAACATGAAAGAGCGGGTCACGCGCCGTATGGAGCTGGAGAACGACCTACGCCGCGCGATCGAGCGCGACGAGCTGCAGCTCTACTATCAGCCCATCATCGCCTTGGCGACAGGTGAGATATTTGCGTTCGAGGCCTTGGTGCGGTGGCAGCACCCGGTCCATGGTTTGGTCAACCCAGAGCAGTTCATCTTCATCGCGGAGGAGACGGGCTTGATCGTCCCCTTGGGCCGCTGGGTGCTCGATGAAGCATGTCGGCAAGTGGCGTTCTGGCAGCAGCAAGGCCGAGCCGAATTGACGGTCAGCGTGAACGTATCAAGTCGTCAGCTTTCCAATCGGGACTTCCTCGGCGAAGTCTCATTCGTGCTCGAGCGTACGGCGATACCGCCCCATACGCTCAAGCTCGAGATCACGGAGAGCACGATTATGGAGAATCCCGAAGCCGGGGCCGCCATGTTGAGCGAACTCAGGAAGCTCGGCGTCCGCGTCGGGATCGATGACTTTGGTACCGGCTACTCGTCGCTCGCATCGTTGCACCGCCTGCCACTGGACGTGCTCAAGATCGATCGGTCCTTCGTCATGAAAATGGAAGAGTCACCGGAAAACACTGCCATTGTGCGTACGATCATGACGCTTGCGGAGAGCCTCCGTCTGGCAGTCATCGCGGAGGGCATCGAAACAAAACAACAACGCGACATGTTGCACGCGATGAATTGCACCTACGGTCAAGGATTTCTCTTTTCCAGGCCAATCACGAGCCCGTTGGCAAGCGAGTTGTTGCAGCAGGACCCGTTTCGCGAACCGTTGCCGGCCTGATGGCCGTCCGCCATCACTTGCGAGGGCCGACGAGCCGCGCGAAAGCCGCCTTGCGATCAAGCAGGATTCGAGCGTTGGGTCGCCTGCTCCGCGCCCCGCAGCAACGTATCGGACGGGGAACGCGGGCTTGCGTCATCCAGCGATTCGCGGAAGTCCGAGTCCCCAAAAAGGGATTCGACGGTTTGAACACGCTGCAAGTCGGGTTGGCGTTGGGCGACGGAGTCGGGCACGTAAGAACCGAGGGCCAAGGCCAGCACGAGATCCGCACTGGTAAAATCGCCGTCGTCGTCCCAATCTCCCGATTCCCAACGCGAATTGCCCGGGATCAGATCTTCGTACTGTCCGGCAACGAAGACGGCGACTAAATCAGCCGAGTTGAACACGCCATCGCGGTTGGCGTCGCCGGGCAAGAAGTCGTCCCCGGTACCTGGCGAGCCTCCCGCCTGCCGACTCGCCCGCCAACCCGCCGCAACTTGCCAGTCGTCCGGGGTGGAAGTGGCCGGATCGATCAGCTGGAGCGAGGGGCCATCTCCGTCGGTGACGGGATGCCATTGATCGGAGTAAGCGAGTTGTTGAATCACGACTTCGCCGATCACCAGCGTGAGCCTCTCCGATCG
Organism: uncultured Planctomycetales bacterium; assembly: GCA_963826795.1. Taxonomy (GTDB): domain Bacteria; phylum Planctomycetota; class Planctomycetia; order Pirellulales; family Pirellulaceae; genus CAWGYT01. The sequence goes on along the minus strand of CAWGYT010000015.1, from coordinate 147,677 downwards.
GTTGCCCAGGCCTCCGGTCCATTGTCCCGCGACCGGCAGCTCCTCGCCGTAACGCATTGCGAATGCGCTCAAGTCTTCCACGACGACCAGTCGGTCTCCCGGGAATAACTCCCGAATCTGGCCGCTGCCAAAATCAAAAGCCACGCCTTCCACTTGGCCCTCCGATTCGGTGCTCACAAAACGAACCTGGCTCAAGTCCACCGTCTTGTCCGAGATATTCTGCAGCTCGATAAACTCAAAATCGTCGGCGTCTCGAAAACCTGCGGCAAGCTCGACGGCCGTCGGATCCGCGGGATGGTAATGGATCTCGGTGATTCGCAAGTTGGTTGGGTTTGCGGAAGTAACATTGTAGCGAAATGTCGCTTGATTCAGCGCCGACCACGTTTCGTCCTGAAGGACGCGCGCTATGATCGTGGCCTTGCGGTCGAGCACAAGCGGCGTCTCGGACGCAAGGAGAGCTGCCGGATTCAACTCGCCTCCTGGCAACCTGGGATCGCTGCCATCGAGTGTGTAATAAATGGGCCCGCCAGCGGCCGCGAACGTCAGGATCTCGCCAGGCTGCAAATCGCCTCCGTAAACGAGCTGGCTGTTGACCGTCAATTCAGGGGCATCGACCGAGGGGTAGATGCCCGCTCGCCGCAATTGCGTCAGTAACGTCTCCGCTCGACCACCCGGCGTCGTCGGGGCATAGCGATCGAGCATCCACTGGATTGCGCCTTCCCAAGTGTCCGGCGTGTATGTCCTTCCGCCCCAGCGAGCTGTTTCGGCAATCAGCGGCAGGCGGATCTGATTGGCCAAGGCATTCACGTCGGCTCGCAGCCGGTCGTCCGTGAGCATCCCGTCACCGAACAGGTATTGATGTGCGCGGTCGGCCATCAGCAGAAGAAATTCGGGATGCTGTTTGACACCACCCCGCAGATTCCAAAGGTTCCCTGGCCCGCCGCGATTGATCACGTTTGCGTTGGCCGTGGAACGGAGCATCACGTCGCTGTCCCACGAGAAAAACACGAATCCGCTGCCGGGTTCTCTTTTGCGGGCCGCCATCCAGTTCTGGGCAACGTTCCAGTCCCAATCGTTTCCCGCATAGAATTGAAGCAACATGTAGTCGGCGTAATTCTCGACGTCCAAGTACTGCTGCAATTGCGCGTAGTCGTCGATCACGGCGTCTCGCTGCAATTCTGTCCAAGCCTTCGTGTCGCCGTCGACAGGCGTGCCGGCATTCAGCGCATCGTACTGATAGCTCTGGCCGCCCAGGTAGGATGCCATGAAATCGGCATTGGGCCGCTCCATCAAGTGGTGCATGCCCCAATACGTGCCGTTGATGTAGACCTGCACGAACCGCCCGTGCGGGGCGAGCTGACCCATTTCGAGCTGGCGATCAAACGCCCAGCGGTTGCGCACATAGTTGCCTTGGCCGCCCGAGGGATGCGTCCAAAACCACGTGTCGTGCGACCCGGTGCGAAGCAGGAGCTGCTGGAATCGGTCCGTGGCACCGGGCCCGAACAAATCGTAATTCAGCGACGAATCGCCGTACTCTGCCTTGAAACTCAGCCGCATGTTTTTCTTGGGTGAGTTGAGGCTGTGCCCGCCGTAATGTTCCACGCCCGCGTTGACCTGAAACCCTTTGGTCCCGTCGGGAAAAATCAGCTCCATCGACGTCCCCGTCTCATTCACGGAAATCCGCCCCGGTGTCACCAGTGAAACCGTCGGTAACGCCAACAGCGAGGCTTCCATTTGAGGGCCCCACGTCGCGTCGTTCATGACGGTCGAGCCGAGCTGGTTCTGCTGTAAGACGTCGCGGATGAAGAGGTACGTCTGGGTGTCGATGTTCGTGGCAAGCATTTCGGGCTTGAATGCCATCGCGCGTAAGGTGGTCGAGCCCGAGATCGTGATTGCGGCGATCGGCGTCGAGTCGCCGCTGATCGCTGATACAATTGAGCCATGATCAGGTGACGGATCACTGCCGTCCGTCGTGTAGGCGATCGTCGCGCCGGGAGTGGCCGACGTGATTTCGACAATAAACGCTTCGGCGAAGAATCCTCGGTCGACGCTGAACTGGGTATCCGCCACGGCTTCGCCAATCCCGGCGGAATTCTCGGTCAACGGCGAGGGAGCCGGGAAGAAAAAGACGCCCCCGTCGCGAGATCCGTAGGAGACGTCCGCTCGCTGTTTGGGATACGACGCGAATTCGCTGAGCAGCGTGCCATCCCGGAACGTGAGGGCCAGATAGCCGCCGTCGCTATCGAGCGAAAAATTCGTGTGCAGTCGATTCTCCGAGTCTTGCGCGAGATCGGTGATGTCAAATCCCGACGCGTAAATGATGATGCGCTCGTTCGGCGGAATTAGAATTCCATCGGGGATCGTCCATTTCGCAGGTGCGTCCGGATCATCCGTCAAGTGCATTCCACTCAGATCGATCGGGCTGCTGACCAGGTTGTGTAGCTCGATCCAGTCAGGCGTCATTGCGGTGCGCGTAAAGCTGCCGACGCCTTCCTCGAAAATGTGAGTTGGCAGAAAGGTCGCGTTCGTCGCCATGAATTCACTGATCACAACCGGAGTGGCCGTGATCGTCAAGTTGACGCGCGTCGTCGCCGAGCTTGAAAGCTCATCGGAGGCTCGATAGGAAAAATGGTCGTCGCCCAAAAACTCCGCATTTGGCGTATAGGTGAACGATCCGTCTGCCTCAAGCTGTAAGCGGCCGTGCTGGGGACCGTCAACCAGCTGCGCCGTAAGCGTCGGAGCGTCGACGTCGACATCGTTGGCCAGCACGCCCCGGACGGCGGGCACGACCAGCGACTGATTCGGAAGTCCGACGTAACCATCGGCTTGCGCCAGCGGCAAGTCATTGATCGATTGGACCTGGAGCCGGACCGTGGCGACTTCGGAATCATCCACTCCATCGGAAACTCGATAGGTAAAACGGTCCTCGCCGAAGAAGTTCGGGTCAGGCGTGTAAAGCAGCGAGCCGTTCGGAGCCAGCCCCAGCGTTCCGTGCTGGACATCCTCGACGAGCGTCACCGAAAGCGGATTCTCATCGGCATCCGAATCGTTTCGCAGGACACCGTTGGCGGGCGTAACCGACAAGAGGGTGTCTTCCGAGACTTGAAACAGATCGTCCGAAACGCGGGGCGGTGAATTGACGATCAACGTCACCGCCGCCACCGGCGACAGTTGCGTGCCATCGTGAACTCGATACTGAAACGTCGTGACGCCCGCAAACCCCTCGGGGTCGTACGCGAACGATCCATCCGTGTTCAGCTGGAGGGATCCCGAGGCGACATCCTGTTCCAAGATAGCTCGCAACTCCGCGCGATCCGGGTTTCGATCGTTTGCCAGAACGCCGCCTTCCGAAGGAATGACCAGCGTCTCCTGGGGAATTGCCTTGTACACGTCCGCAACGGTGACCACGGCATCGTAGGCGGGCAACACGTTCAGGGTGACTTCAACCGGCGCGGCTTCTCGGAAATCAGAAACGGCGTAGACAAACCGATCCTCGCCGAAGAAATCGCGATCGGGGTCATAGATGAAGGATCCGTCGGCATTGAGCGTCACGTCGCCGTGCTGGGCATTCGAGACCAGGCGCGCGGTGAGATGGTCGTCCTCCGCATCCGTGTCGTTAGCCAAGACGCCCAGCGGGCTCGGCTGATAATACAGCAGCGGATCCTCCGTCAGCGTGTAAGAATCAGGAACGCCTTGAGGCAATTGGTTGTCGTAAAATCTCTGAAGTTGTCCGCGGAGTTCGCTTAGCTGGGAGTCGTCCAGCGCCCCGTTATAGACACTCACCTCAGCGATCTCGCCATCGAAGGGCAGAGTTCCAAATTTCTGGGCGCCAATGGAGAGGTCCAGGCTGGTGAGCGGATTTGGGTGCCCATCCGGGCGGCTGACGATCTCCGCGTCGTCGACTTGGAGCGAGATGGTGCTCCCCTCTCGGCGGTAAACCACGAGATGCCATTGTCCGTCGTTCCAATTGGCACTCGGGCTGTAGATCGTCACCGGTGTTTTGCCAAAGCCGAATCCCAGCCCCGCGGCCACCTGTCCCGAGGCATTGATCGAGATCCCCCAATCATTCGCCAATCCCAGGCTGTTGGCATCGACAATCGCCGTATTGTCGAACCAGTTTCCTTGGGCGCCCTGCAGATTGGCCGAGTCGGTGGCGAACACCACGGCCACGGTGAAGTCGGTCGCATTACTCATCGGGCTCTGAAGCCGGTTCACGCGGAACTGATCCGTGCCATCCTCCGGGATGAATTCAAGGGTGGCCCGTCCTTGAATCCCGTCATGGCGAAGCGTGGGCGCGCCGTCCACCTGAGCGACAATTCCCGAGTTCGAACTGTGCCAGTCGCCGACCATCGCCCCGTCGGGCTCCGTCGCGCGGAAATCCTCCGCAATCCATTGCGCGAGCAAATCTCCCGCCAAAACGCAGCGAGCTTCCAGCGACTCGGGCGAAACCGGAAAACGTCGGCACGATCGCCGCCGGCGCGGCCATGGATGGGGCACAGACTGGTCCTCTTTGATGGTCCCGGACCGATGTCCCGGAGCGAGGGAAGATCGCCGGGATTCGGATACGTCGCCTCCCGAATTGCTGCCGGCCATCGATCCACAATCTAATCAATTCTCTCCCGTCATGCCATGAGAATTGCCGCAGGACCGATCGACACGCTTCTTCCCTCGTCCGAATTCCCATTCATGTGGTCGCCGACGACTCGCCGTGAATCTACGGGAACCCGCGTCGGACTTCGGGAATCAATCAGGCCGGGCTCACGCTGCAGAATTTTGTTGACTTCCGAAGTGGCAACTTCTATACCAACGACTTGCCGCGATTCCCGGTGCGTGCTGTGAGTTGCTATCTGGCAGGTTGTTTCACGTCGTCCCCGTGGGCCGACGAACCGCTTCGGTTGGCCGGTCATCGCACGGGGACGATCCAAGTACGAGGTGACACCGATGATCCGAAGGTTACTGATTGCGATCTTGATAGGGTTGTTTTTCGGAAACGCCGAGTCGCGCGCCCAGACGGTGGTTGCCGGGGCGGACGAACTCAACGGAACGGGCGGTCCGGATGGTTGGACGAATGTGCTCTATATCAATGAGTCGATCCCCTTCGATTTCGGCGGTACCGGGCAATCACAAGGCGTGCTGACCTATGTCAACTTCTGGGTCGCGGATTCTCGTGCTGAGACCGGGATTTTTACGCCCTTCATCGCCGAGCCTTTAAACGATGACCCGCAAACGGGCGACGAATTCGTCATTCGAGCGATCGGAACGACTCGTGAAGGCGGGACGGACTGGGAGTGTGGCGGACTGTATCAGTATCCGTTTCACGACACCGAGCAATTCGTCGTCCAGAACGATTGGCTGGTGGGTTTCATGAGTTCGGACCCGCTGGGCGAGCGCGAGGACGCGCTGTCGCCGATTCCCTTCGCCGGTGCAGGAGTCGAAGGCTGGCTGACGGGGACGGCAACGGCCGGAAGCGGTGCCCCGGCGATTGAGGTGGGCGAAGTCATTCTCGAGGGAGGCTCGCAGACCTTCCCCGATGGCGCGGGTCTACGCGAATACCAGTTCCAAGTCGAAGCCGCCGCGGGCACGACCCAGCCACCACTCGCGCCCGGTGGCAAAGTTGGCGATGCCTGTCCACAACCGGCCGCTGGCAATGTGGCCGGCACGGCCGCGATCACGGGTGCCGGCGGCCCGGACGGCTGGACGAATGTGCTGTACATCAACGAAGAACGCCCCTTCGATTTTTCTGAGTTTGGGGCGGATTCGGGTACGCTGGACGAGGTTCGCTTTTTCGTCGCGCCCGGCCGAGAATTCACCGGACTGGTCACGCCCTTCGTCGCCGAGCCACTGGTCGATAGCCCCGTGACGGGCGATGACTTCATCGTGCGGGCGATCGGCACGACGCGTGAAGGCGGCGTGGACTGGGAAGAATCCGGCGAAGTTGCGTTCCCTTTTAGCGACACCGAGACCTTCGAGGTTCAATCCGGCTGGCTGGCCGGCTTCGTTTCCTCTGACCCGTTGGGCGAAAGCGATCTGGCCCAGTCCCCGATCCCTTTTGTCGGTTCGAATATCAATGGTTGGCTGGCCGGAAGCCCGTCGGCGGGCACGGGATCCCCGGCGATTGAATTGAACGAACCGATCCTGGAAGGCCAGGGCGCAACGAACGTCGATGCGTATGGTTTCCGCGACTACGCCTTCCAGATCTGGGCCTCCACCGGTCCCCCGGCCGAGCCCGGTGACTTCAACGCGGATGGCTTGATTGACGCCGCTGATATCGATCTGCTGACGGCGGAGGTCGTGGCGGGCACCAACAATCTCCGCTTTGATTTGAATGAGGACGGGTTCGTGACCGACGATGACCGGACGGTCTGGGTGGACGAAATCAAGAATACTTATTTCGGAGACGCCAACCTGGACGGCGTGTTTGCGTCGGACGACTTCGTGGCGGTCTTTCAGGCGGGCAAGTACGAGAATGATGTCGAAGACGACGCCGGCTGGGCCGAGGGAGACTGGGATGGCGATCTGGACTTTGACAGCAGCGACTTCGTGAAGGCGTTTCAGGGAGGTGGCTATGAACTCGGGCCGAAGGCGGCGGTCAGCGCGGTGCCTGAACCTGGCGGAATGCTGCTGTTGCTCACCGCCCTATGGCCGCTCAGCCGAACCCGTCGGCGCCGCTCAATTGTCTGATTGAGCAACGGTGTCTCCCGCCGTCCGCCGGCGATTGGGTCGCTGGCGGCCGCCAGTCGCAGGTCCTGGCATGGCAGGGGCCGAGCGATGTGCCCCGACGCGTTGCCCGTTGGGGACGCGACTGTTCGGCTCGCCAGAGACGGCTAAACTAACGCGTTGCCAGAGTGAAGAACTGGTTCGTCTCAGGAGGGCGAAGCTCCTGCGGAGCCTTGGCAACGACGGCGCACAACGCCAATTCGGCTCGGCAGGAGCCTCGCCCTCCCCGTGCATCGACGATGAACCCGATTTGGTTTTTGAGTGAACAGAGCAGGAGCCTTACGCATGATTCGTTTACTAGCTTGTTTTGGCCTGGGAGTACTGGGAATGGTGGCAGGAGCAGCGTTTGCAGAAGGTGCAGATCCGCCTGCGCCGCTCGGCTTTCGGATGAAGTCGCTCGATGGCAAGGACGTCGAGCTGGCACAGTACGAAGGCAAAGTGGTCATGATCGTCAACGTGGCGAGCAAGTGTGGGCTGACGCCCCAGTACGAACAACTGCAGGCCTTGCACGAAAAATATAAAGACCAGGGATTGGCCATCTTGGGCTTCCCGTGCAATCAGTTTGGCCGTCAAGAGCCTGGAACGCCGGCGGAAATTCGCGAGTTTTGCAGCCAAAACTACGGTGTCACGTTTGACCTGTTTGCCAAGATCGACGTCAACGGGGACACGGCGGCCGATCTGTACAAGTACCTCAGGTCGCTGGACACGAAACCCACGAGCTCGGGTGACATTTCTTGGAACTTCGAGAAGTTCCTGGTCGACCGAGAGGGGAACGTGATCGCACGGTTCAGCCCGCGAACCAAGCCCGACGATGCCGAAGTCGTCTCCACGATCGAAAAGGCGCTCGCAAAGACCAACTGACCCGGTGAGCAGCTACCGCGGCCGGGCCCAACGTGTGCGGCCCGGCCCGAGCTGGCCGTGACCGTCGACGACACTTCCCATCGACGAGAGGATTGGATCGCACGATGTCGGACGATCGTGGCGTTACGTCCGCTTATGTCGCTGCCAAGCAGCGGTATGCCGATTTCAGGGTTGACGTCGACGCGGCAATCGACCGCCTGGGAAAAATTCCGATTTCCCTGCATTGTTGGCAGGGCGATGACGTCGCGGGGTTCGAGGACGCGGGGCTCGACCTCGGGGGTGGCCTGGCCGTGACCGGGAACTATCCAGGTCGGGCTCGGACCGCGCATGAATTGCGGTCGGACGCCGAGTTCGCTCTGCGGTTGATTCCGGGCCGGCATCGCTTCAATCTCCACGCCAGCTATGCCGAGCCGGCGGGTCATCGCGTCGATCGCGATCATCTCGAGCCTGCGCACTTCCAAGGCTGGATCGAATGGGCCGATGAACATCAGCTTGGCTTGGACTTCAATCCCACATTCTTCGCTCATCGCTTGGCAAATGACGGTCTTACCCTGAGTCACCCGGATGCGGCCACGCGGCAATTTTGGATCGAACACGGGATCGTCTGCCGAAGGATTGGCGCGGCCATGGGCCGAGCGTTGGGATCGCCCTGCGTCACCAACGTTTGGATTCCGGACGGATCGAAGGATACTCCCGTCGATCGAAAGGGTCCGCGCGAGCGACTTCGCGAGTCCCTGGATCGCGTGTTTGCGGACGAGTATCCGGAAGACTGCCTGCTGGATGCCGTCGAATCCAAGTTGTTCGGGATTGGCTCGGAGAGCTACGTTGTAGGCTCGCACGAGTTCTACCTCGGCTACGCCATTCAGCGGCAGATTATGCTTTGTCTGGACTCCGGTCACTTTCATCCGACCGAAGTCATCTCCGACAAGATTTCCTCGGTTCTGCTGTGGGTACCGCGACTGCTGCTGCACGTCAGTCGAGGCGTCCGATGGGACAGCGATCATGTCGTCGTGCTTTCCGATGAACTGCGGGCGATCGCGGCCGAGTTGGTGCGCGGCGACACGTTCGGACGCGTGCATCTGGGATTGGATTTTTTCGACGCGAGCATTAATCGAGTGGCCGCATGGGTGATTGGCACGCGTTGCCTGCAAAAGGCCCTGCTGTTCGCTTTTCTTGAACCGCTTGAGCAATTGCGTGAGTTCGAGCTGGCGGGTAACACGACCGCTCGGCTCGCGCTGTTCGAGGAGGCGAAGACACTCCCTCTCGGGGCCGTGTGGGATGAATTCTGCCTCCGGTGGAGCGTCCCGGTCGGGATGAAGTGGCTTGACGAGGTCTTTCGCTACGAGCGAGACGTGCTTGCTGGACGCAACTCTCGTTCAGTTCCGTCGCCGGAAAGCTAGATCGTGACGGCCACTCCCCGTTTGCAAATGCGACAGCTCACGAAATCCTTCGAAGGGGTCGATGCGCTGACGGATGTCACGTTCGAGGTTGGATCGGGCGAAGTGCACGCGGTCTGCGGTGAGAACGGTGCCGGAAAATCGACCTTGATCAAGATCTTGACGGGCGTGTTGCATCCGGATCGAGGGAGCGTTTTGTTGGATGGCCGCCCCTTGACGCTCGGCCGGGTGGCGGTGGCTGAGGCGGCGGGGATTGCCGCGATCCATCAGGAGTCGCCGATCTTCCCGGATCTGAATGCGGTCGATAACCTGTTCGTGGGTCGTGAACTGACGCGCGGACGTGGACTGTTCCTGGATCGCGCGGCGATGCGCGGTCAGGCAGCGGAACGGTTTGCTCAGCTGGGCGAAGCCATCGACCTTGGTCGTCCCGTCGGTCAATTGCCGCTCGCCCAGCGGCAGATGGTCGCCGTGGCGCGGGCCTTGCAAAGGCAGTGTCGGCTGCTAATCATGGACGAGCCAACGGCCTCACTCTCCGCTCGCGAGACACGCGTCCTGCTGCAGGTCGTGCGGCAATTGCGACGCGACGGCGTGAGTGTGCTGTATGTGAGTCATCGCTTGGAAGAGGTGTTCGAGATTGCCGATCGCGTGACGGTACTTCGCGACGGCGCTCTCGTGGCAACCACTCCCACCGGCGAGCTGACGAGCGGTCAACTGATTCAGCAAATGGTCGGCCGCGAGATCGCCGAGTTGGGCTGCCGCCATGAGCGTGCCAACGGTTTTGGACCCGTACGCCTGCAAGTCAACGATCTGTCGCGTTCCAACGCCTTCGCGGGCGTCACCCTTAACGTCCACGCGGGCGAGATTGTGGCCTTGGCGGGCCTGGTGGCGCGGGACGTTCGGAAGTCGCGAGATGCCTTTTTGGCGTCGACGAATACGACGAGGGTCATGTCCGGGTCGACGGGCAGCGTTGTCCACCGGGTTCGCCCGCGGCCGCGATGGCCGCGGGGTTGGCGCTGGTGCCCGAGGATCGTCAGCAACAAGGTTTAGTCCTGCCGATGTCCGTCCGCGACAACCTGTCGCTCGCCGCGCTGTCCGATCTCCAGCGCGGTGGATTCATTCGGCGACGTGCGGAACGGTGTTTGGCGACGGAGCAGATCGATCGCCTGCGAATCAAGGTCGCCGATCCACGCGCGGCGGTGGCGACGCTGTCGGGTGGCAATCAACAGAAAGTCGTTTTGGGGAAGTGGCTCGCCCGTCGTCCTCACGTCTTGATCTTGGATGAGCCCACGCGCGGAGTCGATGTCGGAGCAAAGGCCCAGGTTCACCGCCTCATCCGTCAACTGGCGACTCAAGGACTTGCGACCTTGCTGATCTCGTCCGACTTGTCTGAGGTGTTGTCTCTGAGCGACCGAATTCTGGTGATGCGGGCAGGTCGCATCGTGGGGGAACTGGATGGAGCCCACGCGACTCAGTCGGAAGTCTTGGAGCTGGCGCTACCGGATGCGTCGGAAAGTGCGACCGAAGGCGCGACCGACACCGCCGCAGTTTCGCCGGCCACGAGTGTTTGGAATCGAAGGAAACCCGAGTGAGGCGACGAGTTCAACAGTTAGGGGCGAGTCTTTTCCGCCGGCGCGAGTTCGGCTTGGCGTTTCTCGTTCTGCTGACGACGCTGGGTGTCAGTGCCGTCGATGTTCGCTTTCTTAGTCTGGAGAACTGGCGCGACATCTTGGTGCGTGCCTCGCCTACGGCGATTGTCTGTTGCGGCGTGATGCTGGTCGTGGTGCTGGGCGAAATTGACATCTCCGTTGGCTCGCTGATGGCACTCTTGGCGGCAGCCATGGGACTCATGCTCTCCGAATTTCATGCGGCTTGGCCGGTTTGGCTCGGTGTCCTGCTGACGCTGCTGCTCGGAGCTGCGGTCGGACTGAGCACGGGTTGGCTGGTGACCTGGGGGCGAGTCCCTTCCATCATCGTGACGTTGGGCATGTTGACCGGCTTGCGCGGCGTCACGACACTTCTGATGCGAGGTGAGAACATCGACGGGCTGCCCGAACTGCTGGGCGACTTGGCGAAGCGGGGCGTGGGCGGAGTTCCGATCTCGATTTGGAGCGCGGCGTGCGTCGTCCTGGTGACTGCGGTTCTGATCAACCTCACGCCGCTAGGGCGTCGCTTATTCGCGGTGGGAAGCGGTCCCGACGCGGCGCGCCTGATGGGCCTTTCCGAGCATCGACTGAAACGTTTCGCGTTCGCTTACACCGGAGCCTTGACCGCCTTGGCAACCGTCGTGGATGTGCCGCGGCTACCCAAAATCGAGGCGGGCATTGGTCTGGAGTTTGAACTCCTCGTCGTCACCTGCGTCGTAGTCGGTGGGGTTTCGGTGCGGGGAGGGCAGGGGACCTTGACGGGCGTGTTGGTGGCCGTGTTGCTGATGACGATGATTCGCCCCGTCCTGACGTTTCTGGACCTCGGCGAAACGGGCGAGAAGTGGACGAAGGCGATCCAGGGACTGTTCATTATTTTGGCCGTCGTCAGCGACCGGATCGCGGACGGCCGGAGGCCGACGGAACCCGCCACGTGATAAGTTCCGTTGCAAAACGCCCGTTTCCCTACTGGCACGAAATCGTTCTCGTCGGCCTCGTAGCCGGCTTGCTGTTGCTCGCCGAATGGGTCGAGCCCGGCTTCCTGGCCTGGAAAAGCCAGTTGCTTTTGTCTCGCCGCCTTTGGGAGTTTGCGATCTTGGCGCTCGGCATGACGTTAATCGTGATCACTGGCGGAATCGATCTCTCAGTGGGCTCGGCCATGGGCCTTTGCGCGGTCGCCTTCGGATTGGGTGTACAAGCCACAGGTCAACCCATCGTCGCGGCAATGGGTTGCCTGTTGGCTGGCGTGTTGGGAGGAGCTCTCAATGGAATCTTGATCGCGCGCTACCGAGTTCATCCGCTGATTGTGACGCTGGCCACGTATGCCGCGTATCGCGGGATCGCCGAAGGCGTTAGCCAGGGAGCGGCCTACTCCCGTTTCGGGGTTTCCTTCGGGCAGCTGGCCCGCGGGACTCTGGGCGGGATCCCCCTGCCGGCGATTCTGTTTCTGACCCTGGCTTGCGTGCTGGGGATCATGCTGAACCTGACGCCGACAGGTCGATTTCTGTACGCGATCGGCCACAACGAGCAGGCCGTTCGATTTTCGGGAATACGCGTCGATCGTCTAAAATTTCGGCTCTATACGCTGTCCGGATTTCTGGCCGCTGTGGCAACGCTGATTTATGTCTCGCGCTTCGACACCGCCCAGGCGGACATCGGCAAAGGGTTTGAACTGGAAGTGATTACGGCCGTGGTGGTCGGAGGATGCAGTATCTTCGGTGGTCGCGGCAATCTCGTGGGGACGATCCTCGGGTTGCTCTTGATTCATGAGACGCAGCTGCTTGTCAGCCGACATTGGCGAATGGAGGAACTCAAGCCGATCGTCGTCGGCGCCTTGTTGATTATTTCCGTCTTGCTTTCTCAAATGGTCGCCAAAGGCCAACGAGCCTGTTAAGCTGAGTCGCGTTGAGGTATCTGCAGCGGAACGCGTCGCGGCGATCCCGCTGAGCCTAATCCCGCTGAGCCTAATCCTCGCTGAGCAGTGATCTTGGTTGGGACAGTCGAGGGCTGAAGCGGACGAGGACACCGCTTCCGCGCACGCTTCTGATTCGAATCGATCGTCGCAGGAAAGGAACGCTATGTTCGATTTGCCGCGTGGCTGGATTGGGTTAGCGACCGGTACGCTGCTGCTGTTGCTGACGACTAGCTGTCAGCGCTCAACTTCGTCGCCGTCGCCCGATTCAGGGAACCGTATTCGGATCGGTCTGTTACCGAAGATCAAGGGCATCAGCTATTTCTCATCCTGCTATCAGGGTGCCCAAGAGGCGGCCCAGGAATTGGGGAATGTGGAATTGATCTATGACGGTCCCACGGACGGGGACCCCAGGAAACAGGCCGAGATGATCGAAGAATGGATCGTGAGCGGGATCGACGCGATCTGCGTGGCACCCAACGCGCCGGACGTCGTGGCCAATGCAATGCGTGAGGCGCGGCAGGCGGGCATCCATGTGATTACGTGGGATGCCGACGGTGTCCCCGACACACGGGATCTGTTCGTCAATCAAGCCACGCCACAGGCGATTGGCCAGGGGATGGTCCAGGCCATGATTCGTGATGTCGGCGGCCCCGAGGTCACGGGAGATGTCGTGATCGTGAGTTCCGATGCGACTTCGGCGAATCAAAACTCTTGGATCGAAGCCATGAAGCCGGCGCTGGAGGCAAGTCGTTTGAACCTGGTCACCATCAAGTACCCTGGAGAAAACGCCGCTCAGGCGCTGGCGGATGCCCAGGACGTGATCAAGAAGTACCCGAATTTGAAAGGGATCTTTGGGATCAGCTCGGTCTCGTTCCCGGGTGCTGCCGAGGCGGTCGAGCAGAGTGGAAAACGCGGCCAAATCATGGTGACCGGCCTGGCAACTCCCAACGACATGAAGCCGTTTGTGCGTCAGGGGACCGTGAACTCGGTTGTCCTGTGGAATACGATCGACCTGGGTTACTTGACCGTCTATGTGGCAGAGGGCTTGGTGACCGGTAAAATCGACGCCCAGGCCACGACCGTCCAGGCCGGCAGGCTGCAGCACAAGCCAATTGTCGGCGACCACGTCTTGCTGGGCGATATCCTGGTTTTCACGGCCGAGAACATCGACAACTACGATTTTTGATTGGCGCCGAGCCTGGTGCGGCGCGACGCGTTTGATCGCCGGACGAGAGTGTGTTGCGAGGGATCCATTTCTCGGAATCGGGTCCAGATCTCGACTTTCCTCGATGGCCAGGATGGTGTATACTTCGAGCTGAATGGTGGGCCATGGAAACCTTCCCGCGCCCCCTTCAGCTACTTTCGACGACTTCCTCTGTGCAAATCTATGCGACCTCCCGCGGATGCTCCTCGATCGCGGTTGATGTTGACGCGGCCCGGTCTAGCTGGGAACCAGCGTTTCCGGGTTCACCATCGAGTTACCTTTTGTGTGTGTTTTGGATTGAAGGAGTGGCGCGCGATGTCACAAGGTGTTATTAAGAAGTTGGTCGCCGACAAGGGTTTTGGATTCATTCAGGGAGAACGCGGCGAGCTGTTCTTCCATCTGTCGGCTGTTGAAGGAACCACATTCGAGTCGCTGCGAGAGGGGCAGGCGGTCGAGTATACAGAGGGTCGTGGCCCCAAGGGTCCGCGAGCCGAATCGGTGACCGTGATCTAAGCCATCGCCACCGCTAAGAGTCAACGCCTCGCAAGGATGGGCCTGGGCTGGCTTGGAGCAAGCACGCCACCCTCCTTGCTGACGATACCGTGGGCCCTCCGAAACGAGGGCCCTTTTTTTTTCTGACCTGTGCTTGGTCATTCAGGCCAAGTCTCTTGTCCTCGGCACCGCGACGCTCAAACGTCCTCATGGCGCGCTTGCCAGGGTTCCGATGTTGGGAGCGTTCAAGCTTCGCGGGCGTTAGTTCGCCGGAATGACGTCGAAGAAGCCGATCATCATCTCTTCCCACGATTGCTCGCCCCAACGGACTTCTTTGTCGGGAGCCGGGTTGGCCAGGTTGTCTTCCGAATTATCGAAAGCGGCGGTACAGAGAATTCGAGTGCCCTTGGGAAGCAACTTCGGCACGCTCAGTTCGTAAGTCAGCTGCCAGTTGAAGTCGTACCGCGGCACGTCGAGCAGCACTTCCTGCCGTCCGTCCGGGTAGATTGCTTCGTAACGGAAGGACTTGCCCCGCAAGTGCATGTGGGGCGTCAGGTTCAGCAGCAGCAAATCACGACGAATCTCCCGCTCCGCCGTGACCTGATGTTCATCGGCGTTCGGCGGGATCACGAAATCCTGGTTAATGGCCAAGTTGCCGTAGACCAGCTTCTGCACCTTGCCGGCGTCCAAGAACTTGACACCCACGAGGCTGCGATCTTTGGCCGGCGAGCCATTTGGCGTGTAGTGCATCTCGAAGATGAACTTGGATCCGGCGGGGACTTTGATCGCCATCCCATCCGTCAGGACACGAGGTGGACTGCCTGGCGCATAGCCATCGACCACGCCTCCTCCATGAAGATCCTTCTGCCCCGGCGCCTTGATGTACACAATGATGTGGTGGACCACCTCGGGGTTGTCCGGACGCGCCTCGGCGGCCCAGATGAACTTGTCTTCGGTAAACCCGGGGTCGACCTCAAAATACTGGTAGTCGACGACCCCCTCCGCGGGCACCGAAAATGGCTCGTCGGCGATATAGAACACTTGATCGGGCGACTCGATTCGCCATCCCTCCGCGAACTGGGGGGGCACTGGGACTTCGTCGGGGTTGCCTTGAGGCATTCCGTCTTCGATCCAAGATCGCAGCAGGGCCTTCTCCGCGTCGGTCATCCGAGCCTCGTTGCGGAAGCTGCCATAGGCGGGATCGGCGCTCCAAGGCGGCATTCGCTGTTGATCGATCACTTCCAGAATCGTCTCGCCCCAGCCCTGAAGATCGTCGTAGGACGACAAGGGAAACGGCGCGATCTGGCCATTTCGGTGGCACTCGACACAGCGCGTATTCAAGATCTCTGCGACGTGCGAGGCATAGGTGATTTCTCCGTGGGTTTCCCTAACGGTCTCTCGCCCGATGAAGCATCCGATCGATTCGGTTTGGGATGTCGAAACGGGCTGGCCTTTCAGGAGTTCCTCAAGTGCTTCGGCCACGAACTGACGCTCGGCGGCAGGTCGCTGGTATCCGATCCCATACTGGTCGTCGATGCGGCCGTGGTAGCGGATCTTTCGCTCTCCGTCGAGGATGAAGACCTCCGGTGTCCGCTCGGCCCCCATGAGATCGGCGACCTTTTGTCCGGGATCCTTCAGCATGGGAAACTCAAGCTGATGGCGTTGAGCGTAATGGGCGATCTCTGTCACGGAGTCTTGCGCGTTCGAGTTAATGGCCCAAATGGTGACCCCTCGATCCCGAAACCGTCGATCGAGATCGGCCAAGCGGGGCGCATAGAGTTTGGCGAGCGGGCACTCGGTCCCGAGGAAAGCCAGCACGACGATCGGCCGATCGGCCAACTCGCTCAGTTGATGCGATTTTCCATACACATCCCGGAGTGAAAAGTCGGCGATTTGGCGGCCAAGCGGCGCAAGATCCGCCGCCGAGCTGGGGAGGGCAATCGTCAGGGAGGCCAGCGCGAGGGAGACCAGCGGGAGGGAGACCAGCGGGACCCATTTGCGGGTCGGGCGAGATGAAGGTTTCATCGCCCGAGTATATCCGCGAATCGCGGCCGTTTGAAGGCTGCTAGTGCTTTGTCACAGCTGAAATTGAGGTTTGGGTGGCCGGGGTCGAACGAAGTGAGCCCCCGGAAAATTGCGGTCTGGGGGCTCACTTCGTTCGACCCCAGGCACCCCAAAATCAAGCTGTGACAAAGCACTACGCCATTTCTCGCAAGACAACCAAGGCGGCAATGGCCACGATTCCACTCGCGAAAACTCGTTGCAGCACGGGCCCTGACAGACGCTTCGCGGCGACGCCACCCAGCGACATTCCGATCACGCCACCCAGAATGAATAGCGCCGTCAGGGGCCAGGAAATCGCGCGTCCGGCCCACACGTGGGACGCGACTCCCGAAATGCTCACGAGCACGATCACGAGCAGCGAGGTCGCGATCGCCCGATGAATCGGCATCCCGCTAAAAAGAACCAGTGCCGGGACAATGACGAATCCGCCGCCCACCCCGAACATTCCCGAGAGAAATCCCGTCACCAGCCCCACGCCGGCCAGCAGAATCGCACAGCGGGAGTTCAGCCTCAGCTTGCCCTCTGGCGTACGCTGACAGGTTTTTTCGGGGCGCACGAGGAGTCGTCGCGTGCAACCGCTGCGCCCGATTGCTGCCACATCTTGAGGGCCACGGCGACCATCAGCCCGGAGAACAAGACCAACAGGAACGTTTCGGGAATCCGACCAGCCACCCACGTTCCCAGGGGCGCCCCGAGCATGCCGGCAACAGCGAACCAGACGCCGGTTCCCACTTCGACCTGCCCCCGCCAAATTCTTGGGATCACCCCGATCAACGCCGTCGCGCCCACCGCCGCCAGCGACACCCCGAATGCGTCGCGGGGGGCGACGGCGAGGCCGTACACCAGCAGCGGCACGGCAAGCAACGAGCCGCCCCCGCCGGTGAGCCCCAGCGCAAAGCCGACCAAGATCCCAAACAGGATGCTCAGTTGAAGAGGCATCGCCGCGTCCTTTCCTGTGGACCTACGTGGATTGCACCGCAACGGGAAGTCGTGACGCCGTCCACGCTTGATAACCGCCCACCAGGTCCATCACCTCTTCTCGACCCGCACGTTGCAACAGGCTGGCGGCAATCGACGATCGATAGCCTCCCTGGCAATGGACCACGATCGAGCCCCCCGACGGTAGCTCGTGGATCCGCTGCTGCAGATGATTGAGCGGAAGGTTCAGGCTTCCGTCGAGATGGCCGGCCGCATATTCACGCTCCGTCCGAACATCAACGACCGTCACTTGATCCAGGATCTCTTCCAAGGCAGGCGCCGTAATTCGATTGGTTTTCGCGAGCAGATCGGGTCGGTCGCGAAGCGCGTCCATTCCGTCTTGGAGGTAGCCTCGGACGTGGTCAAAGCCGATCCGACCGAGCCGCATAATGGACTCCTCGACGCGTTCTTTCTCGGCAATGACGACGATCGGGGCATCCTTTTTCAAGATCGTGCCGCACCACGTCGCGTACTTGCCGTCGATGCCAATGTTGATCGCGCCCCGCAAGTGGGCTCCTGCGAAATCCACGGCCTCACGCGTGTCAACCACCTGGGCGCCCGCTTCTTGCCACGCCAAGACCGTGTCCAACGCGACCGGCTGCATCGCCTGGTCCAGCATGCGGTCGAGACTCGGTCGATTCTGCCGGTTGAGAATCGCGTCGTGAACGAAATAGTCCGGTGCCTCTGGCTGTTCGGCCGTCACCATTTTCACGAACTCGTCTCGCGTCATCGGCTGCAACGCGTAATTGAACTTCCGCTGCTCGCCAAGTGTTGACACCGCTTCCGTGCTCAACGATTTGCCGCACATCGAGCCTGCCCCGTGAGCAGGATAAACCAAGGTCTCGTCCGGTAGCTTTAGCAGCTTCTCGTGGAGCGAATCGTAAAGCATGTTCGCCAATTCGTCCGCGGTAACGCCGACCGAAGCGAGTAAGTCGGGGCGGCCCACGTCGCCCAGAAACAACGTGTCTCCCGTTAATACCGCGTGGGGCGCCGCGTCAGCTCGTTCGTTCTCATAAACCAGAATCGAAATCCCTTCGGGCGTGTGGCCGGGCGTTTCCAAGATGGCAAGTTTCACGTCTCCTAGCCGGATCGTGTCGCCGTCGCCCACGGCCAAGAAGTCGAATTCGGCCTCCGCCCGCTTTCCCATGACGATGCGAGCTCCCAGCCGGTCCCGGAGTTCAATGTGTCCCGAAACAAAATCCGCATGAAAATGAGTCAAGATCACGTACTTGATCGTGAATCCGTGGGCTTGTGCATCATCCAGGTAGATTTGAATGTCCCGCTGCGGGTCAACGACAACCGCCTCCTTCGTGCGTTCGTCCGCGACCAAGAATGAGGCATGCGATAAGCAATCAAGGTAGAAACGCTGCAGATACATGGTTCGGTTCCTTCGGTTTCAGGTCCTGGTCGAGCGATATTTCCCGGCCCGGGCGATTCCGTCGCCGCCCGTTGCGTCGCCGCCGTTTTATCGGCGTCCAGAGCCGGGGTGGATTCGCGGCTACGACGCGGCACACTGTCCGGCCGAGTTGCCCCCCACTTGATTCCACGGCATCCTTGCCAAGATCATCGCCATGCCACAGGTGTCCGTGATCCCCGCGAACATCAAACCCGCGCCGACAAAGGCACTGATTCCGAGAAACGCAGGGTGAACGAAGCTCAGTCCAACTCCGACAAGTACCAAAAAGCCGGCTGCGATTCGGACCTGGCGCTCGAGTGAAATCGTTTTCTTCCCTCGCTGAACCGGGAGACCCGCTTGGTCCCAGGCCAGCGTGCCACCTTCGACATTCACCACATGCGAAATGCCCTTGGCCTGCAACTGCTCGCACGCCTTCTCGGCCCGCTTGCCGCTCCGGCAGATGACATACACGGGTCGATCCGCGTCGCCATTCCGCCCCGACATCAACTGCTTGGCATTGATCGTTTCTAAGGGAACGTTGCGAGCCATCGTCGCGTGGACCTCTCGAAACTCGGCCGGAGTTCGAACATCGATCAACTCCACGGACTCGCCCTGCTGAACCAGCTTGTAAAGCTCCTTGGCCTTGATGGTCTCGATCATTTCTTGACTCCTCTGAATGGAAATGGCGTCCGCCCTGCGCAGCGCCTGATTGGTGTTCAGGTCATCTCGCAAGACGACGAGATGTTTGTTAAAAAATTACTCGGCGTTGGGCAGGAAGCGGCTCTCGATACAATCCAAGATTCGCTCCAGGTGCGGTTCCGCAACCCGATAGTAAACCCGTCGCCCGTCTCGCTCGCTCGTGAAAAAACCGCACCGCTGCATCAGTCGCAAATGCTCCGAAGCCAAATTCTCCGCGATCTGGCAGTCGTCGGCAATTTCCCCGACCGTGTATCGACCGTGGAGCAACAACTGCACCATCCGCAGCCGAACCGGATGCGCCAGAGTGCGAAGGCATTCCGCGGCGGAGCCGAGGGCGTCAAAGTTGGCCGCGGCCAGCCGGCGTACGGGTGTTGATTTCATTTCCTGCTCCTGTGACTGCCTTAATATATCGTCATGTCGCGAGGTGTCAATGATGTTTTTTTGCGGCCGTCGGTTTCGACTCATTCTGTCCAGCGACCCTCCCGGGTGATCCGCCGACCGTTCCGAACTGCCGACGGAGCGGTACTGCGGGCCGTCCCCGCTCGTCGCGGCTGCCTTTGGCGGACTTGGATTGCTATGCTGCAAGGAGATTTAGGTGTTAATACGAGTCGCGTGATGGGCTTTGGGGGGGGATGGGCTTGATGGATGCAATGGGAGCTTGGGGGTTGATGCATGGGCTGCTGCCGCAGGTGGCAGCGACGTTTTGCCGGATGATGCACCGCCTGACGGTCCCTGGCCGGCTTGTCGGAATTCTCGTCGCGACCCTGGCCGCGACCGGCGGCACGCAGGAGCTACAGGTCGATCGCGAACTGGTGCCGACCCGACAATGGATCCGACCGGCCGGCGATTCGCTGGCGTATCCAGGCCGTCCGGTCGATCTCGCGGTGACTTCGGATCAAGCGACGGTGATCGTCAAGGATAATCTCGGCCTTGCTTTCTTGGATCTGCCCAACTGGGAGCTCCGACAGCGGTTGAAGTTTCCTGAGGGGGGTGGGTCGATGCACGGATTGGCGGTCTCGCCCGACGGCCTGACGGCATGGGCCACGACCGCCCAAGACCAGCTGTACGAGGCAGTGCGTCAGCCCGCCGGCTTGTGGAGGTGGCGCCGGTCGATTTCCTTACCGGGCCCTGACGGCGAAGGCGATTCCCACGCGGGCGGCATGGCGTTGGACGCGGACAACCAACGACTCTATGTCTGTCTGTCGCGAAACAACGAACTCGGAATTGTCGATCTGCTGCCAGGGCGTTTGGTTGAGCGGATTCCGGTCGGAGTCGCGCCCTACGACGTGGTCTTGCTGCCGGGTGGTCAGCAAGCGATTGTGAGCAATTGGGGCGGCCGACATCCCCGGCCGGACGAGGCAAGTTCGCTGTCGAGCGGGACCCTGGTCTTGGTCGACGAGCGTGGGGTTGCGCGGAGCGGCACCGTCGGTCTCGTCGACTTGGTGGCGGGCCGGCAGGTGCTCGAACAGGCCACGGGACTTCACCCGGCCGATCTGATCTGGGATCCGGCGGGCCAGTTGGTGATGGTGGCCAATGCCAACTCCGACACGGTCTCGATCCTCGACCCGACCACGCTCACGGTTCGGCATACGGTCTTCGTGCGCCCGATCCGCGCCTGCCATATGGAAGTGCGAGCAACGCGCTGGCTCTGACGCCGGACGGGCAGACGCTCTATGTCGCCAATGGAGGCAACAACGCGGTCGCCGTCG
Organism: uncultured Planctomycetales bacterium; assembly: GCA_963826795.1. Taxonomy (GTDB): domain Bacteria; phylum Planctomycetota; class Planctomycetia; order Pirellulales; family Pirellulaceae; genus CAWGYT01. The sequence goes on along the minus strand of CAWGYT010000015.1, from coordinate 126,605 downwards.
TGCAGCGGGCGGGCGGACCGGCGGAGTCCTGGCAGGTGACGGGTTTTATTCCCACTGCCTGGTATCCGTCGGCCCTGGCGTGTGTCGGCCAGCGGTTGCTGATTGCCAACACGAAGGGATACGGCTCGCGAGCCGACGAAGATCCTGGTCGGCGATCCGTCTACTCCTACCTGGGTGTGGTCTCGGCCGTCAACCAACCCGCGGCACCGCAGCTGCGCGAGTGGACGGCGCAGGTCATGGCCAACACGCACGTGCCCTCCATGCTGGCCAGCTTGGAGGCACAAGCAGCGCAAGCCGGGCGGCCCGCGCGCCCGGTCCCCGAACGACGGGGCGATCCGAGCGTCTTTGAGCACGTGGTCTACATCATCAAGGAGAACCGCACCTACGATCAGGTGTTCGGCGACTTACCGATCGGAAACGGAGAGCCCAGTCTGTGTGTCTATCCACGCGCGGTGACGCCGAACCATCATGCCTTGGCGGAACAATTCGTGTTGCTGGACAACTACTACTGCAACGGCGTGAATTCGGCGGACGGGCACGCGTGGAGCACCGAGGGCAACGTGACGGACCACCTCGAAAAGTCGTTCGGCGGCTTCACGCGCAGCTACACCTTTGGTGATGATCCACTGACCTACAGCAGTACGGGTTTCATTTGGGACAACGTATTGCTGCACGGACGATCGTTTCGCAGCTACGGCGAGATGGATTACGCGGAACCGATTCCCGAGGATGCCACGTTTCAACAAATCTATGATGACTTTCGGCAGAAGCTTGGCCAGATTCGATTCCGCCAGCAAATTGGTGTTCCGACACTTGCCCGCTACAGCTGTCCGACCTACCCCGGCTGGAACATGAAGATCCCGGATGTGTTGCGTGCGGATCGCTTCTTGGACGAGTTGCGCGAGGCCGAGGTGCGAGGGCAGTGGTACAACTTCATGATTGTTTACTTGCCCCAGGACCACACGTCGGGGCTGACGGTCGGCATGCCGACGCCGGCGGCTCATTTGGCCGACAATGATCTGGCATTGGGCCGGATCATCGAGGGCATTTCGAAGAGTCGATTCTGGCCGAAGACGTGCATCTTTGCGATCGAGGATGATCCGCAGAACGGCTTCGATCACGTCGATGGACATCGCAGCGTCTGTCTGGTGATCAGCCCTTATTCGCGTCGCGGACGGGTTGTGAGCGAGTTTTACAATCAAACCAGCGTGCTTCACACGATGGAGCGGATACTGGGGCTACCCCCCATGAATCAGATGGACGCGATGAGTCCCCTGATGTCCGCTTGTTTCGGCGACAGGTTGGACGCGACCCCTTACGCGGCGCTCGAACCCGACATCGCGCTGGATCAACTCAATCAGGAAGAAGATGCACGGGTGCCGGGCATGCAGCGTTGGTTCGCCGCCTCGGCGCAACAGGACTTTGTCGGCTTCGACCGCGCCCAGGAAGATACGCTCAATCGAATCCTCTGGCACGCGGCGAAGGGACCGGAATTGCCGTTTCCCGTGGCGCTATCCGGGGCCCACGGAACCGGCCTCAAGTCGCTCGGCCTGAGGTTTGTCGAGGAGGAGGAAGACGACGACGACGACGACGGCGACGACGACGACGACGGCGACGACGACGACGGCGACGCACGACGACGGCGACGGCGACGACGATTGACTGGCAAGCCGAGTCGGCCGCGACGTTGTTCACGCCGGTCAATCCAATTCGCGCAGCCGGGTGAGGTCGACCCGCTTGCCCACGATCAGCAAGATCTGGTCGGCACCGAAGCGAAAATCGCCGCCTGGAAACATGGTTAGATCTCCGCTCAAGGCGTCCTTGACGCCGATAATCCAGACGCCATATCGCTGACGAATGTTGAGTTCTTGCAACGTCTTTCCGGCGAAGGAGTCAGGGGTCGCGTACTCCAAAAAACTGTAGTCCGGATCGATCGCCAGGAAATCAACGACGTTCGTCCAGGTCATTCGATCCGCCAGCGTTTGGGCGATTTCGATCTCCGGGAAAATGACTCGGTCAACGCCCAAACTCTTGAGTAGTCGACCATGCTCCGCCGTGACGCCTTTGACGATGATTTGGCGGGCACCCAATTCTTTGACGTGCAAGGTGGCCAGCAGCGAGTGGGTGATGTCTTCGCCCATGCTGATGAACACGGCGTTGGCATCTTTGAGCGGAAGATTTTCCAATGTTTCTCGCTCGGTCGCGTCTCCAATCACCGCCTCGTAGAGCACCTCCTTCAGGTCCTCGACAGATTCTCGTGACCGATCGATTCCCGTGACACGACAGCCGTTTTCGAAAAGTCGCTTGACCAGAGCGGTTCCGAAGGAGCCGAGGCCGATCGCAACAAAATTCTTGGGGGGGGCCATACCTGATCCTTATCCAATCATGGGTTCTTCGTCGGGATGGACGAGCGGTTTCTTGGTTTCGCTACGTGAGAGGGCCACGAATACCGAGATGGGACCCAGTCGGCCGAGGAACATCAGGAGTATCAATACGCCGCGTCCCGCCGATGAGAGCGCGCCGGTCAGTCCCGTGCTCAGGCCGACCGTTCCGAGTGCCGAGACAACTTCAAAGAGGGCTTCCAGGAACTCGCCTTCGCTCTCGCCGTGCGGCTGATCCGATTGCTCGACCGCCAGGACGATGGTCAAGGCCAAGGCCGCAATCACGGTAAATAGCATGGCTGTCGCGGTGGCGCGATCGACGGAGCGGCGGGGAATGGTTCGCCCAAAGGCGTTCAACTGCGAGTGCCCGTGAAAGGTTGACCACGCCTGGTGCAGCAGGACCATGATGGTTGAGACTTTGAAGCCACCGCCCGTCGAACAGGGGCCTGCGCCGATGGCCATCAACAAAATGCTGATGAAGAGCGTTGCATTCGTCAATTTCGCGAGATCCACCGTGTTGAAACCCGCGGTCCGGCAGGACACCGAATGAAAGAACGCGATCAGGATGCGGTCGCCGATCGATCGCCCCGCGAGGGTGTCGTCCCACTCGAGAATCAAGAAGGCGAGCGTTCCAAGCGTGAGCAGCAGGGCGGTGCCGATTAGCATCAGCTTGGAATGCAAATGGAGGCCATGCCAACGCTCCGTCCAGCCGCCTCGACGCCGACGGCGAAAATCCAGAATGACCGGAAAGCCGATTCCGCCCAGAATGATCAGCGCGCTGATCGTCAGGTTGACCAGCCAATTCGTCTGATAGCGTACCAAACTGTCGTCGTGCAATGCGAATCCGGCGTTGCAATAGGCGGAAATCGAATGGAACAGGGCTTGCCACAACGCCTCGGGCCACGGTTCATACATGAGATTCTGGGACGCAAGCAAGACAAAGCCAAGCCCTTCGGTAATTACCGTCAGCCAAATGACGTGCGACAAGATCCAGTACAGGTCGGTTTCACCGTTTGCCCCCAGCGTCTCGGAGATCACGGCCCGCGCACGCAGCCCCTGGCGTCGCCCCAGACTGAACATCAGATACGTCGTGACCGTCATGATGCCGATCCCGCCCAACTGAATGAGCACCAGGATGACAACCTGGCCCACCAGCGAAAAGTCGTGCTCGGTCGAGCGAACTGACAACCCGGTGACACAAGCCGCACTCGTCGCAGTGAACAAGGCGTCGAGCCACGACAGAGGGCGCGCTTCGGAACGTGCGCACGCCGGATGTCCGAGCAGCAAGGCGCCCAGCAGGATGAGGGTGATGTACCAGCTGAAGGACGCTCGAGCAGGGTACTTGACAACCGAACCAGTGATTTGAGGCATGACACGATGGGCTGAAAAGGGGGCCTAATGACCAGTCGGGGAGACGTCTCGAGCCGTCCATGTCGTGGTCGGCGATGCGGCCGCCCGAGGACTCAAGGCGGCATTCTAGCGGATCCTCCCCCGCCGCTGGAAAGCCCCCGCGGCCGCCACGCCGCTTGCCGCCACGCCCCAGCCGACCCGCCGGCACACGCCCCGCGCCAGGACAAAGTTCGCCCCGCCGCGCTAATCGATTGCATCCGCTGCCTGATCCCTAGGCATTGCCGCGTGCCGCGGCACGCGGTCCCCGTCGTTTACCGGGGGGGATTGTCGCCCCAGGACGTAAATCGGTCTGAATCTTGACTTGCGGTACAGAAAATGCTCCCGGAGACCCACTGGCGAGGGATCGCGGAACGTAGCTGCAGGGAGAGCGCAGGATCCAGTCGCTGTCCGCGGACGGCCAAGACGATTTCAACAAGGGGAAAACAAGGTGAGCACGGTTCTGAGTAAGTCCGAGGCGGGGGTCAATGGGAAGGGTGGAGCGGCGGCCGCAGGGTCGTCCAAGGTACTTCCTGTGACCACGGCGAGAACGGCGGCGATTGCGGCAGTCACAAACTACCATCCCTTGTCTCCGCCCCTGAGTTTTGCGAAGGGGTCTGCACAGCAGCTATTCGGCGCCAACGTGTTTAGCAAGTCCGTCATGAAGGAACGGCTGCCGAAGGCGATTTTCAAATCCGTGATCAAGACGATTGAGGCCGGGAAGAAGCTTGATCCCTCGATCGCCGATGTCGTCGCCTCGGCGATGAAGGATTGGGCGATCGAAAAAGGGGCGACGCACTACGCGCACGTGTTTTTCCCACTAACCGGGGCGACCGCCGAAAAACATGACAGTTTTCTCTCGCCCGACGGGGAAGGGGGTGCGTTGGCGGAATTTAGCGGGCAGCAGCTGATTCAAGGTGAGCCGGACGGATCGAGCTTCCCGACGGGCGGAATTCGCCAGACGTTCGAGGCCCGCGGTTACACCATTTGGGACGTGACCAGTCCGGCTTACATCCTGGAAAATCCCAACGGAACCACGCTGTGTATTCCCACGGCATTCGTCTCCTGGACCGGCGAGGCGCTCGACAAGAAAACGCCCGTGCTCCGCTCGATGCAGGCGCTCAATCAGCATGCGCAGCGGATTCTGAAACTGTTTGGTCACACGGACGGCGCGTTTGTCTCGTCGACGGCCGGCCCTGAGCAAGAGTATTTTCTGGTGGACCGGCACTTCTACTTCGCTCGGCCCGACTTGTTCACGGCCGGACGAAGTCTGTTTGGGGCCAAGCCGCCCAAAGGTCAAGAGTTTGACGATCATTACTTCGGGGCGATTCCCGAGCGGGTCCTGGCGTTCATGCTGGAGACCGAGCGTGAGCTGTTCAAGCTCGGCATTCCCGTCAAGACGCGACATAACGAGGTGGCACCTGGGCAATACGAGATCGCGCCAGTTTTTGAATCGGCCAACTTGGCCACGGATCATCAGCAATTGACGATGATCACGCTGCGTCGGGTCGCTGAGAAGTACGGCATGGCGTGTCTGACTCACGAAAAACCATTCGCCGGAGTCAACGGATCCGGTAAGCACGTGAACTTTTCGATGGGCAGTTCGACGCAGGGCAACCTGTTGGATCCGGGCGAGACGCCGCACGAAAACGCTCAATTCCTCGTTTTCTGCGCTGCCGTGATCCGTTCCGTGTACAAGTACCAGGGCCTGTTGCGGGCCGTCGTCGCGTCGGCGGGCAACGATCATCGACTCGGAGCGAACGAGGCACCCCCGGCGATCATCTCGATCTTCCTCGGCGACCAGCTGACGGATGTCTTCAAGCAGATCAAGGCGGGAGGCGCTCGCTCGTCGCTCGAGAAAGGGACGTTGACCGTCGGAGTCGATGTGCTGCCTCCCCTGCCAAAGGACGCGGGCGACCGCAATCGAACCAGCCCCTTCGCCTTCACGGGCAACCGCTTCGAGTTTCGTGCGGTGGGGGCCAATCAGTCGATCGCGGGTCCGTTGGTTGCGATGAATACGATCGTCGCAGAGTCGCTCGACTTCTGTGCGTCCTACCTGGAAGCTGCCGTTGCCAAGGACCCGAAGGGCTTGAACCAGGCCATTCAGAAGTTACTGACCGAAATCATTACCGAGTGCGAGCCAATCATCTTCAACGGCGATGGCTACTCGGAAGAGTGGCACGCGGAAGCTGCCCGGCGGGGACTGCTGAATCTCAAGACGACGGCCGACTCGCTGCCGTACCTCATGCAGCCGGCGATTGTTGAGCTGTTTACCAAGTACAGCGTGCTGTCCGAAAGAGAGCTGCACAGCCGGCTCGATACGTATCTGGAACAGTACTGCAAGACGATCAGCGTCGAAGCAAAATTGACCCTCGAGATGGCTCGGACACTAATCTTTCCCGCCGCGATTCGTTACCAAAACGAGCTGGCGTCGACCTGTGCCAATCTGAAGCTAGTTGGCTACGACTTCGACACCGATACGCTTGATACGGTGACCGAATTGGTCAAACTGCTTCAGGACAGCATTCGCGACCTGGAACGCGTCTTGAGCAATGGTGGCGAAATCGAGGACGAGCTCGAGAAGTCGCGGTCTTATTGTGACCATGTCCTGCCCGCGATGCTGGCCGTGCGTGAGCATGCTGATGCGCTGGAAGGCATCGTGGCCGACGACCTCTGGCCGTTGCCGACCTATCAGGAGATGTTGTTCATCAAGTAGCGAGTAACTTGACTGGACGAAGATCGCTGGCGTGCGGTGCCCCCTCATCCGGCCTTCGGCCACCTTCTCCCGCGTTGGGGAGAAGGGACAGAAAAGTGTCATCGGCCAGCTTCTTTCGCGTTGGGGGGAAGGGACAGGAAAGTGTCACCGGCCACCTTCTCCCGCGTTGGGGGGAAGGGACAGGAAAGTGTCACCGGCCAGCTTGTCCCGCGTTGGGGAGACGGGACAGGAAAGTGTCACCTCTCCCGAGGCCGGGAGAGGTCGCCCGGTTCCCGCTGGCGGGAGCCGGGCGGGTGAGGGTTGGATGACTGCCAGCGGCAACGTCTCTCGCATCCGGCCTTCGGCCAGCTTCTCCCGCGTTGGGGAGAAGGGACAGACAAGTGTCGCCTTTGCGTTTTCACCGTTTCCCCGGGCCGTCAATGATTCGGCCGGGCAGCGCGCCGGTATGATCGCCCTCGCGAAGGACCTGCTGGCCGTTGACGAAGACGTGCCGGATGCCGGTCGAGAATTGATGTGGCTGAGCATACGTCGCGTGATCTGTTATCTGGTCAGGATCAAGGACGACGACGTCCGCGAAATAGTGCTTCCTTAGCCGTCCGCGATCCACCAGCTTGAGATTCTCGGCGGGCAGCGAAGTCAGGCGGCGAATCGCTTCTGGCAGAGGAATGACCTGTTCGTCACGGACGTATTTGCCCAGTAGGCGAGCGAAAGTGCCGTAGGCTCGCGGATGAACATTTGACTTGAGGAACACGCCCCGCGGAGCAAGTGATTGGGCGTCCGAGCCAAAGCTGACCCACGGCAATTGGATCTGCTTGCGCAGATTTTCTTCGGACATCAAGAAGTAAACGGTGTCGACGCGACTGCCGTCCTCGATCACCAAATCCATCGCGGTTTCCTCGGGCGATCGACCGCGAAGGCGTGCGACTTCGGCCAGTGACTTGCCGGTAAGCGGCTTTAACCGCTCGTTCTTGAATCCGATCAAGAGGACTTTTTCGGGTGAACCCGACAGCAACAGCAAGTTCTCCCAATCGGCCGAGGGCGTTCGCATTTCCCGCAGCACGCGCAGCCGAGTGCGAGCGTCTTGCAGACGTTGACGCCACGACTCGTAGCCGCCCTCTTGGACCCAGGGCGGCATCGAGGCGTCCAGTCCGGTGGCTGCCGCGGTATAGGTGTACATGTCCGCCGTCAGTTGAAGCCCGCTGCCGCGCGCCGTTTCGATCTTCTGGATGACTTCGTCCAACTTGTGCCAATTTGTCTGGCCTGCGGCCTTCAGATGATAGATCTCGGCCCGGACACCGGTCTGGCGGGCAATCTGGATCACTTCGTCCACGCCTTCCAACAGCCGGTTTCCCTCACTTCGCATGTGCGTGATATAGAGCCCATCGTAATCCGCCGCGACCTGGCTCAAGGCCGTGAGCTCGGCGGTTTTCGCATAGAATGCGGGCGCGTAGATCAAGGAAGATGCGAGGCCCAGGGCGCCGTCTTCCATCGCTTCACGAACCAGCTGCTGCATCCGTTTCAGCTCCGCCGCCGACGGCGCGCGGTCCTCAAATCCCAATTCGTGGATCCGCACCGTGGTCGCGCCCACGAAGGAGGCGACGTTCGGCGAAACGCCGCGACGCGTCAGGTATTCCAGGTATTCACGCAGGCTCGACCACTCGATCTCGTAACGGATGTCCCCTTGGTTGTTCTGGCTCCATTGTTTCATCGCTCGATTCCACGGACCCCAGGAGACTCCTTCGCCGAAAATCTCGAGTGTCACGCCCTGTCGAATGTCGCTCTCCGATCGCCCGTCCTCGATGAGCGAATCGACGGCCCAGCTCAGCATGTTGATGAAGCCTGGCGCGACAACCAGTCCGCGGACGTCCAACTCGACGTCTCCCGTTTGCCCTGCGAGTTGGCCCATCTCCGCAATTCGGTCGCCGCGGATTGCCAGGTCCGCGGTATACGGCGGACCTCCGGAACCGTCACAGATCGTGCCGCCACGCAAGATGAGATCGAAGTCCGCCCCGTTCGACGGGGGCACAACCGAAATCGCGAGAAGGGTCGTCAGGCCGAACATCGCCGCCAAGGTGGCTCGGAGTGGAGCGAGGGTCACGTGCTTTTTCCTTCTTGATCTTTGCCAGATCGTTTATCGTAGTGAAAGGTTTCCGTTGAGCCAACCTGCGGCCATCCGGTCGCGGGCGGGTTCGCCCTCGATTACCGACGCGGTCCTTCGGCGCCATGATTCGTATTCGCAAGTTTCAGCTGGACGATGCCCAGCCTCTTTGGGAGGCCGTGCGAGAGTCACTGGACGAACTTCTGCCTTGGATGCCCTGGTGCGATCCCGGCTACGCGATCCGCGATGCACGCGAGTGGGTGGAGTCGCGCGCGGACGCTTGGGAACGCCACATCGAGATGACCTTTGCGATCGAGGATCGGCAAGGCCGCCTGCTGGGCAGCTGTGGATTAAATCGGTTTGATCTGCCGAATCGGATGGCGAACCTGGGCTATTGGGTGCGTACTTCGGCGACCCGACAGGGCGTGGCTACGGCCGCCGTGGAGCAGTTGATCGAGTTGGCATTTGGCATGACGCAATTGCACCGGATCGAAATCATGATGTCGGTCCACAACGACCCCAGTCGGCGCGTGGCCGAGAAATGTGGCGCTCAACAAGAAGCCGTGCTTCGAGAACGCGTTTGGTGCAATGGCACGCTGCACGACGCGTACGTCTATGCGCGCTTACGGCGGCACGAGGTGAGCGAGGGACGTGGAATCTGAATCTCGCATACTCGTTCCAAAGCTTGCCTGAAATCTGTCGGCCCGGTCGCGTCGCGAGTCACTCGCTCAAACTGCTTCGGTGGAGAGTGCCCGGCAGGAAACCTGCCAACAAATGTCCCGCGGGCTGCGTGATTTCGAACTGATCGAGGACAATCCGGATCGTGCCCATGATCGGCACTGCCAATAGCATCCCCGCGGGGCCCCAAAGCAATCCCCAGATGGCAAGTGCCAACAAGATCGTCACCGGGTGCAGCCTCAGACCATCGCCCATCACCTTGGGTTCGATCACGTTGCCAATCAACATTTGGACCATTCCCGGCACGGCGACGACCATGATTAACAAAGGCAAATTGCCTTGGAATTGCGCGGCGGCCGTGGGAAGCGGAAGCAGCGTGGCGATGATCGATCCGACCGACGGAATGAAGTTGAGGACGAACGCTGCCAAACCGAAGACGAACGCCAGCCTCACGCCGAATAAATGCAGGATCAGTCCCACCAGAACGCCGGTGACCGCCGAGATCACGAGCTTGGTTCCCAGGTACCTCCGGATTTGTGCATCGATATCACGATAGATTCCTGGCTTCACCCCACGAGGGTCGCGCCCCGCCAGGAGAAAACCGACGAAAATGAACACCAGGACCGCCCGCCCCAAGATGCCAGCGACGTTGCCGGCCGTCGTGGTCGCCCAGCGAGGGACCTCGGCGCGGATCTTATCCGTGATTTCATTGGGCGAAATATTGATCTGGTATTCCTGAAGTTTCAGCAGCACGTCCCGTCCCAAGTTCGCGAAGTCCGTGCTGTAGTCGTCCACGGAACGGACGACTTCCTGCGTGGCCTGCATCACCAGCAGGCAAAACAAAGTGCAAATCAAGATCACGACCAGCATCGAGAGGGCAATTGCGATCGATCGTGGGAATCGCAGTTTCAAGATCTGATAGTCCACGACGGGAGACACAATCGACGTGATGAAAACCGCAATCAAGAAGGGAATCAGAACGGGACGTGTGTAGGACAGCCCAAACGCCAACGCCACAATGGCCAGGATCACCAGCGATCCCGTCATCAGCCATGTTTGCTCTTCTTGGAGACGCGTGGTCATGCCCTCGTCCCCGTGTCCGTGCCGGAGAACGGGCGTCCGGCCAGTGGAATGACAAGCAACGTGCCCCACGCCCCGGCGCCCATCAACCAATCTGCCTGCCGTCGAGGCACGCGTGCCAGAGTCAGGTCATGCTGCGCGCGGGAGACCGCAGAGAACCGCCACGAAGTCGCCAGCATTTCGTGCAGCGGGAGCGCTTTCATGGATCTCAGCCGGAGGTTCGTGGAAGGAGATTCGGATGCGGCAGGCGATCCGCAGGATGGCTCCCGAGCGGGAGATTTCGCCAGGCAGTCGTTCGCACCGGGAAAGCCCCTCGCACAATCTAGTCTCGGCTTCCAGCCCCTTCAAGGCGCGTGGCGCATCCGCGCCTGGTCCGCCCCACGCCGGTCACCAGGGAGTACCCACCTCGTGCACGCCACGGCTCAGGCCTTTGGACTGAACTCGAACGCCGTTTGACCACCGCCGGGACCGGGCGTCAGGGAAAAACTGGACTTTGGATTTCAGACTGATACACTGGCGTCTCGACCTGCCGATTATCCTCACCACGAAACAGCGTAAATGAGCGCGGAGCAGATGGATCAATGAGACGACAATCTCTTTATCGAGTGTGTATTATTTTAGCGGCCGGAACCGGTCTGCTTGGCGTGCCACGAGCGCTCCAGGCCGTTGGCGAGCCACCCATTATGGACGGCATGATCTTGTGGCTGGATGCGACGGATCCGGCCACCCTTTTTCAGGATGATGGCCTTTCGATCCCGGCCCAATTTGGCGACCCCGTAGGCGGCTGGCTGGACAAGAGCGGCAACGAGTATCACGCCACGCAGCCCTTTGACGAGAAACGGCCCGAGTACGACGAGGCTTCCATGAACGGAATGCCCGCGGTCAGCTTCAATGGCTTTGAAGCCGACGGCATGCTGATCAGCGATGATCTTTTTCTGGATCGTCCCTATTCCGTGTTTATCGTCAATCAGTACGACGGGGATACGCGCGGCCGCACCCTGCAGAGCCGCGACAACAATTGGCTGCATGGTTTGTGGGGCGGAAATCCCGCTTCGTACGCCGAGGGCTGGGTCAGTATCAACCGTCCTGCCGAGCCGAATTTCGTATATGTCGAGGATACCACCGGAGGGCCCTCTGGTGACAGCTCGTTCTTCCTTAACGGCATCGACCGGACGATTTCGTCGACTCCCAGCGCAGGTCCCGGACGATTGGGTTTGGTATCCGAGGGGTCCTTTCCCGCCGAGGTGAGTGACGCGGACGTCTCGGAGATCTTGATCTACGACCGAGTGCTCGACACCGCCGAGTTAAGCGCGGTGCGCGATTACCTGTACACGAAGTACGACGCCATGATCCTGCCGGACGAAGATCCGCTGGCCCCGCAAAACATTGTCCTGTCCGGCGAAATCGGCATCTTTACCGGCGGTGACCCTGGCGAGGGACTCGACTTCGAGGGGGCGTTCGTCCATGCCGTCGACGTGGGCGGCTTTGGCGGCGTCGTCGTCGGCGAGGTCGAGTTCACGGATGGAAGCATTGCCGGGATTGCGGCCGGCGACAGCCCGGGCGTCTCGATCACCGTTGCGAATGAGATTCCCAATTGGCACGCACCGGAGTACGGCGACTCGGCCAACGATGACGAGCTGGAGCTGGTGATGCAGTCGATTCGCTGGAACGTGCCGCCGGGAGTTGACGTGGACCTGGAAGTCGAGTCGGGGCAGTACCAATTGCAGCTGCTGTTCGCCGAAAACTGTTGCGATCGTGGCTTTGACATCACGATTGAAGGCGAAATGGCCGTCGACAATTTCAATGTACAGGTGACCCAGGAAGGAATCGCGAATACGACTCAGGGCGTTTACTTTCGCGACACCGTGACTGTCACCGACGGCGTGCTCAACATCCAGTTGGGCGGGGTCAATCCGCGGGCTCCCGACAACAATCCGATCCTCAGCGCCGTGACGCTCGAGTTGATTGGTCCGGGTGCCGAACCCGGCGACTTCAACGGCGACGGCGTGCTTGATGCCGCCGACATCGATGCCTTGACCAACGAAGTCCGCTCGGACATGAATAATCCGCTCTTTGATCTCAACAAGGACGGCCTGGTCGATGACGACGATCGGTATGTCTGGGTGGAAGAATTGAAAAACACCTACATGGGTGATGCCAATCTGGATGGCGTGTTCGATTCGACCGATTTCGTCGCCGTCTTCCAGATCGGCGAATACGAGGATGAGATCGTAGACAATTCGACCTGGGCCGAAGGCGATTGGAGTGGCGATGGCGATTTCGATAGCTCGGACTTTGTCATCGCCTTTCAGTCGGGTGGATTCGAATTGGGCCCACGCGGCGCGGTCGCATCGGTTCCGGAGCCGACCGCTGCGGTGCTCGGCCTGATGGGCTGCCTGGGACTGCTGGCCGCCGGACGCCGCTGGTAGGCGATACGGCCGGCCTTTGCCGTGCACTTCCGAGTACTTCCAAGAGCCGATCATCCCGCACCGCCAGACTGGCGGGATGATCGGCCGGCGATTTGGCAGGCTGACCGTACCGCCACACGCGTCGGACTTGGGGACAGTTCGGCGACCGGGTCCGGCTAAGGTCCGTCGGGCGGCTAAGGTCCGTCGGGCGGCCGAGGTCCGTCGGGCGAACGTCGCGATGGCTGGTCGCGGTCGCGATCGGTGCTCTGGAAAATCCAGTCGACGGCCTGCGCGGCGAGCGTCTTCAGGGATTCGCCCTGGATTAGATCGGACGGGACGCGGTGAGGCGTGGGCCGGGAACAAGGGTCGAGATCGGTCCGAGTCGGTTCAACTCGCGCCGCGGCTTGGGGCGTGAATTCTCCTTCCGCCGTGTTCTCCTCCGCGGCGTTCCCCTCGGCCGCCTGCAGGGCGGCCTGGGCGTTCAGGTAGTTGATGACCAGCAGGGCATCGATCGGAGCCAAGAAGTTGTCACCGTCAACGTCCAGGAACGGAGGCGGCAGATCATTCGGGTCAGGGGGAACGGGCAGCGGTCGTGCTCCCTCGCCGTTGAGTTCGTTGATGATCAGCAGCGCGTCCAGGGGGACAACGGCTCCGTCTCCTGTCACGTCTTCAGGCAGGTCATGATTCTTCCACGGCGAAGGGTTGCTGAGGGCTTGCTGAATGGTCAGCGTATACGTGCCTGTGCTGCCCGCGGCGAGCCCGGTGCCGGTCCACGGATCGAATTCACGCGCCAGCGGACTGCTGCCGCTCACGGACACGTAGTACTCGGTGCCCGCGTCCAGTTCCAGGGCGAGCCCGCTGGCGGTCGATTCGGGCAGATTGTCGTTCCACGCCAACTCGGTTCCATCGCTGGCGAAGATCCGCAGGAACGGATCCATCGGCACGTCGCCCACTCCCTCAACTCGCAGCTCGTATTCGCCCGATTCGGCGGGCGTGAAGCGGTAGAGGTCCACATCCGCCGCCCCCCGAACCAACGTCCCGTCGAGACCAATCTCGGCCGTTAGCGGCGCGTCCACCCCGACCTCGGGCGAGTCGTTCACGTCAATGGGTTCGTTTCCGGGCGAGGGCTGGATGCCGTGCCAACTCTCCGGAGCGTTTCCATACAAGTTGATCGCGATCCGCTGGATCGAACCTCCCTGTCCATCCGCCACTTCCGGCCAGGGCAGCCGATCGTTGTAATCGACCTGGTCCGCCAAGACGGGCCAGGGTTCCGGGCGTACCGGGTCGAACGTCGGCAACGTCAACGTGATCTTCTCTCCGCCATTGCTGAGTGCATCTGGCTGGCCATCTTTGTCGGTACCCCACGGGCCAACCAGTTTGACGTTGTCGCTGATTCCGTAGTATTCACGGAATGCGGCGGAACGCGTGGTCTCGGCCGGGTCGAAGGCCACCAGCACCAGCGTGCCCAAACGCGGGATCGTGGTGCCGGCCGGCACCGTCACGCCGACCGCGTCATCGATGGCCCAATCGTCCAGTGACATTTCGAACACCGTCGTGTTGACCAGCTCGATGAACTCCTTATAGACATCGTCGTCCGGTGGATGGTACTGCACCTCGTTGACCACGACGTCACTCACGCGATGGCCGCCATTGGGCTGACCCAGCGTCAGGGCTGCCAGCGGCTGCAGGTCGCCCGCGGTGTCGCCGTTGGGAACGTTCCCGACGGAAACTCCGTTCAGCGTCGCACCGAAATTCACGCGGTCGATGAACTTATCGGGACGCCCGCTGGCGTCCGCCGAGATCAGCCACAGTTCGTCGCCGAACTCGCTGAGCGCGAAGTCATTCGGCAAGGTACCGTCACCGGGGTTGAATTCGTTCTCGTAGATTTGAAAATAGCCGTTCGCGGGGATGATCGAGCCCGCAGCGAGCGAGAACACGAAGGGACGCTGGATGTTATCGCTCATGAACCAGCCGCTCAAATCCACGGGTTCACCCGTCAGGTTGTAGAGCTCGACGGTGTCGATCTGGGGAAGATCCGTGTGGGCGAGAATCTCGTTGAAAACGATCGTCTCCGAACGATCCCCCGGCGTCGTGCCCGGAGTTCCACCGTACTCGATGCTGCTCTGCCAGTTGTCCGGATCATTGGGATTATTTTCCAGGGCAACGTTTTCGAGCGTAGCGCCGAGTCCTGCGGCGCGGCTGGGCCAACCTGAATCGGAACGGTAGGTCATCTGCTCGATCATGCTGCCGTCGGTATCCAGCAGCGTCAGCAATTCCGAATCGTTCCCGAGACCCCCGGCCCATTCGCCCGCGACTCTTGGCCCGTCCCCGTAGCGTGCCCGGAACGCGATCAGATCCTCCACAACGACGATCCGCTCCTGCGGTCCGAGCGTACCTGCGTCGAATGTAAAGTCGACGCCTTCGTTGTTGCCTCCGACATTCACGCGCCGGAACTGGATCCCCTGCAGTTCCAGCGGCTCGGCACCCGTGTTCACCAGCTCGATGAATTCATAGTCACTGGCACTACTGTCAACGATATCACCAAAGGCTGGCACGGGCTCGTAAGGCGCGTAGTTGATCTCGGAAATCGCCAGCGTCGCGGTCAGCATCGCTCGCGCTTCCAGCAGCTCGATGCCGTTTGGCCGTCGGCGGTGCCGCGCTGTGGATCGTTGCCAAGTCATTCTGGATTCCCTGTGGGTTAATTTCGCCGTTGTCGCCGCCATTCAATTAGTGTACTCATCCTTCGCGAGACTGTGCACCAAGATTGAAGCGGATAACTTCCCTTAACGCCTCGCCTCGCTTCGGAACGTCGTGGGAGACGCCTTGCGGTGAGCCGCAGTTGGGTTGGTCGGCAACGGTAAGATCCAGGTGGGTACGATGTTTGCATTGCGGGCGGGGTGTGACTTGGGATCCACCGGAGTGCCTAATCCATGAGCAGAATCGGCGTGGCGACGGAATCGCTTGCCTATAAATCAGTCGACGGCCTCGAGGCCGACCCGGGCTTGGACGCGTTCTTGGAACTCCTTCAGGTGCTCGTTCGCGAGCCGTCCGTCGTCGGTTCCGAAGATTCGTTTCTGCGGGTACTGCGTCGCGAACTGGAGGAGATCGGCGTTGAAGTGCGGCACTACCAGGGCGTGCTTGTCGCTCAGGGTGACCAACCGGAGAGCCTGATCCTGTCGGCGCACATCGACCGACATGGATTGGTCTGCACGGGGCCAAACGAGTTTCAATACGCCGCGCACTTGGCCAGCAATCAGAGCGACCTGACCGGGGATTCCGTGTCCGAGCAGATCATCGCCACGATTCAGGATCGCTTCGCCGGCCAGCGCGTGCAGGCTCACCTGCCTTATACGGGGACCTATCTGGGGCAGGGTTGCATCCGCCGTTCGTTCGTTTGCCCGCAACGCAACAATCTGATCTTTGAGCTCGACGGTCTCGACTTCGTACAACCGGGAACGCCCGTTTCGTTCCTGGATCGGTTACGAGTGGCCGATGGCTACCTGTCGGCGCAATTGGACAACGTGCTCTCGGTCGCCCTGTTAATCAATCTTTTTCGTTGTGGCTTCCAAGGGACGGGCCTGTTTACGGCGCAGGAGGAGGCGGGGCGCAGCTGGCGGTACGCGTTGGCCTGGTTCCAGCGGCATCGATTGACGACGCAGCGGCTGTTGGTCTTGGACACCAGCCCGTATCCCAACCGTGCGGCCGCCGAGGCGCAGCAACTGGTATTGCGACGCAAGGACGCCGGCGGCCAGTTTGCGATCGGGCTGACGGCGGAAATCGAAAGCCGCTGCCGGTCGCAGGGCATCGCCACCAGTCACAAGGACGCCTACGTCGAGGCGGAAAATCGGACTCGTGCCAAGCCGCTCTCACTGGGCCGCACGGAGTTGGGCCGACTCGTGGCGGCAACTCAAGGCGCCATCAACGGCACGACTCTACAAATCCCCACCACGGGGTATCACACTGCCAACGAGACGGTCGCCCTCGCTTCGGTCGAGGCCGCAATCCGTTTGCTGATGACCTACGTCTGCTAGGCGCACACCGCGTTTGTCGGACGAAACGTCAAACGTCTTCCAGCGGGGAGATCCAACACCCGCAGCACGTCCCTTCTCCCAACGCGGGAGAAGGTGACACAAGCCTGTTCCTTCTCCCCAGCGCGGGAGAAGGTGGCCGAAGGCCGGATGAGGGGTCGGGCTTATGGCTGCGGAGCAACCCTCACCCGCCCGGGCCCCGCGAGCGGATCCCGGTCGACCTCTCCCGGTCTCGGGAGAGGTGACACCCGCATTGTTCCTTCTCCTCAGCGCGGGAGAAGGTGGCACAAGTCTGTTCCTTCTCCCCAGCGCGGGAGAAGGTGGCACAAGCCTGTTCCTTCTCCCCAGCGCGGGAGAAGGTGGCCGAAGGCCGGATGAGGGGTCGGGCTTTTGGCTGCGGAGCAACCCTCACCCGCCCGGGCCCCGCGAGCGGATCCCGGTCGACCTCTCCCGGTCTCGGGAGAGGTGACACCCGCATTGTTCCTTCTCCCCAGCGCGGGAGAAGGTGACACAAGTCTGTTCCTTCTCCCCAGCGCGGGAGAAGGTGACACAAGTCTGTTCCTTCTCCCCAGCGCGGGAGAAGGTGACACAAGTCTGTTCCTTCTCCCCAGCGCGGGAGAAGGTGGCACAAGCCTGTTCCTTCTCCCCAGCGCGGGAGAAGGTGGCCGAAGGCCGGATGAGGGGGCAGCCTGCTGCCCGAGCAGTTCCGATCACCGCGCCGGGCTGGCCGGATCGGTTTCGGCGAGCAGTTCTTGGATGCGTTGTGCCATGATTTTCTGTCCTCCGGCATTCTCCCAATTCAATTCCCCGTACCACCAGTAGCGAATGCGTCCTTGCTTGTCGACCAGATAGACGCTCGGCCACATCGAGTTGCCCCATTGTTTCCAGATCTCAAGGTCGTTATCGATCACGATTGGAAACTTGAAACCCTCCTGCTTGACCTTCTCGCGAACTTGTTCCACCTGCCGTTCCCCATCGGTCTCTGGGGTGTGGACTCCCAACAAGACGAGCCCCTGGTCGGTGTAGGCATCGTACCACTGCTTGTACCACGGGTAGTTGTGGATGCAATTGATGCATCCGAACGTCCAGAAGTGGACGGCGACTACGCGCCCCCGAAGGTCGCGCAACCGTTGGGGCGACGAGTTAATCCAGGTCCCGGTGGCGGGGATGTCAGGGGCAGAGAAGGTGACACTGCCCAGCTGCTGCAGGTCGAATGCGGGGCCGATCAGGTCGACCAGTTTCCGCTGCTGATCCGGATTCAGGAGCTCAATAATCTGTTTCTGTTCGTCCGTCTGAATCTTGATCGATGCGTGTTCCGCGTCGGCGTAGGGCAACTTTGCGTCCAGGAGCTGTTTTTGGATTGCATCCCGTTGGGTTTGGGACTCCTCCACGATCTTCTCGATCTGCGACCGCTGCGTGTCGGTCAAGGCCAGCTTTTCAACGACTGCCGGCAAAAGCACGAATCGAATACCTCGGGTCCGATAAGTAAGTTGTTGGAGCCGCACGAGTTGTTCGCGGGTGAACGAGTCGGTGAGATGTTCCTTCGTGGCCGCCATGACTTCGGACAGCCGTCCTTGGGCCTTGTCAGGCGGCCATGTCCGCGAGGCAAGGAGGTCGTGATCGAAGCCGTGATTCAAGCGAGTCAGCCCAAGTAACTGTTCGCGACTGAGTTTCAAGTCCTGCTGCACGGCCGGTTCCCGCAGCAAGAAAAGCAAAGGCTCGGGGATCGCCTGGTAATTCGCGACGTTCTGCCCGAGGGCGGGCTGGAGTGCCGCGAGCCAAGCAAGGGCGAACAGTAGAAATCGCAAAGTCATGTCTTATCGTCTCCGCTCAATCTCGGGTGGCCGGACTGCGTGTCGCAATAACAAAGAGTCATCCGATGAGGGTTCACCGAGTCGCAATTCTCCCGTCCAGGTCACCGACCCGATCCGGCAGATCGCTTTGGAATCCGAATCACAATAGAAATAGGCAAGCGAGATTTCGACTCTCGCCGTGCCCGCTCGCCGAGCGGCCGGAAGGGCCAGGTCGAGTAGATCGCCGGCCTGTTTCGCGAGGTGCTGTTTGCCGTCCACGTCCTTCGCCAAGATCGGGTCGCCGGCCGTGACCTTGACCGTGTAGGTGGGCGGCACGTCAGGATTCAAGGCAACGCCCGATGGTAAATCGAGCTTGACTCGGATCGGCAAACCGCCATCGGACGCATCAAGCGCAACTCGCCCGAAGGAGACTTTCTGGACGGCAGAAATGGGGGTGATCTCGTCGTCCTCCTCGGGAGGCGCCTCGAGTCCCTTGATTTTCAGCGTTGTGACACGACCATTCCCCCTCAAATCAACCGTCCGAACTTGATGATTGTTGGTGTCTGCGACATAGAGCACTCCATCGGCGACGCTTATTCCGGCGGGTTCATTAAAGCGAGCCGGTTCGTCGTCGTTGCCCGCGCGACCGTCGCCCGCAAGCGTGCGAATTCGAGAGGACGAAAGATCGATTTCCTTGAGCTTGTTGTTGTAGGTATCCGCAACGAATAGTCGGTCTTGCCAGAGGGCGATCCCAAGTGGATGCTGTAGCAAAGCTTGTTCGAGAGGGCCGTCGCGATCGCCAAACGTAAACAACCGAGCGGCAGCCGGCAGCCTGGCCGTGCCCAGCAGCGTGCTCACATCGCCTCGCCCCGCGATGGGCACGGAGCGGATGGTACTGCCTTCGCTATCGGCGACGAAGAGCCGCACTCCGTCCGTGGCCAAGCCGCTGGGTTGGGCGAACGAGCAATATCCCGGCTGGAAGGCGGTCCGCGGAAGGAGTGGCCCGTCCACGATGTCTTCGGCGCCGTTGCCGGCGTACGTGTGAATTCGCGGGGGCTGAAGCGACAGTCGCCAGATCTGATGAGCGCCGGCCATCGCGATATACAAATCGCCTTCGTGGGCACACAGGTCCCACGGACTCGCCAGGCTGATTCCCCGCAGCCCGTTCGTCGACCGCAGCGAAATCCCCGGAGACTGTTTGCCTGTTCCCGCAACGGTGGTCACCGTGTAGTCGGTCAAGTCAACCCGGCGCAGCAAATGATTGTCCGTATCCGCGACGTAAAGCGCATCGTTCAAGATCGCCAGGCCCTGCGGATTTCCAAACGTCGCGCGCTCTGCCGAACCATCCTGCTGTCCAAACGGGCCCCGCCCCACGGTCTGCTGGAGTTGCCCGTCAAACGAGGCAATCACGATTCGATTGTGCGCCGAATCGGCGATAAACAGCCGCTTCGATCGCTCGTCGGCCAGAATCTTGCCTGGGAACCTTAGCGGCGTCGGCTTGGCTGCGTACCGTTCCAAATCAAACCGCAACGGCGTTTCATCCAAGAGTCCGGCTCGGCGATATTTCGCGGCCAGCGGCTTGATCAAGTTGTTGAGCATCGGATACGTCGCTTCGCCATAGTGCGACGCGATCACGTAGCCGCGCGGATCGATGACTCGCAACGACGGCCATCCCTCGACCAAATACTTCTTGGCGAGGATTGCATTCGCATCGTTCACGACGGGATGCTCCACGCCGTAACGTAGGATCGCTTCACGAATGTTTTCGGTGTCACGTTCCCCCTGGAATTTCGGGGCGTGGACGCCGATCACGACCACCTCGTTCGGATAGGCCCGCTCAAGCTGCTTCAGATCCGGAAGCGTCTGGATGCAGTTGATGCAGCAATATGTCCAAAAATCAAGGACCACGATTTTGCCTCGCAACTGCGCCAGGCCGATCGGGCCGTTCGAGTTGAGCCACTCAACTCCGCCCTCAAGTGATGGGGCAAGAACAGGGGGGATCAAGCCAATGCCCGGCGTCCGCCGAGCGGTCTGGGCGATGGCCGGGTGAACTGGGAGCGAGAGGGCGGCCAGGGCAACGACCCAAGGTATTCCGAGTCTCGCTTGCCTGTCGGCGGATCGGGCCTTCATCTCGCAACAACCTCGCTGGAAGCTCGCATTCACTCCGTTCGGCGGGCACGTTTACGTGCTGGTTGAACAGTCGCCACGAGCTGGGTTTTCTTACAATCGGGACGCCCAATTATTTTTGTCTCAACCGGCGCGACTGAGAAGGGCCAGTGCTTTGTCACAGCTGAAATTGAGGGTTGGGTGGCCGGGGTCGAACGAAGTGAGCCCCCGGAAAATTGCGGTCTGGGGGCTCACTTCGTTCGACCCCAGGCACCCCAAAATCAAGCTGTGACAAAGCACTAGGTCTCGGAGGGCGAAGGTCCTGCTGCGCCCTGTGACGGACGGCGCCCCGCGCAGATTCGGCTCGGCAGGAGCCCCGCCCTTCCGGTGTACCTACCCCAAGCTAAGCCGTGACAACGCACGAGGCGGGCATCGAAGTGGCTGGTCCGGGCGACGATTCGTGCGGTCGGTCTGGGCTCAGCCTGGCCGAGGCAGCGGTGCGCCCACTTGATGATGGATTCGGTTGACCATCTCCGGCGAAATTCGTAAGCCGTGAGCCAATTCTCGCAAGTAATTCGATTCGGCACGTGTATCCAAGTCAATTGCGAACAGGGAGATCGTGTAAACCTGTTGCTCCATTCCGAGCGGCACGGACCAGACAAACTCGCGGACATCCAACGGCTTCGCGAATTCCTCGCGGAGGAATTGGAGGACATCTGCCGAGGCCGGCTCGAGCTGTTGGAGAATCTGGTCCTGCTCGTTGCGGCTGATCTGACCATCCGATTTCGCCGCGTTGACCATCGCTCGTACAAGGATGAGTGCCTGTTCCTGCTGAATCCCGGTCGGAGAGGAATGCGAATCGCGCGGTTCTCGACCCGCTGGAATCCGACCTGGGCGGGGATTTCGCGCCTCAGTGGGCTCGTTCGCCGGAGCGGTTGTCCGCGGACGCGGCGTTTGCGTTCCGCTGCGATTCTTCGCAACCTGCAACAGATCTTCCAGCTCCCGCGCTTGACGCTCGATCTCTTCGGGACGTAGATCCCCGGACCCGCGCGGGGAACGTGGCGTGGCAGACGGCGGGGTACTCGGGGGGGATGTCGGCGTTTCACGCTGCCGCGCACCGCCCCCCGCCAGGATATCCTTCAGGATTTTGGTTCCCAAACCCGACCCGCTGGACTTCGGTCCCAGCAGGCTTCCCAGAATCTCAATGGCATCCATAGGTAGGGTTCCTTCGCAATCGCGCGGCGAGGAGGTGGAGCGACGGGCGCACGATCGGTGCATTATAACCGTCATTCGGGTTCTGCACGGCCTGAGTTGAACCGCGTCGAGAGCTCCCGCGAGGACGTCAATCGGTCGGGGCTGGCCGCGACCTGATCCTCTGCGAAGCTCGCTCCGTGGCGCGGAAATATGTGGCGGCTCGTCGCTGCGAATTCTTGCAGTTCGTCGAAGTACATGTAATGTGTAATCCGCAGCATTTCCGTCCCGATACGGATCAAGTTGAACGAATTCTTCTCGCGTTCGCGAGCCCTTCCCCTGCGCGAGGTCGTGGTGCCACACTGGGCGATGATGATCCCGCGCTGAGGATGGCTTCCCGGGTAAATATCCAACGAGTTGCCGATATAGGCTCGGTGAAGGTGGCCACCCAGGATCAGATCGACGCCCATTTCGACAAACGCATTCAGGGCTCGCTTCGATCCCGGCATTGTCTGGTCTCGCTCGTAATCCGGGGCCGGCGCGAAGTGATGGTGCGCGACCACCACCCGGATCGACTCGGCGGCGGCCTGTTCGAACGCTTCGGCACAGAATGCCAGCTGTCCGCGGTGGATGCGGCCGTTTACGATAGAACGGCGGGGCGCCGTCGAATCGAGGCCGACAACGACGGCTCCTTTCACGGCGAGGCACGTGTCAAGCTCATTCGAAATAAACTGGCGATAGAAGTGATGAGGGGAGCGGAGTCGCTCGGCGATTCGATAGAGCGGGACGTCGTGGTTGCCCGGAACGACAACTCGAGGCACGTTCGGCAGCTGCTCCAGAAACTCTTTGGCAGCAGCGAACTGAGTCGGCGTGGCCCGTTGCGTCAAGTCCCCGCTGACGACGATCAAGTCCGGCTGCAACGCCGGCGCGATCCTCAAGAGCGCTTCGCCCACGCGAGGTACGTACGGGGGACCGAAATGAAGATCGGAGATTTGCAGTAGCGTCAGCACATGCTTCTCTTCGCTTGGACGGTAAGTGGTACCTCCAACGCGGCTCGCGTGACGACTTGGACCGCGCAGCGTCCCATCATTCGATGTTTGGCCGACTATCCTTGTAGCAGCTTGCCCCTCGATCCTCAACGTGAACGCAACTCGGTAATGCGAAAAAAAAAGCGACGGATGCTGGTCTTGTTCCTGGTCGTGGCTGCTGGGGCCATTTGGCTCGCCCGACCATATGTGAGCATGGAGCAGCTGGTTGAGGCCGAGACACAGTTACGCGATTGGGTGCAGCAGTTTCCCATCCTGCGCATTCTGGATCGGTCTGGCGATTTATGTGGTCCTGTCGCAAGTCCCAGGGACAACCGGCAAGTCGATCGTGTATGGCTGGTTGTTCGGCTTTTGGCGGGCCATGATTCAAGTGAACGTGGCGCTGACGGCGGCTGCGCTGATCAGCTTCTTCATCAGTCGCTATCTCTTTCGAGACGCCATTCAGTCGCGGTTTGGCTACTATCTCACCCGCTTTGATCGCGAAGTAGAACGCAACGGAGGGGCGTATGTGGCCACGTTGCGGATCATGCACTTTCCCTACACCTTCGTCAACTACGCGATGGGTGCCTCTTCGATTCGGTGGACGACATTTTGGTGGGCCACCCAGTTGGGCTTGCTGCCCGGCAACGTAGTGTTCGTGTTGGCCGGATCGCGCTTGCCGACGCTCGCTGCCATGTCTCAGCAAGGTGGCCAGGCGGTGCTGACACCCCAATTGCTCGCCGCGCTCGCTCTGATGTCCTGTTTCCCCTTCGCCGTGCGCTGGGGCATCTCGCGGATCC
Source organism: uncultured Planctomycetales bacterium (assembly GCA_963826795.1). Classification (GTDB taxonomy): domain Bacteria; phylum Planctomycetota; class Planctomycetia; order Pirellulales; family Pirellulaceae; genus CAWGYT01. The sequence goes on along the minus strand of CAWGYT010000015.1, from coordinate 102,915 downwards.
GTGCGCGGCAGGGTACCGGACCCGACGATCCGATCTCATGATGATTCTCCAGGGTGGTGCGCGACGTTCATCACCGAGGACACGTCGACTCTCCATTCTGAGAGCAACAGCGTAATCAGCGTCGCTTCGAGATTCGTGACGATCACCGCGATCGCGGCGGTATAGAACAGCCAATCGGCCCAATTCAGAAAGATACCAAGGACCGACACGAAAACGAGGTAAGCCGAGATCTTGGCACCTCGTGTGTGGTAACTCGGGATCCTCCCAAACTTGACGAGGCCTGCGAGCGAAGTCACCGCATAGCTGGCCAATGCCGCCGCCAGCCAGATCCAATGCCGCCGCACAAATTCCCCCTGAAGCCAGACGATGCCGAACATCATTGCGGTATAAAGCATCGCGTCGGCGGCGCTATCAAGTCGAGCGCCAAACTCGGTTCGCTGATGCAACAGGATCGCAAGTTTGCCGTCCAGCCAATCCGTGATCGCCAGGCCGACAAAGAAGCATAGGAAGAGCCGCGACTGGCCGGTGGTCGCCAGAAAGAACATCGCCAGAGAACCAATGAGACGGGCTCCGGACAAAACGTTGGGGACGTTCAGGAGGCGACCCGATGAAGGCCCTGCATCGTCTGGCATGATGGTTCGATCTCCCTCCGGCTGTCGCTTCGGCTCATCCGTGCAGGACTCGTGTCACGTAGTAGTAAAACACGGGTGCCGTGAAGATGAGGCTATCGATCCGATCCAGGATGCCGCCCTGGCCGGGCAACATCGTTCCGCTGTCCTTGACCCCCAGGTTTCGCTTGATTCCCGAAATCGTCAGGTCGCCGACATAACCGCTCACGCAGATCAATAGCCCGGCGATCGGTGCCGCAGCCAAGGAAAGGGCTCGCGAGCTCGCGCTGACTTGTATCGAAGCATGGGGCAAGGATGTCAGAAATGGGGCAAGCAAGCTGGACGCGACAAGCGTCGTGACCACGCCGGCGGCCAGGCCCTCGTACGTCTTGTGCGGCGACAAAACGGGTGCAATCGAGCGGTGGCCGAAACGACGTCCGACCAGCGCCTGGGAAATGTCGCTCAGCTCGGTCACCAAAAGCAGGAACAGCAGCCATCCCATCGGGCCCGCTGCAGGGTTGGCTTCCACGCCGGAGGTCAACAGACGAGGTGCGTGGGATATGCCATAAATCGTCAACATCATCCCCAAATACAGACCACTCAACGTCGACAGGAATCCGTCCGCGCGGTCGCGGACCACCATTCGGACCGCCAGCAGCAGCAAGGCGACCAGCGGTACGAAGATCGTATGAAGTCCGTCCCATCCGAACCCAAGGCTGACGTAGTTGGCCAGCAAGATCACTTCCCCCCATCCGACCAAGCCCCAATCTCGCACGTCCACCCGGATCAGCGTTGTGTATTCTCGCCACGCAAGCAGGCTGATACCGGCGAAGAGCACCAGCATCCCGACTTGTCCCATCATCGCAGCCGCTGCGAAAAGGACCGCGATCACCCACCACGTCCGCAAACTCGCCATGCGCTGGTGGGCAAGTTCCGCCGGGGCGCCGCGAATCGCCCAGCTACGGATCGCCGTGCCGATCAGCAATGCGACAAGGACGCTCCCGAGCACGATCCGTACGTTGGGCGCGAGCGCCGACCATCCGAGCAATCTGGACTGGGAAACAAGCATCGAGTTTCTTTGCCTCGCGGAGGGCGAGCTGCGCGCGACCGCCCGCGCGATTCGCAACTCGCCCTGATTGTAAGCGAAAATCGTTTCCAAAGCGAAAATCGCTCGAGGGCCTCGTGGCCGGGACTGCCTTGCCGCCAGCACGTGCGATTCGTATCATCACCGACGGAGGCGGACGGTCGGCGTCCCGCGAAAGCCTCAACGGGAAAGGTGGTTGTATGAATCAGTCGCAAGATGACTTGTCCGCCGATGTGTCCAACCAGGTGCGTCGGATCGTAACGGAGGGCGAGAACGTCCGCCAACGCGTGTCCGAACTGGTAGCACAGCAGGCCGAGGGATTTCAAAAGACCGGCGAGGGATTCGTCAAGCTGACGCGTTCTGTGCTGGATGGAACCCTCAAGGCGATCGAAGAATCCTTGCCGGATGAGCCTCAGAGTGTCTTAAAGCAAGTGACCGACGCGCTGGGTGACGGCTTTTCTCATGCGGCCCTGGCCACTCGGTTGGCCTTCGAAGAGGCGCAGAAGCGCAACGAGCAATTCGCGACCGAGGATCTGAAGCAAGTTAGCCAGGACCTCGTGTCGCTGCAAGAAGCTTTTGTGAAGACGGTGGTCGACTCGGCGCAACGCCTGCAACATCAGGCCGTGCTGCAAACAGGGCAATTGACTGAGCACGCCAATCAGGTCTACGGGCGGATTATGCCGTCGCTGCGGTCGGCCCTCGAGGCGACGGCTCAGAATCCAACTCAGTTCGGCAAGGAAGCGGCGGAGGCCAGCGTCAAGTTCTCGAAGCAAGCCGCGGGCAATCTCTTTTCGGCGATGAGTAAGTTGATGCAGCAGGCCGCCGATCGACTCAAACAGTAGGCGGACCGACTCGGCCCCGCTCCGGCCGCCTGCCTGAATTCGTGGTCTCCCGGCCACTTGATCTGAAGTTTGGCGAATCCGGGGCCGGAAAAGGCCTTCCGCTGGCGTCCTGAGTTGCCTACCATGCCAGTGGTTTGGTTTCCGTGATTCTGTTTTGATCGAGGAGAATTCAAGATGAAACGTGCTTTCTGGATGTGGATCACCGCCTCCGCTGCCGCGGTGTGGCTGGGGTGCTCCGGCACTGCCGAGCCTCCGACGCCGGCGGTTCAGCAGCAAGCCGCGTCGGAGACGCCCACCGAAACTCCGTCGCAAGGCGACGAGTCCGCTGCCCTGACCGAACTGGTGACGGTCACTCTCAGTGTCCCCAACATGGTGTGAGGGGGGTGTGCCGCCTCGGTCCGAGGCGACTTAGGGAAGATTGATGGAATTAGCAACATTCAGACAGATCCCGCCAAGCGGATTTGTAGCTTCACAGTCACCAAACCAGACGTCGAGTATCAAGCAAAACTCGCCGAGTTTGCCAAGACGAACGAGCACTTGGCCGGCTACGAAATTCAGTAACCGACAGGACTCGGGCGAAAAATTCTCAACTGCTTTCGAAAAGGCCTGCCGGGACCTGCCTGGCAGGCCTTTCCGTTGCGCGATGGGCGCAGTTCTTCGATGCGGTTAGGCCCCGACTCGATCCGCCACATGTTGCGAAACGTCACGCGATTCAGCGAGCCAGCGACTTGACTCACTCGCCCGGCGTGACTCGAACCGCCATTCCGTGCGATCCGGCCGCCAGGACTTGCCGCGAACCCATCGGTGATGCGAGCGCGTAGATGGGGCCCGGAAATATCGCTTCGTCTTGACGAATCTCGAGTGTGTCCACGGTGAATGTGCGGAGGTGGCCATCGACGCACCCGACCACAAGCTGGTCGCCGCTGGGGGACCAGACCAGCGAACGGGGTGCGGCCGGAAACCGCTTGAACCGCAGCAATCGCCCGATCGTGGGCTGCCAGATGCGCACCGTTTGATCGTCACTCACCGATGCCAGCACGGGAATCGCAGCGGGTTGCGAGTTTGGTCGCACGACCAGTTGATGCACGGTCGCGACATGATTGTTGAGTTTGCGGACCAACTGGCCCGTATTCGGGTCCCACACTTGCACGGTCTGATCCACTCCGGCGGAGACGACGAGTGATTGGCCCGGCAGATAGCAGATGGCCAGCACCGGGCGGGAGTGTCCCTCGTAGGTCTGCAGCCGAGCGTGGTTCGACGCATCGTAAACGTGACAGGTTCCGTCCCAACTGGCGGTCGCCCATTGTCGGCCGTCCGCGCGCCACGCGACGCCGTAGACCAGGTCGTCGTGGTCGTTGCGTCGCGCCCGCCGCTCGCCCTGGTCCCAATCCCAGATTTCGACGACGCCTTCTTCGGCGGGCAAGCCACCTGCGGCCAAGAGCGTCTTTCCGTCGGGGGAGAAGGCCAGATCATGCACGTGGCTCAATTCGGTGGCGAGCGTCCGCGTGACTTGCATGTCCGGCCATGCATAGATCACGATGCCGGCCTGCGAGCCAACCAATGCCAATTGACCATCCGGTGAAAATGTCACCGCGGTCACGGGGGGCGCGGTCGGCGGTGCGGCATTCGATGCCGTTGCCAGGCTAAGGCAGAGGATCCCGATGATAAGTGGGTGACGGCGTGTTGGCATCGGAGGCTGGAGGTTTGGATCAAAGGGTAGGGGCGTGTTCGGTTTCGTTTGGCTCGTGGCCGGCAAGAACCGGAACGTTCACGTCAGCTCGGAGATCAATTCGCCACCCTGATTGATGGAGACGGGTCGGCCGTCCGCCGTTTGAAGTTCCCGGGTAGGATCAACTCCCAGCAACGTGTAAATCGTGCGGGCCAAGTCGTTGGGTGTCACCGGGCGATCCCAGGGTGACTCGCCGGTGCGGTCACTGGCCCCAATCAGCTGCCCGCCGGGAACTCCCCCACCGGCCAGCAGGACACTAAACACGCGTGGCCAATGGTCGCGACCGCCGCGCGGATTGAGTTTGGGAGTGTGCCCGAATTCACCCATGGCCAGGACGAGTGTTTGATCGAGCAAGCCCCGTTCTTCCAGATCACGGATCAAGGCGGACAAGGCCAGATCCAGCGACGGGATTAGCCCCACGCCGACCTTCGCGCCCTGGTAGCCGTCACGCAACTGCAGGGCCAAGCCCTCGTGCGTGTCCCAGCCCGGATTGTGCACGGTGACGAACGACACGCCTCGCTCGACGAGTCGGCGGGCGAGCAGGCAGCTTTGGCCGATCGCACGTGAACCGTAGCGAGCGCGAACGGAGTCCGCTTCCTCGTCCAGACGAAAGGCCCGCTTCGCCTCGTTCGAAGTGACCAGTCGATAGGCCTGCTCGAATTCGGAATCGTCCGCCAAATCGAGGGGGGAACCTGCTCGCTGAAGCTGCTCGAATTGATCCAGAAACCGCCGCCGCCGCTGCATTCGGGCGGTGTCGACGCGGGGATAGAAATCCAGGTCTCGGACGCGAAAGCCGGGCTGGGCTGGATCGCCTCCGGTGGCGAACGGTTGGTAGGTCGGTCCCAGAAAACCCGCCCCGGCCTGTGCGGGGAAATCCGGAATCGCCACGTTGGGCGGCAGGACGTGCCGGCCGCCACGCTGCTGCGCGACAACCGCGCCGAAACTGGGATACGCCAGCACGGGCGACGGACGGTAGCCCGTCAACAGGTAGTGATTGGCGATGCCGTGCTCGCCGAGGGGCGAAGTCATCGAGCGAATAATCGACAGCCGATCTGCGATTTCCGCGATCCGCGGCATGTGCTCACAGATCTGGATTCCCGGCACGTTAGTCGAAATGGGTCGAAAAGGACCGCGAACCTCGCTGGGGACATCGGGCTTAATGTCAAATGTATCCAGATGGCTTGGACCACCATCCAGCCAGATCAGAATGCAGGATTTCGCGCGCGGTTCGGGCACGTCGCGGGCGAGTGCTCGACTGCGGAGCGAATCGGCCAAGCCCCAACCCAAGGCGGTCAGGCAACCGATCTGAATCAGATCGCGACGTGAAACGCCCTTGCAGTTTTTTCGGTTGTGTGCCGAGTGATTCACGGTGGCCGCCTTTCAGTGGTTGGTCACAAATTCGCGGCAATTCATCAGGCTCCACACAAAGTCTTCCAGGATCTGGGTTCGTTCCGGCCCGTCGAGCTGCTGCAATTGATCCCGCCAAGTGTTTCGTTCGGCCTCACGCGGCGGACGACCCAGTGCCCGCACGTAGAACTCGCTAACGATTTGGGCGACGCTGTCGCCGCTACGCAGTGCGCGGTGCAGTCGCGAGTTCTCAGCCGAGATCTTCGCGTTGATCAGCTCGCCGTTCATCAGGTGCAGCGTTCCTGGAAGTCCGATCGCAACGGCCGCCGGGGCGCAGTCGGCTCGGCCGGAACAGCGTCCCAGGATGTCGAGCGACGGCGCGGGCGTGAGGGGATCGACCACCGTGATGGCTCGTGTTCCCGCGGGCAGGTTGCCATACGTGTCGCTGACTCCCGTGACCTCCGCGATCGCATCGGCCAACACCTCGGGCTCCAGTGGCCGCCAGGCGGCATGCGAGTAATACGCCTCGTCGTGAGCGTTCCCATCCAACGTTTGATGGCTTCTCCCATAGGTATGACTTGACGCCATCAAACGTAACGTGTGACGGAGATCGTAACCGTGCTGAACGAAATCATCCGCCAATCGCGTGAGCAGTCCGGGATGCGTGGCCGGATTCGTGTTTCGCAAGTCATCCACGGGTTCAACCAGTCCACGGCCGAACAGGGCTTGCCACAACCGATTCACCATCGCGCGGGCGAACATACGGTTGTCGGATCCGGTGAGCCACTCGGCAAGTGCCACTCGCCCGTCTTGGTCGGGGGGCAGGTAACGGGTACCCGGAATCCGAGGGCGTGCAGGCTGGTTCGTCCGCAAATTCGTCACGTCGCCGCGTGCCAGCAGTCGGACTTCGCGGCCGCGCTCGATCCTCGCGAAAATAGCAGCCAAGCCGTGGTAGTCATCCTGCGTCCATCGGTCGAGCGGATGGTTGTGACAATTTGCGCATTGCAGACGCACGCCCAGAAACGCCTCGCTCACTCGTTCCGCTTGGTCCCGAGCATCCTTTGCCATGCGTGAAAAATTGGCCGGTCCGACCTCATGCGTGTCCCCGGTCGCGGTCAACAATTGGCGTGTGAGCTCATCGAGCGGAACGGCGCGGTCGATTGCATCACGCAACCAGGCGGTGTAGACGCGCACGCCGATCTCATCGTTGGGGAGGGAGTGAATTCGCAGCAGGCGCGCGAATCGCAACGTCCAATAGTCGGCGAATTCGTCGCTGGATAGCAGCCGCTCGACGCATTCCGCGCGTTTGTCGGGCGATGGGTCTGCGAGAAACCCCGCCACGTCGGTCGGGGAGGGAAGGGTGCCCGTCAAATCTAAACAGATTCGCCTGAGAAACGTCGCATCGTCGGCTTGTGGCGAGACGGGTAAACCAAGGGTCTCCAGCGTCCGTAGAACTTCGTCATCGATGAAGTTCGCGCGTGGCTCGCCGCTCAGATCAACCGTCGCGCTCGACATCGGAAAGACCAATTGCAGCGGGACCGCACGATCGAGGAAGCGAGCGATCACGACGTGCTGACCTGGACGGTGAAGGATGGCGACGGGAGACGACGCCTGAGCCGCGTTGATTTCCACGGCGCCCGGATCTGCCGATCGGAAGACGGTCCAAGCGGTCACCTCTTCCTGTGGCCCGTGGTCGAAACTCGCGAACGCCCGCAAGGGAAGCCGCGGGGGTTCCGGCCCGGAGCTGTCGCGATCGATGACCTCGCGCAGGGGGGAGACTTCAAAGTGCGTCAAACCGCGCGGGCGCCTCGTTCGGCTCCCGCCGCGATCCAAGCGACCAATCGCTCCGCGCCGGCTTCGTCGAGAGCCACGTCACCGCCGTGTTCGAGCTGGCCGCTCGGTTTCGCCACTAGCAGGCTTTGCTCGGGCCGCACGAGATTGACGCGTCGACCTTCAAATTCTTCGACGATCGCTTCATAATCGAAGGCCGGATCGCCGCCCAGCAACGAAAGATGGAACCCTCCTCTGCCGGCCGCCGCGCCGTGGCAGGCGCCCGCGTTGCAGCCTGACTTGGTCAGTACCGGGATGACTTCCGTATCGAAGTGAATCGATTCGGGCGTCCCGGTCAGCAGGGCGGTCGCCAGGCAAAACGATGCGGCGATCACGGGCTGTCGCCCTCCTCGGTTGGCTCGACTTGACGCGCGACCCCGTAAACGCGAGCCCACTTCTGCAGATACTCCTGCGCTCGAGGAGTCCCGTAGTTGGCGAGCTTGCCGTTATCGATAATCGTCGTGGCGATCCGACCCACTTCCTGGCGTGCTTCGGCGTGGGTTTCCAGGTACGTCTCGACAGCCTGAGCCGCGCGATCGACTTGTTCGGGTGAGATCTCTTTTTGGATCACGGGCCGGATCAGGGCCCGCAGATTGGCATCGGGGCCCGCGCCGCTTTGGCGCTGCATCATCGGGCCCACGCCCGGAAGCTCGTCCAGCCGCGGCGCTTTCCCCCCGGCAACCTGCACTACGGCCTCGAGGACCTTAGGCAGGTCAGCCTGCAAGCTTGGCTGGACGAGGGCAAAGTTGGCCGTGGTCTGGTTGTCTTTGCCGACCAGGATCGTCAACATCACGTTGCGATTCAACCCGTAGGCCCCGGGGCCCTCGCTGCCCACCGTCGAAACGCCAACCGGTGCGGACGGAGCCAACGCGTGCTGGATGCGCTTGACCATGTTCTCGGCGGCGGTGGCGTCGTCATCCAGGAAGATGATTCCCGTCGTCAGCCCGTCCTTGGCGCGGCTGGCGGTATACGTCGTCAGGATTCGCGTCATGCTGACGGATTGGCGATTTACGTCGTGCACAAAGACCAGCACGATTGGCTGGCCGTTGGCTTGGGTGACGAAATCCAAGTCTTTGCCGGCATCATCTCCCAGAACGCCACGAACGGCGAACGGCGTCAGTGGCTCGCCGACCTGTGGACCCGAAAAAACAGGGTCGTCCGCCAACAGCGTTCCGACGGGAAATCGACCGAAGAGACTCAGTAACACGAGAGCCAGCAAGGAAAGTCGGAGAAACAAGACGAATCGACGCATCGGGATGCCCTCGCGAGTGAACGGTGTGGCCGGCGGGGCCAACCGGCGAGGTGATCCATGCCCGGTCGATCGATTCCCTCGTCGACGTTTTCCCCTCTGACCTTATTTTTGACCCAGCCTGCGGCTTTGTCACTACGAGTTCGCCACGTTGGGAAAAGGGGTCAGGTCCCAAAAGCCGGAACGGCCCTCCGGGTGCTTCGCACTTTTGGGACCTGACCCCTTTTCCCAACGCCCCCTTTTCCCAACGGTTGCCACTTCGCCCTTTCCCGCCGTAGGAAAAGGGCGTCGAGACGGATTTCCGCGGTCATCGCTCCCAGGCGGACCACGAGTCTATCCATGACGCCGGCGAACGAGTCCAAACAGTCCGGCGGCGGCGAGCCCCAGCCAGGCGCTGGCCGGTTCGGGAACGGCCTGCACCGCCCCGCGCGGCCCTAGCTCGAAACCGCCGTCTGAGAAGGCAGCCACCAAGTCGCCGCTGTCAAAGACCATGTCGCCCGTCCAATCCCCTTCCGCCCAGACCGCCATATTTCCGGTCTCGTATTTGCCTGCGGCAAACACCGCGACCAGGTCATCCGTGCTGAATACACCGTCGAAGTTGGCGTCGCCGAACCACGTCTTGGCGTGATCCTGAACCCAGACGATCCGATCGGCATCATTGATGGTCCCGTCCCCGTTCTCGTCGAACGTCGCGAGATTCTCGTTCGGTGTCGTCATGGCCACCGCTTGCAGGTCGATGTCGGCGGTGTCGACCACTCCGTCGCGATTGTAATCGCCAGGCAAGGCGTCGACTCCGAAGTAGTTCCCGCCCTGGATGACGTTTGCGTAATGAGCGGCGATCTCTTCAGCGCTCAGGGCGCGATCCCAAAAGGCGAATTCGTCGATTACGCCCGTGAAGTTCTCACCGCCATTGACGCTGCCGATATAGGCGGTCGCACCGCCGCCACTGACGATTTCGATTCCGTCAAGTTCAAAGCTCCACCGCTTCTGCCCGTCAATGAAGATTGCCTTTTCGCCGGACTCGGCGTCATAGGTCGCGACGGCATGATGCGTGGCACCATCGTTCAGCACGACATCATTGGGACCCAGCGTGACGTCGGGCGGCAGCAAAAGCCAAATGGTTCCGCTGTCGGCCAAGCCCCCGTCCAATTCGCTCAAGTCGACGTTCAGCGGCATGTCGAGTTCCTGGTATCCGCCCGTATTCAGGCCGAACGAAAGAACGGGGCCGGCATCGACGGGCGGATTCGCACCGCCATTGTTCGTGTCATTCTGGAACGAAAACAAGATGCGGTTCCCGCCGTCCTCCTTGCGAAAGATCTCGTCATAGTCTCCCGCGTTCCCACTCCATTCGGTCTGAATCAAGGCCTCCACCGTGATTCCGTCGACCGTCGAAAAGCTGTTGTCGACGCCGGGGCCTAAAGCAACGGCGGTCCCGGGCGTGTTGTCGAACGAGGCCGCGCCGACGCCGACCAGTCCCGTCGTGCGAACTGCGTTCCCTTGGAAACGCCCGTCATTGCTGCCCTGCCGATCGTAGGCGAAGTCCAACGCGCCGCCTTGTCCCGGGCCGTCGCTCTCATCAAAGTCGACGTAGGTGACCAACCCGGCAGGCAGTCCCGGCAGATTACCCGGATCGGGAAAAGGCACCGGCGGCTCGGGCAACGGCGACGGCGCCCCCTGTCCCAGACTGTAGTGATTGCCGATCTGACTCGGAGTCAGGGGATAGTTGTAAATCGCGACTTCGTCGAGCCACGCACGGGGACTCGGCTCGCGTCCATCTTGCCCCACGTAGATGGGATTAAAGACGTTGGCCGGCGTTCCGTCGTTGGGAAGCGTCCCGACCTGATTGACGGTGAAGGCCTCTTCGCCGTCCAGGTAAAGCAGCATATCGCCTGAGCTGGCATCCCAGGTGGACACGACATGGACGACCTCACCTGGGGCGAGAAGCCGCTCACTGTCTAACGACGCGTAGCTCAGTTCCTCCGTCTGCATGTGCGGGCGGATAAAGCCTGAGGCCCCTGTGTAAACCATCAGGTTGAAGTTAAGCCCGCCAACCCCGTCACCGACCAGATTGGAAAAGCCCGACGGAGTCTGTTCCAAGGCCGTCCAGAACTCGACGCTAAAACCCGTTCCCCCAAACCCTGCCACGTCGGAGAACTTATCGAATTCTTCGGTCTGCATGCCGCTGCCGGGAGCCGCTTTCAGCGACCCGCTGGACTCTCCCACGACCAGCGACGGCTCACCCAGCAGCGCGCCGCCGCTGTAGGTCCCATTTCCCTCGTCCAGCTGTCCTAGCAGACCTGAATTCAGCGAGACGTCGCCGGGACTGGTCTCCGCAAATCGATAGTAAGCAACTGGGTTGTCGTTCAAGACCGCGTCCGCATACGGCCCTGCCCAGAGGTTCTGACTTGCGAGGAGGCAGACGCTGCCGAGCAATCCTCCCATGGCCATCCAAGTCGCGTGAGTTGTTCTGTTCATAACGTTCCTCGTTTCGTCTTGGTTTCCCGATTTTCAAACGCCTCAATCATGATGTCGAACGACTCCGTCGTCTCCACCCAGGCCGACTTCCACTGTCGGCTCGATGAATTGCTGCTCCCACTTGCCAGCGCTGCGGCGACAAGTTCCGTGGGAACAGCTCCGTCGACGGCCGCCGCCTGGTAGACGCCGATCTGAAACAGCAGGACCAGGTCCTGTGAAGTGAAGTCGCCGTCGCAGTCCCAGTCGCCTTGAGCCCAGCCCGAGTTGCCGGAGACGGCGTCTTCGTATTGGCCGGCCTGAAAAATCGTGACCAAATCGGCTGAGTTGACGATTCCGTCCAGATTGGCGTCTCCAAGAGATGTCTTCAGGACCTGCTCAATCAGCCAGTCCAAGTCGCTCAAAGCAACCTCTCCGTCGGTGGTCAAGTCATAACGCAGTTCCTGGCTTCCGGCGCGAATTGCAGCGCAGAGGGCGTCAATGTCCAGTGCGTCGACCCGCCGATTCCCGTCGAAGTCGCCGAACACGGCGTCAATCGAATCAAGCTGTCCGGGCGTTCCGCCTGCAGGCGCTGCTTGCCGCCCAACGTTCCGCCGCGCCGAGATCGGCGGCAGGCGTATTCGTCGGATCGATCAACACCAGCGTTGGACCATGTCCATCCGCTTGGTCCGGCCAAGGCTGCTCATCGCTGTACGTCACGTCCCAGATGACCGTCCCAAAGGCATCCACTAGCCGCAGTTGCTCGCCCGAATTGGCGAGCCGCCCGTCTTGGAACTCGCCGATGATCCGGGCTGAGTCCCCGTAACGCAACGAAAACGCCGCGGCGTCTTGGACAACGAGCGCCAGTTCCCCCGGAGCCAACAAAAACTCGGGGAAAGAGAAGACCACGCCCGTGTCAAGCGTTAGGCCGCGGAGCTGGATGGGTTCGGCCGCGACGTTCATCAACTCGATGAACTCAAAGTCCTCATCCACGGCGTTGGGCATCGCGGCAAGTTCGTCGGGCGTTATCGGATAGGGATGGTAGTTGATCTCGGTCACGCGAAGACTCGACAACGGCGGATTCTCGCCCGTGCCGGTCACGGTCAGGGAATCCTGGCCGAGCGGGTTGCCTTGGAAGTCGAACGCTTCGAGCGTCACATTCTGAAGTCCGTTTCGGACGGGCAGGATGGCTTGCCATTGAGTGGGTGTGGTCCAGATGATGTCGAGCGGCTGGTCGCTGCCGGCGATGCGGATCTGTCGCACGTTAATCCAGCCTTGACCTTCAATCGTGATGAAGCTCTCCGAAGTCGAAGTGTCGGGACTGGACAGAGCAAACGGGATCTCGTCGGGAAATTGACGCCGAACGTACGCTTCGCGCTGGCTGATCCAGGAAAGAATGCTGGACAGGTTCTGCCTCGGCAGCAGACTATCGAAGTGCGCGACCCACCGCGCCATATACTCCGCATTGAACGACGTGCTCAGGATGTCGTGCAGGTGGCCGAGGAATAGATGTTCGTTCGAGGGAGACTGCCGCAGACGCGTCAGGTCGGGATTTGACGACAGCGGCGCGGTGGGGGAGTTGACAAACGCGAAGTCCATGTCGAACGGCAGCAAGAGCAGTTTGCCATCGGAAGGGCGCTGATAGAAGTACGCGTTGTGCTGATTGCCGCTATTGTAGTTGTCGCCGGCACCGCTGAGCGAGAGTGCGGCGAAGGACCGCATCCACTGGTCCAGATCCATCACCTCGGCCGTGGCCGTATGAAATGCGGCGCCCCGTTGGCTCAGCGCATTGCTGAGTGCCATGATCGGGCCATAGTCGTCCCGTTCGCGATTGTTCTTAATCAAGAAATAGTGACGATACGACTCTTCGTCATCGCCCAGGTTGGTCCCCACCGGGATGCCCAGGACAAGCGGACCTTCCTGAGCGTACTTCAGACTCTCGCGGCCGCTGCTCTCCAGCATCCCGTAAATCAATTCATATTCGTACGCGGTCCCATCCGCACCGTTTTCGAATTGCGACGCAAAGTATTCGTCCGAGAAGCGAGTCATTTGCAGAATGGCGGTGCCCGTGGCCACCGTGGGGGCTTCGACGTAGACGAGATCGTTGACCATGCTCGGGATATTTCCAGCTCGGTTGAAGAACTGCTGGATCAGGATCTCGTCTTGGCCGAAAGTCGTCCCGAATCTCCAACCGCCCGAACGGTCAATGTGCACCGACGACTGCACGCCTCGAAAGCGGTCACTCGGATCAAATTCAATGGCAAAGCCGCGTCGGTTCGGATCGGGCCGGCCGTGTTCGCTTCCCTTGAGCCGGACGCCGACGTCGTAGTACACGTGTCCTTCGTAGATCACGGTCGCGCCCAAATCGTCGTTGCTCATTAAGTTCGTTCGTTCGCCAAGCAGATCGGCGTCCGTGCCGGTCATCACGATTCGAATTGTCTGTAGGGCCGTCGGTGATTGCAGCGCGTCGCCGACTTTGATCAGAGCCCGCGAATCAGGACCGGCAGCGGGGAAGGTCGAACTGGCGCCCCGCGTGTCGCGGGCCTCGACGTAGATCTGCACGATCGAACCCGTGGCTTGGCCCGGAATCGTCCCCCGAAAACGCGCGTCCAGGCCTCTCGACATCGAGGTGGTCTGGAAAACGCCTCCGTCGACGGAATACCAAAGCTGAGCGGACGTAACCGCGTCGGGATCGTCGGCCAAGATCGACACCGAAATGCTTTCGCCGGCAGTCGGGTTGAGAGGGAAGTGGGCCAGATCGTGATAGGTGGGCCCAAGATTGGCGACTCGAGTCGAGTTGGGGCGGCCTGGCGTGCCGTAGGTGTCCGGGACATCCAGGATCGTCGTGCGTGGGACGAGGTTGAAGTACAAACGCGTGTTGAGCTGTGGCGAGCCGGCCAGCCATTTGGCTCGAAAGCTGATTTCGTATTCCGTATTGAGACGGATTCTGCGGAACGTGTCGCCGTCCTTGAGTGTGGTTTCGACATGATTCTGCAGATGTTCTTCAGGTCCCGTTGCGGTCAGGTGAAATACCCGATTCGTGGGATCCGTCGGATCAGAAACGACCTGGCCGTGGTGATTCCCGACGGGACGCCATGTGTTCAGGTCCGAATCAAACGAGCCGTTCTGAATCAATTGCCGTGCCGTTCCCGCGGGGTCTTCAATTACTCTCAGATCGTCCAGCAGCACCTCGCCCGCTTCCAACAAGCCGAAACTTAGTTCGTCAAACGTTCTGGGATATTGAGCGCCGCGCGGCGTCGCGGCCGTGGCTCGGTAGACGTAGGTTTGCCAGCCGGAGTCCGAAGCCGAATCGCTCGCTCCCCAGGACTCGGCAACCGAATTGTCAGCAAAGGGATCCTTCAGCTCCAGGCTCGACCCGCCGCCGTCGGCGTACGAAGGCCACCTTCCGCCGTCATAGTACTGGACTTGGTCGGCTGGATTGTTCGCCTGATCGATCAAGACGACGTGATCGCCGTCATTGGCAAGCGAACGCGAAAAATCTCCGACGATTTGCGACGCGACTTCGGGATACTTGGCCCGAAGTGTCTCCGCGTTATTGCTGACAACGAGATACTGGTCGGGTAGGATCGTTGTCGCAAATGGAAAACGATAGTCGATTCCTCCCGCCAGCTGCCAGCCGCTGAGGTCGATCGGGACGGAACCGCGGTTGTAGAGTTCGATCCATTCCTCGGCCGAATCCGAGGGCAGGGCCCCTTGCACGTATTTTGGCGGGGCGTGGAACAGGATTTCATTGATCACGACGTCTTCGTGCAATGCGAACTGATTTGGTTGGCCGAACGTGGCCGCCGACGGGTACAACCATTCGCCGCCGTGTTGTTCCGAACGCCCCCGCAGGCGGTCGGTCACTCGCACCGCATCCAGCAACGAGTTGGAGGGCGGGTTGAAGAGAAACAGCCGATCTCCATCCTCGATCGCGAATCCCAATTCGCTGCCGGACAGTGTCAGCAGGCCTCCGGGTTGAACGACTCGCGACGACGGAAATACGTACTCCACCTGATTGGCCCCAAGCTGCCGCAGGTGGTATCCCAAAAGGTCGACAGGCTCGCTGCCCTGATTGACCAGCTCAAGCCGAAACGAGGCATCCAACGCGCTGGTCACTTCATTGAATCGGACCGCTGGCACCTCGTCCGGTGGCTTGATGATGCCTGTTGCGTCGAGCGTCGTCAGGATCAGAAAATCGTCGTTCGCTGCGTCTCGATTCAGAGCCAAGATTGCCAATTGATTCGGACCGGACTCCAGCTGGTCCGCGAACTCGGTCAAATCGATCGTCTCGGCGATCAGCGTCTCGCCCAGTGAGCGGTCCTGGGTTGCGGTCGCTTGATAGCCGACAATTCCCGCCGGCGCGTTGCGACGAGCGACTTCCGTACCGTTCAGATAGGCCACAAAACCGTCGTCGTACTGAACCGTCATCCGCAGCGAATTGATCCGTAGATCGTCGGCGTATTCAAATGGAAGGCGGACGAAGGCCGTTGAGCTGACGTGCTGCATCGCCGCTTGCACGTCGGTTCGGATCAGGGTGCCTAACGAACTGCTGCCCGCGCCGAAATGCGTGGCGATGCGTTGCGGCGACAACGCGTAGTTGTAGATCGCGATTTCGTCGATCCGAGCGTCGGCGGCACCGCTTTGACGACCGTCCTTCCCGACAAACACCCGATTGTCCGTGTTGCGTGCCGCACCGAGGTTGGGCAGCGGTCCTTCCAGATTCACAATCGGGGCTTCCTGGCCGTCCAGAAACAAGCGAAACGCGCCGGAGGAAGTATCCCAGGTCGTGACGACGTGTACGCGTTGGCCAATGCCCAGGATGCGTTGGCTCTCGAAGGAGGTGATCCCCAGTGACTCGGACGCTGTCGACCGCAGGAATGCCCGGATGCGCCGCTCGGGCGTGACGTAGACCATCATCCCGAAGTCGAACACTCCCTCCCCGTCCCCGACCAGGTTGCCCAAGGCGGTGGGTGTCGATTCCAGCGAGATCCAGAATTCAAACGACCGGCCGGTTCCGCCAACTCCGTCGACGGTGGCCAGCTTCTCAAACGGACCGCTGGTCAACGGCGCCGACTCGTCCGACGGCGAGATGCGCAGCGACGCATCGTCAATCATGTCGAGCAACGAGCCTTGGCCGACTTGAGCGGTCGGCTGATACTGCGCGTCAAGATTCGAACCGAGCAGACCCGCGTTGGCCGGAGGCGTCTCCGGAGACGTTTCCCGCAGTCTCCAGTAGACGAGCGGATTGTCCGCCAACACGAGATCTTCGTAAGCCGGCTCGTCGATCGCCTGGAAGCCAATCCCGTTGGTGGCGTCGATCCACGTCTCGCCGCGCGAACCCTCCAGGTAGTCGGGCTCGCGCCACGCGTCGTCCAGCAAGTTCGACGTCGGCACGTAGACGCGAGCCGGTTGGCTCGGCCCGATCAACGTCCGCTCGACCGACTCGGGAGCCTCGTTGTCGAAGTTTTGCCGGCCCGGGGTTCCGCCGATTTGCGCGCTGAAGGTCCAGTTCGGGGCGGAGTCGCTGGCGGTGAGCGGATCGCGCTTGGCCAGCGAGACGCCCGAGCCGTCGGGGCCGAGCGGCCAACCTTCGTCGTCTCGATAGGACAGGCGATCCATGATGCGACCGCTGTTGTTCAGCAATTGCAGCGTCTCGCCGGAGTTCGACAGGCGGCCCGCGTACGGCCCATAAGGTGATGCGAGGTCCGTTGCAACGGAGAGCTGTTCCGGGTTGGCCGCAACCACCAGATAGCCTCCGCCAGGCACAATCGTGCCGTCGGGGAAACTGTACTCGATCCCGTCGCGGAGGCTCCATCCCGTGAGATCCAGATCGATCGACATTTGATTGTGCAATTCGACCCATTCCAGTTCACTCTGGTCGCCCGCCGGATGATACATCAGCTCGTTGAAAACAAGCGTGCTGTCCAGCACACAACGCGTCTCCAGCGACTCGAAACGGCTGCGGTGGAGCGGGTAGGATCGCGGAGCTCGACCTCGCTTTTCCCTCTTGCGTCGCCTCACGTTGCGTCCTCTGGCGAGGATTTCATGCGGAATTTCATGCGGAAGCACCTCAACTGGGGTCTCGTCGTCTTGACGTGAAGCGCGGTTGGTTCGTTTCTGATCGCCGACGACGCGCTCCGAGCAGACCTCTGATTATGAGGCCAAGACGATCTCGATCACAAGCGAAAACTGGATTTGTTGTCGCAGCACGCGCTTCGCAAAGCGATCTTCGGGGGGCTGCCCAACGCGGGTGGATCGGCGGTATGATGGAACCCGGCGCAGGGCATCGAGTTGGCTTGGCCTCGCATTCATCCCGGTCGCTCGGTGGCGTTGTCGCCGGTGCCCATCGCTTGGGGCGGCAAATCCGAACCCGCGGCAACGGTGCTGATGGGAGAATTTATGAAATGCATCGCGCTTCGATTCCTGGGCGTGCTTTTCGCCGCCGCGCTATCGGTCGGGACACTGCGGGCATCCGAACCAGCGCCCGACTTCGTCGCTGACGTGGCGCCCATCTTTCGCCGCCACTGCGTGACGTGCCACCGTGGCGTCGAGGCCAAGGGAGGCCTGTCGCTCGCCGCGTCGGCTCGATTCCGGGCGGGCGGCGATAGCGGACCGGCGGTCGAGTCGGGCAAGCCCGAGGAGAGTCTGCTGTGGGAGCGGATCGCTGGCGAGGACGCGGATATGCCGCTGGACGCCGAGCCGCTGTCGGCGGCCGACCTGGCCACGATTCGCCGTTGGATCGAGGCGGGGGCGAAATGGCCTGCCGACTATGAAATTCGGCCGCCGGAGCAAGAAGTGGATTTCGATTGGTGGGCTTATCGGGCCTTGCAGCGGCCTGAGGTCCCGGTTGTGTCGAGTCCCGCAGCGGCCGAGGTTCGCAATCCGATCGATGCCTTCATCCTGCAGGCGCTGTTGGACCAGCAGTTGACGCCTTCGCCGGAGGCCGACCGCAGGACCTTGATCCGTCGCGTTTGCTTCGATCTCGTGGGCTTGCCGCCCTTGCCCCAAGAAGTGGAAGCGTTCGTCGCCGATCCCGATTCCGATGCCTACGAAAAGCTGGTGCGTCGCCTGCTGGCCGATCCGCGTTATGGCGAGCGTTGGGCGCGGCACTGGCTGGATGTGGTCCATTACGGGGATACGCACGGATATGACAAGGACAAGCCTCGGCCCAACGCGTGGCCCTATCGCGACTACGTCATCCGCAGTCTCAACGCGGACAAACCGTACTGGAGATTTGTGCAGGAACAAATCGCCGGAGATGTGCTGTGGCCAGATCAGGGAGACGCCATCGAGGCCACGGGATTTATCTCGGCCGGACCCTGGGATTTTATTGGTCACGCGGAGGTGCCCGAAGAGAAAATTGACGGCAAGGTGGCACGCAATCTGGATCGGGATGACATGGTCAGCTCGACGATGAACACTTTCGCCAGCATGACCGTTCAGTGCGCCCGCTGCCACAATCACAAGTTCGATCCGGTCACGCAGGAGCAGTATTACAGTCTTCAGGCGGTCTTTGCGGCGCTGGATCGCGCGGACCGGCCCTACGATCCGGACGCCGATCTCGCGCGGCGCCGACACGCGCTGAACACGCGCCGCGATGAACGACGTCACGAACTGGAATCACTGCAACAGCGGATTCGCGAACAGGCCGGGCCGGAATGGGTGGAGTTAGAGCAAGAGATCGCGGAGCTGGCGCGGCAATCGTCAGCCGACAAGCGGCCGGAGTACGGCTATCACAGCGCGATCGAGACGCAGCAAGACGTCGAGAAATGGGTGCAGGTCGACCTCGGGCAGGCCCAGCCCGTGCGCGAAGTCCAACTCGTGGGATGCGATGACGAGTTTAATGGAATCGGCGCGGGATTCGGGTTTCCGATGCGCTTCCGCATCGAAGCCTCGAGCGATCCAACCTTCGCCGCGGATGTTCAGATCCTGGCCGATCACACGACGACGGACTTTCCCAATCCCGGGACGGTGCCCGTGCCGTTTCCAGTTGAATCAGTCAACGCTCGCTACCTCCGCGTCACCGCGACTCGGTTGGCGCCGCGCGACAACGATTACATCTTTGCGTTGGGCGAGTTGATCGCCTTGACTCCGTCGGACGAGAACGCCGCCCTCGGTAAGTCGGTTACTTCAATGGACTCAATTGAAGCACCCGTGCGGTGGCAGCGAAAAAACCTGGTCGACGGCGTCTATGTCGGACAAACTGCGGATCCGACGCTGCCGTCACGGTTGATCGAGCTGCGTCAACGTCGCGCGGCATTGACCGAGTCCGTATTGAGTGAGTCGGACCGAGTCCGGGTGGCGGACTTGAGCGCCGAGGTCGCGGAAGTGGAATCGCAATTGGCGGCATTGCCCCCACAACAGGTCGTCTTTGCTGGAACGGTGCATTACGGCAGCGGCGCGTTTCGAGGGACGGGCCCCGACGGCGGCAAGCCTCGGGAGATTCACGTCTTGGAGCGAGGTCAAGTGACCGCTCCCGGGCAGCTCGTCGGGCCAGGCGTCGTTCCGGTCATCCCGGGAGTCGATTGGAAATTCGATTTGCCCGACGGGCATCAAGAGGGCGCCCGGCGCGTGGCTCTGGCGAAGTGGCTCACCCGGAACGACAATCCGCTTACCTGGCGATCGATCGCGAATCGAGTCTGGCAGTATCACTTCGGACGCGGCTTGGTCGATACGCCGAATGACTTCGGTCACATGGGGCTGCCGCCTTCGCATCCCGATCTGTTGGACTGGCTCGCGGCGACGTTTCGCGACCAAGGTCAGTCGTTGAAGGAATTGCACTATGCGATTCTCACCAGTCACACCTACCGCCAGATCTCCACGATTCGGCCCGAATGTTCCCGCATTGACGCCGACAATCGATACCTGTGGCGGATGAATCGCCGCGTGCTGGATGCCGAGGCGATCCGCGACGCGACGTTGGAGGTGAGCGGCAAGATGAACCGGCAGATGTATGGTCCCGCGTTTCAGGACTTCGTGATCGAGCGGCCGGAACATTCCCCTCACTACATGTACAACAAAGCCGATCCGGACGATCCAACAACCCACCGTCGGTCGGTGTACCGTTTCCTCGTGCGTTCGCAGCCCCAGCCGTTCATGGAGACGCTCAACTGCGCCGACCCATCCCAGTCCGTGGCGAAGCGAGACACGAGTCTCACGGCGGCTCAGGCGCTGACCTTATTGAACAATCAATTCATGGTTCGCATGTCCGAACACTTCGCGGAGCGGTTGCAGGTGGCGAGCAGCGATGTGCCGGAACAGATCGAGCAAGCCTTCTGGCTCGCGCTGTCCCGTCCACCCACGCCCGAAGAGCAGTCCGCGCTGGTCGCGTATGTCGCCCAATTCGGACTGCCCAACGCCTGCCGCGTGATCCTGAATTTGAACGAGTTCGTGTTTATCGACTAACGAAGCCCCCCAGCCCGGGCGGGCGAGGCTCCCGCCGAGCCGCCGCCGCCCAAACGAATCCAACCGCACCGACCACCGGCCCCGCGTGAGCCCCGCTCAGGAATACCCCGGGCGACAACGATTCGTCGAGGAGTCTCCAAAAATGTTGACGGGTAAGCGAATCAATCCCCAGGCGAGAGATCCTCGTCGGCCCGACACCCACGGGCTGATGCCCTCGGCATCCCGCCGCGAATTTCTGGCCTCAATGGGCCAGGGGTTCGGCGGCTTAGCGCTTACATGGATGCTGGGCAACGAAGGACTCGCGGTGGGGGCGGGACCCGGTTCGGGTGCGACCCTGCAGGTGCTGCATTACCCGCCCCGCGCGACACGGGTGGTCCAGCTGTTCATGGGCGGAGCTGCCAGTCATTTGGACACGTTCGATTACAAACCGGCGCTGATCAAGCATCACGGCGAGGAATCGGATTTCGGTGAGCATGTCGAGGCGTTTCAGAACGGGCTGGGACCTTGGATGAAGAGTCCCTGGGCGTTTCGCCCGTACGGTGAGTGTGGCAAGTATTTGAGTGACATCGTGGCGCCGCTGGGTGACTGTGTCGACGAGATGGCATTTGTGCACTCGATGGTGGGCAAGACGGGCGTCCACAGCCAGGCGACCTACCTGCAGGCCACCGGGTTCCAGCTGCCAGGCTTTCCGGGTGTTGGGAATTGGGTTAGCTACGCGCTGGGCAGCATGAACGAGAATTTGCCGACGTTCGTCGTGATGCCGGACCGACGCGGCTTCGCCTCAAACGGCCCCAAGAACTGGAGCTCCGCCTTTTTGCCGGCTCAGTACCAAGGGACGATCATTCGGCCGGGCACGGCCGAGCCGCTCCGGGATTTGTTTCCTCCCGAAGCGAGCTTTGTCACGCCCGAGAGCGACGCGTCGGGACTGGAGTTGGTGAATCAGCTCAATCGGCTGCACCAACGTTCGCGCGCGAACGATTCGCGGCTGGAGGCCCGGATTCGCAGCTACGAGCTGGCGGCCAAAATGCAGCTGGCAGCGCCCGAAGCACTCGACCTCAGCGGCGAGCCCGCTCATATCCTGCGGATGTATGGGCTCGATCACGGACGCACTTCGTTCGACTCGGAAATCAACGAGCTGGAAGAGACGGACTATTTTGGTCGAAAATGCCTCGTGGCGCGTCGCTTGTTGGAACGCGGAGTGCGTTTCATTCAGATCTGGTCCGGTAACGACAACTCCTTCCCTCGCCGGAATTGGGACTCGCATGAAGATATCAAACGCGACCACGGACCGCTTGCCTTAGGCATGTCACGCGGTGCCGCGGCCCTGATTCGGGATCTCAAGCAGCGCGGTATGCTCGAGGATACAATTATCCTGTGGACGACCGAGTTCGGGCGAATGCCTTCTTCGCAAGGTAGCTTGGGTCGCGACCACAACCCCTATGTGTTCACCAATTGGCTGGCGGGCGGTGGAATTCGCGGAGGCACGACCTACGGGCCGAGCGACATGTGGGGCTACAAGCCGCTCGATCGCAATCGGCCGACGACGTGCTACGATATTCACGCCACGCTGCTGTATTTGTTGGGAATCGATCACGAACGACTCACTGTGCTGCAGAATGGCATCGAACGCCGATTGACCGACGTGCATGGGCAGGTCATCAAGGAGCTGGTGGCCTGACTCGGCCTAGCTGATCCGGCGCGCCTGGCGGCCGCGACGCGGCGCTTGGTACGACGTCGGCTACCGCGCCGAATTGACCTCCTCAGACTTCGTTCGGCCATCCCCAGGTCGCCCTGAACGTACCGACTGTAACCGAGATCACAGAAGAGCTCGGCGTTTCTTGGATCGAGATAGGCCGCCGAGCGGTAAGACTCGAGCGACTCCTCATGGTCGTACACGACGACGGTTGGGATCCGCGTCGTTTCGACTGCGGCAAGAAAACTCAGCGCGTCTCGATGGCTGACCGCATCCGTGGCGCACAGGATCGCCAGCCCGATTCTCTGCCTGGCACGGCGCGTCAGGGCGGAAGTGGTGTCGGAGACATGCGTCAAGACCCACCCTGGCTTGGCAGCCACGTGTCGCGGATTTGGCCGATCAAGTCGGCATTCGCACCGACTTCCAGCACGTCAACGATACACCTTTCTCGCTGAATCATGACGAACACAGAACCAGAAGAAGCGAACTCGCAATCGTGCGGCGCGAGTCGCGCCGGAAATTCACGAACGCGCAGTTGCAATCCAGCCGATCGCTAAAGTGACGACAGCTTGCGCCGCTTCCGCAAGGTGAAAACTCGCCCGATTTCAGCGCTGAGTTCCTTGATGCGCCGGTTGGCAACTGGAAGTAACATCAGGAAGACCGGTCAACCTGGCGATCTCCGCAGCTGCGCGAAGCGTTGCACTTGGGCCGTGAGGGCCGTTTCGGTTGGCAGACGTTCCAGGGAACTGGCGCCGTAGAATCCGTCGATTTCTCGCACGTGGTCCAAGATGAATCTGCGCATCCTCGGGCATCGCGATCGGTCCACCATGACAGAGGACCATCACGTCATCCCGCAGCTGACGGGCGGCCGTGGCAATTTCCGCGATTCGGGGAACGCAGTCTTCCAGCGAGAGGGCGGTGTGAGCGCCGATCGTTCCGCTCGTGGTAAGCCCCATGTGAGCGACGATGACGTCCGCACCGGCCGCCGTCATCGCTCGAGCCTGTTCGGCGTCGAACGCATAGGGGGTGGTCAACATGTCCAGTTGGTGCGCGGCGGCGATCAAGTCGACTTCCAGTTGAAAGCCCATTCCGGTTTCTTCCAGATTGGCTCGGAACGTCCCATCGATCAGTCCCACCGTCGGGAAATTTTGGACACCTGCGAAACCAAGCTCTCGCAACTCATGAAGGAAGTGGGCGCGAAGCATAAACGGATCGGTGGCGCAAACTCCGGCCAAGACGGGCGTGTGATGCACCGCCGTCAGCACCTCATAGGCCATCTCCTTGACGATTTGGTTCGCGTTTCCATACGGCATAAGGCCCGCGAGAGATCCGCGGCCGGCCATCCGGTATCGTCCCGAGTTGTAAATGACGATCAGATCGATCCCGCCCGCTTCCTCGCATTTCGCGCTAATTCCTGTACCGGCCCCACCGCCCAAGATCGACTGTCCTGCAGCAAGTTTTTGACGAAATCGCCGCAGGATCGACTCGCGAGTTTCTGCCATGTGCCACGCTCCGGAAGAAGTGGTTGCTGGTATCGTTCCGTTCCGTTCTCGTTTCGTTTCGTTTCGTTGCCGTGTTTCCTGCAACCTCTACCGCCGCGCCGATTGCTGCGTGAGGACCTGGAAGGCTTCGACCAAAGCCGATGCGAACGGCGCGTCGTTGATGTGAAAGGGCAGCCGCGTGATCCGTTGCCGTAGGGATTGCTCCAGGCGGAGCTCCAATTCATCGAACAGCGCCGCGTCGGCTTCCGGGTCGTAGAACGGTTGACCGGGTGCGTCCAGAGTCGAGACGCCGCCTTCGGGAATTAGGAGGACCCAAGGCCCTGCGGATGAATTGAGTTTGGCAGCGATCCAACGTGCAAACTCGCGATTCTCCTGGGGCGAGGTTCGCATCAGGGTGACTTGGGCGTTGTGGACATGAAGCACTCGCTGCCGAAAACGCTCGGGTACCGTTTCTCGCGCACCAAAGTTGACCATGTCGAGTGCTCCCAAGCTGAGCACCAAGGGGATTTGTCGCTTGAGCATCGTTTCGAAGCGACGCGGGCCCGCGGGGAAGACGCCACCCACGACCTCGTCGGCCACTTCGGTCGTGGTGATATCCAGTACACCCTGAATCAATCCGGAATCAACCAGTTGTTCCATGGCCCGCCCGCCGGTGCCCGTTGCGTGAAAGACGAGGCAGTGATTGCCTTGAGCTTCCAGCATGGTTCGGACCGCGGTCACACAGGGCGTTGTGACGCCGAACATCGTCATGCCAATCGTCGGACGTTTGTCCGTGGGCGGAATGGCATGAGTGACCATCCCCGCCATCGCGTGGGCGGCATTGGCCAAGATCCGCCGGGAGACCGCGTTCAATCCCGCCACGTCAACGACCGAAGGCATCAGCAGGATATCGTGGCAATCGACGTAGGGCTCGGTGTTGCCGCTGGCCACCGTGGATACCATCAACTTGGGCAGTCCGATCTCCAGCCCCCGGAGCGCCGCCGTGACCAGCGCCGTTCCTCCGCTGCCGCCGATCCCCATGACGCCCGCCACGCGACCCGCCTGGCACTCCGCTCGCAAAAAACGGCGTAGGGCCTCGCCCATTCTCGTGACCGCCTCGCCACGATCCGCGGCGTGCAGCGGCGCCGCTTTTTCCGCGACCTGTTCACGCGTGATGTCGGGCGCGACGGTCGGGGCCGTTAGCGTGCCGACGTCGACGGTCTTGACCGCGACTCCGGCCGCTCGCAGACAGTCTGCGACGTAAGCCAGCTCGGCGCCTTTCGTGTCCATGGTGGCCACCGCGTAGACCGATCGTGTCATCAATACGCCCCTCGGTGTCTGCCACTTGATGCTGCTCGGCCGTCGTACCGCCATCGGAGTCAGCTGAGTGGCGTTGTCGCCTTGTCCTGGGGGTCGATTCTCGCTCACTCGAAAGTGGATGTCCAATCCATATGTGCAATCCATTCGCCGTCCGCCAGGCCCAATGCATCACTGATGGATTCGACGGTTCCACCGATCGTCGCTTCCGCCAGGCTGTCCGCGGATTGAGCGACATCCCCAACCGTCCCCACGATGTCGGCCGCGCTCTCCGCCCGTTTCATCCGCGATCAATTGCTGGCCGAACCGGACCCCCTGGTCGACAGCGCGGTCTGCCCGGCGGGCCAAATCGATGCGACCCGGCGACCCATCTGTGGAGGGACCTGGCTCATGAGAGCCTTCACATTCCATGCGGCGACGAGGCGCTCGCTAATCGCGCGGCGTCGGCTGTGGTGGGTCGTCCCGCGTCGGCGGCGCGATGGGCCCGGGGGAGGTCTCGAGGTCCCAACTTTCGCCGCCTGAGAGATCGACGCGCGCGGCGCGGACGGCCTGCGTCTCCTCGACGGCGACGATAAAGGTCGGGGTAAAGTCTCCGTAGCGCAAGCCTTTCAGGACTTCCTGCAGATCGGAACAGAGGAAGTTGTTGCAGGTGGAGGAACGCATCTCGCGGGGGAGCCGACAGCCTGATTCCGTGTGGTAGACGCAAGAATCCTGGTAGGTTCGAGGACCCATCAACGCGAGATACGTTGCGAGGACATCCCGCGGCCGCAGGTCGCGATGGTGGCGTAGCAGGCCCACCATCGTCTCGACATCCAGATACGCGAAGTTACGGCCTCCCCCCAAGCAACATTGCCCTCGGCACGTGGCGCACGTTTGACCGATGATCGACAAACGTAAGTCCTCTCCGTCGCCTGTCGCTGGGGCCTCGGATTCGCTGGTCTCGGTGGACGACTGATAGGCTTGCGCGGCCGCGCGGCTGATCAGCTCGTTCAGCCAGTCTCGAAACAACCGCCAGCGTCTTGTGGGCAGATTCGTGATTCGACGCGGATTGAGGGGGATCGGGAGTGCTCGTGGCTCGACCGTCGCATGGGCGGCGGTTGGCCCGATCAGACGTTGGACGACTTGGGCGGAGACATCGCGACGAGCCTTTTCCCGACGGCGATGATCCTCGTTGATGCGGCGACGTACGGCCCAATGGCGGCAACGGTGATCGTCGCAAACGTCGCCGCGCGTGTGCTGTGTGAACGTCAGGGCGCAGCCGCAGCAAGCACACACGCCGTGCCGAGAGTAAATCGTTGAGCGTTTGTCGGCACGCGGGGGGAAACTGTCGGGGACTCGGCGCGATTGTTGCGGGTGGAATTGATTGATGAGCGAGCGGCGCTGAATCGGTCCGCGCGGATCGTTGGGGTCTGGATTAACCATGCTCGGATTTTCGAAACCCTAATTCTTCCATGGGCAGAGGCTTTTCTCGCGGCGCGAACAGTTGCCAGGTGGACGGAAAGTCAGGCACTTCCACCAGAACTCCGGCAAAGGGGTTAAGAAACTTGGCCATGAACGCCGGTTTACCAAATGACAGAAGCGGCGATAAGACGCTTGGCCAGCAAAGCCCGAGCATCCCTCGCTGTTCTTCCGTCGGGACAACCTGGCCCGTCAAATTGAAATGGAGTGATGCCTTCAGATGCGTGACGATTTCCGGTGTTTCGGATTCGGCTAGGAATGCGACCAGCGCATCTTCGTCCCAGAGTTGATCGATCAGCTCGGACAGCTTGGCACTGGGACTGGGGGGCAGGATCAACGGCGAGTTCGTGCGGGCGACGTCGGCCGGCAGCCAATCAAAGAGAGGTTCGGCGGAGGTCCAGTCGGCCGGGACCGGCACGCCGGCTTTATTCAAATCGGCGATCCAGTACACGGCGAATCGGCGCCCGAATTGGCTGATCAATTGCGAGGGGCAAGTCGACTCGCCGGGCGCGTTGAACATCGCGCCGCGCAACAAGTCCAGGCCGGAACTTGTCAGCTCATGCGTGAACGAGGCACCCATTGCGGGCAGCGGCGATGACTTCCCGCGTGAGCGATCCAAGACGATCTGCGGACTTGTTTCGATCTGTGTGGCCGTCGATCCTCCCGCCTCGCCCCGTTGCGCGGAGACGCCGACCGGTGCCGTGGTGTCGGTGGATCCGCCTGCGTGGTGGATCACGAAACTGGTTTCGCCCGCTTTAATGTGGTCGCCATCGCCCAGCTGGGCCCGAGCGACAAACTGACCGTTAAGGGACGTTCCGTTCGTGCTATCGAGATCTTCGAGCCGACAGCCGGAGGACTCGGCAGATATCAGAAAGTGTCGAGATGACATGCTGGGGTCATCTGGAAACGCGACATCGGCCAGGTGGGTTCGACCGAAGCACAGCACCTGACCTTTCAGAAGCCAAGACCTTTTGCCTTGGCTCGGACCGTCCACGACTTCAATGACAAAATGCATGTTCATTTTCCGTCGACGAGAAAGGTCGGTCCGTCCGCTTCCAGCCAAGCCGCTTCCAGCCGAGCCGCTTCCAGCAAGGCCAACTTATGCTCGGGAATTAACTAACGACGTACTTCGAGGATTCGACCGCGCGATTTCCAGCATGAGTCCCGCTTATTGTGACATTTCGGAACGACGCTGAAAAGCGGCAGCGATCGCGATCGTCCGCGAGGCGGGCACGAGCCAGGCGTCATGCCCGGTTGGGAAATCGTTGCTGTCAAGCGGAAGAACGATTAGGATTGTCGTGCCGCCGCGTTGTCGCCGGGAGCGTGCTTTCTGGCAGGCGTGACGCGATGATCCCGGAGGAGAGGAGTTGGCGTCATGGCAAAAGACGAAGAACTATCGCTCGGATCCATCCGTTTACGAACCACGGTTTCGGAACCCTCCGAGGCACGGGTTGCGGGTGAACGAGCCTTTCGGATCCTGGTAATTCGGGATTTCTCGGGTCGCGGACAGAGGGCGATCGAGACCGCGCCGCAGTCGATCGCGGATCGACGGCCGGTCGAGGTGAATCGCGACAACTTCGACCAGGTGATGGCGAAGATGGGCGTGCACTGCGAGCTGGGCACGGCGGATCAAGACGGCTCGCCGCTGAACTTGACCTTTCGAAGTCTGGCGGACTTCCATCCCGACGCGCTCTTTCGGCATTGTCGTTTGTTTCTTGAGCTGAGGAGTTTGCGAGAGAAACTCCAAAGCCCGGCCACATTTGACAAGGCCGCTGCCGAAGTGCGGGCGTGGGGGTTGCTTTCTCGCGGGGGGCCGGGTGCGGAACCGGCGTTGCCTCGCCAGTCGGCGCCCATGCCAGCGCCGCAACCCGACGGGCAGCCAGCCACAAACGAGTCGGCCGGTGACCTATTGGATCAGGCGATTCGGCAAACGGAAGTCCAAGGTCCCGAGCACGCCGGCCCGCCGCTGGCGCGTGACTTGCGCGAGTTGATCCGACAATCCGTGGCGCCGCTGCGCGTCGAGCGTCCAGCGAGCGACCAAGCGGACTTGATTGCTTGTGTTGATCGAGTGGCGGAGCACTTCATGCAGGTTGTGCTGCATTCGGACGCACTTCAGGAGCTTGAAGCGGGCTGGCGCAGCCTGGACTTCCTGGTGAAACGCCTCCGAACCGGTGGCGATCTCAAGCTGTATGTGCTCGACCTGTCGCTTGCCGAACTGGCCGCCGATTTTGGTTCCGCGTCCAGTCTTGAGCAGAGTCGGCTTCATCAGCTGTTGGTCGAGCAGGCGGGCGGGACGCGCGGGGGGGAAACTTGGAACGTGGTGGTCGCCGACTTCACGTTCGGATGGTCACGAGTCGACCTGTTTGTGGCTGGGCTGCTAAGCAAGGTCGCATCCCGCGCCGGAGTCCCGGTCTTGGCCGCGGCAAGTCCGTACCTGTTCGGGGCCGGGTCGTTCGCGGAATTGTCATCCGCGTCGCAGTGGCGGCCTCAGCTGGAGACGGATCTGGCCGAGGCTTGGGCCACGTTGCGCCACTTACCCGAGGCGTCGCATCTGGCCCTGCTGCTGCCCCGGTTCCTGCTCCGCGTCCCCTACGGTCTGGAGAGCAATCCCATCAAGAGCTTTCCATTCGAGGAGCTTTCGGGCGAGGGCGACGCAAGCCGGCTCTTGTGGGGCAACTCCGCCTATCTGGCAGCGTGTCTGCTGGCCGAAGCCTCGCAGGAAAGCGAGTCGGGCGGCGATCCACAGCTTCACCGACGAATCGACCGTCGGCCGCTCTATATCCACCGTGACGCGGACGGGACGGAGCAACTGCATCCCGGCACGGAGGTGCCAATCTCGGACCAGGCGGCGGCGCAGATCCTCGAGTTGGGGCTAATGCCCGTGTTGACGGTCCTCAACACCGATCAAATTGACTTGTCGGGCTGGCGGAGTGTCTCGGCGGTCTCGCCCGCGTTGGCCGGGATGAATCGCCGCTAACGCGACGGGCTGGCGCGGGGGATTTGCCTTGAGTCGTGGATTGTCGGCGGCGATTTTTGGCGGGAATTCACGCAACGGCCGGGCAGCTCGGGCAGATAACGTGAGTGACGGTTGGGAAGAGGGGTTGATTTTGGCTTTGTTTGAAGGGAGCGCCCGCCGTGGCCAAAGAGCCGACACCGGAGGAAATTGCCAAGGAAGCGGCGGCGGCCGCCTTCCAGGCCGCGATGCCGCCCGCAGGTCCGAAGTTCGCCGCGCGGCTGGCCGATCCCCACCTCTGTCCGCTTGTCGATGTGGTCAAGCCCCATGTGGGCGGACCCATCGCGATGGGCTGTCCGACGGTCATGATCTGCTTCATGCCCGCCGCGCACGTCGGGGATATTGTGACCTGCGTCGGCCCTCCGGACACGATTGCGATGGGCTCGATGACCGTCAAGATCGGGGGCATGCCCGCCGCTCGCTTCATGGACCAGACGGCTCACGGAGGCATGATCGTGATGGGTGCCCCCACGGTCATCATCGGTGGGTGACGTGGCCCGGAACCCGGTGGACCATCGCTTCAGATGCGAAACCTCGGAACGGATCCGCCACGAATCCACAGGCCACCTGTGCCGCCCGGTTCGCTTAGAAGAAGCGATTCCAGAAGGCACGAAGTTCGCCGTCAAATTGCTGGTCGCTGCCGTTGCCGATCAGCGTCGTATAGCCGACGGTCAGCGTCGATCCCGAGGCGAACTGCATCGCCAGCCCAGCCACGCCCGCGACGTTCTGAATGTCGTTCTTGCCCTGTCCGATTCGATAGATGTCTCCCAGCCGGATAAAGTCCGCGGACTGTAGCGACCGGTTGAAGTGGAGTTCCGCCATCGGCGCGATTCCCGTCAGCCCGCTGTGCTTGCCGATCCCGCGCGGATTTCGGGCCAGCCAATAGCCGAATGAAAAGTTGAGATCCAGGAACGTCGGATCCTGAATCACGCCGGCTGAGGTCAATCCTGATCTGCCGTCCAAGTTGACTGCGACGGGATTGCCATTCAGGTCGACGTCCAGTTGCAGGAAACCCTGGGCGAAGAAACGATCGCGGACATGCGCCCAGCCGATGAACGGCAACAAGTGCACCGCTTGGTTGTTCACGTGCACCAATTCCTTGAGCCCCTCGGCGTCTTGGAAGTAGAAGCTCAGGTCATCCGCCGTGGGTAGCGACAGCACGCCGCCCGCCGAAATCGCGGTCCGGCCGTTTTCCCAGAGCAGGAATTTCGTGACCATGTACAAGTTGCCAAATTCCGCATGGCCCATGTCGGGCGCATCCAACATCACGTTGCTGTTCAGCGTCAAGGCGAACGGGAACCGCATTTCGAACGAGGCTTGACGATCCCAGAACGTCTTTTCAAAACCGGGACTAAACCGGTTGACAGTCACGCCGCCCGGAAACAATGGCACGTTGTCAAACATGCTGAAGTCCAGGAACAGTCGGTCCTGGGGAATCGGACTCGTGTTCTCGGCAATCCGGATTTTCCCGACGACCAAGGAGCTTGAGGTCGGGATGAGGATCTCCACCGTCTCGCTGAAACTGTAATTGATTCGCCAGTCGTCTCCATCGTCGAAAACCGTGCCGCCATTGACGGGAGTCGCCTCGCCGCCGTCGTAGACGTAGGACGGTCCTGGTGACGTCGGCGCGTCGCTCGGCGGGACGGGCTCAGCGATCGGAAACACAATGTTGCCACCGACGATCGTACCGGGGCCCGATGTGAAAAGGTCGTTCGGAACCGTGTCCGTTCCGACCTCGAATACCAATGCAGTATTCGTGGGCGGGGAACCCCCGTTGATGAGGAAGCCCTGCGCCACAAGTTGCGTGGGGACGACATTCGTAATGATGGACGTCCCACCGCTGGCACCGAAGAACGGACCGATCATGTTGGGGACGGAATAGCTCGTACCGCCGGTGGCAGACGCCTGCTGCGAAAACGCAAGCTGAGGGGCCGCGGAGGGAGATGGCGTCGCGAACGAGGGCGTTGTCGTGTCGGACGGCACCGACGGCGTCGTAAGCGAGGACTCCGGCGGGGGAAACTGCAAGTTGTCCCGCGACGGCTGCCACTCCGGCATGGGCGTGGCCGTTGACGGCTGCGAGGGAAACAGCTGGCTCTCAGGCATCACGTCGCAATCGCATCCGCCCTGACACACCGCACACGTCCACTTTCCGCAGCCACAGGCCACGTGACTGACCGCTTTGACGGATCGAACAGGGCGGGCAATTCTTGTCGTCGGCGTCTGACTCAACGCGTTCGCATGTTGGCTGACAAGAACGGCAATCGCTGCCAGTAGCGTGATATAGGAAGGTCCTGCAGGCGGACTGTTCTTCGACATGGAACTACCAACCAGGCGATAGGGGAAGGAACACAAAACGAACGCGACCGGGGCGCCGAGGCGGAACCGGATCCCACGTATGTGGAATCTTCGGAGCCACGGAAGCCCTGCCTTGAGAACGATTCGGGCGATTGTGTGAATCGACGCACGGAACGCTTTCGCAGACGCCCTCGGCGCCACCGTCCGCTTTCCCTGGCTGACTCCGACGGACTGTCAGGGTCACCGCAAACAGCCGAGTCCACACGCGTGTTCCGAATGGACGCTGCAATTGGTAACGCACGGCTAACGCCGGAGTACCCGCCAAGTCTGCAACGCTAGCTGTACTTCTGCCAGCACGCGCGTCGCGTCGCTTGCTGCCGTCCGTCGAAAGAGATGCAACGATGGATACCAGGGACTGTCCGTACGGTCCTGAAACCACCGCCAATCGCCCCCGACGGGTAGCATGCACCAGACCGGCTTGCCGAGGGCGCCCGCGACGTGGACCGTTGAGTTGTCGATCGAAATGATCAGATCCATGGCGTCTACCTGTGCCGCAAACCGATCCAGATCGCCGAGTGGATCGACTTCGGGGTCGACCACGAGGTCAAGCTCGCGGTCGACTCGGATCGCTTCCAGCTCGGCGCGGAAGTCACCGTATTGCAGACTGAAGAATCGCAGGTGGGGGAGTGACAAAAGGCCGGTCCAAAGGTGCAAAGGAACCGTGCGTTTCGCGCCCGTCAGTGGATTGTCGCTTCGCCACGAAATTCCGACTCGGGGTTGGTTGCCGATTGCCTGATACTTCTTGATCAATCGGTCTCGCTGGGCGACGTCAGACTTTAAGTAGGCGCGGGCCGTCCCAAAATCGGACCAAGACTGGCGAAAGAAGCGAGGTAAGTCGCCGAGGGGCACATGAAAGTCCAACTCGCTTAGCTCGATCGACGGTTTCAAGCTTTGTCGAACGACTCGAACCGTTGGGAACGAGCGACGAAACAAGGGCTCCAACCGCTCGACGCACTCAAGCGTAACGCATGCCCCCGTGGCGAGTAGGTCGGGCAGCACACTGGCAAACATGATTTCGTCGCCGATTCCTTGCTCGCCCCATACCAGGATCTTACGTCCGCGAATCGCCTCGCCGCGCCATCGCCGGCAACCTGCGTCGCGATAATCGAGCAGTCGGTGCCGCACGTCGGGTGCCGCGTTGATCCAGCGCGTGGATGCTTCACCGGGCCCGGACTTGTCGCGCGCGTCGAGCCCGCGTCCGATGACGAGTCGAGCGCCATAGTCCGACCAGCCTCGCGAGAACTCACCTTGTTGCAAGCGTGCCATGGCCAAGCTGCAGAGGCTGATCGCTTGCGGTGGCTCGAGTCCTGCATCGTTGACGCTGGGCGGGCGTAGTGTGTTGGCGGGCTGGGATCCGGTGCGAATCGCCAGGGATCGCTCGAGACTCACGATGGCCTCCGACGCCCGGCCCGTCTGACGTTGAATTTCTCCCAGATTGTGCCAGTCATCCGCCGCGTCGGGCTCAAGCGAAACAACCTTGGCGAAATACTGCTGAGCGGTCTGCAGATCACCCTGTTCGTAGCGAGCGTAAGCCAAACCTCGCCATGCTTGTGTGGACGTCGGTGCGAGTTCAATCACACGTGCATAGGCGGCTTCGGCGTCGGACCATTGACTGAGAGCCGAATGTGCGCGTGCCTTCGCCAGCCACGTTGGCACGTGGTCGCCGCGTCTCTGTGAGGCAAGTCTTAGGCTTGCGAGGGCCTCCGGCAGCTTGCCCATCGAAATCAATACCAGTCCCAGGTTCAGATGCGCAGTTGCCGAATTCGGTTGCACCGCGATCGCCCGCCGACAGGCTTGGGCGGCACGGTCATGCTGTCCAAGGTGCCGTAATGCCTCGCCGAGATTCGAGAGTGCCTTGGCGTAGTCCGGCTTCAATTCGATCGCGCGCTGGTAGGCTGGAACCGCTTT
This sequence comes from uncultured Planctomycetales bacterium, assembly GCA_963826795.1. GTDB lineage: Bacteria > Planctomycetota > Planctomycetia > Pirellulales > Pirellulaceae > CAWGYT01. The sequence continues at coordinate 69,142 of CAWGYT010000015.1, read as the reverse complement.
GGCCCACCGATCCTGGAGTTGAAGTGCGTTTCCAAGGTTACACCACGCTTCCGCGTAGCCGGGCCTCAATTGGATGGCTCGACGACAACTCGCCTCCGATTTGGCTCCTTGGCCCTGTTGCCAGAGAATCCAGCCGAGGTTGTTGTGGAAAGGAGCCGCCTGCGGAGCCAGTTGAATGGCCCGCCGTATCCAGTCACCTGCTTCTTCCAACTTCCCTTCGGCCTGCCACGCCATGCCGATCAGGTGATGTGCGTCGGCGTCACCCGGTACTTGTCGAAGTCGCGCCTGGTAGCACGCGCGAGCGCCCGCATAGTTGCCGCGCCGGTGGAGGGCCAGACCTTGGTGAAGTAAAGACATGGTTGGGCGGACGCACGAGGCGGTGGCGGCAACCCGACCAAGGTGGCTCCGAGATCGCCGCGGTTCGAGACGTCTTCGTCGGGGCGAGGGATTTGTTTCTTATCTTGAACACGTAAATCGAAGTCCGGCGGCACCACCCTCGGTTCTGACGCCTGGGTCGACGTTTATCGCGCTCGCGGAATCGCTTTTGGTTGACATCGTTTGAGGCGCTGCTTAGGCTGGCCGGTACCCCGTCATCGGCGCAGACGGCGAGAATCGTGCACGGCTGCCCCGAACAGGTCTGCACCGATTCGAGTGAGCAGCCGTCACCGTTCAGACTCATGCCGGTTGCCTTCGATCAACGACGGCGCCGCTGTCTCTAGCTTACTGACTCGAACGAATCTCGGAAGCGGTTATCTGATGAGAGAACTTTGCATCCGGCTGAGTGCCGCCGGCGATGGCAAGAAAGCGCGACTTCGAAGACGGCGACTTTCCGGAGGATCGCGACGTGTCGCGCGACCGATGAGGGGCGAAGGCCGACTGCAGTTGGAATCGCTCGAGCCGCGCAAGCTGTTAGCCGCTGTGGTCAACACGTTTCCGTCCGCAAACGCCAACGATGCCGATCGCGAAACCGACATCCAAGTCGCCTACGACGAACCCGTCGACTCGTTTCTCGCCGCCGGCTTGGTCGTGACGGGCTTTCAATCGGGTCGGAATTTTCCAATCGCCTTGAGTGTTCCAGACGGCAACCCTGATACCCTCCGCGGTGATCTTCCCCGCGGTTTTTTTCCGGGTGAGCGGGTTCAACTGACCAGCAACATCTTCGATGAATTTGAGCAGACTTTTGCGCACGTCAGCCAATTCCGCACGGGTGTGACTCGGAGCACGGCGCGCTTCTCGGAGGTGGGCGGATTGTTGGGCGGGAACCTCAGCCAATCGGCCGCCTTTGGCGACTTTGATGGGGACGGCCATCTGGATGTGTTTATCGCAAACCAAGATGAGCCCGACCACGTGCTGCTCTATGATCCTGGCTCCGGTGCGTTCACCGATTCGGGACAACTGTTGGGCGATTCCTTCCATCCCAGCAATATGGTGGCCGTCGGCGATATCGACGGCGATGGCGACCTGGACGCATTCGTCGCCAAGAGCGGGACGTACAACTCGCCCGCGGGATACAGCGCGGCAAACGAAGTCTGGTTCAATACGGACGGTATTCTGGACACGGTGCTGCCAGTGCTGCTGGGCGATGCCGCCAGTTTTGGTGTTGATCTGGGAGACCTGGACGGGGACGGCGACCTGGATGCGTTCGTCACCAACGGGACGTTCGACGAAGTTTGGTTCTACACGTCGGCCAGTGAGGGCGGCGAAGAAAGCGGCTTCCTCGATCCTTCGCTGGTTCTCAGACGCGACGGCGCCGGATTGCTGGGCACCGACGTCCGGCTGGGTGACGTGGATGGGGACGGCGACCTGGATGCCTTTGTCGCCGGCAGTGCGAGTCGCGTCTGGTTCAACCAGGGGAATCGGGAATTCTCACTCGGAAGTCAAGCGATCGGCATCAGCGGCGAGGGCGCCGCGTCGATCTCGGCGGTGGCCTTGGGCGACCTCGACGCGGATGGCGATCTGGATGCGTGGTTGTCGAGTTTCAGCGGATCGGATCAAGTCTGGCTGAACAACGGCAGCGGTATCTTCGAAAACAGCAACCAACCCCTCGGGGACGAAGCGACGGCCGATGTTGTCTTGGCCGACTTTGATGGCGATGGCGACCTCGACGCCATGACCGCCAATACGAGCGACGTGGGGCGTCTGATTGGTAATCGTGTTTGGCTGAACAACGGGGAGGGCCGTTTCGCCGCGACCGAGCAACGGCTGGGATCTTCAGAGAGCAACGGCCTGGCCGCCGGCGACGTCGATGGAGATGGCGATTTGGATGTCTTTGTTGCCGAGGAGGGTTCCAACAGCCTGTACTTGAATGAGAGTTTTGGCGAAATCCTCGGCCAGAAATTCGAGGACCTCAACGGCAATGGCGTACGCGACGAAGAGCCGTTTGAGCCGGGCTTGCCGGGCTGGACGATTTTCCTCGACCTGGATGACGACGGCACGATCGACCGCACGGAGACGACGGGGGAAGGTGGGACCTTTTTGTTTTCCGATGTGCCTGTAGGAACGCACCGCGTCTTTGAAGAATCGGTTCCTTCCTGGACGCAGACCTTTCCGGGCGGCGACGGCAGTTACCAGATCACCATCGGGCCGGCCACGGTGCCGGTGCTCAGCTTCGGCAATTATCAGCGTGGCGTCATTGCCGGGACAAAATACGCGGATCTAACGAGTGATGGTTTTAGTCCTGACGACGTGCCGCAGGCGGGTGTGACGATCGTCTTGACGCTGACGCAAGGCGAATCGGTGATCGAGCAGCGGCAGGTCACCGATGCCTCGGGGAAATACTCCTTCGCTGATCTGGTGCCAGGCCTCTACACCGTCAGCGAAGAACTCCCCGCCGGCGTTGGGCAGACGGCTGGCGGCGATGCGTTTCCGTTGATCCCGACCTACACGATTCCCGTGACCAGCGGGCTGCTCGACGACGACAACGACTTTGCCAACTTCTATGGCGCGAGCTTGTCAGGGACGAAATGGCGGGACGATGACGGCGATGGTGTGCGCGATCTCAACAATCCACGTGAGTCCGGCCTGGCCAACTGGCAGATCCTGCTGGACCTCAATCGTGACGGCGAAATCGACGCAACCACCCTGACCGACAGCGAGGGGAAGTTCACCTTTCAAAACGTCCCGCTGGGCGAACATACGCTGCGGGAAGAAGTCTTCTCCGGCTGGGTGCCGACGTTTCCCGCCGGCAATCTTCCGTATCAGGTTTCGGTGACGACCGCCGCACCGATTGAGGATCTTGATTTCGGGAATTTCGAACTGGGTCGAATCGGCGGTACGAAATTCGACGACACGCTGACCGGCGATGGAACCGGCACGGGCGATCCGGTTTTCCCCGGAGTCACGATCGATCTGTTCCGCCTCGAGAACGGCCAGCGCGTGCCGATCGAGACGCAGCAGACCGATGCCCTCGGTGAGTTCTCGTTTGCCGAGATCGGGCCGGGCACGTACGAAGTCGTCGAGCAGATTCCGACGGGCTGGCAGCAAACGGGCGGCGGGACCGGCGGGCTGGGCTACTACCGAATCGACGCAACGAGCGGACTTGACGTTGCCGATGCGAATTTTTGGAACGCCCGCCTGGCGACTCTTCGCGGCAGCAAGTGGCAGGATCTCAATCAAACTGGCGGGAGCGATCCTGATCCGGGCGAAGGGTTGGCGAATTGGACGATCCGACTAACGGACTCGTCAGGAAATCAACAGACGACGCTCACCGATCTCGAGGGGAATTACGTCTTCGACGATCTTCCGCCCGGCGAGTATACGGTCGAGGAACAGTTGGAAAGCGGTTGGGAACCGTTGCAGCCGAGTCGACGTTTCGATACCCAGCTGGAGTTTGAAACCGTATCGCTCACCGGGACGCTTGCAGCCGGTGATCTGGACGGCGACGGCGATCTGGATTTGGTGACCGGGAATGACCTGAATGCGAGCTGTGGTGGCGGCGCGTCGCCAGTGGGCAGCATCACGATTGTGGTCAACGACGGGTTGGGTGGGTTTTCCGATCGCTGCGTGGGATTGCCGGGAGCGGTTCGTCCGCAAGCGGTCGAGCTCACCGATTTGGATCACGACGGTGATTTGGACTTGGTCGTCGCGACGATCGGCAGCGGGACCGAGCTCAGCGGTGCGGGCAGCGGAGTTTGGTCGGTCTTGAACAACGGGAGTCTTTCCTTCGGGCCGCCCCGCATGTTCCTGGCGGCCAACGGCTCAATCCAACTTGCCGCCCACGGCGCCGGATCGACCCTGACGGGGGCGGATCTTGATCAAGATGGCCACCCGGATGTGGCCGTCGCCAACTATCGATCCAACGAGGTCTCGATTCTCTTTGGCAATGGACAAGGAGGCTTTGACGCACCGTTGAACTTGCCGACCGAAACGCAGCCCATGGGCGTGAATCTTGGTGACCTGGATGGGGACGGCCGCTTGGATGTGGTCGTGACCAACTTCGCCTCCAATAGCCTTTCGATTTACCGCGGGCTTGGCCTTGGAAAATTCAGCAACGCGACACTCGTGCGAGGATTCAATGGCCCCACCGACGTCGTGCTCAACGATCTCGATCGGGACGGTATCCTGGACGCCGTGATTGCGAACAACGGAACCTCCACCAATCCTTCGCGATTCGTTTCCGTGTTGTACGGCAGCGGCGATCCGTCGAACCCATTCGGCATGCGCGCCGATTTCAACGCGGCGGCTGGCCCGAAGCGTGTGGCGATTGCGGACTTGAATGGCGACGGCGCGGTCGATTTGGCCGTGGCGAACTCGCGGGACGGCTCGTTCTCCGTCCTGTTTAACGTCGGCCATCGTCGGTTCTCTCAACCTTTTACCTACGGCACGCGCTCGGTCATTCGAGGCACGACCGAAAGCCCGCAAGGGATTGTTGCCGGCGACTTCGACCGTGACGGCGACCAGGATGTCGCGGTCTCGTTCCTCAGCCGGGGCGGCGCCCTGTATTTGAATCGAATTTCCGGATACACGCGAAGTGTGGGGCACGGCGAGGTTGTCGATGCGTTGAACTTCCAGAATGAGTTGCTCAGTCCCGGGAGCACGGCAGGACCGGTGCTGACCAGCTTCTTGCCGGCTGACTTCGACGGCAGCGGTTCCGAGGGGTTGCTCTCGCGCGAGGGACAGACCGGCAACTGGCATTGGATCCGTCCGGGCGTGGCGGGGACGACCGTTGTTGGGAACTGGTCGCCAAATGTCACCTGGGTCGATCAGCTCGTCGGTGATTTCGACGGAGATGGACGCGATGATCTTGCAGGTCGAGTTGCCACGACAGGACGCTGGTGGATCAGTCTTTCGACCGGGAGTTCATTGACGACCGCCACCTGGTCGCGATGGTCGCCGAATGTGACCTGGCAGGATGTTGCGGTCGCTGACGTCGATGGCGACGGCCGTGACGACCTCCTGGGGCGCACCGGCGGCGCGTGGTGGGTCGCCCGCTCGACGGGATCAGAGTTCGTCAATGAACTGTGGACGCGATGGTCCAATAATTTGCTTTGGCAAGACGTGAGCGTCGCGGATGTGAATGGCGATGGCCGCGACGATCTTCTCGGCCGGACCAATGGCAGTTGGTGGGTGGCTCAGTCCAACGGCCAGACGTTCGACAACCGTCGCTTCGCCGTCTGGTCGCCTGCAAGCACGTGGACCCAAGTTCAGGTCGCGGATTTCGACGGCGACGGCCGGGAGGATCTGGCCGGGAGGACCGGCGATTCCTGGTGGGTCACACGAACCATCGGCCCACAGGTGGTCACCTCACTTTGGGATCGCAATTCGGCGATTGCGGGCTGGATCGGAACTCAACCCGGAGATCTCAACGACGATTCGCTCGACGACCTCGTCGCCCGGACGTCCAATGGCGAGGTCTGGGCGGCCATCTCGTCGAGTGATCAGTTCGCAACGCAGCGCGTCGGATCGATTCCTGGCAACGCGACGCTATTCGTACTTGCCGAAAGCGGGCGGGATCAGGTCTTCGCGTTGGACACGACCGGATACACGTTGACCCAGTTGAATCTGTCGTTGTGACGCCGTTCCGATTTCGGCGGCCGCGACACCCGATTGAGTTGGTCCCGCCCCATCGTCACGAGATCATACCGCGGGTTTAGTGATGGTGCTTGCTGCAGGTGCGGCAGCAGAGGATCTTTTTGGGAATCATCTTTCGAACCATGACCTCACACGGCTCCTTGATGACTTCCGGAACGCATACCTCGACCATCCGAGTTTGTTCGACCGGCTGCAGTTTGTAGACCGTTTCTTCGTAGCAAGGAATCTCTTCCTTCTTGGGAACTTTCACGCAGTAACTAATTTCACGTTCCCGAGTTTCGAAGACAACGTCCACCTCTTCACAGTTCTCGCTGACGATGTCGGGCTGCTTTCGCATCACCATGCATTGACACGGCTCTTCGACACAGATCTTTCCACAGTCGGTGCAGATTTCCCGAGTCACCGAGTATTCGCGCATTTCGGGCACATATCGATTCACGTGGATCGTGCGGACGACCGGATTTCGCACCAGATGGCACTTCTTTTCGGTGATCTTCTTGGTCCGCACTTCATCGTCCATGTAGCAGTGCTCTTTGGTGACGCTCCGCGTGACCGGCACCCGCTTGAAGGCCGTGTACTTCTCTTCACGCTGCTCGACATTCTTAACGACACGGGACTTCATGCGAGTCTCCACGACGGTGACCGGAACGTAGACCGTGCATTCGACCAGTTCGCCGTGTTGGCAGGCGGATCCGCAGCGATCGCACTTGCAGTGGTCGGCGACCGCCAGACCGCTGGCAACGGTGCTGGTGATGAGTGCGAGGCAAGGGAGGAAGAATGCGGTGAGCGTCCTACCCATTTGCAAAATCCTTTCCGGGAAGCTCGGGCAATAAATGCCTGGGTCCGATCCAACAGGTGACTCAGCAGTTTCATCGGACAGCGCCGCTCCGGACTTTGCGGAATGGCCGATTTGCCTGCTGGCGCAATTTCGTAAGCTGGGAAGTTGCGCTTCGGGAGGGCGCGCTGCGGGAGCCACGCCCTCCCGATTCGCGCCGGTTTCCATCGTGGCGTGGTCGCTTTAGGGCAGGGCGGGGAATTCGATCGGGGGAACCGCGATCCATTCCGGCGAATAATGGGGGCCGACGAGATACCCGGCCGGGCCCGTGAGCGGACGTTCGTATTCGAAGCGATAGACGGTACGCTCGTCTTTGGGGTTATACTGCCGCAGGATTCGATCGGCCGGAGGTTGCAGGCTGATCCGAAGCGGAAACTCGCCCGAAGACGGTTCGTGTTCTTCAATGATCGTGAATTGCGTGCTCGTGGCGTTCTTTTTGAATTTCAAATTCCACGGTTGATTGGTTCCGGCTCGGCCCACCTCTTGGGAATAGACGTTCTCGGCGGGCTGGTTCGTGAACCACAGTTTCAATTCGGCTTTGTCTGCCGGGAACTCAGGCACTTCAAACTCCAGGACCGGAACCGGCTGTCCTGGTTCGTAGCTCGCATCCTGGAAATAATAGACGGGCTCGCGACTCGGTAGGGGCCGCAATTCCGCCCAGATAAACGAAGGGCGCGGACAGACCAGTTCGGCATCCTGCTGCTGCACCGAAACACGGAACGTGATTCGATTGCCGCCGCGCGTGGGGGCTTCGGGAGCCACATAGTACTGGTCGGCCAGGTTCTCGTGAGCTGGAATGTTCCATTGCCGGGCGTAGCGGGATTCAAGTCGCGAGTTGATGAGGCGCTGTCGCGTGCGATTGTACATCAGCTGAATCGCTTCGCCGCCGTCCAAACGGACTCGGGTTTGGGCGAGAGGTTTCTGCAGCGAGTCGACGACGACGATGTCGTAGTCCTGACTCGCAGCGGGGCTGGGGTCCACGGCCCAAGTTCGCCCGAGATACTGATGCATCGCCGCGGGAGGTTTGGATTGGCCGACGGGAACGACGTAGAACTTGTCGATGGCCAGGGAGTCTCGCAAGGACTGGATCAGACCTTCGGGATCGGTGATATCGCGTACGCTGACCCCGGGCAGCTTGGCCAGGCGAGGGCCCTCCAATTGCCACCTTGCCTTGTCGGGAACCAGGATCTGGGTGACGAATCTGGGTTGCTGCGCCCTCCAACTCGCGTCCGGGTCGGGACCGAAAAACAGAATGTCGACTTTCACCCGGCCCGTCAGCGCGCTTCCAGGCTTGCCAGTTCGGTTGCATGCTGGCTTTTGGGTCCTTTCGATCGAGGGTTCTGCTCGATGTCGAGTTCCTGATTATTCGCGCCGTCCGTCAAGACGATCAAATGCCGGCTAGCTACGTTGCCTTCCGACTTCATCAGCTCGTCCATTCCCGAGCGGATGGCGTAATACAAAGGCGTCACGCCGTAGGGTTCGAGATTCGCGAGTTGGCTGTCGAAGTTCGTGACCCGTCCGGAACGAATCCGCAGCGGTTCCAATCGCACGAGCAGTTCCACGTCGTCGCCGGGGGTGAGGCGGTTCTTGAGCGCATCGTTCTTCCAGCGTGCGTAAGGCGGATCCGCGATCACCCATTGAGCTCGATGTCCGTAGGCGATTAGCCCGACGCGGTGGTACTTTGGATCCAGATTCTGCACGACTTCCTGGAGAGCTTCCTTGGCGATCTGCAGCCGTGTCTTGAGCGTCCCACCCTGTTGCTGCATTGCCTGCATGCTGTAGGAGCAATCGAGTACGAACATGACGAGACTGGTCTGACGCTCGTCACTTGATACCGTCACTGACGTCGGGTCGCCGTGCGGGCGGGCGAACACGAGGACCGGACCCTGGTTGCTCTTGAGGGACGTGATCGCGCTGCCGACATGGCCCCGATAGAACCCTTCGACTTGCAGGGCACTGCCGGGGCCGAGTTCGTCTCCAACGCGTAGCACAACCGGCAGCTCTTGGCTGATGCTGGCGATGTCATAAGCGCGCGCGGGATCGGTGGGAGCATCGCCCGTTCTGCCTTGGTAAAGCTCAAGTCGCCGCTTGCCATCCTCCAGCACGAAAAAGCTCGCCAGACCTCGGGGGGCGGTGGAGCTGGTGGGAAGGCGGAGCGAGTACTCGAGGAAATCGTCCAACTCGTCGGCATACTTGTCCGGGAATTGCAGTTGGTTCCAATCCTGGACCCACTGCTGCGCGGCCTGGATATCGCCTTGCTCAAGATCCTGAAAGCGACGGTTCAATTCCGATTCGACCGGGATTCGGCCGGCTTGCCAATAACGGTTGGCCAATTCCGCAAAATAATACTGACCTTTTTGTGCAGGGCCCCAAAAATCCTCGAGCGTCGCCTGCGCCAGCGACCAGCACCGGATGCCGTGGTCGGCTTCGCGCAAGGCTCGGCAGGGATCAACTTCCAGCTGAATCTCCGCGCTGATGAGCGGCGCGGCGGATCGTGCCAGCCGCTCGAGTTCAGCCAGTTGTTGGCGTGCGGCGCTGAGATTGCTATCGGCGACGGACACCGTGTCGTACGTGGTTCGGACCAAGGGGCGGCTGGCGCCGTCGGTCAACACCACGCCCGCCTTTGCGATGCGGGCTCGGACCAACCCGCCGATCGCAGCCAAACGAAGCCGTGTCTCGCTGGAACGCTGTGCGGGATCCAGTGATTCGAGATTCAGCGCGTCCAGCTCATTCGGCGTGCCGCCCAGCAAGTTGGCGTCGATCAGGGCCAGTGCCGGGTGTCGGCGGGCGTCGGCTGACAAGCCCGCCGATGGGGCCGGATCCATCGCTTCGGAACCGTTCGGTAAGCCCGCCGGTGTCTGACCGGAACGGTTCGCGTCGAGGCCTTCGGGATCGCTGGCTTGGAGCCGCAACGCTTGCAGGTACTTCTGCCGCAGCTTGCCACGGGCTTCACCCGCGATCAGCGCCATCCCCAGCAACCGCTCGACCGTGGGAATGTCCGCGCTGCTCAGCTCATTCTGTTCCGCGAGGCTCCGCGCCTGGAGCTTGATTTCGGCGGCCAAGGGGGCGAATCCCTGTTCATCCACGAGGGCCCGCTGGGATTCGAGTTCCGCGAGGGAAGTGGTCAGGTCAGCATGCGGTCCGGCATCAAGCAGCTGGCTCAGCTGGTGGACATCGTCGATCAATCGTAACGCGAGACGGCTCGCCTCGGGAGAGGATTTGGTCTGGACAAGCCATTGCATCACCTCGGGAAGCTGGCGGACGATTTGGTCGCGAACCCGATAGGCCCTCGAGACGGCCTGTCGCGTCGCAAGCAATTGGCCTAGCATTCCCGCATTCTGATCGGGAGGGCCCAGCAATCGATCGAACGCACGCGTGACCTTGTCGGCGACGTCGGAATTCTGACTGCCGACAAAATACAGGTCGCGCAGCAGACGTAGTTGATTCTGCGCTTCGTCCAATTCCTGCTGCACCCAGGCTTGGCTGCGTGCGTCCCCTCGAACCGCCACGTCGTGGGCACGCTGCTCGGCCTGGATCGCCTGGTACAGCCATGTGGCAGGCAACGCCCAGCTGAAATGCTCGTTGACCAGCTTTAACCAGTGGATCTCGGGAATATCCAATGTCGACGCGTCATCGCGCAGGCTGACTGTCCACAAATGCCAGTCCCTCCTGAATCGGCTTTCGATAGACCTCGCTCGCCGTTGCGACCGTCGACGTCGGCTGGATCGACAACAGTTGGTTCCACACGGCCGCGGCCGCGGGCAGATAGCCGGGGATGACCGGGTCGCTGGTCGCGGTGGTCGCCGCGGAGGCGTCGGCCGCCGGTTCCGCGTCACTGGCCGCCGGCACGGCTCCATTGGCCGCCGCCTCGGCAGACTGCTTCGCCCGCCACGCGGCGTAGGCCTGTTCCGCGACGCGAATCCGGGAGTCGTTCAGCAGGCCCAATTGCCGAGCGTAGGGAATTGAGCAGACCGTGAGGGGGCTCGTCGAAGCTTCGTCCCGCAGCTTGCCCAAGATCACCAAGGCATTGTCCAACTCGGCCTTGACCGGATAGGCCTTTCCCGCCAAGAGGGTTTGCTCGGCCCGCAGGAGTTGCTGGTCGAGCAGGGCCCACGTCAACGGGTCGGCGTCAGGCAGGAGCACGAACTCGGTGGATTCCAGCTCGCGCTGATCTCGTTGATTCCATCGCGCTGACAGATCTCGCGGCTCGTCGAAGGAGGGCGTTTCTCGGTCGACCGCCGGATCGTCGCTGGCATAGGTCAGGCGAAGACCGGGTGGAACCGTCGCGGGAATCAAGATGGGCTGCTGGACTCGTCCTCGCCGACTGCCTACAGCGCGGGCGACGTCTTGCTGAACGTACTGAGCCAGTTCTGCGAGGTCGACATAGTGGTCACGATCTTGATCGGCGGCTCCGGTGATTCCCTTCGCGACGGAGTGGCCAAAGTAAGTACCGGCCAGCTCCGGTGCGACTTCCGCCTGTTGATCTCCACGAGTTGAATTGAGCACAAACAGGTTGGCGTCCTCGGTTCGTCGCACGTCGTCGACGACCTCGGTCAGGGCGTCCGCAAATCCATTGTGCAGCACGCCGATCGGCCAGCAGTCGCGAATTCGCCCGCTATCGAAGATCACCAGCTTGTAGGCATGTTTCAGATGTTCTTTGCCAGCAATCAACGTCAATAAATCGCGAACCGGGATCCAGCGGCGCGAGTCAAGCGGACTTTGCGGACTGACCAGGCATGGAAGACCATCTTCCCGCACCGCACCGTGGGCACTGATATAGACGACGACCGCGCCCCGCTTCGAGAACCTCCAACGGCTCAAGGGTCCTCCCGGCTTGACCGCATCAAGCCACGCACTTAGCTCCGCCCGCAAGTCGAGATCCTGGGCCGAGTCGAACGCGATGCTCAAAGGGCGAAACGTCCGCTGAAACGTTTCGGCGTCCTCCACCGCGTATCGATTGGGCGGCAGGGGGACGGAATACTGCGTCACAACAAACGCTTGAAATGGCAGCTCTTTGGGATTTGACAGAATCCACAGCAGGATGCCGCCAATCAGCAAGAGGAAGCCGGCCAGCCAGCCCAGCAGGACAAAACGTCCGGTGGTCCCGGGTTCGGATGCGGTGCGGTGGGTCCGCCATCCTCGGGAACGAGGTTGGCTTGCACCCCGCCAACTCGCGCGCCCCTGGTCCCTCGATTCCTTCACCGTGACTGTCCTTCGCCTGAGCCCGCGCTTGCCGGGCCTGGAAGCCGTCGCCGCCGGAACGCCGACCGTTGCCATCCAGGGCAGGCGGATTTTCCGAGGAGTCGCGTCACGCCGGACAGACAGTTCGGACTTCCGGCAGGCAGGTTGAGCGAATCACGCGGCCGTCTGGCTGTCTGCTCAGACGCAAGCTGGCGAACCTGCCCCACTCGCCGCGCCGTTGATCGTGACCGATCGGTTCTGCCTTGTCAAGAAACCGACGTCGTTGTCAAGATTCGCTTGTCGCGCTTCGCGGCCACTTCAGGGCGAATCGAGCCCGTCGCGATTCGGTTGCCACGCGATCCGCGGGTAAGGGATCGCAACGGCGTCGCCGGGCTGCAGGCGAACGTCGCCCGGATCGCCAATCGTCTCGATGTTGGCCGAGCCGGCAACGGATTTCGTGACGGTCACTCGGCCGACCGACTTCAGGAACCCGTCTTCGGGACGATAGATGATCAATTCCGTCCCTGTCGGAACGACCGTCTCGCGGTCCGCGAAGTGGACATGAGCTCGAGCGCCACATCATCGACCTTGATCACCGCTCCCCGATTGGCGTGCGTTCCCTCCGAGATCAGATCGACCGTGTTGGTGACCGGACGAACCGTCAAGCTTCGTCGCGGTGCCCTCAGCGGACGGGCAGTCGGGGCCGGCACGCCCAAAGCCAGGCTGGTTGGAGGCTCGACGTACCTCACGACCGGGTTGGAACTCGGCGTGGGAACGGAAGTCGTGGGGCCTTCGCCCGCTGGGTCGGGCAGCACGGGCGACGGCTGCTCGCCTTCCGTCGGGCCTTCACCCGTGAACGGCTTCGGCTGAACCTCCTCGCCGCTCTCCTCGACCGCCATGATGACCGGGCCGCTGCTGGGGCAGCAGATTTCCAGCGCGGCAATCGCGGCTTGGCGGACGCGGGCCGAGGGCTCGAGGTAGCAACCGTCGTCGCCCTTCTCGTAGGCCATTTCGGCCAACCGCTTGACCATTGCTTCTTTGCAGCAGCATTTCTGGCCACAGTTGGCACAGCACTCGCCCGACGCGGCATCCGAAACCGCCTGGACGGCTTCCAGACGCACGTCTTCGGTACAATCCTTGGTCGATGCGATCAGGGCATCGGTAATCGATCCATCCAGGTCATAGCAGCCGCATCCGATCTTGGCGAGATACTTGATCGCCTTAATCTTCTGGGGCTTCATATCCTCGGCTTGCTTGATCTTCGCCGCCGCCTGCATCGCCTTGGGCATCTCGGGCGCCAAGTTGGCCGGATCGGCCAGCGACTTCATGGGGGGCTTTTGCTCCAGGCCGGGGTGGTTGCCGCGGCGATTGCGCAGGGCACCGTTGACCTTCCGCACGCCTTGGGGAATTCCCAGGAACGACCAGAGGGTCGTCGTGGGCGCAGGCGCCTGAGCCATTAGAGCGGGGCAAGTGAGGATCACGATCAGGGTGGTCGCTATGAATCGACCTGTTGAACGGTACATTCTAACGATCCCTTTCCGTGGGCGAGTTATACCGAAGGGCGGACGAATTAAACTTGGTTGCAACGAGCGTCGACCTCGTATCAGATGTCTTTATCGGCTGCTGAGCACGCCCTTCCCATAAGGGAGCTGTGGGGGATCGGCAATGATTGCCGAGTCGTTAGGCGCGCCCGACGCCTGCGAGGCTGCCTGGGTTGCCCAGCTTTTCAGCGAGTCGCACGCCTGGCGGCACGGTGGCGCCCCGGAACGCGATTCAAAGCTGGTCCATGACAACGCGAAACGTGACCATTTCGCGACCGTGTTGCCACGCTCCAGGCTCAAGACTCAGGACTCCCAGAGGGCTCTCCTGACTGAACTCGTCAGGGCGCCCGTCCTGGTAGGACATTCCTCCGATAAAGCCGACGAACTGGCTCGCGCTGGAAGCGTCGATTGACTCGATATTCTGAGCATCGCCTTTGTCGGTCGAGCTGTAATCGGCGGTCACGCTGCGCGTCCATTCGTACCCGTTTCCGGCCAGATCTCGAATTCCATCCGGGGTCTGATCGAAGCGCGCGGTGCCGACGGGCAGCGGGCCGAATTTTTCCCGCGAGATGGCGATTCCACAATCAGCCGGGTTTTCTCGATCGAGGTGTTCCAAGTCGAAGCTGGGATCGTAGGGCCCCTTGCGATTCTGATCTTGCATTCCTCGTTTGGCAGCCGCCTCCCATTGCAGGATGGAAGGCAAGTGCCCTCCGAGCCATTGGGCGAAATGCTTGGCCTCGAAGATCGAAACCTGAAAGACGGGAAACATCTGGACGGCATCGTCTTTGACTCCCAAGAACTTCTCGTCGTAGTCATTGACGGTGATCGCGCCCGTGCGCCAAAACGTGGGCTCGTCGAGCAACTTGGAGCGATCGGGATTCTCGGCGAACTCCGCGAAGAGAGCATTCCAAACCTTGTTGGTCATCAGGTAGAACGGTTTGCCGTTTCCGTCGTCGACCAGTCGGAATTCGATGGCTTGTTCGCGGGGCGTTCGCAGCGTGAACGAGCGGGGATGAATCCGTCCATTGCTGCAGGCGGCGATTTCAGGCGCCGGCTGGTAGGTGAACTCGGGCGGGATTTTGGGATCAACAATCGCGGGCGGGAGGATCACGAGTCGAAAACGGCCACTGGCCACCCGACTTCCCGACCGAGCGACCATTTCGGCCAGTCGTGTTACGCTGGCGCGATTGGCCTCGCGCGTCGGCAGCTTCACGCGCACGCTGACGCGATGGGTCGCGGCGGAATCTCCGGTGGGCGGCTCGAAGACCCACTCCGGACTGGGAAGTTCCGAGCCGGGCGTTGCGGCATCGTCGGGAGGCAGCAGTTTGACCTCGAACTGAACGGCGTCACTTCCCAGGAGCGGTGTCGTGACAGGCACCAGAAAGACGCTGGCCGCACCGCCGGCGCGAACCGTGACGGCGGGCTGCAGGTCGATTTCGAATCGCCAGAACAGCTGATGCAGCGCCAGATAGACGAGCAGCACGGTCGCGACCGCCGCCATGGCTTGAAGCGCCCGTTTGAACCACGGATACGGTTCTGGCTCGAGTGATCGTTTGAGGGACTGCGCAAATTCCTGGCAAGTCGCGTAGCGCTGTTTGGGATTCTTTGCGAGCGCCTTGACCAGCACCAGTCGTTCTTTTGGCTCCAACCCCTTGAGATTGGGCGGCATGGTCAGCTGGGCATGCATCAGAACGGCCAACGAATCGGTCGGGAACGGCGCGATTCCGGTGCGCAATTGAGCGTACGTCACGGCCAGGGCATATTGGTCGGTCTGTTCACACAACCGACCTTGAAAGATTTCGGGAGCCATGTACATCGGCGTGCCGATGACCGTGGCCTGGGCCAGGCTGGCTTCACTGTGTCGTTCGAGCACTTTTGCCAAGCCGAAGTCGCCGACCTGAGCCGTCCCGCTGACGAGCAAGATATTGGCTGGCTTGATATCGCGATGCATGATCCCGCGGCTGTGCAAGAAATCGATCGCCTTGGCTGCCTCGATGATGTACCCGACCAGCTCGTCGGGCGGGATCCCGCCTTCCGAATCGCCGTGGGTGTTCGCTTTTTGGCATTCCTTCAGCCGTCCTGCCAACGTGTTGTCAGCAAGGCTCATCGCGATCATCAATTGATCGTGCTCGACCCAGTAGGCGTGGACTTGGACCAAATGGGAATGCCGGTGTGCTTTCATGCTTTCCAGCGAACGCAATTCCTCCTGAGACATTTCGTGGCCGAGCGGATACTGAATGATCTTCAGCGCCACGCGCACTCCGCCCTGGGCCTCGGCCTCCCAAACCTGACCGTACTGGCCCTTGTCGATGTATCGGGCCAGGCGATATTTGCCATCGCAGACGGTATCCCCAACCCGCAACTGACGATGTTCGCCGCGCGTCGGCGCGGATGGCGACAATTCGCGTGCCTCCGCCGCGTCGCGGCTCGGCGGCGGAGCGAAAGCGTCGGTCGCGTCGGACCCTCGGTGGGGCGTGATTTCCAGTGGCGGGACGGGCGGGGCCGCGCCGGTTTCGTCGGCCACTCGCGCGCCTTGCGGCGGGGTTGGCGTTGAGTCCAGCCCGGGCTTCCGAGTTTCGCCTTCGTGAACGCGTGACTCCGCTCCGTCGGGTGATTGGATGTCCCACGCGGAAGCCACGTCCTCGGTGCTGCCCGGAGCGTGGTAGGTCGCAAACGAATCGGCGTCTGAAGGTTGCGCCCCGGGTCGCGGCTGAAGGGCGTCGTCGGGTTCGACGGCGGCGATCGATGGCGGTTCGATCCTCGCTTCGTCGAAGTGAGCCTCCGCGGATTCGGCCCCTGCGGATTCGGCCTCCGTGGATTCGGCCTCTGTGGATTCGGCCTCTGCGGATTCGGCCTCTGCGGAGTAGGCAAGCGTTCGACGTCGAAAGGAGTCGTATTGTTCGGGGAAGCGGGCCTGATATTCATCCAGGCTGGGCGATTCTCCGACTTCCTTGCGAACCAAGTACTCTTCGAAAATCAACGCGGCGGGGATCTGGCGCGTATCAACCAGTTCCGGGTAGCGAGCCACATACTCTTCGAGCTTCAGCGGAATCCCGTTCTGCCAGTGGCGCCGCAGATCCCGCGGAATCAGGCACCAAATCGTCGGAACTCGCAAGGGATGGTCTGGTGCCGGCAGGAAATAATCCAGTGAGATGCTGGCGGCCTCCGCACCCGCGGCGCTGCAGAACTCCTCGAGCTTCTGGGCTAATTCAGAGATCTTACTGCGGTCCGCTTCGGACAAACTCGGCAATTCGCTAAAATTCAGCATCTCGCTTGGTACCGCATCTCGAAGCTTTCCACGCAACCGCCGCTCGAACGTGGCTGATAATAGACTGATTATACTGAGGTGCTAAGCGAATTGAATGGGCCCACGTCGACGCCGCCGACCTGACTGCGGTGAATGGCACGAGACCTTTGCATGGTCCACGCTCGCGTCGCCCCATTGCATCGGGGCCTCCTCGCATCGCGGATGGAGAAAAAGTTGGCATGAATTGCACGACGAATGACGGCTTGTTCCTGCGCACGCTGAGGATCTCCCGTGACTTGACGTCCGGCCGCCTCGGGGTTGGATGTCTTTTTGCCGCCCTTGCGACAATGTCCGCCGTGGCGCAGGAAGCGTCGGTGGTCCCGAAGGAGTCGGGCCACGAAGTGCCGATTTTGCGAGTCGATCCGGCCGGACCGACCAGCTATGTCAGCGCGCTGGGATTCGATCCGGTCAATGGCACGCTGCTGGCCGGTTCCTGGGACAAGATGGTTCACGCCTGGGGCCGGATCGAGAATCGATTCGTCCCGGAGCCAGCCAGCGCCGTGCGTGTGCCGATGGGACCTGGCACCAGCGGCGCGATCAATGCCCTTGCGATCTCGCCCGACGGCCGCCTGATCGCATTGGCCGGGCAGGGTCGCGTCGCCGGCGAAGCCGGGTTTCGGCAGTCCGGCTTCTACGTGCCTCGGAAGGGTGGGATGACCCGGCAGATGCAGTTAGAGATCGGAACGATTTACGTGGTCGACCGGTTGACGGGCCAAGTGAGGATGCTGCGCGGACACACTGGACCCGTGGTGGCGCTGGCCTTCAGTGCCGACCCGGGGACAGGGCTGGCACTGGCCTCGGCGGGCCTGGAGTACCAGTTCGGCGCCGACGAGACGAAACGCCCGAGCGTGCGTTTGTGGGACGTCGCCCAGGGGCGGCACCTGGCTGGGATCTACGTGGATCCTCCCAATGAAAGCTGTGCTTCGACCGCAACTTGCGATCCGAAAGCTGGGGCAGCGCCGGGCGCGGTGATGGTTGCGATCGCCTGGTGGGACGGGAAGCTGCGGATTTGGAATCCCGCGACCAACCCGCAACAGGCGGAAACGATCGCCGACGGTTTCGAGAACGGAACCGTCAAACTGTTGCCGGGCGGTGAGCAACTGGTCACCAGCAACGTGATTCAGGTAGGAAATGCCTACCAGACTCGCTTGCGCTTTTGCGCGTGACGGGCCAGGGACGACTTCAAGCGGATTCGCAACCGCCGCTGACAATTCCCGCGGCTCGCAACACCGTCGCGCTGCCGTGCGCGGTGGATCTGGCCCAAGTGCCAGGCGGCCCGCTGGCGGCGGCCGTGACCTTGCTGGTCTGCCAGCCGGGCCCCGCGGGGTTTATTCCGTTGCGCGAGGAGTTGCAGGTTTGTGACTTAGGGCAGCGCCGTCTTCTGGGCCGCACGCTGTTGTGGGATCAGCAAGGGATCCAGACCGTCAAGATTTCGTGCGTCGCCTTTGCCGGAGACGGTCAGCGAGTTGCGGTGGGCGGTTCGAACGATCATTCGATTTTCGTCTTTTCGACGAGCGAACTGCTGCAAACCGCGCGTCCGCCGCGGGCCCAGAAGCTGGCCAATCAGGCGTCCGAGTTCGCGGAGGCGTATTTCGTCCGCCGCCAGAATGCGTGGGGGATCTACCTGGCCGAACGGAATGCAACTTCAGGTTGGATTTTTGACCTCGCACAGCGCCAATTGATTGAGGCCAATTCCGTCAATGGTTGGCAGCCGGATCGTGCGCCCGCGGGAAATTGGACGGTCACCACGACGGACAAGCAAGTCACCGTCCGCGATCCTCAAGGGACGACGTATCCAATTCGGTTGCATCAGGATGTCGAGCGCGTGACCGGAACGGCGATCCTGCCGGCTTCGCGTGGCCGCGACGAGACGCTTTTGGCGGTGGCGGCGACCGATCGCGGTGAGCCGCTGCTGGGTTTGTACCATGTCGAAACCGGCAATCACCTGCGTCAGTTGACCGGCCATTCCGCCCAGATCAATAGCCTGTCGTTCTCGTCCGATGGGCGGCTTCTGCTGACGACCGGGCAAGACGACGTCGTGTGCGCGTGGAGCCTCACCGATCTCAAGCAGATTCTTGGACGTCGCGGGAGGCTGTCAGGTGTCGTGGTCGAAGACAGCGTGGGCGATGCTCAAGCGGCCAACCAGGTTCTCGTCGCGCGAGTGGACGATGATAGTCCGGCCCGCGGGCAGCTCGCGGCCGGTGACGTGCTTCTGGGCGAAGTTGACCAGGCCGAACTCAAGTCGTGGCAGGCCGCCCAAGAATTCTACTGGGCGTGGCTTCGCAAATCGCCGGGTGAGACGATGACGTTGCGCGTGTGCGCGATAACCAACCGGCTCGCGACGTGACGCTGACCGCGGGACAGGGCGTCGATGAGCGAAAACCGCTGTTCTCGCTGCTGGTCACGCGGCCGGCTGCCAATCAATCTCGGCAATGGATCGGTTGGCATCCCGTGGGTCCGTTCGAATCGAGCGACGAGCGAATCGAGCAATATCTGGGTTGGCACTTTAACACGGGAGACCCGAATCGCCCCACGGCGTTCGCGGATCTGAATCAATATCGAGCCGAGTATTACCGAGAGGGATTGCTTCGCGACCTGGTTGAATTCGGCGCGCTCATGGCCGCGCGGGATGCGGGCCCGTTGCCGCCGCCGGTCATGAGTTTGACGCTCCCTCAACTTGGCCTCGAAGCGGCCGCCGCGGGAGACGTCCTGGTGATTCAAGATCCGGTCCAGGCCGAACTATCGCTGGACCTGAATTTTGATTTTCCGCTCAAGCAAATCAATCAAATCGAATGTGCCGTGGATGGCCAGGTGGCGGGTCCGATGCAACGCACCGACCAGCGAGGCTGGAAATTCGATTTGTCGCGTCTGGCGTGGAGCCGGGCGGCTCGAACGATCACCGTGGTGCTGACGACCAATGAACGTCAGCCGCAGCAGTTTCAGCGCGAGCTAACGGTCCGCTACCAACCACCCGCGCCGCAGGTTCAGATCGCATCGCCAACGCTGGATACGTCCAACCAAGCCACCGTCGCGGACGGGCAACTGGCGCTCCGTGCCCAAGTTGTACCGCCCAAAGCCGACGAACCCGTCGAAGTCGTCCTCTCCCGTGTCACCGGCGAGCAGCGTACGGTGCTGGAACGCTGGCAACTGCAGCAGGCAGGTCCCATCACTTCCAACCTCTCGCTGCAAGAAGGACTGAACGAATTCGAACTGGCCGCCACGAACCGTGAGGCGACCGACGAGACGCGAGCGCGGGAGACCACCGTCGAAGCGCTGCGCATCACACGAAGTCCTCAGCCGGTCTTGCCGCCCAAGTTAGCGCTCGTCATCGCCGAGCCTCATCGCACGACGGAAAACGTGCGGCATCGCCAGACCGTCGCGGCGCAAAGTGCACGTTTCGTCCTTCGAGGCGAGATGACCAACGCGCCGGACGACGTCTCCGTGATCTTAATTGGGCGGCGAGCCAATGCGAGTCGCGAGCAAGTGGTGCCGACAATCCGAGCGGATGGCAAGGTCACCTTCGCGGCGGACTTGCAGCACGAGGATCCCCTGAATGCGCTGCAGCTGGACATCGAGGCTCGGCAGGGCGATCAGGTCGTCAGCACTCAGACCGTTACCGTGCGCGACGAACCCCCGCTCCCGCAACTCGATATCGTGTTGCCGGGCGAGCAGGAGCGAGTGATTCCGAGCGATCAGCCGCAGCGTTCCCTGGACCTTACGGCTCGATATGATTTTCCGCCGGGCATTGACGTGCCCGATTCCATCGCGGAGCGGCTGCGGTTTCAAGCGGATGTCAATCAGGAGGGGCCGATTGACGCCGCCGCATCGGTCGCGAATCGGACAGTTGCGGGGCGAGTTCAGGTCACCGAGGGTAAGAACGATCTGCGCGTCTTGGCTCACTACGACTGGAATCCTGCCCGAAGTTCACGCAGTGATCCAGTCCCCGTCACCGTGATGCTCCGCCCGCAGGTTGCCGTGGAATACCAAAAGCAGGTCGGGGAAGTGGACCTCGTCGGCGTCGTGAAGATCGATACGCCTCGCCTGGGCGGACTTTTCATCCGCGACAAAGAAGTTCCGCCGGATGAAATTGTTCCGGACCCCGTCAGCGGCGGATTCGTGGCCCGCGTTCCGATTTCGGCCGAAGAGCCAGATTTGCCTCTGACGGCGGAAATTCACGTGCCCGGCATGCGGGCGCCGTTCGTCTATCCGTTGCCGAATGTCCTGGCTCCCGTCAATATTATGAGCCCGCCGCCGGAAATCCAGTTCCTGGCGCCGGCGCGGAGTGACAAGACCGTCGATCCCGACTACACCCTCCGGTTCGAGGTCCGTTCGTCGGCGCCGCTGACCCGCCTCGAACTGCGTCAGGCGGGAAGCCCGATCCTGACCGAAACCGCCGACGCATTGACCGCCTGGGCTGTGCAGAAAGACGATCAACTGATTTACGAAAGGACGCTGCCGGCCCGCTTGCAGATCGGTATCAATCAATTTGAGCTGGTGGCTGCCAATGCATTCGGAGACAAACAGGTTTCGGTCACGATCGCCAGAAGTCCGCAACCGATTCGAATCAAGCTGGACGGTTTGTCGCGCCGCGTCGGTGGCGAGCTGGTGCCGTTTGTTGAGGGTCAGCCGCTGGAGTTCGATCAGCCGCTCGCGTTCCTCCGCGGTCGCGTGATTTGGAGTGCGCGCGATGAGCGGCTCGAGCAGCAGCTGTTTGTGAACGTGGCTGTCAATGGCTTTCAGCAAATCGGGGCGCTGCGAGACGCCAAACTGAACTCCCAAGAAGGTACGTTCGAACGCGAGTTGGAGGTGCCAATCCTCCTGAGTCGTCAGACCAATCGACTCACCGCATCGGCGCCCGATCTGGAGGAATCTCAGGCGGAGTTGGCCGACAGGACGGTGAATTGCCAGAATCCGAACGAACGTTATCGACTGCACCTTTTCGTCTTGGGCGTGGGCGAAAACGCGGATGGTGATCAATTGGTCGGCCGAGTGATGTCCATTCTCGATGCTCAGCGAGATCCGAAACAAAACGGGGCCCTCGTGACACCCGTCTTCCGATCAGGGATCGATCTGAACGTGGCGACCAATCGCAATCTCGCCCCGAATCGCGTCAAGGCCCGCTTGTTGCGGATCGAGCGGACGATTCGCCGCAGCATGGAAGAGGATCCGCGGTCGCAGCACGTCGTGATTATTTATTACACAGGGGGAGAGTTCGTCCAGAAAGAGCATCTGTTTCTGCTGACGACCAACAACAATCCCAATCTCGAGATTCGAGAACGCGATTCGATTCGCAGCGATACGCTGACCGAGTTCGTGGGCCAAACGCCCGGAGCCCACCTGCTGTTGCTGGACGTCGCCCGGCAGTGTGCCGAAACGAAATGCCCGCCCGCGGACTGGCCACTTCGCTCGCCCGGCGCCGTCCTCCGCTTCGCTTGGCTCCTGCCAGAGAAGAAACCATCCGAAGCCGAGTTGCTGACAGCCCTCAGTGAATTCCAGCCGGAAGACAACGAGTTGCGGGACTTCGATCAGCGACTCAGCTTGCGGGAAGCACGCGTGCTGCAGACCTACCCGAATTCGATGAGCTACGAGCGCTACATCCCGGAGGGACTGCGTGATTTGAAGCTCCGGTCCGAGCCGTAAGTCGCGTGAGATCGGCTAACGGGTCACTCACGCCTGCGCTGACAAACCGCGACCTGCACTGAACGCCGTCGTTCGCTTAGAAATAGTGGCCCAGCTCCAAGCGGAGGATATCCGAGTACCATTGCTCGTTGGTCCATGCCGTGCCGTAGCCAAGGTAGACCGTGTTGCGGCGATGGTTGAATCGCAACCCGTACTTGCCGTTGATGATGGTATCGCCCTGAGCGTCGAGGATCTCCTGCTGGACGTTCGACTTGAATCCGTCCAGGACCGACCATCCCACGACCTCGAAGACGGCCGTCACGCTCGATGGCTTGCAGCGATTCCCCGAGGTCCAGACATCGTATCCCAGACCCAGTCCGTACCGGAGCACGTTGCCGCCGAACAGTTGACCATCCAACGCCGCGTTCGGATTCGTCGCCTGACCGGTATCGATGCGCGAGGCGTTGATCGCGATCCAGTCCTGAACCTCGCCAAAAACCGTCCAACGGTCGCGGCACCGTTGCTGAAAGAGCAGGCCAACCTCCACCGTCGAATGGCCGGTTCCCAGACCGAGCTGCGGATTCCCGCTCGGCGCGGTCGCTCGGATCTGTGTCGTGAGGTACTGATCCGGACGCGCGATCAGTGCGAACCGGAGTCCTGCGCTGATGTCGCCGGCGCCCGCCACCGTGTCACTCGCTTGACCGGAGATGGGATTGATAAAGGCGTTCCCTCCGCCGTCAACCGCCGTATCGGCGTTCACGAATCGGACGGGGAACTCTCCGAAAAGCGAGAACGCCGGGCTCATCGCCCATTCGACATAGGTTCGGATTTCCTGGAAATCGAGGTTGCCAATTCCCAGTCCGCCAAAGTCCGAAGGACCCCGGCCGCCAAGGTTTTGATTGAGTGAGTAATAGTATTCAGCGCGATCCGGGAAACTCGCGTTCTTCAAATAGTCATATCGCACTCGTACCCGGCTGCGAATAATGGCGTCGTCGATGTATCCACCGATCGAGGGCATCACGCCCGGAAACGAGGACCCACCGAGCGCCGCCGACTGCTGACTGAATGCCAGCGACGGCGCCGAACTCGAAGGGGAAGCCAAGTCCATGCTCGGCGCTGAAGGCGCGTAACTGGATTCCGGGCTCAGCGAAGTGTCCGGAAACAGCGTGCTGTCACACGATTCGAATCCCAGCCCACAACCACAATCGCAAGCCCCTGCCTGACACCCAACGCTCTGACATCCGTCGTTGGCGTGCACCGTTGTGGCGAGCAGCGGGGAGGCAAGACAGCCGCAAAGTAGAGTCCGCATCAACAGCCGGGCTTTGATCCGCATCGGGACTTCCTTGTCAGTCGAGAATTTGCTGGTTTGCGAATAAGGCCGCTCGGAAAACGTGTCGAGCTGGAATCTTCCCGGGCGAGACCTAGGTCCAGTATCGAGCGCAACACGACAAAAAATTGCAGATTCTCGCCTTCGATTGGCGCGAGAGTTGAGATCGATTGCGATGCGGACGGATTAGGTTGAGGCTGCGGCTCGCGGGTTTCGAGTCAACCTGGGGAGATGGGCGGGAGATGGTTCTGGCCGGAGTGTCCGTCTCACGGAGCTTGAATTTGAATGACGATCTCGCCAGCAAAGTCACTCGGCTTCTTGATGGCTTTGGTCGTCTGGCCGGAGGCGGGTTTGCCGCGCGGCTCACCACTCGCCTTCAGCTCGTACTGGCCCGCCTCGACGTCGTCAAACCGGAATCGTCCCCCGGGCCCGGTTCGCGTCGACTTATCGACGTTGTCGCCTTGGAGACGCACCGTGATTCCTGACAAGCTGCGCCGGATTCGAGACTCCCGAAGATCACGTAGCCCTGGAGCGAGCCTTTGAGGGGCGGCGTCTCCGCGGTCGCGTCGCCTTTCGTGGCCGGCTTGGGCGGTTTCACGTTCACACGCTCAGGCATGAAATCCCGATCACGGCCTCCGCTGCGAACGCGGTTGCCGACCTGATCGGTAAACTCGGCCTGGACCCAGTAGTTGCCCGGGTCCTTGGATGGCAATTGAAGTGCGGGCGGATCCCGGCCGCTGATATCAAACGTCTTCGCGTCTTCCGGCAGGATCGCATCGGCTTCGGCGGTCAGGCCCAGCCGCACGCTTTTCAACCCGCTGTCACGGTCGACCGCCTCCCACTCGACAAGAATCGGCTCGCCCGCGAACACCTCGCGCTTGGCCAGTTGGAATACCGAGATGTCGGGTGGATCGTCGTCGAGAATCAACATCCGGCTATCGCTCGCAAAATCGAAGCCCTGCACGTCTCGCGTGCGAACGGCCAACTGTAACGCGCCGCGCTGCCGCGCGATCGGAACTTCAAACGCGTTGAAGTCGCTCACCTTGGTCGAAAGCTTCAGCTCGCCGTCCGCGCTGGCTCCGCCAAACCCCACGCTCACGTCTCGGTCGTCGAACAGGCTGAAGGCTTGTCCGCGAGTTCCCAAACTCGCGAGGCTGACTTGGACCGCGGCTGTCTTGCCGTCACTCACGGCGAATGTGTCTCGCGGGGCGTCGACTTGGAATCCAACCAGAATCGGTGCTTCATCATTGGGACGAAAGGCGGCCGCAAGGCCTTCGTCGAGGTACCGCAACGGCGGAGCGTCTTTGGGTAGATCGAACAAGAGATCTCGGTTGGTCAAGAAGGTTTGCTTCTGATGAGTGATGGAAAGAATCCGAACGCGATGTTGATCGATTCGCAAGTCCTTTCCGGTTGACTTTCGATGCACCGACAACTGATGGACAAAGGCGCGGGGGTAACCGTCAACCGTCAGCGGAATCTCGACGGTGAGTTCGTCCGCTCGCGACGGCACATCGGCCCAGAGCTCGGCTTTGGGCAGCAGGTCGGACGAGGTAGCTGCCGGCGAGATCCCCGCCAGATCCAGGCTGGCTCCAAATTTGCCTCGGACGTTCTTCGTTAAGTCCACGGCCTTGAAGTCCCAGTCGACTCCGATCACGGGAGGCGCCTCACCCGGTCCGCTCGAGGGGAGGATCAATTCTCCTTCCACGCGACGATCCAGCGGTTCAATCGTGATCGAGAGACGTCCTTGGTCGGGTTCGTACTGGCTGGTGGCCTGCAAGTATTCGCTCGGAACGCGGGTTCGAATCTCGATCCACTTGACGTCGATGTCACTCGTCTGCTTATCTTGAATCACCAGCGCCATGCCGTCCGTCACGTCGGACGGGGCGAGACTTGACGTTTCCAATTTGTCCAGCAGCCCGGTCGCGGATGGGGCTGCGCCGGCCGCATCCGCGGCGGGAATTTGAAACGGAATCGGAATCGCTTTGCCGCCGCCGGGCAGCGCCAGG
This sequence comes from uncultured Planctomycetales bacterium, assembly GCA_963826795.1. GTDB lineage: Bacteria > Planctomycetota > Planctomycetia > Pirellulales > Pirellulaceae > CAWGYT01. The sequence continues at coordinate 43,296 of CAWGYT010000015.1, read as the reverse complement.
TCGCTGACGATCGCCAAGATATCCCGCTTCGCATCGCGAGGTTTGTAGTTCAGGTCCGCAAACCGGTTTCCATCGGGCATCACCAGTCGCCCCCGCGGAAAACTGGCGCGGGGCGGACGATCGAGTCGCACCAGCGCCAGGTCAACTTGCCTCGCTTCGTCGGCTGCGTTGACCAATTGCAGCGTGAACCGCGTCGTCCGCGACGGGAACGGGCGCAACCGCACGACATCTCGATTCTTAAAGTTGGTTTCCACGGCACTCGCCGGTAGCACGCGAAGATCGATCCTCCGCGAACCCGGCAATCGGCAAACAATCTCCTGCGTGGCACGGATCGACCCTGCGGTGGCAAGCAGTGTGATCGATACGGGCTGGGTCGAACCCGCTCGTTGCCGCAAGGCGAGGGCCTCGAGTGTGATCGACTGACGGTCCGCCGTCGAATCCTCGGCGCTCACCGGAAGATCGGCCAGCGCAGTCCCGGGAAGTATTTCCTGATCGGACCCGACCTGCCGCAGCTGGACGAGCCGGCCGTCGAAGTCCAGTTTCAGCGACGCGCGATTCAGGCTGGGGTTGTTCGATTCGATCGCGATCGGGATCCGCGTCGTGTCCGTTTCGGAGAGCTCGATGGGGACGCTGGCGGTCTGGATCTTCACGGCCAGCCGCGGCGCGATTTGAGGCGGGCGAATGGCGAGCCTCGGCAAGATCGCATCGACCTGTTGCGCGGTCATCCGCGACGCATCGGCCGGCCGGACCAGGAACGCGAGACGACGCGCCTGGCCGCGCTCGCTGGAGGCCTGTGCCGCCACTCGAGCTGGCAACTCGCGGTAGTACGTTTGTAATTCGTCGCCAACGCGCCTCAATTGGTCCAGAATTCGCTCGTCGGAATCTCCGACCGCGAGCGATTGTGAGCTCGCGAGCTGCCGAATTAGCGTTGCGGGAGGATCGTCGTCGACCAGCTCCAGCAGTGCTCGTTCAAGCTCCAGCGTTTGGGAAATCGCTTCGAGCTTCGGCGAAGGAAAGTCGTGGACGGGAAACGCCGGGAGCGTTTTTGTCTGCGATAAGGGTGCGGTCGGCTCGGCCGCGGCATAAAGCGCCGTAATCAACTGCCGCCGTTGCTCGGCGCTCAACAGAGGGCTCGCCAAAAATGCTTCGGCCTGGATCCGAGCCTGGGGTTGGCTGAGATTTTCGATCGTCGACTGCAAGGCCGCATCGAACGCGGTGCGAACGGCCCCGAGCGCGGCGTCGACCTGATCGAATTGGCTCCTTAGCGAACTGGCGGCCGACTCGGTGAGTGGTCGATCGGCGAGATCGCCCACTTGGCTGTTGAATGCCCGCAGCCCGCCGATCAATTCTTTCAGAGCCTGAACGAACGAAACCGAGGGGCTGCCGAGAATACTCGCCTGCGCGTACCACTGGACGAAATCGGGCGTTTCGTAGAGGATCCGCTGTTGTCGGCGAATCAGGAGCCCGACTGCCGACAATTCATTCGAAGGCGAGGCGAAATGGCCGGCTTCGAGCGCCGATTCGCGCGCGGCGATTCGGTCGCGGGCCTGGACCAAGGTCTGCCACGGTTCGGCCCGCGGTACGCCCGACGCGGGTGCTTGCAAGGCTCGCAGCCCCGCGTCGTATTGTCGGAGTAAATCACCCAGCTCGGACTGATTGAAGGCGATCCCTCCCCGAGCCCGGGCGCCAAATTCGACCAGCCGAGCGTTGAGTTGCCGCCATAAGTGCGGCGCGTATTCCGCCGGAGACCAACCGTCTTCTGGCCGGATGGCAGCCAGTTGATCGCGTACGTTCCAGACCGCGACCAGGGGCTCCAGTAAATCGGGAGTGCGGGCCGGCGGGTTGCCGTCCGGAGGGAGCGCCCCGGGTGCGACCTCTGCCTGAGGCTCCGGCGATGCTTCCGTGGCCGTTCGCCGACATCCGGCCATCGACACGATCAGCAGCAGGATTGCCAGCGCGACCCCGCTGGCCGACGGTTCGATCCGCCCGCGTCTCATTTCCCATGACTGCTCGTGACTGATGGAACCGTCGATTTGTCATCGCAAACTTGCCTTTTCGGACGACGTTGAGGTCGTCGCGGTGTGGTCGGTCGCGTCGTGGTCCGTCGCCTGGACGCTTGCACCCGCATTTTCCGCCGGCGTTTTTGTGGTCTCGTTCCCAAGCGGCGTGGCGTTTGGCGTTGTTTCCCGGGGGCGTGTTTCGTTGGGGGATTCGGTGGAGACGGGCGGGGGTGCTTCGCGGCGAGGGTCAGGCGGATTTGCCGCGTTCGCCCCGCCGCTCGCCGCGGGCGCCGGGGCGCGCACGCGAGCGACCTCAATCGCTAACTGGCCCCAGTCCAGCTCGGACGCCTTTTGGCCGCCCTGGATCAGAAGGGGTATCTGCAGTCCTTGCGTGCGGCGTTGGCAGGTGGTGAGAACATAGGCATAGAGTTCGCCGAGCGTCACTTTGCGGTCCTGTTCAGGTCCGCCTTGCGTGCGGACCGGAGACGTCGGGATCGCTCCATCCGCGGCGCCCGTGATGCCGTCGACGAAACTCTGGCCGAAGATCGAGTGACGATCGCGGAGCGACACGCAGGCGATCTGTCCGGGCCCATGGGAAAGGATGACCCACAGCCGATCATCGGCATGGGACTGCACCTTGTCCGCCGCGGCGACGGGAAAGTAGTTGAACGGAAGGCCGACGGTCGGGTCCGATACAATATTGCCTGCGTCCAAGACCAGCAACTTCGTTGCCGCCGGACAATCATCCAGCGTCGTCAGGAGCTGTTCGAGTGAGAATGCGGCGGACGGATTGTCTCGCACGTCGAAGTCCTGGTCGATCAAAAAAGGCTCGCCGTCGCGGACGATGCCCTGTGCGCTGACGTACAGCACCAGGCAGTCTTTCCTCGCGATCTTCAGCCGTGCGAGCCGATTTCCCAGTTCGTCGAGCTGGCTTGAGCTGAGCTGGTCGACGGCTGCCAGCGGGGCCAGGCGTGGGTAACGCTCGAGCGGCTGCAGATCTTCCCGCGCGAAAAGGATCGGAGGAACCGACTCGAGCCCGCGGACTTCCCGCGTGACGACGGTGACCACGTGGGTGCGAGCTCGCGCGAAGAAAAACGAAATCAGCACATAGAGAATGCTGGCGAGCAGGGTCAGGGAAAGCAACAGCCATCCCCAACGTCGGCGGGCCGTCCCGGTCGATGTCACGCGGGGCGCGGCCGAACCTCGCCAGGAGCTGCGATTTCGCGAGGAAGAATCATCGCTTCTGGCCATTGCAGTCGGCCCCGCTCATTCGTTACGATGTGGCGGCGGAAGGGGGGGAAGATTGTCCGCGCAACGCGCACGATCATCTGTCCGATTCTAGACCACGTGAACCAACGCACGCAACCGAAGCCCGTCGACGAAGCGCACGATTCGTCGATGGGTGGTCTTGATCCGGTGACCCATGCGCCGAGGCCCACGGAACCAGGCCAAGTGAACCAGGCCAAGTGAACCGGTCGAATCGCCGTGTCTTACGGGTGAGCGGCGGGTAAGGATTCTAGGATTCATGCAGCATCGCCCCGTTCATTGGACCGAGGGAATGTTCCTCCGCCCCCAGCATCTCCAGGCGGGCGATCGATACTGGTCCGAGCTGGTGGCGACGTCGCTGCGCTATGACAATCCTTACAACTATGGCTTGCGTCTGATCGAGATCAGCGACGAGGCGCTGGCCAATGGGCAGGTCCAGGTCTCGCGCCTTCAAGCGCGGCTGCGCGACGGCTTGATTTTGGATCTGGCGACGGGTCAGGAACCGGATCGGCTGGACCTGAAAGAGATCTTCGCGACCGAGTCCGAGGTGACGATCTACTTGGCCATTCCCAAGCTGCGTCTGGGCCGTCCCAACGTGGGAGAGCGTTTCGAGGAGGTCTTGCTGAAGATCCCGGATGAAAGCCGCGGCGGCAACGAGCAGGAGATTCAGTTTCAGGAGCTGCGGGTGGTGCTCGCGACGAGCGAGATGCCGGGCTACGAATCATTGCCGATCGCTCGGGTCCAACGATCGAGCGCCGAGCGTCCGACGCCCGTGCTGGATCCGGAGTATTTTCCCCCCCTGCTGTGCGTCGAGGCGTGGGAGACGCTGCAAATCGGGATCCTGCGAGAAATCTACGACTTCGTCGGGCGGAATATCGAGTTGTTCAGTCAGCGGGTCCGCGAAAGCAAGCTCTCGTTCAGCAGCCAGGACGAGCAGGCGGTGGAGACACTCTTGAAGTTGAACGTGCTGAACCAGGCGTATGCCGTGTTGCACTGTTTGACGTTTGCCCGCGGTGTCCATCCTTTCCACGCGTTCACGGAGCTGTGCCGCGTGGTTGGCATGCTCTCTATTTTCCATTCGTCGCGACGACCTCCCGAATTCCCCAACTATGACCACGATGACCTGGCGACGATTTTTCGATGGGTCCAGATCAAGATTCGCGAGTTGGTCGGTGGCGGCGGCGAGATCCCCTACGAACAACGTCCTTTTGAGGGCCGGCCGCTCGGAATGCGAGTTGCGATCAAGGCCGATTGGCTGCATTCGGGCTGGCAATGGTTCGTGGGAGTCAACGGTCGCAACGTCAACAAGGACGAGTGTCGAAAGCTGCTTGAGCCCGGCGTGTTGGACTGGAAGATGGGCAGTGAGAGCAAGGTGGACACGATCTTCCAGTACTCCATTCCGGACGTCGAGCATGACTTTGTGGACAATCCACCCACTGTCTTGCCGATTCACCAGGGCTGGATCTTTTACGAGATTCGCCGCAACCCGCAAAATGCCGCCTGGAAAGACGTGTTAGCCGAGCAAACGCTGGCGCTGCGTTTCGCCGATCACTATCTCGGCAACAAAGAGACGCTGGTGGGCCAGAAGTTTCTGCAGGTGAATTTGCCGACCAAGCAAGCCGTGTTGGAATTCGCGCTGTTCGCTGTGCCCTCGAAGCAGAAGTCATGAGTCCCGCGTTTGCCAACGTCGTCGATCCGATCTTTGCCGAGTTCATCGAGATCTTGGAGCAGATTCACGTTGGACGAGCCGACGCGCCCGAGAATGTCCGCGGCCGACTGGACCGTCAGTTTCAGCAAGCGGATGCGGCGTTTGGGGATCGAGCGGATTGGTTGCTGGCCAAGTACGCCGTCGTCGCTTTGATTGACGAAACCCTCAAGGCGGTGCCTTGGGACGGAAGCAATTGGTGGACGAACAATTCGCTGGAGTTTTACTACTTCAAGACAAACGACGCGGCCGTCCAGTTTTTCCTGCGGGCGAAAGAGGCGGCTCAATTGCCGCAGCGCAATGCGCTGGAAACGTTTTACGTTTGTGTCGCACTCGGCTTTCGCGGGCTGTACCATCTCGAGGAGAAGGCCTTTCTCGCGAATCAGCTGAAGCTGCCGATGGAGATCGAGGACTGGGCCGGGAAAGTGGCGACCGGCATTACGCTCCGTCAAGGCCGCGGACGATTCCAGGAGTTGATCGAGCCGATTCGGGGAGCGCCGCCGCTGGACGGCAAGTTTCAATTCGTGGCCGCCGGGCTGCTCGGACTGATGCTGACACTGGCATTGATCGTCTGCTACTTCGTGCTGTATTTGGCCTGACGCACGGGTCCACCCCGACGGCGCACCAGACGGCGAGTTCCGCTTGTTTACGGAAGGGAGAGTCGGTCGTGTTTTTTTCGCTGCGGGGCTTTGTGAATCGGTTGACGGGCCCGATTCGGACTTTCTTTTCGCCGATCACACGCTATCTCAGCATCCCGACGCGGTTTATCGGGGCCGCCGGGCGCCTGTTGGGCCTATCCCTGCCGGCGCGAGTCGGCCTGATTCTGTTTGTCTTTCTGGTGGTCTTGGTCGTGGCGACGCCGTTCGCCCTGGCCAGCCTGGACCGCAGCGCGGCACTCGATGAATTCAAACAGCCGCGTTGGTTGATTGTGTTGACCGTCATGGTCGTGTTGACGCCCATCGTGGCCTACCAGACCGTCAAGGTGTTTCTGGAGGGCGTCGACTCGGAATACCCCGAGATTGACCGGGCCTGGGACGCGGGACTTACGGCCCTCGTCAAAAGCGGGCTCGACCTGACGAAGTTGCCCGTGTTCCTCGTTTTGGGGCCCCGCAGCCCGGCACAAATTGACAACATCGTGGACGCCTGCGGCCTGCAGCTGCTGGTCGATCGAGTTCCGGAAGGCCGAGCTCCGCTGCGCTGGTACGCGAGCGAGCAAGCCGTCATGCTGGCCTGTATCGAAACGGGATGTCTGAGTCTGACCAATGCCTCGTTGCGGACCTCCACCCCGGCGCTGGACGCAGGGCCGACCGATGAAGTGGATCTGGGAGGAACTCTGAAGGTAGGGCTCTCGGAGGCCACGGATGCGGTGCACGACCCGTCGCCGCTGGAATCGGAGTTCGCCGAACAATCCGGAGTGTTCGGAACGTTGGTCGCCGGTCTCAAGGATACGCTCCGGCCCGGCACCAGCGTCCTCGCGAAAGACGTCTTCGCGGGATCGCGACTGTCCAACGCCGATACCGAACTCGAGACTCGACGCCTGATGCACGTGGCCAACCTGCTGCGCCGCGCGCCAGCCCTATTGTGCCGCCAATGGGATCCTCGTGTTGATCCCCTGGGAGACGATTCACAAGGACACGCTGCTCGCGACCAAGGAGTTGCCCGCGGCCCTGAATCGCGACTTGGAGTCGTTTACGGCGATTACGCAATTGAATTGCCCGATCACCGCGTTTGTGACCGGTATGGAATCGGAAACCGGTTTTTCGGAACTTGTTCGGCGGGTCGGCAGTCGACACTGCCAACGCCGATTCGGCCAAAGTTTTGACGTGAGCAACGCGACGTTGCGCAAGAATATGGAGACCTTGGCCGCGCACGCCCGAGGCGCCTACGAAGACTGGGTTTATCAGTTGTTTCGCGAGCCGGATGGCTTGGCCAAGCCTGGTAATTTCCAATTGTACGGACTGCTCTGCAAGATCCGCAGCCGCTTGGCCGAGCGTCTGCGGAACGTCCTGATCAACGGTTTCGGCCGCCAGCCTGGCGAAAACCGCTTGTTGTTGAGCGGCCTGTATTTTGCGGCCACGGGGGCAACCGCCGATCAACGGTGTTTCGTTCGAGGCGTGATCGGAAAAATGTTGGATCTGGACGAAGAGGTGGAGTGGAGCGATCAGGCGTGGGGCAGCAATCGACGCTTCCTGTGGCTCGCCCAACTCGGCATGCTGTTCAATGTCCTGCTGGCCGCCGCCATCATCGCGCTGTTTTTCCTGCCCCGCGGTCGCTGAGTCAGCCGGCGCGAAAACGGTATTTGGTGAAGCTGGACGGGAGGGCGAGACGATCGCGTCCGGGCCATGGCGGGCATGGTGCGACGGTCTTGTCACGTCATTTAAGTTGATTGCCTTCCGGGCACGAGCTAGATTGAGCGGAGCGTTGGGGCGTTGCATGGCTTCGCGGCGCGAGCCGCACGTCCGGAGTCCTCGAAACTGAAAGGACCGAATTCCTGGCGTTTGCCCGCCCGCCCCTGACCTTCTCGTCGTTGTCCTTTCGTGTCCGCGCTGCTGATCGATTCGTCCCCTCGCCCGGCTTCATCAAGCGATGTCGAATTCCGCCCCGAATCATGATCGCCCCGTTCGCTCGGAGGAAACCCCGCACCGCACGGCGCCTGCAAATGGCCCCCGGGAGGGTGTTTCGGCCGAGCGAGATCTGTTGGACCGCGTGATTGCCGAGACGCGGCTGGCCGAGTCCGACCAGGTTTCGCTCGAATTCGAAGCCCTCAAAGTGATTGCGCGCCGCTATCCCGCGGCACCCTTTGCGCTCGATCCCGTGGCGATTGAGCTGGTCGAATCGATGTTGCGATGTCATTTTCGAGACTGGCCCTTGCCGCCGTTGTTGACCCGCCAGATGGCCCAGCACGTGGCCGAGTCGCTACTGGACGAGCCAACTTACCGAGAACAAGTCGCCCAGCTGTGGCAGCGGGTGATGGAGCTGAGCCAGGTTTAGCCGGAGCGTGACACGATGAATTCCGTTGCCCGCGACCCTGCGGAACTAATGGCTGAATGCCAAGGACTGGTGCGGTCGGTTGCGATCCAGATTCGCCGCAAGCTGCCCGCCCACGTGGAGTTGGACGAATTGATCGCGGACGGTCAGATCGGTCTGGCTCAGGCCGCTCGCGACTTTGACCCCGAGCATGGGGCGCGGTTTGCCACTTATGCGTATTACAGGATTCGGGGCGCGATTTACGACGGGATCTCGCAACTCAGCTGGACCCCTTCGGCACGGCATCGGCTGCGGTATGCCCAGTTATCGAACGAGGCCATGCAGGAATCACCGGCTCCAGGAACTGCGACCGATCCACGAGCGGCGGCCAGGCGACCCGACGGCGCGACCGGGGACTGGTTCGGTCAGGCCACGGCCCGCCTCGCGATTGTCTATCTTGGGGCGATGGTCGGAGAAGAGGGTGGCGGCTTCGAGGCGGTGGACGAGAAGACGCCCAATCCCGCGGTTGCCTTCGATCAGCAGGAGCTTGCGGGGCAGTTGCGCCAGCTGATTGAGGAACTTGAGGAACCGCTGCGAACATTGATAAACGGTGTATACTTCGAGGGTTTGACGATCCAGCAGGCCGGCACGCAGTTGGGAATGAGCAAGTCCTGGGCCAGTCGCCTGCACAGCCGGGCGCTCGACCACATGGCCCGCTCCTTACGACGCATCGGGGGTAGCTGAGTGGCAGCGTATCGCGTCCCCGGACGCAGGGAATTCGAGGAAAAGCCGGTCGTCAGTACGCCGCCCAGAGTATTTTTTTCCCGTTGGTCCAGCAGATCGAGCCGTTTCTGATGTCTTCCGAAACCATTAACTTTGCCGCCTTGATGCAGCCGATTCCAGGTGAGAATCCCGCCGGTGTCGATGTCCGCGAGCATGAAGGAGGGTTGCTTTATTGGTTGATCAAGACCCCTCGCGAAGAATCGCGTCGGATCGAGCGTAAGTACTGGGAGGAGCCCGCCAATCCGGCGTACAGCCTGATGAATTGCCAGTGGGACGAAGTCCAGCGGCAGTGCGAGGCGATCCTCGTCGAGCGGTCGAAGGATTTTGAACTGGTCTCGTTTCTTTGCGAGGCGCTGCTCCGCGAACACGGCTTCGCGGGCCTGCGAGATGGCTTTCGACTCGCCCGTCAGTTCGCCGAGGACGATGCGATTTGGCAGGCCGCCTATCCGCGCCCCGATCACGAGGGCGAGGCCAACCAGAACTACGGCGGGCGGGTCCGCGCGTTGCGCGAGCTGTTGGATGGGAACAACCTGCCGCTGGCGCTCAAAACCATCCCGATCACTTCGGGCGAGCAGTACACCACGCTGGAATATGAGACGGCTCAGCGCTTGCAGACCATTCTCGATCCGGACGATCGGAAGGCCGAGCTGATTGAAGGCATGCGGGATGTCAAGCTGAGTGTTTTTGAGCAGGAGGCTGCCGGCACACCGAGCGCATTCTGTCAGAATTTGGCGGCGGACTTGAAAGCGACACTGTCCGAATTGGATTCGCTGATCGCGGTGTTGCGGGAAAAATCAGGCGAGGACGAGACGGGCCAATCGGCGGGGCCCTCCGGTCGACGTACCTCTGACACGTTGCAGGAGATCCTCAAGATCGTCCGAACGGTTTACGTGCGACAACTGAAAAGCGAGGCCGCGGATTCGGCGCCCGAGGGATCGACGAGCGGCGGCGGGTCGGTCGAGGCGAGCCACCCTGGCGCGATTCCCCGCTCGCAACAAATGACGCGGGAACTGGCGTTTGAACTGCTGGAGCGTGCCGAACGATTTCTGATTGAGACCGAACCGGCCAACCCCGCCGCCTTTCAGATCCGCAAGGCGATTCGCTGCGGCGTGATGACCTTGCCTGAAATTCTCGCGGAGGCGATTCCCGACGAGTCGCAGCGGCAGGAGGCGTTTCTGCGACTAGGGATTGACTTGCCTAAAGAGAGCAGCGGCGAGTGACGAGTGCCGACCCATCGCGCCAGGAACTTCGCGGCGGCCGGCAGCCGGGCTCCGCGTCCCAGGACGAGTCGGCGACCGCGGTCGTTTCGGACGGCGCGCGGACCTGATACGTTATCCATTATTGCGGCATTGAACCGTCGTCGCTGCGTCCCCGCGACGCACTTCGACACGATCCAATCTCTCAGTGAGAAGCGAGGTCAAGATGGTCAAGACATCCATCCAGCAAGAGCTGGGCAAAGTTCGGCCACCCCGAGTGCGCATTGCTTACGAGGTGATGGGTCCCGAAGGGACCGTCAAGAAAGAGCTGCCGTTCGTCGTGGGCGTCTTGGGTGATTTTACGGGCAATCCGCTCAAGAAGCCGCCGAAGCTGAAGGATCGAAGGTTCATCGAGATCAATCGAGACAATTTCGACAACATCATGGCCCGGATGGCTCCTGAGCTCAACATCCAGGTTCCCAATACCTTGGAAGACGATGGCACCGAGATCAATGTCAACCTCAAGTTCTCATCCATGAAGGACTTCGAACCGGCTCGTATCGCTGATCAGGTCAAGCCGCTCAAGCAGTTGCTCGAAGCACGGCAAAAGCTGATCGACCTGAAGACGAAGGCGCAGCTATCGGACGACCTCGAAGATCGACTCAAGGAATTATTGTCGGATTCGGCCAAACTCCAGCAGGCAGCGGGGCAGCTTGGCGGCGGATCTGAAGCAGCGGGTAAGGCAGACGAATCCGAGAATCCAACTGAATAAGAACGAAAGGAAGATCCAAAATGAGCGCCGGCGAACAACAGCGACAACCGGAAGCCAAGACGACGTCCGCCGAAGCCGTGGGTGCCGATCTCTTGGCGCAGTGCATCGACGCCACTTCACCCGATCGGGACGAAGCTCGTGATCTGATCGGCACCCTGGTTAACTCTGCCATGCAAGGCGTGGTTAAATGGGACCGCAGTGTATCGGCAACGATCAACAAAGGCGTGACCGCGATCGATCAGCTGATCTCCGAGCAGTTGTCGGCGATCATGCACCACGAAAAATTCCGCCAACTCGAAGGCTCGTGGCGAGGCCTCTCGACCCTGGTCATGAACACCAGCACGGGGCAGGACATCAAGCTCCGCGTCATGAACTGCTCGAAAGCTGAGTTGCATGAGGATTTGAGCGAAGCCTTGGAGTTTGATCAGAGTCATCTGTTCAAGGAAATCTACACGGCGGAATACGACATGCCGGGTGGCAAGCCGTATGGAGCCATGATCGGGGATTACGAGTTTACGAACCATCCGTCGGACGTTGAGCTGTTGAAGAAGGTCTCGGGTGTTGCAGCCGGGGCGTTTTGCCCGTTCATTTCGGCGGCGTCTCCCGAGTTGTTTAACTTCAAGGACGGCTGGGAAAGCCTGCCCAAAATTCGCGATTTGAAGGACATCTTCGAGGCTCCTCGCTACGCCGCCTGGAACTCGTTTCGGGACATGGAGGATGCTCGCTATGTGACCTTGACCTTGCCGCGAGTGCTGGCTCGACAACCCTACGGAGAGCTGACCAAGAAGGTGAAGGAGTTCGAATTTGAAGAGGTGGCCCGCGGCAAGAATGGCGAATTGATCCAGGTTCCCAACGATCAGTTCTGCTGGATGAACGCCTCCTACGTCTTCGGAACCTTGCTGACGGATTGCTTCAAATGGACCGGCTGGTGCACGCGGATTCGCGGTGCGGAGAGCGGCGGAAAGATCTATGATTTGCCCTCCTATGTGTTCAAGACGGACGAGGGCGACGAGGAGATGCAATGTCCGACCGAGGTGGCGATCACGGATCGGCGCGAAGCCGAGTTGTCGGATCTGGGATTCCTCCCGCTTTGCCACTACAAGAACACCGACTATGCCGTGTTCTTCGGTGCCCAAACCACCCAGCGGCCCAAGAAGTATGAGGGCCCGGGCGGCAAAGATAAGACGGAGAATGCGGCAATTTCTGCCCGTTTGCCGTATATCATGGCGGCCTCTCGGATCTCGCATTACTTGAAAGTGATCGCGCGAGACAAGATCGGCGAGTTCATGGAGCGGAAGAACTGCGAGAAATGGCTCAACGACTGGATCATGAATTACGTCCTGGCCGATGAAACCGCCTCGCCAGCGCTCAAGCGCAATATCCTTTGGCCGATGCCCATATCGAAGTCAGCAGCGTGCCCGGTGATCCCGGCCACTACCAGGCCGTGTGCCAATTGCGACCTTGGTTGCAGTTTGAGAAGTTAACCGCGTCCATTGGGATGGTGACGAAGATTCGACGCGATAAGGACTAGCCGTCGTCTTCAAGATCGTGCCGTCGTCCCCCCTCACGTGAATTCAGTGAGGGGGGCGCGGTTCGGAGACCCGCACGCAAGCATCATCATGCCACCGCAACCCTCGTCATCCGCGTCGGCCTCCAACCGCGCGGAGTTCTCGCGGACGCCGCCGCCGGATGCTCGGCCCCCCGTTTCGCTGCTGGATTTGGCGATTGATGCGACCGATACGCGGCAGCCGGCGAAGCAAGCCGGGCGGGCCTGGATCGATCGGGAGGCCACCGTTGAGTTGGCGGTTGACTACGCCCGCCAACGCCTGGGATATCTGCCCAAGCGGTGTGACGCGATTCTGGACGCCATCAGTTGCGATATTGCGCGAATCGATGAACTGATTTCCAGCCAGCTGAATGCGATTCTCCACCTCCCACGCTTTCAGGAACTCGAAGCCGCTTGGAGGGGACTGGAACTGCTGGTCAACAGCGCCGCCGGCGGGGAAAACGTCAAAGTCGGCGCGCTGAACGTTTCCCGCGACGAGTTGTCGGAGGACTTACAGGACGCGCTGGAGTTTGACCAAAGTGAGATTTTCCGGAAGGTCTACGAAGAGGAATACGGCATGCCGGGGGGAGAACCTTTCGGCGTCTTGATCGGGAATTACGCGTTTCGCCATACGCCTGCGGACGTGGATTTGCTAACGCGGATCTCCGGTGTCGCGGCGGGGGCTTTCGCGCCCTTCATCGCCGGTGTGCACCCCGAAATGTTCAATGTGGCTCGCTTCGATCAGCTGGAACGAATCACGGGCGAACTTTCGCAACTTTTTGAGGGGCCCCGCCTGATCGGCTGGAACTCGCTCCGCACCAGTCAGGATTCTCGCTTTCTGGGATTAGCGATGCCGCGGGTCTTGATGCGGTTGCCGTATCAACTCAGCCCCACCCGGGGCGACGGCTTCGTCTTTAGTGAAGACATTTCCGCGCCGGATAACTCGAATTATCTCTGGGGCAACGCCGCCTTCGCCTTCGGCGGGGTGCTGATTCGATCGTTCGTGAATACGGGTTGGCTGGCCGATATTCGTGGCACGATGCACGGGATCGGGAGTGGCGGAATTGTCTCGGAACTGCCCGCTCCTTCCTTTGGCACGGATGCACCAGGAATCGCCCCGAAGTTATCGATCGAGACGAACGTCGGCGAGTTGCGCGAACGAGAGCTGAGCGAACTCGGATTCATCCCCCTGTGCGATTGCCCCGGGACGTCGCTCACGGCCTTTTACGCCACGCAGTCGCTGAACAAGCCCCAGGAGTTCGTGAACGATGCCGAATCGACGACCAACGCCCGGCTTTCGTCCATGCTGCAGTACGTGTTGTGTGCCTCGCGATTCGCCCACTACTTGAAGACGCGGACGCGAGAAAAGGTGGGCAGTCCCGCGTCGCCGAGCGAGATGCAGGCCGAATTGCACGAGTGGCTGCACCAGTTTGTCGCGGCCGATCCCGGCGCCTCGGCAGAAGTCCGAGCGAGATTTCCGCTCCGATCTGCTGCCGTCGAAGTCCGTCCGATGCCCGGGCAACCGGGCCACTATCGGATGACGTTGCAACTCTCGCCGCACTACCAGTTGGACGATATGTCGGCCACCGTCAAGCTGGTCTCGCAGGTCCGTAAATGAATCGCTGAGTTGGCCGCGTAAGTGCAATCGATCGGCTTTTGACTCCGAGCCCTCGCGTGCCTTAGAATACCGCTCACGTTGAAACTCAACCGGGGGTGTCGGCGCGCAGGGATTCGAATCGCCCGCGCCGGCAGCTGCCGTGCGCGGCGCGGCAGCCGGCGTCAGAAACTCGTTTGCGGCAATTATCGGGAGACTCAGTCGGTGGATGCATTAGAGCTTTTTCGCGCTGGCAAATTGGACGAAGCCATCCAAGCCGCGGTCGCGGGCGTGAAGCAGGCGCCCAACAAACCCGAACAGCGGGATCTGCTGGCACAGTTGCTCTGCTTCGCGGGCGAGTTTGAGCGGGCGGAGTCGCATCTGAAGACCTTGCAGATCCAGTTTCCCGATCGTGAACAGGCGATTTTGTTGCTGCAGAACTTGGTTTCCGCGGCCCAGGCACGGCAGAAATTTTTTGATGGCGGCTGGCTGCCGCAGTTCTTAGAAAATCCCCCGGATTACCTCAAGTTGCATCTCGAGGCGTCCGTCGAATTGCGGGAAGGCAGGCCCGAATCGGCCAAGCAGATCTTGGAGCGTGCCGAGGAAATGCGGCCGGCGGTCGCGGGGAAGTGCGACGGCCACAATTTTGAGGACATGCGCGACTTCGATGACCTGACCGCGCCGTTCCTCGAAGTCCTGACCAGTCACGGAACGTATTATTGGGTCCCATTCGAGCGAATTCGGCGCTTGGCCCTGCTCCATATGGAATCTCCGATTGACGTCCTCTGGCGGGCCGCTCGAATGGATGTTTCGGACGAATTGCAGGGTGTGGTCTACGTGCCCCAACTCTACATCGATTCCGCCAGCTCCGCCGACGAAGAAATCCGGCTGGGAAAGGCCACGGAGTGGAAGTCGAACGAGGGCGAGCCAGTGCGAGGGCTCGGACACCGCGTGCTTTGGCTGAGCGGCGAAGCGCGGCCGATGGCTCAGATCTCCGAGATGAGCTTCAAGCGCCCGAGTTGATCCGGTTGGGAGCTCAATCCGCGGCTGCGTCAGGAAGGATGTCAAGAGGAAGCGGCATGGAGAACTCGGAATTCGAACACCCGCTGATGCCCTCCATCCTGGATCGGTTGATGGGCCAAGCACGCCCGACTCAGGATGAACTCCGTCGCAATAAGGCGATTCTGGTCCGCCAGAAAAAGGACGCCATCCAGCGGGATCTGCAGAACCTGTTCAATACGCGCTGGCAAATCACGGAAATTCCCCCTGGCCTGGATGAGTTGTCGCGGTCCCTGGTTCGGTTCGGGATTCCCGACTTCACCGGGGCCAGCGCCACGTCGCTGCGTAACCGCGAAGACTTCTTGGAGACGCTGAGGCAGTCCGTTGAGCGTTTCGAGCCTCGTTTGCGCCGCGTGCGGTTGGAGTTGACCAATCCCGAGAAGGAGCCGATTCGGCGCGAATTGCGGTTCCGCATCTATGCCGTCCTGGTCACCGAACTGGACGCCGAAGAAGTGGAGTTTGTTTCGGTCATGGAGCCGGCTTCGGGAACCTTCAGCGTGCGGGGAGACTGAACGTTGGCAGATGATTTGTTGCCCTATTATCAGCGCGAGCTGACTTACATTCGGCGCTTGGCCGAAGGCTTTGCCCAGCAGCACTCGCAGGAAGCCAATCGGTTGGGTATCCGACCCGGGTCGATCGACGATCCTCATGTCGAACGTCTGATCGAAGCGTTCGCCTACCTGACGGCCCGTGTGCGCCGCAAGCTGGACGACGAGTTTCCCGAGCTGACGGATGGTTTGCTGAATGTTCTCTTTCCACACTATCTGGCTCCACTGCCGTCCGCCTCGATCGTGCAATTCGTGTTGGATGAAAGCCAGGGTGAGCTTTCGACCGGCTACCGCGTGAAGCGGGGTGAATCGCTCGAGATCTCGACGACGTCGGGCGTGAACTGTACTTACCGGACGTGCTACGAGACCGTCCTTTGGCCGATCGGGGTGCAGGTCGGCGAGCTGAAACGCCGGCCGTTTGCCGCTCCCGAGACGGGTGACTCCCTGGACGCCGTCGCGCTGATCCATCTGCGGCTGGCATGCCGCTCACCCGCCATGAAGTTCGGCATGTTTGATCCAGCCGATTTTCGTTCCTTGAGATTTTTCCTGCAAGCGGACGATCATCACGCGATGCCGCTGTACGAATTGCTGATGAACCACGTCGTGCAGGTCGTGGTCGCCAGTTCTCCGTCTGACGCGGCGGCCGTCACGCTTCCCCCCGAGGCGCTGCAGCCCGTCGGATTCGAGGCGCACCAGTCACTCTACCCCACACCACCCCGCTCGTTTCCCGGTTATGGCTTGCTGACCGAGTACTTCGCGTTTCCTTGGAAGTTTCTCTTTTTCGACCTGCAGGGACTGCACACCTATCCGCGCGCTTCGGACACGAATCGAATCGACGTGTTCATCTATCTGGATCGGGAAATGTCGGAGTTGGAGAAATATGTCAAGCCGGAAACGTTTCGGCTGGGCTGTACCCCGATCGTGAACTTGTATGGACGTCGTGCCGAGCCGATTCGCTTGCGCACGAATGTTTCCGAGCATCCGGTGATTCCGGACGTGCGAGCGCCTCTGTCTCATGAGGTTTATTCGATCGATCAGGTTCGGACGACCACGGGCCGCGAGAATCCAATTGTCTACGCGCCCCTCTACGGTCGCGGATCAAGCGACCAATCGGTCGGAAATAACGAAACATTTTGGGCCAGTCATCGGCGCCAAGCGCGGGACGTCGCGGGGCATGCGATCAAGGGCACGGACGTATTTCTCTCACTCGTCAATCGACAGCTCGAACAAGTGACAGCTCAGAATGCCGATGAAACGCTGATCGTGGAACTGAGTTGCTTCAACCGAGATCTTCCGAACGACCTGAAGGGACCTCGAGCACATCTTTCCAGCGGCGGACCCTTTCGCTCGATCGACATCTGGAAGGGACCGACGCGGACGATCCGGCCCGAGCCCCGTCGACGAGGATTGTGGTCACTGATCTCGCACCTCACCTTGAATCAGCTTTCCCTGGGCGACGTAATTGACGAAACGGGGCAGGCCGATGGAGGCGGGGCGGCGGCGCTACGCGGCATTTTGGAGCTGTACGATTTTCAAGGATCAAAGTCCGACCGACAGAAAATTCGAGGGATTTCCTCGGTCCACAGCCGTCCCGTCGTCGATCGCCTGCCGGGGTCTCCCACGGGGTTTGCGCGGTACCGAGGTCACGATCGGTTTCGATGAAGAACGTTTTCGCGATCCCAGCCAAGGATTGTTCCTGTTCGCGAGCGTGTTGGAGCAGGTCCTGGCGATGTATGCCTCGATTAACTCCTTTACGCGGTTTCGCGCCCTGCTGGTCCCCGAAGGAAAGGTACTGCGACAATGGCCGCCGAACCAGGGCGATCGCTTCCTGATGTGAGAAACACCCTCGCGCAACAACCGCACGTGTTCGATTTTTTTCAGGCGGTGCGAATTGTCCAGCGAGGAATCGAGGCGGGCGGCGAGTTCATTGCGTCGGACCGCCCGGCCCCTGTTGGCTATGATTCAGATCCCGCTCGTGAAGTCGCCCGTTTTCGCGCGACGCAGTCGGTCACGTTCGCTGGATCAGACGTCGAGTCCGTCCGCTGGGACCGCCCGATCGGTGCGAAGACGGACGACGACGTTGCGGGCGCACGGGCCCAGATCCAGGTCAACTTTCTCGGGCTGACGGGCATCAACGGAGTCCTGCCGCAACACTATACGAATCTAGTCATCGCTCAGGTGCGTGACGGTAACCTGGCACTCCGGGATTTTCTGGATCTGTTTAACCATCGGATCATTTCCCTGTTTTACCGGGCGTGGGAGAAGTACCGCCCCGCCGTGCTGGTCGAATCATGTCAATCGACGGACTGCCCGGATGACCTGTTTTCGCATGCTCTGGCCTGTTTGATTGGGCTGGGAACCGAGCATTTGCCGAATCGTTTGGCGATTCCCCAACGGACTTTGCTCCACTATTCCGGGCATCTCACCCAGCGCCCGCCGAACGCGGTTTCTCTGCGTTGTTTGTTGGCGGATTACCTCGGGGCGACGGTCTCGATCGTGCAGTTTCAGGGTCAGTGGCTGCAGTTGGAGCCTGAAGTTCAAACACAGTTGTCGGCCAGGCAAGCGCGTCCGGGGCCGCGGGCTCAACTGGGCCAGGGAGCCGTCATTGGCGAGCAGGTCTGGGATCGGCAAAGCAAGTTCCGGGTGCGCGTGGGGCCGGTCGATTATCGGCGTTTTCTGGAGTTCGTGCCCGGCAGCTCCGTGCTGCTTGCCCTGTGCCAACTCGTGCGTACCTACGTTGGAATTGAGTTTGCCTTCGATGTCCAGTTGATTCTGCGTCGCGACGAAGTTCCCTGGTGCACGCTCGGCGAGAATTCGCAATTGGGATGGAATACCTGGATTCGCAACTCAACCTTCCAAGATGACGTCGATGATGCGGTCTTCTGTTTGGAGGCGGTCTGAGCCGACGTGTCTGTTGGGCATCTGGGAAATCGTGTACGATTTGCGCAAGGATGACGAGCCGGATGCCGGCGCGAGCGCGAGACCTCTCGGGTCCCGTGTCCGGGCCTAGTCGGCGGATGTCGAATTCGATTGGCATTTTGATAAGGACGTGTCTTATGGCTCGCGTTGATCTCAAGTCCTTGATCGACAAACTCAACGACACCTGCCGCAAGGCGTTACTGGATGCCGCTTCGTACTGTTTGTCGCGGACCAACCATCATGTCGAGATTGAGCATTGGCTGATGCGGTTGCTCGATTCGTCGGACACCGATCTGATTTCCATTTTTCGTCGTTTCGAAGTCGACCTTTCTCGCCTGACAGCGGACTTGACGCGAGCCCTGGACCGCTTGAAGACCGGCAACGCTCGGCCGCCGGGATTCTCGCCGGATACGATCGATTTGGCCCGCGACGCCTGGCTTGTCGCCTCGGTCAATTTTCGGGCCCCTCGCATCCGTTCGGGACATCTTTTGGTTGCCTTGTTGGGCAACGATTCGCTCGCCCGACTGGCGCGAAACCTCGCCGGAATTCAACAAGATTTCGCTGCATGAATTGGTTGGCGAGTTTGGCTCGATCACGGCCGACTCGTCCGAATCGCATGATCCGACCATGACTTCGGCGGGCGAGGTTGGGGCTCCTGTGCCCGCGGCGGGCGACGGGGCACTCGCGCAGTTCACGATCGACCTCACCGGTCGAGCTCGGCAGGGCCATATCGATCCCGTGCTTTGCCGCGAGAGCGAAATCCGCCAGGTGATCGATATCTTGACCCGCCGACGCCAGAACAATCCGATCTTGACCGGCGAGGCCGGCGTCGGGAAGACCGCGGTTGTGGAAGGTTTCGCCCTGCGGATTGTTGCCGGAGACGTCCCGCCGGCGCTGAAGAACGTCGAGCTACGGACGCTGGACCTGGGGCTGTTGCAGGCCGGGGCGGGGATGAAGGGCGAATTTGAAAACCGTTTGAAGTCGGTGATCGACGAGGTCAAGGCATCGCCCCGTCCGATCATTTTGTTTATCGACGAGGCCCACACGATGATCGGGGCCGGAGGGGCCGCCGGGCAAGGGGACGCCGCGAACCTGCTCAAGCCCGCACTGGCTCGAGGCGAACTGCGGACGATCGCCGCGACGACCTGGGCCGAGTACAAGAAGTATTTCGAGAAAGACGCGGCTCTGGCCCGTCGCTTCCAGGTGGTCAAAGTCGAAGAGCCGGACGAGCTGCCGGCCATCGAGATGATGCGGGGCCTGGTCGGGACGCTCGAAAAACATCACGGTGTGCGTGTGCTGGATGAGGCCGTGATTGAGTCCGTACGGCTTTCGCAGCGGTACCTTTCCGGACGGCAGCTCCCCGATAAATCCGTCAGCTTGCTCGACACGGCTTGTGCCCGCGTCGCCATCAGTCACTCGGCCGTGCCTCCCGCCATCGATGATTGCCGTTGGCACATTCATCATCTTGATACGGAAATCGAGATTCTCCGCCGCGAGTCGGTGACGGGCAGCGACCACGCCGAGCGGCTCGGCACGCTGGCGGCCGAAAAGGAAGCCACGGCCAAGCGATTGGCTGAATTGGAAACGCGCTGGCAGGAGGAAGCGGTCTTGATCCAGGAGATCCGGGAACTCCGCGGACAGTTGGAGGTGGCTTCCGGCGAAGTCGCCGCGACGGCCCTTGCCGATCCGCCCGCTGCCGCTCCTCCCCCGTCCGCTGCCGCCCCGTCCGCTGCCGCTCCGTCCGCTGCCGCGGTCCGGGACACCGAAGCCGCTGCTGGAACAACTCAAACAGAAGACCGATCAGTTGGAAACGCTGCAGGGCGAGCATCCCCTGATGCAGGTTTGCGTGGATGGGCAAGCCGTGGCGGAAGTGGTCGCGGGCTGGAGCGGAATTCCGGTCGGGCGAATGGTTTCCAACGAGATTCGGACGATTCTCTCTCTGAAGGATGCCATGCAGCAGCGGATCGTGGGACAAGATCACGCGCTGGAAGCCATCACCCAGAGCATTCGCATGTCGCGGGCGGGGATGACGGATCCACGGCGGCCGATCGGCGTGTTCCTGCTCGTCGGCACCAGCGGCACCGGGAAAACGGAAACCGCCGTGACACTCGCCGATCTGTTGTACGGCGGCGAACAGAACATGACGGTGATTAACATGTCCGAATTCAAGGAAGAGCACAAAGTCTCGTTGTTGATGGGATCGCCCCCCGGCTATGTCGGCTACGGGGAGGGCGGGATCTTGACCGAGGCGGTGCGGCGGCGGCCGTACAGCGTCGTCCTGCTGGATGAAATCGAAAAGGCACATCCCGGTGTGCAGGAGATTTTCTACCAGGTCTTCGACAAGGGAACGCTGCGCGACGGAGAGGGCCGTGACATCGACTTCAAGAACACGGTGCTGCTGATGACCAGCAATGCGTGCACGGATATCGTGGCCAGTCTTTGTGCCGACGCCGAAACGCGACCTGGACCCGAGGAACTCGCCAAGTTGTTGCATTCCGAACTGCAGAAAGACGCACGATTCAAGCCCGCCTTTCTCGGTCGCGTGACGCTGGTTCCTTATTTTCCGCTGACCGACGAAGTGCTGCAGAAGATCGTCCGCCTGCAACTCGGAAGAATCGCCAAGCGGATTCAAAGCACCTATGGGGCGACCTTCAGCTATGCCGAGGATCTGGTCACCAATATTGCGGCTCGCTGTACCGAAGTCGACACGGGTGCGCGGAACATCGACCATATCCTCAGCCGGACCATGCTCCCCGAATTGTCGTCCCAATTTCTGGCCCGCATCGCCGAGGGGCAGACCGTCAGCGCCGTGTCGATCTCGCTGGACGATCAGGGAGACCTCCTGTACGAGATCCAATAGGGGGACGCTGGGGGGTGTGAGAAACGCGGCGGCTGGGCCTTGGGCCGCCGGCCGCTTTGTTTGCCGCCACGCCAGGCGAAATCCGATTTCTGTTTTTTTTCGGAAACCGCCGCAACCCGCGCCGTTGATTCAGGATAACGGTCATTGTCAGGCGGGCGGCAAGGCGAGTGAAAGGCTGAGCCGAACCGCCAAAATGAACTTCGAGACTTGGGCGAGCGTTGGCAATTTACATTCCAAAAGGAGAGAACCATGCCGGCATACATCGATCTAACACAGGGCGACATCAAGGGTGAAAGTCAGGAGCAAGGTCACAAGGACTGGGTCTACGTCGAATCGGTCAGCCTGCCGATCTTCCGTTCCATTCAGCAAGGGGCCACCGGTGTCCAGAGAAGTAATGGCGAGACGTCTTTAGGAGACATCGTGATCGTCAAGACCTGGGACAGCTCGAGCCCGAAACTGGCCGAATCCGTCGCCAATGGAGTTTACATTCCGGAAGTCGTGATTCACTTGACGAGCACGATCAATAAGAAGAACGTCACGAACCTGGAGGTCAAGCTCAACGATGTCATTTTGACCGGTTACAGCTTCCACGGATCCGGAGGCGCAGGATCCGGTACCGACCGAAGAGATCACGATGAACTACACCGTCATCGAGTGGAAGTACACCAAGTACGACACGAAGGGCAATTCGGCCGGCCAGTTTCCCGCCAAATTCGATTCGCAGCAACACAAGACCTAGTGGTGCCTTGGTCGCATTCCGGCTTGAGATGGGATCGAGGCCGGCAATCATGCGAGGCGGGCGAGGGCAGGGAATCGGTAGTTCGGCGGTCTTGGTCGCCGAGCTACCTGGTTTCAGGGAAGTGCGTCCTGCAGTCAGGAGCTCCCGGCTTGTGTGGCAAGCCGGGATCGCGGGTGCGGCTCCTCCCGCCTGTCGGTGCTTTGCTGTGGTTGTTTCGGAGGCCTGCAATCCGAGACGTCCGCACCGCCTTGTCGGGGATGTGAAACTAGTTCACGCGTTTCGTACACGGTGCGCCGCGGCATCGGGGTGTTCGAGAGTGCCGGTGGGGGGCTTCTAAGATGGCGAAATTCAAGCAGGAACCTCATCGGATTGAAATCGCGACGCCCCTCGGCGACGACGCCCTGCTGGTCAAGTCCTTTCAGGGCAGAGAAGAGTTTTCCCGGTTATTCACGTACCACGTCGATTTGCTTTCCGACAAGAAATGGATCGATCCCAAATCGATTGTCGGGAAATCAGTCACGGTCACACTGAAATACCCCGACGGCGACAAGCGTCACTTTAACGGAATCGTGAGTCGCTTTGCCTACACGGGCACAGGCGATCGATTCAGCGGCTATCGCGCCGAATTGGTGCCCGCTGCCTGGATGCTGACACGGACCTCGGACTGCCGCATTTTCCAGGACAAAGAGATTCCTGCCATCATCCAACAAGTGTTCGATGATCTGGGCTTCACGGATTACTCGCTCTCGCTGAACCGGTCGTACCCGCAGCGTGAATACTGTGTCCAATATCGCGAGACGGCATTCAATTTTGTGTCTCGGCTGATGGAACAATACGGGATGTTCTACTTCTTTGAGCACTCCGATGGAAAACACACGATGGTGGTCGCCGACACGACGAGCGCCTATTCGGATTGCCAGGAAAGCAAGTTGACCTTTCGCCGCAACGTAGGCGGGAAAGGCGATTTGATATCGGGCTGGGAGCATCAATTCGAGTATCGGCCGGGGAAATGGCGCACACCGACTACAACTTCGAGAAGCCGAAGACAAGTCTGCTGGCCCAGACGGAAACCGTGGTGGACCTGGAGAACAACAAGCAATACGAAATCTTCGACTTCCCCGGCGAATACTCGGAGAAATCCGATGGTGACGCTTCCGTCAAGGTTCGCATGGAAGAAGACGAGGTGCCCTACGACGTCGTGATCGGCTCGAGCTATTGCCGCAGCTTTGGTCCCGGCGGGAAGTTCTCGGTGAAGGAGCACATCAGCGAATCGGAGACGGGCAAAGGATACGTGATTACGTCCGTGACCCATTTTGCAGCGGTTGGCGAGTATACGACCAGCACCGCGGGCTCGGGAGTCGAATTGACGTACCACAACTCGTTCACTTGCGTTCCCGATTCGGTGGTGATTCGGCCCAACCGAATCACACCCAAACCCGTCGTCCAGGCGCTCAAACCGCCGTCGTCGTCGGGCCACCGGGCGAAGAAATCTGGCCGGACAAATACGGCCGAGTTAAGGTTCAATTTCATTGGGATCGACACGGCAACAAGGACGACAAGAGTTCATGCTGGATCCGCTGCATGCAGGCTTCGGCCGGGCGGGGATGGGGTTCGATGTTCTTGCCACGCGTAGGGCAAGAGGTCGTCGTCTCGTACCTCGAAGGCGATCCCGACAATCCCCTGGTCACAGGGATCGTCTACAACGCCGACCAGATGCCGGCGTATCAGCTGCCCGACGAAAAAACGAAATCCTATTTCAAGACCAATTCATCGTCCGGGGGTGAGGGCCACAACGAACTTCGTTTCGAGGACAAAGCCGACGAGGAGCAGATTTACCTGCATGCGGAACGCAATCTCGAGATGCGAGTCAAAAACGATTCGCTGGCTCGGACATTCGGTCATCGCCACCAGATTATTGGAGCGGAGAAAGATGGCAGTAAAACCGGTGACCAGCGCGAGATGGTTTACGGGGATCAGCATCTCAATATCAAAGGGAGCCAGACGCATCACGTCGAGGGCAGCACGCAGCTGATGATTGGCAACGGAGGTGCCAGCGATGGCGGCAAGCTGGACGTCGTGGTGGAGAAAAAAGAGACGCGAAAGATCGGGATGGAAGGCTTCCACCTCACCGTGGAAGGAGATCGCAACGAGAAAGTTCAAGGTTCGGCGAGCGATCACGTGGCCATGAGCCGAGCCGAGAAGGTCGGCATGAACTACGCCCTTGATGCGGGAATGGAGGTTCACCTCAAGGCCGGGATGAACGTGGTGATCGAGGCGGGAATGCAGTTAACGCTCAAGGCGGGAACAAACTTCGTGACCATCGGTCCGGCGGGTGTCAGCATCATGGGGACCTTGGTCAACATCAATAGCGGAGGAGCGCCGGGTTCCGGTTCCGGTGCCAATCCGACCGACCCGGATCAGCCACAAGAAGCAGCTCCCACGGAACCGGACGTGGCCGACGATTCCAAGACGGGTCGCAAGTCCTGCGACTGAGCGTCCGTTTTGGGCGGCGCGTCGGACGAGGCGCGCTCCGCTTTTAGCACTCCGCTGGCCGCGACAACAGCTGCCGAACGCATGACCACTGGCCGTCCTCAAGTCGTGACGGCGGCAATTTCACCCGCTCGCGAGAGACCCCGATGAATTCACAACAACCGGGCCCGTGTCGCGTTGTGCTCGCGACGGCGAACCTCCATCCGTCACGCTCGGCCGGGCCGCTGGGGCGAGACGACGCCGCGGATCCGAGTCGACTCGCGATCCTGGGCGATACGCCCGGACCACTCGGTGTCAGAGACCACGCGGCTGGCGTCGTTGCCCGCAGGGATCGTTTGGTACTCGGCGTGGAAGCGATCGTTCGAAAGCTGGAGCAGGACCTGGACCAGATTGTGTTGGAAATGACGGAAGAGGTCGCGAGTGCCGCGGTCGATCTTGCCGGACTGGGCGACCGTACACCCATCCGCGAGGCCGTCGGTGCTGCATTTGGTTTCAAAGAAGGCAGTTTGCTCAGTACGGGGCTTTCGATCATGTCGATGGTTCCCTACACCGGCGACACGCTTGCCCAACCGGCGGAGGCGACGAAATCGTCCAGAAACCGGGCGGCCGTGAAGGCGAAAGCACGGGAAATCGGCGAGGTAATCAACGCGCAGATCGAGCGATTGAAAGGAAACAGAACCAAGCCGACGTTCGTCAGTCCCAAGCAGATCGAGGAACAAATCGAAGCCCAACTATCAGAGGCCTTGGATCAAGGAAACGAGAAAATCGTGAAAGCGAATCGTGAGATCCAAGAGCTGCACGAACAGTCCATTCGAACGGGTGAATGGAAGTTCGATGGCCTCGAACCGTGGCAGTTCCCCGATGACGCCCTAAGAGCGTTACGGGCGAAGTACGCGCGGTGAGCTTGACGGGGCAGTCGGGTCGCAGGCCTGCTTGATTTATCGAGTATCGACACGAGAAGGAGTAAATTGAGATGGCATGGTTTACACGCTTCACTCGGTTTGGCGATGCACACTTCGTGTTCGGCCAGGAGCGGCAGATTTCGTGCGGCCTGGCTTGCGTCATCATGGCGGCCTTCAAAATCAATAAGCTCAAGCCGAAGGTGAAAGCGATGTACGACGAGAACGACATCCTGGCCAAGGCCGTCAGCCTGTTCGGACCGAATCCGCTTGGAACTGGCGGACTCAATAACCCGAAGATGGTGCAATTGCTGAACGAGCCCAGCCTCAACATGACCGGCTGGCAACTCTCGACGCTCTCGCAAAACCAGGTCACGGACAAGATCATCAAAGAGGTGAAGGTCGAGCAAGGTTTTGGTCCAACCGTCAATGTGACTCCGGTCATCGTGGGTGTCGACTGGAAAGGCGGTGGTGGGCATTGGGTCCTGGTTGACACCGTCCGAAGCGTCTTGGGAAAGCTCTATGCCACTGTCTGCGACCCGTGGGACGCGAGCGTGCATGTCGTGCCGCTGAAAAAAGGGACGTCCTTCAATTACACGGCCAAGGACGTGATTGACTTCGATTTTTGGGGAAAACGTTACAAGTACAAAACGCCCTCCGTGGGCGGCGCTTTCCTGGGAGACATTATCTGGCGGACCTAAAGGGCATGGCCTGAAGAAAGCGGGATGGCTTCGATCAGGTGGGATGGGTTGGACGGGATGCGATGACCTGGGCGTAACAGGAAGGGCACGAGAGCCTCGCCCTCCCGGAAACCACTGCCAGCCGACTCGAGGTTGCCTTCAGTTGCGACTTGTCTAAATCGCATGGCGTAATGGCACGTGGCGTTGTTGGCGACGAGGGACAAATCGCCATGCAGGATCCGAACGCATCTCAGGAGCAGGACGAGCATGATCTGTGCGTTCGGTTACGCGCAGCAGTTGCGTCGTACGATGGGCGCGTTTTCGAGTTTTGCGATTTCGTTTTCATTGATCTCAATCACAACGGGCATCTTCGCCGGCTTCGGATTCGGCTTGCAAGAAGTCGGTCCGTCCGTGATCTGGTCGTGGAGTGTCGTGGTGGCGGGCCAACTGCTCGTGGCCGCCGTGATCGCCGAAATGTCGACTCGCTATCCGTTGTCTGGATATGGCTACCAGTGGACCTCACGACTGGCATCACCTCACCTTGGCTTCTTTGTCGGATGGCTGCTGTTGTTGCAGTTCACCACTGGTTTTCCGGGCGTTTGTCATACGCTGGCCACCTACCTGCATGGCTTCTTGGGGCTGGCTGAAGCCTTCCGGGTATCGTGGCTGACCGTCGGCATCATTGCGCTGATTGCGCTGATCCATTGGGCCGGAATTCGCTTTGCGTCGTTGTTTAATGACTACGGCGTGGTGGCCGAAATTGTCGGAGTCGTGTTGATCACGATCGTGCTATTGGCCAAGTTCGGCGTTGGAGCGGACGCCGACTGGACCGCCTTGATGGCCTCAAGAAACGCCCTTTCAGGGCAAGCAGCGACGGCGTCCAGCTTTTGCTTGTCCCTGTTGATGGGAGCCTGGTGTTTGACCGGATTCGAAGCGGCCGCGGATCTGGCTGAGGAAACGCACCGTCCGCGTGAGGTCGTCCCGCGGGCCGTGATCAGTGCCGAGCTGATCTCGGGTGTGGCGGGTTTTCTGATGCTGGCCGGATTCCTGTTGGCGATTCCCGATCTCGAATTGATTCAGGCGAGCGACACACCGTTGCTGGCGATTCTGGAGATGCGATTCGGTGCGACCATGACGCGCGTCGCCATGTTGTTCGTGTTCGTGTCCATTCTGGCCTGCGGAGTCGCCAGCATGGCAGCCACCACGCGACTGATCTACTCGATGGCTCGCGACAATATGCTGCCGGGTTCGCGAGGGTTGAAATGTATTCATGCAACGCGCCAATCCCCGACCGGCGCGATCCTGGCCGTCTGGCTGCTGTCGACCGGCGTGGTCTTGTCGCTTGAAAAGCTCGAGCTCATCACCTCCATTTCCGCGACCGCCGGCTACATGGGGTACGCCTTGATCGTCTGGTGTTCCTTCAAGGTCCCGCGGTCCGTCGACGTGGCAGGGAGGTTCACCCTGGGCAACTGGCAGCGTCCGATCGCGGCGCTGGCTTTCGTCTGGACACTCGTGCTCGTTGCCGCCTTGACGATCCCCGCGATCGACGGCGGGCACCTCGCGGCAATCAGCACAAGTTGCGGAATGATGGTCGGACTGTTGATCTACGTGATCCACGTCCGGGGACGAATCGAGGCGGGGCAGGCTGGTCCGCCTCGAAAAACCGGGGTAGACCCCTCTTGAGAAAGAGCGAGAGATTGGGTGCCGTATGCCTGGAATCGAAGGTCAAACGAATGTTGCGTCGTCGATTTTTCGAAGGCAAGCGGCCGTGGGAGTCGCGGCCGAGATCGGCACGTACGTGGTCACGACGATGGACGTGCCCTGGAAGCTCACGAAGGATTTGATCGGTAGCCGTCCGCAGGCCGTGCAGATCGTCGACTCGATGGAGTTCGACATCGTCGAGCGACAGATCAAGGACCTTCCTTCGTGCGATGCCGTGGTGGCGATCGGCGGAGGTCGTGCGATCGACTTTGGAAAATACATGGCATGGAAACGTGGCTGCCGATTAATCTCGATTCCGACCGTCCTGAGCGTCGACGCGTTCGTTACGCCGAAAGCAGGCTTGCGACGCGATCACCGCGTCGAATATCTCGGCCATGCCAGCCCGGACCCGCTCGTAATTGACTACGAGCTTCTGCGGAGTGCCCCCCGCGAATTGAACGTCGCGGGTGCCGGAGACATCTTGTCGATTCACACGGCGACCTTCGATTGGGAACTGGCACAAGCAGCTGGCAGGAGCGAGTATCCCTTTGCGGCCCAAAATGTCGCCCAGGTGCGCAAGATCCTGCAAACGGTGCGTGACCACGCCAGGGAGATTCGCGATTGTACCGATCAGGGGCTGGCGTCAATCGTCGAGGCGTACATGAAAGTGAACACGATCTGCCTGCCTGCCGACCATTATCGGGTCGAGGAGGGGAGCGAACACTTTTTGTTTTACGAGTTGGAGGAGCGGTTGCAGCGGCCTTTCATGCACGGGCAGATCGTCGCTCTGGGGATCTTCGTGATGAGCTGTTTGCAACAGAACGAGCACGAACAGATCGTGAAGCTGATGGATGAACTGGGGCTGGATTATCGCCCCCGGTCGCTGGGCATTCGGCCGCAGGAGCTCCGTGATTCGCTGCTCTCGCTCAAACGCTACGTGAGGGAGACGCATCGATGGTACTCCGTGATCGACGAGGCGGAGATTACGCCCGCCTGGGTTGACGCGTTGTGTGACCGGCTCTATACCTGATCGTCCCGCTGGGGCGTCGAGGAGACGAGAGAATCGTCACCTGGCGGACGAGTTCCGACTGCCGCAGGCTACTCCCTCGACGGACGAGTTCGTGAAAGCCATACCTCGCCAAACCTAATGGTCTTGCCCCTGGGCCTGCTTTTCTTGCCCCTGGTGGGTCTCACGGGAATGCTTGCCGCGCTCGGGCTGACCGACAATTTCTTGCGGGAGGAAATGTACCTGGCGCTGGCCATACGAAAGTCCGTCCGAGCCGATCCATTGCGTTTGGATCAGATCCGAGTTGCCGCACTCAGTCCTCGTGCGGTTCAGTTTTGGGAGGGCACGACAGTCGTCACGGGAAATGCATTTCGTCTCACGCGGCCGACGTCGGTACGAACTACAGTAGCAGAGGGGCCGTGATGTCGCGGGTTCGACTCGGGAATCGCATCGCCGTGGGTGGCTATACAGCGTCGCCACTTGACTTGGCCGTCGTGCGCGTCATCGTCGGGCTGGCGATTCTAGCAATGGCGGTGCCCCACGGGTACTCCCTCGCCGAGGCGCCCGCGATGCTGTTTTCGCCTCCGATCGGCAGCCCCTCTTTGGTCCCGACGCCTCCCGGCCTCACACTGCTCAACTTCGTGAACGCGGCGACGGTTGTCAGCGCGAGCTTGCTGCTGCTGGGGGCCTTCACGACTGTTGCATCGCTGGCCACCACCGCCAGCATGCTCACGCTCTACAGCATCGGCTACACCACGGGGAAGATCAATCACAATATCCTCCTGGTCTTGCTGCCGGCGTTTCTCGCATTCAGTGGTTGGGGCCGATGCCTGTCGGTCCGCAATCGTTCGGTCGCTGATCCCCGAACTCCGGAGCACCAGCCGTCCTTGGCGCCTTGGGCATTAGTGATCGCACTGACGATGGCTTACGCCGGAATTGGGAAACTGGTGACCGGTTGGCTGGATCTGGACACGCAGTCCTCGCTGGGAAATCTCGCCCAAAACCATTTCATCAGCGAACGGCATACGTTGCTTCGCGGTTGGTTGATCGCAGGCGGCGCCGGCTGGTTTCATGAACTCGTGGATTGGCTGACGGTCATCTTCGAATTGTCGTTAATCCCAGCGCTATTCGCGCCGTCCCTGTTCCGCGCCCTGCTCGTTGTGGCCACCGCCTTTCACTTCGCCGTGCTCTTGATGTTCGGGATTTCCTTCGAGACCAACATCTTGGCCTACTCGGTTTTTGCCCCGATGGCATGCTTGATCCCGCGCTCATTCAAGCCGTCATTGCTAGTGCAGGGCGTCGGGGGCATAGCGGTCATTCTCTTGGCGGCCCTTGTCTACTCAGGGCGCGAGCCACTCGTGGTGCGTTTTGGAATTCCCATCCAACCCGCGATTGTGGTTGGTGGCTTCGTTCTCGCCGTAGCCTTTTCCGTGGCGTCTGCGCGTCGCGGCGTGGCGCGGACCTTTCAGTTTGAGCGTGACGAAGGCACGCCCGTGATCTACTTCGACGGAGTCTGTGGGCTCTGCAACCGTTGGGTCGATTTTGTGTTACGGCATGACAAGGAGCGTCGATTTCGATTCGCGACGCTCCAGTCCTCGCTGGCCGCGGCACGACTTCGCCGTGAGCAGATTGATCCCGAGCGGCTCGACTCGATCGTCGTCGCAACCGAAACCGCCGTGTTGTGCCGTTCCGACGCGGTCCTCGCCGTGCTGCTCGGCCTGGGGTATCCACGCTGGCTGATTTGCTGTGCGGCGGCCGTTCCCTCCGCCATCCGTGATTTAGCCTATAGATTGGTTGCCTCCGTTCGATATCGCGCGTTCGGCAAGCTACCGACGTGCCGGGTCCCGACAGCCCAGGAACGGGAACTGTTCCTCTCCGACTGAGTGCGTTGCCCCCTCATCCGGCCTTCGGCCACCTTCTCCCGCGCGGGGAGAAGGGACAGTCTCCCGCGCCGGGGAGAAGGGACAGTCTCCCGCGCCGGGGAGAAGGGACAGTCTCCCGCGCCGGGGAGAAGGGACAGGATTGTGCTGCCACTCCCGAGGCTGCGAGAGGTCGGATGCGGTAGCGGCCGGGGAGGGGGTCTCGGGGATTGGTCTTCACTCGTTTTTGCTGCTGTGTTAAAAGCCTTCCGCCCCGAGCGACTTCCGTTCGGGATGAATGCGAGCGTCACCTCGCAACGGACGCATCCTGTCGGCAACGCGCCTGCCATGTGAACACGCGGCAGGATCTCCGACGGACCGAATTTCTCACCCCGCCCCCGGTCATTTTTTGAGCGAAGAAACAACCATGGCCCGATCCCGGAAGAAAACGCTCTCACAGAAAATCGTGACCACTGCCACCACCGGCATGCCTTCTCCCATCCGAAAGTCTCTGGGGAACCGTTTTGTATCCTTCCTGATCGTGGCGGCCGTGCCCGTGTTGCTCGTGACAGGGGTGCTATCGGTGGATTGGCAAACCGGCCGCCCCCGACTCTCGATCAATCGGGAACGCGCCGTCGAAGTTGAACACGAGGCCGCCGAAAAAATTCAGGGACTCCGGGATCAACACGTCGACGATCGCACTGGATTTCCCAAATTCTTGCCGCAAGCCCAAAGTCAGGCGAGCTCACGTCCAGGGTTCGCACCCGAGTTTCAGCTCGCTCCGCCTGCAAGCCAGCCGACGCCCACCGCGGAACAGGCACAGGGGCCAATTTCAAGGCTGAAACAGCGCTTTGAGGAACGACGGTAGACGCCCGACCCAAGAAAGCCGCGCGACGGTTGACCTCCGAGTAGCGCCGTTCCGGTTCCCGTTTGTGTCGGCCGGCCGCTTGCTCTCCAGATCCCCTCGGCCTGAATCGCCGTTCCGCGTCATCAACGCTTTTGTCTCGGCGCCCACCCCGGTTGTTCATTGCGGGCGGATCTGCTATCGTCTATCGTAGATAAACGATTTTGGAGACGCCATGTCGACACCGAAGGCCCAGGTCAAGCAATGTGACGATGCACCGGTGACGTTGCCTCCGGACGAAACGGCTGGGCGACTTGCGGAGTTGGCTTGGGCGGTCGCTCATCCGGCTCGCGTCCGGATCGTCCGGTTGCTGATCCACCGCGAGGCGTGTGTGTGCGGCGAGATCGTCGAGAGTCTACCTTGGGCGCAGTCCACGATTTCCCAGCATTTGAAGATTCTGAAGGAGTCGGGGTTGATCCAGGGGGAAGTGGATGGACCCAAGGTCTGCTACTGCATCAACCCGCGAAAGCTTGCCGAACTCAAATCACTGATTGCCGGGCTTTGAACCGGTGCCGACCGCGGCCCGTGTTTTCTCAGTCCGTTTTTATTCCCGGGAAGAGCAGGGGGGGCAAGATGAAGACGATCCAGATCTATGACCGACCGATGTGCTGTTCGACGGGTGTCTGCGGACCTGACGTCGACCCCGCACTACCTCGATTCGCTTCCGATCTGGAATGGTTGAAAGCTCGCGGACACCAGGTCGAACGATTCAATCTGGCCCAGCAGCCGCAGGCGTTTATCGAGAATCGCGAAGTGCACCATTTGTTGGCGACGGAGGGAACGGACTGTCTGCCGTTGATCGTGGTGAATGGCGACATTGTCAGTCGGCAAGATTACCCGTCGCGGGAAATGCTGGCACGCTGGGCGGGATCGGACGGATCGGAGACGGAATTGCCCGTGCTGGATCAATCCGGAGATTGTTGCGGCGGATCCGACTGCTGCTGAGCGTTTGCCTTCCTCCGTCTGGAGCGGGAATGTGAAATACCTCAAAGAGCCAACTCGGAATCTTTTTTTCACCGGCAAGGGGGGCGTTGGCAAGACGTCGTTGGCATGTGCCACGGCGATACGTCTAGCCGACGCGGGCAAGCGCGTTCTGTTGGTATCGACGGATCCTGCCTCGAATCTGGACGAGCTCTTGGGAGTGGAGCTTGGACCGGATCCGCATCAAATCCCCACGGTGCCGCGCCTATTCGCATCGAACCTTGATCCGGAAGTGGCTGCAGCGGAGTATCGCGAGCGGATGGTTGGCCCCTATCGTGCCGTGCTTCCCCCGGCGGCGGTGGCCAGCATCGAGGAGCAGTTCTCGGGGTCGTGCACCTTAGAAATTGCCGCGTTTGATGCATTTTCCCGCTTGCTGGGTGACGCGACATCGACGGCCGAATTTGACCATGTCGTATTTGATACGGCTCCAACCGGTCACACGCTGCGACTGTTGACACTCCCGTCGGCCTGGTCGGAATTCATCGACACGAACACGACAGGGACATCCTGTCTGGGGCCGCTTTCCGGTTTGAAGGCCCAGCAGCAGTTGTATCGTCAAACGGCTTCAGCGTTGGGCAACGAGGCGATGACGACGTTGGTCCTGGTAACTCGCCCGGATTCCGCGGCGTTTCGTGAGGCAGCGCGCGCCAGTGCCGATCTGGCGGCACTGGGTGTAAGAAATCAGCACTTGGTGATCAACGGAGTGTTTCAGGCGACGGATTTCACGGATCCGATCGCGGTGGCCATGCAGCAGCGCGGCGATGCGGCGTTGGCCGCGATTCCTGAAACGCTATGCACGCTGGATCGGAGTCTGATTCCCTTGCAACCGAACGGTGCGTCAACGGTCGATTCTCTGCGGACGTTGACCGCGGCAACAACCGGCGTCGCTGGGGCGGGACCTTGGGACGTACCAACGTCGAGTGGCGGCTTAGCGGCAAACGTTGGATCCCGGCTGGCCGACTTCGAGTTGTTGGGTGTCGGTTCACTGATTGAGGGCCTGGCCGCTCCGGGGCGTGGAGTGATTCTGACGATGGGCAAGGGCGGGGTCGGCAAGACGACGCTTGCGGCCGCCGTGGCACTCGCGCTGGCCCAGCGAGGATTGCGCGTCCACCTCTCGACGACGGATCCGGCTGCCCACGTGGCGGCGATGATCCCGCGGGCTGCGCGGTCGAACTTGTCGGTTGGCCGGATCGATCCCTCGCTGGAGACGGCGCGGTATTCGGCCGAGGTGATGCAGACCGCGGGTGCCGGACTGGACGCTCAGGGTCGGGCGTTACTGGCGGAGGACTTGCGATCTCCTTGCACCGAGGAGATTGCGGTGTTCCGCGCTTTCGCCCAGGCGGTTGCGGAAGGGGCGGATCGATTCGTCGTGCTCGATACCGCTCCCACCGGACATACAATTCTGCTCTTGGACGCCGCACTGGCTCATCACCGGGAAGTGTTGCGGCAATCGAGTCAAATGCCGAAATTCGTGGAACAGCTTTTGCCTCGCTTGCGAGATCCCGACTTTACGCGAGTGCTGATCGTAACGCTCCCTGAGGCGACCCCGGTTCACGAGGCCGCGATGCTCCAGCGAGATTTGCGCCGCGCGGAGATTGAGCCCTTTGCCTGGGTCATTAATCAAAGTCTGGTTCCGTTGGCGATCACGGATCCCGTCCTGCGAAGTCGCCAGCGCACCGAGGAAAGATACATTCGAGAAGTAGTCGTCGAGCACGCGAATCGAGCGACTCTGATCCCTTGGCAGCGGATCGCGCCGGTCGGACATGAGGCGCTCGAACAGCTTCTTTGCGAAGTTCCTCAACTCAAATAGGCTCAGGTCGATGGTGATGAAACCCAAAGTTTTGTTTCTCTGCACGGGAAATTCTTGCCGGAGCCAGATGGCCGAAGGTTGGGCTCGCGAACTGTTGGGAGACCGCATCGTACCCTACTCGGCGGGAATCGAAGCGCACGGAATGAATCCGCAGGCAATCCGCGTGATGCATGAAGCCGAGGTGGATCTCACCGGGCAATCCTCCAAGCTGGCCAGCCAGTTGGCCGATGTTCCTTTCGATTTGGTCATCACCGTCTGCGGCCACGCGGACGAAAATTGCCCGGCCCATTTGCGAGCGACACGCGTTGTCCATGTCGGTTTTGACGATCCGCCGAAACTCGCCCAAACGGCGGCCACCGAGGAGGAGGCATTGGAGCATTACCGGCGAGTTCGCGACGAGATCCGTGAGTTTGTCGCGACGAAGTTGGAGTCGCTGCTGTGAACCGCGAGCCGATTCCCTTGCGATCTCGCAAACGAGAAGCGAGGCAGTTTCTGATGGCTCAGAGCGGAAGTGCTGACAGAGCGGAAGTGCTGACAGGCCTTGCGTGAGCAGGAGCCTGTCGGTCCGGGACCCTCACCCGCCGCTACGCGTCGACCTCTCCCGGACTCGGGAGAGGTAACCCCAGCGTTGCAGAAAAACTGCTTTGTGGCCAAGCCTTCGGGAGGGCGAAGCTCCTGCTGAGCCTTCTTTGACAGCGTCTTCCGCTCCTGCGGCTCGGCAGGAGCCTCGCCCTCCCGGTGCCGCCTGGATCTCACCGGATGTGAGATCCAGCAACAAGCGATGGCAAGTTCGAAGACCCCTGGTTTTCTCAGTCCAACTCACACTCGCAAAGAATCCTTTATGCAACTACAGGGGTAACTCGATCTTTGCGACGCGTTGGCCTCTCGTGCGCGTCAGAGACGTAACCCGACTCTGTCGCTTCTCCCCAACGCGGGACCTTTGTCGCTTCTCCCCAACGCGGGACCTTTGTCCCTTCTCCCCAACGCGGGACCTTTGTCCCTTCTCCCCAACGCGGGACCTTTGTCCCTTCTCCCCAACGCGGGAGAAGGTGGCCGAAGGCCGGATGAGGGGGAGCATCGTCGCCGCCGGACCTTCTGACTCGGCCCCGTCGTGCCGACCTTACGCGTAGCTTCTTCGTTTGCGCTTGGAAGCTCCGCCCGAGGAGCGCCCCGTGGTAGCGCCCGTTGTGCGACCTGAGCTCCGGGGAGCTCCATTGGGCCGTTTTCGCCGGTTGCCGTTGTTCGCTCGCGCGGTGATCGAGGGCGTCCCCGTCGTCACACGCGGCGGTGCGGACATGCTGTACTCGGGGTGATCCTCGGCGACGGCAATCGCCTGGCGGGTGAGGCGTTCGATCCGGTGAAGTCGACTGCGTTCGTCGTGCCCACAAAAGGACGTCGCAATTCCGGTGGCGCCGGCGCGGCCAGTTCGTCCGATCCGGTGGACGTAGATTTCGGGAACCTCCGGAAGATCGTAGTTGATGACGTGCGAGATGTTATCGACGTCAAGCCCTCGGGCCGCGATGTCGGTCGCGACCAGCACGGGCGGTCGCTGCGACTTGAATTGCTCAAGCGTCCGTTGCCGTACGTTCTGGCTCTTGTTGCCGTGAATTGCCACGGCGTCGAACACCCGACCGGACCAGTAGCTTGACGATCTTGTCCGCTCCGTGCTTCGTCCGCGCGAAGACGAGCGTCCGTGTGCAGGGCGTGGTTCGCAGGAAATGGGCCAACAACTCCGGCTTTTTGTGCGTTTCGACGAGATAGACCGATTGTTGGACTTGCTCGGCCGGCGTGGCCGCTGGGCCGACCGAGACATATTGGGGTTCGCGCAGCCAGTGATTGGCGAGCTCTCGGATTTCCTGGGGCATCGTGGCCGAGAACATCAGCGTTTGGCGACGTCTTCGGCACGCTCGCGACGATTCGTCGCAAATCGGGCAGGAAGCCCATGTCGAGCATCTGATCGGCTTCGTCGAGAATCAGGATTTCGATGCTTGCCAGGTTCACATAGCCCTGGTTCATCAGGTCCAGCAAGTCGGCCGGGCGTGGCGACCAGGATGTCGACGCCGGCCTGCAACGCCCTGACCTGCGGTCCCTGAGGGACGCCGCCATAGATGACTGCGCAGCGCAGGCCGGTGTATTTGCCGTAAGTGGAGAAACTCGCCTCGATCTGTGCCGCAAGTTCGCGAGTTGGCGCGAGAACGAGCGTTCGAATGGCGCGGAGCGATCGCGGCGACCCGCCTTGCCAGCGTCTCGCTCGGGCGGATTGACGCCGGCAAGTCGGTGGAATGTCGGCAGGGCGAAGGCGGCCGTCTTACCGGTTCCCGTTTGGGCACATCCCATCAGGTCGCGGCCCTCCAGGACCGTCGGGATGGCTTGCGATTGAATCGGCGTGGCCGTGTGGTACCCCTCGGCGCGGACGGCTCGGAGTAACCGATCGGACAGGCCCAGTGAATCAAAACTCATCAATCAACTCTCACTTTCAGAAAAACGTGTGTAACGAATCGGCCAACAATCGAGACGCGATGACGATTTTCGAATCGTCTGGAGCGAAATTCGTTCCGCAATTCGCGACTTCGGGTGGGCCGGATATCTTGTTCGATAGGCTCGGGCAAATTGCTCGTACGCCGACCTTGGCGAAAGACCATCGATTGCGAACAGACAGCGCAGACGAGGCGTTTCAAACGGCGAAGGCACCCGGCCAAAACAATTAACAGGGGCCTGAGGAGCAAGAGAATCAGTCGCGGTCGCAAGCAAGATACCGAAGCAATCAGGATTCTTGAATGATCCCGGAATGCCTATCGGAGGCCGCTCGATTCGAAGTTGAATGATCCGGAGCTGGTCGTAACCGCTGCCGGTCTCGCACCTTTACGATGTGTGCAGTCTAGCATGGGCCGGGTTTGAGTCAATCCCAGTTGGCACGACCCAACACGACCGAACTCCATCCCGCCCGCGTCGGGCTGCTTGTTGTCCGGGTTTCGATGAACCATACTTGTAGCCGTGCGAGGGGGGGGTGCTGAGCGATCAGGTGAGGAGGATCTGCTGCCATGTTTGAGCGAGTTGCGGTCGGATGGCAATTAGTCAAGCAAAGCTGGCAGGTGCTCCGACTGGACAAGGAACTGCTGATCTTCCCGGTGATCAGCGGCATCGCCTGCCTGCTTGTGATGGCCAGTTTTGCCGTTCCACTCTGGGCCACGGGATGGGTCCAGGTTGCTCTCGAGCAGGATTCTGCCGAGTTGAGCTTGAGCCAACCGGAACGCGTGGTCGGATTCCTGATCATGTTCGCCTTCTATTTCGCCAATTACTTCGTGGTCATTTTTTTCAACTCGGCTTTGATCGCTTGTGCGATTATCCGGTTTAAGGGAGGCAATCCGAACCTTTCGCAGGGGCTTGTCGCGGCCTCGAGGCGACTTCCCCAAATTGCCGCCTGGGCCCTGGTGGCCGCGACCGTCGGGTTGATTCTCAAGGCGATCGAAAATCGGTCGGAGAGGGTGGCGACCGTGATCTCGGGGCTGCTGGGCATGGCCTGGTCGGCGGTCACCTATTTTGTGGTTCCGGTGATCGTCGTGGAGCGCGCCAACCCGCTTAAGGCCGGCAAACGCTCGCTCAATATTCTGAAGAAGACCTGGGGCGAAGCGTTGACCGCAAATTTCGGGATTGGCATGCTGGTCCTTCTCGCCTCGTTGCTGGCGTTCGTTCCGCTCGTCTTGGGTTTCGCCGCGCTGGGCACTCAATACGTGCCCCTAGGCATTACGGGAATTGCCGTCGGGGTCATCATGTTGCTGGTGATCTCACTGGTTTCATCGACACTCAATACGATCATCGTCGGTGCGCTCTATCTTTACGCCGCGGAGGGAACCGTTCCGTCTCAATTCGATGAACGGCTGTTTCGTCAGGCGTTCGTCCACAAGTAACTCGAATGCGGGATCCCCGAAATCGCGACGGCAGGTGCCGTTAGTCGTTGCCGTTAGTCGTTCGCCCTCACGCGAGCCAGTGAGGACGACGTTCGAATCAGGAGCGAATCGCCGGCCACGGCCAGGGAGGACATCGTTTCTCCGAACAGATGGTTACAAGCGAGTTCCGCGTATTCGCGACCTGGACGCACGACGGTCGTCACCCCTTCGGTGCTTGTGAAATACAGTTTTTGATCGGCGGCGAGGGGGCTGGCCGCATAGTTTCCGGAAAGACGGTGCTGCCAGAGCGGCTTGCCCGACGTGGTATCCAGGCAAGTGGCGATCCCGAGGTTCGAGACGAAATAGATTTCGCTGCCGTGAACCACTGGGGACGCGATCAGCGGAACTTGTCGATCATAGGTCCAGGCAACGTGACTCGCGGTCACATCGCCTCGACCATCGACACGAATCGCAGCCAATTTGGGCGTGGGGTATCCGGAACAGACGAACACAAGCCCCTCCGAGTAGACCGGAGCCGGCACGACCGCATGACCGTCGCCCAGCCGCGCTCGCCACAACTCCTCGCCCGTTTCGGGATCGTAGGACACGACCCATTGGGCGGTTGGCGAGATGATTTGCGTTCGGCCCGACGCGTTAACGACCAGCGGTGTGCTGAATCCGCGTCGCAATTTGTCGTCCGCGACGTCGATCGCGGGCCGTGATCGCTTCCACACCACCTTGCCTGTCATCTTGTCCAGAGCGACAAGATACTGTTGGTCGCATCCATCGCGAACCAAGATCAGACGCTCACCGCAGATCACGGGCGACGCGGCCGGGCCGGTGATTTCGTCGACTTGGAAGCGGGTTTCCCAAACCGGAGTTCCGGAACGCATCTCGACGCAGACCGTGCCAAGCGATCCGAAATGGCAGTAGATTCGTTCGCCATCCGACACGGGTGTCGGCGAAGCGTAGCTGTTCACGACGTGGATTGGCGGCGGATCATCGATCTCCAAGAGATTCAAGCGACGGCGGATCTTGCCATCGGCCAGATTGACTTCGATCGCGAGCAACGCGACGTGAGCATCCGCCTGAAATTCCTCCGCTCCGTACTTGTGGTCCGCCAACTGCTTGGCATTGGCTTCCGCCTCCCGCGCCGTTTGCTCGGCCGAGGTGACCCACACACCGTCCCCGATCACGATGGGAGAAGACCAGCCGGAACCAGGAACCTGCGTTTCCCAAACCGGCGGCTCGAGGATTCCGCCCCAGGTTGTTGGCAGCTGAGTCGCCTCCGAGCGACCGTCGCCGAAGGGTCCTCGGAACTGAGGCCAGTCTTCGCCGCGGGCCTGAATCGGCGCGACGGTCAGGCAGACGACGATCAGGCAGACGATCAGGAAGACGGTCAGGAAGACGGTCAAGATTCTGTGTCGCATCAAAAGAGCCCTGGAGCGGTTCGGCCAACTCAATCATAACCTCGTCCCCGCCAGGTGTTGTCGCGGATCTGACGGGATTCCGTGTTGCCTGCGAGCGGATCGGCTCGGTCCGCCGAAACGAGCAGCCACGAGCTGACGCGAAATGCGCATTTCGGAAGCACGGCCGCCGCAATAGCCGACCGAAAAGATCGCCCTGAGGCGTTCCGTGCGCGGTCTGAATTCCTGGCGATCGGCAGTTTGCCCAGCGCGAGTACGACGGTGCTAAAACGCCGTGGCTGGTCGCTTGATCTGGATCTCGCCGCGGTGTAAACAAGGAGCGGGCCATGCAAGGTGGCGTGATGACGGCGCCCGCCGTCTCGGTTTCATTCCCTCCTTCGTCGATGACGACGGTCGACAGCGAGCCGTATCTTGTCAATCAAGCATTTCACGTTCGGAATCGCACTTGCGACAGCCTGTTGCCTCTCCGCCGTAGGGCAGGGCGAACTCCCTACCTGGAACCAGTTTCGAGGCCCCAACGGTGCAGGAGTCGCGGTTGACAGCCAGCCTCCGGTCCACCTTGACGCAGAGAAGGTGAGTTGGAAAGTGGAGGTCCCGCCGGGGCACTCATCACCCGTCGTTTCGCACCAGCTCGTTCTCCTTACTTGCGTCGACGCAGGTCGACTTGCCACGCTGGCGCTTGACCGACAGACAGGCGTTCTGATTTGGCGCCAGGATTGTGCTGAAGTTCCGCTGGAAAGAGTCCATGAATCCAGCAGTCCAGCGGCTTCGACACCCTGCATGGATGAGGATCGAATCGTTGTCTACTTTGGTTCCTACGGTTTGCTTTGCTATGACCACCAAGGGAAGTTGCAGTGGCAAATGCAAATCCCCACTCCGAAGAGTCTTTACGGAACGTCGACTTCGCCAATCCTTTGGCGTGACCTGGTGATTCTGACGCTTGATGACGACGCGAATCTGCCCGACAGCACGCTCAGTCGATCCAGGATCCTCGCGCTGAACAAAGAGACGGGGACACTCGTTTGGGAAGCGGCTCGCCCGTTTCATCGGAGCGGTTGGTCCACGCCGACCGTCTGGAGTCACGCGGAGGGCGAGGAACTCGTCGTGCTGGGTAACGGGCGCGTGGCCAGCTATGACTTGGATACGGGTGCCGAGAAGTGGATTGTCAACGGGTTTTCGCGCGAGACGATCTCTCGCCCGATCGCGGGTAACGGGCATGTCTTTGCCTCCGCTTCGATGCTCGGTGGAGTTTCCGACGAGCAACCGGATCCAGAGCCATTCTGGAACGCGATCATGCAGTTCGACACGAATCACGATCTCAAGCTTCAGCGTAATGAGATGACGGGGCCGTTTACGTTTCCGTTTCGACCCGAGTTGCCGGCCGATCATCCGGGTTACGGCTTGCCGCTGCCAAGCGACGCGACGCGGCGCCAGGAACGTCTCGACGGCATGTTCGCCTCGATCGACCGGGACCAAGATGGTGCCTGGACGAAGGCTGAGTTTCTGAGCCGAATTTCGTTTGATCGAGGCAAGCCCAATCTCGTGGCGATCCGACCCGGCGGGCACGGAGATATCACGGAAACGCACGTCGACTGGGCGTTGCACCGCGGCATTCCTGAAATCCCATCACCTGTGTTGCATCGAGATCGGATCTATCTTGTATGCGATGGCGGTGTGCTCAGTTCGGTTGATGCG
The DNA here is from genome assembly GCA_963826795.1 of uncultured Planctomycetales bacterium. Lineage (GTDB taxonomy): Bacteria > Planctomycetota > Planctomycetia > Pirellulales > Pirellulaceae > CAWGYT01. The sequence goes on along the minus strand of CAWGYT010000015.1, from coordinate 2,003 downwards.
CAGAGCGGGAAGGTCGTAGTGCGGAAGCGACTTGGATCAGCCGGACACTATCGAGCCTCCCCGGTCGTTGCCAACGACCATCTCTACATGGTTTCGGAGAATGGAGATGTGTCGGTCGTGAGGCTTGGCGACGAACTTGCGGTCGTCAGCCAATTCTCGCTTGGGGAGAGTGTCGCCGCGACGCCCGCGATCGACGCGTCGACGCTCTATATTCGCACCAAAGGGCACGTCATCGCGTTTCGTGACAGCGGGGGCAGCGCCGCGACCGAAGAAGGGACAGGATTGTGTCACCTCTGCCGAGGAGGTTGTCACCTCTCCCGAGGAGGTTGTCACCTCTGCCGAAGAGGTTGTCACCTCTCCCGAGGCCGGGAGAGGTCGCTCGGGTCCCGCTTGCGGGAGCCGGGCGGGTGAGGGCTGGGGGTTGGCCGTGTGTCTGGCCGGGCGCGTCCCCCTCATCCGGCCTTCGGCCACCTTCTCCCGCGTTGGGGAGAAGGGACAGGATTGTGTCACCTCTCCCGAGGCCGGGAGAGGTCGCTCGGGTCCCGCTTGCGGGAGCCGGGCGGGTGAGGGTTGGGCGGTGGCCGGCCGCCGGCCCCCTCATCCGGCCTTCGGCCACCTTCTCCCGCGTTGGCATTGGTATCTACACAAATCCGAGAATGTGTTAAACCTTACTGGATGGGATTTTACTACCGCCGATGGACCGGCGACTGCAATTGCGTTATGTCCAGTTGGTACAAGAGCATATGAGTTCGTCAACGCGAAATGCGGCAGGGCCATCGTTGCTCCCCGGTCAGGCAACGGCGGCCGCAGCAACGCAGGCGGCTTGGCGTTTTTTCAACAACGACCGAGTGGAAATGGCCACTCTTGCCGAGCCTCTTCGGGAGGCTGGACGTGTTGCTGCCGCACAAAGCCGGTCGGATTTTGTGCTTTTGGTCCACGATTGGAGCAAGCTGGATTACAGCAAGCACACCGCGAAACAGGACCTTCGGCAACTCACGCATGAGAATGACATTGGCTATGACCTGACGACTGCATTGCTGGTTGACGCTCATAACGGTAGTCCTTTGGCTCCGATGCAAATGCATGTCAAAACTGCAGATACGGTGTACAGCACGGCCGAACATGTCCCGCACCTAGGCGATCATCATCTCGATCAAATTGAACCCACCATGGAGGAGGTTGAGAACTGGAATTTACCTCGACGGGTTGTGCATGTCATCGACCGTGAGGGTGATTCGTTGGGTGATTTTCGGCGTTGGGATGAACTGGGACACAAGTTCCTCGTCCGCGCTGATGATCGTCGGGTCCTCTGGAAAGAAGAATCGTGGCTGATTTCTGAGATCGCTGACCACTTTGATCGAGAAGTTCTTTTCCAGGATATCGGTGAGGCGTCGTATCACGGAAAGATGGTTCGGCAAGAGGTCGCTGAAGCACACATTGTTCTTCATCGTCCTCACAAAACACGCGTTGATGGCAAGCAATATGACGTGCCTGGCCGCGCGTTGCCAATGCGTTTGGTGGTCACGCGTTTGCTCGATGAGGAAGGCTACATCCTTGCCCAATGGACGCTGCTTACTAATCTGTTTGGCAATGTAAACGCCGATCAGATCGCTCTTTGGTACTACTGGCGTTGGAAAATCGAGGGTTTCTTCAAGCTTTTAAAGAGTCACGGTCAGGAATCCGAACACTGGCTTCAGGAAACAGGTGCTGCGATCACTCGCCGTCTGCTGGTCGCAGCGATGGCATGTGTCGTTGTTTGGCAGTTGGAGCGAGACGAATCTCCCGAAGCCGAACAAGCCAAAGCAATTCTGATGCGACTCAGCGGTCGCAGCACAAAACGCACTCGTCCTTACACGGCTCCGGCACTGCTGGCCGGATACATGGCACTGCTTTCAATCACCGATCTGATTGAGAACACCGACTGCGATCTGCGGACGCTACAAAAACTGGCCAAAACCGCGATACCCTTTCTAAACACTTCATAGTTGTGTAGATACCAATGC
>CAWGYT010000014.1:0-123609 GCA_963826795.1 uncultured Planctomycetales bacterium | reverse complement strand
GAGCGTGTGCCGGGCAGTACGGCGCGAGGCGTCGTCGACAGCGCGCCGCTGCTGGAGCGCGAGTTCGCCCAAGTGGCAGGGCTGGGCTGGGCCGGCAAACACACGCTGTTGCTGAATCCACAACATGGCAGCTGGTTCTTTCTGGCCGCCGTGCTGACCGACCAGGAACTCGACTACGATGCACCGTTCGAGGCGGATCATTGCGGCAGCTGCCGAGCGTGTCTGGACGCCTGTCCGACGCAGGCCTTCCCCGAGCCCTACCTGCTCGACGCCACACGCTGCCTGAGCTACCTGACGATCGAGCTCAAGACGTCGATCCCCGCCCCGCTGCGAAAGGACGTGCAGGACTGGGTCTTCGGCTGCGACATCTGCCAGGAAGTCTGCCCCTGGAACCGCAAGGCGCCCGAATCAACGGAGGTCGACTTTCAGCCGCTGCCGGATCGGGCGCCGCTGTCGCTCGCCGGATTGTTTCAGCTCAGTGACGACCAGTTTCGGGCGTTGTTCCGCCGCACGCCGCTTTGGCGAGTCAAGCGGCGCGGACTGCTGCGAAACGCGGCGATCGTCCTGGGCAATCAGCGTGACCCGGGCGCGATCGAGGCGTTGCAATGCGGCCTGATAGACGCGGAACCGATCGTCCGCGCGGCTTGCGTCTGGGCGCTGGGGTGCTATCCCGATGCGGCAGCTCGAGAGGCCGTTCAGGCAGCACGTCGCACGGAGCAGGACCCGATCGTGCTGCAGGAATATCCCTCGTGACGACGATCGTCCTGGGCACGAAGCTTGCCAAGCGACGAAGCTTGCCAAGCGACGAAGCTTGCTAAGCGGGGGGCTCGTCGCAACCCGGCGCGAAGTACCACCGGCGCAGGACTTGGTCCCAGTCTTCCAGGCAGCTGACTTTCACGAATTCCTCTCGGACACGTTCGGCCTGAGGGTGCAGCGCGGCGTATTTGATGCCGAATTTCCGCATCTGCGGGCCGCAGCGGCCGCCGTAAACCTGATCGGCCAGCCGATAGTGCTCGCGCAGACACTCCCCCTGCTCGCGCACCGAGGGCGGCGGCGGCAGCGGCTCTCCGGCCGCCAGCGCCCGCGCATCACGATAGATCCAAGGGTTCCCAATCGAGCCCCGCGCGACGGTGACGCCGTCCACTCCGGTCTGCGCCATCATGTCCAAACAGTCCTGGGCGGTGAACAGATCGCCGCTTCCCAGCACGACCCGTTGGCCGACGTGCTGCTTGACTTCGCGGAGAAACTCCCACCGACTCGGCCCGTCGTATCGCTGTTGAACGGTTCGCCCGTGCACGGTGACCGCGCTCACGCCGGCCTGAAAGGCACCGTCGAGAATCCGAAAGAAATTGTCACGGCTCGCCTCCGAATCGTCCATGCCGCGCCGCATCTTGAGCGTCACGGGGAGCTCGGGCGGAACGGCCGCGCGAGTCCGCTGCACGATTTCCAGCGCCACCTCAGGCTGACTGAGATGATATCCGCCGCGACATCGGCCCAGGACCTTCTTGACAGGACAGCCGAAATTGATGTCGATCACATCAAAGCCCGCCGCGACCAACCGTTTCGCCCCCTCAGCAAACTGCGCGGGCTCGGCCCCCATCAGTTGGCCCCCGACCGGTCGCTCACCCTCCAAAATGCACAGAAAGCGCCGATTCTTCTCGCGATCCTTGACCTGCACCAGGAACTGATCCAGCATGACTTCGCAGACCCCGTAGCTGGCCCCGAAACGGCGTGAGATCAGTCGCATCGGCGCATCGCTATATCCCGACAGCGCCGCTTGAACGACGGGAAAGCCAAGCTGAACGCCCCCGATCCATAAATCATTCAAGCGGCGGGGCAGGGCGGGCTGCTGGGGGGGTCTTGGATCGGAAGCGAGGGCAGTCATTCAAGCACCGTCAATGCAAGATGGGACAGACGTCGAACCACGACCGATTCTGATTCCACATCCACTGGGTCGAGTTCTCCGGCCCCCACAGTCCGCTGGGGTACGGTTCCAAGGGCGGGGCGGCGGGACTCTTCCAGGCCTCGAGAATCGGGTCGATGATCCCCCAGGCCAACTCCACTTCGTCGCTTCGCGCAAAGAGGCTCGCGTCGCCCGCGGCGGCGTCCAGCAACAGCCGCTGATACGCGTCGGGCAGCGAGCCGGAATAGGCGTGGTTAAAGCGAAAATCGAGGTCCGTCAGCCGCATCTTCATCCCCGCGTCGGGCACCTTGGTCTGCATTTCCAGCTGAATTCCTTCGGCGGGCTGAATCTGAATCACAAGTCGATTGGCACCGAGTTTCTTCCGTTCGTCCACGGCAAACAGACTGTGCGGAGGTTCTCGAAACTGAACCACAATCTGAGTCGATCGACACGACATGGCCTTGCCGCTGCGGAGGTAGAACGGCACTCCTTGCCAGCGCCAATTATCAATCAACAGTTTCGTGACCGCGAACGTGGCAGTCTGGCTGTCCGCCGGCACGCCGGGTTCCTGACGATACGTCTCATACTGCCCCCGAACCGTGTCGTGGGCGAAATCCGCACCCCGCAGGGGTCGCACCGCCAGCAGCACCTTCACCTTTTCGTCCCGCACCAGTTCGGCCTGATAACGGACCGGAGCTTCCATCGCGGTGATGGTCATGAGCTGCAGCAGATGATTCTGAAACATGTCGCGCAGCACCCCGGCCTGATCGTAGTAGCCGGCGCGGCGTCCCACCGTCACCTCTTCCGCCACGGTAATTTGGACGTGGTCGACGTAGTTGCGATTCCAGAGGGGTTCGAAGATCGTGTTGCCGAATCGCAGGACCATCAGGTTCTGCACGGTCTCCTTGCCGAGGTAATGGTCGATTCGATAAACCTGACGCTCGTGGAACACCTGATGGACGGCGTGATTCAGTGCCCGAGCGGTCTTGAGATCGGTGCCGAACGGTTTTTCAATCACGATCCGGCGCGGGCAGGGATCGTCGCAAGCCAGGTCGGCCGCCCCCAGCTGCTCGATTGCCTGCCCATACAGCGAGGGCGACGTCGCAAGATAGTAGATCCGTGTCACCTCTGTATCCTGCGGCTCGTGCTCGGCCAGGTGACTTGCCAGCCGCTGGAAATCCGCGAGTTGGCCGATGTCCAACGGAACGTAGGTGATCCGCCGTGCGAAGGACTCCCAAACCTCCGCCTCGAAGTCACCGCCCGCGAACTGCTGTGTCGACGCACGGAGCTCCTCACGCCACGCATCGTCGCTGTAGTCGGTGCGAGCGCAGCCCACAATTTGCGTCGGCTCAGGGAGCCGCTTCTGTCGATAGAGCCGGTACAAGGCCGGAACTAACTTGCGACTGGTCAGGTCGCCGGACGCACCGAAAATCACAAATGAGCAACTCATGGAGGCCGATTTCTGGGTTCGCGAAAGGATGCCGTGCCGCGGGTCGACGGGGCGTTGAGTTAGCAGTTTACACTCCGGAAAACGCCGAGAATCCTCCGTCGACCGGAACAATGATCCCCGTCACGAATTGGGAGGCGGGTGACAGCAGCCAGAGCGTGGTACCTAACAGCTCGTCGGGCTCGCCGAAACGGCCCATGGGCGTGTGTTCGATGATCGTCCGCCCCCGCGCGGTCAACGCGCCCGATTCGCGTTCCGTCAACAAGAAGCGGTTTTGCTCCGTCAGGAAGAAGCCCGGAGCGATGGCGTTCACGCGCACCTGGGGCCCGGCGTGCTGGCACATGTAGACGCTCAGCCACTGAGTAAAGTTCGTCACAGCCGCCTTGGCCGCCGCGTAGCCGACGACCCGCGTCAATGGCTGAAGGGCCGCCATCGACGAGATATTCAGGATCGCACCCCGCTGCTGCTCGGCCAAGTACCGCCCAAACGCCTGGCAAGGCAACATCGTGCCCAGGGCGTTCAGGTCCAGCACGTACTTCAGCGCCTCGGGATCGAGGTCGAAAAACGACTTGCCAGGCACGGCGGTCGCGTCGGGGTGATTGCCGCCGGCCGCGTTGATCAGGGCATCGATCCGACCCCAGCGCTTGAGCACCTCGGCCGCCGCGTGTCGGCAGCTCTCGGCCGATATCACCTCGACGGGCACGAACTGAGCGGACCCGCCGTCGGCTTCGATCGCCGCAACAATCGCCTCGCCTTTCTCGGTGTTCCGCCCCAAGATCGCGACGTGCGCTCCGTGCCGAGCCAGCCCGTGGGCCAGCGCGGCTCCGAGCACGCCCGTGCCGCCGGTGATGACCACCGTCTGTCCGCCGATGGAAAATAGCCCTTCCGACATGTCACCGTTCCTGTGGCTCGTCTGTGTCAAAGCTAAAGATCGGGATGCGTTGGGAAAAGGGGTCAGGTCCCAAAAGCCGGAACGGCCCTGCGGGTGCTTCGCACTTTTGGGACCTGACCCCTTTCCCAACGCGGATCGAGTCTCCGGAGTCAGCTGGATCGCGGCGCTCGTCGCTGCGCGAGCCAATCCGTGTGGAACGAACCCTCGCGATCCAGGCGTTCATACGTATGGGCCCCAAAGTAATCGCGCTGAGCCTGCAAGAGGTTGGCCGGTAGACGGGCCTGGCGGTAGCCATCGTAATAGGCCAAAGCCGTCATGAAGGCCGGCACCGGAATCCCTTCGTGAGCGGCCCGGGCGACGACGGTCCGCCAAGCTTCCTGAGCGGTCTGCAGGGCGTCACGAAAATAGGGCGCCAGCAACAGGTTTTCCAGGTTGGGGTCCTCGTCGAACGCGGCTTTGATGCGGTCCAGAAAGCGGGCCCGGATAATGCAACCCCCACGCCACAACAGGGCACAATCGCCGTAATTCAGCGGCCACTCGTGCTCCGCAGCTGCCGCCTGCAACTGGACGAATCCCTGGGCGTAACTGCAGATCTTCGAGGCGTAAAGGGCTTCCCGCACGTTTTCCACAAACCGTTGGCGCTCGCCGCCGACCAGCTTCTGATCGGGCGGGCGGGGTCCCACCAGCACCTCGCTCGCCCGTACACGTGCCTCTTTCAGCGACGACAGGCTGCGAGCATAAACGGCTTCGGTCACGAGCGTACTGGGAACGCCCAAATCCAGCGCCAGCTGGCTCATCCACTTGCCCGTCCCCTTGGCGCCGGCACGATCCATCACGACGTCGACCAGATCCTGACCCGTCTCCGGGTCCTTAACGCTAAAAATGTCCCGCGTGATCTCGATCAGGTAACTCTCGAGTTCCCCTCGATTCCACTCATCAAACACGTCGTACAACTCGGAATTGCAGAGGCCTGCGGCGTGCTTGAGCAGAAAGTACGCCTCGCAGATCAGCTGCATGTCGCCGTATTCAATGCCGTTGTGCACCATTTTCACATAGTGCCCGGCTCCGCGCGGCCCGACCCATTCGCAACAGGGTACGTCCTCGTTCGGACCGACCTTCGCGGCGATCGCCTGAAAGATCGGCTTGATCAGAGGCCATGCCGCGGCGCTACCGCCCGGCATCAGACTGGGGCCCTTGAGCGCCCCCTCTTCACCGCCCGAGACTCCGGTTCCGACGTACAACAGACCCTTTGCTTCGACCGCCTTCGTGCGACGTTCCGTGTCCGCATAATGCGTGTTGCCACCGTCGATGATCACGTCCCCCGGTTCGAGCAGCGGAACCAGCTGGTCGATCAGGCTGTCGACGGCGGGACCGGCCTTGACCAGCATCATGACCAGCCGAGGACGCCGCAGCTGCTGAACCAATTCTTCAATCGAATGGCATCCCACGAACTGCTTGCCGGCGGCGCGGCCCTGGATCAGTTGGTCGACCTTTTCGGTCGTGCGATTGTAAACGGCCACGCGTACGCCGCGGCTCTCGACGTTCAGCGCCAGGTTTTCGCCCATGACTGCCAAACCGATCAAGCCGAAATCGCATTTCTCACTCATGGCTGCTTGCTCTTATCCTTGCTGTAGACAAAGGCCTTCGCTGGCGACAAGTCGGGAAAACGGTCGCGAGGACTCATCCCCGAGAGGCGATGGAAAAAGGAGGCAGGTCCCAAGAGCCGGTACCGCCCTGCGGGTGCTTCCCACGTTTGGGACCAGACCGCGATTCCCATCGCCCCGATCGCACCCGCGACATGGCACTTTGTCGCAGGTGGGCTTTTCTCAGAGTATGGCGGACGATTCAAGCCGCCGAAAGGCCCAGGCCACGGGCTCCCCGAACGGAGACCCGTGCTCGCGCACAGGAGAGCAGGCGGTCGCACGCCCGCGGTCGGCCGAGCAAGCTCGGTGCGGCGAATCCAATCGGTCGGACTCGTCAGGCGGCTCGTCGGCGTTCCGAGCGAGTCGGCTGCTGACGACGGACTGATTCCAAAATCATCCGGCGGACGACACGGTGCCGCACGGAGCGAACGATCGCGTCGCAATGTGCCGTCGACAGGGTGGGCTCCTGGGCAACGACGACGCGCATTTCGCGATCGATGACCACGGCCGCGCGGGCTCGAATGTAACCTCGCGCCTCATGAATCCCCATCCCCAGAACCCGGTCGCGCACCCGCTGCCAAACGGGATCCTGGACGCGAGCCGTCACGCGATCCACCAATGCCAGCAACCGCGTCCGAGTCCATGTGGGCCGAAACCTGGTGAAGAGAGCCATCCTTGAATCCTTTCCCTGACAAACCCCCCGACACGGTTACGGCTCGCGCTCGTCGGAGACTCGCCGCGAGTCGTCGGCGAGGCAGCGAGCCGACCGTGATTGAGGGTAAAGTTGGTCGTCGCAACGCACAGCATACAAAATCGAACGTCTCGCCCCCGGATCTTCAGCTCAGCAGCCGTAAATTGCAGCGTGTTCGGATTACGTTGGGTGCAGGAACACCGTCCTCGCCCGTCGGGACCGAGCCGCTGCGTCGAAATCCCCCCAACCCAAGAGCTCAAGCGATCTTGCCATACTTCTCGGCAGAGACTATCTTTGCCGTCATGTGGTCAAGCAGGACCAGCTGGCGGCTTGGATTGCAGCCTGAAGCGGACTGCCTCCTCTAAGAGCCTTCGAAGGCGCCGTAGCCAAGTGGCTAAGGCAGCGGATTGCAAATCCGCCATCCCCGGTTCGAATCCGGGCGGCGCCTCTCTCGATTTTGACCACCGAGGCACGGAGGTCTCCGAAGTTCGGGGCTCGAACTGGGCCTGTTCTCAACGTGTTCTCAACGTGCACGGGCACGGGCTTTCGAGCACTCCCTCGTTACGGCGCGACTTGGCAAGGCGGCGGCTGGGATTCACCGAAGGATTCGCCGAAGTCGGTCAGGCTTCAGGCCGCATGCCGGCGCGACAATCTTCGCCCTGTAGTTGCATAAAGGATTCTTTGCGAGTGTGAGTTGGACTGAGAAAACCAGGGGTCTTCGAACTTGCCATCGCTTGTTGCTGGATCTCACATCCGGTGAGATCCAGGCGCACCGGGAGGGCGAGGCTCCTGCCGAGCCGCAGGAGCGGAAGACGCTGTCAAAGAAGGCTCAGCAGGAGCTTCGCCCTCCCGAAGGCTTGGCCACAAAGCAGTTTTTCTGCAACGCTGGGGTTCGCAAGACGACCCTGCAGGGCTTGACAACACACACGCTTCGCTTATTTTATGCAAAACCCGTACGTGTTATACATCTTTTAAAAGCCACCGATGCGATTGTCCCTGCAGACCGATTTCGCCCTCCGGACCTTGATGTATCTCGCGAGCGTCGGGCAGCGTGCGACGGTGCAGCAAGTCGCGGGGCTTTACGACATCTCCGGGCATCACGTTGCGAAGGTGGTGAACCAACTCGCGCGGCTGGGATACGTCCGCAGCATTCGCGGGGTGGGGGGTGGAATCGAGCTGGCCCGATCGGCCTCCAGCATCGTCCTGGCCGACGTGATCCTGGCCTTTGAGGGCCATCTGCATCTGCTGGAGTGCGTCGCGGCCGAGGGCGTGTGCAGCATCGAGTCCTTCTGCAAATTGAAGGGCGTCCTCGCGCATGCGGAGCGGCTTCAATTGGAGTATTTGCGCAGCGTCACGCTGCAAGACATTGTTCCGCCGCGGCGACAGCTGCAGCGGGTCACGCCGTGAACGGCTCGGCGCGGCGGCCGAATCCAGCCGGGTCGAGAGTCAGGACCGATTTCAAAGGGGGATTGCGGGATGAAACGAGTGATGGCGATGGCAACAGGCGTGTTCTTGACGTTGGCGCTTTCAGGTCCGGCAGCGGACACGGCGGAGCCTGATCCAGCGGCCGTTGACCCGGTGGCCGTCGAGAGGACGCGCAAGACGGTCCAAATGCTGGACGATATCTACAAGACCGCGGTCGTGCTGATTACGGACAAATACGTGAATGACGAGGAGGATTTCCCGGCCGGCAGCGCCGCCATCGCGTTGTTCGACGCCATCGAGAAGAAAGGCTGGCACAAGGTTCGATTGATCGACGCCAGCGGAGAGCCCTACGATGACGCGAACGTGGCCGTCGACGACTTTGAAAAAGAGGCGGTCCGGCAGCTTGTCTCCGGAAAGCCCTATTTTGAGCAGGTCATCGTAGCGGCTGGAAAGCCCTATTTACGGGCCGCCACTCCCGTTCCGGTGGTCATGAAGAAATGTGTGATGTGCCATCCCCACTACGCGGACGTCGCCCCGGGAAAACCAATTGGCGCGATCAGCTACACACTGCTCATCGAATAGCCCACCCACGCCCCACGTTCTCACGGCTGCCGCCCCGCCCACGGCGGTTGCCGCCTCCCCAGGACGGTTGCACCCGCCTCGATAATCGGCGAGACTCCTTCGAAGGGCAACCGTCCTGCCGCAATCCAATGCAAGTCCGCGACGAGCCCCTTCGTCAGGGCGCGTGATTGGAGGCAAAGCAGGTCAAAAGGCAGGAGAGTGCGCGATGTCCGGCGAACAGACGCGCAGACGCGGGCTTCGCTTCAGTCTGGCGAGCCTGATGGTCGCCCTGACGATCTGCGGGATTGGACTGGGTCTCTACGCGAATCGGCCGTACAAGCTACTCGACGGCTATTGTCCGGTCACACTGCAGGAGAGCAACACGTGGGTTCTGGGAAGACCACGATACACGACCGTTTTTATGGGTGCTCGGTACTATTTTGCGGGCGAGGCCGAACGGGATCGGTTCATCGAGAATCCCGGGAAATACGCGGCGGCGTTTCAAGGACACGACGTGGTGGTCGCACACAATGAGGGAAAGCTCGTTCTGGGCGATCGCCGACATGGCCTCATCTTTCGAAAAAAGGTCTATCTGTTTGCCAGCGAGGAATCACTTCATAGTTTTTGGATCGCACCAGCTCGATACGTGGAGCCTTTGGCCGAGGCGGAGCCACAGCGGCGGTCGGACGGGGCCGAGTAACACCCGTCCTGGGCGCTGAAGAGCGAGACTCTCACCGGGCAGGTCGCGTGCCGAGGGCAGGCCATTGCCTGGGAATCACTCGAATGGATCTCACCTTTCTGGGGCGGCAGCCGATTTTTACGGCCGAACTGGAAGTTTTCGCCTACGAGCTGCTATTCCGCTCGGGGGCGGACACCGTCACCGCGGATGTCATGGATGGTGACGAAGCGACGGCCAGTGTCGTGCTCAATCTGCTGACGGACATTGGTCTGGAGCGCGTGGTGGACGACAAGCGGGCGTTCATCAACATGACAAGCAATCTCTTGCTTCGCGCCGATTTGGCGTGCTTGCCCGCCGAGCGGATCGTGCTGGAAGTCTTGGAGGACGTCGACCCGACGCCGGAAATCATCGCGGCAGTACGTCGCCTTGCGGCGGCCGGCTTCACGATTGCCCTCGATGACGTGGTCTATCGGCACGAGCTCGAGCCCCTCATCGAGGTCGCTCACATCGTCAAGGTCGATCTGCCGCGAGTCCCCACGGGTGAGCTGAGCGAGCATGTGGCGGCGCTGAGCCGATACGGCGTCCAACTGCTCGCGGAAAAGGTGGAAACTCAGGCCGAGTTCGATGAGTGCCGGCAATTGGGATTTCATTTGTTTCAAGGGTATTTTTTTTGTCGCCCCCAGATCCTGAGCGAACGCCGCGTCGCGGGGAGCGAGCTGGCGGTGATGCGTTTGCTTGCCGAGTTGCAGGACCCAGGCATCACGCCCGATCGCATCGAAAATCTGCTCAACATCGACCCCACCCTGTCGTTCCACGTCCTGCGGCTCGTCAATTCGTCCGCCAGCGGACTGGAGCGGCGGATCGAGTCGATTCGACACGCCGCGATTGTAATGGGAGTTCAGCGAATCCGATCGCTGGCGTCGATGATGTTGCTGGCCAGTGTCGCCCAATCAAAACCTCGCGAATTGCTGCAGGTGGCGCTGACGCGGGCCAAGCTGTGCGAGCTGCTAGCGCGGCGCGCCGGAGAGGCGCGATATGATCGCCCCTTCACCGTCGGGCTGCTCTCAGTCCTGGATGCGATCCTCGACCGGCCGATGGCCGAAGTCGTCGCCCTGTTGCCGCTCGCACCCGACATGAACGACGCCCTGATCGACCGAAGCGGCCCGTTGGGCGAACTCCTCCAAACGGTCCTGGCCTACGAAGGAGGCGTTGCGAGCGAAGATGCCTTGACCTTCCAGGGAGTTCGACTGACGGCCAACGACTACCTGGTTGCCGTCGAGTGGGCGAAGCAGAGCCTGCGCGCGGAAACCTAACGAGGTTCCCCGGGAGGACGAGGCTTGAGCCTCGCCCTCCGGTGTGGCGCGTGCTACCGGCGGCGGAGCGTAAGCCAGCCAGCCAGGGCGATTAGCGCGAGACAGACGCCACTCGGCTCGGGCACCGCAGCGACTGCGCCGCGCGGGCCCAATTCGAAGCCGCCGTCCTGGAATGCCGCGACGAAATCACCGCTGTCAAAACGCAGATCCCCGGTCCAATCGCCATCGCCCCACGTCGCGTCGGTCTGGAGTTCGAACTTGCCCCGCTGAAAAACCTGCACGAAATCGGCGCTGGTGAACGAGCCATCCAAATCGGCGTCCCCAAACCAAGTTTGCTTCAGGTCGACCACCCAGACGCCAATGTCCAAGCCGTCGACCAAGCCGTCTTCATTCAAATCGTAGAGCGGGGCTCCCATCCCGGTTGCCACCTCGGCGTTGAGCAAATTGATATCCGTTTCGGTCAGGAGCCCGTCTCCGTCAAAGTCGCCCGGCACACTGGGCGTCGATGAGAGGAGCCAGGCCACGGCGGCGTCGAACAGCGAAAGCCCGTCTTCCGTAAGGCTCGCAAAACCGATGTCCTGGATCGGGAAATTGACGACTCGATTTGGCGAGGTCGTGCCGTCGGTCAACAGGCCGCCGGCCTCGACCGCGGTAATCGCGAAGAGCGAATTGCTACCGCCCAGCTCGACTTGGTTGTTGAGGACGCCGTCCACGAACGTGCTGCCTGTCACCCCGTCCCAGGTCATCAGGACATGATGCCATTCGTCGGAAGAAAACGCCGAGGTGGTCGCCTCGATCTGGCCCGAGTTTAGATCCCCGGCGTCCGTGGCGACATAGAGCCCGACCGGTCGACCATTCCGATTGGCACTCAAGTGAGGTCGCACCGTTCCACCTTGGCCGTTTCCGTAGAAGAAATCAACGCGCGGATCGGCCGTGTCGAAATCATCCCCGTAGACTCCCGAATCGGGCTTGAACCAGAACGAATAGGTCAGTTCGCCACCGGGTCGTTCCATTTCGAAAACGTCGACCAGTCCCGAACCGTCCAATGCCAACGCGCCACTGCCTCCGACGTTCGGCGCCACGTCGTCAGCGACCTTGCTCGCGCCTCCCTCGAGCGTCGCGTCGAAACCGTTGCCACTGGCGTCGATCGCCGTGAATTGGTCCCCCACGTCGTCAAACGGCCAATACGCGATCGGGGCTCGGGCACTTGGATCCAGCGCGGGAACGCCCTGCGCAAAGACGGCGAGTGCTTCGCCGCCGGTCAGTTCGTTGTTTGCGTTCACGTTGTAGGTCAAGGCACGGTCCCAGATGGCCACTTCGTCCATCAGGCCGCTGAACGGACTGCCCCCGCCCTGGTTGGAGCCAATATGCATTCCTGTGCCGGACGGGGCGAGAACCACATCACCGACATCGCCTTCCGGCAGAAGTGCGATCGACAGCACCCCCGGCGCGACCGAGCCGCTGATGTAGGGCCGCGGAATCGGATCCGTGGCCAAGTCCACTAAGCCTGTCAGGCCGGCAGCGAGGGGGTGAGCAGGATTAACGATCCGGATCTGAGTTCCTTGATTGGCCGTCCCGTTCTCGGATCCCGTACCCATCGCCAAATTCCCGGCAGCGGTGGTGCCATCCATGATCGCCTCTTCCCAATTCAGCATCGGCGTGGACAACCCCGTGAACTTGCCCCTCACGGTCCCAGAGCCCAACGTCGACGAGACCACGATCAGATCAACGCCCTCGCCGTCTTCCCGCACGGCATCGCCGCCGGCCAGGTAGAGCACTTCATGACCGAGGACCTCCGACAGATGATCAAACACCGCCAGATCGTCGCCGAACGTGGGCCCAGGATCGTTCCCAATCATCAAAATGTCCGCCGCCTGACTGGAGCTTGCGAGGGCCCCGAGGACGAGGCACAGCGTGATGCTGACGAAGCGAAATCGTCCGCATGCTTTTCTTCGTGAGATGGTCATTTGCGTGGACTCCAAAAACTGAGCCTTGGCCGGCGTCCGAAATGAACGGCGGTGCGGAAGGCGAAGGCTTCATCTTGGGACGACGAACGTACCGTTTGCCCGAGAGCTCAATCCCAAAGGGGGCAGCGAAGTACCTTGTTCAAGATGTGAAACTGACGCCGGGTGTTTCCACGCCGGCCTTCCTGAGGCCGAGTTTACCCGCTCAAGGCGATCAGTCAAATTTTTCAGGCATTTTTTCGCCGGCGCGCTGGGCACGACGGGCGCGTCGACCACGCGTTGTCGCTTCCCCGATCCGGGCGAGGTCGCCCAGGGTACTCGCTTGCAGGTCGGCGGCGGGTGAGAGCCCGCCCGACTTCCGCTGAACCGCGGGAAAGCTCTACCAATCCACGACGGAACCGTCTTCCCGATCGAAGTAGCGGGCGTTTTCCCAATCGTGCTCAAGATGTTCCCGCAGCGCGAGCTCGTCGACTTCGATCCCTAAGCCGGGGCCTGAGGGCACATCGACGTACCCCTCTCGAACAACGAAAGGCTGCTTGAGGTAACCCGCACCGAGGCTGACCTGTTCCTGGCAGAGGAAGTTGGGAATCGACGCGGCCAGTTGGATACCAGCGGCGAGCGAGATGGGGCCGAGGGGATTGTGCGGGGCGATGGCCGCGTAGTAGGCCTCGGCCATCCCGGCAATCAAGCGGACTTCCGTGATTCCTCCGGCATGACACAGATCGGGCTGCAGGATTGTGGCGGCCTGCTTTTCCAGAACTTCGCGGAAGCCCCACTTGGTAAAGATTCGTTCGCCCGTGGCGATCGGCAGGTGGGTCCCACGGGCGATCTCGGCCATCACGTCCACGTTCTGACAAGGCACCGGCTCCTCGATGAACATCGGCTGAAAGGGTTCTAGTTGCTTGATCAACAGCTTCGCGTTCTGCGGGCTGACGGCTCCGTGGAAGTCGATTCCGATGTCGACCTGATCTCCCCCGGCCTCGCGCAGCGCGGCGAACGTGTCGACGGCTTCACGGATGAAATGCGGGGTCGCGACGATGCCCGATCGCGTGACGTTCTTGATTCCTGTTTTAAACGAACGAAAGCCCTCGTCGTGGAACTGCTTGAGTCTTTCGGGCCGGTTACGAACGTGGGCATAGACCCGCACGCGGCGGCGCGTCGGGCCGCCCAGGAGTTCGTACACGGGAACGCCGAGCAGCTTGCCTTTGATGTCCCACAACGCTTGATCAATGCCGCTGAGCGCGCTCGTCAGGACGGGTCCTCCTCGGTAGAAGGCGTGCCGATAAATGGCCTGCCAATGGTGCACGACGTGCCGCGGATCCTTGCCGACGAGGTACGACTCCAGCTCGCGGATGGCCGTGGCGCAAGTCCGTGCACGGCCTTCCACAATGGGCTCGCCCCAGCCCGACACACCGGCGTCGGTATGCACCTTAAGGAACAGCCAGCGGGGCTTCACGAGCATCGTTTCCAGCCGCGTGATGCGGACTCTGTCCCGTCCGCTCATCATCTCGTCGACCGACGACGTCATTTTGACGGAGGGCCGTTGTCCGTAGCGATCCGTGGGCCCGCCTTCGTCCTCGGGATCCTGGCCACGGAGCGACTGCGCCCCGACACTGCCGATCGTCACGGCCGTCGCCGCGCGCAATAGATCGCGGCGTGTGGGATCCCATGATTCGAACACCTTCATGTCAGCAAGCTCCTCGCAGATCGTATCGCGTGACACCCGAACGCGCAACCAGCTTAGCAACCAGCTTAACAGAAGTGCCGGTAATTTCGCGCGTGTTTCTGGCAGACGACCGCGCGAAGTGGCGGGATCGCGTGGTGGATCACGAATGCCGTCAGCAGTCGATGCATGACATGCCCTCCCGGCTCGTTCGTCACGCAACTCTCAGAGGGAGAGGAATATCCCGGCGGCGAGATCGAGGGGGCGGCAGGGCGAAACGAGACGTCAGCGCGACGTCAATTTCGCTTCTCAGAGACCGCCACCAACTGACCATCCAGCGCCTCGAGCAGCGCCGCCAGCGTGTAAATTCGCCCGGTCGGTTCGTTGAAATCTTTACCGGACGCTGAGTTGGATAGGCGTTCTCCCAAGCGGTGGCCGCGTTTCGTCGTCACCATTGCCTCGATCCAATCGGTGCCGTTGGGAACCTTGCGAATCAAGTCATTGACACTGGCATGTCCCTGGGGCATGCGAGCCAGCCGATCGACTCGATCGATCCCGCCGGGAAGCGACTCGACTTTACGCAGAAACTGTCGACCTTTGGCGTCGCTGAATTGCTTGACCAGGAAGTCATCGTCCGGCAAGACCCGCTCGAGGAGCGCGCCAGGGTCCGCCACGCCCCACCCCTTTTTGTTCAGAGCGGATAACAGCTTCTTGACCATCCCTTGCGTGATCACGTCGCCCTCCTGGTAGCCCGACTGTTGGCCGAAGAGTCGTTGGGCAAACGCCTGAACTTCCTGACGGGAAGGCGCCTGGACGACCTTGGGTTTGACTTCCGCGGCCGACAGCGGCGTGATCGTTACGACCAGGAGGATGCAACCGAAGGTCCGGCGCGGACAGGCGGCGAGGCGGACGCTGCCCGAAGCGGGCCCGCGGCGAACGAGATCCAAGGGCGACACAGTCATGTTGAACTCACTTCGTCGGTTTCGGGAGGCTTGCTGGATAGGGACACGTGCTGGATCAATATCACGGCACCTCCAAGTATCGGGTCAAAACGTCGGGAAGGCTTGCCGTCGCCACAGAAAAGTCGTTCATGACAACTGCGTCGCGAATCAGGCTGCCAATTTCGACGCGTGAACCCGTCGCTCTGGCAAGCTTTGCCGATCAGCAAGACTTTCCCTGCCGCGAACTGCCGATTCAGGCCGGCTCGATAAAGCAAGTCTCATCGGGCACTTGCGGCCGACGGCGTGTTGAGGAATCCGAGTTTGGCATAGGCTTTGCTTTTTTCTCGGACGTCACAGTCGACGCCTGCCAAAGCGACAGGAGCAGGTTGTGACCGCGAGTCGACCGCTCGAACCTGGCTGCTGCAGCAGTCGGTTCGTCGTCGAATCGCGCGGAACTGACCGGAAAATTTTCAACCCATTACGTTTCTTGATAGGTGCCGCAGGGCACCCTGAAGGAGGTAAAACATGACTCGCAGCTTACGAACTTGGCGGGGAACGGGCCTCCGCCCCTTGAACGACTTGTACCAGGAAGTTGACGGCCTGGTCCAACACCTTTTTGGCGAGGACGCCGCGAATGGCCTGAAGGACTTTGTCCCACGGCTAAACGTCGCTGAAACCGAATCCGGTTATGAAGTGACCGTCGATCTGCCTGGGCTAAAACCCGAGGAGGTCCAGGTCGAAGTCCACGAGAACCAGTTGACCGTCTCAGGCAAACGAACCGCCGAACAGGAGGACGCGGGGAAGAGCTTCCATCGCGTCGAGCGACGCTACGGCGAATTCCGACGGGTCGTCACGCTGCCAGCCCCAATCGATGAGGGCAAGATCTCAGCTGACTACGCGCACGGGGTCTTGACCGTCTTGCTTCCCAAGAGCGAGAAACTCAAGCCGACTCGAATCCCAGTCAAGGCCAGTGCGAACTAAATCCTGGTCGAAAGCAATCCAGAAGCGATGGCAGGCGGTCCCTCCCTTGCCATCGCTTTAATTTTGCGCCAGCACCCAAGTCGACAGGCGATGCCAAGGAGAATCGGCCTGATTCGCGTGGCGACTTGGCTCGACGGAGGCGGAAGGTGACCACACAACTGGTTGGTCACGCCACGAGTTGTTATCAGTTCGACGAAACGCGTCGTCGAACTGGCGAGGCCGATTCGCAATCGCTTGTGGCGTGACGCTGCGAAATCACGGCTCTTGTCGAAACCAAGTTTCACGCAACGATGAGGACGCTGATTGGCATTCAATGTGCATTTAGAAAACGACGACCGGGGGTGACGCAATCGCGGGCGTGATCCCAGCAGTGAAATTTTCCCCGCGATTCATTCTGGATTGAGAGGAGTAACGCCATGAGATTTTGGATTGCCACGTTGTTTGCTGCAGGGACCATCTTCGGAATGAGTCGAGGCGTGGATGCGCGCCCATCCCGGCAGCCACCAATTTGAATCAACTGGTCGACGGCGGCGGTCTCATCGCGCGTGCCCCGGCGGTCGATTCGATTCAACTGGCCGGGCATTGCGGTCCCCGACACCCGTCACGGCACTATCGTGGCGGATACGGCCCCTACTACGGCGGCCCGCGAGCGGCTTATTACGGTCCCGGGTACGGTCGCGGCTATCGGTCGTTTTACCCGCCGCGAGGCTACTACCCTCCGTACCGAGGCGGCGGCGGATTCGGTTTGTACATTGGCTTTTAGCGCTGTGTGACCGCTGAGAAGCTGTGTGACCGCTGCGAACCGGGGTCCGTGCGACGGGAGGGCGAGGCTCCCGCCGAGCCGTGCGACGGGTGACGCAAGTTCGGCTCGGCGGGAGCCTCGCCCTCCCGAGACGATCCCAAGCCCTGGCTTGGACCGCGCACTCGGCTCGCTCGGTCACTCAATTCAGTTCGCTCGCCTCTTCCCAATGGTCGTACAATTGTCGCAAGTCTTCCTGCACCGCGGCAATGTGTTCTTGGATCTGTTTGACCCGCCGTCCATCGCGCAGCACGTCGGGGTCGGTCATCTGGAGATGGAGCGCTTCGACCTTCGACTCGTGGAGCATGATCTCGTGCTCGAGGTCGTCGACCTTGCGGAAGGGAAATCGGCGTTTCCGCCGCGGCTTGGCGCCGCTGCTGGCCTTCGCCGGCTTCCGGTTGGCGGTTTCGGCCGCGGGCGGAGTCTCCGCTGGATCCGGACGGACTGCGGGCGTCGCGTTGCTCCGCCGCTGGTGAAGGTACTGATAATCGTCGAAATTACCGAGCACGAATTCATGACGTCCGAGGTGAAGAACGAGCAGGTGATCGACGACCTGATTCAAGAAATAGCGGTCGTGTGAGACGCAAATCAGGGTGCCGTCGAAGGCACGCAGGGCCTGCTCCAAGGCCGACCGGGCCCAGAGGTCGAGATGGTTTGTCGGCTCATCCAGCACCAGGACATTGACGTCGCTGGCCGCCAAGCGGGCCAGCGCCACACGATTGCGTTCCCCGCCGCTCAACTGTCCCACCGTTTGAAACACCATCTCGCCACGGATGCCAAATCGCGCCAGCAGGTCGCGCCGTTGGGGCTCATTGAATTCCTTCCCGTCGGGACGTACCGCCTCGACGACCGGCAACTGCTCATCCAGTTGGCTCAGCATCTGGTCGAAGTACCCGACCACGACCCCGGAGCCGGTGATGATTTCCCCCTGCGTCGGTGGTTCTTGGCCCAGAATACATTTCAGCAGCGTCGTCTTGCCCGTTCCGTTTCCTCCCATGATGCCCCAACGTTCACCCCGCAGCACGTCGAATTTCAGGTCCTCAAACAGCGGCCGCTCGAACGACTTGCTGAGGTGTTCGACGCGCAGCACGATATCGCCCGTCCGAGTCGCGGCGGGAAACTTGAACGGGGGCGACTCAATTTCTCGAGGCGGATCGACAAGTTCGATCCGTTCCAATTTCTTGCGGCGATCTTCGGCCTGGGCGTGCTTCTGACCGTGACGATTGCGGCGGATAAAATCTTCCAGTTTCGCGATCTCTGCCTGCTGGTTTTCGTAAGTTCTGCGTTGCAGCTCAACGCGTTCCGCCTGTTGTTTCCTGTAGGCCGAATAGTTACCGCGATAGGTGTCGACCGTCCCGTGAAACAATTCGAAGGTGACATCGGTCACGCGATCCAAGAAATACCGATCGTGACTGACCAGGATCAATGTCTGGCGGCTATTGACCAGAAACTCTTCCAACCACGTCGTGCCTTCGATATCCAGATGGTTCGAGGGCTCGTCCAAGATCAGCACGCTGGGGGCTGAAAGCAGGAGCTTGGCGAGCAGCAAGCGGTTTTGCTGGCCCCCACTGAGCTGGCGAACGGGCTGCCGGTAGCTGAGCGAGTCGAACCCGAGCCCTTGCAGGACCCGCTCGATCTTGTGGTCCAGATGATAGGCATCCCGGCGCGTCAGCTCTTCCTGAATTGAATCGAAGCGGGCTTCGAGATCCTGTCGCTCCGTCTCGTCCTTGGTGACCGCGATCATCCGCGCCAAGTGCTCCGCCTCACTCGCCAGGCGCACCTGGTCGGCCAGCGCGTCCTGAGCCTCATCCCAAACGGTCCATTCGGCTGTAAACTCCGTCTGCTGCTGCACGTAGCCATACGTCACGCCCGACGTCCATTGCACGCGGCCGCCATCCGCTTCGGTCCGCCCACAGAGAATATTGAGCAGCGTCGTTTTACCGGTCCCGTTGGGACCGACCAAGCCGACTCGTTGCCCGGCGCGCACGTCGAACGAGACGCCGGCGAGCACCGGTTCGGGGCCGAAGTGTTTGGTGACGGATTCGACGGTAAGCACGATCATGGGACAGGGCCACGTGGCTCCGATGGCACCGGCGAGCAGGTGTTCCGCATCCGCGCTACGCCGTGGGTCCCATCGTAGTCCGAGGCCCACCCGGTCGAGAAGTGGGGGCGTATCCGTCGGGCGGCCGCATCGGCAATTGCGTTTCGGCGGAGGCCGCGCTAGGATGTGGGTCGTGGCATTAAATCAACGAAGGATTTGCGGATGTTAAGTCTCCAATCCGAAAGCTCGGCGCGTTGGCTGAATCAGGTGGATTCCGGGCTCGAGGAAATCCTCATCGACCATGCTCACTGTGAAAAAAAGGCGGCCAGTACGGCCATGAGCCTGATTTTTGCCTACGTCGACCACGACGAACTTTGTCGACAGATGGTGAAGATCGTCAATGAAGAACTCGAGCACTTCGAACTTGTCCTGGATGTGCTCAAAGCGCGAGGCATCATCTTTCGGCGACTCAAGCCAAGTCCCTACGGGCGGCGGCTGAACGAACTGGTCCGCAAATTCGAACCGGGTCGAGCGGTGGACCGGCTGTTGATTGCAGGTCTGATTGAGGCGCGATCGTGCGAACGTTTTGATCTTCTTCGCAAACATCTGCCAGACCGCGAGCTGGCGGAGTTCTACGAGGGGCTATTCGAATCCGAGGCACGGCATCATGCGACCTACGTGCGGCTGGCGAAACAGTTTGCCTCCGACGCCGCCGTCCACCAGCGACTCCAGGAGCTTTCCGCCTGCGAGGCGGAGATCATCGCGCAAGGCGATCCCCTTCCCAGGATGCATAGTTGACGCCTCCGGAGAGGATTCGAGCTTCGTCAGTCGAACGACAAGGGTCATTTTCGTGGGGACGTGGAGGTTGGCGATTTGAGACGCGGCGTGGCAGGTTGCCTCGTTGTGCCCAGGGCGCGTTGTGCTAAATTATCGATTCCCGGATCCCGCCATTTTCGGTCCTGGCACGAACACCGCGAACCCCATAGCAGACCCTTCCATGAACCCCTGGCTGACCGGAACTCGGCTGGACGAACCCACCACGCCGTGTCCCGCCCCCTTGGCTTCCTGGCAGCCCCAGGTCGATGCCTTGCGGCAGGTCGGCCGCATGTGCCACGGGCGTGGCTGGTCGCTCGGCACGAGCAGCAACTATAGTGTGGTCCTCTCGCGTGACCCGGTTCGTCTGCTGATCACCGCCAGTGGTCGCGACAAGGGCGCGCTCGGAAGGGGAGACTTCGTGGTCGTGGATCAGAACGGCCAGCCGACGTTTGACGGGCAGCCGAAATCGTCGGCCGAGACGCTGCTGCATTGCCTGTTGGCCGAGGACCCGCAAACCGGCGCCGTACTCCATACACACTCGGTTTGGTCGACGCTCCTTTCCGACCTGTACGCCCAGCAAGGCGGCTTTTATCTGGAAGACTTCGAGATGCTCAAAGGACTCGAGGGCATCACGACTCATCAGGATCGGGTGTGGGTGGCGATCTTTGACAACTCGCAGGATATCGCCACACTCGCGGCCGAGATCCGACAGCATTTCCAAGCCGACGGTTTCCAAGCCGACGGTTTCCAAGCCGACGGTTTCCAAGCCGACGGCCACCCGCAGATTCACGGGTTCTTGCTGCGGCAGCATGGTCTTTACACTTGGGGACATGACCTGTTCGCCGCCACGCGGCACATCGAGATCTTTGAGTTTCTTTTCGAGTGCGTGGGCCGCAAGCTAATGCTCCAGGCCAGCGTCGCCTCGTTGGCCGACGCGACCCTCAGATCCAGCTGAATCGGCTTCGTCACAATCAGGAGACCCAAGCATGGTCCGAATTACGATTCCGGACGACAACCGCCGTCTGGAAGATGTGGAAGCAATTCGTGAATTCTTGCAACCTTTTGGGATTTGGTACGAGCACTGGGAGGTGGCGGGCCGGGTCGGCCCCGAGGCGACCAGCGAGGAGATTCTGGCGGCCTATGCACCTGAAATCGAGCGACTCAAAGCGTCGGGAGGTTTCGTAACAGCCGACGTGATCAACGTCAGCCAGGACACGCCCGGGCTCGACGCAATGCTCGCAAAATTCAGCCAGGAACACACGCACACCGAAGACGAGGTGCGCTTCACGGTGAAGGGCGGAGGCGTTTTTCACATCCATCCCGAAAATGGGCCCGTCTTCGCCGTGCAGGTCGAAAGCGGTGACCTGATTAATGTGCCGGCCGGAATTCGTCACTGGTTCGACCTTTGCGACGACAAGCAAATCCGCTGCATTCGGCTGTTTCTCGATCCGGCCGGATGGGCGCCGCATTATGTCGACGAGGGAGTGCATGAAAAGTACGCGCCGGTTTGCTGGGGCCCCGCTTATTTCACGGCGGCACCGCAAGGCGGGCAGGCGGCCTCGGACGATGACGAAGCAGTGGTCAAGCTGTGAGCTCTGCGGCGGCCGATGAATCGTCGGATCTCGCGGCCTTGCCGCGCGGCATCTTGCTGGACATCGAGGGCACGACCTCGTCGATCTCGTTCGTCTACGACGTGATGTTTCCTTTCGCGCGCCGCGAACTGGCCGGGTTTCTCGCATCGCGCTGGACCGACGCCGATGTCCAGGCAGCCTGCGAACACATTGCCCGGGATGCGGGCCACGACTCACTGGCCGTTTGGGCGGCCAAGACGACTCACGTCGAGATCCAATCGACGGTGATCGCGGAAGTCGAGCGGTTGATGGACCAGGATGTCAAGGCGACGGGTCTCAAACAGCTGCAGGGCCTGATCTGGCAACTGGGCTTCGAGTCGGGTGAGCTGCGGGCTCATGTCTATGACGATGTCCCCGCGGCACTTTCGAGCTGGCACCAGGCCGGTTGCGACCTGCGAATTTACTCGTCCGGGAGTGTCACCGCCCAAGAACTGTTCTTCGCGCACACCACGGCGGGCGATCTTTTGCCCCTTTTTCGGGGACACTACGACACGACGACCGGCCCCAAGCGCGAGCCAGCCAGCTATCACGCCATCACCCTCGATTTTCGTTTCCCGGCAGAAGATATCCTGTTCATCAGCGATATCCCGGCGGAACTGGATGCGGCCCGCGCGGCCGGGCTCGAGACGCGGCTTTGCTGTCGCCCCGAAAATCCGCCGGTCGAGGACGACCATGGGCACCGCCGAATTACCAGCTTTGCGCAGCTGGCAGAACCCGGCAGACGATAGCACGGTGGACTCGAATAAAATCGCGATCGATCGCTTGACCCGCGACGTACCGCTTCTAGGATTCAACCGAACGGAAACGACGTGCAGCTGCTTATGACAAGCTGCTGAACAGCGCGTGAAACGCTGATTGCATGAGGGAACTTCGCAAGTCGGGATGTTTGTCGTCCGCTGGTCACCAGCATCGACCTTGCCCCGACGCACGTCCTTCGATGGTCATCGAGATCAAGGAGGGTGAGGCATGCGATTCTCAACGCCGCCAGTCACATGGCATCCCGCGATCTGGCATCTTCTGCTGGCGGGAGCGGTCGGATTCATTCCCGCCGCGGGTTTTTCTGAAAATCTTGCCCAGGGAGCGCCGGCGACGTCGCCCTGCGTTCATTTTGATGCCGCCCCGCTCGTGGCCTGCCGCGTGGTCGAGTTGAGCGACTGGCCTGATCGCGGTGCGGATTCCGAAAATCGGGACGACCTGCGGCTGATCGACGCGGCGTTTGACGTCTCGACCTTGATTCGCTTCGGACACGAAGCCCAGGTAGCGCAGCTCTTGTTCGTGATCGAAAGCCCGGCGCGTTCGCTGCAAGTGGCAGATTTTGCGCCCCGAACCGAATTGACAACCTCTTATGTGGGACAGATCGAGCGAACTCGGCAAGCCGAAAAAACGGGCGGCGGGGGCCTCAGCGCGACGTTCGCCCCCAGCCAGTTCTTGACGGCTCAGGGCAACGCGACGCAGAGCGCGAAGACCAGCGATTCGGTTCGCTTCCAGTCCCTGCCGCCGATGGAGTTGCTCGCCGCTCAGCGGCACCGCGGCGCGGGGAACCGCCGTCTACTTTAAGTTTCGAGCGAGTTCACAAACCACGTTGGAGGGAAGTCGCGAACTGCGCGTCATGTTTTCCGTTCCGCGTCACTGGCGAGGCGATTACGTCTACTTGCGATGCGCCGCCTTCGATCAGGAGGGCGCCCAAAGTCAGGGTCGACCCATCTGCGGTTCCTCCGATTTTTTGGTTCCGCTGTATCTCGTCGGTGATGAACAGGCGAAAGCGGCGGCCGCTCAACTCGCCACCACCGAAACTGCGCTCCGCGAACGCGCCCGCTCGTATGCCAAGTATCCAGCTCGCGGGCAGGATGAGTCGCTAGGTGACAAACTGGTCTCCATGTTCCATCCGCCCCGGCCGCGAGTTCCCGCATCGTGGCTGAATACGGTCCTGACCAGTTCCCCGACGCAATGCGAGTTTGCGTTCCGCGATCGCCTGCCCGAGGAACTCGACGAGGCCGTGGAGAGGTTTACGCAGGCCCGCCGGGAGTTGGCCGAACTGAATCGATAACGACGCCGCGACCAGGACGTAGTGGGCCCGCCGCCGATTGAGCTTCGACCCAGATTTGGCAGCGTGCGGCGGGCCCTTTTTTGGACGCTGGGTCGAGGGGTGGCATCACGAATCGCGCGAACCTCGTGCTTTGTCACAGCTTGATTTTGGGGTGCCTGGGGTCGAACGAAGTGAGCCCCCAGACCGCAGTTTTCCGGGGGCTCACTTCGTTCGACCCCGGCCACCCAACCCTCAATTTCAGCTGTGACAAAGCACTACGCGTTGTGGTTCTCCAGCGCCGCGACGACCCGCTGCCCGATCTCGCTCGTTCCCACACTCGGTCCGCCTCCGGCGATATCCGGCGTCCGGTACCCAGCGTCCAGCACTTGGCCGACCGCTCGTTCGATGGACTGGGCCTCGGTCTCTAAATTCAGCGAATGGCGCAGCAGCATGGCGGCCGCCAGGATCGTGGCAAGGGGGTTGGCAATTCCCCGGCCGGCGATGTCCGGTGCCGAACCGTGGATCGGCTCGTAGAGCCCTGGCCCGTCGGTGCCAAGCGACGCGGAGGGAAGCATGCCGAGTGAGCCGGGCAACATCGACGCCTCGTCGGTCAAGATGTCTCCGAACATGTTCCCCGTGACGACGACATCGAAGTCCGCCGGTCGCGAAATCAAGTGCATCGCCATGGCGTCGACCAGCACCACCTCGTACTGCAAGTCCGGAAACTCGGCTTGCATGACCCGCGCCGCAACTTCGCGCCACAGGCGAGAAACCTCCAGCACGTTGGCCTTATCGACGGACGTCACTTTCCCACGCCGCTTGCGGGCAAGTTCGCCGGCCAGGCGGACGACCCGTTCGACCTCGTCGACGCGGTAAACCATCTCGTTGTAAGCCGCTTCATGTCCCTCGACCTGCCGCCGACCCGAGGGACCAAAGTAAATGCCTCCGGTTAGCTCTCGCACAAAGAGAATATCAACGCCCTCGATGATCTTGCGTTTCAAGGGCGAGGCATCGAGCAACTGTGGGTGCGGTACGATCGGTCGCAAATTGGCAAACAGCTGAAGCTCTTTCCGAATCCGCAAGAGTCCCGCCTCGGGCCGCGTTTTCGCCCGAGGATCGTCCCATTGGGGGCCTCCCACGGCGCCCAACAGGATCGCATCCGCCGAGCGGCACGCGGCGAGCGTCGGTTCCGGCAGCGGATCACCGGTCTGATCGAGCGCGCATCCGCCGATGATGTGCGAGGCAAATTCGAACTGATGATGAAACCGATCCGCCACGGTCCGCAGCACACGCTCAGCCTGCGAGACAATTTCGGGTCCAATTCCATCGCCCGGAAGCAAGACAAGACGTGCGCGCACGCGAGATTCTTTCGTTGCAGGAGATGGATCGCCGAAAACGCGTCGACTGCCGCCGAGCCCCGGGAGGGCGAGGCTCAGTTTTGGCTGAAATCAAGCTGTTTGCTGACGTCACGGCCGACGGGATTTCCGATGAACTTACGATGGCATCCGGGACATAGATCGAATCGCTGCCGCTGATAGACGCCGTCACCGACAAGCGGATCCGCCATCGCATCGGCCCGCTCCAGGATTTCCTCGAGCTCCATCAAATGGTCGCGATCATTGTCATCGACCACCTGGCCGTCGAGGGGCTCCATCACCGCTTCCACTTCGATACGGACGACATAGCGCAGCTCGTCTTGCGGATCGATCGGTCGACCACAGCGGTCACACGAGTAGTGAATCATGAGTATCCTTCCTTTGCGACGTGGGGATCAGGCTCGCGTCCTCTTGCGCCTCGGCAAGCCGACTTGCGACAGAGCGACTTCGAGATTGGATTGCCCGCGGGCGACACACCCGAACCGTGCAGCACAAACTGCGGAAGCTGGCCAGCAATCGATCCCCGACGGTCTTTGGATACTCTTTATCGTAATGTGAGGGGGCAATCGATGGCAAGTCGATGTTTTCGCCCCGAGTCGCGGTTTGGCGTTCTTCGGGTAGGCCGGGATTGCCGTCCACGTCCGAATCGGTTCAAGCGGACGCATCAGCCGGGCGCCGATCGGCCCGGAATTGAGGCTCAACGGACAAGTTTTCCATTTCGGTTGAATCGGCTACAATTCAGGCGAGGCATTGGATGGCAACCGGGATCTGGCAGTTCGTCTTGTTCCTTCGAGAGCAAGCCTCACAGAGCCGGCTGCAAAGGGAACAGGGTTCAATCCGAGTTGTCCGATCGGCTCCGATTGCATTTGCCCCGAGGCAATGGACTCTATGACTCCGACCGCATCGAGTTTCGCTCTGTCTGCCAGTGTGCTGGTGCTGAATCGTTTTTACTCCGCCGTCCACATCATCAACGTTCGTCGAGCGTTCGGACTTCTTTACCGCCAGTTGGCCGAGGTTCTGGACGTCGAGGAGGGCCAGTTCGCGAATTACGACTTCGCGACGTGGGTGGAAATCAGCGAGCTTCGGGCCGAGGATAAGCGTGCCGAGGAGGACTGGATTCGGAGCGTGCATTTCGAAATCCAGGTGCCCCGTGTGATTCGGCTTTTGCGTTACGACCGCGTTCCTCGGCACACGCTCCGGTTCAATCGCCGTAACCTTTTCGCGCGCGATAGCCACCAATGTCAATACTGTGGAACCACACCCCCGACGCACCAGTTGAGTCTTGATCACGTCCTTCCTCGCAGCCGCGGTGGACCGACCTCTTGGGAAAACGTCGTGGCCTGTTGCGTCAAATGCAACACCCGCAAAGGCGGCCGCACACCGCAAGAGGCGCGAATGAAGTTGTTGCAAGCACCAAGCAAGCCGAGCCAAAGTCCGCTGTTGACCCATAAGCTCCGCAATCCCAAGTACGCGACTTGGCGGGCTTTCTTGCCCAACACCGCTGCGGCATTCGACGTCGTCTGATTTCCGCGTAACGACGTCGTCTGATTTCCGCGTAAGACGTTCAGGCGGGTTAACCATCGCGGCCCCGGAGGTCACCGAGACGCCGCAGCGCGTCACTCGGTGGTGATTCCCGACGCTTGACGCGGAGCCGTCGGGTCAAGGCGCGGAATCGCCAGATTCGGGAAAAATTTGCTGGAAACCGCGGCCTGCCCTGCTACCATGGGCGGAATTACCGTTCCAAACGTCCAGGTTGGGACTTTAGTTTCACGGCTTAGGGAGGGTTACTGATTCATGCGATTGACCATTGTTGCGATGGCGTTGGCGCTAATGGCCGGCCTAACCGATTCAGCTTCCGCGGCGACCCTTGCCGATTCGATGGAAGGCTGGTCGTTCGACGGAACACAGGGTGACCTGGGCTGGTTCTACGGCTACTACAATCTCACGCGTGACGAGAGTGATAGCGACGGCGTTTATCAGCCAGAGGACTTCATTCCGTTCCTGAACGACGATTCGCTTGAGGTTTGGGAAGATAACCTGAACCAATGGGACGGCACGCAGTTCCGACTCTACCGTGACACGGTCGCGTCCGCCGGGCAGGAAACCGGTCCTTGGACGCGGGTGTCGCAAGCCGGTGGCCATCCCAACGGCACCAACAGCGCAGCTCCATTGCTGGTGGACGAGCCGGAAGTGGCCGAGCACTGGGCGATTCGCCGTTGGGTTTCCGACTTCAGTGGCGAAGCGGCGATCTTCACCAATCTTTCGGCCGCGAATCTTGCGGGCCCCGGGACCACGATTCATCTGTTTCACAATGGCGAGTTAATCGATACGCAAACGACCAACCTCGGGACCGGCGTCACCGGGACCGTTTGCCGATCACTGGTGCCGGGCGATATTCTCGATTTGGCGTTGTCACCCGAGGGCGTCGGCGGCGACCGCGGCGACGGATCCGATGGATCCAATTTCGGAATGCGTGTCAGCGACGAAGTTTCGGTGGAGCTTTGTACGCCACCGCCGCCCCCAATTCCCGCGCTGGCCGATTCGTCCGACGATTGGTCCGAGACGGGAACCCAAGGCGAACGGAATTGGTACAACGGTTATTACAATCTGACGGCCGATGACGACGGCGAGTACGCGGTCGATGACTTCGAACCGTTCGTCAATCTGGCGGGTCCTGACGGCGGCCCGGTCGAACCGGACGGCAACCATTGGCGCGACAATCCCAAGCAGTGGGACCTGACGCCGAGCGGTGCTCCCTGGACCTTCATCGGACCGACTGGGACGCATCCGAACGGAATCAACAGCGCCCCGAACGAAGAGCAGTGGTCGATCCGGCGGTGGGTCGCGAATGACCTCACCGAGACAACGCCCCTGGAAGTGACTTGGCAGACCGCCAAGAGCAACCTGGCGGGCGATGGTGTTTCAGCCAAGCTGCTGATCAACGGGGCAGAAGTCGACAGCGCCACGATCGCCGGCAACGATGGAATCGGCGTCGAGCGTAAGTTCTACATCAACGCCAATCCAGGGGACGTCATTGACTTGGCCTTGACGCCCGTGGGCGTGACCAATGACAGCGACGGCTCCGACGGCTCAATCAATCGACTGACGATTCGCGACGAGCTGCCCGATGGGCTGCTCTATAACCCCGGAGAAAAAGTCGCGGATTCCCGCGCGGAATTTTCGGGCGTGCAGGGCCAGGATAACTGGTTTTTCGGCTACTACGACTTGCGAGCCGATGCGGAAGACGGGGATGGGGTTTACTCAGTTGATGAGTTCATTCCGTTCCTGAATGACGGCAGCGACGTCGTTTCGGACGACCCTGAGTTTGGTGGTTGGATGGATAGCGAGAACCATTGGAACGGATCCCGCTGGGATCTGTTGGACAACAGCTTTGCGGACACCGGGCATGGTCCGTGGACCGAATTGAATCCGGGGAACGGCCATCCGGCGGCGAACGCCCAGGGCGACTCCGAGGTCCACTGGACGATCCAGCGCTGGGTGAGTGAGGAATCCGGGGAGTTCCTCGTCCGAGGCATGGTCAATAACGTCAATGCCGCTGGCGACGGAACGGTCGGTCGGATCCTGATCGATGGCGAAGAGGTCTGGTCCGCCTTGACCAACGGATCGGTTGCAGACTTCGACGTGATGGTCAGTCTCCTGGAAGGTTCAATTGTCGACTTTGTGATCGATCCGGATGGCACCGGCGTCTATGATCCCGCCGACCCGCTGACGGTGAACGACATTCTGGACGGAAGCGACGGGACGAACTTCTGGTTCACCGTCAATGCCGCAGTCTTGTTTTCCTCCGGTTCGGGCGTCGCGGGTGACTTCGACGGTGACGGGCTGTTGACCGCCAATGACATCGATCTACTGTCGACCGCTGTTCGCGAGAACTCAATGGAAAGCCGTTACGACGTCAACAGCGACGGAGCGGTCGACCAGTTGGATCGCATCTACTGGGTCGACGATCTGAAGAAGACGTATTTCGGCGATGCCAACCTGGATGGCGTCTTTACGACCGACGACTTGGTATCGGTCTTCGTGGCTGGGGAGTACGAAGACGGCGTCGCGGGGAACTCCACTTGGGCCACCGGCGACTGGGACGGCGACACCGAATTTGATTCGGCCGACTTCGTCGCGGCCTTCTCGGCGGGCGGATACGAGTTGGGTCCGCGGGAAGCGGTTTCGGCCGTGCCTGAGCCGTCCAGTGTGCTGATGCTGAGCAGCGCGTTGTTGCTGCTTGGCCTCCGCCGCCGCGAAGCGAAGTGACCGTGACGCGGTGCCGCCAGGCGCTGCGATGACTAAGAAACATCTTCGGGGCGGCCCGCGCTTGATCGCCGGGCCGCTCTGAAGAAACGGTCCTCAGTCCACCTTCGGTGTCTGCGGGCCGCTACCAGAAATAAACGTTGCTTGCTGCGACACTTTCCTGTCACACACAGAATGTCGATGGAAAGATCGCACCCGTAGCTTGGATGCTCCCGACCGGTAATTACTCTGGATGAGTCGTTAATGAGTTGATGAGTGAACGAGGGGAACGCTACTGACTCCTAAAAGGCCAGATCGGGGGCTCGCGACGACCCTTGTTCGGTTGCTTGCAGGTTGCTGGCAAACCGAATTCTCCCATCGCGTTTCCGAAAGTGACGAGCCCCAGCTGGGAAGCATCCGTTGGCGGCTGCCTTCCCCAGCGGACCGATCTGACCTTCTGCCCAACGCGTGCTCCCCGCTGGGCGGTGATCGTCTGGCGGGTTTCAGCACCTGCCCGTCCCGCGGTCGGCTCTCGCTGGGTTCAATCCCCCGGCGGCAACGCCGACTGCGGCGGATGATATGCACTCTTGTTTCCGACAATCTTCTGACGAATAAGCTGCTGAGGAGACTTGCCTAATGTCCATCCCATTCCAGTTTGCTCGAACTGTGTACGTGCCGCTGGCGCTCGCCATCTGCCTGTGCCACTCACCGGTCCGTGCCGTGACGATCGCCGATTCGGTTTCCGAATGGTCGACGACCGGAACACAAGGTGAGAACGACTGGTACAACGGCTACTACAACCTGACCCTCGACCCGGACATGACGTATGCTCCGGGGGATTTCCAACCCTTCCTGAACGATGGATCGGGGGTCATTGGGCCCGACGGAGCAAACCAATGGAATGGCACCGGTTATGCCCTCTATCGCGAGGGAGGCGGGCCCTGGACCAGTTTGGGACAGGACAACGGTCATCCGAACGGGACCAACAGTGCCCCGAATGAAGAACACTGGGTGATTCGTCGCTGGGTCTCGGACTACGCCGGCCAGGTGGCCATCACCTCGAACTTGGCCGCTCAGAATGTCAACGGGCCTGGAACCAGTGTCCAGCTGTTTCAGAACGGGACGCTGCTGGACACCGTCTACAACAGCAGCGGCGCCAATCTCGCCAACACCGTCTATCCCACGATCAGCGTCGGTGACGTGCTGGATTTGGCGTTGACCCCGGTCAGCATCGATGGCGATCGTGGCGACGGTTCCGATGGCTCGCTCTTCAGCTTGCGGATCACGGACGACCCGATTCCTCCGCCCGTTGTGCCGCCGCTGGCCGACTCGGTGATCGACTGGTCGACGACCGGGACTCAAGGCGAGAACAATTGGTTCAATGGTCTCTACAACCTGACGACCGATTCGGATGGGATCTACCAGACGGACGACTTTGTCCCGTTCACGAATTCCGCGGGTCCCACGGGCGGCCCGGTGTCTCCCGATGGCAATCACTGGAGCGAAGGCGGGACGTGGGATCTCACTCCCTCCGGCGCCCCCTGGACCTTCATCGGTCAGGAAGGCCTGCATCCGAACGGGACCAATAGCGCGCCGAACGAAGAGCAATGGGCGGTCCGTCGTTGGGTCGCCGATCTGGATGCCGAAACACCGGTGGAGGTCACCTGGAAGATGGCCAAGTCGAACGTCAGTGGCGATGGCGTCACGGGCTTGCTGTTTGTCAACGGCGAGCAGGTCGACGCGGCGACGATCGCCGGGAATGACGGAGTGGGCGTGGAGCGAACCTATTCGTTCAGCGCGAAAGCGGGCGACATCATCGACTTGGCACTCACCCCGGAGGGACTGACTGACCGCGCCGATGGATCCGACGGGTCCCTCAATCGGTTGACGATCCGAGTCGTACCGGAACCGACCGGGCTGACGCTCGTGGCCATCGCTGGCTGCGGAGTGCTTGGTTTCCGTCGCAAGCGGCGCTAGGCCACGCGGACGACCATTGTGGATTTGCCTGCCGGTCGATCCTGTCGCTGTACAGGATCGGCCTTTTTTTGTTAGTCTCGAGGTTGGGAAGTTGCGGTGGGGACGGGCCGCCCCCTCATCCGGCCTTCGGCCACCTTCTCCCGCGTGGGGGAGAAGGGACACGATCGCGTCACCTCTCCCGCGTGGGGGAGCAGGGACACGATCGTGTCACCTCTCCCGTGGCCGGGAGAGGTCGAACGAGACCCGCCCGCGGGGCTCGGGCGGGTGAGGGCTGAGGCCCGGGCAACCGCCTGCTCCCCCAGTACCGCGTCCCCTTATCCGGTATCCGGCCTTCGGCCACCTTCTCCCGCGTCGGGGAGAAGGGACAGGATCGTGTCACCTCTCCCGTGGCCGGGAGAGGTCGCCCGAGACCCGCCCGCGGGGCTCGGGCGGGTGAGGGCTGTCACCACCAACCACTCTTGCACGAGGCGTGATGTGAAGCACTGGCTGAAAACGAGACGGCCGCGTGGGCGAGCGCGACGACCAGCGGCAACTTATCTTCGGACCTTTTCGATCGAACATCTGGAATCACGCTCGTTGCTCGCCGCTGACATCATGATCAGCGAATTCATGGCCAGCAATAACCGTTCGCTGTTGGACGAAGACGGCGAGAGCCCGGACTGGCTCGAGCTGATGAATGTCGGCGTCGCGCCCGTCAATCTGCAAGGTTGGCATCTGACCGATGACCCGGACCAACTCGACCAATGGTCGTTGCCGTCATTCACGCTCCCACCCGGCGGGACGTTGATCGTCTTCGCCTCCGGCAAAGATCGCGACAATCCAACGCGGCCTTTGCACACTAACTTTCGGATGGACGCCGATGGCGACTACCTGGGTTTGACCGATCGGGAGGGCGCGATCGTCGACGAATTCGCGCCCCAATTCCCGCCGCAGGTGACCGATGTCTCGTACGGTGTCCCCGTACGCGTCACGCGGCAACTGCTGGTCGAGCCGGGCGCGTCCGCCTGGCTCCATATCCCCCGCGACGCCGCTCTCGATCCGCTTGATCCGTCCAGCGGCGAATTGAGTGACAGCTGGCTCGATGCCAACCTGCCAACGACGGCGCCGGATTGGATTCCGGTCACGATGGGCGTTGGCTACCGCGATCGGAACGCCGATCCCAATCCCGATCCCGGCTCAGGCGTATTGATCGCCGACTCCGTGGCCGAGTTCGGGCCGTTCCAGAACCGAAACGGTTGGCGGTACGGCTATTGGGATCAGACGGCCGACTCCGATGGAAGCTACGATCCGGCGAGCGACTTCACGGCGTTTTCCTGGACCGGGTTAACGACCATTTCGAACTTCAACCATTGGGACGGTTCGAAGTGGGACCTGGCGGCGGACGCGGTTCCTCGCACCGAGCTGTCCGCCTCCGCTGGCCACCCCGCTGGCAGGCAGGACGGGGGACCGGTGCACCACGTGATTCGCCGCTGGACCAGCGAGGTCACCGGGACGATCCTCATCTCGGGTGAACTGCAGACCGCCGAGGGGGGTGACGGGACGACCGTCCGCGTCTTGGTCGAAGGGCAGGAGGTTTATCGCCGCTCCGTCGGCGACTCGCTGCTCGACTACCAGGCGCTGGTGCAGGTCCAGAGCGGCGATCGCGTCGATTTCATGATTGACGCGGGTCCTAACCAGGACGATGCGGGAGATCTGACTCGTCACACGATCCGCATCGAGGACATCACGGCCTTGGTGGGCGATCAGGGCCCGGTGCCCTCCCTGGCCGACGAGATCAACACGGATATCGAGGCGATGCTGAAAGGCCAAGGCAGCTCCGCCTATCTTCGAGTTCCCTTTACGCCGTCGGCGGGCGATTTCGACGCTCTGACGTTGAATGTCAAGTACGACGACGCGTTTGTTGCTTATCTGAATGGCCAGCGGATCGCGTCGGCGGGTTTGTCGGCGGAGGACGCACCCGCCTGGAATTCCGTCGCCGCCGCCGAGCGGTCCGTCGCGGCGGCCCTGGCCACCGAAAGCTTCGATGTCACGTCCGCCCGTGACCTGCTGATCGCGGGCCGCGAAAACGTGCTGATGCTGCACGCGATCAATGTCGACGCCCAGGACAACGACCTGCTGATCTCGGCAGAGCTGGTGGCGACCCAGTTAGAGCTCGACCGGACCGAGCGGCGATACTTCACGACGCCGACGCCGGACGCGGAGAATGGCTTCGGCGACAGCCGCGTTGGACCCTTGTTGCTGAATCAAGGTCATCAACCACCCAGCCCGACCCCCGACGAGCCGCTCGTGCTGACCGTCGACGTGATCCCCAGTTTCCACGACGTGGCACAAGTCGACCTGATCTATCGCGTCATGTACGGCAGTGAGCAAACGGTGCGAATGAGCGACGACGGGTCCGGTGACGACGCCGCAGCGGGTGATGGCGTATTCACCGCTCGCCTGCCGGCCGGACTGGCCCGGGCCGGCGAGATGATTCGCTGGTACTTTCGCGCGGGACACGCAGAACCAGGCCACCCGCCTGCCACGGTTCGAGGATCCGCAGGACACGGAGGAATACTTCGGGACGATCATCAGCGATGCATCCCTCGAAACCAACCTGCCCGTCTTCCACTGGTTCGTCGCCTCACGCAGCGCCGCCATGACCGGCGGCGGCACGCGCGGCTCACTTTACTTTGCAGGCGAGTTCTACGACAACGTCCGCTTCGATCTCCACGGCCAATCTTCCAGTGGATTTCCGACTTCGAAGAAGAGCATGGACGTGGACCTGCCTCGCGACCATCGTTTTCGCTGGCTCGATGACATCCCGCGGATGAAGGATTTCAATCTGCTGACCAACTTCGCCGACAAATCGAAATTGCGGAACACGCTGGCCTACGAACAGCGGCGGCTGATCGGCGACGGCTACCACTTGGCGTACCCGGTGCGTGTCCAGCACAACGGCAGCTTCTTCGCCGTTTACGATTTCGTGGAAGACGCCGACGACCGCTGGCTCGAGCGAATGGGTCTGGATCCGGAAGGCGCCCTATACAAGATGTACAACTCGATGGATTCGGCCTCGGGCGAAAAGAAAACACGCCGGGACGAGGGCAATGCCGATTTGCAGGCGTTGGTCGCCGGACTCCAGCTTTCCGGCGCGGCCCGAGACCGCTTTCTGTTCGACAACATCAACCTGCCCGCCATGGCGAATTACCTGGCCGGGTTCGTGATCACTTCCAATCGCGACTGTTGCCACAAGAACTACTATGCTTACCGCGATACCAACGGCACCGGCGAATGGTGGTACATGCCCTGGGACGTGGATCTAACCCAGGGCCGGAACTGGGGCGGATTCGGGTTGGCCTATTTCGACGACACGATCTACCCGGACAACGGCCTCTTCATGGGTCAGAACAATCGGCTCATTTCGGCCTTGTACGCGACGCCCGGCTTTCGGGAGATGTACCTGCGACGTGTCCGCTCGCTGATCGATTTGTACGTCAAGCCGCCGGGCACACCGGCTGACGAGTTGCCGCTGGAGAACCGCATCGATGAGCTGGTCGCACTGATGGCGGCGGACGCGGCCCTCGACAATCAGATGCATCGAGCCACGTGGGGGCAGACGGGCTTTCAATCGTTCGAGGAGGCGACGGATCTCCTCCAAAACGCCTACGCGGGTCCCCGTCGCGAATTTCTCTACGGCACCCAGGTCGTGGCTGATCCGGCCGGCACTCGCGTGCTGATTTCGGGCGATCCGGGTGCGTCAGCGATGCGCTACCTGGTTCCTTCCAATAACAGCCTGGGCCAGTCGTGGACCCAGCCTGACTTCAATGATTCCGCTTGGCCGGCCGGTTCGACCGGCGTCGGCTACGAGGCCTCGCCACCCGGCTACAACAGCCTGATTTCGACCGACGTGGGTGGTCAAATGGAGGCGCGAACGTCGGTCTATCTCCGCATTCCATTTCAGCTGGATTCGTTGAGTGACGTTTCAGCTTTGACCCTGCGGATGAAGTATGACGACGGCTTCATCGCCTACCTGAACGGCGTCGAGGTAGCCCGGCGTGGCGTGTCGGGGGCCGCACCGTCCTATGACATGACCGCCAGCAGCCACGCGGATTCCGCAGCCGTCGTCTTTGAAGATCTGGATATCTCGCCCTTCGTCGGTCAGTTACAGCCGGGCGTCAATGTCCTCGCCATCCAAGGAATCAATCAGTCCGTCAACAGCAGCGACTTCCTGATCCTGCCGGAATTGCTCGTCGGTCGCCCGACCCACTCCAGCGGCGTCATTCCGCTTGCTCAGGTCGGGAACCCGTACGTTGAATTCGGACGCATCGATTTCAATCCCCGCAGCGGGAATCAGGAGGAGGAATTCATCGAGCTCACGAATTCGGGCTCGGACGCGGTCGATCTGTCCGGCTGGGCACTGACCGGGGCCGTCGAAATGACATTCCGCCCCGGAACGGTGCTGCCGTCGGGCTGGAGTCTGTTTGTCACTCCGAACGCGCAGGCCTTTCGGGCTCGCGCGGAAGGCCCCGGCGGTGGACAGCGGCTGTTCGTCCAGGGGAACTATTCCGGCCACTTGTCCAACTTCGGCGAAACGATCACCCTGGTCGGCAGCGACGGCCGAGTGGTCAGCGAACTGAGCTACGAGGGCGAGC
The DNA here is from genome assembly GCA_963826795.1 of uncultured Planctomycetales bacterium. GTDB lineage: Bacteria > Planctomycetota > Planctomycetia > Pirellulales > Pirellulaceae > CAWGYT01. Next base: position 87,961 of record CAWGYT010000014.1, on the reverse strand, counting down.
CGACCGAGGCGCAGAACTACCTTCGCATCAGCGAACTTATGTATCATCCGCTCGAGCCCGACGCGCGCGAGCGGCGTCTGAATGCGGGCTGGACGAGTCAGGACTTTGAATTCATCGAGCTGACCAATCGCAGTTCGACCGTGACGCTGGACCTGAACCACGTGAGGTTGACCGACGGCGTCCTGTTTGACTTCACCGGCAGCGGCGTCTCCTCACTGGGTCCGGGCGAGCAGGTATTAGTCGTGCGCAACAAGGCGGCGTTTCTGGCCCGCTATGGCGACGCCCTGGCCGGCAAGGTCGCGGGAGAGTTTGCCCAAGCCAGTGGACTCGGGAATGACGGCGAGCGGCTCAAGCTCGAGGACGCGACGGGGTCGACCGTTGCCGACTTCGCCTACGGTGACGACCCTGACCGCGGCTGGGCCCCTCGCGCCGATGGCCGAGGAAGTTCGCTGGAGAGGATCGAACTGGCGGCCCGGGACGACGGTCCCGGGGCTTGGCGCGAGCGCGCAATTGTCCGGGTCGCCCGGTCAGTTTTCACCCAGCGGTACCGCGGCGCTGCGAATCAACGAGATCCTCGCCCGCCCGGCGGCCGGCCAAACAGCCGTTGTCGAGCTCTGGAACAGCGCCACGTCCTCCGTCGACGCGGCGGACTACTACCTGTCCGGGCGCGGCCAAAACCGCGACGAGTTTGCCCGGTTCCCACTTCCACCGAGTCAGCTTCGCGCCGGCGAATTCTGGACGCTCGACGTCGCCCTCGTCGCGCCCACACTTGAGCTGAGCGGACTCGAGGGCGGCGAGCTCTACTTGCTGCGAGGCGACGCGGACGGTCCGCACGAATTCGTTGACTCGGTGGCCTACGGTCCCACGGCCAGCGGTCAATCCTGGGGCCTCGTCCCTGACGGGAATGACGTCGGGTTTGCACTCGAGTCCCCCAGTCCGGGTGCGGCCAACGGCGCGGCGGACCTGGGCCCCTTGGTGATCAGCGAAGTGCACTATCACCCGGCCGACCCGTCGGAAACCGCCCTGCGGCTGGACGGGCAACTGCAGCGCAACGACCTCGAGTTCGTTGAAATCGCCAACCGCAGCAGCGAAACCGTCCCGCTCGATGGCTGGCGGTTGCGCGGTGATGTCGACTACGATTTTCCGGCCGATCAGACGCTCGGACCGCAAACCACGCTGCTGGTGCTTTCCTTCAATCCCGCCCGCGAGGATAACGCGCCGCGACTGGCCGCCTTTCGAGCGGAATTTCAGGTCTCGGTCAATACCACGCTCGTCGGTGGCTTCGGCGGTCAATTAAACAATGCGGGCAGTCGCCTGACGCTTCAGCGGCCCGCAAGCGTGGTGCCCGGCCAAGAGCCGGCAACAAGCCGACTGCTGGCGGATGAGGTTCGCTTTGGAGACCTGCCGCCCTGGCCGAGCGCGGCCGACGGCGGCGGGGCCTCCCTTCAGCGGCGGAGCGTGCAATCGGTGGGCAGTGATCCGTCGAACTGGCAAGCCGGCGCCCCGACCGCGGGTTCGTACGAATTCAGCGCCACGCGGCCCGGTGACTTCGACGGCAATGGACAGCTCGATGGAACGGACATCCGGTTGCTCTGCGAGGCCCTTCAGCGCGGGACGGCCAGCGCCCGTTTTGACCTGAGCGGAGACGGCCAGCTGACGGTCGCTGATCGCGATCATTTGATCTTCGGCGAGTTAGGCACGACCTATGGCGACGCCAATCTCGACGGACGTTTTGACTCGGCCGATCTCGTCCAGGTCTTCACCAGCGGCGAATACGAGGATGGCCGCGCTCGAAACTCGGTCTGGGCCGACGGGGACTGGAATTGTGACGGCGATTTCGATTCCGGTGACCTCGTCCTCGCCTTTGCCTCCGGCGGCTACGAGCAGCCGGCCGCCGCACCCGTCCGATTCAGCCCGCGCCGCCCGCAACAAATGGCTCATCCGGATCCGCGTCCACCGGTTAGACCGTCAACCACCGAAACAGCCCTGCACCTCGATTGGCCGGTACGAGACGCGGTCTTCGCCGAGATCGCGGACGAGACGATTCGGCACGCCAGGATGCGCAAATCGGCACAGCGCTGACGGGGCGAAGCGCGGGTTCTCCGAGAAACTCGTAGCTCCGCGACTGGCACGTATTGTGCTACTCCCAGGGGGATGGCGGTCGGCGATGCCCGTCTCGTGCAGCGTTTCAGCGATGAATGACGTGTTGAGGGAATGTTCAGTAGCCATTCAAGTGATCTCTCTGGATTGAGGACGACGATGTCCGACGCGGAAGACCATGGAATCGTGGGCGACCAGAGCGTCGTGCCGAATTTGTCAACCGTTCCGCAGCGGAGGGTCCGGGTCGCTTCCCTGTTTGGCGAACGGAGCCGATCCCGCGATTCATCGCTGTTGTTCTGTCAGTCGGTCCGCCTGGGCGGCTATCTGGGGGCTTTGCCCGTGGGCCGAGAAGAGGAGCCTCTCGCCGGTGGCGAGGCAATGCCTGCGGATCAAGCGAGCAGTTCGCACACTCCCGGTCGGGCGCCTGCGTCCAGAGCAGCGGCGGCAAACCAGGCGGTAGCGGCAAGCCACGCGGCGACCTGGACTGCCGAGAGCTCGGGGGAAGCCAGGCTGGGCGAGCATGGCTCAGGGCAGGAGGAGGCGGCGGGCCGGTCGACTCAGTCCCTGCTGCTGCCCCTCGGGCATCTTTACGTGACGCAGGACTTTTCCTTCGGTCGCGGCCGGACGGGGCAACCGTCCCAGCGACCGACGGCCGGGGGCCGCGGAACGCCGTCCTAGCGTCCGCGCGAACGGGCTTGCGTCGATTCCAGCGATCGGCGCGGGTCGGCTCCGCCGATGTCGCGATGGATCAGCGCCGCGAGCACCAGCGGCGCGTCACGGCGCGTAATTGCTGAGCCAAGCGGCGCGTTCGATAGTCGAGTGTCCGCTCCAGCCGCTGCTGTGTCTGCAGGAACAGGCGAGGATGGACAAGCGACTGGGGCGGATGCAATGCTCGTTCGCGCGCCAGCCGGGGATGGCGCTCGAGTACATCGTCGCGAACGAACAAGACCGCGTTTTGGGCATACCAAAAATCGACGCGTGGATTGTTCCAGATCCGGGGTCGGATCGCATCCACGCCCCGGAATCGGCAGTCCGCAAAGCGATCGAGCCAGTACTCGAGCCATTGTTCATTCAGATGGTCCGTTCCGCCTTGGGCCGGAATCGCAGCCGAGAAAAACACGATTGGCGCCGCCGACGTCAGCGAAGCGACCAGTCGCTGGGCGGACTCAGCGGGCAAGTGCTCAGCGACTTCCAGACACACAGCGAGGTCATACGTCCGCGGAAGTCGAAGGGGTTGGTTAAGATCGTGAGGCAGAAAGCTGGCGCGATCGATCAGCAACTCGTCCCGCGGTACATGTGGCCCATCAATCCCGCAGGTTTCGGACACCCCCCGCTCGACGAATTCCCGGAGCCAGACGCCCAAACCGCAGCCGAAATCAATCACGCTGGAGGGTGCGGCCAACTCGATCAGAACCGGCACAATCTCACGCGCGGATTGAGCCGACGCACCGAGAAAAGAACGATACCACTGGGGCTTATATTGGGTGTCCATCGCGTGCCTCAGGCAAATCGAGTCAGGCCGAGCCGTCGCCGGCGAAGGCAGAGATCCGAAGCGGAAGAGGCTGTTAGCAGACGGGTGCGGAGGCGGTCAAGGTCGAATCGCCCAGCGAGTGACGAACTTGGGGACCGCCGGCCGGCCCGAGCTGGTTGCAGGGGAGCCGCCAGCGCCGATAATGCAGCGTCAGCGCCGACGGCGCCCGCGAATTCGCGGGATCGGCTGCGGCGACGCGGAGCTAACGGGAGCGCGTGTCTCGATGAAAAAGAAGATCGATGTCTTTGGCATAGGCAACGCCATGGTCGACATACTGGCCATGGTGTCGGAGGACTTTATTCGTGAGCACGCCTTAGCGAAGGGCTCGATGACCCTGGTCGACGCGGAGAAGCAGGGCGCGTTGCTGCAGGATCTGGAACGGCAATCGCTCGAGATGCAATCGGGAGGTTCGGCGGCGAATACGATTATCGGGGTGGCCCAAAGCGGCGGGACCGGGTTTTACACGGGCAAGGTCGCTCGAGATCCCAACGGCGAGTTCTACCGCCAGGACATGCTGGAGTCCGGCATTCACTTCGACGTCCACCCGGCCCCCGAGCAAGGGCCTCCCACCGGATCCTGCCTGGTGCTGACGACGCCGGACGCGGAGCGAACGATGTGCACACACTTGGGAGTCTCCACGGAATTGGCCCCCACGGACATCCATGTCGAACGCCTGAGCCAGTGCCACTTTGCCTATGTGGAGGGATATTTGTGGGATCCCCCTCAGCCGCGAGCGGCTTGCCTTGAGGCGATGCAGCAGGCGCGGCGGCACGACGTGAAGGTCTCGTTGACGTTTTCGGATCCTTTCTTGATGGAACGGTTCCGGGATGATTTTCGCCGGATCGTGCGTGAATACTGCGACGTGGTCTTTTGCAACGCGGAAGAGGTCACCCATTTTGCCGGGGAAGAGTCGCTCGAGGACGCGGCTCGGATGATTGGCGAGCTCGTACCGCTGGCCTTCGTGACCAATGGCCCGGAAGGCTGTCTGGTCGTGCAGCATGGCGTCCTGGAGCACGTCCCGGGGTTTCGAGTGCGGGCGATTGACACCGTCGGAGCGGGAGATGCTTTCGCGGGAGGCGTGCTGTATGGCTTGACCCACGGCCACGCGCCCGCTCGAGCCGCTCGCTGGGGCAACTACCTGGCCTCGCGGATCGTGATGCACCATGGAGCACGCCTGCCGCACGCTCTGCCGGAAAAGGTCTCCCAGATTCTCGACTGATGCCGCAGCGCGGTTGCTGCCGTGCTTGGCCTCGTCGTCGTCGCATGAGGGTTGTTTGTCGCCGTGTCACGGACCCGTACCTTCGTCGCCGTGGACCTGGATGCCGCCGTGCGTCGGCAGGCCAAATCCGTGATCCAGCAACTGTCGGACGCCGCGACGGGTGTGACTTGGGTCGCACCCGACAAACTCCACTTGACGCTGAAATTCCTGGGCGATGTGGACGAAACTGAGATTTATCGGACGTGCCTCGCCGTTCAGCAGGTGGCCAGAACCCATCTTCCCTTCCGCCTTTTCTGCCAGGGCGTCGGCGCGTTTCCCAGCCTGCAGCGTCCACGCACGATCTGGCTCGGGATCGAGGATCGGCAAGACCAGGTCCTGGCCCTCCAGGCCGATCTGGAGCAGGCCCTGGGTCAACTGGGATTTCCGCGCGAACAGCGTCCGTTTCGACCCCATGTCACCATCGGCCGCGTGTCACAGCGGGCGCGGCGATTGAGCCGGTTGCTGGAGCGACTGGCCGATCATCAGGCAACGGAGCTGGGGACCGTGAGCGTCGACGAATGCGTCGTTTATGGAAGCGAGCGGACGCCGATCGGCCCGCACTACACGCCGTTGGGGCGAGCCCCGTTGGGCGAATGAGCGCCACCTCCATGTTTTTTCATGCCGCCCTGACCAGACGTGTCCGTTGGCGGACGAACAATAAAGCACGTCGAGTGGCCCAAGGCGAGGACAAATCGTAAGGCAACCGTGCAACCGTGCAATCGGCACGGCCAGCCTTCCGACTCAACGAATCTTGCCCTCAGTTCGCTCATTCTGTAACATGTTCAAATGTTCAGTAGCCAGGTCGCCTCGTCAAGCTCTCGAGATAACTTGTCAAGCAACCGAGACTGAACGATAACAGCGGGAGTTCGTCCTGATGATCACGGCAGACAAGCAAAAGGTGGATGATCGTATGGCCAAGAAAAGTGGAGCTGGCAAGTCCGGCGGGCCTGAGAAGTCAAGCGGCAACGGGGCGACGAGCAACCCGGCAAGCAGCGGCCCAGCAAGCAGCGGCCCAGCAAGCAGCGGCCCGGCAAGCAGCGGCCCAGCAAGCAACGGCCCAGGCGCTGACAAGGGTCCAGTCCGCGCCACGATGGCTCCGCGATCGAATCTCAAGTCGCAGGATCGGCTCAATTCGGCGGCGGGCTCAACCAAGAAGGCCGGCACGTCAGAAAAGCCAGGCGATCGGCAGACGAAATCCGCGATTGACTCCGTGCTGGAGCGAAACACGACGTTAAAGACCACACTGCAGCAGATTGAGCGTCAGTTTGGCGAGGGGGCGATCATGCCCTTGGGCAAGGACAAGCTGCGGGCGATCGAGGGAATCCCAACGGGCAGTCTTTCGCTGGACTTGGCCTTGGGAGGGCAGGGCATTCCGCGCGGTCGGATCATCGAGATTTTCGGCCCTGAATCGAGTGGCAAGACGACGTTAGCGTTGCACGTGGTGGCGGAGTCTCAGCGGGTTGGCGGAATTGCGGCGTTTATTGATGCCGAGCATGCGCTGGACCCCAGTTGGGCGAAGAAGTTGGGTGTCGAGCTGGAAACGCTGTTGGTCAGCCAACCGACGAGTGGCGAGGAGGCGATGCACATTACCGAGATGTTGATCAAATCCAACGCCGTGGATGTGATTGTCATCGACTCGGTGGCGGCCTTGATCCCCCGACAGGAGTTGGAGGGAGACATTGGGGACTCCCATGTGGGTCTGCAGGCTCGTTTGATGAGCCAATCGATGCGGAAGCTGACGGGAGCGATTGCGAAGGCGAAGACGTCGGTGATTTTTATCAATCAGATTCGGGAGAAGATCGGCGTGATGTTTGGCAGTCCGGAAACGACTCCGGGCGGCCGCGCGTTGAAGTTTTACAGTTCGTGCCGGATTGACGTTCGTCGAATCGGGGCACTCAAAGATGGCGAGGAAGTGGTGGGGCAGCGGGTGCGGACCAAGGTCGTCAAGAACAAAGTCGCTCCGCCGTTCCGTGTTGCCGAGTTCGATATGATGCACAACAACGGGATTAGCTATGAAGGAGACGTGCTGGACCTGGCCGTCGAAAACAAGATTGTGGTCCGTAGTGGGGCGTGGTTCCGCTATGGGGACATCCAGCTGGGGCAGGGCAAGGAAAAGGCACGGATGTTCTTGGTCGAAGACCGCAAATTGACGGAGGAAATCAAGAACAAGGTCTTGGCAGCCTGCGGCGTTGGGATCTCGGCCGACCTGCCGGCCGAAGGGGAACGTCTCGAGCCCTAGTGCTTTGTCACAGCTTGATTTTGGGGTGACTGGGGTCGAACGAAGTGAGCCCCCAGACCGCAATTTTCCGGGGGCTCACTTCGTTCGACCCCGGCCACCCAACCCCCCGGCCACCCAACCCTCAATTTCAGCTGTGACAAAGCACTAGTGTTGTGTGACCGCTGCAAGTTGGGGTCGGTGCGACAGGAGGGCGAAGCGAGCCGAATTCGTGGCTCTAACGCAGCTTTCGTGCTGCCCGACGTTCACGTCGTCCCGCTCGGTGAACGACGGGCCCCGTAACGAAGGGCCCAGCGACGACGGGCCCCGCGACGAGATGGGGTTGCGGACAGGCGGTCTGCGAGGAGCGGTGCGGCGAGTACGCCTAGTACCGGGGCGGCGAAGCGGCTATCATCTGCCCAAATATCGCGCGGCCGCCGGCCTGCGATCGCCGCAACCCCGCCTGGTGAAGCAAACCTCGCCATGAAAACTGACGAACTCCGCGAAAAATACCTCCAATTCTTTGAGACCAAGGGGCATACTCGCCGCCCGAGTGACGTGCTGGTACCCACCTGGGACCCATCGGTGCTGTTTACCCCGGCCGGCATGAATCAATTCAAGCCCCATTTTTTGGGCAAAGTCAAACTCGACTTCACGCGTGCCACGACCTGTCAGAAGTGTTTGCGGACCGGCGACATCGACAACGTGGGCCGCACGGCCTACCACCACACGTTCTTCGAGATGCTGGGGAACTTCAGTTTCGGCGATTACTTCAAGCGCGAGGCGATCCTTTGGGCTTGGGAGTTTCTGACGGATCCCAAGTGGCTCGGGCTGGAACCGGCGCGTCTGAGCGTGACGGTCTATCTCGACGACGATGAAGCGGCCAAAATCTGGGCTGATGAAGTCGGGATTCCGGAAAAAAAGATCCTCCGCATGGGCGAGGACGATAACTTCTGGCCGGCCAGTGCGCCGACCCAGGGACCGGACGGCGTCTGTGGTCCTTGCAGCGAGATCTTCTACCACGACGACTCTGGGCGTTCCGTCGAAATCTGGAATCTTGTTTTCACGCAGTACAATCGCGTCGGTGATCCGCCGGACAATCTCCGACCGCTGCCGAGCAAGAACATCGACACCGGCATGGGTCTGGAACGAACCGCGTCCGTGCTCCAAGACCAGACGTCGAATTACCACATCGACATCCTGCGGCCCATCGTCGAGGCCGCCGGCGACGTCTGTTCGGTCGAGTACGATCCGCAAACGGACAACGGTCGCCGACTTCGACGGATCGCCGACCACGTTCGGGCCTGCACCTTTGCCATCCACGAGAACGTCTATCCCGGCCCGAACAAAGAGAAGTACGTGATCCGCCGCCTCCTGCGCCGCGCGGTACTCGACGGTCACCAAATGGGTTGTCGCGATCCGTTCTTGCATTTGCTCGTGTCCAAAGTCGCGGAAATGATGCGGGAACCGTATCCCGAGCTACTCGAGACCACGCGGCGTGTTGAAAGCGTGATCGAACAAGAAGAAAAGACCTTCTTGGCCACGATCGACGACGGCCTGCAGCGCATCGAACGGATCTTTGCGAGCATGGAGCGCGCCGACCGCACAATCGTCGACGGCTCGGAAGCGGCCGAGTTGTACCAAACGTACGGTGTCCCCGCGGAACTGTTTGAATCGCTCGCGTCGGACCACGAGTTCACCTTTGACTGGAAGGGGTATCGGGCCGCCATGGATGCCCATGGCGAGGCTTCCGGCAAACTGGTCCACACGGTGATGGGATCCGCAGGTCCGATCGACGCCCTGAAAAAAGCGATCAAGGAAACCCGCTTCATTGGCTACGAGACGACCTCCTGTGCGACCGAGGTCCGAGGAATCGTCGTCAACGATGAACTCGTCGAGGAACTTGCGACGCTCGGCCCAGGTGAAAGGGTCGTTGTCGTCCTGGAAGAAAGCCCCTTTTACGGCGAGTCCGGCGGGCAAGTCGGAGACGTCGGTCTGTTGCAAACGGACTCCGGCCAATTGCACGTCGACGACACCCAGCGGGACGGCGACCTGATCTTGCACCTCTGTTCCCAGTTACAGGGCCGGATTTCAGTCGGTGACCCAGTTACCGCTCAGGTCGACGTCGCACGACGCGACGCGGTTCGCCGTGCCCATTCAGCGACACACATCCTGCACCACGCCCTGCAGGAGACACTGGGAAAACACGCCCAACAGCAAGGCTCGAAAGTTACCGACGACTGGCTCCGTTTCGATTTCACTCACCTCGAATCGGTTTCAGCCGAACAGCTGGATCAGGTCACACAGGACGTCCGGTCGAAGATTCAGGCGAGCGAGCCGATTGAGTGGCGAATCGTGCCCCTCGAGAAGGCCCGGGCGGCCGGGGCCATGATGCTGTTCGGGGAGAAGTATCCAGATCCCGTGCGGATGGTCTCAATGGGTCGCTTTAGTCACGAGCTATGCGGCGGCACGCACCTGCGGTCGACGGGTGACGTCGGCGCGTTTGAAATCATTAGTGAAGAGGGAATTTCGGCCGGAACTCGGCGCATCGTGGCAGTCACCGGCCGAAAAGCGGAGGAATACATCGGCCACAGTCGACTCGCGGTCGCCAAAGCGGCCGCCTTGCTGGGCGTCGACGGCAGTCAACTGACGACCGCCACGCGGTCCTTGGTCCAAGCCGTGCGAGATCTCAAGAAAGCGCTGACCGGCTCGACGAAAACCGCGGAGAACGTGGCGACCGAGTCCCCTCCCCCAAGTCGCCCGTTCGACGAAATGACGCTTCGCCGAACGTTGCGCGAGACGGCACGTCTGCTCAATGTCCCGCTGTTCGATGTCCCAACTCGAGTCGCCTCGCTGATCCAGGAACGCGAGCACCTGCAATCGCAATTGGTCGAGCGAGAAAAGCAGGGGGTCACGTCCGCGGAAGATCTCCTGGCCCAGGCCATCGACGCCGGCGGTGTGAAGGTCGTGGTGGCGCACGTTCCGCTGGCCAACGGAAACCTGCTCAGACAATTGATCGACCAGCTTCGCCAGTCGTCCGGCCCCTGTGCCGTCCTGCTGGGTACGGTCGAAGGAGACGCCAAAGTCACCCTCGTCGCGGGAGTTAGTCGGGACGTGCAGGCACAAGTTCACGCCGGGAACTGGGTCAAAGAGGTCGCGGCTCAGGTCGGCGGCGGCGGCGGCGGACGCCCCGACATGGCCCAGGCCGGAGGCAAGTCGCCCGAAAAGCTCGCCGCTGCGTTGGAACATGCCCGCCGGTACGCCGTTAAGATACTTAGCGGCTGAGCGATCCGGATCCGGACGGTGAGATTCGCCGGACCGTCGCGCGGAACCACCTCTCTCGTACTGACCCCAACCCCAAATCTCAGCTGTGACACAGCACTCACAAGAGGACAAGTCGATGCGTTGGCGTGGTCGCGAACAAAGTGAAAACGTCGAAGACCGCCGGCGGGTGTCGCCCGGGATGGCCGTCGGTGGCGGAGGTCTGGGGGTCCTGTTGATTGCCCTGATCGCGATGTTCTTTGGCGCCGATGGTGGGACCATCGCCCGAATTCTTGGGCAGGCACAACCGGGACAAGTCCAGCCCGGCCCCGGGGCGGAGGACGACGAAACGCGGGAATTCATTTCCGTCGTGCTCCGCGACACCGAAACCGTCTGGACGAAGCTCTTTCGAGAGCAACTTCGCGGTGCCGTCTACGAACCGCCCAAACTGGTGATCTTTTCGGGCCAAGTCCGATCGGGATGTGGAATCGCGAGTGCCGCGGTGGGACCGTTCTATTGCCCCGCCGACCAACAGGTCTACATGGACCCTGTTTTTTTCACCGAGCTACGTGAACGCCACCAGGCCCCGGGCGATTTCGCCCAGGCGTACGTCATCGCGCACGAGATCGGACATCATGTCCAGACCCTGCTCGGCTTCAGCGATGCGGCGAACCAGAGGCGTCAGCAGGGTAACGCGATCGACGCCAATCAGACCTCCGTCCGGCTCGAGTTACAGGCGGATTTTCTGGCGGGTGTCTGGGCTCATCACGCCCATCAGGAATACAACATCCTGGAGGAGGGTGATATTGGAGAAGCGATGAACGCCGCGAACCAGATCGGAGACGACACGCTGCAGCGGCGCTCCCAAGGTTTCGTTCTGCCTGGACGGTTCACGCACGGCACCTCCGCTCAACGCGTACGCTGGTTTCGAGAAGGACTCGCCTCAGGCGACCTCAACCGTTGCCGGCTGCTGTTTGAACTCGACTATTCGCAGCTCTGACTCGAGATCTTCTCGATCGAGCCCATCTCGGGTGCCCAGCCATCTCGGGTGCCCAGCCATCTCGGGTGCCCAGCCATCTCGGGTGCCAAGGCAGCAACTCGTTCCGTTGTCGGCGTCAGTCTCCAAACGGAGGTGTTGGCGCATCCGTCAGCGGATGACGCAGCTCCTCCGAGCGAAACCAGCCGTCCCTTAAGAATCGGAGGGTCGCTTCTTGGACCTCGTCGTGGTTCATGATCCAGGTGTGAGCCGAGTTAACAACAAGGAAGTCCCGAGCACCGGTCAGCTTGGTCTCGTCGAGACCGACAATCACATCGTCATCGCCCGGGATCAAGGGATTCGATCCCTTCCCGCCCCGCGTGCTACCGGCGATGATCCCAAGGTCCGTCGGCGTCGCCAGATCGGTCTGCAGTTCCTGCCAACGGCCTCCCAAGTCTTGGCTGCTCGCCCCGGCCACCCACGCGAACAGCCGGCTGTCCTTGAGCAGCCGGGCGGTGGCGGATCCCTGATTAGGAGGTGCCAGCATCACGACTCGTCCAATGCTCGGGCGGCGATCTCCGCCCGCCTTGCCGCGATCCGAAAGATAGCGTCGCACGACAATGTTGCCGAGACTGTGCCCGACCAAGTGGACCCGCTCGACACCTTCCAAGTTGCCAATCACCTCGGCCAGCGCCTGGGCATGCTCCGCGACGCCCTTGCGGGTGCTCGCGTACGAGAAGTTAATCGTCGTCCAATCACTTTGGCCGCGGAGAAACTTCGCCAGTCCCTCCATCGACTGCCGACTGCGCCCGAGTCCATGGAGGATCACAACCACCGTCGGTTTCAGGGCGGGCAATTGCCGCTGTTGCCTGAGCTCCTCAAACCGCTTTCGGCATTCGTCAAGCGAGCCGGCGGCGTGACGCGCGTCTCGGTCATCCAACAGCCGGTAATCGCCGGTCACCGCGTTTTGCTGGATTCGCCACTCGCCGTAGATGAAATGGTCCGTCCACAGCTGGATTCCACCGAGCGTCCGTACCGCGAGTGGTTGCCCCGCGGCCACACTACCAAAGCTCAACGCCAGCGCGGCCGCCCAGGACGCGGCTCGCCTGAAAGACGCCCACGTCAGCGGAAATGACCATGATGGAAAGCCGTTCATCAAACCCGTCCACCTTCCCAGCGAACGTCACTTGGCGAGGACGCGAGCCTGGCACCGTTAGGCGGCCAGCTTCGAGAGTGCGGCCAACGCGGCGTTATAGTCGGGCTCCTGCGTGACCTCAGGCACGAGCTCAGCGTAAACCAAGTTGCCGCTGGCATCGACCACAAACACACCTCGAGCCAGGATCTTCAACTCGTCGATCAGCATGCCCCAGTCGTGACCGAAACGCCGCTCCTGATAGTCACTGAGGGTCACCATGTTGGTGATGTTTTCGGCACCGCAGAATCGATTCTGGGCAAACGGCAGGTCGAGGCTGACGGTGACGGCGTTCACCCGATCTCCCAGCGCCCCAAGTTTCTCATTAAACTCCTTCGTTTGTTTTTGACAAACACCTGTATCGAGCGAAGGGACAACACTGATGATCGTAGGCTTGCCCGCCAGATCACCTTTCAGCGTGACCGTTTGCATCGCTCCGTCGGCAAAACGGTGCAGGGCGAAGTCGGGGGCCGCTTGCCCGACCTGCAAGGCTTCGCCGGCCAGCGTCATGGGATTCCCCTTGAACGTAATCGCTCCAGGTCGCGACATCAGACACCTCGTCTTGGCAAGAACTCGAATGGATTGAACCACCACAGCGGCAGTATCTCGACGACGAGAGAAGCCCGCAAGGGGGCTGAGAGATGGGTGTCCCGGCGCGGCGGGACCACGGCGCGAATGAAGGGCCGCGCCGCCGCCTAGGCGAGGGCGGGACGCGGCATCGCTCGAGATTCGAGATTCGAGATTCGAGATTCGAGATTGGTGGAAAGATTCCTACGCGCGGAAATTCCAGATCACTTCCAGTTGGTTGTTAATCTCGTCAATCCCGCTCAGCTTGCGAACCACCTCGGTCGCCATTTGTTTTTGGAAGTAGGATCCGACTTCCCCGCGGATCGTCACGCGTCCATTGTCCGCCTCGCAACGTACGCCACGGCTTCGAGTCAGATAGGGGCTGAGCTCGAGCGCCTCGTGGACCTGATTCTCCAAACCGACGATGTCTTCCCGAATTGCCATAGTGCCTGTCGTCTTTCTTTGGTTGCAAGAAGCCTGGGGGACCTGATTGGGCGGGCGGGGGCGTCCTCAAGCGGACGGGCGGAAAGGACGCACCACGCCCTCACCAGCCGATATCGTCTCGATCGCCAGCGCGAATCAAGCCGACCTTTGTGCTCCCGATGCACGTCCGCACGGTGCCCTTCGCCCGTTAGCAATCGTGCGGATTCTGTGCCAGACGCGTCCTACCAATCATGGCACGCGACTTGGCAGTGTGTCGGCGAAGTTACTGCAGATTACGGTCCCGAGACCGCCTCTGTCTTTGCCAATGCCACCGCGCGTTGGCGACCAGGAGCGGGTCCTGCAGGGGAGTGGCGGGCAGGGATGCCCGATAGATTTGTGGGAATGCGATGGCTAGGCGAGGACGAGCCAGGCCAGCGCGAGGCCGAGATTGAGCTCCCACTGCAGCCGTGTGAGCCGCGTCATTTGCCGTTCGAACCTGGCGTGTGCGGCCGGTTCCGCGAGAAAACGCCGGAGCAAAGTGACGCGATCGGCGGGGGCGGGGTGCAGCCAGTCGCCCGCCGGCCGCGGCGAGGTCGCCCAGAGAGCCCGCGAGAAGAGTTCGATCGCCTCCCCCGTTAACGCGTCCGATCCGGACAACAGGAGGCAGCCGGCCAGGTCCGCCTGATGTTCGAATTGCCGGGCCCAGGACCCGTGGACAAATGCCCAGCCGGTCAGGATCGCGGACACCAGCAGGGGAATCCCGGCGTTGCCCAACCAGGCATGCTGCGCAAGGAGTTCGCCTGCCAGCAACAAGCCGAAGAAAGGGACTCCCAGGGAGAGAACCAGCCGCGGCAGATGTCGGTGTCGGCAATGACCCAGTTCATGCGCGGCGACCGCCAGGACTTCGTCCGCTGTCAGCCGCCGCAGCAGTCCGTCGGAAACGAACAGATAACGCAGCGGCGGGAAGAAACCGGAAATCGCCGCGTTGACCATCTGGTCCGACGTATCCCACTCCAGGATCTCGCCGATCCCGATCTCCGCTCGCTGGCACAACTGGGAGATCGCGCGCCGTGCAGGCCCGTCCGGAAGTGGCCGAGTCGCCCAGCAATACCGCAGGAGCCAGGGAAGCCCTGCGGTGAACAGCGCCATCACCAGCAGGCCGGCGATGCCCTCCCACTGCTGATTGTCCGCGTGTCCCGTCCCGCGTCGTAAGTCGCCCATCGCCGCCAGGGCAAGGACCGGCACCAACGGCAAGACCAGCGTGTATCGTGCTTGGCGAACGGCCTGCGTGAGTCGTTCTCCCCACGTCGCCGCGCCCCACCTTCGGCGAGGCAGACCCAGGATCCGAACAGCGGCAGGGTCAATACCAACAGCACCGCGACGTCGTCCCCAAAAAAAATCTCCCCAAGGCTCCAATTCGAATGAGCAATCTGCGCGACGTCCAGCACCGTGAAGAGCACAATCACCACCAGCAGGTAAGCCACGCCGTGCAGTTGCTCGCCGCGATGAACCCAGCGAAAAATCCGGCAGGCTCCGGCGCCATGCCGTTGAAGTTGAGCCACCCACCAGGCCATGCCGACCAGGGCGGAGGCAGCCAGTCCCGCCAGGACGAGCTTGAGCGGAACCGCATCGACGGGTCCCGGCTGGGCCTGATACAGGCTCGTGAATCCGACGACGATCGCAATTAAGACGGTGAATTGCACGGTTGCAGACGCGCGAACCGCGTCGGAAAGGGCAGGGCAACGGGAATCGGCAACTCCCTTGGCCGCAACCGAGCGGCGGAATCCTGACGTCGGCCACCGCCGCTCAGCTTCTCACCCTAATCGGAGGTCGCGCGGTCCGCAACCGACGGTTACAGCCAACCGGGCAGTTCACCGGCGGCCGGCAGCTGAACCACGGCCGTGCGATCGATATGGGGATGCGCTCCAACCTCCGCAATTGCCGCAGCCGTGGGCGGCGCATCGAGGTTAAGAATTCCGATCGCCTGGCTGCCCGGACCGGCTCGTCCCACGGCCATTTGAGCGATATTGATGTCGTGTCGCCCGAAAATACTCCCAACGGCGCCGATAATGCCAGGTACATCCTGGTGCGTGAAAACGAACAAGATGCCGTCCAGATACGCCTCAAGGCGGTAGTTCTCAAGCAGAATCAGGCGGGGCATGTCATTCCCGAACAGGGTTCCGCCGGCTTGATAAGTCCCGCAGGTCGTGGTGACCTCGGCCAGGATCGCCGAGTTGAAGGCGCCGCGTTCGGCCCTCGTTTCGACCACGACGTCGATCCCACGGTCTTGCAACAGAACGCGCAGCGTTCACGATGTTCACGTCCTCGTCCATTGCGGACTCGATCAGCCCGGCGCAGAAGGCCGCACTCAACAAGTTCGTATCTTTGGTCGCCACCTCTCCGCGGCAGCTTAGATGACAGCCCGTGATCTGCCCCTCACTCCATTGCGCCAGCATCCGTCCCAGCCGGTAACTGACATCCAGGAATCCGCGGAGGGCGGCCAGCGTCTTGGGATCGATCGCGGCCATGTTCACCGCGTGCCGGATCTCGCCGGTCGCAAAAAAGTTGACCAGCAACTGAACTGCTTCGACGGCGACCTGAGTTTGGGCCTCTTCGGTACTCGCGCCCAAATGCGGTGTGCAGACCACGCCAGGCAAACCAAACACCGGGTGCGTCGGGCAGGGCTCTTCTTCAAACACGTCCAAGGCCACGCCCCCAAGATGACCCGACTTCAAACCCTCGACCAACGCCTGTTCATTGTAAATCCCACCACGAGCGCAATTGACCAAGCGGACGCCGCGTTTCATTTTCTGCAATTGCGGGGTATCGATCAGATTGCGCGTTTCTGCGGTCAACGGAGTATGGACCGTCAGATAGTCGACGCGCGGCAACATCTCATCCACACTCGCCACCGGCTCGATACCCAATTCCACAGCTCGCTCGGCGGAGAGGAACGGATCGTAGCCGATGACCCGCATGCCGAAGGCGATCGCGCGGGAGGCAACTTCCTGGCCGATTCGCCCCAGACCGACGATCCCGAGCGTCTTGTCCGCCAGTTGCGTGCCCGTGTAGGCCGCGCGATCCCAGCGGCCTTCCAACAGCGACTGATAGGCCGGCGCCACATTGCGCGACATCGCCAGCATCAGGGCAAAGGCGTGCTCCGCGGTGCTGATCGTATTGCCGGTTGGCGTGTTCATCACGATCACGCCCTGTCGAGTTGCCGCGGTCTTGTCAATATTGTCCGTCCCCACCCCCGCGCGGGCGATCGCCTTGAGCCGACGGTTGCCTTCCAGGACATCCGCCGTGATCTTGACACCGCTGCGGCAGATGGCTCCCTCGCTGCCGGCCAGAGCCTCTCGAAGGTCGGCGCCCTTCAAGCCCGTCCGGACTTCGTACGTGATGCCCGGAGCGGTCTCAAGCAAATCCAATCCTTCCTGAGCGAGCTTGTCCAGAACGATAATTTTCGCCATGTTCTTGGTCTCGCTTTCACGCTCGGTTCTGTTGATGGAATTCCTGCATGAAGTCGCGCAACGCGACCACGCCCTCCGTCGGCATCGCGTTGTAAATCGAGGCCCGCATGCCCCCGACGCTGCGATGGCCCTTCAGGTTGTAGAGCTGCCGCTCCGCGGCTTCCGAAACAAACCGGTTTTCGAGATCGTCGCTGGAAAGACGAAATGTGACATTCATCAGCGAGCGACTGTCGGGGCGAGCATGTCCCGCGTAAAAGCCCTCACTGCGATCGATCACTTCGTACAACAGTTTGGCCTTTTTCTGATTCAACTCATACATCGCCGCGAGGCCTCCGACGTCGTCCAAGAGCCATTGAGCCACGAGGTCCACGACGTAGATCGCGAACGTGGGTGGGGTGTTGTA
Organism: uncultured Planctomycetales bacterium; assembly: GCA_963826795.1. GTDB lineage: Bacteria > Planctomycetota > Planctomycetia > Pirellulales > Pirellulaceae > CAWGYT01. Next base: position 70,565 of record CAWGYT010000014.1, on the reverse strand, counting down.
CATGGATTTTTGGTCGGCATGCGTCCGATAGTTGAAGTAACCCGGCAGGTCCTTCGTGCTCCGTTTCAGCAAGTCGTCGCGAATGATGACGATGGTCACACCGGCCGGCCCGGCGTTCTTTTGGGCACAGGCGTACAGGAGCCCGTACCGGGCGACGTCCACCGGTCGATGCAGCAAGTCGGACGAGGCGTCGCAGACCAGCGGGATCTCCCCCACGGCCGGCTCACTTGCAAACTGGACTCCCTCGATCGTCTCGTTGGACGTGAAATAGGCGTATGCCGGCGCGGCAGAAAACCGCAGTTCGTCCGCCTCGGGCAAATGGTCGTACCCGCTCGCCTTTCCGTCCCAAGCCAGATGGATGGCCCCCGCTTTACGGGCCTCCGTCACCGCCGCCTCTCCCCAGCTGCCCGTCACAATGTAATCCGCCGTGTCGGCAGAACCCCGCATGAGATTCATGGGGATCATGCTGAATTGCAATCGCGATCCTCCCTGCAGAAACAACACACGGTAGTTATTCGGGATCGAGAGTAACTGTCGCAAATGATGCTCGGCAGACTCCATAATGGCGATGAACTGCTTGCTGCGGTGACTGATCTCCAGCACCGACGCCCCGGCTCCCGGCAAACAAAGTAGCTCCGCCTGAACTCGCTCCAGGACCGGCAAAGGTAAAACCGCAGGGCCCGGCGAAAAATTGTAGACCCGCTCGGTCGGCTGAGTACGAGTTGCCATCAAATTGCCTCGGCAAAGGGACGCCGCCCCGGCCGCCGAACCCCAGTCGGGACCGGCCGGACAGCGAAATGAACTGCAGATTCTATTCGTTCACCCGGTTCATTAGAAGGACCGCACCGTCATTAGAAGGACCGCACCGTCCGGCACGGGTGCGAATCCCGGCTGACAACCCGTCCGTGAGTAGGCGGCTCAGCGCCGGGTCCAACCGCGGGGAGTCTCCACCAGTTGGTTGCCGTTGGGTGGCGTCCCGCCCCCGGCGGCGAGTTGCTGCTGCAGTGCCGCCATGTGCTGCGCGACCGCCGGCTGATTGCCGTTCAAATAGTAGGCCTGCTGGTAATTGCTTAAGGCCTGTGCGTACTGGCCCTGGTCCTCTCGCAACTTACCCAACGCCAGCCATGCGCGCGGATTGCCCGGTTGGACGTCGATCGCTTCGGCCAGGTATCGCTGTGCCGCCTCGCTCTCTCCGAATTCCTCATGCAAGCGAGCCAGCTCGATTCGAGAATCGGCGATTTGGGGACTGCGCACTGCCCAGCGTTCCAACAGGGTAAACGCGCTCTGCGGACGATTCGTATCCACCAGCAAGACGGCGAGCCCGCGATGACAGGCCACGTGATCTGGGTTCAGATCAAGACACTGGTGGTAGAGACTCTCGGCCTGAGTCAGCGCGTTCGGGTCGCCATTCTGCTTGCCCACGTAGTGGTAAGACGCCGCCAGATTGTAGTAGCTGTCCGCATTCATTGGATTGGCGGCCAACGACTGTTGAAACTGCTGAATCGCCGCCTGAGACTGCCCCTGCTGAAACATGCGGACGCCGTCAATATTTTGGCTGGTCCCCGGGGCATGACACCCGATCGCCAGGACGGTGGTTCCGAGAATCATGAGCGGCAGGCCGCTGCGTGGGGTCGGACGGCAGGTTGGGTTGACTCCAGCGTCCAAGATTACGCTCCTTGTTCGGACTTCCGTGTGCACGCGTCTCCGAATTCCGGATCCGCGGGACACAGGACAAGGCCCACACACCTGTGGACCCATCGGCCAACGGCCCCGCAAACGCCCAAGACACCCGCGCGCGAGGCGATGCCCGGAAAGACGGCCGGTAGAGTATCGCGAAATCCCTGACAGGACAAGACAAATCGTGCCAAGATCAGGCGGTGCCGCCCAAGTTCCCCCAGATCGCCCCAGCCAGGGCTCAGGAACGGAAGTCGCGGCTGGGGCGCATTCCTTTGCGCCTTGCCACGCGTCAATCGTTCACCACGTCAGCCTGCAACAGCTCACGCGTCAATCTCGGAAGCCAACTCCGCCGTTTCCCGCAGCGTCTCCAAGACCCTCTCCGCCGGGTCGTCCCATTCCTTTTTCGCATAGCCCAACCCACGGACGACCTCGAGGATCTCGCTGCAGGTTGGGAACATCCGACCACTCGAACGCTTGTAAGCGTCCAGGGCGTGCATGAACTCAATTTCGTCCTGTGAATAATCCCTCTCGCACGTCGTGGGATCAATTTGCCGTCGCCGCTGCACCTTTCGTCGCTCTGGCAGCTGCACCGGGACCGCTTCCAGCACATTGTCCGATGACTTCTTCGCCGCCTCCTCGTCCGTCGCCGGAACGGCTCCTTTTCCAGACTTGCCAGCCTTGGCTGCTTTAGCTCCTTTGACGGTCGACCGCCGGTCGTTGGTGCGTCGGCAGACCGTTACTTCCGTCTCTCCAACGGATTGCTTCTTCTTCTTCACAGGCTGTTTGGCTGTTTTTGCTTTGGCCACCGTGGGAAACCCCCTTCTCAAAGGTCAGAGTCACAAGCTTGACGAGTCTGAACATCGTCGACGCGCTTGAAAAAATACACCATTTAGGCAAAGTGTCCGCGTATAGCAGGGTTAAACAATTGAGGAAGTATTGCGAATCAGGCAATCGACGGCATGGTGGCGACTGTTCCGGTTATGCGCGAGCGTCGAGATGAGCTTCGAGACCCGCGGGCGACAGCGGCCCGCGTTTGACGCGTCGGTACCGTGACCGACCAAAACGCGGTCGCTCGGACCTGGCGGCAAGGAAACGACCGGGACGTTTTAGCTGGCCTGGGCGTGAGGCTGCGGCGGGTCGAGAGGTGCGGGGGATGAGCTGCCGGCAGGACTTCTTGACGTTCCGCCGCGGCGCCCGGGCCAAGTTCGCTGGAGAACGTGAAATGTGCTGGCAACGGAGCTCGCCAGCGGCGCAAGGCCGTCCTGAACGGGTTCCAGCCAGGGGGTTTCCGTCCGGACCACGTGATCCGTCACCCGAAGGAGCCCCTGGACGCCCAGATCCTTGACCCCAACATTCCAGGTCGGGAATTCATCGACCCAACTCACGACGGGAGTGACCTGCCAGTTACCCCAGGGTTCCGGCGCCGGAGCTGGGATCGGGCGACCGGGCCTGGCCTGCACAGCCTGTTTGACCGATTTCGCCGGACGCCCCGAAACCCCCGTGTTGATCCGCGCTGCGACCCAAAACGAGAGGGTCACGAGAAATAGGGAGAGGCACGCCGCGAGGACCTGAGACTTGGGGTGTGCCGGGATAAGTCGCTCGAGCAAGCCCGGCAAGTCGATTGTCGCGCGAGCCGAAGCCTTGGCGGCCGCTTGGGGAGCCCAATAATCCAGCACGGCTGACTGGAGCTGCAGCAGATCCCGACAGTCCTCGCACACCCGAGCGTGATTTCTGAGCCGGCGGTCGATCGCCGGCCGGCGTCTCCGGTCCAGCAGCAGATTCATACGACGCTCGAACTGCGCGCATCTCATGGTTCGTCCCTAGCTCACCAGAACCTGACGCGAACGAAGTCGTTCCAACAGGGCCCTTCGAGCCCGGTGGACCCAGGTCTTAATCGTCCCGACGGGCCGGCCCATCCGCGCCGCGATTTCGTGGTAGGCCAAGCCCTCCGAGTGATAAAGCCGCAGTGCATCGGCCCATTTCGGGGGGAGCCGTTGCAAGGCGAGTTCAATCTCCTGCTGCAGCGCGACCGTCGATTCGGCGGTTGGCCGCGACAACACGACGACGTCGAAATCCGTAAATTCGCGGGTTGCGACTGCTTTTTTCCGTCGCGCGAGGGCGGTCCGGCAGCGGTTGGCCGCGATCGCCAATAGCCAGGGCTCAAACTCGCGCCGTGAATCCCACCGATCCAAATTTCGCGCGACGCGCCAAAACGTTTCCTGGGCGGCATCTTCAGCATCCTGCCATTGGCCAAGCATCCGGAAACAGAGCCCAAGGACTTGGCCGCGAAATTGCTGAACGAGGCGTGACATCGCCGAGGGCTCATTGGCCCGACAGGCGTCGACCAACTGATGAATCTCTCCGGACACGTCTGCTCCCTTGCAGTGCGACACCCCCTTGTCGTCCAGCTCGAGGGCGCTCAACCCGCGCGGCCATCCCGCCGGTTTGACCGCTGCTCAGCCGCCGCGATTGAAGAATTTCCGCAGAGTCTGCGCCGCCGCCTCCTGCGTGTCCTTCGGCGCCGGCTTGCTCTGGGACCGACGGGGAACGGGCCCTGCGGAGGCTGGAGTTTTTTTCTCGGGCTCGGCGTCGTCCGAAGCGCCTGCGGCGGCCTGCGTCTTGGCTGCTTCCGCCTTCGCCGCTGCCCGTTTCAGATCGATCCGTTCCGTTTCGTCCAGGCGAAACTCGCGCGTTTCATTTTCGACCACCCGCGAACGTTGCGCCTGCTCGTCCGACTCGGACAGCCAATCGTCGATCAGGCCGGCCATTTCGTCTTCGTTACCACTCGCGGATCCCACCGGCTTCGCCGCCGTGGCGGATGCCGTCGCGGGCTTCAGATACGTCACGAGGAATTCCAGCGGTCCCACCCGAAGCTGATCTCCAAGCTGAATCCGGTGGTCGCCTTCGATTCGCTTCCCGTTGACGTAGGTGCCGTTGCGGCTGCCGAGGTCGCGAATCTGGACCTCGTCGCCCTTGAGGGTAATCGCACAATGGCGGCGACTAATCGCATCACTGTTGGCACGAAGGTGGCATTCTTCGGACCGGCCAATGAAGAATCGAGGCCCTTGAACGGCCACTTCTTTGCCACTGCTGGCGCCGCGCAAGACCTTCAACTTGAGATGCATATTGGGACTTCCTCGTGCAGGTCGAGCTATCTATCAGCATCGAGTACGATTCGACGCCGATCGTGGAGCTGATTCCGTTTCGGCTACCGATCAAGCGACTTCGTAAGGCTCAGAAAGACCACCCCACCGCAGCGAGTCGCATTGACTCCCGTCGTTGGGATGCCCTGAGTCTTGATGTCGTTAGCTTAGACGGCCAAACGTTCATTCGCCAGGAAAATCAAGTCAGCCAGACAGGAAGAGAATAGAAAGAATGAGTCCTGAACGTGTTTCCCGCGAACGTCGAGAGTGGTACCGCCTACCTTCGCTCATTATAGCTCAGCGAACCCACAACAAGCTCGAAGATAGCAGAAATCTCGACCGGCGTCAAAATCGCTTAGCCGCCCTGAAACCCCGAAAAACAGGACCTTAACGCGAGATTCACAGATGCCTCAGCGCCCGCACGGGGTGAGCGTCCTCCGATGTTTATCAGAGGCGCACCGGTCCGCGACCACTTGTCGCGGCCGTGCCGCTTTGATCGGCGGGCCATCGACGCACGAACCCGGTCTTAGCGTCGTGCGTTCCAGCGCGGATTTCCGTACTTCTGAGCCACCAGTTCCTCCGCTCGTGCAATCTCGGGCTTCGTCAATTCAGCCCGCTGCCACGTCACGGGCCAGCGATCCCACAACCGCGACTGCCAGACCTCGCGGAGTGGTTCGACATCGAGTTTCCGCCCGCGAAGCTCGCCGATCCCGGGCAGCTCGGGCACGAACGGCGATTGTTGAAGCAAGACGCTCCCGTGCTGGAGCAGCGCCATCAAGTTACGGCGCTGGGCACTCCCGAGAATCTTTTGATCCTCAAGCAACACATCGCCGGGCGTTTGTCGCTGAAAACACAGGAACGGCTTGGTCCTCGGCGGCAGGCGGTGCTCGGGGCAGGAGGTCGCTGCCACGCCGAAATCGGACAGGGCGTCAATCAGTGCCTCGTGCAGTACCGCGTACAACCGGGCCTGCTCGTCTCCCCGTCGGGGAACTCCGGGGACCGCGAGGCTGTAGGTGAGATCGTGGCCGAGACCGTCGTGCACGATCGCTCCGCCCCCGGAGGAACGACGCACGAGCGGGCACGCGAGGCTGGCTGGATGGGCGTTCCGCTCGCTCAATGCCTGGAAATATCCGAGCGAGACGGTGGCCTCCTGCCACTGATAGAACCGCAGGCTCAACTGACCCCGTGCGGCGTTTTCGAGCAAGACCTCGTCGACCGCCATGTTCCACGCGCCGCCGCCGGGCGGATGAATCAAGAGTCGCCCGACCTGACCGGTCCAGGGGTCAGTTTCCGGCAGGCTCATCGACCTTCGACCGCAACCGGCGCCGCTGGCTGCCAGCGCGTGATTGTCTGCCGCGCCGCCCGCACCTCGTCCGGTCGGCTAATGGCCGTGGTGTGCGGGGCTTCGTGCAACATGTCCAGCGACTCTTCGGTGACCCGGAATAGGGTTTCGGCGAAGGCATCGAGCGTGGCCTTACTTTCCGTTTCGGTGGGCTCAATCATCAAACACTCGGGAACCGTCAGCGGGAAGTAGACCGTCGGCGCGTGAAACCCATAGTCAAGTAGTCGCTTGGCGAGGTCCATCGCGGTCACCCCTCGCTCTTTCTTCAGGTCGCCGGCAGTGGCCACAAATTCGTGCATGCAGCGGTCGCCGTGGGGAACCGGCAAGATGTGTTTGACCCGGCTCAGCAGGTAATTGGCATTCAGCACCGCGTTCTCCGAAACGCGTCGCAGGCCATCCGGCCCGTGCGTGCGGATGTAGGCGTAGGCGCGGACCAGGACCCCCACATTTCCGAAAAAACTGCGGACTCGCCCAATCGACTGAGGCCGGTCGTATTCGAGCCGGTATTGATCGCCATCGCACGTGACGACGGGGGACGGGAGAAACGGTTCGAGCGGGGCGGTGACGCAGATCGGCCCCGCTCCTGGCCCGCCGCCGCCGTGCGGACCACTAAACGTCTTGTGCGGGTTGTAATGCATCATGTCGGCCCCAAAATCACCGGGCCGCGTGATCCCTAAGATCGCGTTCATGTTGGCACCGTCAAGGTAGATCAATCCGCCGAGTTCGTGGACGCGGCGCGCGATGTGGACCACTTGTTGATCGAACAGCCCCAGCGTGTTGGGATTGGTGATCATGAGCACGGCCACTTGTTCATCCAGTTTTTGCTCCAGGTCTTCCAAGTCCACACAGCCATCCGCGCCACTGCGGATCGTGACCGTCTCGAATCCCACCATGTGGGCGCTGGCGGGATTCGTTCCGTGGGCACTATCGGGGGCGAGCACCTTGGTGCGAACTCTCCCGTCGGTCACGGAAATAGGCCGCGGCAACCATCAGGGCGGTCAATTCCCCCTGGGCACCTGCCGCGGGCTGGAGCGAAACGCCTGGGAGACCGGAGATTTCCCCGAAGAATCGCTGCAGTTCAAACAACATTCCCAACATCCCCTGCACGGTCGCGGCCGGTTGCAGCGGATGCAGGTGTGTGAATCCAGGCAGGCTCGCCAGACGCTCGTTCCGCTTGGGGTTGTACTTCATCGTGCAGGACCCGAGCGGGTAAAAGTGCGTATCCACCGACATGTTCAGCGTCGAGAGATTCGTGTAATGCCGCACGACGTCCGGTTCGGCCAATTCGGGCAGACCGGGGGGATCGCAGGCCACTTGGGTAGTCGGCAGCAACTCGTCCAGTGGCCGCTCAGGAACATCGCACGGCGGCAGCACGGCATCACAGCGGCCTGACTGAGAGAGTTCAAACAGCAATTGAGTGGCTTGGCGATTACGCATGGCGGAGGCTTTCTCCCGAGGCGGGCTGTCCCAGGGCCTGAACCCATCCTTCGATCTCTGCGCGGTTCGCTGCTCGGTCACGGCGACCAGGAAGCAATCGTGCAAGTCGGGATCCCAGCGCCCAAGGGGAGGCCAGCCAGGACACCTGCGTCGGTCGCTTGGTCGAGCAACGAATCCACTTCGCCGCGCCGGTCGCGAACGACGAACTCCTTGAAGTAGGGTCCCACAAACCGCAATTCGAACCGTTCGTTTTGGGTGATCAAGTCGGCGGCAAAGTGGGCTTTCTGGAGACAAAGGTGCCGCCACGTCGCGGAGTCCGGTGGGCCCCATCGCCGCCAAATAGATGCTGGCGCGAAGTGCGAACAATCCTTGGTTCGTGCAGATATTGCTCGTCGCTTTGTCCCGGCGAATGTGCTGCTCACGCGTCTGCAGCGTCAGCACCCAGCACCGCTTGCCGCGACGGTCCTCGGTTTGCCCGGCAATCCGCCCGGGCATTCGTCGGACGAATTTCTCGCGACAGGCCATGATGCCCAGGTAGGGTCCTCCGAAGCTGAGCGGCGTTCCTAGCGATTGGCCTTCAGCGACCGCGATATCTGCCCCCAAGTCCCCTGGACGCTTCAAGATGCCGAGGCTGAGCGGATCGAAGGACACGATCAGCAGGGCATCGCGGCGCGCGTCAGCTCGGCGACCTCGGCGACCGCTTCGAGTTGCCCCAAAAAGTTGGGATGCTGGACTACGACGCAAGCGGTTTGATCGTCGACAGCCGACGCCAGATCTTCGACGCTCAACTTCCCGTCCGGACAGGGAACGACATGCAGCTCGGTACCGAGATTCCGCAGATAGGTCTCCAGGATTTCGCGATACTCCGGATGCAGCGTCGCGGGCACCACCACCTTCTGATGGCGTCGTGTCACGCTGATCGCCATCAGGACGGCTTCCGCGACCGCGCTGCCTCCGTCGTAGAGACTGGCGTTAGAAACGTCCAGACCCGTGAGCTCGCAGATCAACGTTTGGTACTCGAACATGGCCTGAAGATTGCCCTGGCTCACTTCCGGCTGGTAGGGCGTATAGGACGTGTAGAACTCCCCGCGGCTGGCCAGCGAATCGACGACGGCCGGCACGAAATGGTCGTAGGCGCCGCCGCCGAGAAAACAGGTCAGTTGCTGAGACGAGCGGTTTCGCCCGGCCAGCTGGGCCATGTGCTGCGTCAGCTCCAGTTCGCCCATCGCGGGGGGAAGCTCAAGCGGACGGCGCAGGCGAATCGATTCAGGAATCGGAGCAAACAGCTGCTCGAGGTTTTCCACCCCAATCGCCTCGAACATCGCCTGCTGATCAGCGGGTGTATTGAACGTGTAGGGCATATCTTAGTTTTCTCGCGCGGTGAGTGCATCGATTGGTGTCGTTGCGGGCAGGGCATGATCTACTATAGCGGTCACCCTTCTTCGGCACATTGGCGGGCATAGTCGGCCGGTTGCAGAAGCGACGACAGGCTCGTGGCATCCCCCACACGGACTTTCATGATCCAGCCGGCGCCATACGGATCCTCGCTAAAGCGTTCCAAGGCATCTTTCAACGACGTGTTGACCTCGACAATCTCGCCCGTCACGGGGCTGTAAAGATCGCTCACAGCCTTGACCGACTCAATCTCGCCGAAGGGCTGTCCCGCAGTCACCATGCCACCAACTTCTGGCAGCTCGATATAGACCAGGTCGGTCAGCTGTTGGACGGCGAACTCCGAAATCCCAACGGTGGCGATTTTTTCGCCGTCGGATTCGGTGAGGTGGACCCATTCATGCGTTTTGCTGTAGAGCAGTTCTTCGGGCTTCACGGAACGTTCCTCATGTCAGGGCACGATCTTGATTCGCGACGCGGAATTGAAAAGGCAAGACCCACTGAAAAACGAGCGAAATCAGCCATGCGGCATCAACGACGCTGGTAGAACGGCAGCGGCACGACGTGCGCCGCTTCCCGACGTCCTCGGACATCAACGCCGACCTCGGTTCCGGGCGCGGCGGCCTCCGGCGGGACGTAGGCCATCGCAAGGGATTGTTGGAATGTCGGCGAGAACGTGCCGCTGGTCACTTCTCCGATCGCGGGTCCGTCTTCCAGGAAAACCGCCGCATGCTGCCGGCCGACACGTTTCCCCTCGAGCCGCAAGCCGACGCGGCAGGGTAGGGCTTGGGCCCGCATTTCGGCCAACGCGTCGCGACCGGGAAAGGAGCGATCGGCGAGATCCACGGCGAATGCCAAGCCCGCCTGCCAGGGCGTGATCTGTTCGGTCAGTTCGTGGCCGTAAAGTGGCATCGCCGCCTCCAACCGCAGGGTGTCTCGAGCCCCGAGTCCCGCGGCCCTTACGCCCTGCGGCTGCCCGGCGGCGAGCAGGCGTTCCCAGACCGAACGCGCCACGGAGGCGGGCACGATCAACTCGGCTCCATCCTCACCCGTGTACCCGGTCCGGCTGACAATCCAATCGTTTCCCTCGACGCGACGTAACCGTCCGGCGTAGTTCTTCAAGGTGGCCAACTCGTCCAGGCCAAAAACCGTCTGCACGAGATTCCGGGCGAGCGGCCCTTGGACGGCGATCATGGCCGTTTCCACAGTCCGGTCCGTCACCTCGACCGCACCGGTCGGGCAGGGGTGTGAACCGAGCCAGTTCCAGATTTTCGGGCGATTGCTGGCGTTGACGACCAGCCAATAAGTCGAGCCGGTTGATGGGCGATCGCTCGATTCCAACAGGTGATACACCAGCACATCATCCAGAATCCCGCCGTCGTCGCCGGTGATCAACGAGTAACGAATTCGGCCGGCGGGGAGATCATCGACGCGGCGTGTGAGCAGCCGGTTGAGCCAGTCACCGGCACCGGCTCCGTGAAAGCGAAATCGGCCCATGTGGGAGACGTCGAACAGCGTTGCCCGCTGGCGCGTCGCGAGGTGTTCGTCGGAGATCGACGTGTACTGCACGGGCATCGACCAACCGGCGAAATCGACCAGCCGACCTCCGTGATCCCGATGCCAATCGTGCAGGGGCGTTGTTGCCAATGCTGCATCCATGAAGGTGTCCTCCGCGGCGGGACGGAACCAGACCGCGCCTCGAAAAACCAACCGCGCGTCGCAGGGCAACCTCCCCCGGGCCCTCCCTCTCGTGCCGATTGTAACGGATCGGTTTGGCTCCGCCAGGGGAAGCGGCGGGATGCCGCCGGGGCCCCACGCCTCACCCCCGGCGCCGACCTCGGGGCGTTCTGGATCTCGGCTTGGCCCGCCGTCGTTTTGACTCGTCGCCTTGAGAACGGCCGCCGCGGCCCCGCGCCGCGCGTGCGGCCGAGCCCGAGGCACGTTTGGATTTCGTTCCTTCCATGCCCGTCCGATCCGGCACGGCGAACGGGTCATTTCGCACCATGTCCGGCCGCAATCGCTCGCGAATCACGAAATCCAACTCGCGGCGATCCAAATCGACGTGCGCGATTTCGACACGCAGCAAATCGCCCAGGCGGTACGTGTGGTCGGCTCGATGTCCGATCAGGGCGTGGATCTGCGCGTCGTAATGGTAGTGGTCGTCGTCCAGGTCGCTGATGTGGATCAGACCTTCCGCGGGCAATTGGATTCCCTGGGCGAACAAACCGAACTCTTCGACACCCGTAATCACGACGTCCAGTGGCTGGCCCAGCTTGTCTTCGAGAAAATGCAGCAGCTTCAGCTTAATCAGTTCCCGCTCAGCCGCCTCCGCCCGTTGTTCGCGTTGCGAGCAATGGTCGCCGAGACTCACCAATTGGTCCTGATCGGTGCGCGGAGTCTCGCCGCGGAAGACGGCGTCGATCAGTCGATGCACGGTCAAGTCAGGATAGCGGCGAATGGGCGACGTGAAATGGCAGTAATCGTTAATCGCCAACGCGAAATGCCCCAGATGCTCGGGGCTGTAAACGGCCTTTCGCATCGCGCGGAGGACCGCATAGTTGACGGGTGTCTCCAGCGGCTCACCTTCCACCAAGTGCAGGACTCGCTTGATCTCGAAACGGTTCTCCAGACTTTCGCAATCGATGCCCAGCTCGCGCACAAACTCGGTGAGCGTTTCAATCTTGGTCGGATCGGGCGATTCGTGAACACGCCGAAGAAAGGTGAGCGCATCGTCATGCAACCGTTCGGCCACCGCTTCATTGGCGGCCAACATGAACTCTTCGATCACCTGATGGCTTTCGGTACGCTCGACGCGGCGAGCCCCGCAGACGCGCCCGTCGCGGTCCAATTCAATTTTGATTTCGGCCAGATTCAGCTCGATGCTGCCGCGGTCCAGACGCCGTCGTCGGAGCAACATCGCGAGGCCGTGCATTTGATCGACCAGACGAAAGACTTCGGGACCCAACTTGATCCGCCAAGCCGGTCGGTCCTCCAAGCATTTGTCGACCTCGTCATAGGTCAAGCGGCGGCGGCTTCGGATCGCCCCGGTACAGAAATCCGTGGCGACCCGGATCCCGTCCGCGGTGTATTCGATAAAGGCCGACTTCACGTAGCGGACCTGATGGGGTTGCAGGCTTGCCAGGTGGTTCGAGATCACTTCGGGCAACATCGGGATCACCCGGTCCGGCAGGTAAACGCTCGTCGCCCGCTCGCGGGCCTCGCGGTCCAGCACCGAACCCGGCCGCACGAAATGCGAGACATCGGCGATATGGACCCCCAAACGCCAGTGCCCGTTACTGAGCTGCTCGAGCGAGATTGCGTCGTCGAAATCGCGGGCGTCGGTCGGGTCGATCGTCACCACAACCAAGTCCGTGAGATCGTTTCGGTCCATGCCAATCGAAGCGTCAAACAGCGTGGCTTCCTCGCGGGCCGCCGCCAAAACCTCTTCGGAAAAGGCCTCGGGTAGTGAAAACTCCCGGAGGATGGTCAGCGTGTCGACACCCGGCTGACCACGTTGTCCCAAGATTTCCGTAATGACCCCTTCGCCTTCGCGATGTGCCGTCGGGTACCTGAGCATTTCCAGGACGACTTTGTCTCCCGGCCGAGCCCCCTTGGCCCCGGGGTCTCCGACCAGCACGGGACGAGGAAAGTCGGTGCCGTCGATCTGGACCATGCCGCCCGTCGCGACCTCCTGATAGGTTCCGACGAACTCAGTCGTCCCTCGCTTGACGATCTCGATAATCTCGCCGCTGAGTCGAACGCCTCCCTCCCGCGAACGACGTCGCCGAACTCGCACGCGCACCAGGTCGCCACTGGCGGCGTCTTTCGTTCGGGTGGCCGGTACGAAGACGTCTTCGGCCCGCCCGACGGAGGTTCGAGTTCCCTGGGGTCGCACAAATCCGTAGCCCGACATCGCGCGGCGAAAAATGCCCACCAGCTCGTGCGCATCCGTTCCGGCGGCCGGTATGACTAAATGGTTCGCGGCGAAAGCTAATCGCCCCTCCTGGACCAGACGTTTGATCACGCGTTTCAGAGTCGCCTGTTGGTCCTCCGGCAACTTGAGCTGTTGGGCGATAACCCGCGGCTTGACCGGACGATAATCTGGCCGATTCACGTGTTCGACGACCCGGCGGGAAAGTTCAGTTTCGTTCATACGCCATTCTTTCAGCGATCCGAAATCCCAGGGGGAAGGCCCAACCGTCGGGCAGGCGCGCCGCAACGTGAGACGGATCGTTCGACCCGCCGGAAGCGTGCGAGCCGCTCGGTCTCAATCCGCTCGGTCTCAATCCGCTCGGTCTCGGTCAATGGTCTTTCGAATTGGTGTGCGTGCCTGGATTTCGTGCGGCCGATCTCGCGCTTTCTTGCTCGGACCTCGGTCGCGAACTGCGCCGCGGAATTCAGGCGCCACGATCCGGCTTGTAAAGCTTGCGTCCCAGCTGCGGATGATAGACCGTCCAGGAGCTATCGATATTGGCGTCTTCACGCATCAGCTGACCGAAACAATGCAGCTTGGCGTCCATATCATCCAGGTAGTGCAGCGTGATCGCCTCCAGCGTCATCGGGACCTTCGGGCTGCCGAACTCGAGTTTCCCATGATGGCTCACGATCATGTGCTTCAGCTGCATCGCCAATTCGGGCGGAAAGGGCTCTTCGGACAGCCGTTCCACCTCCACCAGCTTGCGTTCCAAGATACTCACCCCCTGAACCAAATGACCGACCAATTGCCCTTCGTCCGAGTACCCCAGCGCGCGCTCGTAGGTCAGCTCGTCGATCTTGCCGAAGTCGTGAAGAAACCCGCCCATCAGCAGCAGGTCGCGATTCAACTCGGGATAGTGCGGCGTCACCGAAAGGATCAGCTTCAGTAGCTGCGCAACATGTTCCAGTAGGCCTCCGGGGTAGGCATGATGGTTCTTGATCCCGGCGGGCGCCGCGCTGAACCGCTGCATCAAGACCTCGTCGATCAGGAAACTCTCGGCGAGATTCTTGAGATGATAATCCTCGATGCCGCGCAGGATCGACGCCAGTTCTGCCATCAGATTCTCGCGGCGGTCATCCGACATGTGGACGAAATCCTCGTAATTGACAATTCGTAGCTCGGCGGCATCAATCTGATTGACAATGATTTGCATATTCCCGTTGTAGACTTGGGCGGTGCCCTGCACGTGCACAAAATCGCCGTTCTCGAACGATTGATAATTCCGATCGTTGGCGTTCCACATCATCGCGTTGACCGTCCCGGTTCGATCCGAGAGTCGTAGCTGAAGATACAGATGGCCGTTGCGATTGGGTCGCAACTGCTTCTCGGACGCGACAAAAACCTCGTCGATGTCTTCGCGTTCGGCGAGTTGGTTGATAAAGCGGCGTGCCATGCGGTGTCGAGGCCTTTCCTAATACAGATCCGTGGCATTCGTCCAGGGACGATTCGGAGGTCCACGACAGCGCCTCCCGCCGCGGCCGCCATGTCCTGAACCGATTGTCTTTCCGAGGCGTCGTGTCTCCGAGGCGTCGTGTCTCCGAGGCGTCGTGTCTCCGAGGCGTCGTCTATGGCGATCCTGCCCGCGTCCCAAGCTTCAGGAAGCGAAACCGCGATTCATACACCCCCGCAGGATCTCGCAACCGAATCGCTGCCGCGCCGAGCGCCGAGTCCCGGCAGCTTCGTGCGCGGGCCGCGAGCCGAAATGGGGGTTCGTGGCGAGGGTCGGTCCCGTGAAACGGCCTGACCCGGGTCGGCTCGTCGTTGAGTCGCTCCGTCTGCCCGCCGATTCTATGGGCCGCCCACGCCGGCATCAAGGTGACGCCAGCTGGGGGCGGACGGATCGTGTTCCCCAACTGCCGCCGTTGATCTAGAATCGGACCCACACCTGATTTCAGGCCGCCGCGGCTGCACTCCCCCACGGCGACCCCGTCCGCTCGATCTCGTTTTCTTCCGTAGGACAGTCGCAGGATCCATGGCCAAACAACCCCCATCGGCGATTCAACCCACACGCAGCCAAGACTATCCCCAGTGGTATCAGGAGGTGATCAAGGCGGCGGACCTGGCCGAACCGTCGGACGTGCGGGGCTGCATGGTGATCAAGCCGTGGGGCTACAGCCTGTGGGAGAACATTCAGCGGGTCCTGGACGGCATGTTCAAGGCGACGGGCCACGAGAATGCCTATTTCCCGTTGTTTATTCCGATGCGGTTTCTGGAGAAAGAGGCCGCCCATGTCGAGGGCTTTGCTAAGGAATGCGCCGTGGTCACCCACCATCGGCTTGAACCAGGCCCCGAGGGAGGCTTGGTGCCTGCCGCGCCGCTGGACGAACCCTACGTCGTCCGACCGACCAGTGAGACCATCATTGGGGCCACCTATGCCCGCTGGGTTCAGTCGTATCGGGATCTGCCGATCTTGATCAATCAGTGGGCCAACGTCGTGCGGTGGGAAATGCGGACACGGATGTTTCTGCGGACAACGGAGTTTCTCTGGCAAGAAGGGCATACGGCCCACGCCACGCAGGAAGAAGCGGTCGCAGAAACGATGCAAATGTTGCGGGTCTACGCCGATTTTGCCGAGAACTTCATGGCGATGCCAGTGATTCAGGGCGAGAAGACGGCGGGCGAACGTTTCCCCGGGGCCGTTTCGACGTTCAGCATCGAGGCGATGATGCAGGATCGCAAGGCGCTGCAGGCGGGAACCTCGCACTTTCTCGGTCAGAATTTCTCGCGTGCCCAGGAGATCAAGTTTCAGGATCAGAACGGCCAGGAGGTGTACGCCTGGACCACGTCCTGGGGTGTCTCGACGCGTCTCATTGGCGGGTTGATCATGACGCACGCTGACGACGACGGCATGGTGATCCCGCCTCGACTCGCTCCGAAACACGCGGTGATCTTGCCGATTTATCGCAGTGACGAAGAGCGTGGCGAAGTGCTCAGTTACTGCCGGTCACTCCAGACCGAGCTGCAGCAGCAGTCGTACTCGGGCGCGCCAATTCAGGTCCTGCTCGACGACCGCGATCTTCGCGGGGGAGAGAAAAACTGGCAACACATCAAGCGTGGGGTCCCGATCCGGCTGGAGATTGGACCTCGGGACGTCGCCGCCAAGGGCGTGTTCCTGGGACGGCGCGACCGACCGGCCAAGGAAAAACAGTCGGTTCCCCGCGGAGAGCTCGTGCAGACCTTTTGCAGCCAGCTCGACGAGATCCAAGACGGACTATTTCAGCGCGCTCTCGCGATGCGGCAGCAGCACACGCAAAGCATCGACTCGCTGGACGATTTTCGCGCCTACTTCACGCCTCGGGACGAACAACGACCCGAGATTCACGGCGGCTTCGCCCTCGGGCACTGGTGCGAAGATCCTGAGGTCGACCAGATCCTGAAAGACCTGAAAGTGACCATTCGCTGCGTTCCGCTGGCCGAAGAAGATCGCCCCGGCAAGTGCCTTTTCACGGGCGGACCGAGCGCGAAACGCGCCTTGTTTGCCAAAGCCTACTGAGCCCCCGATTCCATATGGGACAGATCGTACCGCCGCTCCCCGTGCTGCCGCTTGTCGCCGTTACCAGTCGTTACGACCAGGCCCTCACCTGGGCTCGGCAGCAACTCGAACGGCAGCTCGGACCGCTGCAATTCATCAGCCCCGCCTTTCGTTTCGACCAGACCGATTACTATCGTGACAGCATGGGAGACGACCTGAAAAAGCAATTCGTCGCGGCCAGCCGACTGATGGATCCCGCCGGAATCAGCGAGCTGAAAGTGGCCACGAACCAGTACGAGGAGCTCTATCGGACGAGCGAAGCCTGCGGCCCGGAGGCTCGGCCGTTGAATCTTGATCCCGGCTACCTCAGCCAGGACAAGCTGGTACTGGCATCGACCAAAAATCACGCCCACCGCCTGTATCTCTCTCAGGGAATCTACGCGGAAATCACGTTGCAGTACCGCGCCAAACGATGGCAGACGTGTCCCTGGACATATCCCGACTACCACCAAGCCGCGTACCACGACTTCTTCGATCAAGCCCGCGAATACCTCCGCCAGCAGCTTCGGGACATCCCGCCACATGAGTTGGCCTGATCGGCTGCGGGGTCCCTGGCGAAGCCCGCGCGCGAGTTGCGCGGGCGCCGAATCGACTTGCACCGACTCGCGCTCGCGCGCACTTCCCGCAAAGCCTCATTTACGGGTAGGATAGGAGTATGCGGGCCGTCGCGGTGCCCATCAGCGGCAAGATCCCGAGTGGCCCGATGCCAATCCGAATCGCGTACCCCGTTGAATTTGCTCGCGGAGAAAAACGGCCATGAAATTGACGCTCCTCGCGATCCTCGCGACCGCCCTGCTGGGGCTCGCCGTCGGCGTGGGAAGCTCATTCTATCGCTATGGCCAGAGGCAGGCGGTTTACGGGTTTAGCAAACCCCGGGCGATTGCGGTCGACCACCCGATCGGGCCCCAGCCGGTCCTGCCTTCGCAGTCCCGCGCCCGCGCTGTCGTCCAGGGTGACTCGACCTACGACTTTGGGATCATGTCGCGGAATGAGCGTCGCAGCCATACGTTCTCGGTTCGCAATCAAGGGACGGCCGACCTGACGGTTGCCTTCCTGGACAAGTCCTGCCAATGCACCGACGTGACGCTGTCACGACTTCAGGTTCCGCCGGGCGAGACGACCGAGATCACCTTGACCTGGCAACCTTCCACGTTTCACCAAGAGTTTCAGCAAACCGCTCGCTTTCAGACGAATGATCCTAGCCGCATCGAGCTTGACTTGACGGTTAAGGGCAAGGTCCAGCAAGTCGTGCAGACCGTGCCCCGCGCGTTGAGTTTCGACAACGTCACGGTGGGACAAGCTCGCGAACTGACGTTTCACGTGTTCGGCTATCGCGACCCCGACCTGGCTGTCGATCGCATCGAAACACTGGATGCGGCGACCGCTGATTCGTTTGCGACGGAAGTCGAGCCGCTAAGGCCGGACGAACTGGCCAGCGAAGCCGGAGCCGTCGCGGGCTCGGATCCGTGTCCAGCTCAAGCCCGGAATGCCGCTGGGTCGTTTCGACCAGCGACTGCGAGTTCATCTGAATCACGCGGATCTGGGCCCGTTGGACGTGCCGGTCCTCGGCAATGTGGTGGGCAACTTGACGCTGGCGGGCCCTGGATATAACCCCCGACTGGGCATCTGGGACTTGGGCACGTTGTCGGGCGATCGAGAGCACGACAAATCGCTCTGGATCTTTGTCAAAGGCGAGCAGGCCGAGTCGATTCGAATGAAGATTGCCAGCGTCGATCCCGATGACGTTCTGGAGGCGGAAATCGTCCCGCCTGCCGACGCGTCCAAGCTAGCCAAGCACACCTTGCATCTCCACATCCGTCCCCGCGGCGGCGTGGTGAATCGACTCGGATTCCAGCAAGGCGCGCTGGCGGAGGTCGTGCTGGAAACGACGGACCCCGAGATTCCCACGATTCGCATCCCCGTGGCCCTGGCGATTGAGTCGAGTGCACCGGCCGCTGCCAATTCCCACGAAGTCCCCCGATGAGAAACACAATGAAGCAATTGGCCTCGGCGTTCCTCGTAACTCTGCTCGGGTTGGGTCTCGCTGCGCTGCTCCTTCCGCTCCGCGGTTATTCGGACGAAGCAGCCAGCCCCACGACGGAGCCCGAATACCGGGGCTGGCCGAAGCCCGACGTCGTGCTGATGATCACGGGCCAGCAGCATGGCTACATCGAACCTTGCGGATGTACCGGGCTGTCGAATCAAAAGGGAGGACTTGCTCGCCGCGACTCGCTGCTGCAGTCGCTGATTCAGCAGCGGCAATGGGATGTCGTGCCCCTGGATGCGGGCGACCAGGTCCGCCGGATCGGCTCGCAAGCGGCCATCAAGTATCAGACGACCATCAATGCCCTGCGGCAAATGAAATATGCCGCCGTCGGATTTGGCGGGGATGATTTGCGGCTCCCCCTGGGTGAATTGCTGGCGGTGATTGCGGCCTCGACAGACGACCAGGGCCAGTCCGACCTGTTCGTTTGCGCCAACGCCAATCCCCTGGGTTTTGTCTCACCCTATCGCATCATCGAACGCGGCGGGTTGCGGATTGGCGTCACGGCGGCCATCGGCGCGGAGGCGCTCGCCCGAGTCACCCATGAAGAGATCGTCAAGCAACCGGCGTCAGTCGGTCTGGCACAGGCCGTCGAGCGAATGAAAGCCGAGCGGTGCGATTTCTGTGTGGCCCTGGTCCAGGCCCCGCCCAAGGAATGCGAAGCCCTCGCCCGCCAAGTGAAGGGCATCGACCTGATCGTCTCGGCCGGAGGCTACGGCGAACCGAAATTCCGACCGGATGTGGTCGCCGGCACGTCGACGCAGCTGATTCAAACGGGTGCCAAGAGCATGTACGTCGGCGTGGTGGGCCTGTACCGCGGTCGCCCGATCCAGCTTCGCTATCAACGTGTCGCCCTCGATGCCCGCCATCCCGACTCGCCACGGATGCTGGAAAATATGAAACAGTATCAGGCCGTCCTTCAAAATCAGGGACTCGCCGGACTGGGCCTCAAACCCGTGCGACATGTGCACGGTAAGTTCGTCGGCTCGGAAACGTGTGGCGAGTGCCATACCCAGGCATATGACAAGTGGCTCAAGACGCCGCACCATCACGCGACGGACTCCATCGCGAATCCCACCGAACGGTCAGAGATCGTCCGGCACCACGACCCGGAATGCTTGAGCTGCCACGTGACGGGCTGGAACCCGCAGGCCTACTTTCCCTACGAGACAGGCTACATCGATCTGGAGAAATCCGCTCCGTTGCACGGCAGCGGCTGCGAAAACTGCCACGGCCCGGGCGACGCCCATGTGCGGGCTGAAAATGGCGAAGCCAACTTGAGCGAGGAGCAATTGTTGGAATCCCGACGCCAAATGCGCCTGGAATTGAGCAAGGCCGAAGAAAAGTGCCTGGAATGCCACGATCTCGACAACAGCCCCGACTTTCACGCAGGCGAGGGGGCGTTTGAGAAATACTGGAAACAGGTCGAGCACCCTTGGCTCGATTAAGCGTACCGTTTCGCCGGCTTGCTGCTCAGTCGTCTGTCACTCAGTCGTCTGTGACTCAGTCGTCCGTCAACACGGCGTGAATGCGGCGTAACTCTTGGGCCGGAATCTTGGCCACTTCCCGGTCGTAGGTCAGTAGCCCATTGACCTCTCCCTCCACGTCGCTCGTCTGCGTGTAGATCCCGGCCGCGATTCCCTGCTGCTTCAACTCGGCCAGCATCTGGATCGACTGCTGGTACCGGTCCCGCAGTTCGTCGAGAGACTTGGGCAGGTCGCCGTAACCCCAGTTGCGACGGCTGGCGTCCCAGACGTGATCTCGGACCGGCCAGCCGTGCCCGCCAAACTCGCCAACCACCTTGATGTAGTCGTCCAGCCGCCGATCGTCCAGCGGAAAGCCGGGGTACGGATATTGATGATGATCGGCAATCTGGCCGACGGGCCAAAAATTTCCGCCGCTGGCCACATTGACCAGACGCGAGGGATCACGATTGACCGTCCACGCTCCGACGTCCAGCGTACGATGCTGCCCCCAGGCCTCGTTGAACGGAACCCAAACCATGATCGACCGGAAGTGATCCAAGGTCGTAATCATCCCATCCAACTCGTCCATATACTGGCGATGGTCCGCCTCGCTCCAGGTGGCATCCTCGGGGTGGGCCGCAAAGCGGGTCCAGCGAGGCCCTTCGCCGCCGCTGACTTGGTCCTGCCACACAAGCATCCCGAGCTGATCGCAGTGCAAGTAGTAGCGGCGCGGTTCGACCTTGATATGCTTGCGAACCAGATTAAAGCCCGCCCGTTTCAGGAATTCGAGATCGGATCGCATCGCCGCGTCGGAAGGAGGCGTCAGCAGGCCGTCGGGCCACCAGCCCTGATCGAGCGTGCCCCACGGGAAGATGACTTGGCCATTCAGCGTGAACCGCCAATGTCCAGCCGCGTCGCGGACACGACCCAGCTCACGGATCCCCGTGTAGGACTCAACCCGGTCGACCAGCTGGCCGTTGCTATCGCGAAGCTCGACGGCCAGATCGTAGAGATAGGGATCGTGGGGCGACCAGAGCCGAGGTTCGGCGATCTGGAGAACCAGCGGGCCTTTCGCCCGGGTCGTCCCCTCGCTCGAGACCTCTGCTTGCAACGTCTCGCCAGGCAGGGGATCGCCCGCCAGGTCGGCCTCGATCTCGATTCCGCCTTGGAGGTTCGTCTTGATCCGGAGCTGGCGGATATACCGCGACGGCACGTCCTCCAGCCAAACCGTCTGCCAAATGCCCGAGACGCGTGTGTACCAGATGCCCCCCGGTTCTCGCGTTTGTTTGCCGCGTAGCTGGGGTCCCCCGGTCGCGTCCAGGACCTTCACGACGATCTCGTTCTCGCCCGCTCGGATCATGTCACTGACGTCGAAACTAAACGGCAGACTCCCGCCGACATGTTCCCCGGCCAATTGGTCATTGAGCCACACTTGGCAGCGGTAATCGACCGCCTCGAAATGCAACAGCGAGCGCCGCTGCGACGATTCAGGCCACTCGAACCGGCGACGGTACCAGAGTGCATCGGTGGGTTCCAGCAGCTTGCTGACGCCCGAGAGCTTGGACTCCAAGCAAAACGGCACGACGATTTGCCCGTCCCACATTGTGGGGCGGCCCGCCTCTTGAGAGCAGACCGCGTAGTCCCAGGGCCCGTTGAGATTCTTCCAAGCGGTCCGGACCAATTGAGGGCGGGGATACTCGGGCCAGGGCTGATCCGCCTTCAACTCTCGCCCCCAGCGCGTCATCAGCGGTGAGTCGAATGGTACGCTCGGAGGCAATCGCGGCACGTCGTCCACGTCGACAAGAAACGCGTCAATGTACTGTCCGCCCGTGGTCTGATGGCAATGGATGGCAAATAGATTGTCACCGACTCGTAGGTGACCCCGGGCTGCATTGTCCAGCGGCACGAGCTGATACTGGGTCGTGTAACCTGGCAGCTGAGCGATCGGATGGCCGTTGAGGAACACTTCCGCGTTTTCGTCGTGATGGATTAACAGCCCGACTCGTTTCGGAAGCTCGGACATCGAAAATCGGCGGCGCAACCAGATATCGGTGGTCCGCCACGGGGTCTGAACGCGGGATCCCGGCGTGGACGGTTCCCCGAATCCCCCGATCCCGCTGTCCCAAGTCGCGTCATCAAACTCGGGTTGCTCCCAACCTTCGACGGGACGCGCGGTCGAGAAGCGCCATGAAGTCGCCACCAGCGGTTCAGCGGCCCTTAATTCGCCAAGTCCGGCAACCGCCCCGACGACCCCCAGCATCCCTGCCACGATTGCACAAAAAAAAACGTCTCGTCCGCTGCGCGTCATGGTTCCGCCCCCCGTTGAAATCGAATTCTTGCCGGCCCGACTCCCTGTGCTATTTAATCGGCGCCAATTTCGTCCATGACCTCCTTCGGAATATTGAAGTTGGCCGACACGTTCTGGACGTCGTCGTGGTCGTCCAACGCTTCCATCAGCTTGAGCACCTTCTGGCCGGCATCGGCATCCAGGTCGACGGTGGACGCGGGGATCCGAGTCAACTCCTTGACGGACGGATCGAGATGGGCGTCTTCCAAGGCGTTCAGCAGATCGGCATAGACATCCGGATCGCACGTCACTTCGAAGTTATCCTCCTCGCGCCGCACGTCATCGGCTCCGGCCTCCAGCGCAATTTCCAACAGTCGTTCCTCATCAATCTGTGCGACGGGTAAGACAATCAACCCTTTTCGCTCGAACAGATACGAGACGCAACCGGTCGCACCCAGCTTCCCTCCGTGAACTTCGAACAGTTTCCGTAACTCCGGCGCGGTCCGATTCCGATTATCCGTCAGGATCTCGCACATCACGGCCACGCCCTGCGGACCATAGCCCTCGTAAACCACCTCTTCGACCTCGCCGCCTTCCAGCTCGCCGGTACCCTTCTTGATCGCGCGTTCGATATTCTCCTTGGGCATTCGAGCCGCACGGGCGTCGGCCAGGGGAACGCGAAGTCGCACATTTGTTTCGGGATCGCCGCCTCCCAGACGAGCGGCGACCATGAGCGCCTTCGAGATCTTGCTCCAGACTTTTCCCCGCTTATTGTCGATCAGGGCTTTCTTGTGCTTGATGCCCGCCCAATGAGAGTGTCCTGCCATCGGCCCTCACTCCGGATGCTGCTGCTTGAGCTTGGATTCGATTTGTTGCCGGCGCTGGTCGCTCGCGTCGCCGACGGCCTGCAGCGCCTGCTGCCAAACCGTGCGCGCGGCCTCGGGCCCCTCGGATTTGAGCAGCGCGTCGCCGAGATGGTCCAAGACAACGGCATCGGGGGGCTCGGCGGAGGCAGCGTAGCGCAATTCCGTGACCGCGGCGGCGTACTCACCCAGTTTATACAGCGCCCACCCGTAACTATCCCGGTAGGCAAAGTTCTCCGGCTCGGCCTCGACCGCCAGCTGAGTCATTCGTCGGGCACGTTGCAGGTGCGCACCGCGATCGGCCCAAAGGTATCCCAGATCATTCAGCGCGCCGATGTCGCCAGGCCATTCATCGAGGATCTGTTCGAGCCATTCCTCGGCGGCCTCCAGCCGGCCCTGGAACACGGCGACGCTGGACAACGAGGACTTCGCTTTGCGCACCGTCTCGCGCAGAACGGGCGGATCGTACTGATCCCCAAAGCGGGTCAGGAAGGCCTCGTATTCGGCCCCGGCTTCCGGCCAGCGTTTCGCCAGGAACAGGACCCAGGCGGGACGCAGCTGGATCGTCGGAACGTCGGGCTCTCGCCGGGCTGCTTCCTGTGCGGCGGCTAGTGCCTCGTCGAAGCGCTGATCGAGAGCCAGGGCCGCGGCGCGATAGAAATAGACCGGTCCGATTTGTGCGTCCTCGAGCGGCTGCTCTAGCAATTCGCCGAATAGCGACGCGGCACGTCCGGCCCGTTCGTTCAGCAGCAAGTGCATGCCCCAGGTCAACCAGACGCCGACGTCCGCCTGCTCGCCCCGCCCCGCGGCACGCTCGAAAAACTCATCGGCCGCGGCGTCTTGCCCGGATTCGGCCGAGAGCCGAGCCAGGACCAAAGCGACGCTTCGCTGCCCGACTTCGGGCAGCGAAGCCGAAGGAGACAGAAACTCCTGGCGCGCGACATCGGCCAGATGTTGGGTCCAGGCGACGTCCTGCGCCATTTCGCTCAGGACATCGTCGAGCAAATCGAGTCCGCCGAGACGCGTCGCGGCATCGGCCAACAACAAAATCAACGGCTGGGCCGATCGCTTCAGCAAGTAGGCGCGCGCCAGCCCGCGATAGCCATCCACCAGCGGGCGGACTTCCATCAGATCCTGAAACGCCGCGAGGGCCTCGTCGGCCTGGCCGGCCTCGAGCAATCGCTGTCCCTGGAAAAAGATCAGAAACACGTTGTTCGGTTGGTCGGCTCGCAGTCGAGCCAGCTCGTCGGATACCGTTTCCTTGCGATTCGTTTGCTCAAGCAGTCGTACCAGCAGTTCGTACGGCGCCGTCCCCGCCTGCGTATCTCCCGACTTCAGGTACGGCTCAAGTCGCGACCATGCCAACTCGAGATCCGGTAGTTTTTCGGCAACGCGAGCCAGGTGAAAATCCAGGATGACGGCCTCGTCCTGGCCTTCATAGGCCCGACGAAACAATTCTTCTGCCCGCGCGCAGTTGCCGGCTTGGAGAAATGTCTCCGCCATCAGCGAGTAGGTCACGACGGACTCCTGGCGCAGGGCCTCCATCGCCGGCACGTTGCCCGGGCGGGGTTCTGGCTGGCCCAGCACCTCCAGCACCGATTCGAATTGCTCGGCGGCCCGAGCGAAATCGCCTGTCAGGTAGAGCAGTCGTCCGCGTTCAAATCCCGTGATGAGATTGGCTTCCGCGGGATCGTCCCCACCCTCCTGCGCGGCCTCCACCTCGTTGGCCAGGTCGTAGAGTCGCAGAGCCGCGCGGAAGTCGTCCTGCTCGGTCATGTACAGGGCCAGCCGTCTGAGCAGGAACGCGTCCAGCTGAGTTTCCGCCGTGGCCCGTTGGGCGTAACGCGCCGCTTCGTCCAGGCGCCCGAGTCGAAACGCCAAGGGCACGATTTCGGCGAGCATCGTCGGCGATCCGTTCGCGTAGCGGAACGCCCGCTGATAACGCCGCAGCGACCGTCCGAATTGCTCACGTCGAAACAGCAATCGGCCCTGAGCAAAGTTCGCCGTGGCGATCATCCGGTCCTCAACCCGCTCGTCGGGCAAGGCCTTTGCGGGGAGGGGATCCGCCACGTCGGCCTGCTGGATCGCATCGGGCAGCGACTCCAGCGGATCTTGGGCTGCGAGCGGGTGGATTCCACTCAGGATCGCGCCGGCCAGCGTCGCGACGCCTGCGAGAAATGCAACACGGCAAGGACTAAGAGACGACCGCGGGGAGGGCCTGCGATTTCGAATCCAACACATTTCGGAAGGTACTCCGGGAAAACGGACGCTTCACATGGGCCCGTGCCGGTTCACCCTCGGGCGAGCCGAGTTGTGCGAGGTCACGCACCCGCGGCGAACGGCGATCCGCTCGGGCCAATCACGGTCCCGATCGGCGCCTGCGAAGCGGATCCCGAACCTCCGCCGGCTGAGCGAGGCTTGCGACGAGCCAATTGTTTTGAGGTGGACTTCTTGGCCCCAGGCGAAGCCTTCTTGGCGATCGATTTGGGTGCCTTCTTGCCGCTCGACTTTTTCTTGGCGGCCCCGGCGGTCGGAGCCGACTTCTTTTTGACCGTTTTCTTTTTCGGGACCGCCTTGGCGGACGAGCTTGCCGCCTTGGCCTTGCTCGCAGTTGCCTTTTTTGGCGGCTCGGGCGGGGTCGGCTTCGATTTCTTCGGCGGCTTCTCGCTGGTCGCGGGTTCGTCCGCCTTCTTCCCGGGACGCTTCGGCAGCCGCGACCTGGCCTCCGGATCGACCTCCATCAGCAAGGCTCGAACGGCGGCATTGAAGGGGGACGCGGCGTAATCGGCGGCGAGTTGCTGAAAGATCGAAGCAAACTCGACTCCCTTGTTCTTGGCGATGGCCCGCTCCAGCCCGGGAACCGACTGCGATGCGTACTCTTTCTCCGAAATCGCGTTCAGCACGCGCATCACTTCCAGTCCGGCCTCACTGACGGGAATGGAATGCCCGCCCAGCGAGTTTTGAACGACATAGGCGGCCGAGAACGATGTCACGCCTTTGTAGCTCTGCAATTGCTTCACGGCGATCCCAAGGTTCTGCTTCCGCAGCGTCTCCAGATCGAAATCGTAGATCGCTTCAAAGACACTGTGCAGAATTTGCTTGATCAACGTGGCGGAACGAACGGGATCCTTGAGCCCGCGAAGCGCTTCCGACAGTTCGCTCACCGTCGTCACGCGGATCTCGTTCCAGTCGAAAAACGACTCCTGCAGTCGCGCAAAGCACTCGTCGGCCGCGTCCGGTTTCGAGTCCTCCAGACAGGTCGCGTAAAGCAATTGTTCCAAGACCGTTCGCTCGACCGCCTTGATCGGTTTGTAATGCTTGGCCAGGACCTTCTGCAGCTGGCCAATCACATCAGCACGTTTGGATGCGGACATAGAGTTCCCGTTTTCAGGCTAGAAACTTCACGGCTCGTCAGTCGATAGGGTGATTCTGCGGATCATCCATCACGCGCGTCGGATTCCTCCGCCGCCGGCTCCGGGGAAGTTTCCGCCCGGGGAAGAACTTCCTCCAAGATCTCCGCCACTTTGAACGCGTTCTTGATGCCCTGATCCAGGACGAACTCCAGGCGCGGCGTATAGCGTGTATCCACGCGATCGTTAATCCGTTTTTGCAGGTAACCTGCCGAGCGGCGCAAGCCGTGCAGGCAAAGTTCCTGTTCTTTGGGGCTGCCCATCAGAGAGACATGCACCTTGGCGTACCGCATGTCCCCCGAGATTTCCACGAAGGTCACCGTCACGTTCTTGACGCGCGGGTCACGCAGTTCGGTCAGAATCGCCATGCTGACGACTTCTTTGATGGCGGAAGCGGCCTTCAGGGTACGACGCGAACTCATGAGGAGACTTCCAGGCAAATGGGGCTCATCGGCATTCCGCAAGGCGATACCGGCGAGGGGGGGATGGGGGAACCTCGCGGCATCCCTACAGCGTTCGCGCGAATTCCTCGATCTTGTACGCTTCCAAGACGTCCCCTTCCTTGAGGTCATTGAAGCCGGAAAGCTTGATCCCGCACTCGAACCCTTCGCGAACTTCCTTGGTATCATCCTTTTCGCGTCGGAGCGAATCCAGCGCGTAATCGCCGATCCCGCGACCATTCCGGTTGACCCGCACGCGGCAGCCCCGCTCAATCGTTCCCCCCAGGACACGGCAACCGGCCACGGTTCCGACCCGGCTGATCGTGAACAGCTGCTGCACGAGGGCCCGTCCCAGTTCCGTCACGCGTTCCTCCGGCTTGAGCTTCCCTTCCAGCAAGGCCTTGATGTCTTCGGTGACCTTGTAAATGATCTCGTAACGCCGGATTTCCACGCCGCGTTCGTCGGCCAGCGAGCGGGCGACTTCGTCGGGAATGACGTTGAATCCCACGATGACCGCGTTGGACGCATCGGCCAGTGTCACGTCGGCCGACGTGATGCCTCCGACGGTAGCCTGCAGGATGCGCACCTGCACCTCGTCGTGATGGAGCTTTTCGAGCTCCTTTTGAATCGCCTCGATCGAGCCGCGCGTGTCGGCCCGCAAAATCAAATTCAGAATGGCAGCCTCGTGCTGATCACCCAAGCGACCTTCTTCCAACCGGCGCTGGAAGTCGTCGAACGACACGCGCACCGTCCGGCCGGACAACGAGCGGGAGCGACTGCGGACCTGCCGCGTTTCAGCGACCTGCCGCGCTTCCGCAATATCGTCCATTTCATAAAACGCCTCGCCGGCCTCGGGCGCAATGTCCAGACCCACCAAATTGACCGGAGTCGAGGGCCCGACCTGATCGACTTTCTTGCGGGGATTCAACGTATCGTACATCGCCTTGACGCGTCCAAACGCGCCTCCGCAAACGATGACGTCGCCCACGGACAGCGTCCCGTTTTGCACGATGACTTTCGCCACCACGCCCTGGTTGCCCTGCTGTTCGGCCTCCAGGCAGGTCCCCGCGGCGGGCCGCTTGGGATTCGCCTTGTACTCGTTTAGATCGGCCGTCAACAGCAACGTCTCCAGGAGATCCTCGATCCCGTCACCCGAGATGGCGCTCGTCTTGACGACTTCCACGTCCCCACCCCATTCCGCGGGCAGCAGGCCGTGTGTGGACAACTCCTGGTAAACCCGATTGGGGTCCGCCCCGGGAAGATCGATCTTGTTGAGCGCGACGACAATCGGAACGCCCGCGGCTTTGGCATGGCTGATTGCTTCTTCGGTCTGAGGCATCACTCCGTCATCGGCGGCCACGACCAGCACGGCGATGTCGGTCACGTTCGCCCCTCGGGCCCGCATCTCCGTGAACGCCTCATGACCCGGCGTGTCGACAAACGCAATCTCACGCTCGTCCTTCTTGAGCTTATAGGCCCGAATGTGCTGCGTGATTCCACCCGCCTCACCGGAAACCACGTTGATCCCAATAATCCGGTCCAGGAGCGACGTCTTCCCATGGTCCACGTGTCCCAGGAAGGTGACCACCGGCGGGCGCGTTACCAGATCGTCCGGGTCATCCTCGATGGCCTCGTGCCGCGACAGCAATTGATCTTCCAAGGTCGCCGCTTGACGAAACTCGACATCCAGCTGCAGGTCGGCCGCCAAAAGTTCGGCCGCTTCTTCGTCCAATTCATGGTTGATTGTCGCCATCATGCCGACCTGCAACAACGCTCGCTGAATGGCGGAAGTCGGCACACCGGTCGCCTCCGAAAACGCCCGAACCGTACACGGCACTTCAACCGTAACCCGACCTTTCCTGGGAGCCGCCGTGTTCGTCCCACCTTTGCGCTGCAGTCGGCGACGGCGACGGCGGACTTCCGACTCGTCGTCCTCCCCGGAACCAGCGACCTGCGTCCGCCGACGTTTCTGCTGTCGAGCGGCTCGAGTCCCCGCCATGGCGGCGAGCTTCTTTTCGCGATCCTCCTCCCCGTCCGGAACAACCGAGGTCTTCGCCTTCCGTCGATCTCGGGGGACCTTCGTCGAGGCATCTTCGACCGTCGCCGCGGGTCGAGGCGCACTGCGCGACTCCTGCTCGCGCTTTTTATCCTGATGCTTCGTGAATTGCTCCAGCGGCGCGCGGCTGCCCGACTTCGCGTTACGGATCGCGTCGGCCGGCAACGTCATAATGGGCTTCTGCGGCGCCGGCTCGTCCTTCTTCGTCGGAGTCGGCGTCTGGGGAGGCTCTGGGATCGCCGCCACACGAACGACGGGCTCTCTTCGCTGCGGAGGCCTGGCTCCCTTGCCGCCTTTCGACTCGCTTCTCTTCTCCCCCGTCGGCTGGATCATGCGCGGACGACCGCCGCTCCCGCCCCCCCCGGGACCGATGTAGTCTTCACGGGTGAACCCCGAGAGCGGTCCGGGCTGAGCGGGACGGATCGGCGGGGCAGGCGTCGGGGTCGACGGGGCCGAGGCCGCAGGAGTCACCGGGACCGGTGGGACCTCAGGTTCCGGAGGCGGCGCCGGTTTCGGCGGAGCCGTGGTCGTGGAAGGAACGATCCGCGGGGGAATCGCCGGAGGCGCCGGCGATGGCGGAATCGGAGCGGAGGGTGACTTGCGACCACCGCCTTGGATGTATGACTTGACTCGCTCCAGCTCGTCCTCGGTAAGACTGGCTAACGCCGATCCCTTACCGGTAATCCCCGCCTTGGCGCAGATCTCGACCAGCTCCTTGCTGTCAACCTTCAGTTCTTTCGCTACCGAGTAGATCCGAATGGGCACGTCTGCCCTCCTTCATTCATTCTTCTGACGCCCCACCGGAATCGACCGGCAGGACGCCCGCGTTGCGCGGTTTCTTAGGCCATGGTCCGTTCTCCCCGTTGTTACGAGTGAACTCCTGCAGCACGCCGTAGCCAACCCCTCGTGCTGAGGTCCGAGCTGACGCACCTCATTCGGGCCCATCAGGTCGGAATCAGTATCAGATCGTGTGAATTCTCACGCGCGGAACGCCGCCCGTTGACCCGTCCGAGTCCTGCTTTCCGGAAATCGGAAACCGCAGCCGCAAGCCACGATTCGGTCGCCAGCCGGTCGTCTCGAGCATCCGCTCCCTGCCTCGCCCGAACCAACCACCAATGCCGGCCGGCTTTGGATACCCGTCCGGTCGCACCCAAACCCGTTCGGCCCCGCCGATCCGAGCGGGCACCCCAACCCTTCGGCCGCCCTAGGACTCGCGCTTCAGCGAGGCATCTTGCTCGTCGCTCGCCGAAGCCTCCTCGTCCGCCGAATCCTCGTCCGCCGAATCCTCGTGAGCCAAATCCTCGTGAGCCGAACCGACCTGTGGCGCTTCCGGATCGATCGATTCGGCATCCGCGTCGGGCGAGAACTCTAGTGTATCAACCGTTTCCAGCTCAGCCACTCCTGCTGCCCCCGATTCCTCGCTGGCGGATTCCTCGCTGGCGGATTCCTCGCGCGCGGATTCCTCAGTGGCACCTGATTCCTCGGCGGACGGCGACTCGCTCCGACCCTCGAGGGCCTCGAGCTCCGCTGTCGCCTTCTCAATCCGCTCCTTTTCCTTGATTCGACGGCGTTCTGCTGCCGCCGCCTGCTCGGCCTCCTCCGCCTTGGCCTCCGCCTGCTCCACAATTTGATCAGCGACCTCCGAGTCCAAACCACCCATGGCCATCAGGTCATCTGGTTCGATCACCGACAGGTCGTCATATGACAGGAAGCCCTCGCCGACCAGTCGCTCGGCCAAGTCGTCCGTCACTCCCTCAATCGACGAAAAGCCAGCCACCGCGCTTTCGATCTGCTCCTGCAACTCCTCTTGCGTCATGATCTCGATGTCCCAGCCGCAAAGCTTGCTGGCCAGCCGGACATTTTGCCCCCGCCGCCCAATGGCCAGCGAGAGCTGATCCTCGCGTACCAGGACGATGGCTCGACCCATCATTTTGCAGAGGATCACTTCGTCGACTTCCGCAGGCTGCAGGGCATTGGGAATCAACACCTGCATGTCGTCGCTCCAGCGAACGATATCGATCCGCTCGCCCGCTAATTCATCGACGATATTCTTGATCCGATTGCCGCGCACCCCGACGCACGCACCCACGCAGTCCACGCGTTGGTCGGCGCTGCTGACGGCAACCTTGCTGCGATAGCCAGGCTCGCGGGCCATCGCGCGGACCTCGATCACCCCATCCGCAATTTCCGGAATCTCCTGCTCGAACAGACGCTGGACCAGTTGCGGCCGGGTCCGGCTGAGAATCACCTTGACGCGACTTCCTTCCTTTCGAACGTCGAAGACGGTGGTCCGCACTCGTTCGTTGGCATGGTGCGTCTCGCCCGGAATCTGCTCGCCCCGCGGCAGAATCGCCTCGACATTGCCCAGCGAGACGGTCGTCGCGCGGCCTTCGTTGCGCTGGACGACGCCGCCGACCATTTGGCCCAGCAACTCGTGATATTCGTCAAACAGCGCGTCTCGCTCCGCCTCGCGGATCTTCTGAATAATGACTTGCTTCGCCGTTTGGGCCCCGATCCGACCCACGGTTTCCTCCGGGTCCAGTTCCTTGCCGTCACAGGTTCCGCGGATCGAGCCGTCGGTGCGATCGATTTGAATCGCGATTTCCGCTTCGTCCCCGTAATTCTTCCGGGCAGCCGATACCAGCGCAGACTCGATTGCCTGAAAGACAATCTCCTTGTCAATATTTTTATCACGATGGATCGCGTCGACGATCCGGAGAATTTCGCTGGGATTCATAGCACCTGGCGGCCGTCGAGGCCTCAATTGTGGCGTGCAACTGGGGCGACCACCCACTGTTGCCTGTTTAACCGCTGAATCACCGAACCGTAGCCGGAGCCCCGCCCACCGCTCGAAAATCCTTCTACACCATAGCTTTACTTCCACGCAGAATCTCGTCAGCATATCGGCCTGCCGACCGAGTGTCAACCTGGGACAGCGCGGGCGAAGGCCATCCCCACGACGCTTGCAGCGACCCAATCGCGGCGGCAAACGCGCCGCGCGCGGCGCATCGTGGCGCATCGAAGTTCACGCCGCGCGCGTCCGTGCCTTGTGCATCGATAACGCGCCCGATCGTCACGCGGAATAGCGGCGGAGCACGATCGCGCTCGCCTGGGCCTGCGGCGTGACGTTCACATTGAGCACACTCTCGCCGCTGGGCGTTTCACCATCGGTGACCACGCGCAGGCGACACGCCGGATCGGGCGTCTGATAGTTCAGCGTGGGGAACAGGCACCCCGCCTGAAGAGCCAGCACGCTGCTGAGCAATTCGACCATGCCACTGGCGGCGCCGAGATTTCCGAAATAGCTCTTGGCCGCCACGACCGGAACTCGCGCGCCCCACTCACCGAACACACGGTGAATCGCTTCCGCCTCTGCCACGTCCGACGACTGCGTGCCGAGCCCATGGGCGTGGAGATGCCCCACCTCCGGCGGGCGAAGTCCGGCCACCTCAAGAGCTCGCCGCATCGCGTTGGCCAGGGCTGTCGCGCGATCGGCCAGGCCGCCGCGACGCAGCACAGCCGATGCGCCGAATCCCACGACTTCGGCGAAAATCGTGGCGCCCCGCCGTTGCGCGTGCGACAACTCTTCCAGGACAAAGGTCGCGGCCCCTTCGCCGACGACCATCCCACGCCGATCCCGATCAAACGGCCGAGCCAGTGTTGCGGGGTCCTCGTCACCCGACGCACATTCCTCTTGCAGCACCGTGTGCGTCGTCCGCAGCGAGTGGATTCGGCTGCCCGTGCCGCCCACCAACATGACGTCGGCCGAGTCACGCACGATCGCCGTGTGGGCCTCGAGCATCGCCAAATTCGCCGAGGCTTCGCGTACGGTAATCGAGTTGTTCGGGCCTCGCAGATCATTGTAGATGGCCACGTGGCAAGCCGGCATGTTGGGGAGATACTTCAGTAACCACAGCGGGGTGACCTGGGGCATCCCTTTGGCCGGCCAGGCCTCCATCTCAAACCGCCCTTGGTCTCCCTGACAGGCGTGGACACCCGCTGCGAACTCGTCGGGCAAGGTCATAATGTAGTCGGATCCATACACGACGCCGGCGCGTTCCGGCGCGGTTTGCCCGAGATCCAGACCCGCATCGTTCAGTGCCAACTGGGCCGCCGCGACGCCCATTTGAATTTCGCGGCACATCACTTTCAGGCCCTTGCGAATATTCTTCTTCGTCGCGTCCGAAAGCGGCCCGAAGTCATCGATCCGCCCGCTAAAGTCCTGCACTTCTCCCCCGGACTTGATCGGAAGCGTCTCGGTCGGGATCGAGCAAATTCGCTTGACGCCGCTGCGGCCCGCCTGTAACGCGTCCCAGACCGTCGCTCGGGTTTGGCCGATCGGGCTCACGACCCCACAGCCGGTGATCACGACGCGTCGTATCATCAATCAATCCATCGCTTCTGAAAACCAGGATGCGCAGCGCACAGCGGACCAACCGCGTCGGCAGCGTTTCCCCCAAGCCGAATTCTAGTGGCCGGCGCAACAACCGTCGAGGCAGCTAGGGGCGGGCGTGCCGCCTTGGAACCGCCTCGTACGTCGGGTCTCGTGACACCCTCCCAGGCGCGCAGCAGCAGAGAGACCCGTTGGGTCAGTATCGGCCATGATAGTTCAAGCGTCCCACCCGTGGCTCGGCGCCGGGTTCGGGTGTCGCCGCGTCGATGCGACGGCACTCAAAAATCAGCAACGCTTCGGCTCGAGATGGACCTCCCCCGGGCACAGGTATCGGCAAGGACGCCAGCGGCGAGACAAAGCCGCTCTCCTTCTTCAGGCCTGGCATCGCCACCACACCGCGACTGACGACCAAGATCTCGTCAACCGGCCAACGAAACCGCTCGTTAATCCGCCAACTGGCAACCTGCGGAATATCGACCTGGACTTGAGCGCCCGGATCGACCGTGGTCGGAACCTTCAACCACACGGGCGTCAGTCGCTCGATTTGCTCCACACTGCACCTCACGGCGACGTCCATCGATCGGCCATCCCGTTCGGCCAAGGGACTGATCTGCAAGGAATAGCCCTCCTGCATCTGCCCCATTTCGACCTGATACCCCGGGTAGCGATCCGGCGTTCGGGTCACGGCGTGTCGATACGACCGGGGCACCCAACGTTCGATCGTGTGAGTTTGGCCGTGGGCGATCTGAAGATTCCCCGAGTTGTGCTCACGCACGTCAAACCGCTGCCGGAGCCCCGCGACGAGCATGGCCGAATCCTCGCGACTGACCAGCCAGGCCTCCACGCCGGGTGTCGTCACCGGCACCGGCCGCAACATCGACCAGGCCGTCGATCGCCAGTCCACATGTTCAATCGTAATCAGCCGCACCGAAACCGCGAACGAACCCAAATCCGGGTTGACGAAACGATCCACGATTTCCTCAACCGCTTCATGCATCTCGGGGACGTGGTAAACGCGGAGCGAATCCGCCTCGAGAGCGATCATCCCCGGCATCTCTCCAAACCATTGGTCCGTCCCGGTCTCACGCAGAATCCAGTCGAAGATCGGCTGCTGCGGCTTCTCCAGTCCCCGCACGCGTCGCATGTACGTCCGCAGGTCGTACTCGCGCCAAACTTGCCCCTGAGATGTCGGCGGCTCGGCCGGTTCAGTCACCCGCACATATCGCGGCACCGCGTCGGGAGGCGAAGCAGACGGCGGTTGAGCGGGCAGGGCAGCAGTCGACGGGGCAGCAGTCGACGGGGCAGGAGTCGACGGGGCAGCAGGTCGACGGGGCAGGGGTCGACGGGGCAGGGGTCGGCCATGATTGAGCGGGTTGGCCCGCGGGTGAACGTGCGCCGTTTTCCGGAAAGCCCGGACCGGTTTGCGCTTGAACCCCGACCGCCACCAGCCAGCTTGACAGCGCGAGGCACGCGGTCCGGCGCAAGCGGGTTGCTTTACTGAAATCGATCATGACGACTCCTTCGACGTGCCGGGGCAAGGTCCCGCCCGCGGTGGGAATCCCACCATGACGCCGCCCTTTGGCGCAGACGCGTCCTGGCTCACCGTACAGGCGGGGCGGAGTATAGAAGGCGCGGTTGCCGGTCGCAAGGCGAAACCACGGCCTCGACCGGAACCTGTCAAAACGGGACCGGCTAGGCTTCCGTGCCAAGCTTCCGCGCCTCACCGCATCCGGAAAATTGCGCCGGTCGCGCGTTGTTGCCACGATCGTGGTTGCTCGACATACTTGATTCAGGGGGACTGCCACCAGCTGCCGAAGGCGGGCGGCTCCGCCCCGAATTGTCCGCCGGGAGTTTCGATTTACGATGGATTCGTCGCCTTCGACCGAGAATTCGCCCCACGACCTTTCGGGACGAACGCTCGGCAACTACCGCTTGTTGCATCGCCTGGGACGAGGCGGCATGGCCGAGGTCTATCTGGCCGAGCAGCCCTCGCTCCAGCGCCAAGTGGCGGTTAAAGTGCTCCGCCGCGAGCTTGCGCGACAGAGCGACTATGTGAAGCGATTTCACAACGAAGCGCGAGCGGTGGCGGCATTGGTTCACGCGAACATTGTGCAGATCTACGAGGTCGGCTGCGAGGATGGCGTGCACTTCATTGCCCAGGAGTATGTCCCGGGTCAGAACGTGAAGCAGCTCGTGACCCGCAATGGACCGCTGGAAATCCCCCGCGTGATTTCGATCCTGCGGCAGATGGCCGCCGCGCTGATTCGAGCCGCTCAACGAAACATCGTCCATCGCGACATCAAGCCGGAGAACATTCTGCTTTCGACGGGCGGCGAGGTGAAGGTCGCCGACTTTGGCCTGGCCCGCGTGATGGATCCGCAAAATGTGGATCTGACGCAGGCGGGTCTGACCATGGGCACTCCGCTCTATATGAGCCCCGAGCAGGTGGAAGGTCGGGCGATCGACCATCGCAGCGACCTTTACTCATGCGGCGTGACTGCGTTTTATATGCTCGTCGGCCGTCCCCCGTTTCAAGGCGACACGCCGCTGAGCGTGGCGGTTCAGCATCTGCAAAATCCCCCTCCCGCGCTGGAGACGCTGCGGCCCGACGCCCCGCAACCTCTGTGCGCGATCGTCGCCAAGCTGCTCGCCAAAAAACCTCAGGATCGGTACTCCTCTGCGGCCGACCTGCTACGTGAACTGCGGCTGCTGCCCGCCGCCGGCTGGGACGCCGACTTCCCGGTTGAGCACGACTCGCTGCCGGGCGAGTCGCCCGACGCGCCCGGCATGCCGCTGGATGCCACTCAGCAACTCCAGCACGTCATGGCGACCCAAGCCATCCGCCCGATTCGGCGACGCCGCCGGTGGCTGCTACCGACCCTGATGGCGCTCGGGGTCTTGCTGGGAGCGATGGCCGCGTTGACCACGTGGAGTGGCCCGTTGCTGGCCGTGAGCCCCGAGGATCTGCGGCAAGTCGATGAGCAGCCCACGGCGCGAGAGCAGTATTACAACGCGCTCTATCTGAATACCGAGGCGGGCTGGCGGAGTGTTGCCAAGTTTCATCCGCCCGAGGCGAGCGTGACGAATCGCTACTACGCGAACCGAGCCAAACAGCAATTGGCCTGGTTCTACTATCAGCGCAACGAGTTCCCCAAGGCCATGGTCCTGTATCGGCAGTTGGCCCAACTGGAGGACGCGGAGCAGGAGTTCCGAGCGGTTGGATTGGCGGGGCTTGTCATGATCTACGATCAGCGGCAACAGCGCGACCTCGTCGCGCAGACGCTGCCAAGCGCCATGGCCCTCCGGCAGTGGCTCGAACGGGAGCAGAGTGAGGCCCTGGATCGGATCTCGCAACAAATGCTGCGCGATAACTCCGGAACCTGACGGTGCGCCGCCTCGGATCCTGCGAGTTCGAACAAGGGCAGGAAGCAATTGGCACGGAGCGGCGAAGGCCCAGACTCTTGCGCCGAGAGGCCGTGGATATGACTTGGGATGCGCTCCGCGGCGGAATATAATCCGCCAGGGTCCTGTGTCCTCAACCGTACGACTTCGGCAAACTCCTCTCGCTCGCGGGAATCCGGCGCCCGCGACGATCCGCCCCCTGATCGATCGCCGTTGCCTTCTCAACGTCAACCGGGCCGACGGTTGGACGACGACGTGAGAACCGGCGGCTCAAGGAATTCCACCCATGAGCTACCGCCGCTCGTTTTGGACCTGCCTGCTGGGTCTGATCGCGACTTCGCTCGCGTTTCTCGAGTTCCTCACGGCTGTCCGGACAGGACCGGCCGTCCGCTACGCCCGACGCCCCCCCGGCCACAGCGGACGTGAGCGACCGCGAGGCGCGTCCACGCCAGACCCAGCTCACGATGCTCTCCTACGTGCAAACGCCCACCGGCGCAATCGGGGCAACGCACCAGGCAACGATTCGGGTCCGTCCCAAGCGGACGCCGGGACTTCGAGTCGGCTTCTTTGACGACGACGTGGAGGGCACGGGGCCGATGTGGCGTGCCTCCGGCTGGACGGCGACC
Source organism: uncultured Planctomycetales bacterium (assembly GCA_963826795.1). Lineage (GTDB taxonomy): Bacteria > Planctomycetota > Planctomycetia > Pirellulales > Pirellulaceae > CAWGYT01. Next base: position 33,079 of record CAWGYT010000014.1, on the reverse strand, counting down.
ACGATGAGCTGCCTGCTGCTGGGTGTCAATCCAGAGCAATTCGAGTTCACGTTCGACACGGGGGGCGGGCGGGTGGATGGTCCCAGTGCGGGCGCCCTGACCACGATCGGCGTCCTGGCGGCGCTCTGCGGCGACCAGGTCCGCGACGACGCGGCGATGACCGGGACGATCAACCCCGATGGCACGATCGGGCCGGTGGGCGGGATTCCCCACAAGCTCGACGGGGCCGCCCGAGCCGGAAAGAAACTGGTGCTGATCCCCGCCGGACAACGGTACGAGCTGGACTCCAACACCGATCAGCCGGTGAACGTGATCGCGCGCGGGCGGCAACTCGGTATCGAAGTTCGCCCCGTGGCCAACATCTTCGAGGCCTATCAGATCATGACGGGCCAACCGTTGCCTCGTCCACAACCCGTCGACGAACTGAGGATGCCGCCGCGTGGCGACGAGAAACTTCAGGCGATCACCAAGAGCTTGCTGGCGGACTTCCAGGCCGCCCGGAATCGCTTCAATAGCCTTTCAGAGGAGGCACGCCGCGACCGCGAGCCCACCGAGGGCGACGAGCTGGTGAAACGGGCGGAGCGAGCACTCGCCGAAGGCAGTGTGGCCGTCGCCTATCAATGGGCCTGGGAGGCCGTGTTTGACGCCAACACCAGCCTGCAAGCCGCAACTCTCGACGAGGTCGTCGCCGGCCAAGGACTCTCGGCGGCGCTCGACCAACTGAAGGCGACCGCGACGAATCAGCAGCAGTTCGAAGCGCTCCGCGATCGTTTATTGGCCTTCGAGCCGCGTACGGCCAGCGAGCTGATGTCGCTGGCCAGCGCCTGGTCCGGTCTGGCCGTCGCCTGGGGCGCCAATGCGCAGGCCAATCAGCAAGTCCGACAGCTGGCGGCCAAGCTCAATGAGAACACTCCCGACGACGACGAGTTGCTGAATCCGATCTACCAGGCCGCGTTCGATTTCTCGGTTTCTGGGACCTACCTCGACTCGTCCCGCGACGCATTGGACTTGGGAATCGGGTTTGGCCGCTCCCCGATGCCGGATCCCGCACGTGTCGAAGTGATGGCGAATCTGATCCGACGTGCGGCCGATGCCAACCTCGCACTCTTCGAAAGTGTCGTTGTGGCTCCCCTGGCCGAAGAGGTCGACGTCTCACTCCGCACGATGCGGGCACGCTTCATGACCTGGGATCGAGATTTCCGCGAGGCCATCCTCGCACGGAACGGGATGTGGACTTTGGAACGTGACATCCTGGACCCCGCGGACCGGCATGCGATGATCCTGGGTGCGAGCCTGAATGCGTGGGCCAACTCGACGCTCTGCATCGCCAAGCATTACGGACTCTCGGCCGTCCTGGACGACGACGGAACGGTGACGGAGTTTCGGCGCCAGAGCGCCCTGGCAGAGATGTTCGAACTGTCCCAGGACCGCGCCTCGGAATTGGTGGGGTTGGTCCAAATCGAAGAGCCCGTGGGGAGCCTGGCGCTGATTCAAAACGCGCGGATTCTGCGGCACCGCACTCCGCCGGAACAGGTCGTGGGCTTGTTCTACAACTGGAGTGCCGCGGCCGAGGCTCAAATCTTGGCCAACCTGACGGGCCACTTTGGGACGATGGTGAGCGGCGAGCTGAAGAAGTCGGGTCGCTCGCTGGAACTACTCCGCCTGTGGGATCTGCCGGTCCGCTGATCGATTCGCGGGGTGGCCGCGGGCAGACCTACTGCGCGGCAGAACGCGAGCCGTCGGGCGAACCGCTGATCGGCTGGCCTTCCGGCAAGGGTCGAGCGGCCGAGGAAAACCCGCGGTCGAAGAGCCATTTCTTCAGCTGGCGGTACTCCTGAAAACTATCCGGATAAGTCCACACCGTAATCACGGTCGCGCCGGGCCGACGCGTCTCCAGGATCTGAGCGAACTGCGAATCGCTTTGCAGCGCCTCCTCGAACGTTTCGCCCAATTGGTCGGACAGCGGAACGAGTACGAACTGTTTGAGCTCCGCGATCTGACGCACGACGGGGCCGACCTGAGTGGTCGTTTCGACGCTCCGCCGATGCATCGTGTAGCGCAGGTGAAATCCCTGGATCGGCCCGAGCGTCTCGGTGATCTGGGGCACCTCGCGCAGCCGCCAGATCTTGCGAGGTGCTTCGTCCTTAAGCAAATCGGTCAGCTCGTTCAGCGGCACGTAGGCCAGCCGCCCACCCTTCAGACGAAAATGCTCTTCGCTGCCAAACACCGTCCGGGCCAGAGGCGTCGGCAAATGCTCAAGCTCCAGGGGCTGACTCGCCTCGGCCTCCAAGGAGCGACGTTGGGCATCAATTCGAGCCAGCTCCGCCTCCAATTCACGGCTTTCGGCGGAGGCCAACACCTCGGCTTGCTGGGCCTGGTCCAGCTTGGCCCGCCGCTCGTCCAGTTCCATCCGGGCGGCCGTCAAGAGAACCTGCAGCTGCTGTCGCTCACGCTGACGTGAGTTGAGCAAGGCCCCGATTTCGTCCGCACGCTGCTGGATCTCGTGGACATTCTCGGTCAAGCCGCGATGCTGCGTCAGAGTCCGATCCCGTTCCTTGAGCAAGTCTTCCGACACCTGGTCCGACTCGGTCTCGGCCGAATCGACCCACGCATCTTGAGCTCGCACGCCAATGACCATCACGAGGATCACCAGAATGCCGACCAGATTGGCCACGATGTCCAGGAACGAATCTTCCCCGCCGGCCAGTTCCTCAGCGGGACGTCTGCGACGCCATTTCATCGAGCTATTTCCTCTTGACGACGATGCCGCTGTCCTGCAGTAAACTCACCAGTTCCTCGTAGCGCGATTCGCCGCCCGACTGGACGTCCACTTGCAGAACGGGCTTCCAGTACATGCGACTGCCCGCCGTCCCCCAAGATTCCATCCGCTGCCAGATCTGCGAGACGAGCTCGTCGACTTCGTCGCGAAGCCGACCTTCCACGTCCAGTTGGAAGGGACGACCGTGACGGCGGTTTTCAGGCAGCAGGACCAGGCGATCCGCGTAGCACGCCAAGCTGATGGGGCGTGTGATTCCCGTCGCCCCGACTGCGCGATCGGGCAAGCCCCAATCCGAGCCACGGCTGGCTGCCAGGTTCGATGCGGGCATCGACGGGGATCCAAACGGGCTTCCCGAGGCACCGGCGGAGCCGGCCGCTCCGCTCGCCCCGCTGGACGACCCCGCACCGGATCGACCTCCGGCGTGGGTCGGGTTGGCGCCGACTTCGCCGGGTCGGTTCGCGTTCCCACGATTTGAGTCGCGCTGACCCGCCGCACTGTCCCCGCTGCCCGCCGCGCGGCCACTGGTGGATCCGTCAACGGGACTTTCGTCCGAGTTGCCCGCCGAGCCGCTCGGGGCACCACCCTCCCGATTGGCTTGCTGGAACCGCTCGCCCGGTGAACCTGCGAGACCTGGGCGCCCCCCCAAGCCGTTTTCGCCAGTGCCGTTTTCGCCCGTGCCGTTTTCGCCCGTGCCGTTTTCGCCAGTGCCGTTTTCCGCGGAGCCCCTTCCTCGAGCGCCACGGCCGCCGTACGGATTGCCGTCGAGGCCACCGGTGGGTTGCTCGTCAGCGACCTGTCCGTCGGCCAATCCGAAACCTTGGGCGTCAGGTTCCCCTGGGCCGAATCCCATCCCTCGGCCCGATCCCGGGCCCGATCCCGGACCACCCGGCGCGTGGGTCGGGCCGAACGGGGCGGCACCTTCCGAGCCGCGGTCGGGGCCGGCGGCGGCCGACCGTCCGCCCCCGGACGAGCTTCCGCCCTGCGCGACGAAGCCGCCACTGCGGGAGGCGGTCAGCAAGGGTGCTTGAGGGCGACCGAATCGCGCGGGGGCGATCTGCTGCAGCAATTGACGCCGCACGCGTGCTTCCTCGACGGCCTGGCGAACCACGTCAACCAGCGCCGAGTCGACCGGCGGGTAGGAGAGCTGGATTGAATCGTCGAGCAGTTCGTAGCCGAATTCCGTCTCCCAGGATTGCATGGCCGCGCGGGTCGCGGCATAGGACTGAGCGCCGTTGGGCCGAACCACGATTAAGGGATAGGGCGGCTCTCGGTCGCCCGCGGCGGCATCCGAGAGATACTCGCGTACCGCGCGGAGCGCGGCGGCCAAGGCATTGTCATCGGTCAACGGTTCGCGGAAGTCGTCGCCGAACAGTTCAATCCCTTCCGGCTGAAAAACGACTCGGTCCTCGCGGCACTCAATGAAGATTGGCCGGCGACGTGTCCCGTTGGGGCCGACGTAGGGAACCAAGGCGTACGACGGCTCTCGTTCCTGGAATTCCCGTCGAGCTTGTGCGAGTGATTCCCGCGCATAGTCCAGATCTTCTCTCAGCTGCTGCAACTTCCGCTCGGCCGACTCGCTCGTGTTCACCTCGCCAGCGGCCTGAGCCTCGATCTCGAGATCCTCCGCGGCCGCCCGCTCGATGGCACTTCGCAATTGTCGAATCTCGTCCTCGATGTAACTCAATTCCTGACGGCGACGTTCCAGGTCGGCCGCCGTTTGAACTCGGGAAGCGGCCAGCAGCTCCATCCGCCATTGCAGATCTTCAATCGAATTCTTGACGTCGCTGACGGCTTGCTGCACCCTCTGCCGCTGCTCGTCGCGCTGCTTGGAAATGTCGACCGCGCTGGCCTTCGCCTGTTGGACCACAACGACCAGCAAGACGATCAGCGAACCGACGGTACAAATCAACACGGCCAAGAAGGGAAACAGCGTGATCTCGTCGCCCGATGTCCTGCGTCGACGCGTCATGCCGCTCGCTCCTGGGCCGGCTTGTCAAGTCGCACCTGGGCATCCCGCGCCACGGGTCGACTCAGTCGCGAACTCAACAGGTGGATCGCCGCCGAAAGGCTCATCACCGTGTCCTCGAAGTTCTTTGATCCGGCCAGGGCCCGCAGGTTCTGGTTCAGCGCCTGCTCCAGGCCGATCACCTGCCCGGTCGCCTGCAGGACCTGATTGAGAATCTCGCCGTGTCGCGTGAGATCCGACTGCTGCGAGCGGAGTTGACGCAGCATCTCGGTCGTGCTGCTGTGCCACTGTTGCCAATTGGATTGAGCCGACTTGCTGGCGGAGGTCTCCAAGTGCACCAAATTGGCCGAATGGTGCTCCAAGCTTTTCTGGACCGCCCCGGCCACCGCACCCTCGACCGACTCGCCGGCCGTTTGCAGTAGCCGAGCCCATTGCTGATGCGCCTGCTCCAGCGCCTCCTGCCAAACTTCCGCCTGTCGCTGACTGCTGGCCTGGAAGGTCTCGACCACGGCCTGTGTCATCTGCCTCAGCGTTTCCACCTGAGGATCATGCGCCTTCTCGACCGAGCGGAAAAAGGACGACAGCTCGGAGGTCACTTGACGGTCCACCAGCGAAAGCAACTGGCTCTCGATCTGCTGCGTGAGGAACTGAGCGAACATCATTGCGATGGAAAGGGTCAGGGCCAGGGCCGTCGTATCAAACGCAACGCTTAACCCCGACAGCAACCCTTCCATGGCCTCCTTCGGCGAGTTGACCAGGGCCTCCGGAGAAAGGTCCCCCAAGGCCAAGGTGATGCCGATCACGGTTCCCAAGAACCCCAACATCGGGGTGGCCCAAATGATCATCCGGACCAGCGCGTAGCCCTCGTGCGTTCGTTCGGAATCCATCTCCGACAAGTATTTCAGCTCGTCTTCCAGTTGAGCGGCGGATTCATGACGTTTGATATGTTCCAGCGAATCCAACAACCGGCGGGCGTACGTGGTCTCACGGACTTTTGCCGGGAGTGCCTTCAATTGGGCCAAGAGCGGCAGCGCCCGCTGGACCACTCTTTCTCCCTCGACGTGCTTCAGTTGAACCTGCTCGGCCCGCAACAGCTGCCGACCCGCGTTCAAGCCGCGGCGGAGGATGGCCACCACGCCGATGAAAAAGAGCGCCACTTCGGCGTACTCAACCGGGTGCCCCGCCGTGTAGCGGACAAGCAGCGGATGCCGCACGAATCCCTCTCTCACCGCGAAGTAGTAAACCAACGTGGCGATCGTGCCCCAGAACAGGGGCCCCCCGACGGTCTCGAGGACGACTCCCAGAAAGCGTTTCGATTTCGGCTGCTTCGACACGAACGTTCCCTTTCCCAAGACGAGCGCAGGGTCCACTACGGCTCCCGCCGCTGCCCTCAAAATCGGCGCAATCGTTAAACTCGATTCAGACTATTTCCAGCGATTTCCAGGAATGGCCGACCTGACGGCCGGCCTGGACGCCAGCAGTGACAGTGCCGGCAAGCCAAGTCGCCGACGTGAGTCGCTCTGGAGCAGACGGGGAATACGCGAACCGCACAGGCACCGCAACGGGATTTTTTTGTCGCGGCTCCCCAGCGACAGGCGCAAGACGCAACGCCCGAGGTGCGGGCGACGGAAAACACAGGTGTCGGACAACAGGTGCCGGAAGACCGACCCCGGAAGACACCGACGTCAGAGGACACTGACGTCAGAGGACACCGACGTTGGAAGCCGGCCTCGCATCTGGACGTCGTGGAGCGAAAGAGCCGGCGGATTCACTTAACTGAGCCAACGCTTTGGCGGCCGGCCGCGTTTTGAGCGCGGGCGGAATTGACGGGATCGCTGGCAAGTTGGTACGCTGAGCGTCTTGCCGCGGGCTTGGCCGAGCCAGCGGTCACTCAGGCCCCCTTCGTCTAGTGGCCTAGGACTCCGGGTTCTCAGTCCGGCAACAGGGGTTCGACTCCCCTAGGGGGTATTCGTTGACTTTCTGAAACCCCTGGAATTCAGGCAAACGCCCTGGATTCCAGGGGTTTTTTCGTTTCGTGTTGCGCGCCGTTACGCTCCAGAACGCCCCGAATCGCTATTTGAGTGTTCGCTTTTGTGTTCGCTTTTTGCGTCGCCTGTCTCATCCCACTGGGCCGCGTCGGCCAGGGCCGCGTTCCGCTGGTCGGTTTCAGTCAGCTGGGCATAGTGCCTCAGGGCGATCTCGGGACTATTCCCGATCCAGGCCGCCGCGATGTGGATCGGATAACGGCGTAACAGCTCGGTATCTCGCGTGGATCGCATGTTCTGAAAGGGCTTACCCCACAGCTCGACTCCTGCCCTTTTCGCGATCCGTTGCAGTTGTGTTCTGAGATTCGCGTTGGTCGATCGGTAGCGGTGGACGACGTGTGAGCATCCCTCCGGGGCCGCTTCGAAGGATTCCTCCAAGAATGGCCTCAATTCGGGGAACAGCGGGATAACCCGGCGCTCTGACTTGTGGGCGATCACCGTCAGCCGGGAATCCGACCAGTTCACGCAATCCCAGGTCAGGTCCAGAATCTCCGACGGGCACCGCAAACCGCCAAAGCGGGCCAGGGCGATAATGACTCGCCATTGATCGTCCGGGCAATGCGCCAGGAGCGAATCGACGGCCTCACGAGTGACAAAGTGTTCGCGGTCCCGATTCTCCTGCCTCGGTGCTTTCTGGCCCGCAAACGGATTGGCCTCGATAATCCGCCGCTGGATTGCTGACTTAAAAATCTGCTTGGCGATTTTGACCCGCTTTCCCACGGTGGCCGGCGCGTACTGTTTGACTCCACGGAGCCAGCGGACGAACTCGGCCGCGTCGTGTTCAGTCACGCGGGTCACTAGTGCTTTGTCACAGCTGAAATTGAGGGTTGGGTGGCCGGGGTCGAACGAAGTGAGCCCCCGGAAAATTGCGGTCTGGGGGCTCACTTCGTTCGACCCCAGTCACCCCAAAATCAAGCTGTGACAAAGCACTAGTGCACTAAACCCCAGACGGTCTATCTTCCGCTGACGTCGCCGGCCGGTCGACGTGCGAATGACGCCGCTGGCCGTGTCGTGACGGAATCGCTGGCCGCGATGTGCGGTCGAAGGCAGGATGGAGGCGAGGCGAGGCGACGATCACAAGGTCAAGTCACGCCGTGCATCGAATGTGCCGGCGCCGGTCGCCCGTGAGCCGGTGGTCCGAGACGGTCACGTTCGTTGACACGATGGGCGCGGCAGAACGCCGCTTGGAGATCACGTGAGGTCGATCGTCGATCAGGCGAAGATCGTGGCGCAGGCGGTCGCGCCGCGGAACCAGTGCCGGCCCGCGCGACTCGCCGCCGCGCGTAACCGAGCGAGCGAGCCGACGACCTGGCCGAACCGGCGGTCGAACCCTCGGACCGCCTCCAGCCAGTGTTCCGCCTGGATCCCCAGTCGCTCCAGGATCGGTGCCAGCGACGAGGGAATCGAGCCCTGACGCTTCGAGCCGATCTGCCGGCCCGTCCAGTCGAGCAGTTCCAGATACGTTTCCAGGCGGATCGGCAAGAGTCCTTTGTCGGACGCGCGCCAGGGAAGTTGGGCACGCACGGCGCCGAGTTGACGGGGGTCGTCTTCCGGAATCGTGAGCGGACAGAGCCAGTCGTCCGGACCGGCGGTGCCTTCCGCCACTGGCCGGGAGGCGCGCTGCGGCATGCCCTGGATCCGGTTGTAGGCGGACGTGTGACGCGCCTCTTCGGGGACCGTGGCTTCTCCGGCCCGGATGGGATTCAGATCCACATAGATCCCGCACAGCAGAATCGCCGCCTCGTCTTCCAGGCTTCGGCACCCGAAGCGATGCTCCCAGAACGTCCCGCTCGTGCCCGACTCGCGGTTGAAACGTCGCGCGAGATGCTCGCACAGCGTTCCCATGAACCACGAGACATCGGCCAGACGCTGCCGCAGGACGCCGACGTCCGGCCACCGGCGGCGTTCCCGCTCGAGTTCCTCGGCGGTGGGTTCCTCGATTCGTCCGTTTCCCGTCCGCTTCAGTCGAGCCAGAATCCACCAGCGCCGCCGCACCTCGTCATCGAGGTAGGTCGCCGCCAGATCCGGACGCGTGCGTAGGATCAGATGGAGATGGTTCGCCTGTTCGGCGTGAAAGCCAATGTCGATCGCGAACAACCCGGCCAGTTGCCGTTCCACCTCCTCGATCACCTCGCGGCGGTAGCCATAGTCGATCCCCGTCACCGGATCCTGACCGCAGAGCCAGGCCCGCTGCACGCAGCGATTCCAGCAATGATAGACCCCCACTTCTCCTTTCTCGACCACGGTGCGGCGCGAAGAGCTCGGCATGGGATCCCTCCTGGCAAGCAAACAACCTCCTGGAACACCCGGCAGTATCCCCATCGCGATTCCCACGCCGCAACCCACCGTGCAACTTGGATCCTCGCTCGCCGGGCGACCCTGGGGACTGGGACGTCAGAACCTGGGTCACATGCTGCGGATGCACTCGGCGTCGAAAGGCCCCCGAACTCCAAGCCGGCGGTGCGAAAAATAGTCCGTCTGGAAATCCCTTGGAACTTCCTGGGGAACTCCACGTCGAAAATAGACCGTCTGGAACTCGTAACTCGTGGTCTGGAACTCGTGTCGTCTGGAACTCGTGTCGAAAATAGACCGTCTGGAATTCTGGTCTGTGGAAAATAGACCGTCTGGAACTCCTGGAAAATAGACCGTCTGGAACTCCCCTTGGAACTCCCCGACGCAACGGTTCGAACAAATCATCCAGCAACCGAAAGTACTTAAAGCCACTCAACCGCCGAGCGTCGACTAAGTTCTTTTTTGCCATCGCCAGCCTCCTTTCCTCGAAGCACTGGCAAAATAGCAAAACTGGCCGCCTGGCGCAAATCTTGTACCGAACAGAATTGGGTCGAAGGCCGGATGAGGGGGCACGCGCCCTCCCTTCCAGTGTCATTTTCAACTCCGCGCCTACGACACGATCAGCAGTTGATCCGGCAACCCATCGCCGTCGGCGTCGCCGTCATTTGCGGTTGGATCGAGCGCCTGATTCCAGACGTACGACGTTTCGGGCGGTGGCAGAATCTCGATCACTTCGGCGTAGTAGTTCCCTTTGGCCAGGCCCGAGATCCAGGCGCTGGTGAAGAGGCCCTGACTGTTAGTCGTCCCGGTCAAGGTCTTCACGATCGTGCCGCTGGCCGTGCGCAATTGAACGGTCACCGTGGCGCCAGCGACTCCCACGTCACTGGCATCCGCGGTGGCACTTTTGTTCGAATCGCGCCGCACATCGACGATGATGTTGTAGTTGTAGTTCCTACCTTGCTTTTGGGATCCGAAGGTGATGTCAGAGACGTACATGTCGTTTGCCGAGCCCGGCAAGGGTGCGGCGATGTCGACCGACGTGCTGGCGACGTTGCTCAATTCCGCATCGTTATCGGTGGCCACGGCGAAAAACGTGTGGCTGCCCAACGACAAGCCGCTGGTGGTCCACGTTGTGCTCCAGCCGTCGAGCCCGTCGGTGTCCTCGCCGATCGTGGCATCGGTCGCCGGATTGAGCGTACCGTCGTGGTCCGAATCGAGGTAGAACGCGGCATGTTTGACGACGCCGCCGAAATCGGCGACCGCGTTGGCCGTGAGGACCACCGCTTCCCCTTGTGGAACGGGATTCGGCGTGGCCGACAGCAAGCCAATGACTGGCGGACCGTCGGGAGCGGTAATGTCGGCCAGCGTGTTGGCGACATTCAAACGTCCGCCGGTGGCGGCGACCGGATAGCCATTGGTGAGGATTTCCTGCAGTGACGGCAGAAGATCGACGGAACGGAAGATCACGTCGCGAATGTAGCCGGCCGACGCCAGGTTACCGGCCGCACTCCAGGCCAAGGTCGCTGCGCCGGTGACAAAGGGCGTCGCCATTGACGTTCCACTCAACAGGCCGTACTTTCCACCCGGCAGCGTGCTGAGGATGCTGTCGCCTGGCGCACCCAGATCGACATCCCGCCCGTAGCTGGAAAAACTGGCTTTCAAATCGTTGTGATCGGTCGCCAGAACACTGATCACGTTGGGCGATGGAGACCTGGCTGGATACACGGCTGCTGAACCCAGGCTACTCCCATTGCCCGCACCGGCCACGAGCAGCATACCACTCTGGCTGTTCGCTGCGATGGCGGCTTCGTGCGCTGTGGAACCGACAAGATAACCGTAGCTGTTATTAGTCGCCGCGATGTCTTCCCCAAAATCTCGGCGCATCATCGTGACATAATCGAGCGCCTGAATCGCGCGATCTCGTGGTATCGAGCCTTTGCGGTCAATGGCTTTGACGGCCATTAACTGCGAGACCCAGGCGACCCCGCTCACGCCCACATGATTGTTGCCTTGGGCCGCAATGATTCCCGCGACGTGTGTCCCATGGTTGTTGTCGTCCATGGGATTGTTGTCGTTATTGAGAAAATCCCAGCCGATCAGGTCGTCGACCAGGCCGTTGCCATCGTTATCGACGCCGTTGGCCCATTGTGATGACTTAAGCAGATCGCCGGCGTCGATGTAGCCGGTCCCATTCAGGTCGGAAAGGAGCGACGCGTTGGCGACATGGTTGAGATCGTAGAAGGTGATGCGGCCGTCCAAATCGGCGTCGACGACTCCCGGTCGCAACTCACCGGGATTGATCCAGATGTTGAGATACAGATCCGGATGTGTGTAATCGATGCCCGAATCGATCACACCGACGACGGTTGACGTGCTGCCTTGAAGAACACTCCAGGCCTCGGGCGCATCGATGTCGGCGTCGGCGGTTCCCCCGGTCTGACCGGTGTTGTTGAGTCCCCACTGTTCGCTGAATCGCGGATCGACGGGCGTGACGGTAGCGACGTTGCCTTGCACCTGGCCGATGTCATTCGGTTCGGCAAACAGCACATCGTTCAACTGACCCAGTTGTCCGATGACGGTGTCGACATTGACTCCCGCCGGCACAGTCCAGCGCATCGTCACGGGCTCGTCTGCCGCGCCATGTTTCGACACATGGGTCAGCAGCACAGGATTGCTTAAGCCGAAATGTCCAAGCTGAGCGGTTTCGCGCTGCAAGGCCGCCGCCTTGCCGTGGGCTCGCACATAATCGGCCAGGTCCCCACCGATGCCCACGAGGATTTCCTGCGCCCGGGCGTCAGAGCAGCGGACGCGCTCAACACGCGCCGCGGTTCCAGCGCCTCGGGCTGAAACACGCGAGCGCGGGTCTTACGAACAACATCTCGTCGCGAATTGCGAACACGCTGGGGGCTCAACCGCTGATACCATTGGTGAATCACGGATCGTTCTCCGAAAAAAAAAGATCGTAGGCACACGGCGTGTGCCGTCTGTACAGAACCCGAGCGCAGACACTCTCCTGTGCCGTAAGGAGTCAGGGAAAGACGAAATCAGCGAACCGCGTGGCGCACGGCGTCTGCTGGCTACGCCGTGCGCGGCGGCGTAAGAGAAGGAGTCCGAGCAACATCCAGCTCAAGTTGCTCGGTTCGGGCACCGCGGCAGGGTTGGGACGAGGTCCTTGTTCGTAGCCACCGTCGAGGAAGGCCAAGACCATGTCGCTCGACGTAAACTCGCCGTCGCCGCTCCAGTCACCTGTGGCCCAAGTCGAGTTACCAGCGATGGTGTCTTCGTATTGACCGGCGAGAAACACTTGCACCAAATCCTGACTGCCGAACTGCCCGTCCAGATCGACATCACCCATCCACGTCTGCAGAATGTCGTGTACGACGTAACTCCGGTCTGCTTGATCGAGCACGCCCGATCCGTCGACGTCCCAATACGATTCCGTCCGTCCCGCGCGAATGGCTGCGGCGAACAGGTCGAGATCGGCTACATCAATCACACCATCGTCGTTGGCATCGCCGGCAGGTGGTGGACCGAGGGGCGTGTCGAAGCGGATGAGCCATGTTTGTCTAACCTCACGATTGTCGTTGCCGTTTCCTGCAGTTGTTTTGCGATCCGCTGAGAAATATTCTGGCACCCACACAATCCACGTATCCAGCGGTAAGTCGCTGAATCCGTACTCACCACGCAGCACCGACGCCAGATCGCGCGTGCCGTGATACTCATCCCAAACAACAACGGCCCCATTTCCTTCCGACCAACCAAAAACGACAGGTCCGTCGCCCGAGAGATTCGGTTGCCCGTACAACCGCACATCGTTTGCACCGAAGTCATCTAATACTTGAAATCCTCCGTCGGGAGTCCAAAGCACTGCTTGGCCATCGGGTTGCCACTTGCCAACCATGACGGTACCGTCATGCGATAAATCTGTGGGCGCGAAGTCACCAAGATCGACCATGCCGTCGGCTTCTGTCCATCGCCAATGGCCAGAATCGCTCCGTCCCAGAACAACTCGGCCGTCACCTGAAATGTTTGTTGCCCAGCAACCGGTGCGCGTATGTGGACATTCGAGAACTCTTAGGCCCTGGTCCTCGCTCCAAATGAAGGCTTCACCATCCCGCCACTCTGGATCTGGGTCATGCACGACTCCCACGCCAACCAGTCCATTGTCTGAAAGGTCGGCGAAGCTACCCCATTGATACTGCGTGCTGACCGGAATGACGATCTGCGAGCCCGAATTCGCTCGCCATATGAACGGCAAGGTTCTGCCTTGGGGGAAGAGGCTGCCGCCGGGCACGGCCTTGCCGCCGCCGACCGTTGACCCATCGCCTGACAGCGCACTGCCAAACGTGTTCACAGGCAAGGCGGTAAACCCGCTGTCTTGACTCCACAGCCAGTCCCGACCGTCCTCGACAAAAAACATATGCCCCAATACGACGCGACCATCATCGGAAAGGCCCGTCATCCTCGAATCCTTTGCCGCCGGGTTGCGGGGAACATCGATCTTGCCGATCTGGATGAATTCGGATCCACACAACAACTCCGCTGAAATGATGACAACCACAATGGAACAACACACGCGTGTCAACATTGATTTCACTCCCAAGTGGGCGGCACACTCTGGGTGCCGTGGCCAAAGTAATCAAATCTCCCCACAACAAGATTCACAGGTCACAACAAAAACCGCTTGCGCATCAACGCGCTTTGTGGAAGTGTCTTCCGCATGGGTTTAGTTTGCCGGCAGGTTCGCCCCCTCATCCGGCCTTCGGCCACCTTCTCCCCCGGCGTGGCGGGGGAGAAGGAACATCCCGTCGACACGACGTAAAGCAAGTTCCTTCTCCCCTGCGTGCGCAGCACGTGGGGGAGAAGGTGGCCGAAGGCCGGATGAGGGGGCGGCACACCAAGTCGCTCGACGTATCCAAGCATGCCTGCAAACACGTTCGCTCTCCCGACCACCCCACGACCGGCCGCCACTCCACCTCGCAACAAGTCAATTGCCTCTCAACATGGATCATTTCACATCAACACCGCCATCACTCTCGCTCGTCGGATCCAAGTGGTTGCATCGCTGACTTGATTCTGCGGGGCGAATTTCATCTGCGCTTCGGGCCGCAGCATGTCGAGCCAGACCGCTTCTTCGGAATCGCTATCGTCTGGCGTTTGCGTCGCAAGGGGCTCGTATGTTTGTCTCGCCGCCTCGGTTTCGCCGGCCGCGTCTTGTACGAGTGCCGTTAGCAGCGTCTGCAATGCCTGCGACATTGGTGATGCGTTTATAACGTGCCCGAGCGCGGTACGGGCTTCGGCCAAGCGACCGGCACGATACTGGGCCATTGCAAAGGTCAGCCAGGCGTTCGGGCGATCGGGAGTGAGTCGCACCGCCTCTTCGGCGAGTTCTGCGGCTTGCTGAATGTCCTTAACGTCGCTCGCTTGCGGGCCGGCCAACAACCAGCAAAGCCGACAGAGTGAAACCGACAACTCACTCTCGCAACGATGCGGGTCGGCGCTGTCCGCAGCGAGCTGCTGCCAGAGTTCAACGGCCTGTTCCGCCGAATGCCGTGCTTCCGGTCGCTTGTCTTGTCGCAATTGCAGCAGTGACAATTGATCGAGGGCCATTGCACGACCTTCAACATACTGCGCCGCGTCCTTGTACATCATGGCGAGCATAGAGTCCGTGCGCACCGCTTCATCGGCGGCTGCCTCGGCATCCGCGAGCTCGCCCTGCCGGCCAAGCGAACGTGCCAGTTTACACAGCAGATAGGCATATTGATGTTCCCCCATCGGATCCAGATGCACGCCGTCCAATTCATGCGCCATCGAGGCCATCGCGAACTCGCGCGGAGTCTTACCGTAGGGCAACATCCGCTGTTTGAGTTTGAGCGCCCCGCGGTAGGCCGATTCCGCTTCGGCCGCCCGATTCGTGTCCTGCAGGATATCGCCCATCGTGTCGAGTAATTGCCATTCCAATCCGATCACGCTCGCCGAGTCAGAGGCCGTGCCCTCCGGATCGAACTCGGCACTGGCCTTGAGGGCCTCCAGGCAGATCGGCTCGGCCTCCGCCGCGCGGCCCTGGGCCGCGATCAGCGAGGCTAACAGCCCGCTGCTGGTCAGCCACTGCAGGCGATGCTGTCCCTTCTCGGATCGCGCGAGTCGCTCCGTCGCGGTGCGTGCCTCGGTCAACAGCGTTTCAGCGTCCGCCGGCCGGCCTTGGTCGGACCACAGCGCGGCGCGATTGATCGCGCAGACAATGAGACGGTTGGCAATGTCCAGGTCATCGGGCCGGCGAGCCGCAATCAAGGTCAGCTCTTGTTGGCAGCGTTGGTAGACCTGCTCGGCCGCTTGCCACTCGTGCGCCGTCCGCAGCAGGATGCCGTAGTCGTTGTAAGTGCCCGTCAACTCCTGCCGATAGTCATCGTTGTCCGGTTCGAGCGCGACCAGAGCGGATTGCACCTGGACAGCGTGCTCGAAACAGGCCCGCGCGGCGTCGACGTCGCGCAGGCCGTGGTGGATGGCGGCCATGCGGCGATAGGCGGTACCGACTTGAACCTGTGACGCCGGTCGGCTGTCGGCCTGTTCGACAATCGCCTCGTAGGTCTTGAGAGACTTTTCCAGGATCCCGCGCTGCACCTGGGTGAGATCGCCATTCTTGGACAACCATTCCTTGCCGATCCGATCGTAGGTGGCGTTCACGGTATCCAGCGCCAACGCCAGGTTGCGTTCGGAGCGGACGAGCGCGTCGCTTCGTTCACTCAGTGCGCGATTCACGACGAACACACTCGCCGCCAGCACGATCACCGCGCACAGCAACACCGCGACGGCGATCAAGAGCGCGGTCACATGCCGGCGCGTCCATTTTGTCCCTCGCTGCAGCAGCGTCGGGCGGCGGGCGCGGATCGTGTGATGCTCAAGGAAACGGCGCAGATCGTCGGCCAACTCCTGGCTGGTCGCGTAGCGCTCGTGCGGGTCCTTCGACAGGGCCTTGAGGACGATCGTTTCCAGGTCAACTGGGATCCGCTTGTTCCACTGGCGCGGCGGCTTGGGCTCGGCGGTGGAAATCTGCTTGAGCAACAATTGGCGATCGACCGCCTCGTGCACCGGGTGCAGCGTGAGCAGCTCTTACAGCGTGGCGCCGAGCGAATAGATGTCGGTGCGGTGGTCGGTCAGCGACGCTTGACCACTCGCCTGTTCAGGGCTCATGTAGCGCAACGTGCCGATCAGGTCGCCGGTCAGCGTCAGATCGGTGGCGTCGGGCACCTGAGCCAAACCGAAGTCGGTCACCCACAGCCGCGCGTCGGACGACACCAGCAGGTTCGAGGGCTTGATGTCGCGATGAACCATGCCCATGCGATGCGCGTGTTCGAGCGCCTCGGCCGCTTGGATCCCCAGCCGGGCAACCGACCGAAAGAACGTCGGCGCGTCGTGCGAGCGCTGCGCGGTGAGCGTCGTGAGCGCGGCCACGGGTTGCGTATCGGCGTCGGAGTGAACCGGTGGCGCCGACGGCGATCCCGTGTCGGCAGGCACGGCCTGTCCACGACGCGACAAGGCGATGATCTCGGCGAGGCTCTGCCCTTCGATCAACCGCATCGCGTAGTAATGCACGCCCCGATCCTGACCGACAAAATACACGGGCACGATGTGCGTATGGTCGAGCGACGCCGCGGCGTGGGCCTCCAGATGAAAACGTTGCAGGCGGGTCGGGTCGAGCATCGCGGCGAACGGCAGGATCTTGAGCGCCACGCGCCGGCCGAGCGAAAGCTGTTCCGCTTCGTACACAATCCCCATGCCGCCGCGGCCCAATTCGCGCAGCAAGCGAAAGTCGCCCAGTTGCCCCAGGCCCGGTTCCAGGATGGGCCGCAACGGAGTGCCATCGGCCGATTCATCGACCACGCGCCGACCTGCCAGATGAATGAATTCGAGCCCTTCCAGGGAGGCGCGTAATTCGTCGCGGACGTAGGGGAAGCGGCTCAAGAATTCTTCGCGGTTCGGCGCGTCGCCGTCTTCCAGTGCCGCCGTGTATTCGTTGAGCGCGGCGGTGATCTGTGACTGAGGGGAATTCGTCGCGCTGTTGGTGCTGCCGAGCTCGAACGTAGGACGGCCTTCAGGTCGTCCCACAGCATCGAGGTGACGGTTTGAAGGCCGTCCTACTTCATTGCGTGACCGCTCCCCAGTATTCCGAGCGTCCTTTTTCATAGCCGCTCTCCCAGTTCGCTGCGGAGCGCCGCCAGGGCGCGGGGCCACAAATTGTTGACGCGGCTCAGACTGCGATTCATCTTCTCGGCGACTTCCGCAAAGGTCAGTTCGTGCAAATGACGCATCACCAGCAGGTCGCGGTAATGGGCCGGCAGCCGTTCGAGCGCGTCGGCCAACAGCACCGAATGTTCACGCCGCTGAGCATGTTCGCTGGGGGAACCGCCCGGTTGCACGAGCGAATTCGCCAGTTGGAGCGACGACCGTTCGACCTGGTCGTCCCCCGAAAGGCGTCGAAGTGGCGACACGATTCCATGAACGTTTCCTGCACGATGTCGGAGGGGTCGATTTTGGCCTGCACGCGTTTGTCGATCTGCAGGCGGGCGATGAGTTTGACGTAATTCCGAAACGTTTCCAACAGCCGGTTCAGCGCCGACGGGTCGCCTCGGCGGGCGAGGGCAATCAGTTCTGCCGTGCTGGCTTCGTATGGACTGTTCATGATTCCCCTATTAGCAAAGACGAAAACGCAGCCGCGATACTCCCGCGCATTTTTTCCGGATTATGAACGGTCCGTGGTTCCGGCAAAGCCACGGCCGCATTGCCTGTCCGGCGCTGCGACCACACCCCCAGCTTGGGGCATGCTTTTGCCGCAAAGTCTTGAGCCGTAGCTGCTCCGCCTCGTCTCTCGCCAACGCGGGCTCGGACCCCGCTCAAGCCGTCCGGAGTGAATCCAACGAGGACACGTTCGGTAAGGGCGGACATAAGATTGGCATGACGCGCGGCCTTAAACCGGTAGAACGCGTGCTCGAGCTGGGCGGGGCGTCCGTTCCGTTCCCTTTCGATGTGCATGCGTTGACCTACACGGAGGACACGCCGGCACTGGAGAACGCATGACGCCAAGAGTCTGACTCGCGACGTGTTAATCTACTTTGGATTGGACTAATCGAAATCCGACGGGTGGCTAGGGTCGAGCGAAGCGAGCCCCTAGTTTTGACGACCTGTGGGCTCGCTTCGCTCGACCACAGCCACCCCAATTCTTAGCTGTGACAATGCACTAGCGGCGCAGTGCCGCTTTGATCTCTTCCAGCGTCGGGATCTTGCCGACGAACTTCACTTTGCCGTCGATCGCCAAGGCGGGCGTGATCATAACCCCAAACTTGATGATCTCGTTGATGTCTTCGATCTTCTGAACATCCGCTTCGACGCCCAACTCTTTCAGGGCCGATTCGACATTCAGTTTCAGTGCATCGCATCTCTTGCATCCCGTGCCAAGGACTTGGATCGTGGTCATAACGGGAGTCTCCTAGGGAGTGATTGCAGCCGTAGCGGATGCCGCAAGCTGTGTGGGCGCGGAAGACGCTGGGGAATAAAGCGACCCAAAGCCGGTGCCGGCGATGGTCGCCATGACGATCACAAAGGCCACGAACACGGCCGTTTTCGCGTTGCCGACGACGCTGCGGATCACGACAAATTGCAGACGACAAATTGCAGACGACAGACGACAAATGACAAATTGCAGACGGTCTACGTTTCCGTCGGCGATCTCCGGTGAAATGTAGACCGTCTCAATACCGTTTTGGCAAGACAGCCTCCACCGGACCGCCCCTACGCCAGCCTCCGCTTCACTGACCTCTGGACTGAACTAAGGCAAGGCGGAAGCCACCGCTGTAGTTACCGCCTTCGGACGAGCCCCAATCGCGATACGCGGGGCGGCATTTTGACGAATCACGCATCCAATCGCCACCGCGGGCCACGCGTTCGGAGCCGCGGTCCGGGCCCAAAGGATCTCTCACGTTATCCGATGGATAGTCGCCGTACCAGTCTGCCGTATATTCCCACACATTGCCGATCATGTCATACAGCCCCCATTGATTGGGAAGTTTTTGTCCCCCGCGTTGCGGGTCGCCGGAACCAAGACCATTCACGGTGAACCAGGCATATTCGCCCAATTTCGATTCGTAATCGCCAAAGCTGAACCGTGTCTTCGTACCGGCTCGGGCGGCGTATTCCCATTGAGCTTCTGTCGGCAGGCGATATTCCCAACCATTCGGCAGCGTGCCAGCGGCACGCTCCTGGGCATTCAAACGTGGTATGAACTTGTCGTTGATGTCGTCCCACGAAATCCAAGTGGCCGGAAGGTCGATTCCTTCCCGCCCGCCAACCCGTTGCCCATTCCATGGCGATTCGCCGGTAATGGTTTTGTAGGTTCGCTGCGTCACTTCAAGAATCCCCATAAAAAATCCCTGGGTCAATTCCACGGTGTGCGTTCCAAGTTTGCCCTCATTCCTACCGCGGCCCGCCTCAGTTGTCGGCGAGCCCATCTCAAAAGTTCCCGGCGGCAGAAAGGCATACACTTGCTCCTGCGAATCGGTAAATTGACTGCCTAGTTTCAAATCGCCGAAATCACACGGCGAATGCGTGATTTTCGCGTTCTTTCCCGGAGCGGATTTCTCCTTCGTCGAAACACTAGCCCGGTCATATTCGAGGAACTCCGAAATCGGCCGGATGGTTACCCAGAACAACAGGCCGAATCCCACGGTCACGGCACTTGTGCAAGCAATCATTTTCTTCGACATTTCGCACCTTCCCTAAATGATGGACTGGGGAACGGAACCGATTGACGTAATGGTTTGAATGAGAGCACCTGAACTCTCACGGGACGCAAAAAAAGTGGCCGAGTTTGCGGCCAATTCTCACGGTTGCGTATGACAACCAAGCATCATGCTCAGAATGCCCCACGTTTCGACGCGATTGTCGAGCGCAGGCCGAGTTGTTGTCGCAACCATCGAACGGTCTCCTTTATTCAAACGTCTTCAGCTTGACGTGTATCGAGCCGCGGCTCGCTTTTCATCCCAGCGACGAACAAAGACTCGGCAGGGCGCGCCGTTGTCAAAAAATGCCTTTTTTTTGCCTCGCTCCCAAGCAACCTCCTCGTGGAGAATCT
Organism: uncultured Planctomycetales bacterium; assembly: GCA_963826795.1. Lineage (GTDB taxonomy): Bacteria > Planctomycetota > Planctomycetia > Pirellulales > Pirellulaceae > CAWGYT01. The sequence continues at coordinate 12,872 of CAWGYT010000014.1, read as the reverse complement.
GGCGATGGATGCAGAGCGCGCGGCGGGCGCTGGGAGCGGCGATCCGCAGGGACGATCTCAGCCAGACTCACAGGCGGCTCTCTTGGCAATGTGAGGATGGACGTTGAGCTAGTTCGGGTCAGGATCCTGGCGGTAGCGCTGGAGCTGCGGCTCAGCAGGATCCGCACCGAGCGCAACTGCGTCGGTCGCCATCCCAAGTGGCGGAGCGACCGTGACAGGTGCGGCCAGGTCCAGCACTAGTCCGCCGAGCACGACGGCTGATTCGGCGACGGATGATCCAAGTGAGCCATGTCTCGAGGCGCCAGTTGCTCACGGAGATCAAGGAACGCGCCGAACAGGGCGATGTGGCATGGCTCATGGAGCGGGGCAAGGTTCACGTCGCCGTCGACGCGGCCTGACTCGCAAGTGTACTCACGTTCTGGGCGTTTCGAGCAGCGTCTCAACCTGAGCGGAACTCGCGGCGGTTGCATCACCCGCCTGCAATCCAATCTATAAGTTGCAACACTCCTTCCCCGATTTCGGGCGGATTTTTGGAAAAGTATGCAGCACGCCACCAAAGCTGGAGGTGGACTCCGGCTTTGACCAACCCCCCGCCCAGATGATACTCTTAACGTAAAGGAGCTACTGACGATGGCGGTGACCGAACAAGATCTGGAAGCCTTTGGTCGATTTGCAGCTGAGCAGCTGAGAAATGGCGGCGCAGAGTCTCTAGAGGAGCTGCTCAGCGAATGGAAAAAGTTTCAACGTTGGAACGAGCGAAATACCATCTCTATTCAGCAGAGTGAACAGGGGCTATCCAAACCGCTCGACCTTGAAACCGTCTTAGAACGCGTCGAACAACGTGCGGCCGAAGCAGAAGAGAGTGAATAGATGGCTCACGCGGTTTGGACGCCGCTTGCCGAGGATGACTTGGAAGAAATCCTTTTCCAAATCCGAATCGTTGACGGCAGACCTCTCACGGCGCATCGCAATGGTGAGGGGATTAAGAGGGCTGTCAACAAGAGAGCCGCACAGCCCATTCCGGGCTAGGTGCACCCGGCAGCTCCCGACGGCTGGCTCTACTTTCGCTTCAAGCGGTGGCTTATTTTCTACCGCCCGCTCTCAGACGGCATCGAGATTATGCGGGTCATCGACGCGGTGAGAGACTTGCCAAAGCACTGCGGTGACAAAGAGCCGTGAGTATTTCGCCCCTCGAGGCCCTCTTTCGCTTCGGGAATCGTGCCGCGGCCTGCAGCGGTGTCCCCACCGCTGTCGATTCGCCCACGCCGAAACGCTTAGGCTTCTTTCCGGACGTGGAGCACTCGTTGCTCGGGCACGGACCGGGGCAGCGTCGACGAGGTGGGTGATCCGCGGCACCGTCCGGAAAGAATGTGTTGGACGATGCCTTGCTCTGCGGATTGCTTGGGTGTCCGCGCCCTGGGACGAGCACTCCCGAGTACTGAAGGAGTCGAATATCCGGGAGCAGTCATGTCGAAGCGTGGCGGATGGCCCGGGACTGCGATGATTTGTCGTCGCGATGGACACGGTAGGAGGCGTGGATTTTCGGGAAGTGGCGCACCGGGAGCGACGCACGACGCGGCGTGGGGAATGTCGAGTGACGACGTTCGCTGGACTTGCTGTGCGTCACGTGGGCACCAACAGCGGAAGGTCGAGAATCTCCGCGAGTCGCGGGCGCGGTGCCATGTCGATGGGCCACATCATTCCCTGCTGGCAGTGCGGGCAGCGTGATGGTCCGTCCAGTGGCACTTGGTCGTCGGGTGGCTCGTCGTGCTGATCATCACTGGCTGGCGGTGGGGAATGGAGCAATTCGCGGATCTTGCGGAGTTGCTGTTGGCGGTGCGTGTTGGCCAGAAAGCCGTAGTAGCGAATTCGCATGAACCCGTTGGGCACGACATGCATCATGAAGCGGCGGATGAACTCGTTCGCCGCGAGTGTGAGCGTGCGCTGGCGATGCTCGTGCCGATAATCTTTGTAGGTAAAGACGACAACCCCAGACAACCCCAGACGGTCTATCTTCCACTGACGACGCCGGCCGGTCGACGACAACCCCAGACGACGACAACCCCAGACGACGACAACCCCAGACGGTCTATCTTCCGCTGACGTCGCCGGCCGGTCGACGTGCGAATGACGCCGCTGGCCGTGTCGTGACGGAATCGGCTGCCGCGAGGTGCGGTCCGGGGCAGGGTGGGCCGACGCGAACCACGGCTGCAATTGAACGATCACGTCGCGCCTTGCATCAAACGGGCCGGCGCCGGTCACCCGTGAGCCGTCGCTTCACGGAGGTCACCTTCGTTCGCGGAGCGGACCGGTCAGAAATCGGCGAGGAGACCGCGAGGTCGATCGTCGATCAGGCGAAGATCGTGGCGCAGGCGGTCGCGCCGCGGAACCAGTGCCGGCCCGCGCGACGCGCCGCCTCGCGTAACCGAGCGAGCGAGCCGACGACCTGGCCGAACCGGCGGTCGAACCCTCGCAACAACCCCACCCCGACGGTCTATCTTCCACTGACGACGCCGGCCGGTCGACGACAACCCCAGACGACGACAACCCCAGGCGGTCTATCTTCCGCTGACGTCGCCGGCCGGTCGACGTGCGAATGACGCCGCTGGCCGTGTCGTGACGGAATCGGCTGCCGCGAGGTGCGGTCCGGGGCAGGGTGGGCCGACGCGAACCACGGCTGCAATTGAACGATCACGTCGCGCCTTGCATCAAACGGGCCGGCGCCGGTCACCCGTGAGCCGTCGCTTCACGGAGGTCACCTTCGTTCGCGGAGCGGACCGGTCAGAAATCGGCGAGGAGACCGCGAGGTCGATCGTCGATCAGGCGAAGATCGTGGCGCAGGCGGTCGCGCCGCGGAACCAGTGCCGGCCCGCGCGACGCGCCGCCTCGCGTAACCGAGCGAGCGAGCCGACGACCTGGCCGAACCGGCGGTCGAACCCTCGGACAGCTTCCAGCCAGTGCTCCGCCTGGATCCCCAGTCGCTCCAGGATCGGTGCCAGCGACGAGGGAATCGAGCCCTGACGCTTCGAGCCGATCTGCCGGCCCGTCCAGTCGAGCAGTTCCAGATACGTTTCCAGGCGGATCGGCAAGAGTCCTTTGTCGGACGCGCGCCAGGGAAGTTGGGCACGCACGGCGCCGAGTTGACGGGGGTCGTCTTCCGGAATCGTGAGCGGACAGAGCCAGTCGTCCGGACCGGCGGTGCCTTCCGCCACCGGCCGGGAGGCGCGCTGCGGCATGCCCTGGATCCGGTTGTAGGCGGACGTGTGACGCGCCTCTTCCGGGACCGTGGCTTCTCCGGCCCGGATGGGATTCAGATCCACATAGATCCCGCACAGCAGAATCGCCGCCTCATCTTCGAGGCTTCGGCACCCGAAGCGATGCTCCCAGAACGTCCCGCTGGTGCCCGACTCGCGGTTGAAACGCCGCGCGAGATGCTCGCACAGCGTTCCCATGAACCACGAGACATCGGCCAGACGCTGCCGCAGGACGTCGACGTCCGGCCACCGGCGGCGTTCCCGCTCGAGGTCCTCGTCGGTGGGTTCCTCGATTCGTCCGTTTCCCGTCCGCTTCAGTCGAACCAGAATCCACCAGCGCCGCCGCACCTCGTCATCGAGATAGGTCGCCGCCAGATCCGGACGCGTGCGCAGGATCAGATGGAGATGGTTCGCCTGTTCGGCGTGAAAGCCAATGTCGATCGCGAACAACCCGGCCAGCTGCCGCTCGACCTCCTCGATCACCTCGCGGCGATACTCGTAGTCGATCCCCGTCACCGGATCCTGACCGCAGAGCCAGGCCCGCTGCACGCAGCGATTCCAGCAATGATAGACCCCCACTTCTCCCTTCTCGACCACGGTGCGGCGCGAAGAGCTCGGCATGGGACCCCTCCTGGCAAGCAAACAACCTCCTGGAACACCCGGCAGTATCCCCATCGCGATTCCGACGCCGCAACCCACCGTGCAACTTGGATCCTCGCTTGCCGGGCACCCTTTCGCCCCGACACGTAAGAAACCGAGGCGCATGCTGCAGATGCACTTGACGTCAAAAGGCCCCCGGACCCGAAGCAGGCGAAGCGGAAAATAGACCGTCTGGAACTCCAAAGCAGACCTCGTTCGGCGACGCCAACCTCGACGGCAGGTTCAACAGCAATGATCTCGTTGGTGTGTTTCAATCGGGCAAGTACGAACAGCATGTTGTGGCCAGCTGGTCCGAAGGTGACTGGGACGGCGATGGTCTATTCGGTACCGTGGATCTAGTCACGGCCTTCAAAGATGGCGGCTATGAGATGGGGCCGCATCCGATAGTTGTGCCGGAGCCCCAATCCATTTTCATGCTCATGGCTGGCTTAATGGGAATTGCGATCTGTCGGCAATACGCGGGCGCATGAAGTCGTGGCGAGCGTTCCAAGAAGCCGTGGGATCGTTCTTTGATTTCTGAATTGCGTAAGGAAACGCCCCTTTTCGGTATCTGAACGGCAATAACGGAGCGATCATCGGCGGGTTCACGATTGCAGTCCGTAGACAATCTGCATCCTGCGAGTCGCCATCTCGAAGCTCCGTTTGGCCCGCGCGGGTTGATCGTAGCGGAGCCGCCCGATACTATGGCTGGTTGCGAGTCGAGCCTCGCGAGCACGGTGTGTTCGAGCCTGAATGAGTTAAGAAAGACCTTCGTTTTCGATCCAGGAGTAACAGATATGGGTGACAAGGGAAGTAAAGACAAAGGCAAAAGGGAACAACGGAAGAAAGCCCAGCTCAATCCAAAGGAAAAACGAAAACTGCAAAAGGAAAAGAAGAATAAGGTTAGGCAGCAGACTCAGTAAACAGATCATCCAGGGCTTTCAGTCAGCGCGCACCGCTATTTTGTGATTAGCCAAGTCGCGTCTCCTTAAACCACAGTTTGACGACGCATCTAGTACCCCGTTACGTCCACGGACTTTCGAGGATGCCTGTCATAGTTCGTTCTAAGGTTCGCCCCTTCGATAGGCGACACCCGGATCGATCCGCGATTCAACACTGATTTTTTTCTCCGCTTGGACATGCGGAAAAATCACGGTTCAGCAAACGTGCGAGAGCTACTGCCGTTACAGGTTTCAGAGTTTCAGGCGAGATGCCAACAGCGCGAGCACAGCTGACAGTTGCGGTGTTGTTTTGCAGCACAAGGACTCTGGTTGCGAACGCGGTGCGCTGGTTGTCGGCCGCTGCCACGTCGGGCCCTTCAGCAATGTCCCCGTTTTTTCGTTTTTTTCCGCGTTGGCGTACGATCTTGCCCTCGCGCCATCCCGTGCGGGTCGGTTGAGTTACTTGGCCCCACTAGTCATCTTCCGTTCCGTTTCCGCCTCGGACGCTGCGAGGCCCAGAACCCAATCGATGGCACGTACCGATGCGGCCGGCTCGCTACGGTAGCTCCCCGCTTGAAAGGCGTGCACCAAATCCGCTTCGTCGAACACACCGTCACGATTCCAGTCACCGCCCTCCCACGTGGCATACTCGCCGGTTCGATACGTGCCGGCTTGCATCACCTGAATGAGGTCGGTTGAATCGAAGACTCCGTCGCGATTGGCATCGCCGGCAAGCGGCGCGACGAATTCGGGTACTTGCGACCCGAGGTTCGACATAATGACGATCAAGTCTCCGCTGTCAATCTGGCGATCGCCGTTGACATCCTGAGCCAATGAGTAGGCCGGATCGTCCAGTCCCTGCGCTGCATGGGCTTGCACGTTCGCCAGATCGGCCAGATCAACGCGTCCGTCGCCGTCGGTGTCTCCGGGCAGTACCGTGTAGGTCGCCTGAAAACGTCCGCCGGCTCGGCCATTGGCGTCTCCATCCAGTGAGTTGCCGGCAAGGTCCACGATCGAGCTCAACTGAACGGTGACCGCGTCGGCATCGATCGGCTCCGCCAACGTCCAGACGGCAGTCGCCGTATCGCCATCGTAAGTGAACTCGCGAATCGGATACGGTGACTTGTCCTTCCCGATGACCCTCACGTCGTCAAAGCCGACATAGACGTCTTCGTTGAATTGGACTTTGATCTGATCGACGCCGGCGAACGGCACGACCGACAGCAACTCGGCCTCATCAACCCCGGCTCGTTGTGCATCAAGATAATTCAGGAATTCACCGTCCCAATCACTGCTGCCGACCTTGATGTCGACCACCTGAGGCGGTGTGCTTTCGGGGGACGCGATGGCCACCTGTACGAAATCGCTGTCTCGGTCGGCCGTGAAGATCGGTACGCCCACGTCCTCCTGTCCGAAATGCAATTCGGCGATCTGTACCTTCGGATTCAGGATCTCATGCACGCTGACCGAGTTGTCTGAAATCGAATACAAGAACTGCTCGATGCGGACGCTGCGACGAATCGCCGCATCGTCCTGGATCGTTCCCAGGAACTGAATCGACGGCTTTGTGTCCGGAGTTAACGCGGACGGCATCTCAATATTAAATACGTACAGGTCCGTACGCGGTCGATACGACTGGATGTCACTGATCCCGTCCGAGTTGCGGTCGATCCACACCCACCCGTCATTGGAGATCGGAATGGTCAACACTTGGTACTCGGGAAAGTACGAAATCGCGTGATGATCGCTGAACGCCTCGGACCACGCCCAACCCGGAACATCAAACGAAAAGCGATCGGCCAATTGAGGAGCCGATAGATCCGCAACGTTGAACAGCGAAACCTGCAATTCCTGAACACGACCTGTATTGGGGTCGGCGTTGCGACCGAGTCCGATCAAAAAGTCGTCTCGCAGGGGCTGCAAGTAATTCGAAAAACCGGGGATGTGCAGATCGCCTTTCACTTGCGGGTCCGTCGGCACACTCATATCGATCGCAAACAGCGGATCGACCTGACGGAACGTGACCACATACGCGATATCGCCGACGTAGCGGACTGAGTAGATCTGTTCGCCTGGAGCCAGACGCTCGGTCTGCCCCACCGTCTGGAGATCTTCTCCTGTCTGCTGCAAAACAAAGACTCGATTCTCCGTATCCGCTCCCCATCCGTTCGACGTGGCGATCCTAAGGTACTCGTTGCCGTCTGCTGAATCGTATTCGTCCATCGAGAACGAATTGAGCACTCGGCCAGGGACTTGGCCCACGGCCGTCAAATCGACACGCGCATCCTCCACGATCATATCGAACTTCAGGATTGACGTGGCCTCTTGTCCACCCCAACCCGAACCCCAATCCGGATTGGTCAGATACAGGCTGTCGGTCGAGCCGTATACGGTTGTCGAATACGTTGTGGGTACGCTCGTGGAAGAGGCTGCGCCAGGTTCGTCCCCCGCCATGTCGAAGACCGAGACGCTGATCAGATTCCAATATTCCTTGCTCAGCGGCTTGTAGATCTCAGTCGGCTCGCTGATGAAACCTGTTTCTCCAACCCGATCATTGGCGCCGAAGCTCGCGTAATTCGGCAGCCCCAGCTCGAGGACGTTGCCCGCGACGCGCTGGAGGTACTCTTCGCGTGTTTCGTAGACACACTGCGAAGCAAACGGCGGAACGAAAAGTAGATCGTCGGTCGGTCGAGCAGGTCCTGGGACGGCGTCTTGAATGTCGTCGCAATGGAGTTGCGGTTCGGAAAGGCCAAACGAATCGCTCGTGATCACATAGGCCGAGTCGTTGACGGCCCTCGAGTCGACAAACGAGCCATCGAGTTCTGTCTTTTGAACGATCTTGGGGGCGGCGCGGTCGGCCACGTCCAGCACCGTGACAATGACTTTCGGCGACATCCCTTGATAATCCGGCATCCACAGGTCGGCGACACCGCCCTGCCACGGTTCGATGTAACCGTCGAAGGAAGTAGAAATGACGGTCAGACGATCGTTCCGCAAGTATTCGCCAACCGGTTGACCGTCAAGCTCGACGCGCGAGACCACGCCCATTTCACTCGGCTGCCACGCGTCCGCGATCACCAGTTCCTGCCCGGCCAGGACATACAAGTAGTCGCCATCGGTTTCGACGATATCGTGTTCGTCCACGCCGACTTCTTGCGTGTTCGTATCCGAGTGGTCTTGCGAATTTGGAACCCCCGGTGCGTCGCCGAACGCGACCTCACACTCGGGACATCCTGGCGCCAGGATGGGACCACCCCACCACCCCCAACTTGGCTGTCCAAACAATCCCTCCCAACGGGCGAGGGCATCTTCGAGAAGAAAACTCTCCAATTCCGCAGCCGACTCGAATTGCGCCAGCTGCAAGGATCCGTCCCCTGCAAGCAAACGCCTCGCTTCGAGTCCCTCACCGAATAACCGACGAGTCTGACTGCGACGCTTGATCGAATCTCGTGCGAACATTGCTTATCTCCATTGAACGGCGTTCTCTCACGCGACGGGCTAGATAAATACGGCGTCGAAGAATCGCCCTCAAGAGCAATAACGCCGGACCGTTTCACGATCCTGGTTCCCTTCCGAATCATTTTAACGGTTCACGACGGAATTCTCGACTGCCGAGTGGGTGAACCGACGATAGGGCCGAACCGGCGGACACTTTCCATCCGGTACTCCGCCCGGATCCCCAGCCGCTCGAGGATCGGTGCTCAGCGACGCGGGAATCGAGCCCTGGCTCGGCGAGCCAATCTGCCGACCCGTCCAGTCGAGCAGTTCCAGAGACTTTTCCAGGCTGATCGCCAGCAGCCCCTTGTCCGAGGCTCGCCAAGGAAGACGCGCACGCACCGCGCCGAGTTGCTGCGGATCGTCTTCCTGAATCCTCAGCGGACAGAGGTCCAAAGGCGCGGGGTCCGTTTTATGGTGTCTGCGGGATCTCGGTGGTCTTCTTTGATCACACGCTGGCTGCGGCGAGGGTGCTGACGTGCAGCTCTTGCCGGCTGGTGCAGGGCATGAGCAACCGCCTCGTGTGGGACTCCTGCGATTCGACCCGTTGGAACGCGGAAAGCGACAAAGGGCAGCGATCAACGGTGGAGTCCCAGCAAACTCTCACGGTTCGTTGACGCGGCGGCCGAGAGGTGAAATCCGAAGCGTTTGAGGAGAAGTACCGGGCCGTGATCAAGGGAGCGATCCCGACCATGAACCGGTCGGCCAAAGGTGAGCCAAGGTCGAGTCTGCACGACAGAATCGGCTGGAACCTATTTTCGAGGCGGTGTTCGATGATGCCAGCTTCGGCTACCGATTTCGCGCTCGACTTGCAGCAAGAGCCGTATGAGGGAATCCTTCATGTACGGATCTGTGCGGGGGGCAGCCGGCAACGCCTGTCCCGAGTGCGCCGCCTATGCCGATGCCCTTTGAAGGACGGGCAAGTGCTCGTCCCGCATAGCGCTGGCAACTGAGCTGTGTCCCAATAGTATTCGACTGCGTTCTCATTCCCGCTCTCACCGGTTACGCTCCGACTCGCTTGCAGCGATTGCTTGACAGAAGCGACCTCTGCGGATACATTCCACTCCCGAGGAAATCTCGCAATGTTCCGCGGCCATATTCTTTGTTCGGCAAGGGAACTTCCCCGTTGAACGTAAGGATCAAGCACGCTCGTATTCGTGGGAGTTTGTTGCTCTGATGACTGCCATGTCGTTCTGGGACATTGGCATACCTGCAATTTCTGGATTGTAGGTGATCGTTCAAGAAATGCTAACTGGCATGCCGTGCGGTTCGGCTAATCCAGCAAGGAAGGGCCACGACATGACAATGTTTGATCCCGGATTCCCCGTATTCGGCCTTTACTTTCGGAGGTACGCGCCTTTTGCTCGATTCGGCCGAGCCAACCCTTACTCACTCGGATTTGGCACCTTCTCGGGTGACAACCGAAGCGTATCGACCTCATTGAATGTGACGTCGCGAACGTACGGCGTCGTGATGTTCAATCGCTTTGGGATCGGCCATACTTTCGCGAACGCGGATCGCACGCATTTTCATCCGACCATTGGAAGTGTAGTCGTCGGCACGTCAAAAGTAAGCAAGACGGTGGTACGCACTACATTGCAAGGGCCAGATCAATTCGGCTTTCGCGCGAGCACCGCTGGCAATAATCCGTTGATAAAGCCCTCGCCGGACATCAACACATTCGTGGACGCTGAATTCGATTTTGGCACACCGACCAAGCTGAAGATCCGCGGGGAAGTATTCGGCGACAATTTCCCTAATCTGGAAGTGTTCTTGCTCTGTTATAGGTCGTCGCATACAGCGCTCCTTCTCGATGGCCGAACAAGTGGATCGGCCAGTGCAGGACCGGCGACGCGACTGCTCACGTCACATGAGTGGTTTTCCCTTGGAAAATTCTCATCAGAACTGTCATTGGACAAGAACGGAGAATTGTCGCTCAACAGCATGGTCGCTCCAATGGCACTGAAAGAATACGCGCATACCCTGCGACAGCGTACGTAATGTAGCTGGGCTCGTAAACGTACTTGTGAGCCGAGATCGCCATGCAGAACGGCCGCTGTGCTATCGAGCGAGAGACAACTTGCCGATTGGCGGTGTCCCTCTGACCGGACTAACAACTTGCCAACGGCAAGCAGACCGCGAGGACACATCAGCGCCGTCGGAATGGAAAGCGGCCCGCACTCGGCCGCGGAGCACGTTAGGAAACCCGTACGCAGACTGGGAACCGACCTATGCTCCGAGGAATGAAGATTGAAATGGAAATGAGCGGGCCACCCATTACGTCACCGTGCCGCGGCCCTACATGCAAATTCGGCGCAGATCGTAAAATCTGCCGCAGAACAGCGATGAGATCCATCAGATGAAGTGCGGCCAGCAACACTTCTGAGGGTCTACCACTGCAAATCATTTCGCAACGCCAGACACGCTGCCGATCCGGCACAACGTTGTTCGCCAATATCGCAACGCAGGTCTAATTTCTGAGGAAGCTCGAACATGACATCATTTCTGGACGCCCCACAGCCAGCGTATGGCGGCAATGCCGTCCGCATTAGAGCATATTGGTCGAAGCAAATTCTCTCAAATATGATGCAGTACCTTCACACATTCAATGAAATTAATTTAGCGATTCAAGTCTTGCGAAAATACACGCTTGATTTGGATTGGGGCACCAACATATATGGACTCGACTTCTACGATTCCATATTCGTCAACTCCTCTGGGTACCTGAATCAACTGGAACAGATCCGCGACCTGATCAGGACGGGTTATCATGGCCCACCGCCCGAAAACCGGTTGATCGTGGTGTTCACGCCCTTGCGTTCGACTGAAATCGGACACACGATTTATACGTATCCACGCTGGCTTCCCTGGATTCTGATCGATCCGAGACAACCCGCCTTCACGGGTGTGCTGCTACACGAGATCGGCCATGCATGTCGATTGGGACACTATGCCGACACGCTCATGCAAATAGGAGTAGGTGGCCCGCCGGATATCCTTGAAAACTTTCAGGTCCATGAAATCTACCGGTCTTACTGGTGTACGGGGCCACGACCTGTAGATTGGTGGCACGGCCTCGCAAGAACGGACAGCGATTATCAACCATTCTTGTGGCCGCCCAAAGATCAATTGACGCCGTAAATGGCAATCCCGACAGAAACAACCTCGGTTGGTTCGGTATCGTGGACGCTTCACACTCCGTCAGATTCGACACAGTTCCAGCTGATGAAGGCGATCACGCCTTACGTAAACCGTCACCAATTCCCGTAGGGGGTCGGACGATGGTTTTGTTCGCTGAAAACGTGGACTTAAGGGACCGTCAGTGATTGAATCGCGGCCAAGTTGAGTGGCCCGCTAGCAACCAAGAGGATGATTGGATGATATGTCTCGCCGTTCGGCGCGATAGTCCTCCAGGTACAGCCACGGGTGTTGAGCACGCGCCACGAAGATTCGATCGACGAATTCGAGAATCGGACCGGCGTCCTGTCGACATGCCAGATCTCGTGGGCTTGTGAAGCTCAAATTCCGACCTTCGGTTTGTCTCGATGGTTGTGCTGGTGCGGCCGGCGCCACTTGTGAGGCCGAACGTGCCGATACGAGGTAGTTATTGAAAAAAATAGCTCGCCCTGAAGTCGGCTTCCCTTGGACCGTTTGCCGCGATTCCGCCTTCTTCGTCCCGCACTCGTCCGTCACCACAGTCCATTTACGAGGGACTTGAGGAAAGGATTTCGGACGTACCTATTAAAAACGACTTTCTCGGTCGTCTGCAGCAGGATTTGACGCGCTGGAGGGCGACCTCGTTCCTCCGATATCGTAGTCGGTAGCCGCCACCACACGCCCCTCGATATCCACGATGATGTTGTATTTCTCGGGGGCATTCCCGGCCCAGCGCGACCCTTCCGGCGTTCTCGGAGCGGTGATGCTCACGAATACGGGATAGGGTCCACCAAGCTTATGGCCGCCGCCGGTCCGGTCGATGTGGAAGTTGTTAACGATGTCGTCGAGCCGCAAGTCCGTCTGATACTCGCGTTCCTCGCGGTCCTCATAGGCCGTCCATTTTAGGGTCGTGGGAGCGTTGACGGGCACAGCGATTGTCGAGGCGTTCACCCAGCCCCAATATCCGATGATCGTTCCAAAACTGTCCACGACGGGATGGGGGAAGAACCGCCGCTCCCTTTTCTCCCAGAGGGTCGCATAGTCGACGAACCGCTGATCGGCCTTCCAATACCAGTGACCCTGTTCCTTCTGAATGTGCGGACTACCGTCCGAACCGTGGTAGAGCATATGCACTTTGACCGCCGGGGAACGCGGATTACGCGACAGGCTTCGGTGATACTTCACCTCGTCATTCATCGGTCGGTTTCCGCGAAGTCTCAAAGGACAACAGTGCTCTCGAGTGGAAGAGCACCACCGGCTTACGAAGAGGACAGAACCTGCCGGCGGCCACGAGTCTTATTTGATCCGGCACTGCCGACAGTTCCGCCGGCTGGCATTCTATCTGCCCGTACTTTCGTGTCAATATTCGGGGAACAAACGAACAAAC
>CAWGYT010000013.1:0-209778 GCA_963826795.1 uncultured Planctomycetales bacterium | reverse complement strand
TGTATGTCCTGTTCCTTCGTTCAGGTTGGTCTTGCTTCGGTGGGCGGCTGGACAACGGCCGAGTGCGTTCCTTTCTGTCCTTCGGTCCTGGCGGCAGTAACGAAGACAACGCGTTTTACTTCTGGGGCTCGAACATCGATGTGTACGCCGGCGAGGACTACGACACGGACGGTCGCTGGCACATGTACACGATTACCTTCGACGGCGAGAACCTGCGAATGTACGAAGATGCCCAGATGGTGATCGAAACCGATGTCGACAAACAAGGCGAATTCATTCTGGACGAAATGATTGGCCGCGGCGAAATCGATCCGATCGTGAGCGTGGGCGGACCATCTAACTGGGATCAGCAGATTGACGGCGCAGTCGATGAATTCAGCATCTGGGCGGGGGCCCTGAACGATGACGAAATCCTGTCACTCTTGGCGCTTACGAACGCCGAGCCCGGAGATTTCAACGGGGACGGCGTGCTGGATGCAGCCGACATCGATCTCTTGTCGGCTCAGGTTCGCGGCGAAACGTTCGAACCGATCTATGACCTGACGGGAGACGAACTGGTCAATGACGACGACCGGGACTATTGGGTTACCGAACTACGCAAGACATGGTTTGGCGACGCCAACCTGGACAGCGAGTTCAACAGCACCGACTTTGTCGAAGTCTTCCAGTCGGGCAAGTTCGAACTCGCCGAGGAAGCCGGCTGGGCGGAAGGGGACTGGGATGGCGACGCCGTGTTCAGCAGTTCGGATTTCGTGCGCGCTTTTCAGGACGGCGGCTACGAACTTGGGCCTCCCCCCGCGGCGCGTGCCGTCCCGGAACCTGCGACCGGTTGGCTGGCACTTGTGGCCTTTTCTTTGGTGTTTCACCCGCGACGCCGCACGGCGACCCACTAAGCACCGTGCGGCCGGTTCGCTCCGGCGGCGTCCCACGATCGAGACGCCGTGGAGCCCGTGCAGAGCGAAGGATCACTCGCTGGCCGCCGATTGAAATCGGACGGGTAGCACTCCGTTGACTTTGTGGCCGAGTTGTTTGGCGGCCGAGTCGAACCAAGTGGGTCGCCGTCCGGTCAACGGCTGCGGTTCGGGGGCCACTTCCTCGGACGGAGCTTGGCTCGGCACGGGAGGTGCCGCCTCTGGGCTCGTCAGCGGCAGGTCGCAGGCCGCGGAGGAACCTCGTGTCGCGGCGCATCCCGTCGTGTGAGTCCCACCCTGACCACAACCGCAGCCCGTAGTGACGGGTGTCCATTTGTACTTGCATTCCTCACATTCGTATTCCTCCTTCTTCAGGACTCGCACCGTTTTCACGCGCGCGCATTTGGGAGGACAGGCACACTCCCAAGGGAAATGCACTCGAGGAATACAGATCGTTTCGCACTCGACCTCCCAACAGTAATGCTTCACCTTTTCCTTTTCGACGGACACTTTGCAATAGGCCTGGCACTGGGGACACTGCACGTGGCAGTGGCAGCCGGCAGCTCCGCCGCATTCCGCCGCAGGAGCCGGAGCTGGCAAGGTAGTGACGTGGATCGCCCAGATCAGCAGCAGCAATCGAGATCGTGACATGACGCTTATCCTCTTGGAAACAGAATGTTCGTTGGCGGGTTCTTAAAAGTCGACCATGAAGCGGTGCACCAAAATGTTGTAATTTGCCGCCGTCACATCGCCGCGGTCATCAATATCGCCAATCAGGTAATTGAATTGCACGCGACTATACGGCGTCCAATGCCAATTGACTGCGAAGCTGAAACTCGACCCGACTCCGCCGAAGATATCGTCGTCCGTGAAGTCGGCGTAGGAGTACCGCGCGGCGACTTGCCAGGCTCCCATACCTCGACCGGTACCGCCGCGGCAGCGATCGACCAGGAAGAAGTTTTCGAACGGCTCGACGCGTCCCAAGGTTCCACTCTCCCTTTCCCAGGGGAGGTGTTCGCCGGTCAGGAAGTACGAGAGGTACATATAACCGCCGTAGAATTGCAGCTCAGAACCTCCGTCATTTCTCTGCAGCCACAAATACTGGTATTCGCCGACGCACTGGAACGCGCCGACGTTGACCACGCCCTCGAAGCCCAGCATTTCGTAGACATCGGCTCCCGCAATCCCGCCCGTATCGATCCAGCGAGCTGTCGTGCGAGCCTCGGGACGCGTGCGAAAGCGAGCCGTGTTGGCGGGGCCGGCAGTGCCGTCCGGTAGGGCGACCGTGCCGGAAATGGCCCAGTGAGCGTACCCCCGGCCATCCGACGTGTCGTCGTACCAGATCGTGTTGGCAAACCGTCCGGCGAACTCGCCCTGATAGTGATGCAGACCTGGGTTGTCGACCGCCAGATAACTTCCTGTGCCCTGCATGTCGGTGGACAGGAAGGCGCAAAACGCCAGTTGTAGGCCTCGTCTTCGGAGACGCCGTAAGAGCACAAGCCGAAGCGACGAGCGTCCTGATTGATGGCCTCGATGACAAACGGCCGCTCCAGGAAAACGTTGTAGCGGCTGCTGTTGAGATGGTCCAAGCCATAGGGGCGTTTTTGGTTGCCCAGCAGCAGAGTGCGAAAGAACGGCATTTCCTGCCATCCCAAGTAGACGTCTTTGAATGCCGGATCGTTGGGATTGGCGAACTCCATTTCGATCTTATAGAGCATCGTTTCGAACATCGTCCCGGCGACGCCAAATCGAGCGCGCCGGAAAAGGACTCGATCCTGGATGGCCAGATCGGGGTCGCCTCGTTCTAAGAAGTTCGCTCCGTCGTCGTCGTTGGGAAAGGCCCAGTAGTCGGCGTGAATTCGGCCTGACCATTTCTGGCTCGGTTTCTTGGCCGCATCCGATTTCGCCTTGGACTCTTTCTCCTTGGACTTCTCAAGTTCCTTCTCGAGCGCCTCGACGCGATCAAGCAGCGAATCGTCGACGTCGTCTTTTTGCCACGAAGCGGTCAGCATTCGCCCCGACTCCGTCGTCGGCAAGCGCCGAGCCTCCAGTTCAACCAGCCGCTCCTCGGTCTGCTCGATGCGGCGAAAGAGTTCATCCATTCCCTCGACGGCCGGCTGCTCAGCCCGGACAAACGCGTTCGCAGGACCAAGCAGCACTAATAGGAAAGTGGCCAACATCTTCTTGAGGGCCTTCATTTGCGCCTCCGTGCGTCTTTGCGTTGTCGTTACCACGCGAGCCATCCATGGCTACAGCGGGGTGCGGTTCAGATAGTCCTAACGATAACTTCACGTCGGCGGGTCCTACGGAGGGGATCCACATTCATTGAATCTTAACTGTCGACCCTTAACTTCGGCAGGAACTTGCCAGAGCCCCGCAGCCCCGCAATCGGCGAATTCGAAGTCGCCCAGATTGCCAAACCGCCCGGCACGACCGCGAAACTCTACGCAGTCCCTCCACTCGCCTTCCCCCGCCGCCGACCCTCACCCGCCGCTCCGCGGCGACCTCTCCCGGACACGGGAGAGGTGACAACCGCATGTCCCTTCTCCCCAACGCGGGAGAAGGTGGCCGAAGGCCGGATGAGGGGGCACGACCCGGGGAAACCCTCACCCGCCGCTCCGCGGCGACCTCTCCCGGACACGGGAGAGGTGACAACCGCATGTCCCTTCTCCCCAACGCGGGAGAAGGTGGCAACCGCATGTCCCTTCTCCCCAACGCGGGAGAAGGTGGCAACCGCATGTCCCTTCTCCCCAACGCGGGAGAAGGTGGCCGAAGGCCGGATGAGGGGGCACGACCCGGGGAAACCCTCACCCGCCGCTCCGCGGCGACCTCTCCCGGACACGGGAGAGGTGACAACCGCATGTCCCTTCTCCCCAACGCGGGAGAAGGTGGCCGAAGGCCGGATGAGGGGGCACCGGCTCGTCTTCAATCGACCCAGCCGAGATACCGAATCAGGCTCCACCGCGGTGTGGGGTCGGGTTGGAGCTTTCCCAGAATCCAGTAGTCGTACATGTTCCGGATCGTGCCATCTCGCTTCCGCAACTCGAGCCAGTGTTCCAGAAAGTCCCGCGTCGTGACATCTCGCGACCAACGGCATAGAACAGCGGAATGGAGACTCGAGCTCCCTCCGGAACGACGACTTCGAAATCAGGATACTCCAGGCTGAAGGCGGAGCCGCTCTCGGCGCTGATCAGCAGGCCATCCAGCTTTCGCCAGGCGCCTTCGAAGTATTCTCGATTGGACGACAGCTTGACCAGCGTAATCTCAGGAAAGAATGCCAGCAATTCACCTGCGAACGCACCGCTGATTTCCACAAAGCCGATCTGAATTTTCCCCAGCTTGCGAACGTCTGCGAGTGTCGCAAACTCTTGGGCACGGTAGTCGGGCACGGTCAGCGACAGCGTCACGTCCATATACGACTTGGTGTGGAGCATTGCCTCGGCGCGTTCCAACGTGCCAGCCAACCCCGACATCACGACGTCAAAGTGATCGGCATTCAACTGTTGGGCGACCCGAGCGCGGTCAAATCGCACGAACTCGATCCTGGCGTCGAGGTCTCGCGCAAGCAGATGCGCCATATTGATATCGAAGCCGACGAGATCCCCATTGATATTGAAATACGCGAAGGGCAGCTTGTCTTCGTTGTATCCGATTCGAATAACTCCCCGCCTCCGAATTCGGTCCAGCAAGGTCTCTCCCGGCCGCAGCGGATCGGGGTTAGGCCCCATGACCGTCATCACTTCCGCCTCGACTTTTTCGGAAAGCAAATGCATTCTATGGAGGACGTCCTCTTTGGCTTCCAGCGACTTGATTGTCCGACCGAGACCGGTGCGCAAGCCAGCCACCATCGCAACGCTTATCAGGCCCATGATGACAAAGTAGCGCCAGAGCGCGAATCGAGGCAGCCTCAACGTGCCGCGGTACGCGCATGACGTCAGCAGGGTAAATGCCACGAGATGCATGACGCCCAGGGCGTCGCCCAGCCGGCCGCAGACGACGCCGGAAATGAGGAACAGGGAAAACATGTCGTGGGGCAAATGCATCAGGTCCAGCAGGAAGGGAGTCGCGATCAGAGGCCCACCGAAGTAGCTGACCAGGCCTGCAATCAGAAAGCGAGGATACTCTTGGTCCCGCATGGCGTGCCCCAAGAACCAGGCGGCGAAGGGAATGAATAGCATCGCCATCAGCTTGCCGAGATGCGGAAATGGATAGGCTAAAGGGTACAGCACTTCCACGGTCGGATCGCCATTGGATGGTTCATCATGCCCGGTGCGTCCGAATAGTCGCTCCGTTTCTTCGATCAGCATCGGCAACACGACGATCAACTTGCCGGTCACAAGCGCCGTCACAACGGCGTCGCGGGACACGGCCCAAATGTCGCGATAGCGAAACGGCGTGCAAGTGGCGATCAAGCAGGGTAGGACAACGAACATGACAAACATGGACGAAACACCATAGATCACCAAATATGCCTGTAGGCGTTCCAATTCGTCGAGCGAGAAAGTCCCTGATGTGCTCGCGGCAATCGCAAAAATTCCCAGCGGGGTCATCCGGGCAACGAAGCTACTCACATGAATCAGCGACTTGCCAAGCACGCTCCAGTTGGTCGACCAACGCGTCCTTTTGCGGAATCGCACCCAACGCCAGCCCAACGGCAATGCAGAACACGACGACCGCCGGAATCTGGTTCTCCGCCAGAGCGCCGAAGACGTTGCCTGGGATAAATAACGGGACCCAGTCGGGCTTCACAGCCGGCTCGATGGCCGCCGTGCTGAAGAAGGAACCTGCCTTCCAGACGGGGAAGCTGTGCGGCACGACATAAACGGCCGCCAGGCCAATGGCCCACAGCGTGAGCAGGACGGCACCACCAATGGAAATCAGACGGCGACTTTGGAGCAGGCTCAGCTTGCCGAAACTTGCGATCAGCGAGACCACGATGTAGGGCAGGACCGTCATCTGCAGCAGCCCGACAAAGGCGTCGCCAATCACCTGCAGCGAAACGCAATACTCGCCAAACACAAATCCAGCGACAATGCCCAGCACCAGAGCGATCAGGATCAGCGACGTGCGATGACCGTGCGCACGCGGCGGCGGCGAGTCATGAGTGAGCGTCATTCGCACGGACAATGAACGGGTTCCAGAGAGCGGGAAATTCGCCTGCGTCCAGTCAGCCTCTAGCACTCGCCCAGCGGACGCGATCCTGTTTGAAGCGCGCCCGCCGATCCAGCTGCCGGAAGTCATACCTGCAGCTAAGTATAACTCCGCCCCCCGCCTCCGCCAGCACGCGGTATCGACCGAGGCTTAAGGCGAGTTCGGTTCCCCGTGAAGCCGGTACAACTGCTCAAACAGCCCATTGATCCTCTCGTGGACCTCCCAGGTTTGGGTCACCATGATGAACGACGAGCCGGCGACGAGCGAGCCCTCACCGCCGACCTGGTCCCAGCTGCTGGGAACAATCGACCCTCGGATCGCCTCAACCAACTCGTTCGTCGACGGGATCGATCGGAATCATCGTCTGCGCCGGTGCGTGCTCAGAGGGAACCCTCGTGCCGAAGACTATTGGGGGCGATGCGCTTTGAGCAGCGCGGGCGAAAACCCCGGCGCGGTGGTTCGCAGGGACCACAAGGTTCCGCCGGCCGTTACATACAGCGTCCGGAGGTCATCGCCGCCGAAAGCGCAGTTCGTCACCTCGTCAACCGGAATCGGGATGAAGTCCAACTGCGTACCGCTCGGGCTGAAAACATAGACGCCGCCCAACCACGGCGCCGCGGTTTCGTAGGGAGGTTGTGGCTGAGTGCGGCCGCCCGCCACGTAGAGTCGCCCTTGCTGGTCCAGCGCCATCCCGTCGGGACCTCGCCCCGACCCCCAATCATGCAGGCATACGCCGCTCGCAAAATCGACCGTCCCGTCCGCGTGCAAGCCAAACCGCCACAGCTTACGGGCTCCTCCCGCGGTATTGTTGTTGTTATCCGCGACAAAAAGGGAGCGATCGTCTGCGGAAACAATCAAACCGTTGGGGCGGTCGACTTCATGGGTGATCACTCGCGTGATCGAGCCGTCCGGGTCGATCCGGTACACGCCTTCAACGGCACGCCCCTCGCTGTCCAGCATTTCCAGGCCTTCTCGCGGTCCGTACTTGGGGTCCGAAAAGTAGATCCGGCCCTGCGAATCGAGCGTGATGTCATTGGGTGAGTTGAACGCCATTCCGTCGTAGCGATCCGCCAGCACCTCCAACTGACCCGTCTGGAGGTTGGTCCGCGTCACTCGCCGCTGGGCAGGCTCGCAGGTCAGCAGACGTTCTTCGGCGTCAAACAACAACCCGTTTGAACCGGCTGCTTCGCGATACACCGCCAGTTCGCCGGTCGGGCTCAAGCACGAAATACGGTCGGAGCCGCTGAAGAACAAACCGCGTCGCGGATGCCACGCCGGTCCCTCGCCGGCATACCGCTCCAGTTCCTGGCGAGGTTGTCGCGATTCGAAAATCGGTGACGTCGCTTCGTCATTCTGCCGAATGCAGTAGACTCGTGCCGCGGTGCGAATCACGAGCCGGTCACCTGCCATGGCGGGCGTTGCCATGCACATGTCGTCCTCGGCCAACGTGTTCGTATGGAGCAGCTCAAACTGGTCGCCGGCCTGGACCACGAAGGTCACGCCATCCTCGTTCAGGCAAAACACTTTGTCGTCGTAAGCCCAGGGCGAGGACGTCACGGCGCGGCCCTCGGGCAACCGCTGGCGGCCATAAATCTCTGCGCCGGTGTCCGCCCGGTACGCCGCCAGAAAGCCGCGATCGTAGAGCACGTAAAGTCGGTCCTGATAGACGAGTGTCGACGGATTGTAGGGCCCCGCCTGTCGATCGCTCCAGGCAATCCACTCATTTGTCGTCTGCTCATCTGCCAACGAAATGTCGCCCTCGGCGCCCGGACGGATCGCATAGACCGGCCTCAATTGATCGCCGACGTATCCCGAGCTGATATAGAGCAGACCCCCGTGCTCGTAGGGAGTCGCGATCGTGATGCTGGACATTCCGCGGAGCGTCCAGAGCAGGTTTCCGTCAAGGTCGTACGAGCGAACCAACCCACTGCCGAGCGTGACTAACTCGGTCCGCTGTTCGTTCTGCCAAACAAACGGCGTCGACCAATTGCTCTTCTCGTCGCGGCTCACACGCCAGATCTCTTCGCCCGTTTTCTTGTCCAGCGCCAGAAGGTACGAGTCTTCGTCGTTATCATTGACCAGATAGAGACGATCCTCGTGCAAGATCGGCGAAGCGGCCGTTCCCCAGCCGTAGCGGGTCGCATGCGGTTCGATCGAATGCTGCCAGATTAACTCGCCGTCCAAATCAAAGCAGTAGACGCCCAGATTGCCGAAGTACGCATAAACCCGCTCGCCGTCGGTCACGGGCGATTCGGAGGCGAAGCTGTTCTTGAGGTGAATCGAGGTCGCTGGCTCTGCCTCGTGAACCAGATTGTCCCACCGCACCTCGCCGCTGGTCAGGTCCAGACAGACCACGCGCCACTGGTGGATCGACTCCGGCGGCTCGGGTCGATTTCCGCCGAAATAGAGCCCTTTTTTCGGCTCTTCTGATTCACCCGTGTTGACCACGGTGGTCAAGAAGACGCGGCCCCCGGTCACGATCGGCGAGGACCAGCCCCGGCCGGGCACGTCGGTCTTCCAGGCCACGTTCTCGGTCGCAGACCAGCGCTCGGGCAAACCTTGTCCGTCGGCGACGCCGCGCGCGTGCCGGCCGCGGAACTGCGGCCAGTCCTGGGCGCCGGAGAGGGCCGACAGGGAAAAAACCACCAAGGCAACGAGGGCAGCGAGTTGGGCTGCCCTGACACGCAATTTCATCGTTCGACCTTTCCTATCTCGCCGGCTGCCTTGCGAGCCTTATTCGGCGGTTGATCCACGGGACGCGATCCCTGGATGTTTCAAGCCGTGTCGCTGCGGAGCACCAGCCGGGTCAGTTCCGGCGGGCAGTTGAATCGTAACGGACGCGTCCCCGAAAGACCACGGCTGACGTGCATCAGCGTAGGCGACCTGAAAAAAGCTCCCGCCGAATACCGTACCCCGTAGCGACTCGGCGAAAACACGGGGCCGATCAAGGGAAAACGGATCTGACCCCCGTGTGTATGACCGGCCAGCATCAAATCGATATCGTAAGCCCGCGCCCAAGGAAACTGATCGGGACTGTGGGAAATCGCGATCCGAAACGGCGTCCCCCGGACATGTTTTGAGGGGGCCTCGCCGAGATTGGCCGCCGGCGCGAACCAGGGCAGTTCATTGCCCGCCAGCAGCAGTGACCGCTCACGGATCTCCACAAACTCGTAGCGCCCCCCCAGGTCGATTAGCCCGTGGCGAACCAGCTCATTCCGCAACCGCAGCTCGTCCCGGATCCGCAGATCGTGATTCCCGAGCACGAAGAACACGCCGTGACGGCTGCGCAGCCTGCCGAGGACGCCGGAGAGCCAATCAAAGCATTGCGGATGGTCAATGATGTCGCCGCTAATGGCGATCAAGTCCGAATCCAGCTGATTCGCCTCGTCGACGACCAGATCGAAGAACCCACGGGTCACCCGACCCGTGAAGTGGAGATCGGACAGATGCGTGATCGAGATCCCGTCCAGCGCCGGATCCAGCCGCGGGAGTCGGAGCACCTTTTCTTGGACGCAAAGCTCGAAGACCTGGTTTTGTGGCAGCCGAGCGGCCAACGTCGTGAGCAGCGACCCGCTGGGGACACGGCCCAGTCGATCCGAGACGTCGATTCGGGTCGTGTGATTTGACTCCATCCGGCCGGTGGTCTCCGCATCGGTCCAATGACGATACCACGCGGCCAAGGCCAGCGGCGCCGCCAGCCAACAAAGCACGACATAGGCCGAGCCGAGTGCCCGCAGCGTCGGCTGATTCCAGAACCAGCGATATTCGGGGTACAAGATCAACGTCATCGCGGTCGCCGATGGAACGACGAACAGAAAGCCGTACCAAAGCAGATCGATGACTTTCATCATCCAGTAGGGAAGCGCCGTCGCGTGAAGACGGTTGATGGCGTAGACGCAGAGCGCCCAATGACCAAAAATGGCGAGCGCTGCCAGAACGTACAACATGGCCGAGCCGGGGAGAGTTGGAAGGGGCGTTGGCAAACGAAGACAGCCGATCTCAATCAGGCATTCGGCACGTCGCCCGCTGCCTCAATCGTGCCTTCGACGGTCTCAAGCAATTGGTCCAGCCGGAACGGCTTGTAAAGAATCGCATTCGCCGGCAACCCCGCTTGCCGGGCTTTCACAATCGTGTGCCCCGGATCGTAGCCGAAGCCCGTCATCAGAATCAAGGGAACTGGGCCGGGTAACTCCTTCAGTTTGATGTACAGCTGATAGCCCGTAATGTCGGGCAGCTTGATCGCCGAGATCACGATGTCATACGACGTATCGCCCGAATTTCGGATCATGTAGACCGCCTCGTCGCCATCATGAGCCGTCTCGACGATGCAGGCGAAGCGATCCAGCAAATTGTGAGCCGCGATCCGCACGGACTCGTCATCGTCAACCACCAGCACCCGTCGGTTCCGCAATGCCGGGCGCGACTCGATCTGGGCACACGCCGGAACCGCTTCGGCCGGCGCCATCTCCTGGCCCACCTTGTGGATCAGCTGCTTGATGTCGCGCGCGTTCCGCAGGATCCGTTGCAACCGCTCCAACACCGACGCGTCGTGGCCAATATAGGCCTCCATCACATTCACCGCGTCGTTCAAGATCTCGTCGACCGGGAGGGCGACTTCCCGGTGAATCGCCTCGACGCTTGCCTGCGCGGTATTGGCCTGCTGAGCCACCAGCAGTTCGAGCGTGTTCAAGGCGTTCGCGACGTCCCGCGAAAAGATTTCCAAGAACTGCAGGTCACTCTCGGTGAACGCCCGCGGCTCGGGACTCTCGACGTTGAACGTTCCGATTACCTTGTCGTGCTGGATCAAGGGAACCGTCATGGAACTCTTCGCGCCGACGCAACCCTCAATGTAAAGCGGGTCTTCCGCCGTGTCTTCGCAAAGATAACTCTTCCCACTGGCCGCGACGAACCCCGTGACGCCTTGCCCGGTCAACCGGGCATATAGCTTCCGGTTGGCCGCCGACTCGTCCATCCCCTCGGACAACAACGGCACCAACTCGCCCGTCTCCTGGCCCAGCAAGCGAATTTCCACGACGTCGTAATTCAACAGATCCCTGGTGTAGTGCAGAATGTTGGACTTGAGGAGCTCGATCCGGTCCTCAATCTCCATCTGAAACACTTCTTCCGCCGTCAGGTCGGCCAGCGCGATCCCCGCCTTGTGAATCGCGGCCATCTTTTGCTGCTGTAACGTCTCGGACGTCACGTCCCGGACCGTCACGATCAAGCTCTCAGGCGACACGCCCCCATACCGGAAGGGCACACAATGCACGTGATAATAGCGATTGTCCGCACAGCGGAGATTCGAACTGCTGGCCTCGCCCGTCGCCAACGCCGTGTGGAAAGGACAGAAATCAGGCCCCAGGATCTCGGGGCTGCCAAAGGCCTGATAAAAATTAAGGCCGACTAGATCCGTTCGACCCAGCCAGCCCTTGAGACTGTCGTTGGCCCAGAGAATGTTATTCAGCGAGTCGAGCAGAGCGACGCCGTCCGGCATGCTCTCTAAAATTCGCTCGTTCTGAACCAGCCGGCCCAGCCAAACTCCCTCGCGAAAATGCTCCGCCCCGACAAACACGCCCACCGCGTCCGGATCCAACGTCGGCGAATCGAACAACGGCTCGGTCGGTACCAGTTCGTAGCGATCACGAAACTGCTCGACGACCTTCCCGTTGTCCTGCGACGGATCGCCAATCCACAAGAGCTTGGGCTTCGTAGACAATCTTACCTACTCCCTCTAACCTAACTCCCCTTCGGCCCGCAGGAATTATAGAACTCGCGGCGAGGCGAAACAATTGCTCGGTCGCGGCACGCCCCGTCCACGGTATCTTAAATCGGACGGCGAACGCAAGCAAGTTGACCGACCAGTGCGATTGCCCGCATTCCGGTGAGCCGAAGAGCGGGCCATTAACCCGATTTCAGGGTCATGGCGTAGAGGGCGACGATTACGCCGACCGACATCATGCTCCACGGTGCCCACTCGGGGGGTTTAATGCGCTTGGTGACCAACGCAGGCTCGGTGGGAGCCATCAGCGGGTCGGAATAGTCGTAGGCACTGGACTCGATCGCAGCCGCCGGCGACTTGCGGTGGAGTTGGACCTCGTGAACCACCAGCGCTTCGACACCCAGAATGCAAAGACAGATGCCAACCGCGATAAAAAAAGAACGCCACATGGCGGAGCCTCCACCCTTTCCGTCATTCTCGCGTGCCGTCTTCCCTGTCGTTCCGCAAATCGCACGCGGGAACGCCGCAGGAGGACGTGGCGGCGGAACCCAGGTCAACGACGCCGCCTTCCGTAATCAGATCGACGCAAACGCACGAAAAGCTGATTGGACCTGCCGCCTGAAGAGGTAAACCAATTATTTGCATTCTGGCGCCTCACCTCGCGCACCGCCGGTTTCTTCGCTGAGCGAACTTACATGATCGGCAACCCTCACCCTCACCCGCTGCTGCGCAGCGACCTCTCCCGGGCACGGGAGAGGTGACGGGATTGTGACGGGGCGCCTGAACGCGGGAGCAACGACACCCGCACGTCCCTTCTCCCCTCGCGGGAGCAACGACATCCGCCTGTCCCTTCTCCCCTCGCGGGAGCAACGACATCCGCCTGTCCCTTCTCCCCTCGCGGGAGCAACGACATCCGCCTGTCCCTTCTCCCCTCGAGGGAGCAACGACATCCGCCTGTCCCTTCTCCCCTCGCGGGAGAAGGTGGCCGAAGGCCGGATGAGGGGCCAGCCGATACTACCACTTCAGCCCAAACTGATCGCCGCCCGTGCCACGATTAAGTCCACCCTTGAGCGGCCGATTGGGTTGAGGGACGACCGACGGTGTCACGTCCGACTCGGTTTCCTCCTCTTCGACTTTGGCCGCCGCGGGGGACGCTTGGGCCGCCTTGATCGAGAGGCCAATTCGCTGTGAATCGCGATCGAACGAGAGGACCTTGACCAGAACTTGTTGTCCTTCCTTGAGAAAGGCCGCGATCTTGTGCACGCGATGATGAGCGATTTCCGAGATGTGGACGAGGCCCTCGACGCCGGGTGCCAGTTTGACGAACGCGCCGAAGTCCATGATCTTCGACACCGTGGCTTCCACGATCGTTCCGACAGCAAACCGCGCCTCGGCGTCGGCCCAGGGATCCTCCAGCAGATCTCGATACGAGAGCCCGATCCGGCCCGTGGCCGGATCAATCTTCTCGATCCGAACTTTGACGCGCTGACCTTCCTCCAACACCTCGCTCGGGTGCCGAATTCGATCCCAGCTCAACTGGCTGATGTGCACCAAGCCATCGACTCCGCCCAGGTCGACGAACGCGCCGAAGTCTTGCAGGCGTCGCACCACGCCTTCACGGACCTGGCCGACTTCCAGTTCCTGCATCAGTTTTTCTTTGGCGTCTTGTTGCTCACGCTCCAGCACCGCGCGATGGCTGAGCACGAGATTCTGGCGTTGCGGGTTGCACTCGGTGACCACGCATTGGAGCGTCGTCCCCACGTATGGCTCCAGGTCCTCAATACGAACGAGCGAGACCTGGCTGATTGGAATGAAGCCGCGAATGCGGTTCACCTCGCATTCCAAGCCACCCTTGTTGTGACCACTGATCCGAGCGTCCACGACGACGCCCTCGGACAGGTCGGACCAGTCCTGGACATCCACAGCCATCCCGGGAACCACGACTTCGTACAGACTGTCATCCGTCAGGAAGCGAGTGGGGATCACCTCGATTAGCGTGCCCGGCTCCGGGGGCGTTGGAAACTGTCGCAACGAGACCAGACCTTCGAAGTTACCTCCAATTGAGACGAAGACCGACTCGCGATCGCACTTGATGACCCGGGCCGAGTACTTTTGGTCGAGCTCGATCGAGTCCAGCGAGCCCGAATCGGCGCGTGTTTCAGCCGCCATCAGGTCGTCAAGTGACAGGTCACCCAGGGCCGCATCGATTTCGGCCTGCAAGTCGTCCGAAAGCCGCTTGGCCAGAGAGACCGGAAAGAGTTCTTCAGCGGCGGCCGAGTCCGCAGCTCGCCCGGCGTCCGACGCAGAACTCGGCGGCTCAAGAGCGTCCCGGGGTGGCCGGGAGGGCGATGAGCTGGGCGTTGAGGTCAAGGGTTCTGGCGAGCCGGAGTCCGAGCCCGCTTGCGGAGCCCCGGCGTTTGCCCCCGCCTCCCGGTCGAGGTCGGGACGGGAAGGCTCGACGCCAGCCGACAACACGCTGGCCGACGGCGGATCGGTCGACGGCGTATCGGCCGACGACGTATCGGTCGACGACGTACTCTCGGTCAAGGCCTTGTCCGGCGAGGCGATCGCCGGAGCCGACTCGGGCTGCCGCTGAGAACCGATCTTGATCTGGCGTTTTTTTTCCGCGTCCGCCGCGGAGGAAGTCGTCGACTTGGCCAGCGAATCTTGCTTCTGATCGTCCATCATTTCAGTCACATCTCAATGTTGACCCACAGATCTTCCCTCGGTCGCCTGCTGGCTCGCACTGCCAGCGACCGCGACGACCAACGCCCGGGGCTGAAAAGTACCCCATTCTACATCACGCCGTCCCCCGCGACATGACGTCAACGCCCCTCGGGAGCACGGAATCGCAGCGCCTCAGTTCTGCTCAAAATCCTCGCCAGCCGTCCCAGGTCGGTTCGTCTGGCGTCTTTCCTGCGATACACTGGCAGGCCCGCGGCGGCCACCTCGGTCGACGGATCTGAATCACTTTGGTGAAGAAAGACGACCCACCATGTCCGATTTGAACCTGGATCCGGAGCGGTATGGTCCGACCGTGGCGAACCTGCTGTCCGCCGTACGCCTCCCGGACTTGGGACCGGGCAAGGCCGATCTGGACGCTCGCGAATCGCTCGAGGCGATGACGATCGCCGACGTTTTCGCAGGGCGATCCGTCGTCGACAACGAAATGGCGGCTTGCTGTCTGGCGGGACTATGGATGTGGTTCGATTATCTGGACGAGTCGCACACGATCAGTCAACGGATCCCAACCAGCAGCGGCGGTTTTTGGCACGGGATCATGCATCGCCGCGAGCCCGATTATTCGAATGCGAAGTACTGGTTTCGCCGTGTGGGGGCGCATCCGATCTTTCCTACCCTCGCCGCCGCAACACCTGCGGTCGTCGCGCGTCAGGGGCTTTCGGCTGACACTTTTTTGGGATCTGGTTCGGCCTGGGACCCGTTCCGCTTCGTCGACCTGTGCGAGCGAGCCTGTCAGTCGTCCGACTCGTTGCACGTGGCCTGCCGCGAATTGGCCTTAGTCGAGTGGCACCTGTTGTTCGACTATTGCTACGAATCGGCTTGCGGCAAATAGGCGGTGCCGTCATGCGGACTCGGGAACGCCGCCGGGTCGCACGCTCAGGCTGCGCCGTAGTCGTTCCCAAAGAGCATGGGCCTGATCGGCACCCACGGCCGGTTCCCAACAGGCGCAGTCTTGGCAAACGTAGAACGTCGCCGCACCCTGAACCGCGACTCGCTGTTGAAATAGGGAGGCCAAGCGGGTTGGCGCCGAGGAGTCTCCCTCGGGTGAAAGGGCCAGGACGGTTCGCGGCAGGTAGCGCTGATTCAGGTCGCGCAGAGACTTAACGGTGTCCGGATCCTGGGGCTTGCCGACGACGGCGATCTCAAACGTTGGCCCGAGCACCCAGTCGACCGCCAGCAACATCTGTCCCGCGGCCGCCGGGGCCTGCTCGAGCAGCCCGGCGGCGGATTGCAGAATGTCGTTCGCGGCCTGCCGGTAATCCGGTCGCTGGCCGAGGTGAGCCAGGCGCAGCAACGCGGTGGCCGCCATCGCATTGCCGCTGGGAACGGAGCTGTCCTGCAGGTCTTTGGTCCGGGTGATCAGCGGCTCGTGATCGTCCGCCGTGTAGAACAGTGCCCCGCCTGCCGGATCGGCGAAACGCTGCAAGACTTCGTCGATCAGCTGAAAGGCCCAATCGAGCCAGCGGATTTCGAAGCTGGCCTCGTACAGCGAGACAAGTGCGTTGGCCAAGGTCGCGTAGTCGTCCAAATACGCGGCCAGTCGGGCACGCCCATTTCGCCAGCAGTGCTGCAAGCGACCTTCAATCCATAGCTCATTCCGGAGAAACGCGGCGGCGCGCGTCGCCGCCTGGACGTACCGCGGTTCGTCGAACGCTCGACCGGCACGGGCGAGGCTGTCGATCATCATCGCATTCCAGCTGACGATCACTTTGTCGTCCTTGCCCGGTCGGACGCGTCGTTCGCGAGCCGCCAAAAGCTGAGCCCGCGACTGCTGCAATTCCTCCATCAGCTCCGCGAGCGGCCAGGAGTGCAAGCTTGCGACCTGCGCCACGGTCTTGGGCAGATTCAGAATGCTCTTGCCCTCGAAGTTGCCCTCGGATGTCACGTCGTAGACCCGGCAAAACCGCTCGGCCTTGTCGGGCCCCAGCACCGCCTGGATTTCCTCGGGCGTCCAGACGTAGTATTTCCCTTCCTCTCCTTCGCTATCCGCATCCTCCGTACTGTGGAACCCGCCCGCCGCATCGGTCATGTCGCGAAGCACGTAGTCCAAGGTTTCGACGACAACCTGTCGGTGCTCGGCCTGTCCCGTCGCCAGGTAACTGTCCAGATAGGTGGCCGCCAGCAACGCGTTGTCGTACAGCATCTTTTCGAAGTGAGGGACCAGCCAGCGGGCGTCAACCGAATACCGCGCGAAACCGCCCCCCAGATGATCGTAAATCCCGCCGCAAGCCATCTTGTCGAGCGTCCGTGTGACCATCTGTCGCAGATCGTCCTGCCCGGTCCGCTGCCAGACTCGCAAGAGCAGTTGGAGGTCCATCGCGTGCGGGAACTTCGGAGCGGCCCCGAAACCTCCGTGGGTGCCATCGAACGCCCGTTGCAGATAGAGTACCGCTCCGTCCAGCAGTCCCGCGGTGAGCGATGCGGATTCGGAATCCTGCTGCGACACGGCGGCGATTCGTTCCGTCAACTGCCGCGCCTGGTCCAGTGCCATTTCACGACGGTTTTGCCAGGCGTCTTGAACTGCCGCCAAGACTTGATCGAAGCCGGGCATTCCCATTCGCGGGTGGGGCGGCCAGTAGGTACCCCCGAAGAAAGGCTGCAAATCGGGCGTAAGGAACACCGACATCGGCCAGCCACCTCGGCCCGTCATGATCTGCACGGATGTCATGTAGATCTGGTCCAGATCGGGACGCTCCTCGCGATCGACCTTGATGCACACGAAATCCTGATTCAATCGCCCTGCGATCCGCGTGTTCTCAAAGCTCTCGTGCTCCATCACGTGGCACCAGTGGCAGGCCGAATAACCGATCGAAAGGAAGATCGGCTTATCCTCCTCCTTGGCACGCCTCAGGGCCTCGGGACCCCACGGATACCAATCCACTGGATTCTGAGCGTGCTGCAAGAGATACGGACTCGATTCGTGCTGCAACCGGTTCGGCATGATTCGCTTTCGAGTTCATTCCAGTTCGAGCTCGGTGATCCAAGTCGACGTTCTGCGGGAGCTTGCCGAAACGGCGACCGACGCAGCGACCTGGCGGTGATCGCGACGTCGGGTCAGCGGATCAATTGAACGTTTGGTCGGGACCTGGAAAGGCACCGGCGCGGACATCGACTTGGTAGGCCTCGACCGCCGCTTTGACCAGTTCGCGAAGTTGCGCATAGGGCCGCACATGTTTGGGCAGTCGCCCTTCGGTGAGCCCCAGCAGATCCTGAATGACGAGGATCTGTCCGTCGCACCCGGCGCCGGCGCCGATTCCAATGGTGGGGATTCCGACCGCCGCCGTGATCCGTGCGGCCGCTTCGGCAGGGATGCATTCCAAGACGACCGCAAATGCCCCCGCGTCGGTGGCCGCACGGGCATCTTCCAGCAGCCGGTCCTCATCTCGTTGAACGCGATAGCCGCCCAGTTGATGAATACTTTGGGGCCTCAGTCCCACATGTGCCATCACGGGAATTCCGGCGGAGACCAGACTCGCGATGACTTCCGCTTGCTCCACGCCGCCTTCCAGCTTGACCGCTTGGCACTGGGTTCGTTTCAGGATCCTGCCGGCGCTCTCGACCGCCTTGTAGACACCCAAGTGATAGCTGGGAAACGGCATATCGACGACGACCAGCGCATGCTGCACCGCGCGACCGACCATTTCGGCGTGGTAAATCATTTCGTCCAAGGTCACCGGCAGCGTGTTGTCGTGGCCTTGGACGACCATGGACAGACTGTCCCCGACCAGAATCCCATCGAGCCCCGCCTGGTCCAGCATCGCCGCCATGGGGTAGTCGTAGGCGGTCAGCATCGAGATTTTTCGCTGACCTTTCAGCGCACCGAACTCCGGCACGGTCAGACGCCGGCGCGTCGCGGGGCGATTCGGACTGGATTGACTGGACATCGTACAAACCGCTCACGCAAGGACCGGAGGGAGTTGCGCCGCCTAAGATTGCGGAACAGGCGTGCGACGGCCCTCCGCGCGGTGGACCCTCATTGTGGCACTGTAAGGAAGGCGTGACAACCGTGGCTTCGCACGAGGTTCCTCGCCGGGTTAAACTCGGGAGTCACACATCCGTGCCCGCGGACCTTCGCTCGATTCCACTCTGAAAGAACCGCCGCCATGACCTACCAAACGCAGTACCTGCGCAGCCTGCAGCACCCCGAAGATTTCTGGCGGGATCAGGCGCAGCAGATCGCCTGGTTCCGCGAGCCGACTCAGATCTTGACCCGGGACGACGAAGGACTTTTCCGATGGTTTCCGGACGGTCGCCTGAATACGGCCTACCTGGCCCTGGATTGGCACGTCGAAAACGGAAGGGCCGACCAAGCCGCTGTGATTTACGATTCACCCGTGACCGACACGCAGGCGGTCTATACGTATCGCCAATTAACCGACGCGGTGGCACGTCTGGCCGGTGCGCTGCATCAGCAGGGCGTCGCCAAGGGAGACACCGTGATCCTGTACATGCCGATGATTCCCCAGACCATCATCGGGATGCTCGCCTGTGCCCGAATCGGCGCGATCCACTCGGTCGTGTTCGGCGGTTTTGCTCCGCGCGAGCTGGCGATTCGGATCGACGACGCTCAACCGAAAGTCGTGCTCACCGCCAGCGCGGGCAAAGAGATTGACCGCGTGATCGACTACCCACAAATCGTCCGCCAGGCGATCGCGGAAGCGTCCCACCGTCCGAACTCGGTCTTGGTCTATCAGCGGCCGTTCTATCGGGTCGAATTGCAGGCTGGCAGCGAACGGGACTGGGACGACGTCTGTGCCACGGCAACTCCTGCGGACTGCGTCGTCTTGGAGGCCACCGATCCGCTCTACATCCTTTACACGTCGGGTACGACGGGACGCCCCAAGGGCGTCGTGCGGGATCATGGCGGACACGCGGTCGCCATGAAGTACAGCATGACTCAGATCTACGATGCGCGGCCGGGTGAGGTCTACTGGGCGGCTTCCGATGTGGGTTGGGTTGTGGGCCATTCGTACATCGTCTACGGTCCGCTGATCCAAGGCTGCCCAACCGTTCTCTACGAAGGCAAACCCGTTCGAACGCCGGATGCAGGAGCATTTTGGCGGGTCGCAGCGGAACACGATGTTCGGGTCATGTTCACCGCACCGACGGCGATTCGCGCCATCAAGCGTGAAGACCCGGAAGGAAGATTGATCAAGCTGGGCAAGCGCCGTTTGCGGTACCTCTTCCTGGCGGGCGAGCGATGTGACGTGGCCACGCTGAATTGGATCCAAGAGCTGTTGGAAGTGCCCGTCATCGATCATTGGTGGCAGACGGAGTCGGGCTGGCCCATGTTGGCGAATCCCGCAGGCACCGAGCTGCTGCCGATCCGTCCCGGGTCCGCGGGCAAGCCCGTTTGCGGATACGATATCCGCGTCTTGGATTCGGCCGGACAGGAAGTCGCGGTCAACCAGGAGGGCACCCTCGCCGTACGTCTGCCGCTGCCGCCCGGGTGCTTGCCCAACCTGTGGCACAACACGGCTCGTTTCCGAGCGGCGTATCTGGAAACGTATCCGGGTTTCTATCTGTCGGGCGACGCGGGTTATCGGGACGCCGAGGGCTACGTCTTCGTGACGGGTCGCACGGACGACGTGATCAACGTGGCGGGCCATCGTCTCTCCACGGCGACGCTGGAAGAGGTGCTGGCGGCCCATCCGGCAGTTGCCGAATGCGCCGTGGTCGGCGTCGCCGACGCGCTCAAGGGCCAGGTCCCGCTGGGATTCGTGGTCCTGAAAGCCGACGTACAGATTGAGCGAGCCGATTTGCAGCGAGAACTCGCACGGATGGTGCGGGACGAAGTAGGGCACATCGCGTCGCTGAAACAAGTCGTGGTCACTCTGCGGCTCCCGAAAACGCGTTCAGGGAAGATTCTCCGCCGCATCATTCGCTCGATGGCTGAAGGCGAGACGTATCAAGTGCCGTCGACCATCGACGAACCGGTTGCCCTCGAGGAACTCGCCGAAGTGCTTCGGAACGAACGGGTCGGAGCCAACCGGCCGCCCCGCTCTGGTTGAATCGTCACGTCGCGGTTATAAAAGCGGACGTCATCCCAGCGTGTCCCGGTCGAGCCTCTTTCGGGAACTGTATGCCAGCCGTCGTCGAAGACACCTACGCCGAAGCGTTCCGCAGCCTCTATGTCGAGTTCTTGATCACCGCCCGAGATCATCGTTGGGTTGAGCACGCGGTCCGCGCCGCCGTCGGAAACGCCTCGAGCACGATCATGTGCGACTGCGAAGCAGGTCGGGACCGGAGGGTGGGTCCGGGTGGCGACGAATCCCTGGGGACCCCGGATGGACGCCCGGGCGCGGTCGTTCAGCTGCATGTTCCGCGGTTCTTGAAGCACCGCGTCGAAGCGCTGGAACGCGCGGCTCTGGTGCGGATCAGCCAAAACGTGTTGACCTGCCCCACGGCGTCCTGCTTCAGCCTGATCGATGCGGACACCTACTTCAAACTTGGACGTAAGGTGGCCTATTTCGGGGACGGATTCCAGCGACGCATCACGCGACATGGTCGCAAGCTGTGGTGGATCCCCACCCTGGGTGGCGAGTTCATCCTCGATCGGCGGTTTGGCTACGCCGAGGGGCTGATGGGCGGCAACCTGTGGTTCTTCGGTGCGTCAGCCGACGCGGCGCTCGATGCCGCCGAAAAAGGAGTCGCTGCGGTCGACGCGGTGGAAGGCGTGATTACGACCTTTCCGGGCGGAGTCGCCGGCAGCGGTTCCAAGGCCGGCAGCCGATATTCGTTTTCGATCGCCAGCACTTACGAGAAATTCTGTCCCTTGCTCCGCGACGATCCCCGGGCACACAGCGAGTTGCCACCCGAAGTCGGATCGGTCATGGAAATCATCATGAACGGGCGCGACCAGGCCGCCATCGAACGCGCCACTCAGGCCGCCATCCAAGCAACCAGGGACCACCCCGGTCTGCTGCGAATCTCGGCCGGCAACTACGGTGGACGACTCGGCAAAAACAAGATCTATCTCCACCCGCGCTGACGCGGCGCGCACGCGCACGTGTTCCGCGTGCGCACGCGGTCCGCGAGAGGTGACAACCTCATGTCCCTTCTCCCCAGCGCGGGAGAAGGTGGCCGAAGGCCGGATGAGGGGGGGGCCGCCTGCCGCCAGTTGCTCAACCCTCACCCGCCCGAGCCCCGCCCGCGGGGCCCGGCCGACCTCTCCCGCCCGCGGGAGAGGTGACAATCTCATGTCCCTTCTCCCCAGCGCACGAGAGGTGACAATCTCATGTCCCTTCTCCCCAGCGCACGAGAGGTGACAACCTCATGTCCCTTCTCCCCAGCGCACGAAAGGTGACAACCTCATGTCCCTTCTCCCCAGCGCGGGAGAAGGTGGCCGAAGGCCGGATGAGGGGGGGCCGCCTGCTGCCAGTCGCTCAACCCTCACCCGCCCGAGCCCCGCCCGCGGGGCCCGGCCGACCTCTCCCGCTCGCGGGAGAGGTGACAACCTCATGTTCCTTCTCCCCAGCGCGGGAGAGGTGACAACCGCATGTCCCTTCTCCCCAGCGCGGGAGAGGTGACAATCTCATGTCCCTTCTCCCCAGCGCGGGAGAGGTGACAACCGCATGTCCCTTCTCCCCAGCGCGGGAGAGGTGACAACCGCATGTCCCTTCTCCCCAGCGCGGGAGAAGGTGGCCGAAGGCCGGATGAGGGGGGGGGCCGCCTGCCGCCAGTTGCTCAACCCCACCCGCCAGCGGCGGCGTCACATTGTCTCGGGCAACGACAAGAGATTTGCGAACAGCCGGTACGCTCCCGGCACTCCTTGGGGCAATTGACGGTACCAGGCATAGGCCGAGTAGACGTAAACGCCTTTCCCGTAGCGGGCAATCAGCATTCCGCCTTGTTGAGGCGGCTGTCCTGTGTCGTGACATTCCAGCAACGGTGTGTATCGGTCGTCCCAGCTGGTCCAGAACTTCGAGCCTCGTTGTTCGAACCAGCCCGCGAAGTCATCTTGCGTAATCTTGTTCGGCAGGCAAAAGATCGGATGTCCGGGCTGCAGGATCGTCACTGCGGCGTCCTCTTCGCTGACCTCTTCCGGATTTCGCCCCATCTGGTAGGGAAACGGGCCAAAGTCCTGATCGAACTCAGGCGTCTGATATTGCACGATCAGGACACCGCCTGCGTGCACGTAGTCCAGCAGCCGAGCGTTAAACTTTCTCAAGTCCGAGCGCACGGCGTAGGCGCGGACGCCCACGAGAATCAGGTCATAGTCGCCGAGTTCACCCGTCGCGAGGTCTGCCTCGGAGAGCATTTGCGGATGAACGCCCAGATTGCCCAAAGCCGTGGCAACACGGTCTCCCGAGCCCATGAGGTAGCCCACGCGAGGCTGACCGCGCAGGCGGATATCGGCCCTGCGAACCTGGTGGATCGCCGGGCGAAAGAGATTGATCCGCCCCAGGTCTCGCGCCGTAACGGTTTGAAATCCCTCGTGGAACTCGCGACCCTGATAGGTCACCGTCGCGCGCAGCTCGTCCACGCCCGTCGTGGCGTTTTGGGGCGGAGCCACGCTAAACGACAGCGAGATCTCGTCGCCTTCGCGCTGCAAGGCCACCGAATGGGTCGCCGGCTCGCTCGTCCAGCCCTCCGGCAGCTCGAGCGTCACGCTGGCATCGGCGGGCCCCGGCACGTTGCCGCTCACGATCACCGAAACAGCGTAACTTGAACTTGCCAGGGGAACGACGCCTTCGGGCAGAGCAAAACGGACACTCATCGCGGGGACAATTGTGAGCGGATAACGGACTTCGCCGAACTGTGGATGCCGCTGCCGTACCTCGACGACAGAGATCAAGTCGACCACCTCGCCGGCGACGGCCGCCGCGGCGGTGACCGTCAAAGGATGGGCCGGCAACGGACGCTGTTGGCTGTCGCCGGACACTTCGTACATGGGCTCACGAATCGAATCTCGTGACCAACTGGGTCGAGTCGGTTCCGTGCTTCCGAGTGCGACGTCGAACTCCGTCTCGAACACCGACTCGGGGTCGATTACGGGATCCCGCGCAAGCGTCGGCTGCAGGCCGGTCGACGCTTGCAAACGCTGCAAGTGCACTTTCTGGTCGCAGCCCTGATTGGCAACTCGCACGTGGACGCGAACCGTGGAACCGGGCGTGGCGAAATTCAAAGGCGATCCGTCAGTACGAGTGGCCCAGCAATCGAGTTGCAGCCCAGCTGCCGCGATGATGGCCTCTTGCAACTGGCGCTCTTGCGCTGCAGCTGTTGTTGGATTGACGAGGAGATCGAACGGCCGCTCGCAGCCGCGTCCCAGAGCTTGGGCAGAGATCGAACGGTCTGCAATTGACGTATCAGCAACGGTACGACGGCGGCAGGTTGGCGAGGATCCCACTGGTCCCAAATCGACGCGAATCCCTCGTCCAGTGAGCGGAGCGTGTCTCGGACCCGGGGCATGGCGTCCCGGTCCGCGGCCGGAATCAATCCGCTGCAGCCGGTCTCGATCGAAGCGAAGATCGACGGCTCGTTGTCCGGGATTTCAGGCGCCGGCCAGTTGGGTCGCGCCGGCCCAGGCCACCAGCCGGTAGTAAGTCGTATTCGGTCCCGGATCGCCCTCGTGGCCGGAAATTCCTTGAGACCGCTGGAAGCCGAGACCGAATCGAGCGATCTGAGCAAAGGACCGTCCGAGCATGGGGTCGTACTGCCCCGTCGGAAGTGCCACGGTCCATTGGCGATCGCTGGGCTGACGCCAGCGTGAAGGGACGTTCACGTACAGCTTGCTGACCTGCCACGGCTCAAGTCCCCGCGCGATTTGCTCCGGAAACTTCGCAGGGTCCGCCGCTGCGTCGAAGGCCCATCGGCTCAACACACCCGCCATCTGATGATGTCCGTGCCCGTCTTGCGGCTCTCCCTGAAAGCGGCTGACCATCACGGTCGGACGTTCTCGGCGAATCACCTCGACCAGGTCCGCCAGGATCGGGACGCCATTTTGCCATTGCTTCATGGCCTCGGCCAATGTCTTCGAATAGCCGTAGTCCGCGGTGCGCGAGTAATAGAGCGAGTTCCCGTAGTAATCGGCCGCGCGCTGGTGTTCCAAGGTGCGGAGCGCTCCCAATTCGTCGAAGAAATGGTCCGAAATCAGATTCGCACCACCTTCGCCACGAGTGATACTGAACAGCATCGTGTGCGCACCGAGCCCTCGCGCGCAATACGCCAGCAGCGGGCCATCTTCATCGTCGGGATGGGCGACGACGTGCAACACGCTGCCCGTCGTACTCAATTGTTTCAGGGCGAGATACGCGCCCACGGCACCTCGGTCCAAGCTGACGAGGTCTTGGGCAGGACTCAAGCGAGCGAGACAGACAACAAGAAATACGCACGACCGAAGTGAAGTCATCGCGATCACCAGTGCGAGAGGTTGCAGGCGGCACCCCTTTGTAACGCTCGACCGCTCCCCTCGCAACCAAAGCCCGGAGGGCGATCTTCCGGAATTCGCGTCCCGGCTTGGGTCCCGTCGGACTCGGTTGACTCAGAGGTCGCTCAGGAAATCGCGAATGTCGTCCAGTAGTTCGTCCGTGTTGTCCTGCCGCTGGCCCGACTGGTACTCGCGGACGCGTTGTTCGAACTCCTGCAACTGCTTGCGATCCGACTTGCGGACGGCAAGCTCCACTTGTTCCGCAACCACGCCAGGCAGCGCCGAGAACTCGGCCAGTGAGTTCACCTGCAGTTGCAGTCGGTCCCCCAGAATTCCGTAATCGCAGGACCAGGATTTCAGATTCGGCCAGCCGATGTGAACGGCTTTGACCTTGGCGTCAAACAGGTCGACGTCGGGCTCGGGCGTGTGAAAGGCGAGCTGAATTCCCTGCTCGTTGACGATCGCCATTCCTTCAACTTGAACTTTGAGACCAAAGAGCCGCGTGACTCGAAATGGAACCATGATGATCGTTCTCGTTATCGGCGGAGCCGTTGATCGGCTCACGGATTCGCGAAGCGTGACTCAACCCCGCAGGTCGGTCAGGCGACGGACAAGCCAGCCACCCTTTTGACGTTGATTCAGCTTTCTTAACTCATCGACCGCGCGGACGCGACCGATGCGCCCATGCACCAGGTCCCGATAGATCTGGTCGGCCTTTTGCCGGCGGCGAACGGAATCGGGCACTTCCATCCATTGTTCCAGTTTCGCAACCGCCCAGGCAAGCCCCGGATGCAGCGGCTGGTGTTCCGCTTCCAGCGTCGATCCCGGTGTCCGCTCGTACTGGACCTGGCACTCGTGCAGCTTGCGTTCGATCTCGTCCACCTGAAGCTGCATCTCCGCCAGGATGGGTGGCTGGGCCCGCTTCAACGCGTGCAGCGACTCGCTCAGTCGAACGTGGCACAGGAGTCCATATCCAGGCATCGCCGCCAACTCATTCAAAGCCTGCTGTCGCACGGCTTGATCGCGAGAGCTTAGCCGGCCACACGCCGAGTCGACGGCATCCCAGGCGTGAAATCGGTAGACGAAGTCCAGTCCGGTGCCCTTGATGTTCTGCAACCCCATGATCCGGTTGAGATATCCAGGAGGCGTTTCCTCAACGATCCTTTGAATCACCTGATCGCCGGTCGCATGATAGTTCTCGACGACGACCAGCTTGCGTGCGAACCACTTCTTCAGCACGCTTCGAACCTGCTGTTCCAGATCGGCAATCGGTCCGTCACTCTGGGTTGATTCGATTTTCTCTCGAAGCTGCTCATATTCGCTTAGGGCCGAATTGAGTTCGCCCAGGTAGATTTCCAGCTGGCTTTGCTTTTCGAGCGAAACACCCAGCGTATCCAGCCGCGAAGCGGCGCGGTCCGGGGCGCGACTCAATTCCTCTGCCAGCCCTTCGATGTCGACCGACGGTTCCTCCAGCGATTCGCGCAGGACGGGGACGATCCTCGAGCTGACCTGTGCCCGCGTGTAAGGAACTCGAAATCGCCTTGCGAGTCGTTCGAGCGACTGTCGAGCTTCGGTTGGATTCCAGGTCGAGCCCGCCCGCCGCAAGGTAACACTGCGTTGATAGTCGTCCCACGCTTCCCAAATGAATCCCTGCAATCCCTTAAGATTGCCGCCAATCAGGAAGTGTCGATCGGCCTGGACGTCATTCACGATCACGTGGGCAAACACACGCGACCGCGCAACGCGATCGGCTCGATTGTTGACGACCGTCGAGATCCAGACTGCCGGCTCACCGTACGGATCCTGTTGATCAAACTTCAGCCGCGACCAGTTGCCCAAGCAGCCGAAACGTTCGTTCGCTGACATCCCATTGGTGAATTCCAGCTGACAGTGTTCGACCTGGGCAATGGGGTGTGTCTTCAGCACGCCCAGGTCAGGAATCAGGTAGTCCGCCATCGCCTTGATGGCGAAATCGAACGAACATCCCAATTCTTCGGCGAGTGCCGCGACGAGCGCGATGTTGTCGGGATGTTCGCGATAGGGAAAGCGGTCCACGAAATCGTCGCAAATCAAACCCGACTCAAGCCAGCCGATGCCCCGCAAGCTCGTCCCGACCCGCTCGCAACTCGCGCGAATCAAGGGACGCATCTGCTGCTCGGTGGTCAACACACGGGCACGCCGCGGAACAAACCCAGTAATGGTTCTGGCGACGTCGTAGCCCGAGGGGCCTTGCACGTCTTCGTGGTCAGGATAGGTGTTCGTAATCGTCGCCAGATCATCATGAGTCCATTGTCTTTGAAGCACGTCGACATAATCCGGCGAGAGCGCCATGCATTCCCAGAGGAAGACCGACGGCTTGAGGCGACTGGCAAAGCGCAGCAGATTACTCTGTTCCCAAATCGTGGCTTTATCGGCGGGACGATAAAGCGGAATCTCGAGCGGATCGCCCAGCGCGTGGGCCTGGATGAACATCGCCTCGCATCCGGTCGTCTTGGAGATCAGAGGATGTCCCAAGGCACTCACGACGGCCGATTTGAGGCGTTCGGTCCCCGATTTGCCTCTGGTCCCCCAGCCTCCGATCGAAAGCGGGATGCTCCGCCGTCCGCGATAGACCAAGAGATTGCTCACGGCATGCTTTCCCATGAACAGCGCCAGCGCGAGTGTCGTGAAGCAGACCAACTGGCCCAGGGTGTTTTCGAAGGCCGAGCCGAAATACGAGGCGTAGTCGCTGATGAGATTCCACAACAGCGGTCCGAAAGCTGGCGTGGCGAGAATGACGGCGGCCGGGAAGAATTGCGTGACGGTCGTATCGGTCGCGGCCTCGGAGGGAGGACTGTGGGGGCGGAAACGTACACGAAAGCCGGCGCGCTGGAATTGCACCAGATAGTCATCCGCAGCGGACGACCACTTCGGATCCCAATTCCGAGACTCGGCCAGACGAGGGAAGGCCAGTGTCAGCCGCAGAGCCGCCATCCAACGCCGCCACGGATTGGGGCTGACCGAAATTTCCGTGACACCTTCGCTCGAGTACAACTGAGTGTCACGAGGAACCAGGATGCTTTGATTCAAGACCGATATGAAGTCGTCAGGAAGCGGCAGGAAAGGACGCCACGTCCCGTCGCTCGCGATCACCAGCGGCTCGCCGGGAACCTTCGTTTGACTCAATTCGCCCAAGATCCTCGAAGGAGCCCGAAGGGTTCCCTTGGCCAGGCGGCCCACGGTATGTCGGTGGGCCTGGCGTTTGTCCGTCGATGGATGCCAAAACTCGAACCAGCTTCGCCACAGTCGAAAGCCGAAGATCGGCGAACGACTGATGCGAGCGCCTCCGAATCCGCGGGACAATTCCAATCCAAAGTCTTCTTGCGTCAAGACCGCCATCGTGCGGCCGATCAGGTCGGGATCGAGTCCCTGCAGCCAGGGACGCGGGACAGCCCGCGATCGAGCGGGACGCAAGTTGGCGACCAGCCCTGCCAACCGCTCGGCAAGTTGCCGGGCTTGAGGATCCAGCTGCACCCAGATCTGCTCCACTGCCGCCGCCGCCCATCGGCGCGACGCAACGTCACTCGCACTGCTCTGGATGCGACGCAACGAAGGGATAATCTTGCGTTGGTAAAACTTCAGGACGTCCCCGCTCCGCCGCCAGTCAGGCCCGGAACGACCGTCTTCACCTGGCTGACCTTTGAAGAAGGCGCGGAGCCACTCGACGGAAACATGCATCGCCGCGCGCCTTACGAACGCGTCCGGGTCGTTGCCGATTCTCGCGTCCAGCAGTTGCAAGAACGTGGGAGCCAGATCGTTGCGGGCCGCCGTCACGCCCTGGACAAGGACTGCGGCGCGGACTTGCGTTGCCGTGTCCTCGGTCGCGAGCTGCTCGATCAAGGGAATCGCCTTGGCGGCAGGCAGCTGCCAGACGATCGCCGCCAGCTGTTGTCGGACCGCGTCGCTCGGATCACGCATGACCGAATGCCACATGTCATCCAGCTTTGAAAACAGATGAGCGTGCTGAGCGACCAAGCGCAGCGCATGCCGTCTCACGAAGAGGTCATCCCCGTCAAGGGGCTTTGACAATCGCTGTGCCACGGCCTGGACGAACAGGTCCTGTGAGGACTTGTGCAGCAATCGCAGGGAGGCGCACTGGAGCCACACGTGCCCGGTGGGATCTGACGCGGCACGCTGAACAAAGGCATGCAAGGGATCACTGACCAGGCGGTAAGCCACATCCGCCGCAACTCCCTGCAGCGACTGGCCAAGGCAGTCAAGGGCGGCGACTTGGAGTCTGGCGTCGCTGGAGAAAATCAGGACATCTTCCAGCAGGGAGTTCATCCCCAGTCTCTCCCACAAGTCAATCGCGTCCTCGGCCCGATGGACAAGTGGAATCAGTTTGCTGACGACGATCCCCAAACGACTGAGTAGAAAGAGAGCGTAAAGTTCTGTCTCGCCGCGCCGACGCAAGTATCGATCCTGCATGGCGTCTTCATTCAGCCAGCGGCGAAGTGCCCGCCGATCGCCGTTTCGCCCCCACCAGGTAGCCCCCAGCTCGGTTCCGTAATCCAACAAGACGCGCTCCGCCTCGCGATTATTCAGGACGCGAGCGATGGTCTTGCGAAACTCGGCGTTACCGGCGGCGAGTCGATTCAGGGCCGTGAGCTGAGTCTGAACTTCGAGCCTCAGGAATTCAACGAGCGTCCGGAGGGGAGCGTTTCTGGGGCGACGGCGGTCGGCCGATATCTCGGCTTCCCACTGTTTACGAGCCTGCCGTGGAATCATGGCGGCGTGGCGCCGTTGCTCGCGTTCGATGCGCCGCTCGTACGTCCGAAAGCCCGTCAGTGCACGGTCGATCAGCCGACAGTTCAGTCGCTGCTGAAACGGCGTTAGCTCGCGGCTCAGCCAAGCGTGGATGTGAGAGTGCTTCGATCGAAACATGTTCGCTGTCTTACCGCCGCAGGTGGACTTCGTCGGCTGTGACCAGCCACGGTCGGTGGTCGCTCGTCGAATCCCGGCTGATGCTTCTGTCGCGACTCAGCTTGTGGAAATTTCGCGACCGCTGCCTTCAGATTGTAGGGCGCGAATTCTGTCGAATCCGACGATTTCAGCGAGGCCGAACGGCCCGGACGAGGGCCGTGAAGAAAGGCGGCACAATCGCTCCAAGCCGCCAACCTCCGGCTGGGAAAAGGGGTCAGGTCCCAAAAGTGCGTAGCACCCGAAGGGCCGTTCCGGCTTGGGACCTGACCCTTCCCAGCGGACGAATCCCCTCATTCTTGCTGCGCAAAAAGCTACCGACTCGGACGCTCGGCATTCCACCAATCCGGAAAGTTCCGACGCTCGCGAAGTCTGCGAAAACCCACCTGACTCGGATGGTGATCCCGATACCCCCGGCCACGAGAAAGGTAGCGAGTTAATGTCACGTAGGCACTCGTCTCGCCATCGTCCAGTTCGTGGATCAAGCGGATGTCCAGTTCGAATTGGCTGCCTGCATTTTCCCAATGGTCCAAAGTAGCGTCCAGATAGAGCAATTGCTGGTTGACGGCTCGAGGACGATCGGCATCGGCGTCGTATCGTGCGACGCGATACGCAACATCCCAGGCAAGGTTGCGCCAGAGCGAGGAGACGCCGACCTGGAGGCTGATGTGATCGGGGCGAAAGATGTTCAGGTCCTCGTTCGTATAGAGTGCCGGCCGCAGCCACCAGCGCTGATTTTCGCGCCGGTTGTAGGCGATGGTGTCGGACATGTAGATCGCCACACGATGGTCATTCTTGAAGGGTGTGAAAA
Source organism: uncultured Planctomycetales bacterium (assembly GCA_963826795.1). Lineage (GTDB taxonomy): Bacteria > Planctomycetota > Planctomycetia > Pirellulales > Pirellulaceae > CAWGYT01. The sequence goes on along the minus strand of CAWGYT010000013.1, from coordinate 179,116 downwards.
TGTCCTGGTCGACCTGGCCGGGGACATAGCTGGGCTCGTCCAAACTCAGCCATCTCGCCAAGAAGGTGAAGGAAGGCAGGTGTTCGATTCGCTCGGTGATGTCAAGGCTTCGATAGATCTGCCCGCGATATCCCAGCGATCCCTCGGTTTGGTCTTCATAAAAGGAGAACGCATCCGTCGGTCGCTGAACGTAGGCAGACATTTGGTGGTGCACTTGCCAGCGATCCAGACGGGCGAACGCCGCGGGGTCCGCCAGCAGGGAACTCCCGCCGCAAGAGTCAATCCAGTTCGTCAACGGCTGCCAGTTGTCGTAGGTCCATCCGGCACTGGGTCCGGTGGCATCTCGAAACCGAATCATCAATCGGGTTTGCTGATAGACATCGTCCCAGCCGTCGTACTGCTCGTAGCTGAGCGCCGCTTGGATAAATCGGTCGGGTGCTCTGCCCGAGCCAAACCGGCCCTCTTCGAGGGCGCGACGATGAAACGGTCCGCCTCCGACGCCCCAGGTGCCGTCCTCCTGGCCGCCCAAGGGAAAAGGATCGACGAGCGACACCCACGGGGCCGGTTCGTCCGCCGAACTAAGTCCCATCGATTCGAGCAGACCTGGTCGAAAGGGAATCCCGACAACCTCCGGCAGCGATTCGCTCGAGACCGGATTTGGCCCCGCCGCGATATCCAGCCAACGCCTTTGCGACGGCGGCTGGCTTGCATCGACCGCCCAGATCGGCGGCTCCCGTCGGCCTCCGCGAAAACGGAATTCGCGAATTTGATAAAGCGTATGCGGCTGCCCCTCCACGACACCAAGCTCGAATTCGCGCATGCCGCGGACCACGGCCGTCTCGCGCTGGTGTCGTCCCGTCGCGCTGAATCGCTGGATTTGCAGCCAGGCCGGCCCCTGAACTCGGAATTTCACCGGTTGCTCGGCGGTCGCCACGTGAAAGAACTCCTCGGGACGCTTGAGATCGTCCCACTCGTTCCAGGCAATGCGTCGTCCCTCCGGCGTAATTTCCCGAAGCTGCAGCAACACATCGTGCCCCGCATACGGTTGCTTGATCCGCAGTCGGACCTGATGCGACCCCGGCGCGAGATCAAGTTGAAATCGTTCGACCTGGTCGAGGGTCGGCAACGGAATCTCTCGGAGCGGGCGGTCACCCATGAACAGTTCCACGACAAGCTGCGGCGCACGGCGAAACGCGACGCTTGGCTGCCAGAACGCCAACTCCAATTTCAGCTCACGAGCTTCAACGACCCGTAAATTGATTTCGCGATTGCCGGTCAAGATATAATCCGCGGAGCCGATCTCATGCGGCTCCTTGGGTGCCAGTTGATATCGTACTTGAACCGCCTGATACTGGGGCTGTGGACTCCGCGCCGGCGAACGGGATATGCCAGCGCTGGCCGCGACCTCTCGAAAGACGTCCCATTGTCCCTCTTCGGACAAACGCTCGACGATGGCCGTGAGCATTCTTTCCTGCGGATACTGGCGAGCATAAGTGATCAGCTGCACCAGGCAAGCTGGACGCTGCGCGTCGTCGCTTTCGGCCCACCAGAGTAACGCGGCTGCGTACAATTCGCGCGCATCGCGCACATCGTCTGGAGTTCCTCGGGCGATTTGGGCATACTGGCGCTGAGCGATCAGCTGCGCTAGCGTATCCACATCATACGGCTGATTGGGCGCGGGCAGTTCGGCCCACGCCTCGTTCGCATCGCCAGTGCGTGCGTCGGCGGACGGCCACCCTTCCCAAGGTTCGGGCGGCATGGCCAGCTCGCAAGAGGAACGCGTCGGGCAGCAGGCTTGCAGTTCCTGATAGGCTCCGCAGTCCGTCAGCACCACCAGCGGGAAACGACAAGGACGACACGCACCAGAGACCTGACCGAAGCTCGCCCGGCCCGGTTGCTCCGAAATGCCGGACGAAGCGGCGAGCGACGAGGTCGCGATTTCCGCCGTCGGATCCGAGCCGTCTGAGCTGAGCACGCGCCGGACCGCGGCGCAACTCAGTTCGGGCAAGACCGGCAAACGAAACGCCGGCCGCCGCAAGGCGGGGCGAATCAGGATCGAGTGCCGCTCGGACGTTACGCACAGCCGGTGCCAGCCCGGCCCCACACGAAACGTGCATTCCTGTTGTCGGCCCGGAACGCGTTTGGATTCACCCACATTGACGGTCAGACTTGCGGACGGCTTGTTCTCGATCAACGGAAACAGATATTCTCGACCGCTGCCCTTCACATGGAGCCAGTCACTTAAAGGCTCATCGGAAGAGCCGTCGTGCAGAGGCCGAACTTCCAGTCTTACCTCGGCCGGTCCTTGCACCGAAAGCCACGTCGGTTCGTCGGGGGCAACGACGTACATCGTCCAGTCAGTATGATTCTCGTCGCTGACCAGCCGCGCGCTGCGACCGGAGCGAGTCACGAGTTCGTCGGCTGCGCGCCAGATTCGAGAGCCGGGATGTGTCGCCTCCCAACGCCCCCAGGCCTGGATTGCATCGATTCGAACTTGTGCGTCCGGGCTGGAAAGGGCCGCGGCGATCTCCGATCCCCACGCGAAATGCCGCGCTAGCTCAACACGGTTTGGGGGTTGGCCATTTCGCCACGCCGTCCAGTGAACACGGACGGCTTCGTCGGTGACTGAGCCGCACGCGTGATCAAACAACTGCCACCAATCCAGTTGGAAGGACGAGGCAAGGACCGCCTCCCAAGGTCGACGATCGGGCAGAATCGCGAGACTCATCTCCAGCGCAGATTGCCACTCGCCCCATTCCGCCAGCGCCTCGGCCAAGGCCGTGATTCGTTCGGCCGAGGGATCAGCCCACACGGCGGCCGCCAGCAATCGCCGTAAGGCCGGCTGGTCATCCGCATCGCGCAACAGCTCCGTCAACGCCTCAAGTGCCATGCGTCGAACCTCGGGGTCAGGATCGTAAAGCATCCTTCCCCTGAGTTCACATTCTGCCAGATACGGCTGGTCAAGCTGCTGCAAGCAACGCACGCGTTGCAGGATCGCCTCGCGACGAACAGGACCTCCGGCGTCGCAAATCAGCCGTGTCCAGGCCGGCAGCGAGGAGAGCCATTCCTCGCGGGCGGCCGAGTCCCGCGCTTGCCGCAGCCACTGCCGTACCTCCGCGTCAGTGGCAACGGATTCGAGCGATTCGAGCGGAGTTGTTGGCTCGACTCCCGCCGTGAACTGCCGGTGCTGCGACTTCAGCCAGTTCATGAGTGGCACATAGTGATTGCGAAGTTCCTGGCTGGCCAAGGCATCAGCATCGACCGTCGTGTCACCGTTCACGAATGAAATTCGCCAGCGGTACGGTCTCACTGGGAAGCTGCCTTAAGTAGAACAGAAACTGACGTTCGGAGAGCCGCGCCTGGCGACTTCGAAGGTGTTGCACCGCCAGCCGTAGATCTTGTGTTGACTCATTGCGAATCACGACCTGATTCACGCCGGCGGCGTGGTTCAGGGTGGCGGTTGCCACGTCGTTCAGGCATTCGCCGTACGGCTCACGATTCGAATCGATCGGATGATTTCGCAGCCTGCTGCGTGCCGACCCGCGATGGGCGGCCGCCAAAGCCAACTCGCCCACGCTCGGCTCGATCAGCCGGTCCACCCCGGGACGGGAAGATTCAAAGCGAAGCAAGACGGGCGGTCGCTGGTCATACTGAACGTGGAGCGCGACGTCGCCCCCAAGTGCCGCTCGGTCGATTGCCAGTCGCAATTGACTCGGGGGAGTGCCTTCGGGCAGACGATAGGTGGCGACACCTCCGGCGGGAAGCTCCGCGAAAACGCCCTCTGAGATGGTTTGCAGCGCGTCTTCCAGCAACGACTCGAGGAGCACTTTCGGACGCAACTCGACGCCCGGATCTCGCAAATGCCGGCGGACAAATCGTCCGCGCGCGAGCCGCAAACCGCCCGTGACGTGCTCAGGGACCAGCGCGTCTTGATACGTGTAGGACTCTCGAATCCGGTCCGCGCGGGAAAGCAGCGCGTCATACCCCGGATGCAATGTCGCGGACTCGCGCAGAAGATTCCAAGCGAGCACACCTCCGTCGGCAAAGCGGTTATCTCGAGCGCTCCGCACTGCAATCCTCCATGGGATGTCCGTCGAGGCGAGTGGATTGAGCATCGCAAACGAAAAACACTCTGGGTCGGTCTCCCAAATCGACTGACGACCCGTGGCATCGAGTTGGCAGAAGACACCGTTCGGCCCGCCTCCACTCTGTCCTCGCCCCGGCGCCGCCGAGATTCGAAGCAGCACATCTCCGGTGCTTTCGAGCTGGATCTGGGAAACGTTTGCCGGAATGTCAACGTACGACACGTCAGCGCGACTGACCCTCAACGGGTGGTTGCCATCCGACACGCGATGATGACGCTCGGCGGAAGTCTCCACCTCCAGGGTCTCCAGCAAACGGGCATCTGCCCAAACGCGAATCTGATAGGCCTGTTCACTGCGACCTTCGGTGAGCGGATATTCCAGTCGACTCTCGATCCGGAGCCGCGCACACGGACCGGTCGCCACGCACGCCGAAACCCCGGCGGCCAGCCGTTGACATTTCTCGAACTTACTCTGGCCGTCGATGCACAGCCGCAGCGTGGGCCCACAGGCGGTCAGTCGACACGGATAGGGGCACGCCAGTTGGGGCAACTCACGGCGCGAGACGAAAAGCGCCACGCACGCTGCACAGGGTGAGGACGCAGGGCGTTCGACTCGGATCAAACTCGGTTCGGACAAATCGGCGACCGCAATCAGGGAATGATCGCCCGCGTTGACCCCGCACGGGCAAGCGACGAGATAGCCCGCTGCCGTCCGACAACCAGAACTCGATGTCCGAGGCAGTCAAGCCTTTGCCTACTCCGCTTGCCCGCAGCATCGAGCCGGCGGGAACGTGAATTTGGACGTATCGTCCGGGCGGCAGCCGAAAACCGTGCAGGTGAGCGGCTTGGTCGTAGTGCGGAGGAACACCGCACTGCCACAATGGCGCCCGCTCGACGTTATCCCATCGCAGCAGTCCGTCAGGAGCCACACACGTCACGAACCTGTCGTCGACGTCCAGGGCGAGGGCCGGAACCTGGGCGATCAGCGTGACCAGGATAGCTCGCACTGCAAGCAGGACAAACAACCCCCAGCAGCGGCGCGCAGCGACCTTCGGCCGATCACATCGGTTGTGAATCGGTCGGGAGGTCCGTCGCCCGACGCTTCGCAGAGGTTGTCGCATGCTGGGTTTATTAAATGGAAGAACTTCCACGAGGCAGGATTCGACGGCGCTGCCACGCCAGGCAACCGGCCGCTCCAAGCCGCACGGGACACGTACTCGCCCCGGGCCGCCGGGGAATTGTGCGGAAATGGATCAGGACGTGAGAAACTGCGGGGAGTTGAAGAGGAGAGAGGGAATGAGGCCGGGAGGGGGATTGCCCGGTGCTGGCGTTTCGCCAAAGTGCCGATGACATGCCGATGGGGAACCGGCAGCAGCATTCGGCATAATCCATTCAATCGACCGCACCGGCAAGATTCTTGAGAAAGGCCTGGCGGGTTCGCGGATCGGCCACGATCCGCATGCGAAGCGGTTGGCTCATCTCGAAATGGATAAACCGCTCGCTGCCTGACTGCCGCAGGATCTCGCCCTGGACGTTTTGCGTCGCCCCCAACTCCTGGACCTCGCTGGGATAGAGCTGGACGCGACCCAGCGCGAATTCGGACTGCATCAAGACGACCGTCTTTCGCACCCATTTGTCAGGGAAAGGGTCGCCGTTGCTGACGATCAAGTCGGCCGTCGCGGCCGTCATCGTCTGACGCTTTTCCTGCGCGAACCCATGAATTTGCGCCACGTAGGCGGTCGGATAGGCGATGACGAGTGCGCGGGTGAAAGCAGAGTAAGGATGCTCGTCCGTGTGGGCCACGTCCACGACTTTTCGGGAGACGGTATTCCAGGCGGCGGCCGCGAAGTCTCCGTCCTGGAACAGGCGGAGTGCCACGTTGCGTGTGTATTTGTCCGCAAAGCTGTGAGGGGCCTGCAGGACAAGGCCGGGCGGGTGTCCTTCTTGAATCACGTAGAAACCCCAACCGCGGCGATTGGCCGGCAGCTCGGACACAACCCACAAGCGTCGCTGATGGTCCTGCAAGCGTTGTAATTGCCAGCCAAATTCGCGCCATTCCTCGGCTAAAACCGGATCGTCAGGCGTGCGCAACGTGCGCAAGAACAACTGTTCACAGCGAATCAACTCGGCGGTCGTGGCCGGCGCGTAGTTTCCACCCGCGCTGGCGGCCAGCAACATCCGCTCTAACTCGGCGCCCGTCCGGCCCCAACTGGCGGGAACCACGACCAACTGGATGGCCACCACGAGGACGGTCGTAACGTGCGGTTGGGTCATTGGGCTCACCACGTTCCTCGGTCCGAGAAATCGCGCAGGTCCGTTTCGACCGTGCGGCGAGTGACTTCTTCGTCGGCCAGTCGATACAAAGAGGCGAAGGCTTGTAGGGGAAGATCATCGGAACGCCGCACGGTGATCCGATACGATCCGGGCGGCAGGTCCTCGGCTAACGACACAATGCACCGCTCGCCTTGGTCGACCACCAGATCGGTCCCATCCAGCAGCACGGCGGGAGTTCGATCGGAGGGCACGACCTGAAACGTTCGGCGACGCAGGGTCCATCCCGCCAAGGGGCCGGGCGCTCGCGGCGGGATTCCGTCCACGTCGACCTCGACGCAAACCCGGGCGGCGGAGCTTCCGTCGGACGCGACGGCATCGGAACCGAAGGGGTGAGCATCGATCTGCGAGAAGATCCGCAGAATCAGGAATTCTGCCTGGGGAGTCCGCTTGGTTATCTCAAACTCCAGCGGCTCGGCGCCTACTTGGTACAAGAATCGCTTCACGTTCAACCACGCATCCTCCAGCTGAATCTGGCTGAGAAACACCTGCAGGCCGTCGGGGGATTCGATCCGGAGGGTCCGAACATGGCCGTCCGCCACCGCTTGCGGCAAGGTGACTTCGCCGCGGAGCGATCGTGGCGTGAAGACGTGAAACGGCTGTCCGTCGAGCCACACGCGGACCGGCTGCGTAATCGTTCGTGAGGCGGCATAGATCAAGCGGGGTTCGACGGTCTGGCGATCTGGCTCCGGCCTCCAGCGAATCGAAAGCTCTTGATTTGTCGGAAGCTGGCTGAAGAGAGCTGCGACGGCGTCGGCTCGAACCGCAAGATCCGAATCCCGACGGGTCAGCGCGAAGCGTCCCGAATGAAAACGATTGGGCGAAAAGTCTTCCCAGTAGTATCGACCTTCCAGCAGATCGACGTTTGTATCGGGAGGGCGCGGCTGAATCGAGAGCCGCGCGGAGCGATTCTCGGCGATCCGGGCATCGCTGTCGTCGGAGCGAAGCGAAAACCAGGAACGCCCCAGCTCCTCACGTTTCTCCGAGTCATCACTCTCCTCGGGGATGCGGAATTTGCGTTTCAGGCCCGGCGGACGTGTGAATGCGACCAGGGCCACGTCCTCCGTAGGACACGTGAACCGAATTTTTCCCACGTTCGGCGGCAGTGAGAAGTAGACGGTCATCGGCTCCGTGGTGACCATCGGGACGCTGCCGATGACGGCTCGATCGTAAAGTGTTGTCGACGATTGCGTCGTCAGACGACCTTCGCGAACGGGTGTCCCATCCCGGCCGAGCCACTCGTACTTGACTTCCGCAACAGGAACGATTCCTGGCACATCCTCAGCGCGAAGCGACGCGGCACACGGCACTAGCCGTCGCAGGGTCACGCGAAAAGGGGCGGCGGAGGCATCTTCATGGGTGACCGTATACTGCAGCCCGCACACGGCATCGACCAGGTCAGCTCGAAAGGAAGTCACCGCGGAGACGAGCGGCTCAAGTTCGTCCAGGTTCGACGGCGCCGCAGCCTCGGGACGATAGCCGGCTGAGACGAAAAGCAACTCGTTGGTACGGATCTCGAGCAGCTCGCCGTCCGTTGGGATCACGAGTCGATCCGGCCACTCGCTTCGACCGCCAAAGGAGTACACTTGCTCCGCAACTTGGCCCCGCGTCGTTCGGAATCGTCGGACCCGCACCTCGACCGGTACCTGGCGCGTCAACCTGGGGTCGGGCACGAACTCCAGTTGCACTTCACCACGTCCGCGCGGCGTGGGGACGACGAGTGGCCACCCGGGCTCGCAGGTCAACGCGTTTTCGGGAGGCAGAAACAGAGACGAATCCGTCTGAAATTCCTCGTACTGGTAGATTTGGCGTCGCTGATAGTCCGTGCCCGCTCGTCCCAGAGGCGGCACCGCGGACCAGTTCCAACGCAAGAGATTCCGCTGTTCGCGCGGACTCAGCAGTTCTGGCGGGTAGACCGATGCCCGTGCGATACGTGCCCGACGTTCGGGTGCCAGGCGACTCCAGGTGTACGCTTGATCGAAATCGGAACGCTCGTACTTCGAATACACGCGAACCACGACTTCCTCGATCTGGATGTCGTGACTCGACAACCGCAACTGCAATCGGGTCGGGCGTGGCTGCCGACCCTGCAGCGGCAAAGGAACGGTCTGTGTTTGGGCGGGCAGGCGGTCGGAATTCTGGAACCACGTGACGCCCAAGGGAGCGCCCGAGCGGGGGTCGGTGATCTCATGCAATCGGGTCCGCAAGTGGTACGTCTTGGCTTCGCTCGCGGACGACTCATCCGTCAACAATCGGTAGTCGATCGCGTAGCGCCAGCCCTGCCGTGGTCGTTCCAACGTCCTCGGGGGTAGGTCGCGATTCAGGACGGCTGCATTCGTCAACACGCGCAGATCGGTTGTGTTGGGCGGAATGTCAAACTCGATCCATCGCTGGGCTGACAGGGGATAGGCCGTGCTGCGAACTGCGTCCTGCACGTTACGACGCTGCCGCTGCGATTCGACCCATTCTCGCACGTGCTGCCGAACGGACGGCAGGCCAACCCAAACGGCAACCAGCAGTCCCACCAGCATGACCGCGCGGAGGGAATTCCTCATTGGACGCCCTCCGTCTCCAGCATCCATTTCCGTGTCCGGGCGAAAGCCCGGACGGAACTGTCGTCCAGTTCGCGGACCGTGACGACGTCGTCGGACAACGAGCCATCCAAATTCACAACCGCTTGAATCGCTCCCTCCTCGGATTGAATCACCAGAAATGCCTGGTTGGTCGCGGCATCGATGACACGCGTCAGCAGACTGCGGGAATAAGCTGCCAGAACTCGATCGAGCTGGACGATGTCCGAATTCGCGCGGAATCCGCTTAAGTGCTGCTTGACTTGGTCGTCGAGCCTGCGCGGCAAGCTTGCCGCCTCGCTGGACAAGGAATTGGAACAAATCGTCCGTTACAGTCGGGATGTCCAGTGCTTCGAACTGGGCGGCTGCCAAACGAATTGTCGACGAGTCACGGTATCGCCGCCGGATGCTCGGCGAGAGCCAAAGACTGATAAGCTCCTTGTTTTCAGTCTGATTTAGCGACGACGCCTGAAGCATGATCCCGACCTCGTATCCAGCGGTCGCTTCGGAACCGTCCACCAACCGCACGCGTAACTGGTCGGCTTCCAACTGCTGCATCACGCGTCGTGTCAGCGGGGACAATTCCTGGACCTGGCTGGCGCCCTTGTCGGTCGCCAGAACGACGTCCGCGTCCACGGGCGATTGACTCGCGCGGGCCTGAATGATCAGCAAGTTCTGCCAGGAGAACTCCCGCAGCAGGACCTGCCGCACGAGCTGCATGGCGTTCACCTTGTTCGCCAAGCGGGTGAGGTCAGCCGAACCGTCCACATTCGCGTAGGGATGAGCTCCGGCGACGAGGAGTGCGGCGGCGGCGGGGCGTTCGAACAGCGAGAGCCCGAATTGGTACGCTTGCTGCTCGTATAGCGGCCGCGGTACCTCCACGACAAACGGTTCGCGAAGGCCGGCGCGAAATACGAAAGTGCCCCAATGCCGTGATTTCGGCCGCGACTCCGTCAAGACGAAGTAGTCGTTCTCACTCGCAGCATCATGAAACTGGACGAGTTGGTACTCAAGTGTCGCCGCCGCTGCCGCAATCGCCTGCGCTTGCTCAGTCTGAGTCGCATCCATCCGACCGAACAACGCGCAATGCCGTGCCAGCAAGACCAGCGGGCGGACAATCTCTTCGTCCAGGTAGAGCATTTCCTCAACCAGGCACGGGACATAGGCGTTGGATCCTTGTCGGGCCACGTACTGCCGGTCGTCTTGGAGCCAATGGTTGAGACTGCCGTCGATTTGTTGGACCTGGGCGTCGGCGCCGGCGGTTATCTGTCCGACCCGGCTACGCAGCCGCCGCCGATCGTGCTGACTCAGGACCAGCTCGCCAAATCCCCGCGCCGTCTGATCGCGCAGAACGTTGACCGATGGTGCGATTTCCCATTTGACCTCGAAGGACTGGAGCAATTGCTTCAGCGCGGAAAGCTTCAGCGAGGCAGGCAACGCATTCTTGATCAGCAATACGGAATCAACGGACGTGACGGCCAAGGACGCTTGGCTGCGCGAGAGCCCCGTGTCAGACTGCAGCCGCTTTGGAGTCCATCCTCGGACCTGAAGCGCGTCGTCCGCGGCCATGAGCCGATGAAACGCTGCCAACATGGTTTGGCGTTCGGCAAGGAGACCCGCACCGCGGTCCGCCCCGGCTTGTCCGCCCGTCCCAGCGATGGCCAACGCACGCGCAGCGAGACGATCAAAGATCGCCAGCCCCGATTCCCAGGTTGCCCATTCGTCGAGGGGTGCTGGGACTTCGACCAGCAAGCCTTCCCGACGATCCAGGCGGATGACGTAGGTTCCCCACCCACGAGCTGGCTGATGCTCTCGCAAGACGAGATATCGGTTCTGGACCAAACAAACTCGATAGTTTGCCTCGGCCAATAACTCGGCGGCGTCCTCCAGCACCGAGGACTCGCCCGATGCTTGAAACCGCAAACACGCCTTGATGCCCCGACCGAAACGATTCAGCTCCCAGGGCAATTCCGGCTGGTAGCGACCGGGGAACTTCATGCCGTAGAGTTGGACGCGCTGTTCATTCAGCACTTGCCATAAGGGGCGATCGGTGTACTCAACGTCCGTACTCGGCGAGCTGGTTTCGGGTGTCGATCGCTGCCAGAGTAGCGGGTTGGGTACAAAGGCCAGACCAAATCCCAGCGCGCTGCCAACCACGGCGCCCAACATCGACGTCTGCAAGGTCGCCCGCAGCACGCGCAACGGGATTTTCTGGTCGTGGGACTTGATGGCAATCAAGCTCGTGAGAAGATAGCCGAATCCGAATGCATCGGTGACGCGATAATCGCCCAGGAGGGGCAGCAGGTGGGCCACCGCGATGCGATGTCCCGCTGCGATCGTGAAGAACAACAGCAGCTTTCGCCCTCCCTCGACGGTCACACGTTCCCAAATCGACCACTTTAAGACCCACCCGGCGACCAGCAGAATCCAGAGGGACTCCAGGCAAGTGACCGCGATTTTTGCGGGTTCATGCCAGAGCAGCGCCAGCAACGCCGGAATCAGAATCCCGTTGAAGTCCCAACTGTAACGGAGATTCAGCCAGGACGCCAAATAGGCTGTCGTAATCACGATCACGTAGGACTTGGGACTGGACAGAAGAGACGTCGATACGTCCTCGTACATGTAGTGCAGGCTGCCGAGACTAAAGTTTGTGAGATTGAGAATCGGGTAGCGCACCAGCCAGTACGTGATGCCAACCGTCACCACACTCGTGAAAAGACCATTGGCGAGCCTTGGCTTCCAGAAATAGTTCGCGATCAGCGAGACTACAATCAGGCCATAGCTGTGCAGATCATTCCGATAGTCTAACTGCAGATTGTAGGTCTGATTCAACCATCGACCAACACTTGGCAGAAGCCATCCGTCGGCGCCGGCACGTACCAGGATGCTGACCAACACGATCGCGAAGAAACGATCGCGTCCGAAGAAACTTGACCACCAAGGAATCCGGCCCCAACCATCGGACAGCACCCTGACGATCAGGTATGCCATCACCGCTTCGCAGACGATGATTCCAACGACTGTCGGCTTGACGAGTAACAGTGGGACCAGGTAACCAGGTACGACCAGACCGGAAAGCGTCCAGCCGAACCGCAGGTTGAAGAAGACGACAATACAAACGCCCAGCCAGACGGTGAAGGTAACCGCCGACGCCGAGTTCTCGATCGGAAACAGCGGTATCTGAAGATCGGTCATCGTCCCTGGCTGTTGAGGCGCACGTCGGTCCGGTCCGAGACCTTTTTCCGAACGAGCTGGTCATTCCAGGCGAAGCGAACGAGTCGGAGTGTGATCGTCGCCCCTTCGCCCAACTCGGACTGCACCTGAAGTTCACCACCCCACGCCTGCAGCCATTCGCAGGAACCGATTAATCGAGAGGCGTCGGACTCCGGTCGGTCCGGCCGAACCCGGCGCGTCGCGGCGAGACGATCGAGCACGACGCCGCAACCTTGATTCTCGACCTGGACCGTCGTCTGCTCCCCGTCATTCCGCGCCGTGATGTTGATGACCGAGTTTTCGCGAGCATGTTCGACGAGCAACTCGAGCGCCGTCACGAGCACTTGCCGCAGGCGATGCGGGTTCGCCTTGACATCCGGCGTCTCGCTGGGAATCGCAACGGAAACTGCGACGGCCCGCTGCAGCGCGAAAGAACGCGTTTCCGCGACCGCCTCGCGGATAACCGCCCCCACGTCGACCGGCACGCAGACGTCAATCGCCTCGGACTGCTCGTTGGCAAGCATCGACTGATAGCCTTGGACCGTGACACACGCTTCCTCGACGCTACTGTGCAGCTGGCGGCGCCACGGATCGGCTTCGTCAGCTTCGAGTTCTTCGGTGAGCGACAGAACTTCGAGTAACACGTTTTCCAGCGTCGAGAGGCCGTGTTCCGCGATGTGCTCCCGCACCTTGTGAAGGCCCTGGAGCAAGTCTCCTTCGAAGATCTCCAGCTGAATTCCGTACGATGCGAATGCGTTCAGGCAATGGACATCGTTGCCCAGCTGAGCCGATCGAACCAAGGGCTGCATGATCAGCACCATCGCATTTTCCCCGTGCGCATCGGTGGCGACCAGTCGCTGTCGCCGACCCCGGACGAGGACTCGTCGGACCAACTCCCGACACTCCCCTGAATCACGTTTTGAGAGGACATGCAGAATATGAAGCAAACGGGCGTCGGGAGACGCGATTCCGAAGCCGTGCAGCAAGCGGAACATCGCGGCATTCATCGTCACGATTTGTCCCGACAGGTCGAAGACGGCTTTGCCCGAACTCGCGTGCTCGATCACGTCGTAGGATTCGTGCAATCTCCGCTCGATCGAATTCAAGTGCCGTTGCAACAACTCAAACGTTTCGGCCTCCGCGCTCATTCCGCAGCGGTTCCACCATCGAGTCCGCTGCCGGGAAGTCTGCCTCAGTTCGGTAAGTCGAGCGAGCCACGGCGCAATCTCTTCGCAAACGTCGGTCAATTGGCGAGCGAAACCGGCGAGTTTCTGCAAAGCGGTCTCGGAAACCTCGACAATCAAGACTCCCTCGACCTGCCCCGCATGCAATAGCGGTGCCAGGAACTGACGCTGCTCGTCCCGCGTGGGAAAAAACGGCCGAGTGTCATCGATTCGCACCGCCAGCTTGCGATCAATCGCATCCGAATACGGTGCCCGCTGAATGTCTCGACGACGTTCGATCACCTCATCGGGTCCGAGGCCCGTCGTCGCGACGACCTCGAGGTGGATTCCGCCTGACTCCCAGACGAGCAGCGCGACTCGGTCGAGTGGAAAAAGCTGCTGGACGAAATCGAGAATCAGCGCCCAAGGCTCGGTCTCGGAGGTCAAGTAGGGCTGGCTGCGATAGCGCGGGCTGACGCTGAATCCCCGGCAACGCATGATGCGCCATGCCTGCTGCGAAAAACGCATTCGCGCATCGACGCTCCAGATGCCCGCGACAAACTCGACGGCCATCAACGACGCCAACGGGGCCCACACACTCGCCCACCAGAACACCGCAAGAGCAACCACGGCCTGAACCGCCCAAATGCCGAGAAACGCGGTCACCGCATGGCGAAGATGGGATCGACGCCCAAGCAGCGAAAAGGCCACGGCGGCGACAAAAAATACGCTCATCATCGCCACGGAATTCAGCCTGCGAAAGTATCGCCCATTCAACAGCCCGTTCAACACCTGGCCGTGAAACTCGAGTGCCGTCATCCGTTGGGAGCCGGTCGTGGGAGTCGCCAGGCCAGGAATCAGAGGATCCTGTGGACGTCCAATCACAACGACGCGATCCCGGACAAGTGCCGAGGTAATGTCACCGGCCAGGATTGCCTCGGCCGTCACATGCGGCAGGCTCTCCGGTCCCCCGTGAAAGCTGACACCAAAACGACCCGCAGGCACCTGCAGGCCGTCGGAACCAAACCGAGCGGCGAGGTTGGCGGGCAGCGACCCCCGTGTCACGTCACCCAAGCCAAAGCTCTCGCGATACACTCCGTCGGCATCATGGCAGAGCTCGATCGAGCCCCGCGGAAGCTCCGAAGGCCGACTCGGATCCGAGTGCTCGATCGCCCCCAGGACGACGTCTCCTCTTTCCGTCAGCTGTTCCAGTTCCCGCGCTGACCATGTTCGCGCGTCCAACTGCGCAATCCCCAAACCGGTGCCACCCAAGTCTCGCAGCGCTTGAACAAGTCTCAGGTAGACGGCGGGCTGCCTTTCCAACTCGGACTCGGCGTAGACCAGCAGAACTTGGGCCGGACGGGAAGAAAGACGGGCATCCCACTGCACGAATCGATCATAAGCAAATCGGTTTGCATTCCGACTCAAGGTCGTCCCGTCGAACAGCGTGGCCAAGAGCGTCAGTGCGACAGCCAAGGGACAACCCCAGGCCGAGAGCCGTAATGCCACGTGGCGGATCGTCGACATTCATCACTCGTCGTCGTGGAGAAGCAGGATTTGACATGAAGCGCGTTGCGTGGAGGCAACCCGAATGACTGTCAAGCCTAGCTTAAGGGGGATATCCGCCAAAGAATTGCGAGCGGGGCAGATCGGCCTTGACACTGGCACGCGCGACGGAATCGCCCCAATCCGACGCGTGGGCAGGATCGGCTACCGTGGTCCGGGGAAAGCCGCGCGTGGGCACGGGCACCCTGCGACCGGGCCAGCACCACCTCAGGGATCGGGTTGCGCCGCCTCAACGGCAGGCAATGGGAGTTCGCCCGTTCGCAGGATCACGAGCACGCCGGTGCTGGAAGGCGTTTCGGCCGTCCTCGGGACGGTCGGCACGTCGTCCGTCAACTTGCCCGCCTGCGGACGTCGAGATCGCCCGGGCAGCGTGGCTTCCGCGTCGGCCCGTTGCCCTTCCTCCGTCGAGTCCACCGTGACCTGGGCGGGTCGCGCGAGGGACAAGGGCTGATCTTGATCGGCCTCGGCCGGCAGACGTGTTCCGCGAACGAGCGATTGCAGGGACTTCAGCTCGTCGGACGTCAGGCCCGCCCCAGCCGCCTTCCGATCGAGCCCCAGCCCTTCGGGCGCGAACTGAATCACCTGGACATCATAGGAGCCCAGTTCCGCCTGAAGCTGCTCGACGGTGTTCGGCGAGAACCAGACGTGGGCCGAGTTCCCTGGGCCCAGTTCGGCGAGCTCCGTGAGTCGCTGAGCCTGTAAATCAGAGACATGTTCTCGGACCGCCGAATCGGCGTTGGCGACGCCAATTCGGCCCTCGGCTGCCCCGTCCTGCGCCGGACGGCCGAGTTGCTGCTCGACGGCCTCGAGCTGATTCGAGGGAACGGTCACGACCAGCACCGTCTGAAGTGCGACTTCGGAGCCGTCGGCTTGCTTCACAAGGTACGGTTCGACCCAAGCGCGGGTTTCGTCGAGCCGCCCGGACGGATCCGCAACGGGCGGCTCTCTCATCATCTCCTCCCTCTCGACCGAATCCGAGGCAATTGGCACATCAAAGGCCTCGCCAGGGGCCAAAGGCCTCGCAGCGCGGTCTTGCGGTGTGAGGCGACTGTCCGACCTGTCTCTCGATTCAGGCCGCGCCCCGCGCCATCCTGATCGGCACCCCCACCCAGTCCTCGGGCGGGTTTCTCTCCGCGACGCAACGGTCCGCCTCGTTCTGCCAACGGACGCGCGACCGGCGCGGGAGCTGACTCCGCGGCCAAGCCCGTCGACAAATCCGGTACTTCTTTCGCCCTTGCGGAATCGGCGACGGCCGAGCCCCGTTCGTCCGCCGCATCTCCATCGACGTCGGCTGGGGCCCGCACTTGCGAATCAGGCGCCATGGCCACGTCTTGACCGTTTTGGATCCGGGGTGGCTGGAAGAGCATCAGCAGGACGGCCGCGACGACGGCCAGCGATGCCCAGATCACACCGCGCCGCCAGCCGCGCTCGACGTCCCGCCGGTCCGCGCGATGGGCGGCCCGGACCGCAAACGCTGGTCCGGACGCTGCGCCTCGGTCGCCGCGGGATGAGCGTCGACCTGAGCCAATCGCTCCAAGACTCGCTCGGCAAATCCCGCGTCCAGGTGCTGGCGAGGCAGCTCGCGGAGGCCCTCTCGCAAGACTTCCAGTTCGCGGTACATCCGCCGCAGCGACTCGCTTGTGGCCAGCGATTGTTCCACCTCGCGGCGCTCCTCGGCCGACAGCTCCCCGTCAAGGTAGCCGCTGAGCAATTCATCCGAGATCGAAAAACGGTGAGGGTCGGTCATGACGAAAACCAAGGATCGCAAGAACGAGGCACCGGCTCGCTCCACAATCCGATTCAGGACGGTTCGTGAAGTACAAGTTCGAGTTGACGTTTCAGCTGCAATCGAGCTCGGTGCAGTCGACTGCGGACGGTTCCCAGGGCGACGTCGAGCATTTCGGCGATCGTTTCGTAGTCGTAGCCTTCCATTTCGCGAAGGATCAGGATTGAACGGTGCTCCGACGGCAATTGTTCCAAGGCCACTCGAATCAGGGCAATTCGCTCCTGCCGCTCGAGCTGTTGAAGCGGCGTCTCGATCCCGTCGCGAGGTTCCTGCCCGGACGCGTCATGCAACTGATCTGTCGAAATCTCCGGCCGCCGGCGCCGGCGACGTGAGATCCAAAGATTAAACGCGATGCGGTAAATCCACGTATAAAATCCAGCCCGTCCCTGATAGCTGGAGAGCTTGGTGAACGCCTGCACAAAGGTTTCCTGGACAACGTCTTCTGCCTCCTCAAAACTTCCGGTAAGGTGCACCAGCGTGTGAAACAGGCGGTCCTGGTAGGCCCGAACGAGTTGTCCGAAGGCGGACCGGTCTCCCGCGAGCGATTCGG
Source organism: uncultured Planctomycetales bacterium (assembly GCA_963826795.1). Lineage (GTDB taxonomy): Bacteria > Planctomycetota > Planctomycetia > Pirellulales > Pirellulaceae > CAWGYT01. Next base: position 161,853 of record CAWGYT010000013.1, on the reverse strand, counting down.
CAATAAGTCGGGTGTCCTCGTTCACGTTGGATTCCAAGCTTCGACGCCACGGAAGTCGCTGCAGTTCCGCAGAAATAAATAACGGGGCCCGTCTCAAAGGGGACTTTGCCCGGTCCGGCAGCCGGGATCAGGGCTGAACCGGGGATTCCCCCACCAAGGGCTGACGCTGAACATAGATCCACAACGCCAGCATCGCGCCGGCGATTACGAGACTGATGTTCTGCGAGATGGTCAGCCGAGCCAGGAACTCCCCCTCATCGGTGCGAATCATCTCCAACAGAAATCGAGTCACGGCGTACGCACTTAACAATAACGCCATCGTTTGCCCGTGGCGACGCCGCAGCGGGTAAAAGGCCAATGTCAGCAGGCAGAGGAGGCCCGCGTTGAGGGAACTATAGATTTGGGTCGGGTGGACGGGTCGACTCCGCGCCGGAAGGGCCACCAAGGTGCTGCGAACTTGACGACCATCGCCCAGCGTCAACTGCAGCTCGGGACCCGACCCCAACAGAATCGTTTCGGCGGTCTCGAGTCGATCGACGGGGTGCCCATTGATCGCGATCACGTCCTGGCCCACGCGCAACCCCTGACCCGCCAAGGGGCCGTCGGCATCGATCGCATCGATCGTGATCCCGCCGGCAGCGGCTTCGGCCAACCGCACGCCGTGAAAGCTGCCGGTCGCCTGCTGCCGTTCATAGGGCGGGCTGCCAGCCGGAAACGTCACCGCCCAAAGGTGCGTACAATTGCCGCCGAAACAGCAGCCGTTTAGCAGGCAGCCAATCCGCCCGATCGCCAGTCCCAAGGCCAGGCTGGGCGCAATCAGATCGGCCAGCGGCAACAGGGGAAGTCGTTGGCGCCAGGCATAGAATCCGAACGAAGCCAGCGCACCAATCAGGGATCCGTAGACAACCAATCCGCCTTTGTCGACACTCACGAGATTGGCCAGCGTCTCGCCCCACGTCTCGGCTCGCAGCAGTGACCAATACTGGATGGCAAAAAAAACGCGAGCACCCACGATCCCTCCCAAGACCATGGCAAAGGCCAAGCCCAGGATGGCGTCGGGATTCAATCCCGCGCGGGCCGCCCGATTGCAGGCCAGCGTGACGCCCATCACGACGGCCACCAACAGCGACACGCCGTAGCCCCGAATGGGAAGTCCTACGTCAACCGAAACGGGCGGCAGGATCAGCGCCCCGGCAGGCGTCGGTTCCTCGACACGCGGGACCAGCCAAACGATCGCGGCCGCGACCAACAGGAACACCGGCAGCTGACTCCACAACTCGCGATCCCAGCCCCGACGGCGGATCGTCAGCGCGACCACCAACAGGCCGAAACCCAGCCAGGCGGCGAGCAGCCAGCCAACGCCAAAGAGCGGAACGCCGCCCAGTTCATGCGGCAAATAGAATAGTGTGCGGCGCACCGCCACTTCCCTTTCTCGCGACGTCTCCCGTCGCGACCGGACCCTCAACGCGCCGTGCGTCAGGGATGCAGTCGTCCATTGTCGATCAGTCGAGTCGAACCGACGCGAGCGGCCAACAACAGCACGGCGGGCTGTTGCAGCTGCTCGATCGGGCTGAGCGTTTCTGCGTCGCGGAGCGCGACGTAGTCGATCCGGTCGACGCCCGACTGCTCCAGGAAGGCAGCCACTTCCGTTTCGATCCGGCCGACATCGCGCTGGCCCTCGGTCACCAGACGCTGTGCGAGGGCAAGACCCTGCGACAGGCCGAGGGCCCGCGGTCGCTGCTCCGGCGTCAGGTACCGGTTACGCGAACTCATCGCCAAACCGTCCGCTTCGCGGATCGTCGGACAGAATTCCAGGTCGATTGGCAACAGCAGGTCGCGGACCATGTCGCGAATCACCAAGCACTGTTGATAATCCTTCTCGCCGAAAAGTGCCAACTGCGCGGGCAGCACCTGAAATAATTTCAAGACGACGGTGGCGACACCACGGAAATGTCCCGGCCGAATCTTCCCTTCCAAGTCGCCGGCCACTTGGGGCGGGTCGACCATCGTGGTCGCGCCCGGCGGATACATCTCGTCCAGCGACGGCGCAAACACCAAGTCAGCTCCGTGGTCCTGCAGCGCGCGAACGTCCTCCTCCAAGGTGCGTGGATAGCGATCAAAGTCTTCGCCCACGCCAAACTGCGTCGGGTTGACGAAGATCGAGACGGTAACGCAGTCGCAACTTTGACGCGCGTGTTGCACAAGACTGAGGTGGCCTGCATGCAGCGCGCCCATTGTCGGCACCACCGCGACACGCTGACCCGCCGCGCGGGCCCGCCACACGAAGTCAGTCGCCTCACCGGTCCGTTCGAGTACCTTCACGGCAAGCGGTTTCCTTTCGATGGATGCAAGCGGCGCTTCTCGAACATGCTACTTCGCTCGAGTCAAGTCCACTGGCGACTGGCCAATGTCCAGTCGCCAGTTTCGCCAAGTCACTCGTCGGGATCCATCGCCAGAATGGCGCCCACCGCTTCGCGGATCATCTCGGTCCGATCACGGGCCGGCAACCGGACGAACGGCGAGCGATGTTCCGCGACCAGATGTGGAATCCCCACACGTTCCAAATCGAGTCCCCGCAGTCGACGATGCGAACCCGCCGGGACGTTGTCCGTGAGCGGACCGCTGGCGAACAAGACCAGCTTGGGGGCGGCCGCCGCGGACGTCCCCGGGGCCGACAATTTCTGGAGTCCATTCACCGCCGACGTCGATACGTTCGAGCCATCGTCGCATCGCAAGGACCAGTGCGACTCCGGTAGCCAGAAGTCGGCCAGCAGCCGACGTCCAACGGGCAGTTCGTTCCAGCCCGCTGCTGCCAGCCGCGCCGCTCGAGCCCGCTCGCATTCTAACGGCTCGTCCCAAATCGGGCCAGTCGCGAGATCCAGGGCCGCCCACTCGCTTGGGACCGGATCTCCCAGGTGCGTCGCGAGGCTGCGCAGGGCGATCTCGGCGACGACTTCTTGCGGCAACCCTCCGATCAAGGCATATCGCGCGGGCTCACGCCGAAGGTGATCCCACAGTTCCTGGATCGTCCAGCCGAGCAACGGATGGCGGAATGCGGCCGCAACTTCCGCCGCAGGCTCCAAGACGAACCGACGGGCGACCATCCAGGGATGGGGAACCTCCAACCGCGTATCCCGAATCGTCAGGTCACCGTACAACAGAAGGTCGAGATCGATGGCCCGCGCTTCCCAACGAAGAGCTCGCCGCCGCCCGAGGTCGGATTCGACCTGCTGCAGGACGTCGAGCAATTCGTGCGGCGAGAGCGATGTCTCAACCGTCGCCGCCGCATTCAAGAATTCGCCCTGGCCCGCTGGCCCACCGACGGGACACGTCGCGAACGGTCGGCTCACGGCGACGACGTGGATCCGCGGGTGACTTCGCAATCGCTCAACGGCCAACCGGACTTGTGCTGCCCGATCGCCAAGATTGGATCCGATTCCGAGCAGGCAAACGGGCATTCGACGTTGCCTCACGGAGGCCTTGCGGCGGTTCAGAACGAGACGTGGGAGGCTACATCCGAGCTCCCGATCTGCCGATCGAAGCGGCGATCAATCGGTGGTCGTCGAGTCCATCGGTCGCCACCTCCCACGTCGCATATCTCAAGCCGCATATCTCAAGCCGCATCGTCAACGGCTGTTCGTCTTTGATTCTCCCATGGGCGTTGGAGTCGTCCCGCAATTCCCCTGAACTGCCCAGCGACGGCGAACGCAACTGCTGCATCGATCCTCAGCGGGTATGCGCCCGAATGAACAGATATCGACATCAAATTCGATCTTCAAATGCTCGTTGCTTCCCAGCTGCGATTCAGACATTTTGCGTACGGAAGTGGTCTTGTCAACCAACCATAAGAAAAGTTTTTGCGATTGACGAAACGAACGTTTTCATGAACTCAAAAAACGTTTCGACTTGCTTGCAAAGCGGATGACAATACGCTAAGTCGAGCTTTCGGGTTGCCGCAAAAAGTGACACATTAATGTCACACTCCAAGCGATTTTCGGGCTCGTGCCGTGCCCAGCTTAAGATTGGGGTGCGTTGGGAAAAGGGCGTTAGAAAAAGGGGTCAGGTCCGCGAACCCAGCGAGTCCTCGGTGAGACGAGTTGGTGCGAGCAGAGCGGCGAGTGTATGATCAGAATTCGTGCATTTCCCAACGCGAGAAGGCGAGCCTGACGGCAATTCTGAGCGGACCTCGCGCGCCGGTCGGCGGTGAGGCCCCATTGGAATGGACGACCGTCGCAGAGTCATCCATCCCCGTCGGACGAACCGAACCATGAACGACGATGCAAAGCACAAGTTATCGACTGACGGCGACTCGGGTCGGGCGCGACGCCTGAGTGAGGACCCGTTCGAAAGAGTGGCGCAGCGACTTCCCGGGGTAACCGCGGAGCAAGCATTCGAGGCGGGCCCGCGGGAGGCCGTCGTCAGCCTCCTTGGCGAGCTCCTCACGCCGGCCGTCTGTCGCCGCCTGGGGATCTATTCCTGGCCCGCCGGCTTTCGGGCATCGATCCTGATCCCGGTCTACAACGAACGCGCGACGATCCGCGAGATTATTTCCCGCGTGAGGCAGGTGGGAGTCCCCAGCGAGATCATTGTGGTGGACGATGGCAGCACCGATGGGACGGCGGAGGTGCTGCGGCAGCTGGCGGGCGAATTCGACCTGCGGGTCCTGCATCACCCACGCAACCGCGGCAAAGGAGCGGCCCTTCGAACGGGACTCAGCCACGCTCAGGGGGACGTCGTGTTGATCCAGGATGCCGATCTGGAATACGATCCGAACGATTTTCCACTCCTACTGGGCCCGGTCATTGAAAACCGGGCCGACGTTGTCTACGGCAGCCGCTTCAGCTCGAACGATCGCCCCGTTGCCCGCTACTGGCACCAGACGGGCAACCGCGTCGTCACACTGCTGTCCAACATGTTCACGAACCTTAAGCTGACGGACGTCGAAACCTGCTACAAGGTGATCCGGCGCGAGCTGATCGAGCAGGTTGGGCCGACGCTCCGGGAAGACGGATTTGGCATTGAGCTGGAGTTAACCGCAAAACTTGCCAGAATCAAGGGAGTGCGGTTTTACGAGTTACCCATTGCATATTCCCCCCGCGGCTATGCCGAGGGCAAGAAAATCGGCTGGCGCGATGCGTTACGGGCTGTCTGGTGTGTCGTTCGCTATTCGCTGCTCAAGTAGCACCGGGAGCGGACGCTGGCCCACGGTCAGAGCTCATCTTGCCGGTCCATCCTGCCCGCTGGCAACCGGCTCGCCGACCGCGCACGCAAGCCCTGGGTCGGAGCGGCCCGGCAGGCGATACGATCCGCACAGCCGTCGCGTGACAGCCGGCTTAACGCCAGCGCGATTGAATTCAAGCTTGTTGACTTACAACCTCTGATTAGTCTCGAACGTAGGGCGTGCACCACGTCCGCATCCCACTTGCTTCGGGTCGCCGTTGGCCAGCGACCGGAGGCTTGCATCGTTGGGAGGCCACCAGGATTGGTCTTCCGTAACTGTTTCTACTCGATGACGTCTGCCGAGAGGGAGCCCCGTTGTACAGCAGCGTTCGACCCTACTTGAAGTGCGGTTCCAACCATGAATCAGAAGTTCCTTGTAATCAACTGTGACGAGAGCGACGTGGAAGAACTTCGCCGGCGCCTGGGTGGACGACAAATCGTCTCCTGCGAGTCGATCGACGAGATTGCCCGCTATCTTCCCTCTCCCTCAACCGCCGTGCTGGTCACACCCGACGACCACGGCCACCATTCGGTACACGATTCTCATTCAATGCACAAGCCCGCCCAGTCAGCGGTTCACACGAGCGATCGTCAGAGCGAAGTGGATACGTTGGTCGAACGCATTCTGGAGCAGAACAACGGTCACGCGAAGACGCTCGCGGCCCGAGTCGACATGCTTGAGCAGAAGATCATCGAGTACTCGCTGAATCGCAACGGCCAACACCGGAAAGAGACGGCAGCCGAGTTGGGGATCAGCCGCGTGACGCTCTACAACAAGATGAAAAAATTCGGACTGTTGGACTGAGCGGCGGGATGGCGGCAAGCGGGTTGCGGCAGTTGGATCCGCGGCGGATCACGAACGGCGACCGGGAGTGGACCCTGTCGTCGTTAAGCCCGTCGCGGGGCCTCCCCGGGGGCTCGCCGCCACGACTTTATGAAAGTGCAGTTGGACCTCTCGATCCACCACACGCCGGACGCCTTCGACCAGGCATCGCGGCTCATTGTCTTCCTGTCCCAAGCGGACAATTTCGTCGAGCGGCAAGCCGGGTCGGACGTTGTAGCTGGTCTGGCAGATGATCTGATTTCCCGCGTCCAGCTCCGGCACGATGAAGTGGCAGGTCGCGCCATAGGTCAGCATTCGAGCGCGATGCGCGTCCTGGTACGGCCGAATCCCGGGGAAGCTGGGGAGCAGGCCGTGATGCAGATTAATGATCCGCCCCCCGGCGTACTTCCAGCAGCTGCTGGGAGCCAACACACGCATGTACCGCGCCAAGATCACGTAGTCGACGTCGTATTCATCGAAGATCTCGATCATCCGATCCTCGTCCGGCTTGCCGCGTGAATCACCGATCAGGTGCCAGTCGCAACCGAACTGTTCCGCAAGACCTCGACCCTGAGGCCGATTGCCAACCATCACGGCGGCGTCCGCGCGGACCTGCTGGTCCCGGATCGCGCGGAGCAGGGCCAGGGCCGGTTCCGGACGGTACGTCGTGCAGATCGCCAGCCGCGGCTTGCGACCCGCCTCGGGAGGCGACCAGACGCGCACCGCCAATTGCTTCCGCGCCCCGATCTCTTGCAATGCTTGACTCAGGCCTTCAACTCGGGACGCCGACAACTCAATGCGCAACATCATCGCGAAGACCGCTTCTTCGTCGTGGTCGTACATCTGGATTTCGGTGATGTTAGCGCCTTGGCCCGTGACGTAGTGGATCAGCGGGTCGGCCAGGCCCACGTTGTCGGGACCCACCGCGGTAATCACGATCTGCATCGGGGTTTATCTTCCGGAGGAGAACTGGATCGAACGGCGGACTGCGCGGTTCGAAGGCGAGATCAGGTACTGTCCAGGAGCGCGAAATCGGGAGCGATGCGCGACACTTGCGCGATCATGTAACGCTTGATTTCCGCCGTGGTCTTCATTTGCAAGACCCGCTTCAACATGGACTCCGCGTCGGCTCGAGCAACCACGCTGGCCAATTTTTTCATCCGAGGCACGAACGCGGGGCTCATACTGAACTGCCTCAGGCCCATTCCCAGCAGCAGAATGAACGCCTGCGGCTGTCCGGCCATCTCGCCGCACAGCGTGACCGGCTTGTTGTAAAGGTGGCAAGCGCGAATCGCGCTCCGCAGCACACGCAGCACGGGCGGACTCAGCGGTTGACACAGATGACTGACCTTGGGGTTGTCGCGGTCGGCCGCCATCAGATACTGCACGAGATCGTTGGAACCGATGGAGACAAAATCGGCGGCCTCCATAATGCAGTCCAGCGAGACGGCGGCCGCCGGCACCTCCAGCATCATGCCCAAGGGCACCTGTCCGAAACGCTTGCCCTCCTGCCGCAGCGCCCGCTCCGTCCGCCGCACCAGGCTGCGAACCCGCCGCATCTCTTCCAACGTCGTGATCATCGGGAACATCAACCGGACTTCGCCGTCGCCCGGCCGCACGTCGGCCGCGGCCCTCAGCACCGCACGGATTTGGGTCGTGAAGAATTCCGGATGTTCAAACGAGAGCCGGATACTGCGCCAGCCGAGAAACGGGTTCGCTTCTTGATGCGTGTGCCCGAGATAAGGAACTGTTTTGTCGCCCCCAATGTCCAACGTGCGAATGGTCACGAGCTTGTGCGGACTGGCCTGAATAATTCGGCGATAGGTTTCCAGTTGCTCTTCTTCATCCGGCACGTCGTGATGGGTCAGGTAGAGGTACTCGGTGCGGTACAATCCCACACCGTCGGCCCCCATCGCGCCGGCCGCTTCGGCATCGGCCAAGCCGTTGATGTTGGCGAGTAACAAGAGCGGCTCGCCGTTCGCCGTTCTGGCCGCGTGGTCGCGGTTCTCGACCAACTGGTCCTGCAAGCTGAAGAACTCACGCTGCAGTTTCAAGTACGCCGAAAGGACCTCGGCGGCCGGATTGACCACGACGTGGCCCGAGCGGCCATCGACGACGATCGTGTCGCCGGTCCGGACCTGTCGCAGGATCCCTTTCACGCCCGCGACCGCCGGGATGCCTCGACTCCGCGCGATAATCGCCGCATGACTCGTCTGACTGCCGCGCTGGGTCACAATCCCCTGCACCTCCACGTCACCCAGCGCGACCGCTTGAGAGGGCAGCAATTCATCCGCGACGACGATCAGCGGCCCCTTGAGCGCCGTGCTGTCGGGCTTGAGCACATCGCTCAGATAAGCACTTAGCCGAACCACGACGTCGCGGACGTCCCCCAACCGTTCCTTCAAATAGGGGTCCTCGGTCCGCGCGAACAGACGCGTGTACTCGTCCAGCAACTGATGCAGCGCCGCCTGGGCGGTAAGGCGATCGTCGACGATCCACCCCCGCACCCGATTGGTGAAGGCCGCATCTCGCAAAATGGCCTCGTGCACGCCAAAGATCGCCGCCGCGTCACGGCCCACCTGACGCTCAACCTTCTGCTGCAAAGCCTTCAATTCCGCGCTCACACGGTCTCGAGCTGCCTCGTATCGAGCCAGCTCCGCCGTGATCTCTCGATCCTCCAGCCGCTTGACATCGGGATCCACGAAGATCTCGTGGATGCAGTAGGCCGTGCCCACGGCGACTCCCGGCGATACGGCGACACCTTTTCGCATGACCGAACTGTATCCAAAGCGATGCTGACGGAACGGCTGACATGGTCCCTCGGGAAACTCCCGAATTTTGGACCGGGTGGGGCATTCGGCGATTCGGGCCGGCCGACCCCAGCGCTCTCGCGCACAGGGATTGCTTTGCCTGCGTCGGGGCAGACCCCCTGGGCAACGCGACCGCCCAAGCTATCCACCCCGGCCGGACGCTCGTGCCAGATCAGCCGACGATCCAATCCACCGCTCTTGAGTATAAGGCGGCTGGGCGAGCAAGCCAGCCCGTCAGGCAAGGGGCGAGAAACTGGGCGACCTATCGCGGTTGAGCAGCCTAGCGGCGATCGCTATACTTCAGGGCCCAACAGGTTGGTGGCCCGGTGCCAAGAGCACCTTCGGCTCCCGTCGTGGCTGGGACAGGCAGAGTGACCCGGACCAGCGGATCGCGGAACCCAGCCGGGCCCGGGGTCAACGCGCGTCGCCAGCTAGGATTACCATGCGATTGACCATGATCGATCGAATCGTCGACTTGCAGCCCGGCGCGCGGATTACGGCCGTGAAGAGCCTCACCCTGGCGGAAGACTACTTGCAGGATCACTTCCCCCGCTTTCCGATCATGCCTGGCGTCTTGATGCTGGAGTCAATGTATCAGGCTGCCGCTTGGCTCGTTCGAGCCACCGACGGCTTTGCGCACAGCGTGGTGTCCATGGCCGAGGCCAACAATGTGAAGTTCTCCGACTTTGTGGAGCCGGGGCAGACCCTGCAGATTACCGCGGAATTGCTCAAGCAAGACGGTCCGCGCTACCACCTGAAATGCCAGGGCCAGGTCGGCGAGACCGTTGCGGTGCGAGCTCGTTTGGTCCTCGAGACCGCTCAGCTTGCCCAGCAAAACCCCCAGGATCAGCCCCTCGACGCGTTTATCATTGGCAAATTTCGTAGTCAGTTCGAGATCCTGTATCCCGCCGGCCTTTCCGAAATCCAAAGCTAAAGCCCAAAATATTGCCCCACGGTCTCGCAGATGCGACGGCGGCCTGATTCCGCGTGGACCCCAGTCGCCAGTTCGCGGCGAATCAACTCTAATGGCCACGGAATCGACGAATCATCGTAGGTTACCCCGTCCACGACCCGCGGGTCATCGGCCGGTGGAAAGCAAGCTGGCGGGATGTTCCACGTCCGGGAAGTAATCCTTGATTTGAGTTGGGAGAGCGATGCAGATGCCCACGAAGCAAGAGGTATTTGAGAAGATTCAGACCGCCTTGGTCGACGCGTTGGGAGTGGATGATGACGAGGTCACGCCGGACGCCACCCTGGTGGGCGATCTGGGAGCCGAATCGATCGATTTTCTGGACATCGTTTTTCGATTGGAAAAGGCGTTCAGCATCGAGATCCCGCGGGCGGAGTTGTTTCCCGAAGACATTCTGACCAATGCCGAGTATGTGCACGACGGCAAGGTTACCGAGATGGGTGTCGCCGAGTTAAAGAAGCGGATGCCGTTTGCGGACCTCTCGAATTTCGAGGCCAATCCCCTGGTGCAGGAATTCGGCAACTTGTTGACGGTCAATGATATGTGCCGGTATGTCTGCAGCAAGGTCGGCTGCAGCGACTAGCCACCGCCGTGAAACTCGGGCTGGTGTTAGGGCGCGGCAGAATCGGACGGCGTCCGTCGGACTTCTCCCGCCTCGACCCGGGCGATCGCGACGAGGTTTGCTGTGACGTCGGGCGCCTGTCACCACGGGCGCCTGTCACCACGGGCGCTTTAGATCCTGCTCCTCGTTCATCCCCTGGGGATAGACCGGGCTGTCATGCGTTGGTTTTGGATTGATCGCTTCGTCGCGTTCGAGTGTGGCCGTCGGGCGGAGGCCATCAAGGCCGTGTCGCTCGCCGAGGAACACATTGACGAGTACTTCCCGGGCTACCCCGTGATGACCCCGTCGCTGATCCTGGAAGGATTTGCTCAGGCTGGCGGGCTGTTGATCGGACAGACCTTTGATTTCCGGGCCAATATCGTGCTGGCGAAAGTCGCCCGGTCCCGCATTCGTTGTTACGCCCGCCCGGGCGATGTGTTACGCTATGCGGTCGAGCTGGAAAGCTTGCAGGAAGACGGGGGGTTCGTGAGCGCCGCGCCGATCGAGACGGTGAACCCATCCTGGAGGCCGAGTTGACGTTCGCGCAGGTCGGTCGCGAGCACATCGACCGGGAGTTCTTCGCGGCCAGCGATCTGATGAGAATGTTGCGCATTTTCCGGCTCTTCGATGTGGCCGTCGATGCTCAAGGGCAACCACTGGAGATCCCCGCGCATCTGCTCGCTGCCGAACGTGCCAGTCAAAGGGAATGAGTTACATGAGACGACGTGTAGTGGTGACGGGCGTCGGTTGCATCAATCCCTTGGGCAACGATACGGAGACGATGTGGAGCGGATTGAAAGAGAGCCGCTCGGGCGTCGGACCGTTGACGGTGTTTGATGCGAGCCGATTTCCGACGCGGATCGCGGCGGAGATCAAGAATTGGGACATCACGGATCTGGGCGAAGATCCGGATGTATGGCGCTATCGAGCCCGCCACACGCGGTTCGCGGCAGGGGCGGCCAAGGAGGCGATCGAAGGTTCCGGCTGTCTGGACGCGCCGTTGGACCCGACCCGGTTCGGAGTCTACTTGGGCAGCGGAGAAGGAAATCAAGATTTCGCGTCGTTCACCAACATGATCACCCGCGCCCTCGTGGACGATCACCTGGATATCGCGCAGTTCATCAAGGTGGGGCTCGAAACACTGAATCCGATGGCCGAGTTGGAGCAGGAGCCCAATATGCCGGCCGGGTACCTGGCCAGCATGTTCGACGCCCAGGGTCCCAACGTGAACTGCTTGACCGCCTGCGCCGCCAGCAGCCAGGCGATCGGGGAAGCAACCGAAATGATTCGCCGCGGTGACGCCGACGTGATGCTGGCCGGCGGCGCCCACAGCATGATTCACCCCTTCGGGGTGACCGGTTTCAGCCTCCTCACGACGCTCTCGACGCGCAACGACGAACCCCAGCGGGCGTCCCGTCCGTTCGACCGACTTCGAGATGGCTTCGTGCTCGGTGAGGGGGCGGCGATGGTGGTGTTGGAGGATCTCGAGCGAGCGGTTCGGCGAGCGGCCCCGATCTACGGCGAAGTCCTCGGCTATGGCTCGACCGCCGACGCCTACCGGATCACCGATATCCATCCCGAGGGCCGTGGGGCGATCGCTTGCATGCGGATGGCGCTGGCCGACGCCTCGCTCGACCCCTCGCAGATCCATTATGTCAACGCCCATGGGACGAGCACGACGGTGAACGACAAAGTCGAAACGCTGGCCTGCCACCAAGTCTTCGGCGAGAACGCACTGCAAGTCCCGGTTTCGAGCACCAAGAGCATGATGGGGCATTTGATCGCGGCCGCCGGTGTCACCGAACTGATCGTGTGCCTGATGGCCATCCGCGACAACGTCTTGCCGCCGACGATCAACTATGAGAATCCGGATCCACTGTGTGATCTGGATTACATCCCCAACCAGGCCCGCGAAACTCGCTGCGATTTCGCCCTCAACAACAGCTTTGGCTTCGGAGGCCAAAACATCACCGTCGTGGTCGGGCGTTATCGCAAGTAAATGACCGCTCGCAAACCGGCGTGTGACGCAAGCCGTCGGTTCCTTAGGGTCCGATGCTGGGCGGATTCGGATTCAGGAAGTCACGCGGTCCGCGGGTGGTGTAATACGGATACCCGTAGGTCGGCTGAGCCGGTCCCATGGCCGGGCCCGGTGCGGGGCCTGTGTGAGACTGAGGTCCCTGATGCTTGGCGCCATGGAGCCCCGCCAGCGGTCCGCCGGGTCCGGTGTCCGAGGGGTCCAGCGTGTCGCCGATCCCGCAAGCGCCGCCGCTGCAGGCGCCGCCCCCTAGCAGGCCACAGCTTCCGTCGCGGCATCCGCCCCCCATTCTTGAGTGACAACCGGTCGCCAGGGAGGTCACAATCAACAGGCCGGCTGCAAGTGATAATCTGTTCATATTGCTGCTCGTTGGGTCTCTGGGTCTGCAGAAGGGACGACGGCTCGTGCGGTACAAGCCGCTCGTCGGTCAGTCAGCCCCGCGCAGAAACCGGCCGGCGACCCCCTCGCTTGGCGAGCGGCCGCTGCGGAACGCCGGTTCAATGCGGCTGCTAAAAATCCAATCGGCGATACAACCGGAATAATTGAGAGAATCGGACATGCCCCCACCGGCCCGCTCGGATTCGCAGCTTGCCTCTGCCAGGCGGAGCTGGCGACCCCGCTTTACACTCACCACGATGATGCTCGTCCTGCTCGTGTCCGCCATGACCGCGACCGGAGGCCGCTTTTTGGTGCAGGGCCTGGCCGGCGGTGCGTCGGGCCGAGCCATGTTCGTGATTTCCGTCCTCGTCCTCCCGATGCTGCTACTGCTCGGGGCAAACGCCTTTCGCCTCGCCTTTGACGCGTTGGGCCGGTCACGGCGGCGGCGCTGACCCGCTCGCTTAGCGGTCGTGGACGTGCGGATAGGGCTCTAAGTGGACCAGCACGTCGCGGATGGCGGGAAACCGTTGCCTCAAGCAGTCCTTGACGCAATGGCCGATGCGATGTCCCTCCGCCACGGTTAGCGACTGGTCGACCTCGAGATGGATGTCGACGAAGTACTCCAGACCCGATTTGCGGACCCACAGTTTCTCCACCGCTTGGACGTCCGTAACGCCCTCCGCCACGCGCCGAATCTCGGCCACCACGTCGTCCGGTCCCTGCACGTCCATTAACTCGCTGGCGCTTTTGGCAAACAGCTTGACCCCGGACCAAACGATCGCCGCGGCGACGAACAGGGCCGCGACCTCGTCCGCTCCGATCCACCCCGAACCGCCCCACCGCACGATTCCCAGTCCCACCAGGACGGCCAACGAGCAGAAGGCGTCGCTGCGGTGATCCCAGGCATTCGCGATCAAGGCGCTGGACCCCGTCCGTTGACCCACGCGGTACTTGTAGCGGTAGAGCGTCTCCTTGATGACCACGTTCGCGCCCGCCATCCACAGGGTCCAGATCGGAGGCAGCGGATGCGGCGCGGTCATTCGACAAACCGATTCCCATCCGATTGCGATCGCCGAAAGAATAATCAACACCGCCACGTTGGAGGCCGCGATCGCCTCCGCGCGGGTGTGCCCGTACGGGTGTTCCGCGTCGGGCGGCCGCTGTGCGACGCGCAACGCGATCAACACCACGACCGTCGTGACCGCGTCACCCAGCGAATTGACCGCGTCCGAGACCAGGGCGAACGAACTACCAACCACTCCGCCGACCAATTTCGTGACGCCCAGCGCGATGTTCACCACGAGCCCGATCAGGGCCGCCCGAGACGCCTCGCGATACAGCGGTCCAGCGGCGAAAATTTCAGACAAGGGCGGACTCCACTGCCATCGACTTGAATTCGATGCATTGCGTGACTTTGGTACGATCGTTGCTTTACAAGATAAACGAATTTCAGAGGAAGGCTTGGGGGCCGGTACTGAGGAGAGGCAAATTTTCGGGGTCGGTTCAGAAGAGGTCTCTGAATTCCAGCGACTACGGTCGATTTGACGCAAATATAGGCACAGAATGACATAGGAACCGAGATTCATGCGTCACTTCGGCCAGTCGATTCGTCGGCTGGCGCTGGGAACAGGCGAATCAGGTCTTCGTGACCGGATTCGCCTGTTTCATTTTGCTTGTATCGAAACGGTACAGGTGATGCAAAATTGTTCACTTCTGCGTCACTCACCGTCCGCCGAAAGGCGACCGCCCGAAACCGTCGCAGCCCCCCTTTGGTGAAAACTTCCGGGCCGCCCCAGGGACCGCGATCGCCCGACGTGGAGATCGCACTGCCTGTGAGTCGTTGCTCGGCGCGGCGTTGCTCTCCCTCGGGAGAGGTGCCAACGCCGTGTCCCTTCTCCCCGGCGCGGGAGAAGGTGGCAACACCGTGTTCCTTCTCCCCTGCGCGGGAGAAGGTGGCCGAAGGCCGGATGAGGGGGGCGCCCGATCCGCCGTGACGCTCCACCCTCACCCGCCCGGGCCCCGCCACGCGGGCCCCGAGCGACCTCTCCCGGAACCGGGAGAGGTGACACCCTCCTGTCCCTTCTCCCCTGCGGAGGTCGTGCAGCTTTTAAGTGCAAGTGAAATAGTAAGTTGTGTAAATTGCTACGGTTTGTTTTGGAATTCGCCGACAAATCAACGTTTCATTCGAGGCTACACTCACAGGTGCATCATTCGAAAATCTGTGCACATGGTACGGCTACTGTCGCTATGCTCAAACTGCTTGAAAACAAAGCACTTAAAAGCTGCACGACCTCTGCGCGGGAGAGGTGACAACACCGTGTTCCTTCTCCCCTGCGCGGGAGAAGGTGGCCGAAGGCCGGATGAGGGGGGCCCCCGATCCGCCGTGACGCTCCACCCTCACCCGCCCGGGCCCCGCCACGCGGGCCCCGAGCGACCTCTCCCGGAACCGGGAGAGGTGACACCCTCCTGTCCCTTCTCCCCTGCGCGGGAGAAGGTGGCAACACCGTGTTCCTTCTCCCCTGCGCGGGAGAAGGTGGCCGAAGGCCGGATGAGGGGGCCCGCGATCCGCCGTCACGCTCCACCCTCACCCGCCCGGGCCCCGCCACGCGGGCCCCGAGCGACCTCTCCCGGAACCGGGAGAGGTGCCAACACCGTGTTCCTTCTCCCCGGCGCGGGAGAAGGTGCCAACACCGTGTTCCTTCTCCCCGGCGCGGGAGAAGGTGGCCGAAGGCCGGATGAGGGGGCCCCCGATCCCAGACGAGCCCCGATCCCACCCGATCCCAGACGGTCTATCACCCGATCCCAGACGGTCTATAACGGACGGATCCTGGACGGTAACACATCCCGACGCGAGTGTGGTTTTCCGTGACGGCCAGGAACGCTGAGTACATAATGAAGCGAGTCGCGTTCTAGATGGTGACTCGCCGGGACGCAGGCGGAGCCGCTCATCAATTCCATTCACTCGTTTTCGACAAAGTCTCGATGGATCCGTTGACGCGCAAACCGAACGCCGTGCTCTGGCTGCTTCTTGTCGCGACAGCGGCCGCCCTGGGTGGCGCGGCGATCGGTGCGGGGGCGGTCCGAGCGGCGGATCCGGCCTCGTCCGAACGGCTGCCGGTCGCTCGGATTGGCGAGGAGTTGCGCCGGGGGTGGGAGGAGAGTCAGCTGTTGCCTTCTGCGGCGGCGAGCGACTACGAATACTGCCGCCGCGTTTACCTGGATCTGCTAGGACGAATCCCGACGGTCGGCGAATTACAGGCGTACGTGCAAGATAGGCGGCCGGGTCAAAAGCAACGACTTGTGCAGGACCTGCTGTACGGCGAGCTGAACGCGATTGATTTCGCCGATCACTGGTCCACGATTTGGACGAATTTGTTGATCGGTCGCCGCACGGACGAAGACCGCGATCGCCTGGTGAATCGCCAGGGCCTGGAAAAGTACCTGCGAGACAGTTTTGCGGCCAACAAGCCGTATGACCGGATGGTGTTTGAACTCGTCGCGGCGGAGGGGACCAGCCGTCCGGGATCGCCCGCCTTCAATGGGGCCGTGAATTTCCTGGCGGGCAAGCTGGAGGACGACGCGACGTTGGCCACCGCGCACACGTCGAAGATCTTCCTGGGCCTGCAGGTCCAGTGCACGCAATGCCACAATCATCCGTTCAACGAATGGAAACAGAATCAGTTCTGGGAGTTGAATTCATTCTTTCGCCAGACGGCGGCGCTGCGGCGGTTCGATCCTGGAACGCGGAACGTGGCGTTCGTCGAGTTAACCAATCAAGACTTTGCGGGCGAGGATCGACCGATCGATCCCGAAAACGCTCGAATTTACTACGAACTCCGAAACGGCAAGCTCGAAGCGGCGTTTCCCGTCTTCATTGACGGAACCGCTATTGAGAAAAGTGGATTTATCCAGGACGTGAATCGTCGCGGAGAGCTTGCCACTTTAATCATTCGTTCGCCCAATCTTTCGCGTGCGATCGTGAATCGAATGTGGGCGCATTTTTTGGGCTACGGCTTTACCCGCCCCATCGACGATATGGGGCCGCACAATCCGCCGGTCTATCCGGAACTGCTGGAGTATCTGGCGGACGAGCTGCGCGCAATAGCTTTGACCTGCGGCAGTTGATGAGCTGGATCGTGCTGAGCGAGCCGTATGGGCTATCGAGCCGTGCTACAAGTAAGAACGCGGCGGACGATCCAACCCTGGGGCAGCCAGCGCGCTTCACTCATTTTTATCTTCGCCAGATGACGGCTGAGCAGCTTTATCGTTCCTTGCTGGTCGCGAGCGAGGCGGACAAGACCCACGAGTCGCTCGACAAACAGCAGGAGGCGCAGCGTGATTGGCTTCGACAATTTACGATCGCCTTCGGTACGGACGAGGGCGACGAAGCGACCACGTTCGATGGCACGATCACGCAGACGCTGATGATGTTCAACGGCGATCTGATCAAGCGGGCAACCGAGGGAAAGCCCGGCAGTTTGCTCAGGCGGATCGCCGACGATCCTCATCCGCGGAGGTCGGCTCAAATCCAGCAGCTCTTCTTGGCGTCCGTGGGACGTCCCGCCACGGCCAACGAAGTCAAAGCGTTTCAGGAATTGTTCGTTTACCATTCGCAAGATCAACTGCCCGCGCTGCAGGACATTTGGTGGGCGCTGCTGAACAGCAACGAATTCATTTTGAATCACTAAACCAAGGCGCAATCGTCGCGGAATTCAGCGAGGTGTCGGAACGCTGACCGCCAACTCATCTTGTTTCTGGAGACCTGCCGTGGACTTTTGGCCTCGTTCCTATACCCCGCGCGGTATGACGCGCCGGCATTTCATGCAACACCTCGCCGGCGCTTCGGCGATGACCCTTCCAGCGCTGACCTTGACGCGCAGTTTGCGGTTACATGCGGACGAGTTGAAGCGGAGCCGCAAGGCCGCGATTCTGCTGTGGATGGGAGGCGGTCCGGCCACGATCGACCTCTGGGATCTCAAGCCGGGCCAGGCCACCGGAGGGCCGTTCCGACCGATTTCCACGACGGGCGGCGTCCAGATCAGCGAGCACCTGCCAATGGTCGCACAGCAGATGCACCTCTTGTCCATCGTGCGGTCGATGAGCACGCAGGAGGCGGATCATGGTCGCGGACGCTATTACATGCACACCGGCTACGTCCCCAACCCGAACCTTGAGCATCCGAGTTACGGATCGGTGATCGCGCACGAGCTGGCACCGCAACGGGACGATCTGGAGATCCCGCCCTTCGTCTCGGTTGGCGGCAGCAGCGTCGGTCCGGGATTCCTCGGGATGTCCTGGGCGCCCTTTGTCGTCAACTCCAATGGCGACATCCGAAACCTCAAGATGGGGCTCGATGCCGACCGACTCGCCCAGCGAATGTCGGCTCTGCAGCTGCTGGAAACGGGTTTCATTCGCCAGCAGCGGGGCGACGCGGCGACCGAGCACGCCAAGGTGCTGGACAAGACGCTCAGCCTGATGACCAGCGCCCAGATGGAGGCGTTCAAGGTGCAACGCGAACCGGACTCGGTTCAAGAACGCTATGGCCGCAATGGCTTCGGACGAGGCTGCCTGATGGCCCGGCGGTTGGTCGAGGCGGGCGTGCCGTTTGTCGAGGTGGACCTGGGCGGATGGGACAACCACAGTAATATCTTCACGACCTTGCAAAACGATCGTCTGCCTGTCCTGGACCGCGCGATGAGCGGGCTGGTGGAGGACTTGGAGCAGCGGGGCCTACTGCAGGATACGGCGATCATTTGGATGGGAGAATTCGGACGAACGCCGCGGATTAATGGAAATACGGGCCGCGATCACTGGGCACGCGCTTGGAGTGTCGTGCTGGGCGGCGCGGGGCTGCGTGGCGGATTGGCGGTCGGCCAAACCAATGTGGACGGGACGGCCGTCGAAACCGAACCATATACCTCGCAGGACATCATGGCCACCGTCTGTCAGGCGCTGGGGATCTCGCTGGAAACCACGTTCACCAGCCGGAGTGGCCGGCCCATGAAAATCGCCAACGGCGGCAAGGTCGTCCGCGAATTGTTCTCCTAGCTTGCCGACCCCCATTTGAGCTGGAGAACGCGGCCGGGTGAGTTCCCCCACGAACCCGGCCGCTTGTTTTTTGCGCTATCCCACCGACGGATCTCATACGCGGCCCGGTCCAGTGTCAGCCGAAGCGAAGCTCTGCGGCGCGGTCCCCCTTCCAGGGCCTTTCCGGGGTTTCGCCGACGATGCGCTGAAAAAGCAACCGGATTCGCATAGAATGGAGCGGAGGGTCGTGATGCGTGGCGATCCCACCGAAACGACGGGAATGCGACTTCCCGCCCCGATCCCCCGCGGACGTTTCGCGGACCGCAAGGCGACCCGCTGGCAGTTCTCCGAAAAGTTTGCCAAGTCGGGCGAGTACAATTCGATCCCTGGGGCGTTAACCTCATGTCGACTGCTCGTGATCTTCCGTCGTCCGACCAAACCGGACCGTTGGATCCGAGCCGGCTGATTGAAGACCACCAGGTGGGAGTCTGGCGGTACCTGAGAGCTCTCGGCTGTGATGCGGCCGAGGCGGACGACCTGACGCAAGAAACGTTCCTGGCCGTCCTGCAGCGACCGTTCGTGCATTACAGTCCCGCCGCGACAACCGCCTACCTGCGTAAGGTCGCCCTCAACCGCTGTATATCCGCCCGGCGCCGAGCTGGGCGCCTGGTGTTGATGGAACAGATCGAGGAAATCGACCAGGCATGGACACGCTTGGCTTCGGATGACCACGGTGAATCGATGCTGGAGGCACTCCAGACGTGCCTCGGTCAATTAACGGAACGGGCCAGGCTGGCACTGATGATGCGTTTCCGTGATCGGAACTCGCGTTCCGAGATCGCGGAGGCACTTGCCATCACCGAACACGGTGCAAAAAATCTGATGCAGCGAGCCAAACGGCAGCTGCATGAATGTATTGAAGGAAAACTGCAATGACCTCCTCTGCCGAGGACCGCGAATTCGAGTCCGAGCCGCTCCTGGACGCCTGTCTGGAAGAGGTCTTGGGTGGCCAGCGCCCGCCCGATTTGAAGGACCGGATTCTGGGGCGCTGGGAGGCGTTGCAGGCCGCCGAGTCCGAGGGTGGGTCGGGCGACGAATCGGATGCCGCGTTTCCCGCCACGCCGCTGCCGGCCGTCTCCGTTTCGGTCGGGGAATTGGCCCGCGGCCGTACCGCGAACTCCCGCCGGTTTCCCTTTTGGGTCCTGGCGGCGGCAGCGGGCATCGTCGGGATCCTGGTCACGCTGTGGGGCGTTCGCGTAGTGCAGCCAGGGCGTGAGCTGAATCCATCGGTGGCCGATTCTTCGAAGCCGCGGCCCGAGGCCCCGGTCGATCCACGCGATTCCACACCCGATCCAGCTCGACCGGCCGATTCTGCCCCGGACATGCAGCCAAGCGACGACGGGTCGGCGACGGACGCCGAGCCGGGGCGAGCAGCGATGGACAACGCGACCGACGGTCCCGAGGGAAATTCGGCACTGCCCGAAACGCGGCGCGAGCCCCCGCCCACCGAACGAACCGAGCTGGCGAAGTTGTCGGCCGAGGCGATTCTCGCGCAAATCAACACACAGCTGGCGGCCTCCTGGGCGACGGCTCAAATCGCTCCGGCTCCGGCGGCCAGCGATGCCCAGTGGTGTGAGCGGCTGTACGAGCACCTGCTTGGGCGAGGCCCGCGCCCGCAAGAGGCACGGGACTTTGTTCGCGATGCTTCGCCGAACAAGCGGATCGCGTTGGTCGATCGCCTGTTGGGGAAGGAGTACACCGACGAATTTGCCGCCCACTGGGCCGCGACCTGGGCCGACTGGCTGTTGAACAATTCCAGCCAAAGGGTCACCAATCTGCGGATCTATCAGGTCGGCCTACAGCAGTACCTGACCGAGGTCATTGCGCGGGAGTCCGGCTATGA
This sequence comes from uncultured Planctomycetales bacterium, assembly GCA_963826795.1. Taxonomy (GTDB): domain Bacteria; phylum Planctomycetota; class Planctomycetia; order Pirellulales; family Pirellulaceae; genus CAWGYT01. The sequence continues at coordinate 141,086 of CAWGYT010000013.1, read as the reverse complement.
CGACATCATGCAGTCGCTGTTGACGGCAACCGGATCGAACGAGCCGCGACAGCCGGATCACAACCCGGCGACGAACTACCTGCTGGCTCTGGATGACGAGCAAGGCGTCGAAGCGGCCGCTCAAGTCTGCCGCGTCATGCTGGGACAGCGAATGCAGTGCGCTCAGTGCCATGACGATCCCTTGAGTGAAACGCCGCAAGCCGGATTCTGGCGGCTGGCCGCAGTCTTTCAGCCACTTCAGACCGAGGTCCTGCGGCCTGGACGCGGTCGTCTCTTCGACGACGCCGCATCCGCGAAGGCGCCCATCCGGTACCAGCAGCGGGACGGGACCTGGCAGAGTATCGAGCCGGGCTTGCTGGATGGCGAGCCCTTGGATTGGACCGCCACGGTCGCGCCGCGGCACGAGCTGGCTCAGCAACTCGTTCGATCGCCGCTGTTTTCCCGCGCCGCCGTCAATCGGATCTGGGGTTCCTTCCTGCGGTATGGCTTTACCATGCCCGTGGACGATATGGGTCGCTTCAATCCGATGTCGCATCCTGAGCTGGTTGACTTGCTGGCCGAGCAATTCACGGCGCATGATTACGACCTCCGCCAGCTGATGCGGTGGATCGTCCTGAGCGAGGCGTTCGATCGGTCGGACGTGATCACGTCCGCCAATTCGAAGGACTTCCCGGATGGCGGATCGATCGCCTACTTCAGTCGCTATTACCATCGGCCGATGCTGTTCGGGCGCGCCGACGACGGCTTGGCCTGGCTGGCTCGAGGACGCGTACCGCAAGTGACCAGCGTCGAGCTGGAGGGTGATCGCCAAACGATTAATGCCCGCCGAAATCTCAGCTTTGAAGGGCCGAATCCTGCGAATCCGAGTGGTCTGATCGAAGCCGCGAGTCCGATGGGCCAGCTCTTGCCCATTTCGCACCTGCGGGTCGTGCGATCCCTGACCGCGCGCGACACGCTCGATCCCAAGGCGCAAGTCGAACACGCGTTCCGAATCGTGCTGGCGCGGCAACCCACGGCCACCGAACTGGCGCGGACCGATGAAATCTACCGGGTTGCCGAGGGCAATCAGGTGGTGGCGCTGGAGCGGATTTTCTGGGCCTTGCTGAACACCGGCAGGCTGTAAGCAAGCCGAGCGGGCCGACCTCCACGCCCGAGTCGACCTTCGTTCAGAGTTCCACGCCCATCTCCCGCATCAGCAGCTTCATATCTTCCCACACGTCCCGCTTGGCGCTGGGGTTACGCAGCAGGTAGGCGGGATGGTACGTCACCAGGACCTTGGCCCAGCGCCAAGCGTGCAACTGGCCGCGTAACTTGCCGATGGCCAGCTTCGAGTCGAGTAACGCTTTCGCCGCGACAGCACCCAGGCAGCAGATGAATTCGGGGCGGATTACCTCCAACTGTTCCTCGAAGAACGGACGGCAGTTGGCGACCTCCTCGGGCTCCGGATTGCGATTGCCCGGCGGACGGCACTTGACGGTGTTGAGAATATAGACGTCGCGACGTTTGAGCGAGCAAGCCTCGATGATCTTATCCAGGAGTTGACCCGCGCGACCCACAAACGGCTCGCCCTGACGGTCCTCATCCGCCCCCGGGGCTTCCCCGAAAAAGCAGAGCCGGGTGTTGGGATTGCCCACCCCGAAAACCGTTTGCGTTCGCTGGGCGGCCAATTCGGGGCACAGCCGGCACGAGGTCACCTGTTCGCAAAGGTGCTCGAGGCGTTCCTTCTTTCGCTTGAGGGTCAGTCGTGGGGGGTGACCGGTGGTGACCCACGCGGGGTCCGCTTCGCGTTTCGTTTTTTTCGCAGGCATGATCGGCTCGGGAGGGGCGACAGACCCAGGGGTCCGGGAAGCGACGGAAGAAGCGACGGAAGACGGTGTCCGTTCGCCCGGGACCTGTTCGGAGCGTGGTGGGGCCGCCGTGGCGATCTCCCGCAAGTCCAAACCGGCTTCGACCGTTCGTGCCGCCCGCGGCAGCTGCTCGACCCCCGCCCGCGCCAAACTCTCGAGTTGCTGGCGGACGGCTCGCGTCAGCAGGATCGACCCAGTTTGCGGTTCGTCCATGGTCGGCTCTCCTGGCGGCTGGGATCAAGTGGCAGGGCAATCAAGCGCCGGCGGCGATGGCCCCATCATGATCCTCGCGGCCGGGTTTTGTCCAGCATCTTCCGTTGACGGGCCCGATCCCGTATGATTGACGGGTTGGAAGCACGTCTCTTGCCCTCCGTCGGCTCGGCCGGAACTCTTCCGTGCTGACATTGACACGCTGCAGCCGGGCCGCCGACGCAGAAAGGTTCCGTCGCCGTCTCGACCTCTCGTCGCTCGATCCTGAAATCCCCAGCCAGTCCCGCCGCATGAAGGTTCCCCAAGTTGTCATCGTCGGCCGGCCGAACGTCGGCAAGTCGAGCATCTTCAACTGGCTGGCGCGGCGCAGGCTCGCGATCGTCGACGACACGGCCGGGGTCACGCGCGATCGGATGACCTACCTGATGGAGGTGGATGGGCGTTTTTTCGAACTGGTCGACACCGGCGGCATGGGGATCGACGACGGCGACAATCTGACGGAGCAGATCGAGGAACAGATCTCGGCGGCGATCGAATCGGCCGACGTGATCCTGTTTGTCGTCGACACCCGCAGCGGACTCACGCCGCTCGATCAGGAAGTTGCCAAGCGGCTCCGCTACCTGGACAAGCCCATTCTGTGTGTCGCCAACAAGACGGACCCGGAACTGCTCGACGGTCAGGCCGACGAGTTCTATCGGTTGGGGCGCGGCAAGCTGATTGTCAGCAGCGTGAAAGCCAACCGCAAGCGCGAATTGCTCGAGGAAATGATCGTCGAGCGGCTGCCGCCGGCGCTGGAACAACGAGAAATCGTCGAGCCCGTCATGAAGGTGGCCATCGTCGGCCGTCGCAACGTCGGCAAGAGCACGTTCGTCAACACGCTGGCCCAGGCCGAGCGGATGATCGTCAGCGAGGTGCCCGGCACCACGCGCGACAGCGTCGACGTGCGATTTCGAACTCGACGGCAAGGCGTTCATCGCGATCGACACGCCGGGCTTGCGCAAGACGCAAGAGCGTCACGAGCGACATCGATTTCTACAGCACGCACCGCGCCCAGCGGAGCATTCGCCGGGCCGACGTCGTGCTGCTGTTCTTCGACGCCGAGCCAGCGGATCAGCAAGGTCGACAAGCAACTGTGCGACTACATCGCCGAGCAATACAAGCCGTGCATCTTCGTGGTCAACAAGTGGGACCTGCTGCCACAAGCAGATGCCGACCGAAAGTGGGTGAACTACCTGCGCGACACGTTTCGCACGATGTGGCACGTGCCGATCGCGTTCATCACCGGCCAGACCGGCAAGAACGTCAAGGCCCTGCTGAACCACGCGCAGATGCTGTTCAAGCAATCGCTGACGCGGATCGCCACGGGCCAACTCAATCGTTTGCTGGCCGCGCGATGGAACACCATCCGCCGCCGTTGTATCGCCACCGTCGTCCCAAGATCTACTACGCGACCCAAGTCGGCGACGCAGCCGCCGACGATCGTGCTGTTCTGCAACGAGCCCAAGGCGTTTTCGCCCACCTACCGCCGTTACCTGCTGGGCGTGTTCCGCGACCAGCTCACCTTCGGCGAAGTGCCGATCAAGCTCTATCTGAAGAAGCGATCGGGCAACGAAGCGCCCGACAGAGTCCATTCGGCTGAAGAGCCAGAAGAGCGCTAAGCGTCGGGGACCGGAAGACAGGAGTTGGGAACAGGGGTCAGGTCCCAACCTACGTGGCCGTCGTGCTGGCGTTTCCGATCAGTTGCTTCAGCACGCCGCGAAATTCGCGCATCTTCAGCGGCATTTTCGCCACGACACGATGTTGATTCAGCCGGGCTTCGTTGACGTAAGCCCCCTGTTTCTCGGCGATTAGCAAAATGGCCGGAATCTTCTTCGTGCGGTCCAGTTCTCCGAAGCGATTAAACGCCGCTAAGCCGGTCTTACCGAGGCTGTGACAGCCGAACACCACACAGTCGGCCACGTGTTCATCCGTGTCGCAACGATCCAAGGCACGCGTTGGATCGCTCAACACGAGCACCCGATAACCGAACTTCTTGAGATTCTGCCGAAAGACATCCTGCAGACTTGGGTTCGAGTCGATGATCATGACCGCCTTGTCGTTCCCCTCCTCCAACAGCGATGCGGCTGCTTCGTCTTCCGGTGCGGCGAGGCGCTTCTGAGCCAGCCGCAGATCGGCCAGGAACTCGCCCGGACTCTGATAACGACGATTGACGTTGAGGTCCATCGCCTTGTTGACAATCATCACCAAGCGGCCGGGTAGATTCGGTTCCAATTCATTGATCGGCGGAATCGTCTCGAAGCGAGTCTTGCTGAGCCGCTGCGTCCGATCTCGAGATTCAGACAGCGGTGCCTGACCTGTGAGCATGTGGTAGAGGATGCAACCCGCAAAGTAAATGTCGCTGCGAGGATCGTCCTTCCGCACGCCCGTCGCCCGCTCGAGCCCGGCATAGTCAATCGTGCGGGGATTCACCGAATCGGCGAATTCTTCGTCCCCGCCACTGATCGCTGCCAGCCCAAAGTCGACCAACTGGGCTCGCCCGGTGCTGGACATCAACACGTTGGACAACTTGAGATCCCGATGCCGGATCCCAAACTCGGCCGCGTACGTTAAGCCGGCGGCAATGTCGACCGAAAACTTTAACGCCTCCTCCGGACTCAGCTTCTTGCGAACTCGCACAAATTCACGCAGATTCCGACCCTCGATAAAATCCATCACCATATAGTGGTTTCGGCGTTCGGAATGCACGGCGTAGATCGGCACGATGTTGGGATGCCGCAACTTGGCCCCCATCTCGCCTTCCCGCACGAACTGCTCCGTCATCACGGGGTCTTCACTGAAACGCTTGCGGAGTACCTTGACGGCGACCACCTTGTCCGTTTCTTTTTGCACGGCACGGTAGACCCGCGCGAAGGACCCGGTGCCGACCAGATACAGAATCTTGTAGTCGCCGTAAAAAAAGCCCTGCTTCTCGCCGCGCGCCAGTTTGTCGACCTGGTAGTTCGTGAGCAGTCCGCGCCGAACCAAGACGCGTTGGAGATCCGCCGACGAGACGCTGCGCGATCCCAACTCGCCCCAAACCGACTCCAGCTGACGCTGATCGAGCAGGTTCAGATCGAATGCACGCCGAGCGAACTCTTCAGCTGACTTCTCGACCATCGACATAGGGAGAGCCTTGGCGACACGGCGCGGAGGAGGAGGTTGGGTTGTGCATGGGCGGTCTAAATCGTTCCAGTTTTTTATCTTAGGCGATCTGGCCGTCAGTGGCAATCAAACGCCCGTCGGCGGGGCACGTTCTGGCCGCGCGGAGCGGTGGGCCAGACTCCAAAGGGGTCTGCTCCCTTTAGTCGCGGCCCTCCTCCAATGACTCTTTGTAGCGATTCCGCTCGCGGCGAGTCGCTTCCAGATCGAACAGCAGATATTTCATGTCCAGTCGAAGCTGACTGAGGGCCTCTTGCACGAGGGCCAGGATCCGCTGACGGCGCCGCGTGCTGTCGACCACCCGCTGGTAGACCGATTCGAGTTTCCGGCGATGCACCTCCGGCAAGTCGGCGATGAGCGTCGCCAGCTCGGCGACGTCCTTGGGAAGTGGAAGCTGCTCAGGCTTGGTGATTCGCGAACTGCTCATGGTGCCAGGCTCCAAAGTGGGCGGAATTGTGTCGAGGTGATGGATTTGGAAAGCAGCCGCCGTGCCAAACCTGAGGGGGCGCCCCGACGTTCGCCCTAACGTAATGGAGTCAATCAACTTACGACGCGAGTGCAGGAGACTCGCCCGCGTCCGACGTGAGGTGGAAATCACACAACTGATCTGGAATCGAAACACAACCTCCTTTATATGACGGACTTGCATCGATCGGTGGGGCGGGAGCCGATGTCGCCAGTTCGCCTCGTAGCGGCCCGCGGAAGACCGTCTGCTGACCGCATCCAGATGGATCCTTGCCTCATGTCGCGAAATCGCACCTGCCAAGCGGACTCGCCCGGTCGCTCGACTTCGATGCTGCTGCTGCTGTCCCTGGTCGCCTGTCGTCTGGCCGTCGTGTCGCCGCCGCGCGCCTGGGGCGTTCCGCCGGAAGACGGTTCCTATCAGTGGCGAGTCGAGCAAGCGGACTGCGATTATCTGGTCCTGGACCACGCCCGCGACGAGTCCGGGCGACAGGGCTGGCCGGCCGAACAATTTCGAATCCGCGCCGCGCAGGGACGCACGTGCACGTGCTCCAGACGCTACCGGCGGCGCGGATCATCGATGATCTTCAGGTCCGAGTCTGGATCCGAGCGGAGCAGCGGGGGATCCAGTTGTTGGGCCGAATCGTGTTTCCCGACGCCGTCGATCCTTTGACGGGCGAGGTCGCGTCGGTCTTGATCCCGGGAAGGTCCTACGACCGAGTCGGGCAATGGCAGCAACTGGATTTGGGCAACATCCCGCTGGAGATGCATCGTCAACTGCGGATCCTGCGGGCGCGCACCGGCCAACCCGTGGCGGCCCGCGACGCGTATCTCGATGCGGTCGTCGTGAACGCCTACGGCGGTCCCGGTACCACCCGCGTCTGGCTCGGTCCGGTCGACCACGAGGGCGCGGTGGCCCCGCCCGAAGCAGGGCGCGCGACGCCCGTGTCATACACCGAAACCGCGCTCGACCCACAGGCGGTACCGCGACGTCGGGTGAGTCGACTGATCGTGGACGGTCGTCCGTTTTTCCCTCGTCTGGTCGAGCATCGCGGTGAGCCGTTTCCGCTGCTGCGCCAATTGGGCTTCAACTCCGTCTATTTGGATCATTGGCCAACGGAGGCCGAGCACCGGGCGGCGGAAGACGTGGATCTTTGGATCCTGTGTCCGCCTCCGGCCGAGGAAAACCAGGAAATCGTCAACGCGTCGCGAATTCTGGGCTGGTTCCTGGGGGATGATCATGTCGCCGCACGGCACCCGGAGGACTTTTTGGATCAGGTCCGTCGTCGTGACCCGCACGCCCGGCCGCTGGTCGCCGGTGTGAGCCAGGAGCAATGGCTCGCCAGTCGCGAATTGGACATCGTCCTGCGCAGCCGGTTGCCGATCGGGTCCAGTTTCGAACTCTCGCATTTCGGGCCCTGGCTGCACCAAGTGACGCGTTTAGTCCGACCGGGCACGCCGTTCTGGGCCAGTGTGCAAACTGAGTTGCCGGCGAGTCTTGTGGAACAGGTTCGGGTGACGAGCGGGCAGACGGGTCCGATCCCGACGAACATTCAGTCGGAGCAAATCCGACAGATGGCGCTGGCGGCCGTGGCGGCCGGTGCCCGCGGACTGTGGTATCACTCCGAGACCCCCCTGGACGGGACGGATCCTTCGAGTGAACTCCGCCGCCTGATGCTGGAACTGGTGAATCTGGAATTGGCGTTGATCGAGCCCTGGACAATGGGAGGCCATCGGCTGGGGGTGGTGGAGGGTCAGAACGCGGAATTGCGGGTGATCAGCCTTGCCACGGAGCGATCGAGACTTCTGATTCCGACGTACGTCCAGCCGTCGGCGCAGTTCGCGTGTCGTCCGCCGGCCGGAGAAAATCGCTTGATCATCCCCGGTGTTCCTGATTCGACCGACGCCTTTCTGTTGAATCACATGGGCCTCACGCCCATCACACGGCACCGGATCAGCGGTGGCTTGCAGCTGCATCTGGAGCCCGAATCCGCCGACTCGTTAGTCCTGTTAACCGAAGATGCCCTCGTGGTCACTCATATCAATCGCACCGTCACGGCTGGCCGAAAACGGGTCGTCCAACTGCAGCAGGAGATCGCCGATCATCTGCTTTGGGAATTCGAAAATCAGGCTCCGCAACAGCTGCTGAAGAAATTCGTGCGCGTCGAGGCGTGGGAAGCGGCTCGATCGGCACTTCGCCAGAGTCGCGAGTTAAGTGAGGCGAATGACTTGAGCTCCGCGTTTCGTTTCGGTCAACTGGCTCGGCGAGAACTCAATCGACTCCAAGCCGACGTCTGGCGCGAGGCCGTGGCCGAGTGGCCCTCGCCATTGTGGCAGCCCATGGGCACGTCGTTCGGGCTCGTCACGCGGATCAACTCCTCATCCGCCTTGCCGATTCACACCGAATGGTCCCAAAACCGACTGGCGGGTGGCGACTGCGAGAATCTGACGTCGATGATCGAGCGCGGCTGGCGCCAATACCGCAGCTCTCCGCAGGATGTGTTGACCTACTTGGCGCTCTCGCCGTCGGATCCCCACAGCGGGCAACATTGCCTGCGAATCGCGGTGCGGGCTCAGAGCAAGGATGCCGAACAAAGCGTGGTCGAGTTTCCTCCGGTCTGGATTCACAGCGCCCCGGTGACCGTCCGTCCCGGCGATCGCGTGCGGATCGCCGGCTGGGTGCGAATTGACGAACCGATTCAAGGAAGCCTGGACGGGCTGCTGATCGGCGATTCAATCAGCGGTCCGGAACTCGCGTTGCGATTTCGCCAGACCGTCGGCTGGCAGCCCTTCGAAATGATTCGCTCCGTCCCACAGCACGACCATCTAACGCTCTCTGTCACGCTCCATGGGTTGGGCGAAGTCTGGCTGGACGACTTATCGGTGGTCGTTGCGGAAGCGACTTCGGATCAAGATCCGCTGCGGATGCGGGTTGGGAAAAGGGACTAGGTTGGAAAAAGGGGTCAGGTCCCAAAAGTGCAAAGCACCCGAAGTTGGAAAAAGGGGTCAGGTCCCAAAAGTGCAAAGCACCCGAAGGGCCGTTCCGGCTTTTGGGACCTGACCCCTTTTTCCAACCTCGTGCTGCGCGTCACGGGTTCGCGCGTTGAGCGACCGCTTGACCATTGGTGGGCTCGCCGTCGCCCAAAATGGATTGCGCACTCTTCAGCAGACCCGCCACATCGGACAGATTCGTGGGAATAATCATACTGGTGCCCGTCCGGGCCAGATTTCCGAACTCCTTGATGTACTGCTCGGCCAGTTGCAGGTTCGCGGCGTTGGCGCCCCCGGTCTCATTCAGAGCGGCGGCCACGAGCCGGATTCCGTCGCCCGTGGCTCGCGCGACTCGTTCGATCTCGAAGGCCCGTCCTTCGGCCTCGTTAATCCGCCGTTGTTTTTCTCCTTCCGACAACGCGATTGCCTCCGCACGCTGCCCCTCGGCGACGTTCATCTTGGCTTGACGCTGACCCTCCGACTCGGCGATCTGAGCGCGCTTTTCCCGCTCGGCCCGCATCTGCTTCTCCATCGCGTCCTTGATGCTCTGCGGCGGATGAATATTCTTGACTTCGTAGCGCGTCACCTTGACTCCCCAGGGGTCGGAGGCCTTGTCGACGGCCGCCACGATCGCGGAATTGATCGTATCCCGCTCCTCGAACGTCTTGTCTAAATCCAGACGGCCGATCACGGATCGCATGGTCGTTTGTGCCAGTTGGATCGACGCGAAGCGATAGTCGTCGATTCCGTACGACGCTCTGCGGGGATCCACGACCTGCATGTACAGAATGCCATCCACTTCGACCGCGATATTGTCGCGCGTGATGCAGGTCTGAGGCGGAACATCAATCGCCTGCTCCTTTAAGGTGTGCTTGTAGGCGACGCGATCGACCAGCGGCAGTTTGACGTGCAGCCCAGCCTCCCAGGCCGCCGCGTACTTTCCCAGCCGCTCAATGATAAACGTTTCTTTCTGGGGCACGATTCGGACGCCCGTGACCACCGCAATGACAATGAAGATCCCAGTCAAAATCAGAATGATCGTGATTGCATCGGGCATGAGTCTCTCCTGCATCACTGGTTCGTAGGTCTTGGATCAATCCGCGCGAATTCACACGCTCAGCGTGGCACACGCTTGACAAGCAGTGTGAGGCTATTGCGGCCAATGATCTGCACGGCGTCCCCCGCCGGCACCTCTTCATCCGCCACTGCCAACCACTCGCATCCATGCAGCTCGACCTTGCCATCGGAGCCCGCTGAAATCGGTTCGAGGACAAGCGCCCGCTGGCCCACGATTTCGAGCGAATCCTCTCCGTCGAAGCGAGCTTCGGTCCCCATCGTCCGAGTCAGAGGTCGACGAAACACGAGCAGCAGGATCACGGAGCTCGTCAAGAACAAAGCCAGTTGAGCGTTGACGGACAGGTCCGTCAGAAAACACAATCCACCGACGACGAGCGCCCCCAGGCCGAAGAACAGGATCGTCAAGCCAGGGACCGCGAATTCGACGATCAGCAGCGCCAAGCCGAGGATCCACCAAATGGAACTCGGCTGAATCAGATTGCTCCAGCTCATTTGTAACTCCTGTAACTCCTTGTCAAGGGGCCACAACTCGTCTCGCGTACCCGGTCGCCGCGTTGGCCGACCGCTTCCGGCCCCCCCGCGCGGCGAATCGCATTATGAGGTATTCGTTGCCGCGATGCGAATCTTACCGGCTCGAGCCGCGGATTGGTGGGCTCGCTGACCCCGTCGCCACCGGCATCCGTTCCGCCGGTGACGCGTTCCGCCGGACGCATCAGGACTTCACTTCCGAGCTCTTGGCGTCGGGCGACACATCGCCTTTGCCAATCAAGAACCAATCCTGACCCGGTTCCCCGAACAGCTGATCGATCGCCTCGTCGTCAAAGACGGTCAATCCGTGGCGAAGAATCGAGCTGCCGTTGGCACCACCTCCCTGCGAGAGGAAGTTGATGCGTCTCGCGTAGGAGTTGCCCGAAGTCCATTCGTTTCTCAATTCCGCCAACTCGGCGAGCGAGCGATCGTACGACGTGTTACCTCCAATCAGCAGGTCGTCGCCGGCTCCGCCCGCGAGCTGGTCTTCGTCGCGGCCACCTATCAGAAGGTCACGACCCGCTTCGCCCAGCAGCAGATCGTTGCCCGCCAAACCGACGAGCACGTCATTGCCCAGGCCGCCCCAGAGCCCGTTCGCGGCGTCGTTCCCGATCAACAGATCGTCACCGGAGCCGCCGATCACGTTTTCGATCCCCAGGACGCGCCCCGAGATCCCCGACGCACGGAATCGGCTCAAGTCAACCTCGACGCCATCCGACCAGTTCGCATAGTCCAGGATGTCGTTTCCGCTACCGCCGTTGAGTGTGCCGGGCAAGGCAGATTCGGATTCCACGACGAACCGATCGCTTCCCGGCGTGCCAACCAAATCGACGACTTCGGTGGCCGCGTCGTAATTGACTCGGAATGGCGACCCGACGAAAAGGGTTTCCATCTGTTGTGGCGAGAGGCCGAAGACGCGGCCTCCAGGGGTTGCAGCGGCATTGACCGCGACGCGATCGAAGCCCCGTCCTCCGCTAACTTGGATCGGGCCCGTCAGGTTCGCCAGATCGCCTCGGATCGTGAAGACATCTCGTCCGGCTCCTCCGTGCAAAGCCGTGGCGTTCTGGGTGGACTGCACGCGAAACGTATCCGGGCCGTCTTCGCCGGAGACCGACAGGCTGGCCTGCGGTCCGTCGATCACAAACCGGTCTCCGCTGTGAGCGGCGTTCGAGCCGAAAAGATTCAGCTCCAACGTCCCGGGCGCTGCCGCGTAGAGGATCGGGGTCTGATTGGCATCACCGGCCATGCCGACGATCGAGTTGTGGTCGACCACGACCTGCGAATTCGCCGAAGTCGACCCGCGATCGATCAGCGAAATCACGTTCACACCCTGGTTGGCTGCGAAGAAGACCGTCCCCCGAATCTGGTTCAGGTCGCCCTCCGTCGCCGGAGCGTTGGACGACACGATCAATTCATCTTTGCCGTCCCCGGGTGCGATCGTGGTAAACGCTTTCTCGACCGTGCTGCGGATAGAGAACCGGTCGTCCAGGTTCGTCCCTTCGAACGTCGTCGCGCCGAAGGACCCGCCTGTCGCTTCGTAGTGAATCCCAGGAATGAGATCGGATTGGAAATCAGCGTCCCCGATTTCAAGCGTCCCACGGCGGGGACTCAGCAACTGGCTGACGCTCAGTGAATTTTCATCAGCGCCAGCGTCGATCGTCAAATCGGCCATGAAGTCGGGCAGGATCGCTGGGATCATTTCCAGATCCCCGATTTCCGCTGCGTGGACCTCGATTGAATCCTTGCCATCGCCCGTTTCGACCCGCGTGGGTCCCGTAATCCCTTGGACCACGATCTTGTCCGCGCCGGCCCGGCTAAACAGCCGCACGTCGTCTTCGAAGTTCATCAATCGGACGCGATAATCGTGGGTTGCGTTGGGGATCTCGGCGTTGCCGATCTCGGCCGTCATGATGCCTCCGCGCCGTGGATAGTCCGGATTGCTCGGCTGCTGCAAGATCGCATCCAGACTGCTGTCGATCGTCACCATGTCGGCCAACTGGGAGGTCTCGATCCGAATCAAGTCGGACTGGTTATCGGGGGCCAGGTTATCCGACATATTCAGGCTGACTTCCAGCGAGAACACGGGACGCAGGGGAGCGACGAACAGATCGTCCGCTCCGTCGCGACCATCGACATTCAGATTGTGAATCCCCTGGGCCGTGACCAGGATTCCATCGGGCGTCAGGACCTCCAGTATTCCATCGAGCGTGCCGTTCTGAACATGAAAGGATTCCGCGGCTTCGGTGCCGGCCAGTGACAACAAGTTGCGCGCGAAGATACCCGGCAGATTCACCGAGGTGTTGCCGTCGCCTCGTTCCCAGAAGACTTGATTCACGGTAAACGAATGATCGATCGATTCGATGATGAAATCGTCGCCGAGATTCGTGTAGTAGTCGTCGTTCCCGAACTCACCGTTCATGACGTCGCCGTTGGGCCCTGCCGTCAAGCGATCGTCGCCCGATCCGCCGACGAGCACCTGATATCCGGCATCCGACGAGACGCCCTCATCGATGCCGCCATAGAGATCGTCATTGCCCGCGTCGCCGTAAATCGAATCGCTATCCTCGCCGCCGTCCAGAAAGTCGTCGCCGGCGCCACCCTGCAGCGAATCATTGCCGGAGTCGCCGTGCAGTTGGTCGTTGCCGGCGCCGCCGAGGAGCGTGTCATCATTCGCTCCGCCGTAGAGTGCGTCGTCCCCCTCGCCGCCCGTCAACAACTCCTGGCCGATTCCTCCGCGCAGCACGTCGTTGCCGGATTCGCCATGTAGTTCCGAGCCGTCGGCGGAACCAAGGTACTGCAACTTGTCGTTTCCGTCGCCGCCGTGCCAAATGACAGGCACATCCACCGAATCGCTTGCGACCAAGGTATCGTCGCCCTTGCCGGCATCGGCCACGATTCGCACAATATCCAGATCGGCTCCGAAGATCTGCGTCACGCCGTGAAACTGGACCGCAAGATCCCCATTGGCTCGGCGGGAAACATAATAGCCTTCGTCCGTTTCATCCGGCGCGACGTTTCGCTCAACTCCCAGGTCCCCATCCATGTCCTTCCCGTCGACCAGATCGCCCACCAGCAAAATCAGATTGCCGGTGGCGGGATCAAAGTGGGCCAGCACGGGATCTTCGGGTTGATCGAAGGGGTTGCCGACGCAGCCGAGATTGAAGGAAAAAATCTCGGCATCGACGAAATCAAAATGCTTCTCCCAACCGAGGAATTTGCCAAGTATTTCGACGCCGACCTGAACGAACGCCCCAAAGACGAACGACAGATCACCGCCCACGTGAACCATGCACGAGCCGACTTCTCCAACCAGCCGGACCTTGCCATCGCCGTTGGTGTCGGCCTCGGCGGGAACCGAGATCTCGAGCGCTCCTTCCAGCGCGGCTTCGACGCCGGCGTTGAAGAACAGGGATCCAACGCCCACGCTGGCTCCCAACTGAGCGTCGAACGTGATGTGCGAACCGGCGTCGAAGTACAGACCTTGAAACAGGCTTGCGTTCTCCTGTCCCTGGAGGACGCTGACGATGCCCGCCAGGTCGATGCCGAAGCCGATGTCGGTATTCAGGTGAGTGTTCAAGCCGATATCGACGTTGAGGCCGATCGGAGTATCGAAGGGATCGGCCGAGTTGCCAACCGAATCGTAGGCCAGATCGAGCCGCAGCAAGTCGACCTGCTGTCCCATGATCAGGCGCGCCACGTTGCCAGGAATGTCGTCCAGCAAGGTGCTGACCGAAAAGCCGTTGTTCAGATCCCGCACCTGTTGCGCTAACGAACCGGCGCCGAGATTTTCGATCGCGTCGGCCAGCTCATCCAGGCCGAACTGCGATCCTCCCACGACCAGCTCCACGCCGCTCAGGTCACCCAGCGCGTCGGGCTTCAGATCGCTCACGCTTTGGGCGGACAGTTCCGGCATCCGGAGATCCGCGCCGCCCGGCAGGTTCAAGACCGATCCGGGTAGCTCGATTACGCAACCATCTTGCTCGCAACTGAGGTCATCCAAGAGCGATCCGAATTGCACGATGATCGGCAGCAATTCGAAAATCGCCTCGACTTCGGGCGGGAAACTCCCGACTTCGCCAACCGTTTGCAGAATATCGAGCGCCGTGACGTTGATCCCGAGTTGACTCAGGCCGGGAATGTCTTCCTGCAAAAATCCCAGCAGCGTCCCGATCGGCTCCAACACCGGCTCCAGTGCCGTGACCACGGGTTCCAGGATGGTACTGAGCGTTGCACCGAGTTCGAGGCTGACATGCGTCACGGCAAATTCCGGCGGCGCATCAAACGCCTCGTGGCCGTACCAGCCGTACTGAACGTCAAAGCTCGCGGCGGGCAGCACCGATCCGGCGCTGGCGGTCACGTGGAGCCCGATTCCGGCATGGGCGTCAACCACCGAGAATTGCGGGCCGGCCTCGCCCAGGCTCAAGTCGAACGTCACGCCGGCACCCGAGGGCTGAACTTCGCTGTCGGCAATCGTGACCTCCAGAAATCCGAAATTCGCGCTGGCTTCGGCACCCTCCGCGATCCCGACGTCGATCACCAGCTGAAACGTCTCGAGATCCTCAAGCACCAGGTCCAGCGGAAGATCCGCCTCGGGATTGAATACCAGATGGAGGTTCTGCAAGCTGTAACTGACCGTCAGTTCGAGATCCAAGGCGTCAAGCAACTCCACGGGCAACGCATCGACGCCGAACACGTCGGTCGAAAGCAAATCGATGTCCACGACGGTGCCCGCCAAGCCCAATTCCAGGTCGATCGTGCCGTCTTCGATGTTGACTGACAACAGCACGTCATTCGGATCGACGCCATTTCCGTTTTGGTCGGCGAGCACCTCGGCTCCGGCTGGTCCAAGGACACCGTAGATCGCGTCTCGAAGCTCGTCCTCGCCCGCGTCCTCGGCCAGTCCAACCAATTGATCGCCGAGCGAACCTTGCCAGTCCTCGAACAGTGACAGCACGTCGCCGAGGCCGGTGCCCACCAGCGGGAGGCGATACTGCGCGAGAACGTCGTGAGCGACATCCGCCGCCAACGACTCCAGAGCGCCGCCGTCGCCCGTCAGCGCCTGGGCAAACTGAGCGAAATCGACGGCAAGCAACTGACGTTCCTCAAGTGATTCGGCATGCAGCCGACGAGTCGAGGCGGCGCGAGGACGGCCGAGCGAACGGAGGGTCGAGGGGAATCGAAGGTGGGCGAACGGGCGATGCATGACTTGCTCCTCGAAGATTGGATCTGGCCGTGACCCCCAGATCGCCCAAGGACTCAAAACAGAGCGTCGCGAGCTGGATCTGGCAGGACTTCAGGATGTCCAGCGTCAAACGCCGGCGTGGGGGGCGCGCAGCGCCTGGAAAAAGAGGCGGAAGAGATTTAGGACGGGCGGTTTCCGGGAAATTTGCTTTCCCCGTCGCGCCACGATAACCTCTAGTTGACCGCGGCAAGCAGCAGGCCACAGTTGGCGATACGACGCGGTACGCGGCTGGCGGAGGCCCATGGAATCATGACCGAGATCGCCCCCCATTGGTTCCTGGATCTTGACGTCGGTCCCGAATGGCTCTTTTTCCGCTTGCGAAAATCGGGACCCGACACCGACCCGTCACCGCCACTGGCCGAGCAAGTCTGGGGAATCGCCGAGGGCCAACGCATCTATCGCGTCGTGTTGGAACTGGACCCCGACGTTCTGCTGTCCAGTTATCTGGTGGGTCAACTCGTTCGAATTCACAAGCGCTGTCATCAGGCCGGCGGCCTCGCGCGGATTTGTGGCTTTCGCCCGGAAGCGTACGACGTGCTCCAGGTGATGTGCCTGGCCGAACGATTCCCCAACTACCGTACCCGCCAAGATGCGGTAATGGGTTCTCGACCCGCGGGGAATTGAAGGCGCATGCCGGTCCGCGGCAATGCCCGCTCCCCCTCATCCGGCCTTCGGCCACCTTCTCCCGCGTTGGGGAGAAGGGACATGCGGCTGCCACCTTCTCCCGCGCCGGGGAGAAGGGACATGCTGTTGTCACCTCTCCCGGGGCCGGGAGAGGTCGCCTCGCAGAGGCGGGTGAGGGTACGCGGCGGGTGCGGCCCGCATGCGACGGCGGGTCGCTCCCCCTCATCCGGCCTTCGGCCACCTTCTCCCGCGCGGGGAGAAGGGACATGCGGCTGCCACCTTCTCCCGCGCCGGGGAGAAGGGACATGCGGCTGCCACCTTCTCCCGCGCCGGGGAGAAGAGACATTATGTTGTCACCTCTCCCGGGGCCGGGAGAGGTCGCCTCGCAGAGGCGGGTGAGGGTACGCGGCGGGTGCGGCCCGCATGCGACGGCGGGTCGCTCCCCCTCATCCGGCCTTCGGCCACCTTCTCCCGCGTCGGGGAGAAGGGCTGCGCAATTGACTTCGGCTTTTCACCGCCGAATAATCACGTCCATGAATCAGGATCCGCGAGATGATGCACTGGCCATTTGGACGTCGGCCGTGGAGGCGGTTCGCAGTGACCGCTTGGTTGCGGACTGCATTCATCGTGGGCCGGATACGCTGACGATCGGTCCGCGCACGTTTCGGGCGGGCGAGGTCGACCGGTTGGAGGTGATCGGGGCCGGCAAGGCGGGGGCGGGGATGGCCGAGGGGCTGGAGCGTTCGCTGGGTTCCGAATGGCTCGATCGATTGCGGGTCTCAGGATGGCTGAACGTGCCGGCCGATTGCGTCGCGAATTGCCCCGGATCCACCTGCATTCAGCTCGCCCAGCGGGCCGCAACGAACCGCGGGTCGAGGGCGAGTTGGGAGCCCAAGAAATTCTGCAACGGGTTGGCCGGCTGGGCCCTCGCGACGTCTGCGTTTGCCTCCTGTCCGGGGGCGGCTCGGCCCTGCTGCCTGCTCCTCCAACTGGGCTGACGCTGGGCGATCTGCAAGCGATCACGCAGGAGCTGAGCGCGGCAGGTGCCAACATCCACCAGCTGAACTCGGTCCGCAAGCGACTCAGTCTGATCCAAGGCGGGCGTCTGGCACAGGCGTGCCGCGCCGGGGTGCTGATCACCTTCATCATCTCCGATGTGATTGGCGATCCGCTCGACATCATCGCTTCCGGACCGACCGTGTTGGAGACCGACGAGCGTCAGGCAGCTCAGGCGGCGTTACATTGGTTCGACCATTTCCAGCTGGATCGGCTGCCGTGCGGTCCCAAGGTCCGGCAATGGCTGCAACGCGATCTGGCGCAGGCAGAAAGCACGCGCCCGGCCACCGACGTCGTCAACCTGGTCATCGGAAACAACGAGCTGGCCACGGCGGCCGCGGCACGTTGTGCCCGCGAAATGGGCTACCAGGTCCAGCTGCGCCGCCGCAACCTGCGGAGTCGACCGCCGAGGACGTCGGGCGCGAACTGGCGGAGCGGCTTCTCGGCGCGGCATCCGTGCGCGCGGCCGGCGACGCGCCGGGCTGGTGCCGGATCAGCGGTGGGGAACCGGTCGTGCGACTCGTCAGTCCGCAGCAGCGCGGCCGGGGAGGCCGCAATCAACAATTGACGCTCGCAGCCCTGTGCCGCTTGAGGGAGCCCGGAGCGACGCTGCCCCAGGCGGCCGCCTTGCTTTCGGCCGGGACCGACGGCGAAGATGGGCCGACCGATGCGGCCGGCGCCGTGCTGGATGACGCCGTGCTCCAAAAGTGTCGTTCGCTGCGACTCGATCCTCGGGACTATCTCCAGCGGAACGATGCCTACACCTTCTTCGAGGCCACGGGCGGGTTGATCCGAACGGGTCCAACCCACACGAACGTTTGCGACGTCCGCGTGGCACTGATCCGCCCGCGGTGCACGTAAGTCGGACACGCGGGCCAAGGGGGGCACGCGGTTGGTCCAGGCGTCACGAGGCGTCGTCGTGGGGGCGATCCAGGAGGACGGCGGCCGTCTGTCCCCGCGCCGAAAATCCGAGCTTGAGGACGACGGGGGGTCGGCTTGCGAGAGGCTGGCCATGAATCACCTGGATCGGGCAGCGGGGGTCCGGCGTGGTGTAGTTACGCGTCGCCGGAATCAGGTCGTGCTCCAGCGCCAACACGCTGCCCACCAGCTCCAGCAGCGAACCCGCGGGGCCAATATTGCCGAAGAGGCTCTTGAGGGCCGTCACGGGGACGTCGCCCAGCATGGCCCGGATCGCCTCCGCCTCGGCCTGATCCGACTCGACCGTGCTCAGTCCATGCGCGTTGACGTGCCCCACTTCGGCGGGATCAAGTTGTGACATGGCGAAACATGAACGCAGGGCCCGCTGGATCGCGTCGCTTTGGCCCGAGATATCCAGTCGAGTGGCCATCGTCGCACTGAATCCCCGCACTCGGGCCAGGGGCGCGCCCCACGCGCCAGGGCATGCGCCCGCGTCTCGAGAACCAGCGCCGCAGCGCCCTCACCATTGACCATCCCATCTCGATCCAAATCGAAGGGCCGGCTGGCCGCCGCCGGGTCGTCACCGCGGTGCGAGAGGTTGAGATCGCCGCGGTAGACCCAGCCGGTCAGACCGACACGGGTCCCGCTGGCGCCGACCACCATCACATCCGCCGCCCCCCGCTGCATCACCTGAATCGCTTCGACCATCGCCAGCAGTCCGGACGCGTCGCCCGAGACAATTGAATTGTTGGGCCCCCGCGCGTCGATGGCGATCGCGACATGACAGGCCGCCATATTGGGCAAATTCTTGAGCATCCAGAGCGGATACAAGCGATTGGGAAACTCGACGCCGTAGCGGGCGATGGAAAACTCGCCGTCCTCGAGACTGGACGCGAACAGCTCGGTAAACTCGTGCACGTCTCCGTAGAGCATCTCCCCGCCGAACACGACGCCCGTGCGGTCGGGAGTGATCGTCCCCGCCGTCAGTCCGGCCTGCTCCACCGCCAAGCTGGCCGCCGCATAGGCCGTCTGTAGCTCGCGGCACATCACCTTGAGTGCCTTCCGCGGCTTCACGTAAAGTTTGGGGTCAAAACCCTTCAGCTCGGCCCCAAACGCGACAGGCATCGGGCTGGCGTCGAACGAACGGATCGGCTGCACGCCGCTTCGACCCTCGCACAACGAGGTCCAAAACGGATCGGTGCCGATTCCTATCGGACTGACAACCCCGAGACCGGTGATGACAACTTCGCGTGCAGGGTCCATTCACCCATCGCAATGTGAACTTGGATTGTGAGCAGCCAGGAAGGCCAGTCCAGCGAAAGCATCGCGGACTGGTACGATTGCGCCGCACTTACTCTACGGCCACCCAGCCGCAAGCTCGTCCAACACCGGTCGCCTCATCCTAGCCTTGAGCGCCTCGCCACTCAAGCCACGGACTCGGCCCGACCCGTTCCACGCGAGTTTCGCCGCCTGGATGTGGGGCGGGCCGGGTGGCGCCGACCGAGCCCGCCGCTTGCCCGGCAACGTGGCGCGGAAGCGGTACGTCGGTCGGACCGCCAACTGGCTTCGGAGTCTTGATCGAACGGGCATCAACCGTCCGACTTGAGGGGGAAGGCAACCGATCACGCGGCGAACCAAGTCCGCGGATCAGGGCAGCCACCACACGAAATTCCCGCCGTAGATGCCGCGCAGGATGTAGAGGTCCGAAACCCGTTGCGAAAGGCTGCGTTGGCGGTAGACGAGCGGAGTCCGGGCACTCAGGGGCACGATCGGCGTCGGACCGTTGATCGAAGGAAACAGGGGCTGCTGAGTCGGAATCGTGGAAGCTCGCCCCGGATTCTGGGCCGCGCGCAGCTGCTGAACATTCGCCAAGGCTTGCCGCCGCTGCTGCTCGGAAACCTGTTGCCGCGCGGCGCGAGCCAAGCGAATCGACTGAAAGTGAGCGACGATTTCGCGCAGCTCGCGGGGCGTGCGGCTGGCCATTCGCAAGCGAAACGATTCCAGCTCCGCGGCAGGGTAGTAGGCCTGAACGGCCAAAAAATCCGCGAGCCAGCGTTGCGTTTCCCTCCACGAGTCGCTGTCCAGGTCCTCACGCAAGGCTTGCGAGCTCTGGGACCAACGATTCACCGCGGCCGCCGGAAGCGTCGAGAGCCGCTGTCGCAGTCCCCGCAGGTCGCTCGGCCGGAAGAGAACCTGTGAGGGCGAGAACGCGTCGCACCAAGCCAGGGCGTCCAAGCGAACCGACTCGTCGACCTGCAGCAACCGATCCACCTCGTCGGCAACCGGCATCAAGAACGCACCTCGATCGAACTTCGCGGCAGGCCGCCCCTCGTCGTCCTCCGAAGCCCGCATCCATTCCGACTGCATCAAACGCCGAAGACCAAGCAGATCGGGCTTCGCCTGCGGGGGCTGACCCATCAGGGTTGCTGCCGCGCCAAGTCCCAGTAACCAGCCAACGAGCGTGGGGAAAACCGCCTGACGCAACGGACTGTGGGGACGTTCGCGATTCATGCGTTCCGAGGTTTCCGTTCGGTGCCCATCGGGAGGTCATTGCTCGGCAATCAAGCCGTGATAACGGCCCATGTAATACGGCAACAAAAAAACGGCTCCACTGGCGAGCGAGTGGCCGGTTCCGCCCGAATCGAATCGCCACGGATCGGTATTCCAATGCTCAAAGAAGCGTTCTTCCACCGGCAGCACTTTCCCATCCACGCGATAACCCCGCTGGCCGTGATTTTCGCCCAGCCAGCCGATGCCGTTCTGACGGGGCAAGCGGACCAGATCAAGTCGATGGCTGTTGGTGTGTGCCCAGTCGACACGGTCCAAGGGAAATCCAATCAAGGTCGCCACGGAATCCTCCAGCCAGCCTTCCCAGGGAGAAAGATCGATCTGTTCGAAGGGATCGCGCAGGGACTGTCCGCGGCCGAAAGCGGCGTATGCGAAATCGAAGAACGGATTTCGTTCGGGCTGCTCCAGCGTCCAGTACCAGAAAAAGGCCGCCAAGAACTCACGCCGCAGCGACTCGTCACGCGTGTATTTCACCAGATTGTAAAAACTCATGAAGGCCATTTCATCGTCGGATTGATTGCCCGAGCCAATGCCGCGTTGGACTTTGGGGACCAGCGCGTTGATGCGATAGTGGTGCGTTTCCATCAGCCGACGCGCCGTCTCGTGATACTTTTCGTCGCCCGTCACGTGCCGCGCCACGGCCAGGTACGAAAGAATGCTGACGGCGTTCAAACCACGCTCCGGCATCCAGTCGGGATCGTGATTCAAAACCGAAGGGCGAAACATGCCCCATCGGGTCGGCGTGCCATCATGGTCCTGCAACACAAAGTCGTGCTCGATCAGATGGTCGGTCAAATCGCGCACCACCTCGCGCACGCGCTGCTGCTCGTCGGGCGTTTCCGCGACCAGGTCGAAATACAGCGGATAGAAAAAGTAGTGCCCGTCCAGTTCGTCCGAACTCGTATCGCTCTTCCAGTACCATTGGCCGTCGGCCGACTTGGGCCAGCGAGGTTCATAGGTCTTCCACAGACGATCGCCCGTCGCCCGTTGCCGGCGGTCCCCTGCCAGGCGACCTTCGTTCGGATCGGGTCCGGAGGCAGGCAAGATCGTCCGTGCGACATACCCGCGCGGCGGGCTCGGGTTGCCACCCTGGGTGACGCGTTGCAGAAACCGCAGGGCCTCAAATGCCTGCTGCGCGCGGGCCCGCGTCTCGGCCGAACCGGTAACCGCGTACGCATAGCACTGACTCGCCCCATACATCGCGGTCCACAGTCCGTCGTTGTCACTGTCCTCGTGAATCACGGACGACTTGTCTCCGGCCTGAGCGAGTCGCGAGGTCGCCACGTAGCCGAACGGCGTTCGCTTGATGCGCCGCTCGATCTCCTCTTCGTACCAGCGAGCCTTCTCCTGGAGTGACATCATCTGACGGGCAATGCAACCGACCCCGCCAGCCGTCGCAAACCACGCCGTTCCGTCGGGCTGGACGGCAATCCCCCGCACCTCATCGTGGGGCAGCCACCTGAGTCCCTGGCGATAGGCCCAACGGCCATCCTGATAACGAATGGCACCGCGACGCGTGCCGAACCAGACACTGCCGTCGGCACCGGCGGCGCAGCACGTGATGTCGTTGTATGGCAGTCCGTCCCGGCCCTCAAAGAACCTCCAGCCGCTGGCGGTCCGCTGCCCCACACCGGCCAGGGTCGCGAACCACAGTTGCCCCTCCCGGTCGAAGACAACGCCCCGCACGTCGGAAGCGGCCCACACACGTCCCCGTCCGTCGGCAATCGTCATTCGCTCCCACGAATCCGACCCGCTACGCTGGAAAATCCCCTGTTCGGTCGCCAGAACCTGCTGCCCCTGCGGACCCAGGGCAACCTGTCGGACGGTGAGTTCCGCGGGAACGTCCCGTGGGACATCGGACTCGCGGGCGAGACACACGGCCCAGCCGTCGTCGCGACGACCGACCCAGCCCGTTGTCGTCTGGACAAACAATTGCCACTCGCCCGACGCGAGTCGAATTGAGCGGATCTCGCCTGCCACGAGCGGGTCCTGCAGTTCACGATGCCGCGCCACCTCTTGCGGGAAGGTCCCGACCACCCGCGGCTCGCCTGGCGACGCCCCCGCGTCGCGCTCGGCCCGTGACGGCACCTGGGCGAACACCCCCCGTTCTGAATTCAGGATGGGCGCGGCAAGGCCCAACAGCGCAACGAGCGGCGCCGCCAGGGGCCGCTTCGACCGGCATGCCGCTGGGCGGCTCGAAGTTCGCAAGCACATCTCGTGGATCTCGATCTCGACAGAGCGGATAGTCGTGTTGAAGGGGTGTGACCGACCTCGAGCCTGCCGCGCGTGCGCCGCGGCAAATCGAATCGCAAATCGAATCGCCTCCTCGAGTATCGGCCGAGGCTGCGACCGATTGTCTCATCTTGACGAGCGGACTTCCAGCGTCCAAATTTGGCTTCGTTGAACATGCGTTCGCAAGCCGCTCGATCAGCCCCGACGCATTGGGCACCGTTGAAGCGTGCCGTACATGCGATTCGGTGACGCGCTGCGGCAAGCTCTGGTGCGCCACGTAGGCGCTTCACCAGCCTCGAGGGGGCGAAGCGCGCTCGTGAGCGCATGCAATGAGTTTTCTGGCACACCTAGTGGAAAACGGTTGGGGTTCTTGGTAGAACTCCGCCTGCCAAAGACATGTGGGGATCTTTGCAGCGTGTGGCAATTCGCTCCGCGCGGGTCGAACGAAATGGCGACACTTGCCGGTTCGGCACATGAGCTGCTGCTGCCCGCCCCGACTGCAATCTGACAACACGGTCCGTCTGAGGAAATACTAAACTCATGGGCTCGTATCATTCGACGCGTTATCTCGCCCGAAGCGCTCTCGTCGCTTGGCTTGGTTTGCTCCTGGGATTCGCCGGATGTGCACGGGCACCGATCCCGGAGTATACGCTGAGCGAGGCGACGAAGGCCCTTTCGGAGCGGCATCAGAAGCAGATCGAAGCGGCGACGGTCCGCTTCTTCGGGACGCCAACTCGTCCGCAGTGGATGAAGATCGGCGAACCGATTGAGCAGGCGGAGGAGGCGGAGGAGCCGGCTTCGGATTCAGCCGCCGAGGCAGCACCGGACTCGGCGGCGGACACGTCGGCTGCCGAGATGGACTTCGGCGTGACGTTGGATGAGGTCGTGAGCAGTCTTCGGTTGCGAAACGGGGCGAACGTCTACCGTCAACGTTGCGGAGGGTGTCATGGGGTGACGGGGGATGGCGGCGGCGCAGCGGCGGCCTATCTGATGCCCAAGCCGCGTGACTACCGGAAGGGGATCTTCAAGTTCACATCGACGCCCTATGGGATGAAGCCCTCGCGGGCCGACCTGATACGGACGATTCGACGCGGAGCCAAGGGAACCTCGATGCCGGCCTTCCCCTGGCTGTCGGAGGAAGACCTGCGAGACGTTGTCGACTACGTGATTCTGCTCAGCCAGCGGGGCGAGGTGGAAGCCTATGTGGCGATGATTGCCGACGCGGACTACGAGGCGGACGAGGACATTGACCCGGCTGATTTCGTGGATGGACTGAGTTCCGTCCAGGAGTCATGGGCGGATGCGCAGGGGGCCGTCGTGCTGCCGGTTACCGCCGAGCCGGCCTATACGGACGAGTCGATCGCCGCGGGACGCCAGGCCTTTCTGAGCCGTGGTTGTTCCAAGTGCCACGGCGAGGACGGCAAGGGGCAAACGGAATGGCTGAGCCACGAGTTTCTGGCCGAGCAGAACGCGCTGCCCGAGGATAAGCGAATTCAGATCAACTACGACGCGTGGGGCCAACCGGCTCCGGCCGCTGACCTGACAGCCCGAATGTTGCACGGGGGGCGTCGCCCGATCGACATTTACCGGAGGATTTACACCGGCATCAATGGCACGCCGATGCCGGCGTTCGGCGACGCGCTAGCCCAGGAGCCCGAGACGCTTTGGAACTTGGTGCACTTCGTGCTGAGCATCGTGGAGGGGCGCAGCGTGGCGGCGCCGGACACGGCCAGCGAATCGGACACGGCGTCTGGGTCGCGCGAGGCCAACCTGCCAAGAGCGGGCAGCGCGGCAAGTACGGGCGGCCGCTTGAATTTCGGCAGCGAATCCTAGCTTCGCAAGTGAAAAGGGACCTGACCCCTTTTTTGACGAAGCCTAACTTTCATCCTTCTAGCGGGTTGGGGCGGGACGATGGAATCGGTTGATCGAGACAAGATCCTGAAAGAATTGGACGACCTGCGCGGCCGGATGCACCAGTTAGAGCGCGAGGTCGAGGCGCCGCCGGCGGCCTGGCAAGCCACGGGCTTTTACGGCACGTACTACGGCACCACCGGCTTTGTGCTCGGTGCGATCGCGGCCTTGGCCAGCTTGATCTTCAATGTGATCGGGTCGGCGCTGGTCGGCCAGAACCCGCTGCGGCTGATTCAGGTCTATCTGACCTTTCCGCTCGGCGAAAAAGCGTTGACCGACGAGTTCAGCACGGGCATCGCTTTGGCTGTTGGCTGCTGCCTGTATATCGGCACCGGCTGCGTGTTGGGAGTGGTCTTCCAGATCGCCATGGCGCGGTTCATCCCGCAGGCGAAACTGACAACGCGCGTGGTCTTCGCTTGCGTCCTGGGTCTGGTTGTCTGGGTCGTCAACTTCTACGGGATTCTCTCGTGGCTGCAGCCGCTTCTTTTTGACGGAAATTGGATCGTGGATCCGAAGCTCTTGCCACCTTGGGTTGCCATCCTGACGCACCTTGTATTCGCGTGTGCCATGGCCCTGATGTACCCCTGGGGTGCCTATGTGCCTTATCGACCGCAAACGGAGACCGTATGAACGCCGACGCGAACGCGACGCTTCCTCGCCACGAGGACTTAGTGAACGAGCGCCTGGTCCGCTGGTACTTCTTCATGGCCTTGACGTTCCTGGGGGTTTCCATGCTCGGCGGGCTGCTGATGGCAGCTCAACTGATTCATTGGAACGCACTGAACGGGATCGAGTACCTGTCGCCCGGTCGTTGGCGGATGATCCACACGAACGCGGTGGCGTACGGATTCCTGGCCAATTCGTTTTTAGGCATGCTGCACTGGGTGGTGCCGCGCCTGACGCTGCACAAGGTGGCCAGCAACGCGTTGTCCTACTTCATCTTTATCGCGTGGCAACTGATTGTCGGTGCCACGGCGGTCGGAATTATCTTCGGCCCGTCGCTGCAGGCTCAGCCCTGGGTTGCGGACTTGGCCGAGCAGTGGCACATCTCGATGTCGCTGGGAGCCCAAGGCTTGGAGTGGGGCGAGACGCCGTTCTGGGTGGATCCCGTGGCGCTGCTGGGATTGGCCCTCGTTGCTTTCAATTTTCTCGTACCGATTGTGAAGGCCAAAGGGCCGCTGTACGTGACGCTGTGGTACTTCATGGCGGCCTTTATCTGGACTTTCCTGACCTATGCCATGGGCAACTTCCTGCCCGAGTATGCCCTGTCCGGCACGAGCGCGGGGGCCGTCAGCGGGTTGTTTATCCACGACCTGGTGGGATTGTTCGTGACGCCGCTCGGTTGGGGCATGATGTACTACATCGTGCCGATCATCCTCAAGCGGCCGATTTGGAGCCACGGGTTGTCGATGGTCGGCTTCTGGGGCCTCGCATTTTTCTATCCCCTGCAGGGCATCCACCACTTTCTCTACACTCCGATCCCCATGTTCCTGCAGTACGGCGCGATCGTCTCGACGATCGCCGTCGAGTTTGTCGTCGCCACGGTCGTGATCAACTTTTTCGGGACGATCAAAGGTGAATCCCGGATGGTGGTGACGAACCTGCCCATCCGTTGGTTCTACACCGGCATGGTCTACTACTTTATCACTTGCTTCCAATGTGCCTTGCAGGTCACGCTGACGTTCCAGAAACTGATTCACTTTACCGACTGGGTCGTCGGGCACGCCCATCTGGTGATGTTCGGGGTATTCAGCATGTGGATCTACGGCTTCATGACCTACCTGATGCCGCGTCTCTTTGGCCGACCCTGGTACAGTCAGAAACTGCTGGAATGGCACTTCTGGCTCTCAGCGGCCGGTGTGTTCGTGATGTTCATGGACTTGGGCCTGGCCGGTGTGTTCCAAGGCTACTATTGGGCTTCCTTGCAGCCCTGGGAGAGCATGGTGAATGGTTCGCAGCCCTTCTGGATCACGCGAATCTTCGCCGGCCTCGCCATGTTCGGTGGTTTCCTGTGCTTCATTTACAACATTTTGATGACCTGCATGACGTCGGGCGAGCGAGCTTCGGATGTCGCCGTGGCGCCGGCCTAGCGGCACCACGAAGTTGGGTCGCGCCGAGTGCGTCGTGAACAAGATGGGTTCCGCTACTTTTAGGACAGCTCAATGTTTGAAAGTAAAGCTGGTGTGCTTTTTATCGCGGGCCTCGCTTTTTTCGCGCTCGCCTTCCTGGCCAATGTCGTCGTTCCCGTGCTGATGTTTCGCGATCTGCCCGAGCAGACGGCCGAGCAGATGGTGAACGATCGGGCGCTGTACATGTTTACGGAACTAAGTAAACGGTACCCGGAATCATTCCGAGAGTCCTTCAGCGGCGCCGACGCCGAGCAATGTGCCGCAGCACTTCGCCTCGGCCGCCAGGTTTACATTGGCGAAGGATGCTGGCACTGCCATAGTCAGTTCGTCCGCCCCGTCTCGAACGAGTCGCTGCGGTACGGTGACGTTTCCGAGACCTGGGAATACCAGAACGAACTGCAACGGCCGGTGATGTTCGGCACGCGGCGGGTGGGGCCGGACCTGAGTCGTCAAGGCGGTCGGCACGGGAACGACTGGCACGCCGTGCACTTCTTCCGGCCGAAGACGATCGTGCCCGACTCGCCCATGCCCGAATACCCCTGGCTGTTCAACGGCGCCCCCGACTCACCCAACAAACGGGGCCTCGCCCTGATCACGTACGTCCAATGGCTCGGGTCCTGGCTGGACAGTTACCCGTACTACGAAGAACTCACGTCGATTCAGTCCGAAGGATATTAACCAGCCCCCGCGAGATCCCTGTATGACGACCTCCAATCGAAAAAACTGGGTCACCTTGATTTTTGCGGTGATTATTCTGGTGCCGAGCATGATCGGGTTCGGCATGAAGTTCTACGAATTCGTCAGCACGTTTCGCAGCGAATCGGGCGGCGTGTTCGCGATCACGCCGATGGTCAACTATCTGCTGGCCAGCCTGGGTTTTCTTTGCATGCTGATCTGGGCGATCGTCAACGGCACGTTTCGCGATCTGGAGGGTCCCAAGCAGACGATGCTGGACCACGAAATGGAACTCGATCGCCAAAGTGCCCGCCGGGGTCATTTACCTCGTTGAATCCACGCTTCAACTTGTCGGGAGAAGTCATGTCCAACGTCGAAAAGGCAACTCCGGAAGCCGAAGGCAGGTTTCACCAATATCGCGGCAACGACATTCCCTGGTATGTGCGGGTCATGTGGTTGGGATTTTGGATCCTGGCGGTTGTTTACACGATTCGGTTGCTGTTCCCCGCCCTTCGGCTGGAACTTTTCCAACAGCAATGACGGCCACGCGTGACGACGGGCCGACGTGCGACTATTGCGGCCTGCCGTTGAGCGGCGGGTGGCGGCGAGCGCGCGACGTCCGCTCAACCAGCGCCCCCAGGACCGAGCCCGAATTCTGTTGCTTCGGCTGTCGCTTGGCGTCCTCCATCACGTCCGAAAAGGGCGAAACCGGCCAGTCGCACTGGACGTTGACGCGACTGGGACTGGCCATCTTCTTCACCATGAACGTGATGGTCTTTACGATGGCACTCTGGAGCCGCGATGTTTACGCGGATCATCCGAGTGTGGGAACGCCAACGGCCACGGCCCTATACGAACTCCTGCGTTATGG
Organism: uncultured Planctomycetales bacterium; assembly: GCA_963826795.1. GTDB lineage: Bacteria > Planctomycetota > Planctomycetia > Pirellulales > Pirellulaceae > CAWGYT01. The sequence goes on along the minus strand of CAWGYT010000013.1, from coordinate 112,547 downwards.
TTGCTTGCTGTTCGCGACCCCCGTCGTGTTACTGCTGGGCGGGCCGATCCTGGAGCAGGCGTGGCAGAGTTTGCGTCGAGGCCAGATCACGACCGATTGGCTGCTGTCCGTCGGCATCGTCGCCTCGCTGGTCTATTCGATTCTCTCGGTCTTGACCGGCGGTGCTCACATCTATTTCGAAGTGAGCTGCATGGTCTTGGTCGCCGTGACGCTCGGACGCTGGCTGGAAGCCACCGGCAAGCTGAAGACGACCGAGGCGATTCGCGCCCTGCAGCGGCTCCTGCCCGAGCGAGCTCACGTCCAGCGGGGCGATCAGGTGAGTGACGTGCCGTTGTCAGAGGTCAGGGTGGGCGAGCTGATTCGGATCCTGCCCGGGGAACGGGTTCCCCTGGACGGTCAGATCCAGCGGAACCGCGCCAGCATCGATCAGCAGCTGTTGACGGGCGAAAGCGATCCGGTGACGCGTGAGCCGGGCGATGCGATCTTTGCCGGATCACTGAACCTGGACGGCGATCTGACGATGTCCGTGACCGCCCCCGCCTCGGCCGGTACGCTCCAGCGGATGGTCGATTTGGTGACGACGGCCCTGGCGGAAAAGAGCGCCGAGCAGCGGCTCGCCGACCGGATGTCCCACGCCTTCGTTCCGCTCATGGCGACGATCGCGCTGGGCACCTTCGCGGCCTATTTGCCAAGCGACGGTTTTCATCAGGCCCTGATGACGTCGCTGGCCGTGGTCCTTATCGCCTGCCCATGTGCTTTGGCGATTGCCACGCCGATGGCCGTCTGGGCCGCTTTGGGAACGGCCTGCCAGGAACAAGTCGTGTTTCGCCGCGGCGATGCACTCAGCCGCCTGGCACGCGTCAAAGTCGTCTGCTTCGACAAGACGGGCACGATTACCAGCGGAAACGTCGAGGTGGATCAGGTCCATGTGGCCGAGGAGCGGGAGCGAGACGAGGTCTGGCGGCGGGCCGTGGCCCTGGCCGGCGCGTCCAATCACGTGCTCGCGCACGCCGTGCTCCGTCAGCTCGAAGCGGACACATGCGAGCTTCCTCAGCAAGTCGCCGTGGTCTCGGGCCGAGGCGTGACGGGCGTGCTCGCGGGTGACCCGACGCCGACGTATTTGGGCAGCTGGGCTTACATGCAACAGGTCGCCCTGAACGTGCCGGCAAGTTTGCAGGCCGTCCTGGCCCAGTGCCAGGCGGGTTCGCAATCCTTCTCGTGCGTCGGCTGGGCCGGTTCCGTCCGAGCCGTCCTTGTCTTTCGAGAACGAGTTCGACCCTCGGCTCTCGCGGCGCTGACCGAGTTGCGTGAGATGGGATTGATGGTGACGCTCTTGACCGGCGACCACGATCGGCGGGCTCGCCAACTTGCCGCCGAACTGCGGGTCGAGGTTCGCGCGGAATTGCTGCCCGAAGACAAGCTCAAGATGATCGAGCAGCTGCGGGCCGAACACGGGCCCGTCGCCATGGTGGGCGATGGGATCAACGATGCTCCCGCGCTGGCGGCCGCCGACGTCGGAATCGCGATGGGCTGTGGGGCCGAAGTGTCGCGCGATGCCGCCGAGGTCTGCTTGCTGGGCAACGATCTGGGCAAGATCCCCTGGGCCATCCGCTGGGCTCGAGAAACAAGGCGCACGATCCGCCAAAACCTGTTCTGGGCGTTCGCTTATAATCTGGTCGGGGTCAGTTTAGCCGTCGCCAAAATGCTCAACCCCATCGTCGCGGCGATTGCGATGGTCGGCAGCAGCCTGTTCGTCGTCTCCAACTCGCTTCGCTTGTCACGGATCACCGTCGGCGACCGCGCGAAGGAGTCGGGGTCCGCCACCACGGGGGACGCCGACGTGAGCCGCGACGATCGGGTGGAGCGAGGCCACGCAGCGCTCGCCCTTACTACCACCCCCACCTCACCGCTTGCGACGCCATGATCGAGCTTCCGTTCGTGTTTGTCTCTGGCCTGCTCGGCTCCGCTCATTGCCTCGGGATGTGCGGACCGTTTGCCGTGGCCATCGGTGCCCGCGCGGCAACGTGGAAGGCCAACCTCGCACGACAGGCAGTCTATACCCTGGGCCGGGTTTTCACCTACAGCTTCCTCGGTGCATGCGCTGGTTTCGGAGGGGCCTCGGTCGCCGGGAACAGCCCGACTTGGGTTCAGATCCCCGCGATCCTGGCGATTGCAGCCGGCATGTTCTTGATCTATCAGGGCCTGGCCACGGCCGGAGCGATCCGACCTTGGAGCTGGCACTGGCAGCGCGGCAAACCCCAGCCCACTCAACCGTGTCTGGCGGCCAGCTTCTTCTCGACCTTCCTCCACGCGCCGACCGCTCGAGGAGTCTTCCTGGCCGGCCTGCTCACGGGCTTCCTGCCCTGTGGACTGGTGTATGCGTTCCTGACGCTCGCCGCCAGTACGTCCAGCCTGCCGATCGGGGCGCTGACGATGGCCGTCTTCGGGCTCGGGACCGCCCCGATCATGATGCTGGCCGGATGGGGCGGCAACTTGCTCGGCATGAACTCGCGACGACGCTGGCTGCAGATCGCCGCCTGGTGCGTCGTGATCGCCGGGCTGATCTCAATCGGTCGAGGCCTGGGATACGTGTCGTTCGGTCAGGAGCCCGCCGGCTGCCCGTTCTGCAACGCCGAGTGACTCGGCGCGAGTCCGATGCGATGCCGAAGACGAGGTCGCTACGGCGCCGATCGTTTGTCCGGTGATGGCCGATCCCGCAGGCGTTCAGAACGGCGGCCCTTGGATCATCAGACTCGCCAGCGCGATTCCCACCCCCATCACGTTCAGGAGCAGGATCAGCAGGCCCACCCCCCAGAGTGTCCGAGTGCCATCATCCGGTGTCTGCTTCTTGCCGTCTGTCCGCCTCAAATAGCGAGCCGCCAGGACGCCGCAGACCCAGGTCCAATGGAGCATCAGGTGGACCAGCACCAGAAACGTAAAGAGGCATAAAACCGCATACTGAAACCCGATCCACTGGTCCAGGTTCCAGGACCATAGCGTGTAATCCTTCGCAAGCACCGCCGGCGGAAATACAAACCGCACGATGGTCGCGGACCACACGAGCAGCACGAAGACGACCAGCATCGCCGTATCCAGCCAGAAGTTGACCAGCGTCCGAGACATGAGCGACGATTTCGGCGCGCTGACCGTCTTGCGTCCCGCCGGCAAGGACTGGGTCGCAACCGTCGGCGAGTCCGATTCAAGGTCCGGTACGGGGGTTGATTTCACGCTCCTCATCGTTTCCATTCCAAGGGTGCTCAAGATCAGCGAAAGCTCACGTCGGTCTCTGCAAGCGACGTGCCATCGGCTGTCGCAGGTCGCAGGGGCAGGACCCGACGAATTATGAACGGATTTCCGGGTCTGAACGAGGGCCTTTGGCGCGTCGTGGGCGTGCTCGCGCGGGATGAAGCACGAGTGATCCCCCGCGTCCGGCCGAGTGTTACAAAGTGGCACGGCCGACCCTCCGCGAAGGCCCTCCCGTGGCAGCGGTGCGCGGGCCGCCAGGGGCTTGCGATCGCCAAACGGGCCGGCGACGGCTGTAGGAACCTCCGCATGCAATTTCCGATGGTGATCATTGCTGCGATGTCCCGCGACCGCGTGATGGGCTCGGGTGACGGGATGCCCTGGCACGTACCGGCCGAGTATGAACAGTACCTGGGGCAGGTCGCGGGCCAGACGATGCTCATGGGACGACGCTCCTACGAAATCTTCGGCCGCGATCTGGCGACAACCGAATTGGTGGTCGTCAGTCGCTCGCTGCGTCGGCTGGCGGGTGCGTGTGTCGCGGCCTCGTTTGACGAAGCCGTGGATCGGGCCCGCCAGACGCAACGCACGATCTTTATAGGCGGCGGCTCGGAAATCTACAGGCAGGGCCTGGCGGTCGCCGACCGAATGCACTTGTCGGTCATCCCAGGCAACTATATCGGCGATACGTGGTTCCCCGAATTTGACGCCGCGGATTGGGAACTCGAGTTGGAGGAGGCCCGTGCGGGCTACGACTACTTCGAGTATGCCAGACGCTAGAATCTTCGCACGGGATTGTGCGTGGGGAAAAGGGGTCAGGTCCCAAAAGTGCGAAGCACCCGAAGGGCCGTTCCGGCTTTTGGGACCTGCCCCCTTTTCCTAACCCGATGTAAAATGGGCAAGCCGACGACGAATGTAGACGACGACGAATGCAGAGACGAATGTAGACGGTCTACGGACGACGAATGTAGACGGTCTACCAGACGGACGAATGTAGACGGTCTACCAGACGGACGAATGTAGACAGACGGACGAATGTAGACGGTCTACAGCCTACGAATGTAGACAGTCTACGACGCTAGACGACGAATGTAGACGGTCTACCGACGACTACGACGACGAATGTAGACGGTCTACCAGACGACACGACGAGACGGTACCTACGACATGTAGACGAACCTGACGAATGTAGACCGTCTACAACAGACGACGACGACTGACGAATGTAGACGGTCTACCGACGGACGAGACGAATGAACGACGATTGAACGGTCTACAACCGACGAATGTTGACAGTCTACAACGACGACAGTCTACAACGACGTAGACAGTCTACAACGACGGACGTGGACGAACGAATGTAGACGGTCTACATCGACGAATGTAGACGAATGTAGACGGTCTACGGGCCAAACGACGGTTAAAGACGGTCTACTAAAGACGGTCTACGACGACGAATGGCAACGAATAAACACGGTCTAGATCGAGGATCTACGTGAGGCGCGAATCAACGGTGCGAACATCCTGGGGGCAGAAGTTCATTTCCTTGACGCTGGGGTAAGACGAATGTAGACAGTCTACGACTACAACCTACGAATGTAGGCAGTCTACAACTAAGACGAATGTAGACGGTCTACAACAGACGACGACGAAAGACGGATGTAGACGGTCTACCGGACGACGAAGACCAGACGACGACTGACGAAGAAGACGAATGTAGACGATCTACCGACGGACGACGACGGACGACGACGACGAATGAACGACGATGGAACGGTCTACAACCGACGAATGTTGACAGTCTACAACGACGTATCAGACGCACGAACGCAATGTTGACAGTCTACAACGAGACGTAGACAGTCTACAACGACGGACGTGGACGAACGTAGACGGTCTACATCGACGAATGTAGACGAATGTAGACGGTCTACGGGCCAAACGACGGTTAAAGACAAGGACGGTTAAACGACGGCTAAAGACGTTCTACTAAAGACGTTCTACTAAAGACGTTCTACTAAAGACGGTCTACTAAAGACGTTCTACGACGACGAATGGCAACGAATAAACACGGTCCCGATCGAGGATCTACGTGAGGCGCGAATCAATGGTGCGAACATCCTGGGGGCAGAAGTTCATTTCCTTGACGCTGGGGATCGCGCTGGCCACGAGGGGCCAGGCAGCGGAAGAACCCGCCAGTCGGCCAATCGCGGCCGGGATGTCGCCGGCCGATGCGGCCGCGTACATGACCGTGCCCGCAGGATTCCGCGTGCAACTGGCCGCGGGCGAGCCCTCGGTGCACCAACCCATCGCCTTCACACTTGACGACCGTGGACGGCTGTGGGTGGCCGAGGCCTACACGTACCCGATTCGTGCGCCCGAAGGCGAGGGGCGCGACAAGATCATCATTCTGGAAGACTCCGACCAGGACGGAACCTTTGAGAACCGCAAGGTGTTTGCCGAGGGATTGAACCTGGTGAGTGGCCTGGAGGTCGGATTCGGAGGCGTCTGGGTTGGCGCGGCGCCTTATCTGCTGTTCATCCCCGATCGCGACGGCGATGATCGTCCGGACGGCGAGCCCCAGGTGCTGCTGGACGGATTCGGCTATCAAGACACGCACGAAACCCTGAATGCCTTTATCTGGGGGCCGGACGGTTGGTTGTACGGCTGCCACGGCGTGTTCACGCATTCGCGGGTCGGCAAACCCGGCACGCCGGACGACGAGCGGACTCCGGTGAATGCCGCGGTATGGCGCTACCATCCCACCCGACACGCGTTCGAGGTCTTCAGCTGGGGCACGAGCAATCCCTGGGGCGTGGATTTTAACGACCAGGGCCATGCCTTTATTACGGCTTGCGTGATTCCGCACTTGTGGCACGTGATCCAAGGTGCTCGCTACCAACGCCAGGGCGGTCAGCATTTCAATCCTTACATTTATGACGACATCCAGACGATTGCCGAGCACCGCCATTATGCGGGCGACATTCGCGACCATGCCTGGTGGGGTCAGGAGCCCGATCCGCCCGCCGATACACTCGCGGCCGGCGGTGGCCACGCGCATTGCGGCGCCATGATTTATCTGGGTGACAATTGGCCTGCCTCGTATCGCAACCAGCTGTTCATGAACAACGTCCACGGCAATCGGGTCAACAACGACCTGTTGCAGCGGCACGGATCGGGCTACGTTGGCAAACGCGCACCGGATTTGATGCTGGCCAACGACAAATGGTTTCGTGGCATCAATCTCAAGGCGGGACCTGATGGATCGGTCTACGTGATCGACTGGTACGATCCCAACGCCTGCCACCGCACGAACCCCGAGATCTGGGACCGGACGAACGGTCGCGTTTACAACGTGGCCTATGGAACGCCCATCCGGGGGCCTGTCGATCTACGTTCGCAGGATGATTCCGAGTTGGTCGAATTGCAGCTGCACGCCAACGATTGGTACGTGCGAATGGCTCGGCGCCTGTTGCAAGAGCGGGCGGCTGCGGGCACGCTGGACGCAGCCACCGTCCACGCCCGACTTTGGGAATTGGCGCAGCATCACGACCAGGTGACGCGTCGCCTGCGGTCGATTTGGGCTTTGCACGTGACCGGCGGACTGGACCCCTCGCGACGCGACGCGTTGCTGCGTGACGCCGACGAAAACGTCCGCGGCTGGGCGATTCAGCTTGAGCTGGAAGATCGCGAGGTCGATCCTTCGGTTCTGGCCCGCCTGACCGAAATGGCGCGCTCTGACGACTCGGCACTCGTCCGCCTCTATCTCAGCTCGGCGCTGCAGCGATTGCCGATCGAGTCGCGTTGGGACCTCGCCGACTGCCTGGTCGCTCACGCCGAGGATGCCGAGGATCACAACTTGCCGCTGATGATCTGGTACGGGATTGAGCCGCTGGTCATGTCCGACGTCCCACGCGCTTTGAAGCTGGCCGAGTCCAGCCAGATCCCGCGCGTGCGCGCGTACATCATTCGGCGTGCGGCGGCAGGCGACGCGGGACTTGAGATCCTGGTTGGCTGGCTGCATCACGTGCCCGATTCCGCGACACAGCAGTTGGTTTTGGACCAGATGCTGCGGGCCTTCGAAGGACGCGTGGGGATTAAAATGCCCCGCTCGTGGGAACCGACCTACGACCGACTGGCGCGCAGTTCGGATGAAACAATCCGCGAGCGGGCCGATCAGGTGGCCGTGCTGTTCGGGGACGAACGCGTGTACCCGCGCTTGCGGGAACTCTTGATCGACCGCGCCGCCGACATGTCACGTCGGCAAGACGCGCTCACGATTCTGGTACGTGGCCAGGACAAGCAGGCGGCGGGTGCGCTGCAGGCCGTGCTCGGCGAACCGCCGCTCCGGGCTGCCGCCTTGCGGGCGCTGGCCAACCTGGACGACCCGCGGACACCCGAGGTGGTGGTCGGGCTGTACGCGAACTTGTCGGAAGCAGAAAAGCGTGACGCCGTCGGTACACTGACCACGCGGCCCAGCTACGCCCAGGCGCTGCTGGCGGCGATCGAATCCGGCCAGATCCCCGCCGTCGACCTTCACGCCTACAACGTCCGCCAGATCCTGAGCCTGAACGATCCCGGCCTCGCACAGCGACTTCGTGAGGTGTGGGGTGAGGTGCGCGAGTCGTCGGCCAGCAAGCAGGAGCAGATGACGCGCTACCGTGAGCTCTGCGCGTCGGAATCACGGCCAGACGCGAATCTCGGCAACGGCCGGCGGATCTTCGCGGCAACCTGCGCCAGCTGCCATCGCTTGTTTGGCGAAGGAGGCGAGGTGGGGCCCGACATTACCGGTTCGAATCGAGCGAACCTGGACTACATCCTGCAAAACATCGTCGATCCCAGCGCCGTGCTCGGGAACGACTACCGGATGACCATTCTAGAATTGGCGGATGGTCGTGTCGTATCGGGATTGGTCAAACAAGAGACCGAGAGCTGCGCTGACCGTGCGGACGCTCAACGACACCCTTTTGATCGCCAAGAACGACGTGGAGTTTCGCGAGCTGTCCGAGCTGTCGATGATGCCCGAAGGATTGCTCGATCGCCTCCAGCCCGACGAGGTGCGTGATCTGGTCGCCTACCTGGGCAGCCCAACCCAAGTGTCGCTCAGCGGCCCCAAGTCGCCCATCGAGACGGAAACCGGCCGCGTCCCCGACGCACTCGAGGGCGAATCGCTGAAGATCGTCGAGAAATCCGGCGGCGAGGTACGCAGTCAATCGATGAGCGGTTTCGGGGACGATCGCTGGAGCGGCAACGATCAACTCTGGTGGGTCGGCACTCGCCCCGGCGCCAAACTGGCGGTGGCGCTGCCCGTTCCGCAAGACGGGGAATACCAGATTCAGGCCGTACTGACACGAGCTCCCGATTATGCCATCGTTCAGCTGTGGCTGGACGACCAGCCACTCGGCGAACCGCTGGATCTCTACGCCAGCAAGGTCATCACGACCGGCGTGCTCGAGCTGGCGACGAAGCAATTGTCAGCTGGCGAGCATAAGCTGACGTTCGAGATCCTGGACGCGAATCCCCAAGCGGCCAAGTCGTACATGGTTGGGCTGGACTACGTGCAACTTCGAACCCCGTGACGCCTTCAAAGCAATTCGCGCGTGGGCACGTCCCACGGCGCTACGGGGGTGGCAGCGTGGTACCGAAGCGACTTCGAAACGCGTTGAAGTCGTCCAGTCCAATCACGTTGTTGCTGAAGTAGTCGAGATCGTCGTTGTACTTCGGATTCGGCGGGGTCGTGCCGAAAGCGGTTCGCAGGGCGTTGAAATCGTCCAAGCCGACCGCACGATTCCCGAAGGCATCACCAAACAGACGGAAGAACGAATCGACAACGTCCGCTGCCATCTTCGCACGGCCCACATGAACTCGATCACCGTGAACCGTAAGCACGTAGTTGCCATCGGGCAGAGAGCCACCCTTGATGTCAACACCCGTGAAGGTGACGATGGCGACGCTCTTCCCGCCCACTTCCGTGGGGTCCACCACAAGCTCCACGCTCGAACCGCCCACCTTTTCCAAGGTGAGAGCGTCCGCATCCAGAGAAACGATCGTATTGAAAAGGACGGTTAAACTCCGAACCATGGATCGTTGGCTAGTCGAATCATCAACAACGATCGACTCCACCTGGGGTGGAACCCGAATTTCGATCGCATAGTCTTCGACTTCACCGTCCAGCGCAATTCCCGTCGGAGTGGAAATCCCCAAGGTGCTGAGCCGAAACCTTGCGGCCACCAAGCCCGTGACGGAAGCAGATGGAACGTCAAACGCAAGGACGTTTTCGCCGCTAATGACCGACAGTCCATCGGCGATCCGCTCTGACGCACTCCAGCTGCCGTTGCCGTCGAAGTCGACCCAGGCATCGAGCTTCGCGCCTTTCGGCGCATCCTGGACGTTGACAGTCCATTGAGCCGATATCTGGCCGGGCACGACGGGTTCCAGCGTCACGCCATCTTCATCGTCGCTGCCGGCGGGAGGGTCCAGATCATCGCCGTCGGCCGTGGGGCTGGGAATTCCGTCGGTTTCTGTGTCGCGCACCGATCCTAGCTTCGGCCCGCTGGCGATGTGCGATGCTCCGCTATTGATGGCAAGAGTCCCGAACGACGCGGGGGCATCTCCGAAATCGGTCGGTTGATGGGACGCCGTTAGACGGTATTCGCCTCGACCGCTGGTCGACGTGACGACGACCGTTAGCGTTTCGGACGCGGGAGCAATGAATGCGACCTGAGGGTTCTTGCCGTCTAGCGAGGAAAGATCCGAGGCGCGCAGGGTGCTTCCATCGCCGGCCAGAATCTGTAGCGCGGCGTCCAGGTCATTCAGCGGAGTTGCCGCGGGATCGTCGAACAAGGCCACCGCGCGGACGACAACCGTTTCACCCGCTTGCACGGCCAGCGTCAAACGGTCGGTATCCCCCGCCGCGCCAAGATAGCCCAGGGCCTCGCCCAGTGGGTTAAGACTGCGGAGCGGTTCGAACGCCTGATTCGGTTCCGACTCGAATTGAATCGCATCCGTGACCACGACCGTGTGCGGGCCCAAGACACCACTCTCGATGCGCACCGTGTACTGATTGGACCCGATATCCTGCACCGTGAACCCGAAAATCCCAAGATCGAAGTCCGTGGGCTCGATTCCCAACGGCTGGGCCACGCCGGTCGCGATCACGCTGCCGTTCGGGGCAAGCAGTTGGAGTGTTTCGCCGGATAGATCGAGTCCCTCGAGTCCCTTGAGCAGGATGTCAATCCGCTGACCGACGCGAGCGCTGAGGTCCAGTGTGTACTCGTCAACATCATCCTGCGGGAACAGGTCGACGACGTCTCCGTTGGCAACCGGGTTCGAAGGAGGAATGGGGTCGAACGGAGCCGCATCCAAGTAGCCGAAATTGTATTCAAAGCCCAGCTCGTCGCTTGCTTGGTAGCCAATCGTGGAGCTTCCGCCAAAGTCAAACATCGGGTCGCCGAACTCGATGTCCTGATAGGCAAAGCGCGCGAGCACCGGCCCCGACTCGAACACCTGCACCTGAAACGTGACGGCGCCGATATCCTCAAAGTGGGGTCGCTCGTGCCACTGAATAATCAGGGTATTGATCCCACCGACCTGCGTTTCTTGCATGAAAACCGGCGTCGGCAAATCATTCACGTCATCCAAGTCGTCCCAGTACGGGACCAACAATTGACCAAAACCCAGGGCGGGCAGTGGCAGATTTTGGAAGAACAGATTGCCCGCCAGCCCGGCGGCGACGAGCCCGTTGCTGCCGATCGTGATCACCCCCGCCGGCAGCAGCTCGTTTCCAACTGTGGTCGCGACGATCACCTGGTCGTCGTCTTCCAGAGGAATGGGCGTGCCTGTGGAAGAGATATCGATAAATTGCAGCGGGTCATTCGTCTTGGTGAAGCCGATTTTCTTTTCGGAGGTGCCGACCACCGCCCAACGGCCGGAGCCGAGTGAGACGAAGCTATCGTCGATTGCCAGCTCTCCGCCAAATTCGTCCGTGTCGCCCGTATGCGATTCGATCGAGGCGTTGAGCCAGGCATCCAGCCGGAAATGAGTCATCGCGTCCGCGGTGATCTGCAGACGATACGTCCCGTCGGCTGGCAGCTGCGTCGGCGGCAGCGCCACGGAAAATCCCGGCGCGTCACTACTGATCGGCGGGACCAGGTCGCCGCTCTCGTCCAGCAAGGTGAGCGTGGCGATCACCGCGCCCGATATGCGCAGTTGTCCGGCAAGCACCTGGCCCGCTTGGCCCACGAACGTGAACGTATCGACGTCGCCCGTTTCGTTAATCAGGCCTTCGTTGTTCAGGCTTTCCGCAATCAAACCGCCCAACGGCTCGACGCGCTGGAACGGATCAAGTGCCTGCTGGACACTATCCACCCTGAAATCGATGAAGTAATTCCCACCGGGCACCGAGTCGCCCGTAATGGTCTTGTCAGGGTTCGGCCCCAACGGCTCGCCGTCCAGCGCATTCCCGGCATTGTCCGCAAACGCGCCGGGGCCTGAAAACATGGTGAGCTGATAATTGCCTTCCGGTAAGTCACCGTATTCCGCTCGAAACCGATCCGTGTTCGGGTCGTAACTGACGAATTGCTCGTTCAGCACGAGGCCCGTCGTCAGCTCACGCAACAAGATATCGTCCGAGCCGGGCGAGAGCGGGCCACGGCGAGCACTGGCAAGAACGAAAATGTCTTCGTCGAGCGTCGCTTCGAAAGCCAACGACCCGGGAGCCAAGCGGGCGTCTAGCGGAAAGCTGTTGCCGTTCCAGGTCGTGGCGGTGATCCGCGGTCCTGTGATGTCCACATCAAACGAGGCATTGAACGCAAGGTTAAGAAAACCCTGCAAATCCGAGACGGCGCCTGCTGCGAGCTCGACGCTGTAGGAGCCCGTTCCTACGTCAACCAGCGGGTCCAGGGTGAACTCCAGGGTCGCGCCCGAAACCGTCACGGAAGTCGCCGGCGTGCCGTTGACCAGCAAGTCACTCGCTTGCACCGATCCCGGCGACAATACTTCCGAGAAGACCAACCGATAAACGGCCGGAAACGCAGGTAACGCAGCCCCGTCGTCTGGATTCGCGTCGATCACGGTTGGGGGCAAGTTCCCCGCCGTGGCTCCCTGAATCGATACGAAATACGTCCCCTCTCCCAGCTCGGCCGACACCTCCAGACGGTACGTGCCGGCGCTGGGCGCGGTGTAGGTCAGAGACACGTTGCGACCGTCAGCTGCCACCGCTTCGGTCGGAAAGACCTGCTGACCGCTGGGGTCAAACAGCGCCAGGGCTGGATCGAGGTCATTGAGCGGATCGAGGGGACCGTCGAGCGGCGTGAAGGTTTGGATCGTGAGGGAGTCACCGCTGAGCACTTCGAAGTCGATCACGTCGATTTCAGCCGTCGGCTCCAACTGGAACGAAGCCACCTGTGTTGCCCAGAGGCCGTTGCTCGCCGCGTATTCATTGAAGACCCAAAACGTCGCGTCGTCGCTCGGATCGACGACTAACCCGCTGTAGTCGCCCCACCGATTGCGACCCCCACTATCAATCAGTGAGTAGCTTCCCTCTCCCGCGGCGTAGGTCACGACGGGCAATACCGTCGTGCCGGCGGGATCACTGGCTAACCGGCCCGTGAACGCGGCACTCGCGTTCAGGGTCGAACCGGCCAGTGAAAACCCAATCGCGAGATTGTCGTTGCCATCGACCGCCAGCGCGGGCATCCAGGCCTGGAGTTCCGGCCCCGGATCGACGTTGCCGGACTGCACCAGCGTCGGCGTCCCGCTGGGAAAGCTATTGGTGTCAACTTCGTACCAACGAGCCACCGCTTCGTCGTCGCCCAGAGACGGTTCCCGAATGCTGTGCGCGAACCATGCCGAACCGTTTCTCCAGACTCCGGTCATGATTCGCGAATCGATCGAGTCGAGCGGCGTCGAACCGCTCAGCTGCGGAACGTCCAGCGGTTCCAGAAAGGCGGGGACCGTCAGGTTGAATGTCGTCCGCTGGGGCGTCGTGAGCGTCTCCGTAATCGCGTGCAGCCGAATCGTGTCGGCGTTTCGCGCTTCGGCAAAATACTGGATCGAACTGGAATCGATTTGATTCAAGGGAAAGACACCGAAGCCGTCGAAAAAGTCCTGATATACAATGTTCGCCGGTCCGCCGGACAAGAGGGGAGTCTTGTCGATCGCCGAGATCCCCGCGTACACGCCCGTGCCGGCCGCGATCGGAAAATAGTTGCCGGATACGAAAATCGCGTCGGCGTTCGCACTCAACTTCGGATAGTCCGCAAAGTGAGTGCTGGTGCCGAGCCCGGCCGGTTCCGGGTTGTGGGTGAAGTCAAGTCGATACTTGTGCCAGGCCGCGCCACTGGTGGGTGTCGACGTCGTGGACACCGCCAGATACAGATGCGATTCGGACGCCGACGTGATGTCGATGGCGGCAATGAAGAAACGGCCCGATTGATCGTCGAAAATGATCCACGGATCAAACACGGTCATCTGGGCGCCGACGTTGGCAAAGAAGCCGCTCGAGCCGCTGATCGACTGCGAGAACACCGGACTGCCCGTCGCCTTGTCGTAGATGGCAATTTCCGTATTGACCATCGCCACGACCTGGCTGGGGCCGACCGCCAGGATCGGGTCCGGAGGAATCAAGGACGTATAGTCGGGCCCCGCGAAGCTCTGCAGGATCGCCAGACTGGAATTAGCCGACCCGCTGACTTCGCCCAGCAATTGGTTGCTCGGATTGACGCCCTGCGATTGACCCAGCGCGTCGTTCTGCTCACGATCGAAGTCGGCATTTTGAGTCAACAGCAAGACGTATTCATCGGCCGGCTTGTCGATCAACACATAGTAGGTATCCGGCACGCCGTTGCTGGTTTGATCCTGAAAATTCGGGATCGCTTGAGCCAACTCGGTTGCCGGGATGCCGGTGGCCAACAGATTCTGCGCGGCGTCGTAGAGTTTGAGCGTCGTGCCAAAGCTTCGCCCCGACTCCTGCAGGCTCAACGACGCGATTTCGCCGTCGTTCAGGGAAAAAGAATACCAATCGTCGATCGACTGCGCGGGAACGGTCGTAATCCGGATCTCGTCGAACGCTCGCCCGTCGGATCCCAGCGTTGAATCATCGTACTGTTGGAATCGAATCTGAAAATTCTCTCCCAAGGCGATCCCAACGTTGTCGGCGGCGGCCTTCAGATCGAGGGTGACCTCATGCCATTGGTTTTCCGTGATCGCCGTGACGGAAAGTAGACGGTACCACGTGATCCCATCGGCGCTCATCGCCACTCCATCGCCGTTCGCATGGCCCGTGAACGTGGTCGGCAACACGTTCTGCTCGTCGCGCAAGTCCGCGTGCGAGAACGTAAGCTGGGCCGCGGTGACGCCCGAAAGATCCACCGTCCAGGTCGCCTCATTCAGGTTGGGCGTACTTCCGCTGCTTAAGCCCATCAGCAGCGCGTTGTCGCCACCCGCTGCCGTGAAACTCGAGCTGACGAACGAGAAATCCGAAGTGACCTGGTTCAGGCCCGCGGGGAGGCTCGAAGTGAGTAACCACTGAGCGTCGGACAACGGGCCTTCGAAGTTCTCGGCTAGATCGAGCCCCCGGCGGCCCAGCACGGCCGCGCGGCTGGCCAGTCCCCCGCCCAGGAGGAGACTGCTGCCGTCAATATCTTGTGCCGTCGCGAGGCTGTCGTTCGCTGGGCCTCCGTCCTGTTCCGCATCGATCGCGGCGTTCAAGACCAATTCAACTTCGTAGTCCCCGAGCGTTCCAGCCTGACCCTGAATGTAAAGCCTGTACGTTCCGCTGGTCGAAATCGCCACGTTCTGCAAGATCACCGACTCGCCCGCCACGGATGCCGCGCCCGTCGCAATCGTGGTCTTGCCGGGACTTTCGAGAATCACCTGGGACTGCAGCTGCGCATCGGAGCGGACCACCAGCGACAGGGTCTGCGGGCCGTCGAGTGGCAGCTCCAGCTGATCCGCCTTGACGCCGGTGATCGTGTGGGAAACCGACGCCTGGTAGACCAGCGACCCGACCGGTGCGAGCGCGACCCAATTCGGCGGACTGAGCACGGGCCCCAGCTCGACGGGATCCAGCGTCTCGGGGCCGATTGGTCGGTCCGGCTCCGGTGGGGTGCCATGCGTGGCAAGCGCCGGATTCTGAAAGCGCGGCGAATCGGACAGCGACACGGACGACGCGAGGGCGGCCGGCGTATCACTCGGAGCAAATACCGTCGAAGTCACATCGTGCTCGCCGAAACAGCGCAGCGCGGGCGCCAGATCGACGCTCAGCAGGGCGCGCATTTCCAGCGATTCAATCGCTCCCAAACGCCGTCGTCGTGAGTCCCGAAGACGCCGTCGAGCATCTCTCGTCGTATCGTAACGCGTTCTACCGCCACGCCAACTCATGGTGCACGTTCCCCCCGCCAAAGATGCTCATCAGGATGTGAGGCCGCTCGTTCCTCCGCGCCGGAGATTGTTCCGGCTGAGATCCAGCTGCGGCCGGGTGCGTCTCGACGGCGCACCGCTCTCGACCCCGGCAGATCGCCCGAATGGGCGTTCCGATGCTCACTCAAGTTGCCTCGTTCGGCGGATGCCAAACGGTCGGACTTGGCGCTCCTGCCAACCATCGTCCCCAAGGGTTCGAACTTCTCGTCTCCAGGCCTCGATCGGGACGTTCGCTTGTCAATCGATCCTAGCGGCCGCCGCGAGCTGCGTAAACGATTTCGTGCGATTTCGCAGAATTTTTGCCGTCCTTCGATCCACCCTTCCTCCCACCCGGTGGTCGCCGAAGAGCGATCGCCTGACGTATCCCAGGGGATCCCGTGGCGTCCACCGTAGGTCCCGCAGCGGCCGGGGCGCGGACGGCAAGAAAGCTTGACCAGGACGAGGTGTCGGAGCTATCGTGGAGCCTGAGTCGATCTTCTCAGCTTACCGATTTCCCCCAATTGTCTGCCGGCAGGGTTGCCTCGACGCCCCGCCCGCCCGCCCGACAGCATCCCCGCCTGCATTGTGAGGTCACGTGATGAGTTACCGATCGCTGCTGGGCGCCTGGATGAGGCTCGTGATGATGACCTGTTGCCTGTCGACCACGGCCGCCCAGCCGCCAGGGCGCGTGGCCCAAGTGGAGGTCGGGACGATCGAGCAAACAACGGTCACCCCCTCGAGTCGCTTCGTCGCCACGGTCGTCCCCACACGCCGTAGCCTGGTGGGTGCCGCGGTCGGCGGACGCGTCGAGACGTTCTTGCTGAATCCGGACGACGAGGGTCGCAAGCTGACGCGTGTCGCCCGAGACCAGGTATTGGCCCAGCTGAAGACCGACACCATCTCCCGTGAGTTGGGCGTAGCGCAGGCCGAATTGCAACTGCGGGAGCAAGAATTGGCCGAATTGCGGAACGGATCGCGCCCGGAGGAGATTGCCGTCGCGCAAGCCCAGCTTGAGCGGGCGACGGCCAGGTTGACATACGCCGATGCCCGTTACAACCGCTTGCAAAAATTGTTCGACAACAACAACACGGTCTCGCTGGATCAGTTGGAGGAAGCCAAGTCCTTCGTGGATCAGGCAGAGCAGTCGCAGCTGGAGGCCGCGGCGGCATATAAATTGATTGCGGCCGGCCCGCGAAGAGAAGACATCGCGCAGGCCGAAGCGCGCGTCGTCGGCCAGCGTGAAACCGTTGAGCGGCTGGAAGGGATTGTGCGCAAGTACACCGTACGGTCCCCGTTCGATGGTTACGTGGTTGCCGAATTCACCGAAATCGGGGCCTGGGTCTCCGAGGGCGATCCCGTGGCGGAGGTGATCCAACTGCGACCGATCGAGGTCGAAGCGTCGTTGCCGGAGAAGTACATTCCCTCGATTCGAGTCGGCGATCCCGCCACCGTCCTGTTGGAAGCGCTGCCCGCGAAGGAATTTCCCGGCGTCATCCATCGCTTGATCCCTCAGGCGGACGTAAAATCCCGCACGTTTCCCATTCGCGTGAGGTTCGACGAGTCGATCGATCCCGAGCAGGCCCGCATCATGGCGGGCATGCTGGGGCACGTCGACTTGCAGCTGCAGGACGCTCAGTCGGTGATGCTCGTTCCCAAGGACGCCATCGTGTTGGGCGGACGGCAACCGCAGGTGATCGTGATCGACCCCGTCACGAACGCCGTCCCCAACCCCGCGGAAAGCGGCGCGGCCGCCTTCAATGGCGTCGCGCGAAGCGTTACCGTGAACTTGGGGATCGCGCGCGGCAATCGGATCGAGATCCGCGGCGACGTCCAGCCCGGACAGCAGGTCGTGACGCGGGGAAACGAACGCTTGCGCGATCAACAAAAGGTGCTTTGGAAACGGCAGACAACGGATTAAGGAAACGAGCAGCTCGTTATGCATCCCATTGAAGCCGTCGTGCGGAACCCGGTGAAAGTCGCGGTAGGCGTCCTGCTGCTGGTGCTGTTCGGAATCGTCGCGTCACTGCGCATGCCAATGCAGCTCACGCCCGAGGTGCAGACACCCACGATTACGATTAGCACCCGCTGGCGCGGTGCCAGCCCGCAGGAAATTGAGCGGGAAATCGTGCTGCCGCAGGAAGAACAGCTCAAAGGCGTCGAAAACGCGCGGAAACTCTCCTCGCAATGCCTGGATTCCGAAGGCCGCGTGGAGATCGAATTCGCCGTGGGCACCAACATCGAAGCCGCGATGGTCCGCGTCAATCGACGACTGCAACAGGTGCGCGAGTACCCCGAGGATGCGGACGAGCCGGTGCTGACAACTTCCAGCTCCTCCAGCCGTGCGATCGCCTGGTTCATTCTCAGCGTTCGGCCGGCGAGTGACGATACGATCCGCCAGTACCAGCAGAAATTTCCGCAGCGGGCCGAGGATCTCCAAACGGTCCTCGACGCGACTTCGCCCAGCCTGGGCCTGCATCGGCTGCGGCGGCTGGCGATCGAGCACCCCGAGTTGCAGCCGCTGTTGCCGGTGGACGTCGACGTTCCCAAAGCGCGGAAGTTCGCCGAGGATGTGATTGAGGCCCGCTTCGAACGCGTCAAGGGCGTCTCCGATGCGAACGTCTTGGGAGGCCGCGAACAGGAAGTCCAGGTGCTGGTCGACCCCCAACGGTTGAGTGCCCGCCAGATCACCGTCAACGACCTCCGTAGAGCGCTGATGAGGCAGAATATCGATACCTCGGGAGGCGACTTTTGGGAGGGGAAGCGGCGGTACGTCGTCCGCACCCTGGGCCAGTATCGCTCCCTCGAACAGGTCGCCAACGAAATCATCTCGGCGCGCGACGGCGTCCCCGTCTATCTGCGCGACGTCGCCGAGGTGCGCTTTGGCCACAAGAAGCCCGACGGCCTGGTCCGGCGCTACGGCGACTATTCGATTGCCATCAACGCCGAACGTGAAACGGGTGCCAACGTGCTGGAGGTCATGAAGGGACTGCGCGAGGCCAACGCCGAACTGAACGACAGTGTCCTCAAGCAAAAGAATCTGACGCTGACCCAGGTCTATGACGAGACGGAATACATTTACTCGGCCATCGGACTCGTCGGGCAAAACATTGTCGTCGGCGGCCTGTTGACCGTCGTCGTCTTGCTGTTGTTTCTGCGGAGCGGACGATCCACGCTGGTCATCGCACTGGCCATCCCCAGCAGTATCGTCGGGACGTTCCTGATGTTGTCGTTGCTGGGACGATCACTCAACGTGATCAGCCTGGCCGGGCTCGCCTTCGCCGTGGGGATGCTGGTCGACAACGCCGTCGTCGTGCTCGAAAACATCTTTCGCCACTATCAGGGCGGCGAACATCCTTTCTCGGCCGCCGTGACCGCCACGAAAGAGGTTTGGGGCGCGGTGGTGGCCTCGACGCTCACCACGCTGGCCGTGTTCATTCCGATTCTTTTCATCGAGCAAGAGGCGGGACAGTTGTTTCGCGACATCGCGCTGGCCATCAGCTTCGCCGTGGCGATTTCACTGGTTGTCTCGGTCACCGTGATTCCCACCGCCGCGGCCCGCTTGTTTCGCGCCGACGAAAGCCGTCGTCATCGGACACGGGTCGCGCATCCCGTCTTCCGCCGCATCGCGCGCGGTGTCGATTGGCTGATGTCGCCCCTGACGCGTCTGGGTAACGCCTTCGTTGAGCTGATCGTCGAGTCAAATCGTTGGATCCAACACTCGTTCTTGCGACGCATCGCGGTGGTCAGCCTGATTGTCGCGTTGGCCGTGGCGGGAACCGTCGTGTTCTGGCCCGACATGGAGTATCTGCCAACCGGAAACCGCAATTTGGCATTCGCCATCATCCTGCCGCCGCCAGGTTACAATCTCGACCAGCTGATGGAACTTGGGGGAACGGTCGAGGACGAGCTCCGCCCGTATTGGGACTACGATCCCCGTACGACGGATTTTTCGACGATGAAGTATCCCGCGGTCAAGGACTTCTTCTTTGTCGCCCGAGGCCGCAGCGTCTTCATGGGCGTGCGCGCCGTCGATCCCACCCAGGTCGGCAAGCTGGTGCCGGCCCTCCGCGAAGCCGGCAGCCATTTGCCGGGAGCGATCGTGGTCGCGAATCAATCGAGCCTGTTTGAACAGGGAATCGGGGCCGGGCGGAGTATTGAACTGGAAATCACCGGCGAGAAACTGGAAACCCTGGTCCGCCTGGGCGGCTTCGTCATGGGGCGCGTGGCCGAGTTGATCCCCGCGGCGCAGGCGCGTCCCGAGCCCAGTCTGGATCTCTCGAGCCCCGAAGTCCATATCTTGCCGAAACAGATCCAAATGGCGGAGTTGGGCGTCAGCAACCAGGAACTCGGCTACGTCGTCGATGCGCTGGTCGACGGCGCCTACGCCACCGACTATTACCTGGGCGGCGACAAGATCGATTTGACGATCATGGGCCGGACCGCGGAGGAAACCTCCATCGACAACTTCCGCAGGTTGACGCAAGAACTGAATATCTTGCCCGTCGCGACCCCCGACGGGCAACTCGTCACACTCGCCGATCTGGCCGAGATCGAACTCTCCAGCGGCCCCGAACAGATCAACCACCGCGAACGAGATCGAGCCATCACGATTACCGTCTCGCCACCCGATGAGATGCCGTTGGAAGAAGCCATCAGTATCCTTCGGAAATCCGTGATCGAACCGATGGAGGCCAGCGGACAACTGGAAGGGAATTATCGGATCACGTTGAGCGGATCCGCGGACAAACTTCAGGAAACGTGGAACGCGCTGCGCTGGAATCTGCTGCTGGCCGTCCTGATCACGTACCTCCTGATGGCCGCGCTGTTCGAGTCCTGGCTGTACCCGCTGGTGATCATTTTCTGCGTCCCCCTGGGAGCCGTTGGCGGCGTGGTCGGGTTGCGGTTGCTCTCGACCTATCTCGGCTGGCTGGATCAGCCGCCCCAGATGCTGGACGTCCTGACGATGCTGGGTTTCGTGATCTTGATCGGCACGGTCGTCAACAACGCGATCCTGATCGTCCACCAGTCGCTGAATCACATTCGCGAGGACGGGATGTCCCCCGACGAAGCGATCTTGACGAGCGTGCGGACCCGAATTCGGCCGATCTTCATGACCACCGCGACCACGATTTTCGGGCTGGCCCCGCTGGTGTTCTTTCCGGGTGCCGGCAGCGAGCTCTATCGCGGCCTCGGCAGCGTCGTGCTCGGAGGCCTGTTCGTCTCGACACTCTTCACCCTGATCTTGGTTCCCACGCTGTTCAGCCTCTTGATGGACACCAAGCAGGCGATCATCCGGCATTTTGCGGCCGTCGTCGAAGTCGAAGAATCACCCGCCACGGTTCCGGACCGAAAAGTTGCCTATTCGCCCGCCGCGGCGACGGGAGGCCAAAGCTCCCCGCTGAGCCGCTTGAAGAAGTCACGTCCAATGCGTTGACGGCTCGGCGGGAGCCTTGCTCTCCCGTTGCACGGAGGAAGTAAAACAAGTCGAGGGAATGCCGCCATGACGTCATCGTGGATCGCGGGCTGGCTGCTGCTGGTGGCAGCAGTCGGTGACGAGGCCTTCCAGCAGAACGTGCGGACGACCGAGCCGCTGTCGGCTGCCCAGCAGGCGCGACGGTTCCACGTGCCGGATGGATTCGAAGTCCAATTGGTGGCGGCGGAACCTGAGATTCAAAAACCGATGAACCTGGCCTTCGATGCCCGCGGCCGGCTGTGGGTCAGCGGCTCCGTCGAATACCCCTATCCCGCCGAGTCGACGGGCCGCGACAAGATCCAAATCCTGAATGACACCGATGGCGATGGCCGCGCCGATCAGTTCCATGATTTCGCGAACGACCTGAATATTCCCATCGGCCTCTATCCCTACCGCGACGGCGTCGTGGCCTACAGCATCGCGAGTATCCAGTTCTTTCGGGATACGGACGGAGATGATCGAGCGGATCAGCGCCAAGTGCTTTACGGCCCACTTGACCGGCCCGTCGACACGCATGGCATGCAAAACGCCTTTCGACGCGGTCCCGACGGCTGGCTGTACGTCAACCACGGATTCGCCAATCGAACCACGTTCCGCGGCACGGACGGCTCGCAGCTCGAACTCCACAGCGGGAACACCTACCGCATTCGATTGGATGGATCGCGCGTCGAGCCGTACACCTGGGGGCAGGTCAATCCGTTCGGCAGCGCCTTCACGGAACTGGGCGACCTGATTACCGCGGACTGCCACAGCAAGCCGCTCACGTTGTTGATCCGGGGCGGACAGTACGAAAGCTTTGGAAAACCACACGATGGCTTGGGATTCGCCCCGGAACTCATGAGTCATCACCACGGTTCGACGGGACTGGCGGGTGTGGCGTACTGTGACGACGAAACTTGGCCGTCGGAATTCCAGGGCAGTCTGTTCATTGGCAACGTGGTCACCAGCCGGATCCATCGCGACACGTTAACCTACTCCGGCGCGACCCCGAAGGCCGTTGAACAGACCGATTTCCTGACCTGCGACGATCCCTGGTTCCGGCCGGTTGATCTCCGTTTTGGCCCGGATGGAGCACTCTACATCGCCGATTTCTACAACCGAATTATCGGGCACTATGAAGTTCCACTCGATCATCCGGGTCGCGATCGGCAACGCGGCCGGATCTGGCGCGTCGTCTATCGCGGACAACCCGGCACGCCCAACTCGGCGACCAAGCCGGCACGGGATTTGGCCCGCGAGTCGGTCGACGAATTGATCGCCGCACTGGGCGACGCCCGACTGCCGATTCGCGAGCTGGCGCTGGACCAGTTGAGCGATCGGATTGGCGACGACGCCGTCACTCCGCTGCAAGAGATGCTCCGTGCGGTCGATCGCGACCAGCAACCCTGGCCAAGGCGCAGCGGCGCGCTGGGCCCTGTTCCGACTGGGAAAGCTAACCGCCGAGGAATTGAGCGAGTCGCTGGCCGATCCGGCTCAGCCAGCGCGCGTGCATGCCTTGCGAATCTTGGCCGAGACGCCCCTTTGGAATGAGACGCAGCGTCAACAGGCGACCCAATCCCTGCGCGACGGGGATCCCCGCGTCGAGCGTGCCGCCGCCGAAGCCCTCGGACAACAGGCGCATCCCCAGCACGTCGCGACGTTGCTGGACACGGCTGGTCGACATCCCACCCGACGATGTTGCGTTGCGGCACACCCTCCGCATTGCGCTGCGGAACCAACTTCGCGACGAGCGGTTGCTGGCCGATGTGGCCGCCCGCGCGTGGCCATCCGCGGAGCTTCGTGAATTGGCCGACGTCGCCCTCGCACTTCGGAGCGCCGAGTCGGCCAGCCTGGTGCTGGACTACGTGGCAGCTCACCAACTTCCGGCCTCGGACCTGGAACGATTCCTGCCCTACGCCGCCCGATATGTGTCGCCGAGCCGTGTCGGTCAGCTGGCACGGGAGGCACGTCGACAGGCGGGCGAGGCACTCGCCTTGCAAGCCACCTTGTTTCGCTCCATCCAGCAGTCCCTTCCGACCCAGCGCTGGGCCGCGGAACCGGAACTTGTCGCCTGGGGACAGGAACTTGTCACCGGACTGATCGCGTCCGTCCAGGCACAGGAACTGAAATGGCAAATCGATTCCGGTGCCAGCATCTGGGGGCTCGAGCCGCGGACGGCACACGATGGATTCGAAACGAGTTTTCTCAGCAGCCTGCCGGGCGGGGAAGCCGAACTGGGGCGACTCGTTTCGAAACCCTTTGAAATTCCCGCGAAACTGTCCTTTGAAGTCTGCGGACATCGCGGCGATCCAACAACCGTCGCCGTCCCCCAGGGCAACCTGCCGGGACAGGAGCTGGCTGGCGACATCGACGATAACTTCGTGCAACTGCGACTGGTGGAGACCGGGCAGATCGTGCAACGCGCTTTCCCCCACGAAACGATCGGGCGGAGCGGGTCACGTGGGACCTGCATGAATGGGTCGGTCAGTCTGCGGTGCTGGAGGTCGTCGATCGAATGTCCGGCCCGGCCTACGCCTGGCTGGCCGTCGCCCGCTTCCAACCGCCCGTCGTCGCCGTCCCCGCACAAGACCCACGCTCGATTGAGAGCTGGCAGCTGATGGCGGCCGAGCTGATCGCACGGCTGCAGCTGCACCACGACCGACACGTTCTGCAATCCTGGCTGCGCGAAGGCTACTCCTGGTCGAGCCGGTCGGCAGCCGGCCAGGCCCTGGCCCAACTCGCCGGCGAACCGATCTGGGAAGTGATGAGCCAGTTGCTGACCGACGATCATGTTCCGCGCGTTATCCGAGAGGGCACCTCCCAGGCGATCGCGAACGGCCAGGGTGAACCACTGGATGCGTTGCTGATTGAGGTATTTCGCCAGCTCTCGCTACCGCAGCAAGCTCGCCTTGCCCGCCACCTGGTCTCAACTCCGGTCGGTGCGGATCGGCTCGTCGGTTTAGTCGAACAGGGCGCGGCCAGCGGCCAGCTTCTGCAGAACCCCGCAATCCGTGCTCAGCTGGACGTCGCCGGCGACAAGGGGATCCTGCTCCGCATCGAACACGTGATCGCGGCCCTCCCCCAAGAAGATGCCGCTGTCGCCACCCTCCTGCAAACAACGCGGGAATCGTTCGCGGCCCATCCGGCGGATCTGTCCGCGGGGCAACAACTGTTTACGAAGAACTGCCGAATCTGCCACCAGGTCAACGGCCAAGGCGAACTTGTCGGTCCTCAACTGGACGGCATCGGGAACCGCGGACTCGAACGGTTGATCGAGGACGTGCTGACGCCTCACCGCAACGTGGACCTGGCCTTCCGGTCGTCCATCCTCTCGCTGACCGACGGACGTGTCGTCGCGGGATTAGTCCGTCATCGAGCTGAGGACGCATGGACCGTCGTCAACCTCGAAGGAAAAGAAGAGCGAATCGCCGTGGATCAGATCGAAGCATCCCGCCAGTCTGCCCTGTCGGTGATGCCGGACAATTTCGCGTCGCTGTTGGGCGAGCAAGACCGGCGCAACCTGTTCGCCTTCCTCTTGAGCCTGCGCTAACGCATTGTTTGGGAAAGGGGGTTGGGTTGGGAAAAGGGGTCAGGTCTCAAAAGTGCGAAGCACCCGAAGGGCCGTTCCGGCTTTTGAGACCTGACCCCTTTTCCTACCCCTTTTCCCAACCCGATTGTTTACAAACTTCTTACATCGTCGTGACATGTCGCTGACGACTCGGCAGGCGATTCAGGCGACAATCCAAGTGCCATTGGGGCATTCTTGTTTTCGGGTTGAGCGAGGAGGATTGTCATGAGTCGAATTTGGATGGCCAGATACTTGGTGTTGGCGTGTTGTTCGGCCGTGCTGGGCTCGAACGTCACCGCCCGCCAAGTGGCCCTGGATGTGTCGCTGGCCCAGCCGACGTTGGAGGCGAATAAACAGCAGACGACGTTCATCAAGGTGGGCGTCACGGGGTTTCGGCTGAGCGACAGCCAGAAACGTGCTCCGGTCAACATCGCGCTGGTACTCGATAAGTCGGGCTCGATGGCCGGAGACAAGATTGCGCGAGCCAAAGAGGCGGCGATCGGGGCTCTGGAGCGACTTGGCGCGCAGGACATCGTCTCGGTGATCACCTACGACACGAACGTCTCGGTGCTTGTTCCGGCTACGAAGCTGACGGATCGGGAGCAGGTGATCGAGCGAATTCGGTCGATCTCGGCGAGCGGATCGACGGCGCTGTTTGCGGGTGTCAGCAAGGGAGCGGAGGAGTTGCGCAAGTTTCTGGATAAGGAACGCGTCAATCGTGTCATCCTGCTCTCCGACGGCCTGGCGAACGTGGGCCCCCAGTCGCCGAGTGAGCTGGGCGAGCTGGGTGCATCGCTTGGCAAAGAAGGGATTTCCGTTACGACGATCGGTCTGGGTCTGGACTACAATGAGGACTTGATGACGATGTTGGCGCGGAAGAGTGACGGGAATCACGTCTTCGTCGAAAACTCGGCACAGCTGGTCGACGTATTCAACCGCGAGTTTAACGAAGTGTTGTCCGTCGTGGCGCAGGAAGTGGTGATCAAGATTCATTGTCACGACGACGTGCGGCCGGTTCGCATTTTGAATGACCAGGGCGAGATCACGGGCCAGGACGTCTACGTTAAGCTGAATCAGCTGTACAGCGAGCAGGAGAAGTATCTGATTCTCGAGGTCGAGCTTCCCCCGCGGCAAAGTGGCACGACCCTGCAGGTCGCCGACGTCACGGTCTCGTACACGAACATGGAGTCCAAGACGGAGGATCGCTTGTCGAGCGCCGTAGGTGCCAACTTCAGCAATTCGCTGGCGGCGGTCAAGTCCTCGGTCAACAAGGCAGTGATGGAGGAGTGTGTGCTGCAAATCGCGAACCTGACCAATCAATCGGCGACGCTGCTGCGCGATCAAGGCGAGATCCAACGATCGAAAGAGCTACTGAAATCGAACGCGGGATACTTGTTGGAACAGGCAAAGTCCTTGAACTCGCCCAAGTTGCAAGCGCGCAGCGAAGACAACTTCCGGCAGGCGGATTGGGTCGAGAACGACCTCCTTTACCGTCGCGGACGCAAGGTGATGCGGGCTTTGCAATACGGCGATGCGACGCAACAATCGGTCGCGCCGGTTCCGGAGGCCAAGCCTCAGCGTTAACCTTGACCGGAGGGTCGGTGGCGGAGGGTTGGCGGAAGTTGGGCGCCCGGGGCAAGGCTCCGGGCGCCGAGCTCGATCCGCAGCGCGCGCGGCCGGGACTTCGCGCAGCGACTGGAAACGGATCCTGAACCACGGAATTCAACCCTCGAGCCGCCTCGTGTCTCGCAAGTCGCTGCTGTACCTGAGTTTGTTGGTGATTGTCCCGATCGCCATCTTCGCGTGGCTCGGCTGGCGCGTTGCGCGAGTGGAGCAAGTCCGAGTCGAGCAGCAGTATCGGGCCCTGATCCAGGAACGGCTGAGCGAGGAGAACCAGCGGCTGGGGCGGTACTTTGACGAGGTGCGGCGCCGGCTGGCGCGCCTGGTCGACGCGTCCGGGGACCGTCCCGAAGACCTGCGTCAGTTGGTCCGGGGCGAGCCCCTGCTGCGACAGATCTTGGTGCTCGATCGACGTGGCGAGCTGATCCATCCTCCGCTAACGGAACGGATTAGCGACGATGAACGCGAGTTTCTGGTCGAAATCGAGCAATTACTCAAAGACAAGGACCTGATTCGACTCGCATTTCCGGTTGCCACCGGAAAACCTGTCTCCGCCCGCTTGCCTGCTCAGTCCACATTCGCTGGTTCGGGTGCTTCCGTGGCCTCCCCCGACGAGAATTCCGCCGCCACGGGACCGGTCCCCAGCGATGGCTGGTTGGTGTGGTATTGGGGTCGAGGCATCAATCTGATGTACTGGCGCCGGCAGGGACCGGATCGCGTCGCCGTGCTGGCGCTGGCCAGGGCCCGCTGGGTCTCCGACCTCGTCGCGTCACTGCCCGAGACGCGAATCGCGCAAGCAGGACGTGGAAGCCTCCCGGTCGCGTCGCGTGTAAGCCTGGTCGATGCGGGCGATCAGGTCATTTACCAATGGGGGACGTTAACGGATGAAGACCCCTGGGACGCGGTAGCGGAAACCCCGGTTGTCGCTCCGCTGTCCGCCTGGCGTTTGAAATACGACGTGGATCGAAGGCGCCGCCTCTCGGTGTCGCAATTTCCGATTATCGCGGGGTTGCTGGGCACCACGTTCGGCCTGCTGGGGCTGGTCGTCGTGTTTTATCGTGAGCATACGCGTGAACTGCGCGAAGCTCAGCGACGCGTCAATTTCGTAAATCAGGTCTCCCACGAACTAAAGACGCCGCTGACAAACATTCGCATGTACGCCGACCTGCTGGGAATCGATCTGGAACAGGTGCCGGAACTTGAAGCCACCAAGCCGCGTCAGAGATTGAGCGTCATCGTGCAGGAGAGCCAACGCTTGTCTCGATTGATCACCAACGTTCTGACGTTTGCGCGAGCCGAGCGACGGCAGCTGGAACTTCGCCGCCAAGACGCCTCGCTCGACGAGTTGATTCGGCGCGTCACGGATCGATTCCGTCCCGCCCTTGAGGCCGCCGGGATTCGGATCGAGCTGGAGCTGACTTGCGCCGGAACGATCGGCTTGGATGTCGACCTCGTAGAACAGATGCTGGGGAACTTGCTGAGCAACGTGGAGCGATATGCGGCCAGCGGCGAGTGGCTGCGAATCACGTCGCGAAGGGAGGATCATCAGGCGGTTGTTACGGTCGAAGATCGCGGACCTGGGATTCCGCCCGGATTGCGCGAAAGGATTTTCGAGGCGTTTTTTCGCGCTTCAGACCGGTTGAGCGATGCGGCGGGCACCGGGATCGGGCTCTCCATCGCGCGCCGCATTGCACGCCTGCATGGGGGTGAAATCACTGTCCAAGAGTCGGCCCTCGGTGCCGTGTTCCAGGTCGTGCTACCCACCGCGTGAGACATCGAGTCATGAAGGTCTTACTTGCCGAAGACGATCGATTGATTCGCCACGGCCTGTCGGAAGTATTCCGCTCCGAGGGCTTCGAGGTACTCGAGGCATTCGACGGGCAAACCGCGCTGGACCTTTTCCGCCTGCACCAGCCGCAGCTCGTTTGCCTGGATGTGATGATGCCCAAGCTGAATGGCTACGAGGTGTGCCGAGCGATCCGAAAACTCGATGCCGAGGTACCTGTCGTGTTTATCACGGCCAAGAGCGAGGAGCCGGACAAGGTGTTGGGCCTGGAGTTGGGCGGCGACGACTTCATTGTCAAACCGTTCGGCGTGCAGGAAGTCGTCGCCCGAGTACGCGCCATCTTGCGACGGTGTCGGGTCAACGGTCATGAGGAGATCACGTCTTTTTGGATGGATGACCTGGAGGTGTATCCGCGCGAGCTCCGAGCGCGGCGCGGCCAACAGGTGATCGATCTCAGCCAGCGCGATGTGCGAATCCTGAGGCTGCTGTACGACCGGCGGGGTCAAGCCGTCGATCGGCTGGCCTTTTTCAATTGGGCCTGGGATTTGGACTATGTCCCGAACAGCCGCACGCTCGATCAACACATCTCGCAGCTTCGCAAACGGATCGAGCGAGATCCGAGCCGGCCGCGGATTATCCGCACCGTGCACGGAGTTGGCTACCGCTTTGATGCCTTCGCCTGAGCCGAATCTCAGGCCGCGTGTTAAGGGCCGGTCACGTTTTCCGGTTTCTCGGTAGGGACGGCGGTCGCGAGCCTTCCAGGATTTCGCCAACTGCCCCAAGCTCGGCCTTTCACCCCTCGCGATAGGGATTCCCCTCATGCTGCTCTTGCACCCTCCCACACGCGAACAAATCGACGAATTCCTGAACCGCGTGGCGGACTTGCCGTGGTCGTACCCGCAGATCGGAGCGACAAGGCACCGCCCCCCGACCGGGTTCGCCCATGACTCCGCCTCGATCGATCTGGGAGCGGGGGAAGCGGTTTTCAACGCGGCGCGGCACGCGATCGAGCAATGGTCGATGCTGCCCAAAGGCATCTACCAGATGTTTGGGGAGGGACGGAAAATCGAACCGGGTCAGGTGGTTGCGGTTGCGGTGAGGACAGGTCTTGTCAACGTGCTGGGGGCTTGTCGCATCGTCTACCGTGTGGACGATACGGAGAACGCGCGGCAACGACGCTTTCCGTATCGAGCTCGGTTTGGGTTCGCCTACGGCACGCTAACCGAGCACGTGATCTGCGGCGAAGCGTTCGTCAGCGTCACCTGGGACCGCCGCAATCGAGTGATCTATCAGCTGGAGTGCTTCTCGCGCCCCCAACACTGGCTGGCCCGCTTGGGCTATCCCTACTTCCGCTGGCAGCAGCGGCGTGTCCACCGTTTGTCGTTGCAAGCGATGCAGGCAGCCGTGCAGGAAATCCTCGCCTCCGATCAGGCCCCGAGTTATCCGCCGTCCGACCGTCAGCAATCGCTCTCGATCGCCGGCTGAGCGGCGGCGTGGGCCGCGACGCAACCGGCGGCGGCTTAGGATGCTTCGTACTTCGCGCGGATGTCTTCCATCCGAGCACGGTTCGCGCCGAGGTCGGAATAGCCCAGCCGCGATGCCGAGCGAAAATGGACGACCTCGTCGCCTTCCGGGGCGTAAAACTCGACGTCGTCAACAAAGCCAAAAAGTCGGCTCTTGAATTCCGCGTGAAGATAGGAGTCGGTGCGCGTCACGATCCGCGTGCGCGGAAGAGCTTCGATAATCGCCGCCAGGCGGTCCAAGGATTCCGTCGCCGTGCCGGTCCGCGGCAAAGGCGCAATCGCGTGTTCTCCATCCGACGCCTGACTCGAAACACAGTTCGGTCGGCTACCGCAAGGAGCCAACTGATCGCCGCTGACACCCAACGTCGGCGGCGGAGGTGCAAAACGTGCCCAAACCATCACGATCACTACTGCGAGGAACAAGAGCAGGACGAGTATTCGCCACGATCGTAACCAACGCATGCAAGACTCGAATGTTGGAGGAAAATGGTACGGCTTGCGTCCCGCATCGGAAACGGCAGTATACCGAAGCGATTCCGAGTTGTGATAGGCGGTCGAAAGCGGCCAAGCGTCTCAGTCAAGTTTGGTCTTGGGGTCGGTGCAACGGGAGGGCGAGGCTCCTGCCGAGCCGAATCCAGTTCTTTACGTTGACAATGCACGAGTTGCTCAAAGCAGCCTGTCGGTCCGGCGCGGATGCGATAGAATCGCAAGCGGGCAACTGACCGACAGGCGAGCTACAGGTGACCCTCCGGGACTCTCGCCGGCGAGTCGTGTTCCCCGACCCTTGATTCCCCGCAGTGACAAGGCATGAGCTGATGTGGTCAATCAACGTCATTCGCGTACGACGGTGGTTCGCCGTCGCTGGCTTGAGCGCATGCATTTGGCAGCTCGTGGCCAGCTCGGCAACCGTTCGCGGTCAGGATTCGCTTCCGGAACCTCCGCCGTTGTCGCCGGACGCATCGCTACGTCAGATCTCGGTTCGCGAGGGATACACCTTACAGCTGATGGCGGCCGAGCCGCTGGTTGCTGATCCGGTCGCGATTGATTGGGGCGCTGACGGCCGACTCTGGGTCGCCGAAATGGCGGACTACCCTTACGGGATGGACAACGCCGGCCGGCCGGGTGGCCGAGTTCGATCTTTGGAAGATACCGACGGCGATGGGCTCTACGATCGATCGGTCGTGTTTCTGGACGAGCTAAGTTTCCCGACCGCGGTCATGCCGTGGCGGGACGGCGTGTTGGTCACCGCGGCTCCTGAGCTGTTTTTCGCCAGGGACACCGATGGCGATGGCCGAGCGGATCAGCGAACGGTCATTGCCCGGGGCTTTGTCGAAGGCAACCAACAACTGCGGGTGAACGGTCTGCGGTTCGGCCTGGACAATTGGGTCTATTGTGCCGCCGGTGGCCACCACGCCGGCTTCGGCGCGGACAACGCGATCGAGCTCGCGTTCACCGGTCAGTCTTTTCTCCTGGGAAGTCGTGATTTCCGATTCGATCCCGACTCAGGACAATTGGAACCCGAGGCTGGGCCGAGTCAATTCGGACGAGTCAGGAACGACTGGAATGAGTGGTTTGGCGTCCAAAACAGCCATCCGCTGTGGCACTATGTGTTGGAAGACGGCTACCTCCGCCGAAACCCTCTGGGACGATATCCCGACCCTCGCCAGCAACTTCGCGTGCCGGCGAACCCGGAGGTTTTTCCGACCAGCGTTCGGCAGCAACGGTTCCACAGCTTTGAGCACGCAGGGCACTACACGTCGGCCTGCGGGCCCTGTATTTATCGAGACCAATTGCTTTTCGGGCCATCGCCCGTCACGCAGGCATTCACTTGCGAGCCGTTTCACAACGTCGTCCAGCATCATTGGCTGCATCACGAGGGCGTATCGTACCGAGGCGAGCGTGCGGCGACGGCGGATCACTATGATTTTTACGCCTCCGCCGACCGTTGGTCGTCGCCCGGTCATGGCCCGAACCGGGCCCGATGGGGCGCTCTGGATTGTCGACATGTACCGCTACATGATCGAACACCCGGATTGGCTGCCCGCGGAAGGCCGCGCGCAACTCGAGCCGTACTACCGCTCCGGGGAGGATCGGGGCCGAATCTACCGCGTCTTTCCGCACGATCAACCGCCTCCGTCGATTCCTCGCCTGGACCGACTGACTTCGGCCGAGCTCGTCGAGCGGCTGGCCAGCCAGAACGGTCCGGTCCGCGACCTTGCCCAGCGACTCTTGATCCATCGGCGAGCGGTGGAGGTGACGGACTTGCTGCGGCGGACGGTCCGTGACCATCCCGCGGCGGTGGCGCGGTTACACGCCCTGTACACGCTTGCCGGGCTGCAGCCGGGCGACGGGGCCGCCCCGCACGACCTGTCACTGGGTCCAGGGCTGGATGCGACGCTGTTGACCCACGCGATGCGAGACTCGCATCCTCAGGTCCGGCGGCATGCCCTGCGAATCGCCGAGCGTCTGGCGGGTGACGATCCGCTGCTGCTGGCGGAAATGGTGCGGTTGACCGGCGACTCGGATGCACAAGTACGCCTCCAGCTGGCCTTCAGCTTGGGGGAGACCACGGACGATCGTGCCGGGCAGGGCCTGGTGCAACTCGCGACCCAGCCGAACACGGAACCCTTCATGACGGCCGCCCTCGTCAGCTCGGCCACGCCACACGTCGCCCAGTTGGTCAGGGCGGCCGTGGAGCACCCCGATGATCTCCAGGCCGGCGTGCGCGACACGCTATTCCGGATGACACGGGACCGTCCCGAGCTTTTGGCGAGCCTGCTGGAGGGACTCCTTCCGGCCGCCGGGCAGCAGCCCGCGTCGGCCGAACTGGATCGCTGCGCCGCCTGGCTCACAGCGCTCGCGCGCGAGGGACGGACCATCGAGTCCCTGACGCAAGCCGACGAACCGGCACTGCGGGCACTCGAGCCGCGCTCGCGCGCCTTGTTTCAGCTGGCCTGGGAAATGGCGAGCGACTCGACGTGTCCCTCGAACGCACGGGTTGCTGCAATCCGAATCGTAACGTACGACCCGAGCCGGCACGTCGCGCGGGCGGAACAGTTCGCGGAATGGTTGGGACCTCAGTCACCCTCGGAAGTGCAACTGGCGACAGTCGAGTTGCTGGCCCGGACCGCGGACGAGCGGGACGTGGCGCCGATCCTCGTGGCCGCTTGGCCGCAGGCCCTCCCCGGCGTGCGGGCGGCGATGGTCGATCATCTGCTGCAACGGCCCACCTGGACCCAGTGCCTGCTGGACCAAATCCAAACCGGCGGGATCGCGCCGTTGGAGATCGATCCCGTGCGCCGCGACCGGCTGCTCCACGACCCGGACCCCGTCGTTGCGGCGCGCGCCGCGGCGCTGTTTCATCGCTCGGTTAACTCCGACCGGGACCAAGTCCTGCAGCGTTACCTTGCCGCCCTTGCCGCCGCCACCGAAGCAAGCGATCCGGAACGCGGCCAGGTCCTCTTCGCAAAGCATTGTGCCAACTGCCACGCCCCAGCCGACGGAGTGCCCATCGGACCCAACCTGAAATCGCTTTCGGACCGTTCGCCCGCCGCCCTGCTGACCGCGATCTTGGATCCCAGTCGAGCCGTCGAGCCCAAGTACATCGCGTATCAAGTCGAATTGAAGTCGGGCGAAGTCTTCTACGGAGTCGTGATCGGCGAGAGCGGCCAGACGCTGCGTTTGAAACAGGCCGATGGCGTGATGCGCGAACTGCTGCGCGTCGAAATCGAACATCTCACAAGCTCGCGTCGCTCGCTCATGCCCGATGGCCTCGAGGCGGAACTAACTCCCCGGGACCTGGCGAACCTGGTCAGCCACGTCCAGCAACTCGAATAAGCGAACGAAGCGGCCACCGTCGCCGCGACAGGGCGACCGGCTAGGGCATCCGTTGGTCCCACCGCCCGTCTCTATTTCAGAAACTCCTGTCTATTTCAGAAAGCGGTCGGCCATCTCGAGATACGCCTGCCAGTCCTCGATCCGCATGTCGTGCTTGCCCGGACGGAGGAAATAGCCGACTCGGTTGCCAACCAGTTGGCCAGGCGGCGGCATTTCGGCCTGCTCCAGCCCGGACTCACCCAACAGACGATAGACGGGCCCGGCGTGAAAAGCCGCCAGAAACTCGCCCTTGGGATCGGCCCAAAGGTCCTCGGTCGCACTGGCAAACCAGCACCGGGCGCGGTGCGGCGAGGGCGATGAGTTGATGCTGATCGACGGGCAAGTCGTCCTCGTGGTCATTGAATTGATTGAAGTTGTCACAGAACCAATGCGGAAACGCCTCGTTGATCCGTTTCACCTTTTCACCGAACCGACGACGACTGAGGCGCCGCGCCGCCACAGCCCGAATCGTTCGACACGACCATCGCGAATCGCGTGTCGTTGGCCCCGGCCCAAAGAGCCGTCTTGCCCAAACGCGAATGGCCGACCACCGCGACACGCTTCCCATCGACCTGCGGATCTTGCTGTAAGTAGTCCAAAGCGCGACTCAAGCCCCAGGCCCAGGTCGCGATCGAACCCCACTCGTCGGACGCGGGAGGAGCCTTCCCGTCGCCATGATACAGAGCGTGCACCCCGTTGTGGAATCCATCGTCGTAGTCGGGGTCAATATCCCCGTAGTAAATCACCGCCAACCCGTAACCTCGTCCCAAAATCGCCTCGACCGGCCAGCGCGACTTCGTTCGGCCTCGACCGGCCTCGGTCGCATGATGGTCCTGGACCGCCTGGTCGTCGCCCGATCGCATCCAGCTAGACGACAAACGAATCGCTGGATCGTCGTGAATGGCATGGTTGCCGTTAAAGTTCAGCCCGAGAAAGACGGGAACCGGCCCTTGGGACTCACGTGGCAAGTACATCAACAGGTCCATCTGCGGACCGTCTTCCGCCGCACTAAAATAGATCGTGACCTGCTTGCGGCGGGCAAGCCCGTTGAGGGCCGCGTCACTTTGTTCGAAGACCTTCCAATGCAGATCCGCCGGAGCCCCCGGCGATCGGCCATAGACATATGTCTCGAAAAGGCGATGGATCTCGTCGCGTCGCTGCTTCGACCACTGCTCCGGCGCCGTCACCCGCGTCCCATCCATGGCGAGCAGCGGATCCGGTAATGTGTAAGCGGGGACCTGCGATTCGTCATAGTTCACGTCGTCTGCCGCCGGCAGCTCTCCGCCCCGCACCAGCAAACCGGCAATCGCGATCCCCTTCATCCAGCGTGCCATCGGTGTCGCCATTTTGTTTCGTCCCCCCCCCGCCCCGAAAAACCGTCGGCCGTCCACCTCAACGTTGCTATCGTAACCGCAATGGCGGGCGAAGTGGAGCAGTCGCCCGCGGAAATGCAACCCACGCGTACCGACACATCGCAAACCACACCACGTCTCCGCACCACGTCCCTTACTCCAATCGCACGAAAAGGTGACACCATCTTGTCCCTTCTCCCCAGCGCGGGAGAAGGTGGCCGCAGGCCGGATGAGGGGGCCACGCCCTCTGCCAAATGCTCAACCCTCACCCGCTCGGCTCCCGCCCGCGGGACCCGAGCGACCTCTCCCGGCCACGGGAGAGGTGACACCATCCTGTCCCTTCTCCCCAGCGCGGGAGAAGGTGGCCGCAGGCCGGATGAGGGGGCCACGCCCTCTGCCAGATGCTCAACCCTCACCCGCTCGGCTCCCGCCCGCGGGACCCGAGCGACCTCTCCCGGCCACGGGAGAGGTGACACGATCCTGTCCCTTCTCCCCAGCGGAGGGCCGCAGGCCGGAGAGGGGCCACGCCCACTGCCGGGCCGCAGGCCGGATGAGGGGGGCCACGCCCTCTGCCAAGATGCTCAACCCTCACCCGCTCGGCTCCCGCCCGCGGGACCCGAGCGACCTCTCCCGGCCACGGGAGAGGTGACACGATCCTGTCCCTTCTCCCCAGCGCGGGAGAAGGTGGCCGCAGGCCGGATGAGGGGGCCACGCCCTCTGCCAAATGCTCAACCCTCACCCGCTCGGCTCCCGCCCGCGGGACCCGAGCGACCTCTCCCGGCCACGGGAGAGGTGACACGCATCCTGTCCCTTCTCCCCAACGCGGGAGAAGGTGGCCGCAGGCCGGATGAGGGGGCCACGCCCTCTGCCAGATGCTCAACCCTCACCCGCTCGGCTCCCGCCCGCGGGACCCGAGCGACCTCTCCCGGCCACGGGAGAGGTGACACGATCCTGTCCCTTCTCCCCAGCGCGGGAGAAGGTGGCCGCAGGCCGGATGAGGGGGCCACGCCCTCTGCCAAATGCTCAACCCTCACCCGCTCGGCTCCCGCCCGCGGGAGCCGAGCGACCTCTCCCGGCCACGGGAGAAGTGACACCATCCTGTCCCTTCTCCCCAACGCGGGAGAAGGTGGCCGCAGGCCGGATGAGGGGGGACCTCAACGACAGGGCCCTCAATGCGAACAGGGCGGAGCGACTCGGGCCGCTCCGCCCTGAAAAGGCATCTTCAAGAATCAGAATCGATCACGCGACTCCTAGCGTCGAGCCAGCTGTTCGGTGGTTTCGACGCCGAGCGTCTTGGCCATCTGCTGGACGTACGCCAAGTCGGTCGCGCTCAGCCGCTGCTTCGGAACGGTCGAGTAACGACCGGTGTCCTTCATCAGGCGGACATGAGTCGGGCTGACCTTGACCAGCCGTCCCACCGTCTGGTATCGACCGGTGTTGTCCGTCCAAACCCGGAACGGTAGCTCTTCTGCTTCGCGGGTGACCGTTTGGGTCGCTTCCGGGCGGGCCGAGCGGGCGCCGAACAGATCGTCCAGGTCATCCACGCCGTTGCTGTCCTTGGCAGGCGCCGGCGACTCGCTCGGAGTCGATTCGAACAGGTCATTTGCCGGGGCAGGTGTCGAATCGGGCGCCGCCGCGGCCGGTTCGTCGAGGCCCTGGAAAAGGTCATCCTCGGAAGCGGGCTGTCGTGCCATCCGCGGTTCGTCGCTCGTGGCCTTCGGCGTGCCGCCGAACAGATCGTCCAGGCTGTCAGAATCGCCCGCAGGAGGCGCCGCGTCAGGCGTCTCGGTGGGAACCGGCGCCGGTTCGTCGAAGCCGGGGAGGGCGTCGGGCGTCGCGGCAGGAACGTCCGCCGGCGCGTCGAACAGATCCAAGTCGTCCGCCGGAGCGTCGGTCGCGGGCAGGTCCGGTTGGAAGTCATCCGCGGGCAGGTCGCCGGAAGGCAAATCGTCCGCCGGCAGATCGTCCGCCGGGAAATCCAGGTCGCTCGGTGCCGGCGCATCCAAATCATCAAATGCCGGCGGGACGCTGTCATCCAAAGCAGGCGGTTCGTCAATCGGCATCTCCGCCGTCGCCTCGTCCACCGCCGAGTCGACCGCATCGTCTTCGATCACGTTGGGAGCTGAGCGGGAGCACGTTGGTTTGATCCGCCGAGGGAGCCGGGGGCGCGGGGGCCCTCGACGATTCGGCGGGCGTCGGAGTCGCCGGCACGCTCTCCATCACTCCCGCCTCGCCGCAACACGACGGCTCGCAACTGGAGTCGACCACGCGGCTCGAAATCACGACTTCACCGCAGCTGGAGTAGATCACGTCGCCGCAGGAGGCGGGTGCCGAGTAACACGACATCGGGGCACAGGCAGCCACCGGCGGGCACGGTGCGCACGCATGGCGTCGCATGAAAAAACGACAGGCCAGGGTGGTGTCGATGGACAGAAACGACACAATCGTAGCCGTAAATAGGACTGCGATTAGCCGTCCAATGGAAGGTCGACGCATGGTCAGTCAATCCTCATTCTGAAAAAGCCAACTAGCGAAGTTCTCACCTCTGGGAACTCCAACGAATTGTTGCACATCGTTCGCTGGCCGCCCCGGATAATCCGCGGGGCCAATCTAAAAGAGACGGTTCGCGCGATGCGCGACACACCGAGCAGGCAGGCATCTTAGCCACTCATCCTACTTGTCCCAGTTTTCATACGCAACCAGCGGAACCGTGAAATGGGCCGAGTTAGTCCCTGTGATGGCCGGTTCTGTCCGGTCGCAGCTATCCTGAGGTCGGGGGCTATCGCGAAGAGATCTTGGTGCACGGTTTCACTGCCCTTCGACGGAGGGGGTTTGGTCGATTGCACCTATTCACCTTCTCGGAAGGCGTCAAAGTACTCACGGGTCAGTTCTCGCTGCGCCTTGGGCAGCCGTTGACCGGTGAGCGGGTCATCGTCGGATCGTCGTCCGGAGTCGATCTCTGCCTTGATCTCTTCGACCGCTTCGCCGGCCTTATTGGGGCCAAAGGCGATGCCCGTCACGACGGCCTTCCCTTGGCCGGGCTTGGCCCGAACCTGCGAGTCATAGAAGCCGGTTCCTGTCTCTTCTTCCGGTCGGTCACCTCGTCCCTGGCCCTCGCCCATGCCCTGTCCGTTTCCTTCGCCTTGGCCCATGGCCCCCATGCCGTCGCCCTGGCATTGCGAGCAACCCATGCCGTTGCAATTATCGCAATTCATGGAATCTTTGGCGGACGCAAGTTGATCGAGCGCGTCTTCGAGCATTTCCATTTCGGCGAGTTCCTGCTGCATGGACTCCAGGCTTTCGGCCATTTGCCCAAGCTGCCCGGCGGCGTCCTTCATTTGTCCTTGCTGGAGGCACTGCGAGCACTCGCCGAGCTTTTCGGCCATTTTATCCAGCTGGCTCATTTGCTTATCGCGGTTGGCCAACTGGTCCAACTTCTTTTGCAGGTCGCCGGCTGCCTTCCGATCGCCCTGGGCGAGTTTTTGCTGGATCTGTTTTTCAAGATCCCGTTTGGCCTGGTCATGTGCCTGAGACATTTCCTGCAACTTCTGCTTCATCTGGGCCAGCTGTTCTTGGAGCTTCTTGGCGTCCTCGGCCGACATCTCTTCCTTCTGCAGCTGATCCTGCACTCGCTTCAGCTCGTTCAACGCCGTCTGGAAGTCACCTTGCTTCATGGCCTTGGCCATCCGATCCGCGGGTCCCTGTTTGATGTCCTTCAACATCTGGAGCTGTTGCTGGACGTCTTTGCGGCTGAGCAACTCTTTCTGCCGCTCCTGAAGGTCCTTGGCCAAGTCGTTCAGTTTGACGAGGGCCTTTTGGCGATCGACTGTTTCGTTCTTGTTGAGCGACTTGACACCCTGCTCCAGCTTATTGAACAGTTCACTCGCGTCTTCCAATCCGCGCTCGACCGCCTGCTTGCGAAGTTCTTCCAAGGGTTTTTTGAGGTTCTCGGTCGAGTTCAGCACGCGTTTCTGGACCGCGACGCTCGCGGCCTGGGCCGAGGTCTGCGGATCGGGCTGAGCGTCCGAGAGCAGCGTCAATCCGAAGGCCACGATCGCCAGGCCGAAGGGCAGCAGCGCCCAGCGATTCGCCCGCACGCGGAACGCCTCACTCACATCGACCTTCGCAACACGACGAACGGCGTCCCGCAGCAGGGCCTGTCCGGCGGGCGTTTCGGTTTCTTCGGGCGTCAGCGCGAGGCAACTCGAAACACGCTCCTTCAGGCCAAAACGGTGGTCCAGCTCGATCGCCGCCGACAGGGAATCGGCACGGCGGAGGTAAGTGGCCAGCAGCGCGGCGCAGAACCCAGCCGCGAGCGCCCCACCCAGCCAGACCCAGGGCCAGATTTCGGCGTCCACTGCAAGCGGCCATAGCTTGGGAAGCAAGATCGCCGCCGCCGCTATCGCAAAGCAGCCGGAAAGGGTCCAGGGAAGTATCGAGAGGAACTGCTGGACCAGCAATCGGCGCCGAGCCAGATGGACTTGCTTTTGCAGATCGTTCATGCGAACCGCCCTCAGTGGATTGCGTGCATCTTCGTGTCGGCCGCGAGTCGACGCCCGACAACCAGGTATTGGTTGGGAAAAGGGGTCAGGTCCCAAAAGTGCGAAGCACCCAAAGGGCCGTTCCGGCTTTTGGGACCTGACCCCTTTTCCCAACCCCAACCCCAACCCCACCGCTGCTGGCATTATATCGTGTTTTCGCCTCCGCCACCCCGTCCCTTTTTCAAGACGCGGGCTGGTCCGGGCGACGCGAGGGAGCAACGCGATTCAGTCGCCAAAGTAGCCAACGGCATTCTGAAACAATTGCAGGCCGTCGGCGGGGTGCGCACCCGGCGGGTTGTGGCGGGTCCAGGCCGGGTGTTGGGTGAAATGAATGTGGCGTTCCGGGTGGGGCATCAATCCGAAGACACGCCCCGTGGTGTCACAGACTCCGGCAACATTGGCCTCCGAGCCATTCGGGTTGAGGGGAAACGGCAGCGGGCGGGCGGCGATCAGGGGGTTGGCGGGATCGGCGTATCGGAGCGACAGTTGGCCGTGTTGACCGAGCGTTTGGAGGACCGCCTCATCGCGTGTGACGAATCGGCCTTCGGCGTGCGCAATCGGCAGGTACATCCGCTCGATGCCTTGCAAGAACACGCATTGTCGAGGATCCACCGCCAGATGGACCCAGCGATCCTCAAAGCGCCCCGACGGGTTCCACGTCAGCGTCGCCGGGGGACCGGCGGTGTCGTCGGGCAAGAGGAGACCGGATTTCAGCAGAATCTGGAAACCGTTACAAATGCCCAGGATCAGCTTCCCGGCGTCACGAAACTGATGAAAAATATCGACGAGGTGATGTCGAATTTGTCCCGCCACGATGCGCCCGGCGGCCAGATCGTCGCCGTAACTGAAGCCACCGGGGAGACAAAGAATCTGATACTGCTCAATTCGGCTCGGACGTTCCAGGATCC
This sequence comes from uncultured Planctomycetales bacterium, assembly GCA_963826795.1. Lineage (GTDB taxonomy): Bacteria > Planctomycetota > Planctomycetia > Pirellulales > Pirellulaceae > CAWGYT01. The sequence goes on along the minus strand of CAWGYT010000013.1, from coordinate 72,279 downwards.
GGTTGATGTGCAGCACGTCCGGTGTGCCGCCGGCGGCCTGAAAGGCGAAGGCGGTCTCTTGGTCACAGTTCGTACCGGGAGCACGCAGGATGAGAACACGGACATTGGGCATGGGAGCGTCGCAATTTCCGGGAGAAATAGTGAGGGGTTCGGGGCAATCGGTTCGGGGCAATCGGGACGGGGGTCAGTGCCACCGCAAAGGCGCCTGCCAGGCCTCCTTCAGCGTGTCAATCGAGGCCGAAACCCGGGTGTGGCCACCGTGCCGGATGACCAGTTGCGGTGGTTCGGTCACTTCTCCGAGGTGCGCCAGCGGGATGTCCGCGAGCGTTTGTCGGAACCGGTCGACGTGTTCGGGTCGGACCTCGCAGACGAACCGCGAGTTCGATTCGGAGAACAGCAGGGCGACGGCGGGGTCCGTTGAATCCTCGACCGCGTGGGGAATCTCGTCCAATCGGATCGCTGCGCCCAGACCGCCGGCGAACGCCATTTCGGCCAGAGACACCGCCAGTCCACCTTCGCTCAGATCGTGGCAAGCCCTGACATCGCCCTGGCTGATCGCGCGATGGACCGCGTCGAAGGTTCGTTTGGCTTGAGCGGCATCGACGGTGGGTACCTGACCGCCTGTGGCGGCGTGGATCAGGGCCCAGTGGGAGCCGCCAAGTTCGTCGCGGGTGAGCCCGACCTGGAACAGCTGATTGCCGGCCTCTTTCAAGTCCATCGTGACACTCTGCGCCACGTCGGCGATCTGTCCGAGGGCGCTGATTAGCAGCGACGGCGGAATTGATATCGTCTGTTTCTGACCTTGGTCGTCGACATAGCTGAATTCGTTATTCAGACTGTCCTTGCCGCTGATGAACGGGGTTTCCAGGGCGATCGCCAAGTCATGGCAAGCCAAGGCGGCGCGGACCAGCGACCCGAGCGTTTCGGGACGATCGGTGTAGCCCCAGCAGAAATTATCGAGGATGGCGATCCGAGCGGGGTCGGCTCCTACGCAGACGGCGTTACGGACCGCTTCGTCGATTGCGCTGGCCGCCATGTGGTACGGATCGTAGTCGCCGTAATGGGGATTCATTCCGCAGCTGATGACCAGACCGCGGGGCGAATCCAGTACGCGGCCGGACGACGGCGGCGTCACTGGGTCCGTCTTGCTGCACTCCCACCAGCGGCTTAACGACGCTCCCGCCCTGAACTTCGTGATCGTATTGCCGGATGACCCATTCCTTGCTGGCGAGATTGAGACAGCCGAGCATTTCGACAAGCTTGGGTGTGTAGTCGGCCAGCTCAGATGGCGCGGGCGTCAGCGGCCGGCTTGGCGGCGCCGTGTAGATTGCTTGCCGGACCACGGGGGGACGGCCCTCGTGGAGGAACTCCATGGAGAGCTCGCCGACGAGCTGATCGCGGTACTTCAGTCGCAGTTTGCCCGTCGGCTCGAATTGCCCCAGGATGGTCGCTTCGACATCTTCCGCCGCACACAATGCCGCGAACGGCTCCCAGTTCTCGGGCGGCACCGCAAGCACCATTCGCTCTTGGGCCTCGGAGATCCAGATCTCGGTGTAGCTCAATCCTTCGTACTTCAAAGGGGCCCGATCGAGCCATACGTCGGCTCCGATCTTCTCGCCCATCTCGCCGACCGCACTTGAAAACCCACCGGCGCCGCAATCCGTCACGGCATGAAAGAGCCCTTGATCGCGGGCCTGCATCAGCACATCGAGGACCATTTTCTCCATCACGGCATTGCCGATCTGGACGGCCCCGCCCGACAGGGCTTCACTCTCGCTGGTCAGCTCCGCCGAACTGAACGTGGCTCCGTGAATCCCATCCCGTCCCGTGCGGCCCCCGATCGCCACGATGTAGTCGCCGGGCTGCGGCTGCTTGAACGACTTGTCGCGCGGCAGGATCCCCACGTTGCCGCAATACACCAATGGGTTTCCGAGGTAACGGCGATCGAAATAGATCGCGCCGTTGACGGTCGGAATCCCCATCCGATTCCCGTAATCGCGTACGCCCGCGACGACGCCCTTCATCACGCGGCGGGGGTGCTGCACGCCAGGGTGCAGCTGATCCAGAGGAAGATCGGGGGGAGCGAAACAAAAGACGTCGGTGTTGCAGACGGGCTTGGCTCCCAGGCCGGTCCCCAGCGGGTCGCGAATCACGCCACCGATTCCCGTATTGGCGCCGCCGTAGGGTTCCAGCGCCGAGGGATGGTTATGCGTCTCGACCTTGAACACGACATTGGATTGCTCGTCAAAGCGGACGATCCCGGCATTGTCTTCGAAGACGCTGACGCACCAATCTCGCTCGCCCATCGAGGCCCGCAATTGCCGAGTGGCGGCGAAAATCGTTTCTTTCAGCATGTTGTCGAAGCGACGCGTGCCATGCTCGTCCTGATACTCAATTCGCCCGGCCAGCGTCTTGTGACTGCAATGCTCGCTCCAGGTCTGCGCGATCGTCTCCAGCTCGATGTCGGTCGGGTCACGCTCCAAGGCGCGAAAATGAGCCTGAATCGTTTGCATTTCGACTTGGGTCAAGTACAGCTGACCTGCGCGGCTGAGCTGCATCAGCTGCGGATCGTTCAAATTCCTGACCGGCACCTCGACGCGAACGAACTCGTACGGCGCCCCGAGTTGAATGCGGTCCATTTCCAACGGACCAAGCACCACGTGTTCGATCGAATCATTGGCCAAGATCTTGCTGCACACCGGCCCCAACTGGGCCTGCGTCAAACCCGCCAGCCAATACTTGCGAAACGTGCGGATCGCCAAGACCGGGACCTGGTAGTCGGCGATCGTTTCCTGGGCGCTCAAGGCCACCGGATCCATGACGCCCGGCTTCAGCAGGACGTGGACCAATTGGGTCGTCGCGGGCATGCCGAGATCGGCCAACGGTTCTCCGTCGGGCAGGGCAAGGCCAGGATCACCGACCGGCGCGACGCGGAATCGCTCGACAATCGGATCGGCGAGCAACTGGCTGGCCAGCCGCTCGATCTCGGGCTGCGTCGCGTCACTTTGAATCAGATAGCCGCGTACGGCCGTCAGTTGCAAGTCGTGGGCGATTCCCAAATCCGCGGCGTCGGCCGCAACTCGCCGAGCGTCCAGATCCGGCTGTCCCTCCGCCGGATGAATATCAATCTGCCAGAGCATCGCGTCGTTGCTTCCCGGTGGCCAGAAGTTCGGTAACGGCAAGATCATCGCGCTGCCGCAGCGCGACCGTCAACGAGTCCAGCACTTTCGCAAACTGCTCCAGGCACCGCAAGACGCTCGTCCGATTCTCGCTGAGGATTTGCCGCCAAAGCTCCACATCCCCGGTGGCGATCCGGGTCGTATCGAGCCATCCGGTGGCCACCAGTGGCAGATAGACTTCCGGCGTCACGGCCGCCAGCACCGATGCAACGACGTGGGGCAGGTGACTGGTCGACGCCACGGCCGCGTCGTGCTCCGCAGGGCTCATCGTAATCACCGACGCGTCCAGTCCGGTCCAGAAGGCGCAAAGCCGGTCGCGCGCCGAGGCCGGGGTTTCCGCCGTGGGCGTCACGACGACGGTTCGGCCGCGAAAAAGATGCGGCTGGGCGTGTGCGACTCCCGTCTTTTCGCTACCGGCCAACGGATGGCTTCCGACAAACGTCGCCTTCCCGCCGGGAAGCCCCGCCGCCACCCGCTCGACGATCCCCAACTTGGTGCTACCCGCATCCGTGATGATCGCCGTCGGTGAACAGGAATCGGCGACTTGAATCACCTGCTCCGCAATCGTCTCGACGGGCGAACAGACCAGGATCAACTGGGCCTCCGCCACGCCGCGGGCCAGATCCGTCGTGGTTTCCGTCACGGCGCCGCGATCCCGAGCCTGTTCCAGCCGCGATGCATGGCGTCCGATGCCGATAACCCGCCGAGCCAGGTCGCGCTGCGCAGCGCCAGACCGATGGAACCGCCAATCAGTCCCACGCCAACGATTGCCACGGTGTCCCAAGAGGACGCGTTCAACGCAAGTCACCTTCAGTACGGTTGGAAGAAACCTTCAGCGAAGCCGCATTTTAGATCACGGCAAGACTCTCCGCGACAGGGCACGCGACGGCGGCGCGAGGCGCCCCGTGGCAGCGTGACGTCCTATAGAAGGCGTCCCGCGAAGCGGTTAAGCTGCACTCCGTGGCGGGATCGCGCGAGTTTCTCTTTTCAAGGCCAACGGTCGATGCTCAGCCCCCCAAGAATCGGCTGGAAGCCGCTTGCTCAACTCAGCCGGCGAATCGGCACCGGCCTGAGTGCCGGCATCGATGTCCGGCGCGTGCTCCAGCGCGAGGCCGAATCGGGCTCGCCCTTCCAACGCCGCCAGCTCGCCCAAGTCCGAGATGCCGTGCAGGAAGGAGAGAGCTTGCCCGACGCCTTGGCTCGGACCGGCGCGTATTTCCCGCCCTTCTTCCGGGAAATGATCGCGGTTGGCGAGCAAACGGGCAAACTGGACCATGTGTTGCCGAAGCTGGCCGAGTACTACGAACATCTCGTTCAGTTGCGACGCGTCTTTTTGCTCGGGATCGCCTGGCCCGCCCTGCAACTGGCGATGGCCGTCTGTGTAGTCGGGATTCTGATCCTCGCGCTCGGCTGGGTGGCCAGCATGACCGGCGAGGAAGTCGACATCCTGGGTTACGGGCTGGTCGGGACGCGCGGCTTGGTCCGCTATCTGGTGGGGCTGGGCCTCGTGGCCGCGTGCGGCTTGCTGGCACATCGCGTGCTGACGCAAGGCTTCCTCGCCCACCACGTCTCACAGGCGCTGATTCGAATTCCGGGCCTCGGCCCGAATCTGCGGCTGACGTCGCTGTCACGCATGGCCTGGGCACTGGGGCTGGCCATCGATTCCGGGGCCGGCGCCCGCCAGTCGATGCGGCTGGCGCTCTCCAGCACGTCCAACGAGTTTTATCGGCAGCACGCCGACGAGGTCGATCGACAGCTCAAAGCCGGCCGCGAAATGCACGCCGCGCTCCGTGACACCGGTGCGTTTCCCATCGAGTTTCTCGACGCGCTGGAAGTGGGAGAGCAGAGCGGACGCGTGAGCGAGACGCTGCTGAAGTTGGCGGAAGACTATCAGCAACGCGCCAAGGCCACGATGACCGGCGTCACGCTCTTCGCGACCCTGGCCGTCTGGGCCTTCGTGGCCGCAATCCTGATCTTCCTGATCTTTCGTGTGTTCAACTTCTACCTGGGTATCCTCGACGAGGCGTCAAAGATGTAACCGCCGAGCCGAAAGGGGTTTTGAATCGGTTCAAGTGTCAGGTCGGGAGGGCGGGTGATCTTCGAGAGGCCGAGGCTCCCGGTCCAACGCCCTCCCGGTCCAACGCCCTCGCGGTCCAACGCCCTCCCATCGCCGACTAGTAATCCGAATCCTTCAAGAGCCCAAGCTTCTTGAACTTGGGCAGAATATTGGCCCGGCAATACGGATTTCGGGGGTTCTTGTTGAAGTAGTCCTGATGGTAGGCTTCGGCCGGGTAGAACTCGGATGCCTCGGTGATCTCGGTCACGATCGGATCCGAAAACTTGCCCGATTCGTTCCATTTCTTCTTCGACAACTCGGCCTGTTCGCGCTGCTGCGGCGAGTGGTAGAAGATGGCCGAGCGGTACTGGGTGCCGACGTCGAACCCCTGGCGATTGAGCGTGGTCGGGTCATGGAGCTGCCAGAACACGTCCAACAAGTCGGAGAAGGCGAGAACCTTCGGATCGAACTTCACCTGCACGACCTCGGCATGGCCCGTGCGGCCTGAGCAGACTTGTTCATACGTAGGATTCGGCAACTGGCCACCCATGTAGCCGGAAGTCACCGATTCGACGCCTTTAAATCGCAGCAAGACGGCCTCGATGCACCAAAAACATCCGGCGCCGAGGGTGGTGGTTTCGAGTTCAGGCATATCTTGTGGATCCTTCGCCGGGGCAAGCTTCTTCGTCACTTGAGTCTCTGCGGTCTCTCGGGTCACATGATCCGAGTTGGCTGCGGGCGGCGCGCTTCCGGCGGGGCCGCAGCCGTTAAGCAGGACGACGCCGACGACGAGTAGTGGACTCCGAATAGACATCTTCATCGGCTCGGCTCCTAGTGCTGTGTGACAGCTGAAAGTTGGGGTCGGTGAAACCCTTCACTTGGCTCGGGCTTAGGCGTATTCCTGAACAAGTGGTTTGATGACCAGTTCCGGCACGTGAGCTCGCGGCGGCAGTTCAGCGACCGCGAGCACGATCTGCGCGACATCTCGGGGTTGCAGCATCAGCCCACGCCGTTCCTCCGACACGGGCTGCGGCCGTTGGTGCAGTAGCGGCGTGTCCACTTCGCCGGGATAGACGTTGGTGACGCGGATTCCCCGTCGTGCCTCTTCCAGGCCCACCGCGGTGCCCAGCCCGGTCGCGGCGAATTTCGAGGCACAATAGGCGATCCCGCCCAGATCTGCCGCTCGTTTCCCAGCGATCGAGGTGATATTGATGATGATCCCATCCTGCCTTTGACGCATTTGGGGCAACACGGCCCACATACAGTTGTAGGCGCCGGTCGCGTTCACGGCGAGAATCTGATCCCATTGTTCGGGTGTCATGTCGAGCATGGAGCGTTGTTTGATGTTCACACCCGCGGCGTGAACCAGGATGTCAATACCCTGCAGTTGGTCGGTCGCCCAGCCCACCAGTTGCTCGACGCCCGCTCGGTCGGTCACATCGACAACGCGTGACCGAATGGAACATCCGGGCGGCGCGGCATTGACGGTTTCCTGCAGTTTCGACTCGCGCCGACCGGCCACCACGACTCGGCTGCCGGCCGCTCCGAAGGCCCAGGCGATGGCCTGACCAATGCCGGTCCCGCCGCCGGTTACGAGGACTCTTCGATCGAGCAGCGACATACGAATCCCCCCGCCCCAGCGACCCAGTTGCGAAATGGTTTTAGTTTGGAAACGAACGGTGCCCGTCGGACTCTGCATCCCCGTCGGCCGGCATCCCCGTCGACTGGCGTTCCCGCCGGCCGGCGACCGCGTGGCCTGGCGTCCCCGGAATCGCACCATTGCGGGGCCGCGAGCATTCGGAATAATAATCGGAAGTCGACGCGCACAACAACTCCCTGCTCATCTACTCCCAGAGCGTAACGCCCGCATGCCGCCAGAATCCAGGCAGATCGATTCCACGATCGACGTGGTGACGCCCGAAAATATTTCGTTTCAGTATCAATTGGCCGGCCCGTTTCGACGTTTGCCGGCCTTTCTGATCGACGTCAGCCTGCGTTTCGCGATCTGGATCGGTGTGTTCATCCTGCTGGCCATCGCGGGCGGGCTGGGCGGAGGTGCTTTTTCGAGCTTGGGATTCAGCCTGTGGCTGCTGCTGTGGTTTGTCATGGAGTGGTTTTATGGCGGGCTGCTGGAGACCTTTTGGAACGGCCAAACGGTTGGCAAGCGTCTGTTGGGCATGCGGGTCTTGCGAATCGACGGTCAGCCGATCAACGGCCTGCAGGCGGTGATGCGGAACGTGCTGCGGCTGGTCGACATGATGCCCCTGATTCCCTTGGGAGCCTGGGTGGGCGAGGAAGGGCCGTGGGCCATTCCTTCCTGTCTGATCGGGCTGCTCACGCCAATCGTCACCCGACGCTCTCAGCGACTCGGAGATTTGGTCTGTGGCACGATGGTGGTCGTGGAAGAACGGCAGTGGCTGCTGTCGGTCGCGAAAATGGACCATCCCGAAGTTCGACGTTTGGCGAGCGAGTTGCCGGCCAGTTTCACCGTGAGCCACGCGTTGTCTCGAGCCCTGGCCGCTTACGTCGAGCGTCGTCGCTATTTGTCGGCAGCGCGCCGAGCGGAGATTGCTCACCATTTAGGCGAACCCTTGACGGCGCGTTTCGGGCTGCCCCCGAATCTGGATCATGACTTGCTGTTATGCGCCCTGTACTATCGCACGTTCGTGGCGGCTCAATCGCCCGGGCCAAGTGACAGCCGCGGGAAGCCCGGGACGACGTTGCCCGCCGAGCGTCCCGCGACAACGGCTGACCCTGTGTCGGCGGAGGCCTAGTCGGATGAAGATCGCCGATGTGTTGGCAAGTCGTCGCGGTCAGTGGCAAGAACTGGATCGGCTGTGCGTGGTCCTGGAGGACCGACGCCGCCAGCGAATGGATGGCCCGACCGTGGCGCGGTTTGCGTCGCTGTACCGCAGCGCGTGTGCCGACCTGGCCCTGGCTGACGCCTATCGCTTACCGCCCAATACCGTCCAATATCTCCATCGGCTAGTCGGGCGAGCCCACAACCAGCTTTATCGCAGCCGAACCTTCGACTTCGCGGCCTGGGGCGAGATGTTGCTGGTCGAAGTGCCTCAGCGGATCTTTCGCGACGGGTGCGTGCAAGGGGCGTTTCTGCTGTTTTGGGGCGTGTTCTTGATCTCTGCGTTTCTCGCGTTTTCCGAAAATCTGTGGCCGGGCTATGCGGAACAAGTCTTGGGTGATGCGCAAATTAATACATTGGAAAGCAACTTCAGCGAGCCGATCGCCGGTCGCGCGGCCTCGTACAACCCTTTCATGGCCGCTTTCTACATTTACCACAACACGGGAATCGGCCTGAAATGTTTCGCCGGAGGGCTGCTGGTGTTACCCGGGCTGCTCGTGACCGCGTTCAATTCCGCCGTCTTGGGAGCTTCGTTCGGCTACATGGCCCGACCGGACGTCCCGTCGGGCGTCAATTTTTTTCATTTCGTTACAGCGCATGGCCCCTTCGAGCTCACGGCCATTGTGTTGTCAGCCGGCGCCGGCCTGCGACTGGGCCTGGCCTGGCTCCGGACCAACGGAATGACGCGCGTCGATTCACTTCGCAAAACCGCGTTGGAAGCGATGCCGATCATGGGGACCGCGATGATCTTGTTTTTTCTGGCGGCACTGATCGAGGCCTTCCTGTCGCCCTCCGCGGCGCCTTACGAGGTCAAGGCGGCCGTGGCGGTGATCTCCAGCGGGTTGCTGATGTTCTACCTTGTCGTGCTGGGTTATCCGCGAGAGGACTCGAGTGCAGCTTGACCGAACCCGGATTGTGATTCGCCCACGCGGCACGTGGGAAATTTTGGATCTCGCGCTCCGCGTGACGTGGATCTATCGCCGGCCGCTGCTGATCAGCACGCTGGTCGTCGGGGGTCCGCTGGGCCTGGCCAATGGCCTCTTGCTGCACTGGATCGTCGCGGATGAATACACCTCTCAATCGATCACACGGTACCTGCGGCTGATGACGTTGCTTGTCTTTCTGGAGGCTCCGATCGCCACGATACCGACGACCCAAGTCCTGGGTCGAGCGATGTTCTTGCAGGATCTCAAGTGGCGCTCGATTGCGACCTCCATTCGCGAGGCCGTGGGAGGGCTGATTTGGACGCAGGGGGTCATCCGCGGCGGGGCGGTGCTATTGCGTCATTGCGATAGGGCTCCGTCCGAGTCTGGATGCGTCGCGTTCGGAAGTCGCGCTCGCACTGCTGGCGGTTTACAGTCTGCTCCTGCGAGCGACTCGGCCTTTCATCAACGAAATCGTGTTGCTGGAACGAAATCCGATCCGGCGGCAGGACCAACGCACGATCACGATTGGACGCCGCGCGCGGTCGCTGCATTCGGCCAATACGGGCGACCTGATCGGGCGCTGGATCACCAGCGCGGCAGCCGCCACCGCGCTCGCCTTGTCGATCGCCGCCACGCTTTGGTTCACGGTTGGGATCGTGACCAACAACTGGCGCTGGGGGCCGCTGATGGTCGAGTTGATTTTTCCGGCCACGATGTGGCTCGTGGCCCTGTACACGACCGTGGTGAAATTCCTGGACTATTTGGACCTGCGAATTCGGCGGGAGGGTTGGGAAGTGGACTTGCGTGTTCGCGCGGCGGCGCAGGAGCTGCGGGAGCAAATGGCATGAGGCGCCTTCCCGTCGCGGCGATTCTGGGAACCACATGCGGGCTCGCCGCATGCGCCATCACCGTGGGCGTCGCGGCCGCTGAACTGACGCCGGAAGACTTCCAGCAGGCGGGCGAGTTTCCCTGGTACGACGCCCAGCAGAAGGCGATCGTTCCGGTCGAAGTCAGCCCGGAACGCCCGCCCCGGCAATCCGCCGATTGGGAATGGTCGACCCGGTCCGCAGGAAGCAATTGGCACATGGGGTCCTGGGACGCGTTTTGGCGTGGCCTTCAGTATCTGGTCTGGGTCGCGCTGGCCGGTGGCCTCGGTTACCTGATCTACCTCTGGCTCGCCGCCGCGGCCCGCCAACGGCTCCTCGAGCAAGGCGGGTTCGGCGGGGAAGATGAACACGATCGACGCCGTGAGGCGGACTTGATCGAGCAACTTCCGTTTCAGGTGAAACGCCCGCTGACCGATCTACTCGGCGAAGCGCGCCGCCTTTACGCCCAGGGCAATTATCGCGAAGCGATCATCTATCTGTTCAGCTATCAGCTGGTCGAACTGGACCGCAACCACAAGATTCAACTCTCCAAAGGCAAGACGAATCGCCAATACGTGGCCGAGATTCGCGGCCAGCGGTCACTGCGACAACTGCTGACGCAGACGATGCTGGCCTTTGAAGATGTCTTCTTCGGCGACTACGACCTGGACCGCGCCCGGTTCGAGACGTGTTGGGGACAACTGGAACAATTCAACGAATTGGCGCAAGATACGACACGCGTGGCCGACTGAGATCCGCGTGTTGATGAAGGCCAAGCAGAACCGCAGGCAGCTCGTAATGTGGCATCACCCCGTCTCCGATCGCTCGCCACCTGACCGCCCAGGCCAACTGCGCCGCCGCCGAGTTGGACTGGTCCTCGCCTTGCTGTGTTGCACGCTGGCAGGTTGCCGCGAGCGGACGATTGAGACGACCTACGGCAGGCGACGGGGGATCGGGGCCAGCAGTGTCAACGGGACGGCCGTGCTGGGGTCGATGTTCGAAAAGGCAGGTTGGTCCGTCAGCAGTTGGCGCCGGCTGTCGCCGAAGCTGGAAAAAGAGGACGTGCTGCTTTGGGCCCCTGATCGCTTCGGTCCGCCTGAACCGACCGAGGTCCAGTATCTCGAGCGCTGGCTGGCCGCCGAAAGGAATCGAACGATGGTCTATGTGGGCCGCGACTACGACGCGTCGCTTGCCTACTGGCAGGCCATCTTGCCGCGAACACCAAGCACTCAACGTCTGGAAATTCGCAAACGACTGGCTCAGGCCGAGTCCGAACATATGGCGCGGCGCTACGAGGCGAACGGGTCAGCCACGATCGATTGGTTCGAACCCGATTTGGCCGGCCAGCCAACGTGGGTGAGCAACCTGAGCGGACCTTGGGCCGATGGACTGGATCCGTCGCAGTCCCAGATCTGGCTGCACACCGATTTCGACTTCCCGAACCTCCCAGCCGCCGCGGACCGGGAGGGAGACGGAGACGGGGAGGACGAAGAGGACGACTGGCAAGGTGGGACCAAAGTCCGTCCATTGCTGACGAGCGGGTCGCGCGTTCTGGCCGCCGAAGTCACTCGGGCGCGTTGGAACGGGAGCAAGCTGATTGTCGTTGCGAACGGATCGTGGCTGCTGAACTTGCCGCTGGTGAATCCCCAGCATCAGATCCTGGCGAGCCGCTTGGTCCAGTCGTGCGGCGCGCCGCGGAGGATTTGTTTCCTGGAGAGCGGAACGACGCCCTTGACGGTCCAGACCAGTGACACCCAGCCGCCGCTGATGCTGCAGGCCTTCCAGGTCTGGCCGCTCAATGCCTTGATGCTGCACCTCGTGTTTCTTGGCGTGCTGTATGGGTTTGCCGTGTACCCGATCTTTGGCCGCCCCAAGCAACTGCCCAGTGACCGCGTTTCCGATTTCGGAAAACATGTCTCCGCCGTCGGCGAACTGTTGGAGCGCGGTCAGGACGTGTCCTACGCCGAAGCCCAACTTCAGCAATATCGTGAGGCGGTGCAAGGAAAATAACCGCTTGCGGCGCGGCGGCCGCCGACCGGCTCGCGGGCCAAGCCGGAGGGCCCTGCCGTCCTCAAATCAGAACCCCTGACCTGTTCCCTTTCGAGAGAGTGCGATGTCGATTCCAAAGCCACCGGATGGATCTCCCTTTGCGCCAACTCCGCTGGAGTTTCCCTGCCATCAGTGCGGGCGACAATTGCGCGTGGCCGCCAGCGTCGAGGGCGCCGTCAAGTGCCCTTCTTGCGGCTCCGTCCAGCAGCCGCCGGGCCGAGCGGCGGCGACCGGTCGGATCGACCTGGACCCCCAGCAACCGCCCGTCGCGGCGTCCGTGGCCGATGACGCCGAGCCGAGACGTTTCACCCCACCCGCCGAGGAACCGCCGTTGAGGCTGAATCGTCCGACCCAAGTCGAGGGTGGCCACGAAACCGCGACGCGGATCTTGTTCGAGCGGGTCCTGGACGAAATCGCCAAGATCTACGTCGGGCAAGACGAACTGGTCCTGGGGACTCTCGTCGCCCTGTTTTCCAACGGACATGTGTTGATCGAAAGCGTTCCCGGACTCGGCAAAACCCTGTTCGTGCGCACACTCGGTCGTGTCCTGGGCTGCGACTTCGGACGGATTCAGTTCACGGCGGACCTGATGCCGTCGGATATCACTGGCGCGCCGATCTTTGATATGAAGACCCAGGAGTTTCGTTTTCGGCCCGGTCCGGTCTTTACGCAACTGCTGCTGGCCGACGAGATCAACCGCTCGCCCGCCAAGACCCACGCCGCGTTGCTGGAAACGATGCAGGAGTACCGGGTCACCGTGGATGGGGTCAGTCACGTCCTGAAGCGACCCTTCCTCGTGCTCGCGACTCAGAACCCGATCGAATCCGAAGGCACCTACAATCTGCCCGAAGCCCAGCTGGACCGTTTCATGTTCAAACTGCTGGCCAGTTACCCGGCGGAACCGGAAGAAGCAGAGATCCTGAAACTGCACAGTCAACAACGGGATATCAACCAGCGGCTGGTCGACGAGGTGCAGTGCGTGACGGGCCCCGACGAAATTCTGGCAGTGACGCTGGCTAATGGGTCGGTTCGCGTCGAGGATCGGCTGATCGACTACATTAACAAGATCGTGCGGTTGACACGTCAATGGCCGCAGTTCCATATGGGAGCGTCACCGCGAGCCGGTCTGGCACTGATGCAGGGTGCTCGAACCCTGGCGGCCTTCTATGGTCGCGACTACGCCGTTCCCGACGACGTCGTTCAGATTGCGCTGCCCGCCTTGCGGCATCGCGTCATCCTGACGGCCGAAGCCGACGTGGAAGGGCACAAGATTGATGATCTGCTGACCGATCTCATTCGCTCCGTGGAGGTGCCCCGAATTTGAACGAGCTGCTGGAGATCGTCACGCAGGGAGCGGATTTCCTCCATCGTCACCCCGTGGTCCTGCTGCTGTTGCTGGCCGCGCCGCTTGCCTTCCTGGCAGGGGTCGCGCGGGTTTTTCCGAGCGGGATCCTGGTGGCGTGGGCGCTCTTGCCGTGCCTGCTCACGGCAGGTCTGTTGCTTCGCCAGGACCTGCTGCCCTTGATTCTGGCCGTGGACGCCGCCTTGCTCGGCCTGGCCACGTTCGATCTGTGGCGGATTCCCACGACCCCGATGTTTTCCGTCTCGCGCGCTTGCCAACGAATCGCCTCGCTGCGGCAAAATCACCGCGTCACGCTCACGATCGTCAATTCGGGCAACCGACTGGAACAGGTCCAGGTGCGGGACGGCGTGCCACAGGAATTCGAACAGGTTCCCGACGAGTTTCGACTCGCGCTGCCACCACGCAGCCGAACCACGGTCCACTACGAGCTCAAGGCATCCCGCCGCGGGGCCTTCGATCTGGATCAAGTGCACCTCCGCGTCCAAAGCCGGCTGGGCCTGTGGCAGCGGCTGTTGAAGTATCCGGTCTGCTCGACAATCAACGTCTATCCCGACCTGAAGCAACTCAGCGAGTACGCCCTGCTGGCGCGAACCAATCGTCTGAATTTGATGGGTGTCCGCCGTACGCGCCGGATCGGGCAAGACAACGAATTTGAGCGGCTGCGCGATTACACGCTGGACGACAACTACAAGTACATTGACTGGCGCAGCACCGCACGTCGCGGCAAGTTGACCGTCAAGGACTTTCAGACCAATCAAAGCCAGCGGGTCGTCTTCATGCTGGATTGCGGCCGCATGATGACCAACGAAGCCGCGGACTTGAGCCTGCTGGATCACGCGCTCAACGCGATGCTGATGCTCAGCTACGTGGCACTCGACCGAGGGGATGCGGTGGGTCTGGTCACGTTTTCAGATCGAATCCACTCCTCCGTCCCCGCGCGCAGCGGGCATAGCCAGATGAATCAGCTGCTGCACGCCGTCTACGACCGGTTTCCGCGCCTGGTCGAGTCGCGGTACGAGGAGGCGTTCCTGCACCTCTCGTCCCGCTTTCGCAAACGATCGTTGGTCGTCCTGATTACCAACGTAATCGACGAGGTGAACTCGCGGCAGATTCACCAGTACCTGAGTCTCTTTGCAGGCCGGCATCTGCCCCTGGCCGTCCTGCTGCGAGATCACCAGATGTTCGATGCGGTCGACGAGACGTCGGGCAGTCTCTATCGTCGCGCGGCCGCGGCCGAAATCCTTTGCTGGCGACGTCAAGTCGTGACGGATTTGCAACACCGCGGTGTCCTGGTGCTCGATTGCTTCCCCGAGACGATGACCGCACCTCTAATCAACCAATACCTCGAGTTGAAGGCGCGGCATCTGCTGTGACGGGCGCCGGGAAAAGGGTTGGAAAAAGGGGTTGGAAAAAGGGGTCAGGTCCAATCCTGTTCGGCACACTGTTTGCTCGACTTATTTTCGCTTACTTTGGCACGGCAATTGCGCTTCAAAGCGCCGTGCGTCAAGGCGTGTCGTTTTGGCAGGAAGCGGTCCATGTCGTCTCCGCGGAAGCGAAAAGCTGGCAAGCAGATCGCGTCACAGAACATCCAAGGGCTTAAGTATTTCGACAAGTTGATGCCGCTGCTGAGTCCAACAAGTCCAAGACGGTCTACACGAGTCCAACAAGTCCAAGACGGTCTACACAACAAGACCAAGTCCAAGACGGTCTACAGGCTCCCGACCAAGTCCAAGACGGTCTACAGGCTCCAGAGTCATTCGGCAGCACAAGGTAGCCGCAGGCGTGACCGGCGGCGATGAGGGCACGGAAGTAGACCGTCTTAGAGGAACTTAGTTACCCATCGTTTCGAGTACCATCGAGTTGGCGACGGACCGGCCGGCATTTTCTCTTGTGAGCTTTCGTTCGGAAGTCGAAAGAGAGAGCGAGACCATGTTCTGGTTCATGAACTCCGGGTTGAATGTCGCGCCCGCTTCGTCGGTCTCATTTCGATCACTCAGCCCAATTCTGCTGCGGTCCTTGGCCTTCGTCGCCCGTCGTGGCCTTCGTGCGCGGGTTCTGGCGATCGTGGTGGCGACGTGCGGGGGTGGCATGGCCGACTGGGACGGCAACTCCTCGCGAACTTGCCACGCCCAAAACAAGTCCAAGACGGTCTACAGGCTCCAGAGTCATTCGGCAGCACAAGGTAGCCGCAGGCGTGACCGGCGGCGATGAGGGCACGGAAGTAGACCGTCTTAGATTGGCTTCGTGGCCCCCGTCGCGCCGTAGCCCCCGTCGCGCAGACGGGGGGCGAACCCGTCCCCCAGCCGATCTCGCCATGCAGGCCTCGCATCCACGCCGCGCCACCCCCGCTCTCCGCGAGCGGGGCTACGCAACGGAAGAAACAGGATTGAGACGGTCTGAACAAGTCCAAAACAAGTCCAAGACAACAAGTCCAAGACAACAAGTCCAAGACGGTCTACAAAAACAAGTCCAAAACAAGTCCAAGACGGTCTACAGGCTCCAGAGTCATTCGGCAGCACAAGGTAGCCGCAGGCGTGACCGGCGGCGATGAGGGCACGGAAGTAGACCGTCTTAGAGGAACTTAGACGAAGAAAACTCCAGACAGAAAACTCCAGACGGTCTATCAAAGAAAGCTCCAGACCCGCCACTCAGGAAAACTCCAGACGGTCTATCAAAGAAAGCTCCAGACCCAGCACTCGATGCCCCTCACATCACCATCTGCGCATTTGCCGTAAGTCGCCTCGAAAAAGAGGCCTGACCCAATAGTGTTCGGCACGATTGATGCGGGGTGTCACGATTGGTGGCTTGGGTAATATCAAGTGAGACTTTCGTTGACGGTTTAATGCGGAGTCAACGATTGCTGGATCAGCGTGAGCGGGCGCCGCGACAGGGACGCTAGGATCTCGGTTTTGCAGCGCGCAGCGTGAGGGGGCGTAGGGAAGGGATGCGCGATTTGCCCTACGCGTCTTGAGACTTCAATTTTTCGATGTGCGCCATCAGCTCATCCTCGTCGGCCAGACCGGTGAAGTAGAAGCAGATCATCTCGTACGTGCGCAGCGTCGGCTTCTTGCCGGTCCACAACGCGATCAACATGCACGCAATGATCGCACAGTACGTTTGGATCTCGATGCCGTTTTGGTCGTGACTTAGTAAGTGCCGGCAGCCCAGAATGTGCTTGAAAAAGCGAAAAAATATTTCCACCGCCCAGCGATAGGAAAATATCAAACCGATAACGTCTGCCGGCACGTCCAGCAAATTGGTTGCGATGCGAAGGATGCCGTCGCTATCAACGCCGCTTGATCCACCGCGGTACTTGCCTCGGCTGGTGTGTGGGTTGACGCGAATGCAGATGACGCGCACTTTGTGATTCAGTCCCGAACCTTTCGAGAACTCAACCACCTCGTCGCTAATGATTTCGTCCAAAGCGGCATCGTCGTTGCGATACTTTTCCTCGACGACCGTCCAAACACTGTTATCACGCAAACGGCAAACGTAGCTGCTGTTCGCGTCCACGATCTGGTTAAACAATTCGAATTTCGCGTAACCACGGTCGGTCACATAGAGCCGATCGGATTCAAGCGTCGTCGCAAGCATGGCACGCTCGTCAAGCGGACCGCCACCGTTGGGAGTCACATCGATTCGTGTGGGAACGCCACGCAAGATTTCGAAGTGAGTATGTAATCGCCACTTCACCAAGCCACTACCATCGTTCGCTTTGCGCCACGAGGCTTCCATGATTTTCGGCAGCGCCGCGATCAGCGAACCATCGACCAGAGTAATGGTTTGTTGGATATCGCTCAGCCGTTTGTCCTGGCCGAGCGGTTCGAGTTGATCGCCCAGTTCGGCAATAATTTCTTTGAGTCGTTCGGCATCGAAGACCGACGTGACTTCGGAAAGCGATCCCAGCGACGCACGAGCACAACCCAGTTTCTTCTGAACCTTCTTGAGCTCGCTGGCTTGTTGAATTCCTCGCAGCGAAGTTACGATCGGATTGAACAGGAACAGCAATAACATCAGGCAATACTGGTCGTAATGCAGTGTTCGATTCCCGGCCTTGTCGCGTGCACAGCCGTCATCGTGCAGTCGCTGGAGTAGCGGAGCAAGCTGATCAAAATATTTAAGCCCGGTGATATCCGGCTCTTGGATCTTTTCCTTTTTCTTTTTGCCGCCCTTGGAATGATCGATAGATGTTTCGTCCGTCGTCGGCTTGCGTTCTGCCTCCGAACAAATTTCGCGCCGCCGACGATGCTGTTCTTTACGTCGCTGCTTTCGGCTTCGCCTGAGCTCCTCAGGTGATCCCTGCGATTCGTCCGAATCCGCCGCCGCCGGTTGCCGCTGTGATGTCATGCAGCGAATTATGCGCGATAATAGCAGTTCGCGCAAGCCTGGCTATTCTACGCACATCTCCCATCTTAAGCGCAGATCTCGTGCCGAACAGTATTGGGGCAGGTCCCAAAAGTGCACAGCACCCGAAGGGCCGTTCCGGCTTTTGGGACCTGACCCCTTTTTCCAACCCTGCCCCTTTTTTTCAACCCACCGCCCTAGTGCTTTGTCACAGCTTGATTTTGGGGTGCCTGGGGTCGAACGAAGTGAGCCCCCAGACCGCAATTTTCCGGGGGCTCACTTCGTTCGACCCCGGCCACCCAACCCTCAATTTCAGCTGTGACAAAGCACTAGACCACGAGATGCAGGTCCTGGAGTCGCGCTTTCGTTTCGGCCATCAAGGCGTCCTCGGCTGCTTCGTCCGCCGCTTCGTACGTCACCGAGAACCGCAAGTAGGCACCCGCGTCATCCCACGGGACCGTGACGATCGACTGCTGCGTGATCAGGTATTGGCTCGCCGCCTCCGCCGTCACGAACTCGGGGCCGCCGGCGACACCTCTCGGGCTGCGGCAGTACAGGAAGTAGGTGCCGCCAGGCATCGAACAATCAAAACCGCAACTCTTGAGCGTCGCGACGAGCTTGTGCAGCCGCCGCTCGTACTTCGCGCGGATCGCCCGGGGAATGGCGTCGTCATCCAGCGCCTGGGCCGCGGCCTTTTGGATCGCCATGAATTGGCCCGAGTCGCAGTTATCCTTGACGTCGGCAAATGCCTGCACCAACAAGGGATGGCCGCACACCCAGCCGATCCGCCAACCGATCATGTCGAAACCCTTGGAGAGCGAATGCAGTTCCACCCCCACTTCCCGAGCGCCCGGCACCGAGAGAAAACTCAGCGGTTCGCCCTCGTAGGTGAGCATGATGTGAGCGGCATCCTGGATCACCACCACCTGATTGGCTTGGGCAAACTCGATGACCTGTTCATAAAACTCCCGTGTCGCGACCTTGCCCGTGGGACTGTTCGGATAGTTCAGCACGAGCAACTTGGCGTGAGCACGCACGTCGGCCGGAATTCCCTGCAGGTCGGGCAGAAAATCATGTTCCGCCAGTAGCGGTAAGCGGTACACGGAGCCGCCGTAATAGCGCGAGTGGGTTCCGGCAACGGGATAGCCGGGAACCGTCATCAGCGTCACGTCGCCGGGATCGATGAAGGCGGCCGGGAACATGGCCAGCGCGGTCTTCGAACCGATGCAGTGGTTCACTTCCGTCTTCGGATCCAGGCCAACCTGGAAGTTGCGTTGCATGAACCGTGCGACCGCTTCCTTGAATTCCAAAATCCCGTTGTCGGCATAGCCTCGATTCTCGGGTAAATTGATTTCCTGAGCCATTCGCTGACGCACGGCGGCCGGGGCCATCGCGTCGTTCTCGCCGATCCCGAAATCCAGCAACGGCCGGTCGGGGAAATCGGCGAGTGCCTTCCGCTTCGCCCGCTTGATCTTCTCGAACTTGTAGATCTCCGTTCCCTTGCCGTAACTGCTGCCGCCGATGCGCTGGGCAAAGCGTGACTGAAAATAAGGATCGCTCATGGGACGTATCAAGAAAAAAGGGGGACGCGGGACATCTGCATACACTCTGGAACACCCTAGCGAACTCGCTTCCGATCGACAACAGGCCTGAAACTGCGCGAGGGGACGGACGATGTGGACACGAGAAGCCGAGCATCTGGCCGGCGTCTTATCACAAAGGGCGACGCGGTTGGTGCTGGCGGAGAGCTGTACAGCCGGCATGGGAGCGGCCCTGTTGGCGGCGATCCCCGGGATTTCGGCATACCTCTGCGGTTCGTTCGTGACGTATCGCGAAGAGTGCAAGCAAGCGTGGCTGGGGGTGCCCGCCGAGCTACTCAGCCGATACTCCGCGGTCAGCCCGGAGGTCACCGAGGTGATGGCGATTGAGGCCCTGCGGCGGACACCGTCGGCCACCTGCGCCGCGGCAATCACGGGGCATTTGGGACCCGACGCGCCGGCCTCGGCCGACGGAATCTGCTTCCTGGCCTGCGCGCGCAACGACCGGAATCCACCGCGCGTGGAACGACTTCGGTTCGCCTTGGCCGCGCGGAATCGGATCGAACGCCAACGGGAGGCCGCGCAGGCACTGCTGGCCTTCGTGGCCGACGTCCTGACGAGCGTCCCGAATGGATGACGCGGCCTTGCCGCTGACCGTCGGGGCTCAGACAATCCGCAACCGCTCGCTGCTCAGCCGATTGACCAGAAAATCGATCGCTCGCCCCGCCATCCGGTTGTAGTACGCAAACCCATGCCCCGCCACCGCGGTCTCCAAGTCCGCCTCAAACGGGACGCCGAGCGAACTGAGCTTCATCCGCAACCGATCGGCACTGTCGAACCAGCGGAGATCCGTCGGGTCGCAGCAAAAGAACTGATGACGAGGCCAGTTAAGCGGATGGATCTGCAGGATCGCCGTCTCTTGCCGCGCCGCCTCAGGATCCTCGTACATCTCCAGGAGCGGATCGCCCTCTTCGGGTCGCTCCAGCCGTTTCTGAAAGTCGATGGCCGGCGAGATCGCCGCAACCACCGGGAAACGGTCGGGAAACTGATAGGCCAATCGCAACGCGCCTTGCCCGCCCATGCTGGTTCCTAAGAGGCCGATGCGGGGAGGTACCGCGCGAAACTCACGCTCGATGTAGGGCAACACTCGGTCCAGCAGGTGCTGTTGAGCGGTCAGCTCGCCGTCAAACTCCGGGCAGATCCGGTTCGTCCACCAACTTCGCCGCGTTCGCGGGCCGACGACGGTCAGCCCGTGCCGCGCGAACTCGCACGTGAACGGCTCGTGGTCCGCCAGCGTTTCTTCGTGCACGCCGTGCAGGTACAGGACGACATAACCCTGCGGGTTCGGTTCGCCAGGCCGATAGACGTCGCACGGATGCCCACCCACCGACTCAAGGGTCCAGCCCATATGATTTTCGATACCGCGATGTGAGGACCAGGTCTGAAAACCGTCCAGGGATCAGATTAACGACAAGCCAGGAAGGTCTCAAGCGAGCCTCGCTCGCCGAATCACAAATCACAAATCATAAATCATAAATCACAAATCATAAATCATAAACCTGGTAAACCTGATAAACCTGCGCAGCCGCGCTACATGATCCGGACGGATTCGAGTAGATTGTGCGGAGGATCCATGGCCGACGTTGGTTTCTATCTCGAATTTCGACAGGTAAGTCGTTTCTTATGCGAGTCTTGCTTTCCGAAGAAGAAGTTCGCCATGGAGTTCAGCGGATGGTCACGGACATTGTCCAGACCTACGGCGAGCGTCCCCTGACGATCGTGGGGGTGCTGACCGGAAGCATCGTGTTGCTGGCCGACCTGATCCGCCAACTGACGATGCCGCTGCGGGTCGGTGTGGTGCAAGCGAGCAGCTATCGTGGCGCCACGGCCCGGGGTCCGCTGGTCATCAATTCCGACCTGATGCCCGACATCGCCCACCACGAGGTCTTGATTGTGGATGACATCTTCGACACCGGCAACACGCTGGTCGAGTTGATCGCGCTGATGGACAAGCTGGGGCCGAGCTCGATTCGTACTGCCGTCTTGCTGCGGAAGTCCGGTCAACAGCAGGTCGACTTGGTGCCTGATTTTGTGGGCTTCGAGATCCCCAATGAATTCGTCGTCGGTTATGGACTCGACTATCGGGACGAGTATCGTAACCTGCCGTACGTCGCCATGCTGGAGGACGACGATTTGCAATGAGCGCTGAGGCAATGAGCGCAGAGGCAATGAGCGCAGAGAAGGAATGACCGGATGAATCCTCGTTTGCTGCATATCGTTCCGTCGCTGGGCGACTCGGGGATCGCGCGTCAGCTGTCGTTGCTCGCCGCACCTCTGGTGGCGCAGGGGTACGGGTTGAGCGTCTTGAGTCTGGGCGGCAGGGGACCGTGGGCGGACGAATTGGAGCGCGAGGGGGTCGCGGTGTACTGCGTCACGCCTCGAGGGCGCACACGGGGCACGCCGCGCTCGAGATTCGCCGCGTGCTGCGGGAACTCCGGCCCGAGATCGTGCATACCTGGACCGGGACCGCGAATCGGCTGGGCCGGCTGGCCGCATTCGCCTGGCACACCCCGCGCGTCTTCGCGTCCTGCCGTACGCAACCCAATCAACGATCCTTCCTCGCGCAGGCCCTCGATCGTCGACTGGAGCGATGGACGGAGCGTTTGGTTTTCAACAGCCAAACGGTGCGTGACGCGCGACTCCGCATGGAAATGCCCCATGTCGACACCTGCGTGATTCCGAACGCGGTGGCCCCCCCCGCTCGGATGACGAAGCACGAACGGCACGAACTGCGGGACCGGTGGGACATCCCCCGCGAGGCGATGATGGTTGCCGTGGTGGGGCCCTTGACGCCCGAAAAGCAAATCAAGGAGCTCATCTGGGCCACCGAGTTGCTCAAGGTGGCGCGACAACCGGTCTATCTGGCGGTCATCGGCAACGGACCCCATCGGTGGCGGCTTGAGCGGTACAGCCGGCAGGTGCGGGTCAGCGAGCGTGTGCGGTTTGTGGGTCGACAAGCCGGTGTGCCACGCTTGCTGACGGCGTGCGATTGCCTGTGGCAAGCCAGTCACTGGGAAAGTTGCCCCAACGCCGTGCTGGAAGCGATGGCGGCCTCCGTTCCGGTGATCGCAAGCGATTGCGCCGGACATCGCGAGTTGATTCGAGCGGAGGAAACGGGCTTTCTCGTCAAGCCGGGTGACCGCGCCGGGTATGCGCGGCAGATGCGGCGTTTGATCGAAGATCGGGACCTCGCCCAGCAAGTCGGCGCAGCGGCTCAAGCATCGGTCCTGTCCAACCACGGCCTCGATCCCATCCTGCGCCAATATCAACGCCTCTACGAACGAGGGCACGAATCAGGGAAGGCCGCGGATCGATCCGACCGAGCGGATGTCCGATTGGCGTCGCCGGCGTGAGTGCACGCCGCAGCGACCGTAGGGGGCCCGCCCCGATGATCCGTGCAGGACTCGCTCAGCCGCACGTTACAAGCTTGCCTGTTTTTCCCGGATGACGAAACCGATACAATGAGTCCGTAGACTGCATTGTCGAAATCGATTCCGACCACGATGAACGCCGGAGCAGAGCGATGGAAGACTGTTTAGCCGTGATTCTTGCCGGAGGCAAAGGTTCTCGTTTGGAGCCGCTCACGCGTGACCGAGCCAAGCCGGCCGTTCCCTTTGGCGGCGCTTATCGGATCATCGATTTCGCGCTTTCCAATTGCCTCAACAGCGGCCTCCGCCGGATGCTCGTGCTGACTCAGTACAAGGCGATGAGCCTGGACCGGCACATCAACCTGGGGTGGCGGCATTTTTTTTGCCGCGAGTTGGGCGAGTTCATCGACGTCGTCCCACCTCAGCAGCGGATCGACGAGCAGTGGTATCAGGGCACGGCCGATGCCGTCTATCAGAACATCTACTCGATCGAGAAGGAACGTCCGGAGTACATCGTGATCCTGGCCGGGGATCACATCTACAAGATGAACTATCGGACGATGGTCGAGTATCACAAGGAAAACGAAGCTGACTTGACCGTCGGCGCGTTGCGCGTCACGCAAGAACAGGCGCGCGAATTCGGCGTGATGGAAATCGACAGCGACAACCGCGTCGTCGGTTTCGAGGAAAAGACGCCCGATCCCAAGACGATTCCCGGCGATGAAGGCACTGCCTGGCGTCGATGGGCATCTACGTATTCACGGCTCGATTCCTCTTCGAACAGCTCTGCCAAGACGCCACGCGGACTCGCAGTACGCACGACTTTGGCCGCGATCTGATCCCCTCGATCATCGACGACGACCGCGTGTTCGCGTTTCCGTTTCGCGATGAGAATCGCAAAGGCGATGCCTATTGGCGGGATGTGGGGACGCTGGATGCCTACTACGAAGCCAACATGGATCTGATCGCGGTCGATCCGCAGCTCAACATGTACGACCACCGCTGGCCGATCCGGTCCTATCAACCCAACTGCCCGCCGCCCAAGTTCGTCTTCAGTGGAAAAGACGCGGACTACGACCGTTGCGGGCGAGCGATGGACAGCATCGTCTGCGCCGGCTCGATCGTTTCCGGGGGTTTGGTCGAGCGGAGTATTCTCAGTCCCAACGTCCGGATCAACAGCTACGCCCATGTCGAGGATTCGATCCTTTACGAAGGAGTCGACATCGGCCGTCATGCCCACGTGCGACGTGCGATCATCGACAAGGGAATCCAAATCCCGCCCGGTGCACGGATCGGGTTTGATCCCGAAGAGGATCGCTCGCACGGTTTCACGATTAGCCCTCAGGGCATCGTCGTGATCGCCGCCACCGATGGCGTTGAGCATCTGCGGCGTGCGTCGCAGTTGGCGCGAGGCCAGGAGGAGTTCGCGGCCGACGCGCGGATCTCGTAGCACGCAGCGAAGTGCTTAGCGCCAGAGATCGTCATCGGCAAACGGATGCGCCGGGCCGCTCAGCTTCGGCTTGGGCAGGACTTTGAGCGTTTGTTCGGCCAGTCGCAAGTCATCGCGCGTCGTGATCTTCAGATTCATGCGCGAGTTCTCAACCAGCGTCACGGCGTGTCCCAACCGCTCCACCGCCTGGGATTCGTCGGTCGGGTTGAGTTTCCCGTGTTGCGCGTACGCCTTCAGCAACAGCTCTCGGCGGAAGACTTGCGGCGTCTGCGCTTCCCACAGACCGTCCCGGGGCACCGTCTCGCCAATCGATTTGCCGTCGACGGAACGCTTCAGCGTCCCGACCACGGGATTCGCCAGGATGGCCGCTCCGGACTTTTCCGCCGCGGCAAAGACCTGGTCAATCCAAGCGTCCACCAGGCAGGGACGGGCGGCATCGTGGACCGCCACGTACTCAAGATCCTCCCGAACGTGCGACAGAGCCCGGATCACCGACTCCGCTCGCTCCCGACCTCCGTCCACGACTTCGACGCCCAGAATCGCGATGTTGGCCCCAAACCTCTGCAAGAACTCCTCGCGATCCTCCGGCGCGATGACCAGGATCAGCTGCTTGACGTCACTGCGATTGAGAAATCGTTCGGCAGAGTAGAGCCACACCGCCTTGCCCGCCAAGGGGGCGAAGGGCTTCTTGTAATTGCGATCGCGAAACCGCTGGCTCTTGCCTGCCGCCGCCAGGATCACGCTGAAGCTCGCCATGGTTCGGATTCCTTCGTGGCCTTGGTCGCCTCGCCCTCCCGAAGCAACCCTCATTCGGTCGGGAAAAAGGGGTCAGGCCTTCGGGAGGGCGAAGCTCCTGCTGAGCCTTCTTTGACAGCGTCTTCCGCTCCTGCGGCTCGGCAGGAGCCTCGCCCTCCCGGTGCGCCTGGATCTCACCGGATGTGAGATCCAGCAACAAGCGATGGCAAGTTCGAAGACCCCTGGTTTTCTCAGTCCAACTCACACTCGCAAAGAATCCTTTATGCAACTACAGGGTGCTTTGTCACAGCTTGATTTTGGGGTGACTGGGGTCGAACGAAGTGAGCCCCCAGACCGCAATTTTCCGGGGGCTCACTTCGTTCGACCCCGGCCACCCAACCCTCAATTTCAGCCGTCGCACCGCACTAGTACTTCATGAGGATTTCGTCGACTTTCATGCCGGCGATCGACTTGAATCCTCCCTCGGCGATCATCCCGCCCAGTTTTGTGACCGTGCGGAAGTAGCGGTCACTGGGCCGCTGGCCGAGCAGTTGTCGGGTCAGATCCTGGCACAGCACGTCGGCGGCGGTTTGCAGCACGTCGTCGTCCAGTCGCGCAGCATACAGGCTGGTGCACAGAATGACCACCAGACTTTGGATTCGCCCCGAAAGTTCGCTCATCCGGCACTGCCGATCGGCGAGCTTGAGCTGATGTTTCTGCATCGTCCCGCTGATTTCCAGCGGGCTGCGCTGCAACTGATCGGCCGCCCACTGGGCATGCTGTTTCAGGACCGGCGGCATGCTGGGCAATTGAGCCTGAGGCTTTCTGCGGAATCGCTCTCCCAGATACCATTTGCCGTAGGGCACGAGAGCTTTGCGGAGTGCCCAGGCATGGGCGGGGTTCAGCGGATTCGGCTGCTTGATGCCAGCGGCCTGCAAGGCCTTCCCAATGGGCTCGAAGTAGGTCACGCCATGGTGCTTGACAAGCGATTTGAAGAACGCCATCCCCAACATCTCGCCCTCGCCCTCATAGATACACGGGGCGAGATACTCGTGAATATTGTCGCCCAGCATGTGACCGTGCAGGAAGGAACGTCCGCCGTGGGTCTTCATAAAGAGCTCGATGGCGGCTTCTTTCTGTACTTCGCTGCCAAAGATCTTGGCGATGATGCACTCCATTTCACCGCGATAGCCTTCATCGATCAGCTGCGAGCACCATTGGACCAGGGCGTCGCAGGCGACGATCAAGCCGGCGAGTCGGCCGAGTCGGCGCTGGACGAGCTCGCGACTGCCGATGGTTTCGCCGTAAGTCACTCGGAATTTCGCCCAGGGAATCATGCTGGCCATCATCAACCGCATTGTCCCCGCCGCATTGGCGCACAGGGCGACGCGGCCCAGGTTCAGGCCGTGATAGGCGATCGTCAGCCCGTTCCCCTTGATTGGTTCCAGGAGATTCTCGGCGGGCACGCGAAAGTCTCGAAAGATGATCCCTTGGTTGTAGGTGTGCTTGAGTGCCCAGAGGCCGTACTTGCGCAACTGAAAGTGCTCGTTCTCGGCCTTGGGCAGATCGCAGATCAGGACCGCCGGTGAATTGTCGATCAGGCAGACGAGTCCGATCATCCGTCCGGGAACCACATTCGTGATGAACAGCTTCTCGCCATTGACGACGTATTCGTTTCCATCTCGCCGCGCCGTGGTCCGCAGCGCCGTCAGGTCCGATCCCGCGCCGGGCTCGGTCAGGGCGAAGGCCGAAAGACGTTGACCGCTGGCCAAGAGCGGAAGGAATCGTTGCTTTTGTTCGGGATCGCCAAACGCGCTCACCGGATCGACCGCGCCGATGCAGCCATGCACGGACGCCAGCCCCGCGACGGTCGGGTCGACCATTGCCATCCGCGTGAGGAACGGAGCGAAGTAGCGGAACGGGGCGCCGGACCCGCCGTAGTTCTTGTCGACCAGCAATCCCCAATAGCCGCAGGCGGCCAAGTCTTCGATGACGGCATCGGACACCTTCTGGTTCGGGTCCAAGAGCGTGTCGGCCGCTCGGTGCCGCTGAACGACATTCACCGAGTCGTCCATCACTTTGCGGACGTCGGCGGGCGCTTCGACCGGAACACTCCGAAAGACATCGACCGGGAGACCGCGGTCCCAAACGGCTCGATGGGCTGGGCTGTGCACCGTTTGGTACTGAGGCTTGAATAACTGCTCGACATTGTCATCGGCACTGTCGATCACGCCCGTCCGCCGCGCCTCTTCGGCACTCTTTCCGCCCAGCTTCAAGGCCGTCTCGGCAAACGACTCGACGTGTTCGTCGCTGCCCTGCGAGGCCTGCTTCTGAACGTCAGCATTCGGCGTGTCGGTTGACATCTTTGGGTTCCTTTCGGAGAAATGAATCCGCCGGTCGGGCGCAGAGGAGCAGCGCGGTGTCCTCCCATTCCATCATAACCCGAACCACACCGGGAGCCAGCAAAAGCCGCGGGCGGGCGTCAAGCGAGGCGTTCAAAGACGGTCGCAATTCCCTGCCCCGCGCCGATGCACATCGTCGCCAAGCCGAACTGGACCTGATGGTCCTCCATGGCGTGAATCAGCGTGGTGGCGATCCGAGCTCCACTGGCACCTAGCGGATGGCCGATGGCGATCGCGCCACCACGGACGTTCACCTTTTCGACGTCCAGTTTGAGCATCCGAATGCAGGCCAGTGCCTGAGCGGCAAACGCCTCGTTCAACTCGATCAGATCGATGTCCGACAATTCCAACCCGGCGCGCCGCAGGACCTTCTTGACGGCCGGAACGGGCCCGGTCCCCATCAGCGAGGGCTCGACGCCCGCCACGGCGGTTGCCCGAATCCCCACCAGCGGTCGCAGGCCGAGTCGCTGGGCGCTTTCGGCCGACATCACCATCAGGGCCGCCGCTCCGTCGTTCAGCGGCGAACTGTTGCCGGCGGTGACCGTCCCCAATTTGGGCATGAAGGCGGGTTCGAGCGCGGCCAGCGCCTCCAGGCTCGTATCGTCTCGCACGCACTGGTCGCGCTGCAACAGGCAGCGGTGGCCTGCTTCGTCCCGGCCATAAACCGGCACGATCTCGCGCGTGAACTCGCCGCGCTGAATCGCCGCCGACGCCAGGTGGTGGCTGCGCAAGGCGAACTCGTCCTGTTCCGCGCGCGAGATGCCTTGCGTTTGCGCCAGGAATTCGGCCGTGACGCCCATCATCAAGGCACCGCGACTCGTGTGCCGAAACAGCTTCGGATTCAGATCCATCCCGTGATCCATGGGCAGGTGTTGCATATGTTCCAACCCACCGACAATCTGCACGTCTTCGCTACCGGCGGCGATCGCGTGCGACGCCTGGTTCAGGGCCTGCAAGCTGCTGCCGCACAGCCGATTGACGCTCGCGGCCCCGGACGAAGCGGGGACGCCTGCGATCAAGGCCACGCAGCGTGCAACGTTCAGGCCTTGCTCCCCCGTTTGTTGCGTGCATCCCAGCACCACGTCCTCGATGGCGGCCGGATCGATCTCGGTCCGCTGCAACAACGCCTCGACGCACGCCACGGCCAGATCATCGCTGCGGACATCGCGAAAATAGCCGCGTTGGGCGTGGGCCCGTCCGATCGGAGTCCGGACGCAATCAACGACGACGGCTCGATTCATGCTTCATCTCTCCTGAAGGTCATGGCCCGTTCGCAGGTTGCCTGCAAACGCCCGCCAAACTCACGACCGGTCTTTGCCTGAAAGGCACGAACGGCTGGCACGGAGGCCACGTTACACTTGGTCCAAATCGTAGAATTTAAGGCCGTCGGCTGCCATCTTCTCCAACAGCGCCGTCGGCTTCATGCGAGCTCCCAGATGCTCAAACGGCTTGAGCAACTCCAGGATCTTCGCGGCACCCAACGTGTCGGCCCAAAACAACAGACCTCCCTTGAAGGGCGGAAAACCGAGTCCGAAAATGAGGCCCAAGTCGATGTCACGTACATTGCGCACGATCCGCTCCTCTAACACCCGCGTGGACTCCAGTAAGATCGGCAAGAACAACCTCGCTTCGACCTCCGCCCGCTCGAACGTGTGGCCCGCTGGCTTCAAGTACGGCGCGATCAACTTGGCCAACTCGGGATCCTCCAGCGGCTTGTGCTTCTTGTGCTGATAGGTGAAAAATCCTCGCCCCGACTTCTGACCCAGGCGCCCCGCCTTGACCAAGGCCGGCAGGATGGGAGACGCGGCAATGCGATCGGGGTACGCCTCCCACATCGTTCGTCCTGCGTAGAATGCCGTGTCCAGACCCACCATGTCGTACAGCGTGATCGGGCCCATCGGCATCCCGAACCGCTTGGCGACCGACTCGATCAATCCGATCGCGGCTCCCTCGGCCAACAACGCCAGCGCCTCGTTCATGTACGGAAACAGCAACCGGTTGACCAGGAATCCCGGCCCGTCGTTGACGACAATCGGAGACTTGCCCAGCCGTTTGGCATAGGCCACGGCGGTCGCCACCGTCGCGTCGCTGGTCTTCTCGCCCCGGATGACCTCCACTAACTTCATCTTGCGGACCGGATTGAAGAAATGAATCCCGCAAAATCGCTCGGGATGCTCCAACTTGGCGGCCAGTTGCGTGATCGGAATCGTCGACGTGTTGGATGCCAAAATCGCCGTTGGCTTGAGCTTCGGCTCCAAACGACCGTAAATCTGCCGTTTCACGTCGGCATTTTCGACCACTGCCTCGATCACCAAGTCGGCCATCGCCAGTTCGACATCCGATTCTGTCGCGTTGAGCAGCGGCGCTAACTCGATCACACGGTTCACATCCAATTGACGGGTCTTTCTGTTAAAAGCCACCTCGTCCATAATCTGAGTGACCGCGTGGGCCAACGCGCCATGGTTGGCGTCGGTCAGCGAGACCGGCACACCGCGTTTCACATTGGCCGCCGCAATCCCCGCCCCCATGATCCCGGCCCCGATTACCGCCGCCGCGCCGATCTTGGCCGGATCCAGTGTCGCCGTCGCGATCCCTTTGTCTTTCTTGTTGCGGTCGGTCAGAAAGAAGACGTTCAACAAGGCCGCGTTGGTCGGCGTCCCAAACAACTGCGACATCCCCTCGGCCTCCATTTGACAAGCCGTATCGATGTCGGTTGACGCCGCACCCAGCATCACCTCCAGGGCCGCCATCGGAGCCGGATAGTGTCCCTTGGTTTGCTGCTGAATCATCGCCGAGGCCGTCGCGCCCAAGAATCCCAGCTCCGTCTCGCTGATCTCGACCGGACCGCTCCAGCGACGTCGGTCCTCCAGATACTCGCCCGTGGATTGCTCGGCGCGAATCAGCCGAATTGCCGCGGACTGCAAATCGTCCGCTGGCACCAGGTCGCTTGCCCAACCCAACCGGTAGGCCTCCGTCGCCCCAATCGACTCGCCGCCCGTGACCATCTCGACCGCGTTGGCGAGCCCGATCATGCGGGGTGTTCGCGCCGATCCGCCCCACCCCGGAAACAAACCCAGCTTGACCTCCGGAAAACCAATCTCGGTGCGGTCACTCCGCGTCACGATCCGCCGGTCGCACCAGCTCGCAAGTTCCGCACCGCCACCGAGACATAACCCATCGATCGCGGCCACCGTCACCAAGGGCAATTGCGACAAGCGCTGAAACAGGGTCTGACCTCGACGACAGAGCGCCACCGTCTGCTCAGCCGGAATCTGCAACGACGCCACAAACTCACGTAAATCCGCCCCGGCGATGAAGATCCCGGGCTTGGCCGACGTGAGGATCAATCCCGCGAGGTCCGTGCGGTCCTGGATCTCGTCCAGCCTCTCCGCCAGCTCGTCCAGCACCGGTTGCGAGAGTACATTTGCTCCTTTGCCGGGCAGGTCGAACGTCAAGACCGCAATGTCGGGTTCGGGAAACGATCGTGTCAGCGTCGATTCGTTGGCCATATCTCGCCTGTGATGGTTCCGCTGGAAAGAGACGTTGAGTCGGCGTCCGCGCCGGACCGGCTGCTCAGCCGGGCTTTGACCACAACCGCGCCCGCCTGGCACGCTTCGTCCGTCTCGAAGACAAGTAAACCTACTCTCGGGGGATTTGAAATCGCCCCGTCAGTATCTTTGATATCTGGTAAGAAGAGCAAACTAGTTGAATCGTATGAAGCAAATCGGGCGGGTCAAGAAATTGCCGAGTCGTCTCAAGATGTACAGATTAACATTTGGGTGTCCAGCTGGAATGGCCCGAATCGGCCTTGGCCCTCGCCAGGTGTGGCTCAATTGCGGAAAGGATACAGATTCTCATGCAGGTTCTCGCTGACTCAATCTCATTCGCTCGGAACCGACGCTTCGTGGAGCTCAGAGCGTGCAGACCGGCTCCTGGCAGGTTCGCGTCATGGCTCTTGCTGATGCTGCTGGCCTCTGGCATCGGTCGCCCGGCCATCCTTGGTGCGATGGAACCCCCGACTGGTGCCGAGGCGCCGGTCGAGTGGGTCCGGTTGGTAATTGACTACGGAGACGGGGTCCAAAAGCACTTTCATCGGCTGCCCTGCGCGCGGGAATGACGGTCTGGGACGCGATGCAGGCTGCCGCCAAGCATCCTCGCGGGATTACGGTCGCGCACCGGGGCAAGGGTGCCACCCTGATGGTGACACAAATCGACGACGTGAAGAATCAGGGCGACGGCCTCAACTGGATCTTTCGGCTCAATGACGAAATCGGTGAGCGAAGTGCCGGGATTCAGTCGGTGAAAGCAGGCGACACGATCCTGTGGCGGTTTGAGACGTATCGCTGACGTTCCCTTGCCCCGCTGGGACGTTGAAACCGCGGGGGATGCCCACAGGCGGCAGAAACTGAAGCACCGGGCGAGTGGGCGGTGTTCCCGAATCGTCGCCCGTGATTTAGAATCAGCGGCACAACGATCATCTCGGCACGACAAGGAGCGGAAGACGTGAAGCGAACGACCATCGAGCAACTGTTAGTGCTGGCCGGTCTGGTGGCCATCAGCGTGGGGTTGCGATTTTATTTTCAAGACATCCCGAATTTCGCGCCGGTCGCAGCCCTTGCGCTGTTCGCGGGATATTACTTCGACACTCGCTGGATGGCCGCCCTCGCGCCGCTGAGCGTGTTGATGATCACGGACTATTTCTTCGGCGGCTATGAGCCGGTCTTGATGCTGACCGTGTATGGCTTGCTGGTACTGCCTGTTTTGCTGCGTGACGTGTTGCGGCGACATTTCTCGATGGAAGGATCAGGCCCCTGGGGAGTGCGGGCGTTTGCGGGACTGTTCGGCTGCACTCTCGCGGGCTCAGTGCTGTTCTTCCTGGTTAGCAATTTCGTGACCTGGGCCGGCACGCCCTGGTACGAGCCGTCGCTGGGCGGACTGGGACAATGCTATCTGAACGCCTTGCCATTTTTCCGCTACACCGTGACCGGCGATCTCTGCTTCGCGGCGCTGCTGTTCGGCGGTTATGCCGCGGCCTGCCAATGGGCAGCTCGCCCACAGATCGCCTTTGCCCGCGGCTAGTGCGCGGCTACGCGGATCATCCGCAACCCGCGACCCCGTCCCGCAACCCGCAACCCGCAACCCGCAACCCTCACCCGCAACCCGCAACCCTCACCCGCTCCGGCCCCGCCAGCGGGCCCGGAGCGACCTCTCCCGGCCTCGGGAGAGGTGACGCATCATGGTGACCGCATCATGGTGACCGCATCATGGTGACCGCATCATGTCCCTTCTCCCCAACGCGGGAGAAGGTGGCCGAAGGCCGGATGAGGGGGCCAGCGGATGAGGGGGCCAGCGGAACGGAAGGCCGGATTGTCGCGGCAGAATGAGCCGCTACACGTTCTTGACGGCCGACTCGAGCCGCATCGCGGGAGGACCGATCTTGTCGAAGAGTTCCTTGGGCTGCATTTCGTCGCTGTCGAGCTGCTTCAGGATCGCACTGATCTCTGACTGCAGCGACGTCATCGCCTGCTTGGCGGCGGCGTCCGCATTGGCCCGCTGCAGGCCACTCAGCCCTTGCTGGATACAACCCAGCTGATACAGGAGTTGGCGACGGACCTGATGCACAAACGGGTCTTCCGGCGCCTTCTCGTCCGGGCTCCGGCGAATGAAACTCTCCGAGCCCGTTGTTGGATTCTCGGCCATGTGCCGCTGCAACCCGGTGATTTGCTCGCGGAGCGCCGTCAGTGCCAGCGTCCCCAGCCCTTTGGTCAGCGCGATTTGGTCGAGTCCTTCGGCCGTGCGATAATCCAGCCGTCCGAGTGATTCTGCGGCGGCACAGCGGAGCGACATCGGGAGCGAGCTGTTGCTGACGAACGGCTCCAGCAATTTTGCCGACGCGGGTTGTCCGATATCGCCGACCGCTTCGACGGCGATGCGTTGCATCCATTGGTGTGCGTCGAGCGAGCGACCGCTGCTGGGATCCGGCTGCTGCAAGAGCCCCTCCAGCGTCTGTTTCAATTCCGGATCGACCTGCCCAGCGGCGGCCAGCAGCTTGGCATGTCGTCCCAGTCCGATCATGGCACCCACCTGCATCGACTCGGACTCTTGCGGGTCGCTCAGAATTTTCAGCAACAGTTTACGAGCCGCCGCGAGCGGCACGGCGGGCGAAATATCGCCTCCCTGACGTCCCATCTCACGCTCGTTCAATTCACCCAGCATCAAGACCGCGTTGTAACGGCTCGGCGGACGATAGAGCTTGTCCTGCGCCACCAGCCCCGCGTAGCGATAGATCAGGTTTCGCAACCAGTCATGTTTCTCGGGAGTTTCGCCCAGCACGAACAGATCGTTGACGACGTATTTGCGCCAGAGCGGAAACCGCTGAGGATCGTTCATCGCCTCTTGGCGAGTCATCCCCGCGATGACGTGACGGACGTAGTAGTTCTGCAGCGTCTTTTGCTGCTCCGAGCTAAAACTGCCACCGGAGCGCTGCCGCAGGATCCCGTTGACTTCGCTGCGAAGCGCCCGGACCTGCTGGGGGTTCAGGAGGGCGTTAATTTCTTTGTACTGTTCCTGGGCCAGCACCGAGGACATGGTCAACGCCCCGATTCCGAGCGCGAAAACACCGCCGCAGATCAATCGTCCTGTCAATCGTCCTATCAATCGTCCTATCGATCGTTTCCTGCAATCCACGTCTTGCTCCAACTTGATGCGGCGCAGGGCCGCGATGCTCAGATGATCTCTTCGGCGACGCGGCTCTCACCGCCGTGCGGCAGCCGAGGGTCGCTGTTGACTGTTCCAAGATGAGGCGGGCCGCGCCATCCGTAAATCCGGAGGCACTCCGCTACCTTTCAGAGTACTCTTGCCGAACTTTCCGTGTCAACGTTCCGCGGCTCGAGTTTGCCGGCATCGAACGGGTCCGCGCACCGCGAAAGGTGGCCCTCGAGTGCATCAAGAACTGAACCCGGGCGGTTGGGTGGCCGGGGTCGAACGAAGTGAGCCCCCGGAAAATTGCGGTCTGGGGGCTCACTTCGTTCGACCCCAGGCACCCTAAAATCAAGCTGTGACAAAGCACTCGAGTGCATCAAGAACTGAACCCGGGCGGGATTGTCGGAAAACGAGAAAACGGCCACACTGCACTTAGCGGGACGCGGATCGATTTAGCGGGACGCCGATCTCGCTGCGAAGATCGAAGTGTCATCCTCGTGCGGCGGAATCGGCCGCCGACCAACCCGCCCCCTTCCGCCCCCGAGCTTCGGGCGGGCCACGAAGGGCCGGCGAGTGACTCATCTGACGTGCCGGAGTGACTTCATGACGGATTTTGACAAACGGTTGGCCAAAGCGATCGAACGGGGTCAGCTGCGCGGCGCCGATCGCGAGGCTGCCGAACGGGCGGAGCAGCTGTCGGAGGAAGAACTTCGGCAACTTCACACTCAGTACCGGCTGCAGTTTTCAGAACATATTGAACAGTGCGTGGGGCAGGTCCCGCACCATTTTCCGGGCTTCCAGTGCGAGACCATGTTCGGCGATCGGGGCTGGGGCGTGGCCTGCAGCCGGGATGACGTGGATGCCGGCCCGACCGGCCGCCGCGCAAATTTTTACAGCCGGTTGGAAATGACCATCCGTCCCTATTCCTCGCTGCAGGTCGTCGAATTGGCGGCCAAGGGCACCATCCGCAACCGAGAAGTGTTCAATCGGACGCATTTCGAGCTGATCAACGAGGTGGACGCCGAGACCTTCCTGCACCTGATCGACGTCTGGGTCCTGGAATACGCCGAGCTCTACGCGGCAACCCGTTGAACTTTGCGGCGCGGCTGCCGTGTGCGCGCCGCTGCAGGTTGGCTCGCCACGATGGTGCGTGCTTCATTACTTTATTCCCGCGTGGGCAACATTCCCGCGCGTGCAACACTGAAGTATTTTGGCCAGGGACCAACCACAACTGACGATGCCCTTCGCCTCGAAAGCACGGCTGACACTCTGGCAATTGATGGTGGGCATGACAGGTTGTGCGATCTACTTCACGCTCTCTCGTCGCCAGTTGTTGCACGTCCCCACGACTCCCTGGCAATTCACGCTGCTGTGCGGCCTGGCAATTTTTCACGGGTGTTGCTGGACTGGCGCGGTGGTGGTCATCCAGGCCCTGATTTCCGGCCCCCAAGTCGCGATCGAGCCGGGTGTGTGGCTGCTGTGCTCGCTGGGCATCATCACCGCCAGCGAATGGCTCGTCGCCTTGTTGCCGCGGGGCAATCCCTTTTCGGCGCCGGCATTGATGGAGTCGGCGATCTGTCTGGCCCTCGTCGGGCCCACGCTTAGCCGTCGACTTGACGCCGGCTGGAAGTGGCTGTTCGTGGTCTTGACGTTGATCGAGATCCTCCGCCTGGCGACTTTGCTGCTCGTGATCCGGCATGGCGTTGATGCCCCCAAGTTTCACGCGGGGTGGCACGTCGTGGCTGGGCTGCGATTGGTGGCCGGCGGGAGTCTGCTGGTCTGGCTCACTCTGCGGGACCGCGGCCGAGCACCGCCGCGGAGTTGGCTGGATCGATGCGGCATCGTCTGCACCTTCATCTGGATGGGGCTGTCCTTCACGTTCGCGAGGTTGCCGTGACGGGGACATGCCTGATTCACCGAAGCGGGCCAGGTCGCCTGGCGCGGGTCGTCGTCCTCGCCGTCGTCTTGACGCAAGGGCTGGGCTGCCAGCGCAAGCCGACCGAGTCGAGCCGGGGCAAGAACGAGCCGGCCGCGATGCAGCTCGTCGGTCGTGTCGTCTCGGGAGATCGCCCCGTGGAGCGGGCCCGAGTGCAAATCAAGGGCCGTCGAGACTCGGTCTGGACCGATCGGGAGGGCAGGTTTCAGCTCGAGGTCATGCTCGCGGCACCCCGCGCCGAGTTGACGGTCACCGCCGCCAAGCCGGGGTACTTGATCGCGGGAGCGAAGGCGGATCGCGATTCGATCGAGATCCACTTGACGCCGCTGCCGCCCGAAGACGACCCGGATTACGACTGGGTCGAGCCGGGGCCTGACGAGGCGGCGTCGCACAATTGCGCGAATTGCCACGCCGAAATCTACCGCCAATGGCAAGCCGGCGGGCATGCTCGAGCGGCCCAGGGACGCCACTTTTTGAACGTCTACGATGGCTCGAACTGGGAGGGCACGGCCCAAGCTGGCTGGAGCCTGCTGGACGAGTATCCCGACGGCGCGGGCATCTGCGCCTCGTGCCACGCACCCGCGGCCGGCCTGGACCAATTGGGCGTGGCGGACATTCGGTCCATCGACGGTCTGCCCGAGCACGGCGTGCACTGTGACTTTTGCCACAAAGTCCAAGCCGTCCATGCCGATTCGCTCGGACTGACCCACGGCCGATTCGCGATGGCTCTCCTGCGCCCCAGCGAGGGACAGCTTTTCTTCGGCCCCTTGCCGGATGTGGATCGAGGAGACGACAGCTGGTTGCCCTTGCAGTCGCGAAGTCTGTTCTGTGCCGCGTGCCACGAAGGAATTGTGTTCGGCGTACCGGTCTACACCACCTACCGCGAATGGCTCGCCAGCCCCGCCGCAAGGGAGGGCAAACAGTGCCAAGCTTGCCATATGAAACCTGACGGCCAGCTGGTCAACATCGCCCCCGACGCGGGGGGAATCACGCGCGACCCGCTCAGCCTGGCGAGTCACGACCTCTTGCCGGGAGGCCGTGCCGCCATGCTGCGCGGCTGCCTGGAAGTGACATCGCAGTGTCACACTCAGCCGGATCACGTCAACCTCGTCGTCACATTGAAAACGCACCACGTCGGACACCGTGTGCCCACCGGGTTCATCGATCGTCACTTGATTTTGGTGGTCGAGGCCCAGGACGAGACCGGCCAGCCGCTCGCCGCCCGGACCGGAACTCCGCTGCCCGCCGCCGCCGGTGACCTGGCCGGCAAGGACGGCGTGTTGTTGGCCAAACGCTTGATCGGACCCGGTGGAGAAAGTCCCGTGCCGTTCTGGCAGGCGGGCGGCGAGCTCGTCGACACGCGCCTGGAACCCGACGCGACACAAGTGTTCGAATTCCAGTTTCCGGCCAACGCAAACACGTTTCGCGTGCGCCTGCTCTATCGCCGCTTCTGGCAGCAAGTCGCCGACCAGAAGGATTGGCCAGACTCCACGATCGTCGTGGAAGATCAATCCTGGGTTGGGAAAAGGGATCAGGTCC
This sequence comes from uncultured Planctomycetales bacterium, assembly GCA_963826795.1. Taxonomy (GTDB): domain Bacteria; phylum Planctomycetota; class Planctomycetia; order Pirellulales; family Pirellulaceae; genus CAWGYT01. Next base: position 34,906 of record CAWGYT010000013.1, on the reverse strand, counting down.
CAGGTTGGGAAAAGGGGTCAGGTCCCAAAAGCCGGAACGGCCCTTCGGGTGCTTCGCACTTTTGAGACCTGACCCCTTTTCCCAACCCGACCTGACGTCAACTGGTCTTCCCGCGACCGGCCAGCTTCAAGATCGTCTGAAATTCCGACTTGCGGACCGGTTGGATCGAGAGCCGCGATCCCTTCCGCAGGAGTTCCATCCCTTGCAGCGAGCGCACGTCGCGGAGCTCGGCCAAGGAAAGCGGCGCCGCGAACGTCTGCTCGAGCTGGATATCCACCATGTACCAGCGAGGATTCTCCTGCGTCGCCTTGGGGTCGTGGTGCTTGTCGTTGGCGTCCCAGGCAGTGGGGTCCGGATAGCCAGCTCGGATGACTCGGGCAACGCCCACAATCGCGCTCGGATCGGAATTCGAGTGGTACAGCAAAACGCGGTTCCCGACCTGGATCTCATCCCGCAGGAAATTCCGAGCTTGATAGTTGCGCACACCATCCCAGCAAGTCGATTGCTGTGTCTCGGCCGCCAGATCCTGGATCGAGTAGTCACCCGGCTCGGTCTTGAAGAGCCAGTACTTGAGTGCTTTGGCCATGAGCGTCGAGCGCAACCTTTCGGTGGTGCATGGTTGCCTTGCCGGGCGAGCGGGTCGCATCAGGGCAGCGTACCCAGGCCCGATCGCCCCAACGCCCGGAGGGCTTCTATGATGTTACTCTTGCCCCGCGGTCAGGAAGGCCTTGAGGCGATCCAGCGCCTCGGCGTCTGAACCTGGCTGGAATCCCAGCTGCTTTTCGTGATCGATCAGTGCGTTTTGGACGGCGTCCATCCGCGTCCGCCACGCCGGGTCGTTCGCGACCACATAGACTCCGGCCACCTGCACCTTGTCCTTCACGGTCAGCACGCCGCTGTCGATCTGGTACTCCACGTCATGCGTTCCGTCGGCGTCGACGCGAAAGACCACCTGCGGGTCGGCGAGCCAGCGGGGGAGAGCGAAGCGCAGCTCCGCGTCCGCTCGTTCTCGAAACTGAAAGACGCGTGTCTCGGAATCCGGTACGTAGCTCAAGTCATTCGCGACGCAAAGTGCGGCATCCGGGCCGGCGACTACGCTCAGGTCCCAATCCGGCTGGCCCTCGTTCGTCTCGCGGCGATAGGCGTAGACATCGCCGGCCAACAGCAGTGGCTCGATGATCCGCAGCTCACGATTGACGCGCGTGATGGGTTCGATCAAGTCCGGAAACTTCAGCAGCGACTTGTAGCTCAGGTTAAACCAATACAGCGATGTAATGCGTTGGGAGATCGCATGAAACGCCTGGGCGCGCAATTCATCGGGTGTCGGTGAACCCCGTCGCAGCCCTCTTGATCCACCCCATCCGTCGTGTGCACCTTGCGACCAATAAGCGATCGGCGCGGGGCGATTCAATTCCCGCAGACTGGCCGTCAGGTCGGTGATCGTCTCCAGCGGGGCTCCCCAGCGCAATCGCTGACCGCCCCAACGATCGTACAGCCCGAACGAATCGGCGGCGGGCGCCGTGACGCGGTAGGCATCGTAGTGCGGGTAATCGGACAGACCGGCATAGTAACGCCAGGTCCGCTCTTCACTGTGCGTCACCGTCGTCGGCAGACGCGTGGCTTGGTAGGGCGCCAAAGCTTGCCAAACCTCCTGCGGAGGAACGGGCCGACCGCCGCCGTATTGGGGCTCACCCAGGAACTCCACCGCATGAATCCGCGGCAACTGCTGGTCCGTATCGAATTCCTTCACGGGCTGAAGGCGATTGAAAAGTTTTAGCGGGAATCGGGCGTAGAGTTCGTCGTTGTCGGTATAGCCGGGTACACGATCGAAATGCCCCGTATTGATGTGCATTCCGCCAATCGTTTTGAGATACGACTCGATCGTCAAGCTGTTTCGGCCATTGACGTCCGAGGCCACCCAACCGCCGCTGATATCGAGCACCTCTCGTTTGATTCGCAGCTGTGCCCAAAGCGATCGATCGGCCTGACCCGGTCGGCCGATGCGGACTTCCACGACGCCATAGGTCAGCGGCAGCGGGCCGCAGTCCGCCACGAAGCCGCCGCGATCGTGAGGCGCCACGACGCCGTCGATCGGAAATCGGTCGAGCGACGACAGTTCGGCTTGCGGGCGAAACGCGTGAATTTTTCCGGGCTGGCTCGGCAACCACAGGCGACAAGACTGGATCGTCAGCGGCAGATCGCTCGCGTTGGAAACATGCACGACGATTCGATCGGGCTGGACGGACGGCGCCGTCGCGTCGCGACCCAGAAACGTGACCGCCGATAACCACGCCTCGGGCTCCGCCAATTCGAACGACTGGGGAGCCGCGGCTTGGCAGGTGACGGCATGCGTCGTGCCGACGCCCCAGGTTGCATCCTTGCCATTGAATCGAAACACGGTCAATTCATGGGGGGCCAGTGTGACGTCTTGCTCGGACCAGACGGCGGGCGAGTCGTGCCAAGTCCAGGCCTTATCGGCGAGCAGCTCGGCAGCCGCCTTGTCGTCGAATCGGGGCGCCGTGGCCGCAGCCAGCTTCACCGGTGTCGCCGACCGATTCTCGAAAAAGAGCTCAACGCGCGCCCCAAGCGACGATTCCGGAGCTCGTCGATAGCGGAGATTGGGGGACTGAGCGTGCGGGGTCACCGTGACGCCGACCAGGTCCAGTTCCTGGGCGAGGGCGCGGGACGGGGCGAGGCAGCATCCCAAGACGATTCCGACAACAACCCACCGCCAGTTGATCTTCATGATGCCGACTACCTGAACGGACGATTTTCTCCCACCCTGTTTGGACTGTGGGAGTATCGTACCAATCGGCAACCCGCTCGTCATCCGCTCAGCGCGACAAGTCGGCCGAGGACTCGGCCTTGGTCAGTCGGTCCGGATGGGACAGCAGGTACGCGAACAGGTCGGTGATTTCTTCCAGCGACAGTTCGTTCAGCAGTCCTTCCGGCATGGCGGAGGTGCGGGCCGGTTGGATTTCGTCGATTTCGGCATTCGGAATCCGAATCTTTTTGCCCGTCGATTCCAGGACCGTCAGCTCTTCGCCTGGCCCCAGGGCAACGATTCCCACGTAGGTCATCCCGCTATTGGTCGAGACGACTTTGGCGGCGTATTGGTCTGAGATCACCTTCGACGGATAGAGGAGCGAATCCAGGATTTCGCGTTTCAGGAAGCGTTTGCCGAGTCCGGTCAGGTCGGGTCCCATCGACTCACCCTGACTTCCCAGACGGTGGCAGCTGGCACATTGGGCCTTCGCGAATACCGCGCGTCCTCGCTCTGCCGATCCTTTCGATTCTTGTTCGGCACGTGTCAGATGCTTTAACAAAGCCTGTTCATCCCACTTGCCGCCCGAGGAGGAGACGATCAGTTCGGGGACGTTCTCGTCGGGGAATTTCTGTTGGAACCATTGTTTCCAGGCAACGAGAGCGGATTCCCACTCGACGGACTTGGAGGTCGCGGCGTATCCCTGCCATCGCTCCAGCAACGCGATCGCCTCGTCGGCGCCGTCGTTGCCCAGCCGTTCGGCCGTCAGGATCACCTGCCGGTAGGATTCGGCGTCTTCGGGCCCGCGGCGCATCTGCTGGAGCTTTGTCAGCATCGTTTTGGCGTCGGCCGGATCAAGGATCGGCAGGCTGCGAACCAGGAACGGCCAATTCTTTTCATCGGAGGTTTCGGCCAGACCCAAGGCGGCCTCGACGCGACGCGTGGGATCGCGGTCGTAAATGGTTCGCAGGTAGTCCGTTGCCGGGGCGCGGCCGTCCCGCGCGAGAATCGCGATGATCACCACCTTCAGCCGGCGCTCCATCTCTTCATCGGCCGCACCGAGTTGTTCGGTCGCGAGCTGCTCGTCCAAGCGCTGAATTCGCTCGAGTTGGACGCTGCTCAGTTGATCCGGCAAACGCAGCAAGGCGGCCAGTGCCGCGCCGGGATTCTCATGCCCCACGGACAACGCGGTGGTCAATTCCTCGCCCTTGAGTTGTTGCCCGAGCTGGAATGCGGCGTTCTGCAAGTAGCCCGGGATGCTGTTGCCCGCGCCCGGGGGTGATGCCAAATGCTGGAAAACGGCGAGTTTCTGGGCAGTCGACCAACCGGCGTTGAGGTACGTCAAGTGCATCGCCAAATGGATCTTTTCCGGCGCAGGCCAGTCCTTGGCAAGCTCCGCGACATAGCGGTCCGTGATCGAGTCGACCTGCAACCGAACCAACAGCCGGATCAACTCGCGGTTGATCCTCGCGCTGCTGGACGGATACTCGTCGGCCAACCGCTGACCTAAGGGCTGCAGTGTGTTGGCCGGCAGCTTGGACCTCAGCAGCGCGAGCTGTTGGACGCGGAGCAGATCCACGAAATTGTCGTCGGTCACAAACCCATCCATCAGCTGCAGGGACCGCGTCAAAACGGCCTGGGCGTTCGCGGTTTCGGGGGCCGCCAGCATCAGAGCGGTGGCACCGACCAAAAAAATCCGCTGATTGTCCGTGGTGAGCACCTCGGACTGCCAGGACGCCTGCGGAACGGTTTCCAGGATCCGCCGAGCTGCCCAGGCCTCGAACCGATCGGACGAGGCAAGGTGTTTGCGGAACTTCGCCAACTCGACCGCTTGGCCCTGTCGGACCAGCCCTTCGCACGCGCGGCGCCGGACGACTGGATCCGCATCGCTTAGCAAGTGTGTCAATTGCTCGTCCACCTTCGGCTGAGGCTTCAGTCCGAGCAGATAGGTCGCTTTTCGACGCACGGCGACCCGACGATCGCCCGTCAGTTGAGTCAGGAGTTGTCGGGAGGGCGATGGTCCGACCCACTGCATGATCTGCAGCGCCTGGATCCGCTCGGCGTCCGATCGATTCACGTCGGCCGCTGCGGCCGGTAGCTGCGTATCCCATTCGGCGACCAGCTGTTGCTTCTGGACCGCAATCTGCTGACGTCCCCAGCTGCTATTGAGCTGCGGTTGTTGCAAGACCAGGTCGATCCCGGAGCGATCGGCCCGCGGCGGGCGAGGCACATAGCCTTTCCAAATGACGCGATACACATTCCCCGCGGTGGCACGTCCGCCGGTGACGAAGTAGAGCGCACCATCTGGTCCGACGTCGATGTCCGTCACGTTCAGCGGCTGGCCCTTGACGAACTCCTTGGGGTTCGCCTCGTAACTGGCGCCCTCTTCGCGACACGGAATCACCCAGATCCGCCCTTCGGACCAGTCGCAGGAAAACAACGCATTGCGATACATCGCGGGAAACATCTCGTGGTCATAGACCACCATGCCCGTCGGTGATCCGCGGCCTGTATCGGCGATGCCCGGCAAGCAATCCAGATAGTATTCTGGCCACTTCGCCCAGCCGCTTCGCCAGCCAAACTCGGCGCCGTCGATGACGTGGTAGACGCGGGTCGGTCGATACCACGTCGTGCCGCGATCGGACTCCATATCCGAGTCATGCGTAAACAAGGCACCGCGCTGGTTGAAGGCCAGATCGTAGGCATTGCGAAAACCGCCGGCGTGGATTTCAACGCGTGTCCCGTCCGGATCAAGCCGCAGGACGTATCCCCCCGGTGCCTTGACGCCCGTGGCATGCCCGCCCGGGTCCAGATAGCGCGGCTCCAGCAGATCGCCCTCGTACGGATAGCGATAGGCGCTGGTCGTCGCGTAGCTCGTCGCCAAGGGGCTATGGTTGCCCACCATCACATACAGCATCCCGTCGGGGCCAAGCGTAATTCCGTGCGGACCATGCTCGATGTTCTCGCCGTCGAACGCGAGCACACGCGTCGACTGATCCAGTTGACCATCCTGATTCGTATCGCTCAGCCGATACAACCCCAGGCCCTGGTCGCCCAGGCCGGTCACATAGAGGCTGCCATTCAGCGACAGCAGGCCCTGACAAGTCTTCATCAGGTGCCCGTAATTCCGCAACCGGTCCAGCGAACCATCCTGATCCTGATCGACCAGGATCCACAGCTGCCCGTCTTCGCGCACCGCAATCAATTGGCCGAATTCGTTGAAGGTCATCGCGGTTAGCGAGCCCGTGTCCGCATGACCGGCGACTTGTTGCAGCTCGAACTCGCGGGGAACCTCCAGCTGGGCGCCTGATTCCGGCTGTCGCGTCAGTGGCTTCGAACCCGTCGCCCCGATCGGGGGTGCCGCGGCCGGAGTCGGAACTTCTGTCGCCGGCGTGGGCTGGGGCACGGACTCCGCGGCCGAGTCCTGCGATTTCGGAGCGACGGTCGCCAGCTGCCGAGCCACAAAATCGGCGTAGGGCCCGAGCGGTTTGGCGGCTGTCCAGCGTGTGTCGAGGTACGAGGCACGCGTCCAGAAAATCGAAGCCGTCAGCGACGACTTCCAGGTCGGATCGGTCACGAACGTCAGGGTTTTGTCTTGCGCGTCCTGGACCACTAACCGTGCGGCAAGTCCGGCCGTCGCGCCCTCCCGGTTGGTGACCTTCAGTGCCAGCGTGTTGTCGCCGGGCCGGAGTCGCCGCGAAAGGTCCAGCGTGACGATGCCTTGCTCCGCGTTGCCTTGGCCCGCCAGCCGGCCGTTGACGTGCAGCTCGAACTGATCGTCCGCGGCAATCGCCAAGCTGGCCGAACGGAATGGGGGCAGATTGATGATCTTGCGAAAGAAGCAGCTGGTCTGGGGCACATGACCCGCTTGGTGCTGAGGGGCCCAGATCCAAGTCGGGACAGTCTCCGATGCTTGCCAAGCCAAACAAGGCGATCCCGCCATCATTCCGAGGACCAGGGGCATGATCCATCGTATCGAAGCCAGCTGAGCGCCCATGACCACCATCCTCATTCGGGGCAGAACGTTCCACCGACAAACGGCTGTCGATGGGTACGGTCGCGGGACGGTACCAGAAGCGGGTCGATTGACGCAACCCGAATCCACCCCCCAAATCACGGCTCGGATCGGCCGATTTCGCGGGCTCGTCCTTGCTGGCGCGTGGCGAAATAGTGAATAATGGAAGTTCGGGGCCGCCACGGACACGTAATTACACTGGGCACGGCATGACTTGGCCGCAGAGCGAGCAAACTCAGGAACTGATCAACGATGCGAAAGCTGGGAATGCCAGTGCAGCCGGGCAACTGCTGGACCGCCACCGCAATGCCTTAAGACGCATGGTCGAACTGAGGCTGGATCGACGGATTCAACAGCGGATTGACGCAAGCGATATCGTGCAGGAGGTGATGATCGAGGCCAATCGGCGGTTGCAGACCTACCTGGAAGATCCGGTGATGCCCTTCCACTTGTGGCTGCGACAAATGGCGCGGGATCGGATCATCGACGCACATCGTCGACATCGGGCGAGTTTCAAGCGGAGCGTCGATCGGGAGCAGGCGATGGTCGCGCCCGCCGCCTTGGACCGCTCGACCATCGAATTGGCCGCGCAGCTGTGCGATCCCGAGCTGACGCCGGCGGCAGCGGCGACGATGCACGAGCTGCAACGACGCTTCCAGGCCGCGTTGGAGACGATGGAAGAAAACGATCAGGAGATCGTCGTGATGCGGCACTTCGAACAGCTTTCCAACCAGGATGTCGCACGCACCCTCGGCTTGACCGAACCGGCCGCCAGCATGCGGTACTTGCGCGCGATCCGCAAGCTGCGCAAGCTGTTGTCCGAGCCTTCCAGCGAAAGTGATCTGGCCTAACGTTTGGCGAATGCTGAATCGCGGGACAATCAGGCGTCATGTCTCCACCCAAGAAACTTTCGGTTCCACTCGAGGCCGAGCTGTCCTCCTCCGAGGACGCTCGTTTAGCCAAACTGCTGGACGAATTGTCCGCCCGCGCGCGGCAGGGCGAGCCGGTCGATATTGAGCAAGAGGCCAGCGCGCTCGGACCGCTCGGCCAGGAGCTGCGCGAGCTGTGGGGGGCCGTCATGCTGGCCAACGCGGTGGGGACCGAGTCGCGTTCGGCCAGTGCCGCACCGCCCGAAGCGCGCGTGCGGCCGCCCTTGGAACTTCCCTACCGTTTCGGCGATTACGAGCTGGTGGATGAGTTGGGTCGAGGCGGAATGGGGGTCGTTTATCTGGCTCGGCAATTGAGCTTGGGGCGCATCGTCGCGCTCAAAATGCTGCTGCGCGGGCAATGGGCATCGGTGGCCGATCAGGCGCGTTTTCGCGCGGAAGCCGAGGCAGCAGCGCGGCTGGACCATCCGAATATCGTTCCAGTTTACGAAGTGGGCGAGCATGATGGGCATCCGTTTTTCAGCATGAAGTACGTGTCCGGTGAGACGATCTCGCAGCACTTTGACGCCGGTCCGGCCCCCGCCCGCGAAGCGGCCCAGATCATGTTGAGCGTCGCGCGGGCGATCGATTTCGCCCATCGCCGCGGCGTCCTCCATCGCGACCTGAAACCGTCGAATGTGCTGATCGATGAACAGGGTGAGCCGCATGTGATGGACTTTGGCCTGGCCAAACAGACGGCCGATCCGGTCAGCTTAACCCGCACCGGCGCGGTCCTGGGCACGCCGGCCTACATGGCTCCGGAGCAAGCCGCTGGCAATCGCGGCGAGGTCGGGATCACGAGTGATGTCTACAGCCTGGGCACGATTCTTTACCATCTGCTCACGGGGCGGCCGCCCTTTGAGGCCAATTCGCCGATGGAGATTGTGTTGCAGGTTCTGGAACAGGATCCACCCTTGCCGCGCGAGATCAATCCCAAGGTCGATCGCGACCTCGAAATGATCGCGCTGCGGTGCCTCCAGAAGCCGCCCGACTTGAGGTACCCGACCGCGGGTGCGCTGGCCGACGACTTGCAGGCTTACCTCAACGACGAGCCGCTGTCGGCACACAGCGGGCGGTTCTCGCAAATTGTCACTCGTCTGTTCCGAGAGACCCACCACGCGGCAGTCCTGGAAAACTGGGGACTGCTTTGGATGTGGCATAGCTTGGCGCTACTGGTCATCTGCTTTCTGACAAATGCGATGCATCTGCGGGACAAGGCCCAGGGTCGAGAGGACCGGATTCAGTATTTTCTGCTGTGGACGGCCGGGTTGGGCGCCTGGGCGGCCGTCTTCTGGGCTCTCCGACGCCGGATGGGACCGGTCACCTTCGTGGAACGACAGATCGCGCACGTCTGGGCGGCCAGCATGATCTGCATCGGAATGCTGTTTCCGGTCGAGTACCTGATGGAGGAACCCGCGCTGAAGCTGTCGCCGATTCTGGCGCTGGTCAGCGGGATGGTGTTTTTGATCAAGGCCGGGATTCTGTCGGGCACGTTCTATCTTCAAGCCGCTGCGTTGTTTCTCACGGCGATCGCGATGGCGCATTGGGCCGACTATTCGCACGTCATTTTCGGCGTTGTGTCCGCCGCCTGCTTCTTTCTGCCGGGCTGGAAATACTATCGGCAACGCAATCGAGCGATTCAGCGAGCCGCGCTCTAAAGCCCACGCCCCAAACGGTGAACTACCTTTACTGAAGATCGTGCCGCGGGCCTCCCTGGAAGCAACCGTTGCGTCCGCCGCCGATCCGCGATTCCTTCGATGGCACTCAAGTTGGTTCAAACGACTCGGTCCATCGTTGTCTCGCTATCAGTCAGCTCAAGGCGATTCAGAACATCGAGGAAGTGGGAATGACGACTCAGCACCGACACGCGCGGAAGAAAATTTTCATCGATCCGACGGTACAGGGAGCGATCGTGGCGCGGATCCTGCTCCACTGGACCTATGCCATGCTCGCAGGTTTTCTCTGCTTGCTGATGTTGCACATGTTCATGGACGGTGTCGGCACTCCGTTTATCGAGCATTTACAAAACATGTGGACTCGGTACGGCTTCCTGTTCATCGTGATGGTCTGCACGTTCCCCGCATTCGCCTACGACTCCATCAAGCTGAGTCATCGCTTCGCGGGGCCGGTCTTTTCGATTCGCACCGCGCTGCACAAGCTGGGGCAAGGAGAGACCATCCCGCAAGTGCGTTTCCGCAAGAGTGATTTCTGGAAAGAGCTGGCGGACGACATCAACCTGCATCTCGGCCCGGTTGGCGAAGGCGGAAGCCGCGTCGAAGGTCGCGAACGAGGTCAAAGAACCCGACTGCGAGCCAACACAAGTTCTGTAGGCCTTCCTGAGCGAAACCGACGACACGCATGAACCTCAACGCAGCAAAAGAACGGGCCGTCCCGCTGGTCGCTCGGACGATACTCTCGCCTCGAAAAGCCCGCCGACGTCCGCGCGGCTCGGCCATCGTGGAGCTTGCGGTCTGCTTGCCGGCAATCGTCGTCTTGGTGCTCGGGTCGATCGAAACGTGCACCATGATCTTCGTAAAACAGTCACTCCATGTGGCCGCATACGAGGCAATTCGCCGGGCAATCGAACCGGGTGCCGTGCCGGAGGACGTCTTGGATCACGCTCACGAGATCTTGACTCAGCGACACATCAAGGGAGCGGACGTCGAATTCGAGCCCGCCAATTTCGACAACGTCCAGCGAGGTCAGGACATTGCCGTCCGGATCGCCGTGCCGATCGCCCAGAATTCAATCATAAACTTTGGCATCGCCAGGAGCGACCTGCAGGCCGAGGCGACGATGGTCAAGGAGTGACGTCGCGCCGAAACTTCCCGCGGCGAACCATCGCGTTCGCCGAACGTCCAACAGCCTGTGTGTCGTCCTGCAAGAGAGGTAATCTGAATGGCACGCGCCGCGAAGAAATCCCGTCAGTTCCCGCGAAGTCGACGAGGCGCGATGTTGGTGCTGGTGGCGATGATGCTGATTGTCTTGATCGTCACCGTCGTGTTTTCGATTGACGTGGCCTACATGCAGCTGACTCGGACTCAGCTTCGCACGGCGACCGACGCCGCGGCCCGCGCCGCCGCCGAAGCACTCTCGCGAACCCAGCAGATCAACGCGGCACGGACCGCCGCAAAGGTCGTCGCCGGCAAGAATCTCGTCGCCAACCGGCCGCTGGAGTTGGCGGATGAAGACATCATTTTCGGTCGCGGCGAGTTCGCCGAAGGAAGTCCGGTCGTCTTCGTTCCCGGCGGAACGCCCCCCAATAGCGTGCGCGTCAATGGGCGCCGCACGGAGGATTCCCCTTCGGGCAGCGTTCCTTTGTTCTTCGGAAGAATGATCGGAAGATCCGTCTTTCAGCCCGTACAGTCCGCCACCTCCGTGAATCTGGATCGCGATATCGTGCTGGTCGTCGACCGCTCGGGATCGATGAAGTACTCGCTCACGACCGGAGCCTTACCGGCGGGGCGAGGCGGTTGCGATCCACCCGATCCAGTCGAAAGTCGCTGGAGCGCGCTGCAGAACGCGGTTCAGGCGTTTATTGGCGGCCTGGATGAGACCGCTCAATTGGAGTTTCTGGGGATTGCCTCCTATGCTGGCGCCTATCAAGGTTGCGACCTGACGTTTGCCGAGTCCACGATCGACGCCCCGGTGAGCGGCAACTACCTGGCAGTCACCGATGTCATGAACGGGTACAGCGCCGTGGCGATCAACGGAAAGACGAACATCGAGGCAGGCATCCTTCGAGGCATTGAAGCGTTGACCGACCCCGCGGTGGCGCGTCCGTTCGCCGAGAAGACCATGGTGATCCTCACGGATGGGCAGTACAACCTGGGAAATCATCCCAGTGGCGCCGCGGAATCGGCGGCTTCCCAGGGAATTACAGTCCACGCCATCACGTTCAGCGACGGCGCGGATCAGGCTGCCATGGAAATGGTGGCCAACGCAGCCGGAGGCAACCATTACCACGCCCCGGACGCGGCGACGCTCGAACAGATCTTTCGTGAAATCGCGTTGACCCTGCCGGTACTCATGACCGAGTAAGCGTTCGTCGGGAGCAGGGGATCGATGTGCCTCAGCACCCGAGTATTCGATCGACCCAAGTAAACAAACCTCGAGATTCCGTGATGCCATCCCGCCGCGACTCCCGTCCCTCGTCTCGCCCCGGATCCGTGACCGTCGAAATGGCGATCTGCGTCTCGCTGCTGTTTTTGTTCGTATTCACTGCCGTGGAGTTCTCACGGATGAACATGATCCGCCACTCTGTCGACAACGCGGCCTACGAAGCCGCTCGTTGTCTCAGCACCGTCAATCCGTCAACGGACTTGGCCCGCGAAACGGCCGAAAGCACGTTGCGTACGATCGCCGTACGCAGCGTCGACGTCGACATCGACCCCGAGACGGTCGACAACGCAACGCGCGAAGTGACGGTCACGGTGACGGTTCCAGCCAGTGCCAACGGCTATTTGACGCCCCATTTCTTTCGCGACAAGCAATTCGTGGGGCTCTGCCGTTTGACGCGCGATAACATGGAATGATCGTTGCTCTGCCGCCCTCACCGACTCGCTGAAACGGCGAGTCCGCCCGCTGCGAAATGTGATCTTTCGTTCGAGCCTGACTCAACGACTCCGGCGACGACCGACGATCGCCAGCGCTCCGGCGAGAAACAGGGCGAATGCCGCCGGCTCGGGCACCGCGGCGACGGCGGGCCGAGGACCCAGTTCGAATCCACCGGCCTGAAACGCCGTCACGAAGTCGGCCGTATCAAACTCGGTGTCTCCATTCCAATCGCCGGTGGCCCAAGCCGAATTGCTGGGCATGCCATCTTCATACTCTCCCGCCTGGAAGACGCTCACCAGATCCGTGCTGTTGAACTCGCCATCCAGGTCCGCGTCGCCAAAGTAGGTCCGCTTGAGATCGTTGACCCACAGTTCACGGTCGGTCTCGTTGACCAAACTGTCGGCGTTCAAATCGTACGCGGGGTTATTCGAGGCCGCCCGGACCTCGGCCGACAGCAGGTCGATGTCGGTCGCATCCAGGATTCCATCGCCATTGAAGTCCCCCGTGACGCCCCCCGCCTCGTACTTCACGGTGACCAGATTAAGCAACCCCTGGGCGGTACCGACGCGCATCACTAGATCTTGCGCGCCACCCGGAGCGTGCAGCGTGCCGAGATTGAGCCCGGCGCCGCTGGCAAGCGGCGTCGCGTCGCTGAAGTTCGATTCGGTCAAACGTGCCGCGGAGGGACTGTTCTCGAGCCAGCCCGCGACGGCTTGATCATCGAGGCTCGACCAGCCATCGACGTTTAGCGATCCGCCCGCCGACAGAATCTCGTAGTAGTTCACGTCAAAGTCGGTCGATGTCGTGTTGCTCAAAAAGCGCTGCCGGAGGTCGGATTCACGTTGAGCGTGAGACGAGGGATCTCCACTGCGGCAACAGAATCCCAACTGGTGCCGATCGCAACGTTGTCCCAATACACCAGCCCGCCGCCGGTGGTCCGCCCGAGCCGCATCAGGTCCAGCTCGCTAACCGACGCGATCACGTCATCCTCGATGGACACCGAGGGCCCCGCTTCCACGCCGACGGGATCGAGCCAAACCGTCAGCCGCTCATTGGCACCCTCCGCGTTGATCTCCAGCTTGCCGATCAACTGATGGAACTCGCCGTCGTTGACAAACTCGTCATCGTTGCTGTCCAGCGTCAGGCCCAGCTCGGCCGCGAAACCTCCAAACTCGCTGAAGCCCAAGGCGATCTGCGAGGTTTCGCTAAGCGGATCGTTGATGTAGAAGCGGCTGCTGACGACCGCATCCAGATCCACACGCGAAAGCACTCCGAAGTAGATCGTTTGATTGTCGGCCAGTCCGGAAGTCACGTAGCCCCGCTCGATGTAGTTCGCGTTCAGGGGGAGAGCCCCATCGCCAATCACACCCTGGAACTGATCGTCGACGAACTCGTAATCCGGACCCGTGACAAGCCCGTCGCCGGACGATCCCCAGCGACCCGTCCAACCGCCCGCCGGTCCATTCTGACCACCGCCGTAATCTTGCAGCGTAAAACCGCCGCCAACGGTCAGCTGCTTGGTGGGCTGATTATAGAAAAAGTCATCCGCGACAATCACGTCGGCGCATGCCGCGCGAACACCGCCGAGCAGCATAGTGGTTGCGACAATCACCAGGACCGAAAATAGACGATACATCAAAGTAGCTCCCGTCAGATGATTTCGTGTGTGCTTCGTCGATCTCTCCCGCGCGATGCCGCTCGCCTCACTTTTGGCGCCGCAGATGTTGCACGGCGAACAGCCCGATCGCCAGCAGCACTCCGGAAGTGGGCTCGGGCACCGGCACGTTCAAAGGAGCCCCGTTCTGGGCGGCGATGTCGCGAATGATTTGGAAGTCGAAGAAATTGACGCGTCCATTCCCGTCGACATCGCCCCGCAGCAATGTCGTCGCGTCGCCGGCGCCCTGGCCGTTGTCGAAGCCGACATTGTCGGACCAGATCAGGTAGTCGCTGATGTCGACATTGCCGTCCTGATTGACGTCCCCGTCGACCCCCGTGAAGTTTTCCGGGTCGAAGAAATCGAGGTCGTCGACCGCGTTAAAAACACCATCGGAGAATCCCGCAATATTAAAATCATCGATCAGGCCATGAAACGGAATGCTGCCGTCCAGGGCGGCGCCGACGACCACCTCCCCGACGCCGTCCCAAAACGCCTCGAACCGCGAAACACGCTCGCCGTTGACAAACAGGCTCGCGCTGTTCCCGCCGCGGAGGACCGCCACATGGGTCCAGGCATCGAACGCGACCGGCTCTCCGCTGTCCGAATCGGGAACTCGGCTGGACGCCCGTAACTGCCAAGTCCCGTCCGCCGTGATCCCCACGCCGCCATTGTCGGTCCCGAGTCCCCAGATGGCTTGCTGTTCGCCGAAACCGGCCGGGTCGGGTTTGACCCAGGCCTGGCTGAGTGCCGCGAAACTGCCGCCGAAATTTCGCGGATCAAAGGCGGCCGATTGGAGATAACTCTCGGCGCCGTCAAAGGACAGGCTCAGATCGTCCCCGAATCGGCCTGACGCATAGACCGGTTCCCCGCCGTTCAGCACTTCCAAGGGCACCAACGCACCCGCCTGGTCCGCCCCGGAATCCAGGATGTCCGCCGTCATCGAGGCCGGCTGGCCAATGGCCGCCCCGGGATCCGATTCGCCCATGGGATAGAAACGCTCCTTGACGGCAGCCTCCAGCGGGGCACTCGCCACAAGCGCCAGGCTGGCAGCGCAAACCAAGACCTGAAGTGTTGTCGGGAACGGCAAGCGTCGCATCGTCACGGTGGAATCTCCTTGGCTCGGCGTAACTGGCTCGAATCAACTTGGCCCGGCGACCGCGCAGCCGTGCGGCGGCAACGCCAACGATCAGCTTAGTCAGGCCGAGTCCTCTTGACAAACGCTCTTTCGCGGCCAGTCGGCAGCACGCGCCCGTGGCCGTACGAAAAGCTGAACAACTTCGGCGCAGGCCCTGCGTCACGACACGCGGAACCCTTCGCGATGCTGCTGCAAACCGCCCGTCGCAATCGCTCTCGGGCTAGGCCGCGAGCTGACTCGTACAATGGCCACATCGGCGGGCGTCAATCGGGATCTCGAGCTGGCACTCGGGGCACTTCTTCGTCGTCGGCTTCACTTCCTGCTTGGGCTCCAGCTGCGCGGCGAATTGTGTTCATCCACTTGATCACGATAAACAGCGCAAAAGCCACAATGGCGAAACTGATGATCGCGTTGAAGAACAGCCCGTATTTGATTTGAACCGGCTCGCCGTCAGGAACGGGCAAATTGAAACTGAGGTTGGCGAAATCGACCTTGCCCGTCAGGTATCCAATCGGTGGCATGATCACATTGTCTACCAGCGACTTGACCACGGTCCCGAATGCCCCGCCGATCACGATGCCGACCGCCATATCGACGACGTTGCCCTTCATCGCGAAATCTTTAAATTCCTGAATAATCTTCACCGGCGGGTCTCCTGTCACAAGATGGGGCCGGGTTTGGACGAATACCGGCTGTGTCCGTGAGTGTAGAAAGGCAACCGATCGTCGACAAGGCGACCGGACAGCGACGCGGGCGGCGCGGCCCAAGCCGGGGCACATGCGGCCCGGCTTAGTTTCGGTGCAGGTCCACCGGGAGGGCGAGGCTCCTGCCGAGCCGAACTTGCGTTGAGCGCCGGCCTTCGTACGGCTCAACAGGAGCTTCGCCCTCCCGAGACGATCCCACTTCTTTACTTTGATAAAGCTGCGCAGAGCGGTCGCAATCTGGTTCCAGTTTGCGATAATACCAAAACGCCTCGGGTTGCCACGTCAATCGCAATTCACTGAGCCCCATCACGATGCTCATTCCACGTTTCTCGATTCGACTGATGTTGACAGTCACGGCGATCTGTGCCGTGATCTTCTTGGTCGGTAACTACGCGGCGCGGGGTCAGACGTGGGCCTTGGCGATCCTGGCCGCCGTGTTGTCGGCGGTCATCCTGTCATTCATATTCGCGGCATTGTTCTTTGTTGCCTACCTGTTTTCGTTTTCGAGTCGCTATTCGCGACCCGTGATTCCCGAGTCGCCGTTTGCGACCGACAAGCTGCCACCGCAGGTGATTCCCCCTCGCGAAGTCGACTAGCTCGCCGACGCGCCGGCCGATTCGAAGCGGGCGGGGTGAGCAAAACTGGAGATGGACGTGACCGTACCAGAAATCGCCGCCAAACCGCCTGCAACGCCGCGGAGAACGCCGTCGGCCAAGAGCCTTCATGCGATGGCCAAGCTGGCCGCGCTGCTCAGCTTGGGGATCGTCCTTTCCGCCCCCACGCTGAATTCGGTCCAAGCCGGGTCGTACTTCACGGCAAGTTTGCCGATCGCCGGGCCCATGCCGAAAAAGCCGAGCGGGTTGCAGCTGAGGATCCACAGCAATTGGGTTGATGCCACCGGTTACCGCCCGCTGCAAATTGAGGTGCTGTCGATTCCCGCGGCATTGGCCGATCGTAGGATCACGGTTCGGCTGTCTCCGAATTCGTGGAATCGCGGTCGAGAAGGAATCGAGTTCGACGTCGAGATTCCCGAAGGATCGACGCGTGTCACGAAGGACGTGCTGGTGCCACAGTTCGAGATCTTTCAACAGTTGGACATTGAGACGCGCGAAGAAGGTCGCCGATTGGAAGATCTCAGCGGCCGATTAGGACTCCCCCGCAATGTTACGACGTGGGACTGGACCGAGTCGTTTCCCTCGATTCTATTCATCGACCGCGACGCACCTCCCCCGGCTCAAGCGATGACGCTGACCGCGCAGAGTGGGAAGGGTGCCCGGACGGACTTGCCCGACGTGGTTGCCCTCGCCGCGCTGTTGCCGCCGAACGAAGACTTTGTTCAGACGCTGTGGGCGAACTCGAATCGGACGACCACCGAGGCCACGCCAACGCGTCGACCGGACTCCGAAATCCTGCAAAGTGTGCAGCGACTGCAAACATTTGAATTGCTGCCGCCGGAGATGTTGCCAGCGCAATGGCAGGGCTACACCTGCCTGGACCTGATTGTCGTGACCCTGGCGGACTTGCGATTCCTCACCGAAACCCAGCCTGAGACCTGGCAGGCGATTCGCCGGTATGTCCTGGCCGGCGGCAACCTGCTGGTGTTCGGCGTCGATTCGAACCTGACCGACATGTCGGCACTCGATCAACTCATTCGGTTTCCTGCGAAGCCGGAATCGAACGCTTGGCGTCGTCCTGACCCGGAGCGCTACGGCGACGAAACGCTCGCGAGCCTCTCCCAGCGAGATTCGGTCGTTCGCAGGTACCAGAGCGGTGGTTGGATCGAGGAGTCGATTGAGGAATACGATTCAAATTCGAAGGGGTCGGCGGAGCCGGCTCCCGAACCGATTTTCGTCCTGCGCGCTCTGGGGATGGGGCGCGTGATCGCGCTGGCCGCCAGCGACCTGAACGAGCCTGCCGCCGACCAATGGGCCTGGATGTTTCAGGAATTGGGAACGTCGCGCTGGCGCTGGTACGCCCGTCATGGCATGTCTCGCATCCGCAGCAACATCGGGTTTTGGGATTTCCTGATTCCCGGTGTCGGCGCGGCGCCAGTAAAAGGGTTTCTGGGCATCATTACGTTGTTCATGATCACGATCGGTCCAGTCAACTATTGGCTGCTTGGTCGCGCAAAAAGGCTTTATCTGCTGCTGATCACTGTGCCGTTGGGCGCAGCGATCGTGACGGCGGGGCTGTATGCCTACGCGATCGTAAAGGACGGATTCGGGACCCGAACGCGCGTCCGGAGCTTCAGCCAGGTGCTTGAGAACGGCGAAGTCGTCTCCTGGTCGCGGCAGGCGTACTACGCCGGCGTTGTGCCCTCGTCCGGACTGGTTTATCCGCGCACCGCCGCCATTTTTCCCGTGGCCGCCAACCCCCAGCAGGACCAAAACGGCCGCCGCTTGACTCGTTGGGCGAAGAATCAAGAATTGACCGACGGCTTCCTGAAGGCGAGATCGACTTGCCAGACGCTGGTGATCAATCCGGGCGCTCGATTCGAATCCTCGTTGCAGATTCGCCGCGAACCGTCCAAGCCATCGCCACTCGTCAAGCATGACTGGCCCGTCAAGATCGAGCAGCTGGTAGTGATCGACAACGGCGAAGTGTTTTGGGCGGAGCGTCTTCAGCCGAGTGCGGAAGTCACACTGGTGCCGATCGCGTTGGAAGAGGTTCGGGCCAAGTTGCTGGCGATCTACGCCGCACACCAACCTCTTCAGCCCCCCGGCTACGCTCCGGCGGCGGCCGATTGGCGAAGAATGCGACGCTCGTACAACGGTTACGATGCAGGCTTCGCGTCGCCCAGCTTTTCGACCAGTCTGCTCGAACGCGAGCTCACGCAGGTCATCGACGACCTGCGGGACGATCAGCTGGTGACCGGACGGCACTACATCGCGATTACGTCCAAGGCTTTGCCCTTCGTTCCGCTCGGCGTGGCCAACAGCACGCAGGTCGAAGGATTCCACCTCGTGCGCGGTGGCTGGTAAACAAGCGACACTCGACAGAAGCACGCCGAATATGGATCTCGCAACCCAGACAAGTTCAGCGCCGTCGATGGTCCATTCGGATTGCGGCGATATCATCGAGCTGCGGAGGCTCCATCGCTTTTTCGGGTCCACGAAGGCGGTGAATGACGTGTCGTTCTCCGTCCCCCGTGGACGAGTCTTCGGCTACATCGGCCCCAACGGGGCGGGCAAGACCACCAGCATGAGAATTCTGGCGACGCTGGACTTGCCCAGCTACGGTGACGCCTTCATTGACGGCTTTTCCGTGATCAACGATCCGGACCGAGTGCGCAAGCGGCTGGGTTTTATGCCCGACTATTTTGGGACGTATACGAACGTCAACTGCCAAGAGTATCTCGATTTCTATGCCCGAGCCTACGGACTCGCGGGTCGCGAACGCCATCGTGCGCTCCGGCATGTGATGAGCTTTACGAATCTGGACAAGTTGGCCGAGAAGCCGATCTCCGGCTTATCGAAAGGGATGAAGCAGCGGCTTTGTCTGGGTCGATCCATGATTCACAATCCCAGCGTTCTGATTCTGGACGAACCCGCAGCGGGATTGGACCCCCGCGCACGAATCGAATTGCGGGAAATGATTGGGCAGCTGGCCGAAGGCGAGGGAAAAACCGTGCTGGTCAGCTCGCATATCTTGACCGAGCTGGCGGAAATGTGCGATCGCGTCGGCATCATCGAACGAGGTGAGTTGCTGGCCACGGGGACGGTCGAGGAAATACAACAACAATTGGGGACGCATCGCGAGGTGCGCGTCCGCGTGCTCGGCGGCGGAGAAGCGGCGAGCGAATGGCTGCGACAACAACCGGACGTGACCGAGGTGAAATGCGAGGGCGAACACGTCTTCTTTTCGCATCCGGGCCATCGACCCGACGAGGCCAAATGGCTGCGGGAAATGATCCAGGCAGGCTTCGAAGTCGCCGAGTTTCGCAGCGAGGAAAAATCGCTCGAAGATGTCTTCATGCATATCACGCAAGGACTCGTCCAGTGACGCGACACCACCGCAACGATCGAGCAAGAACTCAAGAGCGGGTTCGGCTCGGCAGGTGCCTCGCCCTCCCGGTTTAACGACACGAAAACCATAAGCCATAAGCCAAAAGCCATAAGCCCTGACGACGTCTCGCAGTCCTCTCGATTGGATCGACGACCCATGACCAAGCTCGACCCGCTCGCACTCCCGCCCTTGGCCGAGCCGAGTGTCCCCGCCAGTTCGTGGGGGCGAAACGTGCTCGACCGCATTGAGGCACTCCTGGAGCGCTGGGGCGACCGCCTGAATCCGATTCTGGTGAAGGAGGCTCGTCAGGCA
Source organism: uncultured Planctomycetales bacterium (assembly GCA_963826795.1). GTDB lineage: Bacteria > Planctomycetota > Planctomycetia > Pirellulales > Pirellulaceae > CAWGYT01. The sequence continues at coordinate 14,831 of CAWGYT010000013.1, read as the reverse complement.
CTCAAGAGCAAGCAGTTTACGATCAGCTTCGCCTTGCTGCTGATCTGCGGCTGGGCCTGGTCGATCCTGGGCGTGATCAGCCAGATGCCGGATATTTACTACGCGCCCTCGGGGATGATGTTGCTGAGCGGTTACTATTTCGTCCTGGCCGTCCCGCTCTTGCTGATCGTCCCGTTCAGTTCATTTCGTTCGCTGGCCGCCGAGCGGGAGGATGGCACGTACGAGTTACTCTCGATTTCGACGCTCAGCTCGCGCCAAATCGTCACCGGCAAGCTCGGCAGCTCGCTGCTGCAGATGATGGTCTACTATTCGGCCCTGGCTCCGTGCATCGCGTTCACCTACATGCTGCGGGGCGTTGATTTGATTTCAATCGCGTTGCTGCTGCTGTACACCTTCTGCGTTTCCGTCTTGCTGTGCTGCGTGGGTCTGGTGTTCGCCGGTCTGGCCCGTTCGCGGCAATGGCAAAGCCTGATCTCCGTCGTCTTGCTGCTGGGACTTGCTTTCGTCGGTTTCTGGTGGGCAATTGGCGTCGCCGAGATGCTGGACGGGAGTCTGGACAATCTGCCGGTGGACGACCTGGAATTCTGGACGGCGCAGCTGGCCGTACTGACGGCGTTCGTGAGTTACGTGGCCTTGCTGATCGCCGTCGCGGCGGCGCAGAACAGCTTTGCCAGCGACAACCGCTCGACTCCGATTCGCGTCGTGATCGCGATTCAAAACCTGCTGTATATCGGCTGGGTCGCATATGCGTGGTTTCAATTCGGCGCGGTCGAAATGCTGTTGGTCGCCTTCATCTTTGCCGGAATCCACTGGTGCGTGTACGGAATCCTGATGACGGGCGAGAGTGCGGTGCTGTCGCCGCGTGTGCGACGCCAATTGCCGATGTCGTTCCTGGGCCGAGTCTATTTGACCTGGTTCAATCCGGGTTCCGGGACCGGATTCGTGTTCGCGGTCAGCCACATGCTGCTCTTGGCGGGGCTCGTCACGACGGCCGTCATCACTCAAGAGATGTTTGGTTACCCGGTACCCCAATATCGACTTGCCGGTTTCGATACGCGCGTGTCGACCTGCGCCTGTTGTCGGCCGGTTACTATATTTGCTACCTGGGCCTGTCGCGCCTGTTGATCGTGCTGATCCCGCGCCGCGAGCGGTATGGTTTCGTGCTGCCCACCCTGATCCACGTCCTGGTCCTGTTGGCCGGCTCGGCTTTGCCCTTCGTCCTCGAGTCATGGGTGCATCGGTTCGGGCCGTTTAATTACTCCGCGACGCAGATCACCAACTGGCTCTGGACCCTCGAAGAGTGCATTGACACGGGCGTGACGGATCCTTTCGTGCCGATCGGAGTCGGTCTGGCGACAGGCGTGATCCTGTTGATTAATATGATGGTCGTCCGGTCCGAGATTGAAGCCGTTCGCGTCGAAGCGCCGGAGCGGGTCAAGTTGGAAGATCAGCAGCTGCGCGGCGACAAACCGCCGGTCGTAAGAGACCCTCTGGCCGAGGTCTGAACCGTGAGGTGGCAGCGAGAGAGACGAAAAGGTTTGCGCGGTGAGTTACGCCAATCGATATGTCGAAAAGCTGGCCGAACTGGATCGGAGCGGCCTGCCGTTCGTGTCCGTGACCTTGATTGAGGCGGTCGGCAGCACGCCGCAGGACCCCGGCTCCAAAATGCTCGTGGATCACCGTGGCTTGGCATTCGGCACGGTGGGCGGCGGACGAGTCGAGCGGAAGGCGATTGATTTTGCACTCGAGTTACTCCAGCCGGGCCGGCAGGTCTCCGCGGCAACGCTGGTCGATTGGAATTTGCAACGCGACGTCGGCATGACCTGCGGAGGCGTCGTCAAACTGTTCTTCGAGACTTTCAACCTCCGCCGCTGGCACGTCGTCGTGTTCGGTGCCGGTCACGTCGCGCAGGCGTTGGTGCGAGGCTTGTTGCAGTTGGATTGTCACATCACCTGCGTCGATCCCCGCCAGGAATGGCTCGAGCGACTTCCCACGGCTCCGCAGTTGATGGTGCGCCAAGAGGACGAACCGGCGGACGTGATCCCGGACCTGAGCGCTCATGACTTTGTGATCTGCATGACCATGGGGCATCGAACCGATCGCCCCATTCTGCAGCGAGTTTTCGAAGTCGGCCGACAGTTCCCCTATTTGGGCGTGATTGGTAGCCGCGCCAAACGCAAGGTCCTGGTTCGGGAACTAAACGAAGCCGGAATCCCCAGCGAGCAAGCGGAGCAGTTCGAATGTCCCATCGGCTTGCCGCTGGGAAACAACCAGCCCAGCGAGATCGCGATCAGCATCATGGCCCAGTTGATTCAGCGCCGCGACGAATGGGCGAAACGACTGCCCGAACACGTTGTCACCGCACCCGCGTGATGGAACCTATTCGTCTCAAGCGTTCCACGCCCGCTCCTTTTCACGACATCTTCCCTTCACCCTTCAGTCAGGAAGCGCCACTCATGAATCTCCTCCCTCGGTTGACGATCGGTCTATGCTTGGCAGGTGCGATGTTGATTTCGGTTCGCGCGGAGACCGCTGAGGCCGAAGCGTCCGACGACTTCTGGGTCTACCTGGGGACGTACACCCAGGGCGAAAGCGAGGGGATCTACGTGGCACCCTTTGACGCCCGCACGGGCGAAGTGGGCGAGGCGAAGCTGGCGGCGAAGTCGACTAACCCGTCGTTTGTGGCGCTGCATCCCAGCGGAGACTATCTTTATGCGGTCGGCGAGACCGGTGACTTCGAGGGAAAACCGTCGGGTTGCGTCCACGCGTTTTCCGTCGATCGAGCAACCGGGTCGCTGCGCCATCTGAATACGCAGGCCTCAGGCGGGAGCGGACCCTGCCATTTGAGCGTCGATCGGGCGGGCCGCGCGGTGCTCGTCGCGAACTACGGAGGCGGGAGCGCCGTCTCGCTGGCGATCGGCTCCGATGGACGCTTGGGCGAGATGCTCAGCCTACAGCAGCACGAGGGCTCCAGCGTCAATGCAGGTCGCCAAGCGGCACCGCACGCTCATTCGATTAACCTCGATCACGCCAATCGATTCGCATTCGTCGCGGATTTAGGCATCGACCAGATCGTAGGCTATCGATACGAAGACGGTTATTTACGACGCGAGGGCGCGCCTCCCAGCGTCGCCTTGGCGCCGGGCTCCGGTCCGCGACACTTTGCGTTTCATCCCACCCGCGCCTTTGCCTATGTGATCAACGAGCTGCGGTCGACGATCACCGTTTTCGGTTACGATCCCTCATCCGGCAAATTGGACACGCGGCAAACCATTTCGACGCTGCCGGACGACTACCCACAACCGAGTTACACGGCCGAGGTCGTCGTGCATCCGAGCGGCAAGTTCGTTTACGGGTCAAACCGGGGCCACGATAGCATCGCCGTTTTTCAAGTCGACGACGAAACGGGCGGCCTGACTCGCGTGCAGATCCAATCGACCCAGGGAAAGACGCCCCGAAACTTTGCCGTCGATCCAACCGGACGATTTTTGCTGGCCGAGAATCAGGATAGCGGTTCAGTCGTCACGTTCCGGATCGATTCCGACACGGGCAAGCTGGCTCCGACCGGCAGCGTACGGAACGTGCCGATGCCGGTCTGCATCAAGTTTCTGGAACGGCCGGTGCGCTGACTTCGCGATCCCCCTTCCTGACGCGACTGTCTTCCCTAACGCAAGCTCTTTGCCTGGCCGGCAAACTCTCGCCAATCGGCAAGCGGCGTTTTTTCGTCGGGGGGGGCCGTAATTCCAACCCGCTGAATGCGAATTCCGAGTCCACTTCAGCCAAGCCAGCTTCCGATCCTACATGGGAACGCATGAGCTAAACGACGTCCGTCGGGGCGCTGTCGGGACGGGCATTGTCGGGACGGGCACTGTCGGGACGGGCGATTTCGGGACGGGCGTTGTCGGGACGGGCGAGGCTCCCGACCACACAACAAGACTCCTGGTCACGCAACACGATTTCGAGCTGACGGATTGACGCCCGACGAACTGGCCACCCGAGTTCCGCATCCGCGTTGACGACGCACGGAAGAACCGCATGGAAGTTTATCCCCGCAGCCGAACGTGGCCGTACCTGACGCTGGTACTCGTGTTGTTTGCGCTCGCGCTGTGGTTGCCCAGCGGGTGGATTGCGGGGGAATGGGGTCAGCCCCGCTGGGAACATTTCACGCAGGTCGTCTTTGGCCGGCCCGTTGCGGTTGAGCCGGCGCGGTCGAGCCAGCTACCGATCGCGGCACGCTGGAAATTGCTCTTGCCGCAGGCGCCGAAGCTGGAGCCACCGGTTGCGCAGCGGGTCGCCGTCGACGCGGCACCCGGTTTCGCGGGGGACGCCACGCCGGATCCGTTCGGCAGCTTCCCTGCCGACTCAATCCCGGTCGCCGCCGACGCAACGCAGCCCGTTGCGGCACCTTGGGCGCGGGCGCGAGGGTGGGCCGCTTGTCCCGCCGGAGGCGAAACTTGTCCGCGGCAATCGCCCGCCGCTGGATCTCTCCCGATCCGACCTGACGGGCTTGAATTCGTCGCTGCCCGCGGCCGACCTGCTTCCGGACGGCGCGGCACCCATCACGACCGACGAGCGGGTGGCCTGCTGGCCCAGGCCCGCCGCACTCTGGAAACTGCTCGACCAGTTCGCTCCCAACTCCGCCCAAGTTGCCGCGTGGAAACACGACGTCGAAAACTCGCTGAACTCGGTGCACCAGTCGCCGCACCTGACGGACCAGCGAGTAGTCGAACAGCTGGAGCGCCTCGCGTCGCTCGCCCAGCAGACGAAATCCCTGGAAGTCTATCTGACGGAGTCGGACCGCGTGCTCTTGCGCCGGATCCGGTACGGAATTGAGCGGCGGGGAGCGGTCTGGGGGCACATTCAGCGGATCGCGCAAGAGCAAGAGGCGACGCCGCTGTTGATCAACGTGATTGACGCCTTGCCGGTCTTGCAAGAGGTGGATCGGCGCGTGGGACTCAACCCTCACCACGAAGCCTGGCGACAGTATCTGATGCTCGACAAGCTAACTCAGGTGGCAACCGAGACCTGGGATACCGACTCGACAGTCCGTGTCGAGGCGTCCCGCGCGGTGCTGCGGCGAATCACCACGTTCAGGTTGACGAGCGAGCAGCACGAATTCCTGCAGGATCCAGCCATTCTCGATTTGACGCGGACGTTGAACGATTGGGCGGAGCGGCCGCTGGACCTGAGCAATTTGGTGCGCACGCTGGAACAATTCGAACTGTTTCGCTCGGCAAGTCTGGCCTCGGAAGTCACGTCTCAATTGGAGGATCTTCAGTTCAGTCGGTACTCCGGCGCATCGAGCCTGTCTCAGACTGTCAACGCTCATTACCGCAACGCCAACGTACGAGTTTCGGTTTCGGGACAGCTCCTGAACGATCTGCTGCCGGTGCTTGAGCCGATTCAGCAACGGATTCGGGATACGATTCTTGGGGCCGAGGTGGTGGGTCAAAATCGAACCTCGACCGACTTGCGTCTGCGGCTGATCGATGACCCGAGCCACCTACGGCTGAGGATTCAGGCCGAAGGTCTGAGCCGCTCGCAAACGGTCTCCACCAAGGGACCTTTCCGTTTCTTCTCGCGGGACCGCGCCGAATTCCAGGCGGGGAAGGATCTCGTCGTCTCCGCCAACGGGTTGTTCGTGACGCCGACCGAGGCACGCGCGGAGGGCCAATCCCGTCTGATTGATATCGAAAGCGATTACGACCAGATCCCGCTCCTCGGCTGGATCCTGCGGCAGGTCGCCATGGACGAACATCGCGAGCAGACGCCGCAGGTGCGGTCCGTCATGCGGCAGAAGGTGGCGAGTCGTGTCCGCAAACAAATGGACGAGTCGATCCATCAGCGGCTCACGGGTGCCGAAAGCCGCTTGGACAGCGCCCTGTTGACGCCGCTGCGAGACCTGAACCTCGATCCGCAAGCGATGGAGATGCGGACCGTCGACAATCGACTTGTGATGCGATTTCGGCTGGCATCGCCCGTCCAGCTCGCCGCCTACACACCTCGGCCGCGCGCCTTGCCCGACAACGTGCTGAGCTTCCAGATGCACGAGTCGGCGGCCAACAATCTGTTGCAGCAGCTGGAACTGGAAGATCAACGGTTCGAACTGGAAGATTTGCTGCGCGAGCTTACGGGGAAGTTGCGGATTGATTGGGAAAAAGTGCGAGACGAGATTCCCGAAGGCGTCTCGCTGCGTCTGGCGAAAGAGCGGCCGATTCAGTTTGAATTCGACGAAGATCGAGTGGTCGTCCAGATGGCGATCCAAGAACTAACCACGCCCGATCGGACGTGGCGCAATTTCGTCGCCCGCGGACGCTATCGGGCCGACATGGGGCAAACCCATCTGGATCTCGAGCGAGATGGCGGAATCGAGCTGATCAGTGAGCAGCTGGGATTTCGCGATCAGATCGCGCTGCGAGGTATCTTCACGAAGGTGATGAGCCATGATCATCGGCTCACGATTCTGCATGGCCGGATCAAGGAGAACGCCCAATTGAACGACCTGGGCGTCACTCAATTCGTGGCCCGCGATGGCTGGATCGGGATTTCAGTCGGAGCCCGACATCGCGACCGCGTGGCGACCGAAGCCGACGGCGTCGCTCGCTGACGCTCCACCGGTTGGGAAATGCCGCGCCAGCGGAGTATACTCGGAGGCCCACGGCGCACCTGCGCCTTGGGGTTGGGAAAAGGGGTCAGGTCCCAAACGTGCGAAGCACCCGAAGGGCCGTTTCGGCTTTTGGGACCTGACCCCTTTTCCCAACCCAACCTGTCCGAGGAAATTCTCGATGCCTCATTTGCCACGCCATCGCCTGACCCGCTCCGCCCGTTGTGCCTTAACGCGCAATCCGGCCCCGAGTCGCAATCCGGCCCGAAGGCTCAAAATGGCCTTGCTGCTGCTAACTGCCCTGCGACTCGTCGCGCTCACCGTCCCCGCGAGTGCGGCGCCCCCGAACGTGATCCTGTTTGTGACCGATGACCAAGGTCGGGACGCCGGCTGTTATGGGAATCCCGTCATTCGCACGCCCAACCTGGATGCCCTGGCTGCCGACGGGACGGTCTTTACGCACGCATTTTGCACAACGGCCAGCTGCAGCGCCAGCCGGTCCGTGATCCTCAGTGGCTTGCACAATCACGCCAACGGCCACTATGGACACGCACATGCCTACCACAAGTTCGGCAGCTATCCGGAATTGCGATCGTTGCCGGTTCGTTTGAGCGACGCGGGGTATCGAACCATCCTGGTGGGGAAGTATCACGTGTTGCCGGAAGCCACCTATCAGTTCCAGCAAATTCTGAAGGCCAACTCACGCAACGCGGTCGAAATGGCCGAGCAATCGCGGCGCGTGATTGAGGCCGAAAGCGAGCAGCCCTTCTTTCTGTATTTCTGCACCTCCGACCCGCATCGCGGCGGCGGCCGCGTCGAGGACGACCCGCTCCGCCCCGATCGATTCGGGAACCGACCCGGCGGCTATCCAGGCGTTGAGGAAGTGTCATACAATCCGGCCGAGGTGATCGTGCCTGACTTCTTGCCCGATACGCCTAGCTGTCGCGCCGAGCTGGCTCAGTATTATCAGTCGGTCTCGCGGATCGATCAGGGACTGGGGCGGCTGGTCGAGATTTTGAAGCAGTCGGGAAAGTACGACCACACCGCGATCATCTACATTTCGGATCACGGGATTGCCTTTCCGGGTGCGAAGACGACCGTGTACGAGCCCGGCCTGCGCTCGCCCTGCATCGTACGCGAACCGATGGCGCAGCGCCGCGGAATCCGCAACGACGCGATGATTAGCTGGGTTGACTTGACCCCCACGATCCTGGATTTCGCAGGAGCGCTGCCGACCGAGAACGAGCCGCGATTCGCGCTGCAAGGCCGCTCGTTTCGCGCGATCATCGACCAGCCCGAGGCCGAGGGATGGGACGAGATTTACGCGTCGCATACGTTTCACGAGATCACGATGTACTATCCGATGCGCGTCGTGCGTGAGCGGCGTTACAAACTGATCTGGAACCTGGCTCACGACCTGCCGTATCCTTTTGCCAGCGACCTTTGGGAGGCGCCGACGTGGCAGGTCCAGTATCAGCAAGGCATGGACGCGGCGTATGGAAAACGCTCAGTCGGGCAATACATTCATCGGCCTGAATTCGAGTTGTACGACCTGGACTCCGATCCCGACGAAGTCCACAATCTGGCGGATCAGCCCCAGCATGCGGCCACGCTCGCTCGGCTCAAAGCCAAGCTGAAGGATTTCCAGCGGCGGACCGATGATCCCTGGATCTTGAAATGGGACTACGAGTGATGCGGGGCGTGCCGCGAGCCGCTTGAAACTGCTTGCTTCCCGATGCAGGGCAATCCACAATGGCTTGGGGCGGAATTCTGCCCGAACCTCGATGAGTCACTGCTACGGAATAAAGGAAGCGGATCGATGCGAGAAAACCGTGTCTGGGTCGGCCCGAAGCGGGCCTTAGGACTGCTAAGCGTGATGTGGGTGCTGGGGGTGGGAGGTCCGGCCCCGGCACAGGAAAGCGAGCCGGCCGCGTCCGAGCCGCAAAAGCCAGCGGCGTTGCCAGCGATCGGCTACACCGATTCGCCGCTCATCCCGGGCACGCCCTGGCGGGTCCACGACCTGAATCGGCCGCGCCCGCGGATTGTGTCGGTTCCCCCGGCGTCGGCTCCTCAGGACCCGCCGTCCGACGCGATCGTCCTGTTCGGAGGAAGCAATCTGTCCCATTGGCGAACACCGGGCGAGAACCCCGGGGATCTGCTGCCGGCTGGCTGGAAGGTCGACGGGGGCTACATGGAAGTGGAGCCCAATTCGGGCAGCATTCAGACCGTCGATACATTTGGCGATTGCCAGCTCCACATCGAATGGTCCGCGCCGACTCCGCCCGAAAGTAGCAGCCAGAGCCGAGGCAACAGCGGCGTGATTATCATGGGCAAGTACGAAATTCAGGTGCTGGATTCCTACGACAACGTGACTTATGCCGATGGCCAAGCGTCGGCCATCTATGGGCAATACCCTCCCATGGTCAACGTGACCCGTGCGCCGGGCGATTGGAACGTCTACGATATCGTGTTCCAGGCGCCGGTCTTCGATGGGGACAAGTTGGTCAAGCCGGCCTACGCGACGGTGTTCCACAACGGCGTGCTGGTGCATTACCACCGCAAGCTGCTAGGGGCCGTCGCACACAAATCGCTGGCCGAGTACAGCCCCCACTCGCCGGCCGGACCGCTGGTCCTGCAAGACCATGGCAATCGCACGCGCTTTCGGAACATCTGGGTTCGCCCGCTGGACCTCGGCAACTGATTCGCCACGGCGCCGTCAGGGCCGCTGAATTTCATCAAATCCCGCCCGAACGCGTCGGTTGACGTTCGGGCGCCGGGACGTGCCGTGCTGACGACGTCTCTGCGACGACGCTCTGCTGACGACGTCTTTGCGCTGACGACGTCTCGCGTGACGACGTCTCTGCGCGATGATGTCTCGCGACGACGTCTCGTGCCGCTTACGCTTTCTCGCGGGGATCCGGAGGATTGCCGGCATCGGGAGGATTGCCGATGTCGTGCAAGTAGGTGGACAAGCGGGCTTGCAGGTCAACCAGATTTTGCCACTGCCTCATGTCCAGCGTGACCCGCTCGGGAGACACACGTTCGTCGATCAGCACCGTCTCCAGCAGGCGGCGAATCCGAACGTGAAGATATTCGATCAGCTCGGAAAGCTGAGCCGCCTGACCGGGTGTCAACCGCCGCGGCACCTCAGGCGGCTGCAGCACGTGCAGCGTGGCCTGCAGATCGTCATCGCCCTGATAGTTCAGCTCAAAGTCCAGCGACGAGGCCTCGTGCAGACGCTTGGCATCTTCACGATCGAGGGCTCCGGCGGTGGGATTCCCATCGTTGCGGAGAGTGGCCAATCGCTCGGCAATTTCGTCCCTCGAGCCGAACAGCAGCACGCTCCGCCCCACCGTAATCAGGTCGCCGTGCCGCAGGATCCGCAGTTGAATGTCTTCCCCATTGACGCGGGTCCCGTTGGTACTTTCCAGATCGGTCAGCACCAACTTGCGATCATCTTCCTGGATCTTCACATGAAAGCGGCTGACGCGATCATCGTTCAACTGAATCGCGTTTCCCTCCTCCCGACCGATCGTGATAGGAGGCAGGAGACCTTCGTAGACGCGACCTCGGTCGGCTCCGTCCAAAACTCGTAAGTTGATCGTTGGCATGGATCACTGAATCTAAAGCGGACGCCGCCGGGCCACGGCGGAACCCGGTTGGGCCGCTGCCGCCACGCCGGGGTAGCGAGCGGAGAGGCGAACCTGGGAGCGGGATACCCTGTTCCAGGGCGGAATCACGTCGAGCGTCGTCAGACGAGGCCCAGGACGAACTCGAGCTTCCCGCCGGGTCCCATTATACATCGGCCCTGCTCCCCGCACATCGGTTCGGACGGCGGAACTCCCGAGGTCCCGGCACGGCGTGGCCCCGGCAACCAGGTCCGGCGTGACCCCGGGTCCGTTGAAAACCCGGACGGAACTTCGTATGCTGGTAGTTCACGGGGCGCCCGTGGCGCAATTGGATAGCGCATCGGTCTTCGGAACCGAGGGTTACAGGTTCGAATCCTGTCGGGCGTACTTGACGGGGAAAGAACTACTCCGCGGGCCGACCGCGCTGCCCCCGATTTTCCGTTTCCTGCTCGGGTTCTCGTCGGGATCAGGACGACGAGCTTCAGGATGGCCAGCGACCACTCTTCTGGGCCAGGGTCTAACGCCAACGCGTGGCGTCCGGCAACTCTCCCTTGCCCACGACGAATCACAGGTTCGGAATGTGGACGACGGCCGTGGTGACAGGCAAATGTCACCACGCGGCACGGGTCAGGGTCATCCACGGACTCGGTTTTCGCTTGCTTCGCGAGGACGATCTGGCTGCCCTGTAAAGAAAAGTCGTCAGCGAGCACGGCGAGACGGCGTGCCGCGGTCACTCGCAGGTACGGCATGGCGGGAACGACAAACGATGCCGAGTCCCAGCGTCGCGACCGCGACGGCAAGCATGAATTTCGATGGCTCCAACGCCGCAATCGCCACCGAATTAGAGGACAGCGCGACTGAGATTCGTTAAGAACTTGCCGTTTAGAAAGTTGATCACGAGCAACGCATCGATGGGCTCGGTCGACGAACTTGCGGCCAACTCCTGGCCGTCGAGGTGGAGTATCGCCGTATCAACATAGGCTCCTTTTCGAGCTCACCGCCCGGGATAATGACGTGACCATTCCCTGTGGCGACTACACCGGTAGAGACTGGCGAGTTTTCCCATGCATCGGAACCCAAACGAAATCGTCCACCGTTAATGCAACTTTCGGCATTTTCACTGACCGCAAACACCTTCCGTGCGACTGCATCATAAGTACCACGATTCACCGTCAACTGCGAGTTGCCGCTCGCGCGAAACATCATGTCAACCCCAATACTCACGGTCGTCGAGTCACATAGGTGAACGCCCGCTCCGACAAATTCAACCATCGCGGAAGGCGAGATCACGCCGTCATTGACAATCGTCGACGAAGTGCCGCTTGCCCAGATCCCGTCGTCGAGCCCAACGTTACATCTATTCACATCCATCCTCGAGTTGTCGACACGGATGCGGCCAGGGGAGTCCACCCAACCGAATCCAAGATCGCCGTCGTTTATCGGATGAAGTCGGCGCCATTCCTCGGCAAGACATCGATGGCGGGAACACAGGGCCCCTAGCGAAAACGCGACCCCCGACTCACCTCTTACCCTCGGCTCACTTCTTGTCGCGCATTGACGGGACGGTACACTTCCGTTGGTCGGAAGGTGTCGAGACCCCGGCGCGGAAGAGGAAATGTTCCGCCCGAACTTCGGTTCGCTGGCTCGTTTTCTCCAGGCGTTGGGATTCTTGAGCAACGACAGGAATGACGATCCATGGAAACCATCGAGCTGACGGACGGCGGAATTCTGCTCTACGAGGAAGCCTTTCTACCGTCCGAGACCGCGGATTACTATTTTGCTAAGCTGAGGGACGATTGTGCCTGGGAACAGAAACCAGGAATCTTCGGCCACATGCAGCCGAGACTGACAGCCTCCTACGGCGAACCAGGCGTCAGCTATCGCTACTCCGGGACGGTGAACGTCGCGCGGGGCTGGACCCCGACCCTGCTGGAAATCAAGCGGCAGATCGAAGCGGTCCATGGTCGGTACAACTACTGCCTGCTAAACCGTTACCGTTCCGGCCAAGACAGCATGGGCATGCATGCCGACGATGAGCCGGAAATGGGGAACGTCATCGGCTCGCTGTCATTGGGAGCGACTCGGACGTTTCGGATCAAGCACAATCAGTCGAAACAGACAAGAAGCTTCCTGGTTGGCAACGGCACGCTCCTCATCATGGCGGGGACCATGCAGGCCTTCTGGAAACACGAGATCCCGAAGACCCAGCAGAAGGTCGGCGAGCGGATCAACTTGACTTTCAGGCAAATTATCGGGCCGCCGTCGCGCGACGCGTCGTGATCTGCCTGGCCTCGGTGGGGAGCCGCCGGCCCGGCAACGGGCGACGCTCCCGATCAAACGCGTTCGGGCGCCAGGCGCGCTCGCGGAAGCTGCCAGTTCGTCTTCGACACGCTCGTGTGGTCTACGATTCTGTATTGCGTCCCGTGGATAGTTGTTCGCATTGATCGGATCATGCGACCCGTTTCGCGATCGGTTTGCAAGTATCTGAAGTTCCCCCGCCCAGTTGCGTGAAAAAACAAAGGGTCAGGTCTTGTTTGGTCGGTGGCTGGGAAAAGCACAGAAGAGCGTGGGTGGTGTCATGCCCCGGAAATCCTCAGTGGAAAAGTAGACCGTCTGGGGTCGGATGGTCTGGGGTCGGATGGCAGCCGGAACGCAATTCTTCGAATGCCACCATCACCGTAGTGCGATTGAACGTCGTATCCGTGCCGGAGCAAGCTTTCCGCGCTGCCGGGAAACTCACCGACGAGAGATTCGTTTTGGAAATACCAATGGTCGATTTCAGCACGTGGCGACTGTCTCCGAGCGCCACCCACGTCGCGATTCGTTAGCGGGCGATCGAAGGCTCGAAACGCGACGCACGAATACTCACTCACGACTGCAACCTCCGGTCCGCAGCTGACCTAGCTTTGATCCAGCGGCGAATGATCGAGCAGCCGAGGAGCGGCGGAAATCCTCGTAGCGAATCTTTTCGCTGACAACTTTCGAGTCGGATTCCGTGGCCGCGAAGACCATTCGACCTTGGGAGCTCGCGGTGAATCGGCGTTAAACCGGGATGCTCGACTACGTACGATGTTCCAAGCGGTCAATGGGGCTTTTGACATAGAGTCCCGGTCGATTCATCACATGTGTGTAGATCATCGTCGTTTCGACGTCGTTGTGACCGAGCAGTTCCTGTACAGTGCGAATGTCAGCGCCGTCTTCGAGTAGATGCGTCGCGAAGCTGTGCCGCAAAGAATGCGGAACCGCTCGGCGGTCCAGTCGAGTGCGCAAAACGGCTGAGCGGAATTGATCGCCAAAGAGACTTTCGGATATGTGATGCCTTCGAAACTGTCCGCTGCGAGGGTCGCGCGAGCGCTGGCGGGACGGGAAGAGGAATTGCCAAGGGATTTCGGTGGCGGCATTGGGGTATTTCTTCGCGAGAGCATAGGGTAGGTACACATGCCCGAAGCCATCGGACAAGTCGCGTTCGTGGAGAAGCTTTACGTGGCGCAGTTGTTCGTGCAAGGCTGCGACAGTAACTTCAGGCAGAACGGTGATGCGGTCCTTTTCGCCTTTGCCTGACCTAACCACAATATGGCCTTCGTCGAAGGCGATGTCTTTGCAGCGCAGGCGAATGCATTCACGGTGCCGAAGACCCGCGCCGTACAAAAGTTGGAAAATCAGCAAGTTTCTTCCTTCAAATTCTTGCTCGAGTCGGACGATCTCCTGACGGCTTAATACGACAGGCAAGCGCTTGGTTCTCTTGACGCGTGTGATCTCGAGGAACGCGAGATCTTTTCGCAGCACCTTTTGATACAGAAAGAGCAGTGCAGCCAGCGCTTGATTCTGCGTGCTTGCCGCGACATTTCCATCGACGGCAAGTTCCGTCAGGAATTCTCTGATCTTGTTTTCGTTTACATTGGCGAGGTCGGCGGAGCCGCAGTGGCGGATGAATCGTCGGACCCATGCGAGATAGGCCTTTTCGGTTTCGTATTGATAGTGACGAAGTCGCAGTTCGGGCGCATGTCAAAAATGACCTTGGGCTCTTGATCGTTGGGAAGTTGGGGCGGTGCTGTAGTCGAAAGTGAGCGACCGACGCCATGCTTTTCGCTGGCGGCAATCCGCTCGAGCGTCTGCCGAACTCGATCGAGGGAGGGCGTGTCAGTGTGAAGAATGTTGGATCGGTAGGCCTCGATGGCGCGTGCGGCCTGAAGCCGCAGCCAAGCCGGCGTGCCGCGATCTCGCTGTTCACGAAGAAAGGCAATTACCTGGGCTTCCGTTACAGGCAGCGTTTGGTCTTTCGGGATACTTAGGCTTGAGGCGTACCGCTGAATCCACCGTGGGAACCAGACTTTGTCGTCTTTGGACAGCTTCATGGTGTCAACAGTTGCTTCGAATCTCTCGGCGCTCATCGCAGTTGTCCTCTCTACCGTTCTTTGGCCAAAAACGGTGGCGCACTTCAACCGCGAAAAGCCGAAGTGACTGCGGCGTCACCACCTATTTGACGGGTATTGGGGAAACGACTACGATTGTGAAGAGTTGGGAGTATCCCGCAAGGTGACTTGGGAGTTTGCCCTCAACCTGCCGGAGATACTCCCAGGTAAGCTGGGGTAAATTGG
>CAWGYT010000012.1:0-222534 GCA_963826795.1 uncultured Planctomycetales bacterium | reverse complement strand
ACAGAAAGCGGTCGAGCCAACCGGCTCAGTTTCAATCGCCGAAATCGCGACCTCGGTCAGCTGCCGCTTCAAAGGGTAGTCGGCGGTTTCAGATCTGCTGTTTGCTACCGAAAATCGAGCATTGAAAACACTTGGCGCCGTCGGGCGAGAGACTGGCTCGACCGCCAATCCTCACCGACAGCCCAACGCCAGTTAAGATACCGAAAGGTGTCCTGCAAAGTCGAGCGCGGGTAGCTCGCACCATCGAAGGGTGAACGAATCTCCGGAGGGGTCGACGATGATCTCGAAAGGACTGGTTTCCTTAAAGACGACACCGGGGGCGAAGTCCTTTTCGTAGGAGGTCCCCTGCAATACAACGGTCCCGTCACCAAGGACTTCCCCGGAATCGATTTTGCCCTTCAGCGTCATGCGGCTGAGCCCCCATATATTGGAGAATTCTTCTCCAAAGTCAAAGAACGCGGTTCCACTCGCGGAGCCATCGGCATGAACCTTGACCTTGATCTTAAACTGGTTGTCGGCAAACGATTCGCCTTCAACGAAAGCGCCAAAAGCCACATCGTCCGCCGTTGCTGTCATCGTGGCGATACCGTTACCATCGACCGTCGCCAGAATGTCCGCCTGGTGTGCTGAAACACCCGCATTCGCGTAATTCCCGGTTTGCAGCGCCGCGATAAGGTCTCCCTGATCGAAGACGTTATCACCGTTCCAGTCGCCTTCACCCCAAACGGCGGATTCACCCGTTAGGTACTTGCCCGCCTGCAGGATCTCCACGAGGTCCCGCTGGTCGAATAGTCCGTCCCGGTTGGCATCACCAGCTGAAAAAGCGGGGGCGTCCTGAACGGTTTCGTACACAGCAGAATTGTCCAGTTCCATACTGCTCGGCTGAAAACCGGTTGTGAGACCGACAGCGGACAATAGTGTCCGATGTTCAAGTGTTTCCAGTGCCAACCGCGTACCTCTGGCTGCTGCGCTCGGTAGTGATCGGAATCTCATATCAAATCTCCAAAAAAACGAACAAAAACAATCGCCGCCTCGCACTCGCGAGAGCGGAACAAATACGATTTTCAGACCGAAATCGCCAAATCCCCGAGTGAAAACTGCAAGGCTTCAAGACGACTGCTCGGGAGCGTCAGCGCACTTGCAAGCGTAAGGTCGTAGATTTGCGACCTAGCTCAATGCGAAATGCTGATTCGGTAACAGAAGACTCCATTGTGCGGATGCTCCGGTAGGGAATGGTGATGAACCTTCGCTATGAATAAACTGGCGATGCCGGACCAAAGCGCGACAGGATTAGCCACCTTTTTTCTGTTTCCTTTGAAATCTATGGGCCGGAACTCGTTTTCGGCGACTATTTGGCACATCCAGCCGATGGCTTTTTGCGGTACAACATGAGTTGTCGCCCGCTTTGATGCTCTCGCTCCGCCCCTCAGAAGTTCGTCGAGCCGCTCTGGATTGCTGAGTTTTCGGCTTTTCCGAGAAAAGATGTGGTGAATCTGTCGCGCTTGTCTGCTCCACTGCCTGATCTATATAGGGAGACTTTTCGCAATGGCATTCTCGACCGATTCGCTTGACACGACCGCCATGCTCGACAGGGTGGCCACTGGAAGTCCGGAAGCACTCGAACACTTGCTGGTGCTTCACCGCCCCTACCTGAAGCGAGTCATCAAAATGCGGATGGCGCCTGCGCTGAGGACTCGCATCGATGCCTCCGACGTGGCACAAGAGACTCAGATCATGATTACCAAAGGCATCGAACAATTCATCAAATACCGTCCGACGTCGTTTCGAATTTGGATCCGGCAAAAAGCGCTCGATCAGCTTAAAGATCAGCGACGACGGCACATTGGTGCAGTGAAGCGGAGCGTCCTCATGGAGCAAAACATATCCGACGTATCCTCGATCGAAATCGCTCGCAAGCTATTCTCGAACTCGCCCAGCAAAATCCTTGGTCAAATCGAACTTCGCGAGCGGGTTTATCGCCTCATCGAACAACTGAGTGAGATCTATCGTGAGGTACTCGTGCTGCGTCACGCGGAAGAGCTAACCAACGCCGAAGTTGCAGAACTGCTTGATATCGACCCCAATACCGCTCGACAACGTTACGGACGAGCCCTTCAGAAGCTTCATCGGCTCTTCGCTGAAAATGGCATCGGCGCGGACGGAGCGAAGGAATAAAAACCGTGGTACATACGGAATGTGGAGATGACATCGCCGATCTCGTGGCCCGAGTCGTCGAAGACTTCTTCGAGCGCTCGAGACGTGGCGAACACCCACAGCTAGAAGAGTTCATCGAACAGTATCCGGGGATAAGCGACTTGCTCAGAACGGTGATCCCTGGGCTGCAAGCCACCGAACAATCTCCCGACGCTTCCGCCGACGGTAAAGTCTCTCAAGAACAGCACAAGCAACTCGGTGACTTTCGCATTCTCCGTCAAATTGGTCGGGGCGGAATGGGCATCGTTTACGAGGCCGAACAGATTTCCATGAATCGGCGGGTTGCGTTAAAGGTGCTTCCGCTCGCCGGACTCGTGGATGAGCTGAAAATTCGGCGATTCCAGAATGAGGTTCGGGCCGTGGCGGCCCTCGACCACCCCAACATTGTGCCGGTCTACATGGTTGGCGAAGAACGCGGTGTCCACTACTTCGCGATGCAGCTAATTCGAGGTCGCAGTTTGTCGGAGGTCATTTCATCACTTCGGGATGTTCGTGATGAAGCGCAGAGTTCGACGGTTCGTCCATCGGTCAAATCACGAGCAGGGGCGGCGTGGACGATAGAGCCGAAGCGGACCTCAATGTGGCATCGGAGTTCGTCGGAGCTGATTCCCCTCGTGAGGCAAGTGCGGAAACCATTAGAACCGTCGCCAGAGCCAATAGTTCCACGATTCCTCATTCGTCACGTCGCGAGTACTTTCGCAGCGTGGCTGCATTGGGGATTCAGGCAGCAACTGCACTGCAACACGCGCACGATGTAGGCATCATTCATCGTGACATCAAGCCTGCGAACTTGCTGCTCGACGGTTCAGCAAAGTTGTACGTGACTGACTTCGGTCTCGCTCGCGTGGAATCCGATGCCGGTGTCACGATGACCGGAGATTTGGTTGGCACGCTGCGATACATGGCTCCCGAACAGGCACTTGCCAATAAAGTCGTCATCGATCATCGAGCCGACATTTACTCATTGGCCGTCACGCTCTACGAACTCCTCACATTGCGGCCCGCCTACTCGGGTGAAGACCGACGCCAATTGCTCCAGCAAATCGCCTTCGAGGAACCAACATTGCTTCGTCGCATCGATCGAGAAATTCCAGCGGAACTGGAGACGATTGTCCACAAGGCGATGTCCAAAGGCATGAACCAGCGGTACGCATCGGCACAAGAGCTGGCCGATGATCTGCGATCGCACCTAGAGAACCGGCCGATCCAGGCCAAGCCGCCCACGATTTCCGAAACGATTGGCAAGTGGACGCGTCGAAATCCAATCCTGACGTGGGCCGCCATTGTCACCTTGGTGCTGGTCACGATAACAATGGCCGCCAGCACGCTCCTCATTGCGAATCAGCGGGACATAGCGAGACAAATGGCGGAGACCCGCCGCCAGGAACTTTATGCCGCGCAGGTCAACCTCGCACACCAGGCGTGGGGTGATGGCGATCTCAAGCGCGCACAGGATCTGTTGGAGTCGCAGCGTCCTGCGCCGAACCAGACGGATTTACGCGGCTTCGAGTGGCGATATCTGTGGAGGCTCTGTCAGGACGAGAGCCGCATGACATTGGAGACGTTCACGAAGGTTGTTCCCTTGCATTACCATGAATCCAATCTGATGAGCTTTTCGGCCGATGGAGGCAAGCTGGCAATCGGCGCGGGGAGGATCGTCAAAGTGTGGGATTTCGCCCGTCGTCGTGAACCCACAGCGCTCGATATTAATGCGGATCAAGTCACGGCGCTGGTCTTCTCGCCGACGCGACCAGGGTTGCTCGCCACCGGCGACACCGACAATACCATCAAACTGTGGGATCTGACGACCAACGCGTCCCCATTTACCTTTGCCAAGGTCACGTCGGTGGAAGCGCTCGCCTTCTCGCCGGATGGGAAAAAACTCACCTCGGCCAATGGGGACGGGCGGGTGGAACTGTGGGACATTGAATCGCGTACCCAGGAATGGTCGATGCCAGGGCATGGGGAAGCGGGAGATCCCGCCTTGTGTGTGGCCTTTTCACCAAATGGCAAACTTGTAGCATCCGGAGGAGGCGACACCAAAGTCAGACTCTGGAACGCGACAACAGGAGAGCAGGTCGGGTCGCCTCTTGAAGGACACACGGCCTTTGTCTATTCACTGGATTTCTCGCCTGATGGGGGACTGCTCGCAACCGGAGGGTTTGATTCCCGCGTCCTCGTTTGGGACATCGCAACGCGTCGGGCTCGCCCTCCGCTCCTCGGACATAAAGGGCGAGTTATGTCGGTTGCCTTTTCGCCCGATGGTAAAACCTTGGTCAGTGGTGGTGCTGATAATACCATTCGGTCCTGGAACATAGCGACGTCGAGGCAGGCCAGCATGCTGCTCGGACACACCCGAGAAATCCATTCGCTCGCTTTCTCCCCTGATGGTCAGTCGCTAGTATCGGTCAGCGACAAGACCGTAAGGCTCTGGGACGCGCCCCCGCACCCCAGCAAAGATGTTTTGTCCGACCATGCGGGTTGGGTGGAGAACGTGTTCTTCTCACCCGACGGAAAGACGCTCGCCTCCGTGGACTATCACCGCCTCGCCGTGAGGCTTTGGGACGTTCGTTCCTGTAGCCTCATTGCGGACTTACTTGGCCATACCGGCGTCCCGTGGGATTTGGC
The DNA here is from genome assembly GCA_963826795.1 of uncultured Planctomycetales bacterium. GTDB lineage: Bacteria > Planctomycetota > Planctomycetia > Pirellulales > Pirellulaceae > CAWGYT01. The sequence continues at coordinate 217,692 of CAWGYT010000012.1, read as the reverse complement.
GTTTTCGCCCGATGGGAAATTTCTCGCCAGTGGAGGTGACGACAAGACAGTCCGGCTGTGGGACCTGAGCAACGAAAAAACTATTGCGATTCATCAGTGTGATTCTGTAATTCAATCCGTCACCTTTTCTTCCGACGGCAAGATTATAGGCGCGGCCGGGGACGGCCTCAAGTTTTGGAACGTGGCCTCGGGACGTGAAATCGAGCTGATCAGGGGAGATACCCATTCGATCAATCGTGCGGCTTTCTCACCGCGTGGCGGTTTGCTCGCTGCCAGCTACAGCGGTGGCAAAGTTGGTGTCTGGGATGCCAGCGACGGGAAAGAGGTGACTTCATACAGGGACGAGGTAACCGGGGCCAGCGATCTGAGATTCTCCAGCGACGGGCATCTCATTGCCGTGGGTAAACCTGACGGAAGCATTACCCTGTTTGACGTCAATCAGGGAAAGATAATCGGACGGCTCCAAAGGCATACAAGCGGGCCTATTTCAGTGGCCTTTACACCTGATTCCAAGACGCTGGCATCTTCGGGCTTCGATAGCACGGTAAGACTCTGGAACGTCGCCACCGGTCAATCCGCGCTAACGGTGCAGCACCTCGGTCCGGCCACGGGTGTCTCTTTTTCCAACGATGGCAGGCTAATGGCGACCTCTGGCGCCGACGCCACCGTACGGATTTGGTGCGCCGCAAGCCTGAGCGAAGCTGATGCGTCATTGCGAACGGGGGCGAGAGACAGGATAGATGAGAGAAGTCGTCTATCCGCCAGCCACTAGAAATTTCGGCACGGCAAATCGAACCCGAGAGCCATCGACGAGTGGGAAGACCTGATAACCACAATTGCCACGGCATCCTTCGCTGCTGGCTCGCGGCGGGTTTCACGCGCTGCACAAGCGGCGACCCACTAAGTGCGTTCGGCGGCACACCTCTGTGTGCAAGGAATAAGCTGCCAAAAATCGCCAACGTTGAGTTCAATTGCTACCTGGGGGCGACCGAGTGCACGAAATGCAAGCTGTAAAACTGCGTCGGGGTACAAGACCGACCGCATTTCGTCGTTTCTCAAACCCGCGGCGGTTGCATCAACCGCCCGCAATCTGGCCGGTCGCTCAACTGCACACTTCGCCTCCGATCGGGTTAATTTGAACGCATCTGTGCAACTTGCGCAAGTTGCGTCATCTTAACAAAAGCGGCCGGAGGCCATGCAGGAGGCCAGTCCGAGGGCCGACGTACGAGGGATCCGGGCAGGGACAGCCGATGTCGACGGCCCGGGAGTCGTCGTCATGTCCCTTAGCCTGGAAAAAGTTGCGGAAAATACTTGGTTGCCAGGAGGCTCTCGGCCGGGACCCGAAAAGAGTATCGGTCGACCGTCACGAAGTGGCTCGTGTGGGGCCAAGGAGTCGACGTCGACCAGATTGAGAGGCACCACATTCGGGACTTCCTCGACTGGGTCCACGAAAAAGCAGCCGCCGACGGAGGTTCCAACGCCGGACGGACCGCCAACAAGGCTCGCGAGAATCTGCGGGCGATCATGTCCTGGGCCTGGGAGCAAGACTATGTGGAGAAGCTGCCACGGTTTCCCAAACCTAAGCCGCAACGTGATGTGGCTGGACGACACTACCTGACGAAATCGGACCTGAACGCCCTCTACTTCGCCACGCACCAACTGCCACGTCCCAGGGGCTGGAATCAGCCGTTGACGGTCGGCCATTACTGGCGGGCGGCTTTGGTGGTCTTTTTCAACTATGGTGTCGACACGGGGACGGTGTTCAAGTCCGCCGGCTTTCATGAGCCGATTCTGTGGCGACACGTGTCTTGGCGTCCCGAACCACCGAACGGCCAGGGCCGGGAATCGCGGTACGGCTGGCTGTACTATCGTCGCGTCAAAACGCGGAAACAGTTCTATCGGCCCATGAGCCGCGTCGTTCAGGCACATTTGAAGAGCATTCGGCCGGCGGATCCGCAACCCGACCAGCCTGTCTTTGACTGCGGCAGCTCGCGTCCGAACGCCCAGTTCCAACTTCTCTGCCGCCTGGCGGGAGTCAAGCCGAAGCAGGACGTGGAAACCGGTGAAGACAAGCTCTGGGTGTTGAAAGATCTTCGCAAAACGTGCGCGACGTACTACGACGCTCACATGCCTGAGTCTTCCATCGAAATCCTGGGGCACTCGGTTGGCGGCGTGACCTATCGCCACTACGCGCACCGCGACCCGCTCGCGTTCAAGGCGATCTTGTCGCTTCCCCAGCCGACCGCCTTTAACGCCTTGTTGCGGGGATTCGACGGCGAATGTCCCTGCTGTCGACGAAAGTTCGGCCAAGTCCAATCAACTTCGCCATCACGGGGCCGCACTGCGGTGGAAAAACCTGCAGCGGTGGCGCGACCGCCCGCAGGAAGGCCTCGCATCTTCCTGCGGTCGGGTGGTCCAACTTTCGGCGCCTTGGCGGCGGACCAAATCTGCAGCGGTGAGGCGACCTCAGCAGCGTCGCTTGCGCTCTCGCAACACGCTCAACCGTGTCGAACGCTCCGGTTCAGCGGCGGGCCGCGCAACGGACCGTCCGCTGCAACCGGTTGTTCGGCTGCGTCGCTCGCTTGGTGACCATACCCGTCATTTGGTCTCTGAGGCGTGCTTCAGAAAACCGACGACGAGCAACGCCCACGCGATGATCAGCCCCAATCCCGCAGCGATGTGGGTGAGTGTGACGACGAGTTCCTGCCATGGTTCGCCGCCCGTGGCGCCGGCCTGACTTGCAGCGATAGGCAACATCTTCGTCGTTCCCCACCAGGAATTCGCGACTTCGGACATCGCCATGGCCCACGTCAACCAAGCCGCCACCACCATCACCCAAACGGTCTTGAGCCCGACACTGTGCGGGAGCGTCAGCATGGCGGTCGCCAGGACGATGAACAGCATGCCATTCGTTACGAGCTGGATGTGAGCCCCAAGCGCGAGTCTCGGGTGTGGAGTTCCAGGGACGGCAAGGCCCCACACCAACCCGACCAGCACGAGAACCATGCCGTGAATCAGGATCTGCCGACTGCCACCGTGAACGCTCATGGATGCGCCTCTCTGTGCTCGGCGCGACGCCGAGCCGGCCGAACAAGAATTCTACGGCACAGCGCCGCATAGTGCTTGACAGGGAGGAGCTATGAGGTGTACAGGCATATATCACGCGCTCGCCACAGATCCGTCTCTCGACGGAACTCCTTTCATGGAAACATCTTATCGCCAGCAAACCGCCGCCGCAATCATCGACAAAGGCCGCCTTGCGCCGTATAGCACCATGATTCCGGGCGATATGCAGCCAGATCCCGCCGTGGGAGGGCGGAAGCTTCTCGACCGGTTTCGCGACAAAATGCGTTCGATGCACTACGCCTTGGCGACGGAGAAGGCCTACCGCCATTGGATCGTTGAGTTCCTGCGTTTCCATCGCGACGGCGATCATTGGAAGCACCCAGCGACGCTGGGCAAACCGGAAATCGAGGCCTTTCTCACCCACCTCGCGACCCAGCGGAGAGTGTCGGCCAGGCGGAGCGGAACCTCTGCCGCGGTCTCCGCAACCCGGAGGGGCCGTGGTACCGTCATCATCTTCACGAGAGCATGCTCCAGCGTACAATCAAGCGGGCGGTCACGCAGGCTGGCCTGACGAAGCGAGCCACCTGCCCCACTCTCCGGCACAGCTTTGCCACGCACTTGCTGGAATCCGGCGCCGACATCCGAACCGTGCAAGAACTTCTCGGACACAAGGAAGTTTCGACCACGATGATTTACACTCACGTCTTGCAGCGCGGCGCTTGCGGTGTGCGGAGCCCACTCGACGCTCTGAAAGCGGCCGCCTGGTCGTTGCCAATGATGCGGTATAGCCTACCGACTCTTCCCGCAGGCTTGCTCGCAGAGGTCGATTTCTCCGACTGCAATCGTGAGGGCGGTTCGAAGCGTCGGTCGCGGTCCACGCAGCGCACATTTACTGCCCCAGGGGTTCGCCATGTGCGCGCAAGTTCGATGTTCCGTCCCGAAGCAGCACCCCGATCATGAGGGTGGATCAGCGCCATCAAATCGGTGACAGTGGACTCACGCGTGTTTCGGCCGATTCGTGCGCAGGAGGGGGCGACCGATGCGCCACGCAACGTGCCGATTCGTCCTTAGGAGATTCTCACCGAAGCACTTGAGCGCACACTTACTCCTCCGTCTTCACTGCGGACCGCGTATCGATCAGCTTTCCGGCTGCGTCCAGCACCTTGCGTAGCTCTGCGTTGGCCCGGCGGTCGGATGGTTCCTCGCCCTCTTCCAGGACTTGGCTATTTTCGATCCGGACAGCGTTCTTTGGTAGGTGGCGCTCGTCGCCTTCCGGTACCTCCCACACCCACGGGTCGAGGCAGATGGTCGGCATGTTCGCCGAATACGACGATGCGCCGGTCCAGAATGCGCCAAGGTAGACGGGCTCACCGTCGACGACCACGACGAACGGAACGCCCCAGACGCTCGGCTTGATGTTTCTGCGCAATCGATCGAGAGCGCCGTCCGTCAAATGGATCTCGTGCTTCCGCCAGTCGTAGGCCGTGATGTCATCGATCGAGATGAGCGGCGTCGGGTTGTACTCCAGCCCGTCGAACGGATAACGCTCCGGTCGCATCGCGTCAAAGCGGGTGTCCTGAGAAGACATCGTTCCGAAGCGAATCCGACGCGGCTCCGCATCGTTCCCACCGCGACCGAAGGGCAGAGCGTTCTGGTGGCCGACCACACGGTGGATAGCGATCTTCGACGGCGGCGTTTCCTGCTCGGGAGTGGATTTCGCCAGGGACTTGCGCCACGTCTCGGCGTCGACCATTTGCCAAGCGCCGAGGCGGAGCGGTTCGTCGAGGGGGGCCTTGACCGTGATCGGTTTCCTCGAATAGTAGACCGATCGAGGCTGTTCCTCTCCCAGTACGCGAAAACCGCGCACCGCCAGATCGTATGTCCCCTCCGGTATGCCGTCGATCTGGAATTCACCATCGTTCGCGACGGCCGCGTAGTAGTTCTGGTTCGTCAGGAAGAACCGCTTCGCCGAATAGGCGCGACCCTCAGGTGTCGTCAACTGCCAGTCCCATTCCCATTCGTTTCTTGCCGTCTCGTCGAGATCTGCGATCTCCCGCGGCAGCTCGATCGGTTGAGGTTTCGCCGAATCGCTGTGGCGAAGCCAGACGACGGCGTCTTTCCAATCGAGCCGCTGCTCCGGCCCCAAGTCCATCGGCCAGAGGCTGCCCGCGACGGTCTTTCCCTTGCCCATTTCCAACCGCGTGAGCTTGCCCGGATCGCAGACGTATTGCGTCGCATGCGAGAGCGGCCCGCTGTTCTTCTTGCGGTAGAAGTCGGTCAGCGGCCGCATGAGATACGCCCTGCCGGCGATCGCCGGAACCTTGTCGACCATGAAGCGTCCCTCGTCGTCCGTTTCGACGTTGATATCGCCCGTCACGCGCGGCCCGCCCGTACTGTACGACCACACGCTGTAGTCAGGCCGCACAAGGATCCGCGTGTTCGCCAGCGGCTTGCCGCCGAGGATCGCGGTCCCCTCGATCCGCGACCACCGCTGGAGTGTGATCCGGCCCTTCGCGTAGAGTAGCGTTTCGTGCGTAACGTCCGCGACGCCCGAATCGTGCAACACAAGCACGCGATACGGCTCGGTTCGCTCGGGCAGCTTGAACTTCCCCACGGCGTTGGTTTTCGTCGCGGAACCGTGCGGTTGCGGGTGGAGCGTCATGTCCGGCATGATTCGCACCCAGTGACGCGGTGTGTGGGAGACGACCTCGGCGTCTGCGACCGGGGTTCCGTCCGCGTCGACAACCGTCGCCTCGACGGCCGGGACGGTGATCTTCTCCGGCAGGCCTTCATGCAGCAGGAATCGCTTGTGGAGCCAGCCTTCGCCGTAGCGCTTGGTGATCTCCCACGTCTCGGGCTCGCGCTGCTCGGCGCCGGGCTTCAGGGGTGCCTGTCCCGAAGCGAATTGATGCGAATTGACTACCCAGAAGACCAGAACCACGACGCGAACTTGCCCAAGCATGTGAACCACCATCTCGACGATGTTGCGAGCTTCGATGCACGCACCTTGTATCAGAAGACTTCCCAATCGCATTGTAACGCCTCATGGTATGCACAATATACGCAAGTCAGATTCGCCCGAGGCCACGAGCGAACAATGCAGACGATGGCAATAAGATCGTCAGGCCGTTTCCGCACGAGGAGGGGGCGTCCTCTGTACGAATCGGTCATCGGCTTGCGCGGAGGTGTTTTTCACCTCAGAGGTTGCGCGAACGACCAGCTCGCGTCGGTTGGTCCACCCGCTGCCGCAAAGAAGTCAACGCAATTGCAGGAGGTGTCTCGTCCTGCCCGCCACTTCAGACAGCCAGCATTCTAGCTCTTGCTCGGTCAATCGTGTGATGCATTTTGCCGGACCTGCCTCATGCGACTCACAGCCGCCGGGCCGCTGAGCGGAGATCCGAGCGCTTTGCTGATAATACTCGCGAATCGCGTTCCACCGACGGGACGGTCCACGATCACCGTTCCATTGTAGATGACGCAGAACACGCCATAGGGCGTGGGGAGCTTCCTAGACGCCTCGGCGCTGCTAACAGGAACCACCTTCGGCTCCAATCCAAAAGTTCTGGCCACCTCCACAATGTCGCTGACGCACTTTGGAATCATCGGGCACTGATCAGCAGCCAGGATCGTGAGGCCCCTCTTGTACTTTCTCAAGAGCGACTCCCAGTCGATGACAAATCGAGGGTTAGGGGCTGTCCTCTTCAGTTTCTTGACGAGCAACTCGTAGGGTGGGGAGCTGTCCACCGTGACAAATCCCGCCTTGATGAACAAATCGCTCCCGGCCATGAAACTATCGGAACTGGTCACCACGGCGACCCCTCGGCAGTTGCACTGCTTCGCGTCCTTGAGGCAACTATCCAGCCGGAGAGTGCCGACCCCTTTCCCCCCGTGATTGCGGTTGACCATCATGCAATGGATGACAAGGTAATCGTCCGCCTCCACCGGTCTCCAAGCGTGATTGCCCAGAGTGTACTCCATCGTCCCAATATCACCGAATTTCCGTGAGCGGACCACTTTCAGTTTCAGGCCTTCCGGATAGTTCTTTTTGAGCCACACCGATTTCCGCCGATACCCTTCGTTGTTGGGGTCCTTGCGGCCACAGAATCCGCACCTGCCGATGTTCTCAGCATTGGTGTCGATGATTTCGTAATCGCTCATGTGGTTGCTCCACCTGAAGGCAGGTGGCGTGCGTGTACGCACACTTAACGCTGCCGGTTGCGTTAATTCTGCAGCAGCGGTGCAGCGTCTACCCTTACCGGGCTGTTGATGCAAGTTACGTTCCAGTTTCATCGCTCTCGGCATCACAACACCTTGACCTCCGGCGTCCCTATGAGCGGTGACGCCGTGTGCGTACACAAAAAGGGCATTATCACCGCTGCACGGTTGCGAGAAGCAGTCTCGCGATAACGTTGCTGTGGGAAGTATCATACAGAAGACCAGGAAGGGGACGCGGAGGAAGCGGCAGATTCCCATGTCACTGTGGCAAAAAGCTCTGACAGGCACATACCAATGACGACTGACGCGAACACGGACCTTGAGAGCACTCCACGTTGCAGGGATTGCTGGGCAAATTGCGGTGTCGTGGCCGACGATGAAATGCGAGAAATCGACCGGCTGGAGGACGAGCTCTCGCCGCTGCCCGAGAGCATCACGCGCATTCGAAAACTCATTTCGACTCTCGAACTCTGCCATCACAAGGCCGATCGCTGGGTCACGAATATCATCGCGGCGATCGGCGAGGGAGATACGTCCAAGGGACTCGGAACTCGAACGGCTGATCGGATCCATCCCGCGGAGCGTGAATGGATAAACGCCTGCACGGCGCTCTCCGCCTGGTGTGCAGGGCAACCGGCCGCCTCCGTCGATATCAAGATCGGCGACCGATCAGCGAGCGGTCTGCTGAGCAAGCTCGGTGAGCGGTCAGCTCTCAAGGAGTGGCAAGTACAGCGCTTGATTGAACGCATTCGCGAGTTCATCGGTTGGCCTCGATCATTGCAGCATGTTGAGTCCGTGTATGTGTTCATGGAGGAGTGTGGCAGTGATTTTGAACCTCCGGGAGATGCCCGATGCCCCGAACATTATCGTGAGCACGAAGGTTTCTGGAAGCAAACCATCGAGACGTGCGTCCACGATATCGTGAACGGTGAGGCTGCCGATTTCTCCTTGGCCGTGGCCATCGACGTTATGTTTCCTTGTAACTGGAACTTCTTTGGCAACCTCGAAATTGTACTTGGCGCCATCGGGGGAGACTTGCATCCGGCTCAACCCCTCACCGTTTGCTCACGGAACATAGGTCGTGTTCCTATTCGCGAGTGTATGCAAACGATCTGCAGAACCCTGCAATACGCCCTCCAGGATAAGCGAGCGGATAATGACGTGGACAGCACGCTGCTGGAGCTACTAGGAGAAATCACCGTTCCGAAAAGGTGGCTCGTAGCTTCACTCGACAAAACGATCCGATTACAGCTGGGACTGTGGCCAACTGGCCGCGAATGATGCTGGCTACCTGCAGACGGTGAGACAGACCGCCAGCAGTTGGAAAGAATCGTTCCTACGGGCGGGTGATGCATCGACCGCTGAACTTAGCCCATCGGCGCAACCTGCTGAGGTGTTTTCGACCGAAGCAGGAAACTGCGCGAGTCAAGGATGCGGATTCTGGCACAGGAGGCGCACGCCGGCACTGCACCGCGGATTATCGTCCGTGGCATGTCCTTTCAGCTGACATCTCTCTACGGCGCCGCCTCTTGGAGCCTCCCCTCCGATTAGCCTGGAAGCCGGTAGCACTGCTGTGGTGACTGCCACATTTCCGCTCGCTTCGGATCATTCGGCATGTCAGCAGGCAACACTGCAAATGATCCCACGAACGTTGGTCACTCGATGATCTCAGTCCGGACGTGGCTTCGGTTCTCTCGAACCGGTGACTTTGGCTTCGAGTTTCCCAATCCAATGTGCAGTTCGGTCGAGATACCAGGTGGATTCTCTGGGGGAGTAGTCGACGTAGCGAAAATCTCCGGTCTTTTTCGCGACGGCCGGTTCAATCTGTGTACCCTCGTGCCATTCGTTGAACGACGTGATACCGATGAAGTCCGGGCTGGCAGCGAGCGCGGCTGCGAACGCGCGGTCGTAGTAGGCGCCTTTCTCGCGATCGCGCGTATTGCGTTTGTTCCATGGGCGGATGCGTGTGTCAATGTATCCTGGAGCAACGCAGGGAATGAACAACTTGTCGTGCTTGTGTGCCCAGTTGGAAAGCTCCTGCCAATGACGCTGCGTCGATCCATATGTGAATCCGTCCGTGGCGAAGTACGTATAGAACCCGTCGAAATGGCCATCGAGAAAGAACCCCTCTTCGTTTCGCTTCACCCACAGGCCGATCATGATCGAGTCGTACTTTGTGCCCCGTAGCGTGTTCTCTTCATCCGGTGCCAGGATGGTCGCCCACTCTTCGGACTTCGTCAGATACGAGTCGTAGACGTAGAACATCGGACGGTCACCGCGATCGGCGTCCCGGTAGAGAGCCGGCGACTTGCCATAGGTATCAAGAAGGTAGACGACCGCCTCACGCACCAGATTTGCGTCGCGTCGTCTGGAACCTAGCTGCGGCTCGATGTGGAAATTGACCCGAATGCCGTGCCTTTCCGCCGCCTGGAACAGAAGCGGCAACGCACGATCGGTGTACGTATCTTTTCCCCACCAGGAAACACTGATCACGCCCACGCGGGAACGCAGTAGCTGCCGCATGTGGATGTCGAGAACTGCCGGGTCGTTGACGCTGTAGCAGCCGAGTGCCGGAAAGAAATTCGCTCCGATGTCGTCTCCCCCAGGAAACTGGCGTGGCGGCCCTTTCCGGACAGCGACAGCGTGATTCCAGTTTTCGAACCTACCGTCCGTCTCCGGATTGCCGTACCAGGGATAGTAGAAGGCGTGGACTCGATAATTTGGCCCTGTGATGGCTTCTGCCGCCCAGCCGCGATGCGCGAGCGGCGCCAGCAAGAAGCTAGAGACAATCACCAAGGCATACATCGGCGATAGACACCCGATCATAGAACACTCATCCTAGCGTTAGCTTCTGCAAGGCAGCCGGTTCCATCGCGCCGCGTCGGCTCATCCGGCTGCCGAATAACGAACCAATTTGAACGTCCTCAACGCCAAGCGCGGCCAGATTCTGGCAAAGGCTTCGCCAAGAGAAATTCGCGAATCCGCCGGCCATTATAGCCGGTAACCTGTCAAGCCGAACTCACTGACGGTTCGTCAAGGCAGAGTCTTCATGCATTCGGTGGGGCCGACGTCCGCGTGAATCGTATGTGCAGGTTCGTGCTTAGAAGATTCACACCGACGCGCGCATCTGACCAAGGACACGCCCAAGTGTGTACTTCGGGGCCGGCAGGTTGGGGGGCCTTCGATCACCAGGGCGCTGGCGTCGTCAAAGTGATTTTCCAACTACGGAGGTCTCCGCCAGCGCCCGCAGGAAGGCCGCTCAGCTTGCTGCGGGCGGATGGTCCAGCCGCCGCGCCTTCGAAAAAGTTCGAAGGTCACGGCAGTCGATTCGACCGCCGCACGCAAGCGATGCGACGCTGGTCCTGCTGGATGGCGTCAACGCGTCTTAGCGGTCGATCCGTCGTCTCTCGGCTTTTCGGGAAGCACAATCCGTCTTCCGATCACGGGACGAATACCCTCGGCGAACCCGAATTGAGGTCATCCCTTGCCAGTGCCAAATCAACCGCTGCCTCTATTTGACTAGCAGCCGGAATCACGGCCCCTTCGTAATGGCCTCCCTGAAATGCGAAGACCAAGTCGCCGCTATCGAAGTCGCCGTCTCCGTTCCAATCGCCGTCTTCAAAACCCGAGTTTCCTGCGATCCCGTCCTCGTACTCGCCGGCTTGAAACACCGTGACCAGATCCGACGAATCAAAGACTCCGTCGTCCGTGACGTCGCCGATCAGACGATTCTCAAACCAGACAATTTCCCCACCGATCCCGAACGCTCTCGCGAAGATACCCACGATAACATCCTTATCACCATCCCCGCCGATATCCTCCACAACAAAGTCCCCGACTGATGAGCGGTCTCAGATCTTCAATTGAATCGGCAGTTCAGTTCGTTCGTCCGAAAAGTCTCCACGTCCATCTCGGTTCTCAAGCCAATATATGACGTCGCCATCAGTCGCAACCAAGTCGTGGTCCCCATCCTGATCCATATCGGCTGGGCGAATGCCCCGTGAGTCACCCGCCTCAACCAAAGAACTCCGACGCTCGAATTGACCTCCATCCGTGTTTTCAAACCAATATGCTTCGCTTCCGTTCCCAATGACAAGGTCACTGTCTCTATCGCCGTCAATGTCGGCGACCGATATGTCTGTGTACACGCGGATGTTGCTGAAGCCCAATTCACCGGCATGTTGCTTGTTCGAGAAACTTCCTCTGCCATCGGTGTTCTCAAACCATGATATTGCTCCGCCATTCTCGAATGTGACGATATCGACATCTTGGTCTCCATCGACGTCAACTGCCACAAGTTTGGCAGGGCACTGATCATCAAGAACGGTTGTTTGAAATAACGGATTGTCATTGGTCGACAGAACAAGATTGCAGTCCCACGGCCCCGGAAAAGAACCGACCTCACGAGCCCAGATCACCTCATATTTGCCATCCGAATCAAAGTCGGCGGCACCGGCTGCAAGTGAGCCGCTCTTGTCGGAGATCTCGACTGGATCGAGGAAGCTGCCGTGACCATCATTCCGAAACCAGCGCACTTGAAAAGTGTCGTAGCTCAACGCGACGACATCCTCAAATCCATCGCCGTCCACATCCGCCACCAGCGACTAGACTTCACCTTGAGCAGATCCGCCGACCTCACGACCATCCAGGACCTGTGTCGCCGAATCAGCACCATCGCTCCACCCACGATGCACGCTCATGCCACCAGGCCCAATTAGGTCGGCGAAGCCAGTAGCAAGAATATCGGTGTGGCCATCGTTATCGAAATCTGCCGACTCAACCCAGTTAACAATATGATCTAAAGCAATCCGACTGTGTTCGACAAAGGCAACCGCGGATAACAGATGACGGTCTTCAAGCATCTGGAACGCTAAACGCCCCTGCGATTCACGTTGAGCCATATCGTGCGTCCTTTTTATCACAGGCAAATCAAAGGATTTGATTATGCGACCGGTGCGTCTTCGGTCGCCTGAGTGTTCTCGAGACTTGAAGCTGGCAGGAGTCCGACGCATTCACCGCGGTCAGCCACCTTCAGTTTCGTCGAGCGAGCGACAGCAGACCGATCAGTCCGAGAACGCCGCATCCCAGCGTACCGGGTTCTGGCACGGCCATGATTGCAGCCTGCGGTCCTTGCTCGTAGCCACCGCCCTGGAAGGCGCGGACCAGGTCGGCGCTTGTGAACTCAGAGTCACCGTTCCAATCACCACTGGCCCAACCGGAGTTGAGTGCGATAGCATCTTCGTATTGCCCCGCCTCGAAGACGGCGACGAGATCGCTGGAGTTGAACTCGCCGTCCAGGTTAGAGTCGCCGTAATAGGTATTCAGTAGATCATGAATGAGAAACGTCAGATCGTCCTCGTCGACGATGGTGTCTTCGTTAAGGTCATAGACACGATTGTTTGACGCGATGGTGATTTGCTCCGCAAGCAGATCAATGTCTTCAGCGTCCAATGCATTCGTGCCGTTGAAGTCACCCGCAAACGCCGGCAACATCGCGAAATAACGCAACGCAAACCCTTCGAGTTGCGCCGACGGATTGATGTAGACGCCAACGAGTTCGTTAACGTCGAACGTATCGTCGGTCATGACCAGATCTGGCTCGGTCGGCTTCGTGGTTCCATCAAGCCAAGACGTGAATTCAAACTGCTCGCCAACGGCACGCAGTTCCATGTGGACGTCCTGCTCGACCATCTCGGTACATGAGTATTTGAATCGGATCTTCCGCGTGTCAACCGGCGCAAAGCTCTCGCCAAGTGTCAGACGGCCGTTCGATGAATATCCGCCCCAGTAGGCCCCTCCGACAACTTCTTCCCATCGTCCGAATAGGGCGAGGTACGGATTGATGTCGCAGACCTGAGCACCCAACAGCTTGGCCTGTGTCTTTAGAAGGAAATCCGGCGTGTCTTCAATAGAAACCGCTACCCCTGGAATATCGTCCGCCAACGACGTCACAACCAGGCTTCCCTCCTGGAGCTCGAAGCCTTCCTTGGCTTCGTCAGCGGGACTGTAAGCGATTTCCGAATCGAAGAGGTCTTCCCGATCAAAGTCGTCCCAGAAGTACTGAGTCGCCTGTCCGAAGGCCGCGGTGCACGACAGTACCGCGGCAACCAGACTCAAAGGAAGGAATCGCGAGAGATGCATGGGGGTCCTCCAGCCTGTCAGTGAATTGCGTTACTGCTCAACAATGTGTTGGCAGGCGATCTCGTATAGCTCGTCGTAGCTCATCGTCTTCAGCTCGTCCTGGTCGGCAGAGTGGATCGCGAGGGCGTCTGGACCCTTCGTGATCGCCAACGTCTTTCCATCGGGTGAAAGGGCGACGGTTGGATACCAATCTTCGTGCAGGTCGAACGATAGCAATCGCTCCCCCGATTCAGCGTGCCAAAGCTGAATCTGGCCGTCGGGACTGCCTGTCACAATCCGCTTGCCGTCGGGCGAGAATCGGACGTCGACCAGGTAGCGCGATGCCCTTGAAAACTCAATCGAAACGGGTTCAAGCGTCCGCGCGTCGAACAAGTTCACCCGGCGATCAAATCCGACCACGGCAAGGCGACGTCCATCCGGTGAATAGGCCGATCTCAGCAGCGCTTGCTCGTCGCCGCGCTGTTGGCGAAGGAGGCGGAAGCTCGGCACGTCCAATTGATAGATCATCCCGTCCATACCGACGACAACTGCTGTTCGACCATCCTTGGCAAAGTCGATCGCCTTCAAGTTGCCAGGGAGTTGGAATTCGCGAGGAGGATCGTGTCCCGAAAGGTCGAGCACGGTCAGCCAGTTGCCCTTCAGCGCCACAAAGTAGCGGTCATCCTGTGAAAAGGCGTGCCGTCCCCCAGAGCTCATGCCGCGAGGCAGCTGGCAGTCGTAGACAACTTGCCCTGTTGCCAGCTCAATGATCTGCACGCGGCCTGGCTGCGGCTGTTCGGGGACCGGCCAATGCCCCATCGACACACCGACCAGGCGGCGGTCATGGGACAGCACCGATCGGACAGCATTGAAACGTTCCGCCTCGAGCTCGATGCGTTGTGTGACTTCACCTGTATGCACATTCCATAGCAGCAGTTCACCCTTGCCGGATGAACTACAAACGGTATCGTTGTCGACGAACTCATTGCCCAGACCGAACCTCAATTCTTCTTGCAGGACGACTCGTGGAGAAATCGGCCGCAGTAACGCTGGCAGCGACCAGACCTGAACGGCACCGTCCGATGCCGCCGTCACCAGGAATTGGCCATCGGGCGAGATCTCGACGTCCGAAACTCGGACGGAATGGGGCCGAAATCGAGCGGCGGTTTGATATTCTGCATCTAGAATGAACACCTCATTGTTGTTATCGTCGCCAGCTACCAGCCATGTTGCGTCAGGCGAAAACCTAAGTACCCCGAAGTCGAGATCCGTAAACGGAATCCGCTCGACAACGCGCTGCTCGGCGACGTTCCAGATTTCGATGGCGGTCGCCTGATGCTTGCCGCGTTGGCGATATGCCGCAACGACCAATCGTTGCCGATCAGGTGACATCGCGACCGTTTGGACCCGCCCCGATTCGATCGAACGTTCATCGATCAGCTGCCAGGTTTCCGAATCGTAAATTGCCAACCGGTCTGAGTCGGAATTCAGTACGATCATGTTGCCGTTGGCTGCGAACATCACCCACGGCTTGCCGGAGAGCTGGCCTTGTTGCCACACCGGAAGCCAGGTTGTCTGATCAAGCACGACAAGAGTTCCATGTGACTGGTTACCACCACCAATGGCCAGCAGCGTGCCGTCCGGTGACGAATGGCTGTTGAAACCATTCGATGCCGCTTTTCGAATCGGCAGATTAAATTCGCGCAGCTGACATCGTTGCTGAGGATTCCATTCGACGGCTCGTCCATCTGCGTCAACCGACAGAAGCGTGTTCGCAGACTCCAGAAAACGGACATGCCGTATCGGTTTGAATCTGCCTGTGTCGAGCTCGACTGCGGTTCGAAAACCATCGCTCTGGTTTCGAACGTAAATCGTTGGCCCCCAGACTCCGATGGCGATTTCGCCGGTGTCGGCAAGAAAGTCCAGCGAATGCACGTGAAGCTGATGGCGAATGGTATGGACCAGCGCCGGATCGTGACAGGCCCGCCACAGATGGTACCATTCATACCCGCGGTGATCGGTCGATCCGTCAGCGGGGACCCATTGCAGCAGAGCTTCTTCCGCGTCGTTCAGCCGCCCCTCTTCCACCGCTTGTTGTACCAGGCGAATATCTCGCGCGTAAACTGAGACCTCTTGCAGCTTTGCCTGGGCTGAAAGCCGCAGCGCACCAGCACTGCTGCCGATCGCGATCGTGAACAACAAGACCGCCACGATAGCGATCAACGCGGCCAGGAACGGATTTCTGAGTGACCAGCGGCGCAGTCGTTCCAGCGGGCCGGTGCGGCGCGCTGTCACGGGACGGTTGTTCAAGAAACGATTTAGGTCTTGAGCCAGTTCGTCGGCCGAGGCATAGCGCGCGGCCGGATCTTTCTCGATCGCTTTCAGGATGATCGTCTCGAGATCGTGCGGAATCCGAGGGCAATGTTGCGCGGGGCGTACGGGTGTCGATTCGATTACCTGCTTCAATAGCGCGGATCGGTGCTGCGAAGTGAAAGCCGGTCGCCCAGTCGCGAATTCGTACAGCGTAAGGCCCAAGGAATAGATGTCCGTCCGGTGATCGACGACGCGGTTCCCCTCTGCCTGTTCGGGACTCATGTAACGCAAGGTGCCGAGCAGATCACCGGTCAGCGTCAGCTCCGTTTCCGAATTCAGATGAGCCAGGCCGAAATCGGTGACGTGCAGTTCGCCGTGATTGTCGATCAGCAGGTTCGCCGGCTTGATGTCTCGATGTATCACGCCCTGCTGATGGGCATAATGCAGGGCCTCGGCAGCCTGAACCCCCAGCCTGGCGATGCGGCGGAAGTAGATCTTCTGACGATTGGCTGGCTGCGTCGACAGTTGCGCAATGGGCTGCGTATCAGCGCTGGGCGGAGCCTGCTGGTCGTAGGGACTCCTTGAAGAAAGTGCCGAATCGGACGAATCCCCGGTTTCGCGTCCCGTTGCCGGTCCGTCAGACTGTCGATTCTCGCTTGCGAGCAACTCCGCAAGACTCTGCCCCTCGATCAGGTCCATTGCATAGAAGTAGACCCCGCGCTCCTGACCGACGTGGAATACGTTGACGATGTGTGGATGCCGAAGCATCGCGGCCGCGTGGGCTTCGTTCTTGAATCGCTGCAATTGGCGATCGTCCCAAAGCGAGGCGAAGGGCAGCACTTTCAGTGCGACGCGGCGGTTGAGCGAAAGCTGTTCGGCCTCGTAGACCACGCCCATTCCGCCTCGACCCAGCTCACGACGAATGCGGAAGTCACCTAGCTGCTGCCCCGGCGAGCCGGGGGAGTCGAGCGTGTTTGGCTCGTCATGCGAAAGCAGTTCGGGAGCTCGCACGAGCATTAATGCTTCACGGACCTGCAACAGTTGTTCAGCGATTTCGGGATGCCTTGTAGTGTATCGTTCGATGTCTACCGGTTCGCCAAGATTTAGACGCTGAGTGATTTCGTCGACCAAGTCCACCAACAGCGATTCCCGGTCCGCTGCCTGATCCGCTGGATTGACATTCATTCCGTTCCCCCCGTGATCCCGTGGTCGCGCAAGATGTATTGCAAGCGGAGAAGGGCTCGCGTGTACCGTTTCTTGGCAGCTTCGTCACTCACAGCCAATAGGCAGGCGGCTTCACCATTCGAAAGTCCCTCGTAGTTGCGAAGCATGATGACCTCGCGATCTTGCTCGGACAGGTCCGCCAGCGCGTGGCGAACTTTCGCGGCAAGTTCCGTTCGGTGCAATCGACTGGCGGGTGAAGACCCCTGGCGAGCAATGGCAGCGACAAGGTGCAATGACGTCTGATCGGGCAGTGGTATCTCACGATCGAGCGACCGCTTGGCTGTCTGCAGGTGTCGCCTCTCGGCTTTCAGCAGCTGCTGGTGGGCTTCTCGTCGGAGCCAGAGATGAAATGGCATCGGCCGAGCCGATAGGAATTCCTGAAACCGCTTGGTAGCCTGTAACTGCGTTTCCTGCACGACGTCGGACGGGTCGACACGACTCCGTAGACGGCGGTCGAGTCGACTGAAGACGGTCAGCTTCACGGTCGGCAAATGCCGCTGAAGGAGTTGCCCCAGGGCTGACCGATCTCCTGAGGCGGCACTCTCGATCAGTTGAATTGTCGGAGCGGAATCGGGCCGGATGTCGTTCATAACAATGTCCCCAAGTACTAAGCGCCGAAAACTTCGCGGGTGGGGACAGGTTAAACCAGAAGAAACCGTAAGAAAACCGTTCGGTGACGGCGAACCGGCTGGACACGACCCGCTAGACCGTTTTCGCCTAAGTTGGCTTCGGAATGCTCGGTTTCGCCTCGGCTCAGAAAGGGTAGCGAACAGGTGTCAGGTCACCGACGCTGCAGCCTTGGTTAATTTCGATTAACGACGCCTGTGAGACGTACGTTATGTCCACACCGACCGGTAGTCTGCGTGCATCGGTCTAAACCACCGCCCGCAGATTCGATGAATCCTACGGCGCAGCGGTTGATTGCATCGACCGACCGCTCGAAGAAGATTCGGCAGCTGCAGCGGTGTGTTGTCCGCGCAGACACCTCCGCAAGTTTGGGTCGGTCACGACGAATTCGTCCACTGAACCCGCCGACTTCCCAGCTTGAGGATGGAAGGCAATTCAACGTAACGAAAGCCGTCGACCAAGAACCCGAAGGTCGCGTCTCCTGCAGTTCGGCCAGGCCCTCAGCCTTGCTTTGTGACTTCTAGTTCGAGCCATCCAGCCACTGCCGCGGCCAGGGCCTCGACGCGGCGTTCTTGGCCGTTCTCTGTTTCGTCGAGCACGATGGCGCGGCGGGGTCTGCGGAGACGCAGCTGGACGCGGCAGACCTTGGCGGGAAAACTGCCGCGGTCGTCGGTGTGGGGGCGAGCCTCCTCCTGCCGCTCGATTAGCACGCTGTCAATCTCCTCCAGTCGAAACGAGCACGGCTTGCCAACGTCGACCACAGGCGAGTAAACGTCGTAACTCCCGTTGCCTGTTACGCGGTCGAGTACCAGCCGCATCCGGCCGACGGCCAACGTCACCAAGCCGATCAAGAGAAAGACCAACCCCATCAAGAAGCCGATCCCCAGGGGGATTAGCTGCAGGAAGCCGCCGGCCTCGCTTACGGCGACCCAGGCGAACCACCCGCAGGCGGCCATGACGGCCACACCGAGCAGGGTGGCAAATACCATCCAGAGGACGCTCCCGGGCGTACCCTTCAGGACCAACCGGTCGGTGGTGTTCTCGACGATCCGCATCATTGCCTGTTTATTCGATCGGAACGACTTTAACTTGCGAATCGATCGGCGAATTGTTGCCCCCGTCCCGCAGCTCAACGCTAAATGGTTGCGGTCAAACGCCCGCGGGTACCAAAAAGCCGTGACCAAGTTCCGCGATGAATCCCTCCGCCCGCAATTGGCGGTCACCAGAACTCGCAGCGGATGCATCGTCCGCCGCAGTTTGGCCCACTTGCCAGCTTGCACAGATCTCCCGTGGTCACGGACATTTTTTGCGAACTGCGCAACTTCGGCCCGTCGCGGGCCTCAACCCGATGAACCCAGCTCCTTTCTCTTGCCACCTGCGACACTGCCCCAAGCAAGGCCCGGGACAATGGTCAACGGCTGCCGTCGCGACGCCCAGGTCCCTCCCGAAGTATTCAAATGCGAGAGTGTGCGGCGATCGGCGTCGTTCCGTGCCCGCGAGAATTTTCCTGGAAGACGACCGTGCTGAGGCAGCGCGACGCCGCTGCGGACGGATCGTTGCTCAGCCCCGTGCTCCCGAGGCGTGGAACGGGTAGACGGGAGTGGGGGAAACGCCCGATCAATTGAACCGCTTCCTGGGATCAGTCGGTTCGCCCGGTCGTCTCATCTGATGAAGCCGCTCTGATGCTATACACTCGGACTAGGGAGCAAGCCTCTGACACTTGGTAACGAGCGACCACGGAGGGTAGGATAACCCTGGTTGCAGAATTGATGGCGCGGTTCAGGACTCGTTTTTGTGCCGCAGAAGTGCCGACTCGGGATACGTGGAGATTGCTTGTGAAGTTCCTGGTAACGATTGATCGCGATGAGGATGGGGCATGGGTCGCAGAGTGCCCTTCCATTCCGGGATGTGTGAGCCAAGGCAGGACGAAGGACGAAGCGCTCGCGAGCGTGCAGGAAGCCATCAGGGCTTGCCTGGAAGTGCGAGCTGAACGAGGAATGCCGCTCACCGTCGAGACGCATCAGGTAGAGGTCGTCGCCTAATGCCGCCGCTACCGCTCGTCAGCGGTCGAGAAGTCGTCAAGGCCTTTGAATCACTCGGATGGACGGAGGCGCGTCAGGCGCACGATTCCGCACCGAGGACAATCTTCATCGCAACTGCCGACAGATCTCCAACCTCATCTTGAGTTGCGCCGCTTCGGCACAGGTGCCACGATCGCCGGGGTCGATCTTCGGAGCGGGCGAGAAATCAAACCGTTTTACGCTCCGCTTCCTGAGATGGCGAATTCCCGAACACTGGTTTTCTTGAACTAATCGGGCCTCCAGTTTGAGATGCCTCCGGAGCTGAGTCAAGCAATGCGACAAGTCCCGCTTCGGCTGAGTTTCCACCTTCTAGTTGTGCTCCGCCTTGACGTCGTAGCAGAGCAACACGTCCTGGTCGCGTACGTATAATTTGCCGTTGGCGATGACCGGGTGCGCCCACGCCGGCAATTCGCTGCGATCGGGCTGGTCAAAACGACCACGCTCGACGAATTGCTCTCGGCTTGGTTCGATCAGGATCAGCTCTCCGCCTTCGGTGCGCAAATAAAGGCGACCGTCCGCAAATGCCAGCGAGCCCTTTTGCGCATCGCGATCTTGCCAAAGGACGTCACCGGTCGCAAAGTCGATGCAGGTGAGGAACCCTCCTCCGTTTCCACCATTGGCGCCATACAGACAGCCGTCAAACACGATCACGCCGCCATGGTGGTTCTGCATCTTCGTGCTGAAGTAAACCTCTTCGGCCGTGACACCGGCATCTGCATCCTCGCTCAGTTTCACGAGCCCGCCACCCGCTCCATAGGCCGAGGAGGCGAACACCATACCGTCCTGGTGAACTGGCGTGGAACAGTTGATCCCAAAGCTGTTGGCGGGCCGTTCGTATTGCCAGAGCACTTTTCCGTCAGACGCGGCGACACCAACGAGAGTTTTCGCTGTAAGCTGCACGTATTGCCGCTGCCCGTCGAAGTCGATCGCAATGACCGAGGCATAGGCTGCGCCTGAAGCCGGACCACCGCCAAAGCCACCGCCTCGACGACCGCGACCAAAGCCGCCGCGGCCACCACCACCTTCGTCGCCAGCTGCAGCAGTCGGCACGACGCTTTTCCAAATCGTGTTGCCGGTCCTTTTGTCGAGCGCTACCAGCGTGGCGTCCGGTCCGCCGGGAGTGCAGATGAGCTTGTCGCCGTCAACTAGCGGAGACTCACGGTAGCTCCAAGTCGGAACGACACCGCCAAAATCATCCGTCAAACTTCGTTGCCAGATGACTCTCCCGTCCTTTACTGTTCAAACAGGCGAGCCGTCCTCCCATGCCAATGACATACAGGCGATCGTCGTCAACGGTCGGCGTGCAACCCGGACCTTCTTTGGACTGAGGCATACGTTGTTCAACCGCATCGCCCAACGGCGTCACCCAAACCTCACCGCCGTCAGCTTCGGATAGCGCCCAGACAATTTCTTTGCCGTCACGATTGCTCATGCCAAAGAGCTGGCCATTAGCAATGGAAGGAGCGCTGTCTCCGCCGCCAAGCCCCTTGATTTTCCACGCAAGCGGCGGACCGTCTGTCGGCCATTCTGGCAGCAGCCCTTTTTCTTTGGAGATCGCGTTTCGATCGGGCCCCTGCCATTGTGGCCAATCGGCTCCATGTGTGCCCGCTGCTGGGATCGCAACCAATAACGTAACTGCCACAAGATACTTCATTCGTCACCTTTCGCCATGCTTGGTGCCAATGCTGCACTTCTCACTTTGTTGTCGCTCGAATGCAGAACAAATGCCATAAGCTCCGCACGTAGATTCTTTCCTCAATAAACGCAGGTGTGGCGTAGACCGGTTCTCCAACGTCAGCCACACTCAGCAGCTCGAACTTGCCATCCAGCTCTGAATATCTGCGTCTTTCCCGAGAGATCGATGATGTAGACGCGATCGTTCACCAAGATGGGAGAGCTGGAAAACCCCTGATCAAATTCATGCTCCCACAGCACTTTTCCCGACTTCACATCGAGACAACTGACCACTCCAAACGCGGTCGGCACGATCAGATACTTGTCGTTGGCAACCGGGCTGGCGGCATCGGGCAGCGCCTCGTCCCACTGCCAGAGTATCTTCCTCTCAGGACTGCTGACATCAATGGCAGAGGCAGGTGCACCTTCGTTGGCAACAAACACGATCCCGTTCGCGTAAGCTGCTGAAGAAGCGACCTCTCCGTCGAGACATTCCACTCGCCAGAGACTCTTTCCAGATGTTGGGTCGTAGCCCTCAACGGCTTTGCTGTTGGTCAGAATAAGTTCCATTCTGCCGTTGTTGTCGACGAGGATCGGAGACGACCACGACATGGCACCTCGTTTGGCTTGCCAGACGGGTTTGCCTGACGCCAAATCGAATGCCAGCAGTTGTGAGTCTTCTTTCTGGTCATATTGAACGAACAGCAGATTCTCGTGACACAACAAAGAGGACGCGTGGCCATAATGGTTCTTTGGAATCCCTAAATGCTTGATCCAGATACGCTTGCCTTCAAAATCCACGCAGACGAGTTCGCCGGTTGCGAAAATGGCTGCCACGTACTTGCCGTTTGTTGTTGGAGTGGGCGCCGCGTATCCGGTTTCCTCCAGCACATCGGGTATCTTGCCGTCATCGGGCGAGCCAGGCACACCGTTCACATCGTGCTGCCAAAGCAGCTTTCCGGAGTCAGCGTCGACGCAATAAAGCTGCCGAGACTCGTCGTCAGCACCGGTCAGGAATATCCGATTTCCCCAGACAATCGGTGAACTCATGCCGTGCTTGGGTAGAGTAATCTTCCACAGAATGCCGGTGCCGTCTTCTGCGTTCCACTTCAGCGGTGGATTTGCGTGCGCGGCGTGTCCAAGCGCGTTTGGGCCGCGGAAACTCGGCCAATTCCTCAGGAACTCCTTTGCTGAAGCAGCGTCGCTCTTGACGCGTTGTTTCCGCGAGCTGATCCGTTTTTTCATCGCCGGCCGCGCGAAGGACCAGTGATAGCAATACCAGTCCAACGACGCGGCCGATAAGAATCCAATGCGTTATGCATCAATTGCAGTCTCTACGGCAGATCACTTCGACAACCTTGACGCACTTCATCTCGCTGTGGTCTCGAATGAGCAGCTTGCCTTCGGAAAGGGCAATGGGTGCCCAGTTTTGAGTTCTACCTCCGACTCGTCCGGCGATACCTTCGCTGTCTCCTCCGCCTTCTCCGAGCAATTCTGCCGACGCGAGTTGCTTGAATTCCGGAGGGTCAGGGTCAATCAGATAGAGCGACTTTTCGCCATCGGTCGCCAGGATCAGGCCATCGACCAGAATCATGCTGCCTTTGTTGAAATCTAGGATCGCGTTTGGTCTTCCACATGATCTCGCCATCCATGTTCATGCAGACCAAGCCATCTCGGCGATTGTTCGTTCCGTACTGTGCGTAGAAATAACCGTCGTGCAGAATCGGCGGCTTCGTTTGATCGCCAAACTCCTCGGTTGTAAACAGTTCGTTTGCGACGTAGCTTCCGTCATCCTTCTTTTCGACCTTGATCATGGTCGCGCCGAGTTCGTATCCGCCCACCACGAGGACTCGGTTTTCACCTGCATCAACGGCACAGGGTACAGAAATGTGGCAGTTCCACTTGTCGTATTCCCAAAGGACTTTTCCCGTAAGGGGTTCGATTCCAACAACCTTACCCAGAGTTCGAGGCGGTCCTCGATTTCCAAAAGGATTAGTCGATGAAATAACCATTACAACATGGTCGTTTCCGTCGATTTTCACAACGGAAGGACTGGCATAGGATTCATTGCCAAGATTGGGAGTTTTCCATTTCACGTCACCTGTGAGTTTGTCATAAGCCACGACACCGGCATCCGGAGCTTGGGATGCGACGATCAGCAAATCGCCGTAAACCAATGGGCACTGCGTAATGGCCCAGATGGGAAAACTGCCGGGTTCGCGTGATCCTGAAATCCACCTGACGTGCCGCTTGCCGGTTTACCGCCGAAGTCCGTCCACACGTTTGCCTTCCAGACGGGCTTGTGTGTGTTGATATCGATGCAATAAAGGTCGCCGTTGTGGCCGCACGTATAGACATGATCTGCCATCCACCGTCGGCACGCTTCGAGAGCCGGGAAACATCACCGAACCGGGAGCGTCATAGGCGTAAGACCAGAGTTCTTTGCCATCGGCGAGATTGAAGCAGCGAAGTTTGTCGCCAACCTCATCATCTCGGTCGAGCAAATACACCTTGCCGTCCTTGACAACAGGTCCGCCGTAACCTCTGCCAACTGTCGACGGTCCACAGAACTTCCGGCCCATTCTCCGGCCAGGAACGCAACAGCCCCTTTTCCGGCGACGTTGAATTTCTGTCTGGACCAAGATACTGCGGCCAATCGGCGGCCAGACTGCTGCAGGCACGCGACGATCCCGACGACGACGCCATCGCCAACGTTCACTTTCATCTTCATCTTTTCATCCCTTCCACGAATACGCCATCGGTTTCAGTGTCCGCTGCTCAACGGACGGGCTCAGGACTTCCACGGTCGCCGTTGCCTGCATCATTCACGCTCTTAGGCTCTTATCGTAGTCGCGTAATCGAGCAGGCGGCGTACCCCAGAAAAAATCACGAAAAACTCGAAACATCGCGATCGAAGCAGACGCAAATGAGCCGCAAATCGACATAGCGCCAGTCGGATTCAAGGCGACGCTGGCGAGTCTCGCCGGGCATCCGGTCGCGACTCTGTCGGCCGCGATTTCGTCAAATGACGGCGCCCGCCAGATATGGGCCTTGTCCTGGGCGTTGATCCCCACCAGCAGATTGCCATCGGGTGAGAATGCCAGTCCATCCGAGATCAGGCCCTTCGCCCGCGAGCGTGGCCACCTCCTGCCCCGTCGAGCACATCCCACAGCTTGACGGCTTCCTCGCCCTGACTGCCCGAGGCCAGGCGTTGCCCGTCGGGCGAAAAGACCACCGCGTTGACCCCGATCAGATGACCGCGCAGCTCGTCAACGACTTCCAGAGTTGGAGGTGTCCCACAAACGAATGATTCCTTCCAACGAGGAAGTCGCGAGCAGGCGTCCGTCGGGTGAAAAGGCAAGATCGGATGCGCCCCATGGCTGTGCATGTTTCGATGGTTCGGACTCTGGCCATTGGCAAGATCCAGGAAATGGAGTGGCCCGCGAATTCCGCCGGCGGCCAAGATGCCTGCTTCGTCCGGAGACACTGGCTCGGCTACCGAGCCACGGTGTCACGCATCGGTGTGCCATTGCGCACTCGTCTTCCAGGACTCGGTATCGATCAAGCGAACCGTCGAGCCTGCCACCGCGAGCACCAACGTGCGATCGTTATTGATCAGCCCCACGGTCTGCCGGTCCGCCCTGGCCCGGTTCTTCATTCAGGGTCGTGATGACTTGCCGGGTCGGCCAATCCAAATCGTGACCACTTCACCTCGACCGTGCTTCGCGTAGACACGCGTTCCGTCCGACGAGACGAGCAGACTTCTTCACTCCCTTGCCCAAGCGAATTCAGCGATTCCAACGGCTGCAGTGTCTCGGAATCCCAAAGGGTCACATTGCCGTCCGGGTCGACAGCTGAGCATTTCCGCGATCTCGGGAATGAAGACGAGTCTGCGACACCGGAATTGGCAGCGTGTCGAACCGGTTTCGGCGTTCGACGTGTTTCGCGTCCCAAGCCAGAATCGTACCGTCTTTGCTGCCACTGACGATCGTGTTCCCGTCCGATGAAACGGCGACGCGATAGATCTCGGAAAGATGCCCGTGCAAGACTGCCCGTTGTTCGTCCCTGGGCACGTTCCAAATCCGAATCGTTTGATCGGCGCCGGTTGACACGAGTTGCGTTCCGTCCGGGGTAAACGCGAGCGCTGGGACCCACGAAACGTGTCCGACCAGGCGACGCAGTTCTGCTCCTGAGTCCAGAGAGAACAGTTTGATATCCGTCGACGTTGCGGCCGACGAAGGTCCCGCCGCCGAGCATTGTGCCATCCGGTGAGAAGGCCAGCGACCACGTTCCTTCCTGAAACCCTTCCAGGTCTGCGATCTCGATCCCGTCGTCGATGATCCAACACGCGAATTCGCTCTCCGTCCAGGAAAGCAATCCTTTGGCAATCCGGCGAGAACTGTCGCAAGGCGACCTGCCCCCAAGTCTGAGCGGCCGGATGACGTGGCTTGAGCGGAAGTACTGTTATCGAGCTGCTGCGTTTGGAAATCCCATTTGTCCACGGATAGGTCGTGTCCGAAGAGCAGAAGTCCCGTCGTCGTCGGGGCTGAACGCCAAGCGCGGACCCAGCCATCACAGGGAAACTCAACCGTTACCTTTCGTTCTGCCACGATCCAGACTCTTACCGTCGTCCGGCGGTCCTGATGAACGATGGTGGCCAGTCGAGCGCCGTCGTGCGAGAACGCGAACAATCGAGCATCCAATCCAGGTTCTTCGGTGGACCATCAGCTCCGTGCGTTTGGTCAGGTCCCAGAGCTTGAGCCTCCCGCTCAGGTCGGTCGATACCAGCAGCCGGGCGTCTGGAGAAAGGGCGAGTCCGGCGATCGCATCCGGCTGTTGGGGAAGTGCAAACGCCGCTTCGCTACGTGACTGATTCCAGAAGTAGCGCCACTCCCACCGGCGAAGGTCCGGTCCCTCCGACCTTGGTCGATAGCGGTCCAGCAGGCCCACGACACGCCCGTAGTTGTTGGCTGCCAACGCGAGCTGCGCCAGGGTCATATCCGAGTTGTAGGCTCGTCGCAGAGCAGCCAATTCTCCGTCCTCGGCTCGTCGTCGCTGTTGTTCTTCCTTTTTCAAGGCGGCCTCGACCTCCCCCCGCAACCGATTCTGCTCCCAGACGGCCCGCGTGGCGCGAATCGCCTGCCACGTGCTCACGATGGCCGCAAGCAAGACCACGCTGGCGATGCCACGGCCACCTTGTTACGGCGAACGAACTTTTGCACGCGGTACGTCGTCGCTTGGCGGTCTGGCCACGACCACATCGCCATCCAGATAACGACGAATGTCTTGTGCCAGCGCGCTGGCAGTCTCGTATCGGCGTGTGCGATCCTTTTCCAGGCACTTCATCGTGATCCAGTCGAGGTCGGTGCGGAGCAGGCGAATCAGCTGAGCTGGCTCCGTCTGCCTGTCGCTTGGCCGTCGTCGTGATCTCGCTCACCTGCAGCGTAGAGACACGCGACGAGGGACGAGCTGGCTCCTTTTCCTGGATCGTCCGTCGACAATCCTCGAAGCTCGTGAGTTCCTTTGGTTCGAACGGCGTTCGGCCGGTGAGCAGTTCGTAGAGCAGCGCCCCAAGGGCATAGATATCGGCCCGCGTATCAATGTCCAGGCCGCCCATATGGGCTTGCTCCGGACTCATGTAGGCCGGTGTACCGACGAAGAAGTGGAACCGCGTGAAGAGCGTCTTTTCGGTAAGACGACTCTGCGTCGCCTTTGCGATCCCGAAGTCGATGACCTTGGGCATCGGCTTGCCGTCCTGGAGTGTTACCAGGATATTCGACGGCTTGAGATCGCGATGGATAATGCCCTTTTGATGCGCGTGCTGAACGGCTTCGCACACCTGAATAAACAGATCGAGCCGTTCGCGGGTGCTGAGCTGATTCTGGTCGCAGTACTCGGTGATCGGCACGCCGCGAACCAACTCCATCACGAAGTACGGACGTCCCGTCTCCGTGGCTCCGCCGTCGAAGATCTTCGCGATATGAGGATGGTCCATCAGCGCCAGCGCCTGACGCTCCGCCTCGAAGCGTGCGATGACGTTTTCGGTGTCCATGCCGGGCTTGATAATCTTTACCGCGACTTTGCGTCGCACCGGCTGCTCCTGCTCGGCCATGTACACGACCGCCATGCCGCCTTCCCCGATCCGCTCGAGCAGCTTGTAGCGGCCGATCACCGTCCCGGTGCCGTTCGGTGAGCCCGTCGTCATGCAAACGCAATCGTCGTCTCCAGCGTCGGGCGTCTCCAGAAAGCCATCCTCGATAGCATTGGCTTTGAACAGCGTTCTTGACACGCTCCAGCAATTCGGGACGGCCAGCGCAGGCCTCCTTCAGGTACGCCTCGCGCTCGTCATCCGAATTCAATTGATGGGCGTGTACGAAAATGTCGCGTTCGGTGTTTTCAGCCATGCTCAAATGAGATTCTCCCGAAAGTGACTCCGTCTAATAAGTAATGCGCAATCCGAGGGCCCGATACCCCAGAGAAAATCTCGGAGCAGCAAAAACCGCGGCGTCGACTCGATTCGCAGCTCAAGTTACGGATCGCGCCCGTCGTCGATGGCCGTCCGCAACCAGGCCCGGGCGTACGCCCAATAGGCGTCCGCCGTATTGTGGGAAATCCCCGATAGCCTCGCCTGCTTGCTTGCCCGTCAGTCCGGCGAAGAACCTGAGTTTCACGAGTTCGGCCACCTTCGGATCGACTTCTGCCAGGCGATCCAGGGCTTCATCCAGGCTGAGCAGGTCTTCCACGGGCATGCCGCAGTCATTCACAACCACGACATCATCGAGGCTCACCCGCTCCCAGTTGCCGCCACGTTTGAGGCTCTTCTTGCGCCGGGCATTGTCAATAAGAATCCTGCGCATCGCTTCCGCCGCCGCCGCAAAAAACTGCCCGCGACTGTTCCAACTCTGGCTGTTTCCGCCGGTCAGACGCAAGAAGACTTCGTGGACCAGGGCCGTTGCCTGCAGCGTCTGCCCGGGAGCTTCCTGGGAGAGTTTCTGAGCCGCCAGCAATCGAAGTTCGTCGTAGAGCAGCGGCAATAGCTCATCCAGTGCGCCTTCCTCCCCCCGCTCCACGGCGTGCAGAATGCGAGTAACGTCATTCGGGGAGTAATCTGTCATCGCAATTAGGTTGTTCTTCTGCGTCCTCGATGGAACGAGCGAAGCCCTTTGTTGACTGCTGACAAACTTGCATGGCTGGCGAGGAATTCCGCCCAAGTTCGGGGCATGTGCGGTCGACGAGTCGTGACGGAAGCTTAGTGTGCAAGACCGTGTCGACGCCGCTTGTCCATGATACCACCGTTGGACCACGTCGTGATCAAGGGATGCCACCCGATGCGCGATACTTCTGGCGACCCGAATAGCCTCAGCCTTCCCGCACAATACTGAAACCGTGAGTGTGGACGGCATCGGACGACAGTCCGCCGGCGCGAATAACGGCATCGTGGTTGTGCTTGACCCGCTGGCAGGCGGTTTTCTGACGGCCGATTGTTTTGGGGCCCGGGGAACGAAACGCCCCGCATTCTTCAAGTCGGGGCGAACGGCGCCATCTGCGCGACCGGCTACATCCAATCCACGGATGCTGCGTTTCCGAACGTCTCGGGGACGCTTGCGTCGGCGGGAGGAGACGACGGTTTCATTTCCGTGTCTACGCCGATTACGTCAGCTCCGCCAATCGCCGACGCCGGCGCTAGCCCAGGCCGTGACGAGGATCAGGCGTTCGCGTTCGATGCTTCTCTGTCAAGCGATCCGGACGGCGACCTGTTGACCTACCGCTGGCATTTCGGCGACGGAGAAACCGCCGAAACGATGAGTCCAACGATCACAGATGAGTAGACCGCACGTATGTTCTCGACACAGACCACATGACTTTACTCGAGTGGAGCGGGGACGACTCGACACGTTGGCGGGAACGACTTGCGGATCTCCACAACGATCAGCTGTTCGCAACGATTGTAAGCGATGAAGAACCGATTCGCGGTTGAATGGCCTACGTCGCGAAGGCAAGATCGCCTGAACAGGGAGTAGTCGCGTACGCACGACTCCGTCATCAGCTCGCCAACGATTGCCAGATTCCCCTGCTTGATTTCTCGAGCGACGCCGCCGAAAAACACCGAGATCTCCGCTCTTCGCAGTTACGTGTTGGCCCGATGGACTTGCGCATCGCATCGATTGTGTTGGCAAACAACATGGTTCTCCTCACGCGGAATCGTGTCGATTTCGAACGCGTTCCCGGGCTGCGATTCGAAGATTGGTCGGCATCGCCCCAAGTACCGTGTTTTGCTTACGTGCAAGCGACAACACTCTGACTGCCGACATTTTGCATGACATTTATTGCATCAGTCGGGCGTGTGTCACGGGGAAGCCGTTGAAGTGGAACAAGCCGACTGAAACGGTGGACCCAACTCGCGTGGGTGTCATCTGAGACGCACACCCGGTCCGCAGTCGTTTTTTCGGCGAACTGCTTGAGTCCGCCCGATCCGAGCGTCGAACGGGCGTGAAGCGATGTTGTCAAGAAAGCTGAACTTGGATTTTGCCAGTTTAACACTCCAGCGAGGCGTTTGCTGCATCGAAACGGACAGCGGTGGACCGACCCCTGTCAGTTCACCCTCCCGCTGATTTGCAGCGGTTGCATCATCCGACAACCCCTCTGCTTCGGACTGACATGGATTGTCCGCGCCGCGTTGAGGCGTTTGCCACCTCTTGCGTAGAGGGGAGTCACTAGAAGGGGTGGGTCTATCGCGGTATTGATGCTGGATC
This sequence comes from uncultured Planctomycetales bacterium, assembly GCA_963826795.1. Classification (GTDB taxonomy): domain Bacteria; phylum Planctomycetota; class Planctomycetia; order Pirellulales; family Pirellulaceae; genus CAWGYT01. Next base: position 187,619 of record CAWGYT010000012.1, on the reverse strand, counting down.
CGTCGGATGAGACGCGCGTGCTGCGGTACAACTCCGATTCCAGAGCCTTGTCGCTTCGGTGTCGAAAGAGTATCGTCGAAGCTCGTGCGTTGATTTGCTTAAATACAATAAGGGATGACCAATGACGTGCCGCCAGTTTGTTCCCGCCTTACTCTGTTTGCTTTCCGTAACGGCCACCGCCTTCGGCGCCGATCCGCCTTACGCTCAGGCTGTCAAGAGTTTGCAACCTACCTACTATTATCGACTCAACGAAACCGACACCTCGACGGGGGTCGTGGACGCGATGGGGCGAGGTCCCACCGGCACGTACAACGGCGATTACGTGAACGGGCCTCCGGAAGTCGGGGCCCCGGGACCGGATTTCCTGATCGAAGGAGGTGCTTGGACCATTTCCAGCGAGTGGGATGACATAGGCGATTACATCGACATCGTGGGGCTGGGTGAGGACAATGTCGCGCACGCCAGCAACAATGCGGGCCACATCACGCTAGGTGATGGCAATGAATTTGCAGCCAACGCAATGTCAGTGGCCGTGTTCGCGTTGGGGGGGCCCGCGCAGGGCGGTGATCGGATTTTTACGAACAACGTCGCAGACCCGCTCACGAGCTTTCAAATCGTCGTTGGCAACGATGGGATCGTTGTCTCCACTAATCCGACGGTGGAATGCTTCGACGAAGTGGAATGTGGGCACCGTTCCCTGTTTCTGCCGGACGAAGGGGTTGAGTTCACCAACAGCGGCGCGGATCGAGGCCTCAACGGCGCCGAGAATGGTTGGTGGCACATTGTCGCGACCACGGAGGGTACCACCGCCTTGGAGCGAACTCAGAATATTCACCTGTATCTCAATGGGGTGGACCGCACCAGTGACATGCTGCCGGGAACCACCGGTTGGGGAACGGACACCGGTTTGGCGAAGATCGGGGGGCGCCGCGCCGATCCGTTGGACTCGACGACCCATTCCGGTTCTCAAGACGAAGTCGCGATCTGGCTGGATCGTGTGCTGACGGAAGAAGATGCGCAGTTGTTGTACAACGTCGCGATCGGTGAAGCCTTGCCCAGGACGCCGGGCGACTACAACTTTGACGGGCTGATCGATTTGGCGGATATCGACCTGCAGGCGAACGAGATGCAGGTGGCGAATCCGGATCTCGCGACGTTCGACGAAAATGCGGACGGTTTGGTCAATGACCAGGACCGCATTATTTGGGTCCAGGATCACGCCAAGACATGGTTTGGAGATGCGAATTTCGACAAAGTCTTCAGCACCGACGACTTGGTGGCGGTCTTCGCGGCCGGTAAGTACGAGACGACGGAAATGGCGACCTGGTCGGAGGGTGACTGGAGCGGCGACTTGGTGTTCGACAGTGCGGACCTGGTCGCCGCATTTGCCGACGGCGGATTTGAGCTGGGTCCGCGTCCTTCGGTTGCGTCGGTGCCGGAACCCGCAAGTTGCGCCTCTTGCTGATTGGCATGATCGCCATTGGTTCGCGTCGCCGCACTCGGTAACCGACCCGTTGTAAGCAACGACTTGAGTCTTCCTCCGCAGGATTCATCCGCGCCGTGGCCTCCCGCGTTGAGGCCACGCGCGCCGCGTTCGTCCTACCGCCGTGGGCGATCGCGGGGCGGGGTGCGAGATGACGCTTTTGGTTTTGGATTCGTCTCGACAATCCAGTCGTCGTACACCGCCAGAATCTCGGCGCGTCGAAAGCAGTCGACGGTGTGGTCATTGACCATGCCGGTAGCCTGCATGTGAGCGTAGCAGATCGTGGAGCCGACGAACTTGAAACCCCGCCGCTTCAGATCGCGACTCAGCGCGTCCGACTGAGGGCTTGTCGCCGGGTAATCCTCGAGACGAGATCGGCGATTTACCAAGGGTCGACCCTCGACGAAGCCCCAGATGTACCGAGCGAACGAGCCGAATTCGGCTTGCACGTCCTTGAACCGCCGGGCATTGTCGATCGCCGCCTGGAGTTTCAAGCGGTTGCGAATCAACCCTGGGTCTTGCATCATCTGGTCGACGTGTCGGGTGGTGAAGCGAGCAACTCGGTCGACCTCAAAATCGCCGAACGCCCGCCGGTAGTTCTCGCGCTTCCTCAAGACCGTGTACCAGCTCAGCCCGGCCTGCGCCGATTCCAGCGTCAGGTGTTCAAAAATCCGCGTATCATCATTGACAGGAACTCCCCACTCCCGGTCGTGGTAGTCCACGTAATCCGGCTTGGAGAGATCAAGCCAGGGGCAGCGAATTTGTTCCCGATGCGCCACGGGATCACAAGCCGAGCTCATGTTTGACTTCGCCGAACAGCTGGAGCGCGATTTCGAGATCTTCGCGTTGATGCGCGGCGGAAACTTGCGTGCGGATGCGCGCTTGACCGTGCGGCACGACGGGGAAGGAAAACGCGACGACGTACAGACCTCGTTCCAGCAACCGCTCGGCAAAGGCCGCGGCCCGCTCGGCGTCGCCGATCATGATGGGCACGATGGGATGTTCGCCCGGGAGGAGTTGGAAATTGAGGGCCGCGAGTCCTTCCCGAAAGAAACGCGTGTTCTCCTCCAGGCGTTGCCGAAGACTGGCGTCCCGTTGGACGATTTCCAGGGCCTTCAGCGAGGCGGCCACGACGGGAGGCGGGACGGAATTGGAAAACAAGTAAGGTCGCGAGCGCTGCCGCAACAGCTCGATCAGCTCCTTCCGACCGCTCGTGTAGCCTCCGCTGGCTCCTCCCAAGGCCTTCCCCAACGTTCCCGTCGTTAAATCGACGCGGCCCATCACGCCGCGGTATTCATGCGTCCCCCGCCCGCCGGCGCCCAGGAAGCCGGTGGCGTGGCAGTCATCGAAGTGAACCAACGCATCGTACTCGTCGGCCAAGTCGCAGATGGTGTCCAGTTTGGCAACGTAGCCGTCCATGGAGAACACGCCATCGGTCGTGATCAGTTTGTATCGCGCGCCTTGGTCCGTGGCCGCCTGCAGTTGCCGTCGCAGGTCGTCCATGTCGTTATTGCCGTAGCGGAATCGGTGCGCCTTACACAGTCGGATCCCGTCGATAATGCTGGCATGATTCAGCTGGTCGGAAATCACCGCGTCTTCCGGTCCCAGCAGCGTTTCAAAGAGGCCTCCGTTGGCGTCAAAGCACGAAGCGTACAAAATCGTGTCTTCCATTCCCAGGAACTCGGAGAGCTGCTGTTCCAGTTCGCAGTGAACGTCCTGGGTCCCACAAATGAAGCGGACCGAGGACAGGCCATAGCCCCAGCGGTCGAGTCCCGCGTGTGCGGCCGCGATGATTTCGGGATGATTCGCGAGTCCCAGATAGTTGTTGGCACAAAAGTTCAGGACGCTGCGGCCGGCGGCGACCTGAATCGTGCGTCCCTGCGGGGAATGAATGATGCGTTCGCGCTTGTAGAGTCCTTGGGATTGGATCTCACTCAACGTCGACCGGACGTCTGCGATCAAGTTCACGATGGCCTCTGCTCTATGTTTCCTGCCAGTACAAAATCACCTTGCCGGCTTGGCCGGTCTGCATGACTTCGAAACCCTTCTCAAATTCCGAATAATGGAAGCGGTGCGTGATGACGGGAGAAATATCCAATCCGCTTTGGAGCATCACGGTCATCTTGTACCACGTTTCATACATCTCGCGGCCGTAGATGCCTTTGATCGTGAGCATGTTGAAGACGACGGTATTCCAGTCAATTGCCATCTCCTCCGAGGGGATTCCCAGCATCGCGATCTTGCCGCCGTGGCACATGTTGGCGAGCATCTCGCGAAATGCCTGGGCGTTGCCCGACATCTCCAGGCCGACGTCGAAGCCCTCGTGCATTCCCAGCTCGCGCTGCACCTCAACCAATGTCTGGTGCCTCACGTCAACCGCACGCGTGGCGCCCATTTTTCGAGCCAGCTCAAGTCGGTACGGATTCACGTCCGTCACAACGACATACCGAGCCCCCGCGTGCCGTGCGACGGCAGCGGCCATCAGTCCAATCGGGCCGGCACCGGTGATCAAGACGTCTTCGCCCAGGACATTGAAGGACAAGGCCGTGTGCACCGCGTTGCCAAAGGGATCGAAGATCGAGGCGATGTCGCGATTGATCTCGGGGGCGTGGTGCCAGACGTTGGTCATGGGCAGCGAGAGATATTCGGCGAAAGCGCCCGGGCGGTTTACCCCGATGCCTTTCGTGGCCGCGCAGAGGTGACGACGCCCGGCCAGGCAATTGCGACAGCGCCCGCAGACCACGTGTCCCTCGCCGCTCACGAGCTCGCCCGGATGGAAGTCGGTCACGTTCGACCCGACTTCCACGATTTCTCCGACGAATTCGTGACCCACGACCATCGGGACGGGAATCGTTTTCTGCGCCCACGCATCCCACTTGTAAATGTGGAGGTCGGTGCCACAGATGCCCGTTCGGTCAATCTTGATCAGGACATCGTTCATCCCGATTTCCGGTGGCGGGACATCTTCGAGCCAAAGCCCGGATTGGGGGTCGCGTTTGACAAGCGCTTTCATGGTCTGGGATGGACCTGCCGGTGAGAGGGGCGAATTCGATTGAGCTCGACTTTAGATCGCTGGCATGACTTTGTAAACCGTCGGGTGGCGGATTCGAATCAACCCCGCTCCGGGCTTGATCGCCGCGGGCGTTCCTCGATAATGGCTCGCGCATCCGTTGGCGCCCTGCGGGCGGATGCGCGAGCCCCGTCACCCGCATAGGTCAGCCGAGCGATGCTGCATTCCGCGATGATTCAATCGTGCCGCGACCAGTTCCCGGCGTTGCGTCGGCGGCTCGGTGAGATCGACGTTGTCTTTCTGGATGGTCCGGCCGGGACGCAAGTGCCTCAAGTCGTGATCGACGCGATCAGCCGATACCTGCGAACCTGCAACGCGAATCGCGGAGGCCGGTTTCTAACGGGCGAGGAATCCGACCGCTGGCTGGACGCCGCCCATCGGGCCGCGGCGGACCTGCTGGGGGCGAACGATCCGGATTGCGTCGCCTTCGGACCCAACATGACCACGTTGACCTTCGCGCTTTCGCGGGCACTGGGCCGGATCTGGAAGCCGGGTGATGAGATCGTCGTCACGCGTCTTGAGCACGACGCGAATTTCACGCCCTGGGTTCTCGCCGCGCGCGATGCGGGGGCAACCGTGCGCTACGTCGACGTTCGACCGGAGGATTGTACGCTCGACCTGGAGCACTTCCGTTCGTTGCTGAACGAGCGGACGCGGCTCGTCGCCGTGGGGTGTGCCTCCAATGCGACCGGAACTCGCAATCCCGTGCAACAGATTTGCGGCTGGGCGCGCGAAGTGGGCGCCTGGTCTTTTCTGGACGCGGTGCATTTCGCCCCGCACGACTTGATTGACGTGAACGCCTGGGGATGTGATTTCCTGGCCTGCAGCGCCTACAAGTTTTTTGGGCCCCATGTCGGGCTGCTGTGGGGACGCCGTGAGCGACTCGAGGCCATCGAACCTTACAAGCTGAGACCGGCTCCGGACGGGCTTCCGGGCCGTTGGATGACCGGGACCCAGAACCATGAAGGACTCGCCGGGACGATGTCCGCCATCGACTACCTGTCGGACCTCGGCCGTCGACTGAGCGCCGATTCGTCCTTGGACCGCCGACCGGCTTTGGCCGCCGCCTATGATGCCATCGTGTCCTACGAATCGGCGCTGGTTTGGCGATTGATCGAAGGCCTGGAAAGCATCCCCGGGATTCGGATTTATGGAATCACCGACCGAACGCGTGACGAGGAACGAATGCCGACGGTCGCCTGGAATCACCCGAACCTCGCATCGCGGGACGTCGCGGAACGATTGGGAAGGCAGGGTTTTTGCCTCTGGCACGGGAACTACTACGCTCTGCCCCTCACCGAAGCCTTGGGGCTCGAGCCGGAGGGCATGGTTCGCGTCGGGATGGTGCACTACAACACGATTGCCGAGATCGACCGCCTGGTCGAGGCGATCGGCCGACTTCCTCGGATCGCCTGAAGGCGGAAAATGTCTCGGCAGCAGGACCTCGTCGCGGGAATGACCACGAACCGGAAACGGGCGTCGCCCGAGGCAACGTACATTCGTCTCTTGAGCGGATTCACGTTGCTGTTGCTGGCGTCTACCTGGAAATTGTGGGGATCCGGTTCCGAGTTTCCCCAGGTACCGCTCGTGTCTTGGGCCGTCGCCTGGCACCCAGCGCTCGATGCGCTCTTCGCCGCCATTTTTTCGCTCTTGCTGCTGCTTGCCTTGCTGCGACCCGGATCGCGGCGTCAGCAGCAAATGGTGCTCGGTACGGCCGTGCTGTCCGAGGTCCTGTTGTGGGTGGGTGACCAGCATCGATTGCAGCCCTGGGCCTACCATTTCGCCTTGGCGGCGTGGGTTCTGGTCGTCAGTCCGGCGGACCAGCGACGGACTTGGCTACGGTGGATCGCGATCAGCGTCTACTTCTACTCCGCGCTCAATAAGTTCGACCGGCGGTTCCTGGAGACGACGGGGCCCTTGTTCATCGCGACCGGCCTTGATCTGTTCGGTGCCCATCCGGCGGGCTGGACTCCGCTGACGCTCGGCCGGTTGGCCTGGCTCTTGCCTTTGGGTGAGCTCTGCACCGCGGGTTTGCTGGCCGTGCCGAAATTTCGACCCGCGGGGCGACTGGCCGCCACCGTGCTCCACGTCACCCTGCTCGCCGTTTTAGGGCCTTGGGGACTCGACCAACGCTGGGGCGTGTTGTGGTGGAACGTCTCGTTCTTGCTTCAGACGAATTGGCTGTTCCGGGCCAGTGCCGAACCGACAACGGAGCCAAACGCGCACGGTACCGGCGACCCACCGAGGTTGATGAGCTGGCGCTGGGGCCTGATGCCCGTCGTCATCGCGCTGGCCATGCCGATGCTCGAGCCGTGGGGGTGCTGGGATCCATGGCTTTCCTGGGGACTCTATTCCGCACGGGCGCCGAAGGCGGAACTGTGGATTGCTCGGGAGGCGGTGGCTGATTTGCCCGTCGACCTGCAACGCTTCTGCGAACCTGCACCGCAGGGGATCTGGGCTAAGGTTGCCAGCGATCGTTGGTCGCTCGAGGTCCTGCAAGTTCCCCTGTATCCGCACGATCGATTTCAGGTCGGAGTCTGCTGGGCGGTTGTAAATACCCTTCCAAGTGACCGCCGCTGGTTCACGGTGGCCTTGATTACGCCGCCCGATCGCTGGACGGGGCAAAGCTCGGAGTTGCGGATTTCGGGCGAAGACGAGCTTCGGTACCGGGCGGCAAGCTACCGCTGGAATGCTCGGCCGCGACCTTGGCATCCGGCGTCGACGTCCCGCGCCGGCTGAGATGGGCGGCCGACTTTAATCCTGTCCCGACCGTCGCTATCATGGCGGTCGTTCCAGACGCACGTGGGGAGGCACAAAGATGAAAGTGGTGATCGAGGACACGCAGGAACAAATGGGGGCCGCCGCGGCCCGCGACGCGGCCGACGTGCTGCGTGCCGCGCTGGCCGCACGCAGTGAAGCCTTCTTGATCGTGGCGACTGGGGCGTCCCAGTTCACGGTGCTCTCAAACTTGATCGCCGAGCCCGGGATCGATTGGACGCGGATCACGGGCTTTCATCTCGATGAATACCTCGGACTGCCCATGTCCCATCCGGCATCCTTCCGGGGCTACCTGAAGGAACGGCTTGTCGACCGAGTCGCATTTCGCCAGTTTCACTATATTGACGGACAGCACGACCCGATTGACCAGGAGTGCCGCCGCTTGAACGAACTGATTTCCCGCGTGCAGATTGATCTTGCCCTGGTCGGCATTGGCGAAAACGGCCATCTGGCGTTCAATGATCCACCTGCCGACTTCGACACGACCGTGCCCTATCTCGTCGTGCAGCTGGACGACGCCTGTCGTCGACAGCAGCTCGGCGAAGGCTGGTTTCCCACGCTGGACGATGTTCCTCGGCAGGCGGTCAGCATGTCGGTCCAGCAGATTCTCAAGTCTCACCAAATCATCTGCAGCGTGCCGGATGAGCGCAAGGCCCAGGCGGTGGCCGCCGCGGTCGAGGGGCCGGTGACTCCCGACGTTCCGGCTTCCATCTTGCAGCGTCACGGCGCCACGACGCTTTACCTGGACCGTCCGGCCGCGTCGAAGCTGACTCGCGCCTGATGTCGCTGCCTACGGCGGCTCCTCATCCCAGGTTCGGAGGGGGGGCAACGTTGCCGAGCCCATGGACGGTCCGGATCCCCGTTGAAATCCGGGAGCTGGGCCGGGCCAACTGGGAACGAGTGAGCCTGCAGAAAAGGCGCTTCCGCGCACGATTCCCCTCTCGCGATTCGTTCCGTTCGAGCTTTGCCAGCTCGGGGCTCCCGAGGCGGGGAAGGGGGTGGGGCCCGTCCAAGCGGCGGCGCCGATTACGCTCGTCCCGTCCCGTGACATCGGCAGCGTCGGAAGGGAAACCGTGGCCGGTGCTGCGAAGGCAGACGGAGCGTCGCTGACCCAACTCGGGGCGGAGGAAGGGGGGGCCGCCAGCGCGGATCGGTGGACTGGCCCCCAAGGCGTCGGAGCCAGGCCGCTGATGGGTTCAAATGCGCCCCGCCCGGCCGCCTCGCGGATGCCGTACGGCCCGTGCGGCGAGCTCGGCAATCGTTCGCGTGGCGCGTCCTGCCACGGCGGATTCTGCTGAACGGGGAAGGGTGAGTGCGCAAAAGCAACCGGGCCCGGCATCGGTCCGAGGCCCGGCGGAATCGGTTTGGCCGTCAAGGCGAGTTCCCAGAATCCGGTGGGAGTGACCCGGCCGGGCGTCGTCGATTCCCAGGCCGACGGACTCGCGAAGGCCGCGGGAAAGGAGTTCCGACTCAGGATTTCCGAGTCCAGGTCGCCACCTGGCAACGCAGGGAGAGGTGCTTGGGCCGTTGGCGGCAAGACCCGAGGCGGCATCGGCCAGCGCTCCGTCGACCATTCCAACTGCTCGAGGAACTCAAAATGACCTCCCAAAGGACTTGGCTCAGTCGGTTGCCAATGACCGGGCGGCGTCGGCTCGGCGCGAAGTTTCTGAGCGGAGATCAGCACCCGCTGAACAGGGGCCGGGTCCGTCGCGTCGCGCGCGACTGCCTGCGTTTCGCCTGCTTCACGTTCGTCCGCGTGCCGTTGGAACGCGACGTTTTCGGCACCGCCGGCGCGTGATGGGACGGACGCCGTGGGGTGTGTTGCGGCCGGGTCCGGATGGGAGTGGAAGGTCAAATGAGCGGAGACGGTCGGTGGCCGAGTCATCTGGCTGAGCACGAAGGGGACCGCTGCCATGGCGACGACCGCCAGCGACACCGCGACAAAGACTGGCCGGTTTGTACGAGGGTTCGGCGCCGGGAAGTTCCAGCGCGGGAGGAACGCCCGGTCACCGAACGTGGGGGAATCACCGGGGGGCCACGACGGCCCGACGCGACCCCCAGCCGTGTTCGACGACTCGGTGTCCCCTCCCGGCATTTCCACCAACTCATGCCGTGCGGGGTCCTCGTCGTAGGCGGCGCGCTTCAGCGGGTCTCGGAGGACCTCATAGACATGACGGATGCGCTTGAAATGCCGATCCGCGGTGTGGTCGTCACGATTGAGGTCGGGATGGCATTGCTGAGCCAAGCGGAGAAACGCGGCTCGGATTTCGGCTGGCGCCGCATCCGGCCGGACGCCCAGCATCTGGTAGAAACTGCGGTGATCGCGCTTTGGCATCGGCAGGGTGCGACCCGACGGCCGCCGAGACATTGGATCCAAGATCGCGCCGGAGCGCTATCCTCCCAGCTAAACACGACTCCGAATGCGTGTCAAGCAATCCAGTCGCGGGGCCTCAGCGGTTGGCTGAACGAAAACACGGTTCGTCGCGCTCCGCACAGCCGCGGTCGCGACGTTCGGCGGGGCGACCTGACCTGGAGGCAAGGGTGCGGGTCGACCTTGAATCGGCTGATTGCCGGCCGGGAGGAATCCCACTATTCTTGAGCCGAGGTTAATTCTTGAGCCGACGGTCTTCCGACGCCGCGGAAGGTCTCTTGAGTAACTCCAGAGGAATCCCTGCGTGGCCGTTTGCGACTTGGTCTGGTTTGCCGACTACCCTGGTCGGAACGGCTTCCTCGGGACGCGCGGTTCGTTGATGGTCGACGTCGTCTTTCTCTCGATGTTCGCCGCCGTGCCGGTGATGCTTTGGAGCATTTGGCAAGTCCGGCGACACCAACGGTACGAATTGCATCGCCAGCTCCAGGTCACGCTCGGTGTCCTGCTGGGACTCGCGGTCCTGGCATTTGAGATTGAAATGCGACGGTTCGGTTGGCACGACCGAGCGATTGAGTCGCGGTATTGGCAGCCGGGGCGGTGGAACGACCCGATCGATTGGAGTTTGCTGGCGCACCTGCTGTGTGCGGTCCCCACGACGTTCCTCTGGATTTTCGTGATCGTCCAGGCTCGGCGTAAGTTCCCGCGTCCCGTTCAGCCAAATGACTACAGCCCCGTCCATCGCCGGTGGGCACGTCTGGCCGCCGGCGAGATGGTGTTGACGGCGGTGACGGGATGGCTGTTTTATTACTTGGCGTTCGTGGCCTGAATCGGCGCACGTGGCGTGGGACCTCAGCCGGACCGCTGACTGGCGATCTGGTTGACGGCACTCAGGATGGCCAGCACCGTTGCCTCGACCGTGTCGGTCGACACTCCCCGGCCGCGGTACGATTGCCCGTGGTAGTCCACGTCGACCGTGACCTCGCCTTGGGCATCGTGGCCGAGTGTCGCGCTGCGGACCGAGAAATCCTTGCACACCAGGTTCAGGCCGGTGATCTTCTCCGTGGCGAGGAAGGCTGCGTCGACCGGTCCGTCACCGTCGCTCAGTTCTTCGGTGAATTCTTCGCCGCTCCTGCGCAGCGTCAAGCAGACCTGTGGTTTCTGGCCGGTACCGGACGTCACGCGAAAGGCGACCAAGCTCCACTCTTCGGCCGCATTGGACTCGTGGATGGTTTTCTTGACGAGGGCGGCGATGTCGCCGTCGTAGATCTCCTTTTTCTTGTCGGCCAAGTGCTTGAAGTCCTCGAAAACGGTCTGCAGCTGCTCACCCGTCAGATGAAAGCCCAACGCGCGGGCTCGGTCCGCCAACGCCGCACGACCGCTGTGCTTGCCCATCACAAGTTCCGTCCGTGAGAAGCCGACGTCTTCGGGACGCATGATCTCGTACGTCGAAGGTTCCTTCAGCATCCCATCCTGGTGAATGCCTGCCTCGTGGGCGAAGGCATTACGGCCGACGATGGCCTTATTGCGTTGGACTTGCAAACCGGTGATTCCGGCGACCAGGCGGCTGGTCGGAACCAGACGCGTGGTGTGGATCTGCGTATCGGCCTGGTAGTAGTCACACCGGGTCCGCAGGGCCATCACGATTTCTTCCAGCGAGCAATTACCGGCTCGCTCGCCAATCCCGTTGATCGTGCATTCGACCTGCCCGGCTCCGTTTTCGACGGCCGCGAGGCTATTGGCGACCGCCAGCCCAAGGTCGTTGTGGCAATGGACGCTGATCACGGCCCGCTGGATGTTCGCGACTCGCTCGCAAAGCGTCCGAATGACGTCTCCCATTTGTTTGGGCGTTGCGTAGCCCACCGTATCGGGAATGTTGACCGTGGTCGCGCCCGCCTCGATCGCCGCCTCGACGACCTCGCACAGGAAATCGAGCTCGGTCCGAGCGGCGTCTTCCGGCGAAAACTCGATGTCATCGCAATAGCTGGCCGCTCGCTTGACCTCTCGGATGGCCCGCTGCACGATCTCGTTCCGGGTCATCTTTAACTTGAATTCCCGGTGAATCGCGCTGGTTGCCAGGAAGACATGAATTCGGGGCTGCTCGGCGTGCTTCAGCGCCTCCCAGGCTCGATCAATGTCTTGCTCGTTGCAGCGGGCCAGACCGCAGATCGTCGCCCCACGAACGTTCTTAGAGATTTCGCGGACGGCCGCGAAGTCGCCGGGTGAGGCGATCGGAAAGCCGGCCTCAATCACGTCCACCCCCAGATCGACTAAGGCATGCGCGATTTTCAGTTTCTCATCCAAATTCATGCTCGCGCCGGGCGACTGCTCGCCGTCACGCAACGTGGTATCAAAAATGCGAATTTGGCGTCGGTCAGACATCGTACGGGGTTCCTATTCAAAACGAGAGGTGTGAAGCGAGGGCAATTGCAAAGATCGCCGTCCGGCTCGTCGCCGGTACGGCTAGCAACAGCCCGCCCCTCGTCCCCCGTCGACCACGTCGCCGTGGACCGGGCAGCCTGCTCGCCGCAAGTCGCGTACTCGACTCGTTTGGATCCACCGTCTGCTACCATTTCCCCGGAGCTGAGTCCGGTTCGTTTCCTCGGGCCACAAAAAAACCCCGCGACCTGTCCGACAGGCCTCGGGGAGATTGGTAAGTCACGACGTTGCTGTCAATCAACCCCCCTACGGCCTGCCCCTGGCAAGAAGTCGTAGGTCAAGCTGTGTCAGCAGGAACGTCATCGCGTCAATCCATGGAAATTGCGTCAGGGGAGGGATTCGCCCCCCTTCAGGTTACCAGAGTCTATCCTCGGGAAGAGGTTCGGTCAATATTGGCGAAAGTTGTCGTTTCGGCCTCTCTCGGCCTGGGTTTCGCTGAGCGGCGTGTGGTGGGGCGATCTCCCGTTTTGAATGTCTCCGCCTTCGGCTTGCGAGGAGTTGCGTCTTTTCGTACGATCCCCCCGCCGGCCGGCGTGCCGAGAAAGAGAAGCCAGTCGTGCTCGATTTTGAAGTCCAAAAATTTACGAGACGCTGCGCGGCAACGCAGCGAGAGTTGCAGCCGGGCGAGCCTTTTTTTTCAGTGCTCGTGCCGGAAGGGCATTCGGTGGTTCGTCGCGACTACGCCGTGCAGGCATGGGAGGGGCCGCCCGCCGACGCGATTGGTTGGTGGCGTGCCGAGGTTCCCGATCCGCGGTCCACGCGACTCCATTGGGCGCCCCACGAGGTGATGTTGCACCTCTTTCAGCAATTGCAGGAAGACGCTGACCAGCAGGACTTTGCGTACGTGCTGGCGCTGCTGATGATCCGCCGACGGATCCTAAAGCTTGAAGCCAGCGAGGTCGACACGGAGGGCAGGGAGGTACTGGTCGTCTACTGTCCGCGAAACGAATCCGAATATCACGTGGTCGCGGCCACACCGACAGCCGAACGGGCGAATGCGATCCAGCGGGAATTGGCGGCGCTGTTGTTTGCGAAGGCCGACGAGCAGTAAGCCGATCGCGGCGCGATGCCAGATCCGCCCGGCAAGGGCTGGCGTCGCCGACCGAAAATCGTCGAAGACCTAGTACAGTTCAAGGATGAGCGCCGGCCGATTTCGAAGCGGGCGGCGGTGTCGCGATTTGAGGAGCATGATTTGAAGGCACGGATGCTGTCTCTTCTGATGCTGGTCGCGGTGTTCAGCGGCACGGGTGCTCAGCTGCCCGCGAAATCGGCAGATCGTGAACGATTTCGCTCCGGTCGTGCTGGGACCCGAGGCCACGCTGGAAGACGTGATCCGTGTCGTCAATGCCAACAGCGCTCGTGTCCAGCAGGTCCAGTCCTCCGGCGCAACGCTCAATGTCGAGGGCCTGCCCACGCTGCAGGCCTCTTACGCGCTGGAACGTCCTCGGCGGCTGCGACTTCGAGCTGAATTGTCGCGACTTTCGGGTTCGGAGCTGGACCTGGGCAGCAATGACGAGATCTACTGGATGTGGGTCAAGCGCAGTGATCAACCCGCCGTTTACTGGGGTCGGCACGATGAGTATGCGCAGAGTTCCGCCCGCGAAATCTTGCCGGTTCCTCCCGAATGGTTGATTGAGGCGTTGGGCGTCGTCGAGCTGGATCCAACCGGCCAGCACGAAGGCCCGCGCGCAACCGACCGGGGCAACTCGAGATCCGGACGCTTCGCGAGACGCCGCACGGGCGGATTACGAAAGTGACGGTGATCGACGATGCTCGAGGTTGGGTACTGGAACAGCACTTGTATGACAGCACGAGCCAGCTCTTGGCCTCGGCCGTCGCGACTGGCTTTCAGTTCGATCCGCTCACCGGCGTCTCACTGCCCCGATTCGTCGAGATTCGACTCCCGGCCTCGCAACTCCATTTCACATTGCAGACTGAGCAGCACTTGATCAATCAGTTGCGCGGCGATCCGACCCAACTCTGGTCCATGCCGCAACCCCCTGGCTCACCCCTGGTGAATCTGGCACGCCCCGCTCCGCTCTCCCAGGCCCCGTCTCCCGCGGTCGCCGCCCGACCGCCGGCTCGCGTCGCGTTTCGAAGCGACGACCAGGCAAGGAATGCGGCAATTCGCCGCTTGCCACCGTTTGATCGGTATCGGTAACCGGCCGTCGGGTCAGGACGGCGGACCCGAGTAGGCGGGCCCGAGTAGGCGGGCCCGAACGCAGGCCGCCCTAAACGGCACACGGCTTTCTCAAGACAAGGTCGTGTCGGCGTTGGCCTCGCGAAGTTTTGAGCGGGCGCGGCTCAGCGTCGGTCCGATCGAGTTCTCGGGCATCCCCACCCGATCGCTGATCTCGCGATAACTCTTGCCTTCCAAGTGATAAAGCCGTACAACCTCGGCCTCGTCGCCATTCAGGCGTGTCAACATTCGCTCGATTTCGTCGCGATCAATGATTCGTTTCTCCAGCCCCGCTGTATGGGCCGCCACCTGGGGGCCGCGCACCGATTGACGGGCTCGATCCGACGAAGCAATTTTTGCACGCTGGCTCAATCCACGCACCACAATTCGCCGCGCAATCACAGTCAAGTAGGTTGCCAAGCTGCTCTGACCACGGAAACTGCGCAAGACACGAAAGTCGTCGCGCACGATCGCCAAGAAAACGTCGGCCACGAAGTCCTCACGGTCCTCCGGCGCAATCGCAATCGAGCGGGCCTGCGCGGTGTGATCGACAACGTGAATCACGAGGCCGATGAAGCGATCGACAAACTCCGCCCACGAACGAGACTCTCCCGCGAGGCAACTGGTCAAAAGTCGACGATCAATCTCTGAGAGAGCCACCTAATGATTTCCTTCCAGCACCAGTGTGCGGAGCCATCCCTGACGCACGGTGGTCGAAGACGGTCAACCGGCGACCTCCCCGTCCCTTGCGATTCTAAGTAGACCCGGCAAACGAAGCAAGTCTGACCGTGCTAACGAACCCTTGACAGGTTCCGGAGGCATCACTAGATTTTCCCTAATCAGGAGACTTGTTCAGTTATTTTCCAACGTGCCACCCGGTAAAAGGGGACCCTCTCGGTCAGCCGTTCCGCCAAGGTGGAAACTCTCCCGACGTCGACACGCTTCCCGCGCCGCTGAACGTGGCCCGAAGCAGCGCGGAAATAGTCCAGGATTCAAGCTGGCCAGCTCGCTTTTTGACCGCCGATAAACGACGAGTGTCCCCGACTCTGCTTCGCCGAGCGTCCTTGACGTCCGATTGAAGCCCGTCGTGACGGGGGAGCGTTTCGCTTCGGCAATTTAGGAGAAACCTGCCGATGACCCATGTTGTTGCTCAGCCCTGTTTTGCCTGTAAATACACCGATTGTGTGGTGGTTTGCCCGGTCGAGTGCTTCTACGAGGGCGAGAAGATTCTTTACATTCATCCGGACGAGTGCATTGATTGCGAGGCCTGCGTTCCGGAGTGCCCGGTCGAGGCGATTTTTCACGAGGACAACCTGCCGGAAGAGTGGTTGCCGTTCAAAGAACTCAACGCCGAGATGGCCCCGAAGTGTCCCGTCATCACGGAAAAAAAGGATCCGTTGGGCGAGTGAGTCGCGCTGGCGGCGTCTTCGTGTGGGCGGAGCCATCTGCCGTCGCACACGGTCCGGGGACGCTAACGACCTCGGCGGGACGATGCGTTCCGCGGGATGTTGCGGCCTGGCGAGCGAATGTGAAATCAGAACGCGCGCGATCGATTCGGATCGCGTGCGTTTTTTTTGGCGGCGTCTCGCCGATTTCATTTGCTCGCTCCGCCTGAGACTCGGGTCGCGGTCTCGATTTTCGAGCGTCGCAAGATCGCACCTGGCTATTCTGCTGCCGAATCACCCTGCGCCGACTCGGGAGCGCCCCGCAGCAACTCGGGAGGAATCGGCGGCACCGCGCCCGCCTGGCCGCAAACATAGGCGGCGACGCGCGACGCCCAGCGATGTGATTCGGATAGTGAACGTCCATGCAAGAGGCCGCTGAGCAGGGCGGCCGTGAAGGAATCTCCGGCCCCGACCGTATCGACGATCTCGACGCGTTCGCCGGGCAGGTCACTTCGCTCGTCACCCCACAGCAGCGACGAGCCGTCTTCGCCGCGAGTCACCACCAACAGCCGCAGTTGGTGCCGGTCTCGAAGCGCCTCGAGTCGTGGGCCAATCTCGCTGGGAAGGTCCAGCAGCCGAGACACTCGCTCGAGCTCGTCGTCGTTCAGCTTCAACGCGTTGGCAAGCTCCAGCGAGCGTAGGATGACCCGATCGTCGTCGTGTGGGGGGCGAAGATTAAGGTCCAACAGCTTCAGCCGATCGTCCGAGACGGACTCGACCAAACGGCGGATCGTGTCGGCCGCTGCGGGCGACCTTTGCCCCAGTGATCCAAAGCAAATCGCGTCGGCGGACGCTGTTAACGGCGCGAAGTCGTCTTGCCAGGCAAGATGGTCCCAGGCCACATCTCGGACGATGTCGAAGGTTGGTTTTCCAGCCTCATCCAACTCGATTCGAACGGTTCCTGTAGGATGGCGAGCGTCGGTCTGGACGCCCGCGGTTTCGACCCCGCGCCGACGGAGGAACTCGATCGCGCGCCGACCTAATTCGTCGGACCCCACACGGGAGATCATCGACACGCGACATCCGAGTGCGGAAGCGTGGCAGGCAAGATTCGCCGGAGCTCCGCCGAAGCAGGCTCCAGCCGGAAAAAGATCCCAAAGAACTTCGCCAGCTGCCAATAAATGGGGCGGATTCGACATCGAGGTCTCCTGGGGCTAAATGCTGACTTCGACGGTTGGCAAGGATTGCCACTTATCGAAGGTTGCCGCCTGACCCACGACGCGATCGCGTCGCGTCGCAAAGGTTCCAGACAATCGCCTTCTCGATTTCGAAGCGACGTCCCGTACGGCTGATTCGAATCCCGCGATAATCGTCCACGAACCCGTCGCGCGCGGTGCGTGCCAGCAGTCGGGCCCGCTCGCTGCGATGTACTGGCTCCGCTGTCAGTCGAGACGGCGTTTGGAGCAGGGCGAGCAAATCGGTTTCCCAAAGCGTCAGCGCGGATTGGTTGCCGTAATTCAGGATTGGATCGGCATCCGCGGTGTGAGAAATAACGACGAATGGTGCCCGGAACAGCGTCCAAGCCTGCTGTTCTACGCTGCCTTCGCGCGGAATCAATTCGCGTCCAAGCCACCGTCGGAACGAGTCGAGCAGGACTTGTGTGTGTTCCACGAAGTGTGCCGGCCAGCTCGGTAGGTCGTCGTCGGACGAAAAGGGGGGCGCGATTGACATGCACTCCAGTATGTCTCATCTGCCGCGGAGGAACCAGCCGGCCCGCAATGACTTGGCATCGCTTGCGGTGACTGCAGAATACGGATCCGGTGCGTGCCAGACGCGACCAGGACGCGCGACCGTGATTTCCCTCGCGATCCCTTTCGACGATCAACTCGCCATCCCGTCCGTGCCGATACCTTGGCAGAGGGGCAGGTTCGGTAATTGATCGTTCGCAAGCAAGGTGATCACGATGATGCAGCCGTCCAGGCAATCGAACTCGCTGCAGTTCAAGCTTCTGCTCGGGGTAGTGGCCATTGCATTTGGATGCCGCGGAACGCAATTTGCCCGCGTGATTCATCCCGGCGAGCGGGAGTTGATCGGCAGCCATCAAGCGGGCCAGGAAACCTTCGAACCCTTGATTGACGAGGCGGTCGGCAAGCTGCTGGCACGGCATGCACCCGAGAGCTATCGACTGGTGACGGAGGAAGATGAATCGCTGCCGGCACCTCCGATCCGCATCTGTTTCGTGGGCGTTGAGAACCGAACGGCTGAAGAGCTTGGGGACTTCAAGGAGCAGATTTACGAGCTGATCGATGCCCGGCTGTTGGAGTCGAGCACGTTCGCGCCCGTTAGCCGACGATTCGTCGACGCGGGCCTTCGTCAAACTCGAATTCGTCCAGACGAGCTGTTCGTTCCTGGTAACCTGCGTACGTTTGTCGCCTTGATGGAGCAGCAAGGGGCCCCCTTCGACTATCTGCTCTTCGCCAAGCTCACGTCCGGGACCACTCGCGAGAACCGGGACTATCAGCGCGATTACCTGCTGACCCTGGAACTTGTTGAGCTCCAATCCGGAGCACAAGACAAACAGGTTGCATCGCTCTCCAAAGGCTATCACCACTCGCGAATCAGTCGCGTGCTGTCCGCCAAGTGGCCATGGCGTTAGTCGCTTGCTTGGGCTGAATCGTGGCGCAGGCGTCCCACCCCGCGCGCATCGCTCGCGACGCGACTCCTGGCTTGGAAGCGGACGCCGCAGTTGCTGCCACACCGCCGGAGCTCTCCGACCTGAAAAGGCACCTGCATCGTGAGTCGGCCTACCACAACCGCAAGCGTCGATCGCCGTCGGCCAGAGCTACCGCTGGCGCGTCCGATCGACTGCCGCTGGCGCTGCTGGCTGCTGCCCTGCTTGCTCGCGGTCGGTTGTTCAACCTATGCCCACAAAGTGACCCAGATCCGGCAGGCATACGACGCGAACGACTTGGTGGCGGCGGAAGAACGGATCCATGCGGGGCTGAAGAACGAACGGCACGATGGCGATGTGCTTCGCCTGGAGCAGGCAATCGTTCAGTTGACCAGCGGCCAACCGGAGGAGGCCGAGCGGCTGCTGCGCGAAGTCCGCGATCGGTTCGCCGATTTGGAGGTGTCCGATGCGCCCCAGCGGACACTGTCCTATTGGACGGATGAACAACGCCGAGCGTATGCCGGTGAAGACTACGAAAAGGTACTGATCCGCGCGCTGCTGGCCTTGTGCAGTTTGATGCAGGATGCGACCGACGCCGAGGCCTATAGCCTGCAGATGATCGCTTATCAGGACCAGTTGATCCGAGCCGGCGCCGATGACCGCGGCACCAATCCGAAATCCAGCTATCAGCGCGTCGCGCTGGCACCCTACCTGCGCGGCCTGCTGCGGGAAGCCACGCACCGGGATTATGACGATGCCCAGCGAGACTACGAGATGGTCGCCAGCTGGGCGCCGGAGTTCAAGCCAGCACTCGGCGACCTGCAACGCGTGGCCGAGGGGCACCATTCGGCGGAAGGTCATGGCGTTCTCTATGTGTTCGCGATGACCGGCCGCGGGCCTTACAAGGAAGAGGCGATTGAGGCCCCCAGTTCCGTGTCACTGCTGATCGCCAGCGACTTGCTCAGTCACTTCGGCGACCAAACGGTGCCGCCGAATATCGCCCCCGTCAAAATTGCCAGGCTCGTCGCCCGACCCAACGAGGTGGAATCGGTGGCGGTTGCCGTCAACCAGCAGCCCGTCGGCACCACTTCGACGATTACCGATGTCACCTCGCTCGCCATCAATCAGTTCCAGGCGGTCTATCCGCAGGTCGTCGCGCGGGCAGTCGTGCGGCGCCTGCTCAAAAAAGGCGTTGTTTACGGGGCCAAGCAGGCCAGCGACGTTTCCCGCGGCTCGTTGACCAGCGTGGCGCTGGATCTGGCCGGCGTGGCGTGGGAGGCCGCCGAGTCGGCCGATACCCGCTGCTGGGGGCTGCTGCCGGACCAGATTCAAGTACTCCGGCTTGAGCTGCCCGTCGGTCCCCATGCGATCGAGCTGGCGGCGGTCAGGGCCGGGACTCGTCAGCGAGGACCCGTCGTGACCGGCCAGGTCGAAATCGCGGACGGTCGCAATACCTTTCTTCTGGCGAATTTCCCTGGCCCCCAGCTGGTCGGCCGCGTCCTCGTCAGCCAGCCCTGAGCGGCAGTCTCGGGGCACCCGCCCCAGGTATTTGGGTTGTCCTGGAGGTCTGCGCGTTTTTTGCGCGGGCGGTCGCGTCTTCGCTCCCCGGAACAATCCGGAGAATCCGCAAACTTTATCTCATCCGTACGTGTTGCCAACACGATATTTAGCAACGAGGTGGACGGACTCGTTTCGTTGGCGAACCCGCAGGCCGTGGGCCCGAGCGGGAGGCGAAGAAACGGCGACGAGTCGGGTGCCAATCGACCGGCGAATTCGCTCCGGCGATGTGATCGGCCAACGACAAGACGGTTGTGGTAAGGACCGAGGGAGGAGACGCTTTGGGGCCATCTACGCGGACACTCAACTTGGCTCGGCGTGCCGCTCTTGTCGCGATTGGCTTGGGTCTCGCGACATCGACCGACGTGCGTTCGGACGACGCGTTGCCCCCGATCCTGAATCCACCGCAAGCGGCGCGGGCGGCGTCCCGCGCGGCGCCCGTGTCCTATCCACCGCCCGTCTTCTGGTCAATGAGCGCCAGCGATGAGGCGTTGCCACCGATCGTGCCGTTGGACGGCGCGGGAGGGCGGGGTTTCGTGACCGACACGATGGCTGAGCCGATCGCGAATTCTGAGCCGATCGCGAATTCTGAGCCGCTGGTGGATTCTGGGCCACTCATGGATTCTGGGCCGATGTCAGGTCGCGAGCTGGGAGCTTTGGACGAAACTGACCTGCGAGGTCGACCGTTGTCCATCTCGAGTCAACCGATGGGCTATCCGTCGTCCGGAGCCCTCGGTGCGGCGGGCCTCGCGCCGCGCACATCCGTGTTCGCAGACGATCGCGAGGACGAGCATCCGTGGATCCAGCAGGACTACGAACGGGTTTTGGACCTGATTCCGGACGGCAACCAGCGGGAGCTGATTCGCAAGGTCCGCGAGGCGGTGACCATGACCGAGATTGGCGAAGACGTCACCGACGAGGACTGGATTACGGTTCGTGGCGCTGGGAAACGGATCACCTGGGGCGGGCGTGTCGAAGGCGACTGGGTTAATTGGCCCAATGACGCGCAGTTCGGCGGGCAGTCGGACTACGTCGAATTCCGCCGCTTGCGACTGTTCGCCGCGGGCGAAGGCTATGGCGTATACGACTATCAACTGGAAGTCGAGTTTGCGCCCGAGTTCGAGGCCGATTCGACCAGCCAGGAGACGCCGTTTCGAACGGGAGTCGAAGTCAAGGATGCCTATCTCGGGCTCCGCGATCTACCTGGCCTGGGCTACCTCGTATTTGGGCATTTTCGAGTTCCGATTGGACTCGCGAACGTGACGAGCACACGTTTCTTCACGTTTATGGAGCGAAGTCTGCCGACACGCCTCTTGCCGGGCCGTGAGCTTGGCGTCGCCGCGTACAATCGTTCGGCCGATGCCAACATGACATGGTCCTATGGGGCCTTCTTCGATGATTTCAACGAGCAAACGCGGATTGTCCAGGATGACAACCAAGGAGTGCGACTGCTGGGACGCTTCACCTGGACGCCGTATTACGATGAACTGACAGAAGGGCGATGTCTGTTTCATACCGGGATCGGCTATTGCTACACGCGACCGCGTCGCCGCGACGATTTCGATTCACCCGACGTTGTCTTTCGCCCGGTTCGATTCTCGGCTCGTCCCGAAATCCATCAAGGTGATCCACTCATCGATACGGGAATCTTCAGCTCCAACGGATATCACGTGCTCAACGGCGAACTCGCCTGGGTCAAGGGCCCCGTCTCGGTTCAGAGCGAATTGACCTGGGCCAGTCTGGATCAACTGGGTGGCGGGATTGCGAACCTCTACGGGGCCTATGTCCAAGGAAGTTGGTTCTTGACCGGAGAGAATCGCCCATACGATCGAAACTTCGCTGTCTTTCGTCGTGTGATTCCGCACGAAAATTTTTGGGTCATTCCGACGTCCGGCGGCTCGCAGGCGGGACTCGGAGCTTGGGAACTGGCGCTTCGCTGGTCGCACCTCAACTTCGCGGACTTCGACGACCAGCAATTGGATGACTTAACGGTCGGGTTGAACTGGTATTGGAATCCGCACTCCCGCGTGATGTTGAACTGGATCCATCCGTGGGCTCAAAACAGTCCGCAAGGAACTCAGCCGGACGCCGCGGGTGACATTCTGGCGCTGCGCATGCAGCTTGATTTTTGATTCATCACCGTCGACGACGCCTTTTGGGCCGAGCTCGAGAAACGGGGGAACGCCGTGAATTTTGTACTGTATGGAATCCTGCTGATGTCCTGCGCCGAGACCCACATTGCGCGGGTCTCCGCGGACGCTTGTGAGCCGACCGCGTGCGACGCGATGGGTTGCGAAACGTGCTGTGCTGGTCGAGGCGTCTGTCACGCTGTCCCGGCGGTTCGAGCCATCGAGCGGACCGAATGGGACGTGGTCGAGGAGTTGATCTGCTGGGGAGACTGTGCCGCATCGTGTTTGGGCGACCACGGTTGCCACGCCACGAGTTGCGATTCGGATTGCGACGGATCGTGTGATGTGGCGTGTGCCCAGGCGTTCGCGTCACGGCCGTCATTGCTTGCCAAGCTGGGTGCTCATTCACGCATCCGGCCCCGCAAGAAACTGATGCGGAAAACGGTGATGGCGGTGGTCCCGACCGTCGAGTATCTGGTCGAGCCGACGTGTGACCCGTGCCGAGCCACCGCGGCTCTCGGATCGCCCACGCAGCCGGCGGCAACCCAGCTTTGGTTAAGTGATCTTCCGGCGCAGCGCCGCCTGCGAAGCAGACGATCGTCCCGGTCGTACGCTGGATGGAGTTCGAGGAGCCCGATCAGGTGGCGCGTGCCCCGGACCGGCTCGATACACTAGAGGACGAGCAGTCGCCGGCGCCGATTAATCGCCTCTCAGACGAGGTTTCGGACCCGGGAAGTGGCGAGATGCCGTTGCTGGCGGCTCCTGGCCCGTCCTTAATGAGGACGAGTCGGCGCTAACCGCATTGACCCTGAATTGTCTGTGGAAGGAACATGTCGATGTTCGAATTCGCAAATCGCTTCACGAACTCATTTCGTCGCCTGAGTGTCCGTCGGCCGCGTGCCCCGCGAATGCTCGGGGCCCTCCTCCTGCTCGCCGTTACGGGACTCGGCGGCTACTCGCCCACGGCCTGCGCACAAGGGCAGTCGATGTCCCTCGATGGCGTCGTGCCGTTAAGTGCGTTGGAGACGCCAACCGACGACCTGATCCGGTTGGCGACCTCCTATGCCGACGCGTTTCGAGAGCTGAAGATCGCTCGCTTGAATATCGAAACGGTCAACAAATTACGTCCGAACGCCGTGGTCACCAACCTGGAAGTCCAGATTGCGAGCCTCAATCTCGAAGCGGCTCAACGCAAGGTTCAAATCTTACGCGCGATCATTGAGAAACAGTTGGCCGCCGCCGAGGATAAGTTGGAAATCATCAAGTACTTGGAGACGCTGGGCGACCCCGCGGCGGGTCGAGGTCAAAACGGACCCAACGAACGAAGCTTCATTCGAGCTCAAGACGAGGCGACCGTTCGCATTCTGAAATTGATCCTGGCGATGGACTAAGCCGGTCGTCCGCTCCTGAACCTTCGCAAACGCCGCCCGTCAATGGGCGGGCGGCGGTCTTGGCAGGACGTTGCCCCATCGCGTCCGGTATCCGCTCCCTGTTGCCCTTCCGCAGCATCGCGACGGAGCGCTGGCCGCTCGCAGCGAGCCGGCCTGCAATTCGACGGATCTCGGCCTCGCTCGAGCTAATCCCGGACGATCGTCCGACCATGTCGCGTAATCACGACATCCACACAGTGCCCGCAGCAGGGCCAAGTGTAGGTCAACACCTTGCGTCCAAAAATCCCAGGGCGCCAAGTCATGCACGGCACTTCGCCGCAGCATTCGGCGGGCACCATCACGCAAACCTCGTACGTGCAGCCAGTGCAAGGGTCCACTACGCACAGGATCGTCTTGACCGGCGGCGGAGGTGGCGGTGGGCACTCGCAACAGGTCACGCAGCCACAGCCACCCGCCTGAACCGCACTCGAGGCCGGCAGCGTGATGAGGCTTGCCACCAGCACCAGGGTGGCAATTGTGAGGGGTTTCACGATTCCAGACATGGCTTTCTCCTCTTCGATTGAATCGTCGTGCGGGCGGCACTCACACTTCCACCGACGTAGCGGAAACCGATTTCAAGCAACGCCCGTGCCAAGGAACTCGAGAAATTATAGTACAGACGTTTCCTGAGCTGCCTAGGCCAGGGGCTTTGTTCCGGCTCGGGCGAATGGGTCGACCAAGCGTAAGTTAAATGAAATCTGGCCGCGGCGTGAGCCACGGCGTCATGGACGTGTCACAAGGACACAGCGCAAGCCGACCGCGTCGTCGCGGAGCTGACGCGAGGCGAATCGCCGGTAGCTGGACGTCAACCGATCGCCCGAGTCCTTCCAGCTGCCGCCCCGCAGGACCCGCTGCTGGTCCCTGGCCGGATCGATCCAGGCCGTATCGTCCAGCGGTGCGCTCTGGTAGCTTTCGTGAGCCGTATCCAGGCACCACTCCCAAAGGTAGCCGTGGACGTCGTAAAGACCCCAGGGGTTCGGGGACTTGGCACCGACGGGAGGGTCGTTCCCGGCAGCATTTCCAGTGAACCAGGCGAACCGCCCAAGATCCTCGGCCGAGTCGCCGAAGCTGTAGATCGTCGTGGTCCCGGCACGAGCCACGTATTCCCATTCGGCCTCGCTGGGCAAACGGACGGTTTGGCTGCCCTGGATCAGCCCGGACTCGCGCATCATTTCGGTGCATCGCTGACAAAACGTGAGGGCCTCGTCAAACGACACCTGTTCGACGGAATTCCGAGGGCCCGGCCAACGACTGGGGTTATCTCCCATCACGGCCTGCCACAAGTCTTGCGGAACCTCGTATCGCGCGACCTCGAAGTCCGTGCTCATCATCACCTGCCGTACGGGACGCTCACATTCGTTTCCCCCGGAGGCCCGGCCCATGGCG
Organism: uncultured Planctomycetales bacterium; assembly: GCA_963826795.1. GTDB lineage: Bacteria > Planctomycetota > Planctomycetia > Pirellulales > Pirellulaceae > CAWGYT01. Next base: position 162,744 of record CAWGYT010000012.1, on the reverse strand, counting down.
AATCCGCGCGGAAACCCTTGTCGCCCTGGCGTCACCGGAATAAATTCCTCGCGAAAATTCTTGAGCAAGCCGAGTCGATCCGGGGATGGCTCGCTGGACGGCACCTGTCCGTAAAGGGCGCAGGCGAGCAGCAGGTGAGTGATCATGGCCAAGGATTTCCTCTAAAATGCAGGGTGACTAAAGTGTGTTGCAACGCCAAGAATCGAGGGCAACGCCTCCGGTTCATGATGGGTTCGGGGCTGCAAGATCGACGGTCGACCATGACATTCCTCTCAGGGACGAGTGCGCTCGGGAATTCCCAAGGCGGTCGAACCCAGGGCCCTCCCGGGCCGGTCGGTGGTTCGAAATGCTCGCCGGAGCGGCACCACCCCCATTCCTAACTCTCAATCTCAATTCGAGGGAGCCCTACTTTGTCCTGTTCGCACCGCCGTAGCTCGCTGTTTGCAATTGCAATTGCAATTTGTTTTGTCACGGGTCTGCTGGGCCCTGATTCCGCCGTGCATGGGGCCATTGTCGACCTGACGGCCAGTCAGGACAATACGCTGTTTCAAGATGACGCGGGGACGTTGAGCAACGGCAGTGGGCAATACCTCTTCGCAGGAACGACTCAGTCGGGCGAAATCCGGCGAGGTTTGATCGCATTCGACCTCAGCTCGATTCCCGCTGACTCAAAAATCAACTTGGCGAGTCTCCGATTGGAGATGAATCGGACGATTTCACCGGGTCGCGACGTCAGCCTGCATCGTGTCACCAGCGATTGGGGCGAGTCGGCCTCGAATGCCGGCAGCCAAGAGGGGCGTGGGGCCCCGGCCGAGCCAGGAGATGCCACCTGGATTCACACGTTCTCGGCCGAGCAATTGTGGCAAACGCCAGGCGGTGATTTCATTGCGACTCCGTCGGCGACGTTGTCCGTTTCCGGTAACGGGCAGTATACCTGGCCGGGTCCCGAACTGGCCGCGGACGTGCAGCGCTGGCTGGATGATCCCTCGTCCAATTTCGGCTGGGCTCTGGTCGGTGACGAGGGTCGTGGGGGGACGGCCAAGCGATTCGCATCCCGCGAGAGCGCTGAGCGAAGCCGTGAGGCCTCGCTTGACGGTCGATTTCACCGTGGGAATTGATTCGCTCTCGTTCGCCGTGAGGACCGACAACCAGGACGCGATCTACGATCTGAATCGGGACTCGCTCGTCAGCGACGAGGATCGCGTGTACTGGGTCAAGGATCTCCAGCGGACGTTCTTTGGTGACGCCAATCTGGATGGGGAATTCGATTCGGGGGATCTGATTGAGGTATTTCAGGCCGGCGAGTATGAGGATGGCGTCGCGGGGAATTCGGTCTGGGCGACCGGTGATTGGAGCGGCGACGGAGAGTTCGATACGACCGATTTGGTGGCCGCGTTTCAGGATGGTGGCTACGAACTCGGCCCGCAACCCCCCGCAGTCAGCGTGCCCGAGCCGGCAACCATCGCGTTGATTTTAGCCGGCTGGGCAATGATCTCCGTCACAAGCGTCGGTGCGCGACGGAAAACCCAGGTCTAGAGCGGCGCCCTCCCGTCGTTGGCCCTCCCGTTCTTCACGGACGCGTGCTTGAGCTTGGCCGGGTTCTGGCGACGAGGAACAGCCCCAACGTCGCAATCCAAGTCAGCAGGACGGCGGCAGGTTCAGGGACAGGGGTGATCCGCAGCACCTGGCCGCTGCTGCCAAACGGTCCCAGGTTGGTGCCTGCCAGCAAATGCAGTTCGCCGTCGGCATCCTCTCCAAAACCCTTGACATACAGCCCCAATTCGCGACCCTCGAGGCCAATCGTCAATTCCTCGATCACACCTGTCTCCAAATCACCGATCAGCAGTCTTCCGCGGGGGTTGCCAAATTCAGTGGAGAAATCCCCGAACACATACTTGCCCTCTAATTCAGGAATTTCACGACCGCGGTAGACGAAACCGCCAATGATCGAGAGACCTTCGTCGTGATCATATTGCAGGACGGGATCGATCAGGTCGGCAGGCAGACCCGCTACATCCTCCGAGATGTCACCGGTTGTGAAATCGAAGGCGAAGGTTCCCTCTTTCAGCCTCCAGCCGTAGTTGCCGCCGGCCGTCACGATGTCAACTTCCTCGATGTTGCGCTGTCCGACGTCCGCCACGATCAGGCGGGAGGATTCGTCGTCAAAGCTGAAGCGAAACGGATTGCGAAAGCCATAGGCGAAGATTTCGTCCAGCATCCCGGCCTGTCCGACAAACGGATTATCGTCTGGAATTCCGTATTGCCCGTTGATGCTGTTGTTTCCCAGGACGTCGATTCTCAGGAGACTGCCAAGTACATTGGTGGGGTTTTGGCCGTTACCGATCTCGCCGTGTCCCGGCGCGTTATCGTCGGCCTGTCCCCCATCACCGAACGCAATATACAGGAACTGGTCGGGTCCGAAATCGATCATGCCCGCGTTGTGGTTGAATTGAGGTTGATCAACCCGCATCAACTCCCGGCGCGAGTTGGGATCAACCCGGTTGAGGTCCGTCGCGTCGACGGTCCATTCAGAAATGACCGATTGATGATTGAACGACGCGTCGGCCGGCAGCGGTACGGTGAAATCCGCCGCCCCACCCACCGGCTCGCTGTGATACGTGTAAAGCTTGCCATGTCCCGCTGAGTTTACATCGTTGAAGCCGGGGTGAAACGCTAATCCCAGCAACCCTCGCTCGTCAAAATCGGTCTCATCGAATGTGCCGCGGACTCCAAGTTGCGGCAAACGTTCGCTGACGTTCAGGAACGGAGTGTCGGACAGTTGCCCATTTTGAATCAGACGGACCGATCCTGCCTGGTCGACCACGAATAGGCGGCCGCGATCTTGGGGTGCCGTTGTCAAGTAGTTCGGAGCGGACAATCCGCTTGCGACTGGCTGCAATTCGATCTGGATCGTGCTCTTGCCGATCGGTTCGGGGATTGGGTCCAGCAACTGAGCGAAACATTGCGGGACCGCGATCGCTTTGATTGCCAGCGCAGCGATGATGAACCCAACGTTCGTGAGACGCATGAGGTGTCTCCTATTTCTGTTCGTCAAAAACCTGGAAGAGCGGGGAAGACCTCCGTCCGATCGCTCGAACGGTTGGCCCGCACGATCAACAGGAGAATGTGGCACGGGCGAACGGATCTTGCAGCTTCTCGGGTAATCGTCGAGGTTGGGCTTCGCTGTTCGCTTCGAGTCTGTGAACTCCGAGCGGGTCGTCGCGTCGAGCGTTCGGAGTCGATGTCAACGCGTCCGTGCACGCTCACGTTCGTCGATTGGCTGGAGATACGGCGTGACCAATGGTTCACCGAACGGCGTGAGCTCGTACATCACCAGTCCTGCGACTTGTCGACGAAAGCAGTGAATTGTCGCGTCGCCGTCCGGCTTGGGAGGTGAGCTGTCATTCTCAAGCCGATCGACAAATACCACGACGGGCGCCCCCTTGACGCGAGCGAGCATGGCGGTCGTGTACCGGCTAAGACCGTGGAGATAGGAGAGTCCGACCATGTAACGATCTTCGGGCATCGGTTCCAGACGGAGTCCTGTCTGATGTCGAAATTCAAAGGTCTCACGAAAGCGCTGCGCATCATCGCAAACATAATACGGCGTGAAGCCCTGGCTGACACAATCCCGATAGATTTCGCGAAGCGGTCGCCGGACGAACTTCACGTCCGAATTCTGATCGCCTCGAAAATTCCAGAACACGACCAGCCAGGCCGCGCAGGCGGCGACCATCCAGAGTGCAGCTTTGGATCGCTTGCGAAATCGACGTCGAGGCTCCGCGTCCCGTCGCGTGGTGGCCGGCTTATGTCGGGGGACAGCATGCGGACCAAGGGGCAGGGGGGTGATTGGAGGCGAGTTGAACGCTGAACGCAGCTGCTGGTCGATCTGATTCTGCAATTTGATTTCTGCCAGCACACCCGGATCCTGCTCAAATTGCCGTTGAGCGGACAGTCGCTCATCCGGCGTGAGAAGGCCGTCAAGGTACGCCTCAAGCCTCTCGGAATAATCCTCCGATCGCGAACTCTCACGGTCGCTCATCGTGAATCGTCCTTTGCGGCGGCCGGCTCGACGTGCTCCCTCAGCATCTCTCGCATCGAGCGCCGAGTGCGGTGAACGTGACTCATCGCCGTCCCCTCCGGGATGTGCAACAGTTCCGAGATTTCAAAATAGGAGAGCTCGTGGACCGTTCGCAGCAGCAGGCAAGCTCGGGGAACGTCGCCGATCCGCTGCAAGGCCCGCACCACCTCGTCGCCAAAGTCCGTTTGGAATTCAGGGATGATGCCGGATGCCGATCGCAGCAGGTCTGCGGTCCTCCCCGTCGGGGCCGAGTTTTGGGCGTCATCAAGATGACGCGGGTCGGACGCCACCGTGCGACGACCGTCTCGCTTGCGGATGTAATTGTAGGCTTGCCAGCGGACGAACTGGCCGAGCCAAGCGGCAAAACTTGTACCAATTCGGAACTCCTGCCGCTTGCCCCAGGCGGCCATGGCGGAATCCTGCACGATGTCCTCCGCGGCCATGCGGTCGCCGGTGATGCCCGCTGCCAAGAGCCAAAGACGCCGCTGTACCTGGGCAAACAGCGCAGCAAAACGAGCCCCGTCCAGGCGGGTTTCATCGTCACTGCTTGGCAGGTCGGTGGGTACGATTTCTGGGTCGGACATGTCCTGTCGATCTTAACGTCTTCAGGGTTGTCGTCCCTTGCGTTGCCAGACAAGATCCACGTTTTTTGCCAAGAGTCATCACGTTTGGACGCGTGTTTGATAGGATAGACTCAAGTCGGCCGACGCGCGGTGGCCCGAGACTGCGGCCGTCGGATTCGTTCGTGAAACGTGAGTCGGCGGCCGTGAGGCGTATCTCGGGAGGCTGTTCCAGTCTCAAGCTCGTGCCCCGGTTCTTGTTGGTTGCCCGAACCCAGGAGTTGATCATGTCTGGCATGCGGCCCGTCAGCGATGCGACGCGAACTGCCTTCACGATCATCGAACTCCTGGTCGTGATCACGATCATCGGAATGCTGACGGCGATCTTGCTTCCGGCGGTCAACACGGTGCGCGAGTCATCGCGTCGAGCTTCATGCCTGAACAACCTCAAGCAAGTGGGCGTCGCGATCAGCTCGTACGAGGTTCTTCGAGGCAGCCTTCCTCCCGGTCGAATCGGGTGCGATAGCACGGGGGACACGATGAAGCTGCCGATCTGCCCGCCAGGGCTTTCCTCCGACCAGAAAAGTGGCGGAAGCGGCTTCATCCTCATGCTTCCGCACCTGGAAGCTCAAGCCTGGTACGACGACCTGGCAATTGAGGACGGCGGCTTGTGGAACGACAATGTGAACGATCTCGGCTGGTACTACAAGGATGACGGCCACTACGGGGAATCCAAGAAAGCCGAGGCCATCCGAATCCGACCGCCAGTGTTTGCTTGTCCGAGCGATTCGTCCGCGGCGCTGAGCGACGTGTTCGCTCCGGTCCAAGCTGCCACGGGCAGCTATGCCTTCGTCAATGGCAGTCTGGGACCCGATGCCGCTCCGCACCGGGCAAAATTCGAGAATAACGGACCCTTTATTTACAAACTACCGCGTGCTTTCGCCCAGATCCGCGACGGTCTCTCGCAGACATTCCTGGTGGGGGAGGTCGTGAAGGCTGACACCTGGGAGTCGTCCAATATTTGGACTTACACGCTGGTCAACGCCGACTGCCTCCGCTCGACCCGCAATCCCCTCAACACGCGTCCTGGAGATGGTGTGAATCTGAATGCGCAGAATGGGGCCTTTGCGAGCCAGCATCCTGGAGGGGCTCAGTTCGTGTTCGCCGACGGGCACGTCAAATTCTTGAGCGACGACGTCGAACTCTCGGTTTATCAATCGCTTTCGACGATCAATGGCAAGGAAGTCGTCCAGCCCTTGGATTGACCGCTTGGTTCTCGCGATGTCGGTGATGTCTTTGCGAGCTCAATTTGCCGCCCAGCGGTAGGTCGCCAGCGATCGAGGAGGCAGCGAGTCGCGGAACTGACGCTCGTGCATGCGGACCCGAAACAAGGCGTCTTGGCCAGAAGCGTTGGCGATCACGAGCACGATCTCGCCACTTGGATTTTGAAAGGCGACTCCCGACAGGTGGGTGTCCTCCAATTCCAGATCGATCCTGCGCGCCTCGCGCTCGATGAATTTCATGAAGTGGCCATACATGTAGTAGTCGAAGTTGACTCGGATCATCCGCTCGTCCAGCAGCTCGATCGGCGTCGCACTCGCGTCATGTGGACCGTTGTTCGGTTTTCGATGTTCGTCCAGCATGAAGACCCAGGAATTGTAGGACCGAGCCCCGTTTTGCAGAATCCGGATGATTTGCGTTGCACCCGGAGTCTTAAACGTCGCGCCCTCCGAAAAATAGATTGCCTTCTGAGGAAACTCGCGCTGCAATTGCGTCTGGGCTTCGGGGCGTCCTTCGTACAGATGAAAGGCGGTTCCTGCGACGAAGCGTGCAGCTGCCGGGTCGCTCAAGATCGTGCGCGGAAATTCCAGCTTGTTCCAGTTGTGGTCCCAGCACCAGATGCGCGTCGCGATTTCTTCCGCTTCGAACTGTGGCCCGACGTGGTCGCGAATGAAATCACGCTGCTCCTCCGCGGACCAGAAACAAGTGGGATACTTCCGGTTCGGATAATCGGGTTCGTTCTGAAGCGTCACCGCGTAGATTGGGATCCCCTCGGCCTCGTACGCCTGGATAAACTTGACGAAATACCGCGCATAGACTTCGAAGTATTGGCGATCGATGCGGCCCGCAAGGAGCGAACCGTTGGTCTTCATCCAAGCCGGAGGACTCCAGGGAGACGCGAAGAACTTGAGCTGAGGGTTGATTCGCAGCGCCTGTTTGATGATCGGCAAGACATAGGCCCGGTCACGCTCGATCGAAAAATGTTGAAGCGCAACGTCGGTTTCTCCCGGTGGTCGGTCGGCATACGTGTACCATGGTTCGCCCGAAAAGTCCGATGTGCCCATGCACAGTCGCATCAGATTCATGCCGATGCCTTCGACCGGGTCGAACAGCAGTCGCAGCACTCGCTGACGTGTTGGATCATCAAGCCGCGACAGGTTGAAACACGATGCATGATCGAACGAGGAACCCATCCCCAGCACGCTCTGGAATTGCGTCTCCGGATGAACGACAACCGGCGTCCCGGTTGACTCTTGTGAGTCTGGCGTAAACGCCAAATCGTGACCCTGGGTCAGCTTCCATCGGCCATCTTCCGAACTGCGCCACACGGAAACGTCGCCAACGGCTGCCGGACCCGTCACCAGCAACAAGAGCCAGCCAAGGTGACTTTGCCAGGCCATCTTCGTGATGCGTGTCATGAAATCGCTCGGTTCTTCTGGGGGCAGTGGTCCCTGGGATCAGTCGTCCCCGGGGGCTAACGGGTGAGCTTCCAACCGGCTTCGCTGACCGTTAGGCCAAGGAAACCCAGGTGCTGGTCGTAGACCTCATGCATCTGCTGGATCGAGTCAAAGAAACCGATGATGTATGCGGCGCTGAACGATTCGCCAGGCTCGATCGGGCGGCCTCCGATCTCTTCGATCATGCAAACGTACCCGCGCTGGTGGCACCACGCCTCGTAGACCACGGAAGGGTTCAATGTCATGCCAGCCAGCCAGGGACCCGCCCGACCGGTTTTGGGATCTCGGAGACGGTAGGCACGGATGAAACGCCGGGGCAATTCGCTGATTTGATCCCGCCGATAGTTGAACTTTTCGTCAGGCGCAAAGTCCTCGAAAAACTCGCACGCGGGAATGGTGCGCTCGCCCTCGGCGTCCGGACGAGTCCCCTCGAGATAGCTGAGGTAGATCTCGCTGAAGGAATCCCCCTTCGTGTGGCGGATGTGCCCCGGCAGATCGATTCGCAAGAACATCGCGTCGCTTCGGTTCTTCGAATCGATCCGATCACTCGAGATGAAGTATCGTTTCCCTTCCGGAAAGACGACGGTCTGAGTCCAGGTTGAACCCGTGTGCTTGCCGGGTGCGGCCGTGGAGTACGAGTAGGAGGTTCGTACCGCAATGAAGTCTCGCCCGCGAATGATTTCCGGCGAAACCTGCTTGGCCTGGGTGCAAATTTGCGGTCCCTCGACGGCGCGCTTGGCCGACTTGCCATGGTAAGGATTATTGAACTGATAGATCAGCTCGCGATCCAAACGGTTCCGGTACGCTTCGTCACTGCCTGGTTCCAGGATCCAGTCCACGATGTCCAGTCCAAACCCCGCGTCTCGAAATCCGGTCCGCTTGTCCAAGAACGACCCGGCAGCGATTCCGCTGACATAGCCCTGCGTGCGAATGGCTGCCTCAATTTCTGGGGAGACGATCGTGATTCGATCCGCATCCTGCTGGACCTCAAGTCGATCAGCGCCGGTTGCGGCGGCAATCGGGAGCGCGAGGGTAAGCACTATCGCCACTCGAATTCGCCACATCATCGTTCTCCTAACTCGAATCGTGCCCCCACGGCCAAACGTCGCATTATTGCCACGCTTGAGAGTGTCCAACTCGCCGCGATCCCGCAACGAAATCGGTACTTGGCGGGTATTTGTCCTAGTAGACACACGGGTTCCTTGGTCTTCAAGCGTCCGGTCGTGATTGACGCCGCGTGATCGCGTCGCACCGGTAGCGGACCGAGGATCGTTCGCTCCATCGCACGCCCCGATCTTGGGACGGAGTGGTGGAACGTCACATGGACGACAACCCTCGGATGTCGAGATCGACCTTTGACTGGGCTCGGTCACAATTGGCATTGCACGAAAGTGACATCCAGATACAATATTTGCACGTGCGAGCATTGTATCCTTTGGGAAAAGTTCGCATCGTCGGTGGACGCAAGGCCGATCGGACGCGACTGGGACTGCGGGGGTTCCAACAACGAATTCTCCGGATTTCCCTGGAAGGGATCGTGCGAGCCGCGTCGTCCGCGGCCGAATCGTTCTCGGAGAAACTCCCGTTTCGCCCCCAGGGAGACCGGTGGCGGAGCAGGCGAAATGGTGTCGTCCCGCGGCCGAATGCAACCGGCCGCTCCGTCATAGGCTCGCACCCGGCCATCGCTGGTTGCTTCATGGCATTCCGCTGATACGTCGGTCGAGCGCCACGCCGGGGCCTGGCGACCTTGTGTTATCAAACCAGTTGCGTTACTTCGGCGGTTTTAACTATGGCTGTACAAGAAAAGACGCGTTGGAAAAAATGGGCGGACGGTCTTCGTCAGGAGATGATGACCAGCCTGACGGCAGAGGTCACGAAATCGGTGGAGTCGATCACGAACGAAACCGCGACGACCAAAGCCGAAAATACGCTAAAGAGCGTCCGTTTTTGCGCACGTGTCAACTGGGGAAAAGTCCGAACGACTTCCTAGCGAGCGCTGGTTTTGAAATCGAATTTGAGCAAGACGACGACCGAGTCGTGCGAGAAGTGACGTTGCGGCTCAACCGAACGTGGATGAATATTCTCGAGCAAGTCCTCGATCGCAAAAAAGCATAGCGGCCGCGGCAAGCCTGGCGTGCGTGGCTTCTGCCAGAAAAGGGCGTAGGTTCGGTCCCTACCACCCACGCCACCTCGTCATGCCGAAAGCAACGCAACTCCGCATGCTCGGGGCCGAAAGACGTCCCGTAACTCGGTGGCCGAGGCGGGGATCGAACCCGCACGAGGGTTACCCCTCACGGGATTTTAAGTCCCGTGCGTCTGCCAATTCCGCCACTCGGCCAAAGTGCTTTATTGTAAGGGGTTTACGTCGTTTTCTGACGTTTGTCTTTGCCTTTCGGTACGCCCGGCGGCACGATTGTACCTATGACCTCGCCGAAGCAAACAAGAACGACCGAGCAAACCCTACCCCGATTTCCCGCTATATGCACACGCATCAGGACAGTGGGCAAAGCGGATACGCGGGACGGTGCATTATTTCGGCTCATGGGATGATTCGCAAGCGGAGCTGGACAAGTATCTTGCCGAGAAAGATTACTGGTACGCCGGTACGCTTCCGACCGACCGAGGTGCGCACCCTTGCTGACCTGCTAAATGAGTACCTGGGAAAGAAGAAGGACGCGCTGGACCTTGGCGAGCTTACCGAATCGAGGTGGCGGGAAATCGTTCGATTTTCACCCGATCGGTGACAGAGTTACAGATTGTCTCGCCGATCACTTTGGCAAGAGTCGCCCTCTTGAACATCTTGGCAGCCTGACCGGGCTTCGAGTAGCATTGGCAAAAGGTTTAGGATTGCCAGCGAGTCTGCTTCCACGGCTACAGCGGCCGATGTTGAAAACCTTGGCTTCTATTCGCTTCGGCGTACGGCTCAAACGGTTCTGTCCGCTGCCGAATCAATCAGGCGACGATTGACGCGATACTCGGTTGGAGTCGTCCAGACATGGCGACCGTCTATCGCCAAAGGGTATTTCGTTCCCGCGTCAAAGCGGCTGGCGAGTTCTTACGAGACTGGTATCTTGGCAAAATCAATATCTCTTGAATCCACTTTGCTGGCGGGAAACTCGCCGCTGCGGCGATTGAACTTGACGGCTTTCGAGAAAAGCGACTAAGTCCGTTTTCCGAATAACGAAGCGGTTTCTTCGTTGCCCAATGTTTGATGCCTTCAGTTTCCCTGACGCAATCCATCCACGGACGGTGCTTGCTTTCGGATGGTGATCCCCATGGCTCATGAGTAAGTGCTGAATTGGTTGCTGTCACAGGTCAATAACCGTAGAAACTTTGGGTGGATGAAAAGCTTCTCGCGGCCGGCTGACTTCTCTTGCAGCACTCCCAACTGCACAAGTTGTTTCAGGTAACGCGACGCCGCCTGTCGGCCGGCAATGTTCGATTCCACGACGTTCTGAATCCGACAATACGGTAACTCGAAGATTAGGTTGATTAGCTCATGGCTGTAGATCTTGGGAAGCGTCTCGCGGACGTGCGTGCTTGTGTGATCCGCCAGCCGGCGAATTGCCTCAATCTTGGCAGCCGTCCAATGAGCGGTCTCCTCGACCGCGTCCAGCACAAACAACAGCCAGGCTTCCCAGTTCTGATGGAGGGTAACTTCGAGCAGCAGACGGTAATAGTCCGCCTTGTGCGCGATGATATAACGACTGAGGTACAGGATGGGGAGTGTCAGCAGACCTTCGTGGATCAGAAACAGGCTGTTGAGCACGCGGCCCGTGCGGCCATTGCCATCAGTAAACGGGTGGATCGCCTCGAATTGATAGTGCCCGACTGCCATCCGGATCAGCGGATCAATCTCGGTCTCCTGATGCAGGAATCGCTCCCAGTTGGCAAGCAGACTTCGTAGCCGGTCTCCCCCTTCAGGCGGCGTGTAAACAACCTCACCCGTCTCGCGGGCGAGTGCCGTCCCCGGCACGGTTCGCACCCGCATCTGGATGCCTTTGATCTTGGTGCAGATCTCCTCGGCCGTGCGGGTGGTCAAGGGGCGCTGGGTCAGAAGTTGGTAGCCTTCCAGTAACGCTTGGCTGTAACGTAGTGCCTCTTTGGTCGCCGGATCGGCGTTTTCATCCCCACGACGGTGCTGGAACAGCCGATCCGTCGTCGTCACGATGTTCTCAATTTCCGAACTGGCCTGGGCTTCGAGCAGTGGCAGGGTGTTAATCAGCACGGCCTGGTTGGGAATCAGTTGGGCCGCCTGTTTTAGCTCCGCCAATGCGGCTCGGGCTGGAATGCACCGCTTGAGCACGTTGCGGGTTTCCAGCTCGACGGCAGGTGGGAGCTGGGGAAGTTGGTTGTAGGGTCGATCGGCCCGCCAACGGAGGGCGGCTTTGTCGGCATTCTCGGCGGTTCGGGAGCGTTTGGCCACGCCCAGAGCTTATGTCGCCGGCGGCGACAGGTCAACGCGACGTGTCGCCATTTCTTCATTTCTGCGACATGTTGTGGGGACATGTCGTCGCCGGCGACATCAGGCCTGTTCGTACGCTCGTCAGATTAACGGCAACAATGAGACCCTCGCTGCCGCCCGTCCAGACACCAGCCCAGACACCAGCCCAGACGACACCAGCCCAGACGGTCTACATGCTTGCCGCGCCCACACCAGCCCAGACGGTCTACATGCTTGCCGGCGGCCGCACCACCCAGACGGTCTACATGCTTGCCGGCGAAGTCGGGGAGTCGAGGTGGGATGGATACCGTTCGTTCGCTTCGGGAGGGAGTCGTTTGGCGGGACGTTCAGAGGGAGGCGAGGTGGGCGGGATGCGCGTCCGGGATGGGATTGCCCGACTATTTTAAGCGGTGAATCGCACAGGTTGAGTCGTGCCAGTACCGCTTATCTTGAGTTCCTCCGTCGAACGAGGTCACGTTCGTTGACGGCATGGACGGGGCAAAAACCGTGAGGTCGATCGTCGATCAGGCGAAGATCGTGGCGCAGGCGGTCGCGCCGCGGAACCAGTGCCGGCCGGCCCGACTCGCCGCCTCGCGTAACCGAGCGAGCGAGCCGACGACCTGGCCGAACCGGCGGTCGAACCCTCGGACCGCCTCCAGCCAGTGCTCCGCCTGGATCCCCAGTCGCTCCAGGATCGGTGCCAGCGACGAGGGAATCGAGCCCTGACGCTTCGAGCCGATCTGCCGGCCCGTCCAGTCGAGCAGTTCCAGATACGTTTCCAGGCGGATCGGCAAGAGTCCTTTGTCGGACGCGCCAGGGAAGTTGGGCACGCACGGCGCCGAGTTGACGGGGGTCGTCTTCCGGAATCGTGAGCGGACAGAGCCAGTCGTCCGGACCGGCGATGCCTTCCGCCACTGGCCGGGAGGCGCTGCGGCATGCCCTGGATCCGATTGTAGGCGGACGTGTGACGCGCCTCTTCGGGGACCGTGGCTTCTCCGGCCCGGATGGGATTCAGATCCACATAGATCCCGCACAGCAGAATCGCCGCTTCATCTTCCAGGCTTCGGCACCCGAAGCGATGCTCCCAAAACGTCCCGCTGGTGCCCGACTCGCGGTTGAAACGCCGCGCGAGATGCTCGCACAGCGTTCCCATGAACCACGAGACATCGGCCAGACGCTGCCGCAGGACGTCGACGTCCGGCCAGCGGCGGCGTTCCCGCTCGAGTTCCTCGGCGGTGGGTTCCTCGATTCGTCCGTTTCCCGTCCGCTTCAGTCGAACCAGAATCCACCAGCGCCGCCGCACCTCGTCATCGAGATAGGTCGCCGCCAGATCCGGACGCGTCCGCAGGATCAGATGGAGATGGTTCGCCTGTTCGGCGTGAAAACCAATGTCGATCGCGAACAACCCGGCCAGTTGCCGCTCGACCTCCTCGATCACCTCGCGGCGATACTCGTAGTCGATCCCCGTCACCGGATCCTGACCGCAGAGCCAGGCCCGCTGCACGCAGCGATTCCAGCAATGATAGACCCCCACTTCTCCTTTCTCGACCACGGTGCGGCGCGAAGAGCTCGGCATGGGACCCCTCCTGGCAAGCAGACAACCTCCTGGAACACCCGGCAGTATCCCCATCCCGATTCCTGCGCCGCAACCCACCGTGCAACTTGGATCCTGGCTTGCCGGGCGACCCTGGGGCCTGGGACGTCAGAACCTGGGTCACATGCTGCGGATCCACTCGGCGTCGAAAGGCCCGCGGGCCCTCAACGTGCGGAGCGGAAGATAGACCGTCCGGAAGCAGTGCAGCGGGCGGAGCGGAAGATAGACCGTCTGGAAGCAGTTTGGAAGAAGTTGAAGAGCATCCGGCCGACGGAGCCTCAAGCCGACCAACCCGTCTTTGACTGCGGAAGCTCGCGTCCGAACGCCCAGTTCCAACGCCTCTGTCGCCGGCGGGAGACCTAAGCGAGTTTACCTCAAGGCCAAGCCGCGGCGGATTGTCCAGCCGCTGCGCCGAAGGAATGCTTGAATCTGCGATCGGTCGGTTCCACCGCTGTTAGCATCTGCAGGCTGCCGATCGGGCTGCGAATGGTCTTGCCCCAGGTCGTTCCCAGTCCGCCTGGGGAGCACGGGAGACGGCAGCCCGACCGACTTTCGCCTCGAAACCTCTTCGTCGAGGTCTTCGGCAGCGAGAAGATCCTGGCCGGCCCCTCGAATGCGAAGTACGCGCACTTGATTCCCTTTGATCGTGAAGATCGCACGGAACGTCCTGCCTTGTCGCGGTCGGTAGATCAGTTGACGGAGCTCATACGATGACGCGTCGTTTTTCGGAGCAAAACCGCAGCGTTGGGGGTTGTTTTCAAGCGAAAGCAGAACGTCAACGAAGGAGCTAAACCAGCGAGCCGCAGCCTCGGGTGAATACTCCGCGATCCAATCAGCGGCTGCGTCCAACTCCCGCTCGGCGCGTCTGAGCACAACAACCTGGCAAGTCATCCGTTTGTGGACCAGCCATGCTTCTCGCGTATCTCGTCCGCCACTTCCGTCAGCGGCCGGCCCGTATCACCGGCTTCCATGTCACGGATCGCGTCGTTCACAGCCGCAAGATCAGCGTTGCGTGTGGCCAGAGCCCGGAGTGCATCGGCAAGCAAGTCGTCTTCTGATTCATACGCGCCGGATGCCATCTGCTCTTTGACAAGTCGATCGATGTTCGGCGGAAACTGGTAGGTCATGAGAAGCTCCTTCGCTAACTCCATGTTATCACCGCCGGCCGACCTGAGTCTAAGCCGCCATGTTCGATGCCCGACCTTGGATGCCAGCGAGACGACGAGAATCATTGACCAGATCTGGCACGAGCTACTCGGCTCCGGTCGATCCTGCTAACCGCGTCTTGGCCATAGAGGAATTCCCTTCGAACACACCGAATCCAGCAACGATAGACCGTGACTTCATCCGGTCGCACGATTTCTGCACGAGGATACGATGGCATAGCAACTCTCATTTCGCCAAGGTAGCGACAGTTGAGATGTGCCTGTATGGATCATCATTCGGGCGGCCCTGTCCACTCGCGTGAGAGTTTGCTCCGTCGCCGAGCAGGCACGGACGAAACTTGCTCCCGCACACCAACGGCGATCCACGAAAAGCAATTCTGAACAATGACTTGCCAACAGTGATTTCTTCGGCCTGCTTCAAATCGGCAACGAAGTTGGTTGTCTAGGATTCCTCTTCTTGTTCATGGCGGCGGCTCGATTGAGTCTCAACAAAATCGGCGATTGATGGCGTAGTTTACGGCCGAATCCGGCGGTCAGCCAATCCAGCGATTGACTCGACGGGTAGATGGCACGATTTCGCCGTGCCGAAATACGTTGCTACGGCCCGTGTGAGACACGCCCGGATCTCCCATTCGCCAGCGGGGAGTGCGACTGTATCACGAGGGTGGTTAATTGACCACAGCCAATCAAAATTGGTCGCGACGAGTTTTTACGACGAGCAGGGGGATGGCGTGTCGACTCGCAGTTCAGGATCCCGGCTCAATCTGGGGAGGTAAAGGTATTTCAAGTCTCCGGCAAATGGCACGAACGGTTCCCTTCTTGACTTCGCGGTGCCTCGGCACGGAGGTCTTCCGCATGTTCGCGGGATTCAACCACACATCATGGTTTCCGCCGTGATGGTGTAGCAAACACTCGTGCTCGCGAAGGTGGCGATCCAATTCCGTGCGCTTCACGTCTGATTCCTAGGATGACGGTTCAGCGTCCGAGAGTTGTTTGGCCAATCGTGTTCGTGATTCGTTGAGGGCAGCTGCTGCGTCCCTTGCGTTGGTGAACGCTTCATCCAAGGAGTCTGCCTCGGTTATGAGTTCAGGATCGAACGGCGACGTGACAACGTAACCACCCTCCTCGGCTGGCTCGAGGGTGAGAACCATGCTGCCGTCACTGACTGTATACGTTCTACTCACGATCATTCCGGGACGCTCCATTCGTTGCTTTCCATTTACGATACCTCGGGAGGCACTTCGGAGGCAAGAACACCATGGACGACCCAGAGTCACGAACCTCGCCCGCTCTCCCGATGGGCCGGTACCCAAGAGCAGCGACGTCCGCCAGCCGTCAGGGTTGGACATCAGGTGGCGTATAAAACCGGTGGTTTGTTGCGACAGATCACTGATCGATTTGTCAACTTTCCGTAAATCGATGGTTGGCTACGCTCACGCACAGCGCAAGATCACCGGGCGTTAGAGCAATCGGCAATGGGAACTTTCAGTTTTTGGGTCGAACTCTGGAACGTCTGGTTCGACAGGCACAAGACACCACGCCAAGGAGACCGAAGAAAGCAAGAGCGAAGGATGACGGTTCGGGAACCCAGGTTACCTCCCAGATGTCGCCAGACCTGCTTCGGTCTGAGACGAAGTAAAGTTTCGAGCCAATCACCGGCCAATCGGGAGACCCAGCCCAGACGGTCTACATGCTTGCCAAGCCCACACCCACACCAGCCCAGACGGTCTACATGCTTGCCGGCGGACACCAGCCCACACCAACCCAGACGGTCTACATGCTTGCCGGCGAAGTCGGGGAGTCGAGGTGGGATGGATACCGTTCGTTCGCTTCGGGAGGGAGTCGTTTGGCGGGACGTTCAGAGGGAGGCGAGGTGGGCGGGATGCGCGTCCGGGATGGGATTGCCCGACTATTTTAAGCGGTGAATCGCACAGGTTGAGTCGTGCCAGTACCGCTTATCTTGAGTTCCTCCGTCGAACGAGGTCACGTTCGTTGACGGCATGGACGGGGCAAAAACCGTGAGGTCGATCGTCGATCAGGCGAAGATCGTGGCGCAGGCGGTCGCGCCGCGGAACCAGCGCCGGCCCGCGCGACTCGCCGCCGCGCGTAACCGAGCGAGCGAGCCGACGACCTGGCCGAACCGGCGGTCGAAGCCTCGGACCGCCTCCAGCCAGTGCTCCGCCTGGATCCCCAGTCGCTCCAGGATCGGTGCCAGCGACGAGGGAATCGAGCCCTGACGCTTCAAGCCGATCTGCCGGCCCGTCCAGTCGAGCAGTTCCAGATACGTTTCCAGGCGGATCGGCAAGAGTCCTTTGTCGAGACGCGCGCCAGGGAAGTTGGGCTCGCACGGCGCCGAGTTGACGGGGGTCGTCTTCCGGAATCGTGAGCGGACAGAGCCAGTCGTCCGGACCGGCGGTGCCTTCCGCCACTGGCCGAGAGGCGCGCTGCGGCATGCCCTGGATCCGGTTGTAGGCGGACGTGTGACGCGCCTCTTCGGGGACCGTGGCTTCTCCGGCCCGGATGGGATTCAGATCCACATAGATCCCGCACAGCAGAATCGCCGCCTCATCTTCCAGGCTTCGGCACCCGAAGCGATGCTCCCAGAACGTCCCGCTCGTGCCCGACTCGCGGTTGAAACGCCGCGCGAGATGCTCGCACAGCGTTCCCATGAACCACGAGACATCGGCCAAACGCTGCCGCAGGACGTCGACGTCCGGCCAGCGGCGGCGTTCCCGCTCGAGTTCCTCGGCGGTGGGTTCCTCGATTCGTCCGTTTCCCGTCCGCTTCAGTCGAACCAGAATCCACCAGCGCCGCCGCACCTCGTCATCGAGATAGGTCGCCGCCAGATCCGGACGCGTCCGCAGGATCAGATGGAGATGGTTCGCCTGTTCGGCGTGAAAACCAATGTCGATCGCGAACAACCCGGCCAGTTGCCGCTCGACCTCCTCGATCACCTCGCGGCGATACTCGTAGTCGATCCCCGTCACCGGATCCTGACCGCAGAGCCAGGCCCGCTGCACGCAGCGATTCCAGCAATGATAGACCCCCACTTCTCCTTTCTCGACCACGGTGCGGCGCGACGAGCTCGGCATGGGACCCCTCCTGGCAAGCAAACGACCTCCTGGAACACCCGGCAGTATCCCCACCCCGATTCTTGCGCCGCAACCCACCGTGCAACTTGGATCCTCGCTTGCCGGGCCACCTTTCGGCCTGCACGTAGGAACCCGGGTCGCCTGATGCGGATCTACTCGGCGTCTGAAGCCCCGCGGGCCCTCAACGTGCGGAGCGGAAGATAGACCGTCTGGAAGCAGTGTGGAAGCAGTGTGGAAGCAGTGTGGAAGCAGTGTCAGCGGGCGGAGCGGAAAATAGACCGTCTGGACTCGTCGGACTCGTCGAGCGGAAAATAGACCGTCTGGACTCGTCTGTGGAAGCAAGCTGTCCGGGTCGCCTAAGGCGGATCTACTCGGCGTCTGGAGCCCCGCGGGCCCTCAACGTGCGGAGCGGAAGATAGACCGTCTGGAAGCAAGCAGTTCGGCGGGTTAACAGCGGGCGCAAGTTCGAGAAATCGCCCCGAACATCGTCTGGACGTCGAAACTCGGTGTGATCAACTCGTGCTCGCGAACCGCTGCGCAGCCGTGGCAGACTCAATTGGCCGCTCCACTGAGAAACATCGCCTCAACTGCGAGCCCATCCGGCCATTCGTTAGCTTCGGCGACCACATTCGCCCGTCTGCCCGCTTGCCAACCTCAGTCAACGTTGTTCTGAAACTCATCGTGGTTCGAAATCCATACCGGAACAGAGCAGAAATCTCTGCGAAAAAGGCAATTCCGAATATCCCTGCCGGGCGAGGCTGTCGGCTGCAGCCCCAAATGTCCGATGACCGTGATTCGGCGCTCTGGCTGCTTCCCGCCAGAGTCTTGT
This sequence comes from uncultured Planctomycetales bacterium, assembly GCA_963826795.1. Classification (GTDB taxonomy): domain Bacteria; phylum Planctomycetota; class Planctomycetia; order Pirellulales; family Pirellulaceae; genus CAWGYT01. The sequence goes on along the minus strand of CAWGYT010000012.1, from coordinate 144,240 downwards.
GCTCGTGTGCGTTGCCGCCCATGGGAGCCACCTCTTGTGCTTATTCGCACGCATTCGCGAGTATTGGTCAAGGCGTCGTGCAATCAGTGACTGGGCACGAGGTTTGCGACAGGTGAAGTATGGATTCATTGGGGAAACGTTGCGGGGAAGAGCAGCTTTACGGCAGGAAAGCCAATGTGCCTGTACCGCGTTGGCTATACGCGATCGTGGATTCACCAGGGAGAATTGCGATGTCGACCAGCATGATATTCGCGCTGTTGCTTGCCTTGGTTTGGCACACCAGTCCGGTCGATGCGCAAGACGGTTCGCCTGTGAGCGACCTGTCAAGAATGTACCAGCAAGTGGCGGCCTCGGTCGTTTACATTGAGGTCGGGAGTCCCATCGAGAGGACCGGATCGGGTTCGGGATTCGTTCTCCACGCGGACGGATATATCGCGACGGCTGCACACCTGGTGGATCAGGCAGATATCATTCGCGTAACGTTTCACGATGAATCGTTCTGCCTGGCAACCATCGTGACGATGTCGCGCTCTCAGGACGTGGCATTGCTGAAAGTTGAGAAGTTGCCGGACGGTGTGCGTCCGGCGACGCTTGGTGTGGCATCCCAGGTGATGGCTGGACAGCCAGTGTTCTGCATCGGAGCCCCGTATGACTTGTGCTTCAGCGTTACGTCAGGCATCGTCAGCGCGGTGCGTGAGGGTTTAGGGAGCATTGATTTGGCGTGGAAACACCCCAGCCGCATTATCCAAACCGATACCGCGATCAATCCCGGCAATTCAGGTGGGCCAATCTTCAATTGCGACGGAGAGGTGATTGGTATCGCCGTCGGTACGTTGCCCAATGCTGAAGGAATTGGGCTGGCTGTCCCTGTCGACCTGATTCGACGCTACCTGATTGACGAGGCGGTGCCCTTCGGGGGAGTGGTCTATTTGCGATGCACTCCGCAATTCGCCAGCTTGATGAACTGGCACCCGGAGGAAGCACTGATCGTGGAACGTGTACAGCGCGGTTCCCTTGCCGAGCAGAGCGGACTGCGAGGTGGGCGAATTCAGGCCAAATTTGAAGGCCTTACTCTCATGCTCGGCGGCGACGTGATCTACTCGATCGGTGGCCATCCGGTATCGGACTACGAGAACGTCAGAGAATACCTTCGTGCTTTGACCGCAGAAGACGAAATCAAGATGACCGTGCTGAGAGAAGGACAAATGGTCGAAATTCAGGCGCCATTCAGGATTCTGGATCCCATTCCAAATATCAAGCTGCCCGCCGCGAACGCGTCGTTGCAAACAGCTCCTGCAAAGCTGCCTCAAAAAGCCGATTGGTCCTTTAGGACGTCCCGATAGGTCGGCTGTGCTGAGAACCGGACGGTTGTGGCTGTCTTCAGTTGATCTGTCAGGGGGTCCGTAGGGGTCAGATTGGGTTTCTGGTGTTTGACAGGTCTCGCCTGGCGTGTTTGCCTGACGAGCGTGATCCAGGACGGCATCGCACGTACGGGGTTCGGTCGGCGAATTCAGTTGCGGCAATTGAGCAACCCGTGTCGAACTGGACTTGCTCGGCTCGGCCCTTGATGACTTTGCGTGCCGACACGTTCGGTCCGGTGAGGCGTTGGTTTCCTCGGCCGGTAATCCCGCGCCAAATGCGAACTTGACACCAGAAAACGGATCTGACCCTGCCCCCTGACCGGCAAGTCGTCGAATCGCCGGAGAGGGCAAGACCTCTTTTCAGACCGAGCGACTTGTCGCTTGTGCTCACTCGGCTATGATCCCCTGCGTGAATCATGTCGAGTTCGCTCATTCGAAGATCGCGTTTCCGCGTCCACACCCCTCACCGCGCGGACCGATTTCGGAATCCAGCAAGGCATACGGCTACCGAGCTTAGCGTGAGCCTTGATGTTCAGAGCGAGCGTACTTGGTTTGAGTTTCATCATCCACCGCGATCAACAACCTGCACCAGAATGAAGGAGATTTACGATGTCTGACGAGAAGCACACGACCAATTGGCCCGAGCTCGCGATTGGCCTTTATGACCGACTGACGGGTCGCAACGCCGAGATCTCATATGAGATGCATCAGTTTCATGTGAAAGTTCCCAGCGGGACGGGTGCTGGAGCGGAACACGCTGAGTGGATCCTGGATGGAACATTGAAAATCCGAACGCGAGATGCGGGATCAGGCCCAAACTGATCGTGACCGGCCGACTGAGGGGAACGTTAGCCGGTCGGCCGGTCAGGATTGACGCGACGGAAGACGGGGTCGTGCTGAACGTGAAAAACGTCTGGTCGGTTTGGCGTCTTCGGAATCAGTGCAATTCAGGTTCGCTTTCCCTCCTGCAAATCTTCCGTCGCTACAAGGTAAGGCTTCGCATTCAGATCGGAAGCCGACTTGGCTTTGACATTTTGCCTGCACCGCCCCTCATCATTCGTTGGGTCATGCCGTCGCTCACCTCGTCATCGTGGGGAGCACCGAGCTGAATTCTGAACCCGTCGAGGATCGCATTTTCGTGACGGGAGCGACGGGCTATGTCGGCGGACGGCTCGTGCCTGAACTTTTACACGCGGGCTTTCGCGTCCGGTGCCTCGCTCGCGAGCCTCGAAAGCTTGACGCGAGAGTTTGGCGTTGGGAATCAAACGTCGAGGTCGTTGCGGGTGAGCTCACCGATGTGAACCAGCTAACCGAACAGCTCTCGGGATGCTCCGCTGCCTACTACTTGATCCACTCAATGATCTCTTCGGGCAGCGATTACGCGCGACAGGACCGGCAGTTAGCCTGCAATTTCGCTCAAGCCGCCTCCCGCGCGGGAGTCAAAAGGATCATCTATCTCGGCGGATTAGGCGAACTTGGCGAGGGCTTGAGCGAGCATCTTCAGTCGCGTCGAGAGCTTGAGAGCGCCCTCGCGTCCACCGCGGTTCCGGTGACGACGCTGCGAGCGGCCATGATCATCGGGTCGGGTTCGTCGTCGTTTGAGATACTTCGCTATCTAGTGGAACGGCTTCCGGTCATGGTGACACCGCGTTGGGTCGAAACGGAGTGTCAGCCGATTGGCATCACGGACGTGCTGTACTGGTTGGTAAAATGTTTGAGCGTGCCCGCAACCGCGGGTCAGACTCTTCAAATCGGAGGTCCCGATGTCCTGTCCTACCGCCAGCTGATGCAACTGATGGCCGAATCGCTTCAGCTGCCGCGCCGACTAATTATTGGTCTACCCGTACTGACGCCTCGACTTAGTTCCGCGTGGATTAGTCTGGTGACCCCGGTCACTTATCGCATCGCACGTCCGCTCGCCGACGGTCTTCGAAATCGCGTCGTCGTTACCGAGGACACCGCCCAGCGTCTGATGCCGCATCAGGCGCTGACCGTACAAGAAGCGATTCAACGAGCGATCACGAGGACGAAGGCGGGGCAAGTCCCAACACGATGGTCGGCGGCCGGACCGATCCCCGGGGACCCGGACTGGGCCGGGGGCAAGGTGTTTGTTGACGAGCGATCCATTACGATTGAATCCGACCCGTCCTCCGTATTCGCAGCGGTCTGTCGCGTCGGAGGCGGCCATGGTTGGTACGCCGGGGATATCCTTTGGCGAATCCGAGGATGGATGGACCAGTTGGTCGGTGGTCCCGGGCTGCGGCGGGGCCGGCGGCACGCGGAGGACGTCGAATTCGGCGAGGCCCTGGACTTTTGGCGCGTGGTCGGCGTCGAACGCGGCAAGTCGCTGTTACTGCACGCGGAAATGAAATTACCAGGCGTCGCCCGGTTGGAATTCGCGATGAGTCCGCTTGCCGAGGGTGAGTCCACGAAGCTGACCATGACGGCGCGCTTCCGTCCAAAAGGGCTGCTGGGCATCCTCTATTGGTATGCCGTCGTCCCACTGCATCAAATTGTCTTCGGCGGCATGCTCAACGGAATTAAACGCGCCGCCGAGGGAACCAAGCAGCATGAGACCGGTTGATTCCGAGTCGGCTCGAGGCTGTTTGGGATTCGAGCTGGCTGAGCCGACCGGCTCGTACCCCGTGGCATCATTTTTTTGGTTCCGCAAGACCATGCGGGTTTGAGCGACGTTTTCGCGGGAGGATGCGCTCGTCTCGCACCGTTGGCTCACGAACAACTAGTCCGTCCGTCTGCCACCGCGCCGTTCCGTCAGCGTATGAACGCGATCCACGGGTAGATCCTGCCAGACTTCCGTGTCTCCACCGATCCAATGCACGCGAACCTCGACTGCGGTTGCGTTTTGGCCGAGTCCGAAATGGACGAGGGAGCCGTAGTGGCTTTGGTAGCCGCGTCCGCGGTGTACCTCGTCGACCTGCCGGCTTTCGCTCGTGATCACCTCGACTCGGCTTCCTGCGCCATCTCGGTTGGCGACCGTTCCTTGCAGCTTCAGACCAATCCAGTGATTGCCGCCTGGAGTGTCGTTTCTGAGGAGCGTCGGTTCGCGGCGGGAGTTGAGAATCACCAAATCGACGTCACCATCATTGTCCAGGTCGTCGAATCCAGCACCGCGGCTGCTCAATCGGATGTTCAGGCCCGGCCCTGCTTGGCGCGAGATCTCGCTGAATTTCCCGCGGCCCAAGTTTTCGTACAAAAGGTTCGTTGCGTGATACGATGACCGGTCGTCGAATTGGTCGACATTGTCGTACAGGTGGCCGCAAGCGATAAAGAGGTCGCGGTCTCCGTCGTTGTCGAAGTCCACCAGCCCATTGCCCCAGGTGACCTGTGGAAATGTCCCCAGGCCGGCGCCACTTGAGCGCGAGACATCCTCGAACAGCGTTCCTTCGAGATTGCGATAGAGCGTCGAGAGTTCGTTCTGGTACGACGTGGCGTGGAAATCCAAGTATCCATCATTGTCGAAGTCGCCACACTCCACACCCATGCTGCCTTGGATCTTGCCGCTTCCGTCGTAGGCAAATCCCGTCAGCAGGCCGACTTCTTCAAAATTCCCATGCCCGTCATTGCGAAATAGGAAATTCGCTCCCGTGTCATTGCCGACGAACACGTCGGTGTCTCCGTCGCGATCATAGTCGGCGCAAACCATTCCCATGCCGTAGGCAGCGTGAGCCGCAATGCCGGAAGTGCGACTCACGTCGGTGAAGGTGCCATCGCCATTGTTGCGATAGAGCGTGTCAGGTTCCGGCGAGTAGTCACGCGGACTGGCGTAAACCGGAAAGCCTCGCAAGGTACGGCTGACGTGCTTGTCGTAAGAAAACTGGATGTAGTTCGCGACGTAAAGGTCCAGGTCGCCGTCGGCATCCATATCCAAGAAGCACGTTCCGGCCCCGACGCGATCCCCATTGCCCACCCCTGCCGCCTGCGTCACGTCGGTAAAGGAGCCGTTGCCGTTATTACGCAACAGTACATTCGGTCCGTAGTTGTTCAGGTAAAGATCGGCATCGCCGTCGTTATCGTAGTCGCCCACCGTCACGCCAAGTCCGTGATGTACATCGCCCACTCCCGCTTGCTTCGTGACATCCGTAAACGTCCAATCGCCTTCGTTTCGGTAGAGTGCATTGGACGGTGGCGTGGGAGCCGAACGGTGACGCGGTGGGGCGCCGTTCAGAAAATAGATGTCGACGTCGCCGTCATTGTCATAGTCGAATAGCGCCAGCCCCGCGCTGACGTACTCCACGATGTAGTGCTCGCCCGTGCTGCCATCAGTATGTCGGAACTCAATTCCGCTGGCCGCCGTCACGTCCTGGAACCGGATCGCGGGCTTGGCGCCGAACGCCACTGTCGCGACGCAGAAGATGGGCGAGCAAGCCCAGATGACTTGACGCACGAGCGCAGGCCACGTATCCCGGCGACCTTTCACAAGCGACCGAGACAAAGGACTTTCTCGTTCCGTTAGAGGACAAAACCTAGCGAGTTCGATCAATGGATTCATAGAGCTTTCGGTAGGTAATATTGTTCGGGTCCAAGCGGATCGCAACTTTCACGGCATCCAGCGCCTCCTCCGGTCTGCCCAGCGCCGCGCGTGACCACGCCAACACGAAATAGCTTTCGGCAACTGGCTCCAGGCGAACCGCCTGAACGGCCAGTTCGTGGGCAAGGGACGCCTGTTGTTTGGTATTCAAATAGAACTTCGCCAAAGCCCGCGTACCGGCCGCCTCGTCCGGGGCAATTTCGACCATCTTCTTGAATGCTGCCTCGGCCGCTCGGAGGTTTTTCATGCGAGCTTGCAAGAAGCCGATCTGCTGGTAGTAATCTGCGTGCCGCGGATGAAGACGCGTCAAGTGCTCCAGCTCACGCAACGCATCCGGACCGCGACGCTGTCTCAAATAGAGTGAGGCGAGCAGCTGATGGGCCTGATCGTGGTCCGGATCAAGTTCCGCAAGTCGGGTCCAGAGCGCCTCGGCTCGCTTGTCGTTTTTGCCTTTCTGGTACAGCCGGCCGGCTTCAAGGCAAGTCACGGCGAGGTTCCGCCGCATTTCACGCAAGTCATCGTACTGACGGCGAACTTCCCGGTCGGCCGCGAACGTCGCTCCCTGAAGTTCCTGGAATTTCTGGGCGTAGCGGGCCACGCCAGCGCCGTCTCCCAGGCGGCGACAGGTCTTGATCAAGCCATAGTAAGCCTGCGCGTGCTCAGGCATTCGCTCCACCGCTCGCGTGAAACTCTGTTTCGCCGCCTCGTAATCCTGCAGTTGAAAACAGGCTTCCCCCTTGAGATAAAACGCTTGGCTGTCGCTGGGAGCCCGCTCCAATTCTCGCTCAAACGCCGCCAACGCCTCGGCGGCCTTGCCCTGATTCAGGAGTGCTTCGCCGATACGCTGCTGGATCTGTGGATAGTTCGGATCAAGCTTCAAGGCCGTTTGCCACGAGTCGATCGCGTCGTCGTAACGTTCGACCTTCATCGCGTATCGACCCAGTTGATCGTGAATATCTGGCCGATCGGGTTGCAGCTCCCGACAGCGTTCCCAACAGGTCGCCATTTCCTCCAGATTGCCGTGGCTGCTGTGGGCAAAACCCATCACACGCAAGGCGTCGAAATCGTCGGGAAAGTCCCGTAAGACATCGGTCGCGATTCGGTACTGCTCTTCCTTGAGCGCGAGCGCCATGGAAAAGAGACGCGACGATTCGTGGGCCGGTTCCTGCGTCGTTGCGGTCGCTGACGGGATTGCCTCGTCCTGGAGTTGGGCGGAGCAGGGACTGGACGGCAAGGTTGTCAGAGCGAGCGAAACGAGCAGCACCCAGGGATCGCGAGGAACGGCCCGAGAACGATCGTCGTCTTCGATTTGCGCCGAAGTCGACTCCGATAGGTTCCGCCTGAATGTTCGAGGTTCTTGCCCGGGCATGTGATCCACGATCTGGAAAGAATTGTTTCGGGAACGCATCGTTTCAGTCAGTCGTACCAGAAAAATCACCGCCGATTGCCTCGCTGCCCCATGCGACTGCGTCACGGTCGACCGACGCGACTTGGTTCGGTCACGGTGAGCACGCGATCGACCTCGAGATTCTCAAGTGTCTGGTATTCTCCGTCGGGCCAGCGGATTCGGATCCGGTCGACACGACGATTCGAGCCGAGTCCGAAGTGCAAGCAGGTGCCAAAGTGCGACTGATAACCTCGCCCGCTATGGACTTCATCGACCATTGTCAGGTCACCGGCGATCACTTCGACGCGAGCCCCGACTGCGTCGCGGTTGGAGGAGGTTCCTCGCAAGGTGACGCGAATCCAGTGGTTTTCCCGAGGCGTATCATTACGAAGGATCGTCGGTTGCGCTCGGGAATTCAGAACCACAATGTCCACGTCCCCGTCGCCGTCCAGGTCGTCGAAGGCGGCGCCTCGACTGCTCGATTTGGCCTGCATGCCGTCGCCGGCTTCGGCCGACACGTCGCGGAAGTGATCCCCGTCGAGGTTTTCCAGGATTAGGTTGGGCGTCAAGTAGGTCGTCGAGCGATCGAACTGGTCAAGTTGATCGTACAAGTGTCCACAGGCGATGAAAATGTCGCGATCGCCGTCGTTGTCAAAATCGACGAGGCCATTTCCCCACGTAACAGGGGCCCGGGTCCCCGCGGCGGCTCCCACCGAGATCGTCACGTCTTCGAGCAGGCCATTGCCAAGGTTGCGATAGAGGGTTGCCAGCTCGCCCTGGAAGGACGTGACGTGGAAGTCGAGCCGTCCATCGTTATCCAGATCGGCGCAATCCACGCCCATGCTGGCATGGACTTTCCCGGCCATGTCGTAGGCAAAACCACTCAACAAGCCGGCCTCGGTGAAGGTCCCTCGACCGTCGTTGCGGTACAGGAAATTTCGCATCCCATCGTTGGCGACGAAGATGTCCGTGTCTCCATCATCGTCGTAGTCCGCACACACGACTCCCATCCCCGTGCCACGAGGTGTGGCGATTCCCGACGTCAGGCTGATGTCGCGGAATGTCCCATCCGATTCATTGCGAAAAAGCGTGTCGGATTCGGGTTCGTAATCGGCCGGGCTGCCGTAGATCGGGTAGCCCTGTTTCGTGCGGGGAACGTGCGAGCCGAGTTCGAACTTGACGTAGTTGGCGACGAATAGATCGAGATCGCCATCGCCATCGATATCCAGAAAGCTGGCGCCTGCCCCCACGCGGTGCCCGTTCGCGACCTGGGCCTCGTCGGTCACATCGGAAAACGTTCCGTCGGCATTGTTGCGGTACAGGACGTTCGGTCCGAAATTCGTGACGTAAAGGTCCGGATCCCCGTCGTTGTCGTAGTCTCCCACGGTGACGCCCAGGCCATGTCCGGTATCGCCGACGCCCGCCTGCTCGGTGACGTCCGTGAATGACCAGTTCCCGTCGTTTCGATAGAGGGCGTTCCGAGAGAGCTCGACGGAGTCGCCGCGGTCCTGCCGTTGTCCATTCAGAAAATAGATGTCGCAGTCCCCATCGCCGTCATAGTCGAAGAGGGCCAATCCGGCGCTCATCGCTTCCACAATGTAATAGTTGCCGCGACTACCGTCGTGATGGCGAAACGCGATGGCAGTTTGAGCGGTAAGATCGTGAAATTGGATCCGCGATTGAGGCCATGCATCGGGTGGCCAGATCAGGCAAACGAGCCCAACGAACAGGTAACGGCGATGCCGCGGTGGCCCGAGTTGATAGAAACGCCTCATCGACCTACGCACCGTTGTCGCTCCAAAATCAACGGCCCCGACGTGTACTCGGGCATCGTTCATAAGCCAATAAGCCAATGAGCCAATGCGATAATGAGCCAATCGGCAGGGATCAAGTCCACTTCGAAGATGAACGTATGGTCTGAAACGGATGCCGCCGGAAGAGAGGCACTCGGACCGTCCTGAGTTTGGCATGCCAGCCGTGCGAGATCAAGAACTGAAGTGCGGCGAAGCGCACTTCGATGCCAGGCGTCCGCTCCGAATGGCTTGGGGCAGCGTACGGGAGGTCGAAGCTCGTGCTGAGCCTCGTTGAGAAAATCCGGCTCGGCAGGAACCTCGCCGGCCCGGAAGCTCGCGAGGGCGGTTTGGCGGAGCCACGCCCTCGCGGTTGGGTTCGCTGATTCGATGGCAGCGAGCTCGCCCTAGTCGCGCGTCCCTCGCCTTCGACGAAGTCGCAGCAGTCCGGCGGCCGCAATCCACCCGATCATCGACCAGGATGCGGGCTCGGGGACGGCGTTGAAGTAATTTGGCCCGCCGGCCAAAACGTTCGCAAGGTGCTCGGCAACCGTCGCCTGGCTGAGCGCCGCGTTGTAGATCGCGACTTCGTCCAAGACCCCCGTAAACGGCTCGCTGCCGCCGGAGGCACCGATCAACGCGGGGGCCGCCCCGCCGCTGACCATCTGCAAGGCGTCACCCAGATCGACCGAGCCGATCAGTTCGCCATCGAGGAAGATCGACTTGACGCCCGAGGCGCCATCAAAGGTTGCGACGATGTGGTGTACCTCGCCGTCAGCCACTTGCTCCAGGGTCGGGCGACCATCGAGTCCATCGAACGCGATGTCCAGTTCGCCGTATCCGCCGATGTTCAGACCCAGTGAGACCCCAGGGGTGCCCGCGGTGCCCACGAGCTGCCCGAAGGCGTCATTAATGTTCGGACCCGCCTGAAACGAGAGCAGGATCCGGTTACCCCCGTCCTCTTTGCGGAAGAACTCGGCCTGGTCGCTGCCGTCCCAATTCGTCGTGAAGACGGCCTCGACCGCAATCCCGTCCGTGAACGAATATCCGTCGCTTCCCACGTTCACGCCATCGCCATTGGTGTCGTTGAACTGGCCGGCTCCCAAGCCGACGAGTCCGCCGGTGCGGGTTGCCGTGCCTTGGAATGAACCATTGCGATCTGCCTTGCGGTCATAAGCGAAGTCCAGCATACGTCCCGCCTCGGGCGCAGCCGCTTCGTTGAAGTCCCAAAAAGACACCAAGCTGGCCGGCAAGCCAACGAGGTTGCCCGGATCCGGAAACGGAGCCGGGGGCATTCCCGTGGCGGGGCCATTTCCACCCACCTGGAAGTTGTCGGTCCAGACGCGATTGCCGCCCGATCCTCCCGCGCCGACCGTCGCGTTGGAAAAGCCTTGGTAGATGCCTCCGGCAAACGTGGTCAGGTCGATCAAGCCACGTGACATTTCGTTGACATAAATTTCGACTTCCTGGTCCATGCGGTCGTATCGTACCGCGTAGTTGTACCACTCACCCGCGCCGGCAATCCCCGTGTTGAAGTCGGGCAGTTCCGCTTGAATCGGCGTGTCGACGGTGCCGTTGAAGAGCGAGGCGTTCCCCGAACCGTCGCCACGAAAGAAGACCGACAGCGACTCGGGGGCGAAGATTCCGAGGCCCGCTCCGGAACTGATATCGATCCGATCCGGAGTCTGCACCGCGTCGACCTGCACGACGTACTCATCGCGCAGGTAGTAGGTGATTCCGTAGTCGACCGCGCCACCGGTCTGAGTGAATCCCGTATCGCTACCGGCACCACTGGCGTTCGGCGCGGATCCCAGCGGATAGGCGGGAGTTCCGTCGACGAAGCCCGGCGTACCTGCTCCATCGGCCGCGAAACTGAAACCCGCGCCGATTTGAAACGAGAGCGGGGGATTGCCGTAGGTGTTTTCGACCACGTAGGCCGGTGCGGGCTGGACGGCCGCGACATAAGGGCGGTCCGCTCGTCCGCCGGCGTCCGTTCCCGTAAACGAGTCGCTATAGTCTGGCGTCGAGAATAAGCTGGAACTTCCGACCGTAACACCCGCCGCCTCGACGGGTCGAGCATCCAAGCCCTGCCAGGCGGCGACGCAGACAGCGACACCACCGAAGAATCGTCGTAACGGAATTTGTCTCATCGTTCAATCTCCAAGATGCGCCGACAGCACAGGCCGAACTCGGTCCGCGTTGGGCCATGAGCACCTGGTTCCAGGCCTCAAGCGTTTAGACCCAATAAAAAAGGACGGGATCTTTCGCCCGTCCGCCCGAATGGTGCACGGCCAAGAGATTTCGTCCTCTTTGGAAAACGTCAGTAGCGTACTCGCGCAAATGCGATCACGAGGTTCAACTCAGATCCGTCATTAGGTCTTGCCTCAATGCGTTAATTCAGGTTAGACGACACCCATGCCGCGAATCGGGATTGTACTTGGTCAGAAGAGCAAAAAAAACAAAGAACTTCGCCATTCCTGAGAATTTGTCGGGAAGTGCTTCGCGAAGCTGCTCGTTGTTTCGGTCTCTTAGCGCCACGCAGGACTCGGGCGCTGGACTCGGGCGCTGGACTTGGACTCAAGCGATCAAGTCATGCACCACGTGACCATGCACGTCCGTGAGGCGGAAATCGCGTCCGGCGTAGCGGTAGGTGAATTGCTCGTGATCGAAGCCCATCAGATGCAGGATCGTGCTGTGCAGATCGTGCACGTGGGTTCGATTTTCAACGGCCCGGAAGCCGAATTCGTCTGTGGCTCCGTAGACCGTTCCTCCCTTGATGCCACCGCCGGCGAGCCACATGGTGAACCCATGGTGATTGTGGTCTCGGCCGTTGATTTTTCCCTCGTTCGCGCCTTTTTGCGGCAACTCGACGGTGGGCGTGCGGCCGAATTCGCCGCCCCAGATGACAAGTGTATCGTCCAGCATGCCACGTTGTTTGAGGTCGACCAGGAGCGCGCCGATGGCTTGATCACATTGCCGCGCGAGTCGCCGGTGGTTGACTTCGATGTCGTCGTGGTTATCCCACGGTTGGCCAGCTCCATGCCACACCTGGACAAATCGCACGCCCCGTTCCAACAATCGCCGCGCGATCAAGATCTGCCTTGCCTGAACACCGGATCCGTAAAGCTTGCGGATGGACTCCGGCTCGCGTGAAACATCGAATGCGTCTTCCGCTTCGTGCTGCATTCGAAATGCAAGTTCGAAGGACTGGATGCGCGCCTCCAGCTGCGGGTCCTGTTCCCGCGACGCGAGGTGGCGCTCATTGATTTCACGTAACAAGTCCAGCTGGCGCCGCTGTTGGATCGATTCGATCTGAGGATTGCGGATATGAGCGATCAGTTTGTCAATTTCCGTGTGTTTCGTATCGACATAAGTTCCCTGATAGATACCTGGCAAAAAACCCGCTTGCCAATTCTGCGATTCCTGAATCGGATAGCCACCGGGGCACATCGCGATAAACGCCGGCAGGTTCTGGTTCTCCGTTCCCAGGCCGTAGGTCAGCCACGAGCCGAGGCTCGGTCGGATCAACCGACCCTCACCGCAGTTCATCAGCAGCAGCGATGGTTCGTGATTGGGGACGTCGGCATGCATCGAGCGAATGACGGCCAGATCATCGACGCACTTGGCGACGTGCGGAAAGATTTCGCTGACCTCGATGCCGCTTTGGCCGTATCGACGAAAACGGTAGGGTGAGGGAAACGCGGCACCCGTCTTACGCTCGGTTCGCAGGTTTTCTGTGGGCAGGTTTTGGCCCGCGTACTTTTGGAGGGCGGGTTTGGGATCAAAGGTGTCGACGTGGGACGGGCCGCCATTCATGAACAAGTGGATCACGCGTTTTGCTTTGGGGGCGAAATGCGGCGGTCGTGCGGCCGTCGGATTGAGCGTCGCTCCGGCAACTCCCTCGGCGTTCAGATCGGCGAGGGCGAGTGCTCCCAGGCCCATTCCGCTGCGAATCAACATCTCGCGCCGGCAGAGATTCATGGCCGATTAATCCAGATAGAGAAACTCGTTCGATAGTAAAAGCACCTGGGCCAGCTGGGCCCAGGCATCGGATTCCCGAGCCGTCTGATCCGCGCCGGATACGAAGGCCATCGCCCGCTCGAGCTCCCAGCGGTCGGGGTCGCGTGCCAAGGCTTGGCGGTAGATCGCCACAATCCGTTGGCGAGGGTCTCCGTCGGCCGCTCCGCTGGACTCGGCTAGTTGAGCGGCACTGTGTAACGCAAAGGGACTGTTCAACAGATACAGGGCCTGTTGCGGCACGGTGGTCTCAAAACGTTTGGGATTGTGCGTGTCGGGTAAGGCGACATCGAATGAGCGGAACAGGCCGGCGAAATTTTGTCGATCAATGTGGGCATAGACGGACCTCCGCGGTACAGGATTCTCACCGCTGACATCGACGGAAGGACCGCCAATGATTTCGGCTTGTAACTGGCCGCTCACGCTCAAGATCGCGTCGCGCATCGCCTCGAAGTCGAGTCGACGGCGATTCATGCAGGCAAAACGTCGATTCTCGGGGTCGATCGCGGCCGAGTGATCGGTTCGGTGCGATGTTTGCCGATAGGCCGAGGACATCACGAGTTCTCGGATCAGCCATTTCAGTGACCAGGCATGATTCGTGAACTCGACGGTCAAGTCATCCAACAACTCGGCCAGCTCCGGTCGCTCGCAGCGTGTGCCAAAGTCACTCGGCGTATCGACGAGGTAACTGCCAAATAATCGCCCCCAGACTCGATTTACGAACACCCGAGCCGTGAGCGGGTTTTTGGGGTCGGTTATGGCTTGGGCCATCTCCAATCGGCCGCTACCCAGCTGGAAGGGTGCTCGGTCTTGACCGGAGAGCACGGCGAGAAATCGTCGGGGCACTTCGGGGCCTCGCCGCCCCGGCTGCCCGCGCAGAAAGACGACCGGCTCGGTCAACTGCTTGGCATCCACCAGACGCAGGGGAGCCGGTGCATCGCCCGGCTCGTCACTATTGGCAAACACGCCGTAGAGCGAATAGTAGTCGGCCGTCGGAATCGGATCGTATTTGTGGTCGTGACAACGAGCGCAGGTGACGGTGAGCCCCATCAAGCCCCGGGTCGTGACATCGATGCGGTCGTCGATGATGTCATGTTTGTTGTTGAGGAATCGTCGACCCAGCGTCAGAAAACCCATCGCCGCGAGTGACTCGGGACGGTCACCGTCCAATTGGTCGGCCGCCAGCTGAAATTGAATGAACTGGTCGACCGGCCGATCCTGATTGAACGAGTCGATGACCCAATCACGATACTTGTAGGCGTCCGGATAGTTGCGGTCCTGCGTGAAAACATAACCCTTCGTGTCGGCGAAGCGGGCGACATCCAGCCAGTACCGAGCCCAACGCTCGCCAAAACGAGGGGATGCCAACAACGATTCGACCAACTCACCGTAGGCGTTCGGGGAGCTCGCCCGGTCAAATGCGGAAGCCTGTTCGTAGGTTGGCGGCAATCCCGTCAGGTCGAAATAGAGCCGCCGTACCAGCTCATGTCGTGCGGCGGACGCCGAAGGCTGCAGCCCCAGTTCGGCCTGGTGCTGCTGCAGAATTCGGTCAACGCGACCCGCCCCTCCGCTCGGCGCCGCTGCACCGCCGATCGACACGGTATCGCCGGGCGACGCGGTATCGCCGGGCGGCATCGTGTTGGACGACGTCCATGCCATGGGCGGCAAGAAGGCCCAGTGGTTCGCGGCGGTGGGCGACGCGGCGGCACTGCCAGAGGCGTCCTCGGCAAGCGCCGCTTCGGGGGGGCCGATGGCTCCGCGTCGAATCCACTCCTCAAGCCGGGCCACGATCTCGGCCGGTAGCTTCTGGTCCGGCGGCATCGGAGAGACTTCGGGATCGTAGCGAATCGCCTTGGTAAGCAGACTCTGCTGGGGATCCCCCGGGATGACCGCGGGCCCCGATTCACCCCCCAGTTGCCAGCCGCTTGTTCGATCCAGTCGGAGGTTGCCCCGGACCTCTTCCGCCTCCGCCGAGTGGCACGCATAACAGTGCTCGACGAGGACCGGCCGAACATGGCGTTCAAAGTAGTCCTGATCGTCCTCCGCCTGGCACGTCGGCGCCAACCATCGCGTGCTGCCGATCAGCCAGAACGCAACAACTAACCAGCGGGCTGGAAGAGGAATCATAGGTGTCGGCAGGGCGTGAGGAATGCGGCGGCGGAACAGGTCGGACGACCAGGCGGGCCGGGCAGGAGGGACAGCGACAAGCGCGAGGCACCAAATAGCGCGTCGCACCCCTTCCTTTTTAGACGGGCGGCGGCATTCAAGCAACAAGGTTGCGGCGTGCACCTGCCAGCAGACCCGCAAACCCGCAAAGGCTCAGCAGTCCGCCCGCGGGCTCGGGCACGTTTGCGATCTCGAGGTCGGCCCAAACCAACTGGTGATCCGAGGCCCGGATCAAACGGGCCAGCGGATCGCGATTGGGAGGTCGAAAAATCGCGGTGTCGACGAGCCTGAGGTCCGTCGAGGGGAGCACGTAGTCAACCCGCAGATTGAAACTTGCCGTATCGGTGTTTCCGGACGGCGTGGCGGGGATCTGCGAGCTATCGACGCGAGGGTGCGACAGCAGTTGGTCAATCGCGCCCGCGAAGCTGTCGCCCTTCACCGGATCCGCATTCAGATCGCCCATGATCACAAAACTGCCATCGGCCGGAAGCGGGCCGGGCCGACCCTCGTCGTCCAGCAGGTAATTGCCCGCGCCCTCGGTCAAGTAATCGGCCCAAAGCCGTATCTCGTCGTGGTTTCTTCTGCCATTGCGGTCCTCCGGGCCGTCGAACGCGGGCGGCGTGGGATGGCTGGCCAGCACGTGAATGGTCCGATCGCCGATCGTAATTGGGACATCCCAATGACTCTTCGACGACAACCGAAAGACCTCCAGTTCCTCAGGCGTGTACCAATCCCCCGGCTCGGGAGTGCGAGGATCGTCCGGCAGCAACGCGTCCGGCATGTCCTTCCAGAGGAATCGCTGGAACGTCCGGACCTGGTCGCTTTCGATCGGGAAACGCGAAAGCAGCAGCATGCCGTACCGCCCCGGAAACTCGCCGAATCCCAACGCATCATCCCCATACGCCGAAGTTCCCGGTGTGGTCACGATCTGACCATCGTTGTTCAAATCAAAGCCCGAGGCGATCCCCGTGTTGGACGGTGCGAGGTAGCGATACGGGTAGGCGAGCGGCGTCGCGGGTGATTCGGATCGAGAGATGTTCTGGGCCACCGAGAGGAAGTTCTGTTGAAAGAGATCCGCCGCAATTCCCTCCGGATCGAAATTGAACTCGTTCAGCAAAACAATGTCCGGCGCGACTCGCTGGATGATTTCCGCAATCTGCTGCCCCTGCTCGAAGCTTGGATTTGCGAAGGCCTGCTGCAAGCCGCCGGCGAGACAGGGATTCGACTGGCCATCCGCACAGCGATTCAACGAGGTGTTGAACGTGGCGAATCGGACAACTTGTGTCTGGCCCGACGCGGGGATCGCCAGCAGCAAGGGCAGGAATCCGAGCCAGCCGTAAGCAAGTCGAGTTCTCATCGCGATCTGTCGTCCGGGATGCATCTCGTGAGCGGAGCGAAACATGAACACGCTTCTGGAAAGCGTCTGGGCAAACCAATCGCGGATCGATTGAGGTCCCATCCGCAAGCCGAGCGAGCGATCGGGCAGACCGTGTCGGCCAAGCCCGTTCGTCCAATCTGCTGAACATCGCGTTACCGCGAATCGCCCCGGCAGACTCGGTCAGTCTAAGCATCCGTATCCGGTTTGCCAACCGTCGGGTCGGGGCCTGGGGCAAGCCGCGATCGCTCGGGCGAGGTGAGGCGATGCGCGGCGCGGCGGGTGGTCATTCCAGCCGAAAATTGCCCACCATCAGGTGCATCGATTGAGTGGGTTGAAGGGCGAACAGTTTGACTCCGTCGATACTGCGCAGCTCCATGGGACGCTGCCGCGGGCCATTCTGAATCTCGCGCATCGAGATGCGAAACGACTGAAATCCCGGAGCGAGTTCCAGGACGCGCCCATAGCGGTCTTTGTAGTCCTGGTTGTGCTGAAAATCGTGCACGCGTAGGGCCAGCGTCTGGGGCGTGGAATCCAAGTTATACACGTCAAACGCCAGGGAGTCGAAAGCGTGCCAGTCAGGATAGGGTTCCTTGATGCCAATGCCGGGGTAGTTCGCGGAGGGGTCAATCTGTAACGCGATCACGTTGGTGGCGACGCCCGCCGGCCAAGTCGACGGAATCCGGGCCAGGTCAACCTGGACCGCCTCGTCAATCCAACAGAAACGATGACTCCACGACGCGCGAAAATCGATCAGCAAGGGGAAGCTTCGGTTGCGTTGCCAGACGTCGTAGCCGCAATGGGCCAGGGGCCAAACCGCCAGTGCGACCAGGCCCAAGAAAACGAGCGGTGAGCTGCGGACGAGCGTTCTCTGCCAGCCGTTTGCCGCCGCGGGGCGATCAATGCTGACGAGCAACGCCATGGCAGCGGCGATCCCGAGGGCGTCGTAAAGCAGATCGCTCCAACTTGCCGTTCTCGACGGAACGAGCATCTGAGCGAATTCGAGCATCACGCCGGCCGCCAGCGACACGCATATGCCCGCGAGATACTGCCGCCAGCGCTGCTTCTTGAGGCGAGGCACAAGCGTGTCGCTGCCGACCGCCGCGGCCAATCCCAACAAGCCAAAGAAGGCACTGTGGCCGACGGTTTGAACGCTTTCGGCCAGGAGCGTCTGTCGGCCCAAGGGACGCAGGCCGAGGACCAGCAGCAAGACCGCCAGGACCGAGAGCACCACCAAGATCGGCCACCGCCGCCGCCGCCGCCGTCGCCGATGAATCATGGAAAGGCCTTACCGAATGACGCGTCCCGAGCCGGATCCGCCCATCAATGCCTCGACCTCGGCACGGCCCGTGTAATTAAAGTCTCCTTCGATCGAGTGGGCCAAGCACGAGGCGGCGACCGCGAACTTCACCGCCGTGGCCGGCGAAGCGAGCTCCGGCGTGGTGAGGGCAAAGATCAGTCCGGCCGCGAAAGCGTCGCCCGCACCGACTCGATCCACAATCTGCCGGATCGGATACGGGGCATATCCGTCGATCCCCTCCGGCGCGAAGTAGGCCGAGGCCGTCGCGGCGTCGTAAAGCATGCCGCCCCAATCGTTGTGAGAGGCCGAGTGGCTTTCGCGGAGCGTGATCGCCACACGGGCCACGTTCGGAAATTGTTCGATCACCCGCTGAGCAACCTGGGGGTAACGGTCAATCGCCAGCCGACCGGAATCCACATCGCTCCCGCCCGCCTGAATCTGCAGGACATCGTGACAGTCGGCTTCGTTCGCGATCACGAGATCGACCGAGGGGAGGATCTCGCGGAGCGTCTCTTCCGCCAGCACCCGGGGGGCGACGCCCGGTTTCCAGCGCCAAAGCTTCTGCCGGAAATTCAGATCGCACGAAACGGTCACCCCCGCCGCACGCGCTGCCTGGACGGCGGTCAGGGTGCTCTCGGCTGCCGACGGCGAGATGGCCGGAGTGATCCCCGAGACGTGTAGCCAGGAGGCTTGGTCGAGAATTTCCGGCCAAGCGTATTCCGCCGCCAGAGTCTGGCTGATGGTCGATCCCTCCCGGTCATAGGTGACTTGACTGGGACGCTGGTTGGCACCGGCTTCGACGAAGTACAGCCCGAGCCGACCGCTGTCTTTGCGAATGATTTGCGACGTGTCGACGCCGCAGCCAAGCAACGTCGCGAGGCAGGCATCGGCCAGGGGATTGCGGGGTAGTGCGGTCACGAAACGGGCGGAAGCTCCCAGTTGTGCTAACGAAACCGCCACGTTCGCCTCGGCGCCCGCAAAGCTGAGTTGGAGCGTGCCGGGCAGTCCTTGCCGCAGCCGCACAAAACCGGGCGGGTTCAGCCGACCCATGATCTCGCCAAAAGTCACGATCGTTCCCATGAGTTCCTCTCAGTCGGGATGAGACGTTCCCTGCACGCGCCGCGCCGCGTCGATCCGCTCTCGCGCCTGCTCGGCCAGGTTGCGAATCGCAACCCAGTTTTTCTCCCGCACTAAGTTCCGGGGCGCCAGCCACGATCCTCCCACTGCCAGAACCGCCGGGTTGGCCAAGTATGCCGCGAGGTTCGCGAGACTGATTCCGCCCAACGGCAGATAGCGTATGCCCAGATGAGAAAAGGGCGCGGCCAGACTCTGCAGGTAATCCAGACCGCCGCTCGGCTCGGCGGGAAAAAACTTCAGGAGATGGCATTCGAGCGCCAGCGCGGCTTCGACGTCCGACGGCGTGACCACGCCGGGGGCAAACGGCAACCCTTCGGCGTGGGCGGCACGGACAATCGTCGGGTTGGTCCCGGGTGCCACGCCGAAGGCGGCTCCGGCGGCGGCCGCTTCACGCACCTGCTTCACCTTCAGGATCGTGCCGATCCCGGCCATCATCTCGGGAACCTCGGCGCGAATCGCCCGGAGCGATTCCAGTGCGGCAGGCGTTCGCAAGGTCAGCTCCATGGCCCGCACTCCACCGGCGAGCAGTGCCTGGGCGAGTGGGACCGCGTCCCCAACCTCATCAATCACCAGCACCGCCACGACACCCTCCGCCGCCAGTCGATCCGCCAAAGCCTGAGGAAACGCGGACACGATTCAATCCCTCCTGATGGGTCCCGGCCATCGCACTCGGCAGCGAACCACCTCCGCCTCGGTTGACGCCGCAAGCCCTCAGTGTAAATGCCACCGCCAGAGGCGTCGACCAGCGTTTCCGCAACTACCGGCCTCCCGAGCTGGCGGTCTGGAGCAACTGGATGAACCGCTTTGCAGCCGGATCCTTGGGTAGCTCTTGCGCCAAGGCCTGATAGTGATCGATCAGCCGCCGCTTGGTGACCTCCGACAGCTGGCTGAATCGCCGAACTCCGAGGGCACTGACTTCCGCTCCGACCAATTGAATCACCTGAGCGTTGGCGGGATCAAAGCCAATTCGGAAAGCAGCGCTGCGTGCCCGCCCATCACCAATCACAGGACGCATCACCGAGGTCGGACTGCGGGAATGCGCGGCGCCCAAGAAATGCCCCATCTCGTGAACCAACGCCTCCAGTCGTTCCGGCTCGCGCGTGCTCGGCGAGCTCTCCCGTAGCAGAATGTGCGAGTGCAACGGACCGCGCGTCCCTCCCAGTCCGTTGATCCCCTTTTGAAATCGGTATTGGCTCGAAAAGCCGATCACAATCTGGTTCGGCCCCGCCTCGACCTCTTGCTCAAGCTCGCGCAAACTGCGATTCAAGTCGTTCAGTCGATTATCCGAGTTCCAGGTGCCAAACTCCGCGACGGCGAACTGGACGTTGCAGTAGTCGTTCAGAATCTGCGAGGCGGCATCCAGTCGATCCTTGAGGCGGATTTGCCAAGCCTGGGGCGTCGTCCGTTCTTCTTCATCGACGACTAACTTGACGTAAATCACCACCGCCTCGGCCGGAGCGGCCCGCCCGGCAACGAAAGCCAGGCTGGCGAGAGCGGCGAACAGCAATCGCGGCAGTGCGTGCCGTCTTCGAGCTTTCCTCAGCCACGGTCCGCCATGAGGGATGCATCGCCGCGGAATCCGGCAGAGACCGCTAGACAAGACCCTTCCGAACGGCCCAGACCGCAGCCTGCGTGCGATCTGAAACGCCGACTTTTCGGAGAATATGTTGTACATGTTCTTTCACGGTCTCGTAGCTGATGCTCAGCGCTAGGGCGATTTCTTTGTTGGTCAATCCCAACGCCAGTTGACGTAGCACTTCGCTTTCACGCTGAGTCAACGGTACTTCGACGTCAGACGAGAGTCGGGGCGTTGCCAACGCGCCCGTCACACGACGCAGTTCGTCTCGTGTCCAGATGTTTTCGCCCGCTGCGATCTTGCGAATCGATTCGGCGATGGTTTCGGCCGGCACGCTCTTCAACAAGAAACCGCTTGCACCGAGTGCGACCGAACGAGCGACATAGGTTGGGTTATCGTACGCCGAGAACATGAGCACGGGCAGCGCGGGATGCTCAAGCTTGATCCGCCCAAGGGTCGACAGACCATCTCCCTTCCCCATCCGCACGTCCAGAATGATGACATCCGGCTTCGACTCCACCGCCAAACGAATGCAATCGTCACCCGTCTCGGCCTCCGCGACAACTTCAATCTCGGTCCCCGCGAGGCAGCTCTTGAGGCCCGTTCGCACCACTTCGTGATCGTCTGCAATTAAAAGGCGAATGCTCATGTGACCCTTTTTTGTTCCTAAATTGCGAGGACGTTTCGCCACCGATGGATCGCTACGCCCCAAACTCGATCGAGCCTTCGGGCAGCTCAAACCGGTGTCCCAGGATCCCCCGCGACGCGGGGGTGACGCGGACCAAGCCAACCCATGATTGCTCGAATCCCCCAGTCGGACCGTCCGACGGGCGATCGGTCGTAGCCGTTCCGCCCCCAGCCGGGGTATTGTAGGCACCCGGCGAGGGTCTGTGCAGCGTGAAAACAGCGTGAATCGGGAATCGATGCGGGACGCACGACATTCTAAATATGGGGTGGCGATTAGCTAAATAGGGGGTTCATCATGGTTGGGCAGGTTTTTACCCCGGTCAGGTGGTAGCCGGATCCGGATACACCGGCAGCGGGGGCATTCGAAAAAGTTGGGGGGTGAGTTCGACACTTTGCATCCAACGCTAGAAATCCTCACCGGTCGGATCCCGTTTGGCGGCGTGCTACCGCCGACTCCGCCGCTTGGCGTTCATTGGGGCGCCGAGTTGCGCGACGGAGACGCCTCACCGCTGATAATCCACGTTAATCGACCGTGCCAAACGGCGGGCCAAGTGGGAGGTCCCGCGTCGAACTTCTCCACTGTGTTGTGTGAGCCGACTTGCAAGCCCGGACAGGTCTCGGGATCTCCAGTAGAATCGAGGCGTCGAGAGCAAGGCTTTCGAGGCGGGCCGGGCGGGGGTCTGGCGAGGCAAACGCACTTTTGGGCGGATTTGACAGAACCCGATCGCGTGCAGGTGGGGAGACAAATGGTCGTGCTGGATGCAATTGGGTTGAATCGGTCGCAGTTTTCTACCCCGTGCGGACATTTCTTGCGGCGCATGGGACGGCTTGGGCTGATCGGCCTAATCGTCTCTCTGGGATGCCGAACGGAGCGCGACGTGGCGAGCACCGAAGCGACCCAGGCCGAGGTGTTTCGTCCCTCGGCGAAGGTCATCGCAAAGCACAACCACGCGGTTGCGCTGATGGGGCAGTTCGACTATGCCGCCGCCTACACCATCCTGGATGACCTGGTGGCGGCTCATCCCAGCTGGACGGACTTGAAGGTCGATCTGGCAATCTCCGCCTTAAATCGGCGTCAGGAGGGGGACTTCCAGCGGGCCGTCTCGCTGCTCAATCAAGTTCGTGCAAGCAATCCGTCCGATCTGCGAGCTCTTTATTGTCTGGGGATCCTGAGTCTGGACGGCGGAGATCCTGAGGCAGCCTTGCAGCTGTTTGGCAGCGTTGCGGAGCGTGATCCGAGTGATGCCTACGCGGTCTACTACACGGGGCAATGCGAATTTCAACTGGGCCAGGTCGATGCCGCCCTTGGAAGATATGAAGTCGCGATGCAACGCGACCCGTATCTGCGCAGCACCTATTACGGCGCGTTTCAGGCCTGCTTGCGGCTAGGCAAGCCCGCTCGGGCTGAGGAGTACCGCAAGGACTTCGAACGCCTGGAAGGTAACCCGCAGGCACGACTCGCAGAAATCAAGTACACCCGCATGGGGCCTAAGGCCGAACTTCGGGTGCTGAACGTCGACTCGGTTGATCGACCCGCCAAGCCGCCAGGGCAGCTGTTCGCCGCGGCCGCTGCCTTGGTGGATTCCGAAGGACGTGAGATTCCTTGGACTATTTCTGGTGCCGAACGGGTGAATCTGACCGCGGTTGACTTTGAAAATGATGGTCAACTGCTGCTGTTTCTCGCCGGCGCCAGTCGAGACCCGCAGCGTCCGAACGTGCTGCTGCAGCAGGAATCAGAGGGGTTCCGCTGGTTGCCGGAGCATCCCCTGGCCGCTTGTCCCGACGTACGCGCGGTCGTCTGGGGCGACTACGACAACGATGGGTTGGTCGACGTCTATCTCTGTCGTCGCGGCCCCAATCAGCTCTGGCGACAAACGGCGAAGGGCCAATGGCGGGATGTGACCGATGCCACGGGAACTTCCGGAGGCGACGTCGATACGCTCGATGGCCAGATGTTCGATGCGGACCACGACGGCGACTTGGATCTTTTCCTGTGCAACGACGGTCCGAATGAACTGTTCAACAACAATCTGAACGGGAGCTTCCGTCCGCTGGCGGCGGAGCAGGGGTTAGGTGGCCGCGGCGCGAGATCGATTTCGTCCGTCGCGTTCGACGCGGATCACGATCGTGACCTGGACTTGCTGGTCGTGAATGCGGAGCCGCCCCACGAGCTGTACGTCAACGATCGACTGTGGGCCTATCGGCCGGCCGAGTCCGCCTCCGAATTGCTCAGCCAGGAAATTCGGGCGGCCGTTGCCGTGGATCGTGACGCCGACGGGCAGGTCGAATTGATGGTTGCCGGTCGAGGTCAGATCCAGGTCTGGCGTCCGGACGCGACGCGGACCTGGACGGCCGAACCGCTCGACTTGGCGCCATCTTCGACCGGAAAAACTGAGTTCGCGACTCGCGATTTCGGATCCCAATTGAGCGTCGCCGACGTGGACGGAGACGGACAACTCGAGCTTGCCATTTCACAGGCGGACGGCATCTGTGTTGTGGATACCTTGACGGGTGCCGTCCAACAGCGCCTGACGGAAACGCCGTCTTGCTGGCGGTTGGTCAATCTTACCGCCGACACTGGGCCTTCCATGTTGAGCTACGGCATCGACGGTCCTCAGCTCGCCTTGCCAGGGCCGGGACGGTTCAAATTCCTGCGAGTCAGTTTGACGGGGAAGGAAGATCAAGCCGATCAAATGCGATCCAATCGATCGGGAATCGGCGTGGATGCCGCGGCTCGGCTGGGAGCGCGCTGGACGGCGTTTCGAACCTTACGCAGCGACAGTGGGGTAGGGCAGTGTCTTCAGCCCGTGGCGCTGGGGCTCGCGGGGCGATCGGGAATCGATTTCGTCCGGCTGACGTGGCCCGACGGTGTTTTTCAAACCGAGTCGGGCCTGACGCCTGGTACGTTTCACCGAATCGCCGAAACGCAGCGGCAAGTCGCGAGCTGCCCGGTCGTGTTTGCCTGGAACGGTCAGCGTTTTGAATTCATCACCGATGTCCTGGGCGGCGGCGGACTCGGCTTCAATCTGAGCAATGGCCAGTATGGTGAACCGCGCCCGTGGGAAAACCTGTTGTTGCCAGGCGACGCGCTGCAACCTCGTGCCGGGCGTTACCAAATCAAGCTGGGTGAGCCGATGGAGGAGGTCTGTTATCTGGATGCCGCACGGCTGCGAGCCTACGATCTGCCCCCGGGGTGGAAGATGACGCTCGACGAGCGGTTCGCGGTTCAAGGCCCGGCGCCGACCGGCCAGCCCGTGTTCTATCAGGAGCTTGTCGAGCCCGTGCGGGCCGTCAATCAACAGGGAGACTCGGTGTTGCGAGCCATCCAACGCGCGGACTTCCTCGCCGCGGAACCCGGTCCGCGAGACGCTCGCTTTATCGGGCGAACCGCCGAGCACGTGGTCGAGCTGACATTTGCCGAGCGGCTGGATCGGGGGCAGCCCTATTTGTTGTTCGACGGCTGGATTGAGTACCCCTATTCGCAAACGATGTTTGCGGCTTGGCAGGCCGGGGCGAGCTTCGATGCGCCGACGATCGAGGCCTGTGACGCGGCGGGTGGCTGGCAGACGATCCTCCCGCAATTCGGATACATGGCGGGGATGCCACGGCAGGCCGTCGTCCCCCTTCCAATCGACTTACTTCCCCCGGGGACTCGGCAACTGAGAATCACCACGAACCAGGAGATCTATTGGGATCGATTCGCGGTGGTCTTTGCGCAATCACCTCCGTCGGTGACACGCCAGGAGTTCCGCTTGCAGTCCGCGTCCGCGGCCGAGGTCGGATTCGCCAGGCGGACCGACTTCCCTCAGCGGCGGGCCTCCTACGACTACGCCGATCGATCGCCGCTCTGGGACACGCGCTACTTGAGCGGATGCTATAGCGAATTTGGTTCCGTCACCGAGCTCGTCGCGGAGATCGATGACGCCGTGGCCGTCATTGGCCCCGGCGAAGAAATCCATCTGGAATTCGCGGCCTCGGGCGAGCTCCCGGCCAGCGGCACGCGCTACTACGTGCTTGAGTTGAACGGCTGGTGTAAAGACATGGACCTGTATACTCTGGACGGTGAGACCGTGGCGCCGCTGCCCACTCGGCCAGACGGCCGGCCGGTCCCGGAGCAGGAGCGGCGGCTACGCCTGCATTCCGAAAACCATCGACGTCTCCGCGGCGGGTTCTAGACGCGTCGCGCCTCGCTCGACGCAGCCGCCCCCTGGATCATCGGCCCAATCGATCGCAGTCCGACTGGAATCCGAAGACATTTCCCCAAGACGATGACGGATGCCTGAGACTCAACCACCGCCGGCCACGACCCCGAGGTCATTCAACGAGCACAACGGGGCTTCCGCGACGGATCAGGATCGGCCGAGCGCGCGGCCTCGCCCGTTGCAGATCGGACCCGTTCGCGTCGATCCGCCCGTGCTGCAGGCCCCGATGGCGGGTTACACGAACTATGCGTTTCGCCAGATGGTCCGCGACTATGGAGGCGCGGGGCTCCTGGCCACCGAAATGGTCAATGCCAAGGGCTTCGTGTGGATGGACCAAGTGCGTGCGGAGCACCCCGATCGACTCTGGGGGGTTGCCGACGAACCTCGCCCGCTCGCGGTCCAAATCTGGGACAACGACCCTGCGACCTTGGCCCGCGTCGGTGCTCGACTCGCGCACGAATATCGCGTCAGTGTCGTCGACATCAACTTTGGTTGTCCCGTGAAAGACGTCACGGAGAAAGCTCATAGTGGTTCGTACTTGCTAGGTTTTCCCGATCGGATCGGGCGCATCGTCGAGCAAGTGGTGGCCGCTTGTCGTCCGACACCCGTCACGGCCAAGATTCGTCTGGGATGCTCGCGAACGACCGTCAACGCCGTCGAAGTTGCCCAGGTGGTCGAACAGGCCGGCGCGGCGGCGATCACGGTCCATGGGCGAACCGCTCAGGATTTCTTTCGAGGAGCGGCCGATTGGGATCTTATTTCGGCGATCAAGCCCCACCTCAAACGGATTCCCCTGATCGGCAACGGGGATGTCGACTCCGTCGAAAAGGCCTTGCTCGCGTTTCAGAATTACCGCGTCGACGGGATCATGGTGGCGCGCGCCTGCTTGGGACGACCTTGGCTGTTTCAGCAGATCCAAGCCGCGCTGCGGGGCGAAGCGGTGCCGCCCGATCCGAGCCTGGAAGAGCAGCGTGCGTGTTTGCTAACCCATTACCAGCGCGTCGTGGATCGATTCGGCGAAGCCAAGGCGACGCTCCTCATGCGGAAATACGCCTGCTCGTACGCCCAGGGGATTTTCGGGGCGAGGCAGTTTCGAGCGCACGTGGCGAAGGTCCGCACCCGCGCGGAGTTTCTGGCGATCGTGCGGGAGTTCTTCCCGAGCGACCCCGCAGGGGTCTAAGTCGGCGACGGAGGCCGCGTGCCCCGGTTGCGCCGACGCGGAATTCTCAGGCCGTTTCGCTCGATTCCGTCACTCGCGTTCCATTTCGCCTGACTTGTATTTGGCCCAGTAGGCGTCCAGCTCGATTTTGACTTTGTTCGAGAGGAGCGCGACGCCCAGCACATTCGGAAATGCCATCCCCAAGATCATCAGGTCGCTCAGGTCCAGGATATTGGTCGCGGAAATGATCGATCCCAGAAACACGACGGCCAGGAACAGAACGCGGTAGACCAAAGACGATCGATCGCCAAACAGGTACGCCCAGCATCGCTCGCCATAATACGACCACGAGATCATGGTCGAGTAGGCAAACAGGACCACCGCCACGGACAGGATGTTGGGAAACCACTTGATGTGCTCGCCCATCGCATTGGACGTCAGGGCCCCGCCCTCATTGGCCTTGATCAGTTCGGCATAGGCGGGATTTTCGTAGGCCCCTGTGATGACAATCACGAGCGCGGTCATGGTGCAGACCACGACTGTGTCGATAAAAGGTTCCAGCAGGGCGACAATGCCCTCGCGGACCGGATATCGAGTCTTCGCCGCCGAATGAGCGATTGCAGCGGAACCCACGCCGGCTTCGTTGGAGAATGCGGCCCGCTTGAACCCCTGGACCAGGACGCCCCAGAACCCACCGTACAGCGCGTCGCTGGTGAACGCACTCCGCAGAATGGTGCCCATTGCCGACGGGATGTGCCCGAAATTGTCGAACAGGATAAACAGACAGGCCCCGACGTAAATTCCACACATTACCGGGACTATCTTTTCCGCCAAGGCAGCGATCCGGCGAATTCCGCCGATGATGACGATGCCGACGGAGACGGTCATTAAGAGCCCATAGACCCAAGGGTGCTCGCCGAAAAACGGGACCGTCTCCTTGACCGCCTTCAGCGATTGGTTCACCTGAAACGCACAGCCGCCTCCGAAAGATCCACCAATACAGAGGATCGAAAAAAGCAAGGCGAGTAGCCAGCCCAGCCAGCTGAGGCCCATCTCCGCCAGACCTTTGGAGAGGTAAAACATGGCGCCGCCCATCACCCGGCCGTCCGGACGAACTTCCCGATATCGCTGGCCCAGCGTGCACTCGACAAATTTTGACGACATCCCAAGGACGCCGGCGACAATCATCCAAAATGTCGCGCCCGGGCCACCGACCGAGACGGCGATCGCAACCCCCGCAATGTTCCCCAGCCCGACGGTCGCGGAAAGCGCCGCGGTTAATGCCTGGAAGTGACTGACCTCCCCCTCCGCCCCGGGTCGGTCGAAGCGTCCCGTCGTGACCAAAATCGCATGCTTGAAGCCGCGAAAGTTAATGAAGCCCATCCGGATGGTGAAAAAGATCGCCCCCACTACAAGCCAGAGCACGGCCAAAGGGATATTGATCGCCTCCGACCAGAACGCGACATCGAAGAAAATGACCGATGCCAAATAGCCGACCAGTCGGCCCGCTGCCGCGTCCATCCGGCGCTCGAATCGCGCCAAAAGTGAGACCGATTCTGACGCCGCAGGCTCGACCCCGCCGGTTTCGTCGCTCGCAGCCGTCGACTCCGATTCCGTCAGTGGAGGGGGTGGCGACTGAGCCGAAATCGGCGTCGCGCCTAGGAGCACAAGCAACAGCAAAACCTTCCGCATCACCGCGGCTACGACGGATCCAGAGACTCCGAAGGCAACTGCTTGGGGCATGAGGAATCTTTCTCCTTCCCAAAGGGTCGTTGGGCGGTTTAGCCACTTCGGACAAACGCATCGCCTGTTCGTGTGCCTCGGACGCGACCGTTTCGACGCTCGCTTTCCCCACCGAGTCGTCGATCTGACTGGCGACCTTCTAACCAATAACTTGTGTCATGTCAACTGTTTACGTGCAGTGCTGCGGTGCGCCGTGTTATTTTTGAAATATCACGTTGTCAAAAATGTTTAAACTCGTATCATGAGGGTAAGTGCAGGTGACACCAAATGCTGAGAAGACCGTCAGAGGCCGCGATGACCGCCTTGGTCCCGAATGACAATACCGTGCTGGATCTGCTTCGAAAGCATGAGCGGATGACGGTCTCCGATTTCGAGAGCGCCCTGGGCGTGACCGCAACCGCTGTGCGTCAGCGGCTCAATCGGCTGCTGGGCATGGGATTCATCGAGCGGGAGAAGGATCCCGCTGCAGCGGGCCGTGGTCGCCCGAGCCACTGGTATCGTTTGACGAGTGTCGGGTTGCGAAAAACCGGAAACAACTTTGCGGACTTGGCCCTGATCTTGTGGGAGGAAATGCGTCACATCCGCGACCCCGAGGTGCGGCGCGGGCTGCTCAATCGGATCTCGTCTCGGCTAGCGGCGATGTACCGCGACCAGGTCGAAGCCGATGTGAGCGGTGAGCGTCCCGATTTGGCGACGCGTGCCGCTCGCGTGGCGGGGATCTTTTCCGATCGTCAAATTCCGTTCACGGTCACGCAAGCGGCGGATGAGCTTCCGGTGTTAACGGCGCTTGCGTGCCCTTATCCGGATTTGGCGGAGCGGGACCGTTCGGTCTGTGCCATGGAGCGACTGCTGTTTTCGGAGCTGCTCGGGCAGCGTGTCACGCTGGACCAGTGTCGTTTAGACGGCCAGGCCTGCTGTACGTTCCAGTTGCAGCCTTCCAGCGCGGGTTAAATCGTCTCGGGGGAAAACTGGTGCTGGGTGACAGCGTAATTTTGGCGTCCGTCACGGAAGGGAACGGGCGAAGCGTTCGCGGGGGCGATCGGGCAGGCCGATTGTTGTGTGACGTGCGGCCGGGCGGGTAGTCAAACAAGGGTTCAGGTGCGAAGATAGCGCGGGACCTCGTGCGTCACGCCGGAGGGCAGTCGTGGGACGGTTCCCGGGCTGAGTAGGGCCTGAGTGGCAGGTTCGAGAAAACAAGACGCGAGTGAAGGCAGCTGACCATGACTCAACCTTGGATTGAAGGGCGATTCGAAGAGAACGTCGTGACGACGACGGTCGAACAGGCGATCAACTGGGCGCGCCAGTCCAGCATCTGGCCGATGACGTTTGGACTTGCCTGTTGCGCCATCGAGATGATGGCGGCGGGCGCGAGTCGGTACGATTTGGACCGGTTTGGTGCGGGGGCATTCCGAGCGACGCCGCGGCAGGCGGATCTCATGATCGTGGCGGGGACGGTGACCTACAAAATGGCCAGCCGAGTTCGTCGGCTCTACAATCTCATGCCTGACCCCAAGTTCGTGATCGCCATGGGTGCCTGCACGGTGGGTGGAGGTCCCTATTTCAAATGGGGATATCACGTCGTCAAGGGGGTCGACCTGGTCGTCCCGGTGGATGTTTACGTGCCCGGTTGTCCTCCGCGTCCAGAAGCGTTGCTGGAGGGGTTGATGCGGATCCAGGACAAGATCAATGGTCATCGGATTGCTCGTCAGAGTTCGGTGGAAGGCCACGGGTTCGGACGAGCCGGTACGAAAGTCGAAGACGAACTGCCGATTCCGCATCACTCCGGCTACGTGAAGGCTCCGGCAGATCAGTCTCCCTTGCTCGATCACCAGAAGATCACGGGTTAGGGCTTAAAGGGCACCTTGCCAGTCCTGAGTTGACTGGGGTCTGTCGAGGGCTTTGATCTGGTGTGCGGATTCGAGTCGACGGAGGAAAGACTCACGGGATTTCCGCTTGAGAGAGCGTGTCGTGGTACCGTCGAGAACGCGTTAAATAGTGAGCAAAAGGAAAAATGGCCGATACACTGAAGATTTCGAACCTGCACGTTGCCGTTGAGGGCAAGGAGATTCTGAAGGGCGTCGACTTGTCGATCGAGCGCGGAGAAACGCACGCTTTGATGGGCCCCAATGGCTCTGGCAAGAGCACGCTTGGGCTGGCGATCATGGGCCATCCGAAGTACGAGGTTTCGGAGGGTTCGATCGAGCTAAATGGACAGGACGTGCTGGGGATGGAAGCGGACGAGCGAGCTCGGGCGGGCCTCTTCATGGCATTTCAGCGTCCGGTTGCCATTCCCGGTGTCAAGATGGCGGATTTTCTGCGTCATGCGACGACCAATGTGCGTAACCCCGACCGCAAGGAGGGAGAGGAGCTGATTCCGATGCGTGAGTTTCGCAAAGAGATTCGCGAGAAAATGGGCCAGCTCAGAATTGATCCTGAGTTTGCGCGGCGTTACGTCAACGATGGTTTCTCAGGCGGGGAAATGAAGCGGGCCGAGATTCTCCAATTGGCGATGTTACAGCCCAAATTCGCCGTGCTCGACGAAACCGACAGCGGACTGGATGCGGATGCCGTGCTGCTCGCCAGTCAGAGCATCGCGGAGATTGGTCGGCACCAGATTGGCCTGCTCATTATCACGCATCATGATAAGTTGCTCGAGCACAACCCGCCGGATTTTACCCACGTGATGCTGGGTGGACGGATTGTCGAAACAGGCGGCGTCGAACTTGCCGCGGAACTTTACTCGAAGGGGTACGACCGAATTCGTAAGAAGTATCCCGAGGCGAATGCGGCGAATCAGGCGATGCTCGAGGAAGAGTCGGTGGCTGGAGCCTGACGCGGTTTCGTGCTTCGCACCGCTGACACCTTCCGTCCCGCTTACACAAACTTTCTGAGAAAGAGATCGCGATCATGGCCACCGACGTAACGATCAAGCCCGACCACCGGATTGGCGAAATCAATAAGTACGATTTCCGTACTGAAAGCAATGCCGTTTTCAAGGCACGCAAAGGGCTGGACGCAGAGATCGTCACGCAGATCTCCGAGATGAAAAACGAGCCGGATTGGATGCGAGAGTTTCGACTCTCGAGTCTCGAGATCTTCAAGTCCAAGCCGATGCCGCGTTGGGGCGGAAAGATCAACATCGACTTCCAGGATATCTACTACTACTTGAAGCCGACGGACCATCAAGGTCGCACTTGGGATGACGTTCCGCAGGAAATCAAGGATACGTTCGACAAGCTTGGGATTCCCGAAGCGGAGAAAAAGTTCCTGGCCGGCGTCAAGGCTCAGTTCGAAAGCGAAGTGGTTTACGGTTCGCTGCAAGAGGACCTCGCCAAGAAAGGTGTGATCTTTACCGATACCGATACCGCGGTTCGAGAACACACGGATCTGCTACGCGAGTATTTCGGAAAGATCATCCCGCCGACGGACAATAAGTTCGCCGCACTGAATTCCGCCGTCTGGTCCGGAGGATCCTTCATCTACGTCCCGCCCGGCGTGTCGATCGAGTTTCCGCTGCAAGCTTACTTTCGGATCAACGCCGAAAGCATGGGGCAGTTTGAGCGAACGTTGATCATCGTCGATGAAGGCGCTCAGGTTCACTACGTTGAAGGTTGTACGGCCCCGATGTATAGCACGGAAAGCTTGCACTCGGCCGTTGTGGAAATCATCGTCAAGCGAGGTGGACGGTGCCGCTATACGACCATTCAAAACTGGGCGAATAATATCTACAACCTGGTCACCAAACGAGCTATGGCTTACCGCGATGCCACGATGGAGTGGATTGACGGGAACTTGGGAAGTCAGCTGACGATGAAGTACCCGGCGGTCTACATGATGGAGCCCGGAGCTCGCGGCGAGATCCTCTCGATCGCGTTCGCCTCCGCGGGGCAGCATCAGGATGCCGGCGCGAAGCTGGTGCATTGTGCTCCCAACACGACGGGGCAGATCGTTTCGAAATCGATTTCAAAGAACGGGGGACGCAGCAGCTACCGTGGTCTCGTGAAGGTTGAAAAGGGTGCCCACCAGTCTCGCTCGAATGTCGTCTGCGACGCCTTGATCTTGGATCCCAAGAGTCGAAGCGACACCTACCCGTACATCGAGATTGCGGAGCAAGACGTATCCATCGGCCACGAGGCAAGCGTCTCGCGAATCGGTGAGGAGCAATTGTTCTACTTGATGAGTCGCGGTCTGAGCGAGTCGGAGGCCAGCACGATGATTGTGAATGGATTCATCGAGCCGCTTGTGAAAGAGCTTCCGATGGAGTACGCGGTTGAGATGAACCGATTGATTCAGCTCCAGATGGAAGGATCGGTCGGCTAGTGCCTGACCACGGCTTGGTTTCGGCGTTGGAAAATTCGGACGTTGAATAATAAGAGCACTGCGGTTGAAACCCACGACTTCGACACGTGGGCAGATGGCCGGGACATCGAAAAAAGCGGGTTAGTATGAGCGAGATCACGGCACCCCTTCGAGGCTTCACGGAAGACGCGTTTGAGTCGTTCCTTTCGGACCGCAGCGAACCGGCTTGGATTTCCGCCAAACGTCGCGACGCTTGGCAGGCCTTCCTTGCGATGCCGATGCCGAGTCGGACCGAGGAAGAGTGGATGCGGACGGACATTCGAACCTTCAAGCTGGATCATTATGGATTGTCGCCGGCCGACGGCCCGCGCGAATCGTCCCCCGGGGTGTTAAGCGAGAACGTCGACTTGGCGGGCTCGGTCGCGACGGTGAACGGCGTCGTAACCTTGGCGACCCTCGATGAGAAATGGAAGCGGAAGGGTGTCGTGTTCGGGAATTTGGCCGAGCTACTGTCCGAACACGAGGATCTGCTCAAACGATTCTTGTTCGCGAAACAGGCCGGCGCTTGGGCGGACCGCTTCGCTGCCTTACATGCCGCCTGCTGGTCCACAGGAACGGTGCTCTACGTCCCGCGCGGCGTGGTGATTGACCAGCCGCTGCATTCTCAATCAACGCTTGGCGATGACGGCTCGGATTTGGGACACACCCTGGTCATTCTGGACGAAGGCGCCGAGGCCACTTTCCTGAACGAGCTGGGGAGCCATTCCGTCGATAGCGGCGGATTCCACTGTGGTGCGACGGAAGTCTTTGTGGGAGCTGGAGCAAGGCTGCGGTTGGTGAACCTTCAAGATTGGGGGCATAACGTCTGGCACTTTGCGCATCAGCGGGCGTTTGTCGATCGAGACGCTTCGCTGCAATGGACGGTTGTGCGCTGGGGAGTCGCCTTTCCAAGGTCAACCAGCAAGTTGAGCTGGTCGGGCCCGGCGGAGAGTGCCAGGTGAACGGGGTGATGTTCACCGAAGGCCGACAACACTTGTCGTATCACACGTTGCAGCACCATCGGGCGCCGCATTGCCGAAGCGATTTCCTCTATAAGGCGGCCTTGCAAGATAAGTCCCGAACCGTCTGGCGCGGGATGATCAAGGTGGATCCCGTCGCTCAGAAAACGGACGGCTACCAACGGAATGACAATCTGTTGCTGTCCCAATCCGTGCGAGCCGATGCGATTCCGGGTTTGGAGATCGAAGCCGACGATGTGCGCTGCACGCACGGATCGACGACGGGACGAGTCGATGACGAGCTGCTCTTTTACGCTCAGTCACGCGGCTTTACCCGCCGGGAGGCCGTGCGGCTGATCGTGACGGGGTTCTTCCAGCAGGTTTTTGACCGGATCACGATCGAGAGCGTGCGCGAGGCGCTGGCGTTTGCCATCGCACGACGTGTGCGCGAGTATGAATGAACGAAGGCGGACGATGTGCCGCTGTCGCCTGGGCGGCGCAGCGGACTTTCGTCAACTGCGAGGTGGACTGGACGGACATCCATCGGCTGGAAACATGATTGGATCTCGATGAGCGAGTTCGTGAAGGTGGCTCAGGTCGGTGACCTGACGGACCCTGGGAAGCTGCTCGTCGAAGTGGACGATCGGCTCGTCGTGTTGTTTCTGGTCGAGGGACAGTACGCCTGCCTGGATGACGTGTGCACGCACGATGGAGGGCCGCTCGGCGAGGGATGCCTGGTGGGGCATTCGATCGCCTGTCCTCGCCACGGCGCACAGTTCGATATTCGGACCGGCAAGGCGTTGACCATGCCCGCAACGGAAGACACGATTGCCCACGAGGTTAAGGTCGACGGCGCATCGATCCTCGTCCGACTCAGCGAATAACGCCGGAAGTTTGGGCCATCCGCAAATTAAGGAGTTCTTGGCCATGACCGTGACCGAAGAGCATGTTCGAGAGCAGTTGAAGGGCGTGATTGACCCCGAACTTTTCGTCAACATCGTCGACCTCGGTTTGATCTATTTGGTGGACTTGAAACCAAGCGATGAGGGGCAGACGAAGGTCGAAATTGAGATGACGATGACCAGTCCCGCCTGCCCTGCAGGACCTCAATTGATTGCCAACAGCCGTCAAGTTGTTGAGCGGATGGAGGGCGTCGGCGAAGTGGAGGTCCGGATCGTCATGGATCCCCCCTGGACTCCGGACCGAATGACCGACGATGCTCGCGACCAGTTGGGAATTTTCTGAACCCGACTTGGCGGCGCTTGCCGGTGAATTGGCACTTGATCAGAGCGCCGAGGGAAGACCGATGGCATGCGGATCTTCGTCTACGAGTTCATTACCGGGGGAGGACTCTTCGCGGCCGATGGCCGCGTTCCGCGCGGTTCTCTGTTGGCCGAGGGAACGGCGATGCTGCAGGCCCTTGCGGCAGACTTGTGTCTTGCGAACGGATTCGACGTCGAGTTGCTCTGGGATGGCCGGCTCAAGTCCAACCACCCGCCCGCCGCTCGCGTGACATCGGTCGACGACGTCGCGTCACACGGGCACGCCTTCGCGAGAGCCTGCCGCGAGAGCGATGGAGTCGTCCTCATTGCCCCGGAGCTCAACGGCGTTTTAACCGCGGCGGCGTGTCGGGTGGAGCACCTTGGCGGCCGATTGCTCAGCCCCGATGCCAGATTCATTGCGCTGGCCAGTGACAAGGGCCGTGTCGCCGCCGCGTGGGAGCGGTCCCGCATCCCGACGCCTGCGACGCAAATTTGCCGGAACCCCGCCGAATTTGAGGCGGGCGGTATCCGTCGCTGGATTGTCAAGCCGAACGATGGCGCGGGGTCCCAGGGGATTCAGTTGGTCGATGCGAGCGACGTGAGCCTTCGACTTGGTCCCGGGCAAACCCTCTGCGTGCAACCGTTCCACGAAGGGCGACCGGCCAGCGTCGCCGCCCTGTGCGGCGGGGCCGAGCCTTGTTGGCTCCCCGCCTGCTGGCAAGATCTGGCGCCGCCCGATTTCCGCTACCGGGGCGGTTCGGCCATTGACGATCCGAAGCTCGCGGCGAGAGCCCGCAACCTCGCCTCCGCGGCGCTGGACGCTCTGCCGGCGACCCGGGGTTACGTGGGGATTGATCTCTTGCTCGGAACGGCCGAGGACGGGTCCGAAGATGTCGCGATCGAGGTGAATCCGCGACTGACGACATCTTACGTCGGGCTGCGGCATCTGGTGCGTCCCAATTTGGCCGAGTCGATGGTCGCCATCGCCCAGGGCCGTTCGGTCGCGTTGTCCTGCGAGCGGCGGCCGGTACAATTTGGGGCATCGGGCACAGTCTGGGCTGGCGATCTTGAAACGTAACGGTGGCATGTGCTGAGCTGGTTGGCGTTGGATATCGGCGGGGCGAACATCAAGGTCGCAGACGGCCGCGGATTCGCGTCGGCCTACCCTTTTCCACTTTGGAAACGCCCTCACGAGCTGACCCATGAACTCCGCCGCGTCATCGCCGAAGCTCCGCCCAGCGATCATTTGATTGCGACGATGACCGGCGAATTGGCCGATTGTTACGAGACCAAGGAAGAGGGCGTGTTGGCGATCCTCGACGCGCTGCAGCGGGCGTCAGATGGTCGGCACACTCGGATCTATGTCAACGATGGCAGCCTCGTCACGCCGGTTGTGGCCGGACGCCGTCATCACGACGTCGCGGCCGCGAACTGGCACGCGCTGGCTCGGTATTGCGGACGCTTTCTCGAACTCGGGCCCGCCTTGTTACTGGACGTTGGTTCGACCACCTGCGATCTGATTCCCTTCCGAGATGGATTTCCGATCCATACGGGGAAAACCGACACGCAGCGATTGATCTCGGGCGAGCTCGTCTACACGGGTGTCCAGCGCAGTCCGCTGTGCGCGCTCTGCGCAACCGTGCCGTATCGGGATTACCTCTGTCCCCTGGCGCAGGAGTTCTTTGCGACGACCATCGACGTCTACGTGATTCTGGGAGATCTGCCCGAAGAGGCCGACAACTATTACACGGCTGACGGACGTCCCGCCACGAAGGCCGCCGCTCGAGCCCGCTTGGCACGTTCCATTTGCGCCGATGCCGAAAGCTTCAATCACCGCGATGCCGTGGCGATCGCCCAGGCGATCGCCGAATCCCAGGCTCAGTTGCTGACGACCGCCATGGAGCGGGTTGTGCACCGCCTCGGCGAAATGCCACGCTCGGTCGCGATTGCCGGACATGGTGAGTTCTTGGCGCGGCGGGCGATCGCCCAATTCGGCCTTGAGGCACCGATCATTAGCCTCCACCAGCAACTTGGGGCCGCGATCTCTCGCGCGGCAACAGCTCACGCCCTGGCCGTTCTGGCCAATGAGGCGGCGGGAGCGTAGCGGTCTTGAAGCGACGCGTCGTGAAGATCGGGGGCAGCTTGGCCGACCACGCGATGTGGGATGGACGTGTGGCCGACTGGCTCGACCGGCAGCCCGAAGCGCATTGCGTGTTATTGACCGGGGGAGGCGTCTGGGCCGAACAGATTCGCGTTTTGGATCGAACGGGAACGCTCCCCGCCGAGTCGGCCCATCACTTGGCCATCCGAGCAATGACCTTGTTGGCCTGGACCTTGTCGCAGACTGAGCCCCGCTGGCCGCTGGTCGGAGACTGGCACGACCTCCGCCGCTCGCTGGATGCCGTGTCCGCGGCTCGGACCGTGATCTTTGATCCCGCTGTGTTCTTGCGATCGGTCGAACCGCTGCTGCCGGGCCCAATCTTGCCCGTCGGCTGGGAGGTGACAAGCGATTCGATCGCGGCCCGCATCGCCTGCCTGCTGGACGCCGACGAACTCGTCCTCTTGAAGTCGGCATGGCCCCAGCACGTCCAGCTGAAGCAGATGGTCTCGGCGGGCTACGTGGACCGTTACTTTGAAACCGCGTCCCGTGGGATCCGTCGCCTGCGGTTTGTCGATCTGCCCTCGTCGGGCCGTGAACTCATCCTCGACCAAGCGTCGCGGCGAGCTGATCCCGACGCGACGGACTTGAACGCGACGAGTTAGAGTGCCGTCGCGCGGAACGTCACGGAACCCTCCGCCGGGGCGCAGGGGTTACCACCACCAGCGATTTTCGGCGTGGGGAGTCGAAGCGTGAATTTGACCCACATGAGGACTGACCTGTGACTGAGCGGCGTATCGCCACGCGTCGATCTGAACGCCTCCTGAGGCCGTAATCAGGTACTCGCGTCCTCGCTTGATGAAGCTGCAGACCGTCGCGACCGTCTTCGGTGGATTCCAGGCCTGGAGCACAAAGTCGTGGTTCTGGCCGGTCAGGGTTGGGAGCGAACAGCCGGCTCGCTCCATCAATTGCTCCCGCTTGATCAAGGCCGCGATTACGCTCAAGTCCATCAAGTTGCGCAATTGGCCGAACACCGGATCCCGCTCGGAAAGCTCATCGTATTGCCGCGTCATTTCGCTGGCCCAGCGAGCAGCAATCGGGCTCTGGCGACCCGTCGGGGTCACCGTTCCGTCGTTGGCCACTAAGTCATCTTCGGTCTTGCACTGAACGCCCTGGCCACGAAGTTCCCAGGCCAGCCCATCCTCGCTGCGGGCGAGTGGTTCGTAATCGCAGGCCAACCACCAGCGTGGCATCATGTTCGTCAATTTCGCGCGACTGCCGGCGAGCATGTCCAGGAAACTCGGCAGGCTGGCCAACGGAGTCGGTTCCAGCCGCATGGCGATCCGCTTCATACGATAGTCGGCCGCGACCAAGACGCGGGCGAAGTGACTGGTTTCGGGCACACCGCTGATCGTGATCTGCTGAGCGCCAGGTTCTCGGCCATTCCGGTCAAGACGTTCGGCGAAAATCGCTTTTGGTCGCGCGTGTATCGACGAAACGCCTGGATGCCCTCTTCAGTGGCATCGATCGAACAACTGATCGTGCCCTCGGCCTCGAAAGCGGCCTGGAATGACACCAGCACATCTTCCAGCTGGAGGACCGGGTGGCCGGTCGACTTGCCGACGACCTGGCCTCGATCGTTCACCCGCCATCCTTCTCCTGGACCCACCAGCACAATGTCCTGCTGCTCGGGGTACACGAGGACATACTGGACCCGTTGCAACCCGGCGAGCAGTCGAATCTCGTCGGGCAGCTGCCCCAGATCTTGGTGCACCGCTTGCTGCAGGGCGGCTTCCAATTGGCGGAGCGAAATCTTGCGCAGCCCCAGCCCCGTGTCCATCTCCGCCGGCACCGGTCCAATCTGCTCGGCGATCGCCTGCCGCAGTTCTTGCATGGCTTCCACGGTAGGATGCTGCAGCACGCCATTGGCATCGATCGAAATTCCGCCGACCGCGTTGTTGCGGAAGCCGACACCGGCACGCACGGCCGGGTGAATCAACGCCCCGATCGCGAGTGCCGTCGCCGCCAGGGTGAGACAACGAGCCAAAGACAACCGGACAGCTGGATTTCGCATAGGGTTCGTTCCGGGAATGGAGGGAAGAAGTGACAAGGTCGAGGGTCGCACCGGTTGGGCCGCCAGCGCCGCCCATAGGCCATGTTTCAGCCTCTTATCTAACTTGTGTATTTACCTTTGTAGGATAGCCAGTGTGGGTCGGATAATCAAGAAATCCGAGAAATCATCCGAATCGCTGCCGTGGACGTTGCCGTTGTGGATTGCTGCGGAATCTTGAGCGGAGGCGCTGAGAACTTGCGTGTGAGCGGCCTGAGCGACTAAGTTAAGAGGAAGGAATACGTGGCGTTCCCTCCCTTCTACAGTATTTCAGCCGAAACGCCGGTGGCGGCCTGGAAGCCGACCGACTCCCACCGTTGACCCCCGGCCGTCGCTCTGACCAGGGAAACCTTTTCATATTCACCCGATTGTCGGGCCAAGAGCCCGTGCCGGTTGCAACGCACACCAATGCTGGCGTACCTCGTTATTCGTGAAGGTTCAAAATGGACGGACGTCTTTCGTCTGGTGGAAGGCCGCACCGTGACCATCGGCCGGGCCCCGACGAATCAGATCGTCGTCAAGGACGAACGGTGCAGTCGCCATCACGCTGAGATTTTCTTGAGTCAGGGACAATGGATCCTGCGCGATCTGGATAGTCGCAACGGGACGATGATTGGGGAAGAGCGGGTCCGAGGGGATCGGCCGTTGGTGGCCGGCGAGGTGATCCGCATCGCGCACGCCCAGTTGGCGTTTGTCCACGATCTGTCCTCGGCGTTCCCGGACAATCCGCCGGAACCCAAGCAGGAGGAGACGGTGCTGGGGGAGGTCGACGAAGACGACGTCTTGGCCAGTTACGAGCCGACCACGA
Source organism: uncultured Planctomycetales bacterium (assembly GCA_963826795.1). Taxonomy (GTDB): domain Bacteria; phylum Planctomycetota; class Planctomycetia; order Pirellulales; family Pirellulaceae; genus CAWGYT01. The sequence continues at coordinate 104,216 of CAWGYT010000012.1, read as the reverse complement.
TCATGCATCGCCGAGGCCAGACGCGTTTTCTTGAGCGGCGAATCGACGACGAAGAAGACGAGTCGACGATCCCGAAGGTGGGTCGCGCCGCCGCCAAACTTTGCCGCATCGCCTTCGAGATGGCCAGTCAGCCCGATGTGATCTCGGTGGCCAATCGCTCGCTCGAGGAACTGCTGGAGGCCACGCATGTTAACGCCAGCGCCATGTTATTGGTGCCACGGGACCTCACGGGCGCTCCCTCGGGCAGCGACTTGGAAGTGATCGCCTCTCGGTGTCACGACGGCGTGAAGTACCATCGTGTCTCGAATTTCCTGGCCACGATGGTGTTGCGCGAGGGCGAGGCGGTGCTGGCCCGCAACGTGGAAGGCGATAGCACCCTGGGCAGTCGCGACAGTCAAGGTGAGATCCATGCCACCAGCGTTCTGTGCGCTCCGATTCGGCAAGACGGTCGCGTGATCGGCCTGATCCATCTCTACTCGACCCAGCCCGACAACGTTCCCGACCCGGACGATCTTGAGTTTTCGCTGGCAGTGGCCGACAACGTCGCGCTCGCGCTGAAGACGCTCAGTCGCCAGCAGGAATTGGCGGAGAATCTGAACGTTTCGCAGGGCGAGATCAAGCAACTCCGGCAGCAATTAGGAGCGGCCAGCGAAATCGTTGGCTCAAGCCGCCTGATGTACCAGGTGCAACAGGAAGTCTCGCGGGCGGCGCCCAGCCGAGCCACCGTCTTGATTCGCGGCGAGAGTGGTGTGGGCAAGGAGTTGGTCGCTCGTGCCGTCCACTATGCGAGTCCTCGGCGCAAGGGCCCGTTCGTTTGCCTCAACTGCGCGGCGCTTTCGGAGTCCTTGCTGGAAAGCGAACTGTTCGGGCACGAGCGGGGTGCCTTTACCGGAGCGACCGATCGCAAGATGGGTAAGTTCGAGGCGGCTGATAAGGGGACGCTGATGCTGGACGAAATCGGCGAGATGAGTCCCACGATTCAGGCCAAATTCCTGCGCGTGTTGGAAGGCCATTCGTTCGAACGTGTCGGGGGCAGTCGCGCGATCAAGTCGGACGTCCGGGTGATTGCCGCGACCAACCGCGATTTGGAAAAGGCGGTCGCCGACGGGGCGTTTCGCCGCGATTTGTATTTTCGACTTCGCGTGGTCGAAATCATCGTGCCGCCGCTTCGAAAACGTCCCGAGGATATTGTCGAGATCGCCGCACATTTTCTCCGCGGCTATGTCGTCGAAACGGGTCGCAAGATCCTCGGCTTCACGGCGGAGGCTCTGGAACAGCTGCAACAGTACCGCTGGCCAGGCAACGTCCGCGAATTGAAGAATGTCGTGGAACGAGCCGTCGTGCTGGCTCGCGGCGATTACGTCGACGTCGAGGACCTGAATCTGTCGAACCTTGCGACCGCGGGAGACAGCTCGGTCCTGCCCTCCTCGATCCATTCCTACGAGCCTCTCACCCTGGCCGAGGTCGAGCGGCGCCACATCCTGGCGACCCTGCGCCAAACGGCTTGGAACAAGAGTCGCACCGCGCGGACTCTGGGCATCGAACGCTCGACGCTGGATCGCAAGATCCGTCGCTATGGGATCGTGCCGGATGTCGACGCCGTCCACGAAGGCGGATAAGCGATCCACCTCGCCCCCTCGGTGATTCGGCTCGAACCTTACTTTCCAGCTTCTGCTCGCACGCCGTCCCGATCGTGACGGCGATAGAACCGTGCCAGCCGGCCGGGTGAGACTCCGGCGGCGAAGGCGGCCAGTAACGCCCAGTTGCGGAGCGTTTGCCGGACGACGCCCTGGTGTTGCCAGCGACGGGGGCTGACGCGTAGCGGGCCGGCCAGGAGGCGAAGTCGTCCCCAGCGGCGGAGGCGACGCATCAAGATCACGTCCTCCATCAGTGGTTCAGGGGGGAAGCCGCCCAGCCGTTGAAACATCTCGCGGCGAAGGAAGATCCCCTGGTCTCCGTAGGCGAGTCCCAACCAGCGGAGGCGGAAAGCATTGCCTCGCTCCAGCCAGCGAAAACGCCACTGAGGGGCATCGATTTGCTGCCGGAATCCGCCCGCGAAGGCCGACGAGTCCGCCGCAAGACACGCTCGAATCTGCCGGAGGCAGGACGGGGTGAGCTGACAGTCGGCGTGGAGAAACACCAGCACGTCGCCCTTGGCGGCGGCGGCACCGACGTTCTGCTGCTCCGCTCGGCCCGGCCGGGACAGCATGACACGCGCGCCGGCCGCCGCCGCAAGTTCACGCGTCGCATCCTGGCTCCCGCCGTCGACCATCATCACCTCGCATGGCCCCGCCTCCCAGGCCGAAAGGACCGCCTGGGAAATCAACTCCGCTTCGTTGATGGCCGGAATCACCACCGAGATCGTTGGACCGGCAGCATCCGGACTCGCTTCCATGGGATCTGAGTTCATCGGTTCGGCCCCGACGTCGGGTCCAGGCGGGCCGATTCGGGAGTGCGATTGAGTGGAGTGGGGAGACGTGAGTATAATTGCCGCTCGAAGCTGGAGGGGGTGGCAGCACGTTGCCGCCTGCGGGGCCCCAGATTGAATTCGATCCGCCCGCCCGAGCGGCTGGATCGTTTCTCATCCCACGGCGCCGATCCTGGCGGTCATCGAATCCGCTTGCTCCCACCGGTCCGATTGCCTCGTGCCGAAGCCAGATCGAAGTTGAGGATCCATGAAGCTGCGTGTGGGACTGGTGGGACTGAGCGACGCGTGGGAGACCCGCCATCGTCCGGCCTTGCGGGCAATGAGTGATCGGTTCGAGGTACGGGCGGTTTGCGCCGAGGTCGCCTTACGGGCAGAGCTGGCGGCCAAGGAGTTCAATGCGGTCTGCGTCGATGGATTTCGAGCCCTCACGCGGCGGGAAGACATCGATGCGATCTTGATGCTGGCACCCCAATGGTACGGCCACCTCCCGATCCTGGCCGCCTGCGAAAGCGAAAAGGCGGTCTATTGTGCCGCGGCTCTGGACCTGGAACCCGAGCAAGCAAAGCAGGTGCGAGAGCGGGTGGACCAGGCGGGGATCGCGTTCATGGCGGAGTTGCCACGGAGGCATGCTGCGGCCACGCTGCGTCTCAAGGAGCTGATCGCGACGCGCCTGGGAAAGCCTCGCCTGCTGTTCTGTCATCGACGGAAAGAAATTCCCCGCGCCACTGGACCACTCCAACGCCATTGTCTGCCCGCCGTCGCCAATCGCGATCTGATCGAACTCGTCGATTGGTGTCGCTACGTCGTGGGGACCGAACCGACGTCCGTCACGGGAGTTCGCTACGGGCCCTCGCCCACCGGCGACGAGGGGCTGTACCGAATGCTGAGTCTGGACTTCGCGCAGGCCGGTAGTCGCATGGGGCCGATTGCCCAGATCAGTTCCGGATACTACCTGCCCGCGGCCTGGACCGAAGCGATCACGTTTCGGCCGCCGGCGGCACTCCAGGTTTATTGTGAAAATGGAGTCGCCTTCGTGGATTTGCCGACCACCTTGATTTGGTTCGACCAAGCCGGGCGACACATGGAATCCTTGGAAACGGAACGCCCGGTCGGCGAGCAGCTGCTCGCACTGTTTTATCGCGCCGTGACCAGCCTGGTACGCCGCACGAACGAGCTGGAAGATGCGTACCGGGCGCTGTCGATCGTGTTTGATGCCGAACGAAGCGTGCAAGAAGGCCGCCGGATCTCGCTGAAGTTCGATTCGTAGGGCCTTTCGTCGGATCCGCTTCGGATTCGTTTCGGGGACGCCCCCGGGTGCTTCGCGGCAACGTCGGTCCGACCGGCCGCTCGTTTCAGCCCCGCACCGCTCATTCGTTCGCCTGAAATTCGACGTCGCCTGCCACTTTGCTTGACGTCGCGAGTCGCGATCGGTCACAACCCCAAGATCATGATGCGAACTTGGGAACGAGATTCAAACGCGACGTGCGTTCGGCATCCCCGCGACCGGCATCTCTGCGCCGCGCCGGGCCTCTCAGCGACGGGCCTCTCGGCGACCGGCCTGTCATCCGGCGTCGGCACGTCACCGCGCCGACGAGCGTCGCTGGGGACGCGCCGGCGCGTGACGGCTGGACGTTCGCCGAATTGCTCGTCGTCCTGGCGATCCTCGCGCTGTTGTTGGCGCTCTTGCTGCCGGCCCTAGCGGTGTCCCGTCGAGCCTCGAGTCAGCTCGTTTGTCAGCAGAATCTGCGCGGGTGGGGGCAGGCGGTGCATGCCTTTCTGGCCGCGAGGCAGCGTCTGCCGCCGGCCGCGACCTGGAGGATCGGCGAACACCCGCGGGGGTTCGATCTGCCGGCTCGACACAGCCTCTTCACGTATCTGCTGCCTTATTGCGACGAAGTCACGCTCGCGGCGACCCTCGACCTTTCCCGGGACTGGAACGATCCTCGCAATGATCGCTGGACTCACCAGGATCTGGCGGGGATCTTCCTCTGTCCGGCCGCCCCCGATGGCCGGACCGGGAAGCATGTCACGGACTATACGACCGCGATTCGTATCGATCCGGCGCTCGGTTCGGGGCTGGGACATCTCGTGCAGCAAGGCCTGATTCGAGACCGCAGTCAACAGGGAGCACCCGGATACGGTGCCGGTCAGCGTGTCTGGGAGGGATTGTTGGCCCTCGACCAGATCGACTACCGGCGTGGTCGGCGCGATCGGCGAGCCGTGCGGCCGCGCGATGCTGCGCGATGGCATGTCGCGGACGCTGTTGTTGTTCGAGAATGCCGGCAAGCCGCTCTGCTATCGGGACGGCCGCCCCGCGGACTGTCACATCACGCGCTTTCGCTGGGCCAGTCCCACGATCTGGATGACCATCAATGATGTCTGTCGACAGCAACAACTGGTGAACTGCCACAACAATTCGCAGCCGTTTGGATTCCATCCCGGCGGGCTCAATGGCGTTTACGCCGACGGGTCGGTGCGCTGGATCAGCGAACTGACGGTGGCGGATGTCTTTGTCTCCCTGGTCACACGCGCCGCCGGCGACTAGCGCCGCCAGCGATTGACTCAGGCAGCTCAACCCAGGTCCGCTGTTCGGCGCTACGCCGCAGCGCCTCGATGACCCGCAGGTTGCCTACGGCATCGCTCAGCGGGACCGGCACCGGGCCTTCGTCCAGGATCGCCCGCGAGAGGGCATCGGCTTGGGCACGATATTGATCGCAAGCTTCGGTCGTGATTTCTTGGACGTGCCCCAGAGTTTGGAGCCACATGCGGCAACCGCGATCGGGTGGGGCATTGAAGGGAATCTCGATTTCGAGTCGAGCTTCGGTTCCAAATAGGTTCACGCGTTGGTACGGCGAGAGTTGAGTGGAGCAGGTAAACGTTGAGGTGCCGCTAGGAAACTCGAGCAGCGCGCTGACCAGTCGATCGACGCCAAAGTTCGGATCGCGGTCCAGCGTGGCGACGACGCGTTGAGGTTCGGCGCCGAAAATGAACCGCGAGATCGAAATGTTGTAGCACCCAATGTCCATTAACCCGCCTCCGCCCAACTCGGCCTGGTTGCGAATGTTGTTGGGGTCGACGTTGAAATACGAGAAGAAGGACTGAATCGTCCGCAGCGTCCCCAATTTGCCCGAGTGCACCCATTGGCGTGCCCGTTGCCACTGCGGATGGTGCCGGTACATAAACGCCTCCATCACCTTCAGTTGCGGGCAGGCGTCGGCCGCGAGTGCAAGCGTCTGTCCTTCCGCCGTCGAAAGCCCGAGCGGCTTTTCGCAGAGCACATGTTTGCCGGCCTGCAGGGCCTTCAGCGTCCATGCGACGTGAAGATGGTTCGGAAGAGGATTGTAGACAGCGTCAACTTCCGGGTCGGCCAGTAACTCGTCATACGTGCCATACGACCGCGGCAAGCCAAAACGCTTGGCTGTTTTTCGGGCCTTCTTAACGCTGCGCGACGCAACGGCAACGACGTCGGAAAGCGGACTGGACAGCAGGGCGGGGATCACGTGGTTCGTCGCGATCTTGGCCGTGCCGAGCACGCCCCATCTGACCTTGTCCATGGGATCGAAATTCCAAAGCGGGCTGGAAGCGATGGGAAAAGGGGTCAGGTCCCAAGCGTGCGAAGCACCCGAAGGGCCGTTCCGGCGTTGGGAAAAGGGGTCAGGTCCCAAAAGTGCGAAGCACCCGAAGGGCCGTTCCGGCTTTTGGGACCTGACCCCTTTTCCCAACGCAGATCGCTTGATCTTGATGACCCGCGTGGCAACTGGCAAGTACCGAGGTGGAACGGCGGGTCGCCGAGGTCCACCGCGATCGGGACCGCGTGGCGTGCTCTTCCGCCGCGGTTTGACGGGAGGGCGCTTCCCGTCGACCTGCGGGCGGGTTAAAACCGAGATATTAGCGTGCCTCCCTTCCGCGGCTCGTCGCGGACGCTGGGCTAGGATTTGCGCGTCGAATCGCGCGGAACCTTGGGGGGCGGGGCACGCCTTGCCGCCGGGTCGGTTTTTGCGAATTCACACCGGGGAGTTGACGAATGCTTGGAAACGGCAAACACGCGTTACCGTGGTTGGTTGTGACGCTCGCTTCGTTGCTCGCCAGCGCCGAGGCGACTTGGGGCTGCAACATTCCGGTGTTTCGCTACGCCTTGGAAAACTGGCGTCCCGACCCGTATCAAATCCTGGTGGTCTCGCGAGGGCCTCTCACGGAACAACAGCAACAACTCGTGATCCAACTTGAGAACGCGGGAATGGACGCCGAACGTCCGGCCAACTCGCAAGTCTATTCGCTGGACTTGGAACAGCGCGATCTGGCAAAGTTGTTGGAAGACGAGATCCGCGGCCCGCGAGCGCCCGTCTGGGCCATCGAGCAGCTGTCGGCGAAGCTCGAATCGACGGCGGCGGGCTCGCCACGAATGGTCGTGCTGTACCCGCACGTCTGGGATCGCACGGCGTGGGACGTGCCCTTGTCGGCCGAGCATGTCGAGCAGTTGATCGATTCGCCGCTGCGGCAGGAGGTTGCACGCCGCCTCTTGGACGGACAGTCCGCCGTTTGGGTCCTGCTGGAAAGTGGCGATGCCGCGGCGGACCAGGCGGCCTGGGAGCGACTGCAGGCGGAACTGACACGCTCGGCCGATACGGTTCAGCTGCCCGCTCGTGAATTGATCGAGTCCGACGATGAATTTCGGGCCGATGTCGAGATCCAACTGCGAGTTGAATTTTCGGCCCTCAGGCTGGCCAGCAGTGATCCGACCGAGCAGGCCTTCGCGTCGCTGCTGCGCGGTAGCGAAGCGGACTTGCGGGAATTCCAAAAGCCAATCGCCGTGCCGATCTATGGCCGCGGACGGACCTATTTCGCCTTGGTCGGCGACGGGATCAATCCCGATCTGATCGAGGAAAACTGTCAGTTCCTGTGTGCGGCCTGTTCCTGTCAGGTCAAACAAGAAAACCCGGGTGTCGACATGCTGATGGCCGTCGCCTGGGATGCCAACATCCAGGGTAGCGCGATGCCGGACCTGGTGCTTCCCGAGCTGACCGGAATTGGTGGCCTGGAGATGGCCTCATTTCCCTCGGCCAAGACGCCGCCTGCGTCCGCGCCGCCGGACTCGGCGGTTCAGGCTTCGCCGGACGGCTCGGCGGCGCCGGAGGGATCGCCCACCGGGGCCGCCACTGGGCCCGTTCGGGAAGAGGCCGACACGGCCGCCAGTTCGGCTCGCGGCCCGGCTCAGACCGCTCGCGACGCAAGCCGAGCCACCCCAACTGGATCCGAACCACACTCCGCGACCAACGCGTCTGTCGAAGTCGACCTGGACGAGGACATTGCGGACGGCGTGCCGCGGGAATCGGGCGGCTTCGAACGCCAATTGCTCTACGGCGTCGTGGGCGGCATCGCCCTGGCCGTCGTCCTGTTGACGGTCGGGACGTTCTGGCTACAACGCGGCGCCTGACGTTTTAACCAGGGCCCAAGATCCGGAAGGGCGACGAAGGCGAACCGGAAGGGCGAGGCCCCGGGTTCACGCGTCTCCCGTCGCCAAGTCACCCTCCCCGGACGCATCACGGCGGACACGTTCTTGCAAAGGTTCAATCGCGATGAGTGTCTTGCGTTTGGTCTGCATGGAAATCTGGCACCGTAAGCTGAATTTTGCGATCGGCTTGCTGGCGATCATGGTCGCGGTCGGGTACGCCGTCAGTTCGCTGGCCCTGATTCAGGCTCAGCAGTTGAGGACCCAGCAGCGGGTTGCGGCGTTGGACGACGAGATCCGCAAGATCACGAAAGCGATGGGCTTTAACATCAACGTCCTGCCCGCCAACCAGAACCTGAGCGATTTTCACGCGAACGATTTCGCCGAGAAAACAATGCCCTACGAATTTGTGCAGCGGTTGGCGGACAGTCCGATCGTTCAGTCGGTGCGGCATCTTCGCCCGGCCTTGATCCGCAAATTGGAATGGCCCGAGTATCAGCGACAGGTCGTGCTGATGGGCGTCAGCGGAGTCGTGCCGTTGACGCACGTGTCGAATCCCAAGCAGCCTTTGGAAGAGGCGGTACCGGCCGGTTCGATCAACGTGGGAAGCGTTCTTTCCGAACAACTCGGGCTCGTCCCGGGGCAGGAAGTGGCTTTTGCCGGGCACACGCTTCGCATCAATCAGGTCTATCCCGCGCGGGTCGAAGGACGACATCACTGTCTGGATGGATCTGACGCTCGCGCAGCAGATCCTGAATCTGCCGAACCAGATCAATCTGATTCAGGCTTTGGAGTGCAATTGTTCGTCGATCGATCGCTTGGCCGAGATCCGTCAAGAGATCGCCCAAGTTCTTGGCGCCGACGTGCAAGTGATCGAACTGGCGACGCAAGCGATCGCTCGAGCCGAAGCACGGGAGACGGTTCGCAAGGAGGGCGAAGCGTCCGTGGCTCGGATGCAGCAGCGCGCGACCGTTCAGGTGTTCCTGTTGACGGTGGCCGGGGCCCTGTTGATCGGCATGTTGGCACTGGCCAATGTGCGCGAGCGGCGCGGCGAGATCGGCATCTTGCGAGCGCTCGGGACGCCGACCGGGTCGATCCTCCGGCTCTTCTTGACGAAGGCCCTGCTGGTGGGCCTCCTGGGCGCCATCCTGGGGATCGCCTTGGGCTGTCTGCTGACGGGCCAGTTTGAGCGTGAGGCGGCGGAGGGTGGCCCCGCGTTGTCGGTGTGGGAACTCTTTTCGCCGCAGATCGCCCTCACCCTGGTCGTCTTGACCCCCGCCCTGACGATTCTCGCCAGCTGGGTTCCAGCCGTGTTGGCGGCCGGCCAAGATCCGGCCAATGTCCTGGCCAGTGATTAGGCGTGCGGCACCCAAGTTGACGATCGATGTGAAGACGAGAGGTGGAATCCATCCCATGCTGGCGGTCTTATCCCAAGTTTCGAAGACTTACCGCACGTCCGGCGCTACGGTGGCCGCGCTCCGCTCGGTCTCCCTGGAGCTCGCTTCGGGCGAATTCGTCGCCGTCTGCGGACCCAGCGGATGCGGGAAATCGACCCTGTTGCTGGTCCTGGGCGGTCTGCTCAAGCCCGAAAGCGGGCAAGTCCAGATCGAGCAAACGTCGCTGTATGAACTCACCGCCAATCGTCGCGCCCAGTTTCGTGCGGCGACGTTAGGGTTTGTTTTCCAGCAGTTTTATCTCGTGCCTTATTTGTCGGTCGTGGACAACGTGCTCGCGGCGCGGCTGGGGTTACCGGCCGAGTCCACGCAGGGGGTGCGCGCTCGGGCCGACGAGCTGATCGCTCAGCTGGGCCTGTCCGAGCGGCGGCACCACCGGCCCGCTCAACTTTCAACGGGCGAGCGGCAGCGAGTCGCGTTGGCTCGGGCCTTGCTCAATCAGCCGAAACTGCTGCTGGCCGACGAGCCCACGGGGAACCTGGATCGCGAAAACGCCAACGTCGTCCTGGCTCAGTTCGAGGCCTTTCGTGATCGAGGCGGAAGTGTGCTGCTGGTGACCCACGATTCGCACGCGGCGGGGCGAGCTGACCGGCAAGTGTTGCTGCGGGGCGGGGAAGTGGTCGTCTGAGTATTCGATCAAAGGGAGTCACGCATGTCGGAGTCGAGCGTTGCCCTCGTCACGGGGGCCAGCAAGGGAATCGGCCGCGGGATCGCGCTGGGATTGGCCGCCGACGGCTGGAATGTGGCGATCAACTATCGCTCGGATCGAGCGGGCGCTGAGGAGACGGCTGCGGCCATCCGACAGCTCGGACGCGTCGCTTGGCTGGTTGCTGCCGACGTCGGGCAAGCGGCCGAAGTCGAGCAGATGTTCGCCGAGTTGGACCAACAGGCGGGCCGGATTGATCTGCTCGTTAACAATGCGGGCGTTCAGACCTGGGCTCCCCTGCTGGAACTGACCGAGGCCGATTGGGACCGCACGCTGCGCACCAATCTGAAGGGCGCATTTTTATGCACCCAGCAGGCCGCACGCCGGATGCAGTCCCAAGGTGGCGGGGTCATCAATATTGGTTCCGGCGCCAACAAGCGTCCCTTTCCGAATCTGGTGGACTACGGCGCCAGCAAGGGTGGGATTGAGCGTCTGACCCGAGTCGCTGCCGTCGAACTCGGGCCGCTCGGAATCCGCGTGAACTGTGTCGCACCTGGGGCCATCGAAATCGAGCGAACGCAGCTCGAATCGCCCGACTACGCCGGTACCTGGGCTCCGATTACGCCTCTCCGCCGGGTCGGCAACGTGACCGACGTGGCCGAGGTCGTGGCCTTCCTCGCCAGCTCGAAGGCCTCGTTTGTCACAGGCCAAACGATCTACGTCGATGGAGGCCTGTTCACGCAAGGTCCCTGGCCCTACCCGCATTGAGTCGGCGACGGGCTCAATCCCACGGGTTCGCGTCCTCGTCCCCCTCACCGCGATCGACGTCCTGGTTGTCGGTGGGCAGGCCTCGTAACTCGCGCTCGTCGAGCGCAGCGAACAACGAGTCCACTCGCTGGATCACGAGTCGGGTGCGGGGCGAGTGCTCCGTCGCTCCCCAATCGCAGACGTGGTGTTCCGCTCGGAGCGTGTCTTCGCGGGTCCTGGACGAGCCCGTGGCGGATTCGCTCCCTTGGACGGCCAGCGCGATGTCCGTGGCGTCCGCTGCGGCCCGGCCGGCCACCGCGGTCGGCCAACTGGCTCGAGCCGCCGGGGAATCGTACGCCCCGGTCTGGAACGCCAGAACCAGGTCCGACGTGTCGAAGTCGCCGTCGCAATTCCAGTCGCCCGTCCCCCACATCGAGTTGCCCGCGATGCCGTCTTCGTACTGGCCTGCCTGGAAAACGACCACCAGATCGGTGGAATCGAATCGGCCATCCAGATCGGCATCGCCGTAATCGGTTCCCAGGATGTCGCGGACCATGCGATCGCGATCGGATTCGTCCACCGTCCCATCTCCGGTCAAATCGAATTTGGGGTCGGGCGGATTGGCTTGAAAGCCAGCACAGAACAGATTCAGATCGGCGACGTCGACTTTGCCATCGCCGTTGAAGTCCCCGGGAATTGAGTCGCCGGGATCGAAAGAGCCGGCGGTTGGTGTGGCTCCCACCCAGGACTGCGGTGCGTTGCCATAGGCCTGGCGTCCCGATCGCTGCAACGAGTCGCCGCTGCCGGCCGCGGAGACCGGCCATGGCGCGAGGTTGTCGTAGACCACTTCGTCCTGGACAATCCGCGGAATAATCGCCGGCTCGTCGGGGTCAGGCGGCCCCGGCCGCTCGAGCGAAATGCGTTCGCCATTGCTGCTAAGCTGCCCCGTGTAGCCACCCACGATCGGCACAAGCTCTGACACGCCATAGTGCGCCCGGAACGCCGCCAGCCGGCTGGCGTTGAGCGGATTGCCCGGATTGAACGGCACGATCAGGAGTGACTGGCCGGCGGCCAAACTCCGTCCGCTCGGAAACTCAAAGTCGACTCCGCCGCGGAGCCGCCAGTTGGTCAGATCGAGCGGGACCGTTGCCGAATTGGTGATCTCCAGGAACTCGAGGTCACCGCTTGCGATTGTCGGGTCCAGCGCGATCGCCGCCGCGGACGGGATGCCGGGCTGGTACATCACCTCCGTCAACAGCACCGGACCCACACGGGGGCTCTCGTTGACCCGGCCCAGTGTGGGGCGCAGCAGAGCGGTCAAGAAGCCGCTCCCGTCGGGGATCCGGCCGAGCGACTTGTCGCTGTCTGTGGGACCGAAGTCGACATGATCGACGAATCGGTTCACCGCGCCGTCGCCGTCCACCTGGACGACCCATACATCGTCACCGAGCGTTCCATTCAGTGAAAAGTGATGGTCGGCGGGCATTTCCGGCGTGGGGTTGAAGTCCGATTCGTCCAGGACCAGATAACCGCCCGGTGGTAGAATCGTGCCATTGGGGATTCGGTACTTGAGCAACTGATTGCGCGAGTCGCTGACGTACCAACCACTCAGGTCGACCAACGTGCCGCTGACATTGTGCAGTTCAATCGAGTCGGTCAGGCCGCCCACCAAATCCGTATTGCTTAGTACCTCGTTGATCACGACCGGGACTGCCGCCAGACCCGCGCGGCCCGGTGAGCCATTCACTTCCGTGCTGCTCCGCCAGCTGTAGTATTTGTTGAATCGTTCCGGGGGCGTCTGGAACGGGTCGTTCATGACCAAAGTGGCGCCGACGCCGTCGGCGGCTTCCGGCCAAAGCGAGCCGTCGCCGTACTCGACCGCAGCAATCTCGCGGCCTACACCGTCGACCAGTCGCAGCAGCTCGCCGCCGTTATTCAGAGCGCCCTCGAATTGTCCCAGGATCCGAGCGTCCTGGCCGTAGCGCAGGCGAAACGCGGCTTCGTTCTTGACGACGACGGCATATTCGCCTGGCTCGAGCGTTTGCGAATCAAAGCTGAATTCGACCCCCGAATCGAACGAGGAACCGACCAGATAGGCCGGGTCGTTGCCGACGTTCAGCAATTCGACGAATTCAAAATCGTCCTGATCCAGCGTCGGGACCTGCGTCAGCTCGTCGAAACTGGGGTCGCCGGGGTGATAATTCACCTCGCTGATCGCGACGCGAGGCGTGGAGGTGACGTAGAGCGCCGCGCTGGCGCCGGACCAAGTCTGATTGGAGACGCGCAGCAGCCGGGCCGTGAGCTGCGTATTGTGATCGATCGGAATCGGGCCCTCGTACTCGAACACGCCCTCGGGCAACGTCAAAGAGGCGCGTGTTCCGGCGAGTTCGACGTCGAACAGAAAGTCGCTACTGGTCGGCGAGACGTTCAGTCCCTGGACGATCAGGTAGTTGGTCCCGACCCGCAAGTCGGGCAGCACGTGGCTCACGTCAAACGGCGCCCAGTTCACCGCCGCCGAATCCGCATTGCTGGCCGAGGCGGCCGCGTCGAACGACAGGATGTCGATGGGGCTGGCTTGCGAGTTGCCCGGCGCATGATCCCGCGCCATCTCGACGGGTCGATTGAGCCTGTCGGACCACAGGTAGGCGACGAATCCGTCGTCATACCGGACGCGCATTTGCAGTCCGTCCGCCGAGTTCAATTGGCTGGCTGTGACTTGAAACGGAATCCGCACGTAAACCGAGGTATTGGCGTCGTACATCTGAGCTTCGACGTCGGTTCCGATAAAGGGATCGTAACCGGACGAGCGTTCGTAACCGACACCGAGCGGTCCTTGGATCCAGGACTCGCCGTGCGTGCCTCCCACGTAAGCCGGGTTGATGAAACAGGCCGTGGGGTTGGCGAGCGTACTTCCGGCGCAAGCATTGATCAGCGAGTTGCTTTCGGGAACCAGGATCTGCGCGGCCGTCCGCGAGGCCAGCAGGAGTTCTTCGTTGCCAACGGCAATCGGTGCGCGGGGGTCGGTCCCATCGAGGGTGTACAGTCCCTGCCATCCGGCGGGCACGTCGATCGACACCGTCGTGCCTGCGTCGATCAGGCCACCCGACGGTGTCAATTCGGGACCTCGTGGGAATTGCGTGTCGATCCACGCCGTGCGCCGCTCGATAAAGTCCTTCATGATGAAGATATAGTCCGCGTACTTCGAAGGCCGCGCCCCGTTCGGGAGCGGCGAACTTGGACAGGATCCCTGTCCGAAGAAGCAGTTGGGCCACAGATAGCTGTTGAGCGTGCCCCACTTGTCGAAGTTGCGCGAGATGGGATTCGAGCCTTCCGCAACCGTCGGATTCTCGAGCCGCGGATTTCCGTCGGACAGCAACTCGACCGCTTGATCGATATCGGCCAGCAGATTTTCCGTGCTCCAGACGGTGGACCGCAGTTCGTGCCAACGGTCGACTACGCGCTGCGCGAAATTGGGGTCCTCAAACAAGCGGTCCCAGTAGGGATAGTCATTCGCCCCGATCCCGTTGTGGTACCAACCCTCCGGGTAGGCCCCGTTCAGGTAGTTGCCGTTGCCGAGTGACAAGTTGTAGTCCCAGGCCGGTCCCTGTTGGATCTTGCCCTCGCGGTCCTTGTGATAATACGTGCTGAGCCGGAATCCATCGATGTTTTTGGTCATTTCGACCAGCAGCCACGTATCGACCCAGGAGCCGACATCGATGAATTTCTGATACCCTTCGGCGGGGTCGGCGAAGTTCGGTCCGTAAAGCGCCGTCTCGAACTGATTGATGTAATCACGCAGCCAGTTCTTTTGCGGGGCCGTAATCTCGCTGTCGTCCGGTTCGACCATCCGCAGTTCCTGCCCGCGGCTGGTCGTAAACGGCACGTCTTCCGCGCCGGCCTTGTCTTTCTTCCAGATGTAGCCACCGGAAATCGCGGGATAGGCGTTGTCGTCGGGAGTGAGCGGGGCAATGTCGACGCGATCGTCGTCGCGTTTGATCTTCTCAAGCAAGACGTAGGTGCCCCGGTAGTCCTGCGAATAATTCAGTTTGCCGCCGTTCTGATTCAAGAAGACTTCGACCAATCTCGCTCGCGGGGCGTAGGTTCCGGCTTTGTTGCTCCACAAGAAGGTCAGGTAGTTATTCAGCTGGGTCTTGTCCGAGTAAGGTCCATTCAGGACCCAATCCGACTCGGAAGGTAAGCCAAAGAACGAGGCCGATTTGTCCGCCACTCGATCCGCCTCGAGCGGCTGGGTATCGCTGTTGAATTCGTCCCACAACTCCAGCGCGAATTGTTTCTTGGCGAATCCTTCGGACGTTTGCCCACGGATCCGCATGCCTCCGCGGCCGGCAAACTCGCCCAGGTCCAAGATGCTCGACCGCCCGTCCTCGCCCGGATCGATAAAAACTCCCGACACCGGAACCATCAGCCGGTTGGACGACTCGACGTTCCGCCCAAACGACTCGAAGATCATCAAGGGCAGATTCGAGTCGAACGGTTGCCCCGACTCGAAGCTCGCCAGCGAAGAATCGATCGCGATGAAGCTTTCACTCTGGACCGGACCCGGCCCCCGACCCGTCTCGAAGGCACGAGCTCGGATGCGCGTCGTCGTGCTGATCTGCAGCGGCCCGGTGTACAGGATCGACGTTTCGTCGGGAATCGCGCCGTTGGTCGTGTACCGGATCACCGCATTCGGTTTGGGTGGGATCAGTTCCAGTTGGAATGGCGAGACGAACGTTTGAGTTGTCCTGGAATAGCGAACGGCGCCGGTCGGCGCCTCTTCGCCGGGCCCGTTCAACTCCCCCGGCGTCGGCGGACTGAAGTACTTCGCCTCGCCGACCTGGCGCGTCACTCCCACCAGCTCGGGACGAACCAGGAAGTCTGCGTCATCGGCGGACACGTTCAGTCCGTGGATGGCGAGTACGTTGCCACCCAAACGCAAGAGCGACTGATGCGGCTTGAGGTTGAAGGGCGTGGCCGAGAGGCCCAGCTGGCCGGCTCCACTGGTGAACTCGAACCGACGCACGTCCTGGGCGTTGTAGGCCGTTCCCGTGGCCGCGGTGAAGCCCACGGTCAGTTCTGGGACGCCGCCGAACAGGTCGGCCAGATCGACCGTCGCCGTGAGCGTCGGCTCGGCGGGCCGCACGTCCGTCTCGGCAAAGTAGACCGCCATTTGGTTGGTCGACCCGTTGAAGTCGATCCACGCATAGCGCAGGTCGACGCCCGGACCAGGCTGAGCCGGGATCGCGACGTGGCCGTTGAATCGCGGCACGGCCGCTCGAGCCACGTTCCCGTCACGACTGGTATCGATACCCACATGGCTGGGTAAGTCATTATTCGGATCGAACGAGCCGGATTCAAACGTATCGAATTCAACCGCGACAAAGGACGTGCCCGTCGAATCGAGGCCGAGTTGGCCGGCTGGCCCACCCAAGACGTTCGCGCCGCCGTTCTGCAGTACGAATGTCATCCCGTGGCCACCCCGTCCGTCACTGTCGGAGGTGCCGCCGGGGGTATGAGCGTTGATGACGAATGCGGCGGAGAAGGTGTAGTCGGGGCCGAATGTCAACGGCTCGCGCAGCCAGGCCGCTCCCGTCTGATCCACGGTGCTCGGTGTCAGCTGGAGACGCCCGGCCGTCCAACTGGCGTCCCCGACCAGATTGAAGTCGGCCTGCGCGTCGGGATCCGAGAAATTCGGGTACTGCAACGCCGCGGTGACGCCCCCGTGCTCAGCCGTCGCCGTCGAATTCCAGGCGAGGGTTTCGGGAGCATTCCGGCTGGCAACGGGCACCCCGTTCAAGAAGGCGACGAATCCGTCGTCGAAATTCAGGTTGAGGTTCAGCTCGTCGAGTGCCGGCAGTTCCCCGTTAATCTCGAAATCGCTGCGCAGGTATGCCGACGCCGTTTGTCCTTGCATTTCGGGAATCGATCCGCCCGGCGCGATCAAGGCCGCGAAGTCACCATCTGCGGCAATCGCGTCGTAGCCGATCGCGGCCGGGACCGATCGCCAGCTCGCATCGTCATAGTCCGCCGCCGTCCAGGTCTCCGTCGGTATGTCTTCGGCCACCGAGCCGGGCAGTCGGAGGCGACTGGGCGTCGTGGCGGAAACCAGCGTTGTCATTTGCTCGGACTGCTCCGGCCCGTACGAAACGTCGGCGTACTGCGGCGGGTACGGGTCATACTCGTCCACCACCGTCGAACCATCAGGCGAGACAAGCGCCAGGTACTCGCCGTTGGCACTCAGGCCAAAGTTGGTGTGCAGCGGTCCCTCCTGGCCGTCGCGGTCCTTGTTGGATGCGAACACGATCAGCGACTGACCGGGCGTCAAAACGCGCGAGGGAAATTCCCACTTGTCCAGATCGTCCGAGTCGTCGGTGAGATGCCAGCCATCGAGATCGACGGGTTCGGCACCCCGGTTGTACAGCTCGATCCAGTCCGAAGTATCGCCGTCTTCGTCCTTGAGTCCCGATTCATTGTCGGCCAGAAACTCCGAGATCAGCAGGTCGGCCGCGAGCAACGACCGCGGCTCCAACGCCTCGACCGACGAGACCCTGCGTCCGAGCCGGCCGCGCCGCCTTGCGGTCAGTTCGCTGCGGCTCCGATCTCCGCGACCGAAAAACGTCTTTCCTAGTCTTCCGCCACGCCGTCGCATTCGCCTCTCCTGAGTCCCAACGCAAGGGAGCCTTCCCGGGCCAGCGCTCACATCGCGATCGCGCACCGCAAACGCACGCTGAGCGTCGCTGGCAGCTGAACCTCGATCGGCGAACGCCGACACCTGAACCGGGAGTTCGAGATAAGTTGGTTGGCTGAAAAGCCGTTTCAGAATCCGCAAGGGCGATCCGTCGGCATGCCCCCCCAGCCGAACGGGCCCATCGGGGAAACAAGTCAACTTGGCCGCCACCCCTCCCGGGGCTCTGTTCCTGATCTTGAAACGGCGCTATCCCGATCCTAACCCAGGGCTCCGATCGCAGCAAGTTTTCGGATTCTGTCGGCGGACAGCCGAAGGTTTCGCGTCGCACTGGCAAGGCGAGAGACGACGCTCCCGATTCGCTTAAGGCGTCAGCCCCCGGCGGGCTTGGCCGAGGTATTGACGCAGGCGGGCGTCATCGGGACGAAGTTGCACGGCGGCGTCCAGTTGCTGCTCGGCCTCTTGGAACCGCCGCCGCTGGAGTAGCAGGACGCCCAACCTCGAGCGGCCTTCCACGAACTCCGGCTGCGAGCGAACGACGTCTTGCAAGGCCTGAATCGCCCCGTCGACGTCTCCCTCACGATACAGGGCGCTAGCGAGATTGAAGTGGGCCATCGTGAAGTCGGGTTTGACCTGAACGGCCTGGCGATACAGGCCGATCGACTCTTGGACCTTGCCTTGATACTCCTTGGCCACACCCAAGCGGAACATGGCTTCCACCGAATTCGCGTCGCGCTGAAGCACGTCCTCCAGCAATTCAACCGCTTCTTGCAGCCGCAACTCGCGGTCGGGTCGATCGGAATCCGGGGCACCGGTACGGATCAGGGCCCGCGCCAGCAGGATCTTGGCCCAGATCGAATCGGGATACGACTGGACGGTCGGCTTGAGCAATTCGATGGACTGGTCGAACTGGTTGCGGCCGTACATCAGGTCCGCTTGAACCAGGTAGGTTTTCAGTCCCGTCTTGCGATCGTCCACGGCGTCTTGAAACGGGTCCGGCCAGCTGGGTTCTCCCTGAGCCATCGCCTGCTGCCGAACTTTCTCGGCCGATTCCTCCTGCCCCAAGCGCCGGAGCGATTCGGCCATCATTATCAGCAGCGGTTGTAAACGATTCTGATACTTGGTTTGCCCCTGAAAATAAGGAAGCAGCTCCCGCAGCTGACTCAGACAGCCTTGATAGTCACCCCGCAGCGACGCAAGCCGGGCCTGTGCGAATCGGGCCCGCGGATCGCCACTTCGCTCGGAGATCATGGCTGCCAGATGTTGGTCCGCTTCGTCCAAGCGAGAGAGCTCAAGCAAGACGTCAACCAGCGTCAGGCGAATGGCCGGCGGTGTGTTTCCCGCGATCGCGACGGCTCGCTCGAAAAAAGGGACGGCACCAGTGGGATCGCTCTTCAACATCGTCCGCCCGCGCAGATAGGGCCAGCGGGCGTCTTGCGGGGCCAGTTTTCCGGCCTGCTCAAAGCAAATCCCAGCCTGATACGCGAACTCGTGGGCAAACAGCGTCATGCCCAGCGTCCCCCAGGCGGCCGCGGATTCAGGATCGTTCAGGATCGCCTGGCGATCACGTTCGATTCGTTGCAACACTTCGTGGTCGACGTCTTCGGTATCAATCGTCGGAACGGCGATCGGCTCGACTGCATGAGGTGAAGCTTCGCTCGGTGCCCGTCTCGCCAAGCCATTGGTCCCCGAGCGGATCCAGATGACCAAGGCCAGCGTCGCCACGAGACCCAGGGCCACGCCGCCCCAGACCCAGCGTGACGGCCCGGCAGTCTCGGCGAGGCGGCGATCGGGACCGCGAGTGCGCTTGGCGGCTCGTGTTCGGCTCATCGTCGAATCATCCTTCCGTCCCGTCGGCCGCCTGCGGTGCCGCCGTTCCCTCTCCGCGTCGGAGCGTCACTTCACGTCCAAGGGATCCGCCGGGAAAGGTCTCCTCACTGCCGTCGGGCCAGATCACGCGGATGCGATCGATCGAGTCGACGTCGGCCGGCAGTCCGAAATGGGCCCTCGGATCGTTGCTGCTGAGATAGCTATAGCCGGGATTGATCCAACGCATGAGGCGATGAGCACCTGCCTCCACGTAAATCTCCGCACCGTACGCGTCTCGCTTCAAATCGGGATCGATTGCCCGCACGAGCAACCAGCGCCCCGTCGGCTCGGTGATGTTCTCAAGCAGCGAGGGCGGGCCCGCGATATGAGCGACCAAGAGGTCCAGTCGCCCGTCATTGTTGAAATCGGCGCACGCCACGCCGCGCGAGACCGCGGCCAAACCGCAAAGGCGGGATTCGAGAGCGATCCGTCGACGAAGGTCCCGCCCTGATTGAAGAGGATTTGATCTCGCTGTGCGTAGGGCCACCAGAATTTGTCCAGGCCGGGGGTTGGTTCCGGCAAAGGACCGGTTTCGCGAACGACGCGTCCGTTGCCGATGACCAGATCCAGATCGCCGTCATTGTCGATGTCGCCCATGACCGTGCCGAACCCGGTGCCGCGCCATTTCGTCGCCGTCAACCCCGAGGTCGCCGTACGATCCAGAAACACACCCCTCGGACCCTGACTCCAAAGCGTATGCGTTTCGTCCGACAAATGGGTTACGAACACGTCGAACAATCCGTCACTGTCCACGTCGCCAATCGCGATCCCCATATCGGCCTCGGTCTTACCCATGCTGTTAAAGCCGAGACCGCGTGTGATTGCCTCCTCCCGAAAGGTTCCGTCCCGCTGGTTGATCCAAAGATGATTCGGTTTGCCGTCATTCGCAATGAAGACGTCCGGCCAGCGATCGCCATCGAAGTCGGCGCAAAACACGCCTAGGCCCGGCCCGGGCCGGGCGCCAAAACCGGCGGAGATGGTGACATCTTCGAACGCCACGTCGTCGGCGTGGCCGCGATTATGAAACAACTTCGTCACGCGGCCGGGGAACGCATCGGGACCGCAGAAATCCTGCCGTCCACCGCCCCGAGAGCACCATCGCGACGGATCGTAATTGACGTAGTTGACCAAGATCATGTCCAGCCAACCGTCGCGATCGTAGTCAAAAAAACAGGTCGACGTGCCCCACATTTCGTTGTTCAGCCCGGCTGACTCGGTGATGTCCTTGAACTGCGGATCGTTCCCCGTGGTCTGATTCAGAAGTAGGCGGGCTCGCCCGTATTCATTCAACAGGACATCGACGCGCCCATCGTTGTTGATATCGCCCGTGGCAACCCCCATGCCGTACCCCGCGACAGCCAGGCCCGAGTCCTGCGTCACATCGACAAATCCTTCGGACGTTTGCCGATACAGACGATTGGTCTGGGCCGAATCGGGTCCGTCATTTTGAACGAAGTAGAGGTCCAGCAGACCGTCGGCGTCGAAGTCAAAGAACGCCGCTCCGGAACCGACGCTGCGTGGCATGAAATAGGGCTGCTCGTGATCCACCGGGTGATGCACAAAGTCGATGCCCAGTTCCTGCGTGACGTCGCGAAAGACGTCGGGCAGGTTTGATCTCGCTTCACTCTCCGCGGGCGGTCGTTCGGGCGACTCGACGTCCGACGATCCGTCACGCGTGGTGCTGGAGGAACCACCGCAGCCCACGAGCGTTGCTGCGCATCCGACGAGAAGGCCTAGGCTTAGTCGGAAAAAGATGCCGTGCATCAATCACGCTTCCTGGGGAGGTTGAAGATTCGATGCTTCCATCATAGCTCAAGCCGCCTTCGCTCGACCATCCTGCCGCAACAGGGAGCGTCGCGCGGGAGCCTCGCCCTCGCGTGTCATGCCCCTTCCGTCAATGCGAGCCACAAGGAAAAGGCCCGGCTTCCCTTGCGGGGGCCGGGCCTTTTTGGGGACTTCACTTTCGGACGAATGCCGTATCTCGGCTTTCGCCCTTGGGCTCTTTAGCCCTTGCGTCGATTGCGACGCACGACACGCAAGCCGCCCAAGACGCCGATCGCCAGCAGTGACAGGCTCGAGGGTTCCGGAACCAAGGCCAATCCAGCCGCGCCGGCCACGAGGCCGGAAAAGACGACCGTATCGTCCAGCGAAATCGTGATATCCGCGTCGGGACCCATGTCCATCACGGAGATGTTCGCCGAGTGCCACTGTCCGTCAACGAACGTATCGCCGAGGAACGAGTCGGGCAGGGCGTCCGCCGCGATGTTGGCGACGTCGGCTCCATCGAAACGAATCCGCAACTCATCCGCATCGAAGGTCTTGAAGGCCATGCCGAACGAACCGGCCAAACGCGGGTCTTCGGCGACTTCCCAACCGACACCGTCGCCGTCGGTCAGTCGATCGACAACGCCCGTGTCACCGTACAGCGCCGTGCTTGCCAAAACGAACGACATTCCATCCGCCGGATCGCCTTCGACATTGGTGATGCGGAAATCAAAGCTGGCATTCACCTTGCCGACCTCATACGAAACGCTGATGTTGTCAATGTCAGACGCTTCGTTGGCACCACCGGTACGAGCCCCGAAGCCGGGTCGTGAACCCGCACCGGGAACCGCATCAAAAGTGAGGTAGTTGCCTTGGTCGTTGACTTCACCGGTCAAGCGATAGTAGGCATCATGCACACCTGGGCCCGGATCGACGTCCGCCATCGGCATCAGTCCACCGAGTGCAGGGCTGCGGGTCGCTGATGTCGAAAAGCTGGACATCGGCTGCAACACCGGGGGCGTGACGACGCCCTCGCCAGCGCCAGCGACGATGTTGACCGAGATCGGCTGGCCAGATTCGAGAAATGCTTCGCGATTCGGGCTGGCGGCCGTCACATCGACGCTTCCGATGACCATTCCGTTGTAGTGCAGTGACACCGAGTTGCCGCCTTCTGTGCCGTTGTCCCAGATGTCGAATCCGACACCCAGCCCCGCGCCGCTTGGCTCCTCGCCGGACGTGTAGACGGCGCCCGAGCTTCCGCCGGGATCCTGATTAAAGTACATGAAGCCGAATCCGTCCGCATTGTCGTTAGCCGCCGTGCCGGACTGCAAACGAATCTGATAATCCATCGTCATCGAATCGAACGCGCCCGAGTAAGCCGTATCCCAGGCAATGTCGTTCGTCAGACTGTTGAAATTGTCAGCGACGCGGATGAAGCCGTCACCCGAAAGCGCCGGCCCACTGCCCGGAGTGTTGGTGAAAACTTGAGGACCCGGGGCCGTGCCCAAGGGCTCAATCGGGTAGTTCACCGTGGTCATCGTTCCGCCATCGTCATAGGTGATGCTAACGGGCCCGGCGTCTTGCTGCGCGTTCGCCCCGCCCGTTCGGGCATCAAACTTCGGACGGCCCACGTAAGAAACCAAACCGGCCACCGGTTGGTTGACAAACGGGGTGATGACGGTCCCCTCGTGGTCCGTCAAAGTCACGGAGACTTCGCCCGGGATGACGGTGTTTTCAAAAAACTCGGTCTGAAACGTTTCGCCGATGACTTGCGCATGCGCCATGCCTGGGGCGAAAAGCATTGCGACGAGCGCGCAATAAAAAGAAACACGTGTTACTTGCATAAAGCTCTCCCGGTGTGAATCGAAGCTACAGTGGGGACATTCCAGAAACAGATCAGAAAACGAAAAAACGCCAATTGCTCGACCGGCACACTTCAGCGAGCGTCGCCGATGAAGGAATTGACGTTCTTGGGATCGATTTCGAATTTGGCGTTCTCGCGTTTATCGCAGCGTCCGAAAAGTACGACACGGCCGATTTGTTCCACCTGATTGGTCTTAACCGACCGGGATCTATCGTGCTTGGCGAGTCGTCATAAGGCAAGTCTTAAATTGCCGAGAATCTCCAATTTCTCTGGATGTGAGCCGCCCGCGTTCATCAGCTCGAGCGTGGGGCCGAGAGTCAGTTGCGCCGCTCGGATCCCCAGCCCGAAGTTTTAGCTGTGACACAGCACGAGGGCTGCCGATGACGGTGCAATAAAAAAAGGAAGTCGCCGAAGCGACTTCCTCTCGTTTGCATCGTGGAATCGGCGAAATCGCCGGCGTCTAGCGGCGAGCGCGAAGTACTCCGACCACTCCGAGCAGGCCGACCAGCGTCAGCATCAGGCTTGCCGGTTCTGGCACGACCAGCAGCTCGACTTCGCCGATTTGCATGCTGTTTGCAGCCACGGCATCCTTCAACGTGGGGAAGATCACGCCGTAGTTGGTGTAAACGTCGCCGTTGTCGAACAACAATTCCTGGCTGAAGGCCGCAGGGTTGCCCGTGGGCGGAATGACGACCGCGTCGCCGCCCGCATTGCGGTCCGCCGGCAGTGCCAAGTTGCCCGAAGCGATCACGGTCCAAGGACCATCCAATCCATCATTCGAGCCGAATAATTGGAAGCTCGCCGGGTCACGGGGTTCCGAGTCGTTCGCGGTGTAGAACCGAATGCCGGTCACGGGCAAGTTGTTGCCTGCACCCGACGGCGTCACCGAGAAGCCCGAGTTGATGTCCAGGAAGTTCAGGTACTTCTGGCCCGTATCATTGATCGCGTTTTCAACGCCTTCCGCGGCGGGCGGAGGACCGGCGTCGCCGTCCGGCCCCTGATTGAAGCCGTTAATCAGCTGGATCGGATCTCCCGGGCGGGTGATGTCGATCATTGCGGCGGACACCGCAGCCGTTTGCCCTGCCACGAACAGGAGTGCGGCCAAGACATAAGTCAGTCGGAGTTTCATTATGCATACCTCACAAGGAGCAATCCACGAGCACTTAGGGAACCCAAAGTTGTTCACAACGAAGCGGAAACCTCGCGAGCCGATTAGCTTGGTTGCAACGACAGCGTTCAATTCAATTAGATCGTGAAACCTGAGCGGTTTCAATGGGCAGCCACGCCTTTGGCTTACAGAATTGAGCGAATTGTCAGGTGCCAACTCAAGTTAATCGAGTCAACAGGTCCGCTTCACTAGCTGCCCTTACAGAATCAGACACGTCCACAGTAATTAACCACCCTGCCTAACCCGCCTTGGCGGATCTCGCTCAGTATAACGACACAAATAGTCGAGTCAAGCAATGCCTCACAAATTCTTCCGAATTTTCCAAGACGTCGCATCATACCGTTTCTCGGGACGGCCGAGACGGCGAATTGCAGGAGATTTGCCCAAGGGAAACGAGGGCCGCGGCACCCATGTCCCTTCTCCCCAGCGCGGGAGAAGGTGGCCGCAGGCCGGATGAGGGGGCCACGTCCCCTGCGAGATGTTGAACCCTCACCCGCTCGACTCCCGCCCGCGGGACCCGAGCGACCTCTCCCGGCCTCGGGAGAGGTGACAATCGCATGTCCCTTCTCCCCAGCGCGGGAGAAGGTGGCCGCAGGCCGGATGAGGGGGCCACGTCCCCTGCGAGATGTTGAACCCTCACCCGCTCGACTCCCGCCCGCGGGACCCGAGCGACCTCTCCCGGCCTCGGGAGAGGTGACAATCGCATGTCCCTTCTCCCCAGCGCGGGAGAAGGTGGCCGCAGGCCGGATGAGGGGGCCACGTCCCCTGCGAGATGTTGAACCCTCACCCGCTCGACTCCCGCCCGCGGGACCCGAGCGACCTCTCCCGGCCTCGGGAGAGGTGACAATCGCATGTCCCTTCTCCCCGGCGAGGTGGCCGCAGGCCGGATGAGGGGCACGCCTGCGAGATGTTGAACCCTCACCCGCTCGATCCCGCCCGCGGGACCCGAGCGACCTCTCCCGGCCTCGGGAGAGGTGCAATCGCTGTCCCTTCCCCAGCGCGGGAGAAGGTGGCCGCAGGCCGGATGAGGGGGCCACGTCCCCTGCGAGATGTTGAACCCTCACCCGCTCGACTCCCGCCCGCGGGACCCGAGCGACCTCTCCCGGCCTCGGGAGAGGTGACAATCGCATGTCCCTTCTCCCCAACGCGGGAGAAGGTGGCCGCAGGCCGGATGAGGGGGCCACGTCCCCTGCGAGATGTTGAACCCTCACCCGCTCGACTCCCGCCCGCGGGACCCGAGCGACCTCTCCCGGCCTCGGGAGAGGTGACAATCGCATGTCCCTTCTCCCCAGCGCGGGAGAAGGTGGCCGCAGGCCGGATGAGGGGGCCACGCCCCCTGCGAGATGTTGAACCCTCACCCGCTCGACTCCCGCCCGCGGGACCCGAGCGACCTCTCCCGGCCTCGGGAGAGGTGACAATCGCATGTCCCTTCTCCCCAACGCGGGAGAAGGTGGCCGCAGGCCGGATGAGGGGGCCTCGGCCCCCTGGCTCAACGCCTTCCAAGAATAAACAAGAGCCATACGATCTCCACGGTTCAGGGGCCGCCGGAGGGGACGGCCTGGAGCCGCCTCGCGAGCTCGGCCACGCGCGGATCGTCTGGGCTCAGGCGTTGGGCGGCCGCTAAGGTCTCTCGGGCCAAGGCCCACTCGCCGCGCCGGGTATAGAACTGCACCAGCTCCAAATGGCCGTCAAGATAGTTCGGCTGAACGCGGATCGCCGTTTTGAGGGCTGTCTCGGCACCTTCGAAATTACTCAGGGCCAGTCGGCATGCTCCCAGGTTCTTGAACGCCACCGCGCTACTTGGGCTGTAATTCGATCGTTTTCTCGAACCAATCGCATGCCTCCGCATATCGTCCCGCGACCTGGCAGGCGACCGCCATCCGGAAATGGGCCTCAAACGATTGCGAGTTCAACCGAAGTGCCTCGCGCAGGTGGACTTCGGCCTCGTTCGAGCCGGCGG
The DNA here is from genome assembly GCA_963826795.1 of uncultured Planctomycetales bacterium. GTDB lineage: Bacteria > Planctomycetota > Planctomycetia > Pirellulales > Pirellulaceae > CAWGYT01. Next base: position 78,182 of record CAWGYT010000012.1, on the reverse strand, counting down.
GCGCGAATCAGTCCGCGAGCCAGCAGGATTCGAGCCCATTCCGAATCGGGATAGTCGAGACAGACTTGTTCCATGAGTCGAATCGAATCATCGACTCGGTTCTGTAAGAAGAGTTCATCTGCTCGAGCGAGCTTGGACCGCAAGCCGATCTGCATTGCCACGATGTCGGCGTAGATCGGATCTGCCCAGCGCGTGTCGGGACGACGCTGCGCCTGTTCTCGTAGCCGATCTGCCGCCGCAAAATCGCCGAGTCGTCGGGAGGCTTCGGAAGCCAGTTGGAGGGCCTTGCGATTCGGAGTGTCACTGCGAAGTGCCTCCCCAAGACGGTCCAGGCAAGCTTGGGGTCGATCTCGAAGCAGGTCAATCTGGGCCAGCACCATACGGGCGTCGGGCTGATCGGCGTTGGACTGCAGAACTCGCATTAATAGGGACTCGGCTTCGTCCAGCCGTTCCAGCTCGATCAGCAGTTCGGCCAAACGAAGCTGAGGTGGCACGACGCGCGGCCCGTATTGCTCGGCGGCGATCCGCAGTTTGCTCGCCGCGGCAACCGGATTGAGCTGGCGCAGGGCGATCCCCTCAAAATAGGGCCATCGCGGCTCCGACGAATTCAGCGATTCGGCGGTGGCGAAGCAGTTGCCAGCGGGTGCGAACAGATCGTGGGCCAGGAGTAGCATCCCGAGCCGTCCCCAGCGATCGGCCGAGCCCGGCTTGGCGACAACCAATCGTTCGGCGTCTCGGATGGCCTGCGCGACGGCCGTATCCAGACTGCCCCAGTCGACATCCGCCAGGGCAACGGCCGGCTTACGGTCATCGCCCGCCGGCCCCTCACCCGGGTTTGTGGCAGCCGGTTCCGTTCCGCAGCCGCTTGCCACGAGCAGCACGATGAAGAGGGCCCGGCCCAAGTTCCTGATCTCCGCACGTCGGGTCTTGAGACGTTCGAGGCCCAAACGCCCGGCTCGCGGGCATTCGGCGACCGGCGGCAGGCAACGCAAGGATCGCAACATGTCGCGTGCTTTGTCAGGGCTTCCGAGGAGAGTTAGACGTCCCGTCTGCGATGTGTTGTATCACAAGCCATGAGTAAGCTGGGATCCTAGGTCCCTCAGGCCGAGCGGCGCGGCTCGAGTCACGGCGGCGATTCGCCTGAGCCCGCAGTTCCCTCACCCCGCTTGATGAGGATGATCTGATCGGCGCTTCCGCCACCGAAATCCTCTTGCGATCCGTCTGGCCAAATCACGTGCAGACTGTCAAAACGGTCGATCGCACCCAGGCCAAAGTGAGCTCGCGGGTCGTTACTGGTCAGGAAGCTGTATCCCGGATTGATGTCTCGCTCCGTGACGCGATCGCCCAACTGAAGCCGGATCTTTGCTCCGTAGGCATCTCGCCTCAGGGCGGGGTCGACGGCCCGCACGAGGAGCCAGTGCCCCGTCTCCGCCGCCTGATTGTGAAACAAGCGAGCGGGACCGGCGATCGAGGTAACGACCAAGTCCATTCGGCCGTCGTTGTCCAGATCGCCGCACGCCAGTCCCCGCGAGACGCTGCGCTGCCAGGCAGAAGTCGGGATTCGATTCCGAAACATCGTGGAATCTGCCGGTGCCATCGTTCACGAGCAGTTGGTCCCGCTGCGCGTAGGGCCGCCAAAATGGCTCGACGTCGGCTGGCGTCGCGGGATGTTCGTTCGCAAATCGAAGGACCCGACCGTTCACGATCGGCAGGTCCAGATCCCCATCGTTGTCCAAGTCGCACAAAGCCGTGCCGAACCCGGTCCCACGCCAGGACGTGCGGGTAATGCCTGAACTTGGCGTGTGGTCGATGAATTCGCCCTGCGCCTCCTGAAGCCAAAGCGTGTGGGTTTCGGTCGCTCGGTGCGTCACGAGCAGATCGAAAAAGCCGTTGCCATCGACATCGCCCAGTCCGACTCCCATGTCGGCCTCCGCCTCGCCCAACGCGTTGTAGGCCAGCCCCCGGCGTCCCGCTTCCTCGGTAAAGGTTCCGTCGTGCTGATTGACCCACAGCGTATTGGGCACGCCATCGTTCGCCAGAAAGACGTCCGGCCAATGATCGCCCGTGAAGTCCGCACTCACGACCCCCAGTCCCGCCCCGGTTTTGGCAGCCAATCCCGACGCGATCGTCACATCCTCGAAACGCGCGGGTGGACTGGCTCCTGGCGACGTACCGCCCGTCGCGGATCCCCCGAGGTTACGAAACAACCGAGCCACGACGGGCGCGAACACCTGGGGGCCGCAGAAATCCTCCCGACCGCCGGCGTCCGTGCAGCGGCGTGAGGGGTCGTAGTCCAAGTAGTTGGCCACGACCAAGTCCAACCAGCCGTCGCGGTCATAGTCGAAGAAACTGGCCGAGGTGCCCCAGGAGCGGTTTTCCAGGTTCGCATCCTGCGTGACATCGACAAAACGCACCCCGGACGGGGTCGACTCATTCAGGAAAAGCCGGATCCCCCCGTATTCGGTCAACAACAGATCAACTCGCCCGTCGTTGTTGACGTCGCCCGCCGCACACCCCATCCCGAAGCCGTCGACCGCGAGTCCCGACTCGGCGGAAATGTCAATAAACGTGTGGTCGGCTCGCTGCTGAAAGAGCCGGTTTGTCACCCCCGAACCCGGGCCAGCATTCTGTACAAAATAGAGATCGAGTCGCCCGTCGTCATCGACATCGATCAGCGCGACTCCCGACCCAATGCTGCGCGGCACGAAATAGGGGGCGCCGCCGGCCTGGTGCTGAAACTGGATGCCCGAGGACGCGGTGTTCTCTGCCAGGAGTGGCTTGGTGCCCAATGGTGCAGGCAATGTCGGCGCCGACTGCGAGTCGGGTTTGGGCGACGGCAAAGGCGCCTTCGGGCCGCATCCGGCGGCGAGGGCCAGGGCAAGTCCGAGCGTTGCTCGCAGAGAGTATCCAGTGCTTGGCCGGGCTCGGCGGTGCCTCAACATGTTGCGGAACATCCTGGCGAAACTGAATCGACCTTGCTTCCTTGATTCCACAAGGATAGAGGAACCGGCCAACGCGAGGAAGGTAGACGCGATCAAAGTCGCGTTGCCGGTCGACGAGTTGCCGTCGAAAGCGGCAGAATCGGCTTGTCGCGTTGAACCTCCACGGTTCTCTTCGGTTCATCGAGTGGAGCCATGCCGGACGGATCCTCAGGAGCGGACCGCCCCGAACAAGGGGCCATTGACCGGCGACGGCAGTTGCGCCGCGAAGCGACCCGTGCAGAACGATTGCTGTGGGGAGTGTTGAGGGGTCGTCGCCTGGGAGGCGTAAAGTTTCGGCGCAAGTCTCGATTGGACCGTTTATCGTTGATTTCGTCTGTTTCACGTCGCGGTTGATTGTGGAAGTCGACGGCGACTATCACGATCACGTCGTCGACCAAGATCAGCAGCGTCAGCGATACCTCGAGGGGCAGGGGTTCAAGGTCGTTCGCTACAGAAACGACGACGTGCTGCGTGATTTGGAGTCGGTGCGGCGGGGACTTGCGAGGTTACTCGGTGAAGAAGGGGAAAGTGCCTGAAGGAGTCAGCTCTCCCGCGTTGGGGAGAAGGGACATGAGTGTGTCACCTCTCCCGTTCCGGGAGAGGTCGCTGCGAAGCAGCGGGTGAGGGCTTGCAGCGGGGTGCGGGCTCGCGGCGGGTGCGGGCTGTGGCGATGCTCGGGCCCCCTCATCCGGCCTTCGGCCACCTTCTCCCGCGTTGGGGAGAAGGGACATGATCGTGTCACCTCTCCCGTTCCGGGAGAGGTCGCTGCGAAGCAGCGGGTGAGGGTTTGCGCGGGAGGGGGCTTGTTGGCGATGCTCGGGCCCCCTCATCCGGCCTTCGGCCACCTTCTCCCGCGTTGGGGAGAAGGGACATGATCGTGTCACCTCTCCCGTTCCGGGAGAGGTCGCTGCGGAGCAGCGGGTGCGGGTTTGCAGCGGGGGTTGCGGGCTCGCGGCGGGTGCGGGCTTGTTGGCGATGCTCGGGCCCCCTCATCCGGCCTTCGGCCACCTTCTCCCGCGTTGGGGAGAAGGGACATGATCGTGTCACCTCTCCCGTTCCGGGAGAGGTCGCTGCGGAGCAGCGGGTGAGGGCTCGCCCCTTGACAGCCGGCCAAAAAAGAACGGGATCGCGAGTCGAACCCGCGATCCCGTTTCAGTCGCTTTCCAACGATTCGCGTCGCCCTTGTGCGACGCGAAACAACCTTACTTACGGCGACGAATCATCGCCAGGCAACCGAGCAGCAAGAGTACAACGCTCGACGGCTCGGGCACGGCCGAAACCGCGGGACGCGGGCCAAGTTCGAAACCGCCATCGGAGAAGGCAGCCACAAGGTCTCCGCTGTCGAAGACCATGTCGCCTGTCCAATCGCCTTCCGCCCAGACCGCCATGCCGCCGGTCTCGTACTTGCCCGCGGCAAAGACGGCGACCAGGTCGTCGGTGCTGAACACGCCATCAAAGTTGGCGTCGCCGTACCAGGTCTTGGCGTGATCCGTTACCCAGATCGTGCGGTCCAGTTCGTTGATGGTCCCGTCCCCATTCTCGTCGAACGTGGCCAGGTCCTGGGTTGGCGTTTTCATCGCGACGGCCTGCAGGTCGATGTCGGCCGTGTCCACGACGCCGTCCATGTTGTAGTCGCCCGGCAGAGTCGTAGCCGCGCCGGTCATCAAGAAGTTATCGATCTCGTAATTGTCGTAGGCACCGCCCGTTCGCGCGGCAAACGCGGGGCGGACCGTGCCTATCGCGGACAACCCGGAGATCGTGTCGGCAAATGCAACGTGCTGGCTGCCGTCCGTGCCATCGGTGATGATCACCGAGAGGTCATCACCCACAATCGAGATGCTTGCCGTATGCCACACGTCGGCATCAGTCGTCACAAGGTCAATATCGGCAAGGTCGAAGTTCTCCTGGGTCAGCTTGGTGCCATCGAAGTGGACAGACACGTGGTTGCCGACGTTCGGCATCAATTCCGGATCATCTTGAGCGTCGGCATCACTGTTGAACGTATCGAATCCAATTCCCAGCGCCGGCCAAATTGGGCTCTTCGTGGGGCCCGAAATTGATCAGATCGGCACCCGTTTCATCGTAGAGATCCGTGGGCACCAGCAGGAACGACATGCCGTCGGCACGGGTCGTGTCCTCGCTGAAACCACGAAACTCGAAGGAGATGTTGTACTCGTTGTGGGCGCCACTTCCGTCGTAATCGAAAGCAATCGTATTGACCACACCGGCGGCCTCTTCAGCAATTCGCAGGTGGCCGTCCATGCTGTCCGCACCGCCGACTTGGATAATCTCCGAGACGCGGCCGCCCTGGTTGAACGTCGAATACGGTGATCCGCCTTTCAATACGGGAACTTGAGTGCCGGCATCCTCACCCGGCGTCATCAAGACCGTGGTCTGGATCAACTCGTCCGTTTCGAACGAATTAAATTCCCAGTCCAGTCCGGTGTCGGGGTTAGTGGTCCCTGGATCGATCGGACGACTGTCGAGGACGCGTCCGTCGAAGTGCAGCGAGACCGAGTTCCCACCTTCACCTCCGTTGTCCCAGATATCGAAACCAACTCCCAATGACCCGGCAAAGTTCGGCTCTTCCGAGATCCCCGGGCCGCTGACGCCCGTTGTGCCATAGTTCGCGCTATTCAAGTAAGCCCAACCAAGACCATCAGCCTGATCGTTCGCTTGATTGCCGATCCCACTGATGCGGAACACAAAGTCGTGTCGCGCCGTGTCGTACTGTCCCGCGTACTGTTCGTCCCACGCCACCGCGGACTGAATGTCGCCGATCCCGTCTTCCGACAGGGTAATGAAATTGTCATCCAAAACGATATCGGGCGGGTAGACGCCATTGCCACCGGTTGCCGGCAGCGGATCAATCACGTATTGCTCGGTCGTGTCGGAGGCGTTTAGCGTATAGACGCTCGTGATGGCACTGATTTCCTGGTTCGCATTCGCACCGCCCGTGCGGGCCGCCACCTGATGGCGACCGACGTAATCGGTCAGTCCCGGAACAGGGAAATTGTCATAGGGAATGATTGTGTCGCCACTCTCATTGATCATGATCACGGTGACCCGACCCGGATTTTCGACCGGCGGCGGGAACGTTGCCGAGAAATCTTGTTGGTAGAACTGAGCACTCACTGTTCCCGGAACGACGGCAATTCCGAGCAGAATGGACATCACATAAGACAACCGCATACTGACCTCCTCCACCTAAACCCGTTGGATAAAGCGACACTGTTGGGGCGTGAGACCCAACCTGATGGCAGACGCGTGCAGAACTGCAATGCGAACTGCCCATGCGCCGTCTGGATGGATGGCGCAAGGTTTGACGACTTGACGGAGCCGATTCTAACAGAAAAAACGCGCGTTAAAAGCTTTTTGTTGGACGTTCTCGCATGAATTCTGCGGTCCGCACCACGGCTTGCTCGAAACCTCGCATTCGTCGTTCGTCCGGGGGGAATTGCTTCCCGCATAGGTATGACGAAATCGTTTAGCATTGGAGAGCGTCGGGATGCGGATTGCCGCCGGTTGACATGCCGGCTGACACCATCGAGCATGGTCAGGGGATGTAGGACTTGATTCCCGACGACTGCTTCCGTCCTTCGCGAAACCGTGCCGATGCCTGCCGTCGAACGCTATTACGCCGCTGCCTGCCAACTCGACCAGCCCAACGCGACGCATCGTGGGGAGATCGCCGCGCGGGTGGATCGGATGATTTCGATGATCGACTACGCCGTGGTCGGTTACGAACCGTTCTTCGACGTGCGGCTGGTCGTCTTCCCCGAGTTTGCTCATGCGGCGCCGATCTTCGAGACGGTCGAGAAACTGCACGACCGACTTGCGGTGCCAATCCCCAATGAACACACCGACCGCTACGAAAAGAAGTGTCGCGAGTTGGGCGTTTATGTCCAGACAGGTACGTTTCTCGAGTCCGATCCACGCTGGCCGGGCCACGTCTTTAATACGACCTGTCTGATCGGTCCCGAGGGCATCCTCACGAAGTATCGGAAGGTACACCCCTGGATTCCGTGGGAGGTCCACACCAGTCCCCACGACCTGCCGGGTTACGACCTGCCGCTGTTCCCGGTGGCGGAAACGCCGCTTGGCAACCTGGGCGTGGCGATCTGCTACGACTGGCTTTTTCCCGAAGCGATCCGGCAACTCGCCCTGGCCGGCGCCGAGGTCCTGATCCGCGTCTCGGCCTACATGGATCCCTGGGGAACGGCTCAGCCCCTGGACTGGTGGACGTCGGTCAACCGCGTTCGAGCGCTGGAAAACATGGCCTATGTCGTGGCCAGCAATCAGGCGGCTCGCATCGCGCACTATCCGCCTTTTAGCTGGCCGGGTGGCAGCATGATCGTCGATTTTGATGGCCGCATTCTGGCTCAGGCCGATCCCGGGCCCCACGAAAAGATCATCGTGGGACCGATCGATTTGGCCGCCTTGCGCGCGGCGCGGCAGCGGCGACGCGGGCACCATCTGCTAAGCCATCTTCGCGCGGAGGCCTATCCTCAGTACCGTCAGACGATCTTTCCGCCCGGCGGCGCGGCTCCGCCGACGGTCGACGACCTCAATCGACGAGTTAAAGAGAGTCAGCAACGTCCCCAGCCAGACGAAGCATGAAGCATAATGAGTCGCAGCCAATCAAAAGCATCGAGAAGAGTCGCATCGGGAGCCTCGCCGTCACGGTCCGTTGGCCTCCCGATTTGTTGGCCTCCCGATTTGTTGGCCTCCCGTGCTGCCGGTTTCGGTGACCATCTTCCGTCAAGAGGTTGAATCGTGATTTTGGTTTCGCAACTGGCACTGCAGCAGGGCAATTTCTCGCTCGCCAAGGTCGACTTCCGCGTGCAGCACGGGCAGTATGCGATCTTGATGGGAAAGACCGGCAGTGGGAAGACGTCGATTCTGGAGGCGATTTGCGGTCTCCGCCGAATTGCCGCCGGCCGAATTGTGCTGGACGACCGCGACGTGACGCGGCTGCCCCCGGCGGCGCGCGGCATCGGATACGTGCCTCAGGACGGCGCGCTGTTCCAAACGATGACGGTCGCTGACCAACTCGGCTTCGCGCTCCGTATCCGACGCATTCCGCACCGAGAAATTACCAAGCGCGTGGAGGAGCTGAGCGAATTGCTCGAGATCGAACATTTGCTCCGCCGATTTCCCGGCCACTTGAGCGGCGGTGAAGCCCAGCGCGTCGCTCTGGGCAGAGCCCTGGCGTTTCGCCCCCCGATCCTCCTGCTGGATGAACCCCTGAGTGCCCTCGACGACGACACGCGGCAACACATGTATCGAGTGCTGGAACGCGTCAAGCTGCACACGGGCGTGACGGCGCTGCATGTCACACACAGCCCTGCGGAGGCGGAAGCCCTGGCCGATGTGATCTTGCGGCTGGAGCACGGCGAGGTTCACCCCCGCACGCCCGACTTGCCCGCCCCAACTTCGCCGCTGGAGTCTCGCTGATGGCTGTGGAAGTGACGGTTCAATTCACGACTCAATTACGGGCCGCGCTGGGCCGCAGCGAACAGCGGGTTGTCATCCCCGAGGGCTGCACGCTGGCCCAATTGCTCGTGCAGCTCGCCCGCGAATCTCCGGAACCGTTCGCGAACTTTGTCCGCACCGCCGATGGCGGCCTGCAACCCAGCTTGATTCTGTGCGTCGATGACGAACAGGTCACGGCGCCCGACCAGTACGTCCTCCCCGCCGGAGCGACGGTGACCCTGTTGTCCGCCATCAGTGGCGGTTAGGGCCGCGTCAGGATGCCCGCCCATCGGGCGTTCCATTCCACTTCCACCGGAGTCTCGCTGATGCCACCGGAGCCCGCACGCGACGCACGATCCTTGACGGACCAAGAGTGCGCCGTCTACGAATGGCAAATCTGGGTGCCGGACTTTGGCGAGTCCGGACAGGAGCGGCTGAAGGGCTCGACGGTCTTGATTTCGCGCGTCGGCGGGCTCGGGAGCGTGGTCGCCTACGAGCTGGCCGCCGCCGGCGTCGGCAAGCTGATTCTGGCTCATGCCGGAAACGTCAAGCCCAGCGACCTCAACCGGCAGCTGCTGATGACCCACGACTGGCTGGGCAAGCCCCGCATCGAATCCGCTCGGCGCCGTCTGCAAGAACTGAACCCTCACCTCGAGATCGAAGCCATCCCGGCGAACATGACACCCGAGCTGGCCGCGCAGTGGGTGCCCCAGTCCGATGTCGTCGTCGATTGTGCTCCGCTGTTCGAAGAACGCTTTGCGATGAACGATGCGGCCGTGCGACATGGGATCCCGATCGTGGAATGCGCGATGTACGAGCTGGAGCTGCACCTGTTCTCGGTGCTGCCCGGCCAGTCGGCCTGCCTGCGCTGCCTGTACCCCACGCCTCCGCCTGCCTGGCGACGCGAGTTTCCGGTGTTTGGCGCCGTCTCGGGAACCGTCGCCTGTCTGGGTGCGATGGAGGCCATCAAGCTTTTGGCCGGCATCGGTCAACCGCTCGCGGGGCGAATGCTGACGGCCGACTTGCGTGAGATGACCTTTCGGCACGTCAAGCTTTCGCGACGCGCGGACTGTTCGGTGTGCGGGGCGAGGAGCTAGTTCGGTTGCGATGGCTCGCGTCGTGTCGGCTTTCCGCAGGCTTGGGCCCCCTCATCCGGCCTTCGGCCACCTTCTCCCGCGTTGGGGAGAAGGGACATGGGTGTGTCACCTCTCCCGTTCCGGGAGAGGTCGCTGCGAAGCAGCGGGTGAGGGCTCGCGACGGGTGCGGGCCTGGCTGTGTTTTGCTTGGGCCCCCTCATCCGGCCTTCGGCCACCTTCTCCCGCGGTGGGGAGAAGGGACATGGGTGCGTCACCTCTCCCGTTCCGGGAGAGGTCGCTGCGAAGCAGCGGGTGAGGGCTCGCGACGGGTGCGGGCCTGGCTGTGTTTTGCTTGGGCCCCCTCATCCGGCCTTCGGCCACCTTCTCCCGCGGTGGGGAGAAGGGACATGGGTGCGTCACCTCTCCCGTTCCGGGAGAGGTCGCTGCGAAGCAGCGGGTGAGGGCTCGCGACGGGTGCGGGCCTGGCTGTGTTTTGCTTGGGCCCCCTCATCCGGCCTTCGGCCACCTTCTCCCGCGTTGGGGAGAAGGGACATGGGTGCGTCACCTCTCCCGTTCCGGGAGAGGTCGCTGCGAAGCAGCGGGTGAGGGCTCGCGACGGGTGCGGGCCTGGCTGTGTTTTGCTCGGGCCCCCTCATCCGGCCTTCGGCCACCTTCTCCCGCGTTGGGGAGAAGGGACATGGGTGCGTCACCTCTCCCGTTCCGGGAGAGGTCGCTGCGAAGCAGCGGGTGAGGGCTCGCGACGGGTGCGGGCCTGGCTGTGTTTTGCTTGGGCCCCCTCATCCGGCCTTCGGCCACCTTCTCCCGCGGTGGGGAGAAGGGACATGGGTGCGTCACCTCTCCCGTTCCGGGAGAGGTCGCTGCGAAGCAGCGGGTGAGGGCTCACGACGGGTGCGGGCCTGGCTGTGTTTTGCTCGGGCCCCCTCATCCGGCCTTCGGCCACCTTCTCCCGCGTTGGGGAGAAGGGACATGGGTGTGTTGGGGAGAAGGGACACGGGGTGTTTCGCAACGCCAGTGGGCCTCTCCAAAACATCACAATCGTGAAGAGTCCGCAAATTGATTGAAAAGGAACAAGCTCTTTGGTTAGACTTGCAGGTGGCGAATCGCCGCCGCTCGGCAGGACGGTTCTCGTCACTTGCCGTCGCGGACCGCACGCCGCTTTTCTCGCTCGTTTACAGACACCATCTTGTCAGACATTCACGTGCCCGCGTGGCGCGTTCCACTTCTTCGTGGCGGGAGCATCGCATTATGAAATGGCTCGGACGTTTTCTACTCAGCGTGACGCTGGCTTGGTGCGTCATGTCAAGCGTCGGCGTGGCGCAGTCCCGTTTGATGGGCGACCTGTTCACGTACTCAATGACCAACAGCGATGGGAATCTGGGTGAGACCGAAGATCCCGTGACCCGGGAGTTTATCGAGCATGCTTTGCCGCCGGCGATTCTGACCTTTGATGGGATCGAGGAGGTCGCTGGGAGCATGAAGGTGAACGAGCGAGCCGTTCCCTGGGCCGGCGAGCCCGGAGGAATTCCCGTGGTCCAGGCGGCCGGTATCGAGGTGGGCGGCGAGGTGGTTGAGGAGGTGGAACTGCTGGACTGGGAATTCGCCGGCGAAGTCGTCGAGTTCTCGTTCAAGACGGTCGACGGGGGCTGGTTCGCCGACGACATTACAGGTCAAAGTGCGATCACGATCCGCGAACTTGACTGGGCCAACTCGGACCCGGGGGCGATGCCCTACTTTTTCGAACAAGGTTTCTACATTTACTTCTCGGAAGACGGGGTGCCCGTGACGGGATACGCAACCGACATCTATGATATTGGGTTGTTCGTTCGGGCGCACCCGTTCGACGAATCGGTTCCGGAAGTTTTCTACATCGGCTACAGCCGTGGTCAGGTGGAGGAAGTGACAGCGCCCTTTGAGGGCAGTGTGGACCTGACGTTCGGCACGTCGCAACTCGACGAAAATGACGGCTCGTGGGCTGCCCTGGCGACCGCCATGAGCGTCGCGAATGTGATCGGCTCGGCCAATGGGCTGCACCTTGGATTTCTGGTCGAGCCGCCTGCCGGCCAACCGATCATGATCCCCGGCGACTACAACCACGATGGCGTCGTCGACACGGCGGATATCGACTTGCAGGCCAACGCGATGCTGGACCCAATGCCCGATTTGGCAACGTTCGACGAGAATGCCGATGGACTCGTCAATAGCGCGGACCGCGTCATCTGGGTCGAGGACCACGCGAAGACCTGGTTTGGCGATGCCAACTTCGATGGCGTGTTCAGTACGGATGATCTCGTGGCCGTTTTCGCCGCCGGCAAGTACGAGACTCAGCAAGCGGCGATTTGGGCCGAAGGCGACTGGACGGGCGACAAGGTGTTCGACAGCGGCGACCTGGTCGCCGCCTTTTCGGACGGCGGGTTTGAACTCGGCCCGCGTCCTCCGGCCGTGGCCGCCGTACCGGAACCCGCGTCGCTGGTGCTCGTCGTCCTGGCGCGATCCTGACGGGCACGTGCTGCCGCCGCCGACGGTGACGCGAACGCGAAGTCGCCCGGGAGTGGCACTGACGTGACGCCCGTGCGAGCTTCGGATCGTGAGCGAATCAGTTTCGGCACGGGCAAGATGCCAGTGCCGCGCAAGACGGATCCACTCTTGCGCCTCGATTACCGTGCCGTCCAGCCGCCGTCGACCATCAGCAGGCTTCCGGTGACATAGCTGGAGGCGTCGCTGGCCAAAAAGATGGCAGCCCCTTGGATTTCTTCGAGTCGACCCCAGCGTCCAAGAGCGACCGCGCCCACAATGAATTCGCGGGCTTCCTCCGTGTCGGCGATCGGTTCGTTCATCGGAGTCAGGAAGGGACCGGGGCAGATGGCGTTACAGAGAATGCCGAAGGGGGCCAGTTCCAGGGCGAGGGCCCGCGTCAGCTGGACAACCGCGCCTTTGCTGGCCGCATACGGCGTGCGATTCTGCAGGCCGACGACCCCGAGCGTGCTGGCCAGATTGATGATCCTTCCGCCGCCGGCCTGCTTCATCCAGGGCACGACCGCCCGGCAGCAAAGCCAGACGCCATCGACGTTGACCTGCTGAACGTGCCGAAACGTGTCGTAATCCAACTCGTCGATCGGCCCCCGCCGATTGACGCCGGCGTTATTGACCAGAATGTCCAATTGACCGTATTCGGCCAGCGTCCTTTCCACCATGGCCGTGACCTGATCGGGTTGGCTCACATCCGCGGCCTGCGCCAAGCAACGGATCGAATGAATCGCGGCCAATTCATCCGCGACTTCGGCGGCCTCGTCCCTGTGGCGACTGACCACCACCAGGTCAGCTCCCGCCGATGCGAGGGCCGCGGCGATGGCCCGGCCGAGCCCCTTGGATCCGCCGGTTACGAGGGCCACTTTTCCGGCCAGATTGAATTGCTGCATCGCGGCGTGCATGGCGACTCCTCGCTTCGTTCTCGTGTGCGTCACGTTTCGTGCCAGTGCCTCGGCGTGCCAGTGCCTCGGCGTGCCAGTGCCTCGGCGTGACCAGTGCCTCGGCGTGCCAGTACCTCGGCGTGCCAGTGCGGTCGAGCTGCGACTCAAATCCGCGCCACGCGTTGTCGCAGGGCGCCGATCGCCGCCTGCATCGCGTCAGATCGCGCCCGGAACTCGTCCAAGGTTTTGGGCTGATCGCCTTTCACGTAGTCCAGCACGAAGGCCTCGGCCGCCACGAAGTCCTGCGCCACGTCGGCCACTTCGTCGGCGATCTCCACGGGAATCTGGGTGACGCCGTTGGCGTCGCCGTGCAAAAGGTCGCCGCTGTGAACCGTCAGTCCGCCGACGCGAACCGGCAGGCCCACATGCAAGATGTGGCAATTCGCGTGCGAGCAGATCGTGGAGCCGGTGAAGACCGGATACCCGAGGGCCTGAACCTGCTCGAGGTCTCGACCACCTCCACTGGTGATCAGCCCGGAGGATCCAAACGCGCGGTACGTCGAGCACATCACTTCGCCGAACGTGGCTCCGACGGGCGGATCGTCCAGGTCTTGGAAGACGACCACGGCCGGTCCCGGCAGGTTGCCGAATTGTTCGAGCTGCATCTGCAGGCTGCCATACGCATCGCCTTTGCCGGGCGCTTGATCCGAGCGAAACGCGGCCGTCGTCGCGAATCCAACCATCGGACGGAACTCGGGGAAGGCACAACGAATTCGTCCGTCCATGAAGCCTCGATTGCGCGGGCGAATTTCGAATAGCTCGATCACGTTACAGATCGTCGGCGTATCGAACGATCGAAGCTTTTCCAGGGTTGTGGCGAAGTCGGACATCGGTGGCCCCTGCGTGTTCCGTGGATCTTGCGAGCCGCCTATGCTAACGCACGCCGAGCGATGGGAAAAGAGACCGCGAGGCGTCGGGAGGGCGAACCGAGGGTTCGCTCTCCCGGTTCAACTCAATCTCGCAAGAACCGCGTCGTAAAGGCCTCGCCGGGATCGCTCGCCGGCGGCAGCAGGTCGAGTTCGACGAGCTGATCGTTCATCGTTTGCCATCGTTCGGCGGACATCCATCCGATCGGTTCGTCCGTGATTTTGGGAGGCAAGCAAAGCGGCTGCAGGGCCCGCCTGCCGAACTCGAGGCTGGCGGCATCCATCTGGGGATTCACTTCCAGGATTCGTTGATGAATCGGATCCGGGTTGCGGAAGTATTCGAGCCAGCCCTGCTGCACCGCGCGCACGACTCGACGAACGCGTTCGGGATTTTCGCGAATCAAGTCGGCGTGCGTAAACAAGCAACTGGTATACGGATTGAAGCCGAGATCGGAGACCAGCAACGTCACCGGGTCGGCGCCGCGTTGGCGCACGACGAACGGCTCGCTGAAAACGTACGCCTGTTGGGCAAACCGGGAGTCCTGGAGGAAGGGCGCGACACTGCCGGTGTAGGGCACGATCTTGCAGCGGGTCAAGGGAAGCTTCCGTTGGAGGTACTTGGCGAAAGCCTTGCCCGCGCCCAAGGCCAGCGTCAAGTCCTGCAGTTCCGCCAGCGACGTGATCCCGGTCTCGCGGTGGACCATGATGCAGCGAGGGCTGTTCTGCATCGCGGCAAACACGGCCACGATCGGGGCGCCCTGAGCGCGCGCCATCAGGATCTGGTCCGAGTTGCCGACGGCGAACTCCACGCGGCGCAGCGCCACGCTCTGGACCACCGGTGCTCCCGGGCCCCCGGGAATGAGCTTGGCCTGAAGCGATTCCTGTTCGAAGAATTTCAACGTATCGGCGGCGTAGAAGCCACCGTGCTGCGCATCGGGGATCCAGTTCAACGCAATCTGAACCGTGTCGAGCGATGACGAGGGCGTGGATTGAGGCGAGCCATCGCAGCCGCTCGCCAAACTGGCCAGCAGGATCCAACGCCACGCGGTTTGATTGATTCCGTGGATCATGGAAACGTGTCTCAAGGGGCCATCGCCGAGCGGTTCGCTTCGCCGTTCGGTCAGCTTAGCAGATCAACCCGTCTCGTGTCCCCAGCGGCGGAGAATCTGCTCGGCAGTCAGGCTCACGACCGCAAACACGAGGATCCCTAACAGCGTCGACAGGATGACGGCGGCAAACAGGCTGGCCGTTTGGTAGCTCTCCGCCGAACTGCGGATCAAGTAGCCGAGGCCAAACCCCTGGTCCCCGTAACCCACGAAGAACTCGCCCACGATCGCTCCGATGACCGAGAGGCCGCTCGACGTCTTCAGCCCCGTCACGAGGTACGGAATCGCGAACGGAAACTGCAGCTTGGAGAGTCGCTGCCAACGTGACGCCCGATACAGTGCAAACAGTTCGCGCAACGGAGGCGGAACCGACATCATGCCGGAGGTGACCGCCGCGATGATCGGGAACAGACTCAAGACGAAGGCCACGGCGATGACGCCTTGTCGCCCGTAACCGAGCCACATCACCAGCAGGGGCGCGATCGCGACGATGGGGACCGTCTGCAGGAAAATCGCGTAGGGATAGAAAGCGTATCGGAGCAACCGCGACTGGGCGAACAGGACGCCGACCAGCGTTCCAATCGCCAGGCTGGCCATCAGCCCGGCCACGGCTGCCTGCGCCGTGCGCCACCAGGCCGACGCCAGCAGGACGCGGTCCCGCAGCAGCTGTTCGCAGACGGCGCCGGGCGTGGGGACCAGGTAGCTCTCGATCTGCCAGAGACGGATGGCCAAGTCCCACCCGGCGACAAACAGGACGGCGGCCAGCAGCGGGGGCAGGCCTCGGCCAACGACGCTGCGCACGCCGCCGGTCCAGACGCCGGTCCAGACGGGCGACAAGTCATTCCAGCGAGAGCGCGCCATGCGGCAACCTTTTATTTTCTATGAATTGCCGGCGGCCGTCGCCAGTCCCGGTGCCTCGGTCGCGGACCGCAGTTCTGACGCAATTTCACCGGTCAAGGCCGCAAACTCGGGACGGGCTCGCAGCTCCGCCGGGCGCGGGTACTCGAATGGCACTTGGATCTCGGCCGCGATGCGTCCCGGGCGGTGGGTCATCACGATCACCCGCTGGCTGAGGAACACGGCCTCGGCCACATTGTGAGTCACAAACAGGCCGGTCCAGCCCTGTTCCAGCCAGATCTGCATGAGTTCTTCGTTTAAACGCTGGCGCGAGATGTCATCCAGCGCCGCGAAGGGCTCGTCCAGCAGCAGCACGTTCGGTTCGGTCACCAGGGCGCGTGCCAACGAGACGCGCATGCGCATTCCGCCGGAGAGCATCGCAGGGCGCTTCATCCCGTCCGACTCGGCTAGACCGATCCGCCGCAAGGCACCACGGGCCGCGGATGTGCGTGCGGCCCGCGACGTCCCCGAGAGTTCCAGCGGCAAGGCGATGTTTTGCAGCACGTTGCGCCAGGGCAAGAGCGTTGGATCTTGAAAGACATACGCCGTCCGCGAACCGCCAGTCGTCTTGGAACCGCCTGACTCGGTCGCCTCCAAATGGATTCGGCCGCGGGTCGGTTGCTGAAGTCCGGCGATACATCGCAGAAAGGTTGACTTGCCACAGCCGCTGGGGCCAACTAAGGCCAGGAATTGACCGGGCGGACAATCCAGATTGATATCCGACAGCGCGACCTGATCTTCACCAAAGGTGACGTCGACCTGACACGCGGTGATGTGGCAAGCGTTTGGCATGCGACCCTGAACGGCGGCGAGCGAGACGCATGGCATTCCAACCGGCGTCAGGACGAAAGGATCCCCGTGGGCTCGGTGTGACGAGTCACCGTGAACCCCATCTGTTCGATCATGCGGTAGTCATCTTCGGGCGATTGTCCCTTGGTCGTGAGGTAGTCGCCGACGAACAGCGAATTGGCCGCATACAAGCCCATGCATTGCATACTGCCCAAGTGGATCTCGCGGCCCCCGGCAATTCGGATCTCCGACGCGGGATTGACAAAGCGGAACATCGCCAGCGCCTTCAGGCACTGCCTCGGGTTCAGCTCGTCCATTCCAGCCAGCGGCGTGCCGTCGACCGGATTTAAAAAGTTGATCGGGATCGACTCGACTTCCAAGCCCCGCAGCTCAAAAGCCATCTGCACCAGATCGGAGGGCTTCTCACCCATTCCCAGAATGCCGCCACTGCACAACTCGATGCCCGCCCCGCGCACTGCCTTGAGCGTCTCGACGCGGTCCTGGTAGGTGTGCGTCGAGCAAATCTGGTCGTAGAACTCGGGGCCCGTGTTGAGGTTGTGGTTCACGCGGTCCACCCCGCAGGCTTTCAAACGAGTTGCCTGTTCTGGCGTGAGGAGTCCCAAGCAGGCGCAGATCTTCAGGTCATACCGTCGCTTGATCTCCGGGACGATCGTCGTCACCGCCTCCATCTCTCGCTCGTTGGGGCCCCGCGCCGAGATCACGATGCAATACGTTTTCGACTGCCGCTCGAACGCGACCCGAGCTCCATCCAGCAGCTTCTCGCGACTCAGAATGTTGTAGCGCGGGATGTCCGACGTGGCGACCTTGGACTGCGAGCAGTAGGAGCAATCCTCCGGACAGAGCCCGCTCTTGGCATTCATCAAGAAATACAGCTGCACGCTGTTCCCGAAGTGATGATGCCGAACCCGATACGCCGCGGCCAAAATCTCAAGCAACTGCTCGTCGGGCGCCTCAAGCACGGACAGGGCCTGAGCCGTCGAGATGGGGTGATTCGCCAGAATGCCGGTCGCCAATTGGTGCCATGGCGTGGTGTCGTGATCGGCGGAGGTCGGATTCGCGATGGTCATGATCGTCCAGGAGCGAAGAGAGTGAAGCGCAACTCCGGCTTCTGTGGCGGTGCTCGGGCGCGGCCGGCGACCGGAGAGGATCGATAGCACGAAGGTACCAATAGACCGGCCAATCAAGCAAGCGGGTTACCCTTGGATCGCTCGGAACCCGTTTCCGCGCTCAGGCGGGTCGCCAAATCCGGACGCACGGCCCGAAGCACGGCCCGAAAGCACGGCCCGAAAGCACGGCCCGAAAGCACAGCCCGGCTCAGCACGCCCAGCCGCCCCGCGACTCCCCCGCGGTCCGAGACGATTTGCTATCCTGAGGGGCAAGCTTCCGTAGGAGAGAATTGTGAAGCGACGCGACTGACCGGGTTTCGGTGCCGCGTCAGGTCCTCAAATCCGCGTTGTTCAACGGCTGCCGCTTGCCGACCGAGGCATCTGAATGGCCGCCGCGGTCGACGCGGCGTACGCCTTAAATCGCGGCGTAGCGCCAAATGAGGTGACTTGGTGAATCATTATCTGGTACGTCTTGGGCTTTTCGGTCAGGTCGCACGCTGCGCGGCGGCGTCGGGCGAGGCATTTCGGCGGGGCCAGCGGGTTGTTTGTCGGACGGCACGAGGACTTGAGGTCGGCACCCTGTTGCAAGGCCCGGCCCGCGCAGCGGCTGTTTCGCTCACCGGCAACACGGGAAACACGGGCAGCACGGGTAATGAGGGAGACACGGGAAAAACGGAAAGCGCGGGAAACACGGGCGTCCTGGCGGACGCCCCACCGGGCGAGGCGGCCGTCGCAGGTCGCCTCCTGCGGAGGGTCACTCCCGAGGACGACCTGATTCTCGCCCGGCTCGAACGGGACCGCGAGCAGGCGTTTCTGGCCTGCGTCCAGTTGTTGGCCGAACGCGAGATCCCGGCCGACTTGGTGGAAGTCGAGCATCTGTTCGATGGCCGGTCGATCTACTTCTATTTCTTGGGCGAGGTGACACCCGAAATCGATGAGGTGACCCGCGAGTTGGCGGAGGTTTACGAGACGAAGGTCCAATTTCGACAGTTCGCCGACCTGCTTGAGCGCGGCTGCGGGCCGGGTTGTGGGACCGAGAGCGCCGCGGGATGCGGGACTGCCGGAGGATGTGGTGCCTGTTCGATCGCGTCCAGCTGCGCGAGTCAGGCACCGTTAGACGCCTGAAATTCCCAGGCTCGCGAGCATTTCTCCCATTTCTCCCGCGGCATGCGCGTCGCCCTGTTGGCGGGCCGCTTCAATTCCTTCCCGCAAGAAACCACGCGCCGGTTCAACTTGACCCCTTGCCGCAAGCTGTTGTGCCGCCATGAAGTAAGCGGGGACGTAGGGCGGACTCTCACGCGTGAGCTCGGTCAGTCCGCGAGACTTTCCTCGTGACGATCTTCCTTCGCCAGTTCCAAGGCAAGGCTGTATCGCAGAAACCGGTCCTCGGGCTCGTCTGCCAGCATCGCTTCGATTTTTTCCCTTCGTGACGTCATGTTGGCTCCCCATCGCCTGCTGTCGTGTCATTGCTGTTGCTGCCGCAGCGACCCCGGCGTCACGTTGGAAAACACGTAACCCGGAAATCTTATTCAATTCCCGCGATTGGACCAACCGATAAAGACCGCACGAGCAAGCTCTCTAGTCTCGAATCGACGGGAACCAGCGATGTCCAATAAGCAGCAGCTATTCACGGGTACGATGCTCGCCACGATGCTCTTGGCCTCGGTCACGATGGCGGAAGGCGAGGTCGAACAGAAGTCTCCGTCCGACCGTGGCAGCCAAGTCCAATCGGCGGCACCGATACTCCACCGTCGCACCAGTTTGCCCGCCGGCTGGTTCAAGCAAGGCAAGGTTCCTGCGCGCTGACCGGCACCCAGGTCAACTCGGCGCAACCGGTCGTTCATTTTGACACGATGGGTCCGCCCTCCGATGGGTCGTCCTCGGCCGGACGCGGGCCGGGCCGAGCCGCGGACCGCTTCGCCAGATTCGGAGCTCAGTGATCCTGGAGGATCTCCCCGCCACAGCGGCAACGACGACGACGATGCCTGCCGCGACGGCGACGCCGATGTCGGCTACCAATTCGTCGCGACGACGCGTGCCGGACACGCCCTCGGCGACAACTCCGGCGACGGCAAATCCCTCCGGTCCGACGGCCGGTGTCGCGACGATGCCTGACGAGGCGGTGGACGACGCCCCGGTCGATAACACGGACGCCAGTTCGGGCCCCGCGGCCGATCCCGCTCCGATCGCGGAATCGCTGCCGGGTGTCGACGAGCTGCCTTCGGTGATGAAACGCCCTGCTTTGGGGCATGAGCCGAGCCCAGTGGCGTCGCCCGTGGCCGGCGATTCTGGCCCTGACGAGCCGGGACGCATGACCCTGACGACGGTCGAATCAGAGCGTCCTGTGGCCGCGGTGAACACGGCCACGGTCAGTCCCGAGCCGACGCTTGAGCTGGGTCAACTGGGTCAGGCCGAGCCGCCGGTTGTCGCGGAATCGGGCGAGGCGGTCTTGATCCGGGACCAAAGTCCGGTGCTCTCGGTGGTGACCCGTGGTCCCAAGACGATCGTTGTGGGAAAGACGGCCACCTTTGTGGTCGACTTGACCAACCGGAGTGACTTTCCGGCCAAGGACGTGGTCGTGCGAGTGAACATTCCCCAATGGGTCGAAATCGTGCAGCAGAACCCCAGCTTCGGCACGGCCAATATTCAGCCGGATGATTCCGGCAACGCCGTCCTCAGCTGGTCGCTCGATCGGCTGAACGGACTGGGGCAGGAAAAGCTAATTCTCGACCTGATTCCGCGGGGCAGCCGTCCGCTGGATCTGGGCGTGACCTGGACCATTTCGCCGGCCCGTTCGACCACTCAGATTCAGGTCCAGGAGCCGAAACTGCAGCTGACCGTCGTGGGGCCGCAAGAGGTGATGTACGGCGAAACGAAAGTCTACACGATCACCGTCTCGAACCCGGGTACGGGTGCAGCCGAGAACGTCGTGCTGAATCTCCTGCCGCTGATCCCCAGTGAACGCACGGCGGGAGTCCGTCAACTGGGAACGTTGGCCGCTGGCGAGCGGCGGACGGTTGAAGTCGAACTGACGACCCGGCAAACGGGCGAGATTCACGTTCGAGCGGAAGCGACGGCCGACGGCGGACTCCTGGCCCGTGGCGAGCAGGACGTGACGGTTCGCCGGGCCGCCCTGGAAGTGCTCGTCGAGGGTCCGCCGATGAAGTATGCCGGCACTCGCGCTCGCTATGTCGTTCGCGTTGCCAACACGGGGGATGCCCCGGCTGCCAGTGTCGTCGTGGTGGCGACGCTGCCCGCGGGTTCGAAGGATGTCGCCGCCAGCGACGGGGGCAGTCTCGACGCGAATAGCGGCCAGGTCGAATGGGCACTGGGGACGCTGCGTCCCGGAGCCACGCGAGTGCTCGAGATGGAATGCATGTTGCTTGCCGCTGGGGAAAACCGCGTCGACTTGCGAATGGTGGCCTCGGGTGACCTGAGTGCGCTGGGTTCGACGGTGACGCAAGTGGAATCACTCGCCGATCTCAAGCTCACGGTCAACGATCCGCAAGGAGCGATCGCCGTGGGTGCCGAAGTCGGCTATGAAGTGCGAATCACCAATCGCGGCACGAAAGCAGCCGAAAATATTCGACTGTTCGGTTACTTCTCCGAGGGCATCGAACCGACGGGTGTCAGCGGCTGGCGAGGGCAGCTCAACGAAGGCGAAGTCGTGCTGCAAACCATTCCGCGGCTCGCCGCCGGGCAGGAGATGATGCTCCGAATTACGGCTCAGGCGAGTCGACCGGGAGATCACGTCTTCCGGGCCGAATTGGAATGCAACGATCCGGAAACCAAGCTGGCGGTTGAGGAGTGGACGCGGTTTTATGGCGAAGGGCCAGCGATTCAGCAGGCTGCCCGTCGTCCGACACGCGGGCCGAACACCCCGGTGAAAGAACTCAAGATCCAGCGCTAAGTTTCCGACGGGATCGACATCGATTCAATCATTCCTGGGGGGGAACGCAAACGCGTTGCGGCTCATTGAGTCGCAACGCGTTTAGTCGTTGCGGGAGGGATTCGGGCTCAGTCGGGGCTCCGCTCGACCCACTCCAGCGTGAGCGGATCTTCGGACCTCGGGTCTTGAATGCGAATGGCCAGGCGACCCTCCAGCAGATCGTCAATGGTCCGGCCGACAACGCGTGCTCGCCAACCGTAGGTGAGGGCCGGCGACGGGGCGTCGTCCGATCGTGGCGAACCGAGCCGGTGATCGACCAGGTCGCGCACGTCCTGGACGGTCCCGACCAGGCTCGGGGCCAAACGTTGTGCCCGGCAGATGCTGTTGAGCGCGGCGGCGATGAACTGGCCTACCAGATTGCCATGGGACGAGGGTGCCCGGGGCGGACGCTGGGGCCACTCGCTGCGAGGAAGCCCCTGAGCGTAGTGGATCCGCTCGGCCACCTCCGCCAGATGTCGCTTGGCCAAGGATCGCTCAATCCCGCGAATGGCCCGGATTTGCCCCGGGTCGCTCTTGGCGCGTCGGGCCAACTCGACCAGCAAGTCGTCACGCAGGATCCTTCGCGCGGGTCGGTTTTGTCGTTCCGCTTCGTTCTCGCGCCACCGCCAAAGTTCTCGAACGATGACCATCGACTTTTCCGAAAGTCCCGTCGCGCCGGAAACTCGCCGCCAGTTCTCGCGTCGCTCGGCCTCCTCCAGCTCCTCCTGCCAACGCTGCATCTCCTCGTCGAGCCATGCCGTACGATCGAGTTGCTCGATCGACGCCGTGAGCTGTCGATAGAGCGGCTCCAGATACGTCACGTCCAGCAAGGCGTATTCAATTTGCCTTGGCGACAAGGGGCGGCGACGCCAGTCCGTGCGTGTTTCCCCCTTGGCCAAGACCTGGTCGAGCAGTCGTGCGATCAGCTTGCTGTAGGACGCGGGGTAATCCAGCCCCACCAGACCGGCGGCGATTTGGGTGTCGAACAGCCGCCTCGGGCGCAACCCAATCGCGTGCAGGCAGAAGCGAATCTCCTCGCGGCCAGCATGCACGAGCGTGGTGTGGTTCCCCTCACACAGCACCTGCCAAAAAGGTGTCACATCGGGCACGTCGCGAGGATCAACGACGGCCAGCAGGTCCCCGGCGGCGATCTGGATCAGGCAGAGATCGGGGCGATACGTGTCCTCCGAAACGAATTCCGTGTCGAAGCCAATCAACGGCACGTCGCGCAGTTGATCACAAAACGACCGCAGTTGCTCGGAGGTTTGAATGTAGAGATGCTGCACGAGAGACTCTTTGCCGTCCCGGGAAACTCGGCCAGCCCTGGGGCCCTATCATAAACGAACCGGACAGCGTCCGGCCAGTCCGACACGTCCATTTCGCCGGGGCGGGAACGCCCTTTTCCTGGCAGGGGGCATCGAGTACGATTTCACACATCCGCGTGGGATTGGGTCCCGTCCCATCCTCTCCGCCCGGTTCGTCGGGCAGCGATCGCGCCGGAGGGTAAGCGAATGGCTCAGCGGCCTCATTGGAAATGAGGTGCCCCGTAAGGGGTTGTGGGTTCGAGTCCCATGCCCTCCGCTGGATTGCCAGCCGGTGCGCCGCGAACTCGCACGCTACCAGCCGGTGCGCCGCGACGTACGAGCCGCGCGCTGCGAACTGCGGCGGCTGGGCTACTCGTATTGCGGTTCGGGAGGGAGGTCCGAGGGAGAGGTTCGATGAGCGGTGACGGCGGCTTGGTAGGCAGTCATCACGGCGTTCTCGATCTGCTGCCGACAATCCGGGTTGATGGGATGAGCGATGTCGAAATGGACCTTGGTATCCTTTTGCAGTCGCTTGATCGCGGCTTCATCACGCAGCCGAGTTCCGCAATGGGCACAAAAACAGCAGTCCACCGCATTCTTGACGTGGCACGTCGCGCATTTCGATGTCAACTTGCGACTCGGCATGGCGATCAACAGTCCATCCGCCTTCTCGATCACACGGACATTGTGAACGACAAAGCTGTTGTCAAACACGACGGCGCAGTACGCTCGTAAGCGGTCGTCGGTATTTGCACAAAGGTTTACCTGGACGTCGGTCACTTCCACGCTATCCGCTCCCCGGCCGATCCTCCCTGTGATAAAAAGCGCAGTGCCCCTGCGAGTCAAATTCCTGTCTGTAAGCTAACTTGCTGGGGTTTTCGAGGGAATACTCATTTGGCCTGGATCTTGCGAGAAGCCCAAGATTTCCGGCTCAGCGATCGTTCGGGTTTTCGGGATAGGGGCATGCCGTGGAAATTGTGGTGCTAGACGGCGCGACGTTGAACCCGGGTGACAATCCATGGACGGGCCTGGAAGCTTTGGGTGACTTGCAGGTTTACGAGCGGACGGAGGCGGCGGAGGTCGTTGCGCGGGCGGAGCGCGCCGAGGTGCTGGTCGTCAATAAAGTCCTCTTGGACGGTGCTCGACTCCGGCAACTGCCCCACTTGCGTTGCATCGCCGTGACGGCCACGGGGTACGATTGCGTCGATCTCGAGATGGCGCAGGCGCAGGGGATCGTGGTCGCCAATGTCCCGGTCTACGGCACGGATTCGGTCGCTCAGCACGTCTTTGCGCTGCTGCTGCACATCCTTCACCGAGTGGATCTCCACGACCAGGCGATTCGCGCGGGCGAGTGGGCACGGCGGGGCGATTTCAGTTTCTGGAAGCTTCCCTTGACTGAGTTGGCGGGGAAGACGCTCGGCGTGGTGGGCTTCGGCCGAATTGGCCGCCAAGTGGCCGATCTGGCTCATGCCTTCGGGATGTCGGTCATGGCGCACTCGCGAACCGAGCAGAATCCGCCCGAGTGGGCTTCGTTTGAGTGGGCCGGACTCGACGATCTCTTGCGCCAGTCCCATGTGATTAGCCTGAATTGCCCGCTGACGCCGGCCACGACGGGAATCATCAATCGCCAACGACTGGCGCTTTGTCGTCCGAACGCAATCTTGATCAACGCCAGTCGTGGCCCTTTGGTTGTCGAAGCGGACCTCGTCGAGGCGTTGAACGCGGGTCGGCTTGGGGCCGCCGGATTGGACGTCCTGTCAAGCGAGCCGATTGCCGACGACAGTGTGATCCTGACCGCGCGAAATTGCTTCCTGACGCCGCACCTGGCGTGGGCCACGCTCGAGGCGCGGCAACGGCTGATGCAGGTCACCGTTGAGAACGTGGCGAGTTTCCTGCGCGGCTCGCCGCAGAATCGAGTCGCCTGAGGCCAGCCGCGATCAACCCCAATCCAGGCCCAGGTCCAGACAGCGCGCCGAGTGGGTCAACGCGCCGACACTGATTCGCTCGACACCGGTTCGCGCGATGTCCGAGACGGTTTCGAGTGTCACGCCGCCGGAGGCCTCCAATTGAACCTGGGCGTCAATCGCGTCGCGGCGGGCGACCGCCTCGCGTAACTGCGAGCAGGTCATGTTATCGAGCAAGACGATGTCGGGCCCCACGACGAGGACTTGTTCGAGTTGGGCGAGCGAGTCGACTTCCACTTCGATCACCATGTCATGCTCCGTTTCCGTCGGCAGGGTGTCTCGGACGAACGCCCGAGCGGCCAAGACGGCCTCGGCAGGTGAGTAGCGAGTGGCGCGATCGGTCGATCCAAACGCGAGATGGTTGTCCTTGATCAGGATCGCGTCGAAGAGCCCGCTGCGGTGATTCTGTCCGCCCCCGCAACGCACGGCGAACTTGTCGAGCCGCCGGTAAGCCGGGCAGGTCTTGCGTGTGTCGTAAATTTTGGCCCGCGTTCCCTCGGTGCGGCGGACGAACTGCTGCGTCAGGCTGGCGATTCCGGAAAGTCGACCTACAAAATTCAGCAGCAGGCGTTCGGTGGTGAGCAGGTCTCGGACGTTGCCACGGAGTACCCCGAGGATTGACCCGGGCGAGAGGGCTTGGCCATCCTCCAAGGCAGGTTGCCAATCCAGTTGGGCCTCCATTTCGCCTATCGCCACGGGGATCACGCGCAGTCCCGCGACGACCCCTGTCTCCCGCGAGACCAGCGTGGCTTCGCCTTCGCTCGATTCCGGGACCAGGGCGACGGTGGTCCAATCATAGCCCTGGTCCAGGTCCTCGCGTACGGCAAGTCGCACGAGGTGCCGGCAGTCGTCACGAAGAAGGTCATCCCACTGGACTTGCGTAAATTCTTTCGGCACGATGTTCTCGGACTGCCTCGTAACAGAAACCAGCTTAGGGTCCTTGGATGACGCGACCCGATCGGCCGCCATTCCGCCGACTGGACGGAGGGAAGGCGTCGTGACGGCAAGGCGGATCCAACCAGGGAGGTTGTGATTCCCTGCACTGTCAGGCTAACGCGGAGGGGGCATGGTCGGCAAGGTGCGAGTCCGAGAACGGGAGCTTGCCGAGTCCCCACGTCACGCGTCCCAAGCCGGTGGCCCCGTTGGGGGCCGGAAGGAATCTGCTACATTCTTCCTCGGCCTTCCTCGCCGCCGGGCTTCGCGAATGGTTGTGGGGCGCCCCGCCGAGTCACCGTCCATCGGACGCGAATCCACCTCATGGAAACGCTGCTCAAGAGCAATCGTCGCATCGCCACGCTGCTCGTCGCGCTGGCCGCTCTTCCCTGCGCGCTCGGGCTGGGTCTGGGCTGGTGGAGTTACGCGGGGCGGCGGTGGGGCGTTGCAGTCCTGGCGGCCACGCTGGCCGCGGTCAGCGGTTACCAACTGATCCGTCAGTTGCTGTGGTGGGCTCGGCCTCGCCTGGCACTGACCGCCGACGAACTGCTGGTTTTTCTCGAGCGGCCGCGTCCCACACGGGTTCCCCTGGATGCGGTCGAGTGTTTTTTCATTGGGCAGGCGGCCAGTCAGGTTCGGGTCACCGATACCGACGGACGCCGCGTGGAAAACGTGACCGTCGTTGTCCGTCTGGCCGAACGCGCCACGACTTGGCACCAACGGCCGACTCATCCGGCCCTGGGACGCTGGTCGGACGGTTACATCACGATCGCGGGAGCGTGGTGCGAACCGCTGGACGGCGAGAAGGTCCAGCACCTGAACCAACGATTGAGCGCCGCCAAACGCGCGCGACGACAGGGAGTGACATGAGCGTGTCAGGCGAATCGTTTCCACACGCGGGGTTATTGGTCAGCGTGCGCTCATCCCAAGAAGCGCTCACCGCACTGCATCCGCGCGTGGGGATCGTGGACGTCAAGGAGCCGCGCCGCGGGTCGCTGGGAGCGGCCGACCGGTCGACCCTGCTGGAGATCACAAAAGTCGTCGGCCGACAGCGAACCTTGAGTATCGCGCTGGGTGAGTTGCGAGAGCTGCACGTGGCCTCCCTTGCCGGGTTGCCGCCGAGCGTGGGCTACGCGAAATTCGGCTTGGCCGGCTGCGACGATTGGCCCGAGTGGCCCTCGAAATGGAAACAGGCCTGGGAGCGACTCCCCGATCAAACTCGCCGCGTGGCCGTGTACTACGCCGATCGCGGCGAAGCGAAATGTCCCACGTGGGAGGAAGTACTCCACCATTCACGGCGAGTGGCTTGCGAGGTCTTGCTGGTCGATACGTATCGAAAGTCGGGTGGCGATCTTTGGAGCTGGATAACACGCGAGGAATTGCGCAAGTTGCGCAACGCGACTCGTGCGCACGGCATCCAGTTGGCCCTGGCCGGTTCCCTGACCGCCGCCCGACTTGCTGGACTGCCGCAAATCCAACCGGACTGGATTGCCGTCCGAACGGCCGTCTGTGCGGGAAACCGCGCCGGGGAAATCAGCCGCGCCGCGTTGGAACATTTCGCCGCGGCGATGGTGGCGGCCGGATTTCGCGAGCACCGCACGGACCTTCCGCCCGCGCAGGCCGATGTCTGACGGATGCCGCCTCAGCCACGACCGCGCCGGCCTTGCTTTGGCGGCTTCACAAGGGGTGTCAAAATTTGGTTGACATTGGCGATTGTGATTTCAATACTGGGACCTGACGCCTTTTCCCGGCGCACGAACGCGGCACGTGGTTTCCCACAGGCTGCGGCTCCTTCAGTGAGCAAGCCGATCGGTAGAACTTCACAACTCGTGGCAAGCATCGGTTGAAGAAGTCACGCTGATGGATCGCGAGACTCTCGGCAAACCGTTCAAGTAGCTCCGAAACGACCAATTGATCAGCATCGTTAGGGGAGAATCGTTCGTGGCGGACTTTGTATTGGAATCAATTCAAGAGCGTGGTGATCTGGGCGCGCCATCAACTCCATCGCAGGGCCGCGAGTTCGGCCCGACCGATGCGATTCCGGGCAGTCGCGAGAAGCTGGAAATCCTGGTCCGACGAAGCCGCCTGGGACTACCGCTTTGGCATCCGGAAGACCGTCATGCGGAAGGCGTGATGATCGTTCGGTGAGCGAAGGCGCGACGCAAAATCGGCGGTGCCATGTCTCGCAAGGAGGCGGACCCCTTTTGCCCTCGGAAACGGTCAGGCCGATTTCGAGACCGAGCCTGATAAGCCACCGCCGATTTTGCTAAAGTGCGGCAGTCGCACGCCTCGTATTTCCCGTTCCGAAGGAAGACCCATGCCATCCTTTTCAGCTGACATTCCCCATTCGCTCGGACAAGCCCCGGCCCAGGCGCGGATGGAACACTTTCTCGATCAGATTCGCGAGAAATACCAGGATCAGGTTGGCGATCTGGAACAGGAGTGGGAAGGAAACGTCTTGCGGTATCGCTTTACGACTTTCGCCATCAAGGTCTCGGGCGCGGTCACGGTCGCAGAAGACAGCGTGCATGTGACCGTGGATTTGCCGTTCTCGGCCCTGATCTTCAAGAGCAAGATCGTGGGGGGAATCAAGCAGGCAATTGAGAAGGAATTGATTGCCTGACGAGGTGGCATCCTCACGATTCTGGCGACGTGACGATGGTCAGCTGGCCTGGCGTGAGTTGGGTGCGGGCCGAAACGTTTTGCAATAGTTGGACGAGCAACCGGTTGAGCGTTTCATTCTCGATCGAGAGGCTCACCCGCGTCGTCCGGAGCGAGTCGGTGTCGGGTCCCCAGCGGAGCTCGCGATTCTCGCGCCGCCACGGCCCGAAGGATCGACTCAAGCGGCTGATTCTTGACGGTCAGCGTGTAGCGTTTCTCGCCCGGGCGGGGCGGCACGGATTGGGAGCGTGGGGGTTGCAGCCAGGCCTGAATCCTCCGGTGGGCTTCGATCCGGCCGCGGACGTCCAACGTCTGTCCCTGAAGTTCCGTCTCGCAATCGGAGGCGAGTTGTTCCAGTTCGGGCAATCTGGCTCGAAGATGGCGGGGAATCGGATAGCGGGCCTGGATCGTCGAGTTGCCGGGGAGGGGGACGACGTGCACGACACCGCTGGACTGAATTTCGGCCCCAAGCCCAAAGCCCGCCAGCGTCAGCGTCAGCCGCTCGAGAAGTTCAAGTTGGGGCAGGGACTGCGCCGCCCAGAGATCGTAGGGGATTTGGTCCAGACCACGGACTTCGATCGCGACATCCGCCAGCCATTTTGCGACCAGCTGCCGCGGCTCGGTCAACTCCGGCCAGCTCGCGTCACGCGGCTGTCGCCAGCGTCGCTGGACCGCCGCCGGGAGTCGTCGTAGCGCGGCTTCCTGCAGCGCCTGGTACGTTGCCAGTTCCAGGGTGGTGGGGGCGGGGCCGAGGTAGACCACGGGCCCAATTCGACTAAGGCCCCAGCCGCGCGAATCGGCGAGCGACTGCAAGAGTTGCTCCAAGGACATGTTTTCGCCGGAAAAGTCGACCGGCTGGTCGGGGTCAAGCCGGCGATCGATCAATATCGCGACCTGCTGGGCCTCGGCCAATCGTTGGAGGGCCGGGCGGAGCGGTGTCCCGACCCACTGGACGCCGGTGACGCTGGCCAGACGTTGCTCGAATTGGGCGCCCACGGCCCAGCGTAACGGAGGCTCCGTGGCGGCCGCGAGGGGCAGGGGAGCGGCGGACCAGAGGCCGGCGAGCACGGCGAGCAATCGCCAAGATTGCTTAGTCTCTCGATTTGACCTCCGTTGCATCATCCGCACGGTTCTCCCAAAGCTTCGGTGGGAAAGGGGATTTTGGCGGCCTGCCAGCGGGGCCTTGTTGTCGGTCTCGCGGCAGGGAATTAAACTCGACCTCTATCTGGACTGGCCTCTTCCGTGATGACAACTTTGACGGGTGGTTAAACCGCACGTGCCCCTCTTTGCCAATCGCCAACCGCTGATTGCTCGATTCTACTACCGTTTCTTGGATGACGGCAATGTCGCGGACTTTGTACGCTCGGTCGCGACCGCGTACACGGCTGCGACCCTGCATCGGCTTGCGACGGACGGCGAGCGTTCGACGCGGCGCGGTGCGGTCTTGGCGCTCACCTACGTGGGACGCTCGGAGTCGATTCCGGCGGTGGGGCAGGCGCTGCGAGACGAAGACCGCGCCGTGCGGGTGATCGCCGAAGATGGTCTGCCAGGAATGTGGCAGCGGGTGGGGACCTTCGAGCAGGCCCAGCAACTGCAGTTGATCATGCGTTACAATGCCGTTGGGCAATATGACGAGGCCCTGCGCATCGCGGATTCGATCTTGGATCGTCACGGCGAATTCGCGGAGGTCTGGCATCAGCGGGCGGAGGCGATGGCCGCTCAAGGACAGTTCTACGAGGCGATCGCGGACCAGCAGCGGGCGTTGGAGTCGGAGCCGTATCATTTTCTCGCATCACTCGGGATGGCCCAGTGTTATCTCGAGCTCGGGGAGTTGCCGGCCGCCATCAGTTGTCTCCAGTGGACGCTGCAGATTCATCCGACGCTGGATTATGCCCGCGCTCAAATTCGCCGGCTGGAGCGTGATCTGCGGGAGCAAACCGATCGTTGACGCGGTCGTTCGCCACCCGAGCTTGGCCCGCTGCCGACGGGCGCGGTGGGTTGCAAGGGGGGAGCCGAAATGGATCGTTTTGTGCTGGCGCTGGACCAGGGGACGACGTCGAGTCGTGCGATCGTCTTCGATCGGGCCGGGGCGATGGTCGCGGTAGCCCAGCAGGAGTTTCCGCAACTCACTCCGCAGCCGGGGCATGTCGAGCACGATCCGGAGGCAATTTGGGAATCGCAGCTGGCGGTGGCACGCCAAGCGTTGGCTCAAGGGCAGGTCTCGCCCGAGCAGATCGTGGCGATCGGAATCGCCAACCAGCGCGAGACGACCATCCTCTGGGATCGCCAGACCGGGCGACCGGTCGCGAACGCTTTGGTGTGGCAGAGTCGTATTTCGGCTCCGATTTGCGAGCGGCTGAAGGAGGCGGGATACGATTCGTTGTTCCGCGAACGAACCGGCTTGTTGCTCGATCCCTACTTCTCGGCCACGAAAATCAGTTACCTTTTCGAGCAACACCCGGGTCTGCGCGAGCAGGCGGCTCGGGGCGAAGTCCTGTTCGGGACGGTCGATACGTTCTTGATTTGGCGTCTGACCGAAGGCCGTCAGCACGTGACGGATGTCAGCAACGCGAGCCGCACGCTGATGATGAATCTCCATCATCGAGATTGGGACGACGAACTGTTGAAGATACTTGGGATTCCGCGCGCCATGTTGCCGCGGATCGGGCCGTCCAGCGGACTGTTGGGCGAGACGGAGCTTCTGGGGCCGCGGTTGCCCATCACCGGTTGTGCGGGCGATCAGCAAGCCGCGACCTTCGGGCAGGCCTGCTTCGAACCCGGTTCGGCCAAGAATACCTACGGGACGGGCTGCTTCCTGCTGTTGAACACAGGCTCCGAGCCGCGTCCCAACCCGGCCGGATTGCTGACGACCGTCGGTTGGCAGATCGGGGACCAGGTCACCTACTGCCTGGAAGGTTCGGTCTTTATTGGCGGCGCCGTCGTCCAGTGGCTTCGCGACGGGCTCGGTTTGTTTTCTCGCTCGGAAGACGTGGAGCGGTTGGCGGCGGAGGTCGTTGAGACGGACGGTGTGTACTTCGTGCCGGCCTTCGTCGGGCTGGGCGCGCCCTACTGGGATCCGTATGCC
Organism: uncultured Planctomycetales bacterium; assembly: GCA_963826795.1. Lineage (GTDB taxonomy): Bacteria > Planctomycetota > Planctomycetia > Pirellulales > Pirellulaceae > CAWGYT01. The sequence continues at coordinate 46,502 of CAWGYT010000012.1, read as the reverse complement.
CGGGGTACGATCGTCGGGCTGACCCGCGGAACAAGGGCCAGTCATTTGGCCCTGGCGGCACTTGAGTCGATGGCTTTTCAGTGCCGTGACGTCCTGGCCGCGATGCAAGCCACCGAAGGGGTTCAGTTGGCGCGGATCCGCGTGGACGGGGGCGCATTGCGCAATGATCGGCTGATGCAATTCCAGGCAGATATTATGGGCGTCCCCGTGGAGCGGCCGCGGGTCTCGGAGACGACCGCACTTGGAGCCGCCTATCTCGCCGGGATCCACGTTGGCTACTGGTCTGGCCTGGATGAATTGACTTCCAACTGGCAACGGGAAGTCGAGTTCTTGCCGAGCATTCCGGCCGACGAACGCGAGCGACGGTGTCGTCGCTGGGCCGCCGCCGTCGAGCGGTCCCGCGGATGGGCATTACCGACGGACGAAGTGAGCTAGTGCTTTGTCACAGCTGAAATTGAGGGTTGGGTGGCCGGGGTCGAACGAAGTGAGCCCCCGGAAAATTGCGGTCTGGGGGCTCACTTCGTTCGACCCCAGGCACCCCAAAATCAAGCTGTGACAAAGCACTAGTGCCGAACCCGCGAAGTCGGTTGCACGAGTCCGCCTCGCCAACGGAACCATCGGTCGCCTGAAGTCGGTCGCTCAACGGAACCAACGCTCAACGGAACCGACGCTCAACGGAACAGACGCTCAACGTCGCCCGTTTCCATCGCCTGCCGAATGGGCGACGCGAAGTGTTCGGGATCCTGCCAGAATCGCTGCAGGTTTTCCTCGGTTTGGAAGAGGTACACCCGCTTGCGATAGACGACGCCGTGGGCGCGCGCTCCCTCGACCGCCTCGCCCCGCTCCGTGAGGTGGACCGGATCAAGGCCGGCCAGGACGGGGCTAAACTCGTCGGGATCGGCGTAAAAGACGTCTTGCTCACGCTGGCTTGCGAACAAATAAACTCGTCCGCGGTGCTTGATCCCGAAGCGTGGGTCACCTGCCACCCACTTGTTGTCGCGGAGCAATGTGACCGGGCAGTAACCGTCCAGGCCCAGCGCCGAAGGAGCAGCCGGCCGCGCCGGTGCCGCTTGCGCTCCGCCGTTAGCCAGCATCGGGCCGCGAGCAGGGGCGTCGGCGGTTGCGTTTTCGTGGTTCCCCGCAGGGACGTCGGAGCCAGGACGCGTGGCCGCGGGCTCGGTCGTTTGGGCGGTGCGTGGTGAGCGGGCGGTCTCGGGCGATACCTCCGATTCGGGGCCGGGCCAGGCTCCCCAGCGGGAGCTGCCCGGTCGCTCGTCGCCCGACACAGCCACCGAATTGGCGGGCAGTTCGTCGGGCGGCCGACGGTCCTGATGGCGACTCGCAAAACGATTGATGACCTCCTGCGGCTCCGCCACGGCTTCGCGTTCGGCGCGTGATCCGGGCGAAGTCGGCTGCGAGTCGGCGTAGCCCGAGTCCATCGCGGACGGATCGGAGTAGCGGCTATAGCCACTTCGCGGCGGCAATTTGCCCGCGGAGCCAGCCATTTCGGACGCGCGCGGATCGGCTGCCGAGCGGCCCTCCATGGGAGGCAGCGCCGAGCGGCTAGTACCCGCTCGGAACGCGACGGCGCTCAGCTGAGCGACGTATTGGTTGGGGTCCTGAGGCGTATAGAGGCGGTGCAGTTCGCTGTTGCTGGCCGTGACGATCACGTCCTTGGGGACGCTGTTGATGCGATAACGAGCAGCCAATTCGGGGTGTTCGTTGGCGTTGATTTTGACCGGCACAAAGAACTCTTGCAGCGTTTCCACGACACGAGGCTGATTGAACACGTTCTGTTCCAGCCGCCGACAGGGCACGCACTCGGGCGTCCAGAAATGCAACAACAGCGGCCGATGCAACTGCTCGGCCTCTTGCATCGCTGATTCCAAGTCCGTCTTCCAGCGGATTTCCTCGGCCGCATGGGCCGAAGCCACGACGGTCCATGTCACAATCGAGAATGCCACAAGCTGTATGAAACGCTGCATCACGTTCACCTTCCCTGGTAACCATCCTTTCGAAGGGACAACGATCCCGTACGGAAAGATCGGAAACGGGCGCTGGGAACAAGCAACGAAAATGTCAATTAGGGCGAGATTGAGGGAAAAAGGCTGCTGGCTCTCGCCGGCCGGGTCGCGGCCTCGCTCGGCCGATCGCGGGGACGCTCGAGCCCCGCGCAAGTGCGCCTCGGATCCGTCAGGCGAGCATCGCGAGCGTACCGCAGCCTGGGGTCCGCCGGCCTGGGGTCGCTGCGCCAATCGTCACAAAGTTCAAATGATAGCTTGACACGGCGCCCATCATGAGTAACATGCCGATAGTTGATGAATATCTGCCCCTGTATGTAGGCGCTGTGCCCGCCTCTCGGGCGCCCCGGCAACATCGGCCGTTAGGACGGCTCTCTGCTTTTGGGCGACCAGCGCTTCTCGAGCTTCGTTATCTGCTTGAGCCAAGAGCCTTGTCGTGCGGATCGACAAGGCGGCGGATGACTCCTTCGCCAAAGAAGGGTTCAGCGCGATTCCTATTGGACAATGGTAAGCGGGGTGGGTTGAGCTGAAATTGACACGGCTTTGGATGGCATCCCTGCACAAAGGGATTATGAGGCGACGGTTCGCCTCGATGAGGAAGGGATTTGTGTCGGCTCGCATCAGATAACGCTCGCGTAAGGTGACACGACCGCCGGAACCTACTTGATCCGCGAACGCTGTCAGCTTGGGGCTTGCGCAACTGAGATCGTCGATTCTACTGAAACCGAGTTTTTTTCTGAGTATTCGTCGCGGTCTGGCACCGCATCTCATGACAGACCGAACGTCATGCTGCGACGATCTCCTGTTCGCTGCCCTGTGAGTTGCATTGGGCGGCAGTCATTCTTCCGGGTGAGGATATGGGGAAGAAAAGGAAACCAAGGGGACCCAAGGGGAGTCCTCGCGGAACGCAAAATCGTAGCCGCCGCCGACGTAGGCCGCCCGATCAGGGTGTCCGACCAGCGCCGACTGCCGACGTGGAACCCATCGAAAATGGGGAGGCCGAAACGCTCCAAGAGGGGCGTGGCATGTTGGAACTGCATCCCAACGGTTACGGATTTCTGCGCAGTCCCACCAACAACTACGACCGCGTGCGGTCGGATCCCTTCGTGCCTGGCACGATGATCGACAAGTACCGCCTTCGGGAAGGACTGATGATCACCGGCATGGTGCAGCGCGCCCGCAAGCAGCAGGGACCTCGGTTGCGAGAAATCACCGACGTCGACGGCATGCCGCCGGAGGAATATGTCAACGTCAAAGCGTTCGACGAATTGACGGCGATCAATCCGGAGAGCTGGCTGCGTTTGGAGACTGGTCCGGATCCGCTCAGCACGCGGGTGATGGATCTGTTGACGCCGCTCGGTAAGGGGCAGCGGGCCCTGATCGTCGCACCGCCGCGCACCGGGAAGACAATCCTGATGCAGCACATCGCGCGGGGGATTGCCCAGAACTACCCCAACCTCCACCTGATCGTGTTGCTGATTGACGAACGGCCGGAAGAGGTCACGGACATGCGCCGCAACGTAAACGGCGAAGTCATCGCGAGCAGCTTGGATCAGGACGTTGAGAGCCACGTGCGGATCTCGCAATTGGTCTTGGAGCGATGCCGTCGTCTGGCGGAAATGGGGAAAGACGTGTTTCTGCTGATGGACTCCATCACTCGGTTGGCCCGGGCCTTCAATAAGTGGGTCGGGAACACGGGCCGTACGATGTCGGGCGGCGTTGACATCAAGGCAATGGACATCCCCAAGAAGCTGTTCGCAACGGCCCGAGTCTTCGAGGAAGGGGGGTCATTGACGATCGTCGGGACCGCCCTGATTGATACGGGAAGTCGGATGGACGAACTTATTTTTCAGGAGTTCAAGGGCACGGGCAACATGGAGTTGGTGCTCGACCGAAAGCTGGCCGACCGGCGGGTTTGGCCGGCCATTGACATCACTCAATCGGGCACGCGTCGCGAAGAGTTGCTGCACGATCCGGAAACCCTGCATGCCGTGACCATGCTGCGTCGGACACTCACGACAATGCACCACGTTGACGCGATGGAGCAACTCACGCGGCAGCTCGCCAAATTCAAGAGCAATGCGGAGTTCATCAAGCTCATCAGCGGGGCGAAGGTGCTGGACTAGGCCGGTTCGGGTTCCATCATCGCCTAGCTTCGGTGGAATTGCCCGGTTTCGTTGGGCCACTTTGTCGTGGAGTCGCGGCGAGTGCTGGCATGGATGCGCGGAAATCAGCCGACGAGCCGACTGACGCGAGGCAGCGGGCCGGCGGGACCGCTGCCGCGATCGGCTTGGTGCCCCTCTCGGCTCAGGATGAGGCGGCTCCGCGGCAGCTCCTGAACGGATGGTTGCGCCGGCACGATGAATCGGCGATATTGCACCTGCTGGCCGCGGCCGCTTTGTCCTTGGCCCTGTACTATCTCTATTCGGGGGGCCTGGAAGATCGTTTACTCTCGTCCCGTCAATTGACGACCGTTGCCTACGGCGCGCGTCTGGACTTGAACGCTTGCGACTGGCCGGAACTCTGCCTGCTGCCGGGCGTCAGTGAGACCTTGGCACGGCGGATCGTGCGGTCGCGTGATGAACGAGGGCCGTATCGCTGTTTGGCCGACCTCCAGCGGGTCCGCGGCATCGGGCCGAAGAAGGCGGCGGCCCTGACCGAACAACTCTGGCCCTTCGACCCGTTTCACGGCGAACCGCCCTCCGCTGGGATGGCTCGCGCTGAAACGACTCGTGACGCTCGCTTGCGAGACACAACCCGGCTGCGTTCGCTAGAATAGTCGATTGAGACTGGACGTGGTTTCTTGTCCGGCGTGGGGCGTCCCGCGGACAGGCACTCGGGCCACTTCGACGACCTTTCCAGAAACGATCGCCTCCTCATGGTCTTTGAGCTCGAAAGTGCGTTTCAGCCAGCCGGTGACCAGCCGCAGGCAATCCAAGGCCTGGTCGACGCGGCGCTGGCGGGGCAGAAGTTTCAGGTCTTGAAAGGCGTCACGGGTTCGGGCAAGACCTTCACGATGGCCAACGTGATTCAGCGGTTACAACGTCCGGCGCTCGTGATTTCGCACAACAAGACGTTAGCGGCCCAGCTTTATTCAGAATTCAAGGAGTTCTTTCCGCGCAACGCCGTCCATTATTTTGTGAGTTATTACGACTATTATCAGCCTGAAGCTTACATTCCGCAGCGGGATATCTACATCGAGAAAGATGCCTCGATCAACTCGGAAATCGACCGTCTGCGTCTGGCGTCGACAAGTGCCTTGGTTAGCCGGCGCGACGTGATCATTGTGGCCAGCGTGTCGTGTATCTACGGTCTTGGATCTCCGGATGACTATCGCAAAATGATGGTCGCGTTAAGAGTCGGAGAGATGGTGGATCGAGATGAGGTTTTGCGGCGCCTGATCGACATTCAATACGACCGGAACGACGTGGCTTTCGAACGAGGTCGTTTTCGCGTCCGAGGCGACTGCATTGAACTCTGGCCGTCGTATGAGGAATTCGCCGTCCGGATCGAGTTGTGGGGGGACGAAGTCGAACAGTTGTCACTGATTGATCCGGTGAGCGGCTCAGTGATCCGGCAGGAACCGCAGTTCTTCGTTTACCCCGCCAAGCACTTTGTGATGCCGGAGGAGCGGATCGCAGCGGCGGTGGAGGAAATTCGGGGCGAGTTGGAGGAACAACTCGAGCGATTTCGAGGCCAGGGCAAGCTGTTGGAAGCTCAGCGGCTCAACGCCCGCACGCGATTCGACATCGAAATGATGACCGAGGTCGGTTATTGCCCTGGGGTCGAGAACTACAGCCGGCCGCTGTCGGGAAGGCCGCCGGGATCAAAGCCCGATACGTTGTTCAGCTTCTTCCCCAAAGACTTCTTGTTGTTCGTGGATGAATCGCACGTCACCATCCCTCAGGTTCGCGCGATGTACGCGGGCGACCGTAGTCGCAAGATGACGCTGGTTGAGCACGGCTTTCGGCTTCCCTGCGCACTCGATAATCGGCCGTTGAAGTTCGACGAATGGGAAGGAATGATCAATCAGGTCATGTTTGTGTCGGCGACGCCCGGAGAGTACGAATTGGGGCAGACGGGCGGCGAAATTGTGGAACAGGTGATTCGCCCGACGGGGTTGCTGGACCCGGTGGTCGAAGTGGTTTCCGCGCGAGGGCAAGTGCCGCACCTGCTCGAGCAGATCCGGGCCCGTGCGGATGTCGGTGAGCGGGTACTCGTGACGGCGCTCACCAAGCGATTGGCGGAAGATCTGGCGGCATACTTCAGCGACCACGGCGTCAAATGCAAGTGGCTCCATAGCGAGCTGGATGCCTTTGAGCGGGTCGAGCTACTGCGAGATCTGCGGGCGGGCGAGTTCGAGGCGTTGGTCGGCGTGAATTTGCTCCGCGAGGGACTCGACCTTCCGGAAGTCTCGCTGGTTGCGATTCTGGATGCCGACAAAGAAGGATTCCTGCGCAGCGAAACATCTCTCGTGCAGACGATTGGCCGCGCCGCGCGGCATGTCAATGCGAAGGTGATTTTGTATGCCGACAAAGTGACTGAATCGATGCAACGGGCGATCGACGAAACGCTTCGGCGGAGGGCGATTCAGGAGGCCTATAATCGGGAGCACGGGATCACTCCCGAGTCGGTGCGAAAGACGATTCGGCGAGGGATCGAGGCGGAAGCGTCGGCTCATCGGGAGGCCAATGCGGCCGTGGGTCGCACCGATGAGGCGGTTTACATTACGGAGGAGTATCTCCAAGAGCTCGAGTCCGAAATGTATGCCGCGGCCGAAAGCCTGCAGTTTGAACGTGCCGCGGCCCTGCGCGATCAGATTTCAGCCGTTCAGGATTCGGTCGGGCAGAAGATCTCGGACGTGGCGCTGCCGAATAAGCAATCGCGCGGAACGCGACGCGGGCGGACCGGGAAGTCGGGGACTCGCGTGCCTCGGCCCAAGAAGTCGACCTAGGCAACGAAGACCGCAAGGGCGGTCCGTCCGGAGACCCGAGTCGAGGATCGGAAGCCGGGTTGGATTCGATGGCGGGCACGCGGGGCCACGTTGGCGAACGGACCTCCCGCCCCAACTTCTCCGGCAAGCCGGGAATATTCACCCCGGGAAAGGGATCATGAAGAACGAAGAGGCGGAGGCGATGGGGCGTCAATCCCCTTGGTCCGCGCGACACGGATCGGAGGATCTGCCGTTGGGTGAACAGGTCGAGTGGCTGTTCGCCTATGCCTATCGTCTGACTGGATCGCGTGACATGGCCGAAGATCTGGCCCAAACCGCGTTTCTCGTCGCCCAGCAGCGGCAAGGGCAACTGCGGGACGCGGCGCACTTGCGGGGCTGGCTCGCGAAAATTCTGCGAAACCTGTACCTGAAAAGCTTTCGGCGCCCCCAGCCGCTGGTGGCCAGTCAGGTCGGGTTGGAGGTCAATGAGGTCTGGGAGACGCCGCAACGCGAGAGCTCGTGCGACGACGAGGCCGTCCAACGGGCGTTGGATGGCCTCCGCGACGAATTTCGGGTCGTGGTCCTGATGTTTTATTTTGAGGATTTGTCCTATCGCGAGATCGCCGCCGAGTTGGGCGTGCCGCTGGGTACGGTCATGAGTCGCCTGGCACGCGCCCGAGAAGCGCTCCGACGGCACCTGGCGGCCCCGGAAAAGCTGGCTCGGTAAAGCCCAACGCCTGGCTGGCCCGCGATGGAAATCGGTGGCGGGGCAGTTGGCTGCCGGAGTGTCGCTTGACTCCGACGGCTTCTTGGGAGTTTTGGCAATCGATTTTGTTTCAACCAGAGGGCCGCAAACATGACCGCGCCGATGTCGCAACATCCTGACGGCAGCGAGCCAGCACGCGGGCGGCGGGACCCGCTCCCTGAGCACCCGGATGATCGGCCGGAGGGACTGAGCGATCCGCGGCTTCCCGCCCACGACCTGCCGCAACGCGAGTCGCTGGATGCGATCATCGCGGCGCGGCTGACTCGCGTGGAACTCGAGCCCGATCGTCGAGCGCGAATTTTGGCCGTTTTGAACTCACCTCAGCCGCGATCCGCTGATGTTTCCCCCGCAAAGGCCGTCGCGGCGGATCGGCCTCGCCGCACGACCTGGCGGCGTATCCCCGCACTGGCGGCAAGTGCCGCTGTTGTGATCGCGATCGTGGCGCTGGTCTGGGCGACGATTCCGTCGAAATGGGATCGCCTGGAGCCGCAGCTTCTGGCGCAGCTCGCACAACAGAAGTGGCAGCCCTCCAACCGTTGGCAAACGCTTCCCTTCGAGTCGGAATCGGCGCCGCCCGTCTCACGCTTCCTGCGCGCAGCCCGTTGCGCTGGCAGTCGTTCGCGACCGAGTTTGACCCTTCGGCCAGGGTCTTCGAACTACGTAACCAAGGGCGAAACAGTCGCCTGTTCGTGCTTAATGCCGGTCATCATGCGACACGGCTCCCGCATCGCCCGCCCCAGCAGCCACAGACAGGACGAAACGGCCAGCTTGTCGCCGCCTGGCAGGAAGGCCCGCTGGTCTACGTGCTGATGGTCTCAGGGCCGCCGCGCCACTATTGGGATGTGGTCCGGATGCCGAGTGCGTCGCTGGCAAGTTCTCCCGACGATGATCCGTCGGGATGAGCATCGGCGATCGGCGGTCGACGTTGGCAGTCGGGCGGCTCAGCTGACGTCAAGCTGGCCGAATATGCGTCAAAGCAGCAAGGAAAGTGAAGTTCTCATTTGCCAGTGCCGCTAATCTCGTGCTTGTTCGGCGACCGAATTCAGAGGTATCGCGCAACTCATCCTCGGGAGGTCGATGAACATGCAACGGTCAAGATGGCTGCTGCTGGCACTGCTTGCAACGGTTTGCGGCGTTTCGCCCAGCTGGTCCCAGAAGCCGACGAGCGAGCCTCAGGGCAACAACCTCGGTGCGTCGACATTGTCGGGTTTGCCAAGCACTGGGGATGTGACTCCGGAGATGTGGTTCTACATCCAAGAGTACCAGCGCTACAAAAGCCCAGAAGAGGCCGTCCGTCGGAAGGCCGAGATGCGGGCCGCCCAGCGACAACATCGACTTGAGGCCCAACGCTGGTTCGGCTTCTCCAATCTGCGGCCGACCGCCAATCCGATCCCCTATTTCGGCACCTATTCGCCGTCCTGGGCAGGTGGCAGCTGGGACCCCTACTCCTGGCACGGCGTGGGGGCTCGCTACGTCACGTACCCAACTTCAAGTCGAGCGCGGTAGTCACGGATCAGGGCGAGTGATGCGTCGGTCACCTGGCTTGGCTTGCGAGGCGGCCGCAACGGGCAACGCACCGCAAAGGGACAGCGTCCGGTGAGAGAAGAGCCCGAGGGCATCCGGCCGCAGGGTGGAACGGGCCGCAGCCAGAGAAGGGCCGCAGCCAGAGAAGGGCCGCAGCCAGAGAAGGGCCGCAGCCTGGGGCGGGCAGAGATCCGTCAGTCGCGTCGCCTAACCGACCAGAGCGGTCCGGCGCGACCGCCGCTCAGCTCGCAAACGGGCACGACGCTTCGTTTCGCTCGGCTTTTCGTAATGCTCCCGACGGCGCATTTCCTTCTTAATCCCGCTGCGTTCGACCAGTTTGCGAAAGCGGCGAACCGCCTCCTGGATGCTCTCTCGATCTCGCAAGACCAGTTTGACCACGTTGACTCCCCGAAAATTCGTTGCCATTCCCTTGATTTCAGAACACACTCGCGTCGCGGGCCGCTCAGGCAAACGGGCCAGTTTCGTTCGGTGGCCGTCGTCCTTTGGTCATCCTCGACTGGGAAACAAACTGTCCCTAGCGAGTTATCGGCCACCCTGAGGAACTCACGCGAGTGCAACAAGCCCCCCAGTTTAGTCCAGTCCGACTGAAGTGTCTACCCGCCTTTCGCCTCGACGGCACAGCTCGCGAACGATCCTCCCAGCCCCGTGATTCAGTTTCCCACCACCCCGACGTTGGCCTTCCTGGAAGAATGGGACCCCGATGAGCACACACCTTGGCAGTCCAGGCCCGATCTGCGGCGGCGCGGCGGCACCGGCGGTTACGAGTTTCCTGGCGCAACCGCCCGTGACGAACGCGGACGACGGAAAATTCGCGGCAAGTTGCGCGGGCGGGCCGGATCCATCGCTGGCATCCACCGATGGAGAGGAGTCGACGCTCTTGGATCGGCTTGATCGACGCCAAAACGAGGTCCTCGGCCAACTCGACCGACTTAATGCCGAGATCGAACAATTTGTGTTGCGGCTCCAGGCCGAACGAGTCCGGTCGGTCGACGCGGACCGCCAGACGGCGTTATCCGCGGCGATCGAGATGGCCCGACTTACCGATGGCCCGCAGCAGTCGCAATCCCAGCAAGAGGCTGACGATGCAGCCCCCGAGGCCCAGGATGGAGACCTCATGCAGCCCGAAGTACGTCGGAACGGGAAATAGAATGGGTGGCACGCGGCGGCTCAACATCAGCGCCGAGCCCATGAACAAGGCGCTGGCCAGCATTCCGAGTACGAGTCGGTTGACCGACGGTTCCAGCCCGCGGTGATCCAGGTGCACGTCAAACTTGCCCGCCTGAACCTGCTCCAGCAGCTCGACCATCCGGCGCGGGACCATCTCGGCCAAGTGCTCGACCTCGGCGTAGAAGCGTCGGATTTTCTTGAGACGGCGAGCTGGCGACAGACGGCGCAACAACGCCTTTCGCTGATATCGCTGGATGACTTGCATCAGGCTGAAGTGCGGCGATAGCAGCTGGGACGTGCCCTCGAGCGAGATAAAGACCTTCAAAATCATCGCGACTTGGGCCGGCAAGACGATCTGGTAGCGGAAGATCATATCGATCATTTCCTCCAGAGCGTCGGCCAGCACGAATCGCTCGAGCGGTTGATTTCCGTAGATCGAAACGTATTCGGCGAGTTCATTTTGCAGGGCGGAACGGTCCAGGTCGGCCGGAACCGAACCGATTCGCATGATCAGCGACGTGAGTAAGAGCGCATCTTGGTTGACAATCGCCAGCAGCAGATCCTCGATTTCTTCGCGGAGGCGTTCGTCGACGCGGCCGACCATGCCAAAGTCCAGAAGTCCGATGCGATTGCCGGGTAACACCAGCACGTTGCCGGGATGAGGGTCGGCGTGAAAAAATCCATCGGCGAAAATCATGTCCAGATAAAGGTCGGCCCCGGAACGCGCGACTTCATCCAGATCGACGCGTGCCGATTGCAACTGATCCGGCTCGGACAGCTTGATCCCCTCCAGCATTTCCATGGTCAACACGCGCGGCGTGCAAAACTCGGTGATCGGCTTTGGAATTCGGACCTTGGGATTATCCCGAAACCGAAGGTAGAAATGCTGGAGATTTCGCTCTTCGCGCCCGAAGTCGAGTTCCCGCCGCAGCGACCGCTGGAATTCGGCGACGGTCTGTACCGGCCGGTATCGGGCGAACTCGGGTAGGCGTTCCACCAGCTGTGCCAGCCCCGACAGCACGTCCAGATCCTTGCGGACGATCTCTTGGATGCCGACGTGTTGCACTTTCACCACGACGAGGGTGCCATCCTTAAGCCGGGCGCGGTGGACCTGACCGATCGAGGCGGAGGCGAGCGGGGTGTCATCGAATTCGAGGAACAGGTCGTCAATTGGCTGTCCGAGTTCGTCCGACACGATTTGTCGAATGAGGTCTTGCGGGTCCGTGGGAGCTTGGTCGAGTAAGGTCGACAGTTCCTTGGCCAAACGGTTACCGACCACGTCGGGTCGCGTGCTGAGGATCTGGCCTAGTTTGATGAAGGTTGGCCCGAGCTCCGTGAGGGCCATCCGAATGCGGGTTTCGCTCGGACAGCGGGCGATCGCCTCCCCGGCCCGGCTCTTGATCAGCCCCTTGGCGAACTCCAGCGGCAAGCGGCTGATGCCGTCCGCCAGTCCGTATTTGCTGAGCACCGAGACGATCTCGGTCAGGCGATTCACGTTCCGATAGATCTGGGGAATCGACGAGATTTTCACGGGGGACTCATTCGGAGGACGGGAATTCGACGCGACCGGTTCGCGTGCCGGCGTGTTTCCACAGGCTCTATCATAATTCAAACGCGCCGGTTCGCGTCCGGTCGTGCCTCTCGCCGACGCGGCCCGCCCGTGAATTGGCGGCTGTGCCGTTTCGCGAATTGCCGGCAGATGGTAGGCTCAGGATGCAGCTGTCACAAAGGAATCGATAAGAACGGGAAAGTATGCGTCGAGACGATTTACGGAATATTGTCATCATTGCCCACGTTGACCACGGCAAAACGTCCCTGGTCGATTGTCTTCTGCGACAGAGCGGCCAATACCGCGACGGACAGCTTCAGGGCGAGCGGATTCTTGATTCCAACGACCTCGAACGGGAACGCGGGATCACGATTCTGGCCAAGAACATTGCGATTCCCTATCTGGGGATCAAGATCAACGTGATTGACACGCCGGGCCACGCGGATTTCGGCGGCGAAGTGGAACGCGTGCTCCAGATGGCCGACGGCGCCCTGGTCCTGATCGATGCGGCCGAGGGACCGATGCCGCAGACCCGCTTCGTGCTGTCCAAGGCCCTGGAATGCAACCTCAAACCGCTGATCGTCGTCAACAAGATCGATCGCCCCGACGCGCGGCCTTACGAGGTGATCGACGAGACGCTGGATTTGCTGATCGATCTCGGGGCGGACGATGACATTGTCGATTTTCCGCACGTGTTCACCAGTGCCAAGGAGGGCTATGCGACGCTCGACCCCAAGGTCCGTACCGACTCGATGAAGCTCCTGCTCGACATGGTCGTCCGGGAGATTCCGGGACCGAAAGTGGAGCGTGACCAACCCCTGCAGATGCTCGTGACCACCCTGGATTGGTCGGAGTATGTCGGGCGGATTGCGATTGGTCGGATTCGAGCCGGAGAGATTCGGCAGGGTCAATCCGTCGTCCTCCTGCAGTCCAACGAAGGCATGCAACGGACCAAAGTGGCCCAGCTGTTCGTCTTCGAGAATCTCGGACGCCTGGAGGTGCCGCGGGCGGAGGCCGGCGACGTCGTGGCCCTGGTGGGACTGGAGAACGTCGAGATCGGCGACACGATTTGCACGTTGGAATTCCCGCGTGCGCTGCGGCGACTGACGGTGGATGAACCCACGCTGGAGATGGTTTTTTCCATCAACAACTCGCCGTTCGCCGGACGCGACGGCAAGTACGTCACCACGCGCCAATTGCGCGAGCGCCTGTTTCGCGAGCTGGAGCGGAATGTGGCGCTGCAGGTCGAGCCGATCGCGGGTAGCGACGGTTTTGCGGTTCGCGGGCGCGGCGTCCTGCACCTCTCCGTCCTCATCGAAACCATGCGGCGCGAGGGATACGAGCTATCGGTGAGCAAACCGCAGGTGATCGTCCGAGAGCGTGAGGGGCGCAAGGAAGAGCCATTCGAGACGCTCGTCGTCGAGGTTCCCAGCGAAAAGATGGGACCCGTGATGGAGATGGTCGGGGAACGTCGCGGTGAGATCGCATCGATGAGCCCACGCGGTGAATACACACAGATGGTCTTCTCGATTCCCGCCCGCGGCCTGATTGGGATGCGGACGAAGCTGCTGAATGCGACGCAGGGGACGGCGATCATCCATCATCGCTTTGCCGGCTACCGAGCGGTTGAGGGCGACATCCCGCGCCGCTCCAACGGTGTCCTGGTTTCGACCGTCACGGGCCGAGCCGTCGCCTACGGACTGGACGGTCTGCAGGAGCGAGCGGACCTGTTCGTGGCTCCCGGGGACGACGTCTACGAAGGCATGATCGTCGGCGAGAACGCCCGCTCGGGCGACATGACCGTCAATCCGACGAAAGAGAAGAAACTGACCAACGTCCGTGCCTCGGGCAGTGACGACAACATCCTGCTGAAGCCGCCCCGTCGACTCTCGCTCGAAGCCGCCCTGGAATACATTGAAGACGACGAATTGGTTGAAGTGACGCCCGTGACCGTGCGGCTGCGAAAGATTCTCCTGAAAGAAGCCGACCGCCGCCGCCAGGCACGTCGCGGGGCCTAGGGCTTTGTCACAGCTTGATTTTGGGGTGACTGGGGTCGAACGAAGTGAGCCCCCAGTACCGCAATTTTCCGGGGGCTCACTTCGTTCGACCCCGGCCACCCAACCCTCAATTTCAGCTGTGACAAAGCACTAGGGCGCCGCGGCCGCGCGCGGCACGGGCAGGTCGGCCGGCCGGGCGTCTGCGAATCGGTCGAGTGCCTCTTGCAAGAGTGCCGCCTCGGACGGCCAATCGGCGCGATCCAAGCGGTGCCGCTCCTCGGGGTCCGCTCGCAGATCGTAAAGCTCGCCCGTGCGGTACAGCTTGTAGTCGCGATTGAAGGCGAATTCGCGGAGCGGCTCGCCGCGAGGTGAATACCAGCTGTAGATCCAGCGACGTGGCGCGTCGGGTTGTCCCTGCAATTGTGGCAGGAAGCTGTGACCGTCGACCACTCGCTCGGGAGGAATCGTCACCCCGGCCGCGGCGCAGATCGTGGGCAGAAAGTCGGTGCTGTCGATCAACTCGTCCGACACGCGTGGCGATCGGATGCCGTCCGGCCAACTGACCATTAACGGGACGTGCATCCCGCGGGCCAGCGTTAGTCCCTTGCCACCCAGAATTTCACGATGGCCCAGCCAGGATCGAGTGCCGCGCCCCGTGCCGTTGTCGCCCAGGAAGATCAGCAGCGTCCGATCACGGATCCCCAGCGCGTCAAGTTTCGCGACAACCCGTCCGACCAGCTTGTCCATGTAAGCGACCATCTCGCCGAAGTGCCGGGGTTTGATGTTGACCTTCTCTCCCTGAGCCCTTGGGTCCCAGTCGGAACTGTCGGGTGTCGCTTGATAGGGGCTGTGGGTCAACATCATGGGATAGTACAGGAAGAAGGGCTCTTCCCGATGTCGATCGATGAAGTCCAGCGCGAATTGGTTCACGAGGTCAGGGCCGTACTGGCCGTCATGGAAGTCCCGCGCGATGCCCTGAATCTCAAGACCCGGGTTGGCATAACGAGGCGGACGACGAAGATGCTGCCAAAGGCAATGTTCCTCAAAGCCAAACTTCCGGGGCAAGTCGGGGTCACGGCCCAACTGCCATTTGCCGACAATCGCGGTCGCGTAACCGGCATCCATGAGCAGATTGCCAAACGTCGTCAGCTCGGGTGCCATTTGTCCAAAAGTGACGTAATTGCGCATGTTGTAGCACCCCGTCATCAGCTGGACGCGGGTCGGTGTGCAGAGCGGCTGGACGTAACACTGCGTGAAACGCACTCCGCCGCGCGCGAGTTCATCCAGCACGGGAGTCGTATAGGACGTGCCGCCGTTGGCTCCGATCGTTTCGAATCCAAGGTCGTCCGCCATGATCAGGATGACGTTCGGCCGCTTCAAATCGGCGGCCGCTGTCGTCGAGCCTCGACCCGCTGCCAACGCAAGCCAGCCGAAGAGGGCGAGACGGGCAAGCCAACTCTTTCGAAACGGCACCCGGGTTGACACTTGCATGGCAGTTACTCCGAGGAGCTCGTGGATGGGACCAGCCAAC
Source organism: uncultured Planctomycetales bacterium (assembly GCA_963826795.1). Taxonomy (GTDB): domain Bacteria; phylum Planctomycetota; class Planctomycetia; order Pirellulales; family Pirellulaceae; genus CAWGYT01. The sequence continues at coordinate 30,993 of CAWGYT010000012.1, read as the reverse complement.
GCGAATTATCGCCCCTTGCACAACGGTTGCCAACCTTGCGGTGCGCCTTGACCTGAAATTGACGGCGTCTACACGCTGCAGAATGGGAGGGCTCAAGCCAAACCGGGTGGGTCGCCGAGCTGCAGGGCGCGTCCGGACGGCTCGGTTGTGAACAGACGTAGGTCGTCGAAGTCATAGCCCAAGGTCAGCGCTTCCCCGACGGGATCGCTGATCTCGATTCGCCGCCACGCTGTGATTCTGTCCGCGCCGACCTGAACATGGGTCAGTCGTCCGTGCCCCCGAAACTCCGTCGCCCGAACCACTCCCGGCAAGCGAAACGGGTGCACGTGATCGACCACGCCCAATTGTTCGGGCCGAATTCCGACCCACACGGGGCCGCTCGGCAGCGACGCAGGCAGATTGTGAACTTGCCCGGCCCAGCGAAGCTGAGACGCTTGGATTTCGCCGGAGAGCAGGTTCATCGAGGGTGATCCGAGAAAGCGCGCCACGAAGAGATTGGCCGGGTGGCGATAGACGTGCTCGGGCGTCCCCAGTTGGGCGATCGCACCGTCTTGCATCACTCCGATCCGCTGTCCCAGGCTCATCGCCTCGGCCTGATCATGCGTGACCAGCAACGTTGTTCGCCCCGATGCCCGCTGCGCCTCGCGGATCACGTCCCGCAAGGAATCTCGGCGGACAGGATCGAGATTCGCGAGCGGTTCATCCAGCAGGCAGACCTCGGCGTCGCTGGCCAGGACGCGCCCCAAGGCGACGCGCTGGCGCTCGCCGCCCGACAACTCTTGCGGCCAGCGCGTGGCGAGTTCACGGAGGTCCAGACGATCCATGATCGCGTCGACTTGCGATTCGATTCGCCGCCGAGCGACGCGTCGCATTCGCAGCGCGATGGCCAGATTATCCCAGACGTCCAAATGCGGGAACAGATTCTCGCCCTGAAACACCATGCCCACGCGTCGATCTGTCGCCGGCCACTGGCTGACCTCCTGGCCATCAAAATAGATCTGACCGCTGGTGGCGGATTCCAGCCCCGCAATGATTCGCAGTGTCGTCGATTTTCCGCAGCCGGAAGGTCCAACCAGTACGAGCAATTCGCCCGCGGCGATCTCGAAGCTGACGTCGCGCAGCGCGATCACTTCGCGCGTAAATTGCTTGGTTACCTGTGCGAGTCGGACTCGGGGCACGCTCGACCTCGCCCAATCGGTCCTCGGAACCGTCGGTGAATTGGACCGGACTACTTTGGGATCGACTCCGCTGCCGACTCTTGGGGAAACTTTGCCGCTGAACTCTCGGTCTGGGTTGGCTCGTCCGAAACCGCCGCTGTCGCCTCCGGGGCGGGTGTCACTCGGCTAGTCGACGCGAGTGGGGCCGCAGAGCTCTGAATCGCCTCGAGTCGATCCTCCAACGCCTCGACCTGTTTCTTCAGCGCGTCCTTTTCCTCGCGTAAGGAGGTCAAGGCCTTGCGCACCTCGCCGAGCTCACGTGGAGCCAGGGGCGACGACTCCTGGAGACGATCGAGGGCCCGCTTGGCCGATCGCGCGATCGATGCGTTCCCCTCACTTCCGCTCAAGGGCTCCAGGATTCCGATCGCGGCCGGATCGCCCAGTTGTCCCAGGGCGGCGATCGCGCCCTGGCGGATGGCCGGTCGCGGGTCATTCAGGTGCTGCTGGATCAACAGCCGGACCGGAGTTCGGTTTTTCATATCGCGGCTGATCTTGGCGAGTGTGAGCAAGGCATCCGACAGGCCTCGCGTCGAGAATTGACCGGCATTGGATTCCAGTTGCTGCCGCAGTGGCTTGCGAAATTTCGGAGCGAGTTGAGCTGCGATGGCGTCCACGGCGGCGTCTGCCAGTTCGTTGCGAAACGAGGACGACGTCAACTGCTCGAGAATCAGTCGTTGTGAATTTGCATCGTGAAATCGCCCCAACGCCCGAATCGCTTCGGCTTTGATTTCCGGGTTGGCCTCCTGCTGCAGGATCTGGACGAGATCGGTTTGTGTTTCCGGCCGATAAAAGGTGGCAAGGTCGCGCACAACTTGCAGGCGGACTTGCGCATCTGCCTGATCTTGGCACCGACGCAACGCCGCAAACGACTCGTCCGTGTTGATCTTGCGGAGCGACTTGGAGGCCTCGATCCGGACGCCGTGGAAGGGATCGCCTCGCAGCGTCTGCTCGAGGTGCTCGACGCTGGCCAGCGTGGCACGTTCGCCCAGTGCTTCGGCCGCCAAGAGTCGGCCCAGCATATCGTCGGTTCGCTCGAGCTGGGCGAAGAGCATGTCGTCGGGTTTCTTGAACGTCACCTTCGCAAGTACGGTCAGCTCAGGGTCGAATCGGACGATCGAGGGTTGCTTCGGCAGGGGCACATAGAATTCGTGCTCCGCCTGGGAAACCTCGATCGAATGGTCGATGACCTTTTCGTCGACGAGAAATCGGAGTGTGGTGGGGAACTGGAACAGCAGAACGTCATCGTTGGTCGCCTGGGTTTGCTTGACGGTGACTTTGGCCAATCGCGATTTGCTCTGCCACTCGTAGCTCACCGTCAGTTCCGGATGCCCCGCGTGATAGACCCATTGATCGAAGAATCGGTCGAACGGGCGTCCGCTGAGCGCTTCCACCGCCTGCCGCAGATCCTCGCTCACGACGCTCTGCAGGGCGTGCTGCTGCAAATAGTGGCGGATACAAGCCCGATAAAGATCGGGGCCCAGCTGGGACCGGAGCATGTGCAGGACCCAGCTCCCCTTGGGATAGGAACGATAGTCGAATTGCTCGGCAGGATTCTTGTAGCCGCGAAAGACGATCGCTCGGACGTCTTTGCTCTCGGTCAGAATTCGCGTTTCCGCGTCGCGATAGAGGCCATAAAGCATGGCATCCGGGCCAAACTTGTGACCCTCGTACAGATGCGTATAGTAGGTCGCGAATCCCTCATTCAACCAAAGGTGGCTCCAGTCCTTGCACGTCACGTAGTCGCCGAACCACTGATGCGCCATCTCGTGGGCGTCCAAGCGTCGAGTCGTGCGAACGTTTTCCATCTCTTTCGTGAAAATCGTATTGTGAGTCAAGGTGGTGAGCGTCGTGTTCTCCATTCCGCCGGCTACGAAATCCAGAATCGTAACCTGGTCGTACTTCTCCCAAGGAAAGGGCACGCCGATTTCGTGCTCATAGAAGTCCATGATCTTTTCGGTGTCTTCAAATGAATTGGCGGCATGTTCGGCCAGCGAGGGTTGCACGTAGAATCCCAGCGGAATGTCGCGATGCATCTTCTCGAGCTTCGCGAATTTCCCGGCGACAAGACAGATCAGATAGTTCACGTGCGGTTGTTCTTGCAACCATTGCACCCGCTTCAGTCCGCGCTCGTCGATCGTTTCCGAGACCTTGCGGCCGTTCGATAGAACCGTCATCTCGGGCGGAACGTGGCAGATGACTTCCGTCGAGCTGCGTTCGTTGGGATAGTCGAAGCAGGGAAACCAAAAGCGAGCCTCGTGTGACTCTCCTTGCGTCCAGATGTGAATGTCGCCGGCGGGATAGCCCATCTCGGGTGTCCGAAAGTAAAGCCCACGTGTGGGCTGAGCCGAGTGATCGATTTCGACGTACGCCATGGTCTCCGCGGCAATCGGTTCGCGAAACTGAATCACCAGCTGCTTGCCGTCGTTGACGAAGTCCAGGACTTCGTGATCCGAGCGAACGGCATGAATCGTCAAATCGACGGCATTCAATGTCAATTGGCTCAGCGGCTGGGCAAGCGGTTTGAATTCCAGACGCGTCGTGCCGCTGACCGTCCGCTTGGCAAAATCCGGCGTCACGTCCAGACGCAGGTGAAGGATATCCGCGAAGCGATCCGGTGCATAACGACGACCGTTACCTTCCAATTCCAAGCCGAAATCGCTCGCCGTTTGATGCGCATGGTAGCGACAGATCAGTTCCTGTTCGGCTGCCGTCAAGATACCGGATTGGAGTGCCACGCAGGCGAGGATCAGGAAACTCGCAAGGGAAGAGAGTCGAGGTGTCATCGGAGAATGCCTTCGGCGGGGGGATTCACGGGTGAGGGCGTTGCTGCGGGATCTGGTCTGGAATTGCTGCGGGATCTGGAAATTGGGTGGAGCGTCGATCGGGCGGCCCACGCAGGCGTTCAGCGGGGCCGGCTGTGATTCTGCACCCGAAGCCGGAATTCACCACAGATACCAAGCATCGAACTTAACGACGTAGATGCCCAAGAGCAAGTTGGTTATCGCATGGGCGACCACGCAATCCCAGACGCTGCCGGTCCGCTTGTACAACCACGTGACCATCGAAAACCAGGCCAGCGCCGCCAGTGGTTCGGTCAGGTGAGCCACCACGCCATAGATCGTCGGCGAGAGCCAGCCAAGCGTTTTGGCTTGGCCCAGCGGCAGCTCGTCCCAATCCGGGTCGTCGACGTATCGGATCAAGAACGCCCGCACAAAAAACTCCTCGACGATCGGGACCACCACGACCAGGCCGAAGAACCGGATCGCCATGAACCGCTGCAGCCAGCTGGGGTCGTCCTTTAACTCCTCGTACGGATTGAATGCGGTGCGGCCGCCGGAGAGCAATTCGGCCAGGCCGATGAAATTCCGGTCGACGTAGGTGAGTCCGATCCACACCACGATTCCCACGATCCCCACCACGACGCTCAAGGGGCTGATCCGAAACGGCGCGCGAAAATATCCCCAGCCGAACAGCAGCATGCAGAGTGTGGTGAGCCCGATCGTGGCTGTGTAGGTGTAGGGGTACGAATTCTTGCCCAGGGGTAGCACGAACAAGAATCGGGCCTCGGGCGGAACCTCGATCGTCGACACATCGACTTCGTCCTTCGGCGGCCGATTGCCCTCCTCGCTGTGCAGCTCATCCAACTCGCCCTTGACCGCCGCGATTCGAAGTTTTTCCAGATAGCTTCCGGTTTGCATCCCGATCAGGTACACCAGGAAGGGAAATACGACAATCCAGAAGGCAAAGCGGCCGAACACGCGGGTGCGAGGTGCCTCAGGCGCCGGCTCCGCCGACGGCTTGGAGTCAGGCGGCACGTCCGAAGGATTGGGGGCGTCTGGGGGCGCGTTTTCGGTCATAGTGAGACTCGGAGTCCGATGGAGGGTGGATCAGGTAACGATCTTCTTGGTCGACGTTCGGGGTGCAATTTCGGGGTGCAATTTCGGGGTGCAATTTCGACGTGGTGCTCTGGCAAGTCTAGCCCGGCCTGCCGCAGGATCGGGCGCTCCCCGAGAGGGCCACTGCCGGCGGTGAGTCGCGGTGGGCGGTTGTCGGGCTACAAGCCGGGCGGGAAACGGAGGACTTTGCCCGCCGGCTTCCCGGCTTCCTTGCCCGGTGGGCCCAAGACCGTCACGTAAAGCGACCCGTCCAAGGTGCGCGTCATCGCCACCGGACGAGCCAGCGGGGCAATGCGAACCGCTTTGACCTCCATTCGGCCCCCGTTGAGGACGGCATCCAGTCGGAACAGACCGGCCTCGGACGGCCGCGCCCAGGCGAGATCCAAGGCGTACAGGAACCGATTCGTGGGGGCCCCCTGTGGCCCCCCGTAGCCGACCGCGACCAGATCGTACAGCGGCACCTCGAGATTCAAGAGCAGTCGGCCATCGTGAGACCGGAAAAAAGCCAGTCGGCTGTCCCGCGTCTCGCTCAACTCGCCCACAAATCCCACGACAATCTCGCCCTGAGGGCTGAGCGAGATGCCCGCCGGATGCGCCACACCCACCAACCGCTCGGCCGGAATGAACGGCTCGAAGCGACCGAACCCCTCGCGTCGATTCACCTGGTCGGACTTCTTGATTTCCAATTCGACAATCCAGCCCGGTCCGCCCGTGAGATTGGATGTGGCGAACACGGCCTGCGTCGAAGCGACCAGGCCGACGAAATTACCGCCCCCTGACGGCGCGACACTGGACTTGAGCGGCCCCAATCGAATGGCCTCGCTGGCCGCTTGCGGAGGTTGCCCGGGTGACTTAACCGTCATCACGTAAATGACGTCCTCGCCGCCGACCTGTCCTCCACCGCCGACGAGCAGAGTTTCGTTGTTGAGGAACACCAACCCGAGCGGCCCGAGCTTCAGGGTCGGTTCGTTTTCGAAGGTCTCTTGGGGAAATCCCACCGCGACTTCCTGAGGCATTCCGTCGACGTAACGAAGGATGCGTCCCCGGCCACTCTCGGCCACGAACACATCGCCCGATTCTGGCTGGACGGCGATTCCCAGCGGCAGATCGAGTTCGTCGGCGATCGTCTCGGGTGTCGCCCCGGTCGCTGGGGCCGCATCCTGACCGAAGACCGTTCCCTGGGTCGTGAGGATGGCACCGCAGATCAGGTAGCGAGCAATCCGACAAATCATGGCGAGCGGCCTTTCCAAGAACAAGAATGAATGAGCAGCCGAGGGTTAGCAGGCGAAGCCGACATGCGGCCGCGCTGAATCACGCGGCCGACCCTCACGCGGCGGCCCTGACGCGGCGGCCCGTCGGGAAGGCGGCCACCGGAGTTCCAGCCGGCCCTAGCAAATTCCCCGCTCGGCCTCGTAGGCTCGGATTTTGTCCTCGTGCAGTAGCGTCATGGCAATGTCATCCAGTCCGCCAAGCATCCTTTCCCGCCGTGCGGGTTCGACCTGGAAGGCGGTCGCAAGGCCGTTGGAATCGGAGACGGTTTGCGTTTCCAAATCGACCGTCAGCTGATAATTCGCATCGGCCGCTGCCCGCTGAAAAATCGTCTCGATGCAGGCCTCGTCGAGCACGACCGGGAGCAGACCGTTCTTGAAACAATTGTTGAAGAAGATGTCGGCAAAACTGGGCGCCAAAACGGCTCGGAATCCAAAATCGGCCAAAGCCCACACGGCATGCTCGCGACTTGAGCCCGAACCGAAGTTACGGCGGGTTACGAGGATGCTCGCCCCCTTTGCCTCGGGACGGTTCAATTCAAAATCCGGGTTCGGCTGGCCATCTTCCAAGAAACGCCAGTCGAAGAACAGATACTGGCCGAATCCGGTGCGTTCGATTCGTTTCAGAAACTGCTTGGGGATGATCTGGTCGGTGTCGACATTGGCGCGGTCCATGGTGGCCACGCGCCCCGTGTGCTTGGTGAATGCTTCCATCGAACTTGAGCCTTCGGTTTTGCTTGTGCTATTTGTATTCCCAGCCTCGAATGTCGACGAAGTGACCGGTCACGGCCGCCGCCGCCGCCATGGCCGGCGAGCAGAGATGCGTCCGCCCACCTTTCCCCTGACGGCCTTCGAAGTTGCGGTTGCTGGTCGACGCACAACGTTCACCCGATCGCAACTGATCGGGGTTCATCCCCAGGCACATGCTGCAGCCGGCATCCCGCCAATCGAACCCGGCTTCGCGAAACGTGCGGTCCAGTCCCTCCGCCTCGGCTTGCTGTTTGACCTGCCCGCTGCCGGGTACGACCATCGCACTGACGTGCTCCGAGACGCGATGCCCGCGAATCACGGCCGCCGCCGCGCGCAGGTCCTCGATCCGAGCGTTCGTGCAGGAGCCAATGAAGACACGGTCTAACGGAAATTCGGTCAGCGGCTTGCCGGCCGTCAGTCCCATGTACTCAAGAGCTCTCGCCGTCGTCTTCTGGTCCAACTCGTTTGTAAACTCTGCCGGATCCGGGACCCGCTGCGTGACGGACATGACTTGTCCGGGGTTCGTTCCCCAGGTGATCTGCGGTTCGATGTCTTGTCCCTGAAAAATGTCGATCCGATCGTACTTCGCTCCCGGATCGGTGGGCAATTGCTCCCAGCGCGCCACGGCGGCGGAAAACTCCTTGCCTTGGGGCGCGAATTCACGACCTTCCAGGTAGCTGAACGTCGTCGCGTCCGGAGCGATCATGCCGGCACGGGCCCCCGCCTCGATGGACATGTTGCAGACCGTCATCCGCTCTTCCATGCTCAACCCGCGGACCACGTCTCCCGAATACTCCAGCACGTAGCCCGTTCCTCCGTCCGTCGTCAGCTTGCCGATCAGGTAGAGGATCAAATCCTTCGCCGTGATGCCGGGCTTCAATTCGCCATCAACACGTAATTCATAGGTCTTGGGCGTTGTTTGCAGCAGGGTTTGCGAGGCCAACACATGTTCGACCTCACTCGTTCCAATCCCGAAAGCCAACGCCCCAAAGGCCCCGTGCGTTGCCGTGTGACTGTCCCCGCACACGATTGTCATCCCCGGCTGCGTCAGGCCGAGTTCCGGCCCGATGATGTGCACGATGCCCTGCTTGATGTCATCCAGATCATACAGTCGAATGCCGAACTCACGACAATTCTGACGCAGCGTCTCGACCTGCTGCCGTGAGATCGGGTCGGCGATCGGAAGCAGGCGGTCCGCGGTCGGCACGTTGTGATCCGGCGTCGCCACGGTCTTTTCCGGACGCCGGACGCGACGCTTGGCCACACGCAGTCCTTCAAAGGCCTGGGGACTTGTCACCTCGTGGACGAGATGCAAATCGATATACAGGATGGTCTGTTGACCTGGCTCGGCATGGACCACATGCTGGTCCCACACCTTCTGAAACATCGTTCGCGGCACGTTACTCATCGACTCCGCTTCAACCTCCTTCACAGACCCCGGACAAACCCCCGATTATAGCTTCCCGTCCTCGACCGGGGAGACGCCGCAGACCGGTTTTCAACGCGCTGGTTGCGTGTGGTCAGACCCAGCCAGAGAATTCAGCCGGCCCAGGCCGAGAATTCAGCCGGCCCAGGCCGAGAATTCAGCCGGCGGAAGGCCGTGCCCCGCTCGACGTTTCGTGAGAGCACAACGCAAGCGACCGACGTGCCGCCATGCCAGTCGGCCGAAGCGAATGAACGGCAGCTGGACGATCGCATCTCGGTCGCAATCGCCTGCTCAGCCAGCCATCATGACCGAGGTGGCCGAACCCGATTTGACTCGATCTTGCCACCATCGCTGGGCGAGCTTCCGGTTCCAAAGATGGGCATCCTGGCAGTTCTCCAGGGCCTCGGCCAACTCCTCGATCGATTGAAACCGGTCCTCTGGCCGCTTGGAAAGCGACCGCAACACGATCCGCTCGAAGTCATCCGGGATTTCAGCCAAATGGTCCGAGGGAGGCACAAGCTTCTGGTTGGCGTGGGCCAAAATCACTTTTAACGGCTTGTCGCCCTCGAAAGGCGGCCGGCCCGTGACCATGAAATAGGCGACTCCGCCCAGAGAATAAATGTCGCTTCGCACGTCCGGCTCGCTGTCTCCCAAGGCCTGCTCGGGTGACATGTAAAGCGGCGAGCCGCTAATCACGCCGTCCATCGTCACGTCGACCGACCCGTCGTGCTCGACCAACGGTTTTGCCAGGCCGAAATCGAGCAGCTTGGCGACATCATACTGTCCCCCACGCTCGGCGGCGAAGATGTTCGCCGGCTTGATGTCGCGGTGGATCAGCCCTTCCTGGTGGGCCTCTCGCAGCGCATCACAGACCTGTCGCAGCAAATAGATCGCTCGATCCGTCCCGAGTGGGCCATGCTGGTCCACGAGCTGTTGGATACTCAGCCCGGGCAAGTATTCCATCACGTAATAAAACGTCCCATCGGCGGTCCGTCCGTAGTCAAAGATGTCGACGCTGTTCCAATGCGAAAGTCGCGCGATTGAACGCACCTCGCGCTCGAAACGCGCCATGGATCGGGGGTCACCCGCTCGGTTCGGCTGGATCACCTTGACGGCGCACGGCCGACGCATCATTTGATGTTCGGCTAAGTAGACGTCGCCCATCCCGCCCCGGCCAATCAGCTTTCGAAGATGATATTGCCCCAACTGGCGGGCCTCGAACGCTTCCGATCGCAGCATTCGCATCGTCCGGACACCGACAATCGCGACCAAGGCACCCGCCAGCAACGAGAGTGCCTGCGTGGAGACGTAGTTGACGTCGGCGTTGGTTGCCGCCTGACAATACGGATCGTTGAACACCAGCCAAAGGGTCGCACTCAGCGGGGCCAGGGTCATCCCCCCGATCACGATCGACGCTCGTTGCCAGTGATTGGGAATTAGCAACGCGTAAGTGAACATTAACAGCAGCCAGCTGCCGACCGGCGAGGGCAAGAAGCCCATCTGGGCACACCGCGTCATCTCGTAGATCTGCAGCAGCAGGAAGAACAGCCCGGGCAGCCCGAACACCAGGATCTCTTGCAGCCGAAGCCACGCGGTTGAAATCACACACTTGCGACAAAGCGAAAAACCTTGGACACCGAGGACGACGGTGATCAGCACGTGGAGGGAGAAAAGCAAGCCGGCGGGCTCGTCGGAGGCGGGCCAAATCAGGTTGCGAATCAGAAATGCGGCGAATCCGAAAAACATCACGAGCGAGGCCAGCCGCAGACGGCAGCGCAGTAACTGCCGCGTCTCGCTTGTCATTTCGGGGCCCGATCCCTCGACCAACTCCACCGGACGCAGACTCTCCAGCAGATCGGCCATCTCGCCCGAGTTCATTTCGAGCGTGACGTCGTTGGCGATGGAATTTCGCGGGGTTCTGGAACTGTCGGTCATGAATCGGTTTTCCACATCAAAGACGCGCGTAGGGCACCCTACGATTTTAGCCAGTTCTCTGTTCGCCGACAGGGTCGGAATCTTGAAGAGGCGACGCGTCCCGATCCGACGCGCGACCCGGACACGTCGATCCGCCACCGCCTGGGACACGTCCGAGACCCCGTGGTTCGTCCATTTTCGCGACCGAGCGGCGTGACCATTCGGAAGCGGAGCCGGCGACGTCCCCTATCGCGGCCAGAGACTCGCGTGAAAGCGAAATCGTAAGCCGCGTACGAACTGGCGTGACGGATGCGATCGGCCCCGAGGCCACTTGAGAAGGGACGCGGGTCGGATGTCGGGAGAGATAGGCGATCTGGGGGCAGTTAGCCCCGGACTGGCGTCCGGGCTGCCTTGGCGGGAAAGGTCGCCTTCGAATCCGGCCCGCACGGCGTGACGTCGCCCGCGACCGGTCGTATTGAGCGGTCTACTTCAGGCAGCGATCCGTTGACTCTTTTCGGCCGCCGCCGCTCGAGCATAGATATCGGCCGTGGTCAGTCGCACGAAAGGGGCAGTCGCGTGATCCAGGGGCGCCTCGAGCACGACAGTTGTGGGAGTCAACATGCGCGGAATGTACCGCCATGCTCGGTCCATCGAGGACGACTCGTGGTCGGCACCGATGATCAGCAAATGGGTGTTCGACAATTGATTCGCGACACGGGCAAGTGCCGAGAACGGATCGCCGGGGACGAGGCGACGCTAGCGCCGCTGCCTGCCAGCAGCTGGTGCATCTTCTTGAGCGTGGTCCGTCCAGGGCCCTCGGGGCGGGCATCGAATAAGTCGACGCCCGCATAGCGGATCTCGTGATCGGGCGAACTGCGGCGGGCCAATCGAATTAGACGGAGCGTCCGCTGCGGGCTTGCAATGCCCAATTCCACGATCGAGTGGACTTGGTGCCCCAAAATGCAGCGATACAACGCACGCTCCGCTTTGGGCTTGGATAGCCAACAGAGGTACAGATTCTCCAAATTCTCTCGAATGGCCACGGTCGAGTGCCCTTGCAACGCGGTGATTTGGAATCGGACTAGCAACAAGGTTTCGGCAACCGAAGCAGTCGGAATCGAGTCGAAGCGCGCGTCGCGGCTTATCTTGCCTGGATTGTCGTGTTCGTCAGGCGACGCGGCGTTCCGCCCAAAGCAGGCCCGCCAGGTCCGGGACCTCGAGATCCGGGCCGCGCTTGGGATCGCTCGCCTGATCGGCGTGAAGCCCTTCGACGCGACGGACCCGGATCGTTGCCCAGCCGATTTCACGCGGCGTCGCGAAGTCCTTGTGAGGATTGTCACCAAGATAGACGCATCGATGAGCCAGGACGCCGCTGGTTTCCTGCACGAACTGGAAACTCCTGGGGTGAGGCTTCCAGAACTCGCGGCCCCAACGGTCGGTGCAAACCACGCGAACTCCGCGTGCTTTGAGCGCAAGCGACTGGAGTTTCGCCTGTTGACTCGCCAAGTGACCGTCGGTAATCACCCAGATCCTGCATTGTTTGTGGAGCTGCGTGAGCAACGCGTCGGAGTCTGGCAACAATTGGATCTGAGGCGTGTGCGTCCGATAGCAGTCGACGAGTTGTTGGAGAGGGAGGGGGCCCGGGACGTCGAGCTGGCTCCAGGCCGCGTCAAAAATCCTCCCTCGTACTCCGGCGAGAAAAAGCTGCCAGCAGCAACGCGCGAAGGCAGCCCCGAGATCGGGCGACTCACCAAGGTGGCTCGCCAGGTGGCGTCCGACGGCCTGGAAGCCGCTGCGGACGTAGTCGCGTTCCAGGTAGAGCGTGTCATCCAGGTCGAAGGCGACCACGGAGAAGTCACTCAAGCGCATCGCTGCGTCTCGGGCACTTGCCAAAACACGGCGTCATCCCAGCGAGTCATCGCCAGTCCGTCGACCCAGGTCGGCGGCGTCGAGCGACGGCCTTCGATTTGATCGATCAGGAGTTGGACGAAGTTCGCTCCTGCCTGATGCGCAACGGGGTATCCTCCGCCGAAGCGGGCGTTGATTTCAAGCAATTGCGGCTGATCCTGATCGTCGACAAAGGCCTGAAAACAAAGCGGTCCTCGGGCGTCCGGAAGGGCTCTCGCCAGACGGGCGGCCAAGTCCAGCAGGCAGGGCTTGCGAACCGTCACGCATTTCGAAACTTCGCCGCCGCGCGTCTCGACTCGCCAGTGAGGGACAGCCACGACACATCGGCCCTGGGGATCGACAAACAGATTGGTCGTGTACTCTCGTCCCTTGGCGTGCTGCTGGATGAGGGGGGACTTGGTTCGTTTCAGATAGAAGGCCAATTCCTCGATGTCGTGGGCGATATGGACTCCGGCGGAGGCACTACCGTGGCTGGGCTTCACGACCAAGGGGAACGGAAGTGTGGGATCAAGTTGCCGGACGCGATCGTCCGAGATGCGGGGAACGGTCGGAAGCCCGGCCGCGGTGAGGAACCGATCGGTCCGCCGCTTGTCTTGGGCCAGCGCCACGGTTTGGGGGCCGCTGCAGGCAACATGAATGTTCAGGGCGGCGAACAGCGGACTGAGCTTCGCGTAAATTGGCAGTTCGTGATCGTGTGTCGGAATAATCAGGCGGATGTCGTGACGATGGCAGATCGAGGCGACGGCGTCGAAGAAATGGGAATCATCAAACCGCGGAACCAATTCCCAGCCGTCGGCCATCCGACAAGCGGAGGACCAGGGCGCGGCGTCGACCGCGTACACGCGTCCGCCCTGAGGCTGAATCGTCTCGCGGATCATTCGAATTAAGGCGCCACGACGCCCTGCACTGGAAACGAGGACGTTCATTCGGAGGTCTCTTGTTCGGTCGCCAATCGGGCAATGATTTCCAGACCGCCGAGATGAATTCCCGTGGTCCGATAAAGGGAAGCGGCGGCGGCGAAGGCAGTTCGTTTTAGCCAGCGTTGAAATCCAGACCCGCGTAGGAACGGAGGTCCCACATCCATCCGCTGGGTTACGAACCCCGACCGCTGCATCAGGCGGCGCAGGCTATGCGGGGTGAAATGAAACAAGTGCTCCTGTGGCGCGAGGTGACTCCAGCAACGTCGTCGCACCCAGCAGATGGGCCCGGTATCTTTGAGTCGCAGGTAATGAAAGTTCGGCACGTAGACAGCGATCACGCCCTGCGGTCGCAGCAGTTGCTTGGCCTGTCGCAACAGCTCGAGCGGATCGTGAACGTGTTCCAAGACGCCCAAGAGAGTGATCACGTCGAAGTAGCCCTGGGGCAGTGGGGCCCCCTCCAGGGAAACCGCGTGGATCGGTGCTGCGATGCGTTGTTGGGCCTGAGCCGCTGCCGCCGCCACAGGTTCGACTCCTGTCAGTTCCCACACACCTCGGCACTGAGCCGCCGCCAGGAAACTTCCATTGCCGCAGCCGACGTCGAGCAATCGCCCGCTGGGGCAGATTTCCAAGAGCCGCTGAAGGAGTGGCTGAAAACGGGCGTCGCTGGCGCTATCGGTCCAGCAATAATTGTGACTGATCGTGTGCGCGCGATCGTGCCGGTAGACCTCACGGACCGAGTCCCGATCCAAACGCGGCGAGATGTAAATCTGACCGCATGTGGCACAGCAATTGATTCCGAGTTGGAAGCGTTGGCCGTGAAGCTCGTAATGCTCCGTAAAGAGTCGGCGCGGCGTGTCGTGGCCGCAGATTCCGCACGGGACGACCTCGAGGTGCAGGTCTTCGCAACCTCGCAAAGACGCCGCGTGGATCGGTCGGGATCGCCCCGTCGACAGGTCCGAAACGGCTCGAATCATCATCGACTCCTTCGACATGTCGAGAAAACACCACGCTCAAGTCTCGCCTGCCAGGGACGTTTAGGGAAAAACTCGCCGGCTGTCTAGACCAATCGGTGTCCTATGGTTGGGAAGACGCAGGCGATGCGCCCCCTGAAAGCAGCCTGACAACGCTGCTACAGGTCCCGTCATTTGGCCATTCGGCCCTGGGTTGATTCGCTGCGGAAGAAGCACTTCGGGAACGACTTTCTTAGTCTTGAAACACGTCTCGGTTGGCCAGTCGCGCCGCACTTGCATCCTGATTTCGCACCTGAGAAGACATCATGTTAGGCTCCCTGGGGGAACGGGATTTCCCGCGTGCGCTGTGTTTTGAAGAGCTCGAGTCGCGACTCGCCCTGGCGACCGATTCGCTGGCACAGGCGGTCGCCACGGATGACGCCTTTGAACTGGCCGATCGAGTCAGCTTGCAGCGGGTTCGTGACGAGTTCGGCCTGTCGGGAACCGGACAGACGGTCGTTGTGATCGATAGCGGGATTGCCTACGATCATTTGGCACTGGGAGGCGGATTGGGGGCGGGTTACCAAGTCGTGGGCGGGTGGGACTTCACCGAAGAAAATGACGCGGATCCGTACGATGATGGGCCATCGGGATCTCACGGGACGCACGTGGCCGGTATCTTGGCCAGTCGCGATCTTCAGCAACCGGGCGTCGCACCGGGCGTTGACTTGGTGGCACTGCGAGTTTTCAACGACCAGGGCCGCAGTGAGTTTCGATGGATCGAGCAGGCGCTGCAGTGGGTGATTGATCACCAGCATGGGTTTGCCAATCCGATCACGACGATCAACCTTTCGATCGGCATGGACCCGGATGACGATCTAGCACCGTCCGAGCGGATCTTGGAAGACGAATTTGCCGAATTAGTTTCTCGTGGAATCTTTATCTCGGTGGCGGCCGGTAACGGCTATGACCAGGATCCGCAGCCGGGACTGAGCTACCCGGGCGAGAGCCCGTGGATCGTGCCGGTCGGCAGCGCTTCGGCCTCGGGGCAACTGAGCGAGTTCACGCGACGCGA
This sequence comes from uncultured Planctomycetales bacterium, assembly GCA_963826795.1. Lineage (GTDB taxonomy): Bacteria > Planctomycetota > Planctomycetia > Pirellulales > Pirellulaceae > CAWGYT01. The sequence continues at coordinate 15,669 of CAWGYT010000012.1, read as the reverse complement.
TCCGCGAATGCTGGTCGCTCCGGGCGAATTGATCCTCAGCACCGCGCCGGATCATCTGGAAGACTTCAATCACCAGACCGATGACTGGTATCGTTTCTCGGGAACCAGTCAGGCGACACCCTATGTCGCTGGCGCGGCCGTCTTGGTCCGCGAGGCGTTGGAGCGAGCCGGTCGCGAGGGCATTGACCAGCAGATGATCTACGACGTGCTGCGTGATACCGCCGACTGGATTCCGGACGCGGTCACGGGGCAGACCTACGCTCGCGTGGATGTGGAGGCCGCAGTTGCGTCGATACTGCCGACGCCGAACCCGCGCCCGATTGCTCCGTCGAGCTCCGCCGCATTTGCTTCGGCCGTTGATCTGGGAGCGGTTGATTATCGACGGGTCGACGCGCCAAGGCTGGCCGGCAACGAACGCTGGTATCGCTTCTCGACGACGCATTCGGGAAACGTGACGGTCGAAGCGCAGTTCGTTACTGACGCCAAGATGGAGCTTGAGGTCTACCGTCCGGACGGTCAGGCCTTGGTGAGGTCCTTACTGGCGGGCGGTTACGAGCGTGTCGATCTGCCGGCGAAAGCGGGCCAAACCATGCTGGTTCGACTAAGTGGCGCTCCGACAGCCGGCCAACTGACGATCGCCAACTTGATCGACGTGCACGCCGACTCGATGAGCGTGCGGATCCCAAACTCGGTGGACGACGTCGTGGTGCAATTGGGCGCCGCGCCGCAAATCCTGCTGGATGGGCTCGAACTGTCCGTCGGACCGCTGCTGGGACGCGACCTGCAACTGGATCTGAACAACACCACCCGCCTGCGGATTCGAGGAGCCCAGGGGGTCGAAACCTTCTACGTTCGACCGGGAAGCGTTGAGGCCGTAGGGCCTGGTTATGGTGTCCATGTCCGAGGCGGAGCGACGTTTGTGCTCGAAGCCCAAGGGGGTACGGGCGATCAGCTGCGGATCTACGGAACGATGGCCGATGAACGTTTCGTCAGCCGCGACGGGAAGGACCGCTGGGAGTCCTCCGGTGTCATCGTTCAGGCGATCGGGTTCGATCGCACATTCGTCTTTGCTGGCGGCGGCAAAGATCGAGCCGACCTGTACGGAACATCACAGGACGACCTGTTTGTCGCGCACGCGGAATGGGCGCGGCTCACGAGCGCGGGACAACTGGATTGGGTCGAAGGGTTCACCCAGGTATTCGCCTTCGCGAATCCGGCAGGCCTCGACCGAGCATTTCTGTATGGATCTCCAGAGAATGACTCGCTGGAGGCACGCGCGAGTTCGACACGCTTGGCGGCGGGGAATCATTTGCTGCGGGCCGAGTCGTTCGACCGCGTGTACGCGACGGCAGGCACTGGCGGGCTTGACCGCGCCTATCTGTACGGGTCGAGCGAGGCGGATGAGTTTCGAGCGACGCCGCAAGAAGCCACCCGCTTTGGTGCCAACTTCTTGCAAGTCGCCGCGGCGTTCGATCGAGTGTACGCCTATGGTGAGGTAGGCGACGCGGCGTTTCTACGCGGCTCGTCAGGCGACGATCTGCTAATCGGTCGGCTGGACGAGACCGTGTTGGGATCGGAGGGCTTTCACATCAGCGTTTGCGGGTTTGACCGTGTCTATGCTGAAGGAGGGCCAGGCGGAGACGATCGCATCCGTTGGCTGGCACCGGAGCAACAAGATAACCGCCTTTACTTGGGCGTCGATTGGGCGACTCTGGCGAGTGCAAGCTATCAATGGCGCGCCAGTGGCTTCGAGCGAATCGCTGCCCTTGCCGGGGACGGGGGAGAGAACCGTGCCTTTCTGGCCGAAACGAAACTTGCGGTTGATTCCCGTCGGTTGGACCGTTTGGCGACCGACTACCAGTTGGAGTCGCTCGGATTCAGCTTTCCTCGCGACGCCCCGCGGAACGCGTGATCGCGGCGGAACCTATCATCGCCTTCGCAAGCGTGAAAACGACGTGCTTGAGTCCTTCCCGAGCGCAGCGCGCGACCGCCCCGGAAGGAAAAAATCCCGCGCTAAGGATCAAGAAGGAAGGATCAAGACAGGGAAGGAAGGAAGGGAAGAATCAAGACGGTCTATTTCCGAGAAGAAGGAAGAGAAGGGGAAGAATCAAGACGGTCTATTTCCGAGAAGAAGGAAGAGAAGGATCAAGACGGTCTATTTCCGGAAGGATCAAGGAAGGATCAAGACGGTCTATTTCCAAGAAGGAAGAAGGACGGAAGAGGATCAAGACGGTCTATTTCCACTTGCAAGAAGGAAGGATCAAGACGGTCTATTTCCACTTGAGACCAAGTGCGAGAGACCAAGTGCGAGACGGTCTACTTTCCGCTTCGCCCTCTCAGGGTCGGAGGTCCTTTTGACGACGAGTGCATCTGCAGCATGCGCCTCGGTTTCGTACGTGTCGGGCCGAAGAGTCGCCCGGCGAGCGAGGATCCAAGTTGCACGGTGGGTTGCGGCGTAGGAATCGCGATGGGGATACTGCCGGGTGTTCCAGGAGGTCGTCTGCTTGCCAGGAGGGGTCCCATGCCGAGCTCTTCGCGCCGCACCGTGGTCGAGAAAGGAGAAGTGGGGGTCTATCATTGCTGGAATCGCTGCGTGCAGCGGGCCTGGCTCTGCGGTCAGGATCCCGTGACGGGGATCGACTACGAGTATCGCCGCGAGGTGATCGAGGAGGTGGAGCGGCAACTGGCCGGGTTGTTCGCGATCGACATTGGCTTTCACGCCGAACAGGCGAACCATCTCCATCTGATCCTGCGGACGCGTCCGGATCTGGCGGCGACCTATCTCGATGACGAGGTGCGGCGGCGCTGGTGGATTCTGGTTCGACTGAAGCGGACGGGAAACGGACGAATCGAGGAACCCACCGCCGAGGAACTCGAGCGGGAACGCCGCCGCTGGCCGGACGTCGGCGTCCTGCGGCAGCGTTTGGCCGATGTCTCGTGGTTCATGGGAACGCTGTGCGAGCACCTCGCGCGACGTTTCAACCGCGAGTCGGGCACGAGCGGGACGTTCTGGGAGCATCGCTTCGGGTGCCGAAGCCTCGAAGACGAGGCGGCGATTCTGCTGTGCGGGATCTATGTGGATCTGAATCCCATCCGGGCCGGAGAAGCCACGGTCCCCGAAGAGGCGCGTCACACGTCCGCCTACAACCGGATCCAGGGCATGCCGCAGCGCGCCTCCCGGCCGGTGGCGGAAGGCACCGCCGGTCCGGACGACTGGCTCTGTCCGCTCACGATTCAGGAAGACGATCCCCGTCAAACCGGCGCCGTGCGTGCCCAACTTCCCTGGCGCGCGTCCGACAAAGGACTCTTGCCGATCCGCCTGGAAACGTATCTGGAACTGCTCGACTGGACGGGCCGGCAGATCGGCTCGAAGCGTCAGGGCTCGATTCCCTCGTCGCTGGCACCGATCCTGGAGCGACTGGGGATCCAGGCGGAGCACTGGCTGGAAGCGGTCCGAGGGTTCGACCGCCGGTTCGGCCAGGTCGTCGGCTCGCTCGCTCGGTTACGCGAGGCGGCGCGTCGGGCCGGCCGGCACTGGTTCCGCGGCGCGACCGCCTGCGCCACGATCTTCGCCTGATCGACGATCGACCTCAACTGATCTCCAAGCGGCGTTCTGCCGCGTCCATCGTGTCAACGAACGTGACCGTCTCGGACCACCGGCTCACGGGCGACCGGCGCCGGCATATTCGATGCGTGGCTTGACTTGACCATGCGATCGTCGCCTCGCCTCGCCTCGCCTCGCGCCCATCCAGCTTCCAACCGCACATCGCGGCAAGCGATTCCCTCCCGATACGGCAAAGCGGCGTCATGCGCACCGCGACTGTCGAACGTCGCCAGCGGAAGAATGGACCGTCAGGGATTGTCGAGCGGAAGGGTAGACCGTCTGGGATTGTTGAGCGGAAGGGTAGACCGTCTGGGATTGTTGAGCGGAAGGGTAGACCGTCTGGGATTGTCGTCTGGGATTGTCAGTCGTCTGGGATTGTCAGGGATTGTCAGGGATTGTCGTCTATTTCGGCGATTCGTCGAGCTCTTACAAGCAACAGAACCTTGGACGCGTACCACGGACTATTTCGCGGTTCTCACCACGTCGACGGCACCCAAGTGCGGCGGCTAAAATATTGCGGGCATCCGTCACTGCTCTCGCGTGAGCATTTCAGCCGTTTGGGGCGTGAATGACATGTGGACTGTCGAGTTAATCGTCATCGTCGTGATGATCGCGTTCAACAGCGTCTTTGCCGCTTACGAGATTGCCCTCGCTTCGGTCGGACTCGGACGTCTGCACTCGCTTGTCAGGGAGCGCATGCGGGGAGCGGCGGCGGCACTGCACATGAAGCAGAATATGGAAGCCAGCCTCGCCGTTGTGCAGATCGGGATTACGCTTGTCGGCGCTACGGCGGCGGCGACTGGCGGAGCCGGAGCCGAGGAGTCCATCGAACCGATTCTACGCGGTTGGGGCTTAGGCCAAACGGCTTCTCAGCTCCTGTCAATCGCACTGGTAGTTGCGCCGCTGGTAGTGATCACCATCCTCCTTGGTGAGCTTGTCCCGAAAGTATTTGCTCTGCGCAACAAGGAATGGGTGTGCCTCATGCTGTCGCCGGCCATGGAGTGGTTCTCGTATTGCGTCTGGCCCGCCGCGTGGTTCTTGGAGTCGTGCGTGAAGGGGATTATGAAGTGGGGCGAAAGGGGTTGTGAATCAAGCAGTGAAGCTGAGCAGGACGTGGTGATCCAGGACCTGCACGGTGCGGCGACCTTGGCACGACTGTCACGGCTCATTGGACACCGTGAAGAGAGTATCATTTTGGGCGCGTCCCGCCTGGCCACCACACCGCTTCGGCGCGTCATGCTTCCGGCACAGTACATCGGTATGCTGGCGGCAAACCAGAGTCTCGCCGACGCATTAATTGTTGCCCACCAGGAAATGCACACACGGTTTCCGGTCACTGAAGTAGCAGGCGATCCGCAGCGAATCACCGGCTACGTGAACTTCAAAGACATCGTCGGAGCCCTGCGCATGTCGCCCCAGGATCCATCACTGAGTAATCTACTGCGACCGCTTCCCTCATTTGATGCCGACACTTCCGTCGCGGATTGTCTGGAGCAATTGATGCACCAACGAACTCACATCGCACTGGTCCGCGGAGCGGACGGCAAAACCATCGGGATGGTCACTCTCGAAGACATCATCGAAGAACTGGTCGGCGAGATTCACGACGAGTTTGATCGTATTCCGGCCCACCTTGTGCGCGGGGCAAGGGTGGATTGCCGGCGGCTTCGTGCCACTTAGCCAGCTGCGCAAAGAATCGGCAATCGAGTTGGCTTCTCTGAGTGACAAGCCGATTTACACGCTGAACGATTGGATTGTGGAACGGCTCGGCCGACCACCACAAGGCGGCGATGAGATCAGCGAGCGTGATTGCCGTATCGTGGTGCGAAAGACCCGGCAGACGCTCGTCCAGGAAGCCTACTTGTGTAGCGTCAAGGAAGGATCCAGACGGTCTACTTTCACTTAGAAGGATCCAGACGGTCTGCTTCCACTTGGCTCGCCGAGACGCCCCAAGTTCCAAAGTCCAAGTGCCCCAAGTGCGAGACGGTCTACTTTCCGCTTCGCCCTCTCAGGGTCGGAGGTCCTTTTGACGACGAGTGCATCTGCAGCATGCGCCTCGGTTTCGTACGTGTCGGGCCGAAGAGTCGCCCGGCGAGCGAGGATCCAAGTTGCACGGTGGGTTGCGGCGTAGGAATCGCGATGGGGATACTGCCGGGTGTTCCAGGAGGTCGTCTGCTTGCCAGGAGGGGTCCCATGCCGAGCTCGTCGCGCCGCACCGTGGTCGAGAAAGGAGAAGTGGGGGTCTATCATTGCTGGAATCGCTGCGTGCAGCGGGCCTGGCTCTGCGGTCAGGATCCCGTGACGGGGATCGACTATGGCTACCGCCGCGAGGTGATCGAGGAGGTGGAGCGGCAACTGGCCGGGTTGTTCGCGATCGACATTGGCTTTCACGCCGAACAGGCGAACCATCTCCATCTGATCCTGCGGACGCGTCCGGATCTGGCGGCGACCTATCTCGATGACGAGGTGCGGCGGCGCTGGTGGATTCTGGTTCGACTGAAGCGGACGGGAAACGGACGAATCGAGGAACCCACCGCCGAGGAACTCGAGCGGGAACGCCGCCGCTGGCCGGACGTCGACGTCCTGCGGCAGCGTTTGGCCGATGTCTCGTGGTTCATGGGAACGCTGTGCGAGCACCTCGCGCGGCGTTTCAACCGCGAGTCGGGCACGAGCGGGACGTTCTGGGAGCATCGCTTCGGGTGCCGAAGCCTCGAAGACGAGGCGGCGATTCTGCTGTGCGGGATCTATGTGGATCTGAATCCCATCCGGGCCGGAGAAGCCACGGTCCCCGAAGAGGCGCGTTACACGTCCGCCTACAACCGGATCCAGGGCATGCCGCAGCGCGCCTCCCGGCCGGTGGCGGAAGGCACCGCCGGTCCGGACGACTGGCTCTGTCCGCTCACGATTCAGGAAGACGATCCCCGTCAACTCGGCGCCGTGCGTGCCCAACTTCCCTGGCGCGCGTCCGACAAAGGACTCTTGCCGATCCGCCTGGAAACGTATCTGGAACTGCTCGACTGGACGGGCCGGCAGATCGGCTCGAAGCGTCAGGGCTCGATTCCCTCGTCGCTGGCACCGATCCTGGAGCGACTGGGGATCCAGGCGGAGCACTGGCTGGAAGCGGTCCGAGGGTTCGACCGCCGGTTCGGCCAGGTCGTCGGCTCGCTCGCTCGGTTACGCGAGGCGGCGCAGTCGGGCCGGCCGGCACTGGTTCCGCGGCGCGACCGCCTGCGCCACGATCTTCGCCTGATCGACGATCGACCTCAACTGATCTCCAAGCGGCGTTCTGCCGCGTCCATCGTGTCAACGAACGTGACCGTCTCGGACCACCGGCTCACGGGCGACCGGCGCCGGCACATTCGATGCACGGCTTGACTTGACCCTGCGATCGTCGCCTCGTCTCGCCTCGCGCCCATCCAGCCTCCGACCGCACATCGCGGCAAGCGATTCCCTCCCGATACGGCAAAGCGGCGTCATGCGCACCGCGACTGTCGAACGTCGCCAGCGGAAGAATGGACCGTCAGGGATTGTCCAGCGGAAGGGTAGACCGTCTGGGATTGCGGCGGCGTCGCTGCCGCCCAGCGGAAGAGTAGACCGTCTGGGATTGCGTGGGATTGCTCTGCCGGAGCGGAAGAGTAGACCGTCTGGGATTGTCTCTGGGATTGCTGGCTGGGATTGCGTCTGGGATTGCGTGTGGGATTGCGTGTGGGATTGCGTCTGGGATTGCGTGTGGGATTGCGTGTGGGATTGCGTGTGGGATTGCGTGTGGGATTGCGTGTGGGATTGCGTGTGGGATTGCGTGTGGGATTGCGTGCTGCGCGGGATTGCGTCTGTCTGGGATTGCCTGGGATTGCCGTCTGGGATTGCCACTCGGCTTCGCGCCTACAACCGCTCAGATTATTGGGAAGCACGTAGCTCCAACGACAATCATGAGCGGTTTGGCAACGTGCCCACATCGCGTTCTAAACGGACGAAAAATAATGAATTATCTGCCCCGGGTTGCCACGTGCCGGAGCCACCGGCTCGTGTCGCGAAGAGAACAGCACTTAGCAAATGCAATACGTGATGCTAGATTTCCGCAAGCAAGACAATGCTCTGACCCACGAACCCGCGGAAACGCGGCATTCCTTATGCTTCGTATAAAGTGGGTTACACGAAGCAAGACCTGTGGTACCGTCCGAACGAGCGTCGATGCGGCCAATGAATGGCCAATTTCCGCACGAGGCGTGTCGGGATCTGAATCACATTGAGTCGCTTGCCTTGCTCAAATGATGCCCGACTTTGAACAGCACAACGCATCCTGAAGTTGCCAATCGAACTTTCACCACGGGTATGAGCCCAGACGGAACCAAGCTCCTTGCGGCGTCTGACCATCTTCCGTGAATGCCCTCAAGAAAAATCGACGGCCGCTGTCGATTTCTCGGAAATTCCGAGGACGTGAACGGAGAGTTAGCCCAAGTTACGGAGTTACGGGCCAAATCGTCCATCAGATAAGGACTTACGTCGATTATTGGCCAAAGTCTTCACTACATTTGGGGTGGCAAGAGTTGGGATCCTAGCCGTTTGGGGAGGGTAATTCCGAGCCTGTGGAGGAGGAGTTTCTGTTCGGAGTCCGGCTCGGTCACGCAGCGCAGTCGGACGGTTTGACGGCCATCGTTTTCCATACAGATCGGTAGCACGACATCCCCTGACTTGATCTTGGCCAGTTCGTCCAACAGGCTCCTGGGTGCGTCGCCCAAGCCGCTGCGGCGCATCCAGCCGGCCAGCGTTTTCCACATCGCGAACGCCAAGAAGCAGACCAAGATGTGTGCCTTGACGCGGTCTTCCTTGTGATGCCAGATGGGCCGCAGCACGAGTTCGTCTTTGGTGATGCGAAAGGCCCATTCGGCTTCCGTCAACTGGATGTAATGCTTCCAGAGCGTTTTGGCATCCGTGTCATTCAGGTTGCTGCGCAGCAGGTAGCAACCTTCCGAAATGCGCGCCCATTCTGCCCAGGACTCGTTGCGCTGCCAGGTAATCTGTAAGCGAGGTTTCTTCTTCCCTTTGTCCTTCGATTGATTTGACGAATCTTTGTTCTGCACATTCTTGTTTGAGGATGAAGCTTCGCCTGACTGCGCGTTCGTGGTTTTGTCCGCTGCACGCTCGATCTTAACATCGAATGCTTTCGCAGCTCGTGAGTTCTTTCCCTGCAAACGCCCCAAGCGACGATGCGCGGTGGCTTCGTCATGCAAGCGGCCACTCTCCATGGCCGCTTGAAGTTTTTGCAGGCCCTCCTCCATGCGTTGCAGGAAGCGATCGTGGATGGCTCTTTCCTTCTCGCGACGTTCGGCGCTGCGAGCCAGAATGAATGTTTCCTCACCATCGGGTGACGGCACCAGCTTGACTTCCACACCGGCTTCTACTTGATCCCACTCCTTCTTCGCGACCAACTCCGCTTCAAAGTTCCGCAAGCTCGCCTTGGGAGTACCGACGATGTAGCATCCCCCGCGATCCCGTACAAACGCTAAGTTACTTTCACTCACCATACCTCGGTCCAGAACCCAGATGCGATTGGCCTTGCCGTGCTTGTTCTCCATGGTCGTGACGATTTCCTCGACCGTCGTGCTGTCGTGACGGTTGCCGTCAAACACTTCATAGCCCAACGGCATGCCATCGGTGGTCACCACCAAGGCGATGCAGACTTGTAAACAGTCCGGACGTTTGTCGCGTGAGTAACCTCGCTTGGCCTGTGGATTACCTTTGCATTGCCCTTCGAAGTAGGTGCTTGTCACGTCATACAGCAGGAGCTCATAATCCAGATCGAACAGTTGCCCAAGCCGCCCTTTAAGATGTTTCTCGATCGTTTCTTTGTGAGGCAACAGTTCGTCCAACCCCGCATACAATCGATCCGTGTGCACCTTTTCTTGACGCACGTGGAGCAAGTCTTCCAAAGCAGTCCGGCGATACCAAGTCGTCTCGATATGAAGTTCACTTGAGGGTTCACAGAAGCGAGCGATCGTCAGTATCGCCGCCACCAGATGCCAGGGGACCTCGGCTCGTCCGCGTGGCATCTCTGCTCAAGTAACGTATCCAAGCCGAGCAACCGCCACAGTCATCCACGATTCACGAAGTCGCCTGCGCCACGAATGCTTCAAGTTTAGCCCAAGTTACGGAGTTACGGGCCAAATCGTCCATCAGATAAGGACTTACGTCGATTATTGGCCAAAGTCTTCACTACATTTGGGGTGGCAAGAGTTGGGATCCTAGCCGTTTGGGGAGGGTAATTCCGAGCCTGTGGAGGAGGAGTTTCTGTTCGGAGTCCGGCTCGGTCACGCAGCGCAGTCGGACGGTTTGACGGCCGTCGTTTTCCATACAGATCGGTAGCACGACATCCCCTGACTTGATCTTGGCCAGTTCGTCCAACAGGCTCCTGGGTGCGTCGCCCAAGCCGCTGCGGCGCATCCAGCCGGCCAGCGTTTTCCACATCGCGAACGCCAAGAAGCAGACCAAGATGTGTGCCTTGACGCGGTCTTCCTTGTGATGCCAGATGGGCCGCAGCACGAGTTCGTCTTTGGTGATGCGAAAGGCCCATTCGGCTTCCGTCAACTGGATGTAATGCTTCCAGAGCGTTTTGGCATCCGTGTCATTCAGGTTGCTGCGCAGCAGGTAGCAACCTTCCGAAATGCGCGCCCATTCTGCCCAGGACTCGTTGCGCTGCCAGGTAATCTGTAAGCGAGGTTTCTTCTTCCCTTTGTCCTTCGATTGATTTGACGAATCTTTGTTCTGCACATTCTTGTTTGAGGATGAAGCTTCGCCTGACTGCGCGTTCGTGGTTTTGTCCGCTGCACGCTCGATCTTAACATCGAATGCTTTCGCAGCTCGTGAGTTCTTTCCCTGCAAACGCCCCAAGCGACGATGCGCGGTGGCTTCGTCATGCAAGCGGCCACTCTCCATGGCCGCTTGAAGTTTTTGCAGGCCCTCCTCCATGCGTTGCAGGAAGCGATCGTGGATGGCTCTTTCCTTCTCGCGACGTTCGGCGCTGCGAGCCAGAATGAATGTTTCCTCACCATCGGGTGACGGCACCAGCTTGACTTCCACACCGGCTTCTACTTGATCCCACTCCTTCTTCGCGACCAACTCCGCTTCAAAGTTCCGCAAGCTCGCCTTGGGAGTACCGACGATGTAGCATCCCCCGCGATCCCGTACAAACGCTAAGTTACTTTCACTCACCATACCTCGGTCCAGAACCCAGATGCGATTGGCCTTGCCGTGCTTGTTCTCCATGGTCGTGACGATTTCCTCGACCGTCGTGCTGTCGTGACGGTTGCCGTCAAACACTTCATAGCCCAACGGCATGCCATCGGTGGTCACCACCAAGGCGATGCAGACTTGTAAACAGTCCGGACGTTTGTCGCGTGAGTAACCTCGCTTGGCCTGTGGATTACCTTTGCATTGCCCTTCGAAGTAGGTGCTTGTCACGTCATACAGCAGGAGCTCATAATCCAGATCGAACAGTTGCCCAAGCCGCCCTTTAAGATGTTTCTCGATCGTTTCTTTGTGAGGCAACAGTTCGTCCAACCCCGCATACAATCGATCCGTGTGCACCTTTTCTGGCCGCACGTGGAGCAAGTCTTCCAAAGCAGTCCGGCGATACCAAGTCGTCTCGATATGAAGTTCACTTGAGGGTTCACAGAAGCGAGCGATCGTCAGTATCGCCGCCACCAGATGCCAGGGGACCTCGGCTCGTCCGCGTGGCATCTCTTGCTCAAGTAACGTATCCAAGCCGAGCAACCGCCACAGTCCCCATGCCAACCAGATGTCACCGAAGTCGCGGCTGCGCTCGAGGCGAATGCCCTTCAAGTCCACCAGCACCGGTTGCGATCCAAACCTGGCATCGACTTCGTCGTGGCTCGCTGGAGGGTCAAACAAAGACTGTTGGATGTACGTGGACGCTTCGGGGTCGTTGGCGTTGCCATCCAGCTTGGCCGCCAGCTGCGCCCATCCGCTGCGCTCGGACTCTTTCAATTCACCCAAGTAAGAAACGATCCGCTGTCGCGGACCCTTGGCCGTGCGATACGTTTCCACCAACGCCCAATAGGCGTGTACCTTTCCATTCTTCCGTTTTTGAAAGCGTCGCAGAAACATGCGCGATCCTTGCCAGCTACAGACAGGATCGCATCTAAAATCGCGACCTTAAAGAGCAAAGGTCTTCACTACACAGCTCGTCGATGGCTCGACTCACGGCCGACCGCCAACAACAAACGACTTACGTCGACAACCAGCCCAGATCGCGACCAAAAAAATCCCAAAAAACTCGTCTCAGACGCGCAACTCCGTAACTTGGGTTAGAAGTCCTTTGCCCACAAGCTGGCGATCTTCTTGAAAAAGATCCTCACCAACGACCCGCGTTGGCAGGACTTCTTGAAAAAGATGGCTCAGTGCAAGAAGCGGTTCGTCAAGAGTTCGCTGGCGTTCTTGACGCCGCCGATGGTTCCTGACCAAGGCCGTTACATGAATTTAGAAGGATTGCTCAACTGGGCCACTCGCGTGCGCGCCTTCATGGATCATCCGACGGCAAATGATGGATCGTTAGTCGAGCCATGGCGAGTCAATCTCGAGTTTGCTTGGCTGCGCGATTTCGATGAGCCGCTGGCAGAATGGCAAGAACTGATGCAGGTCGTGGAGACGACGCTGCACTTTGTCCGCTGGGAGGGATATCACCGGGATGCACACTGCGAACTCCACGCTCGGCTGATATTTCATGCCGAGCACCCTCTCAGCCATCAGTTGTGCGAGCAAGTGGTCAACTTCGTGGCGGAACAATCGTTGGCCGCCAAACCTGACGAACGGCTAATCGGATCGAGCGAATGCATCGAGTCCTTAATCGGCAAAGGGAAGCGACTGGAAGGCCAGCAAAGTCGCAGTGGGTTCACCGCCATGGTGTTGGGAATCGCGGCGGCCGTCGTCAAACCCACCCAACAGGTCATCGAAAGTGCTCTGGCCGCCGCAGTCCAAAACAAGACGGTCTACTCAACACGCCCGAGACGGTCCACAAGCTCCAAAGTCATTCGGCAGCTCAAGGAAGCCGCAGGCGTGACCGGCGGCGAAGAGGGCACGGAAGTAGACCGTCTTCGATTGGCTGTCTTCGATTGGCTGTCTTCGATTGGCTGTCCCGTCTTCGATTGGCTGTCCCCGCGATTCGCTTGCAACTGGACCGGCGCGGGAGTCCAATTGGGAAGTTGGGGCCGTGAAATGGCCAATCGGGCAGGAGTGGGGGTGCCCGAGGAACCGGAAAACGAAGGAATTCGGGACTTGTCTGATGATGCTCGAATTCGACCGGTGAACTCGTCGCTGGATTACGACGTGCATAGTGATTCGGTAAAATGAGAGGCGTGACACGTCAACGGTGCATTTCGCGTGGGTTCTGGTACTTGAGGTCACAGCCCAGAAATGAAGATCCAATTCAGTTTGTTCAAGGTCTTCCTTTTGCTAACGGCATGTGCGGTGTGTTTGTCGATGGTGGCAGAGTTCGGCCCTAGGTCGCTCATAGCAATACCCGTGTTCGCAGTTGTTGGAATCGGAACATTCGCGGCTGTGGTGATCAGCATTCGGCTGCTACTCCTACTGTTCACCTGTTTGCAACGGTGTGGGAGCAGTGAAACCGACACCGCTTGTCAAGGGAACGATATCTCCGAAGCACGCAGCATTTCGCGGCGTGTTGACACGGTAGTGGCCACCGCGGACAGCATTCTCTCTAAGGACGCAGCCTCTACGATAGTGTTTCTGAGTCCGACCGTTGATGATAGCCATGTTGCCGGGATCTGCGAGTTGAGCGAACTAAAGTGGCTGGTGCTTGATAACACCGAGGTGAGCGACGCAGGGTTATTGCTTCTTTCCAAGCTTACGAAGCTCAGACGTCTGTACGTTCGCGGTACGCGGGTTACGCCAGCGGGCATTCAAGAACTTCAACAATTCTTGCCCGCTGTGGAAATCCTTCACTGACAACAACTAGAGAATTGAGCATCTCGTGTCCGTCTGACGAACACCTTTGCCGTCAAACCGGCGAGTCGAGTTGCGTCGAAAAACCACGCCCAATTCGACCTGTCCGGTGCCCCGACCCTGAGTCCAAACCCAGGTGACACTAGCCATCGGATCTGACCGTGTAAGATGAGGTGGAAAAGGCCCGGTCAAAGGAGGGCGAATCCACATGAGCCACTTCCGCTATCAATTGCGGCTTGCGATCTTGATAGTCACACTTTGTTGCACACTGTTTGCATGGCAGCGATGTCGCTTGATTGTCCGACAATACCAGGACGCTGGCCGTGTGAATGCCCAAGATCGGCAGAAGTTGGCAACATACAGATTGGTCCGTTTGACCGAAGTAGTGGAAACCTACAGGAAGCTCGTAGCCGCAAATCCGGACCACAGACCACTCAAGGATTCATATCAGAAGTTCTTGTTGCAGTTGGAATCTGAGATGGCGATTTGTGAACTTGAACTTGCCGGATTCGAAGTGACGCAGGAGGGGTCGCCGACGCGCATGATTGAGATTTCCGCCACGGCCCATCTCGATTCCGAAATTGGTATCCATAAACTGCTTACCTGTCTGAAAACCATTCGTAGCTGCCCGGGATACATCAGTCCGAGTGATTAACCTGAAGGAGGCCAAGTGCGAAGGCATCAGTTCGTTTGCGAGTTGGATTGAGGACTGTTGCCCCGAAATTGACGTGATCCCGTGAGACAACACGAATGATAATTTCAAAAATTGGCCGTGCCCGAGTCGGCCCCATGCCCCACCAGGGGGCCTTCGGGAAAGGCGATCTCTGCCTCCCTTTTTCGGGGATTGGGTAATTTGTTAATTGGAACCGATCACGCATTCATGTTACGCGCGGCCGAGTTGCGATGATCGGTTGGAAAGCATGCGACCTTGCCCAGTCTCCGAAAAAGGGAGGCAGAGGTCGATCCATCGGAATCTGTGCCGTCAATCGACCCATTCTCGGCGCATCGCACGCCCCACCCGAGGGTCCGACCCGTCGGCAGGTGATTTGTGACGGCGGACGGGCTAGAATGGGGCCGGTAAAGCGCCCCGAGAATCGAACGTCGGGTGGGACTAACGAACCTTCGCGTTACAACCGAGACCAAACGGGGCGATGCAAGTTCTCGATCCGTGATTGGCTTTCCACTTGTGTTCCAGTGACGCCCGCCTATGCCGATGGGTCGATTGTTTCGTCAACGCGAGGAGGGAAAGGCGATCTCTGCCTCCCTTTTTCGGGGATTGGGTAATTGCTAATTGGAACCGATCACGCATTCATGTTACGCGCGGCCGAGTTGCGATGATCGGTTGGAAAGCATGAGACCTTGCCCAGTCTCCGAAAAAGGGAGGCAGAGGTCGATCGATCAGTAGCCGAACATGCTCCGCCTCGATACCTTGATCTCCGAACACGCTAATCCAGAACCAACAACTTCAGGGTGTTTAGATTCCACGCATAAGTTTTTCGATTGGCTCGCGAAGATTCTTACTTTGACCGTCGTGTTGCTCATTCGGAACGGCGAGGCAATCTCCATCGATCAAGAAAGGCAACTGTGGTAGTGATACACGATCGAGAAGCTCGGGATGCTTCAGAGCGATCGTTCCCACTGAGTGCGGTTCTTGGCCAGTGCATTTTTGCTTGCGATGTTGGGGCAGTCGATGAGCCGAAAGAAGCACAGTAAACGACCCAACAGTCACTACGAAAGATCAGTTCGGACGGTCGGTCGAGGTTCATGGGAATCTCGTCCTTGTGGGCGCTCCAGACGACGACACATTAGCAGAGAATGCGGGGCAAGCCGACCTCTTCGATACTGCCGGAACGCTCGTTCGGTCGTTCACTAACCCTAGTCCGTCAAATGGTGACCGGTTCGGTCGAATCGTGTCGTTTGACGATAACAAAGCTCTCATTGGAGCTTCAGGCGTCGAAATCGATGGTATGGCTGGCGTCGGTCGCGCATTTCTGTTCGACATGACAACGGGGAGCCTGCTCCAGACTTTTGATGACCCGATGCCGACTACCGGTGGCCAGTTTGGATGGGGTGCTGCAATCGATGGA
>CAWGYT010000011.1:0-223163 GCA_963826795.1 uncultured Planctomycetales bacterium | reverse complement strand
ACGCATCGCGGCGGTGCCGATCCAAAGGTTCCAATCGAGATTCGGCGGGATGCTGTCCTTGCCGGCCTCGCCGAGACCATCAAAGCCCCAATTCTTGTTCGACCAGGCGTGCACCTGGCTGATCTTTCCGAGCACGCCACGTTGAATCAGCATCGTGGCCCGCCGGTAAGGCTGGCTCGCATGGACCTGAATCCCCATCTGCGTGACCAAGCCCTTTTCGGCTGCCATGACTCGCAGCTGCCGAGCTTCGAAGACTTCGTGCGTTAACGGCTTCTGGCAATAGACGGGCTTGCCGTGATTCATCGCCGTCATGGCGGCGGGAGCGTGCGTGTGATCGGGCGTCGAGACGACCACCGCGTCGATCGTCTCGCCCAACTCGGCCAACATCTCTCGAAAGTCGCGGAACGTGCGCGCGGCTGATGCTGGGCGTGAGCCCGCTCGAGGTTGCCCGCGTCCACGTCGCACAGCCCGGCCACTTCGACGTCGGGGTGCGACGCGATCGACTGCAGATCAGCGCCTCCCATGCCGCCCACCCCGATATGCGCGGTCCGGAGCTTTCCGTTGGGCGACGCCGCGCGGATCGAACGCGGCAGCAGCCCGAACGCGGCAAACGCGGCACTGGATTGCAAAAACTGGCGGCGGCGCAAACGATAGGACATGAGCAGGCAAACTCCCTCAGGTGGAAACACCACAGGTCATGAGACGCAGGCGAGTCGGAGCCAATTCCCCGATGCCAACGCCCCCCGAACGCGGCTCATTCTATCATGACGACGAGGCGCGCTACACACCTTTCGTGTCGTGAGTTCACTCAGACTTTGGGAGGGTCGAGCGAAAGCCTTCGCGTGAGATCACCCTCCCCTTGGGAGGATCGAGCGAAAGCGAGGGGAGGGCATCGCGAGCTCCAACTCACGCAAGAAACGCCCGGTCCGCAAGGACTCGGTCGCGGGCGGCAGGCTGTTCATAGCGACCTGCCTGAAAGGCGGCGACCAGGTCCGAGCTGGAGAACTCGCCGTCGCCATCCCAATCCCCATCGGCCCAGGTCGAGTTGCCGGGGATCCCGTCGTCGTACTGGCCGCGTTGAAAAATCTGCGTCAAATCCGCCGAATCGAACGTGCCGTCCAAGTTGGCATCGCCCAGCGGAATCGAGACGGAAAGCTGGTAGCTCCCCAGATCATCCTGATACGCCGAGACTTCGATGAAGTAAGTGGCCGACTGCACGGCGTGCCACTGCAGGGCCGAGGCGAAGCCGTCTCCCGAGTCGTCGTCTCGCGCCAATTCCGTGAAGCCGTCCTGGTCAAGCAAGCGAAGCACCGTGTCGCCAAGGGATCCCCCCGTGGTCTGGACGTCGTACACGACGCCGGCCAGAGCTTCAAACTGAAACCAATCGACATCTCCACGAAAGTCAATTTGGCCCGCGACGGGCAGAAACGGCTCCGCCAGGGTCGCGGTCTCAGGAGTCGCGCCGTGATCGTCCAGAATCGTGTCGCCATCACTTGTAGCCGTCAGCAGGTACGTCCCCAAGTCGTCCTCGAGGAACCCCGCGACCTCGATGTAATAGTTCCCTGACGAGGGCGCGGTCCATGTGATCTGCGAATCGAAACCGAATCCGTTATCGTCGTTGAACTCCAACTCGATGCCGCCGCGATTCAGCAGTCGCAGAGTGGAATCGTTCAATCCGATCAGTTCCGTCGAGAATTCGTACGTCACGCCGACTGTCGCGATGAATTCAAACCAGTCCGTATCGCCAATCGATTCGAGATCGCCCGCCGTTGCGGAGGGAAAATTGATGGGCGTGGCATCAAACCGACCGTTGCCATGATCGTCAACCGACGCGTCAATCGCTTCGATTGTCAATTCGTACGTCCCGACGCTGGAGTCGAAGCCGGAAACTTCGACGAAGTACGTCCCGGACTTGCTTGCTCGCCAGACAATTCGGGACGCCAGACCGTCGCCCGAATCGTCGTCAAAATCCAGCTCGGTGCTGCCGTCGTTGCCAATCAAGCGGATCACGGAGTCTCCGAGCGAACCGAGGCGGGTCGTCACCTGATAGGTTTGGGCCTCGGTCGCGTCAAACACGAACCAATCCTGGTCAAACGGCAACTCGATCGAGCCCGCGGTGCCAGCGCCCAAGGCGATCGGCGTCGCCGTCTCGCTGGTCGCGCCGTGGTCGTCTGCACTCGCGTCAAATTGATTGACCTCCAACTGGTACGTCCCGACGTTGCTGCCATATCCCGCGACTTGAGCAAACGCGAATCCGTCCCGTCCAGGGCGATAAATCAGTGAGGAAGCGAGCCCGGCGCCCCCGTCGTCGTCGGAATCGAGCAAGGTTTCGCCGCTGTCGTCGTACAACTCAAGGACCGAGTCATTGAGCGACCCGTTCAGAAGCACGTTCAGACCGTACGACTTGTCGGCGAGCACGGAGAATCGAAACCAGTCGACGTCGCCATCCAATTCAATTTCGCCGGCGACCGGCTGGGCGATTTCAAGTTGCGCCGCCCGCTGCGCATCGTTTCCGTAGTCGTCGACAATGATCCGCGCCGTATCTCGGACGGTAACGGAATGGCCCTTGCCGTCGTCGGCATCCAGATAAGTCGCCGCCAACAAGACGCCGCCCAGCGCATCCAACTGGTCGTTACCGGCGATGACGGCTGCCTCCCGAATGGGGATGGCTCCCGCAAAGCGGCCGGGAAGCGTTTCGATCATCGTCAGCGACTCCACATCGCCCGTGTCCGTGCTCAGTTCGATCGTCACGGAACCCTGACCGGCGAGGTCGGCATCCGTCAATTTCAACTCGGCGATCTGCCCCGCCGTGTACCGTTCTTGGATGAAGTTCAACGAGCCAGCCGAGGCAACCTGGGTTCGTTCGACGATCCAATTCGCGACCGAACTCACGCGGGTATAGATGCCGTACTTGTTGGGACGCGCACACCCATCTCCCCAGCTAACGATCCCGGCCAGATAGGATCGTCCTTCCGCGTCGCTGACCATCAGCGGGCCCCCGCTGTCTCCCTGGCACGAGTCCTTGCCGCCGGCCGCCAAGCCCGCGGCCAGCATCCGCGGCGTCACCGCACCCGCATAGGACCCGGGACGATTGGCGACCTCGTTCGAGACGATCGGGACGCGCACTTCTCGCAATCGATCGGGCGAAGAACCGCTTTCCTGAGTCACGCCCCAGCCAATCACCGTCGCCAGTGTATCAGGCGCCGCGAGTGCTTCGTCGGAAGCTTGGAGGATCGGCAAGGGTTCGAGGTCGGACGGCGTCGTGAGCATCAAGATCGCCACATCCGCATCGTTCGAAAACGGATCGTATTCGGGATGGACGATAATCTCGGCGACCTGATGACTCTTGCCTGCGCTGGTCGACAGATCCGACCGCCCCAAGACAACGCGAAGTTCGCGCGGCGCGTTGCCTTCTACGCAGTGCGCGGCGGTGACCAGGGCATCGGGGGCGACGAGCGACGCGCCACAAAAATGAGCCCCGCGCTGCAGCGACGCCATCCAGGGCCAGGCGTCCGGGCTCGACTCGAGACCGCCGACGATACGCACCTGACCGCCGCGAGGGAGCTCGAGGCCGAGATCAGCGGACAAGCCGTCGCCGGCCAGCAACTCCCTCCCCTCCAGCCGTTCAAACTGCCAACGGCCGCGTCGCCGCGGCGATCTCGTGTTGTTCCAAGTGGTCAAGTCCCGCTCCCCATTCCATGGCGTCCAGCCGGTGAGGGAAGCCGCTCGGCATCTTCCAAGAACACCCTCGGGTCAAGCAGGCTGGATCTCGGCCTGTTCGCTCGAACCTGATTCTAGCGGGTGCCGAAAAATCGTGCGATCGAAAAACGGGCGATCACGGTGGCAACCGGCGTCGGGAAAAGGGGTCAGCGTCGGGAAAAGGGGTCAGGTCTCAAAAGCCGGAACGGCCCTCCGGGTGCTTCGCACTTTTGAGACCTGACCCCTTTTCCCATCCCCAGCGCTAGAACCAATATTCCAGACCGAAGGACAGGCCGTGAAGCCAGACCGATTCCGTCTCGAAGTCGGGCCGGGGGAAGAACGCCAGCGGAGCGTCCAGGGGGACGGGCTGGGTCGTGTCGAAGAAACGCCCGTCGGCACGCGTGTCGAGCTGAGTGGCCGGGCGAATCACGTTGCTTAGCCATAAGAACGAATAGCCGCAGCGGGCCCGCAGGTTACAGCTGAGCGAATAGCTGAGGCTGAGATTGATCTCGGGGATCACGGTGACCGCGTCGTGCTCGTCCATGCCCATGTTCGTCGACTGGGCGAACAGCCCGCCGGCTTGGTTGCCAACTCCGTCGATTGTCAGACGCTGACGTGTGATCCCCAGCGCGACCTTGCCGGTCACTTCGAGGCCCCATCGCCCGCGTTCGCGTTCGTACATCAAGCCGAAATCGACGCCATGAAAATCGTTCTCCGCTTCAAACCGGTCACTGGCGAGTATCGGGCCGGTTGAGGGATTGAGCGACCCCGCGAAACTCAGCGTTTCGTCGAACTGCAGGTACCGATAGCCGATGATTCCGTCCAACCGCTGCCCGCAACGGCCGAGTCCCTGCCGGCAGCAACAGGTGTCCTGCGGGCACGCATAGCACGAATGCATCCGTCCCCGGAAATACGCGCCGCCTGACCACAGGTCGGTCGAGCTGCTGACGCGCAACGAGTCCGCCGGTACACTTGACGCCGTTCCCTCCACGGTATCCACGCAGGCACAGCCATTGGTCTGGTTGGCGGGAAGTGACAAATCCATGTCCGTGAACGGAAGCACCAGGCCACCCGCTAGATCACCTGATACGATTTGCTGGGGGCCGTCAGTTTCGAGGCCGAAGAAGTCGACCATCAGGCCGCACGTCGCTCCGCAATCGAAGAAATGTCCGCCACGAATTCGCAGCCCGTTCCGGTCGCCGTCACCGAATCGGCCGCCTCCGAGCAACACGTCACCGTTCCCCGTGGCCGCCAAGGCCGGTAAGTGCTGGCCCTCCAGCCACCAGAGCAGGTAGTCGGCTTGGACCCAGTTAAAGCCTCGCGCGCGGTAGTACGTGCCCCCTTGCGGCCCGTACGCGGCACTGGCCGTGCCCCAACTCACGGGGAAATCGGGCAGTCCCGAGGGCGCGTCGTAGCGGTCCATGATCGAGGTTGCCTCGGCCACCGGCGACGACTCGGCCGCGACGTCAAGCTGCTTGGTGAGCGTCTCCTGACCGGATGACAGCGAGCAACTCAACACGGCCAGACAACAGACTAAGACACGCCCGAGGCGAGTGACACTTGCGGGATGAACACCGATGCGATGGACCATGGTCAGATCCTTCTTGGATCGTAACGCCGATTCGGCGGGGTAGCGACGAGTTTCGGGCAGGAATTTGGGCCGAGTACGAAGGTGTCGGCACCCGGCGGACGGGAGATGAGACGAGCGGAGAGGAGGTCAGATAAAACGAGCGGAGGTGAGTGATCGTGTCGGCGAGCACGCCCAAGGGAAGCTGGAAGCCAAGCGACTCGAACGATTTGACCAATTGTCTCTTCGAACGAATCGGCTCCGAAAATTAGCGAACTAAGCGTTCTGACGGTCCCGTAATCGGCGTGATCTTTGCGGCTTGGAAAGCCCGGTCAAAGGCCGCTCGACCCCCGTCGTCTTCGCTAGCAGCCGCCCTGATAGCGGACTTCGCGTTCGCTCGACCGCTGGCGTCGGCGCGGAGTCGCTTACTCTCCCTCGGGGGACGTGACAGCGCCACGTCTCCGCACCGCGTTCCTTCTGTGTTCCTACTCCAACCGCGCAAGAGAGCAACCGCACCCCGTCCCTTCTCCCCAGCGCGGCAGAAGGTGACCGCAGGCCGGATGAGGGGGCCCCACCCCCAACGAACGAACAAAACTCGATAGTGCCCCGTTTTTTCTGTAAATGTCAGCAACGGCAGCAGCTGCCCTCGCCGCCGGTCACGCCTGCGGCTCCCCTGTGCTGCCGAATGACTCTGGAGCCTGTAGACCGTCTTGGACTTGCGGACTGTTCCTACTCCAACCGCGCAAAGAGCAACCGCACCCCGTCCCTTCTCCCCAGCGCGGGAGAAGGTGGCCGAAGGCCGGATGAGGGGGCCCCACCCCAGCCAAACTCAGCCAAACTCAGAGCCAAACTCAGACGGTCTACTTTCGTGCCCTCATCGCCGCCGGTCACGCCTGCGGCTCCCCTGTGCTGCCGAATGACTCTGGAGCCTGTAGACCGTCTTGGACTTGCGGACTGGGGCTGGCGTTTGTAGACCGTCTGAGTTTGGTTGTAGACCGTCTGAGTTTGGTTGGTGTGGTGGTCTGTGTAGACCGTCTGAGTTTGGTGGTCCGAGTTTGGTGTGGTTGAGTTGATTGAGTTGGGTGATTTGGGGTCTTTGCTGCCAAGTGAGGGGTAGTCTTACTCTGGATGAGGGGGATACCGCCCCAAGTCAGGCGCTCGACCCTCATCCGCTCGCGGGACCCGCGCGACCTCCTGCGGTCGCGCAAGCGTGAATGCTCAACGCTTCCACAAAAAATCAACCTAAAAGCGGTACGACGTCCGAATGGGCGTCGGTGGCGACGTCCCTTCATCTGCCCTATATTGCCGTTGAATTACCCCCCAGTGGCCTAAGACCTCGGTCGGCGAAATCGACGATCAAAATCCTTTGCGCCGTACCCGGCCCGCCCACCTTCGGACGGCAACCCTCCACCAGGTTGCCAAAACGCCAAACTCAGACGGTCTACTTTCGAGCCAAACTCAGCCAAACTCAGACGGTCTACTTTCGTGCCCTCATCGCCGCCGCCAAACTCAGCCAAACTCAAGCCAAACTCAGACGGTCTACTTTCGTGCCCTCATCGCCGCCGGTCACGCCTGCGGCTCCCCTGTGCTGCCGAATGACTCTGGAGCCTGTAGACCGTCTTGGACTTGCGGACTGGGGCTGGCGTTTGTAGACCGTCTGAGTTTGGTGCTACTCCAACCGCGCAAAGAGCAACCGCACCCCGTCCCTTCTCCCCAGCGCGGGAGAAGGTGGCCGAAGGCCGGATGAGGGGGCCCCACCCCAGCCAAACTCAGCCAAACTCAGACGGTCTACTTTCGGGTGGCCAAACTCAGACGGTCTACTTTCGTGCCCTCATCGCCGCCGCCAAACTCAGACGGTCTACTTTCGTGCCCTCATCGCCGCCGGTCACGCCTGCGGCTCCACTGTGCTGCCGAATGACTCTGGAGCCTGTAGACCGTCTTGGACTTGCCTGCCGAATGACTCTGGAGCCTGTAGACCGTCTTGGACTTGCGGACTGGGGATGGCGTTTGTAGACCGTCTGAGTTTGGTGGTGGTGTAGACCGTCTGAGTTTGGTGGTGTGGTCTGTGTAGACCGTCTGAGTTTGGTGGTTTGGTTGAGTTTGGGTGGTGTGAGTTTGGTGGTCCGAGTTTGGTGTGGTTGAGTTGATTGAGTTGGGTGATTTGGGGTCTTTGCTCCCAAGTGAGGGGTAGCCTTACTCTGGATGAGGGGGATACCGCCCCAAGTCAGGCGCTCGACCCTCATCCGCTCGCGGGACCCACGCGACCTCCTGCGGTCGCGCGAGCGTGAATGCTCAACGCTTCCACAAAAAATCAACCTAAAAGCGGTACGACGTCCGAATGGGCGTCGGTGGCGACGTCCCTTCATCTGCCCTATATTGCCGTTGAATTACCCCCCAGTGGCCTAAGACCTCGGTCGGCGAAATCGACGATCAAAATCCTTTGCGCCGTACCCGGCCCGCCCACCTTCGGACGGCAACCCTCCACCAGGTTGCCAAAACCGTCCTTTCGACTTCCACACCCAGCACCGGAGGCAAGTGATTGTGTTTGATTTGGCCAATGAGTTTTTGAAGAAGCACCGTGAATCCGTCGACCAGCTTGTTCGCCAGCTCACCGCGCTTGATAAATCTTTGCTATTGCACAGCGAGCTGGTCGACGTGGCGGAGGATTTCTGCAGCACCGCCGAGGGAATGGTGCTGCGAGGCAGCTTGCTGTACGAGGTGCTTTCCGCCGCTCAGGAGGCGGTGGTTGGCGAAGCCACGATTGTCTTTGCGGTTCGCTGGTCGGTTGCCCGCTGGTCGTACGTCCAGCTGTTGATCGACGAGATGAAACTGGAGGAGACGAGTGCCTCGGGGTTTCTGCGCCAAAGAAGGATTGCTCTGCGATGGTGGGGGTCGCCAACCGCTACTGGAAATCGACTTGAAACCCTTCGCGCGTGGTTTTCCCCGACTCCGCGAAATTCGATCGATCGGGCATGGCGTGGAACACCTCAACCGCTATCTTTCAAGCCGACTGTTTGAGGAGATCGAAAGCGGGGGGACTCGCTTATTTCAGTTCTTGCGGCTCCATCAAGCTCGGGGCATGCCGCTGATGCTGAATGATCGCATCGCGAACCTGGAACAGCTGCGTGATGCAGTCCGAGCCGCCGATCTATTCCTCGCCCGTCAGCCCGCCGAACGGCTCTGGTCCGAACTAGCGGAGGAAATGCAATCGCGAGGATTCGCTCCCGGTTGGGGGAGAACGGTTGAACGAGCGCGTGAGACGATGGGTCTCCTGAGCGAGATCCTCGAGCGCGCCTGCGCCCGACTGCATCGCTCGCTTCCTCAGTCGACTGCCCATGATCTTTACCGTCGCGATCATTTCTCCGCATGGCTATTTTGGGCAAGCCGACGTGTTGGGCAAGCCCGACACGGGCGGTCAGGTCGTCTATATCCTGGACCAGGTGCGTGCTCTCGAGCGAGCGATGCGCGACTTTCTCAACCAGCAGGGAATCGAGATCGAGCCGCACCTGATCGTGATTACCCGCTTGATTCCCGAGGCGGAAGGGACCACGTGCGATCAACCCGTCGAGAAAATCGAAGGAACGCACAACGCGCGGATTCTCCGCGTGCCCTTCCGAGACTCCAACGGCGAGATCGTCCCCAACTGGATCTCTCGCTTTCAAGTCTGGCCCTACCTGGAGCGATTTGCGAGTGATGCGCAGCGAGCATTTCGTGCCGAAGCGGGCCAGAATCCCGACTTCATCGTGGGCAACTACTCCGACGGCAACCTCGTGGCCTCGATCATGGCTCACGAGCTGGGCGTCACGCAGTGCAACATCGCGCATGCCCTGGAAAAAACGAAATACCTTTATTCCGACCTGTATTGGCAAGAGCACGAAGGCACGCACAACTTTGCCTGTCAATACACGGCTGACTTAATTTCGATTAACACGTCCGATTTCGTGATTACCAGCACCTACCAGGAAATCGCGGGCACGCCGGATTCGATTGGTCAATATGAAAGCTACCAGGCGTATACGATGCCGAACTTGTATCGAGTCGTCTACGGAATCGACGTCTTCGACCCGAAATTCAACATCGTGTCGCCAGGTGCCGACCCCGAGATCTTCTTCCCCTTCACGGACGAGGCACGCCGCCAACCCGCGATTCGACAACAGGTCGTCGAATTGATCGAAAGCGCCGGCGTCGGTCGACGGAGTTCGCGGGGACAATTCGCTGATCCTCGCAAGCCGATCTTGTTCGCGATGTCACGCTTGGACTACATCAAGAATCCCAGCGGACTCGTGGAGTGGTTTGGGCAGCACGACGCCTTGCGCGATCATGCGAATTTGCTGCTGGTGGGGGGCAGTCTCGAGGTCGACGACAGCGCGGACGCCGAAGAACGAGAGCAGATCGAAAAGCTGCACGAATTGATGACCCGCTATCAGCTCGACGATCAAATGCGCTGGATTGTGATGCAAACGGATAAACACGTCGTGGGCGAGTTTTACCGCTACGTCGCCAGCCAACGCGGGGCGTTCGTCCAGCCGGCTCTGTTCGAGGCCTTCGGTTTGACCGTTATCGAGGCGATGAGCAGCGGGCTGCCGACGTTCGCGACTCGTTACGGAGGTCCGCTGGAAACGATCGAGGACGGCGTTTCGGGATTCCATATTGATCCGAATCGGGGAGCTGACGCGGCCGCACGCATGCTCGACTTCTTCATGCGCTGTGCGGAAGACCACCACTACTGGGAAACGATCTCGCGCGGGTCGCTCGATCGCGTCGCGACTCACTACACTTGGGAATTGTATGCCGAACGCCTGCTCCGCCTGGCTCGAATCTACGGATTCTGGAAATACTTCACAAATATCGAACGCGAAGAGTCCCGACGATATCTCGAGATGCTTTACTTCCTGGCTTACCGGCCCATGGCCAAGGCAATCGGTGAACGCCAGGCTTGACCCGAGGTTCAACGACGCGGAATGACCAGCACCGTATCGATCTCGTCAGGTTGATCGAGACGCAGCACAAGCTGTCCCGAGTCATCGCGCCGAGTCTCGACCGGTTGGGCGGTCGGAAATCGCTGGACCTGATCCGCCTTGAGATTCTGAGTGCCCGTCAGCACCAGCCATCCTTCAGCGTCCGCGGATGAAGTGTCCAGGACGTGCAGGTAGACAAACGCGTCCGTATGCGTGGTCACGCCCCAGTCTTGCGGAGCCACGGGGCCGCCGCGCGTGCCCTTGACGGTCGCGGAGTGCACCCCGAGCCATTCGCCAATCCCGCGGAGCCGCTCCGCCGATTCCGGATCGATCGTGCCGTCCGGTCGCGGGCCAACATTGAGCAGAAAATTGGCGTCCCGACCGGCCGCTTTGACCAAGTAATGAACCAGCTCGCGCACCGATTTGAAGTTTTGGTCCCCCGCGTTGTAGCCCCAAGCCCCGTTGATCGTATCGCACGTTTCGAGAGGCAGATTGCCCACCTGCGAGTCCTCGCTGAATCCCGTCGTGTTCTCACCCGGCAGATCCCGCTCGAACATCTGAAAGTCCTCGCCCGCGAACGGCGTCACGTGGTGGTTATTGCCAATCAAGCAGGAAGGCTGCAACGAGTGGATCAGGTTGTAGGTCTTTGCGAGTCGCCAATCGATCTCCGTGCGAAGTGGCGCCGCATCCGCTTTCCCTAGCCCCTTGGACTGCTGGTCCCACCAGCCGTCGAACCAGATCCCCGCCACGTCGCCGTAATGGCCGCCAAGCAGTTCGGTCAATTGGGCGTCCATGTAATCCAAGTAATGCCCAAAGTCTCCGGCTTCAGGTCGACCGGAGTGCTGTCCCGTCCGCCCCCGGGGGAAATAGTCGGGATGCCGCCAGTCGAGGTGCGAGTGGTAGAAGAACAGCTTGATCCCCTGTCGCTTGCATTCGTCGGCCAGCGGCTTCAAGACGTCTTTTCCGTATGGCGTGCGATCGACAATGTCCCAATCGCTCACCTTCGAATCCCACATCGCGAAACCGTCGTGATGCTTGGACGTGATCGTGATGTACTCGGCGCCCGATTGCTTGAACAGCGAGACCCACTCGGCCGCGTTGAACTTGGACGGGTCGAAACGCTGGGCCAACGGCTCATATTCGGCGACCGTCATTTTTGAGTTGTTCATTACCCACTCGCCTCGACCCAGGACGCTGTAGACGCCCCAGTGAATAAAGATCCCGAAGCGCGCTTTGCGAAACCACGCGCGGGCCTCCAGGTTCTCCGCCGAGGGTCGGTACGGAGAAGCCGCGACCGTCGCCTGCGCGAGCCCGGGCGCGGGATTGAGCGTGGCGAGAACCATCACAGCCGGTAGCAGAACGAAGCAACGCATGATCGATTCCTCCAAGTCGACAACCACCAAAACCGCCTGGCCCACGCAAACTGGCCAAGCTCGATTGTACCGCAAAGAAGAGACACGCATCGGCGGGCGCGCGCAGTCGGGAGGGCGAGGCTCCTGCCGAGCCGCAAACGACCGCCGAGCCGCAAGAGATCGCCGTTCGCGCGAGGTCGGCGTTTGCACGAGGTCGGCGCCGATCGAGCCGCGTTATCGGCTCGGCAGGAGCCTCGCCCTCCCGTCGCACCAACCCCAACTTTCAACTGTAACAAAGCACTTGGCGCCAGATCGGGTATCTGGTGTTTGGCGGGTCTCGCCTGCGGCGTTCGCCCTTCGAGCGTGATTTAGGTTGGCATCGAACGTACGGTGTTCGGTGAGCGAATTCAGTCGCGGCAATCGAACAATAATTGTCCCGCCGGACTTGCTCGAGTTTCGCCGTTGATGACCTAGCGTGCCGACACGTTCGGTCCAGCGAGGCTTTGGTTTCCAATTCCGGTAATGGCACCCAATGCGAACTTGACACCAGAAAACGGATCTGACCCCCTCCGACCCATTTCGTCGCCCAAATCGTGCGAGTTGAAGCGCAGCCAAGCGCTGAATTCTGAGGCACCTCCGCGCCGTGCAATCGGGTGGCCAGGGCTAGTGGGTGGCTAGGGCTAGTGGGTGGCTAGGGTCGAGCGCAGCGAGCCCCTAGTCTTAGCGAACTGCGGGCTCGCTGCGTCGACCACAGCCACCCGTCCGATGGGAAAGCGGTATTTGTCCCCGAACCAACAACCTGAGGGCACGAAAGTAGACCGTCTGAGTTTGGCCCGAGTAGCGCTGAGTTTGGCCGAACGCTGAAGTAAATACAAGCGAAGTTAAGGACCGTCACGGTGAACACGAACCCAAAGAAGGCGAGAAATATAAACACGATGGCGTTCGAGACTCTCTGAGTGATTGCATCCATCGTCGTCTTAATTCTCGCTTGTAAGTCCTCTGCTTTCTTCTTGTCCGTAGTGTTCGGCTTCTTCACGCCGGTCTCGTTGTCAAACTGCGTTCGCAGTCGATGCAACAATATCCAGGGCGCCGTGAGCAAGAATGTGCGTGCGATCGCGAATCTCATCGCGACGACCACGAGGAGGTAGTTTGCAATTATCGCGAGCCATACAGACACCTTCACGTGGGCGAAGTTGTGAGAAGCGACCATGCTGAGGTCGATAAAGGCGAGCGACAGTAGGTAAATCGCCGCCGCGATCGGCCCGGTTGCCAGTCTCAGGATTTCAGCACTCCAGCGCTTTGGATCGAGCATATCCCGAGCAACGATGAAGCCGAGAAAGAAAGGAAAGAAGAATATGTAGAGCAGGTAATTCGTGCGTTGCTTGCCCTGAAACAACGCTATGACCAAGGCAGGGAGTGCCCGGAAACACCTCCCTGGATGTTTAACGATGGCGCCGCTCTTACGAACAATAGTAAGCTGACCATCCACAACAGACTTGTGGGAAGGCGCCAGACAAGCCAAGCGACAAGGTGTTTCTTTAAGGCCGGACCTATTTGCATTCCACTCTTTCCCAGCCATTCTCCACTGTCTCGAATTGGCAAGGCGGCCAACCCGCGATTACGGCAGGGGACCTAACGATCTCGTGCTCTCACACGAACGACCCGATGGAACAACCGAGGTCCCTGAGGTCGACATGAAGTTGGCGGGTCCGTCGTCAAGCGTTCCGCCAACTGCCAAATTCGTAGATGGCGCGGCCGAACGCGAGTTTCGTCAAGCATGAAGGTCCTGTGTGGTTCCCTCACATACTCCAACAGCGCGGAAAGTGGATCACAACTGCAAGGCCCGCCCTGCATTGGGGACCGTTGGCAGGATTCTCATTCCCGGCTTGACTGTTCCCTGACTGCACGCTCTTTGCACGCTTTTGCACGGCGATGCACGCAAAGACGACCGACTTGAGTTCGCTGAGAGTTGCTGTAAACTCAAGTAAGAGCGTGTCTTAAGAAGTGGGCGATACTGGACTCGAACCAGTGACCTCTTGCATGTCAAGCAAGCACTCTAACCAACTGAGCTAATCGCCCGTGCACCTTGGTTGAAGGCCGGATTATAACCGCTGAGCCGATGCTTGAGTATCGGCTGGACCTCCCACTCGAAGCGCATCCCTTCGAAGCTCGTCAATTTGATCGCTCCAACCGCCAGCGTCAAGCACCGTCCGCCACGTGGATCGTCCGAGGCTCCTCGTCCGAGGCTCCTCGGCGGAGGGACACGAAGGGCAAGCATACGCCGCACCTTGTCGGCGCCTGCCCGGCGGGATCGGCGCCTGCCCGGCGGTAAATGCTCAGAACCTTCTCTTGCCCGATGTGTCGACTCCTCTATACTTGGCGTTCCTCGGGCAGCCAGCCCCCGACAATCGCCACTGGGTCGGGCAACCACCACGGCCGCCGCGCCCCCGCTTCCTGGGACCCCGCTTCCTGGGGCCCTGAATCCTGGGGTTCGGTGGGTGAGGCGACGGCTGGGCCCGCCAGAATGATCCCGCTCGGACTGTCCAATTGGTGTCGTCCTTTGTACCGACGACCGCGGTCCCGCGAGTGCCTTTACTGACTGCCCCACGAATTCATGTTGAAAGTCCATTTGCCTGACGGTACCGAAAAGCGATACTCACAACCCGTGACTCCTCGCGAGATCGCGGCCGAGATCGGGCCGGGGCTGGCCAAGGCCGCGCTGGCGGCCGAAGTGGATGGCCAGATCGTCGGCCTCGACCAGTCGCTCCCCCCGGATGGAGAGGCTCGCCTCCGTCTGCTGACCCGCAAAGATCCCGAAGCCCTGGGCGTGATGCGTCACAGTTGTGCGCACATTATGGCGCGGGCCGTCATGCGGAAGTTCGAAGGCGTTCAGTTGGCCTTTGGACCCACCATCGAGGGTGGGTTTTACTACGACTTCGATCTTGAGCACCCGCTGACCGAAGCCGATTTTCCGGCGATCGAAGCCGAAATGAAGGCGATTATCGAGCTGGACGAGCCGTTCGAACGACTCGAGTGTCCCCATGCCAAGGCGATGGAAATCTGCCGTGAAATGGGCCAGCAATACAAGGTTGAGCATATCCAAGAGGGGCTGGGCGAACATCCGACCCTCTCGTTTTACCAACAGGGCGAGTTCCTCGACCTTTGCCGCGGACCCCATCTGGCCTCGCCCAAGTCGATCGGCGCGTACAAGATCCTCTCGGTCGCGGGTGCCTACTGGAAAGGCGATTCCAACCGGAAGCAGCTCCAGCGACTCTATGCGACCGCCTTCTTCGACAAGAAGGAGTTGGACGAGCACTTGGCGCGGATCGAAGAGGCCAAGCGGCGGGACCACCGCGTGCTGGGCAAGCAACTGGAACTCTTCACCATCAATCCCCTGGTCGGCTCCGGACTCGTGATGTGGCTACCGAAGGGGGCGACGATCCGCGGGGTGCTCGAGAATTTCGTTCGCGACGAGCTGACTCGACGGGGCTATCAGGCGGTCTACACTCCCAATGTCGGTCGCGTCGAACTGTACGAGACCTCGGGTCACTATCCGTACTACAAGGCGAGCATGTTCACGCCGATTGTGATGGAAGATGAGGAACAGTACATCCTGAAACCGATGAACTGTCCGCATCACGTCATGATCTACAAGTCCAAGCCGCGGAGCTATCGCGAATTGCCCTTGCGATTGGCCGAATTCGGCACCGTCTATCGGTACGAGAAATCCGGCGAGCTATCGGGCATGACCCGGGTCCGCGGATTCACTCAGGACGATGCGCATATCTTCTGTACCGAAGATCAGGTCGAAGAAGAGTTCCGCGGTTGCATCGAGATGACCCAGTTCGTGCTCAAGTCGCTCGGCCTGGACGACTATCGCGTGCGGCTCGGGTTTCGCGACCCCGCCAGTGACAAATACGTCGGCAGCGTCGAGAGTTGGGATCGCGCCCAGCAGTCGTTAATCGACGTCTGCGGCAACCTGGGCATGAAGGCTCAGCAGGAACCCGGCGAAGCCGCCTTCTACGGGCCCAAAGCCGACTTTGTCGTGACCGACTGCATCGGTCGTGAATGGCAGCTCGGAACCGTTCAGTTGGATTACAACCTGCCGAGCGCCGAGCGTTTTGATCTGGAGTTTATCGGCGCCGACAATCAACCGCATCGACCCGTGATGATTCATCGCGCCCCGCTCGGGTCGATGGAACGCTTTATCGGCGTGTTGATCGAGCATTTCGCGGGCGCATTTCCGTTGTGGTTAGCGCCCGAACAAGTGCGTGTGCTCTCGGTCAGTGAAAAGTCGGAAGCCTATGGGCGGCAAGTGCTGGCCGAGTTGCAAGCGGCCGGACTCCGGGCCCATGGCGATTTCCGAGCCGAGAAGTTGGGCGCCAAGATTCGCGATGGCCAGCTGGAACTGACTCCCTATATGTTGGTCGTCGGCCCGCGCGACGCCGAACAACAGACCGTTTCGGTGCGAGATCGAATCGACGGCGATAAGGGAGCGATGCCGATCGCCCAAGCCCTGGAGCTGCTTCGAAACGAGATTGCCGACCGGACGGTTCGCAAGACCTATCGAGGCTCAGCGGGACTCGGTGAACGAGGCGCGACGCATGAGTATTGACGGCGCGGGCGGGTCCCCACGTGCCTTCGATCCGAAGGAATCAGATCGCCAAGGCGATCCACGCATCATTCGTGCCAGGATTCCGCAGCTTTTCGCCGCGACGCAGTCTCCCATCGGAAAACACGATCGGCGGGCCGGCGAATCGGCCCTGCCGTTTGACCGGGGCTCGAATCCACCGCCGGACAGCAATCACAAGCCTATGCAAGGCAACCGGTTACATCACGCTGGCGCCGTTCGCGAGGGCCGAAGCCATACCGCGCGTGCCCCGCATCGCGACGCGGAATCGCTCACTGCCGTCGCGGCGGTGACGCAGGGAACGCCGGATTTTGCAGCGCCGACGGTGGCAAAGTAGTTGACGCGGGGGCGCATCGTGGCAAATACTTTCTGGAGTTTGACGGTGGCACGGCCCCGTCGGTTTGAACGTCTCTCGTAGGAAAGGAAAAAACAATCGACCGCAAGCAGCACGTAAGGATCAACGAGCAGATCCGCGTCTCTACCGTCCGTGTTGTCTCGAATGAAGGCAAACAGCTGGGTATCCTGTCGACCGAACAAGCGATGGAGATTGCCAAGGAGGGTGGCCTGGACTTGGTGGAAGTGGCCCCCGACGAGAAGCCGCCCGTTTGCCGCATCATGGACTACGGCAAATACAAGTACCAGCAGCGCAAAAAGCACCACAACGGCAAGGTCCATCACACCCGGACCAAAGAAATCCGCCTGCGACCCAAAACGGGAGACCATGATATCGGGTTCAAGGTCAAGCAGGCGCGGACCTTCCTGGCCAGTCGGGATAAGGTCCAGGTCTCCGTGGTGTTTCGTGGTCGCGAAATCGTCCACGTTGACGAGGGTCGCCGTGTGATCCAAATGGTCATCGATCAGCTGGAAGACGTCGGCAAAGTCGAAACGGCGGTTTCGCAGCAGGGCCGAAGAATCGTCTGCACGATCGCCCCGAAGTAGCGCGAGCGGCGTCGCGGCGAGCGTCGCGGCGAGCGTGAGAGACTCCCGCCGGCAAGCGGCGGGCATCTTGATGTCACCCGCCGCGACGAATCAAGCCGGGGCTGAGCAATTGTCGGTACACGGCCAGTGTTTCGCGCGCCATGTTGTCGGCATGATGACCTAAGCCAACGGCCGCCTGGCCTTGTCTGCCGAGTTGCTCGCGAGCGGTCGGGTCCGCCAACAGACCCAGAAGCTCCGCTGCCAGATGGATGGGATCGTGCGGTCGGCAGAGTCGGCCGCCACCCGTGGATGCCACCAACTCGGGAAATGCCCCGTGCGCTGGCAAGACGACGGGAACACCGGCTGCAATGGCTTCCAGTACGTACAACCCCTTCGGATCCTGAAACTGGGTCGGCACCGTAAAGACGTCGATCGCGCGGAGGAAGTCGAGCTTCTGCTGACGATCAATCACGCCCAGATACTCGTACGCGTGCTTCAAACCGGCCGCATCCAGGCGACGGAATTGGGCTTCGGCGTAGGGTCGATCTTGTTTGCCAAGCCACCCGGCGAGCAGAAGTCGCGGAGCGGGCGTCACGTTTTCGCGCGACATGTGAATGAATGCCTCGACGAGATTGTGCAGCCCTTTCTCGGGGGCCAATCGAGCCAAATAGCCGATCGTCATTCCGGTGCTCGGATCGCGTGTCGGCCGCTCCGCAAACGATCCGAAGTCACGCAGGTTGATCCCCAGCGGCACGCGATGAATTTTCTCCGCGGGCAAGCCCAGGTACTGCTGCATATACTCGGCATAGAACTGGTTGAAGACGATGAACGCATCCGCCTGCTCGGCCAACTGCTGCATCAACTCGATCGCCCGCGTGCGGTAGCTTTCCTCCAGTGAATCCAAAAAAAGATCGTCACCTTGGAGCGTGACCACGATCGGCACTCCGAGCTCGCGTTTGAGATCGGGAATGCAGCCTCCGATCAGGAGGTTCGTCAGGTTCACGACTTCGGGCTGAAGGGAATCGCGCAGCCAGCGGACGAGGCGGACGATCTCTTTCCGCTGGTTGCCGCGCGAGCCCCGAAGCATCGAAAGCGTCAACTCGCCCAACAACTTGGGGTGGGGAACTCCCCCGTTGCCGGCCACCCGGCGGATCAGCCAGGGCAGATCCAGCCAGCGGTCGAGGATGGCGGGCAGCGAGCGAAACAGCGGAATCCGCTGCTGTAGGTACACGTTCAGGCCCCCGAAGAAAACCTGATCGACGCTCGTGTCCTCCTCATCCGTGCGAATCGGCGTGTACGTTGGAATGAGCGTCGCGTCGACGCCCTGCCGACAAAGCGCGGCGACCAACGAGTTGTCTCGCAGACAACTGCCGCAGTACATGCCCGCCGCCCCCGCGGTCAGATAAGCGATACGAGGGGGCGAAGGTGCGTTCATTGGGGCACGCAGCGGGCGGGACGGGCACGAGCAGAGGTGGCGTAGGGCGGACCCGGGGTGGATGTGGATACGGGACGGTTGATCGTCGGCACCGATTCGCCAGCTTTGAACGATCCGCCGGCTTCGAAATGGTAGTCACTCGCCGGCGCTGGGACCAGCGGGTCGGGACGGGGGCGCGGGCGAGGGAGCTGGCGGGTGGCGACTGGCGCCGATTGAGATGGCGGTTCGGCCCGCGGTCGATGCTGCAAGTTGTTAATCAAGCTTAACTTACAGGCCCTGCCATCAACCTGCGAGGGGGCGAGTTGGCCTGCGAGCTGAAGGGAAATCCAGAAATCGCCGGAGGTCGCCTGGAAGGATTCGAGCGAAACGCTTAAACTACGGGGCTTATCACTGGACGCAGTCAGGACTGGGATACCAAGACCATGCCCAAACAAAAGACTCACAAGGGAACGAAAAAGCGATTTCGCGTGACCGGCACTGGCAAGGTCATGCATCGCCAAGCTGGGACGAGCCATCTGGCGGCTCGGATGAGTCAGAAGCGGAAACGCAATCTGCGAGGGACGACGACACTCGATTCCACGGTCGTTGCGTCGATCACGAAAGCCCTGAACGGGCATAGTTCCTAGCGCGAGATTCCTGATGCGCGAGGATCGTCCAAGGGTTGGGATTCCGCAAGGATCAGCAACTCAACGAGGCGATGCTCTGATTGCCAAGTGCGCGGGCGAGACAACGCTTTCTCACGTCGAGAAGGGGCCTGGCGGACGCAGGTGGAATGGTGAGTAACGATGAGGACGACGAAGGGTTCCGCAAGGAACCGCGCCAAGAAGCGACTATTTAAGCGGGCGAAGGGATACACGGGCGGGCGTAGCAAGCTGTTGCGGTCCGTGAAGGAAACGCTGGTGCGAGCTGGCGTGTACGCGTTTCGGGACCGTCGAGTTCGGCGGCGCGAATTTCGCAAGCTGTGGATCATTCGTATCAATGCCGCCGTGCGCGAGCGGGGCTTGTCGTACAGCGAATTCATTCACGGTTTGAAGAAGGCCGGAATCGAGTTAGATCGCAAGTCGTTGTCAGAAATTGCGATCCACGATCCAACGGGCTTCGACCAGATCGTGCAGGACGTACGAAACGCCTTGGCGGCTTAGGCCATCGATGTCGAAGCTGGATCCAGCCGGGGTAACCCAACCCGAGTCTCCAGCCGGCGGGCCGCGATTGTCTTTGGCGTGCCGCAGGCGGCTCGTTTTCTCTTCGCGGGCGGCAGGCCCGGTCGTGTCGGATCCGAGACGATTCGGAATCCTGGCTGAGCGTCGCGGGACCCGCACTGCTGCCGACAGGGCTTAACCAAATGGCGACCGCCGAATTCTTAAATGCGTTAGACGAACTCGCCACTCAGGCCCAAGGAGCGTTTGACGGGGCGGCCGATCTCGAGCAGTTGGAGGCGGCCCGGGTGGAGTACTTCGGCGCCAAGAACGGCCGGCTCAAGTCCACTCAAAAGCAGATGGGCCAGGTGGCTGCTGCGGACCGTCCCGCAGCGGGCAAACGGTTCAACGAGGTGAAGCAGGGGATCGAAGCGGCATTCACACAAGCCCAGCTTCGGTTGGCCGGCGGCTCCGCCTCCCCGACTCAAGCCTCGACCTTCGACCCGACGCTGCCGGGAGTTCGGCCGGCACTGGGGCGACTGCATCCGATTACGCAAACCATCGAAGAGCTGATGGACATCATGGGACGGTTGGGCTTCACGGCCGCCGACGGGCCCGAAATTGAGGACGAGTGGCACAATTTCGAGGCCCTGAATATCCCCCGCGAACACCCGGCGCGTGATCCGCTGGAAAACTTTTACCTGTCGTCAGCCCAGAGTCAGCATGACGGCGAGTTGTTGCTTCGGAGCCAGACCAGCACGGTGCAGATTCGCGTGATGGAGACGACACCGCCGCCCATTCGGATTATCTCGCTGGGGCGCGTTTATCGTCCTGACACCGCCGACGCAACCCACTACCCGATGTTCCACCAGATGGAAGGGCTGCTGATCGATCGGCAGGTCACGATGGCCGACCTGAAAAGCGTGCTGCGACTGTTTGCGACCAGCTACCTTGGGTCCGAAGTTCACATCCGTTTCCGCCCGTCGTTCTTTCCATTCACCGAGCCCAGCGTGGAGGCCGACTTCAGCTGGAACGGCGGCTGGGTCGAGTTCGGCGGGGCGGGCATGGTGGATCCCAACGTGCTGCGCGGTTGGCTACGACCCGGAAGAAGTCACGGGTTTCGCCTTCGGACTTGGCGTCGAGCGGCTTTGCATGCGCCGACACGGTATCACGGACATTCGTGAAATTTACAAGAACGATGTGCGGTTCCTGCAACAGTTCTAGCGCCTGGAATTTTGGACGGGACGTTGGCTTCGGTTTGAAGGTTTCCAATCGTCGGAAGGCCGTATCGGGTCGCTCGGTATCGGGTCGCTCGGCCCGGCCCCGTTCAAGCCTTCGCAGATTCCGTTCAATGGCGACCTTCATGTGACGGCCGCCCTCGACAATACCTCCTCCTAACCCGATGCAAAACCGATGATCGTCTCCTGGAATTGGCTCAAAGACTACGTGTCGCTCGAGATGACGCCGGACCAACTGGCCCATCGGCTGGCGATGGCGGGTCTGAACCACGAATCCACGACTCAAGTCGGGGACGACTTCGCGATTGATTTGGAAGTCACCAGCAATCGGCCCGACTGCCTCGGACATCTAGGCGTGGCGCGGGAAGTGGCCGTGTTGTGGCAACAGCCGCTCAAGACGCCGGCCTGTCCGATTTCGGAATCGGCCCCGGCCTGCAGCGAACTGACGAGTGTGCGAATTGAGTGTCCTGAGCTTTGCCCTCGTTACACCGCGCACGTGATCCGCGGCGTCAAGGTCGGCCCCAGTCCGAAGTGGCTTGCTCGGCGGCTGGAAACAGTGGGAATCGCCGTGATCAGCAATGTGGTCGATATCACGAACTATGTGATGCTGGAGTGCGGCCAGCCGCTGCACGCGTTCGACTTCGACCACTTGGACGGCCGCAAGATCATCGTCCGTTCGGCCACGAAGGACGAGCAGTTCACCGCGATCGATCATCACTCGTATGCCCTCGAACCAGGCATGTGCGTGATTGCCGACCAGTCGCGTCCGGTGGCGTTGGGCGGGGTGATGGGGGGAGAACACTCAGAAGTGTCCCAGGGGACACGCAATTTGCTCCTGGAGGCGGCCGACTTCTCGCCGCTGGCGATCCGCACGACCGCCCGGGCCCTTCGGCTCCACAGCCCCTCTTCGTATCGTTTCGAGCGGGGCGTCGATCCGGCGGGAATCGACTGGGCGAGCCGCCGCGCCTGCCAGTTGATCCTGGAATTGGCCGGGGGTGAACTGGCCGCCGGATCCGTCGATGTCCAAGCTCGTCCAGCGGTCGAGTACCCGCCGATTGTGCTGCGCTTTTCGCAGTTCAAGCGGATTCTGGGAATCGAGCTGGACCGCGAACTCGTGCTGCGAATTCTGACCGATCTGGGACTCCAAGAAATCGGCGCCAATTCCGATTCGTGCACCTTCCAACAGCCCAGCTGGCGACGGGACCTCACACGGGAGATCGATTTGATCGAAGAAGTCGCGCGGATCCATGGCTACGACGAAATCCCCGAAGACGTCGGCGTGCCGATGGTGCCGTCGCTGCGTACCGACCGTCACCGCGTGCTGTCCGCGGTCCGACACGTTTTGACGGCCAGCGGCTTCAATGAGGCGATGACGGTCAGCGTCGTCGACGAAAAGGCCTCGTCCTGTTTCAGTCCCTGGACGGACGCGGAACCGCTGCGCTGCAGCATTCCCATGTTGCGTGGCGCGGACTGCCTGCGCCGCAGTCTGATTCCTAGCTTGCTCGAGTCGCGCCGCACCAACGAATCGCTGGCCGCCGATCAGATCGAATTGTTCGAGACCGCCAAAGTCTATCTCCCGTCGCGCCAAGGTCTGCCAACCGAGGAATGGATGCTGGCCATGTCCAGCGGCCGCAGCTTTCGTGAGGTGAAAGGCGTGATCGAATCCCTGCTCCAGGTACTTCAGATCTCGCAACCATTGGAGGCGACGCACGTGGATTCAGAATTTCTGCAGTCCGACGAGCGCTGCCGATTGGACCTGGGAGGTGAGCGGTTCGGATTTCTCGGCGCCGTCAGCAAGGCCGGCCGGAAACAGTTGGGGCTACGCCAGCCCACAATCGTCGCGGAGCTGAAACTTTCGATGCTGACATCCTTGTGTCATTTGGTACCCCAACATCAGCCGCTCAGTCCCTATCCCTCAATCGATTATGATTTTAATTTTATCGTAGCCGAGTCGGTGCCCTGGGACCAACTCGCCGCGACGGTGACTCAGGCGGCAGGCGAATTGCTCGAGGCGATTCACTACCAGGAAACGTATCGCGATCCGGAAAAGGATGGCGCGGGTCGGAAGCGGCAGCTGCTTTCGGTGCGGCTGCGATCGTTGACCGAAACTTTGACGGGCGAACAAGCCGAATCCGTCCGGCGAGCGATCATCACCGCTTGCGAAGCCCGCCATGGGGCGAAGCTGTTGTAGTTTCTGGGCAAATCAGCGCCGTCTGCCTTGGCGCTGCCGGGAAAATCGCCGAAAATACGGGCCTTGCCGGGGCGATGCGACGTTCAACACCCACGACGCCGCCTGCCCTGCGTTTCCCCGAGGACCCGAACCGATGTGCGTCCCGTTCAGCATCGTTTTCGCACCATGGCCCATCCCAGGGCAGCTGGCTCTGCTGATCTGCCTGGTTTGCCTGCCCGCATCGCCGACCGCGCTCGCCGCCGATGCGGGCGCGTCCGACGGACGCACGGAAGTTGCCCGTGCTGCCCCCGCGCACGCGGCGACCGCAGGGACCGCGGAACCCGATGCCATCTCCGCAATCGACGCTCGGATCGCAGACGGCTGGCAGCGCGCAGGCGTTCAGCCCAGCGGCGAGTGCGACGACGCGACGTTTGTTCGCCGGATCTATTTGGATCTCGCGGGCCGCATCCCGACGCGGTCCGAGGCGGGTGAATTCCTGGAAGACATGGCCGCCGGAAAACGTGAACGGCTGATCGATCAGCTGCTTTCCAGCGACGAATTCGCCGAAACATTTGCCAGTCGATTTGACACGATGTTGATGGGACGTGCACGGCCCGAGGCGATGACTCGCCGGCAGCGGCACGGTTGGCATCAATACCTGGTCGATTCGTTTCGCGAGAATCGTCCCTGGAACCAAATGGCGCGTGACATGACTTTGGCACGCGACAGCGAAACGACGGATGTGCGGGCCGGATGGTTCCTGTACGAGCGTCGCAACGAGTACCAGGCAATCGCGGAGGCTGTCGCCCCGGCATTCTTCGGGATTCGAATCGAATGTGCTCAGTGCCACGACCATCCTTTGGCGAGCGAAATCCACCAGGCTCACTACTGGGGTCTGGTCGCGTTTTTCAACCGAGGGAAAAACCAGGATACGTCGGCAGGCCCGCGGGTTGCCGAAAAGGCGGTTGGCGGTTTCCAGAAGTTCACGGACCTGGCAGGCGACAGCTTCGAAACGCAATTGACGTTCTTTGAGAGCCCCGTCGTGGGCGAAGATCGGCCGCCCGAAGACGTGCAGGACTCGGACGAGCTGTACCTGACGGCGGCGGGCGAGCTGCGAGTCCCCAAGTTCAGTCGGCGCGCCCAGTTTGCCGACCAGATTTTGGCGGATCACCCGCTGCTGGCCCGCGCATTCGTCAACCGCATCTGGGCCATGCTGGTCGGGCGCGGTTTCGTGCACCCGGTCGATCGCATGGACTCGATGCACCCGCCGTCCCACCCCGAGCTACTCGAGTGGCTGAGCAACGACTTTCGGACGTCGGGTTACGACGTCAAGCGGCTCGTGCGTCACGTTGTAAGTTCCCGCTGCTACCAATTGGATTCATGCCCGCCGGCCGCGAATCTGCTTCCCGAACTGTTTGCGGTCGGACTGACCAAGCCGATCGATGCGGAAAGCCTGGTGCGGTCGCTTGACGTGGTGCTGAACGGCGTTCCGTCGGCTCCCGAAGACACCTTGCTGGCCGAGGCGCAGAAAGCGTTCCCGGATGTGTTGGCCGACGAGCCGACCACGAGTTTGGGTGGCGCACTTTGGCTGACGAATCACGCCGGTCTGAACGATCGAGTGCGCCGATCCGATGCGGTCGCTCGCTGGGCAGAGATCGAGGACTTGAACGAGCGGACTGGCGCGATCTTTTCGGCGGCTCTGGGGCGCGACGCAACCGAGCCGGAACGGGCCCGCGCAAGCGAGTTTCTTGCGGCCCATTGCAATCCTCAAGACGGAACGGCTCAGCTTGCCTGGGCGATCGTGACCAGCGCCGAATTCTGCTTCAACCATTGAAAACCAATGCAACAGCAACCACCTGACTGCGGCAGCCCCGACCACGAACTGCATCGCCGCCTATTCCTGCAGGGCACACTGGCCGCCGGTACGGCGTCGCTGCTGAGCTTCAAGGGCCTCTTTTCCGTGCCCGCCCTGGCAGCGGAAGCACGGCGTCAACAGAAACACTGCATTCTGTTGTGGCTTTGCGGAGCCCCCAGTCAGTTCGAGACCTGGGATCCGAAACCGGGACGCCCGACCGGCGGTCCATTTCGCCAGCATCCCGACTCGGCTGCCGGGTGTTCATTTCAGCGAGCTGATGCCGAAGTGTGCGTCGATCGCCGACAAGCTGGCGGTCATTCGCTCGATGAAAACGTCCGAGTCGGAACATTTTCAGGCCATTGACCTGTTGAATCGTGGAGACTCGCCGCGACCGCCCTTCGTGCGACCGGCGATGGGAGCCTTTTTGGGACAGCAGCTGGCACAGGTCGACAGCCCGATTCCCAGCTTCGTGTTGCTTGATCCTTGTCCGGAAGGCAATGAGTACAAACGATTCAAAGCTGGCAACTGGGCGGGATGGCTGGGCGCGGAATACGGTCCGGTGCGCGTGGGTGGAGAGTATCGCATCGAGAACCTGGAGCGGCCCGAGTTTCTGACCGAGGCGGACCACGCCGACCGCGAGGCACTTCGCCGCTTTTTCAGCAAGAAGTTCGAAAACGACCGGCAAAGTCAGGCCGCCTCGTCCTACAACGCGGCGTTCGAGCGAGTTCGTGGCATGATGAGCTGCGCGTCGCTGTTCGACATGGATCGCCTGCCCGAATCCGACAAGCAAAAGTACGGACCCGGCACGTTCGGCCTGCACGCGCTGCTGGCTCGCCACCTGGTCGAGAACGGAGCGCCCTTCGTGATGGTCTCCAACGGCATGCCCTGGGACTGCCACGTGCTGAATCATGAAATCCACCAGATGCTCGTTCCGGAGATGGACCGTGTCTTGTTTCACCTGATCCAGGATTTGGGAGAACGGGGAATGCTCGAAAACACACTGGTCATCGCCATGGGCGAGTTCGGCCGGACGCCCTGGTTGAATGAAGCTCGCGGGCGCGACCACTATCCGAATGCCTGGAGCCTGGCGATGGCCGGCTGCGGAATCCAACCGGGCGTCGTCTACGGTGCCACCGATCGCGACGGCATCGAGGTGGCCGACGATTCGCTCGACCAACGGCGCCTGTTCGCCACCATCTTCACCGCACTCGGACTCGATCCACACGAAGAATACGACTTGCCAGGTTTCCCGACGTTTCACCGCGTCGAGCAGGATGCGGAACCGGTCCCCGAATTGCTGAGCTGACCGTCAGGAATCGCAGTCAGGAATCGCACCATGCCAGAGACGCCTACCGAAGTAAAGCCCGTGGACGAAGTGATCGTGACGGAGCCAGTGCACAAGCACTCGCTGCCGACCGGCGTCTTGGATCTCGACCTGGATCCCGAAACGTCACGCGTCTACGCCGCCTGTCTGGATGGCGTGTACGAGCTCAACCCGGAATCGGGCGAATCTCAGCGATTGGTGGAGCACCGCAGCTACGCGTCGGGAGTCGTCCGCGACCCGCATCGTCCCGTGATCGTCTCCGCCGGATACGACGGGCAGTTGATTTGGTACGACCTCAAGCGGCGCACGGTCTTTCGACGAGTCCTCGCCCACGCCTTCTGGTCGTGGCAGTTGGCCATTTCGCCGGACGGTCGGCGACTCGCAT
Source organism: uncultured Planctomycetales bacterium (assembly GCA_963826795.1). Lineage (GTDB taxonomy): Bacteria > Planctomycetota > Planctomycetia > Pirellulales > Pirellulaceae > CAWGYT01. The sequence continues at coordinate 196,496 of CAWGYT010000011.1, read as the reverse complement.
CGGTGACGGGACAGTACCTCGCCGGCGGCGAAAAATACGAACCGGCGGCTGAGCGGGAACCTTCGGTCAAGCTGTGGGACGTGTCCTCGGGTGAGCAGACGCACGCCTTTTCGCATTTGCCCCCGGTCACCTCGGTGGCGTTCAGCCCGGATAGCCGCTTCGTAGCCGCCGGGAATTTGATGGGCGAAATCCGCGTCTGGAATCTGGTCTCGGGTGAACTTGCTGCGCAGTGGACCACGGATGCCTTTACCAGTTGGGGCATCATCAAGAGCCATTGTTACATCGGCGGGATCTACGCGCTGGCCTTCGACCCCTCGGGCGAAGATCTGGTCGCGGCGGGGATGGGCCCCATGCGGGATCCCATGGCCGGAAATGGTCGTCAACTTTGGCAGCGTTTCGCATGGCGGCAAGCGGACTCGCCCCGGGTTGACGAAACGCATGCGGGCGAGAGCGGCGAAGGGCTGATGGAAACGCTGGCGTGGCACCCCACGGAACCCTATTTCCTGATGGGCGGGCGTTTGCGCGGCGGCGACTGGAACGCCGCCATCTTTTCGGCTCGCGATGGGTCGCGAAAACACCACCTGAATACGGGTTATCGCCTGACTCGCGGCGTGTTCCAGGCCGATGGCCGACAACTGTTCTTGGCGGGCACGGACAAGCAGCAGCCGCCGAAAGATGGCGCGTATCCGCCGTTCGGGGTCGTCGAAGTGCGAACCGTCACGGTCTCGTAACGAGGCGTGTGACGCAAGCGAAACGCAAGGCGGATCGACTTGAGGCACGAGCGGCGCAGGCCCGAGTCCTGCTGCCGCCTGCGCGTCGCTCTTAAGCCTTCCGCTCACGATCGGACGCGGCGAGTGACCAGGCCAGGTCAGATAACAGACGCGCGTCCCAATCGCCCGGCAACTCACCCTCCGCGTCGAACGTCGCCCAAGATGCCGCGGTTGCCCGCGCGGCGGCCGCCGCTTCTTCGTTCAAACGATTGATGACCAGCAGGGCATCGATCGGCGTGATGTAGCCGTCCTGATTCACGTCCGGATAGCGAGTTGGAGGCGTCGGCGTGATCACAATCCGGCCGTCGACCGGATCGCTGAACTGAGGATCATTCAGCTCGTTGATGATGAGCAGCGCATCAAGCGGCACGACGGCGCCGCTGCCATCCACGTCGGTCGGCTCGTCGGCATTGTGGGCGTCGATCGTCGGCAAGTAAGTTGCCCCGGCGATCGTGAATATAAACAGACTGAATTGCGGTGTGAGCGAAAGGTCGTTCAACCCGATCAGATAGGCCCGGTTGTCGCTGAAGCCGTAAAGCGTGTCCGCGTCGGTCGACGCCAACCCATTGATCGCCACGCCCGAAAGATTTCCCAGCCGAGCGGGTCCGGTCGAACGGATCTCGTACAGATCGCCGTTCGTGGTCGAGAGATACATCCGGCTACCGACAAAGGCAAGGTCGCCTGCCAGGGCGGAACCGCCCGCCGCATAAAATTGCGTCGTCCGATTATCCAGATTGACTCGGTAAACGTCTTGGCCCGCGATGAACAATTCACCCGTCGGAGAGAATCCCAGCGCCGCGGCGTTGCGAACGCCATGAGCAAACAGGGTGCGGGTGGTTCCCGCATCGAGATCGATTTCATAGAGCTGCACGGCATCGATTCCGTAGAGTCGATCCGTCGTCGGGTGATGCGCCATGTCCGTCATGGAACGAAGCCCGGTCGCCAGCGTCGTGAGATTGCCCGTCGTCGGATCGATCCGAATCACATTTCCGTTCGTCGTGTTGATCAGCAGCTCGCGAGGTCGAGCGTCCACCGCCAGGATTTCTGCAAGCAGAGGAATCGTAAACGGGTTTTCATCCGGGTCGTTGTTGGCAATCGTCACTTCCCCGCTCTTGATGCCGGGTGTCAGATCGCTGACAACGACGGTGAACGAGGTGCTTTCGTTCGGCCCGAGGTTCGAGGCGTGTGTTCCCTGGATTTCAAAGCCCGCCGAAACGGTAATCGTCGGGAGAGTCAGAGTTGCGTTCCCGACATTGCGAACCACGATCACCGCACTTGGCGCCGGTTCGTCAACGGTCGCTCGGCCCAGATCCAATGGATCGCCGTCGTCGACGATCGGATCCCCGCTGACACTACCGAGTCGGACGTCGATCTCGGGGATCATTTCCACAATCACCGGTTCGCGATTTCCGAAGTCCAGATCGCCAATCGCGAACTCGTCGCCCAAGACCACCGTGTAGGCCGAGGGGCGTAGTGTTGCGTTGAACGACTCACGCAGCTGGGCGGCGGAAAGTGCGCCGCTGAAAATGCGAATTTCATAGACCGTGCCGCGCAATCCCGATCCGGTCAGGGACGCCGTCGGATTGCCGAATCGAACGACCTGGCCATCCAAGTCCGGCAACGTCCCCGTGACCGATCGGGTTTCGAGCTGATCGTCAAAGAAATTCCCGACCACTCCGTTGTTCCAGGTAATCGCCATCTGGTGCCGCTCGCCGTCGACCGACCCAAGCGTCACCGCAGGACAGTTGCCCGCGGCATTGCAAAACGTGGAAGAAAGAGTCTTCATCACCCCGTTGGCGCTGAGCCGGAAATCCTGGTCCACGGGATTCGGGCCGCTGCGTTGCGAGACGAGGAACTGATCGGTGGTGAAGGTCGGGTTGTACTGCGCGTCGATCGCAATCGTAAATGGCTGGGCTCCGAGCGGCGTCGGCAACTCGAGAAAGGCCGACGAACTGGTCCACGACGCGGCCCCGTCCGAAACGCTGACCAGGGCTGCGACCAAGTCGGGCAACCCGTAATCGTGAGCCAGTTGATTTTGGACCGTATTGTCTTCGAAGTCATACAGCCCGATCAGATTGCGCTGGGGCGAAAGCGGATACGTTTGCTCCCAATCGTTCGCATTCGGAATGATCTCGTCGACGGTGTAGAAGCCTGGAGCCAACCCGAAGAAGTAATATCGCCCCTCGGCATCGGTCCGGCAAGGGCTCACCCAGGTTAAAGACGCCATCGAGGTTTGCATCCAGGTAGACGGCCCAATCCGTCAAGAGGGGCTCGGAGATCTGCTGCAGGCCATCGCCATTGACATCGTTCCATTTCACGCCCGACAGCGTCCCGGCCGGAATGGGCCCGCCCGTCTCGGCATAATACGCCGCGCCGCGCAAGCTCCCAAACGTCGCGTCGTCGACCGGTTCCTCGATCACCAGCGGCCGAGTGGAGTCGCTCAAGTCGAATCGCAGGACTGCGTCATTTGTGGTCGCATAGAGTGTCCCATCGACCACGGCCAAGCCGTAAACGTTATTCACTCCCAAAGGATCCAGATCGAGCTCGCGCACCACTCGCGGTCGGCTGGGACTCACATCAAACCGATACCAGAGTAGCCGATTATCCGTCGAGGCGACGACGAGGTCCTGATTCATGTACGCGATGTCGCCATTGCTGCCGCCGTCCCCCAGGCTGCTCAAGGTGGCCTGGGTGTTGGAGCTGACGATGCTGGTTTCGTTCACGAGGATGCGTTTCAATTCCGGCGAATCGAACCCCATGACACGCAAGGCGCCATCACCGCCGACAACCAACGACGTCGCTCGAGGGACCTCATGTTGCCCGAGCGGCGTGAGCTGCCCGGAGGCGGGGTGGACTTCGTACAACCATTCCTGCGTGATGCCAAACAGCCGACCGGTCGGCCCGAATGCGATGTCCTGGAGGACGGCGTCACCCGGCGCGAACCCGTTCAGCTGATGGATCACCTGCAAGTCGCCGCTGGCCGCATCGACGACCGCGAGTTGACTGCCGTTGTGGGTATGCAGGAATGGACCGACAGCCAGCAGGTTGCGGGCTTCGAGCGACTCCAACTGCAGACGCGGGTGCCGACGCGGCGATCGGTTTTGAAAGTTGAACATCTGTCCCAATTCGACTGGTTGCTTCGTTTGCCGCTCGGTTCGTGCCTCCGAACCTCGCCGCTGGCGATTCCTTCATTATGCACAGGGCCACCGAATTGGGCAGCAAAAATCAGGGGCTTGCCGATTTCCGAAGTCTTTGGGCGCACGGGCGGATTTGCGCACCCTGCCCGCGGCGGGTGACCAAGGCGGGGCCTGCCTGGCAGTCAAGAAACGGTGTACGATAGGCGGTTTTGGTCGATTCCCCGCTCCCGTTCGCGGGGGCGCCGAACCCCGGCGAGGGAGGACGCACGATGATTCCAACAAGCGGCAACCCGCTGGCCGAAGGCGCTCTGGTCGCGCTGGATCGTGATCGCGCGAAGCAATTGTTCGGTGCGCGAGGCTCCGATGCACTCAAAGCTTTCTTGGCCGAGCTGGTCGAATCGGAGCCGCCCGGGCAAGACGGTCGCATCGTCTGTTGTCGGGGAATGGCCCGACCCTTGCAGGAGGTCCTCGATACCTGCCCGTCCGTCGACGATGACTCGCGGCCGGCCTTGCAGCAAGCGATCTGGGGCGGGCGACCGTTGAGCGACGAGCCGGATCTGCAGGTTCGATTGGTGCGGCCCGACCTCGTGCCCCATGTGGCCGAAGCGCTCGCGAATTTGAACATCGATGCCGTGGTGGAACATCTGCCGACGGACGCCCTCCAGGGCGAAGGACGGGACAGGGCGCGACGCGTGTTGGGCCAATTGCGGCGGTTGTACGCCGATGCTGCTCGGGAGCGATGGGCGGTCGCGTTGTTTGCGATTTGAGCGGGGGCGGCTCGGCGAGGCGGTGGCTCGGCTCCGTGGAGGACAGTGCGGCTCGGCGGGAGCCTCGCCCTCCCGGCTTTGGACTCCGGGCGCGTTGTGCGAAAGGTTGCGGATGGACATGGACATCTACTCAGACCTTGCCTGGCGAGGACTGATCCATCAATCGACGGACGAAAAGTTCCTGCGCGAATGGCTGCAGGGCGGAACGCGAACGTTGTACGCGGGCTTTGACCCGACGGCTGAGAGCCTCCACGTAGGCAGTCTGATGCCGCTGCTGTACCTGCGCCGTTTTCAGCAAGCGGGGCATCGGCCCATCGCACTGGTGGGCGGGGCGACCGGGATGATTGGGGACCCGAGCGGGAAGAGCCAAGAGCGAAATCTGCTGTCGCACGACCAATTGCAGCAAAACGTGGCCGGTATCCGTGCGCAGATGCAGCGCTTTCTCGACTTCGACGACTCCCGCCGCGGAGCCGCCTTGGTCAACAACCTGGACTGGATGCAGCGCTTCACGTATGTCGATTTTCTCCGCGAAGTGGGTAAGAATTTTCCCGTCAACGTGATGCTGGCCAAGGATTCGGTGAAGGCCCGACTGGAAGGGGATGCGGGACTGAGCTACACCGAATTCAGCTACATGTTGCTGCAGGCATACGACTTCGTCCACTTGTTCGACCAACACCAGTGTCAACTCCAGGTCGGCGGCAGCGATCAATGGGGCAATATCACCGCCGGGATCGACTTGGGTCGACGCATGCGGGGGGCCCAATTTTACGGCATCACGTGTCCGTTGCTGACCAAGGCCGACGGCTCGAAAATGGGCAAGACCGAAACCGGCACGATCTGGCTGTCGGCGGATCGAACGAGTCCCTATGAGTTCTACCAGTATTGGATTCGAGTCGCCGACGAAGACGCGGGCAAGTGCCTGCGGTTTCTGACCGAGATGAGTCGTGAGGAAATCGAAGCGCTGGACCGGCAGCGCGAGGAGGCTCCCGAAAAACGCGCCAGCCAAACTCGATTGGCGGAAGAGCTGACGCGCCTGGTCCACGGTGACGCGGGACTCGCGACGGCACGACGGGCGACGGAGATCCTGTACGGCGCCGAGATCAGCGACGTGAGCGACGCACAGCTCGCTCAAATCTTCCAGGATGTGCCCAGCAGCGAGCGGCCGGCCAGCGAGTTGAGCGGCGAGGGTTTACCGCTGGTCGACGCGTTGATCGCGGTCGGGCTGGCCAAGAGCAAGGGCGAGGCGAGGCGAACCATCAGCCAAGGTGGGGGTTACGTCAACAATCGCCGGATCGATTCGATCGACTATCGACTGACTCCAACCGATCTGGTCGGGCAGGCCACGATCGTGCTCCGTTCCGGGAAGAAGAAGTACGGACTGCTGCGGCTATCCGAATGACGGGCGGCAGGGCGCGATTCGGCTAGGCCAGCCCGCGCGGCTCGACCAGCACCGTATCGTCGTGCTCATAGCCGGGCGCGCAGCAGCAGAGAAACTTCAACGTGTGCTGTCCGGTGTTGCGAATCGTGTGCACCGCGCCGGGTGGGATGGCGATGGCGTCCCCAGGTCCGACCGCGCGAAGTTCTCGGTCGAGCGTCATTTCGGCCGTTCCTTCGAGGATGTAGTAAATCTCTTCCGTACGCGGGTGCTTGTGCGGCGTCGTCGCGGCTCCAGCCGGCAGTCGCGCCTCCGCGAGGCTTTGCTGCCGAATGCACGAGTTTCGATGCGCCAGCAGCTCACGAATCTCGGATCCGTCCACCGTGATGAATGGCTCCGCCTGGTGGATGTTCTGAATGTCCATCGTTTCCTATCCTTTTCCAAATTCTGAGGGATCACTGTCACGGACAGCGGAAGCCGTCTTGAGGCAACCCGCAATTTTAGGGCGAGCAAACCGGATCGATTGAATTTGCTCGCAATTATCTCAGTAATCGTGTATCTTGTGAGCCGGATCCGGGTCATGGGATCGTTCTTCCTGTCCCTCGACCAACCAATTCTCGACCCGGCCCGCTGGCGACAACTTCATTGTGTTTGACGGTAAGCGGAGGAACGAATGCGCGGCTACTTTAGGCGTCGATCTCGAGGCGTGGATTCCGGTCTATTTTCGCTCACCCTGGGGTCCGCGAATCGGCGGCGCGGGCGCCGTCACGGGGCCATCGAGTCGCTCGAGGCTCGGCAGGTCCTCACCGGCCTGCCGGTGATCAGCGAGGTTCTGGCGGCCAACGATCGTGTGATCGTGGATCAAGACGGAGATGACTCGGACTTTATCGAGCTCCATAACGTCGGCGATTCCGACATGTCGCTGAATCGCTACTACTTGACCGACGATCCGGACGACCTTCAGAAATGGCGGTTTCCCGACGTTCCCCTCGGTGCCGGTGAGTACTTGGTGGTGTTCGCGTCGAACAAAGACCGCAACGACCCGAATGACGAGTTGCACACCAACTTTCGGATTTCGGCCAGTGGCGAGTACTTGGCGGTGGTCGAGCCCGACGGTCAGACGGTCGCGTTTGAGTTCAGCCCGGGCATTCCCCGGCAGGTCCAAGACGTCTCCTATGGGATTCCGACCGGGATCGACTACTCGACGCTCATTGGCCCGAACGCCCCCGGCCGGGTTCTGATTCCGACGGACGGCAGCCTGGACCCGACGGAACCGGACGTCGTGGCCGGCACCTGGTTGGATCCTGAGCTGGACGATTCGGCAGCGGGTTGGATGGATGCCACAACGGGCGTCGGGTATGTGCCCCCGAACGACCCCCTCGTGCTGGCCGACAGCGTCGCCGAGTTTTCCGGGGTGCAGGGACAAGACAATTGGTACTACGGGACGTGGACCAAGAATTTCGACAGCGACGGGATCTACGCATCGAGCGAGTTTGCCAGTTTGAATCAGGAGCGTTTCTTTGTCCCCCAAACGAACCTTTGGGACGTGGGCCCGAACGGATCGTCGCCCAGCACGGAGATCTCGGCAACGGGTGGCCATCCGGCGACTTCCAACGGCGGGTTTCTGTCGGTCACGAATTGGGCGTTGCGCCGCTGGGTGAGCGAAACGGAGGGCGAGATCACCATCAGCGGAACGCTGGCCAACCCGGACGCCTCGGGCGACGGCGTGGTGGGCCGCATCTTCGTCAACGGGACGGAGGTCTTTCAGCAGGAGATCAACGGGGCCTCGACCACGTACGAATTGAGGACGACCGTCGCGGTCGGGGATCTGGTCGACTTTGCGATCGATGCGGGCGCCGCAGACGATGAAGTTGGGGACGGCACAACCTTCACCGCCCAAATCGTGGGAATCCCGGTCCGCGAACTGCCGACTGTCGCGTTGGCGGATTCGTCGGACGACTGGGTCCGTGAGGAACAAGGGACGAACAACTGGTTCTACGGCTACTACGACGCGCTGTCGGATCCGGACGGAACGTATCAGCCGGACCAATTTCAGGCCTTTAGCCCCGCCTTCTGGGCCCGCACTTATTGGATTTCGCCGACGACCGGCGTCGAAACGCAAGTCCGATCGACCTCGATGCAGGGCCACGCCGACGCGAACAACCTCCAATGGGCCGTCCGTCGTTGGGAGTCGCCCGTGGATGGCACGCTGACGATCGAATACGATTTCTCCAAGTCACAGAGCGGAGGTGATGGCACGACGGCCCATCTGTTCCACAACGGTGTCGAGGTCGACACGGTGCAGATCGCCGGTGACGATCGAACCGGCACGACACGCGTCGTGACGCTGACGGGCGTTCAGCGTGGTGATGCGATCGATTTCGCCGTCGATCCGCTCGGCCCCGGCGCCGACCCTCAGCAACCCGATAGCGACGGGGATCGAGCGAGCGTTGACATCCGGATCTCGCGGGTCGCGGACCTCGGCGAAAACATCAGGTCCGATATTCGCACGGCGATGCAGGGGATCAGCAGCAGCGCCTATCTCCGCATTCCGTTCACGGTGGCAGACGTCGGTGCACTTGATGAGTTGACTTTGGACGTTAAGTACGATGACGGCTTTGTGGCCTACATCAACGGGCGCCAAGTTGCCGCCGGCAATATCCCCGACGTGGTCGCCTACGATTCGATTGCCACCACGGCTCGGTCGGCGATCGACGCAACGCTTTTCGAAAGCTTCGACCTGACGCGAGACCGCGGACTGTTCGTCCAGGGTCAGAACTTCCTTCAGATCCACGCGCTGAACTCGGACGTGAACGACGATGAGCTGCTGGTGCTGCCGACCCTGCGTGTCGGCACGTTGACGGCCCAACTCGATCAGGCCCGTTATTTTAGCGTGCCGACACCGGGGGCACCGAACGGTCTGGGCGCCGACAAGGTGGGGCCCTTGGTGACGGAGTCGACCCATTCACCGAACGTGCCGACCAGCAGCGAGCCGATCGTCGTTTCGGCCGCCGTCACCCCAACCTTTGAAGCGGTGTCCGAGGTCTTCCTGACGTACCACGTGATGTTCGGTGACAGCACGACGCTGCAAATGCTCGACGACGGACAGGGTTCGGACGAAGTCGCGGGCGACGGAATCTATACCGGAGTGATTCCTGCCGGCCTGGCGAAGTCGGGCGAGATGATCCGCTGGAATATCACGGCGCGTGACGCGAACGGCCTCAGCGGCCGCTACCCGGCCCGAGCCAATCCGCTCACGGACCAGGAGTTCGTGGGCACGATCGTCGAGGATGCTCCGGTCGAAAGCCAATTGCCCGTCTTTCACCTGTTCGTCGAATCATGGTCCCGCGCGACGTCGGGAAGCGGCACGAGCGGAGCCCTGTTCTACGACGGCGAACTCTATGACAACGTTCGGTACGGCCTGCACGGTCAATCGTCGTCAGGCTTCTCGACGCAAAAGAAAAGCCTGAACGTCGACTTTCCGAACGACCATCGTTTGCGTCTGCGAGACGACTTGCCCCGGATGGAAGACATCAACCTGCTCACGAACTTCGCCGACAAATCGAAGCTTCGCAACACCTTGGCCTACGAGCAGTTGGCGATGTCCGGCGGCGCGTACCACCTGGCGTTTCCCATTCGCGTCCACCGCAACGGCGAGTTCTTCGCCGTCTACGACTTCGTCGAAGACGCCGACGAACGCTGGTTGGATCGTCTGGGATTGAGTCCGGAAGGCAGTCTCTACAAGGTCTACAACACGTTCGATAGTGTCGGAACGCCCGAAAAGAAAACGCGAACGGACGAAAACAGCAGCGACTTGGCCGAGGTGATCGCCGGCGTTCGTCAGGGCGGCGATGCGGGGATCACCTACATCATGGACAACGTCAACATCGCGCAGATGGCCAACTTCGCAGCCGGCTTTGACCTCACGTCCAACCGCGACTGTTGCCACAAGAACTTCTACGCCTATCGAGACACGGAGGGAACCGGCGAGTGGTGGTTTCTGCCCTGGGATCAAGACCTCAGTCAGGGTCGGAACTGGGGTGGCTTTGGGCTGGCCTATTTTGACGACACGATTTACCCGGACAATACCCTGGCGTCGGTGGGTACCAACAACAGCCTTATGAACAAGCTCTTTACCCAAGTCCCGGGTTTCCGCGAAATGTATTTCCGCCGCGTGCGGACGTTGTTCGACGATTACTTTGGGCCTCCGGGGACCCCGCGTGACCAACGGCCTTTCGAGACTCGCGTCGACGAGCTGGTGGCCATGATGAAGCCTGATGCGGATCTGGATAACCAATTGAATCGTGCCATCTGGGGGCAAACCGGAACTCAGACGTTCGAGCAGGCTGTCCAGATCATGTTGGACGAGTACGTCGGACCGCGCCGTCGCTTTATTTACAACACGCAGGTCGTGCCGGATGCGGGCGAGGTACCCGTCCTGCTGTCGGGCGAGCCGGGTGTCACTTCGGCGACGTACTTTGTGCCGACCGACGAGTCATTGGGACGCAGCTGGACCGAAAAGGATTTTGACGACAGCAGTTGGCAGAGCGGCACCACGGGAATCGGCTTCGAGGACGGTGGCAGCAACTACACCGAGCTGATCTCGACCGATCTCGGGACGCAATTGGCCGGACACACGTCACTGTACATGCGAATTCCCTTTACGATCGACGATCCGAGCACGATGACGGCCCTTTCGCTGCGAATGAAATACGAAGACGGCTACGTCGCCTACCTGAATGGCGTCGAGGTCGTCCGCAAAGGATTACGTGAGGCCGAACCCACCTTCGATTCGACCGGCCGAACACGATCGCCACGATCGGCCGTTGAGTTCGAGAATGTCGACATCAGCGAATTCATCGACCGGCTACAGCCGGGCGAAAACATTCTGGCGATTCAGGGCCTGAATAGTTCCGCCACGAACAACGACCTGCTGATTCTGCCGGAGCTGGTCGAGGGCGTCTTGAGCTCGGGCCGGGGCGAGGTTCCGCTGGCCCAAGTTGGTAATCCGACGATCGATTTTGGCGAGCTGGACTTCAATCCGGCCAGCGGCAATCAGCAAGAGGAATACCTGACGCTGGTCAACAACCAACCGACGTCGGTCGACATTTCGCAATGGCGATTGGCCGGAGATGTCGAGTGGACCTTCGACGCGGGAACGGTCTTGCCGGCGGGCTGGACGTTGTACGTGACGCCGGACGCGAAGTCGTTTCGCGCCCGTGCAGTGGGTCCCACGGGCGGCATGAAGTTGTTTGTGCAGGGCAATTATCAGGGCCTTCTGCCGAATCAAGGTGGGTCAGTCCAACTGCTGGCCCGCGACGGCCAGCTGGTGAGCGAGCTGAATTACGAAGGAACCGTCAACACGCTGCAGGAAACGCTGCGCGTCAGCGAAGTGATGTATCATCCGCTGGAAGCAAGTGCGGCCGAACTGGCGATCGACAATACGTTGATTTCGGAAGACTTTGAGTTTGTGGAGATCCTCAATGTTTCGCAGGCGTCGACGATCGATCTGAGCGACGCGAGATTCGTCGCGGGCATCGAATTCGATTTCAGCGGCGCGCAGGTCACGCAACTGGCTCCCGGCGAGCGAGCGATTGTCGTGCGAAATCTGGACGCCTTTACGATCCGCTATGGTTCGGAGATGTCCGGCCGGATTGCGGGTGTGTTCGCAAATAACACGGCCTTGCGTGACGCCGGCGAGCGTCTCACACTCGCCACCTCGGATGGCTCAATCATCGTCGATTTCGCATACTCGGACGAAGACCATCAGGGCTGGCCCTGGCGTGCCGACGGAGCAGGCAGTTCGCTGCAAATCATTGACCCGTCGGGCGACTTTCGTGAGCCGCTGAACTGGCGTGCCAGCACCGAGATCCACGGCTCGCCCGGGGCCATCGGCATGGAGCCGATTTCCAGCGTGGTCATCAACGAAGTTCTCTCCCGCACGGACGCTCCCCAGACGGATCAGGTCGAGCTGTACAACGTGACGGCCGAGGCGGTTTCGTTAAATCATTACTACTTGAGCGATTCCAGCGCCGACATCGACGCCCTCCGGAAATTTGCCTTCCCGGACTCGACCTTAGGTCCCAACGGCTACCTGGTCTTGAGCGAGGCGGACTTCAATCCGGGCGGCGGAGAGAATCCGAACGACTTTGGCCTGAACGGAGTGTCCGGGGATCAACTCTACTTGACCGTCGGCGATCAGAACGGACCCACCTATTTCGTCGATGCGGTCCATTTCGACGCCGCCGCACCGGGCGAATCCTTCGGCCGCACGCCGAATGGAGTGGGCCGGCTGTATCCGGCCACGGCCGCGACGTTTGGCTCCGTCAACAGCGCCCTCGCGTCGGCCCGATCGTGATCACGGAAATCATGTACGCCCCCGGCATGCCCACAGTGGCTGCGGTCACGCTCAACCCCGAGCTATCGTTGGATCGCACCGATCTGGAGTATGTGGAAATTTTCAACCCGACCGCCGAGCCCGTTGACCTGACGGAGTGGCGACTCCGACTGGGCATCGATCTGGACTTCGATCCCGGCACGCAAATTGGCGCGGGTCAGACGCTGCTGGTCATCTCGTTCAATCCAGCCAATCCCGCGAACTCGCAGCGCGTGGCCGCGTTTCGGGCTCATTACAGCCTGGACAACGACGTTCCGCTCGTCGGCGGCTACACCGGCTCGCTAAGCGATTCGGGCGAAGGCGTCCGCCTGGTTCGTCCGGGGGCCCCGCCGCTGGACGAGCCGACGACAATCCCTCGATTGCTGGAAGACGAAGTGATCTACGACGACGTTGCCCCCTGGCCTCTCGAAACGGCGGCCGCTGGCATGTCGCTCAGCCGCACCAGCGCGGAAGCCTACGGCAACGCTCCCGGCAGTTGGACGGCGGCGAGTCCCAGCCCCGGATTGTTTGGCGGAGACGTTGCGGGAGATCTGACAGGGGATGGCCGTGTCGATCTGAACGACATTGATCACCTGCAGACCGCCGCCCTCGCCGGAGACCTCTCGGCCGATCTCACCGGCGACGGAATCTTGAACGAAGACGACGTCGTCTTTCTGGTCGAAGGCGTGATCGGAACCAGCATCGGCGACGTCAACTTCGACGGCGTTTTCGATTCCGCGGACCTCGTGGCGCTGTTCATCGCAGGTCAATTCGAGGACGCGATCGCGGGTAACTCGACTTACGTCAATGGCGACTGGAATCTCGACGGCGAATTCACCAACGCTGATCTGCTGTTCGCGTTGAGGCGAAACGGCTACGTGCAAGAAAGCGCCCCGCAGCCGCTCGCGGCAATTCCCGCCGCCGCCCTTGCCGCGGCGTTGCCGAACGATGAAGTCTTCGCTGATGACGAACTTTTCGCTGACGAGGATCTCGACTGGATTTTCGCGATCGGCGACTAAAGACAAACCACAGAGCCACCGAGAGCACAGAGCCACCGAGAGCACAGAGCCACCGAGAGCCACAGAGCCACCGAGAGCACAGAGCCACCGAGAGCACAGAGCCGTCCGCGGAGGTTAAACTGTGCCGGATGGCGTTGTGTTCTTTTTCTGTTTTTTCCGTGTGAGATCCCTGATGAATCGACTTCTTCGCTTCGGGGCCCTGCTGGGTCGGGTAGGTATTGGCAGCCTCGTATTTTGCACGTCGATGCTTCACGGCGGTGAATTGTGGACGCCGCAACCCAACGAACATCTCTGCCTGGTCGGCAACACGCTCGCAGACCGAATGCAGCATGACGGCTGGTTGGAAACGGCGATACAGCACGACTTTCCCGAGCAGCGGTTGGTGATTCGCAATCTGGGATTCTCGGGCGACGAATTGACGCTGCGGCTACGTTCCAGCGGCTTTGGGTCGCCCGATGACCATCTGAGTTTCAATCGTGCCGACGTCATTCTGGCATTCTTCGGCTACAACGAATCCTTTGGAGGCACTGAAGGACTCGCCAAGTTTCGGCAAGACCTTCGCGAATTCGTGCAGCACACCTTGGCGCAGCAGTACAACGGCTCATCCGCTCCCCGTTTGCTGCTCTGCTCGCCAATCGCCCACGAAGACTTGGGCAACGTCAACCTTCCGGACGGAAGCGAGAACAACGCGCGACTTGCCCTCTACACCCAAGCGATGGCCGAGATCGCAGCGGAGGAACAAGTCGGCTTCATCGACCTTTTTCAGCCCACCCAGGCCGCCTACGCCGAGCACGCCGAGCCGCTCACAATCAATGGGATCCACCTGAACGAAGCTGGAAATCGCGTGGTGGCAGAGATCATTCGGCAAGCGTTATGGCCTGACGCGACGCCCATTGCGTGGGACGCGGATGGCGTGGAGCAACTTCGCAGTGAGGTCTTGAGAAAGAACTTCTACTGGTTCAACCGCTACCGCACGACGGACGGATACTCGATCTATGGAGGCCGGGCCGATTTGCGATTCGTGGACGGGCAAACGAATCGCGTGGTCATGCAGCGGGAGATGGAAATCCTCGACGCCTTGACGGCCAACCGCGATCAGGCGATCTGGGCCGCCGCGTCGGGCACACCCAGTACGATCGACTTGCTGGCGACTCCGGAGTTTATCCCGGTCGTCACCAACAAGCCGGGTGAAGGGCCGAACGGGGAACATCTCTTTCTGAGCGGCGAGGACTCGATTCGGAAGATGACGGTCGCCCACGGAATGCGTGTGGAACTGTTTGCTTCCGAAGAGCATTTTCCGGAACTGATCAACCCGGTCCAGATGGCTTTCGATCCCCGGGGGCGTCTGTGGGTCACCGCCTGGGAGAGCTATCCGCACTGGAAGCCCAAGGATGCGATGGATGACAAGCTGCTGATTTTGGAGGACACGGACGGCGACGGACGAGCCGATCGTTGTCAGACCTTCGCGGGCGGACTTCACAACCCGACGGGCTTTGAGTTTTACGGCGGTGGCGTGATCGTCGCGATGGCTCCCGATCTGGTCTTCTTGAAGGATACCGACGGGGACGATGTGGCCGACGTGCGGCAGCGAGTGCTCCACGGGATCGGCTCGGCCGACACGCATCACACCGCGAACAGCTTCGTGCTGGATCCAGGCGGCGCGCTGTACTTCCAGGAAGGCACGTTTCACCACACGCAGGTCGAAACGCCCTGGGGGCCGCCGGTGCGATCGGCCAATGCTGCCGTGTTTCGCTTTGAACCGAACACCTCGAAGTTCGATGTCTACGTGGCGTACGGATTCGCCAACCCGCATGGTCACGTGTTCGATCGCTGGGGACAGGACTTCGTCCATGACGGCACGGGAGCCGTGCCGTACCATGGCACGCTCTTCTCCGGACATCTGGACTTTCCCGCAAAGCACGGTGGCCCGCCGACCTTGTATCAACAGCGCACCCGTCCTTGTCCGGCGACCGAGATCGTGTCGGGCAGTCATTTTCCGCCCGAAATGCAAGGCAACCTCCTGGTGGGCAACGTGATTGGCTTTCAGGGAATCTTGCAGTACCGGTTGAGCGATCGAGGCGCGAGCTTCGTTGGCGAGGAGATCGAGCCCATCCTGTATTCGTCGGATCCGAGCTTCCGGCCAGTCGACCTGGAGATCGCGCCCGATGGGTCGCTGTACTTCACCGATTGGCAAAACCCCATCATCGGACACATGCAACACAACCTGCGCGATCCCAGCCGCGACCGGAAGCATGGCCGCGTCTATCGCGTCGTCTACGAGGATCGCTCGTTGGAACACCCCGCCCATCGCGGGAGTACCGACGCGCGAACTCGTGGGTTTGCTGGCCGATCCGGCGGACCGCGTCCGTTATCGAACGAAGATTGAGCTGAGCAGCCGGCCGACCGCCGAAGTCATCAGCGCCGTGCAAGCCTGGCTGGCCGGTCTCGAGGCGAATCAACCGGACTATGAACATCACGTTCTCGAGGCGCTGTGGGTCCATCAATACCACAACGTCGTGAATTCGGAGCTCTTGGAGCGAGTCCTAAATAGCCCCGATTTTCGGGCTCGGGCCGCCGCGGTTCGCGTGGCATCACACTGGCGCGACCGACTTGCCGATCCGCTGTCGCTGCTGAAGCGGATGGCCGTTGATCCTCATCCGCGCGTGCGACTTGAAGCGGTGCGTGCCGCGAGCTTCTTTCGGCAGGCAGAGGCCGTGGAGATTCCACTGCTGACGGCGGAGCAGCCGACGGACGAGTATCTGGATTACACGCGGAACGAGACGATGCGGGCCTTGGAACCCTATTGGAAGAAGGCCATCGAATCCGGTCAGGAAATCGCCGTCACCAGCGAATCGGGCCTGCGCTGGCTGCTGGAACGCGTCCGGGTGGACGAACTGGTCAAAATGCCCCGCTCGCCCGCCGTCTATCGCGAGCTGTTGGTGCGCGAGGACGTACGCGACGCGTATCGCCAAGAAGCCTTGGAGGCGACGGCGAAGGCCACACAACAAACGCCGCTGCTGGTGCTGCTCGACACGCTGACGGAAATCGACGACGAGTCCTCCATGCCGAGCACACGGTTTGATTTGGGCCGCTTACTGGCCAATTGGCCGGCATCGGAGCTGAGAAGCCAGGAACCTCGACTCCGACAATTGGCGCTCGCCGGCAAGTCGCCGACGACGCGACAACTGGGCTTCGTCGCCTTGATGATGGCGTGCGGCGAAACCAACGAAAGCTGGCAACTGGCCGAGGCGTCGATCCGGTCGCTGAAGGATCTCGTCGGGGCGTTGCCGATGCTGCCGGACCCCGTCCTGCAGGATCAGCTCTATGCGCGCGTCGAGTCATTGCTCGACGCGCTGCCTGAAGGCCTGGCCGCCAAACTGGATCAGGGCGGCCAGACGCGGGGCACCTATGGCCGCTTTGTGAGAATCGAACTGCCAGGGCGTCGCCGCACGCTCACGTTGGCCGAAGTCGAAGTCTTCAGCGACGGGCAGAATGTGGCCCGACAAGGTCAGGCCAGCCAGTCGGCAACGGCCCACGGAGGCGTGGCTGGCAAGGCGATCGATGGAAATCGAAACCCTAGCTACGGCGGAGGCGGCCAGACGCACACGCCGGAGGGTGGAGAAAACCCCTGGTGGGAACTCGACTTGGGTGAGGAGCTGCCGCTGGAGTCGATTGCGATCTACAACCGCGACGAGGGAAATCTCGGCTCGCGACTCGAGGGATTTACGCTGCTGGTCTTGGATTCCGGACGCAATCCGGTTTTCGTGCAGGAAAACATTCCCGCACCGCGACGTTCGGATACGTTCGCGTTAGAGGCCGGAGGCCCCCAAGGCACGATTCGACGTGCGGCGATGCAGGCCTTGCCCTACGTGCGCGGCCACGAGGCTCATACCTTCAGTCGCTTGGCGCAATTCGTGACCGGCGATCTTGACCGAATCGCGGCGATGCGAGCGATCCTCCGGATTCCGCTCCGCGATTGGCCGGTCGAAGAGATGCAGCCGCTGCTCGAGGAAGTCTTGGCGTACGCTCGAGGCATCCCTGCGGATCAGCGGAATTTGCCGGCCGCCACCGATGCGCTGCAACTGGCCGATTCGCTCACGCGGCTCCTGCCATCCGAAACGGCGAGGCCAATTCGTCGCGAGTTGCGCACCCTGGGCGTCCGCAAGCTCCGCTTGGGGACCGTTCCACATCGCATGGCTTACGACGAGGATCGACTGGTCGTCGAAGCAGGCAAGGCCGTCGAAATCGTCTTCGAGAACAACGACATCATGCCTCACAACTTTGTGATCACCGAGCCCGGCGCGCTGGAGGAAATCGGCTTGTTGGCCGAGGCGACCGCCCAGCAGCCAGGCGCCTTGCAGCGGCAGTTCGTCCCGGCATCGGAGAAGATCCTGCTGTCAAGCGACCTGTTGCAGCCGCGTGCGAATCAGGTCTTGCGATTCGATGCGCCGCCGAAGCCCGGCATCTATCCGTTTGTCTGCACCTATCCGGGCCACTGGCGACGGATGTACGGCAGTCTGATCGTCGTGCATGA
This sequence comes from uncultured Planctomycetales bacterium, assembly GCA_963826795.1. Classification (GTDB taxonomy): domain Bacteria; phylum Planctomycetota; class Planctomycetia; order Pirellulales; family Pirellulaceae; genus CAWGYT01. The sequence goes on along the minus strand of CAWGYT010000011.1, from coordinate 178,518 downwards.
TCTGGACGAGTTCGACGCGCAAGGCGAAGCCTACCTGGCGGCTCATGAGATCTCGCCACAAGACGAGCTGCTGAAAACGGTTCGTCCGAGCCGTGAATGGAAAATGGAGGACCTGGCACCCGCGATGGATGAGTTTGAGAACGGCCGATCGTTCGCCACCGGTCGACGCATGTTCCAAATGGCCAGTTGCGTCGCCTGCCATCGCCTGAACGAGGAAGGAAATGAGATCGGTCCGGACCTGACGAAACTCGATGTCAAATTGACACCGCTACAGATTCTGAAGCATTTGGTTGAGCCTTCGTCGGAAATCAACAAGGACTATCAGACCTACGTGGTCGAACTGGATTCGGGACAGGTCCTCACCGGGCTGGTGATCGCCCAGGGACCGGATTCGATTAGCCTGGTCGAGAATCCGCTCCTCAGCGCTCAGCCGCGCATCATTCGTCTCAATGAAATCGAATCACGGACGGCGTCTCCCAAGTCGATCATGCCCGAGGGATTGCTCGACAAGTTGACCCGGGACGAAATCCTCGATGTGCTGGCCTATGTTTACGCCCGCGGAAGTAACAAGCACATGATCTTTCAGGGGCACCACGAGCATTGAAGCCGGGCTTCGACGTCGCGGTTGCACTTGTGATCGCCGGGCGCGAGTCCGACATGGTGCGCGCGGCTCGTGGCAAGAGCTTGTTCCAACCGTCTGGGCGGCTTAAAATCGGGGTCCAGTCCGAGCTTCCCACCCGATCCATCCTCCCCGCCCCAGGCCAAGGAGTAACATCTCATGAAGAACGCTGATCTGAATCGACGTACGTTCCTCAAGGGAACCGCGGCAACCGCTGTCGCCGCCGCCGCGCCCACGATCTGGACTCGAACCAGCTCGGCGGCCGCCAACGACAAACTGAATTTTGCGTCGATCGGCGTGGGAGGTCGTGGCACAGGAATCGGACACGAAGCGGGCTCGCTCGCCAACATGGTCGCCTGTGCCGACGTGCACCAAGACAACGCGGCACGCTTCGCCTCCAAGTACGAAGGGAAGTGCGAAGTCTACGAGGACTATCGGCGAATCCTCGATCGAGCCGACATCGACGCGATTACCTGCGGGACACCGGATCATTGGCACGTTCGGATTGCGATCGACGCCTTGGAAGCGGGGAAACACGTTTACTGCGAAAAGCCGCTCACGCTGACGATCGACGAGAGCAAGCAGATCATGGCCGCAACGGAACGCACTGGCAAAGTGTTCCAGGTAGGAACCCAACAACGGAGTGAGTTCGGACAGATGTTCCTCAAAGCCATCGCCATCGCGCGCAGCGGTCGGCTTGGTGACCAACTGCATGCGGTCAGTTCGGTGGGAACCGCGACTGCCGGCGGTCCGTTCGAAGCCACCGAGCCACCACCCGGTTTGAACTTCGACTTCTGGCTGGGCCAGGCCCCTCAAGTTGACTTCAGCCCGCAACGGATCGGCTGGGATTTCCGCTGGTGGTTGGAATATTCAGGAGGCCAAGTCACCGACTGGGGCGTACACCATACCGACATCGCGCTCTGGGCGCTTGGCGGCGACGAAACGGGCGTGATCGAAGCCGAGGGAAAAGGACAATTTCCAGGGATTCCAGAAGGAACCGATTTGGTCGCTTTTCTCAACGGCAAAGCGAAGTTGCCGAACCAGTTTAACGTCGCTCATCAATTCGATTGCAATCTGAAACTTGCCAACGGCAACACGATCAACCTGGTAAGCGACAAGAACGAATTGCTCATCGAGGGCGACAAGGGCAGGATCCGAGTCAACCGCGGCAGCCTTACCGGCCAGCCCGTCGACGAGATCATGGCGGATGCCCAGCAGCGTGAATGGCTCGACGAAGAGGTCCGCAAACTGTATCGCGGGATGCCATTGGACGGCCATATGGCCAATTTCCTGCACTGCATCAAGACAGGAGAAAAGCCAATTAGCGACGTCTGGACCCATTGCAATTCGGTCAACGCCTGCCATATGGCCAACATTGCGATGTTCGTTCGTCGCAAAATTACTTTCGATCCGCAGACGTATCGATTCGTGGGCGACGACGAGGCGAATTTATTCCTCAAACGCGAGCAGCGATCTCCCTGGGGATTGGCCTAGACTTTGTCACAGCTTAACCTTGGCTTGCGTGAAGCAGCCGACTCGGCCTATTTCGGCTTCTTTCGCTTGAGTTTAATTTTCTTGGGCTTGCAGAGCATCTTTTTCTTTTCCAGAACGACCCCGCAGTCGGCGCATTTAAAATAGCCGGCTTTCGGCTTTTCGCCTGGTTGGTGCTTCGAACAACTCATGGGACTGAACAGGTTCTGCGAATCTCGGGGCTGTTGGCCGGGACAAGCGGCGAGTCACCAGCTCGCCGCGTGGTAGGATCTCATCGATTGGGGTTCAAACCCTTGGACTCAATTGATACTTCCACTGTAATTTATCGGTTGCAGATGCGAAAGTCGGCCGCGTAACTTCCCGGGCTGCCGAGGCGGTGCGGCCCCGGCGAGCCCGAGCGGTGGGTTGTCATCAACGAAGATTGTGCGGTTACAATGTCCAGAAGAGGTGCGGGAGCGCCGTCTGCGGCATGATCCGGTTCGGCTCCGGCCCCTTCCTGCACCCCCGGCGCAGGTTGTTTGACATCGTGAAGAGAGGCCTTTCGATGCGATGTTCCGAGGTTATCGGAGGAGCACGTTTGTGGCGACGCGGGGCCACGGCATTCCTGATGGCAGTCGCCCTCACCAACCTGCTGCCCGGCGCCAGTCTGGGTCCGAGTTTGCGGCGGCCGATTTCGTTGATCCCCGTTGGTGACGGGGACAAACTCGTGATCCTGAATCAGCGCCTCGGCAGCGCCTCGGTGCTCGACCTGACCACGCGCGCGATTCTTTTTGAACAATCGATTGCGGACGGCTTGAGCGGCGGATGCAAGATCGATGCGACGGTTTTTGCGGCAGTCGACGCATCAGGACCGAGTCTTGCGTTCTGCCGTTTCGATCATGATCGCATCACAACGATCTCCCGTCTGACGATGCCTGCCACACCCCGTTCGGTCGCGATGAACGCCGACCGCCGCATCGCGTCGGTCGCTTCGACGTGGGCCCGTCAGGTGACGCTGGTGTCCTTCGCAGACCTCACGGATCCGAAACGATTGTGTGCGGTCGACCTGCCGTTCGCACCGCGCGAACAACTTTTTCTCGACGACCGCCGACTGCTGGTCGCCGACGCATTCGGCGGCTGGCTTGCCATGATCGACGTCACGACGGGCGAGGTCATCAAGAGTCGCGAGTTACGCGCGACACACAACATTTCGGGACTCACGTTAAGCTCGGCGCGGGATCTCGTTTATCTTCCACATCAGATGCTGAGTGACGAAGAAGCAACGACGGCCTCGAACGTCCATTGGGGCGACGTGATGTCCAACGTGGTCCGACGATTGAATTTGGAGTGGTTCCTGTCCGACCGACCGGAGGAAACGACGGCGGCCGACCTGTACTACTTAGGGTATCCCGACAGTGCCGCGGGTGATCCTACCGGATTGGTTGTGACGGACCGAGAGCAGCTGATCGTGTGTCTGGCGGGAGTCGACGAGGTCGCGATCAGCGACCACGGTTTGAATCATTTTCGACGATTGGCGGTGGGACGCAGACCCCTGGCCCAATGGTTGGATTCAGCGCACGAAACGCTGTACGTCGCCAATCAGCTGGACGACTCGGTCTCGATTGTCGATCTCAAGCGCGCGAAAGTCGTGGCCACGGTCCAGCTTGGCGAAATGCCACCCTTGACGTTAGCCGACGAAGGCGAGCGGCTGTTTTATGATGCGCGGCTCTCCAGTGACGGCTGGTTCAGCTGCCACAGTTGCCACACGGAAGGTCATTCGAATGGCCGCAGCAGCGACACATTTGGGGACGAATACCAAGGATCGGCGAAGCGAGTCTTGTCACTCCTGGGGACTGCCGAAACGCGACCTTGGGCCTGGAACGGCCAGGTGCCGACTCTGGAGGCACAGATTCAGAAGTCGATCGAGACCACAATGCATGGTCCACAACCATCATCCCACCAAGTTCAGGCTTTGGCTGCGTACTTGATGAGCCTTTCGCCGCCACCGTCAATCGACGTCGCGCGAGGGAGCGTGGCGGAAGATGTGGTGGAGCGTGGTCGCCTTGTGTTCAATCGGGAAGGGTGCGTTGATTGCCACCAGCCTCCGCTCTACACGAGTGCCGCCGTCTACGACGTGGGACTGGTCGACGCCGATGGCCAACGGATGTTCAACCCTCCCAGCTTGCTCGGCGTCGCGCACCGCCCGCTCCTGCTGCACGATCGTCGCGCGAAGGACATCCGCGAGGCCCTGCAGATTCACCCGCGCGGCGAGCCGGTCGAGTTAGGCGACGCAGAGTGGTTGGATTTGGGCACGTTCCTGCGAAGTCTGTGAACGACGTCGGATGCTTGCCGGCAGATTCGCGGCTAAAGGTACATGCCCACGTACCCGCCGCCTTCCTCGCACGTCCGCTGAATTTGCTCAGCGCGATCTTTCGTTCGTTCCAAGTCGCCCGCTCGGATGTAAAGATCAAACTCGGCGACGACAGAGCGTTTCACCGTTTCGGCGAACCAATCCACGACGGGTTGAGTCAGCCAATCGCACGTCTCGCTCTGCAACACGACCTCCAGATCACAGGACTTGCAGCGGACGTCCGCTTCGTCGGTCAATACCGTGCCTTCGAAGGAGAACTCGAGCGTTCCCAGCTCGGGCTGATTCGTCAAATGATAGCAGCAACGAGCCTGATGGAGGAAATACGAGTTGTGGGCTCCATGCCGCTCGATCGCCGCCTTCACGCGCTGGCAAAACGCCTGGTATTTCGGCGACGCGTCCAGGGGCGCGTCCAAGCGTGTCACGGATCTCAACGGGAGGCAGTCAAACGAAATCTCGACCCAGCGTTCCATGGAGGTTCACCTTGATGCGGAAGATGGTTCGCCGAACCGACTCACGCGCCGGTGGTTAGCTTCCACTGGCAGCCGAATCGCTCCATCCAAGCGACAGCCAGCCGGCTTCGGCCCTGGCGAACTCAAGCGAAAGATCCTTCAGTTTAGCCCAACGATCTGAAAGGTTAATCCCCTCGCCGTCCAGTTGCGGCTTGAAGAGTCCTTCGAACTTGTTAATCAGGAACGTTTTGTTGCGCAGCTCTGTCAAGCTGAGCCTTTCGCCTTCACCTTTGTCGGGGTAAGTCACCTCGATTTCGCCTTGGCGGACGAGCCGGGCCCGACCCGCTTGGATTTGAATCCGATAGCTGGCGGCGATTTGCGTCGTTTGGCGGACAACCTGATCGCCCCGTACAAATTTCCGGCCCCGAATCGCAATCTTGACTTCGTCGTCTTCGAACTCAACTCGCAAGGGCTGCATCAAGTCGAACGTAATCGACCAGGGGTCCTCGTCCTGTTTGATCTTCAGCTCTTCCGGGACATCGCCCGTCACCTCCTTGACAAGCTCTTGGGCTCGTTCATCCGTAATGGTCATTCCGCCAATCGCATTGACAGCCGTGTTGAGCAACATCGATTCGTGCACTTGGACGGCAAGCTGCTGAGCGGGTTCAGGCGGCAACGTCGACGGCGCAGCGAGTTGGACCGTTCGCCCCTGCAAAGCAGTGAACCGGAGACGGTCGCGTACCGTGGCGAATTGTAGTCGGCGGGGATAGATATTGCGACGCTTGAGCGGAACTCGCAGCTTCCGCTCGAGGTTGGTGTTGCTGGTTGCGATTCGATTCAGCGTCTGCTCGTCCAATCGTCGAGCGATCTGGCGTTCGACACGACGCGACGAGATCTGCTCAACCTGCGGCTGCTGCTGACGCGCTTGCTTCCAGGCAATCTTCGTGACGAGTCCGGCCGCAAATTTCCCGTCCGGGCGGATACTGCAGATCTGGGTATCCGTTGAGCAACAGGCCGTGGCCGGTTCGGCCCGAATGCCCAACTCGTCAATCAGCAACCGCTTGCGGGCCAGCAATTGCGTGACGCCCCGACTGGAGATCGTCACGGGCGCCTGACGGCCGATCGTATTCGAATAGCTTGTCCCCGTTAACACCAGCTCGATCACCGCCGTTTCCGGATTCGGCACCAGGTTCGTCGCGACCGTCCCAACGGTTTGCGCCGTACCCGTCACGTGGGTTTTAAGGATCATCTCGTTGACCGCCGTCCGCTCCGATACCGGCTCCGAGAAGCCCGCCGAGATCGTGGCCGCCGAGGCAGATACGTACAGGTTGGGGTGGTCATAATGGTTCCGAATCGCTGCGATCAGTGCGGGCCCCTGTCCCAATTGCTCCAACCATTCCAAGCGAGCGGCAAGATCTGCGAATTCGTTCGGAGATAGCCGTTCGCCACGGGTCAGATCTTCCCGAATCGCGGCCAATTGCTCCTGCAGTCGGGCCGGAAAATCGTCCTCCGCCAGCGCCAAACCAAGTCGACGGTAGGCCATCAGCGACTCGCGTAAGTCCAGAAAGGCGGGCAACTCCAAGCCAGGCTCACCACTGTATAGCTGCGTCAACACGTCGGCCAACGTCGCCGCATCGGATTTGGCCGACTCGTCCTGCAGTTCCCGTTGTAGGTCGTCCCAGCGCAAGAAAGAACGCCACGCCTGGCGATTCGACTCGGAACCCCGCGCCAAAAAGGCATCCAGGTTGCGAGCGGCCAGCTGCGCCGCCTTGCGAGCTTCCTGAAGCTGGGTTGAGCTCAAGGGCCGAGGCTCGACGCGCAGTGTCAAGTCCGACAGCGCTTGTAAACTATCGGCCCGCGTCGGCGACAATTCGCTAACGAGCGTTGTGTCCGAATCCACCAACGGCGCAGCATCGCTCGGCTCGCCACTCGTCGGCGCGGCGCAAAGCGGCGTCGCGAAAACGAACAGCAGCCCCCAGATCCATCGTGCACGAGACCAGTCAGCGCGTTTCATCCAAAGACTCCTTGGCCAGCATGTGACGGGCACTCGTCGCATCGCTTGGGTCCGCCCCATTCGCCCGCGACCTCCCCCGGCTTCGTGGGGTGCCTGCGCGTACCATCCGATGTGTGAAAGAAAGGACCCGCATGATAAACGGCAATCGCCGCCGAGACAACCTATCCTGCGCACATTGCGCGACACGCCGCCTCTCAGAATTGCTCACGATGCCGAACGTCGTCCGCCGGTCCAGCCCCGGCACAAGCAAGAAACCGTAGCCCGCTTGCTTATCTTGCGAGCACCGTCGCCGAGGCCGAGCAGTAGGAGGCCAGGGTGCAAATCGGCTTACAGTCCGCACGACCGATCCGATCAACGGGGGCGTTGATTCTTGGCAACACGATTTGTTGCTGAAACGCAACCTGTTGCGTTTCGTCATGCTAAGTTTCCCACAGGGCACACTCGACCCCACTTGCGCATACCTCCAGGAAGAAGAGACGGGACGCGGTGACGGGGAACAGATCGAAATTTCGCGGGCGATCCGGCTGGGCAGCGATTCTGCTGCTGCTCGGTGGCTGGCGCAGCTTCGGCTCCCGGCGATCGACCCCAGTGGCCAACGAATACTGTTGCCGCCTCCGAACTACACGACGCTTGAATCAAGCGCCGACCCGACAACCGGCGAGACGCGGCATCCTCTCTTGCAGCATTTCCGGTCGTGCGGGCGGAGTGATGTCAGTTTCCAGAGCCCATCTGCCGCCCCGGATTGCCGAGAACCCGCTCGACTTCCCAACCAACCGCCTGGGGTGATGGCCGCGGACGTGGCACCCTTGCCGGCCGATCCCGTCGCTCCGCGTGTGGTCGTCCCTGGTGCCTGCCAGGACCCGGCAAAGGCTGCCCAGAACGCGAACGTGGGCTGCCTCGGGCATCCACGGACGCCCAGCAACCCTCAGGCGGTCGTGGTCCTTTCGCCCAAACAGCAAATTGCCCAGGTGGGCAGCGAGGTGATCTTGTTGGGCGGGGTTTGCGGCGGAGACGGCTACTATCGCCGACGGGAGCCGCTTGAGTGGGCCATCTCCGAGGGAGGCGTGGGGCACTTTGTCGAGCCCGGCCAATCATTCGTCGGTCAGCTTGGGTTGCGTGGGCGGATGAGCGGCCTGTTTGCGGAGCCGCTCCCGGAACTCTTCTCGAACAACTACGCGGTCGCCTGCGCGTCGAATAAGGTCCAAGTGCTGACGCGGGGCACGGTCGCCACCACGGACGACGTGTTTGTGGAATCGGGGCAGGTCTGGATTGGCGTGACGGCGCCGCGGGAGGGAGCGACCTATGTGACCCTGATGGCGCCGGACCTGGACGGATGGGAGCAGCGCCGCCAGACCGCCGTGATTCATTGGGTCGACGGCCAATGGACGCTTCCGCCCTCGGCGATCGTGCGGGGGATTCAACCTCATGTGCTCACGACGACGGTGAATCGCCGCCTGAATAACAACCCGATTGGCGGCTGGATTGTTCGTTATGCCGTGCTTGACGCGACGGCCACGTTCAGCAATGGCTCAACCGAGCAAGAGGTCACGACGGACGCCAATGGGCAGGCCTCGGTCCAAGTCCTACCGGCCTTACCGGCGGGCGGCAGTGTTCGGGTCCAGGTCCAGGTGATCCGCCCGGCCCGTGGATCGGAACCCGACCGGCTGGTCATTGGCGAGGGGACATCGACCGTGACCTGGACGACGGCCCAGCTGAACGTTCGAGTGCAAGGTCCAGCCTCGGTGAAGTTGAACGAAGCGGCCACTTACCGCATCGAGGTCTCGAATCCGGGATCCCTGGCAGCGAGCGACGTCTTGGTCCGCGCGATGATCCCTGGCGGTTTTGAGCTCACGTCGAGCTCGCCGTCGGCGCAGCCATTCGGCAGCCGGCTTGATTGGCCGCTGGGACAAATCGGTCCCGGCGAGCAGCGTGTCTTGGAGGTCTCGTACCGCGCGACTCAAAGCGGCACGGCGCGTCATTGCGTGAGCGCTCAGGCCGCGGGGGGACCACCAATTGAAGACTGTCTTACAACGACAATCATTTCCGACGCGTTGTACATCGAAATGGTTGGCCCCAACCCCGACGTCCCGCTGCCGGTTGGGCAGGAAATTCAGTACACCGTGACGATCACCAACCGCGGAGATCGCGCGTTGAATGACGTATTGGTCACGGATCGCTTTGATCCCGGCCTCCAGCATTCTCAAGGCGCCAGTCCGATCGAGTGGCCGATCAACGGTTTGGCGCCGGGGCAATCACGTCAGATTGGTTTGTCGTTCCGAGTCGCCGCGGCTGGCCGCCATTGCCACACGCTCGAGGCCACCGCAACGGGATCTCCACCCGCGCAAACGGGGGCGTGCGTGACGGGCGAAGCGGCGCCGCCACCTGCCCGGCGCGACCTTTCGATCCGCAAGACGGGGCCAACGGAAATGACCGAGGGACAGGAGGCCGACTTCTATGTGCAGCTCGAGAATACGGGTGACGCCCCGCTCACCAACCTGCAATTGACCGATCAGTTCGATCCCGAGTTCCAGATCGTGGGAGCGGATCCACCGGAAAGCGACCTGCAGCGAGATCGACTGATGTGGCGCATCGGTCGGCTCAATCCCGGCGAGAAACAGACTTTCCAAGTACGATGCCGCGCGGTGTTTGGCAACGTTTCCAGGGCCTGCACGCGAGCCACAGTTCGTACGGCCGACGGCTTGGAGCGTACCGATCAGCTGTGCATTCCGATTTCGCCTGCGACGAGTTTGCAGCGGCGCGGCGCCGGAGATCAGCGACTGACCAGCCGCTACGGACCTGTCGGCCTGAGTGGCGAGCCGAATTCGCCACCGGCGACGCTGCCGCGGGGCGCCACGCCGTTGCCTGGCGAGGAGGGGATCGCCCCCGCCCTCGATCCCACGACCGCGCGGCCCGTCGACAACGGCCTTGAATTGACGCTGGAGGCTCGTGGAAATCGCTGGCAGGTCGGCGACGAGGTCGAATATTTGATACTGATTCGCAACAACCAGCGAGTACCCGATCGGAACTTGGTTCTGACGGTCGAGCTACCACCGCAGGTGGCGATGCGGACCTACACCGGGCCCGTGACAGCGGCAGACCACTCAAGCGACTGGCGAAAGATTCGCATGATTCCCATCCAAACGCTTCGGCCCGGCGAGGCGATCGAGTTTGGGGTTGTCACGACGGTGACCGAACCCGGACAATTGGTGGCTCGAGCCGAAGTCCGCAGTTTGGGAAGTCCCACTGGAGTCAAGGACGAAGACATCGCGATGGCGGCTCCCTGACCCGGTACGCTTCCAGAGGCTGCCCCCCATGCCGCGATATGTCATTCTGTGGCATCAACTGCCCGCCGCCTCGCCCCGAGATTCGCACTGGGACCTGATGTTGGAGCATCAGGACGAGTTGCTCACCTGGGCCCTGCCGACCCAACCCCGCGTGGGCAGCACCTGCGTCGCTCAGCGGCTGCCCAACCATCGCCTGCGCTATCTTGATTATGAAGGGTCCGTCTCCCACGATCGGGGCAACGTACAACGCTGGGATCAGGGCCAATTCATCTGGCAAGTCCAGCGGGAAGATCGCTTCTGCTTCGAGCTGGCAGGTCGACAGATTGCCGGCCAGTGCCGGCTCGAGCCACTCGATGGTCAGCGCTGGCTCCTGGAGATTTCGGCCGTCGACTCCGCGACACGTGGCTGATCGGCGTCGGCAATCCCGGCGACGCAGAGCATTCCTGGGCTGACGGCGAGTTTCTCGAGCAGCACCCCGGAGCGTAGATCATCGCGATCCGTCGGGAGAGTGACGAGTGCGACGGGATCACCCTCGACCTGCGACCAACGCAGTGAAAGGCCTGAAGCCAGCGCCGTGGCCGAAATTCGATCGAGCAACTGGGTTAGCGGCACAGGCAACAGACCGGCGCGGACGTGTGCGATTCGGATCGCAACCTCATTCGGTTGCTCGGTCAAATAAGCCTGCAGCTTTAAAGACAGCACCGTCGACATCTTGCCGGTGTCGAGTCGACACGCCACGTGGGCCGCGTCTTCCCGAAACACCACCCGAGGCTCGACAATTTCCGCGGGCAGCAGCTGCGGAAACTTCTGCTTGAGATCGGTGGCCAACCAACCGTTCACCTGTTGGTCCGACATTTGAAGCTCCCAGCTTTCACCACTTTGGAGCTCGTTGTGCAGCGTCACCATCTGCTGTTCCAAGGCATCCCCCGCCTGGTCGGCCGATTCGCCGGAACGGCTCAATGCCTCGGCGTAGAAATCGGGAACGGACTGACTCGCTTGAAACAGTCCAAAGCAGCCACCAGCCGCGATCACGGCCAACGTGGACAACCCGAGTACGACATGTCGAAGTCGGCGCACGTGATTCTCCGTGATCAGTTCTTCCCGAGAGGCTCAATGGTCAATCATTACCACATCGGGTGGCTGAAAACGGCCACACAACGCTCAAGCCGTCGACGGACGTTCGGCCTTCGAGCGGGCTTGCGCTGGCCTTCACCCGCATCTCGCGCCGCGGAACCGCGAAGATAAGAACACGTGTGGTGTGCGGCACGACACGTCAGGACCCAGGGAATGGTAGTCCGGTTCCGCTTACCGGTCAATCTGAATCATGCGACGTTCTGTCGTGCGTCCTGTGTCGTGCAACAAGCCAGATCCCCTGCGTCCGGCAGGGAGACCTAGCCGCAGCCGCGGGCAGGTTGCGATGCCACGATCGGAGCGAACCGCCCGCCGGCGAAACCACCGATTCGGCCGTTGCGGATACTTACGGCTCGACCAACAACTGGGGTTCGATCAGCGTCCCCGACGTCAAGCTGGAATCGGGGGCGAGAATGACCTGATCGCCTTCGGCAAGCCCGCCGACGATTTCGACCTGCGAGTCGTTTCGGAGGCCGATTTCGACATCCGTTCGTACCGCTCGTCCTTGACTCACCGCAAAGACCTGCCAGTTGCCACCTGCATTTCGAAATAAGGCGGCACGGGGAATGACCAGAGCGTTTTCTTTCCGATCCGTGTAGACCTTGACACGGACTCGATAGTCCACACCCAAGGTACTTCCGCGCTGAGCGAGTTGGCTTAGGACGCTGGAATCGAAGTCGATCACCACCGTGACCCGTTGCTGTTCGACGCCCAGTGACGAAATCTTGGTAAAGCCCTGCGGATAGACCTTGGCGACGCGTCCTGTGACCGGCTTGGGGCCAATCGCGGGGCCTTCAATGTCGACGGCGTCTCCACGCTGGATTTTGACCACATCCTGCGTCAGTATATCCGCCTCAACCTGCAGCTGTTCAGGATCACCGACCGTCAACAGAACCGAACCAGCCGCGAGGACCCGTTCGTTGGAGATCTCCTTCGAAAGGACAACTCCGGCCACGGGGCTGCGTATGACGGCGCGATCGCGGTCCCGCTCGGCCTGGGCCTGCTTCGCCACATCCGTCTCCCACATCAATTCGATCACTCCCCGCATGAGCACGTAGATGTTCTTGTTAAGCTGTTCCTTTCGCAGCTCAATTGCCGATTCGGTCATTTGAAGCTCATCCTCTTCCAACTCTTCGATGCTCACGGAGTTCTTTTCCGCCAGCGACCGCGTTCGGCTAAAAACTCTTTCGGCGAAATCGTACTTCGCCTGCTGCGCCTTCACCGTCTGCTCAGCTTGTTCGATTGCAATCTCCAATTGCTGAAGGTTTTTCTCGTAGCTCTTCGCCGTATTACTGCGTTCGATCAACGTCGTTTCCAGATCGCGCACGTCCATCCGCGCGACGACCTGTCCTTCTTCGATTCGATCGCCCTCTTCCAACGTGATCGGCAGGATTCTGCCTTCCAGCGGCATCGCGATTTCGTGGACGTCCGGCAGCCGCGTCTTGGCCTGTTCCTCGATAAACTCGCGGATCAGACCGCGCTGCACGATCCCCACGTCCACGGGGACTCCCTTGGGCGTCACGACGTAAATCGTTCCCAAGCCGATGACCACAAGTCCGATCACGATCCAGAGCCAGCGGGTCATGGTGAATCAGGAGTCCTCCGGGGAATGAGGTTCGACGACCATCACATTCGTGGCCAATTCCTCCTGCACGCGTTGATAGAGTTGGTCGCTGTCTTCAGTGCCGCGTTTATGAGCCTGAGCATGCAGCGATTCGGAGATGCGACCCAGGTGGCAAACAGGCTCGCCCGGACTGACCGCCGGTAGTGTGGACAGCCCGATGACGACGCCAGGAAAGGGGGCGTTTAGCACATTTCGGTCCTGTCCCAGAAGACTCGTATTGGTCGCCAGGGGCTGGCCTGCTGCGACCACGTCTCCGGGTGCGATGTGATACTGGAGAAAACCGCCGCATTCGGCACGCACCCATTTGGTTACCTTCAGAACTCGTTGCACTGGCCGCTCGACGTCGCCCGGAATCATCTTCAGCCATCGCATCATGTTCGTCGTGCCGCGAACGATGCACTCGACGATTGCGGGTTCCACCTTCCAGACTTCTCCCCCCTCAAACGTGACCGTGGGACAGCCGTTCGTCGTGGCCTCTCGCCGCAACGAACCGCTCGGCCCCCGTCCGTCAATGATCAACTCCGCTCCAAAGGCCGAGGCCAGTCTGGCCGCTTCGGGATGGGACATGTCGGCACGCACGTTGGGGAAGTTCGTACGGCGAATTGCCGCCGTATGCAAGTCGAGTCCGAAGTCGCAGCGACCAATAATCTCGTCGAAAATTCGCCGCGCGAGCCGACTTGCCAGACTGCCTTTGGTGAATCCTGGAAACGAACGGTTGAGATCGCGTCGATCCGGCAGATAACGAGAATGTCGATCGAAGGCGAGCACGTTCAGAACCGGGACCAGAATGAGTGTTCCCGCAATCAGCTCGATGTCGCGGCGGAGAATCAATTCCCGAATCGCTCCGGTGCCATTGATTTCGTCACCATGCAACGCGGCAGTGACGAACAGTGCCGGCCCGTCCTGGAGACCGCGGCGCACGTGGATCGGAATCCGTACGGTCGCGCCACTGTAGCTCTCGCCAATATTCAGCTCAATGTCGGTCTCGCTCCCCGGCTCGACCGTTGTTTCACCCCAAGTAAACGGGGAACGCCGCGTCTGGCTCACTCGCGTGAATCTCCTAAGGCAGATTCGGGCAGCTTTTTGGTTTTCAGGCGCCGAGCTCGCTTGGCGCGTTCCGGGACGAGATCACGCATCGTCTCGAGCCGGCCGAAGCACAGCAATCGGTCGCCTCCGGCTAACTCACGCGACGAACGCGGGTTCGGAATGACGGAGGCGTCTCGGTGCAGCGTGAGCACATTGATGTCCTTGTCGCGCAGGCCCGCCTCTTCGATTGTCTTCCCGCAATATTCCGATCCCTCGCGAATCAGCAACTCCGCGACTCCGTAGCCTCGGCTCACAGTCAGCCGCTGTCGCACGTCCAGTTCGGGGAAACTCACCTGAGCTGCGACGTAGTCGATCACTGCCCCGGCAATGTCCAACTTGGTCGCCAACTCGATCCCCTCCAACCCCGGCGAGGAATTCACTTCCATCACCTGCGGTCCATCATGGCTCTCCAGCATATCGACACCCGCCACTCGGAGGCCCATGATCTGTGCGGCACGAACGGCCGTCTCGCGATACAGGTCGTCCAGCTCGACCGGCTCAGCCACGGCCCCTCGATGGACATTACTGCGAAACTCTTCGCCCTGAGCTTGCCGCCGCATCGCACCGACGACCTGATCCCCGACGACGAACGCGCGAATATCCCGGCCCTTGCTTTCGGAGACAAACTTTTGAATCAGGACGTTCTGCTGCTTGCTCTGCAACGTCTCGACGATCGCTTGTGCGGTCTTAATCGACTCGGCCAGGATCACGCCCACCCCCTGAGTTCCCTCGATCAACTTAATGATGACCGGCGAGCCGCCCACACGTTCGATCGCCGACATCACGTCCTTGCGGTCTCGAATAAAGGTTGTCTGCGGGATCCCAATATGGTGGCGACTGAGGATCTGCAAGGTGCGCAGCTTGTCCCGGGAGTTGGCGATCCCAATCGACGTGTTCGTACAGAAGATATCCATCTGCTCGAATTGCCGGACGACGGCCGTCCCAAAATATGTCACGGAAGCCCCAATCCGGGGGATTACGGCATCGTATGGGCTGAGCCGACGCGTGTTGTAAAACAAGTCGGGCTCGCCCTCCTGCAAATCGATCGCAAACTTCATCGTATTGAGGACCACGGGCTGATACCCACGCCCCAATGCCGCATCTCGCAGCCGACGTGTGCTGTAGCAATTCGGACTTCTCGATAATATCGCGATTTTCATCAGCTCAGCCGTCCCCTACCGCGTTAGCTCTCACGAATCTTTCGGATTCTTTTGCCGTAGTATGACGCACCCGCGTCCACCAAGAATCGGCCCCGCACCGCCTCGCGACCCAGCAGCATCCGAAATCCCATCTCGTCCCGACTGGCCAACGTGAGCTCAATCGGCCAGCGTTCCCCCATCCACTCAACTTCGACCAGAATTGCCGGTCGCTTGGTAACATGCCCGGTCGAACTCCGGACCGGACGAAACTCCAGCACAGGCATCTGGGCCTGTACCGTCAGCTGCGTGTTCCGCTGTATCGGATGGACCTTGAATCGTACCCACTGCATTCCCCCCCGGTCGAAGCGATGGATATCAAACGCGTGGAGCGCCGAGGACCGGGCCCCGGTGTCCACCTTCGCCTTGATTCGCTCAATCCCAAGCTCGGGCAAGGCCACCCATTCCCGCCACCCAATCACCGGCCGCTGTTGAACGGGATGCTTCCGCGACGAGGCGCGTGATTGAGTCATGTTCGCTCCGATTCGCCAACCGTTCCCCGTGCCGCTCGCTCCACCGGCCGCTGGATGATCCCAAGATGACGGATGCAGGCCCCCCTGTCCAGCGAGCAAGCTTGGAGGGAAACGGTCGCTGATGTCACTGCTCAGCGGCCAAACTTCCTGCGATCCGCCGATCATCGGTTGGACGTGCGCGGCAAACAAGTGCCCAAGAACTCGCCAAGCCACGGGGTGATACTGACAAATCCCGCCTGAATCGGTATCGAAAGTCAAAAACTTGAGACGAAAATTCAAATCGGCACTGCGATTGCAAAGAGGGAGGTCTACCCCAGGGACGGTCAGCCATTCTGACAACGGGCCGGAGAGGAGATCCAGCCGGATTCGGTCAAGTCAGTTCTGCGGCTCGGCTCGCCACGGGAATCGAACCGGGACACCGCGATGCGACGAGTTTCACGATTAGGATGACGGAATCGCGGCAAATGCTCATTGAGATCATTGCCGAATCCTCAAGAAACTCTAAAGTACGCGTGAAGAGTCTCGTGAAAACCTACATCGACCAAGCAAAGGAGTGTGATCATGTTGGTTCTAAGCCGCAAGAATGGTGAATCGATTCGATTAGGAAACGATATTGAGATCACCGTCTGCCAAGTCAACGGAAATCGCGTTCGACTTGCCATCTCGGCACCGAAGAATGTGCCAATTCGACGCAGCGAGTTACCTGAATTGTCGCGCCCTGCCGATAAGGTCGAGCTGCCCTTGGCGAATCTGTCGACCCCACAACTGGCGCTGCTGGCGCTGGCCCGCTGAGCACCGTCGAGCTTCGCGCTGGCATCGGCGGCGGAAGTCTGATCGTGTCACTGACTGCGGTCCGAGCAACCGATACCGAACAACGGACCGCGTCTGGATGTCCCATCCGCTAGTGCGCGGTTCCGGAGCGGTCCGCAACGTCGAGGCGATTAGGAGCTGAGGGATCGACCAGGGCCGGCCAGACGGTGGCTGTTCCGTCTCGGCTGGAGCTGAGCACGTAGCGGCCGTCCCGCGAGAAAGAAACGCTCGTCACTTCGCGAGTGTGACCATTGAGCGTCAGCACTTCGCGGCCCGTGGCAAGGTCCCAGAGCCGTGCCTCATCACCTCCTACCGTGACGAGCCGTGTTCCGTCGGGAGTGAAGGTTGCGGACCATCCCAGGGCATCGCGCGGGCGAAGGTCGAGGAAGACCACGCGATCGCCATCGGCTCCGGGTTCCGGCAATTCGCAGTGCAGTTCGGTGTCGAGCAGATGGATTTGGTTGCTCGCGGAATCGACGGCGATTGCGAGTGAGTTTGCGGGAGAGATCGAAACGGAATTGATTTTTGCCGCCGTCGCGGCTCGCCAACTCCAGGCCGGCGTCCCGTCGTCAAGGTTCCAAAACCTCGCGGCTCCGTCGTTGCAGCCCGTGAGGACCTGTCGCCCATCGCGTGTGAGGCAGAGGGCGTTCACGGGCGCTGGATGGGTCAGAATCAGGTCCATGCGGGGCGGAATCGAATTGGGCCAGGCCGCGGGGGGTGACGAGGGCAGATCCCAACGCAAGACGAGGTTGTCTTCGCTGGCCGTCAGCAGGGCGGAGCGGTCAGGGAGGAACTTCGCGTCGGAGATCCGGCGGTGTGCTTGCGGAGCGTCGTCAGCAGCGTCCCCGTTGAGACCTCCCATAGATTGCCTCGCCCATTCGCGTCGCCAGTAAACGGCCACTGGCCGTCCGGCGAAAATTCGATGGCTGTCAGCTCGACCTTGTGATCGGCAAGCACCCTGGCACAGACACCTGCTTCAACTTGGGCGATTCGCGGTGCGCAGGGCCGTGGCGAAGACCGAGGCCACGCTGCGAACTTCCAAGAATCCGTCGGATCGCGCTGCAACTTCCAGCGCGTGAGGGTGACTATTGGTGCAGACGATACGCCCCACCAAACCACTTTGCTTGATCGCGTCCAACCCCTCACCCGCGAAGACTCCATGCGTGGTCACACAATCCACGGCCAGCGCCCCGCCGAGCGGTACGCCGCGGCCGCGTTGATGAGCGAGTGACCCGAGCGAACGATGTCATCGTAAATCACGACTCGCCGCCCGGCGACGTCGGCGTTCATCGCAGTGACTTCAGGCCGCCCGTCGTCGCGACGCCGCTTGAAGACGAAACTCGCGCTAACCTGCAGCGCATTGGCCAGCGACTCAACCCACTTCGCTCGTCCCGCATCGGTACAGGCCAGCACGAAGTCGCCCTTCACCAACTCGCCAATCGCAGCCAAGATCACGGGCTTCGCGTACAAGTGCACCGTGTTGAGCGGCCCTTCGAAATAGAACTGAATCCCCTCCAAATGCAAATCCAGCATTATCAATCGGTTGGCCTCCAAACCGTGAGGAATCGACGACAGCAGTCGAGCACGTGTCTTCGCCTTCACGATTTCACCGGTCTTCACGACTCGGTCCATCGTCGAATAACCGAGGTAGGGCACGATCATGGTCAACGAACGAGCGCCCGCCTGAACCAGCCCCGAACCGACATCGAATAGCTCCAGCGTTTCCGCCTCCGACGTCGTGCCGCCCACCAGCCCCACATCCCGGCCCGAAACGTCCTCGACAATCCGATGATAGATTTCGCCGTCGTCGAACGTCTTTCGCTCGATCTGACCGCAGGCGGCATCCAGCAGGGAACTCAGCTCGTCCTGCAAATAACCGTAACTTCGGGTTCCGAATAGCAACATCGTTCGACCTCGTTCTACCTGGCTGCGGGACTTCCGCCGTTGTGACACGTCCGCTTTCACAATCTACACGCGCTCACGTCGATGCCCGAGTCCCGAGCGGGAGACAGCGCCACCTGTCCCTTCTCCCCCGCGGGAGAAGGTGGCCGAAGGCCGGATGAGGGGGCCCCGCTCCCTGCCAGACTCGCAACCCTCACCCGCTCGGCTCCCGCCCGCGGGATCCGAGCGACCTCTCCCGGCATCGGGAGAGGTGACAACACTTCGTCCTCGCACCACGTCCCTTCTCCCCCGCGCGGGAGAAGGTGGCCGAAGGCCGGATGAGGGGGCACCGCTCCCTGCCAGACTCGCAACCCTCACCCGCTCGGCTCCCGCCCGCGGGATCCGAGCGACCTCTCCCGGCATCGGGAGAGGTGACAACACTTCGTCCTCGCACCACGTCCCTTCTCCCCCGCGCGGGAGAAGGTGGCCGAAGGCCGGATGAGGGGGCCCCGCTCCCTGCCAGACTCGCAACCCTCACCCGCTCGGCTCCCGCCCGCGGGATCCGAGCGACCTCTCCCGGCATCGGGAGAGGTGACAACACTTCGTCCTCGCACCACGTCCCTTCTCCCCGCGCGGGAGAAGGTGACAACACTTCGTCCTCGCACCACATCCCTTCTCCCCGCGCGGGAGAAGGTGGCCGAAGGCCGGATGAGGGGGGACGCTTTTCCACGCTCAAATCCAAGCGGAATATTGAACCGAGCACACGTTCCTCATGGTTACCGCCGCAAGGCCTGGATCGGATCGACGCGCGCGGCTCGGGAGGCCGGATACCAACCGCTGATCAGGCTGACGAGCAGCGCATAGGCAACCGCTCCCGAAAGCAACCAGAGTGGAAACTGAAACATCGTGAGTGGTCCGGCGACACCTTCTCGAGTGGCGTAGATATCGATCCCGATCTGCAGGATCCAGCTCACGACACGCGCGAGCACAAGACCGGTCAACCCGCCCATGAGTCCCAGCAGCGCGGCTTCGCTCAGAAAGATCACGCGCAGGTCGCCGTTGGACGCGCCGATCGCCTTGTAGACGCCGATCTCCTGGTAGCGTTCCATGACGGACATCAGCAGTGTATTCAAGATTCCGAAACCGGCCACGACCAGCGCCACGGTCCCGACGGATGCCAGCAGCAGTTGCATGAAGACGAAGAACCGTCGCGCATCCTCGATCCGGTTCAGCACCGCATCGGTCTCGAAGCCCAGCGCCTGAATCGCCTTCTCCACTTTCCGCACATCCAACGGATTGCGAACGCGGACAACGACCTCGGGAAATCCATCGACGCCTTCCGCAACGCCGGATCGAAGTCGTCGCAAACTGCGTTCGATGAGCGTGCCCGGCAGGTCGCGCATCAAGTCAACGGGCAGCAGAATCGAGTCGGCGCCGATTCGTGTGGCAAAGCCGGGCGGCCGGTACACCCCGACGACGCGCACCGGGAGTTGCTGCGTGCGGAGCGAAAACTGGCTCGTCGACTCGGCCGATGTCACCAGCCCCGCCGCTTTGATCTGGATCGTTTGGCCGATGGCCGCCTCCGCGGTCGCGAATCCGAGCTTCTTGGCGGTTTCCTCACCCAGGATCGCTTCGGCTTCGTCTCCCAGCGCGAAAAAATCGCCGGCGACGAGCAGATCGGAATACATCCCGGTCAGCGCCACTTCGCGCGGCAGGCCGATCGCGTAGCTGGTTTCCGTTTTGGATTCATAGGTCAACTGGATCTCCGAAAGCCGAAAATCCGGGTAGGCGTACTCGACGCCTTCGATTGCCTCGAATCGCGCCAACATCGCATCGTCCAGCACCGCTGTTTCTGCCCGCGCCGTTTCGGTCGCCGCACCCGACGGTTCCGCGGCGACCTCCTCGTCGGTCGAATTATCCTCATTCGATGCCGGGTTCGGTTCGCTCGAACTCGCCGCCTTCGGCCGGACTTCGATGTTGTTGAGCAGGCCAAGTTTCTGGATTGGCGCTTCGACTTGTTGCCGCAGTCCCAGCACGAATGCGACCATGCAAACCAGCGAACCGCTGGCGATGGCAATGCCCAGCATCGTCAGCGTCGTTCGCAC
The DNA here is from genome assembly GCA_963826795.1 of uncultured Planctomycetales bacterium. Taxonomy (GTDB): domain Bacteria; phylum Planctomycetota; class Planctomycetia; order Pirellulales; family Pirellulaceae; genus CAWGYT01. The sequence continues at coordinate 158,005 of CAWGYT010000011.1, read as the reverse complement.
GCGCGCACGAAGTGAGTTCTCAAAGGCGAAACGGACGAGTTCCCAAGTTCGCATCAGTTTGGTTCGCTGGCAGGATTGGGCTTGGGCCCGTCGATTCGTCGGCCATCGCGCAGGCGGATCACTTGCGTACAGTAGGGAGCGACCAGATCTTCGTCATGCGTCACCATCACGACCGTCATCCCGGCATCCTGACGAATGGAATCGATCAAGTCCAGCAGTCGCTTGGCCGTGGCATGGTCAAGGTTGCCGGTCGGCTCATCGGCCAAGAGGATATGTGGTTGATGGACCATCGCCCGTGCGAACGAGACGCGCTGCTGCTCACCGCCGCTGAGCTGACTCGGTTTGTGTCGAGCACGATCGGACAGCCCGACCCGGTGCAAAGCGTCCGCGACTTTGCGACTTCGCTCCGGACCGTACGTGCCCTGGAAGGTCACCGCCAGCCTCACGTTTTGCTCGGCAGTCAGGTTGGGAACCAGGTAAAACGATTGGAAGACGAATCCCACCATTTGACGCCGATACAGCGTCCGCTCGTGTGGACTCATCCGCAGCAAGTCACGACCGGCCACCTGAATCGAACCGCGATCGGGCGAATCGAGTCCGCCGAGCAGGTGCAGCAGCGTCGATTTCCCCGAGCCGCTGACACCGACAACGCCCAGAAACTCTCCCGAGTTCACCTCGAGATCCAATCCTCGCAGGGCCGGGATTTCCGTGGAGCCCACGCGGTAGGTGCGGGCGAGTTCGGCCACGACGATCAAGGGTTGAGGGGGGCGAGCGTTCATGAACGGCGAGTGTGACGGAATCGAGCGTGCGAGGTGGATGGTTGGACCCGCAGGAACCTTCTCGCACCGGAGCGGACTGCGGCACTGCCACGTGGCCGCCGATCCACGTTATACTCGTGGCAGGAATCGTGGAATCGCCACTACCGGTGATCTGCGTTTCAAGTCCCGCCCCCTTTCTGTAGCAGAACGTCGCGAATCTCACCAGTGCGGCGGCACGAACAACGCGTGCCAGTGCGGCGGCACGAGCACCGCCTGGGCGTGGTCGCTGCCGTCTGCAACAACCGCCTCTCGATCGGCCGCGAATGCGAAGCTCCTTCTTATTGCGGCAAATCGCCGGTCGGCCCTATCCCTTGCCAAAACGGCCTTGGGTTGTGTCGATGATCTGGAGCGATTTGCTGTTCGCGCATTGGGCGCTCGAGCCCGCCGCGCTACGGCGGTTGATTCCGACCGCGTTTGAACTGGATACGTACGAGGATCGAGCCTGGCTGGGGATCGTGCCGTTCGGGATGAGAGGCGTACGGCCACGCGGCTTGCCGGCCATTCCGAGGTTCGTCCCCGCGCCGAATCCATCGCGGTTCCTGGAGCTGAACGTCCGAACCTATGTCCGCTACCAAGGCAAGCCAGGCGTGCTGTTTTTTTCGCTGGATGCGGCGAGCCCTTTGGCCGTCTGGGGCGCGCGTCGTTTCTTTCACTTGCCTTACTTCCATGCGCGGATGGCAAGCATATCCGACGCGGACGGTTGGCTTTGCTATCGCAGCGCGCGGACGGATCCTGCGGCAGCACCTGCCTCGCTTTCCATGCGCTACCGTCCCGCGCGCGGCAGCTCACCCGCCCCAGGTCAACCCGGGACGCTCGCGAATTGGCTCACCGAACGGTACTGCCTTTACACGCAAGATCCGCGGGGCCGCGTGCTCTGCGGAGAAATCCACCATCTGCCGTGGCCACTTCAGGAGGCGGAGTGCGAGATTCAGGATCTGAACATGACCTCGGCGCTCGGAATCGACCTGTCCGGCCCGCCCGCAACACTGTATTTCGCTCGCCGATTGGACGTCGTGGCCTGGTGGAACCAGCGGGTCTAGAGCGGAGTGGGAAATCGAAAACCTGCGGTTCCTCGATTCCTGGGCATGGCTTAGACTTGGGAGAAGGACGCAACGCGGTGCCCGTTTCGATCGAACGCACGGCGGCCTGTTCGATACCTGCACGCGAAACTTCGGTGCACTCCCTCCTCCACGTCACGCGCCCACGACCACCCGATTGGACTCAAGGATCGTCAATGCTTCAGCCAGCCCCTACGCCCATTCCCAAGGAACAAATTGACAAGACGCTCTCGCGCTTGCTACCGCGTTTGCAGCAACGTTTCGCGGTGGATCTGGAGGCCGAGGAATGGGAGTCGTACAGCAACCGGTTGAGAACTCACTTTCCGGCACTCTTTTCCAGCCTCTATCAGCTTTACGGCCATCACTACGATTTCTTCTACCACCTTGAAATGATTCTCGTTTCCGCCACCGAAATGTGGATGGCTCGGCCCGACGAACTCAAGGCACTTGACGCACTGCGCGAGACCGATCCCAGTTGGTTTCGCTCGCACCGAATGGTCGGCGGGATGTGCTACGTCGATCTTTTCGCGGACGACCTAGGCGGCCTCAGAGAGCGGATCCCTTACCTCAAGGAACTCGGCATCACCTATCTGCACTTGATGCCCTTGTTCCGCGTGCCCGACGCCGACAACGACGGCGGATACGCCGTGAGCGATTACCGCACGATCGACGAGCGGTTGGGCAGCATGGAAGAACTGGCCGAACTGGCCAAATTGCTGCGGCACCACGGAATCTCGTTGGTGCTCGATTTCGTCCTCAATCACACCTCGGACGAACACATCTGGGCACAGCGAGCGATCGGCGGAGATCGGGAGTACCAGGAGTACTTCCGGATGTATCCCGATCGGTCGATGCCGGATGCCTTCGAGAAAAGCATGGGAGACGTCTTCCCGGACGACCACGCAGGTGCGTTTACGTATCGGAGCGGTTTGAAGAAGTGGGTGTGGACGACGTTTCATAACTATCAGTGGGATCTCAATTACGAGAATCCCATCGTGTTTAACCGAATGCTCGAAGAAATGCTCTTTCTGGCGAACCAGGGTGTTGAGGTCTTACGGTTCGATGCCGTCGCCTTTCTGTGGAAGCAGTTGGGGACGGACTGTCAGAACCTGCCGGTGCGCATCTGGTGATTCGCGCCTTCAGTGCGGCGGCGAAAATCGTGGCGCCGGCCATGGCGCTGAAGTCCGAAGCCATCGTGCATCCGGACGAAGTCGGCAAGTACATTGATCGCGATGAGTGCCAGCTTTCCTACAATCCTCAGCTAATGGCCCTGCTCTGGAACTCACTCGCGACACGTGAAGTGAAGTCGTTGCGCTACGCGATGGAGCGGCGATTTCAAATCCCGGGCGACTGCGATTGGGCGAATTACATCCGCTGCCATGACGACATCGGCTGGGCGTTCTCGGACGAAGACATTGCGGCGGCCGGTTTCGATGCGCGCGACCATCGGCGGTTTCTGACGCAGTTCTACACGGGTCAATTCCCGGGCAGCTTCGCCCGAGGGCTGCCGTTTCAGGTGAATCCCACCACGGGCGACGCACGCGTCTCGGGGACGACCGCCTCGCTGGTCGGTTTGGAGCAGGCCTTGGCCGAGAATGATCCGCATCGGGTCGAGTTGGCGATTCGCCGAATCCTGCTGTTGCACGGCGTGATCATGACGATCGGCGGGATTCCGCTGATCTACTTGGGCGACGAAATCGCCACCTTGAACGACTACGACTACGAATCCGACATGAACAAGCTGGGCGATTCCCGCTGGGTACATCGTCCCCGTTTCGACTGGACGCGAGCGGAAGAACGAAACCAAACCGAAACACCCGCGGGACGTGTCTTTCAGGGACTTTTGCGATTGGTCCAGCTGCGACAGCAACACCTGGCGTTCGACCGCGCTGAGACCGAGTTCATCAATACCGGGAACGACCATGTGTTCGGGTATTTCCGGAATCAGGGCGAGCACACCGTGCTGGTGCTCGCCAATTTTTCCGAGGATACGCAGCAGCTCGAAGGCCGTCGGCTCCGCGGAATTGGACTCCGAAAGACGGTCGTCGACATGGTGGCCGGCAGCGTCATCACCGCGCTGCACGAAATGACTCTCGAACCTTACCAGTTTGTCGTCCTCGCGCGGCCACGCTAAACGTCGGACGCTGATCACGATTGGGGGGCCGATCCATGCTCAACTCAGAAACGCACGTCGCGTGCTGGCTGACGGCTCACGACCTTCACTTGTTCAACGAAGGTACTCATCAGCGGCTTTATGAGAAACTGGGAGCCCACGTCATCGAAATGGATGGTCTCCAAGGGACTCGCTTCGCCGTCTGGGCACCGAACGCGGCGCAGGTTGCCGTCACGGGTGATTTCAACAACTGGGCCAAGGATACGCATCGTCTGCAGCCACTCGGCAATTCGGGAATCTGGCACGGCTTTCTACGGGATATCGGCCCGGGGACTCGGTACAAGTACTTCGTTCACTCTCAGCACGACGACTACTGCGTCGACAAGACAGATCCGTTCTGCTTTAGCGCGGAAGTCTCCCCGCAGACCGCGTCGATCGTGTGCAATCTCGATTACGAGTGGATGGATACTGAATGGATGGAGCGCCGGCAGACGGCGAACCGACTTGACGCGCCGATCTCGATCTATGAGCTTCATCTCGGGTCCTGGGCACGATTCTCGTCCGATGAGATGCGTTTACCGAACTATCGCGAGTTGGCCCAGCCGTTGGCGGAATACGTCACGCGACTGGGTTTCACGCATGTGGAATTGATGCCCATCATGGAGCATCCCTTCTATGGATCATGGGGTTACCAGTCGACCGGCTATTTCGCCGCGACCAGCCGATACGGGTCGCCGCAAGACCTGATGTTCTTGATCGATCATCTCCACCAGCATGGGATCGGCGTCATTCTGGACTGGGTGCCGTCGCATTTTACGTCAGACGAACACGGTTTGACCTTCTTCGACGGAACGCATCTCTACGAGCACGCGGACCGCCGTAAGGGCTGGCATCCCGACTGGCACACCTGTCTGTTCAACTACGGCCGTCATGAAGTGCGAGCATTTCTGCTGAGCAGCGCGATGTTCTGGCTGGACAAGTATCACGCCGACGGCTTGCGCGTCGACGCCGTCGCCTCGATGCTGTACCTGGACTACTCGCGGCAGCCGGGCGAATGGATTCCCAACGAATATGGTGGCAATGAGAACCTGGAGGCCGTCTCGTTTCTGCGGCAGCTGAATCGCGCCGTCTATCAATCGTATCCCGACACGATCACCATCGCCGAGGAATCCACCGCTTGGCCGATGGTGTCGCGTCCGGTTTACGTCGGCGGGTTGGGGTTCGGTGCGAAATGGGACATGGGATGGATGCACGATACGCTCGGCTACTTTGCGAAGGACCCGATCCACCGCAAACATCAACATGGGGCCCTCACGTTTCGCTCAAATTATGCATTCAGCGAAAACTACGTGTTGCCGCTATCCCACGACGAGGTGGTCCACGGCAAAGGCTCCCTCTTGGATAAGATGCCCGGTGATCGCTGGCAGAAGTTCGCGAATCTGCGTCTGCTGCTGGGCTACATGTGGATGCAGCCCGGTAAGAAGCTGCTGTTCATGGGTGGCGAATTTGGTCAGTGGGGCGACTGGAATCATGACCGGCAGTTGGATTGGTCGCTGATCACGCAGCCGGACCACCAGGGACTGTTGCAATGGGTTCAGGACCTGAACGCGCTGTACCGATCCGAGCCTTCGCTTCACCGCCGAGACTGCGATCCGCGCGGGTTCGAGTGGGTGGACGCTCAAGACAGCCAGCAAAGCATCCTGAGCTTCTTGCGGCACAGTGACCAAAACTCACCACCCGAGCTGGCGGTCTTTAATTTCACACCTGCGCCGCGGTTCGACTACCGAATCGGAGTTGATACGGGGGGACTTTGGAAGGAATTGCTCAACAGCGATGCGCCCGTGTACGGCGGATCCGGGATGGGCAATTTCGGGGGCGTCCAAGCGGAGCCATGTACCTGGCACGGACGACACTTCTCCTTGGCCCTCACGCTGCCCCCGTTGGCCCTGAGCGTGTTTCGCCCGGACGCGTATTGATCCCTCCGCGAATTCACTCCAGCTCGCGGACTTGCAGACTGTCAATAATCCGCCGCTCGCGACCCAAGACGTTGGTGATCACCACCATCGGATCGCCAACCTCGGCCCAGGCAGCGCGTTTCAGATAGCTGAAAGCATTCAGGATCGACTGTTCCGGATCGTCGTCCAAATCCATCAGGAAGGGTTCGACGCCCCACAACATCATCATCCGGTTGAAGACCCGCTCGATGTCCGTGAAGGCAAAAATTGGACACGCCTTGGGACGCTGGGCCGCAAGCAGTCGAGGCAAGTCGCCGCTCCGAGTAAACACAATGATTCCCGCCCCGGATAGGTCCTCGGCCAAATTGACGGCCGAACGCAACATTTTTTCCTTCGGAGTCTGCAGTACGAGCCGCTCGTTTCGTTGCCCAATCTGTTCGCGCTGGACGCTCCGCACCACGCGATTCAGCACGTCAATACAGCGGTCGGGATACTTGCCGACCGTCGTTTCGCCGGACAACATCACGCAATCGGCCTGCTCGCGAACCGAGTTCGAGATGTCGGTGATTTCGGCTCGCGTCGGCACGGGAGATTGAATCATCGACTCCAGCATGTGCGTCGCAATAATCACGGGCTTGCCGACGCTCAAACAGGCCTCCACCGCGCGACGCTGAACAATCGGCAAATTCTCGAACGGGACCTCGATGCCTAGATCACCGCGAGCCACCATCAAGCCGTCACTGACCCCGAGTATCTTGTCCAAATGCGCGACGCCCGACTCGTCCTCGATCTTGGCAATCACGTGCGCGTCGCTTCCCAAACCGCGCAACACGCCGCGGAGCTCGGTCAAGTCGCTTGCTTCGCGGACGAATGAGAGCGCGAAGAAATCAATCCCCTCTTCCACCCCCACCCGCACGTCCGCAATGTCCTTTTCGGTCAATGCCGGCAGCCTCACCTTCACGCCGGGCAGATTGATGTGCCGCCGCGATCCAAGTCGGCCCGGGATGACCACGCGACACCGTACCGTGTCGCGGGTCACGTCCTCGGCCACCATCCGAATCAGGCCGCTGTCCACCAGGACCGTATTGCCCACGCTCAAGTCGCCCGTAAATCCGGGATAGTTCACGCCGATTCGGCGCGGAACTCGCTTGCCGCTTCCATTTCCGCTTCCATTTCCATTGCCGTTTCCATTGCCGTTTCCATTTCCATTGCCGTTATCGTGATAATGGCCGTTGCCTCCGGCGGTGACTCGACTGGCGGACGGTTCATAGAAAAATTCGATCAAATCATCCGGCTCCAAGTCGATCGGCTCGGGCACGTCGCGAGTCCGAATCTCGGGACCTTTGACATCCATCATCAAGGCAATCCGCCGGCCCACCTCCTGGCACGACGACTTGACGCGGCCGATCGCCTGCCGGAACCAGTGGTGGTCGGCGTGTGCCATATTGAAGCGACAAACATCGACGCCGCCTTCGATCAATTGGCGCAGCATTGTTTCCTGATCGGTGGCCGGTCCGATCGTAAAAATGATCTTCGTCTGACGGATTTCGCGCAACATGACTTGGCTCACCTTCTCGTGACGTTAGGAATCGGTTCGGATCGGAAGGACACGTCGCATCGTGGTGCCCAAAGCGGCCCCGAGCATCCTGGCTGCCGACCCCGACTTCCCCGATCGCAGCAAAACTCGCGCCCGGGTCGGGAAAAGGGGTCAGGTCCCAAAAGCCGGAACGGCCCTTCGGGTGCGTCGCACTTTGGCGACCTGACCCCTTTTCCCAACCAATGCGTTTACGGATCGGCGGGAGCCTCGCCCTCCCGTCGCACCCACCTCAATTTTCGGCTGAATCGCTGCACTCGGCGGCCGAGCGAGTCGCCACCCATCTCTAGCACAAAGGCCCGCTGGCGGACGAAATTCCGTCCACATCGGGTCAAGACTGTCGGCCTCCCCCCGCATCCGCGAAGGCGGGCAGCGACCGGGATGCAAACGGTTTCAGCAATGAAATGCTCGGTAGGCGGGCAACGCGTTACCGGCAGCCTGGCACGGTAGCAAGGTTTCGGCGGTCGCGATACGCCGCTTTTCGCCACGCCCGAGCCGCAACGGCGGACCAATGCCAGCGCAGGCCCCCCGCCGGCGACCAGCGGGCATCACCCGAAGAGAGTCCTGCCGCAGACTATTTTCGGACCTGCCCACGTTTGCCACGCAGCGGCTCAATCGCCGCGATGATCTCGGGGTTTGCCATAAACAGTCGCCAGAGCAACTGACTGCGGTAATTCTCGATCATGACCACGATCGGTCCCTGATCGATCGCCAGAAAACTGCTGGAAACCCAATTCTGGTCGAGGTTGAAAGCGTCATGAAACCCGAACGGTCCCCAGATCCTGGGCCCCAGGTCAACGTACAGATGGCGGAAGACCCGCAATGACTCCTCGGGCGTGTAGGGCATCGCGCTCAGCGCTGCCGTGGGGGCAATCGTGCCGTCGTCGTTGGTCGGGGAGTGCGCCCGGTAGCCTTTCGGATTCTGACTGGAGGTCAGTCCCCACAGCTCGGGACCATAGCCTTCGTAGCCGCCGGGATTGGCAACGCAATGTGCGCGGTTGATCTGCGTCAAGGTTCGATTCAGTTCGAAGTAGTTGCCGAAGCGATCCGAGACACGACGCGGATCGAGCCCCAAATACGAATAGTGAGTGAAGAACAAGGGGCCACCCAGACGTGGTCCGACGATCTGTTTGATCCCGTAGTGTTCGCCACCCGTAGCATAGACGGACGCATCATGAACCCAGCCTCGTTCATAACACTCGATCGGAATCGGATGCGTGGGAGAGGCGAGGGCGAGTACATACGCGATCATGCATTCGTTGAATCCGCGAATCGGATGGTTCATCGCCCAAACATGATCCGGAGACCAATGCCAGTACAGCGTGTTTCCCGCTGGTTCACGCAGATACCAATTCCATTCCATTTCACGCCACAGCCGCGCAATGCGGCGCCGCAGCTCGACTTCGACCGCGTCGTCACGGTCGAAATATTGCTGGACGGTGAGCATGCCTTGGATCAGAAACGCGGATTCGACGAGATCCCCGCCATTGTCGCGTGCACCGGCGAAGGGGATTGTCTCGCCGGTCGTCCCGTCCAGCCAATGTGCCCACATGCCGTGGTAGCGTGGCGCGACCTCGCTCAAGAAACGGACCATCTTCAGCAACCTCGCGGCGGCCTCGACACGCGGGACAAAGCCTCGCTCGACCCCCACAATGATCGCCATCATCCCGAATCCGGTACCACCGGTCGTCACGGTCGACCGCGGATGAAGATATCCCTCGCGGGCCAGACCGCTGACCGGATGGCCGAATTCCCAGAAGTAGCGCAACGTGGCCTGCTGAACCGAACTCAAGAGCTCGTCTTCAGTCAGCATCCGCGTCGTCGCCGAAACGACTTCGGATGGAATGGACTCACGTTCGTTTTCATCCAGTCGCGTGACCCGATAGAAGCGCGTCCGTCCATTCTCACCGATAAAATCGCTGTAGACATGAATCCGGTGCGGCTTCTCGTTCAGCCTCTGGAACGGACCTTCCAAGCTGGCGGACCGATAGACAAAGAACCGATCTTCGTCCGTACTCGAGGCACGTGGCCAAACCAGATCGACCCGACGGTCCTGAGCCGAAGCAACAAGACGTCGAATCGGCGGCGACGCCAAGAGCGGCGACGTGACGCATGCGAGCCAGCACGCGCAGGCAACTAAGCCGCGGAACACGGACGGATCCCCCAATGAACGAAGTGCGTTCGCGACTATTGGCCGGCGGCGTCACGCTCCGGGTCCGGCAAACGTACCATCAGCCAAGTCTGGGTCTTGTCGGGACCGAAATGAACGAATGCCGTCGCCTGATCCTCGGTCAGGTTGTAAATCCCCGTCTCCATGACGGTCTCGCTCGAGTCGTCGTCCGCAAACCTCCAGGCGACCCGCTGGCTCTTCTGGTCGACCATCCCCTCCAGAGGCCGGCTGCTGCCTGTGACGTCATTGTAGAACGTTCCGGCGACAATCCCTTCCTTGCTGACCGCCAACTGGATCACCATCCCGCTGTCCGTCCCGTCCTGCTCGGTGACGGCGAAGACACCCAGCGGCATCCATTCGACACTCTCCGGATCGGCGCCCTCCGGCAGGCTCTTGGCGATCGTGTCGGCCTGCTCGTAGTACTGCTCTGCCGAGGCATATTGTTTGTCGCTCACGTACACGTTGTTGTCACGGTACACCACGGTCGAGCCGTAGTCGTAATTGTAGGGCTTCGACACGGCCCACCCGAACCAGGCTCCGGCAGCTGCCCAGGTGCAGGGCCGCCAGCACCAATAGCTCGGGTATTTCGCCCAACCTTGCTGCCAGCCCCAAGCGGCACGATCACTGATGTGGCCGTTATTCGGACCCCACCAGTTGTTGTCGAACGGTCGGTTCTCGACGTTGTTCCACTTGTTGCGTACCGAGGTGACATTGTTCTGACGGTTGGCGACGACCGTGTTCCCGGCATTAATATTGACGTCGCCCACTCGATTGCGGTCGCCAACCGCGACGCGATCACGGTTGGCACGATCCGCCAGATCACGATCCGCCAGATCACGATCTGCGCGATCACGATCCGCGCGATCACGATCTGCGCGATCACGGTTGGCAAGGTCGGTGCGATCGCGTGTGCCGGTCTCGGGACGACCGGCGGGACGTTGACTGGCGCCCGGAAGATTCAGGAAATCCTTCACATCGCCCTGCGACGGGCGACCGGACGATCCGGGACGATTGGGCAGCCCAGCTCCTTCTCCGACGCCCGGCCGATTGACTCCCGCGTTGGGACGATCCAGCCCCGTGCCGGGTCGATCGCCGCCGGTTCCGGGGCGATTCACACCGGAATTCGGCCGGTTGTTTCCCGCACTGGGCCGATTGGCGCCACCCGCAGGCCGATTGGCACCTGCACCGGGTCCGGCACCGGGACGCGAAGGCGACGGCCGATTTGCAGACGGCTGGCCACCGGGTCGGCTCGGCGCGGGTCGGCTCGGCGCGGGTCGGCTCATTGACGGCGTTCGCGCAGCGCCGCCTCCGCCACCAGGTCGGGCGCCGCCTCCGGCGCGGCCGCCACCGCCGCCGCCCCGTGCACCTCCACCTCCACCGCGGGCTCCGGCCTCGGGGATGGCCAGCGCCAGGCAGACAAAGGTGACGGCAGCAATCAAGGTAAGGCGTTTCATGTCAATAGCTCCTAGGCGATCTGGGGGGCGTCTGACTCAGCAATCACCGGATGTCCAGCGATCATTCGGTCTGGCGGATCACGACCACCGGATCGATATTGGGCAACAATTCTCCCTCAACTTGTCGACCGATCGATTGAAAGCGGATGGAATGCTCATCAATTCGTTCGAAGACATTCGTGGCCGAGCCGCGGCGGCCATCGGGCAGGACATTCAGAGTTTGCACGGTCCACCGCGGTCCGCCGCCCGACCAGCGTCCGACGCCGAAGCCGCCGTCGGAATCGAACAACCACGAGCGAATGGTTTGCACCGAGGGATCCCAGCCGATGACCTGGGTCCCTTCAAAGTCCACGCGGTCTTCGATATAGACGCGGAATGACCGCACCAGAAAATTCCGATTGGTCGTCCATCGGCACGATGTCTCGATTTGCGAGTTTTCGTCCGTGTCTCGCCACTCGCCAACCATCCACTCCAACTCCTGCAGCCGGTCGTAATGCGTTGGCGCTGCTGTGGGGAGCGAGTTTTCTCGCACCCGATCCATCTTCCACCCCTCGGCCGTCTTCACGTGGACCACTTCATAGTCGGTTTCGACCGGCAATTCTCCGGCCTTGGTCACGCGGGCGATGCCCGTTTCGATGCCCACGGCTGGCGAAATGAGCGTCACGGAGGGGTCGACGAGTTCCAATTTGGCGCCCTGCGTCTCGGCGAAATAAGCCCGGAAGTCATCTTCCAACTGTTTTCGCCCCCGCAGCGACTTGCCCTGAGGCGTGATGAGTTCGCCCTCGGGGCTCCAGTGGGCGGCCAGATTCGCGGCATCCGCCGCGTTAAATGCGCTCACGTAGGAATCGATCGCCTGCCGGATCGCCGCAACTTCCGCGGCGAGATCGTCGGAATCCGAGTCGGCGCCGGTGGCGGCAGCCGGCTCATCCTGGCCCCAGGCGGCCGACCACGGTCCGCTGACGCCGAAAGCCAAGAGGAACATCAACGTGAAGAATCGTTTCATAAGAGACCTGTCGAATTCGAGAGTCGGAAATCCCAGTAGCTCACATGCCACGGGCTCGCCCCGTGGTGTTCACGCTCGTTGCTACGCATGCCACGGGCTCGCCCCGTGGTGTTCACGCTCGTTGCTACGCATGCCACGGGCTCGCCCCGTGGTGTTCACGCTCGTTGCTACGCATGCCACGGGCTCGCCCCGTGGTGTTCACGCTCGTTGCTACGCATGCCACGGGCTCGCCCCGTGGTGTTCACGCTCGTTGCTACGCATGCCACGGGCTCGCCCCGTGGTGTTCACGCTCGTTGCTACGCATGCCACGGGCTCGCCCCGTGGTGTTCACGCTCGTTGCTACGCATGCCACGGGCTCGCCCCGTGGTGTTCACGCTCGTTGCTACGCATGCCACGGGCTCGCCCCGTGGTGTTCACGCTCGTTGCTACGCATGCCACGGGCTCGCCCCGTGGTGTTCACGCTCGTTGCTACGCATGCCACGGGCTCGCCCCGTGGTGTTCACGCTCGTTGCTACGCATGCCACGGGCTCGCCCCGTGGTGTTCACGCTCGTTGCTACGCATGCCACGGGCTCGCCCCGTGGTGTTCACGCTCGTTGCTACCGATTGTACCCGAGCGACGGGTCGGCGCTGACGCGGCGTAGCGGCCCCGATTCCAAAAAACTTGGGGCGGAACGTCCTAGAGCCACCCGCAGGCGACGTCGAGAGGCCCAGGATTGCCCAGGTCATGCCTTGAGCCAACCGACAGGGAGCTTACGATAGCAAGAATTCGAGTTGAGAGGAAACTGCTCCCGAACGGTCTCGGCCGACTTCGCGGGCCATCTCGGCCGATTGGGAGGGAATGCAAAATTTACGTGAGCCGGTCCGCATCCAGTCACTTCGGGCGGCGCGACGTCCCGTTCGCGGAACAGGCCGCGGAGCGGCTGGGGATCCAGCCGGCGGGGCGGCCAGGCCAGGTGCTACGCTTGAAGTCGGAGCTGGACGAATGCGGAAATACCGCGGCAATTCGGCCGGCCGCAGAAAACTGTCGGGATGTCGGTTTGCTCCACAGATCATTCGGCCAAAGTCACCCTTTCCTGAGCGAGAGCATGCCATGCTGGGTTTTCGTTACCTCAAGACGGCTCCCACGACTTACGTCATTCAATTTCGAAATGGACATGCCGTGCGGGAGGGTGCAGGACTTTCTTTCTTCTATTTCGCGCCCACCTCGATCATCGTGCGGATCCCCCAAGCGACCCAGGACGTTCCCTTCGTCTTCAACGAAGTCACTGCCGATTTTCAGGACGTCACGATCCAAGGTGAATTGACCTTCCGGATCCACAATCCAGCGCTGCTGGCCAAACTGCTCGACTTCAGCCTGGACAGCCGCCACAACTACGAGACCGACGATCCCGACAAGCTGAACGAGCGCCTGGTGCGTTCGGCCCAGATCTTGGCTCGAGCCCACACGCAAGGTCGTTCCATCAAGGAATTGTTGATCAACTCCGATGCGCTCGTCCATGACGTCCTTGACGGCTTACGTGGCTCGACGACTGTCAGCTCGTTGGGCGTGGAAGTGCTCGCGTTTTCCGTATCGAGCATCAAGGGGACTCCGGAGCTTTCCAAGGCGATGCAAGCGGAGACGCGCGAAGAGTTGCTGCGTCGCGCGGACGAGGCGGTGACGGTGCGTCGCAATGCAGCGGTCGAGCAAGAGCGGACGATCAAGGAAAATGAGTTGCAGACGGAGATTGCGATCGAGCAGAAGCGTCGACAGGTCAGAGAGACGCAGATGGAGGCGGACATCGTCTTGGAAGAGCAAAAATCAAAATTGGTCGAACGCCGAGTCGAGAACGATACCAAGGAAGCGGAGGCACGGGCCGCCGTCATGCGGAGCGTGCTGCAGCCCTTGAAGGAAGTCGATTGGCGGACGCTAATGGCGGCATCCGCCGGCGGAGCGAACGCTGAAACGCTGATCGCCATGGCGTTTCGCGATCTGGCCGACAATGCCGGCAAAATCGAAAACCTCAACATCTCGCCCGAGCTCTTGACGTCGTTACTCGGGAAATCCCCGGCGATCGCGCCTCGGACAAGTGTAGACGAGTCACCTTCGAGCTCCTGATCCGCAAAGGAAGTCGTGCCGATGGAACTGGCTGCCAACAAGAACAAGATTGCGATCATCATTCGCGATACGAGATTGGAGGGCTTGTTGCAACGCTGGTCGACGAAAGGCGCCGCACGCTTTCGCCTGATGCAAGTCCGGGCTCATCAAAAGGTAAAACTGGCGCAGGACAGCGCCACGTCAATCGACGCGGTTGAAGCCGCCGCAAGTGACGCGGAGTTCGCGGAATACGAAGCGGAAGATCAACGATATCGAGCGGCCGTCGAGGCGGTTCGACGGAGCCTCGACTTGGGATACGCGATCGAGCTTGTGCATCGAAAGTACCTTCCCAACTTCGATTTCGAGCGGTGCGTGCTTGTCGTCGTCATCGGACAAGATGGACTGGTGGCCAACGTCGCGAAGTACGCCAAGGACCTACCCATCGTCGCCGTCAACCCCGACCCGGCACGGTTCGACGGCATTCTGCTGCCCTTCGGGGTCACACAGGCTCGACAGGCGGTCTCCCGAACCTTGAACGATCGCGCCCGAGTGCGCGAAGTAACCTTGGCCGAAGTCACGTTGAATGATGGCCAACGCATGCTGGCCTTCAACGACTTTTTCGTCGGTATCCGCGGCCACGCCTCCGCCCGATACATTCTCACCGTCGGCAATCAGTCGGAACCACAATCCTCCAGCGGCGTGATTGTCTCGACGGGCGCTGGGTCGACCGGCTGGTTTTCATCCGTCTGCAATATGGCCGCCGGCGTCACCCGCTGGCTGGGTGGAGAACCTGAAACCCCGACTCGCTTGGACTGGGAAGCTCGCAGTTTGCTGTGGGCGGTGCGAGAGCCGTTCCAAAGCAAACATTCGCAAGCCGGAATCGTGGCGGGACGCCTCGAAGCGAATCAACAACTCGTCATCGAGTCATTGATGCCGGAACGCGGCATCATTTTCTCCGATGGCATCGAATCCGACTTTCTAGAATTCAATAGCGGCACGATCGCCCAGATCGCCTGCGCCGACCAGCGTGCCAGGCTCGTGGTGAACTAGCCTTGGTCGCCGGCAACAGCCTGGCCGTGCGCAGAATTCAAGAAACTCGTTGACTCGCGAATTCGAACTGCTAACATCCCGAATAAGGGCCCGCCCCAAGCGCGGCGTCGAGCAAGCCGCGGGTCGCGAGGTTCGTCATCGGGCGGGAGGTTTTCTGCGAAGCTAGTCCGCAAACGATAGGGAAGGAAATGTCGATGAGCTTTCCACGACACTGCCTTGCACCGCTGGGCCGCGACAAGCCACGATGGAACAAATTGTTGGTCGCGACTGCTTCCGTCATCACGATTCTGCTCGGGCCCGGGATGTCAGTCCACGCCCAAGACTACTGGATCGGCGAGGGTTCGGACAACCTATGGACCAATCCCAGCAACTGGGGACTCGAAGAAGTTCCCCAGTTCGGTGAAATTCGGGTAAATGGCCCCGAGGCGGAAGGCACGAAAGGCCCCTTAATCGAAGAAGGGATGGAAGCGATCGCAGGCGTCCTGATCGCCGATGCGGGCAGTCCGACCATGACAATGACGGGCGGCCGCTTGGAACTCAATGGATGGGGAACGTGGTGGTCGGATGCGCCCGGTACGGTCGCGACGTTCAATATGAGCGGTGGCGTGATCGAATTCACGGGCAACCCAGGGATTATGGAGCTGGGCTGGCAGGACTCAGGCGATCCGATCGGAAGCTCGGTCGGGATCTGGAACATCACCGGTGGCGCGATCTACGCTCAGGGCGTGGATGCGCCGGGCAAGAACAACGGAGGCATCGGGATCATCAATCTCTGGGGTGGGACGCTGAACGTCGGAACTTCCCGCGGTGGCCTCGTACTTTACGAGGGAGCTCATATTGACATCAGCGAGGGCGTGCTTGTCTTGGAGGGCGATCAGACCGCTCCGGTCGAAGATTACATCGGGTCGGAGTGGATCACGGCCTACGGGGGTGAAGGCGATCTGATCATTGACTTTGACGGAGATTACACGACCGTCGTCGCCCAATCCAACTCCCTGCCCGGCGACTTCGATCGAAACGGCGTTCTCGACGCAAATGATATCGACCTGCTCAGTGCCCAGATTCGAGCGATGACGAACGACGCGGACTTTGATCTCAATGATGACTTGGTCGTCGATCGCCAAGACCATATCGTGTGGGTCAAGCAACTGAAAAACACGTGGTACGGCGACGCAGATCTGGATGGAGAATTTAACAGCGCCGATTTCGTGCGGGTCTTTCAACTTGGTGAATACGAGGATGGCGTCGCGCAGAATTCAAACTGGGGATCGGGCGATTGGAATGCTGACGCGGAATTCGATAGTGGAGACTTTGTGGACGCGTTTCAGGATGGAGGATTCGAACTCGGTCCCGCACCGGCCGTCAAAATCGTACCGGAGCCGCAAGGCCTGACAACGTTACTGGTGATTTGCGGCTGGCGTGCCCGCCGTCGGCGAAGTAGTGGGTGAAATCCGCGTACACGCGCCCCCCCTCATCCGGCCTTCGGCCACCTTCTCCCGCGTTGGGGAGAAGGGACAGACCAGAAGGGACAGACCAGAAGGGACAGACGACAAGGGACAGACGACAAGGGACAGACGACAAGGGACAGACGACAAGGGACAGACGACAAGGGACAGACGACAAGGAAGACGAGGAACAGACGACAAGGAACAGAGACGGTTGTCACCTCTCCCGAGGCCGGGAGAGGTCGACCGGGGCCCGCTCGCGGGCACCGGGCGGGTGAGGGTTGAGGTTGAACTCCCGGCAGACGCCGTCTCTGCTTCAAACAAACCGATCGTGAATCACCACTTCCTCCAGGGGAAGCTGCCCGGGCTTGGGCCAGGCCGGTTTCGTGGCCTTTCCGACCGCGATCATGAAACCGATCACGTGGTCTTCTGGTAAACGGATCAGCTCCGCGACTTTGTCCGAGTCAAAGCCGATCATCGGGCACGAGTCGTAGCCCATCGCTTTCGCCGCCAACATAATCGTCTGGCCTGCCAATCCGCAGGAACGCATCGCCTCGTCGCGTTGCAGCTGCAGCTTCCCTTCGTAAAACGGTCCCATCCAATTCACCAGCATCTCGGCCACCTCCCGCGGTGCGTCACGCCAGTATCGTTCCGGCGACTTGGACCACGCCTTGACGTCCGCCGTCATCACAATCAGCAGCGAGGCATCCGTTACCTGAACTTGGTCGTTGGCCGCGGCGCGAATCTGCTGGCGCAAGTCCTTGTCTCGCACCAGCACGAATCGCCAGTTCTGGATATTGAACGACGTGGGCGACTGAATGGCGGCATCCATCAACTGCTGAATCTCGCTGTCGAGCAAGACGTGTTGCGGATCGTAGTGTTTCACGGCACGTCGCTGGTAGATCGCTTCAAAGGTATTCATAAGTTTTCACTCTGTTTTGTAAATGTTCGGGGCTCAACCCGACTTACTATGGCCGGGAACCGTTGTCCGACTGCGGAGTCAATCCACCGGAAATCCGCGTTTGCGCAGCAGCGCCCGCGTGTCCACGTCGCGCCCCCGAAAGGCGCGGAAGCCGTCCGCCGGATCGATCGTATCTCCGACCGACATGATTTGCTCGAGCAGCCGCTGTGCGACCGCTTTGTCGTAGTAGCTGCCGGCTTCCTCGAAGACTTCCGCCGCGTCGGCGGTCAACGCGTCAGACCAGAGATAGCTGTAGTAGGCGGCCGAATAGCTGTCGCTCGAAAAGATATGAGCGAAATGCGGTGTGCGGTGGCGCATCACAATTTCGCGTGGCATCCCCAACTCGGCGAGCGTCTGGCGTTCAAAGGCATCGGGATCGATATCAGCGTCGCCCGCCAAATGCAATTTCATGTCGACCAGTGCGCTGGCCAAATACTCGACCGTCTGAAAACCCTGATTGAAAGTCGCCGCACGTTTGATCTTGTCCAGCAAATCTGCCGGCATCGGCTCGCCGGTTTCGTAATGCAGCGCGAATCGGTTCAGGACTTCGGGAGTCGACAGCCAGTGCTCGTTCAGCTGCGAGGGGAACTCGACATAATCTCGGGCCACGGACGTACCCGACTGCGAGGGATACTGGACATTCGAGAGAAGTCCGTGGAGGGCATGTCCAAATTCGTGAAACAACGTGGTGGCATCATCCCAGGAGATCAACACGACTTCGCCGGGTTCCCCTTTGATAAAGTTGGAATTGTTGGAAACGATCGGCGTGATCGGTTGGCTCATATTTTCCTGAGGTCGATAGTCCGTCATCCACGCCCCGCTACGTTTGCCTTCACGGGCGTAGGGATCCAGATACCAAAGGCCCACGTGCCGATCCGCGGCGTCGGTCACTTCCCAGACTCGAACGTCAGGATGGAAGACAGGTACATTCTGTATCGGCTTGAATTGCAAGCCATACAATTGTCCGGCCGCCCACATCATGGCCTCCCGAAGTTTTTCGAGTTGCAGATATGGCTTGACTTGATTGAAATCCAGGTCGTATTTCGCCTTGCGAACCTTCTCGGCGTAATAACGATAGTCCCAAGGTTCGATCGTCAGCCCCGCGCCTTCTTCGTCGGCGATCCGCTGCATATCGGCAACTTCTTCTTCAGCTCGCGCGACGGCTTTCGGCCAAACTTTCATCATCAGATCCATTGCGGCGTCCGGCGTCTTAGCCATCTGCGGTTCGAGTCGCCAGTGCGCGTGAGTTGCGTAACCCAACAGTTTCGCGCGTCGTGCCCGCAGCTTGAGTATCTCGGCAATGATCGCGTTGTTATCGTGCGCGTCCCCGTTGTCGCCACGGTTGTAGTACGTTCGCCAGACCTTTTCTCGCAGTGGCCGATCCTCAGCATACGTCAAGAACGGATCCATCGAAGAGCGCGTATTGGTCACGGCCCATTGGCCTGGCTTGCCGCGATCCTTCGCGGCGCTGGCCATCGCCGCAATCACGCTCGCAGGCAATCCGGCCAATTCCGCTTCGTTTTCAATCCACGTCACCGGCTCCTGTTCATCCGCCAGCACATTCTGGCTGAAGTCGGTGAACAGGCTGGCCAGGCGTTGATTGATTTGCGAGAGGGTTGCCTTATCGTCGGCGTTCAATTTCGCGCCGTGCGCACGAAGTTCTTGTAGCGATCCTCGAGCAGCCGTTGTTGGGCCACGCTCAGCGACTGGTTCTCGCGATTCTCGAAGACGGCGGCGATTCGAGCGAACAGTTTCTCGTTTTGCGTGACACGATCCTCGTACTCGGCCAACTTGGGTACCACCACGCGTTCGATGTCGGGAAGCGGTCCGACGTTCAGGTTGGACGAGTGCACGCCGAACAGCGCCTGCAATCGCTGCAGCGGTCGGCCGGTGTCTTCCAGCGCGACGATCGTATTTTCGAACGTCGGGGCTTCGGGCTGGTTCGCAATCGATTCCATCTCTCGCTCGGCCAGCGCGATCGCGACGTCAAACGCGCCGATGAATTCGTCGGGCCGGACCAGATTCCAAGGCGGAACACCACCGTACGGCCCGCTCCAGGTACGCAACATGTCGCTCATGCGCTGAGGTTCTCCGTGGTCTTGCTCTTGTCCAACGAGCTTGTCGTTCGCAATCGTTGCCAGAATGAAGAGTGAGACAATCACCAAGGTGAGCGTCCCAAGCGGTGCCGATGTCAAGCGATGGTTCATACGTGGTGTCCAGTGGGCAAAGCTTGTGAAACTGGGGCGTGGCGAATCCGGGGCGCCGTGACCTGGCGCCGTGACCTGGCGAGGTGATTCTCCACGGCGCGAACGACATGTTCGGAAATAGCTTACCGATTTTTTCTCCCTCACCCGGCCCTCTCCCCGAGGGGAGAGGCGACCTGCGGTCGGTTATTTCCGCACGATTCCTAAGGGGAGAAACAGACGAGTGTTCCGTTCTCCAAGCTCACGACGATTCGTCCCTCCCGGTCGAGGGCGACACCGCCCTTCACGGCCAGCGCCTGGCAGTGGTTGGGACCATCGGTCGGCACCGTCCGTGATGTTGATGGCGACCAGGAACGGTTGGTCCTCGGCACCTTCCCGGTGCCCCGCGGCCAAGATCGTATCGGCGGACAACACAAAACTTGTAAACCGCCGGTTGGCGGTGTCTTGCCAGAGCACTTGGCGCTTAATACTCCCGTTGCGGCGCGCCCACCGCGCCGCATCCTTCGGCTCGTCCGGAACCCCCGGAGGAAGCGGCCCTTGCAGCGCGAGATTGCTAAACACGCTGCCCTCGTAGCTCGCATCCTGAACCAGCAAGGTCCCATCGTCCCGCAACTGTTCGAGTGACACATACTTGCCATATTCCGGGTAGTGCGCGTAAAACGCCGTATGGAATTGTGAAGTCAGCTGCGCCTTGGGTGAATTCAGACAGTTCAACGTGTCCAGGTCATAGCGCGCAGTTTCGTACACACCGCCTCCCAGGAACCGCAGCTCGCCGTCGACGACCATCAAGTTGCCCTGCAGGCTGACCCCGCCATTGACCTCGGCCGAAAGCTGCCCCGAGTGCGAGTTCTGGGCTTTGAGTTGCCCGGTGGCGGCATCCAGGGCGACGACGTAGGTGCCGTCGTAGTGTGCGATGCCCGCCGCGGCATACACGGTGTCGTTCTCGACCACCACTCCGCCGGCGACAGGCCAGCGGCTGATGAGTTTGCCGTAGACCGGAATCCGACGATCTTCAGGAGCCACGCGGAAGCGCCACAACAAGCGTCCTGTCCGCGCCTCATACGCATAGACACGGCCATCGGCGGAGCCGACGAAGAGCCGATCGTGGGCGAGCGCAGGAGCGTAGTAAACAGGTCCCGAGGTCCAGGCCTGCCAAACTTCTCGGCCTTGCCCGTCCAATGCCTTGACGCAACCGATTCGGTCCGCAACGTAGATCATTCCACCGCCGCAGACGGGTGCGGTCGGCAATTCGTCGCCCGAGATGTCGATCTGCCAAGCCAACTCGACGTGCTCGGGAATCGCCCGGCGAGCTTGATCGGTCCGCGCGTTGTCGCCGCGATAGGTCGTCCAATCGTCGGGGGACGCATCGAGCGGTTGGACATCCGTGACATCGTCCGCCGCCCAAAGTGCCGACTCGGCCTCGGGTGTTGGAATCTGAGCGGAAGGTGCCAGGGCGATGTGTCCGTAAAGCGACAGCTGACAGCCACACATCCACGGTCCCCAATAGGCGTGTCCGTTGGCGATGATCACACCATCCTGGCAGGGCGGCCGCATCGGCGCAATATGTTCCGCCGTGCTTGCGTCGGTCATCACACGAACGGTGCCGCCCGTCGTGCGGTAGAAGATACTGTCGGCGCATCCCGTGGCACGCGTGCAGGCACGTCGCGTGGGCAACGTGCTCAGTTCCTGTCCCGTCTGATAGTCAAGACGCACGCCGGTCGCATCGGGTCCTGCCGCATAGATGGCGTCATCTCGCAGTACCAGTTGGACGTTGCCATGCGGATAGGTCCATTGCAGCGAGCCGTCTGCGGTGGACGCCGCGACCATCTGACTGCGCTGTGGTCCGGCAAAATAGACGTGCTCGTCGTCGCACTTGATATAGCACGTCGTCGCATAACCGGTCACGTAGTGTTGGGCCTTTTCGTTGGGACCGATCGCCGCCAAGAGCGATTCGTCGTCGTTTTTCCAGAGCAGGCGGCCGTCCCGGGCGTCGACACTCATCAGGAACCGTTCAGGGCTGAAGCAAAAAATCCGTTCGCCGTTCATGCAGACCCCGCGCGCGTCCAAGAACTCGTCGTCGCGCAGGTGCCAGAGGATCTCTTGGGTCTTCAAACGGAGCGCGACCAACGTGCGACCGAAGCCGAAACTCGTACGCGGATCCTTGTAGTCGTGTCCTTTCCACATTCCCCAGGGCCAGTGACCCAGGCCGCGGCGCGCCGACTTCTCGGTGTCGACCTGGATTTCCGGATTGCCGACCAGGGCGTAGAGCACGCCGTCCCGATAGGCCATCCATTTCCAAACCGGTCCGTCGGTCAGCTCGGCCGGAATCGTGATTTCATCGCGGACCTGGCCGGTGGCCGCATCGATCACCTTGCAGGACTGGGCATCGCCCAAGAGCAACGCGTCGTCGGTGGCCACCATCGTATTCCGATGGATCATGAACCCCTCGGGCAGCGGACGCCGCCAGAGCACGGTGCCATTGTAGGCGTTGATGCACAGCAGTGTGTTCAACCACTCGTTCTGGTTCTCTTTGTGCGCGATGTGCCCCATCGCTTTAAAGATGCGTCCTCCTGCGACCACGGTCTGTTCCGGCATCGGACTGAACATCGGTTCGGCGAGGAATTGCGTCTGCAGGTTTCCCCGTACAAGTTGATCCCGGGATTGCGGATTGTTGTCCGGACCGTGATACGGATGAGTCCACTCGTCGATTCCTTCGGGCACGGGTTTTTCCAGTTGTCGATCGCCCAACAACGCCACGGCCCGAGGGCGCAACACGCGCTGCAACTCAATCTCGTCGATCGCATCCCGTGCATCCGCGCAAACGACGATCCCGTCCGCCAGATTATCGGCCAAGAAAATCGTGGCGAAAGGACCCGCGTCGACAAACACGCGCCGGCCCAACAAACGGGCCTCTGCCGCCGCCTGCCGCACCGCGGCCGCCTGCCCCGCCTCGTCCGTTTGAAAGTAGACAGTTAGCTCCCCGGCGCGCGCGAGATCGACCACGTAGCGAGGGTCCTGGTTGGGCAAGCCTAGAACGGCGACGATTCCCCGCTGAACACCCAGCCTCGCCAGATCTTCTGGGACGCCACCTTGGGCGCTGCTCGCCGACAACAGGATCAGGACCGAGAGCCACGACGGTACGGGGGATTTTTGTCGAGTCATCGTTTCAGTGCCTTCCGAATGAGTGCCTTCCGAATGACGGCCTTTCCAAATGACGGCCTTCGAAGTGACGGCTTTTCGAATGACTGCTTTCCAAGCAATAAGCCGCACCGTCCTTAGCGAGCGAAGTAACGTAGTGTCGCAGTTCTGCGACGAGAATTCAATCAACCGACCGACTTTGATCCCGCCGCGTGCGCACGCCTTGCCAGCTTCCAATTGAATTCCATCGGGAACGGACATCGCTCCCTCGTAGCTCGGGTCCGGGCCGCGTCACTCGGGCGTGTGAGACACGGCTCCTCTTGGAGGCTCAAGAGTCGTCCGCCAGATTTCTCGCCGGCGGCGTTTGGCGAGCGATCTTTTCAAGCTCAACCGAATTGACCAGAATGGGCGAGGCAGCGCGACGGACGGATCGCCCCAATCCCCGGCAGGAGGAGATGAAATGTCAAAGGCACGAAGCGACAAGCGACGGATCGGGATACGGGATCGGCTGGGGAGGCTTACCTATCGCGGAGCCTGCCGACTATTGGCCGAGGGCGACGAGGGAGCGGCGCGGCTTCGCCAGGGTGGGCGGTTCGAGATCAACTTGCCGCGGGATGTCTTTCTAGGCGGTGATCTGTTGCGGGTGAATGTGCCCGATCCGGAATTGCCCGAGGGCCGGGCCACCGTGACGATCGTCGAAATGACCAACCAGCCACAAGGCCTGCGATTGAATTGCGATCGATGTGAGACGCGCTGCAACCACATCTCGGCCGTTCTCGGCCTGGTGCTCGAAGAAAAGCTAACGCTGGGACTCTCCGCGGCGCCGGACCCCAACGAACCTGTCGAGAACCTGACCGAAACCGAACTTCTCCGTCGCGCCCTGGCCGATCGAGAGGAACGCGCGGGTTCCGAGAAAATGACGCTGCGGGCCGTCGATCCGACGACTCCCTGGACGGAGTACACGGTCACGAGCCACGTCTCGGGCAAGACGTATCGCGTCTCGCTGCGCGGATTCGCGGCCGGACAGTCGTACTGTACCTGTCCCGATTTTCGCACGAACCATCTGGGCACCTGTAAACATGTGCTCCACGCGCAGGCCAAGGTGCGCAAGCGATTCCCGAAATCGACGCTCGAAAAGCCCTACCGCCGCCGCAACTTGTCCTTGCGAGTTGACTACGGAACGCAAGTTGGACTGCGATTCAACGTCCCCCATCGCCTGGATGAAAAGGCGAGTCGCCTCCTCGGCCCGTATCTCAATGACACGACAAACGACGTCGACGACGTTGTCCGACGGATTCGTCAATTGGAGCACGCCGGGCACTCGGTCCACATCTACCCCGATGCGGACGAATTGATTGAGCAGCGACTCTTGGAGAAGCGACTGCGGCAGGTGGCGGACGAGATTCGTCACGACCCGCTCAGCCATCCCCTGCGCCGCGAACTGCTTCATGCCGAGCTCTTGCCGTATCAACTGGACGGGATCGCGTTTGCCGTCGGGGCGGGACGAGCGATTCTGGCCGACGACATGGGGCTCGGCAAGACGATCCAGGGGATCGGCGTGGCCGAGCTGCTGGGTCAGTTGGCCGCCATTCGGCGTGTTTTGGTCGTCTGTCCCGCCTCGCTCAAAAGTCAGTGGCGCAGCGAGATCTGCCGTTTCTCGGGCCGCACCAGCCAGCTTGTCGTCGGCTCCGCCGAAGAACGTGTCGCACTCTACGACAACGATTGTTACTTCACAATTTGCAACTATGAGCAGATTCTCCGCGACCATCCGACGATCGAACGGATCAAGTGGGACTTGATCATCCTGGATGAAGGCCAGCGGATCAAGAATTGGGAGTCGAAGACCTCACGCGTCATCCACAGCCTCAAGTCCCCGTTCGCCCTGGTGCTCTCCGGTACCCCGCTCGAAAACCGGTTGGAAGAACTCTACACCGTCGTCGGCTTTGTCGACGATCAGCGGCTGGGGCCCGCCTATCGCTTCTTTCATCGGCATCGCGTGGTCGACGATCGGGGCCGCGTGCAGGGCTACAAGAACCTCGACCATCTGCGCGAATCGCTCCAACCCATCCTCCTCCGCCGCACGCGGGCAGCCGTGATGAAGGAATTGCCCGAACGTACGACGGAGATGGTGCGGATCCGTCCGACGGCGGAGCAAAAGCAGATGAGCGACGAATACGTCGCGAGCGCTGCCCAGATTGCGGCCAAGAAGTTCCTGACCGAAATGGACCTGCTGCGGTTGCAGAAGTATCTGCTGATGGCACGCATGGCCTGCGACAGCACGTTTCTCGTCGACAAGGAAGCGCCGGGCTACAGCAGTAAGCTCGAGCGGCTCGGCGAGTTGCTCGAGCAGCTGGCCGCCGAGAGCGACCGCAAGATCGTCCTGTTCAGCGAATGGACGACCATGCTCAACCTGATCGAACCGCTCCTGAAACAAGCGGGGCTTGATTTCGTTCGCTTGGACGGCAAAGTGCCGCAAAAAAAGCGACAGGAGATCGTCCATCGATTTCAGAATGATGCGGACTGCCGCGTGATCATCATGTCCAACGCCGGCAGCACCGGCTTGAACCTCCAGTCGGCGAACACCGTGATCAACGTTGACTTGCCCTGGAATCCGGCAGTGCTCGAGCAACGAATTGCCCGTGCGCATCGCATGGGCCAACAACAACCGGTGCAAGTCTATCTGCTCGTCACGGAAGACACGATCGAGGAACGATTACTCGGCACGCTCTCGGCCAAACACGATCTGGCGTTGGCGGCCCTGGACGTTGATTCCGACGTGTCCGAGGTCGAACTTCAAAGTGGAATGGAAGAGTTAAAGCGCCGCCTGGAACGGCTGCTCGGCCAAACACCCGCCGCACCGATTGACCTCTCCGAGCAGCATCGTGTCGCCACGGAAACGCAGCAACTCGCGGAGCGGCGGCAACGTGTCGCCGCCGCGGGCGGCGAACTCCTCGGCGCCGCGATCAACTTGGTAAGCGAGCTGGTGGATCCCGGCGACAGCCCGAACCCGGCCGCCGTCGAACAAATCCGCGCGAGCTTGGCCGCCTGTACCGCTCGCACTCCGGACGGCCGCATGCAACTCAGCTTGACACTCAATGACGACGACCATCTGCGCCGACTGGCGGTCACCCTGGCCAAGCTGCTGGTTCCCGCCACGTCGGACGCATGATGCGCGGGGCGAGGATGTCGCCCTCGGAAGCCCCCCGCGTGATCTCGGCTTCGATTCGGCATCCGTCACCGAGCGATTTGCGAAACGAGCCCCCCCCCGGGGAGCGAGTCCCTTCTCCCCGCCGGGGCGCGAGTCCCTTCTCCCCGCCGGGGAGAAGGTGGCCGAAGGCCGGATGAGGGGCCGCGAGCGGCAAACAAGTCCAAAAAAAAGTCCAAAAACAAACAAGTCCAAGACGGTCTACAGGCTCCAGAGTCATTCGGCAGCTCAAGGTAGCCGCAGGCGTGACCGGCGGCGATGAGGTCACGGAAGTAGACCGTCTTAGATTGGCTGTCCCGTCCGCCGGCGAGGATGTCGCCCTCGGCTCCCCGCCGCGTGATCTCGGCTTCCATTGCGGCGACTCCGTCACCGAGCGATTTGCGAAACGAGTCCCTTCCCCCCCCCCGGGGCGTGAGTCCCTTCTCCCCGCCGGGGAGAAGGTGGCCGAAGGCCGGATGAGGGGCCGCGAGCGGCAAACAAGTCCAAGACGGTCTACAAAACCAAACGTCCAAGACGGTCTACAAAACAATTCCAAGACGGTCTACAGGCTCCAGAGCCATTCGGCAGCTCAAGGTAGCCGCAGGCGTGACCGGCGGCGATGAGGGCACGGAAGTAGGCCGTCTTAGATTGGCTTGTCCGGAAGTAGACCGTCTTAGATTGGCTTGGCTTAGATTGGCTTTTAGATTGGCGTCTTAGATTGGCTTGTCTTAGATTGGCTTCGTGGCCCCCGTCGCGCCGTAGCCCCCGTCGCGCAGACGGGGGGCGAACCCGTCCCCCAGCTGATCTCGCTATGCAGGCCTCGCATCCACGCCGCGCCACCCCCGCTCTCCGCGAGCGGGGCTACGCAACGGAAAACAAGTCCAAGACGGTCTATCAAAGGAGAAAAAGATCCAAGAAAACTCCAGAAACGAAAACTCCAGACGGTCTGTCTAGAAAAGCTCCAGACCCGCCGCTCGATGCCCCTCACATCACCTTCTGCACATTTGCCGTAAGTCGCCTCGAAAAAGAGACCTGACCCCTTTTCGCGCGGAACGGCTGGGCCGACGACGAGGAATTGCTGGCGCATCTGGAAAAACTCAAGCGACACGACGCTTAAGAACCGCCCTGCCCAATGGGAGTCGACGGCCGTTGCTGCTGCGCGCTCAACCGATCCCCTCGCCTCGACAACCATCTCTCCACCTTACCCTCACTCGCTCTCAACCCCTTCCGCCGAATTTTCCACTCACGCGGACCTATCGAGCAACCTGAGTGCCGAACAGGATTGGGCCGAAGGCCGGATGAGGGGCCGCGCGCGGCAGGTTCAACGCCCATCGTGCTCGCGGTCTGGTTCCACGCGGACACGAGTGCCGTGCTCGATCTCATCCGTCGGATACAGGATTAGCGCCTCGCCTTCTGAAACTCCGCTCCTGACCTCGGTTTCGAGGCGGCTACTCTTGCCGACTTCGACTTGTTGCAGCGCCGCGCGGCCATCCACAATCCGAAACACATGCCACCTGTCGCGCTGTTGGAACAACGCACCCGTGGCAACCAGAATGGCATCGTCGACTTCATCGACGACGATGCGAGTCTCGATTCGGTACGCGTCGCCAAGCGTCGTGCGTTGGTCAAAGGAGCTGGTGAAGTCGGCGATAACATTAACGCGTTGTTCTTCCACACCGAGCGCGGAAATCTTCAGAAATGCCGCGGGCTCAACGAGCCGAACTCTGCCTTCGAGGTTTCCCGCGCCACCCCAATGCTCGACGATCACTGCCGCTCCTGGCCTGATCTTCACCGCATCGGTCGAGAGGACATCGATCTCCATTTCCAAATCGCGCGGGTCACCGATTTCAAGCAAGGGAGTTCCGGGCGTTACGACGCCCGCATTCTCTTGCAGGACGCGGAGCACTCGTCCGTCGATCGGAGAAGTAATCGTCAATGTGCCGGGCACACGGCTGTCCGCCGAGTTGTTTTCCGTGCGGGTCAGTGCGACCCTCGCCAAGTCCAACTCGAAATTTGCGACGGCCACTCCGAAGTCGGCCGAACGCACATCGGTCTGCGCCATCCGCTCTCGATGTTCGTACTGATCAAACTCAGACATCGCGATGGTGCGTTTCGGCACCAGTTCGAGCGCACGGGCGTATTCATGTTCAGCCAGCGCGTACGCCTCTTTGGCCCGCTGCAAGGCAGCCATCGCCTGCTGAACCGACGCCTCGGCCGCGTGTACGCGAGCTTCCGCTTCGGCTTGAGCACGAGCGTCCAAGAGCGCTGGATCGCTTGGCTCAATGCGGGCCAGAACCGTCTGCTGTGCGCTCACCGCATTGCCCTCCTCAAGTTCGATTCGAAATAGCTTTCCCGAAACGGGCGCCGAGACCGTGTACTTCTCGCGGATGCGAGTCTTCCCGTCTTCATCGACCGTGACTCGCAACGTACCGCGTGTTGCTCGCGTAAGATCCACCTGGATCCGCGTCGGCCAGAATCCAACTCCGAGCAAGCCGGCCACGACCATCAAGACCACCAGCGGTAGCATCTTCGGGACCCATTTTTTCATGGAGCCATCATTCCTTGACTTTCAGCACCGCGATCAAGTCCAGTTGGCCGATCATCCGACGGACGAATCGTGCCGAGACCGCCGCGGCCACCAGGATGACGACCGTCGCGTACGCAAACGTCGCACGCGCGATCACCAACGGAAACCGATGCGATTCAGTATCCAGTGCCAACGTTGCGAAGTACGAAAGAACGTATCCCATGGGCAGTCCGATCGGCAAGGCAGCCAGCGTGATGAAGGCTAATTCACCGAGCAACACGCGTGAGACTTCATGTCGCGTGAAGCCCAGGACGCGGAGCGTGGCCAGATCACGACTCCGTTCGGCAAGCGTGATTAAGGCACAATTATAGATGACTCCAAAGGCAATAATCGACGCAAAACATGCGTTCATGATCCGCATTGGCCGAAGGTTTTCGGCGACGGTGTCTTGGAAGCTACGCAAGGCTGCCTGTTTCAAAGTCACTCCCGCCGCGGCGGGCATCTCCTTCAGTCGCCGGTGAATCTCGTTCAGGCGGCGCGGATCGACCGCGAGAAACACTCCGGACACGCAATCACCTTCCCCCAGCAGGCGATGCAAGTCGTGTCGTGGCAGGTACGCACCCGGATCCATATAGTCCGGAAAAACGGCGACGATCGGCACCTTGCGTCGCAGCCGACGTCCCTCCAGAAACTCAATTTCGATCTCGTCACCCAGCTTCGCATGAAGCAGCTCCGCCAGCTTTTCGGAGGCGGTGATGCCGCCCTGTGCGAAGGGCACTTCACGTGCATTCTGATCCAGCACACGAAACAAGCGAGGCCGTGGATCAAGGCCTACGAGCGTAACGCGGCGAGAGCTCCTGCCGTGAACCAACCTGGCAGGAGCCGCTCGAAACGCTTCGGCATACAGCACTCCCGGCAAGTGATTCGAATCGTGAAGCGAGCTTGCCGAAAGCGCGTCGTTGAACGTCACCGTGATGTCCTGCCGTTGAGCTCTTCGGAACTGGACGTCGATCACGTAGTTGATCGTATCCTCCATGAATGTGCCCAAAACGAGCACCGCGACACCGAGCGCCATGGCCAGGATGGAGAGAATGGTCGAGCGAAGATTTCGTTCGAGCCGTCGACTTACGAGCTTTGCCACCGTCGAAAGGCAACCGCCCAGCCCGGCTCGTTCAAGGAACGACTCTCGGTATCGAGCGGGCGCCTCGGGTCGCATTGCCACGGCGGGTGGCAAACGCATGGCGCGGTGAACGGCCGCGAAACCTCCGAGCAGGCCAACGGCCAGACTCAAACCGGCCGCAACGGGCACCTTGTCCCAGGCAACTTCGTAGTACAGCACCGGGAAACGAAAGAACTTGCCATACAGGGCGATCATGCCTTGGGCCAGATAAATTCCCGTGCCAACTCCCAGGAAGAGTCCCACGCTTACCAGGGTCAAGAGCAGCTTGACGTAGTGCATCCCAATTTCGCCCGGGCGAAATCCAAAAGCGCGTAGCGTCGCAATTTCCTCTTGCTGATGATGGACCATTCGGGAGAAGACGAGATTGAACAAGAACGCGGCGACCAACAGGAAGATCGTCGGGGAAACGTACGCCATCCCGTTCAATTGATTCACCTCGTCGGCAACGCGTCGATGGGAAACCTGATCGGCGCGAGTGTAGGCCCCCAGCCCGCCGTATGGTTCCGTGACGCGATCGACTCGAGCGATCACGTCGGGGACAGTTGCGCGGGACATCAACTGCAAGGCCGCGTCGTTAAACGCTCCTTCCATGTTGAACGCCGCCGCAATTTGCCGATCGGGCATCCACAAAATACCGAAGTGGCGGTTATCGGGAAGCATTTGGCCGGGCTGCACCGCGTAAATATATTCGGGCGACATCCCGATCCCGACGATCCACAGGTCTTGTTCGCGTCCGCCCATAATCGCCCTGACCGAATCGCCGGGACGAAGGCCGTGGGCCTCCGCAAACATCTCGCTTGCCAACACCTCGCCACGCTGAACAGGATTCGGCAGTCGTCCGCGCCGCAAATGCACGGCATTCAAGCTGGTCTCAACATGATCCGGCAGGGAGATCAACCGACACGTGGCTGGTTCAATCATGTCCGGAATGTCGAGAATGACGTCATGCACGACGCGCGTCTGGACTCGCGCAACTCCAGGGATCTCGCGCAACCGCTCGGCCAGCGAGTTGGGTGCACGCTTCAGCGAAACAAAGATGTCGGAAAACCGATAGTCCCGATAGTAGCGTTCACAGGTCACCTCGAGCGACCGGATGGTACTTGAAGACATGACGTACGTCCCGATGCCGCACGCCAACACCGTGCAGATCGCCAGCGATTGCCTCCACATGCGTCTCAGATCAACAATCAGCTTGCGGTCTAAAGGTCGCATGGCTACCAAACGAGTTCGTGCGGTGAAGATTTGGTTTGGTTGCGCTCCATGCTGGCAATCTGCCCATCCGAGAGACGAACCACGCGATCCGCCATATTTGCAATCGTCGCGTTGTGGGTGATCATGACCGTCAGCGTTCGCAGGGACCGGTTGATATCCTCAAGAGCTGCCAGCACGACGACACCTGTTTTCACGTCGAGGGCACCCGTCGGTTCGTCGCAGAGCAACACGTCAGGTCGCTTGACAATTGCCCGCGCAATGGCCACCCGTTGCTGCTCGCCACCAGAAAGCTGCGCCGGATAGTGGTCGCTCCGCTCGGACAGCCCGACCAGCCGCAACGCCTCATCCGGATCGAGCGGATCGGCCGAAATCTCCGTAACCAGCGCGACGTTCTCTCGCGCCGTCAGGCCGGCAATGAGGTTATAGAACTGAAACACAAAGCCGACGTGCTCCCGCCGATACCGCGTCAACTCTTCTTCGTCGGCAGATGTGAGATTGTGATCACGAAACTGAACGGCGCCACAAGTGGGCACATCGAGTCCGCCTAGGATATTTAGCAGCGTCGATTTCCCACTTCCCGACGGACCGAGAATTACGACTAACTCGCCCGGAAACAAGTCAAGGTCGATGCCGCGCAAGGCCTGCACGTCGACTTCACCCATCCGGTAGACTTTCGTCAGGCCACGCGTCCGAAAGATAGCGTCCATCAGAGCCGCTTCATGTTTCCCTACCCCTCGTCCCGCCACAGCCATCGTAGCGAGTCCGGCAGAATCGCGCCGCCGTGAATCCCGTTATGAGCCCCTTCGCCAAACACGAACCGATAATCGTAGCCGGCGAACTTGAGCGCGGCCGCCATTTGCTGGTTCGCCAGCGGCCAGTTGCCGTGTTGATTGTCCAGGTCACCGGATCCGTCCTGGAGAAAGACGCGAATCGGCTTTCGTTCGGTCTTGCGAATTAAGGCGGGATAGACGTGCCCGCCGCGGATGTTCACGAAGCTGCCGACGTGACTCAGCACCTTGCGAAAGGCATCGGGGCGTTCCCAGCCAACCGTCCAGGCGCAAATCCCGCCCGAACTGATCCCGCCGATCGCCCGCCGATCCGGGTCGTCGGTCAGCGAATATTGTTTGCCAACCTCGGGCAAGATCTCGTCCAATAAGAAACGAGCATACTGATCGGACAGCGTGTCGTATTCGAAACTGCGATTTGCCGGAGCCGGTTGCCAGCCGGGCTTTTCCGGTAACTGCTCGGCTTTGTGCCCCGGATCAATGAAGATCCCGATAACCACCGGCATGTCACCCGCGTGAATCAAGTTATCAAACACGACCGGGACGCGGAACTGTCCCGCTTCGTCCACGTAGGCGTGCCCGTCTTGAAAAACCATGACCGACGCGGGCTGCGACGCCTCGTACTGCGCCGGTACATACACCCAGTACCGGCGGATCGTGCCGGGAAACACCTGGCTTTTCCAGACGTGCTCCGTCACCGCGCCCTGGGGGATGCCTTCGTGCCGCAGCGAGTCTTCACCGAGCTGGTACAGCTCATCGCCGGCCGTGGCGAACGAAGCGAGCGATAACAGGACGAGCCACACGTTGAACAAGCGCATCTCAAGGGTCTCCTGCCAACCGCGGTCCAAAGCGCAATCTAAATCAATTCGTCGATCGGCTTGGCGGCCGGATCAACCAGGTACTGAGGGCGACCGTTGAGATCGGTGAGGGTCGCCCGGCCGACGTCGATGCCCAAGCGGTGATAGAGCGTTGCGAACACATCGCCGAACGAGACCGGGCGGTCGATCGCCTCGCCACCCAAGCGATCCGTGGCCCCGATCACCTGTCCGGTGCGAAGTCCACCGCCCGCGAGAATGGCGCCCGACACGCGAGGCCAGTGATCACGGCCTGCGCCCGCGTTGATCACCGGCGTACGCCCAAACTCACCCCAGGCGATCACCGTGACGTCTTTGTCGAGGCCGCGGTCGTGCAAGTCGTCGATCAGCGCCGTAATCGCCTGATCGAAAACCGGCAGATCCTCGCGCTGTCGTTTAAAGATCGAATTGTTGGGTCCCCCGTGCCAATCCCATTTGCTGTAGGCGACGGTTACGACCCGTGCCCCTGCCTCGACCAGCCGCCGCGCCAGGAGGAAATTCTGAGGCACCCGAGGGGCTCCGTTATCGTCCATGAAGATCGTCGGATCGCCCGTTCCATACCGCGCCACAAGTCGCGGATCTTCCTTCGACAGGTCGAGCGCGTCGGCCAGTTTGGACGAGGTGAGAATTCCCATCGCCTGGTCCGTAAATCGATCGACACCGCCTAGTCGGCGCAGATCGACTTCTCGCCGCAAGCGATCGACCGAGGCCAGCAAACGGCGGCGGTCCAACAGGCGGTCCGTCGTGATCCCCTGTAGCGTCATCGTCTCCCGGCTGGACGAAAGCGGCTGGAAGCCCGTGTTGCCGATGCCGAGAAAGCCCGGACCGGGCTCGTTGTACGGCCCGTGAGAACACCGGTAACAAAGGCTCACCATCGGGGGCACCGCCGCGTTCACCGAGCCCTGCAGGTGAGCCACCGCGGATCCCAATTGCGGCCAACCTCCCGCCGGCATCGGCTTGCGCTGATCTCGTCCGGTGTAACACTGAAACGCGTGGTGATCATCCTGGGCGTCCACGATCGATCGTATGATCGCGAAACGGTCCATCCGCTGCGCCATCATCGGGAGATGCTCACACAGCTCGATGCCCGACACATTCGTCTTGATCGGCCGAAATTCGCCCCGCACTTCGCTCGGTGCGTCCGGCTTCAAGTCCCACATATCTAAATGCGGTGGTCCCCCAACCAGGTAGATCAGGATCAGCGACTTGTGCCGCGATTGTCCCGAACGTGATTGTCCCGAACGTGATTCTTCGGCGAGCAGCTGGGGCAGCGAGAGTCCCGCGATGCCCAATCCGCCAATGCGGATAAAATTCCGTCGCGAGAGGCCGTGACGATCATGGCTCGAGTGGGCTCGATCGTAAACGGTAAGCATGGCGGGGGGCTCCTGGGAACCAGAGGGTCGGCGGAGCCACTAATGTAAACCAGGGACTAGTCCGCAACAACATCGGCCTGGGGTCTTTTGGATTTGACCACCGAGGCACAGAGGGCACAGAGAACAGGGGCGAGTGAAGCGTGTGCGAGCCGAGTCCGTTCAGTTCAGGGCTCGGCGTTGAGAAACGAGTACTGGGTCGAGCGACATAGATCGAGCAGTTCCATCGCGGACTGCATCACACCCAGCAAGTCGTAGTCCTCTTGGAAATGGGCTTCCAGTTCGGCAGCTTTGGCAGCAATCTCCGTGGCTCCGTATTTGGTCGCGGTCGCGCTGAGACGCTGGGATAGGGTACGGATCTGCTCCGCGTCCTGGCCATCCAGGACGTCCATCAGACGCTCGATTTGCATCCCAATATTCAAAGCCGCCTCGCTTGAGACGCGCGTCGCCCCGAGCTGCGGCTCTTCACTCGTGCGAATGCTCAGCATCCGGACAAACCGCTCGACAAGTTCGGGATCGAACTGAGTTCCCGCGTATTGGCGGAGCTCTGCTGCCGCCTCGCTCCGCGAGCGGCCTCGGCGATAAATGCGGTCACTGACCATCGAGTCGTACGCATCCGCGATGGCCAGAATGCGGGCTCCAATCGGAATACTACTCCCGGTGGGTCGCGTCAACTTCGCCGCTTGCCCCCCAAACCAGGTGCTGTGGTGTTCGACGATCTCCCAAAGGCTTGGCAATTGAAATGAAGCACGAATAATCTCCACGCCGATCCTTTCGTGGCCGCGCATGACCTCCCATTCTTGTGGCGTGAGTGGCCCTGACTTGAGGAGAATGGAATCCGGCACACCGATCTTCCCGATATCGTGCAGCAAGGCAGCGATTTCGAGCGTGTAGCATTCCTTCAGACCCAAGAGTCCTTCGGCCGTCGCCACGCACAGATCCGCCACGCGGCGACTATGGGCGGCGGTCTCCTGGTCGCGGTATGCCAGCGCCGAAATGAGAGCCGCAACCGCATGATAGGGAATCGTCGACGGGTCCAGTTGAAGGTCGGCCTTCGCCGTGCGTTCCGCGGACGCTTCCTCGCCTGCCAGATCGAGGGGCATCGTGTCCCACCGCACGACCTGATTTCGGCCGTTGCGTTTGGCGAAATAGAGGCACTTGTCGGCCTGATCTAAGAGCTCTTGGGGATCGTTCGGCTGCTCGCTCAGCGCCGAGACTCCCACGCTCGCCGTCACCGAAAGGCGGCCGAATTGCAGGCTTTCGATCGCTGCGCGATATTTCTCCGCAACCAACTCGGCTCGACCGATGTCGGTGTGCGGAAGCAAGACGGCAAACTCCTCTCCGCCAAAACGACACACGATGTCTGAATTTCGCGAAGCCGTGAGTAACGCCGTGGCGACTCGCTGCAGCACTTCGTCGCCCATCGCGTGCCCGTGTTGATCGTTAACCATTTTAAAGTGGTCGACGTCAATCATCAGTGCGGACAGCGGATAAAGATAGCGGCGTGCTGCATTCCAGTGGGTTTCAAATTGCTCCAGGAACGCGCGCCGATTGAGACAACCCGTGAGGGAGTCCCGTGTCGCCAAATATTCCAGCTCCTGATTCTGCCTCTTGATCTGCTCACCCGAAACATGCAGATGTTCGATGAGTTCCAGCAGTTCTTGCTTCTTCTTTTCCAGCCGCGTCACATCTTCGAAACTGGCCAACGCCCCTCGATTATTTCCCTGTTCGTCCCAAATCGGTGCGCAGCTTACCGAAAACGTTTTCTCTTGCTGCGCAGCGTCGTCCAGACCCACCAGTCGTCCTCTGACTTGGCTCGCCCGCACAATTGATTCATGCCAAGGAGAGACCTCCGTGGGCGGGTCCTCACGGCTGACAAACTTAATCTGCGACACCGACCGCCCCAGCAGCTGCTCCGATGACCTGCCTGTCGCTTGTTCGAACGCCCGATTGACGAGGACGACGCGCTCCTGCCGATCCAAGATAACTAAACCCTCCGACAGCGAGTTGAACGCCTCTCGGACGCGACTTGGAATGACCCTGGATGGATTGAGTTGGCGAAGTACTTTGCGGAGATAGAGATAGTAGGAAATCAAGGTGGCGACTGCCATAAAGGCCGCCAACTTGAACTCGGGGCGATAGAGCAGGTGCCAGAATCCAGACGCGACGAGCGGGTGAAAGTGAACTTCCAACGTTCCCCAATTCTTACTGCCGGCATAAATCGGCAGCACCATCTGAGTTTCCGTCGATTTCTCGCCAGCTTTCAGGTTCCAAGTTGCTTCGTGATCACCGACTTTCAAAAGCAAATCGCTGTCCGCGGTTCGAATCCCCAGCGAAAGGATCTCCGGATTCCGGCTGACAACCGTTTCGTAACAAGCGGTCATCGTGTCGACGTCCGCATATTTGGCCATGGTTGAGAAGTGAATCGCCATCGCTTCGCAAAGTCGCATGCGTTCTTGCGTGGCGGGCGACGTTCCGTCCGGGATCAGCCCAATGACGGCTGCAACGAGAACAAGACTCGTCGAGAGACTCACGAGGCTCAACACAATTCGTACGGTAGCGGACAGTCTTGGTATCATGGTTTCAAGTTGAGCTGTGTGTTCTCTGATCGCTCGGAGAGTACTTGTTGGCGATGGATGCCAGACTTTCATCTGACTCGCGATCCCGATCGTCACTCACATGCTTGGGCCGCGCCTCTTCAAACGTTTCGACAATTGGCAAGGGGTCGAAGGCACACCAGGCGGGAATGGCTGAAATGAAGCTGAGCATCAGTGAACCACCGCGTAACATCCAAACGATGTATCCAACCGAAAGCGTCGTGGACACGATGGCCGTGGTACCGACCGCCAATTCCCTCAGGCCGAATTCGTCTTTCCATTCCGGCCGACTGTCCGATTGAACCCAACCACCAATGTCCAGCGTCAACGTGTCCCCAGAAATAATCGAGCGGAAGGCGCTTTCCACCAAGCGGATGCTTCGTTCCCCGACCGAAGCTCGTTCCGATCGGGAGAAGAGCCCGTCGCCCGCTTCGTTCGCAACGCTTAGGACCACGTCTGCTGGAGCGGGAGGCGTTAAGACCGCGAGCCCCTGTCGCTCGGAAGGGTCGGGTTGTCTGGTGGTCAAAGCAACGGTCGGTCCGCCCCGATCGGCTTGTGCCAAATCCGGCGGGGCGACTGACGGTAGGTTTTCCGAAGGAACGTCCGAGTCGACCGGATCGTCACTTGAATCATCATCCGGCGCCGGATCATTGTCATCGCTCGGGCCCCCGCCAGGAGCAGGTGCGACTTCCTCGATGCTGATCCGCACGGTCACTGGATCGCTGGAAAGCTGGCCGTCGAACGCCCGGTACTGGAATTGGTCGCTGCCGGTGAACGTGCCGTCCGGAAGATAGCTAAAGGAACCGTCCGAGTTGAGCACCAGCGTGCCATGCAGCGGACCGGCGATGAGTACGGCCGACAAGCCATCTCCGTCTGGATCACCATCGTTGAGTAACACTCCGGCGGAGGGAATCGTCAGCGCCTGGAATTGACTTCCAGTGTAGCTATCCGGCGTGGCCGCGGGAGCCTCGTTGCTCGAGTTGACCGCAATGTTGATCATGTCCGAATCCGACTTGGCTCCGTCCAACCCAACGTTTCCTTGGTCGTCGACCGCGATGGCGATCGTCGCAAGACCCGTGAATCCGCTACTCGGATCAAATCGGAGTCCTTCCAGCGCGGTGTTGCCTTCGGCCAAGGTACCGACAAACGTCATCATGGCATCAGCCATGCCGTCGCCCACAGTAAAGGTCAGTCCTGCGAGAGTTCCAAGCGACACCACCCCATTGGTGACGGTGAGTGTCACGATGACCGGATTGCTACCTGCGTCGGCGTCGCTGATGGTAATCGCATTTCCCGTCGCGCTGGAGAAAACGAGTGGCGTGTTCTCGTCAGTCGTCTGAAGTCCGGGCACGCCATTGACCGGCGCATCGTTAATTGGATTGACGTCAATCGTCATCGTGGCCGCGACCGTCCCGCTGCCGCTGTCGTTGACACGGAAGTCGAACGAGGCAAACGCGAGGCCGTTCTGGTTCGACGGGGGCGTGTAGATGAGCGTATCGAGCTGCGCCGCGGTCAGCGTGTCCCCGTTGTTGACCGCTGTCCCGCCGGAATGAGTCAGTGTGCCGCCGTTGAGGCTCAGGTTCGTCAGCTGCGCGCTGACTAACGCGTCCCCTTCCACGTCCGTGAAGGTAAAATCGCTGCTGGCGAAATTCAGCGGAGTGTCTTCATTGGTGCTCACCGTGTGGTTGGTGGCCACGGGCACATTGTTCACGGCGGTCACGTCAATCGTCATCGTGGCCGTGGTGGTCCCCGTACCGCTGTCGTTCACACGGAAATCGAAGGTGGCGAACGCAAGGCCGTTCTGGTTCAATGGCGGTGTGTAGATGAGTGTATCCAGCTGCGCCGCAGTCAGCGTATCGCCGCTGCTAACCACGGTGCCGCCCGAGTGGGTGAGCGTGCCCCCGTTGAGATTCAGGTTGGTGAGCTGTGCGCTGACCAGCGCATCGCCTTCCACGTCCGTGAACGTAAAGGCGGCACTGCTGAAGTTGAGCGGCACATCTTCGCTCGTGCTGACGGTATTATTCGTGGCGACCGGCAGATCGTTCACGGCCGTGACGTCAATTGTCATCGTGGCCGTGGTGGTCCCCGTACCGCTGTCGTTCACACTGAAATCGAAGGTGGCGAACGCGAGGCCGTTCTGGTTCGCCGGCGGCGTGTAGACCAGCGTATCCAGCTGCGCCGCAGTCAGCGTGTCCCCGTTGTTGACCACGGTTCCGCCGGAATGAGTGAGCGTGCCCCCGTTGAGGTTCAGGTTCGTCAGCTGTGCGCTGACCAGCGCATCGCCTTCCACATCGGTAAACGTAAAGTCGCCACGGGCAAAGTTCAGGGGGGTGTCTTCGCTGGTGCTCACCGTCTGATTCGTGGCGACGGGGACATCGTTGACCGCGGTCACGTCAATCGTCATCGTGGCCGCGACCGTCCCGCTGCCGCTGTCGTTGACACGGAAGTCGAACGAGGCAAACGCCAGCCCGTTCTGGTTCGCCGGCGGCGTGTAGACCAGCGTGTCCAGCTGCGCCGCAGTCAGCGTGTCCCCGTTGTTGACCGCTGTCCCGCCGGAGTGAGTCAGCGTGCCGCCGTTGAGGTTCAGGTTCGTCAGCTGTGCGCTGACCAGCGCATCGCCTTCCACATCGGTAAACGTAAAGTCGCCACGGGCAAAGTTCAGGGGGGTGTCTTCGCTGGTGCTCACCGACTGGTTCGTGGCCACCGGCACATCGTTGACCGCGGTCACGTCAATCGTCATCGTGGCCGCCACCGTCCCGCTGCCGCTGTCGTTCACACGGAAGTCGAACGAGGCAAACGCGAGGCCGTTCTGGTTCAACGGCGGTGTGTAGATGAGTGTATCCAGCTGCGCCGCAGTCAGCGTATCGCCGCTGCTAACCACGGTGCCGCCCGAGTGGGTGAGCGTGCCCCCGTTGAGATTCAGGTTGGTCAGCTGTGCGCTGACCAGCGCATCGCCTTCCACGTCCGTGAACGTAAAGGCGGCACTGCTGAAGTTGAGCGGCACATCTTCGCTCGTGCTGACGGTATTGTTCGTGGCGACCGGGAGATCGTTCACGGCCGTGACGTCAATTGTCATCGTGGCCGTGGTGGTCCCCGTACCGCTGTCGTTCACACTGAAATCGAAGGTGGCGAACGCGAGGCCGTTCTGGTTCAACGGCGGTGTGTAGATGAGTGTATCCAGCTGCGCCGCAGTCAGCGTATCGCCGCTGCTAACCACGGTGCCGCCCGAGTGGGTGAGCGTGCCGCCGTTGAGATTCAGGTTGGTCAGCTGTGCGCTGACCAGGGCATCGCCTTCCACGTCCGTGAACGTAAAGGCGGCACTGCTGAAGTTGAGCGGCACATCTTCGCTCGTGCTCACCGTCGTGTCGCTGGCCACTGGCACATCGTTGACCGCGATCACGTCAATCGTCATCGTGGCCGAGACCGTCCCGCTGCCGCTGTCGTTGACACGGAAGTCGAACGAGGCAAACCCGAGGCCGTTCTGATTCGCCGGGGGCGTGTAGACCAGCGTATCCAGCTGCGCCGCAGTCAGCGTGTCCCCGTTGTTGACCGCTGTCCCACCGGAATGAGTCAACGTGCCCCCGTTGAGATTCAGGTTCGTCAGCTGGCGCTGACCAGGCGCATCGCCTTCCACATCGGTAAACGTAAAGTCGCCACGGGCAAAGTTCAGGGGGGTGTCTTCGCTGGTGCTCACCGTCTGATTCGTGGCGACCGGGACATCGTTGACCGCGGTCACGTCAATCGTCATCGTGGCCGCGACCGTCCCGCTGCCGCTGTCGTTGACACGGAAGTCGAACGAGGCAAACGCGAGGCCGTTCTGGTTCGACGGCGGCGTGTAGACCAGCGTATCCAGCTGCGCCGCAGTCAGCGTATCGCCGCTGTTAACCACGGTGCCGCCGGAGTGGGTCGAGCGTGCCGCCGTTGAGATTCAGGTTGGTCAGCTGTGCGCTGACCAGTGCATCGCCTTCCACGTCCGTGAACGTAAAGGCGCCACTGCTGAAGTTGAGCGGCACGTCTTCGCTGGTGCTCACCGTCTTGTTCGCTGGCCACTGGCACATCGTTGACCGCGGTCACGTCAATCGTCATCGTGGCCGCGACCGTCCCGCTGCCGCTGTCGTTGACACGGAAGTCGAACGAGGCAAAGCCCAGGCCGTTCTGGTTGGCCGGCGGCGTGTAGACCAGCGTATCCAGCTGCGCCGCAGTCAGCGTGTCCCCGTTGTTGACCGCTGTCCCACCGGAATGAGTCAGCGTGCCCCCGTTGAGGTTCAGGTTCGTCAGCTGCGCGCTGACCAGCGCATCGCCTTCCACGTCGGTGAACGCTGAAATCGCCGCTGGCGAAATTCAGCGGTGTGTCTTCGCTGGTGCTCACCGTCTGGTCCGTGGCGACGGGGACATCGTTGACCGCGGTCACGTCAATCGTCATCGTGGCCGCGACCGTCCCGCTGCCGCTGTCGTTGACACGGAAGTCGAACGAGGCAAACGCGAGGCCGTTCTGGTTCGCCGGGGGCGTGTAGACCAGCGTATCCAGCTGCGCCGCAGTCAGCGTGTCCCCGTTGTTGACCGCTGTCCCGCCGGAATGAGTCAACGTGCCGCCGTTGAGATTCAGGTTGGTCAGCTGTGCGCTGACCAGGGCATCGCCTTCCACGTCCGTGAACGTAAAGGCGGCACTGCTGAAGTTGAGCGGCACATCTTCGCTCGTGCTGACCGTATTGTTCGTGGCGACCGGCAGATCGTTCACGGCCGTGACGTCAATCGTCATCGTGGCCGTGGTGGTCCCCGTACCGCTGTCGTTCACACTGAAATCGAAGGTGGCGAACGCGAGGCCGTTCTGGTTCAATGGCGGTGTGTAGATGAGTGTATCCAGCTGCGCCGCAGTCAGCGTATCGCCGCTGCTAACCACGGTGCCGCCCGAGTGGGTGAGCGTGCCGCCGTTGAGATTCAGGTTGGTCAGCTGTGCGCTGACCAGCGCATCGCCTTCCACGTCCGTGAACGTAAAGGCGGCACTGCTGAAGTTGAGCGGCACATCTTCGCTCGTGCTGACGGTATTGTTCGTGGCGACCGGCAGATCGTTCACGGCCGTGACGTCAATTGTCATCGTGGCCGTGGTGGTCCCCGTACCGCTGTCGTTCACACTGAAATCGAAGGTGGCGAACGCAAGGCCGTTCTGGTTCAACGGCGGTGTGTAGATGAGTGTATCCAGCTGCGCCGCAGTCAGCGTATCGCCGCTGCTAACCACGGTGCCGCCCGAGTGGGTGAGCGTGCCCCCGTTGAGATTCAGGTTGGTCAGCTGTGCGCTGACCAGGGCATCGCCTTCCACGTCCGTGAACGTAAAGGCGGCACTGCTGAAGTTGAGCGGCACATCTTCGCTCGTGCTGACGGTATTGTTCGTGGCGACCGGCAGATCGTTCACGGCCGTGACGTCAATTGTCATCGTGGCCGTGGTGGTCCCCGTACCGCTGTCGTTCACACTGAAATCGAAGGTGGCGAACGCGAGGCCGTTCTGGTTCAACGGCGGTGTGTAGACGAGTGTATCCAGCTGCGCCGCAGTCAGCGTATCGCCGCTGCTAACCACGGTGCCGCCCGAGTGGGTGAGCGTGCCCCCGTTGAGATTCAGGTTGGTGAGCTGTGCGCTGACCAGGGCATCGCCTTCCACGTCCGTGAACGTAAAGTCGCCACTGCTGAAGTTGAGCGGCACGTCTTCGCTGGTGCTCACCGTCGTGGTTCGTGGCCACCGGCACATCGTTGACCGCGGTCACGTCAATCGTCATCGTGGCCGCGACCGTCCCGCTGCCGCTGTCGTTGACACGGAAGTCGAACGAGGCAAACGCGAGGCCGTTCTGGTTCGCCGGGGGCGTGTAGACCAGCGTATCCAGCTGCGCCGCAGTCAGCGTGTCCCCGTTGTTGACCGCTGTCCCGCCGGAATGAGTCAGCGTGCCGCCGTTGAGGCTCAGGTTCGTCAGCTGCGCGCTGACCAGTGCATCGCCTTCCACGTCGGTGAAGCGTGAAATCACTGCTGGCGAAGTTCAGCGGAGTGTCTTCGCTGGTGCTCACCGTGTGGTCGGTGGCCACCGGCACATCGTTGACGGCGGTCACGTCAATCGTCATCGTGGCCGTGGCCGTCCCGCGTACCGCTGTCGTTGACACGGAAGTCGAACGAGGCGAACGCGAGGCCGTTCTGGTTCGCCGGTGGCGTGTAGACCAGTGTATCCAGCTGCGCCGCAGTCAGCGTATCGCCGCTGCTAACCACGGTGCCGCCGGAATGGGTGAGCGTGCCGCCGTTGAGATTCAGGTTGGTCAGCTGTGCGCTGACCAGTGCATCGCCTTCCACGTCCGTGAACGTAAAGGCGGCACTGCTGAAGTTGAGCGGCACATCTTCGCTCGTGCTGACGGTATTGTTCGTGGCGACCGGGCAGATCGTTCACGGCCGTGACGTCAATTGTCATCGTGGCCGTGGTGGTCCCCGTACCGCTGTCGTTCACACTGAAATCGAAGGTGGCGAACGCGAGGCCGTTCTGGTTCAACGGCG
Organism: uncultured Planctomycetales bacterium; assembly: GCA_963826795.1. Taxonomy (GTDB): domain Bacteria; phylum Planctomycetota; class Planctomycetia; order Pirellulales; family Pirellulaceae; genus CAWGYT01. The sequence goes on along the minus strand of CAWGYT010000011.1, from coordinate 114,732 downwards.
GTGTGTAGACGAGTGTATCCAGCTGCGCCGCAGTCAGCGTATCGCCGCTGCTAACCACGGTGCCGCCCGAGTGGGTGAGCGTGCCCCCGTTGAGATTCAGGTTGGTGAGCTGTGCGCTGACCAGGGCATCGCCTTCCACGTCCGTGAACGTAAAGGCGGCACTGCTGAAGTTGAGCGGCACATCTTCGCTCGTGCTGACCGTATTGTTCGTGGCGACCGGCAGATCGTTCACGGCCGTGACGTCAATTGTCATCGTGGCGGTGGTGGTCCCCGTACCGCTGTCGTTCACACTGAAATCGAAGGTGGCGAACGCAAGGCCGTTCTGGTTCGACGGCGGTGTGTAGACCAGCGTATCCAGCTGCGCCGCAGTCAGCGTATCGCCGCTGCTAACCACGGTGCCGCCGGAGTGGGTGAGCGTGCCCCCGTTGAGATTCAGGTTCGTCAGCTGCGCGCTGACCAGTGCATCGCCTTCCACGTCCGTAAACGTAAAGTCGCCACTGCTGAAGTTGAGGGGGACGTCTTCGCTGGTGCTCACCGTCTGGTCCGTGGCCACCGGCACATCGTTGACCGCGGTCACGTCAATCGTCATCGTGGCCGCGACCGTCCCGCTGCCGCTGTCGTTGACACGGAAGTCGAACGAGGCAAACGCGAGGCCGTTCTGGTTCGCCGGCGGTGTGTAGACCAGTGTATCCAGCTGCGCCGCAGTCAGCGTGTCCCCGTTGTTGACCGCTGTCCCGCCGGAATGGGTGAGCGTGCCCCCGTTGAGGTTCAGGTTCGTCAGCTGGCGCTGACCAGCGCATCGCCTTCCACATCGGTGAACGTGAAGTCGCCACGGGCGAAGTTCAGCGGGGTGTCTTCGCTGGTGCTCACCGTCTGGTTCGTGGCGACGGGCACATCGTTGACCGCGGTCACGTCAATCGTCATCGTGGCCGCGACCGTCCCGCTGCCGCTGTCGTTGACACGGAAGTCGAATGAGGCAAAGCCCAGCCCGTTCTGGTTGGCCGGCGGCGTGTAGACCAGCGTGTTGAGCTGCGCGGCAGACAGCGTGTCCCCGTTGTTGACCACGGCCCAGCCCGAGTGGGTCAACGTGCCCCCGTTGAGATTCAGGTTGGTGAGCTGTGCGCTGACCAGGGCATCGCCTTCCACGTCCGTGAACGTAAAGGCGGCACTGCTGAAGTTGAGCGGCACATCTTCGCTCGTGCTGACGGTATTGTTCGTGGCGACCGGCAGATCGTTCACGGCCGTGACGTCAATCGTCATCGTGGCCGTGGCCGTCCCCGTACCGCTGTCGTTGACACTGAAGTCGAACGAGGCGAACGCGAGGCCGTTCTGGTTCGCCGGGGGCGTGTAGACCAGCGTATCCAGCTGCGCCGCAGTCAGCGTGTCGCCGCTGTTGACCACTGTGCCGCCGGAGTGAGTGAGCGTGCCGCCGTTGAGGCTCAGGTTCGTCAGCTGTGCGCTGACCAGTGCATCGCCTTCCACATCGCTGAAGCTGAAATCACTGCTGGCGAAATTCAGCGGTGTGTCTTCGCTGGTGCTCACCGTCTGTGTCCGTGGCGACCGGCACATCGTTGACCGCGGTCACGTCAATCGTCATCGTGGCCGCGACCGTCCCGCTGCCGCTGTCGTTGACACGGAAGTCGAACGAGGCAAACGCGAGGCCGTTCTGGTTCGCCGGGGGCGTGTAGACCAGCGTGTCCAGCTGCGCCGCAGTCAGCGTATCGCCGTTGTTGACCGCTGTCCCGCCGGAATGAGTGAGCGTGCCCCCGTTGAGGTTCAGGTTCGTCAGCTGCGCTGACCAGCGCATCGCCTTCCACATCGGTGAACGTAAAGTCGCCACGGGCAAAGTTCAGCGGTGTGTCTTCGCTGGTGCTCACCGTCTGGTTCGTGGCGACCGGCACATCGTTGACCGCGGTCACGTCAATCGTCATCGTGGCCGCCACCGTCCCGCTGCCGCTGTCGTTGACACGGAAGTCGAACGAGGCAAACGCGAGGCCGTTCTGGTTCGACGGCGGTGTGTAGACCAGTGTATCCAGCTGCGCCGCAGTCAGCGTATCGCCGCTGCTAACCACGGTGCCGCCCGAGTGGGTGAGCGTGCCGCCGTTGAGATTCAGGTTGGTCAGCTGTGCGCTGACCAGCGCATCGCCTTCCACGTCCGTGAACGTAAAGGCGGCACTGCTGAAGTTGAGCGGCACATCTTCGCTCGTGCTGACGGTATTATTCGTGGCGACCGGCAGATCGTTCACGGCCGTGACGTCAATCGTCATCGTGGCCGTGGTGGTCCCCGTACCGCTGTCGTTCACACGGAAATCGAAGGTGGCGAACGCGAGGCCGTTCTGGTTCGCCGGGGGCGTGTAGACCAGCGTGTCCAGCTGCGCCGCAGTCAGCGTGTCCCCGTTGTTGGCCGCTGTTCCACCGGAATGAGTGAGCGTGCCCCCGTTAAGGTTCAGGTTCGTCAGCTGGGCTGACCAGCGCATCGCCTTCCGCATCGGTAAATGTAAAGTCGCCACGGGCAAAGTTCAGGGGGGTGTCTTCGCTGGTGCTCACCGTCTGATTCGTAGCGACGGGCACATCGTTGACCGCGGTCACGTCAATCGTCATCGTGGCCGCGACCGTCCCGCTGCCGCTGTCGTTGACACGGAAGTCGAACGAGGCAAACGCGAGGCCGTTCTGGTTCGCCGGCGGCGTGTAGACCAGCGTGTCCAGCTGCGCCGCAGTCAGCGTGTCCCCGTTGTTGACCGCTGTCCCGCCGGAGTGGGTCAGCGTCCCGCCGTTGAGGCTCAGGTTCGTCAGCTGGGCACTGACCAGGCCGTCGCCTTCCACGTCGGTGAAGGTAAAATCACTGCTCGCAAAATTGAGCGGCACATCTTCGCCCGTGCTCACCGTCTGGTCCGTGGCGACCGGTACGTCGTTCACCGCTGTGACGGTGATCAAAACGAACTGGCTGATGTTATTTGAACCTCCGTTCGCGGTACCGCCGGAGTCCGTGACATTAAATTGGAACCCGGTCGTGCCGGTCCAGTTGGCCGCCGGCTTGAACTGGGCGCCACGGATTTCGGCCAAGGTGTATGAACCCGTCGTCACACGCGTCGTACCGTCGGCCAGAAATACATCGCCCGAGACGACGCCGGGAATCGCCGTAACCGTGTAGGTCAGTGTCTGGCTGGTTTCGTCGGCGCCACCGCCGGGACCGTAATTCAATCCGCTTAAGCCAAGCGACGTGAGCCCCGAATCTTCGCTCACATTCAGATGGCTGACCGTACCCGTCGTCAGTATCGGCGCATCGTTGATGGCGGTGATGGACGTCGACAGGTTGGCGGTGGCGGCGGCAATCGCGGTGGTGCCGCCCCTGGTCGTGGTGTCGATGTTGACGCGTGTCTCGCTGCCCGCCGTCGTCGAGAACCCGCCCCCGTACGTGTTGTCGAGCCCACGCACTGTCAATGCTGGCGGCGGCGCCGCTGTAATCCGCCGCAGGCAGGAAACGGATCAGCGTCGAGCTGCTGATGGCAAGTGCCGTCGCGTCATCGGCCACCGTGCCGATCGCGAACCAATTGCCACCGGCGTTGGTGGAATATTGCCAGGTTCCCTCCGTCCCCGCGTCGGCCGAGTTTCCGACGACCGCAATGCCCTCAAAGCTCCAGCCTGCGTCGACATCCGAGAACTGACCCATGAAGATCGTCGCCACCGACTCTCCCAACGGGCCGCCCGTGTCCTCCGGGATGGCCGCCAGAGTGCCGTTGCCGAGTGTCGGCGCGTCGTTGACACCGTTGATCGTGATCGTCACCGTGGCGGCGGCCGAGGTCGTCACGCCGTCGGTCACGGTGTAGGTGAAGGTGTCGGTTGTGGAGCTGCCGGCGGCGAGATTGTCGAACTGGCCGTTCGGATCGTAGCTGAACGTCCCGTCCGCGTTTAGCGTAACGAGGCCAAGTGTGCCGGTGGTGTCGAGATTCGTGACGGTTGTCTGATAGCCGTCCGGCAAGTCGTTTTCGCTTACGCCGCCCACGACCGGCGCCACCTGCTCGCCACCGAGTTGCACGAACTCGGCGCCGAATTGGTTCTTCGTCGCCTGGTAGTGGGCCGCGATCCAGTCGGCGCTGCGATCGATGTTCGAGATTTGGACCTCATCCACGTAGCCGTCGAAGTCGTAGAGCGGGTCGTCGTGCCCAATGGCGAGCCGGCCCGTGTTGCCGGGTACGGCGCCGTTGGTGTAGTTGCCCGTTGCGATCTCAACCCCGTCCAGATAAAGCCGTGCGGTGCCGGTGCCGTCGCCGTTGCTGGTGTAGCTGAGGGCGGCGTGTTGCCATACGCCCACGGTCAACACGTTGTCCGTGGTGTCGATCACTTCCTGGCCGTTCAAATAGAACGTGAGGTCGTTCGTGCCGTTGCCTCCACCGAAGTAGTAGGAGCTGCCGTAACCCCACAGTCCCTTCTCGACGACGCGGTTGAACGTGCCCGAATTCGACGTCGGCTTGATCCAAAACGAAATCGTCATCGACTCCGTAAGGTCGAGGACGGGATCGTGCCCGATCTCGATCCAGTCGTTCGCGCCGAACTGCTGGCCGTTGGTGACCTGGCCTTCCTGGCCTGTCGCCGCGACGCGGTCGATCCCATCGTTGCCGAAAGCGGTCGAGTCCTGGTAGATACCTGCCGTGCCGGTGCCGGCCTGCTCCTCGTTGAGGTGCCATACTCCGACGAAATTTCCGTCCCACACGCCTGACGGATCCGCGCCGGGCGCGGCGGCCGCGTTGCCGTAGTACATCCAGATGCTGTCGCTGTTCGAGTTGCCCGCGATCTGCGGCACTCTCACCCAAACCGAAGATTCACCGCCCTCGTTCCAATGCTCGATCTCGTACGCCAGGGGCGTGCCGTCGGCAGCGAAAAAACGCAGATCCGATCCGTCGTCTTGAGTCTGCGCATAGTCAATGTTGCCTGGATTGAGGACGACGAGTACCGGAAAGTCGGTGAGCGTCTCGGACTGGGCGAGGTTGTCGAACGTGAGTTGCTGGCGGCGAGTCCAGTTCGTGTTCCACCAGTCGGCATTCAGCGTGGCGTCCGCATCGACTGCGTAGGCATCGTCGATCGCGACCGGAACGACATCCGTGACCGTGACGCTAATGATCTGCAGATCCGTACCGCCTAAGCCATCGTTCGCCGTGACCTCGACGACGTACACGTTGTCGGAATCGCTGTCGGTCGGACTCTCGTAGTTCGGCGCGTCCCGGAACGTCAACACGCCACTGTTGGCGTCGATCGCAAACTTCGCCGCGTCCGCTCCGCCACTGATCGCGTAGCTGAGCGTCTGTGCGGGCACATCGGCGTCCGTGCCGGTGACCATCGTCACCGCGGAGCTATTCTCGGCGACATTGATCGCCGCGGTCGCGCCGCCGCCGTCGCTGGTGATGACCGGCGCGAAGTCGTTGACGACCGCAGTCACATTCTGGGCGAACTCCGACGTGCTGGCAGGCGTGACTCCGCCAGTTAGCAGAGTTGCCGTGGCGGTGACCTGGTGCCCCTCGGTGAGAGCTACTCCCGTCAGTAGCGCGTTGATCGTCGCATCACCGGACCCGTCGGTCCCGACGTCAACGAATCCCAGGTAGGTCTGACCTTCGCCGTAGCCGGTTCCGTCACCCGTCGGCGACGAGAAGAATTCAATGCGAAACGTCGTACCGGCGGTGCTGTTGAACGTGCCGGTGATCGTCGTATCCCCTCCGTAAGAAGACGCCCGGGTCAGCAGCGGGAAGTTTTGCCAATTGTTCGGTCCCGAGTCGCCGTCGCCAGGGGTGACGTCGTTCGGCGTCACGCCGTTGTCACTCAAGTCAATGCCGATCCCAGCGTTCCCCCAGATCGTGTTGCGAAGGAACGCATTGCCGTTACCCGCCCCCGCATCGAGTGATATGCCGTCGCCGGCGTTGAAGGCGATGACGTTGCCCGCGCCCGCTGTCGTCCCGCCGATGAGGTTATTGGCTCCTTTTTGCACACCCGGAATCTCACCAATTAGCACGCCCGGCCCCTGATTGGCGAGCGAAACCGTGCCAGTCGCGTCGGTCCCGATCAGGTTGCCCTGGACCGTGTTGCCAGTGCCGGTCAGAAGTATCCCGGCATGGGTGCTGCCCGACACCAGATTGCCTTCGCCCGGATTCGCGCCACCCACAATCGAGTTGTCGCCCTCGATCAAAAGAAAACCGCTGTTCGCGTTCCCGGCGGTGCCGTTGGCGATGGCCGCGGTTCCCGCCGCATTCGTTCCCACGTAGTTGCCGCGGATGATGGTTCCGGTCACACCCACATCGACGTCGATCGGCTCGTCGTTATTGCCGGAGATCAGGTTGCGGTCGGCGGCTGCGGCCGTCCCGATTGTATTGTCGTTGGCGCTGACGGTGATTCCGTCCAGCGTGTTACCGAGGTCTGACGTTCCGGCGTTGTTGGTGCCGACAAAGTTGCCCACAATCAGATTGTTGGCGCTGTTGAGTTGGATGCCGCTGAGCCCGAACCGATTAATGACCAGTCCGCGAATGGTGCTGCCGTCGCTGCCCGCATCCAGGGTGAGACCATTCACGGCGCCAGCGCCGGCGCCGTTCAATTCGATCTGCAACACGGCGTTGTTACCGGTCGTGATCGTATTCGCCATCGCACCGGTCTGGGTGTAGCCGTCGATCGTGACTTGCCCCGTGATCGTCGGGAGCGAGGACGTCAGCGAGATCGTGTGAACGCCGGCTCCAGCAATGTTGAAGTTGATGGTGTCGCCGCCCGCTGTGTTGTTGGCCGCAAGAATCGCCTCGCGCAACGAGATGAAGCCATCCGCACCTCGGTTGTCCAGCAAAGCGTCGATACTGGTTGTCACACCGTCCACGGTGTCGCTAGTCGTATCGACCGCAAGGACGTGGTCCACCACCGCCGTCACATTGATCACTTTGGTCGCTGCCGTACTAGTTCCGCCATCGCCGTCAGTGAGCACAAAGCGCACGGTGCGGGCAGTGGTCGAAGGGTCGTCGGCGACGTTTTCGAACGTGATATTCCGCATCAGCGACTGCACTGCGGTCACATCGGCGTCGGCGTTGAGCGTGACGACGAGGGGATCGGTCCCATTCGTGCCGCCAGCAAAGGTGCCGATCACGACGGGGCCACTTCCGGAATCGTAAGTGACCGCATTGGAGGCAATCGCGATGTTGCCGTTGCCCGGTCCCTGGTTGCGGATCGCCAACCGATCATTCGAGGTGCCCCCCAACGTAAAGTCCACGGTTAGCGTACCCGTGTCGAAGTCAGGCGAGTCGAAATCGGATAGCGTGCTCGCAAGGTCGATGACCGCGGGTGGATCGTTTTCCGCAAAACTCGCCGGACCTGAGGGGAGACCGATCGATGGAGCATCATTGACCGCGTTGACCACCAGCGATGCGGAGCTAGTGGCCAAAGAAAAGGCCGTCGTCGTGCCGTTGTTAAGAGTATCGGCCAGACCACCATTACTTCCGCTGGTCTGGTCCCAGGCGCGAAAGGTGATCCCATTGTTTACTGTGCCATTCCAATTGGCATTTGGAACGAATCGCACGAGGCTGTTGGCATCCGCAGCCAGCAGCCGGGCGGTGTCTGTGCCGGGAAACCCGAACGCGAGCCAGGTGCCGCCTCCGTTGATTGAGTATTCCCAGGTTCCGTTCGTATTGTCTACAGATGTCACCGCGATTCCGGATACGGCACCATTATCTGGGTCGGTCACGTGACCGGCGATAAGTGCCGATACTAAAGTGCCGGGATTCGCGGTGGGATCTTCGTCAATCGGCGTCAGATTGTTGGCGCCACTGAGCAACGGCGCCGTGTTTGGGCCAACCGTAATATTGACTGTATCGGTGTCGCCCAGAGGCGTATCACCGTCTGCCGTGAAGCTCAGATAAACAGATAGCGACTGACTATTACTGGCGTACGTCCCTGTCCAGTTTGGACTCGAGAGTCCGCCGAAGGGGTCGTAGTTGCTGAATCTCGTGTTGCCACCGGTGGAGTTGTAGAAGAAGGCTCCTTCCTTCCCAACATCGAGCGCGATCCAATAATTCCCGGCACTCACTGCAGTGCTCGGCAATTCGAGTGAGTACCAACTGCCACCCAAGTCCTTTGGAAGCGTCGTACTCGCCGCTGCCAGAAGCGTCCCCGGCTCGCCGGACGCATCTGAGTAGATTCCATATTGCACCGTATTGGCTTTGTTGTTGACAAGGAACGCCGTGATGCTGGTGACCGTGCCGTCCGTGGCAACATTTACCTGCGTGGCGATCTGCTTCTTGTCGAAGCTTCCGAATGAAGTACTCGAGCCGAATACCGTCGCGTTGCCAACGGATCGTCCAGCCGTGTCAGTCGTCGTGATCTGAACCGTTGCCGCGCCAGAATAGTCTGTCGTCGGCGTAAAACTGGCACTGGCCAGCGCTGCGTTGATGTTGCCTAGCGTTCCATAAAAAGCCATCACTGGGTCGGCTGTGCCAGTGCCGATCGAGAAGCTTAAGCCCAGGGTACTTCCCAATGTCAACGTGCCGTTCGTGGCCGTCAGCGTCACCTCGAGGGGGTTCGATCCGGCGTCGACGTCGTCCACGGAGATCGTGTCCACACCCGTAAATGTAAGCGGCGTATTAAACGGAGTAGCCGCGGTTCCCGGCACGGTGTTGACCGGCGCATCGTTCAGGCTGGTGACCGTGAGATTTGCAACCGCCGATTCAAGGGAGAACGCCGACGAGCCACCGCCAACACCTGGATTGGCGTAGGCGGGCGTTGCGTTCGTGGAAACGGCTCCCGACGTAGTGTCCCAGGCGCGAAAATCAAAGCTTGCGGTTTCGCCACTAATACCGTCGCCGATGTAGCGGACCTGAGTGGTTTCGCTCAGCAGTAACGCGTTGGTTGCAGAAACGGCGCCGAAGGCATTCCAGGACACGGCATCGGTTGAATACTCCCAGGTGCCGCCGCCCGTCGCTGAGGTAATCGCCATGCCGCGAACCGCGCCGACATCGGCATCACTCCATCCCGCGGCATTAACAATCGCGCTGACCGCTGTTCCTGGCGAAGCAGAATCCTCGTCGGTTCCTGGCAAGCCAAATGCAAATCCATTGGTGATTGTCGGTGCCTGGTTAAACGAAAACTTTGCAACGAACGCGTCGGTTCCCCCTTCGGGGCCGAAATGCGTCGCCGTCGGCGTTCCCGGCCAATCGGTCGCACCCACGTAGCCCGTGACGTACGCGGCCCCCGAGTCGGCGCTGTAGACAACGTCCAGACCGCGATCCTGGCCGCTGCCCCCCAGGAATGTGGAATAAGTAAGGCTTGTGCCGGCAGCATTCAGCGTCGCGAAGAATCCGTCGTTCGAGCCGGTCAGATTTTGATCGGCGCCGTCGATCGTCGTTGGAAAATCTGCGGAATTAGCAAATCCGGTGATATATACAACGCCCGTATCATCCACATCCAGGCCAATCACGTAATCGAACCCTGAACCGCCCAGATAGGTCGAATAGATCAACGAAGCCGCGCCATTCTGGGTCGGATCGATCTTGGCAATGTATCCATCGTTCGAGCCAGCCATCGTCGTGTCAAAGGCGCCGACCGTGGTGGGAAAACCGCCTTGGGTTCGACCACCCACATAGACGTTGCCTGTGCTGTCCACCGCCACGGCTTGTACATCGTCCAGGGCCGTTCCGCCGAGATAGGTCGAATAGAGCAGTGAGACACCGCTGCTATCGAATGTCGCGATGAATGCGTCTCCACCACTGCCGTAGGTCGCATCGTAACCATTGACGATCGGCAAGTCGTTGGAAAGCGTGTATCCAGCGATGGAGAAGCGTCCGGTCGAATCCACTGCAATGCTATTCGCCCATTCGTTGTCGGAGCCTCCGAAATACGTCGAGTAGAGCAGCGAGTTGACCCCCGACTGCGAGAGGTCGAACTTGGCTACAAAGACGTCCTGAATCCCTCCAAACGTGTTGTCGTAACCATTCTTCAGCGGCAGATCCGTTGACTGCGTCGAGCCTACGATCAGCGCATTGTTTGCAGAATCGAGTGCGACGTCATACGTAACCTCCGCACTCGTGCCGTGGCCACCGCCGAAATAGCTCGAGTAAAGCAATGAGTTGCCAGCGGCGCTGAGCTTCAGGACGACGGCATCGCCGGCACCATTCATGGACGACTGGTAGGCGTTGACAGTAGGCAGGTCGCTTGAATTGGACCATCCCGACACATAGATGTTGCCGGAGCCATCGACTTCGATCCCCGTCCCACGATCGTCAGCCGAACCACCGATGAACGTGGAAAAGACCAGCGACGTCCCATCAACGCTCAGCTTCGAAACGAACATATCGCCCTGTGTGACGCCGTCGCCAGCGTAAGTGCCATCGAGAGGTCCGGGGGTCGTGGGAAAATCCGCGGATCGAGTGTACCCCGTGAGGTACACGTTGCCGGCGCTGTCGACCGCGATGGAATCGCCGGAGTCGTAGCCGGTGCCGCCCAGGAATGCGACATAACTAAGAATCGGGTCGATCACCAGCTCACGACTGTGATCGTAGCCTCCGAGCTCGAAACCGATCGAACCATCGGCTTGCTCGACGTACCGGCTGCGAACGCCCTCGCGGCCGCTCGCGCCCTCTTGGTAAGACACCGGTGCCTGAAATCGAACTGCATTACCGTCCGTGTCCAGCACGATGACTAGCTCTCCGTTCGTATCGATAAAGGTCGCTAGCGCGCCTCAAAATCGAGCCGGATCTGGCCTGGGTCTGCGCCTGCAGCGAGGATGAAGTCATATTCCAACTGACGCTGATTCGTGCCGTAATACCGAACATCGATTCCGTCGTAGATGTCTTCGTACCGGACGGCGGCAAAGTTCTCAACATCCGTTACCCACTGGCTCGAGTCGCCGCCGAGGAAGTAGTTCGAGCGTCCCGCCAGCAACTCTTCCCCGGTGGAAACGGCACCGGAGCGGGCTGAAAGTAGATTCAGACGCACGACATAATCCAAGTCGCCTCCATCCAGTTTCAGCACGGCATCACCGTCCGTCAGGAATACGGCGTAGCCGCTGCCGCGAGCCATGAAGTCGACCGTGGTGTCTGTCTGCCCGAGGTTCGCTTCGAAAGCCAGCGGCGTCAACAGATAGGCGTCCAGCTGGCCCGGACCGATGTCGACATTCGTTCCCAAGACGGGCTCGGTCAGCAGCGCGACCGCGACGGGCTCGGCCAGCGGATCTCCCGCCAGCGACATCTGCGCGGCGGCGCCGTGAGCGCTTGGAAACCGTCGAGCAGCAGAAGGCCACTTTCACTGCTGGCCAGATCGCAGCCGTAGAACAAGAGATTGGCCTCACTGCTCAGCACGTTGGCCCAGGCGGCAATGTCTCCGGCGTACGCGTCGAGATTGTCAAGTGACAACCACGTGGCGCCGAGCTTCACGGCCCGGTCGGTCCCGTGCGACACAAAATGAACGGCGTCCAGATCGATCCGCCCGGCAAGTGCCTCGGTGATCTGCTCGATGCCGTCCCGCTCGGCGGACAACAGCACGACCTGCAGATCGCGCACCGGATCGTCATATGCCAACAGGTCGCCCAGTAGTTGCTCGTAGTTCTCGACACCCCTGTCGACGAACACCAGTTCCTGGCTTCGCGTCTCGGCGTTGCTCGCGACGTCAGGTGCGTCGGTCTCCTGGAGCGAATTGGCCGGTTTCACAGGGTCGGCCGGCGCCGATTGCCCGGTCGCTTCTTCACCGGCAGCCTCGCCGACCTGTTCCGATGACGGGGGACTGTCAGCCGTGGCTTGCTCAACCAGGTTCTGGAACTGCGACGATTGAGTGACAGCCGCCAGATCGGCATCGGGCGGCGGAGCGGCCGTGGCGCTAAAGAGCACCCGGTCTTCCAGGGCTGCCAATTGGCACGGCTGTGTCGCGCCGGTGGATGGCGAGTTGACGGCGCCATGCGCCGCGTAAAGCGCCTCAGCGGCCGTCAGCCGGGCCAGCAGGACGAGATTTCGCAAACTCATGATGACACATTCGAAGTAGGTCGACAGCGGGAAATTCGGTGGCCTGGCGCGGGGGACGATCAAAGCGGGAGTGAGCAACGGGAGGGCGAGCAACGGGAGGACAAATAACGGGAGGGCGAGGCTCCTGCCGAGCCGCACGTGATTCGGTGTCGCAAACGGCTCGGCAGGAGCCTCGCCCTCCCGTTGCTCGTCCTCCCGTCGTTCGCCCTCCCGTTATTTGTCCTCCCGTCAGGTACGTGCGACAGCGGGTGTATACCGGTCCATGAACTTCATCTGAACCTCGATGATCTCCTTGGAACGAGTGAAAAAGGCGTCCAGCACTTGAGCATCGAATTGCGTGCCTCGACCTTCTTCCAGAATCTCGAAGCACTTGGGACGCGGAAACGCCTTCTTGTATGGACGTTCTGTCGAGAGCGCGTCGTAGACGTCCGCGACGGACGTGATGCGACCTTCGATCGGGATATCGGTCCCGGCCAACCCCAAGGGATAACCGGTCCCATCCCATCGTTCGTGGTGTGTTTGTGCGATACGCGACGCCATCAACAACATCGGAGAGCTTCGCATGTGTACGATGTCCGCTCCAAGTCGCGTGTGGCTCTTGAAGATTTCAAACTCGCGTTCCGACAAGGGCTCGATAATTTCCTTTCCAATTGCACAATGCTTCTTGATGAACTCGAACTCCTGAGGTTCGAGTGTCCCGGGCTTGAACAAAATGGCGTCTGGAATTCCTATTTTTCCCACGTCATGGAGCTGCGCTGCCTGTTCGAGCATCTGTGCCTTGTCTTCACACCAACCAAGCTCGCGGGCAATGAGTCCCGCGTAGCGCCCGACGCGAATGACATGATTGCTGGTCTCGTTATCTCGATGCTCAGCAGCCCTCGCCAGGCTCAGAATGAGTTGTTGACGCGACTGGTAGAGCTCCGCCGTGCGACGTCGAACAAGGTCTTCCAACCGGGCGGCTTCATCTTCGACGTGGCTAATGTGCGATCTGACGAGAAGGACGTTCCTGACTCGCGGAATTAATTCGTTGGGATCAACCGGTTTGGTGAGAAAATCGGCCGCTCCTAAATCGAGCGCCTGCTTCTTGACGTGCGGATCCGTAGAGGCCGTAAGGATGATCGTGGGAATTTGTTCCAGCGTCGGGTCGAAGGCCTTGGTGCGGAGAATATCCAGGCCGCTGACGTTCGGCATCTTGATATCCAGCAGCAGGCAGTCCGGCTTCTTTTCCCGGATCAACTTGAGCGCTTCGCGGCTGTCGGTGGTGGGCACGAACGAGTGATACCCCTCTTTCTTGAGATAGTTGCAAACCGTGAGGATGTTCAACTCTTCGTCGTCGACGACCATAATGACCGACGACTTGATTTGCGAGCTTAACGTCGCCATTCGCGAGCCGTGAGCGACACTCTCAGAGCCAGGCGTGTAAGGGACGCTTTGCAGCTCCTTTGGCGACGGCACGGGTCGCGCGGGCGACGGAGGCGAGACTGGCGAGGAATCCGGCTGAGGTGCCGCTCGTAACCCACTGGACCTGGCGGTCGCCATCGCCTTTAGCTTGTCACGCAACTCAATCGCTTGTTGCACGACGGATTCAGGTGAGAACGCGTCGGATTCCTCCGCTCCGCAAGCGGTGATCAGCGTCGTGTTGTCTGGCTGTACGCTCATTGGGACAGTACTCGTTTTACCCTAAATCCTGCATTCAACAGCATCTTGATGTCCACTCCAAACCTAGCTCGGAAACCGCTTCGGGCTTCCCCCGTTCGGGCGACTTCGGACGGCAGTCCTCATCCAGGTCGCCTGCCCTGATGAGCGGCTGCTGCTTCGACCGGCGGATCCGCCGTGATCGCGCCGGCTAGTTCAATGAGGTCGTCGAGCGTCGAGCCGATCTGAACTTCCGCTTGTTCCCTCGCGGCGCGTTCGAGACACCGAGCGGGTTCCGTAAACGCCGCAAATCCTACGGTTCCGCCCGCTCCCTTGAGCCAATGGGCTAAATCAGCCAACTGATCGTAGTCGCGTTGCTCCCAGGCGGAGCACATCGCTTCCAGTTTGATGGGTAAGCCCTCAATGAATCGCTCGACAATCGAACGGAACGCGGGATCTCCCACGGGAAGTGACGAATAAATCGGTGTCTGAGCTTGGTCACGGTCACTTTGCTCCGATTCGAGCTCAGACGTGGGCCCGCTGATCGTTGTATCCGCATCGTCTTCATTCAAAACGTCTTCCGCCTGGCCAAGAACCTTCGCGAGCAACTCGGTCAGTGCATCCAAGTCGATCGGCTTGGGTAAAAAGTAGTTGCATCCGGCCGCGAGGCACTTGTCCGCATCCCCCTGCATGGCGTTAGCAGTTAGGGCGACGATCGGAGTTGCCAGCCCGGCTTCGCGCAGCGCCCCTGCAGCCGCATAGCCGTCCATCACGGGCATCTGCATATCCAGCAGAATTAGATCCACGGATCCTGAGCAGGCAAGGTCGACCGCTTCCCGGCCGTTCTCCGCCTCAACAACGTCCAGCCCGAGTTTTCCGAGGACCAGCGAAATCAGCTGGCGATTCGTTTCTCCGTCGTCCGCGATCAGAATTCGCGAAGGCCGGATTCGCGGCAAAGCACGCTGCTGGCCGGAATCCACTCTCGCGCTGGTGATACCCTTCGCCTCTTGACCGTCAATCATGCGTATTCCTTTCAAGTTGCCTGCACAAATCGACACCGTAAACGTACTCCCTATTCCCGGCTGACTGGTCACCTCAATTTGCCCTCCCATCGCCTCGGCAAAGCGTTTGCTGATCGACAATCCCAGTCCCGTGCCACCGAACTTGCGCGTGGTCGAGCTATCGGCTTGCTGGAAAGGCTGAAAGATGCGGCCCACTTGTTCGGGGGACATGCCGATGCCCGTGTCGACGATACAAAATTGGATGAATTCCTGCGGATCCGATCGATCCATCTGGCAGGTGAGGGTCACTTGCCCTTCGGGAGTAAATTTGATCGCGTTCCCAACCACGTTCATGAGGATCTGACGGAGGCGAGTGGGGTCCGCTTGAATCGTCTCGGGAATCCGTCCGGCGACCATCCAGCTCAAGTTGATCCCTTGTTGCTGTGCGCGCACCCGCAACACGTTGATGACCTCGGCCATAATGTGGCAAGGCGAGCAGGAAGCAATCTCGAGCTCGAGCTTGCCAGCTTCAATCTTCGACAAGTCGAGAATATCGTTGATCAACTCGAGCAGGTGGTTGCTGCTGGAGTGGATCGTATCGAGATATTCGAGACGCTTCTGTTGATCATCTTCCAGCCCTCGTCGCAGGACATCCGTGAAACCCATGATCGCGTTCATGGGCGTGCGAATTTCATGACTCATGTTCGCCAGGAACTCGCTCTTCGCCTGGTTCGCACTGACTGCCGCATCCTTGGCATTCCGCAGCTCAACTTTGTGCTCTTCCAGGACCGTGATATCATCAAACGTCACCATCACGCCCCGGTATTTTCCTTCATGCCCCAGCAGTGGCGACGAGTTGACGGAAAACGTCCGCCGCGTCCCGGTCGAGTCATCGATCTGCATCGACACGTTCGACATCGGTCGCCCGACTTCAATCGCCCGTCGCCAAGGAAAGTCACTTTCCGCAGGGTTGGCCGCATCGCCAACCCAAGGCAATCCAGACACCCGTCGCCCCACGAGGCCTTCCGGATCCATCCCGACCACGGTGGAGAAGGATTGGTTGGCCATCAGGATGGTGTCCTTGAGATCGACGATCAGGAGTCCTTCAGCCAAGTTATCCAGAGCTTCGCGAACACGTTTTGGGACGGCGCCCGAAGGATCAAGCTGTTTCAGCATCCGACGCAAAAAGAAGCGAAACAGAAAGAAGCAGACAAGGCAGATAAAGCCAAGCAAGAGCGCGAGGTCCGAGCCTAGGACCGCGATTGGACCCTGGCCGGCGACGGGTGTGAAGCACCATTCCAGTCGTCCCCAGCGTTCTTTCCCGTCATAAAGCGGCACGTACATGAATCGCTCGTTCGATTCCACACCCTCGGGCAGCTCCCAGAGTGTCGAATGAGGTCCGACCTGCACGACCAATTCGCCCTCTTGGGTCCGCAACCCAACCGACCGAACCTCAGGATTGCGTCGCACGATACCTTCCAGCACGGCTTCGAATCCGGTTGTCCCGTCGCCAGCGACCAACAGGGCCGAACCACTCAGGGCGGTCGCCTCGCAGAGCTGTTGGCGACCAAACATCGTCGCGGCCACGCGGTCCGGCATCAGCCCGAGCGGCTTGGCCACCAGAAGCGCGCTCGCCACGATACCGATCAGCGAGACCGACATGCGGTTTCTTGCCGAGAACTGAATTTTCGGAAAGCGGAACATGATGTAATGATTCTTCCAATACTCGTCGATCAGAGGGTCGTTCGACCTTCCCTGCTCGAATCCGCCGCGATTGAGTCGCCGTCTGACAACTCCGGCTCGGCGTTCGCCTCGACACGGCCCTCCAGGATCGCCTCAATCGAGTCATCGTCGTCGGGATCGCCGTCATCCTCTTCGATCGCAGTCAGGATCACGATTGGATCGAGAAACTTCCAGGCGGGCATTTGCGCTAACAGACTGGACAACAATACGCCGCCCCGCAGCATCCACACGACGTAGCCCACGGTCAAACTGGACGTGACTCCGCCGATGGATCCCACGATAATACTTTCCGCGAATAATCGATGATTCGTGGAATCTTTGAGCGAATCCAGTTCCTGCCAGAGAGGGCTCGGCCGACTGATGATCTGCAGTCGCTCGGCATACGCAGCGGTCGATCCCTGTCCGATTGGAACGACACGGTCGGTGCGTGTTTCGTCCACGGAGTCGATCGAGTCGCGACTCAGGAAGGTTTCCGGGCCCGTGGCGGGATCGGCCGCATCGGACGCGAATTCGACTTTGAATACGGGCGCCGGCGAAGAGACAGTCGAGTCATCGGTGGGCACAACCACCGCCCGGGTGGCCGTGGGAGCATGGAGTGGAAGATTCGATTCGGGGGGCATCCCGCTGATCGGTACAGGCGTCTCGTCGTCGGTCGGCTCGGTTTCATCTACGGAAGGTGGATCGGCGCTGCCAGAATCGGAAACGGGTGCCGGTGCAACCAAAGCGCTGACCGTGATCGTCGCCGTCGCCACGTTGCTATCAATCGTCCCGTCGTTGACCCGATAGTCAAACGTGTCGGTGCCTTTGAATTCAGCATCGGGCTGGTATCGAAACGAACCGTCGGGAGAAAGCACCAGCGTTCCATGGAGTGGACCCCTTACCAGAACGACGTTCAACGCATCTCCGTCACGGTCCACATCGTTCAACAGCAGACCGCTACCCGAAACAACCAGGGAACCGTTCACGTCGACCGAATAGGAATCGCCCATCGCCACCGGCGGATCATTCACCGAATACACGACCACTTGAAACGACGTGGACGTTTGCCGGATCCCGTCGCTGACCACGACCGTAATGGTGATCGGCCCGCCATGGCTTTCGGGAGAGGGCGCGACCACGATCGTCCGATTAGCGGCCGTTCCGCCGACAGTTAGATTCGAATTCGGAACCACCGCCTGATTGCTCGACGACGCCATGACCATCAAGAAACTTGCCGCAGTTTCGGGATCGCCGATCGAGAAGCTCAATTGCCCCGTGGCGCCGTCTTCAAAAATCGTCTGATCTGCGATAGGCGTGATCGTCGGTGACTCGTTTTGGTCCGTCACCGCAATCGTAAACGGCTGAATTTTAAACGACGTGTCGGAACTTGTCGCACGCACCACAATGCTGTGAGAGGCGGACATCTCGTAGTCCAACAGGGCGCCGTTGGCGACTGTCACGACTCCGGTCGCAACATCGATGGCAAACCGGCCGCCGGCGTTGTCATCCAGGGAGTAGGCAATGAGGTTGGTCGTTGCGTCCGCGTCGGCAGCCAGCGCCGTCACGCCAACCACCGTTCCGTTTGCCGCGTTTTCGGATACCGAATTCGCGGTCCCATCGCTATCCGTCACAGGGCCCACATCGTACTCGTCAAAATCGCCGACCGTGATCGTAAAGATCCGCGTCGTGAAGCTGGTGTCGGTCGAGGTCGCCCGCACCGTGATGTCGTAGCTCGCGGCCAATTCCCGGTCGATCGCCCCCGCGACCGTGACCACCCCCGTGTTCAAATCAATCCCGAATCGGCCGCCCGCGCTATCGTCCAGCGTGTAGCTGACCGTATCCGAGGCGTCCGCGTCATCCGCGAAGGCGGTCAAGCCCACCGCCGTGCCGTTGACGGCGTTCTCCAGCACGAACTCCGCCGCGCCGTCCGTGTCGCTGATCCCCGTCACGCCCGACTCATTCACATCGGTGACGCTGATCGTGAACCCTTGGGTCGCGGACGAGCCATCCGCCGACGTCGCCCGGACGATGATGTTGTGGCTCGACGACGTTTCGAAATCGAGGGCCGCATTGACCGTCACAACGCCGCTTGAGCCGTTGATCGCGAACCGGCCGCCGGCGCTGTTGTCCAGCGTGTAGGTGATCGCGTTGGTCGTCGCGTCTCCATCGCTGGCCGCGGCCGTGATCCCGACCGTGGCGCCGATCGTCGCGTCCTCCGCCACCGTGTCGACCGCCGGATCGCTGTCGCTCACCGTGAGGACATCGTACTCGTCAAAATCGCCGACCGTGATCGTAAAGATCTGCGTCGTGAAGCTGGTGTCGGTCGAGGTCGCCCGCACCGTGATGTCGTAGCTCGCGGCCAATTCCCGGTCGATCGCCCCCGCGACCGTGACCACCCCCGTGTTCAAATCAATCCCGAATCGGCCGCCCGCGCTATCGTCCAGCGTGTAGCTGACCGTATCCGAGGCGTCCGCGTCATCCGCGAAGGCGGTCAAGCCCACCGCCGTGCCGTTGACGGCGTTCTCCAGCACGAACTCCGCCGCGCCGTCCGTGTCGCTGATCCCCGTCACGCCCGACTCATTCACATCGGTGACGCTGATCGTGAACCCTTGGGTCGCGGACGAGCCATCCGCCGACGTCGCCCGGACGATGATGTTGTGGCTCGACGACGTTTCGAAATCGAGGGCCGCATTGACCGTCACAACGCCGCTTGAGCCGTTGATCGCGAACCGGCCGCCGGCGCTGTTGTCCAGCGTGTAGGTGATCGCGTTGGTCGTCGCGTCTCCATCGCTGGCCGCGGCCGTGATCCCGACCGTGGCGCCGATCGTCGCGTCCTCCGCCACCGTGTCGACCGCCGGATCGCTGTCGGTCACCGTGAGGACATCGTACTCGTCAAAATCGCCGACCGTGATCGTAAAGATCTGCGTCGTGAAGCTGGTGTCGGTCGAGGTCGCCCGCACCGTGATGTCGTAGCTCGCGGCCAATTCCCGGTCGATCGCCCCCGCGACCGTGACCACCCCCGTGTTCAAATCAATCCCGAATCGGCCGCCCGCGCTATCGTCCAGCGTGTAGCTGACCGTATCCGAGGCGTCCGCGTCATCCGCGAAGGCGGTCAAGCCCACCGCCGTGCCGTTGACGGCGTTCTCCAGCACGAACTCCGCCGCGCCGTCCGTGTCGCTGATCCCCGTCACGCCCGACTCATTCACATCGGTGACGCTGATCGTGAACCCTTGGGTCGCGGACGAGCCATCCGCCGACGTCGCCCGGACGATGATGTTGTGGCTCGACGACGTTTCGAAATCGAGGGCCGCATTGACCGTCACAACGCCGCTTGAGCCGTTGATCGCGAACCGGCCGCCGGCGCTGTTGTCCAGCGTGTAGGTGATCGCGTTGGTCGTCGCGTCTCCATCGCTGGCCGCGGCCGTGATCCCGACCGAGGCGCCGATCGTCGCGTCCTCCGCCACCGTGTCGACCGCCGGATCGCTGTCGGTCACCGTGAGGACATCGTACTCGTCAAAATCGCCGACCGTGATCGTAAAGATCTGCGTCGTGAAGCTGGTGTCGGTCGAGGTCGCCCGCACCGTGATGTCGTAGCTCGCGGCCAATTCCCGGTCGATCGCCCCCGCGACCGTGACCACCCCCGTGTTCAAATCAATCCCGAATCGGCCGCCCGCGCTATCGTCCAGCGTGTAGCTGACCGTATCCGAGGCGTCCGCGTCATCCGCGAAGGCGGTCAAGCCCACCGCCGTACCGTTGACGGCGTTCTCCAGCACGAACTCCGCCGCGCCGTCCGTGTCACTGATCCCCGTCACGCCCGACTCATTCGCATCGGTGACGGTGACGCTGATCAGTTGGACGTCCGCTCCGCCGCGACCGTCGTCCACGGTAATCTCAACTTCGTAGACATTGTCTGTGTCTGAATCGCCGCGAATCTCGAAGTCGGGAGGTGCAACGAACGTCAAGTGGCCGCCGTAAGGGGTGACGTCGAATTGCAGATGATCCGCCCCTCCGGAGATCGCAAACGTGAGAGTATCTGCCGGAACATCGGCATCCGTGGCGGTCACCGTTGTCACGGTGGTGGTATTCTCGACAACGAAAATCGCCGCGGTTGGCCCGCCGCCGTTCGAAGTGATGACGGGATCCACGTTCACCGCACCAAACTGCCGCGCAAACACGCCGTCGGCATCGCCCGGTCCCTCCCCCGACCAAACGACAACGAAGTTCGTGGGATCGAGCATCGCGGTCGACGTCATATTTTGGTTACCGGCGGTCGTTTGATTGATCAAAAACTCGCTGCCGACGCGTAGTCCGCTCGCGTTGTATTTCTGACCGAACACACCCGAGACGTCCCCCGTGCCATTTCCCTCCCAAACCACCAGAAAGTTCCCAAAATCGTCCATCGCCAG
Source organism: uncultured Planctomycetales bacterium (assembly GCA_963826795.1). Taxonomy (GTDB): domain Bacteria; phylum Planctomycetota; class Planctomycetia; order Pirellulales; family Pirellulaceae; genus CAWGYT01. The sequence goes on along the minus strand of CAWGYT010000011.1, from coordinate 93,999 downwards.
CGAGGGGTCAGTCTGGTCGTTGACAATGGTCAAGTTGACGAGTTCCGGAAATCCAATCGGAGCACCTCCCGCGCTGTATCGCTGGAGATAGACGCCGTCGTCGGCCAGGGTTGCACGCCACACCACGGCGAAGCTGCCATCGGCGGCCAAAGCAACGTCGGCCTCGCCGGCGGTAAACGATGAATCGACACTGATCGGCGCGCCATTGGGCAAACCACTCGCGTTGAAGCGCCGTGCCCAGACGCCGTTTGCGTCATCCCAGACAACCACCGCGGTCCCATCGGGAGCCATGGCGACCGAGGGCTCACCTTGCAGGCCAAATGTATTCGTATTGATCAAAAACTCGGAACTGGTCGGTAAACCTGACGTGTCGTAGAAGCGGCCAAAAATGCCGGCCGCGTCGCCGACCCCTTCTCCTTCCCAGACAATCAAAAACCGGCCGTCCGCGGCGATCGCCACGACCGGCGAATCCTGATTGCTGTTGGTCGTCGTATTCACGAGGAATTCATTGCTGAGCGGATTACCCGCCGCGTCGTAACGCCTTGCGTACACTCCGTCGTTCGAGCCATCCTGATTCCAACTGCTCCAAGCCACGACGAATTCGCCGCGCCCATTCATTGCCACCGAGGCGAAACGTTGGTCATTGGTGATTGCCTGATTGATCTGGAACTCAGCATCGAGCGTGTTGCCAGTGGAGTCGAACCGCTGTCCGTAGACGCCCCATCCACTGCCGTCCTGATTCGAGCTGGACCAAACGACCACGTAGGTCCCGTCACGAGCCATGGCCACGGCGTGCGGGCTGCCACGGCTTTCGGAACGAGTGACTTGCATATCGGCCGTCTCGGTGTTCACCCGAAACTCGGACGTGATCGCCAGTTGCCCTTGAACTTCAAACGCACCGATGTCCGGCGCACCGTCTCGAGCAAAATTTCGCGAATCCACGGTCGGCGCACCGACGGTCGTTCCGCCGTCGATGGCCTGGCTTCCCGCCAGCAGGCGGTGTGTCGCGACCGTTCCCCCGTTGTTCGCCAAGTTGGGGTCAAGCAACGGATCAACGTTGTTCAGGTCGGTTGGATCGGCAAGTCCAGCAGTGCCATCGCTGTCGAGATTGTGGCCAAGCGACGTGAACACGGTATTGGCATTTCCACCTGCATTGTCGGAGAGAATGGTGTTCGTCAGGGTGACGGTCGAACCCCCTTGCTTGTGAATACCGGCACCCGAACCCAGATTATGGGCGATCGTCGAATTGGTGATATTGAGCATGTTGCGCGTATAAATCCCCGCGCCATTACTCACGGCGGTGTTTCCACTAACGGTGACGTTGTTGAGCGTGGCAATCGCCGTATTGTTGACGAAGATGCCGCCCCCGATGTCGGCAGAGTTTCCGTTGATTGTCACACGGTCCAAGTTCAGCGTGCCTGAAACGCGGATCCCGCCGCCGGTATTGGCGGCCACGTTGCCCGCCACCGTCGAATCCACCAGGGTGAGCGTCGCATTGACGTTGACGCCACCACCATCGCTGGCACTCCCGTTTCGGATCGTAACCCCCGAGATGGTCACGTTGCCTCCCAAAATCTCGAAGACTCGGTCGGCTCCACCGCCGTCAATGATCGTCGTCTCGCTGCCGGACCCTGTGATCGTGACGTCCTTGAGGATGTCAAGGTCGCCGGTCGCCGCGGCATTTTCACCGGCACCACTGGGCAACAGGGTGTAAATTCCGGGACCCAGTAGGATGGTGTCGCCGCCCCCACCCGCATTGACTTGCCGAATCGCCTCGCGCAGCGAGGTTAACCCATCGCCCGCATCGATAATGTCGGCCAACGTATCCACCGTGATCACGGCCAACTTGCCGTCCCACTGCTGCTGCAGCTCGGCCGTGAACGCAGTCTGCGTCTCGATCGCTCCCGCATTGAATTCCAGTTCCCAGTTGGATCCGAACCTTGCATGTCCGGTGCCGTCTTCGCTGGCTGCCACGTCGCAACCGGTCAGCGCGCCAAGTGCTTCGGCCAGAGTGCGGCCTGCCTCGGTTGCCGCTAGATCGCAGCCATAGATCAACAAATCGGCGCCGTCGCGCAGGGAGTTGTCCCACAGGGCGATCTCGGCCGCATAAGGGTCCAAATTCCGGTGGCCCAGCCAAAGATTTCCAAGTTGGATGGCTCCTTCGGCGCCGTGCGTCACCAGGTGGATCGCGTCTAAATCCTCGTACTCCGCGAGAATCGCATTGATCTGCTCAATCCCATCGCGTCGGCCGTCGAGCAGAAAGACTTCAAACGTGCGAGTTTCATCGTTCCGGTTCAGGAAGTCGTCGGCCAGCTGCTGATAGTCTTTGGCGGTTGAATCGATCACGACGAGCTCGTGGCGGACTCGCGCGTCGCTCGCCGCCGGACCGGACGCGTCTTCCAATCTGGCCTCCGTGGAAGGGGCAACCGTTCCATCGAGCGCGGATTCCGCGGGTTGATCCGCGTTTTGACTTGCCGTGGGACCTGACCCCTGGTCAATTTGCTGCATTTCCGCGGGCAGCGCGACCGGCGAAGCACTCAGTAAGACGCGGGACTCCAGTTCAGTCAGACGGAGTTCGCCTGTCGGGTCGTCGCCAAGGGCGAGGATCCCCGCCGCCATCGCGTGCAGTTCCCCCAGGCAGAACCTGGCCTGCTGAATTGATTTTCGAAGGCGGATTCGCATGTGGTTGTTAAAAACGAGAGGCGGAGACTTGTGTGCTGGGGTTGGGAAAAGGGGTCAGGTCCCAAAAGCCGGAACGGCCCTTCGGGTGCTTTGCACTTTTGGGACCTGACCCCTTTTCCCAATCGAGCTTGAGCGCAGGGTGTCACGTATGGAAGCATACGTCGACTCTCCTGATTCCGGTGACCCTGCCAGCGGTCGATTCGTTGAGCGGGTCGTTCGTAGTCCTCGAATTCGCGCAACCGCGCCCCCGCGGCGCCACAACTGAGTAAACACGTCCCCTTCGGATTGACGTCGCGGGGTTGGATTTGTCGACATCCAAATAGGTGGGTCAGCTCTTGCGCGAACTTCCTCAGGTCGTCATACATGGATCGTATTCTGACGCTCATTTTGGCCATCTGGATGATGGCGGCAAGTTTTACGCTTTCGGCGCCGCCAGATCGGCGCGGCGCTGCCACGAATGCTGGACGCACGATCCGGCGCCTGGCCCAGGTTGAGGGCGAGGTGGACGGGGTTTCCGATGAAACGGTATCGTCGCCGACAATTTCCGACGCGGTGCCGATGGGGCCGTCCCCATGTCCTCCGCCACCACCCCAGCATGTCGCCAACTTGGACTGGGATGCGCAGCCGTGGATGAGTCCTTATCTGCAGCGGGCCGCGGACGCACCAGAAATGGCCGACGTGCTGCCTGACGGAGTGGAGACTTCCTTGCCGGCCAAATTCTCACCTTGGTGGGACGCTCTCGTACGCAGCCCCGCGGGGATCGCGGAATCGGCGCTGAGGGTCGACGTCGATTGGCTAGTGCAAAGCGCGCTCGAGAACTCGCCTTACGTCCAAACCGTTTCCACCGAGCCGCGCATTCGCCGCACGTACTTGGTAGAAGAGCAGGCCCAGTTTGATTGGCGATCGTTCCTGCGTTCGAGCTTCGTCAACACCAACGAACCTGTGGGCAACACTCTGACGACGGGCAACAACGATACTCGCTACCGAGATCACACCTGGACGGCGGACGGCGGGTTTCGGCGGCGAGGTCTGGGGGGTGGCGAAGTAGAAGTCTCGCAAAAGCTGGGACGCCAGGCGAATAACTCACGGTTCCTCGTCCCGCAACCTCAAGCCACGGCAAGGCTGGAGCTCAGTTACCTCCAGCCCCTGCTGAATGGTTCGGGCAGGGCTTACAATCAGAGCCGCATTGTGTTGGCTCAAATTGAAGCCAATCTCGCGGACGACGAACTCTTGCTCGAATTGCAGGAGCATTTGCTCAGAGTGACACAAGCCTACTGGGAACTTTACCGCTCCCGGGCCGTGCTGCTCCAGCGACAACGCGTGCTCCGCGAAGCGGTCGCGATCCGGGACGATCTGGTCAGCCGTCAGGAGCTCGATTCCCTCGAGCGGCAGATTCTGCGCGAAAGCGGCGGTCGCCAATCGCCGTTCCGAAATCGCCCGGGCCGCGACGTCCATCCGCAACGCCGAATCGCAGCTACGCCTGCTGGTGGACGATCCGGCGCTGCGCAACTCCGGCCGGGTCGAGTTGACGCCGCATGACGCTCCTACGAAAGAGTTGATTCCCATCACGATGAGCGACGGCCTGAACACGACCCTCCTGAACCGCTCGGACATCTCGCAAGCGATTCGCAATATGCGCGCGACCACGACACGCCTGGGCGTGGCGCAAAACGAGATCTTGCCACAACTGGACTTGCTGGTGAGTACCTACGTCGCCGGACTCGAGGGTCAATCGCGCGTTTTTTCGGCCTTGGGGAATGAGCTCTCGGAGGGAGGCCCGAGCTACTCGCTCGGCCTGCAATTCGAGGCGCCGCTCGGAAACCGTGCCGCTCGCGCTCGGCTCGAGCGGCGGCGGTGGGAAATGGTGCGCGCGACCAGCCAATTTCGCCTGACGGTCGAACAAGCGCTCACCGAAACCGAAGTCGCGATTCGCGAAGTCCAGACAACGCACCGCGAAATGCGGGGTAAATTTGACGCAATGGTTGCAGCGGACAACGAGGCGAAGTACCTGCTGGATCGATGGCGCACGCTGCCGGGACTCGATGATTCCGCGACGCTGCTGCTCGAAGACCTGCTGGACTCGCAAGAACGTCGGACAGACGAAGAAGGGGCCTTTGTTGAATCCCAGGTCAACTACGCAGTCGCTCTCGTCCGCCTGCGCAAGGCAATGGGCACGCTCTTGCGATTCGACCGATCTCCCCCCGAGAGTCAGATCGACCGTGACCCTGCCGTCGTCGAGGAAGTGCTGCCATCTCCCGCTGGGGAAAACTAACGAGCGGTCGTGATCTGCGAGATGGACAGTCCCTATGTCGAATCCTGCCGCCTCAAACCCTGCCGCCGTGCAACGCCGCCCTGGCGTGAATGGACGCCGGCAGAAGCGGCTTGCGGCTCAGGTTGAAGAGATTCGCAAGCAGGCGGCACGTCTTGACGCCCTCGGCGAGGCGCAGCTGGCAGCTCAAGCCGACGCGCTGCGTGAACGCCTATCCCGTGCGGATGTCAGCGTGATTGACAGCCTTCCCGAAGTCTTTGCCCTTTCGCTCGAGGCCCTGCGCCGGACACGGGGCATCCAGCTGTACGACGTTCAGATCATGGCAGCGATCGCGCTTGCCCAGGGCACCGTGGCCGAGATGCAGACGGGCGAAGGCAAAACGTTTGCCGCCGTACCGGCCGCCGTCTTGCATGGACTTTCGGGGCGAGGCGTCCACGTCGTGACCACGAATGCCTACCTGGCGGACCGGGATTTTCAGCTGCTGCGACCCGCCTACGAGGCGCTCGGACTCACCACCAGCCTGTTGCCCGAACAGTGCCCGGCGAATCAAAAGCGGGACGCATACCAGTCCGACATCACTTACGGCGTGGGATACGAGTTTGGATTCGACTACCTGCGCGATCAAGTTGCGCTGCGCAGCTCACAACGGCGTGAACTTGGTGAATCGCTGCTTCACTGCCTGCGGGGCCAACATGGCCGCGCGCCGTCCGTCGTGCAGCGTGGCCGGGCATTCGCCATTGTCGACGAGGTTGATAATGTCCTGATCGACGAAGCCGGATCGCCCTTGATTCTGAGCTCGACTTCGGCGACGGGCGCTGCCGACGCGGAGGTGCACCGGCGAGTCAAGGAGCTGATCTCGCTGCTTGAGCCGGATCGCCATTTCCGGTGTACCGCGGCGAGCGGCCAGGTCGAGCTTACGCGGGAGGGCAAAGAACGGATCTACGCCCCGGACATCGGCATTCCAGTCGAATTGCTCCGTCGATCCTGGATGGAATACGTCGAACAGTCACTGCGAGCCAAGTTATTGTTTCGTCGCGACGTGCATTACATCGTCAAGGATCAGGCGGTCCACATCGTGGACGCCAGCACGGGTCGTATCTTTGCGGATCGCACTTGGATGGACGGCCTTCATCAGGCGATCGAGGCCAAGGAGAACTTGCCGGTAACGTCCGAGAAGAGCGTGCTGGCCCACATCACAAGGCAGCGGTTTTTTCGGCTCTACGACCGCCTGTCGGGCATGACCGGTACCGCGGCCGGCTGTCAACGAGAATTCAAGACCGTCTATGGCTTGAAGGTCGCGCCGATCCCGCTCCGCGTGCCTTCGCGTCGCGTCGTTTGGCCGTTGCGCTCGTTTGCCAGTCGCGATGCGAAATGGGCCGCCATTGCCAGCGACGTGGCCACGATCCATCAAACCGGCCGGCCGATTCTCGTGGGGACGCGAAGCATTGCGGACAGCGAACGCCTGGCCGACACCCTGCGATCGCGAGGTCTGCCCTTTCAACTGCTCAACGGGCGACAGGATGCCGAGGAAGCCGCTGTAATCACCGCGGCCGGCGACCGAGGGGCCATTACGATTTCGACCAATCTGGCCGGACGAGGCACCGATATTCGACTGGCCGAAGGTGTGCCTTCCTTGGGGGGACTCCACGTTTTGGTCACGGAACCGTACGAATCGTCACGGGTTGACTGGCAGCTGATTGGACGGTGCGGGCGGCAAGGAGACCCCGGGTCGGCTCAAGTCTATGTGTCGTCTGACGATGCGCTGATCCAAGGATACGGATCCTGGCTAATCGGGCCCATGACTCGCTCCGCCGATCGCTCGGGGGAAGTGCAGATCGACATCACCCAGCGAGTCCGACGCGTGCAACAAGCGGCCGAACGCACTCAATTTGCCGCCCGCTCGGCACTTCTTCGACGCGATCTTCGACGCGATACGCTCATGTCTTAGCTCGAGCGTCAATCCTAACCTATATGACGATGGCGCATGGCTCGCGCGTTCTCTCACCGATAGGCCCAGACGTGATTTCGTCAGTTTTCCACGAGTTGGATTTTTCACCATGCAGATGCTGAGCACAAATGCGATCCACCATGTAAGAATTGCAATCGTCGTCGCAATCCTAGGGGCCCCGCGTCAAGGGTTGTCGGCCGAGGTCGCCGCCTTTGCCGAGCCCTACCGCGACATCGACGTCGCCGCCTCGGAGATGGGTACCCTCAGTCGAATTGAGGTCAAGGAAGGGGATCTGGTTGCAGCGGGACAGGTCCTGGGAGGATTGGACGAGGACGTCCTGCAGGCGTCGCTCAACATGACAAGGGCCGCCCTGAAGTCACGCGGGAGAATCAACGGTGTCTTGGCCGAATTGCGGCTTCAAACGGATCGTCTGGAAAAACTGATTTCCTTACGAGAACGTCAACATGCAAGCCAAGAGGAAGTCGAGCGAACAAAGGCTCAGAAGGAAATCTCCGAGGCCAACCTCGAGGCCCTTCGCGACGAGCTGCGGATCAAGTCGTTCGAACACGAGCGGATCGAAGCCGAGCTTCGTCGGCGACGCCTGATCTCGCCCATTGATGGCGTGGTGACGGTTGTCTACAAGGACGTGGGTGAGTTCGTCTCTGCCACCGACCCCATGGTCGTCAAGGTTGTCCAGCTAGATCCTCTGCTGGTCATCTTTTCGGTACCTGTGGCGGCAGCAGATCAGCTGGCAGAATCCACGACCCTTCCTGTGACAGTCGGAGACGATCCGAACCCCGTCACGGGATTCGTAGAATTCGTGTCACCCACGGCCGATGCACAGAGCAACACGGTCCGCGTCAAGATCCGGCTTCCGAACCCTGGCTTTCGGCTGCAGTGCGGAGCAGCTTGCCGCCTCGATCTTCCAGACAGCTCGGCCGAAGCGACCGGAACTTCCCAGGCCGCTCGCAGGCCACCGGGCTCATCCCACACGCGGGAGGTTGTCCATCGGCAACGTCCGTAGCTTGACGTGGGACTGCGAGATGAACGAGGTCTTTGGTAACGTTGTTGGGAGCCTGGAACGTGTCGGAACGAGCTCACTTGATGGAAGCCGTTTCGGCAACAGGCGGGCAACGATCCTCGGGCGCCGAACCGCCGTACGAAGCCGACTCAGCCGTCGCTTCGCCCTCGCGTGAGAAAGAGCCGGCCTTTGGCCACGACGGATTGAGCGCGCTTCTGGCAAATTCCACTCGAGCCGTTGGCAACTCGACGAACGAGCACGACTTGCTGATGCAGCTGGCGAGTCTGATCGAGTTGATTTCGCTTGTCGAATCGAGCCCCGATACGGAACAGGGATGTCTCGTCTTGGCTGACCGGCTGCAAAGCCAGCTCAATTGCGAGCAAGTCATGGTGGGACTTTGCCGCCCACCCGCACCGTCGTGCCGCGTCGTCGCCAGCTCAGGGACCGCCGCCGTCGACGCCAACTCAGAACGGGTCCGGTTGGCGGAAGGGGTCCTTCAAGAGTCGATCGCGCGGGGCGACCTTTCCGTCTGGCCGGCGACTGAGCGGAACGATCGGCATGCTCTTTGTGCGCACCGTCAATTTGCGGAATGGGTTCACGCCGAAGCGGTACTCAGCGTCGTCTTGCGTGATGAATCAGGCGAGGTGCGGGGCGCCTGGTTGATGTGGGGAAACCAGCAAATTGTGCAGCGACCCGAGTCGGTCAATTTTGCGATGGCGACGCAACGACCTTTAGCGGCGACCCTGGGATTGCTCGTCCGTTGCCGACAAAATCGACTTCAGCGACTGCTCAGTCGTGCTCGACGCCTTTCACTCGAACACAAAGCGGCGGCAGTCCTGGCCATTGTGGTTGCCGTCGTGGGGCTTTTCTTGGTTCCGGTCAGGTATCGCGTGAGCTGCGACTGCGAACTTCAGCCGGTGGCACGCCGTTTTGTCGCCGCACCCTTCGAAGGGCTGCTCGAACAATCACTGGTCGAGCCCGGCGATGTGGTGGCGAAGAACGACGTCCTCGCCCAGATGGACGCGCGCGAGATCCAGTGGGAACTGGCCGGCGCTGAGGCAGAGCTCCACCGGGCTTCGAAAGAACATGCTGGCCACCTGGCAGCTCACGAATCCGGCAAGGCACAGATCGCCGACGACGAGGTCAAACGCTTGACGATGCGGACCGAGCTGCTCAGGCACCGGCTCGAAGACCTCAAGATTCTCAGCCCGATCGACGGCATCGTGGTGATGGGCGACCTGACGAAATCCGAAGGCGCGCCACTTGCGGTCGGACAAGCGCTGTTCGAGATCGCGCCACTCAAACAAATGATCGTGGAAGTCGCGATCCCCGAAGATGACGTGCGACTCGTACATACCGGCTTGCCCATCGCCATCTGGCTGGATGCCTTCCCTGGAAGGAGATGGGACGCAGTCGTGCAGAAGATCCATCCGCGTTCGGAGCTGAAGAATCACGAGAACGTGTTTATCGCGGAAGTGATTCTCGAGAATCGAGAGTCCGATTTGCGACCCGGGATGCGGGGCAGCTCGCGGATCGCGACCGTAAGCCGCCCGCTGGCTTGGAACCTTTTTCACAAGGCGGCAGCCCGCGGAATGAGGTGGCTGGGATGGTAGAGTCGAACGCGGATCGCTCGACCGTGGATCTTGTTTCGAGCCGCATCAAGCTGAACGACGGCGTACTGTTCATGCCGCAATTGTATCGCGGCAGCACTTTCTATCACGTGGAAGACACGGCGGCATCGCGGTTCTACCGGATTGGATACGCGGAGTACGTTTTTGTTTCGCTGTTGGACGGCGAGTCGACGTTTGCCGAGGCGCTGACCGTGACGGCCCAAAAGCTGGGACCCTCGGCGCTCACGCAGTCTCAAGCCATCGAAGTGTACTCGTGGCTGATCGAAAACGATTTGGCCCGCTTTGTGGGTGAAGACGGTCGATCCGCGCGCGAGCGAGCTGCCAAGAATCGGCCCGGCTTGCTCGAGTACCCAAACCCATTCTGGGCAAAATTCTCGTTCGGTTGCCCGGATCGACTGATCACCGCCCTCGTTCCTGGATTCGCCTGGTTATTCTCCCCGCCGGTCGTCGCGCTTTTCCTGGCCTTGATCGCGGTCGCCACGGCCACGGTGTATGCCCACTGGGATCGGTTCTTGGCAACCTCCGAAATTGTCTTCTCACCGTCCAATTGGGCCTGGATGCTGCTGGCCTGGGTGATCCTCAAGGTGGTCCACGAGTTCGCTCACGGCATTGCCTGCAGACGTTACGGCAGCGAAGTGCGAGACGTGGGCCTGGTCTTCATTCTGTTCGCCCCGTTGGCGTATGTGGATGTCACTTCGTCCTGGAGACTTTCCTCGAAGTGGCAACGAATCAACGTCGCCGCGGCTGGAATTTACGTGGAACTTGTCATCGCGGCGATGGCGGCAATTGCCTGGAGTCGCGCCGAGTCCGCGCTTGCGGCCCACTTGCTGTACAACTTTGTGTTCATGGCGAGTCTGTCCACGCTGGTGTTCAACCTGAATCCGCTCATGCGTTTTGATGGCTATTACATCTTGGCGGACCTGCTGGAAATCCCCAACCTGTATCCCGAGAGCTCCCAGCGGGTGCGACGAATGGCGTCCAGGCTCTTCTATGGGACCGGCACCAGTGGTCCGGCGCAAATCAGGGAAACAAGATGGTTCCTCGGGTGCTACGGCCTGGCGGCCACGATCTGGCGGATCGCAGCCTGCGCTTCACTCGCATTAATCGCGTCGGCGCTGTTTCACGGAGCGGGAATCGTGCTGACGGTCCTGGGCTTGGCGTGCTGGCTCGGTACTCCCGTGCGGCAATTGGCCCAGGACATCCACCGTCGGTTCCACGAAAGTCCCTATAGCCTGTGCCGCGCCTTGCTCGTGTCGGCCTTCTTTTTCGTCTTGGTCGTCGGTTGCTTCACTTGGGTTCCCAGCCCGATGGCGATCACCGCGCCAGGGATCGTGGATTACCAGGACCTGGCAGTGATTCGTAGTGATACGCCAGGCTTCATCGATCAGATCCACGTCACCGATGGTCAGGAGGTCCAGCCGGGAGACTTGGTGATGACGCTCCGCAACGAAGATGTTGTCAACGCATACGAGGATCTTCAGCTCGCGATCAATCAAAGTCGAACGAGGCATCGCATGGCGGTGGACCGTCGTGAAACGGCCCTGGCCCAGGTCGAACAGCGGAACCAGGAGGCAATCCTGCAGCGGCTTGCAGTTGCCCGGCGCCGCTATGAGGCGTTGTCGGTGCGTGCCCCGGTCGCCGGTCGGATTGTCGCCCGCACGATTGCTCAACAGATCGGGACGTACGTCGAGAGCGGGCAGGAGTTGCTGGCCATTGGCAATGAGTCCAGCAAGGACCTGGTCGTATCGATTGGCGACGACAAAATCGACGAAGTGATCCCCGCCATCGGGACGGCGGTCCAAGTCCGTATCGGATCTCGCCGCGCGGTCGCTGGACTGCTTACGCGTGTCGAGCCGCGGGCGTCCACGCAGCTGCCGCACCCCGCGCTGGCTGCCACCGAAGGCGGACCGCTCACCGTCAAGGAGCCGGACGACGAGGAACGCCAGGCGAACCGCAACTTGGAACTGACCGAGCCTCGTTATCGAGCGGTCGTCCGACTTCCTGACGGTCGATCGAGCCCGCTCTTCTGCGGAGAACGTGGCGTCGTCTCATTCGGTCCGCACCGCCAGCCGATTGGAATCGCGCTAAACCGCCGGCTCACGACTTGGATCGATGCCAAGAAACACGGTTCGGCGGAACGCTGAGCCTCGGTCTCAAAGCCTAATCCGCGTCCCGCGATTTCTGCGGACAAGCGACATCCAGCCCAGGGCAAGCAACATCCAGCCAGCAGGTTCGGGCACGGCTTGCACAGCCATCCGCGGCCCCATCTCGTAGCCGCCTTGCTGAAACGCGGTCACAAAGTCGGCGCTGTCGAAATCGCCGTCCCCGTTCCAGTCGCCATCCGCCCAACCGGAGTTTAACGGGATGCCATCCTCGAATTGACCGCGCTGAAACACCTGCACCATGTCGGCGCTGCCAAACTCGCCGTTCAGGTCCGCGTCGCCGAAGTAGGTAAACTTCAGCTCGTTGACCCAACGATCGCGGTCGTCGTCATTGACGAGATTGTCTCCCGTCACGTCATACAGCGGCGGGTTCATCCCACCGCGGACTTCCGCGCTCAGCGCGTCGATGTCGCTTGCGTCCAGCACGCCATCGCCATTGAAGTCGCCTTCGAGCAGCGGCAACAGATTTGCCAGGCGCACTTGCTCCAGTTCATCGAGTGACAACACACGGTCATAGATGCGGATATCATCCTGGTAGCCGTTCAAACTGGTGTCCGCCGTCGGCGCGGCGTCGGTCAGCCCGACGGCCAAATTCGCCAAGCCGGCACTTGAGCTGACCGGACCCACGAAAGGAGCGAAAATAACCGGATCACCCAACTGACTCACGGCGGCCGCCTCGTCCCCGAAGTAGAAGTTCAGGTTGTCTTCCTCTTCCTCGCCGTCGTACGTCACGGCGACGAATGTCCAGGAATCATCGGCGCCGACGTCTTCGGTCGAGTATCCCAGGCCGAAACCGAACTCCCCGCCGATGAACATCGCCAGGCGAAAGTTTCCGGGACTCCGATCCCCGGCGTTGGGGTTGTTCAGATTCCATGAAAATCCCTCGTACGTATTCGCCGGGGCCTGCTTGGCCAGCAGTCGCACATTGGCGCTGCCGCCTTGGTCGGCATTCAATCCTTTGAGCAGAATCCAACTGGTCAAGGTGAAGCTGGTCAGCGTATCGACCTTGGCCGGGTCGCCTCCGTTGACCCAGCTGTCGGCACCCTCGGCCGTCAAATCCAGGGCGCCCGCCGAGAATCCGCCAGGCGTGTTATTGGTCCGCGAAGCCGTGCTTTGCAGAATTCCATCCGCCGCGTCGCCCGAGCCCGAGTCGAAGGCGACCGTTCCGCTGGGCTCGTCAAAGGTCCAATGCACCACAGGCGGCTGAGCGACGGCTGGGCCACTACTGAGGCTCAAACACAAACATCCGGCGGAAATGACGCTCCCGATCCAGGCTTCTCGACAACTCTTCATGCTGGGACTCCTCACACTGAATTCGCCTCGTCAAGAACCACACTTGCCTCCACTCCCCTCGTCCTGTGGACCGCAGCCGTCCCCGGCGATTTTAGCCCTTTCGCCGATTTTGACCGCATTTTTTTTGGCTAAATCGGCAAGAAAAGCGCACTTCGGTTGTTTCCGAAAGCGGGAGGGCGAGGGCGTCGAGCCGCAAGGTTCGGAAATCGGGAGGGCGACGCCCCGTGAGAGACGGTCCCATTCGATCCGATCCCATTCGATCCGATCCCGATAAGGGCCTTGATGGATCGGGGAATCTTTCGCAAGCTGAACGAGGGGCGCGGGTCGTGTGCCATGCTCCATGTGCTGGGATCGGCAGGATCTCCCTTCGACTCCCCGCCGCTCACTCCCGATGGGCCTCGAGTTTATGTCTGCAGATTCGTCTTTCTTCCGCCACCGCGATACCAGTCGCGAGCGATATCGCGAGTATCAACAGCGCCGGCGTGAGAAGGCACAAGCCGTTCGTAACGACGTCGCAGCGTCCCGCCAGTCGTCATCCAGGGTCCCGCGAGACCGGTCGTTCTGGCAGTTGCTTTGGGAGTTCTTCGGACTTCTCCGGACTCAGCGCGGTTCGGTGATTCTCGCGCTCGGCACGTTGACCGTCAGCACCACCTTGCGGCTGATTCCGCCCGCGGCGACCAAGGTGGTCATTGACTATGTGCTGGGTGACAAGCCGATACCGGCCGTCATCTTGCGCTACGTGCCTTCGGCGAGCGATCGGTTTTCGCTGCTGATCGCGATCGGAGTGGTCGTCGTTTCCGTCTCGTTACTGGCGACGGCCGTCCATCTTTGGGGACGGTGGCACGCGACGAAGGCGGTGAACAAACTCCAGGTTCACCTGCGACGTCGTGTTTTTGAACACATCGTGCGACTGCCGTTACAGCGGGTCTATCAGCTCAAATCGGGCGGCACGGCCAGTCTGTTGCGAGAGGATGCTGGAGGAATCGGCGAGTTAATCTTCAGCATGCTCTACAATCCGTGGCAAGCCCTGATCCAGCTCTGCGGCAGCCTGATCATCCTCGTGTTTGTTGACTGGAGGTTGATGCTTGGCGGGCTGACGCTCCTGCCGATCGTCTACCTCACGCATCGCACCTGGGTCAAACGGATTCGCCCGGTCTTTCGCGACGTGCGAGCACAGCGTCAGGAAGTCGACAGTCACGCGACCGAGGCCTTTGGCGGAATGCGCGTGGTGCGCACGTTCCATCGCGAGCGAAGCGAGAGCTCACGGTTCGTGCGGGGCAACAACCTGATGGTTCGGCAACAGCTGTTCGTTTGGTGGTGGGCACGACTGATTGACGTCATCTGGGCCACCCTGATCCCGATCGCCTCCACGGTCCTCTTGGCGTACGGCGGCTATCGTGTCTTGCAGGGTGAGCTGACCATGGGCGACTTGACGATGTTTCTGGTCTACCTCACGATGCTGTTGGGGCCGATCGCGACACTCGCCACGAGCGCCACCGTATTTCAAAGCAATCTGGCCGGGATGGAGCGAATCTTGGATCTCATGGCCGAGCCGCTCGAAGCGGGACATCAGCAACCGGGCCTGGCCCTGGATCGGTCGGAGGTCGAAGGAAGAATCACGTTCCGCGATGTCAATTTCCGCTATCCCGATACCCACGGCGACGTGCTACGAAGCATCGATTTAGATGTAGCTCCGGGTGAGACGATCGCGTTGGTCGGTCGCAGCGGCGCCGGCAAGACAACGCTCTGCAACCTGGTCGCCCGGTTCTACGACCCGTCGAGCGGCTCCGTGCAACTCGACGGGCAAGACCTGCGGCAGTTGAGTCTCTCGAGCTATCGACGGCTGCTGGGCATCGTCGAACAAGACGTATTCCTGTTTGACGGAACGATCGCCGACAACATCGGCTACGCACGCTCGAACGCGACCTTACCCGAGATCCAACAGGCCGCTCGAATTGCCAACGCGGACGAATTCATTGAGCAGCTTCCGCAAGGCTACGAAACCATCATCGGAGAACGCGGCGTTCGCTTGAGCGGCGGGCAGCGCCAGCGATTGGCCATTGCGCGCGCCGTCCTGGCGAATCCCAAGATCTTGATTCTGGACGAGGCGACGAGCAATCTGGACAGCGAGAGCGAGCGATTGATTCAGCTGAGCATGCGAGAACTCGTACGAGGCCGCACCTGCTTCATCATCGCCCACCGCCTCAGCACGATTACCCATGTCGACCGAATCGTGGTCCTGGACGAAGGCTGCATCGTCGATGTCGGCTCGCACACAGAGTTGCTCGAACAGAGCGAGCGCTATCGCCGGATGGTCGAGCTGCAGGCGTACAGCGCGGCGGCCCCTTCGGAATAGCCGCGGTCGCCGGCCAGACCCTCACCGGCTGCCCACCCTCACCCGCTGCTGCGCAGCGACCTCTCCCGGCCCCGGGAGAGGTGACACCACCCTGTCGCCTCTCCCCGTGCACGAACCCTGTCCCTTCTCCCCTTGCACGAACCCTGTCCCTTCTCCCCGTGCACGAACCCTGTCCCTTCTCCCCTTGCGGGAGAAGGTGGCCGAAGGCCGGATGAGGGGCCGGCCCACGGCGAAATCCACCTCGCACCCGCTGCCCACCCTCACCCGCTGCTGCGCAGCGACCTCTCCCGGCCCCGGGAGAGGTGACACCCATCCTGTCCCTTCTCCCCGTGCATGACCCCTGTCCCTTCTCCCCGTACATGAACCCTGTCCCCTCTCCCCGTGCGCGACCCCTGTCCCTTCTCCCCGTGCGCGACCCCTGTCCCTTCTCCCCGTGCACGAACCCTGTCCCTTCTCCCCGTGCGGGAGAAGGTGGCCGAAGGCCGGATGAGGGGCCGGCCCACGGCCACCCCGATCGTCGTATCCCAAATCGCCGTTCCAAATCAGTACAATGCCAGGACGATCGGCGGCATACGCGGCACACGCTGGCGCGCAAGCCACAAGCATGACGACAGCGAGTCGCGGGTCGGCAAGGCGAAAAACGCTGCGACGGGCGTTCGCAATCGTCAGAAAAGGGAAATCCAGGGCGGTCGAAGGAATGCAGCTAACCCAGATCGCACCGGCGCCACAATTGAATCACCCCGCGCGCTGGTTGGCGCTGTTCGGACCGGGGGCGATCGTCGCCTCGCTGACAATCGGCTCGGGTGAGCTGGTGTTTTCGTCACGCGGCGGCGCGCTGTTCGGCTACCCGTTGCTCGGCCCATTCCTGCTGATTTGCCTCATGAAATGGGCGCTCGTCTTCGCCACCGCGCGGCACATGATCCTAACAGGGGCTCATCCGTTTCAGCGTTGGATGGACTGTCCTGGCCCGTCGGGTTGGTTGCCGATTGTGTTCTTGCTGTTGGCCGTCGTCGCGTTTCCGATCTGGGTCGGCTTTCATGCGGGCACCGTCGGCACTTTGCTCGCTTCCTTGTTTGGTACCGAGGCGTGGTGGGGCGGCAGCACTCACTTCGTCTGGGGACTGGTCACGCTGCTGCTGGTGATGGGCTTGGTTTGGACGGGCGGCTACCAGCGTTTGGAACGCGTGCAACTGGCGGTGGTGGGAATCATGTTGGCCTGTGTCACCGCGTCCCTGGCATGGCTGCGCCCGGATCCCCTGGAAATGCTCGCGGGCATGCTGGGCATGTTTCAGCTGGAGTATCCCGGTTGGGTCGCTGAGAATCTCGAGTTGCGAGACCGGCCGTTGTGGGTGGAGTTGGCAACCTACGTCGGTGTCATCGGCGGGTCGGGTTACGATTATCTGGCCTATGTCTCGTTTCTGCGGGACAAGCATTGGGGAGCCGCGGCGGGCGACGTGCTGGACGCCGACCAACTGACGCAGCTGGCGGCCGACCCGCATCACGCGGCCCGCCGCTGGATTGTCGCGCCGCTGGTCGACGCCTCGTTGAGCTTTCTGATCGTGTTTCTATTCAGCGCGGTTTTTCTGACCTGTGGCACCCTCGTGCTGCGGCCCCTTCAGCAGGTTCCCTCGGGGTCAGATCTGTTGACCCTCCAGGCCCGATTCGTTGCCGCGGGAACTCCGTGGCTGCGTCCGCTGTATTTTGTTGGAGCCCTGTTGGCGATGCTGGGCACGCTCTATGGCACGATCGAGGTGGCGCCGTGCATCGCGCGCGAGCTGCAGCGAGCCCTCGGGGGTCGGCAGACCGATCCCCGCTCACTCCACCGCCAGGTCACCGGCTGGGTGGGTCTCGGCGCGGCCCTGCTTCTGATCGGTTCATTGGCCACGTTTCGGATTTCCGGACAGAGTCAGCCGCCGGGGCTGATCGCGATTCTGACTCCCGCAAATCTGTTCACCGGCGTGCTCGCCTGCGGTCTGATCAGTTGGCTCGCCGTGTGGAGCGACCTGCGATGGTTGCCGCGCAGCTTGCGAATGCCCTGGTGGCTGCAGGCGGCCAATTGGCTCGGCGGCGCCTTATTCTGTGCTCGGGATCAAAGCGTATTGGGACCACAGTCGAGCTGCGTCGCTACTGCTGTTGGGAGCCACGATTCTGGTCGGCTACGCGCTGGCGAGGTTGCGGCGATGGGCGTCGTCGCAGCGTCTCAGTTGACCCGATTCAGTGGCGGTTGGCCGCGGAGCACGCGGGCCACTTCGGCAGCGCCCTTGGTGCGAATTTCGTCGATCGCGGCGGCCGAGTAGTAGGCGGTGTGAGGCGTGAGGATCAGGTTGACATCCGCGTCGGGATCTTGCCAGAGCTGAATCAGGCGGGATTTGGGGTCCGGCGGCTCGACCGGCAAGACATCAATCGCGGCCCCGCCGATCTGTCCCGAACGCAAGGCGTCGGCCACCGCATCCGTGTCGACAACCGCACCGCGCGCCGTATTGATCAGCAGCGCGTGTCGTCGCATCTGGCGAAGCGCCTCCGCATCGATCATTCCGCGTGTCTCGTCGGTCAGCGGCGTGTGGACCGAGATCACGTCGCTCCGACTGAGCAGCGTGGGCAAGTCGACACGGGTGGCATCGACGACCTTCTCCATCCCCGGGCGGAGGTAGGGATCATAGATCAGCACTTGCATCTTGAGCGCACGCGCGCGGAGGGCCGTGGCGCTTCCGATCCGGCCGCCGCCCACAATTCCCAGCGTGGCCTCGGCCAGCCGAAACGTGGGTTCGATCGCACGGCGGTCCCAGGGATGCAAGCGAAATCGCAGGCGCCGTTCCGCCTGCAACAAGCCGCGATTCAGTGCCAACAGGAAGCCGATCGCGTGGTCCGCCACTTCGTCGACCCCGTAGTCCGGGATATTGCAGACGGGAATACCCCGCGCCGCGGCCGCCGTTAAATCGATGTTGTCCACGCCAACGCCGCCGCGCACAATCACCTGGCAGCGTTTCAGGCCAGCGATCGTTTGGGAAGTAATCACGGACTCGTGATACACGATCAGCGCGTCCGCCTCGGCGACTTCGCGATCCAGTTCTTGCGGATCGCGACAGTTCAGGCAACGGACCTGCGCCAAGTCGTGCAGGACGTCTTCTTCCAGCAATGCCGGCGGTTCGAGCGAATCAGTGATACAGACCTGAAACATCGCTCGTTTCCTTCCCTCGTTCACGCGGCCGCGGAACGATAATCGTGCAGCCGAGCGGCATCGGATGCGAAGAAGCCGGCGGTGTGGTGCACCACGGTTTCCTGCTCCTCGATCGCGAGCTGCGGAAAGATCGGAAGGCTGAGCACTTCCCGCGCGGCCTTTTCCGTGTGCGGCAAGCTCCCCTCGCCGTAGCCCAGGTATTGAAAACAGGTTTGGCGGTGCAGGGGGATCGGATAATAGACCTCACTGCCTACCTGTTGCTCGCGCAAGTACTGCCGCAGGGCATCACGAAGCCCGCGGTGCACGCGGACGGTGTACTGATTCCAAACCTGGACGGCACCTGCCAGTCGCCGCGGCGTCGTGAGGTTCTCCTCCAGATGCAGGGACGCGAAAAGCTGATCGTAGCGATCGGCGTTGCGGCCGTGCGCTTCGCTCCATGCCGCCAGATACGGCAACTTGCGATTCAGGACGGCGGCTTGAATCGAATCCAGGCGGCTGTTGATCCCGATCACGCGATGGATATAGCGCGGCTTCATGCCGTGGACGCGGAGCAACTGCAGGCGTTCGGCAAGGTGTTCGTCCGACGTCAACAGCATCCCGCCGTCGCCGAAACCACCCAAGTTCTTCGTCGGATAGAAGCTCAAACACCCGATGTGACCCCAACTGCAGACCGGGCGTTGTCTCAGGGACGCACCGATCGACTGCGCGGCGTCTTCGATCACGGCCAACCCGTGTCGCTCGGCGATCTCCGTGATGGCGGCCATCTCGGCCGGCTGGCCGAACAGGTGAACCGGAATGATCGCCTTCGTGGCCGGCGTGATCGCGGCCTCAATCCGCGTCGGGTCGAGGTTGTAGGAGTGAGGATCGATATCGACGAAGACCGGCGTGGCTCCCAGACGCGTGACGGCGCTGGCCGTCGCGAAAAACGTAAAGCTGGGCACGATCACCTCGTCTCCAGCCCCGATGTCGAAGGCCATCAGCGCGAGCAACAAAGCGTCGCTTCCCGAGGCACAGCCGATCGCGTGCGGAACGCCCGCCAATTTGGCCAGCGATTCCTCCAGGCGACTGCATTCGGGGCCCAGCACGAAGGCGCCGGAGCGGCAGGTCTCCCGAATCGCCGCTTGAATTTCCGCTTCCAGCGGTCCGTTTTCACGGGCGAGATCCAAAAACGGAACCGAAGGTCGATTGATCACGCTGGGGGAGGATTTAAGCTGGGCCATGGTTCGCTTGGGCGTCCTTGTCAAAAGCGGGTGGAGAGCGGCGGCCGTGCCGCGGGCGTCCGACCGGGAACCGCACCGGCAACGGACAGCGGAGGTTAAAGGCCCGCGAATTCGGTGTCAAGATCGGCCCGGTTCACGGTCCGGATCCCCTGGCCCGGGACCGCGCCTCAAGGGAAATGCCCGTTCCTTGATCACCTCTAGCGGCGGGCACTGCGAAAGATCACTTGCACCAATTGGCCGGGACGGAGGCCTTCCTGCGCATCTCGGGAGGCAGCGGGATCTTGATCGGCGTCGCCCATTCTGGAATCGATTGATCGCTCAGCTGATGGGGGGGCACGGAGGCAACTTGAGGCCCGACGACCTCGACGGAACTGATGTATTCCGGCGAGCCGGGGGCGCCGCGGAGCCGAAGGCCCACTTCCATGCCCTCGTACAGCCCAATCCGCTGCCGCTCCCGCACGTAGCTGATCACGTACCGGCTATCGGGCTGAGCGATCGTGACCACGGGATCGCCCGCCAGGACCGTCTGGCCCGGCAGGCGATGGATGCTGGTAATGACGCCATCGATCGGCGCCGTGATCACCAGGCCTTGCCGCTGAACTTCGATTTCCTGGATCAAGGCCTCCTGCACGACCAGCGCCGCTTTCACGGGCGCCAAAACCGCCTCCAAGGCCGGCAGGTCCAGTGGCTTGTATTGGGCCAGTCGCGCCTTCAATTGGTCGTACTGAACCTTCGCCTCTTCATAGACCGGTCGGCTGGCCTCTAAGCGGGTTTCGAGCAACTGGCGCTCCAGCCGGCGTTCCGCTAATTGAGCCTGGCTGACCAGCCCGGAGCTGCGCTGGTTGAGCGACTCGAGAATCTGCAAGTTCGCATCCAATCCGTCGCGCTCGGTTTGAAGGGCTCGGATCTCCGCCACCAGCCGCAGCAACTCCAAGCGACGACGTTCGACTTCCCATTTCATGCGAACCAGGTCTTGCTGGTCCGCTTGAACCAGGTTGAGCTGGGTGTTTTCGAAATCCGCCCGGGCCGATTCCAGCTCAGCCGTCAACCGCTGAATCTCCGCTTCGGTCGTGGCAAGCCGGGCCAGAACCTGCTTGTCGTCCAGATGGGCCACGACCTGCCCTTTCTGGACCGGATCATAGCGCTGCCAGTAGGTCCCGCCCGGCGCGACCAGCAGACCGTCGACGGCCGCGGCCACATCGACCTGCAGGGCCTCGATCTCCCCGACCACGGCCCCTGGCGTGGCCTGCCGCTCCCACAGCCAGAGCGTGACGATGACGCAGAACAAGAACGCAAGCACCGGCAGGGCTCCGAGCCGGAACCGATGCAGATGCTGCTTGAGCGGCGTTTTGATGCGAGCCGTATGGGGCACCGACTAAACCTCCGATTCGTCTTCGCGCATGAACAGCGACACTCGCTGAACACCCTCGGTCCCCTCTAGCTCCGTCTGTAACTCGTGACTCCGTGATGGATCTCGCAACTGGAGACGGTAGGACATATCCATCCCATCCCCGACTTTTCGTGACGCCGCCAGCTGGATCTTGCGGCTGTGCCGCTTCAGAACCGTGTTCAGGTTCGCGTCCGCCGCACACAACAAGTTCAGCACGACGTCGTACCGTTGACGGCTGCCGAACTGGGTCAACCACAAGTAAAAGGAAATCAGTCCAACAATGAGCGCGCCGATCAACGCGGTCGATTCCTGCTTCGTCCCAACCGCCATCCCTTCCACGATCGCCCACAACACGAAGTAGGTGTCCCGCGTATCCTTCAACACGTTGCGAAACCGGACGACCGCGAACACGGCCAGCAGCCCGAACGCGATAAAGACGCTGCCGGACATCAGCATCATCATCAGGGCCACCAGGACTGGCAACACCACCAACGACGAGGTAAACGTCTGCGAGTACGACAGGACGCGGTGCGTCCACATGTAGGTCCAGCCAATCATTTGCCCAATGACAAATGACAGCAACAGCAGAAACACGACCTGTTCGGGACTCCCGACCGCATCGTAGTCGCTGTAGAAAATTAGATTGATCAGGTGGTTCATATCATGGAAATGCGTGATGGACGCAGCACATTTGGATCGCGTTCGCGCAGGGCATCAACGCATTTGACGTATTTCGGAACTGATGTTCGTTGCAGATTGAAATCCTCAGCCAGAATCTCCATCCAATTGGGGTACCGATCCGTGAACTTCAGTTCCAAAACGACGCCTTCCATTTTGGGCCGCGCACTATCGGTGGGAATGGTCAATTCCGTTCCCGGGACGTAAACGCCGCCTTCCAACTGCCGATCGAACGTGACGCGAACCTGGTTGCTGTCCGGAGACACGTACGCCTGGCGATGGTAGTAGACATAAGTACAACCCGACGCGCTGATTCGGTCTCGTAAAAGGCAAAATTCGTGGAGTGCGTCCAACGTCTTGGACGTGAGCTTGTTCCCGAACAAAAACCTCGGCTCCGGCGGAGCACCTTCCAAAACGAGTCGGGCCCCTTCACGTGTCACCGCCGCCCGCTTCTTCTTGATCACGTCGGTTTCGCGACGCTTGATTTCCAAGAACGCGGGGTTCTCGGCATTGTCGTCGTAAAACCGAATTCGGAGTTTGAACCGGTTCTTTTGCCCCTGCATCGTCTGGTCGTAAAGCAGTAGTCCCGAGTTGTCCAGGTACAGACTGCAAACGGGATATCCGATCCCGCCAAACTTGACGAGGAACTCATCCGGCTCCAGGTAACTCTCGATGAAACTTCGAATCGCGCATGCGCGACCTTCGTCGACGTAGTACTTGTATTCGTATCGACTTGCTTGCAGACTTTGTCCCGCCACAGCTCCATCGCCTTTGCTGTTCTTCCTCGAGGGGGATTTCCAAAGCCTCTTAGCTTAGCCAAAATTCGCGATAAATTCACGAGACTCATTATAATTTGGCGGCAACGCAAATAAAATGCGCAATAACTGCTCGTTATGGCTTTTCCTGCCCCGCCCACAAGCCCAACTTCAACAATTTCCGGGCGCCGTTTACGAAAATTAACCTTGACGTGGACACCGCCTTTCTCAAACAATCCGCCGCCACGGGGCGGAATGGGCCGAGAACGGAGCTCTTGACGCGCGCGGGGTCGGACCGCAACGTCCCTCGGCCCCAGATCGCGGCCCGCCTCTCGTCGGGCTGTCCGCTCACCGCGGGGACCATGGCGGTTGACATGGCCCCCTTGCACGTCGCCCCCAATTGCACGTCCCCCAGAACAAGGAAGTTCCCATGCGCCGCGGCTCATTCATCGGGTCCCTGGCCCTGCTTGCCATCCTGCCGATCCGAGGCGTCGCTCAAGAGGCCGTTGTCTTTCGCAAACGAGCGGCTCAGCCCGGAGATACCGCCCGCCAGCTGCTGACATGCGATCTGGAGCTGGTACTTTCCATCCGCCAGGGTGGTCAGATCATTCAAGAACAGAACCAGGAGCTGGTTCGGAAGCAGTCGCGCGAGCTGACCGTGCTGCAGGTCGAACCCGGCGGGCCCCGCCGGGCCAAGGTCACGTATCGGGAGTCGGAGGTCTCACTCAAGTCGGCAGGGGCCGAGCCGCAGGCGTCACAACAACCCGTCACGGGCAAAACGTATCTCGTCACCCGACAGGGGGACGACCTGGAGATCTCTTACCCCGATGGCTCGGCACCGCCGCCCGAGGAGTTGGCGATCGTGACCGATAACATGGCCACCTTTGGAATGCCCAACCCGATCGCCGAATTCTTCAACGGTAAGACGATTCGCGTCGGAGACAAGTTGGAATTGCCCGCCGCGCTCGCCCGAGAACTGCTTGGCTTCGCCGAGACCGCCAACTCCGTCAGCGATTTTCGGATGCGACTGGCGAGCATCCGCCGGGCACAGGGCAATCAGCCGGCGTCGGCCGTGTTTGAATTGATGCTGGTGGCCGAGGATCCGCAGCAATCGGGCATCTCGATGAAACTGCAAGGCCAGCACGTGATCGAAATTGACTCGTGCCGAACGCTGGCCGTCAATCTTTCGGGACCCGTGGCGGCCTCCGAGACCCATGGCCCGGACGCCGCGTCGTACGAGGTCCATACCCAAGGTGACATTCAGATCGCCGTCCAGGCAATCTACCTGCGGCGGTAGTCCGAGAAGAATCCGTCGGCGGCCGCGGGATCGAGCAGATCCAGGTCCTGCGATCGCTCGTATGCGCCGTGCTGCATCGCGAACACGAGATCGCCCGAATCGAACTCGCCATCCCCGTTCCAATCGCCGTCCTCCCAGTGGGATGCACCCGGGATGTCATCCTCGTAGTGCCCTCGCTGAAAGACTTCGACCAGGTCGGATGAATCGAACCGTCCGTCCAGGTTCGAGTCACCAAACGGACGCCCCATCAGATCGAGGACAAGGTATTCGTAGTCGCCCAAATCGACCCGACCATCGCCGGATAGATCGTGAGCGGGCAGCTGAGCATCGCCCGCGCGAAGCGCTGCGGCAAGCAGGTTGATATCGGCCGCCCCCAACGAGCCATCGGCGTCCAGATCGGCCATTTCCTCGGGCGTCGGCACCGGTCGCTCGACCCGCCGATTTCCGAAATCCTGGCCTTCAATCGTCTCGCCGGGCTTGAGGTCCACGGCATGACCGGTGCCCAACCCCACGTCAATTCGGCCCGACAACATGAACGTCTCGATCAGCCCGCCCGCCGGATCCGCCTCGCGCAGCTGCACCTCCAACTGATACGCGCCCGGGCCGGCATTGGGAACGTGAACCGAAATGATCTCGTCCTTCAGCGCCAACGTGCAGAACTCGCCGACTTGCGTCCCCACCAGTCCCACGTGAATCAGCTCGCCTCCCGACTCCACTTGCGTTTCCTCGCGCAGAATCGCGCCGCAACCGTCCGGCCAAACCACCCCGAACGTCAACTCCAAGCCCAGCTCGCCGTCGGCCGCTGGATCCAGTTCCGCGTTCAGCAGTTCCAGCCCCAGGGCCCGCCCCGGCAAAAGAAAGTCGCTCCAGACCTCCCACTGAGTTGCGTTGCCCCGCGGGTAGGTCTGCTCGAATTCCACGGGTGTCAATTGACGGATCACCTGATTTCCCGGTCGTAGGCCGGCGAGCTCGTACCGCCCCGATTCGTCGATCTCGGCGGTTTGCGGATCGTCATCCGTCGTGCGGGCACGCGGCTCCCGACCATCCAGCCGAAGATTGCCGTTTAAATCTGCGTAGACCACCACGCCCGGCATTCCCGGCTCGTCGTCCTCGCGCGTGCCACTGGCGTTAGTGTCCTGCCACACGACCCCGCGGACACTCGCGGGCTCGGGCAAGGGGCGATTGCCAAAGTCCAGGTTGGACAGCGTCACGCCGCTTCCCAGGACGATGCCGTACCCTTCCTCGACATCAAACGGCAGCACGTCGGGCAATCCGGCTTGGTCCGGGGCCAACCAGATGGGAAACGGCCCCGGGAAAGTTTGCTCATAGCCGTCCGGCACCACCTCGCGCACCACGTAGTACCCGGGCACCAAACCGCCTAATTGGTACTGCCCCGCCGCGTCGGTTTGCGTGCGAGGTTCGTCGGCGTCGAGTTGCCGGTTCAGGTTCCGGTCCACATAAATCGTGACGCCGGCGATGCCCGGTTCGTCGTCGCCGCGCCGCCGGTCGCCATCGCGATCCAGCCATTTCGTTCCCTCGATCGAACTGGGCTCGATCGGCTGATTTCCGAAATCGATTCCCGTCAGCGCCTCGCCGGATCGGAGGCGAATCTGATGAGCTCCTTGCCAGGGCCAGACCTGCGGCGGGGCGTCCGGGTCGAGCCATCCGAGCCAGAACTCCGGCACCGGGTAGGTCTGCAGGTAGCCGGCGGGCACCAGTTCGCGCAGCAGATACGTGCCGGGCATCACGTCGTCGATCGAATATTGACCCGCCTCATCAACCACCGTCGCGGGATCATCGGCTTGCGACACGGCGGACGGCTCGTCGGCGTCGAGTTCGCCGTTCTGGTTGAGATCGACGTAGATCGTGACGCCCGACAACCCAGGCTCGTCCCGATCGCGAACCCCGTTGCCATCTCGATCCAGCCATTTCACGCCGGACACCGAGGCCGGTCGAAGTGTCGAGTAGTTGCCGAAATCGACTCCGCTGACGATTTCATCTCGCTGGAGTATCACCCGGTGCGCTCCGGGCCCGCCCAGTCGGACCAGCGCCACGGTCGACAGCGTCGGGACATCATCGTCAGCACCCGGCAGCAACTCCTGCAGAACCGCAACGACGTGGTAGGTCCCTTCGCGCAGCCCGTCCAGGTTGAGTTCAATGGTCTGGGGCGAAATGACGTCCGCACAGACCTCGCCGACCTGCTGGCCGGAAAGCTCGACCAGGATGTGATCGCCCACAACCACATGCGATGTGGCGGCATCGATCAGCGCGCCACAGCTGTCGGGCCACACCACCGTCAGCTCCAAATCGGCCGACCAGGAATTCACCGCCGCCACGTCGCTAACCGCCGCACGGATCCCACTCAGCTCCAGCTCTCGCGCGATTCCCGAGTTCATCGATTCACTCGACGAATCGACCACACGGGCACCAACTCCTGGAAACGTCTGTCGATAGTCGGGTGGGACCACTTCGCGGATCTCGTATTCACCCGGTGCGAGCCCCGCCAAGCGATAGCGCCCCGCCTCGTCTTGCTCCGTGCGCGGATCATCCCGCGTCGTACCGGTTCGAGGCTCGTTTCGATCAAGCTGGCCGTTGCGGTTCAAGTCCGCATAAATCGTGACGCCAGCCAACCCGGGCTCATCCTCCCCCGCCACGCCGTCCCCGTCGCGGTCGAGCCAACTACGGCCTTCGATGACCGACCCCGACACACGTGCGTTGCCGAAGTCAATCCCGCCAACAGCTTGCCCCGGGTCGACAAACACACGGTGACCGCCCATGGTCCAAGGCAAGAGCGAGTTTTCAACCGGGATCGTCGCGTACTGGCTGCCGTTCTCCGCGTCAATAAAGACCAAGTCAAACCGGCCGACTCGGCTCGTCGGCGAAATTGCCAGTTCAAACACCGAGACGTCGCCGCCGCAGCCGTTCAGCTGGATCCCCGACAGGTTTTCGACCGTGACGTTCGAGTCGTAGGAAATCACATCCAATCGGACGGCCCGAACACAGACCGGCTCAATCGTCAGCGAAACGTCCACCAGGGCGGTTTCGCCGGGCTCGACCGACAAGTCCAGCCACGCGGGCTCGACGCGCGCCACCAAATCGTCGGCTGGCGGAATGTCCGGCCGCGACCCCGTCGGCGGCAAGAATTCCTCACCAGGGTAAGTCTGAATGTAGCCCGCCGGAACAACCTCGCGGATCACCTGTTCGCCCGCCGGGACACTCTCCAACACGTAGAACCCGGCTTCGTCAAAGTCCGTTTCCGGCAGATCCCGTGCGGTGACCGCAATGGGTTCTTGGGGATCCAATCGGCCATTTCGATTCAGGTCGGCGTAAATCCGCACCCCTGCCAGCCCTGGTTCGTTCGGGTCCCGAGTCCCATCGCCGTTCAGATCTTCCCACTTCTGTCCTTGCACCGTCCCGAATCCCATCTCGGGGGGAATCGGGTCGACCAAGGCGCCGTCGCCGGCCAACAACCGCCGGCTTTCGAGCAGCTCGTGACCGAGAGCGAAACGGCCCGCGAGCGACATCCGGCGCGGCGCGGTGCGCTGGCTCCGTGACTTGAGGCAAGAACGCCCAACTGCTAGTTTCAAACGCATCACTCGGTCCCCTTCTCCATCGGCTCGGTTTCCAACGAGGTGCAGAACACCACGCCTCACCGATTGGGTTTAACGCTTCCAGCATTTCAGATTCCGACTGAGAAGTCGAGCGTTGTCCGATCCGAACCCCACTTGTGCCCTCACGCACGACTCAATCGCGGTGCGCCCCGCCTGCCGGCGAGGCGCCCGCTTGAGCAGTTGGATCGAGGGGGTCAAGATAAGCATAGGGAAAAGGCAACGTGCAGTCGGCCAATCGCCGGCGGGTGAGGGGAACGAGTGTCACCTCTCCCGTCCTGGGAGAGGTCGGCGGCGCACCCGCTTGCGGGTCGCCGGCGGGTGAGGGTTGAGTCGCGTCGCGAGAAGACCCCTCACCCCTCACCCCTCACCCCTCATCCGGCCTTCGGCCACCTTCTCCCGCAAGGGGAGAAGGGACAGAGGCTC
Source organism: uncultured Planctomycetales bacterium (assembly GCA_963826795.1). Taxonomy (GTDB): domain Bacteria; phylum Planctomycetota; class Planctomycetia; order Pirellulales; family Pirellulaceae; genus CAWGYT01. The sequence goes on along the minus strand of CAWGYT010000011.1, from coordinate 66,086 downwards.
CCGCAAGGGGAGAAGGGACGGAGGCTCCCGCACGGGGAGAAGGGACGGAGGCTCCCGCACGGGGAGAAGGGACGGAGGCTCTCGCACGGGGAGAAGGGACATCGCCGCCTTCGACCAGATACCGCTGTTTCCGACCACGAGTAGAGGGACAGGTTGAGTACACGACGTAACGCGAAACACGGCAGGGCTTCTCATGGCACCGGTTTGCTGGATCGGTTGGCCCGTGTCGGCCTGCTTCTGGCCGCTGCGACGTTCGCTTGGGGGGCATCGCCCAGTTGGCTGATGGCCCAGCCAGCGTCAGAGCGAGCGGGGGCGAGCGGAGCGGCGTTCGAGGCCAAGGCCGAGCGGCTGCGGCAGTCGGTCTATCGTCGCCCTCGAGCGGGTGCGATCTTTGACCAGTGGTTCACTCACTACGCCACTTCCGGCAAACAGCCCGAGTGGGTCGCGCTGGCCGAGCAAACCGCACTCGCCCAGCCGGATGATGCCAATTGCCTCTTGGTCTGGGGGCTGGTCTGCCAACGGCTTGGACGCTGGACCGAGGCGGCGGAGGCATTCCAGGCTGCCGAGCGGCTTGATCCGCGGGGTTACTACGCCCCGGAACGTCTTGCCGACACGCTGCTTCGCCTGGACCATCCCGGCGCGGCGGCCGATGCCCTGACGCGGGCGCTCGATCAAAATCCTCCGCGGACGGAATTCCTTTCGCTCGCCACACAGCTCGCCAACTTGCAGCAACGCTTGGGCCGGCGCGACGAGGCGTTGAAGGTCTGGCAGCAACTGGCCGAGCGATTCGCACGCGACCCGCGGGTATTGAGCGAGATCGCGAGCCAGCTTCAGCAGTTGGGCGCGATCGACGAGGCACTCGAACTTTGGCAAACCTTGTTGGCCAGCACGTCGGATATTGAGCGGCGGTATGACGCCGAGTTCCAGATCGCGCGGCTTCATCTCCAGCAGGGTGACACGGCGACGTCACTCGGCCAGTTAGCGGTCCTGCTGGATCGTATTGATCCCAAGAGCTGGAGGGCTGAGGAGCTGCGGCGGCTGCTTGCCCGCGTGCTGATGGACGATCAAGGCGTCGACGGACTGATCGGTTTTTGGCAACAGCGAGTCACACGCACGCCTCAGGATCCGATCGCCCGCAGTGAACTCGCCAGCGCGATGACGCGTGCCGATCGATTCGACGATGCCGTGCGGGAATATCGCGCTGCCAGTGCCCTGGCACCCAACGATGCTCAGCTGCGGGCAGGCCTAACCGGCGCCCTGTTGCGGCAGGGCAACATCGACGCCGTGATCGCGGACCTTCAGCAACAGGGCGAGGCAAATCCGAGAGATCCCCAGGTTTGGATGCAGCTGGGTCAATTGCAACTTCAACAGACAGGTGTCGCGCGCGACGCGGCACAGCGGCAGGCACTCGAGTCCTGGGAACGAGCCGCTGCTTGCCGACCCGACGAAGCCGCCGTGGCCTTGCAAGTCGCCGAACTCTGTCGCCAGACCGCGTCGGCCGGCGTCACCCAGCAGCTCGAGCGACAGCCGACCGCGACGCTGCCCGCGGAGTTGCAACAGCGAGAGTCCCTGCTGCTGGACGCAGCCGAACAGTTCTATGCCGAGGCCGCACGACGCGACCCGGCGCCGAGTTACTTCGAGTACTGGGGCGAGTTTCTCCATCGCCGAGGACGCTCGGACCAGGCTTTAGCCGTGTGGCGGGAATTGGCAGCCGACGGGAGTGGCCCATCCTGGCTCGAAGCCGCGCGGACGATGCAGCGATATGGCTATGCGGACGCCGCGCTCGATGCCGCCCGCCAGGCGGTCTCGGCGGACGACACTCGCCCTGCCGCCTGGCAGCAACTGGTGGAACTACTGCAAAGCAAGCGGGAATATGACGAGGCTCTGGCAACCTGCGAGCGGATGACACTTGTTCGTCAGGAGGATCCGACCTGGCGTCGCCAGGCCCTTCAATTGCGACTGGATACGCTGACGGCTTCGGGCGCCGTCGAGCAGGAAATTGGTCGCCTGCGCCAGGTTCTTGCCGACCGTCCCCACGATCCGGATACGCTTTGGTCCCTGGCACAGTTGCTCGATTTCGCGGCGGAACCGGCCGAATCCCTCCAGGCATTGCAACGCCTGTTGGAACTGGAACGTTCCGACGCCAACCTGCGACGCCGCTATGCGCTGCAACTAAGTCAGGCTGGCCGCGCGACGGAAGCGATCGCTCAGTATCAGCAGTTGCTGCAACAAGATCCAACCGCCTCCGGCGACGACTTCCGACGTTTAGTCGAGTTGCAGCAGGCTCAAGGTCAAACGTCGGACGCGACCGCCACGGTTGCCCTCTGGATCGAGCGACTCCCGAGCGATCCGGAGCCCTATTTGCTGCAAGCCCAAACCGCCGGCGCAAACCACGATTCGAGCGCCAGTTGACGGCCCTCGCGCGAGCCGTCGTGGTCGCGCCCGATGACGTCGCCGTGCGACGCGAGTACGCGGCGGCGCTCCGCGCGGCTCAACGACCCCCAGCGGCCCTGGAGCAGGCGTTCGCAGCCGTCACCGTCGCGACGTCACTCTCCGAAAAGATCTCCGGCCTCGCCTGGGTCCTCAGTTGGGCCACGGAATCGTCACAGCACGACTGGCTTGAGCAACAATTAGACGAGGCCAGACAGCGCGAACCCGCCCGTCGCGATACCTGGACACGCTGCCTCGTCTACCTGTTGCGCGCCACGGGACAACCCGAATCGGCACGTCGAGAATTGGTGACGCTGTCAACCGCACATCCGGCTGACAGCGAGATCCTGGGTGAGCTGGTAACACTGTCGCTGACCACAGGGAATCTGGCCGACGCCATTGGTTACCAGCAACAACGAGTTGTGTTCGACCGCAGCCCTGCCCAACTGGAGCAGTTGGCGCGCCTCTATCGGCAGGCGAACCAGCCGGAGGCGGCAGCGAAGATCTGGGACCAATTGTTGTCACAACCCGCCTCCGAGGACGAGACGCTGCAGCTGTTGGGCGAGTTGCTCGATCGCCGCGACCTGTTCGCGGCCCAGCAAATCGCCGAGGCGGGGTCAAGTCGTTTTCCGAATTCTTGGCGGCTGGCCTATCGGGCAGCGCTCATTCATTTCGCGCTGGATCAAGACGATGAGGCTCGACTGACACTTGCTGAACTTCTGCAGCGCCCGATGCCGCGGGCAACTCGAGCCGAGTCGTTGTCCGACGACTTGCAGCTGCTCGAGTTGTCGCTCTCGGCCAGCCGGTTCTTCAGTCAGTTGGAGACGCGCCGCTTGCGGTCGGGAATGCGGCACGTCAACACACTTGAAATGCTATTCGACCGTGACGAGTCACTGGCCCCGGCTTCGTCTTCGTTGGCTGCGGCGCAGATCTACGGCGGCGTGGGGCTGATTCGCATGTTCGGCGCGGCGGCGATCAACGCACCCATTTGGCCCGTTCGCCCCAACGCGAAGCCACTGTCGCGCGAGCAGATCCGGAGTCGACTGGCGGCGGCCTGGGCCACGCAACAGGATGAGCTGGGCCGCCAATTGGCCGTCGAACTTATCGGTCACTCGACAGACGCGGACCCAGCGACCCGCCCTTCCTCCGTGGCCGCCTTGGTCCAACTGCTCACCCCTCCCTTCGATCAAGAAGACTCGCAAGACTATCTCCAGCGACTGGCGGGAAGTTACCGTGGGTTGCAAGCGGCTTACCCCGACCATACGCTCGATTTACACCGCGTGTACGCGGCCATGTCAAGCAGCGCGAAAGACCCTGCGCAGCTGGCGAGGCACCTCGCTTCCGAGTTGCCGCGATGCGATTCGATCGAGCAACTGGCCCATTTCGCCCCGCTTTTGACACGGCTGACATCCGACCAGCAGCAAGCACTCGCCGCGCCGTTCGTCGCCCACATCTTCAGCCTGCTAAGCCGCGACGTGCCTCCGACGGCGACCGTCTCCCAGTTGCGTCAGTTGCTGCAACAGATGACCGAGTGGCAGGATTTTGTCACACGACAGCCTGAGCAGGGCATCGCGCCGTTGTTGCAGGCCTATCTTCGGATGCGTGCCATGCCCCCTTCCGAGATTGCCGAGGGCGATGCGGATCGGCAGCGGACGCGGGGTCGAGCGGACACGTTCGCGGGAGTCGCTAGTCAACTGAGTCGGTACGTGCTGGCTGAAGGCGACCGTGTGACGGCACTGCGGCAAGCGGCGAGCGGGAGAGTTGAATCCGCTCAAGCGTCGCGTCAGGTCGCGGAAGCAAGCGAGTTGCTCGCCCGCCTGAAGCCTGACTGGCTCGGCCGGCTTCAAACCGACCCAACGTTGGCGTCGCCGACGCCCACCGCCGAAACGGGGTTGTTTCCGGCGGCTGGCCCCCGACTCGGTGAGCACGACGTGGAGCTTTTGAAGCGGATCGCACTTGTTGCGACCAACGCCTCGAGTCGCAACGATTTGCTCGCCGCGTTGACGTCCGATGACGCGGACGAGACGGGATCAACTCGCCTGACCTTGCTGGAGGCACGTGCGGCATTGTTGTGGTGGTGGGATCGGCAACCGGAGGCGATCGGACTGTTGGAGCAAGCCGTCGAGAATTCAACGGATTCGCCCTCCCTGCGGCTCGGTCTAGCGAGAGCGTACCTGCAGCACGGCGAGCTCGTGAAGGCCCGCGATGCGTTACAAGCAGCGGCAAGCTCGGGCAGTCGGACCTCCGATTTAGGGGGCCTGCAGGAACAGCTCTGGGATCGTTGGAGCGAGCAGGTTCATTGGCGCGATCTGCGCGGTCATGCCGGTGCGGTGTCGGCACTGGCCACCGACCCCCAGGGACGTTGGCTCGCCTCCGCGGGAGTCGATGGACGGATTCGGATCTGGGGCGTTGACAATGGACAGTTGGTAGCGACTCTGGACGGACATCGCGACATCATTTTGTCACTCGCCTTCTCGCCCGACGGCAACGAGCTCGCCTCAGCCGGCTACGATCGCGCGATCCGGCGTTGGCGAGCTGATACATGGCAACCTGCGGGGACGCTTACAGGTCACAACTCGACCGTCCGTAGCGTGCAGTATGCGCCGTCAGGCAAGCAACTGGCCTCGGCCGGCGACGACCGGCTCGTGCGGATTTGGGACGTGGCGTCAGGCCGCTGCCTGGAGTCGCTCGCGGGACATACCGATTCGATCTACGTGGTACGTTTCGACCAAGCCGCGAATCGGGTCGTCTCATCGGGCAACGACCAGACCGTGCAGTGGTGGGATCTTGACCGCTCCAGACTGTTGCGATCCATTCCCATCACGGGCGGACCCATCCGCGCTCGCACAACTCAAGCCCTCGGGTCATTGGGTAGCGGCCGGCGAGGGACGAGAGTTGGTCGAGTTGTCGGAGTCGACGGCGACCGGAATCATTCGAACGTTCTCCGTGGAGGAGACCATCCGCACGATCGCGGAGCTTCCCGATCCTGGCCAGCTTGTGCTGGGACGCGACGACCATTGGATCCAAATTTGGGATTCGCGCCACGACGTGGAAACGGCACGACTCAAAGGCCACACGGGTCGTGTGCTGGCGTTGGCCGTTGATCCCGCGGGCCGATGGCTTGCTTCCGCCGGATTCGACGGCATCATTAAGCTCTGGCATCTTCCATTCGAAACTCACCTCAGGGACCACACCCGTAAGGATCAATGAAATGCAGCGTCCACTCGTGAGCTACTTGGTAACCGCGTCATTTCTGGTCTTGTCGAACTCCATGACACGGGCCGACGAGACGCTCTCTTCCGGAATTGACGGAAACGGATTCGACCCTCAAGTGCGCGTCCAGGACGACTTATTCCTGCATGTCAACGGCGAGTGGCTCAAACACACACCGATTCCCGATGACAAATCGAATTACGGTTCGTTCATCATCTTGATGGACGAGGCCCTGTTGAATCTGCGCGAGATTATCGACGAAGCGGCTGCTGGTGCTCACGCGGACGGAACCGACGAGCAAAAAGTCGGCGATTTCTACCGGAGTTTTATGGACGAAGCGACGGTCGAGAAACTCGGGCTCGCGCCCTTGGCGGACCAGCTGGCCGCGATCGACCAGCTGGAATCGCTGCCGCAGGTGATTGAGCAGTTCGGGAAATTGCAGCATCTGGGCGTACGAACGCCATTGGGTTTCTACGTCGACCAGGACGACAAGAATTCGACGCAGTACCTGGCAGCGGTGGTGCAAAGCGGGACGACGTTGCCGGATCGGGATTACTACCTGGTGGAGGACGATCCGAAATATGCTCAGGCGCGCGAGGCGCTGCGGGCTTACATCGCGCAGGCTGTTCGAGCTGAGCGAGCTCGAGCAGCCCGCCGAGGCGGCCGAGGCCATTTTGAAACTCGAGACGGCACTCGCCAAGGTTCAATGGGAACGCACGGAATTGAGGAATGCCGAGAAGCGCTACAACAAGTTCCAGCTGGACGACTTGGCAAAAAACATGCCGCAGATCCCGTGGCGTTTGTTTCTGGAGGCGGCTGGCGCGCCGGGGTTGGATGAAATCAACGTGGTGACGCCCAGTTTTTTCGAAGGTCTCCAGTCGATTCTCCTCGAGACGCCAATTTCCGTCTGGAAACAGTACTTGAAGTTCAGCCTGATCGACGCCTACGCCCCGATGCTGACACAGCCGCTAGTCGACGCTCACTTTGAATTGCATTCCAAAGAACTCGCCGGTGTGCCGCAGCAGAAACCGCGCTGGAAAAGGGCCGTCGAGGCAACGTCGGGCGCCGGTGCCGGTGATTTTGGCGTACTGGGAGACGTGGTGGGGCGCTTGTACGTTCAACGACACTTCACGCCGGAGGCCAAGGCACGGATGGACGAACTGGTGCAGAACCTGCTGCAGGCCTATGAAGGGAGTATCGGCGAGCTGACGTGGATGACGCCCGAGACGAAGAAGCGGGCGCTGGAGAAGCTCGCCAAGATCCGCACCAAGATCGGCTATACCGACCAGTGGCGTGACTATTCGAAGCTGCAGATCAAGCCGGATGAACTGGTCGGCAACGTGGTCCGTTCGACGCGCGTCGAACACCAGCGCATGCTCGACAAACTCGGCAAGCCGGTCGACCGCGATGAGTGGGCCATGACGCCGCAAACGGTGAACGCCTACTACAACCCGGGCCTGAACGAGATTGTGTTCCCGGCAGCCATCCTGCAGCCGCCATTCTTCGATGCCGCGGCGGACGACGCGGCCAACTACGGTGGAATCGGGGCCGTGATCGGTCACGAAATCAGTCACGCGTTTGACGATCAAGGCAGCAAATACGACGGCGACGGCAATCTCAACAACTGGTGGACTGACGCGGATCGCGCCGCGTTCACCCGGCTGACTCAGCAGCTGGTCACCCAGTACGGCGCCTACGAGCCGCTGCCAGGAAAGGCGGTAAACGGCGAGCTGACGTTGGGCGAAAACATCGCGGATCTATCCGGCATGTCGATCGCACTGAAAGCCTATCGTTTGGCACTCGGCAACGATTCGGCACCCGTGATCGACGGCTGGACGGGCGATCAGCGATTTTTCCTGGGCTGGTCCCAAATCTGGCGACGCAAGTATCGAGACGCGGAGATGATCCGCCGATTGCTGACCGACCCACATGCTCCGTCGCGCTACCGCGCCAATGGGCCGGTGACGAATTTGGATGCGTTCTACCAGGCGTTCGATGTCCAGCCCGGCGATTCGCTCTATAAGGAACCCTCCGATCGAATTCGCATTTGGTAGCATCCGCGAAGGCCAACCATGACGGCGTGGCATCAATGCACAACGGCCGAGGTCGTTCGGGAACTTCAGTCCGATCTCTCGGCCGGCCTTTCCGCGGCGGAAGCCACACGGCGCCAAGCCCAGTACGGGGCGAATCGACTCGTTGAAGTTAGTGGTCGGGGCCCCTGGCAGATCCTGGCCGAACAGCTGCGCTCGGCCATGGTCGCATTGCTGTTCGTCGCGGCGATTGTTTCCGTGTTCTTGGAGGAATACATCGACGCCGCGGCGGTGGTCGTGATCGTTCTCTTGAACGCAACGATCGGCTTTGTGCAGGACTATCGCGCCGAGCAAGCGCTGGCGGCTCTGAAGCGATTGACGGTGCCGCGCATGCGCGTGCGGCGAGACGGATCGCTGCGTGAAGTCTCCGCTGGGGATCTGGTGCCCGGTGACCTGGTGATCTTGGAAGTCGGCAATCTGGTGCCCGCGGACTGCCGCGTGCTGGAAAGCTTCAACTTGAAACTCCAAGAGTCGTCGTTAACGGGCGAGTCAGAGCCCGTGGACAAGCAGGTCGACGCGATTCCGGCCGCCGAGCTGCCCGTGGCCGACCGCCAGAACATGGCCTACATGGGGACCACGGTTACTTACGGGCACGGAACGGCGATCGTGACCGAGATTGGAATGGCCACCGAACTGGGGCAAATCGCCAGTTCGCTGCAATCGGTCGAGCACGAGCCGACTCCGTTGCAGCGTCGCCTGGCACAGCTCGGACGAACACTCGCCTGCGTCTCGCTGGGTATCGTCGCGCTCGTCTTCGCACTGGGCATTTTGGTCGGCGAGCCGTGGCGCCTGATGTTGATGACCTCGCTCAGCCTGGCGGTGGCCATTGTCCCGGAGGGACTGCCCGCCGTAGCCACGGTCGCGTTGGCGATTGGCGCCCGACGCATGTTCAAACGGCAGGCACTGATTCGAAAGTTGCCCGCCGTCGAAACACTCGGCTCCGTGACCGTGATCTGTACCGACAAGACGGGCACGCTGACCGAAAATCGCATGACGGTGACCGTGCTGGATACTGCCGGTCGGCGCCTGGAACTGACCGGTTCACGTGATCGCGGGAAAGCCGGGACCGGCGGCGGCGATCGGGACGAAGCCACGCAGGCAAGTGAAATCGCCGGACAGTCGTCTTTTCTTTTGCTGCTGGGGGGCGCCGCCCTGTGTAGCGACGCGGAATTGGTGGAGGATCTCGAGGGCGACGAAACGGCCGCTTTGGGCGAGCCGACCGAAGCGGCCCTGGTCGTGGCCGCCGCCCGCTTCGGCCTGTCGAGGCGCGAGCTGGTCCGTGAATTTCCGCGAATCGACGAGGTGCCGTTCGATTCACAGCGAAAACGCATGACGACGTTGCATCAATGCCAGACGACGGGAAATCAAGCGGTCGACGCCCCGCCGCGGCAGCCGCTTGTCACGCTCCTGCATCGGCTGGATCAGCCCAGCGCGGTCGCGTTTATGAAGGGCGCCGTGGACTCGGTATTGAAGGCTTGTCAGTTCGCTTGGATCGACGATCAAGCCCGGCCGCTTGACGAAGCCAAGCGGCAACGGATCCTCGCGTCGAACAATCAGCTGGCGGCCCTGGGGATGCGCGTGCTGGGCGTCGCGTTTCGGACTTGGCGCACACGACCCTCAACCGCCGACCGCGATCAGCTGGAGCAGGATCTGATCTTCGTCGGCATGCTCGCCATGATCGATCCTCCGCGGCCCGAAGTCCGGCAGGCGGTTGCCCGCTGCCTCGAGGCGGGGATTCGTCCCATCATGATCACCGGTGACCATCCGCTGACCGCGATGCACATTGCCACTCAACTGGGAATCGCCGAGCAGGACCGGACCTTGGTTGGCCCGGAATTGGCCAAGCTGTCACCGACCCAACTCCGAGCCGCCACGGCGGACGTCTCGGTGTTTGCGCGGGTCGCCCCCAGGGACAAACTGCACCTGGTTCAGGCTTTGCAAAAATCCGGCGAGGTCGTGGCGATGACCGGGGACGGCGTGAACGATGCACCGGCCTTGAAACAAGCTCACATCGGCGTGGCCATGGGCCAAATCGGCACGGACGTCTCGAAGGAAGTCTCGGACATGGTCTTGCTGGACGACAACTTCGCGACAATTGTCAACGCGGTCGAAGAAGGCCGTGTCGTGTACGATAACATTCGCAAGTTCGTGAAGTACACGATGACCAGTAACGCGGGAGAAGTCGTCGTGATGGTCCTGGGGCCGCTGGTCGGTATGCCTCTGCCGCTGATGCCACTGCAAATCCTGTGGGTCAATCTGGTCACGGATGGGTTGCCAGGTCTGGCACTTGCGGTTGAGCCCGCCGAACGCAATACGATGCAACGCGGTCCCTATCCGGCCGAGGAACATGTGATGGGCCGTGGGATGTGGCGCGAAATCGCCTGGGTGGGATTGCTGATGGGTTCGGTCTCGCTGCTGATGGGTTATCTGCAGTTGAGCGAAGGCAACGCCGGTGAGTTGCGGTGGCGGACGATGGTGTTCACGGTGCTCACGCTTTCGCAGATGGGCAACGCGCTGGCCACCCGCTCCACACGCGACTCGCTGTTCGCCATCGGCCTGTTCTCCAATCAAGCCCTGCTCGGTTCGGTTCTGCTCACGTTCCTGCTGCAGATGGCGGTCATTTACCTGCCACCGCTTCAAGTCGCGTTCAAGACGACCAGCCTGACCCTCGGCGAACTGCTCGCCTGCCTGTTACTCAGCACCACCGTCTTCTGGGCCGTCGAACTGCAAAAACTCATCTCACGTCGACGGGACGCCGGGAGGGCGAGGCTCCTGCTGTAAACAACTGATATTGGTGTCAATGGCTTCGTGAGACAAACTTAGGACGCGAACGGATGTGCTTTTTGTCTCATGGAGGAGTGTCATGGATGGTTTTTCTTACGAAGTGCTGTCGGAACATGAACCCCAGCGTTGCAGAAAAACTGCTTTGTGGCCAAGCCTTCGGGAGGGCGAAGCTCCTGCTGAGCCTTCTTTGACAGCGTCTTCCGCTCCTGCGGCTCGGCAGGAGCCTCGCCCTCCCGGTGCGCCTGGATCTCACCGGATGTGAGATCCAGCAACAAGCGATGGCAAGTTCGAAGACCCCTGGTTTTCTCAGTCCAACTCACACTCGCAAAGAATCCTTTATGCAACTACAGTGTTTACGCACGAAGAATCACCTTGTTTCGCAAAGACGATGAGGAGGTGATCCTCGTGACGAGCTTGCTGGATGCCGACAAGTACCCGGCGACGGATTTGATGGACGCCTACTTGTGCCGCTGGGGCATCGAAAACGTCTTTCAGTAAGTGACCGAGGTGTTTCATCTTGAGCGTTTGATCAGCAGTACACCACAGGGAACGATATTCCAGTTTTCCTTTTGCTTGTTATTGTACAATTTGGTCCACGCTACTCGAGGCTACTTGGCTGAAGCGCAGCAGCGAAAGCCGGATACTATTTCCAGTGAGATGGTCTTCTATGATCTTCACCGTCAATTAATCTCACTCACGGAACTCGCAGAGCGTGAGACGGTCATCGAGTACTTCCAAGTTCCATGTACCAGCGACGAACTGATCGAACACGTGCGAACTTTACTGGCGGACGTTTGGCATGACCGCTGGATCAAATCTCCAAAAAAGAAAAAATACCCAAGCCGCAATCAACCACCGTCGTTAACGGGGGACACATCTCTCTGTTCCGAATCATCCAAGCAGTTCAATCGGCTCAGCGGGAGCTTCGCCCTCCCGAAGCAACCCTAATTCGCAGGTGAAGCGCTGCACTTGCTTGCCAGAGCGAACGCGAGTTGGTGTTCAACGGGTTTCGAGCTGAGGGACAGCACTTCGCCGGAATCGTCGAGGGTGTCAACAACAAACTGAAACGGATCCCCGGACAATCACATGGCTTCCGCACCCAGGAAGCCTACGAAATCGCCTTGCATCACAACCTGGGAATCCCTCCCAGCACCCGACGTTACCCACAGATTCCTCTGACGAGGCAATTCTTTGTGGTGGTCGATGATCGAGAGCAGCGGCGGGGCTGAGTCACGCGCGGTTGTTGATGGAGCGGAGCTTCGAGGGGATGCCAGTTGACGGCCATGACGGCCCAGCCTAAAATCTGGCTGGGTCGGTCACGCTCGTACTTTCCGTCAGTTCCTGCTGAGATGGAACGCAAGAATGCCTTCACGTCGGAATCCGATCGGCCTCATTGCCTTTGGTATTTTTGCCAGCGTCTCGGTACTTGGCCAAGGATTGCACTTTCTCCCGAGTGCCAACCATTTCGCGCTCCAAACGCACGCATGTGATCACTGCCACCATCATGGGGCGGCGCCGACGACGGATCTCGATTCGGCATTGGATCACGACTGTCCAATCTGTCGTTTCCTTGCTCAGGCACAGCTTCAAACCGATTTGCGAATTGAGTTGCCTCTCGCGCATCGCTTCGAGCTGTATAGCGACGACCAGCCCCTGCGCATGGCTCTCCCTCTTGTCGCATTGCATCTTGCCCGCGCGCCACCGCGCGCCATCCAATCCTGCCTTGGATAGTTCCGTGCCGTCCGCGTGCCTGTATTCTGGTGTGCGCTGAGCGGTTTGGTCTTGGAACATGATTCGCATCGCAGCGATCTTCGAATCCGCGAGGAGATGGTGCGCCTTAGCCGTTGTATCGGCGCCTGCGTGGCCGACCATCCACATGGTGTCAATTCGGCGTGTTGAGGCGCACCTCCTATTGCGTTGAGGATCGCGCTGCGAACTGGCGTTGGGCGAACGATGAAACTTGAATCCAAACGCCGGCGAACGCGGGCCTTCACGCTCGTGGAGTTGCTGGTTGTCATTGCAATTATCGGCATCCTGGTCGTGTTGCTGCTTCCGGCTGTCAACGCGGCTCGCGAAGCGGCTCGCAGCACACAATGCAAAAACAACATTCGTCAACTTGCGATTGCGGTCGTCAGCTACGAAAGTGCAAATGGGCATTTCCCCGTTTCACAAACCGCCAGCGGTAGAGCAATTCGAAACGGCGGATGCCAAGGAGGGTTTTATAGCTGGCATGCCCGTATTCTGCCCTACATCGACGCTCAGAACGTCTTTGAGCGAATCGACTTCGGTATCGATCTGGCTGACGAATGCAATGATGGTGAGCACGGACTGATTAGTGCGGCTCATCCGCATGCATCCGTTGCAACGACAGTCGTCGATACGTTTTTGTGTCCGTCCGATGGTTTTGACTTCAGCAACCTCGAAATCATGGGCATCAACTCGGCGCCTGACAACTACGCTGGGAACGCGGGCTGGCCCTCACTTGCCACCGGATACAACGGCGAACGCGAGACTCCGGCTAAATACAACGGTCTGATCAACGTGGTGAATCCGCGCGACAAGAATGAATTTCCAGCCGAAGCAGGCAGTCCGCGCCAAACACGTCATCGACGGGCTTTCCAAGACGGCTTGCGTCGCCGAGCGACTGATCCAGCGCGGTACAACCCAACAGCGCGTTTTGAACGGCTCGCAAAAGACGCTGTCCTATCACTTAACCGAACGTCCCCGTACTTTGGCCGAAATGGCGATGCGCTGTAGCCCGGAATACACGCATGCCGACCTATCCAACTCAGCATATCTTGGTCGTTCCTGGTTTTCGGGATGGGCACCGACGGGTCCGACCTACATGCACGTCAAACAACCGAATACCAACCATTGCCACTTCAGCCATAGTTTCAGCACGGGGGATTTCATCGTCACACCAGCGAGCAACCATGTTGGGGGCGTAAACGTTGCCTTCGCCGATGGACATGTCCAATTCGTGACTGACGATGTTCAGTCGAATATCTGGTGGGCCATGGGCAGTCGAAACGGGAGAGAGTCCTTCAATGAAAACTGAGAACAGAATCCGATGGCAGCTCGCACGTATAGCCGCCTCGGTCATTGTTGTCCTCGCGGCAACACAGGCGGCTGTCGCCCAATTTGGCCATTCCGACATCGATTTTGCGCTCGATGGCGACAAGCTCATCACGGACAAACGTGTCTACGAGTCGTTCTTTCCAACGTTTGGTATTTCCAAGCAGTTTTCGGCGAACCCAGGTTTCACGGCAGAATCTGATGGGCTAGGCACAATCGGTTCTCGGCGCGAAGTCGTTTACGACGTTTTGGATCACTTGATTCTGTGGGACGGCATTCAGTTCGTATCGCCGGACGACGAAGTTCGGATTCGTATCGACAACAATCCGCCGGGATCCAGTTCAACCTACATCGATGCAAAAAGCGGCAAGCAAATCGGCTCGAGCGATCCACCTGTCAACCGCATCGGTGCCTCGTCGGCCGGGGGTGAAGTTCATTCGCACGTGAATTTCTTTCTCGAGGCTGGAGATGATGATCCACCCTTCGGTGCTTACGGTTTGAAGCTCGCGATCTCGATCGATCGCGAGGAGGTTATCGATTCCGACCCAGTGTTTGTTGTTTTCAATTTCGGTCTCGAAGCCTCCCTCTTCGAAGAAAGTCTGGCAGCCTATGAAGGCTTGCTCGAGAAACCGGGCGTCGCCGGAGACTTCGATTCGAGCGGAGCACTTGACGTCGGCGACATCGATCTGCTTACAGACGCCGTCTTACGGAATTCGACTGGCCCAAACTTCGATCTTAATGCAGACGGCAAGGTCGACCAGGACGATCGTCGGGACTGGGTGGAAGTCCTTCGAGCGACCTACTTCGGCGACTCCGATCTGGACGGTGAGTTCAACAGTTCCGACTTCGTCGCCGTGTTTCAGCGCGGCGAGTACGAGGACGATATCGCCGACAATTCGACGTGGGCAGAGGGAGACTGGAACGGGGATCGCGAGTTTGACTCGGCCGATTTTGTTCTCGCTTTTCAGTCCGGCGGTTACGAAAAGGGACCAGGGAGGGTCGTCGCCGTACCGGAACCACATGCAGCGCTGCCGCTCGCGACTGCGCTGACAACAATGCTCGTGTGGTTTCGGACAACGAGAAAACTGAGAGATGCAAGAAGCGTCTCGGCAACTATCCTCACGGACGCGCAAACTTCACTCACTTGAGAGGTTACCCCTGATGAAGACGTGCACGCTGAACACACTGGCATGGATCGCGGCATTCGGAATGATCGGTACGGCGTATTCACAGCACGAACATTCGGACGTGGAATTCGCTTACGAGGCGGGACGTATTGCCGTCGAGTTCGGCGATGAGGGGCCTGTCTTCGAAGGCGAGTTTCCCACGGAAGGAATCGATTTACAGTTCACGGCTGAACCCGGATTCGCGTCGGAACTCGAGGCAGGCTTAGGAATCCGAGCGGACGACCAGATTGTGTACAACGTTCTTGGTGATCTGCTGTTCTGGAACGATGGCTTCCGACCGGCTCCCGACAATGCTCAAATCCGCATCGTCAATCGCCCTCCGGCCCCTTTGGTTCCAGATACCATCGTCGGCACGTCAACCGGAGTTCAGCCCGGGAGTTTTGATCCGGCGACAAATCGCATTGGTGCCGCCGTAGCGGACTTTCACAGCGATTTGGATTTCTTATTGGAACCAAAAGGCGAAATCGCCGATCCTTCCATGTTTGGTGCCTACGGCTTTATGATTTCGCTAAGCACTGATGCCGATGGTATTGGCGACTCCGATCCGTTTGCCATGGTGTTCAACTTCGGGTTGGAAGAAGAACATTTCGAAGAGGGTGTCGAAGCGTTTGCGAACATGGTCCCAGAGCCAAGCGGCATAAGTTCGCTCCTCTTGGCAATTGTTGTTGGCATACCGTTGGCTCGTCTTCAGACTTGTCGAGAGAGTTTGTCGGAGTGTGCACGCTTATAACGTTGTGTCGTCCCGGATTCATTGCCACGGTCCGTAGTTCGGTGGTGAAATCACTCAGCCGTCTGGATAAATGAAGTGAAACGCCAGTTTCTAGAACTGGTTTCCTGCCTAAGTAGCCCTAAGAGCGGAAAATGTGAGTTCGAAATGATACAGCATGGGCGAGGTACACGCTACTATCGGCTCCCGGTCGGCAGTTTTCGCGTTTCTGCCTGCGCCATGAGTGCGTGACCTGGGCTAGTACGCGGCGACCGCCACCTGCGTCATCTCATTCCCTCAAGACGGTGGTCCATGAAGCGCGCGACGTGAGGAAGACCGCCATCTCCAACTCGAAGCCGTTCGCGCAACAGGGCCATCTGGGCCGACAGCACGAAGAACACGCAATTCAAGCAGGCCGTCGGTGAGATCATTTCGACTCGACATCCAAACCTGCGCCGCGCCAGGCGTTAATCCCTCCCGCGTATCGCTTCACGTTCGTATAGCCCAGCTTCCGCGCGAACACCGCTGCGTTGTGGCTCCGCGCACATTTGACGAACCCGCAGTAAACGACGATCAAACGGTCAAGGTCATCCCCCAACAGTTGCCGATAGGCTTCCTTGGTACGTCCCGGCATCGACTCTTCATCCCACTGGTCTATCGGTTCCTTGGGAAACTCGAAGTTTACGGCACCGGGAATGTGAGCGAGATCAAAGCTGGAGCCAGCCGGCATTGCGTCCAGCAACAAGAAATTAGCACCTTCGTCGCGCAGCTTCTTCACTTCCGCCGTGGAAAGGATCGCGTATTGCCCAATCACTGCTTCACGCGCGAATTTGACGCTTGAGTCTTCAATCGTCAGTTCCTGTTCGAACTTGTTCGTGCCGCATCCGACAGCACAAACAATACCACAGGCGATCACCATAGACCGCCATCCGCCAAGTACATTGCGTTCCTTACTCATCGATTGTTTCCATTTTTGCTATGCAAAAACCAATGGGTGCACACGCACCACAGCAGCAATCCCAAATCGACACCAAGCTGCTGTCTCAGCTTGAGCCTGAAGCCAGAACCGAAACACCCACATTCAATGTCCAACCCGATCGCCACGCCGTACGACAACACTCCAAGGAAGCAGGCAAGCAGAGTCGCAGTCGCCAGCATCGCCCATGATCTTTGCTGCCACAAAACGTAGGCAAGTCCCAGCTCTACGATGCAAACAGTAAATGCAACCGGTTTGACGAGCCCATCCAGGACGATGCCAAAATCACCCACGGATTGCGCGAACTGGGGTAGCCGAAAAATCTTGACGCAGCCCGAATAAAGAAACAGCAAACCTAACGGCCAATGCAAGAGGCGACTCAACACTCGCCGTGATTTGAGTCGTTGAAGATTACAGACGAGTCGCATCGGGAGCATCCTTCTCGACGTGGCGTTGGCCTTCACCGTCTGTTGCGGCGACGTGTGGTACGGGGCATTCATGGAGCATGCCGCGCACACCCGCGTTGGTCAGGCGTGCTTGGTCCGGACTAACAATTACTGAATAAAGTCCTTCTTTGTCCGTTTTCAATTCCGTCAATAGTGTGCGCGTCCGAGTTTCCCTGGGGCGGACGAATCCATCATCGCCGAGCGCCATGAGACTTTTTTTCCGTCGCGAGAATAGGCGACGTCGTACAAGGCGTCTTTGACGAGTAGCTGAGTTTTCAGCCACTTGCCCGCTGCGGGTTTCCAACGCCGTTCGCTGCCATCTTGGCGAGTTGTTGCCTGATATTTCGAGGAACGTGTTGAGTTGTCCGGACGCCTTGCGATTAGTCGTGAACCAGCGCAGGGGCGTCGGGACGGCAGTAAGGCCACGATCGCGCCAAGGCAGTAGCGTTGAGACGAAATCAACGGGCACGCCGTAATGGAGAATAGAATCACGTGAACCCGAGTGGGCCCAAAAAGAAGTAGTCGGCGGATGTCGGTGTATTCTCTGCCATTGAACTTGAGCGAATCCTAATCCGCAAACAAATGCAACTCAATGGGAGACTACCAGACCCACCCGTCATTTTGACACGGACGCATCCCCGACACTTTGACGTGAGCATGCTGCCGGGCAGGTTGGTGTTCTTCGGCGTCGCAAATCAATGATCTATTGGTAATAACGCTGGATTGCCGCTATGGTGAGAGGGCTTTGCTTGGACCTGTCTCGACTGGATTCGACCTGTCATTGCTCCAGCCGATCCAACCGTCACTATAGAGCGATGGATGGGGAACGCCAATCACCTGGGCAAACGTAAAAACCTCTGCGGCTCGCCAACCGCCGCCGCACATGAAACAAACTTTCTTGTCAAGGTTGATGCCCGATCTTCGCCAAAGAGCGAGGATCTCATCGGCACTGCGCATCGTGGCGTCGATGTTGCGGTAGGGAGTTAGAGAATTCGGGCCTTTGAATTCGGCTTGGCCGTAGATTGAGCCGGGAATTCGGCCCTTGTATCGATGATAGGTGTACCCTGTCGTTTCTCCGCTGAATTCCTCCCACGTTCTGTTGTCGACCAACTGAAACCCGACCGGATCGCGCAGGCCGGCTTTCACCTGATCCGTATTGAGGATCAATTCGGCTCGTTGCGGAATTACCGCACCAAAACGCTCGGCGATCGGCGGCGGGTTCCGCCTGGATTCAATCGCATATCCCGCTCGCTTCCATGCCGCGAACCCACCATTGAGCACCCGCACATCCGCGACTCCCATGTATTGCAGCACGACGGCTAGTCGATAGCTTGCCGTTACGTCCTCGCCGGAAATGACGACGGTATCGTCCGCTTGGAAGCCGTAGTCTTTGGCGAAACGCTTGAGCACGTTGGGACTGCCCAGCTTCCATGTTGGTGGAGGCTCGAAATGGTCCGTGTTCACGTGGAAGCTTCCGGGGATGTGGCCCTTTCTGTAAGACGCGGCTTCCTCTCCCCAAGATACCTCGACTAATTTGATACGCGCTGAGTTTTCGAACGTTGCCGGCCGAGCACCCTCGATCAGTCGCTTCACGATCGACGCCGGCACCAAACGATGGAACTCCGGATAGCGATTTAGCGCGAGGCCGCCCTCAATCCATTCGGTGAAGTCCAAGTGATAGAGTTTCGTGTAGCCCAACTTCGTCAAGTAGTCCGTCACGGCGATGCGATCTTCCAATCGGATACTGTAGACAACAACGTGTTTGTCGCGATCGATACCCTTTGATTTCAATGCAGCGATGAGCTGTTCCGTCCTGCTGTCAGACTCAATGTTGAGCCAACTCGCGGAAAAACCGACGGCGTTGGGTATGTGTCCTCCGCGCTTGGCACCTTCCAATGCCCATCCGTTGAAATCGTCTGGCGAGCGTGCGTCGACCAGAACCCAATCCTGACTCGACATATTCTTGGAAACATCGCCAGTGGAGATTGCTCTCGGGCTGGAGTGCACTTCAGCTGCCCCAAACATGGCATGCACGCAAAGCAAGCCGAGCGCCATGGGCGCAACGAACAAGGAAACGGTAACTCGATGCATGGTTGTTTTTGTGTGTTTGGCGGCCTTGGGATGGCAAAGTATTGAGTATTGTGGCACTAATCGGATGCCACCGGAAGACCGCTACACACATGCGCGGCGCACTCAAGGAAACCGCCCTACGGGGTCGAGCGCAGCGACGAGGCTTCGTTCACTGTCGTGTCCTCATCGATAATTGGAACCTTGCTACTTCGGATCGTTCTCAATTCAACCCGGCTGGACATCTCGCTTCGGCCGGGTTCGCTTGTTGCAAACATAAGGACGCGGCGCAGACGAACCTAACCAGCCGAACCTAACCGAAACCTAACCAGACAAACCTAACCAGACGGTCTACATTCCGGAACCACTTGCGGGGATCGCGGTAGGGACAGCCGTTGCCGGCTGCCCCCCGCACAGATCCGTACGTGAAGCATTCCCTCATACGGCTCTTGCCGCGAGTCGGGCGCGAAATCGGTCGTTGGGATAGGGATGAAGGATCTTGGGTTGCGGCAGGTATCGGCGCACAAGACGTTGCATACGTGTCCATGGCCACGCCGCTCGGCCACGCTGACTGCGACGACGCAGTTGGCGGAGCCAGAGTTTAGTGACCGCGTCCACGAGCTGATTGAGCCGACGCATGTTATTCGGGACAGCGTGGTATTGGAGCCACCCCCGAACGACATTGGTCAGCCAGCGTCCTGTGGAGCCGACCGAGTCGTGCCGACGTCGTTTAAGCTGAACCTTAATCGCCGCCAGGGTACGTCTCATGCGTTTGGCCACTGTACGCCGCCACAACACGAAGCGTTGGTTCTTCCGGGTCTTTCCACAGATGTGGGTAAAGCCCAGGAAGTCGAACGTCTCGCAGCGTCCTCGACCTTCCCGTTCGCGTCGGGCCACAGAGCTGCGGCCGAACTCGATCAGTCGGGTCTTATCAGGATGAAGCGTGAGGCCAAACTTCTGCATCCGCGCCGTGAGTGCCGTAAGGCATGCGCGTGCGTCGTCTTCATGCTCGAATCCAAGCACAAAGTCATCCGCATAGCGCACCACGACGCACTGTCCGCGGCAATGGCGTTGCCGCCATTGGTTGATCCACTGGTCGAACACGTAGTGAAGGTACACATTAGAAAGGAGGGGTGATAAAACCGCCCCTTGTGGTGCTCCTTTGCCCGTGTCAGACCAGTCCGTATCTTCGAGGATACCGGCGTTGAGCCACTTGCGTATCAAACGAAGAACCCGTGGGTCGCCGATGCGATGCTCCAAGAATTTGATCAACCAGTCACGATCGATCTCATCGAAGAAGCCTTGTATGTCGGCGTCCAGGACCCAGTTCACCGGTTGTTCCGTGATCGCATACGATAACGCATCAAGCGCGTTATGCTGGCTGCGTCCCGGCCGGAAGCCATGGCTGAAACCGAGGAAGTCTGCTTCGTAGATACATTGAAGCACGGTGCGAAGCGCACACTGGACGATTTTATCTTCCAGTGAGCTAATTCCCAACGGTCGTTGACGACCATCCGGCTTCGGGATGTAGACACGTCGCGAGGGCTTCGCTCGAAAGGCTCCGCGGTGAATGCGACCATGAAGATCCGCGATGCGAGTCTTCAGGTCAGCTTCGTATTCACGCCACGTAACCCCATCGACGCCAGCCGCTGCGTTCTTCTTGAGGTCGTAGAAACTTGATGTTAGCAGCGATTCGGTGATGTGGTGGAGCAACGCGGTGAATCGAAGGTCGCGGCTTTGCTGAGCCGCTACGCGCACATCAGGCAATCCGCTTGACCTGCGCTTCTTCCGGCTCGGAGTCCGGGCGAGGTTAGAAGGCCTGGTGTTCCTCTTGGCTGAGAGCCTTCCCTCGGCCGACTCCGCGGATGGTTCAGCACCACCGTTGTTCGTCGGATTCGACGGTACTACGCTCTCATCTGAATTCCCATCTGCGTTCATGTCCGCATTACCTCCGGTGGAGTTCTCGGACCGCTGCGAGCGACTTCCTCCCGCAGACAAATGGGATCTCCCGGTTCTCGCGCTTGAAGTTTCCACTCATGCACCAGGTCTTCGACTCCGTCGCGTCCGCGGGGTGCTCGCCAGCGTGCGCACCCAACGGTGTTGCCTTCCGCCACCTGAACGACGTCGGCACACGAAATGAAAACTCTTTCGGAGCTCAATACTGGGCCTGCGTGTGCCCCTGCCGTTGCTACACCCAACGTGTTACCACGATCAGCGTACGACTCAGGGCCAGCGTGCCTGGCTGGGGCTTCGCTGTAAGACTCTTTCATTCTCAACTCCAAGCCGGTTTATCCCGGCGCTTTCTCAGATCTAGTTTGGAGTCCCGCGCGTCTCGGAAAACTAAGACATGAATCTGACCGTGCGCAGCTCCCCACGAGTTGGTTCTGCCACCGTCGAATTGCGGTAGGACATGCGTGGAGCGAGTCAAGTGGTGCATCGCTTTACTCAGAGCATCAGATTGGAGGCAGAGTTGAGTCGCTTTTGGAGGCCTTCATGAGATTCGCAGGTCCAGCAAAGCCGACTCCAGTTGCCACAGCTCCTGCCGAAGTAGGGTGTTCTGTTCGATCTGCCGATCAACTCGGCGTGTCAGGTTTCCAACACTTTCAGGTCGCGACAGTCCGAGGTGGGGAGCGAGTTCGCGAAGTTTTGCCGTCGTGTGTCGCCTCGCAAGCCAAGCGACAGCGGCTCGTGCAATGTGTGAATTACCACGCGTTTGAAATATCGTCTCAGAAACACCGTAAAAGGATGCGACCGTGCCGAGGACCGCATCGAGATCAAGTGTGATGAGTGGTCGTATCAGCGGCACCTCGTCAATTTGGGCAGGTTGCTTGAGCTGTTTTCGAATTCGCTCGACGAACGTGTCGTTGCCCAAGATCCATCCAAACTTGGCGTCCGCGAACGGATTCGGCGGTGGGTTGTCCAGACCTTCCTCGACATAGCGCTGATACCCGGCCGCTGGATCTGGCCCACCATATTGCCCTCGCCAGGCAGCATGAATCCGCTCGTAAGCAACCCAGGACCGTCTTTCGCTTGCACGGCAGTATCCAGGGTAGCTTGACCATGGCCAATCCTCTGGTCGAGAAACCAACGGTCGTTTGCCGCGAACCGGATTCAGGTGAATGTAGCGTGATCCGATCCAAAAATAAGTGTCGTCCTCAACTAGCTCACCTTTGAATCGGCCTTGTAGCAAGTGCCCCGGGCGTCGATGTCGTTTGGCAAACCAATTCGCATAGCCTGACAACAATCGCTGCATGCCGCGAGACAAATTGGCTTCCAACGTCCGGAAAAATAGATGGATGTGATTGGGCCTGCACTTTCTGAGAAAATGCGTTAATTGAACTCCACAAAAAAAGGCTCTTCCATCATGCTGCGTTTACGAAGACGAACGCATGACAGGAGAGCCAAGGATGAGCGATCCACGATGTCGTTGGACGAGTCCGGACGACTGGTCGGAATGGAGTCAGTGGCTTGCCGCCGGGTTGCATGCTCGCAACCGGTGGCGTTTGCCGTTGCTTTTGTCGGGAATTCTCTTTGCGCAAGGTCGTCGCACGGTGACGACCTGGTTGCGGGCCGCTGGGGTCAGCGACGACTACCAAGCCTATTATTACTTTCTTGCCGCCCTCGGCCGCAAGACCGAATCGGTCGCAACGCGACTGGTGGGTGCATGTCAGGGTTTGCGGGGGCTTGGGCTTGGCGGAGAACGTCAATAGGAGATTCTCGGGATTAGTTGGTAAACTCGCGGGAATGGATGTCTCTGGGTGTCTCGTTTATTTGCCACGGAAGGGGTTCGCATGGACGCGAAACGACGCCAGCTCGAAGAAAAACTCGAGTTTCAATTGCGGGAAGCGGCTCATACGGCGGCCGAGATCCAGGCGATTGAGCAAGGGAGTCGGGTGCCGCATTTTGACGAGATCGAAATACCCGCCCATGACCTGGGGAAGAAGCTCAGTCGGGCGATCCAGGAAGAACGGGCTCGCGAGGTGGCACTCCAGGAACTTGGCAGAGTGTATTGCCCCGACTGCAAGAAGCAATGCAGGGTCGAGATCGAACCACGTAAGGTCCACTCGATGGACGGGCCCATCGAGCTGACCGAACCGGTCGCCCATTGCCGTCGCTGTCGACGGTCTTTTTTTCCCTCAGCGGAAAGATCTCGGGTTTGATGCGCGAGAATCGACGCCGGGGCTCAAACGCAAACTCGTCTTTCTCAACGCGGAGAGCCGTTCGCTCAAACGGGCGTCGGTCACTGCCGATCGAGTCTTGGAAATCAAGGTCTCGACCAACACGATCGAGCGGATCTGCCTCGACGTCGGCGAGGACCTGGAGTCGGCCGCGGCGGACGAACTGGCAAGGCGTCATGGAAGGCGAATCGATCGTTCCGCCGGTCGCCATCGTGAGCTATGACGGCGGCCGTATTCGGACTCGGCAGACCGGGCGTGGGCCGGGCGTGCATCTGGACGGCAAAGGTTGGAACGAAACGAAGAACGCGATCTTCGTTAGCGCCACCAGTGAAACAAGCGACGTCGATCCGGAACCGTTACCGCCGCAGTGCTTCTTCGATCCATCGCACGTGGCGAAGCTGACGGAGACGGCAAAAACCAAGGAAAACGCCGGCTCGGATGACGTTTTGGCAGAACCACCCGAAGTCGATGCAGCGGCGAAAACAAGCCGCACGCAACCTCCGCACAAACCGCAGAAAATCCATCGCACGCTGATCTCGAGCATGAAAAACTCGACCGAATTCGGCCAGCAGATGGACCGCGAAGCGAAACGTCGTCATTCGACAAGTCGCCTCGCAAGGCCTTCGTCAACCTGACCAGACGGTCTACATTCCGTTTCCACCTATCCAGACGAACCTAACCAGACGGTCTACATTCCAACCTAACCAGACGGTCTACATTCCAACCTAACCAGACGGTCTACATTCCAACCTAACCAGACGGTCTACATTCCAACCTAACCAGACGGTCTACATTCCAACCTAACCAGACGGTCTACATTCCAACCTAACCAGACGGTCTACATTCCAACCTAACCAGACGGTCTACATTCCAACCTAACCAGACGGTCTACATTCCAACCTAACCAGACGGTCTACATTCCAACCTAACCAGACGGTCTACATTCCAACCTAACCAGACGGTCTACATTCCAACCTAACCAGACGGTCTACATTCCAACCTAACCAGACGGTCTACATTCCAACCTAACCAGACGGTCTACATTCCAACCTAACCAGACGGTCTACATTCCAACCTAACCAGACGGTCTACATTCCAACCTAACCAGACGGTCTACATTCCAACCTAACCAGACGGTCTACATTCCAACCTAACCAGACGGTCTACATTCCAACCTAACAATTAAGGATTTGACTTCGCGCAGCCGAAGCTCAAATCCTCGGTTCAACAATTAAGGATTTGACTTCGCGCAGCCGAAGCTCAAATCCTCGGTTCAAGCAGCCCGGCTGGACTTTGTGCGGGGTCTCTTATTCTTATGGGAAACGCTTCATCGTGGCGAAGCGTCTTGGGGCTCGGCCAACCGCGTGACGTGTGGCAACCGCCTCGGCTTTGGCGATGACAGGTAGATCGCCGCATCTCTTGATGAGATGAGACGGCATGGGAGACAGCAATTTGTCATCGCTTTGAAGCCGATAGCTGCGTTGAGCGCGAACATGAGCGGACACGGCCAAGACGCTTACTTGTCGTGGATGGTTTGCACGCGAGTTGAGAAGATGGTGCGCGTTGCTCATCCGGTGTCTCGGTACGCGGGGGCGTGCTCGGTGAATGCAGTAGATCGCGGTTCAACACGATAGACGAGGCGGATGGGCTTTCCGCAACGTGCACAGCGTGGCCCGGTTTTGGGAATGGGATCGGGTGCTGCATGTCCGCTACCAAGCCAATAGGTCCAGCCGAGAAAGAGCCAGACGAGCCAGCGGACGGAGTCCAGGGTGACACGTCGGTGTCCATTCATCCAGCCGTAGTGACGGACTTTTTGGAAACCACGCGGCAGAACGTGTTGAAGAAAGCCACGGACAAACTCATGGCCGTCGACGGTGCGCCGCTTCTCTTGTTTGGACTTCGACGGCGTGTAGCGGAAGGTGACCGAATGCTCATCGACGTGGACGATGCGACGATCACTGATGGCGACACGATAGACGTAGGGTGCCAAGTATTTGAGGACAGCTTGTCCGTCACCGACGGGTTGAACGTCGACTTGCCAGCGACGCTGCCAGATATCCCGCGGAACATCCTTGAGGAGCCCGGCGTTTTGCAGCGCCTCGCACAGCTTGGCTCGATAGATGACGGCCGCACAGGCTTCGGGGAAGAGAAAGTTGGTGGGCGTCGCGAGCCACTTGGCTCCGTCTTCGCTCACGCCGCCGCCAGGTACGACGAAGTGCACATGAGGATGATAAACCATCGGGTCTCTTCCCCACGTATGGAGCACGCCGAAGAAGCCGACCTTGGAGGTTCCCAGCCAACGTCCGGCGAGCAACTTGCGAATCGTTTCGCTGCCGGCCGCGAATAGCGCATCGTAGCCAGCTTGCTGATGAGCGCGCAGCGTGGGCCGCAGTTCCTCGGGAACCGTGAAGGTGACCAGGAAATGTTGAACCGGCAGCAAACGCTGGGCTTGTTTGGCGAGCCATTCGGCAGTCTTGTCGGCTTGGCAAGTCGCGCAGTGGCGATTGCCACAGGACCGCCCAACCCAATGCTCACGATCACAGTGATCGCAATGATAGACCGTATGTCCCAGTTCTCCGGTACGACAACGCGTGATCGCGTCGATCACACGCCGATGTCCCAAGGGAACTCGATCGCCAAACTGCTGCAAGTAAGCGGGTGCGTGCTGCCGGATCGCCGCGGCGACCGACGACATGGTCTACGGCAACGCTCGCCGAAAGATCTTCTCGATCGTCTTGCGGGCATCGGCCGTGGCGACATCCGTCAAATGCAGATAGACCATGGTCGTCTGCAAGCTGCTATGTCCCATGTACTGCTGAATGATGCGCAGCGAGACCCCGGCTTCGAGCAGATGCGTTGCATAGGAATGCCTCAGCGTATGCGTGGAGACCTTTTTACCGAAATTGATCTGGCGCGTGATGAGCTTCATTGCGCCTTGCACGGCGGTCATACTCATGGGCGTCTTGGCCGTGGGCGCGCCAAGATGATCGCGGCTCTCGGCTGGAAAGAGAAACGCAGGATGCCGGTGGGTTGTCCAGTAGCGTCGCAGCCATTGCAGCGTCGTGGTCGGAATGGGCACGTAGCGATCTTTCGCTCCCTTGCCGCGATGAATGTGGACGAGACCACGCGACGCATCGATGTCTCCGACTTGCACGTTGAGCCCTTCCTGCAGGCGCAAGCCGAGTGAGTAGACCGTCCAGAAGTAGACGGCCATCCGCTCGGTGGTGCAAGCGTCGATGATCCGGTGCACTTGCGGGATCGTGAGCACCTCCGGGAGGCTCTTGACGTTCTGGATCTTCATCGAACTGAGCGTCTGCCATTCGCGTCGGCAACTGCGTGTGTAGAAGAACTTGATACCGCTGTAGGCGACGCGCATCGAGCCGGTGGCAAAGTGGCGTTCATTCTTGAGATGAAGAAAGTAACGGCGAAGCTGGGCTTCGGTGATCCGATCCGGGGAACGCCGGCAGTAATCGGCCAGTTGCCGGACGGCCCGCAAGTAACCCTCGTGCGTCCGCTCTCCCATGCCTGCCAAATGCAGGTCGTCACTCATCCGCTGGTAAAGCTTGCCGGTAAAATGCTTCGAAACTGCCATGAAACGGCTCCTTGTGGAAGGGAAAGAAATTCCAACAAGGAAACGTGGCCTCAAAGCCAGAAATCGCTAGACTGAGGGGATCCGCCGCGCCAGCGGCTGACTTGAACCAGACGGTCTACATTCCAACCTAACCAGACGGTCTACATTCCAACCTAACCAGACGGTCTACATTCCAACCTAACCAGACGGTCTACATTCCAACCTAACCAGACGGTCTACATTCCAACCTAACCAGACGGTCTACATTCCAACCTAACCAGACGGTCTACATTGCGTTTAGCTCGCCGGACCTAACCAGACCTAACCAGACCTAACCAGACGGTCTACATTCCGTTTGTCCGAGGGGGCCCGGTGTGTCGTGCTCAGTCGCCGAGTGCATCCGAGTTCATGCGTGCCGGTCGGGAGGGTGGGCCGTCAAGTCGAGATCTGAGTTGCAAGGAGGGTTGCGGCGGAGTTGCAGGGACGGAGATACTACCTGGCGTTCCAGGAGGTCGTCTGTTTACCAGGAGGTGTCCCATGCCGAGCTCTCCGCGCCGAACCGTTGTCTCTCAGGGGGAAGTGGGCGTCTATCACTGCTGGAATCGCTGCGTGCAGCGGGCGTGGCTCTGCGGTCAGGATCCGGTGACGGGGATCAACTACGAGTCTCGTCGCGACGTGATCGAGGAGGTCGAGCGGCAGCTGGCCGGCTTGTTTGCGATCGACATTGGCTTTCATGCCGAACAGGCCAACCACCTCCACCTGATCCTCCGCACGCGTCCGGATCTGGCGGCGACCTACAGCGACGACGAGGTACTGCGGCGCTCGTGGATCGTGGCGCGGCTGAAACGAACGGGAAACAGCCAGATCGAGGAACCGACCGACGAGCAGCTCGAGCAGCAACGCCGCACACAGGACGTCGACAAGTTGCGGCGGCGTTTGGCGGATGTCTCGTGGTACATGGGGACGCTTTGCGAGCATCTCGCGCGGCGCTTTAATCGAGAGTCCGGCACCAGCGGCACCTTCTGGGAACATCGCTTCGGCTGCCGGAGTCTGGAAGACGAAGCGGCGATTCTGCTGTGCGGAATCTATGTGGATTTGAACCCGATCCGGGCCGGGGAGGCTTCGGTCCCGGAAGAGGCGCGTCACACGTCCGCCTACAATCGGATCCAGGGACGGCAGTCGAGCGGATCCCGGCCGGCGCAGGGAAGCACGCCGGGTCCGGACGACTGGCTTTGTCCGCTCACAATTCGGGAAGACGATCCCGTTCAACTCGACCCTGCCGGTGCGCAGCGGCCCTGGTGCGCCTCGAACAAGGGACTGCTGCCGATCAGCCTGGAAAAGTACCTCGAGCTGCTCGACTGGACCGGCCGGCAGCAGGGGTCGAAGAGCCGTGCTGCGATTCCCGCGTCGCTGGCCCCGATCCTCCAGCGGCTGGGGATCCGGGCGGAGCACTGGCTGGAAAGCGTTTTCCAGTTCGACCGGCGTTTCGGCCAGATCGTCGGTTCGCTCGCTCGCGTGCGCATGGCGGCCAGCGCCGCGGGCCGGCGCTGGTTCCGCGGCACGACCGCCTGCGCCGCGATCTTCGCCTAATCGACGATCGACCGTTTGCAATCTCCGCGCCGTCTCACTGCCCGGCCTCGCCGCTTAACGGATGCGAACGCCGTAATCCGCCGGCTCACACGCGCACGGCCCGGCGCAAACGTTCGCTACACCGCTTGGTCCGACCGACCGATCCCCAAACCGCGACCCAGACCGCGACCGCTGCGCCGTGACACAAACGTCGGGCTGGACGGCTCCTTCGGCACGCGGCGAATCGGCGTCCATTGCGACTCGACCGACTGAGATTGCTCGTAAGAACGTGGGCGCTCTCGGTTTGCTGTCTAAGTTTGGATCAACGGCTGCAACCGTCACGTGGTGGAGCCGGAAGCAGACGCCGGAAGCAGTCGGTCTGAGGTCTGCCTTTCCTGCCGCGGCCCGTTAGACCGTCTCGGTCTCCTGGTCTCGGTCTCCTGCTGTCGTTAGACCGTCTCGGTCTCCTCGTCTGCCGCGGCCCGTTAGACCGTCTCGGTCTCCTCGGTCGTTAGACCGTCTCGGTCTCCTCGGTCTCCCCGTTTCTCGGTCTCCCCAAGCTCGTCGTCAATCCCGACCGACCAAACCGCTGCGAACCCCGTGTCCGCAAGCGTCGCCCCAAAGAATGTCCGCTCATGAAAAAGCCTCGACGACAGCTCAAGAAAGAGCTTGAATACAAATGACTTAGCAAGATATTAATGCCATTCAGGAATGTCCCCGTTGCCCCCCGCGGCAGAAATCGGCCCCGAGTAATAAGAACCCGACGGAAAATGGCCTCTTAGAAATCGATCTGGAATCGCGAGGCGATGATGCTGGCCCAGCCGGTGGCGTCCGGGTCGGGGGCATCGCGATGCATCACGATGTAGTTGAACATGAAACGCGAGTTGGGGTTCAGGTGCCAGTTCAATCCGCAGGTGATATCGTTAAGTTTCCCACCTTGTACCGTGCCGTCGTTCAAGTCGAGCCACGAGTAGCGGAGCCCCGCCTCCCAGGCTCCCGCCCCGGTGATTCGGCCACCGTCGCAATCTTCACGCCGGAAGAAGTTTTCGTAGGGCCGCGCTTCGCCAAACACAGCAGACTCGCGACCGTACGGGCGGTTCTCACCGGTCAGAAACAGACTTGACTGCACATAGAATCCATGGAAGTAAGTGTCGGCTACCGGTGCGCCGGCAGACGGTGATACGATAGCGGCCATGTACTCGGCCTGCATCAGCAGCGGTCCGGAGCCAAACGCGGCCTCGACGCCAATCAGATGGAGCAAGTCACTGTTGATCACCCCCGTGTTCGCAAAGTCCGGAGCATTGACGCGAATCTCCGGGCGAGTCTTGAAGATCGTCCGGCGGACACCACCTGTCGACACCGGTTGGCCGGATGCGTTCAGCGACGCCGGATTGCGGATGCTGTAGCTGGCCCCAAAGTGCAAGGCGTAGGTACCGTCCATCTCGTACCAAGGGTTCCAAGTCGTGCGTGTCGTGAACGCATAGGAACCGTTGTCTGCGTCCGCGCCGACAGAATTCGAGTCTCCGCGGAAGCACCCGGCCGCAAACGTCATCGACTCGCCGGCCAGGGTTCGAAATATCATGATACCGGTGTTGCGAAACGGAACGAAGGCTTCCTGTAGCAGCGATCGCTCCATGAAGGTCAATTCGTTGCCACTAGTGAGCGCGTCCAAACTGAATGGCTCGCGAAAATGTCCAATGCGGAGGGCGCCGAACCAAGGCAGGTCAGGCAATTCCCCGTAGGTATCGAAGAAGACCGGGTTGCCGGACTCGAAACCGTACTCCGTGATCCAATTGACCGTATCGTAGACCGTGCCGTTGATGCGAATGCGGGCACGGCGGAAGTTGGCGCCAGCCAGTAACGGCCCCACACCGCCCGGTGCGTTCTGGAAATTATCTCCCGCCTGCCACCAGCCAAAGTCATTGTGCAGTCGGCCGCCGACACTGACGCGAAAGGCACTATCGTCGGTCTGAAATTGCAGCGCGTTCTTCCAAGACGCAGAAAAGTCCGTTTGTTTGCCGATCAAGTAGGTCCCCGCTGGCGATGCCTCAGGGGTGCGCGAACCCTCTGCGTCTTTCGCGGTTCCAGGGTCACCCTCCGCCCAAGGCGGCCGCTCGCGCAGCCACCGATTTTCGGCGTTCAGACGTGAGATCTGCTGCTCCAAGTGATCCAGCCGCTGTAAGACGTCAGAATCGTCGTTGAGCCGCGACAGGAAGTCCGGTCGGGACAAAAATCCTGAGTCGATTTCGAGTTTCGCACTCGCCACCTGCCACGAGCCGAAAAGCCCGCTACCGAAACTGCCGTCAGGCTCGGCGGCTCCAGCGTCGGCCGCGGCCATTGCTACGCACATGCCAAGCAGGCGAAGGCAGCGGAATAATCGGATTAACCGGTAAGTTCGTGTCATAACAAGAGTATGCCGTTGCCGCTGAACTCTCCTCTTGGTAACAATCGGCAAAGCCGTCAAATTAGGCCATGTGGTTTCGCCATTCGCCATCGTCAACAAAGTGATTCTTGGGTCATGTGTAACGTCTGCGAAGACTGGTGCGTACAATGCGTGGGCCGAATGGTCCGGAGTCCATCGCTAGAAGTGCTAGCTTAGGAGTCGATGATGCCAGCAAATTGGGAGGACACGATCCGCCGTCACTACCCGAAAGCGAGTCGCCTCTCGGAGTTGCGGAATGGCTTCCTGCATGAACTTGAACAGAAGTCTGGCGGAGACCGCGAAACGACACTCTTGGCCGGGCGCTCCACGGACCCGCCGCACATCTCAGCACGCCTTGGTCGCGAATCGCCGTTGGCCTCCACGACCATGAGCAACCAACGCCAATTGCAGCCGGGAGGGGGTCAGATCCGTTTTCTGGCCGGAGGGGGTCAGATCCGTTTTCTGGTGTCACGTTCGATGCCAACCTAAATCACGCTCGACGGGCGAACGCCGCAGGCGAGACCTGCCAAACACCAGATACCCGATCTGACCCCTAGCTTGCCTGCACGACCTCCATTGCCTCGACGATCAACGCGGGAAGCTCGGCTTTCCATCCCGCAATCTGATTCAGCAACCGGGAGGGGGTCAGATCCGTTTTCTGGTGTCACGTTCGATGCCAACCTGAATCACGCTCGACGGGCGAACGCCGCAGGCGAGACCTGCCAAACACCAGATACCCGATCTGACCCCTAGCTTGCCTGCACGACCTCCATTGCCTCGACGATCAACGCGGGAAGCTCGGCTTTCCATCCCGCAATCTGATTCACCTGCCGCCGTTCGTAGGGGGGTTAGTTGTATCATCGATGTTATCTCCATCGGAGTAGCGTGCAGGCCATAATCCGGCCCGCCGTTGGGCGAGTTTACTTGGTGTGCAGCTTGAGAATATCGGCGGATTCACCAGTGCGCGTCGCGAAAACCACCACGAACGGCTGTCAAAGCGAAACGGCAAAACGGAAAGACTGACGCTTTAAAACGCGATCAGGGGGACGCGGCGGTCAACAAATCCGGATATGCTTACGCCAGCGGCGTGGCAGTTCTCGGCTCGGTCAATTGTACTCCCCGTGACGAGGGGGGAACGATTGATGACAATAAGTCGATTTTTGATCTGGCTGGTGACCGCGACAACGGTTTCCGTGACGGCGGCAGTCTTGCGGTTTGGCCCGCTCGCGCTGAGCACTAATTGAGACTGAGGTGCAGTGGTGACACAGTGGTTCTCTCCTGAAAAAACCGTTTCCGCTTCCCTGAAGTTAGACCGGCTGAACGCGCTCAGCGACGGGGTCGTCGCGATCGTCCTCACGCTGTTGGTCTTGGGGATCGAGGTGCCCAAGGATCACAACTTCTCGCGAGAGGGCTTGCTCGCCTATCTGCTGAAAGTGGAGTATCAGGTTACCGTCTACGCGGTAAGTTTCGTGTTAATCGGTACGTACTGGATCATCCAGAACGTGATGTTCCACTATTTTCGGCTGGGCACACGACCATTGACATGGCTCAATCTGCTGTTCCTCTTCATCTTGACGCTGCTGCCGTTTACGACCCAATTGATTGGTACGTACCGTTACCAGCCTTTGGTGATCGTAGTCTACGGCATTGTGAACGTCGCGTGCAGCCTGTCGTTGGCGGTGATCTGGGCGTACGCCAACTACCGGGCACCGGTGGTTTGGCCGAGAATCGATCCCGCGATTGCCCGCAGCATGACGTGGCGCATTCTGATGGGGGCGGGACTGAGCGTGCTCGCGACCGGCGTGTCGTTTCTCAACGTCAGGTTGGCTCATGCCTTTTTTCTGGCGATGCCTTTGCTGTACGTGTCCCACCGGAGCGTCGATGCGCACTGGTCCGAACTGGTAAACGCCGAGGCGTCAGACCGGTGAATCGCTTCAGTTTTGGCGAGCAAGCGCGCGGACGGCGTGAGCTTGAGCGATCTTGGGTATCGACCACGACCTAGACTCAGGCGAGCGGGAGGCCGCTCTTGGACACCTAACCAGTCCTAACCAGACCACCTAACCAGACGGTCTACATTCCGTTTCACCTAACCAGACGGTCTAGATTCCGTTTGGCTCGCCGGACGTCCGAGGGGGCCCGGTGCGTCGTGCTCAGCCGCCGAGCGAGCGTAGGTCACGCTGTGCGTGACGCAATGTGGTCTCCATTTTGCACTCGGTCTGCCTTCCGATTGTCGTCGGTTGATATTCGGGATGTGCTCCCTCGCCGCGTTTCCTGGCTTGTTTACGCTGAATGCGGCATGCGGAGCATGCCCTACCTGGCTACGCGCCGCGACCACTCCGCCTCCCTCTGCGCGTCTCGGCAATCGGCTCGCTCCCGAGACAGCGTAACGGCATTCTTTCCATCTCAACCGGCCAGCGTCGCCAGCGGAAATGTAGACCGTCTTGATTCACGTCTTGATTCACTTGTAGACCGTCTTGATTCACCTAGACCGTCTTGATTCACCGAAACAGCGAACTCAATCGTATGCCGCGCTGCTCACGTCGTGAGTGAAAGTTCTATGTCACGGCTACCATTTGGAGAATCGCCGTAAGTCTCTGGCTGCAAACCGGTAGTGCCATTCAGGCCTGACCCCGGCGCAGCTGACCGCGGCGGTCTAAATCACCGCCCTGAGATTCGTCGATTTCTTCGTGAGGCAGGATGCATAGTACGGCTGGCTGTACTAGCGCCGCGTCAAAACACCGAAGCAGTTCTATCGGCCCATGAGCCGCGTCGTTCAGGCACATTCGAAGAGCATCCGGCCGACAGGTCCTCACGGAAGTCCTTGCGCTGAAGGGGGTTGCAAAGACTCACGCTCGACTCTCGCATTTTTTTTTGTAAGATGCGTCTCTGTTTTGCAGGATTTGCATTCAGAGCCCTTGATGAACAAGTACGAAACGGACTCGCAAGATGCCCAGCGGCGACGCCAAGTTCAGTGCATTACCCGAGCAGTTTGAGATGCATCGAGAACGGCTCCGTCGAATGATTCGCGTCTATTGGGACGTTCGACTGAATTCGCGGGTCGATCCGTCGGATGTGGTTCAGGAGGCATTGGTCGAGGCGGCAAGGCGGATGACGGAGCATCCCAGGCAGCTTTCAGTGTCGATCTATCCTTGGTTGCGGTCGCTGACCCAGGAGCGACTGATTGCGATGCGTCGCACTCACGTCATGGCGCAGAAAAGAACGGTAACGGCGGAAACCAGCGAGGGTCTCGAGCTGCCTGACGGATCGGTTTTGAAGTTGGGGGACAGAATTGCCGCGAGCAATTCGACGCCGAGCCAGAAGCTCATGAAAGAAGAAGATCGGCAACGAGTTCGTTCGGCATTGATGAAATTGCCGCCACGCGATCAACGGATGCTTGTGCTGCGATTTCTGGAACAGCTCTCGATTGAAGAAACCGCTGAAGTCATCGGAATAAGCCAAGCCGCCGTCAGCACTCGAGTGTTTCGTGCTCTCCAGCGATTGCGAAAGATCATGAAGTCTGACGTAAGCGACGGATCGTAGCCATGAATGATCTGCATTCCACAGTTCCACCGAGCTCCGGATCGTCAATGCTGCGGGCCATCATTGATCGGGTCACAAGAGAGCTTGATGAGGGAAAATCAGTCGACATCGACTCATATGTCACTCAGTATCCTGAACATGCGGGTGAATTACGGGAACTGTTGCCGACGCTTTGTGCGCTAGTGGACTTGGGATTTGCGGACAACGAATTGAGTCTGGGGCCGGTTGATGCGAAAAGTCAATCGCCGACTTACGGTGTGCTGGGAGACTTTCGCATCGTGCGTGAGCTCGGACGGGGCGGAATGGGGATTGTCTATGAGGCCGAAGAAATCTCGCTGCGTCGACGTGTTGCACTCAAAGTGCTTCCGTTCGGTGCCTTGCTGGATCAACGACAGCTGGAGCGATTTGGAAACGAAGCCCGGGTGATAGCCCGACTGAAGCATCCAAATCTTGTAAGCGTCTACTCGGTGGGTTGCGAGCGGGCCGTCCATTACTACGCCATGGAGCTAGTGGATGGCAAATCGTTGGCCCAGGTCATTGGACAGCTGAAACAATCGAAGAGCAATTCTGCAGTAGTCGCCAGCAAATCGACCGACGATACGCAGGCCATGGCTCAGCTTTCAACGGAGTACTACCGTCATCCGCAGCAGTACTTCCGCTCTGCTGCACGCCTGATGCGGCAGGCAGCCGAAGCCATCCATTATGCTCATGAGCAGGGAGTTGTTCACCGCGACATCAAACCATCGAATCTGTTGCTGGATGGAACTGGAAAGCTTTGGGTCGCCGACTTTGGATTGGCCGCAATCCAGACCGAACACACCCTTACCGTGACGGGCGATCTCCTGGGGACGCTACGGTACATGAGCCCGGAGCAGGCGGTGGGCAACAGTATGGCCGATCCCCGGATTGACGTCTATGCGCTTGGAGTCACTCTGTACGAGCTTTTGACTCTCCAAAGAGCCGTGGGCGGCACCGATCATCAGTCGGTTCTACAAGACGTCCTTTATCGGCCGCTGCCACATCCGAGGCAGCACAACCCGGCCATCCCGGTAGACTTGGAGACAATCATTCTCAAGTCGACGGCGAAAGAACCCAGTGCCCGTTATCAATCGGCCCAAGAGCTGGCTGAGGACTTGCACCGGTTCCTCGATCACAGGCCGATCACGGCCCGGCGTGCAACCCGCCTGGAAAATGTCCGGCAATGGGCACGACGTAATCCAACCGTTGCTGCTCTAAGCGCTGCGCTTTTCGTGATCTTGATCTTCCTTGCGATTGCCGGTCCATTCGTCGCCGTCCGACAAACGTCGCTGGCGACGGCCAGCGCGAAATCTGAGAATCAACTGCGACTCCGGCTTTACCGATCGGATGTCGATTCCGCTTACTTTGCCTGGCCCAGCCACGACGTCGCGACATCCCGACAATTACTCGAGCGGCATAGACCTCGCCCCGGTGAGCAGGATCACCGTGAGTTCGCCTGGTACTACTTGGCCGGGCTGCATCGGAAGATGGATAGTCAGCCAGTGCTCAGATGTGAGGGCACTGTCTACGGCTTAGAGTTTCTTCAGGACGGCACGCTCGTTACCTCAAGTCGCAACGGAGTTGCGATCTGGGATCTAGGGCTGCGTAAAGTCATTCACAACATCGTGAGCGGCTCACGCAATTCGGGCTCTTCCTCCATCGCGATTTCGCCGGACGAACAATTCCTGGCTACCTGCTGTGCAAGTCGCACGCAGTTATGGCGAGTCAGCGATGGTCAATGTGTCGAGACATTTGCAGACGATTCCTGTGCGCCTCTGGTTGTACGTTTTGCGCCAAACGGGCGGAAGTTGGTGCTCGCCGGACACCAGGGGACTTTGGGAATCTTCGATACGAGCACCGGTCAATGGCTTCCGTTTCCACGGGTAAACGACGAGCTCGTTCGGTCTGCCGCGTTCTCGCCGGACGGCAAGTTGCTGGCAACTTGCGCGGAAGATCGTGTGTTGCGAGTTTGGGATACGGTAACCAAGGAAGTGAAGTACGAAGAAGACTTGCCCGTGTGCGCAGATGGTGTCATTTTTTCCCCGGACGGACGGTTCGTTTTTCACGATGGACTCTCCAACGCGGTCGCAAGGGTGGATCTGGTCGAGCGTATTTCACGGTCTTTGTTCGCTTGTCCGCTTGTGAATGGGTATTCCAGTTTAGCGTTCTCGCCCAACCGCCGCCTGTTGGCTGCAGTCGGCGACGACAATGCCGTCCGCCTTTGGAGTCTGGAGTCCAGCCAGTTGGTGGGAACGCTGGTTGGTCACGCCTCGACAATAACATCCGCGGCGTTTTCGCACGACGGCAAGATGTTGGCCACCGGGTCGAAGGACGGAACGGTGCGACTTTGGGAAGACTTTGGATCCGTCGCTCCAAGTGCGCCGTCGCGCAGTCTGGTGGTCGAGGCATCGATTGCAATTTCCCAAAAGCAGCGGATGCTGGCCGTCGGCTGGGGGCCCAGAAGTATGCGGACTGGCCGCGGGGGCATCTGCCTTTGGCATCTTGACACGCTTCAACCGCTTGATCTGCCCATTCCATCCGATTCGGAGAGCCCCGTCTTCGACATCGCCTTCTCACCCGTGGCTCCCCTTTTGGCGTCTGGCGGCGGACATCGACGCATTGATGGAGAAGTGAAGCTGCGGGACGTAGCAAACAACGTGTATTCGAACGTGTATGGGGGATATACGGATGCAGTCTATGCCGTCGCCTTCTCGCCAGACGGACATACGCTCGCTGCGGCAGGTAAAGCTAGCCGGCGAACGGTGAGATTGTGGGACACGGCAACGGGAGAGCTGCGACATGAGTTTGATCCGTTGCCGCTTCTCAATGATTTGACACCGGACATCACGTCGGTCGCGTTCTCACCGTCCGGTTCGATTCTGGCGGCTGGCGGCGGCCGTTGGGATGCCGATCGTGGTGTGATCAGGCTGTGGGATGCCCACAGTTTGGCGGAGTTAGAAACCGTCTATCTCGATGACGGAGGCATCTCTGAGCTGGTGTTCTTTCCCGATGGAGAGCGATTGGCCATTGCATCCGATTCGGGAACGGTGACGCTTTACGAACTATCGAGCCGACGAAAGGATC
The DNA here is from genome assembly GCA_963826795.1 of uncultured Planctomycetales bacterium. Classification (GTDB taxonomy): domain Bacteria; phylum Planctomycetota; class Planctomycetia; order Pirellulales; family Pirellulaceae; genus CAWGYT01. Next base: position 28,730 of record CAWGYT010000011.1, on the reverse strand, counting down.
GATTGTTCACGTCGGGACTCAAAGCCACCGGCATCGCGGTTTCGCCTGATGGACGAACGCTCGCTATCGGTTCCACGAACAACGGCGTTCGCCTTTGGCACACTGAGGCCGACGGACAGGTAGGAGTTCTACCGGTGCCCCATCCTGTGAAAAGCGTCCTTTTCACCCCCGATGGGCTGGCACTGATCGCTGCCTGCGGCAACAAGTCGGTTTGGATCTGGAGGACCGCCCCGGCACCGGAATTCAGCAGTCTCGTGGTTCTGAATATGGGCGAGGATCAATCCGGTTTTCAGCCCGCATACTAGCAAGGTAACCAAGATAGAAGGGCTCTTCGATGTACAGCTTGCGACCTGTTCCCTCACACGGAATCCTGGCTTTCGTCATCGTCCTCTCCGCCGTCAATTCGCCTCTTCTGGCGCAGGAACTGTGCGTTGATATCGGTGACCCCGCCGGCAATTTCATCCCCCGAGGTTTCTGTGCGCCAGCTGATCCTGGCGCGGTCGGAGGCCCGGTCAACATCCAACTCAATGAACGTACGTTTTCCGTCCTCGATGATCCGGACGGGCGACTTGACATCATTGTCCCCCTGGAGCACTCGATCACGGCGAATGCTGAAGCGCCGATCACCTATTCGACGTCACTGATGTGGCCCTCGGCGCCAGTCAGCCAAGATAGCATTCGAGTTCGTGAGCTCGGCGTCAACTTCAAACCGGATCCGGCATCGCCGAGATTTGCGGCGCTCACCAATCTGATGGCGGGCGACGATCCGCCTCCAACCTTCTCGTGGGTCACGGACCCTGCTGATGCAACAAAAGTAATCGGCTGGACGGTTCAAAACGAACTCGCGGGAATCGCTTCAGACATTGGCGGCAGCATTAGTCATTATCACATGACGACTTGGGACCTACCCGTCGGTACCGAGGTGACTTTTTCCAAGAGTGTCACGGGAGGGACTGTCGTGCCCGAACCATCCACGTGCGGACTGCTTGTGTTCGGCGCCATTGGAGCTTTGGACTTTTGCCGACGGCGTCGCAGGGCGCCTTCCGAAATGGCCTCGTTTCCCTGTGGCGTTGGCCGAGATACAGCTCACTACGATCATCGTGCGCCGTGCGTCCGATCCGGGAATATTTCGTGATTCCTCTCGGCGAATGACGAGCCGGGATCAAGCAGATTGAAACGGTCTTTTACCCCTCTTAGAGATTCTGAGCATAGAAAGTGAGAAAGACAGTATGAAGCGTTCAGCTCTTGTTTTAGCCATCTTGGCTGTGGTCGGCATTTGCGCGAGTCTAACGGAGAGAGCCGAGGCCGGCAACCGCATTGGACTGAACTTCCAGAAAGCCTTCGCCGGTACTGACGGCAACGGCAACCTTCGCTGGCTTGGCGTTCTCCTGGACGCAAACGGCAATTCAATTCCAGGAACATCGGTTGAAGCTTTGGTACCGGAAGATGGCGGCTTTGTCCAAGAGGGCCAAGTAAGGCGCGTCACCGCGTTTCGGTTGAATGTAAACAATCTGGACGGTGGATTCTCGGTTGACATGTGGGGAATCGTCGCTCCCAACAATCACATCGTATTGAACGGTCAGGTGGTTGCCGCAACGGACCCAGTCGCCATCGGTTCCAACGCTCAGATTCGCGCCGTCTCGCTGGGCGGAGGTGTCGTCCGTGGAACGGTTTACGTCACCCTTCCGTGATGCTGCCGGACAACGAAGCGAAAAGCATTCTTGGAATCCTCAACGCACTTGTCATTGCACTCGCAAACCGCCGCTGGTGGAACGCCAGCGGTGGTCTTGTATGGGCGGTGATCTTGCTGAATTCGCCCGCCGCGCGACGCTGCCACGTGCCAAGTTGCGTCGGTCTGAATCGCGAATGGCACTTAGTTCTCGCGTAAGTGCCTCACGATCCACGTTTTTCAATGGTGGTGCGTGATCCGCGACATCTCCGCCATTCTTTAGCGAGCGTAGAGCGTAGGTCACGCTGTGCGTGACGCAATGTGGTCTCCATTTTGCACTCGGTCTGTCTTCCGATTGTCGTCGGTTGATATTCGGGATGTGCCCCCTCGCCGCGTTTCCTGGCTTGTTTACGCTGAATGCGGCATGCGGAGCATGCCCTACTTGGCTGAACCCACGCTATTGACTGCCGGATTGGCCAGTGTGAATCACAGCAATTTCGGATCGGGATCGGGATTCCGGAGCCAGCGCGACAACGCGCCATCAATGATTTCAAGTTCCAACTCACCGTCGAGTAGCTTCGGAACGGGCAGTGCCGAACGTTTGGCTCCGTTGAGCGTTTCTTCGAAACCTTGGTCCACCCAGCGTTGTCGACTTTTCTCCACCGTTCGCGTTTGACAAGCAAATGCTTCGGCAATTCGCTCGTCCGTCCAGTTCGGGCCGGCCCCGGCCCGTCAACGAACGTGACTGTTGAGGGCCGCCGACTCAGCAGCGACCGACCCCGCGGGGCACGTTCGATTCACCGCTTGAACTGACCGGCCGATCGGATCCCCGCTACGCGCCGCGACCACTCCGCCTCCCTCTGCGCGTCTCGGCAATCGGCTCGCTCCCGAGACAGCGTAGCGGCATTCTTTCCATCTCAACCGGCCAGCGTCGCCAGCGGAAATGTAGACCGTCTGGATTCATGATGTAGACCGTCTGGATTCATGCACCGCTGGTTCTGTCTGTGAACTGACCGGCCGATCGGATCCCCGCTACGCGCCGCGACCACTCCGCCTCCCTCTGCGCGTCTCGGCAATCGACTCGCTCCCGAGACAGCGTAGCGGCATTCTTTCCATCTCAACCGGCCAGCGTCGCCAGCGGAAATGTGGACCGCCTCGATTCATGGTGTAGACCGTCTGGATTCATGGTCCATGTGGATTCACCCTGTAGTTGCATAAAGGATTCTTTGCGAGTGTGAGTTGGACTGAGAAAACCAGGGGTCTTCGAACTTGCCATCGCTTGTTGCTGGATCTCACATCCGGTGAGATCCAGGCGCACCGGGAGGGCGAGGCTCCTGCCGAGCCGCAGGAGCGGAAGACGCTGTCAAAGAAGGCTCAGCAGGAGCTTCGCCCTCCCGAAGGCTTGGCCACAAAGCAGTTTTTCTGCAACGCTGGGGTTCATGATGCAGGTAGACCGTCTGGATTCATGCACCGCTTGAACTGACCGGCCGATCGGATCCCCGCTACGCGCCGCGACCACTCCGCCTCCCTCTGCGCGTCTCGGCAATCGACTCGCTCCCGAGACAGCGTAGCGGCATTCTTTCCATCCCAACCGGCCAGCGTCGCCAGCGGAAATGTAGACCGTCTGGATTCATCCGTCCATGATGCATGTAGACCGTCTGGATTCATGTTGTCTGGATTCATGTTTCCATCTCAACCGGCCAGCGTCGCCAGCGGAAATGTGGACCGCCTCGATTCATGGTGTAGACCGTCTGGATTCATGTAGTCTGGATTCATGTAGACCGTCTGGATTCATGGCGACCACTCCGCCTCCCTCTGCGCGTCTCGGCAATCGACTCGCTCCCGAGACAGCGCAGCGGCACTCTTTCCATCTCAACCGGCCAGCGTCGCCAGCGGAAATGTAGACCGTCTGGATTCATGGTCGCCAGCGGAAATGTAGACCGTCTGGATTCATGGTCTGGATTCATGGTCATTGGATTCATGCATGTAGACCGTCTGGATTCATGGTCTGGATTCATGGGCGTGGTCGCAGCCATTCCAGGCTGATCGAGCCCAATATCGTTTGACTTACGAGGTACGACCGCAGCTTGCTTAACGGCCACTGGTTCATGCCAATCAGCGACTGGGGCGAAGACAGCGCCACTTCGGCGACCTGCGCCACGATATCTGCAAAGAACTTCCGTGGACCCGGAACGTGCCAGCAGGGCCACCACTCAATTCCCGCCAGGCCATGGGCGTTGAACCGATGAATGATCTTGCGGACCCAGTGCGCCGTCACACCAACACGTTCGGCCAGTTCCCGATTGCAAACTCCGCCGCTACTGAGCAAAATAATACGAGCATGGCTGACGTTGACGTGATTCCTCCGTTGGCGTTTCATGCGATGGAGCTTACGGCGTTCACCGGGCGCAATCCGCCTTGACTTCACTTTGTCCATTTGGGGAGCCTCCGTGTCAAAACACAACGACACAAACGACACGGAGGTTCCTTTTAAACCACTTGCTTCGTGCTCGCGAACACGGCTGAGCACCCTCTGCGATCGTTGAACGCGAAACGCGTAACTTGCCAACTGGAAACGGCACTAGCCATGAATACCAAGGCCGCCCCAGCTCTGATCGATTCACGAATTCTCCTCCTCCTGGCGGCGGTGCTATTGACCGCTTGTGAAAGAGCCCCGGTACGTTCGGCAGGAACCGACCGGCCGGCAACAGAAGAGGCAACCTCCCCGCAACCGATCCCAGCGGCGGAAAATGACTACTCCGAAGAACGCGAGCAGATGGTTTCCGAGCAGCTCGCCGGCCGGGACATTGTCAATGAACGTGTCCTCGAAGTCATGCGGCGGATCCCCCGCCACAAGTTTGTGCCGCAGGCGCGGCGTCGCCAGGCCTACGCCGATTCACCGTTGACGATTGGGCACGGCCAGACGATTTCGCAACCGTACATCGTGGCCCTGATGACGCAATTGGTCGATCCGCAGCCGGAAGATAAGGCGCTCGACATCGGCACGGGATCGGGGTATCAAGCGGCGGTGCTGGCGGAACTCGTCAAGACTGTCTACAGCATTGAAATCGTCGAGTCTCTTGCGAGGGAAGCCGATGACCGGTTGCGGACGTTGGGTTATGACAACATCACCGTGCGCCACGGCGACGGCTATCATGGCTGGGAGTCGGAAGCTCCGTTTGACATCATTATTGTCGCGGCTGCGCCCGATCATGTGCCGCAGGCTTTGGTCGAGCAACTTGCCCCTGGCGGCAAGCTTGTCATCCCGGTCGGGGATTACTTTCAGAGCTTGCTGGTCATCGAGAAGGCTGCGGACGGAAGCGTAGTGAAAACGGAAGTCGCGTCAGTCGCCTTCGTCCCCATGACCGGCGCGGCCCAGGATTGAAAGCGGGGCGGAGTCCTGCGATGTGGCGTCACTCCATGGTTAGGTTGCGGCACTAGCAAGACAGATCGACAACCCACGCCTCGCCCACTCTCACGTCGATCGCGACCCGCGCCAAATTGAACCATCGCTGCACGTGGTCCAGGATTTGGCTATCGGACGAAGCCACGATGTGGCCCGTGCGTTTGAGCACCGCGTCCGGGTCAGGAACGAGTCCGACCCGCCAGTCCCAGCCCTGCTCCTGGCTAACCTCGAGAAGCATCGTCTTCAAACGGCCGCTGTTGGAAACAGGCTGGTCCAACAGCCAATGGCAAGCGGCGACATGCCATTGCGTGGCGAGTTCGCCGACGAGATGAATGACCGGGATTGTTTCAGCGACCTTCCGATAATTGCCGTGCATGCTGGCCATATCGCGGTAGCAACCGTCGCGGGCGGCGAGGATGACGGCCCCCGACAACGCCGCTTCCAGGCTTGTCAGGACGTTGTATCCGTCGATCCACAGTTCTTGATTCCCAAGATCCGAAAGCTGCACTTCGTGGCGCTGTCGCCGAGTGACTTCCGGGTCGCCGCACGCACACCGGGCAACTGCCAAACGCTGACGAACATTCAAGCGATGACGGTCGCCGACCAGTTTCAGCGCAGAAGTCGAAGCATAACCTTGCGTCAAGAGCCAACTGAGGTCGCGAGTCGCAGCGCGCAAACTCGCCACTCGCTCGACATCAAAGAGTTGCCGATCTTCGGGATGCGGACCGCGATGCTTGCGATGGTCCGGCAAAGTGACTGACCCCCAGAGTGATGTCTCGCTAAGTTCACCAAACACGCTGCTCGGTGATCTCCGTCGCTAGCGCCTCGATCGCTTTCCCGAACCGCCGGGCGCTGGCGAAAGAAACGGCGGGCGAAAGAAACGGGGACGTTCCTGATTCTACGCAAAACACGGACGCGTCGGGGGCCACCGAGGGGCGAATGCGCTGCCCAGCGCACACTATGCTCTCATCTGCCTTCCCCTCGGCGCTCATATCTGCATTACCTCCTGTGGAGTTCTCGGACCGCGGCTGGGGTTTGCATTTCTGCAAAGCCCATGTTCGCAAGCCCTCTTCCTCGGTTTCAGCTATGGCTTCCGTCCGGAGCGCAGTCAGCACGACGCACTCGGCGCGTGGTCGTCTGCGATCACGGAACAGCGCGTGAATTGGGGCCTCGGGGCCCACATCCCAGGCTTCTTTGATGAGATCGATCGTGACTGGTTGGTCAAATTCCTGGAACATCGCATCGGCGACCAACGGGTCCTTCGACTGACACGCAAGTAAGCAAACGCCCGGCTGTCCACCACGACATTCTGCAGTTTTGTGCGCGAGTTCTCGTCACTTGAGGTGTGCGCTCGCTGGATTAATTAGGTGATTCCCAATTGGCCGGGGCCTGGAACGGTGCGGCTGGAACGGTGCGGCTGGATCAGTTTGGCTGGATCAGTTCGGCTGGATCAGTTTGGCTGGAAAGCGACGCCAGCGGTTCGCAGTTTGGACAAAATGCTGCGCGGTTCATCTCCATTCGTGATTTTCGTGCTGCATGCCGGGCCGCCTCGAGTTCCATTACTTGTTTCGCCCTTCGGAGAGCAGAGATGTATTCGGCAGTCCGTCGCGGGAATTCCTGAGCGGCACTGGCATTCCGAACGTGGCCTGCGATCGCCGTTGTCTCCGGCGAGATTTGATATTTGATCGAACAAAGGGAGTAGGGAGCACTGCGCGTGCCAGATACTCCTCCGTTGAGGGACAGCAAGGTAGCAGCTCGGTCGCGACCCTAACGCGATCGGCATGCGCGAAATCGCACAGTGTGCGAGCAACGGTCGTGAGGCGATGCCGTGGTATGAACGGCGGCCGCCATGTATTCTTGCCACTGGGTTCAAGGCCAAATACCGCGCTTCAAAGCGATATTGGCGACGCGCTGAATTGCCACAACCAGTGCCGCGGTGCGAATGTCGAAGCAGCGCCGGTCGGCTTGTTCTTCATCGGGTGTGGAATTGGCAGGGGACGAACGCAGCCCCTCCCAACGGTCGATGACCGCGTCGGTAGCTCGCCGCATTTTGGCTTGGAGCTTCCCGTTGACCACGGCTAAGTCCCACTGCTCGTTCTCGATGTTCTGTACCCACTCGAAATAGCTGACCGTGACACCACCGGCGTTCGCCAGGATGTCGGGCAAAACCGGGATATCCTTGGCGGACAAGATGTCGTCGGCTGCAGGAGTCGTCGGTCCGTTTGCTGCTTCGACGACTAGCTTCGTTTGGACGCGATCGGCATTGTCGCGGCGAATCTGGTTTCCCAACGCCGCTGGGATGAGAATGTCACAAGGAATCTCGAGTAGGTCCTCGTTTGTCATGGTTTCTGTGTGAGGCAAGCCAACGACCGTCCGATGCTTGGCCTTGAACTTCGATGCCGCTTCGACGTCGATCCCCTTCTCACTAAAAATGCCACCTTGAGAATCGCTCACCGCCAAGATCGTCGCGCCGGCCTGACGAAACAACTCGGCTGCCACGGCACCGACATCGCCGAATCCCTGTATCACAACGCTTGCCGCATCGAGCGAATTCAAGCCGGATACGACGCCCCGCTCCAGCGCACGCTCAGCGGCAAATAAGACGCCGCGCCCGGTCGCTTCCTGACGGCCTAACGAACCGCCCAGCTCAATCGGCTTGCCGGTGACTACCGGCAGGTTGTTGTTGCCCGGGTGCATCATGTGATACGTGTCGTAGATCCAGGCCATCGTCTGGGCGTCGGTGTAAAGGTCGGGGGCGGGGATGTCGGTGTGGGGGCCGATGTTGTCGCCCAGGTCTGAGATAAATCGTCGCGTGATCTTGCGGAGCTCGTTCACGCCGAGTTCCTTGGCATTACACGCCACGCCGCCCTTCGCTCCGCCGAACGGCACATCGACCAGCGCGCATTTCCAGGTCATCCACTCGGCCAGAGCCCGGACCTCGTCGACCGTCACGTCGGGATGGTAGCGAATGCCGCCCTTGCCCGGTCCCCGCACTTGGCTGTGCAACACACGGTGCCCGGTGAAGTTCTCGACGGATCCGTCGTCCAACTCGATAGGAAAGCAAATCGTGATCGTGCGAACTGGTGATTTGAGGAATTCAATCAGGCCGTGTTTGAGCTGCGGTAGATGAGGGACTGCTCGGTCGAATTGCTGACGAGCCATGTGAAACGGATTGAGGTCTTCGGCTTCAGGGGCCTTGATCCCAGTTGCCGGCGTTTGAGTGCCAACCATTCGCGTCTTTCTCCGATGTACTTCTCGAGTCCGTCGGCTTGCAAAGAGCCTGCAGGATTGCGTGTTTCGGTTGCCACCGTTCTGTTCGCTTATGAACGTTTAGCTGTGTTTTGGTAGTGCAGCAAGGAGTCTGCCTCTCGGCCGCCGATGATGCGTCGGCCGCGGAGCTTGCCGTAGTTGGCGGTGATCACGGTCCATTGGCCGTGATCGGCCTCGTCGTCGCGGTAAATCACGACCCAGTCGTGCGTTGTTCCCAATTCGTGGGCACGTGCCGTGTTGGAATAGAGGGCCGTGTAGTGACGGCCGTCGCGCTCTGTGTGCAAAACCGGCAACCAGGCTTCGCGCGTGGGGTTGAAACGCCGCGGCGCGATGCGCGGCAGCTTCTTCTGCTGGGCCAAGCGCCGGTACTCGCTGTCGATGTCGAGCAACTCGGCAACCGGCACGTCAGTTTCCCCCTTTCGTGGTGAAGATTCGGCGGGTTTCGATGGACGTTGAAAGCGACCCGCCAGCGATTCGCGGACGGCACGAATGCGTTTGCGGCCCATGCCTCGCACCTCGGCCAACCGGCCGTCGTTGGCGGCCGCCTGCAACTCACTCAAGGTTTCGATTCCCAGTTGCTCATGAATGCGCCGCGCCAGCTCAGGACCGATGTCTGGCACGGTGACAAAGCTCCGTTCAGCAGCGTCTTCGCCTCGCAATCGATCCAACAGCGGCAGCCGCCGCCTGCGCACAAACTGATCGATCGAGTAGGCCAGTGAACGGCCAATTCCCGGCAACCGAATCAGCCCCACGACGCCTTCGGCTTGGAGGATGTGAGCGGCCGCCCCTTTTAGTCCGCGTATCGTGTCGGCAGCCTTGCGATACGCTCCAACGCGAAACGGGTTTGCGCCCTGAGCTTCGAGCAGACCGGCAGTTTCCTCCAGCGCACTGGCGATTTCCGCATTCGTCGGCCCGTCGTTCACGCTCGTTTGGGTCAAGGTGCTTTGGATCATCGTTACACCAAATCCAGTTTCAGCCCGTCTGATTGGTTCGGCTCTGATTGGTTCGGCTCCTCCCCGGACCCCTCGTGGGTTTCCCGCTGCCAATGAAAAGCAGCAGCCCACCCGTGACCAAATTGTTCTTCTTCGCGTTGGCATTGGATGCACAAGGTCGCATAGGGCAACGCTTGAAGCCGCGCCGAAGGAATCGGTTTCCCGCAGCCTTCGCAGGTCCCATAACGGCCGTCGCGCATCTGGCCTAACGCGGCGTCAATCGCCGCCAATTCGCGGCTCTCGACCGTCGCCAGTTGCGAATCGAGCTCGTCCTGTTCGCAATCAACTGCGGCGTCGACGCTATCCCCCACCGCGCCTCCATCGACGGCAATCAGGCTGGCGTTTCGCTCGAGAGTCGTTCGCAGCGCGGCACGTCGTCGTAGAAGCGTCTGCGCCATCTTTACCACCAAATCCTTGCGTCTCATGGCTACGTCCTTTCCAGTAGTTCACCTCGCGCATTCTTTCAATGTGCAACCGTTGTGCCGTTCGTCTCAGTTGCACGAACCGAGAGCCTCGCTTGTTGTGCGTTGTTTGTGCCGGGCAAACAATGTGTGCGACTTCGCACACCGTCTCAGCGCATCGCACCGCCGCAATCGTCTCATCTTCGGCACTGAAATTGCAGATGCGATTCATTGCTTCGTAGCCGGTGTCGCCCAGACTCTGGCGGGTGCCCGAGAGATCGAAAGCTCTGGCGAGTTCGGCTACGACGTTTCCCGGAGCGACAGCATGAAGAGTTCTTGGCTTTTCGAGAAGGACGTAAGCAACTTCGTCGAACGGCGCAAGCGGATGATGCAAGGCCAACTCGTGCTTCGCGGGATTCGCGACCGCCGCGTGCTGGAGGCGATGAACTCGGTGCCACGGGAACAGTTCGTGCCGCGGCAGCTTCAAAGCGAGGCATACGAAGACCGGCCGCTGCCGATCGGGTTCGGACAGACGATCTCGCAGCCGTTCACCGTCGCCTTCATGACCGAGGCGTTGAGGCTGGACGGTTCCGAGCGAGTGCTCGAAATTGGGACCGGCACCGGCTACGCGGCAGCCGTGCTCGGCTGCCTTGCCGAGGAGGTGCATACCGGCAATGGCACGTTGGGACTGCCCGGCCAAGCTCCCTTTGATGCGATCACCGTGACGGCCGGCGCGGACGAGTTACCGGAACCGTACGTCGAACAGTTGGCCGATAGCGGCCGTATCGTGATTCCAATCGGAGGAGTGCCAACCCGTCAGTCGCTGTTTCGGTTTACGCGCCGCGGCCCCGGGCTACACGCCGAAAACCTCGGACGGTTCGCTTTCGTGCCGCTGATCGGTCAACACGGCTGGTCCGACGCCTCGGCACTTTGAAAGGCAACGATGAACGCCGTTCAGATCACCGCAAGTCCTCACATGCCAATGTCCCGTCAATCGACCGAATACGTCGAACGGAAAGGGAGAGGTCATCCGGACACCATCTGCGACTCGGTGATGGAATCAGTTTCTGTCGCCTTGTCCGGAGCCTACCTCGAAACCGCCGGGCGGGTCCTACACTTCAACGTCGACAAGGGCCTGTTGGTTGCAGGCCAAACCGAACCGAAGTTTGGCGGAGGCAAAGTATTGGCTCCGATGCGTCTGTTCGTCGGAGACCGCGCGACGGACGCTTTCGAAGGCAAGAAGATTCCCGTCAATGACATTGTGGTGGCGGCGGCCAGGGGTTGGTTCCAAACGCACCTTCGGCACGTCAAGCCGGACGAGCACTTGGTCGTTCATGACGAGTTGCGGCCCGGGTCGGCGGAACTGGTCGGCATCTTCGGCCGCGACACGATCACGGCGAACGACACGTCGGTCGGTGTCGGCTTTGCGCCGCTCAGCGAGTCCGAGCATCTCGTGCTGTCGGCGGAGCACTTTCTCAATTCAGAGTCCTTCAAGCACGACTTTCCGGAGACGGGCGAAGACGTGAAGGTGATGGGAGTCCGCCACGGGCGAAAGTTGCACTTGACCGTGGCGATTGCCTTCATCGACCACTTTATCTGGGAAAAGGAGACGTATCTGCATCGGAAGTCAGCCGCCAAGGAAGCGTTGCACGCATATCTGCAATCAAAACTTCACAATTTGCACGCCATCGAATTGGAGATCAACACGCTCGACGATCCGTCGCGCGGCCAAGATGGCCTTTACTTGACGGTCTTGGGCACGTCGGCCGAGAACGGCGACGGCGGCCAGGTGGGCCGCGGAAATCGCGTCAATGGCTTGATCAGTTTCAGCCGTCCCATGACGCTGGAAGCCGCCGCGGGCAAGAACCCGGTCAGCCACGTGGGCAAGATCTACAACTTGCTGGCCCATCAAATGGCTGACCGAATCTACCATTCGTCGGACGCGATGGAAGAAGTCTACGTCTGGCTCTGCAGCCGCATCGGGCGACCGCTTGACAAACCGTGGTCTACGTCGATTCAGTTGGCTTTGAGCCCCGATGCGACACTCGGCGACGTGCAGCAACAAGCGATCGAAATTGTCCAACAAGAACTCGCCGCTGTCGAGGCCTTCACGAAACGGCTGACGCGCGGCGAGTTGCCAGTGTGTTGACTGAAGAGCAAACACGATGATGGCGGCTTTTACGTGAAAGGAAAACGCGATGGACACATTTGCCATGTCCGACCTGCGGCAGTTGACCGAAGCACACGAGGGCCCATGCGTCACGGTCTGTATGCCGACGCATGTGGCCGGTGCGGACGGACAGCAGGACGCCGCGCGGTTGAAGAATCTGGCTGAGAAAGCCGAGCAACAACTGGCCGATGGCTGGCTGCGAGCGCCGGATGCGCGTGATCTGGTGGCGGCGATCCGCGAGTTGCCGTCCGATCAAGACTTCTGGGAGAAGCGTAGCCACGGATTGGCATTGTTCCTGAATCGCGGATCGCTGCGCCGTTTCCGAGTGCCCGTGCGTTTGGATGAGTTGGCTTTGGTGAACCAGCGGTTCCACGTCAAAGCGCTGCTGCCTCTGCTGACGAGCGGTGATCGCTTCTTCATTTTGGCGCTCAGCCAGCACAGCGTCCGGCTGCTCGAAGCGACGGAATATCAGGTCGCACAAGTCGACGTTGCCGGACTGCCACAACGAATCGACGAAGCGCTAAATCTGGATGGCGCCGATCGTGGCTCGCAATCCCACATCGCGATGAAGGGCGGCAAGGGAAAACAGTCGTCCGTGTTTCATGGCCAGGGCGGTGTAAAAGAGAGCCACAAAGACGAACTGGCCCTGTTCTTTCGTTTGATCGACGGGGCGCTTGTGCCAGTGCTCCGCGACGAAACCGCGCCGTTGGTCCTGGCAGGTGTCGATTACTTGCTGCCGATTTTTCGTAAGACTTGCCACTACGCGCACCTGGCCAAGCCGGAGTTGGCTGGCAACTGCGATTACCTGAGCGCCCGGCAGATCCACGAAAAAGTGTGGCCGTTGGTCAAGCCGCTGTTGGCCGAAGCCCGAGCGCAGGCGGCGGCCAAGTATCACCGACTGGCGGGAACAGGAAAAGCCACCGACGACATTCGACAGGCGCTGCCAGCCGCTTTCGAAGGTCGCATCGAAACTCTGTTTGTCGCGTCGGATCGCCACACGTGGGGAGGCTGTGATCCGGAGGGCCGGGTCGTCGACGTGCATGACGTTCAGCGACCAGGCGACGATGATCTACTGGACGCGGCCGCCGTCCAGACTCTGCTCCACCGTGGCAGTGTGCATGCGGTGAACAGCGACCAAATGCCTTCGCCGGAAGCGTTGGCGGCGTTGATGCGATTCTGACGCGCAGGACAACCGCCGCTACGGGTGAGGCCAAAACGAAAGGAGAAAGCCATGGCGTACTACGAGTTCCAGTGCACGGATTGTCGAAAGCACTTTACAGTCAAACAGACGTTTGCCGAGCACGACCGCGACCCGAAACCAAAGTGCCCCAAGTGCGGCAGTCGCAAGGTCGGGCAATTGATTGCCGCCGTTCACGTGAAGACGAGCAAGAAAAGTTGAGACGGCGACCACGATCGGCAACGTCGAAAAGCGGAACCGGACATGCTTGTCTTTGCTTACGACGGATCGATCAATGGTGATTGGGTGTCGCACTACGCGGCCCGGTTGGCGGCGCATCATCCAGAAAATCGTCTGCATCTCGTCCACGTCCGCGACGGGCAGACGAGCGAAGGCAGCGCTTGAAGAGAAACTCGGTCGGATTCGGTCCGAGTGCGAGCGGCTGGGTATTGAATTGCAGTCGCGCATCGAACCGCTGACTGGTTCCGTTTTTGAGACGATTCGTTCGACGGTCGGGGCGGGGGCCGACAACTACCTGGTCTGTGGCACGCGGGTCCGCGAGCGGAAGCGAGGGCTGTTGAGCGGCACCGTATCGGAACGGCTGCTACGCCTCGGCCATTGCAACGTGTTGGCCTTGCGCGTGGTCCAGCCGGGACTTCTGGGATGTCCGCGGCGTTTATTGCTACCGGTGTCGGGGCATCCGCGCGGTTTTCGTTCTGGACTGCCGTTCTTGAGGCTTTTTGGGCCGGACATTGTGCAGATGCACATTCTGTTCGTGTGCCGGGTCGCCCGCTGGCGTTTTCGGATGCTGTCCCGCGAGGCTGCGAATCAATTGCGGCAGCCGGGCGTGATATACTGCGGGCGTGTGGAACAAGAGATTGGCGAGCAGCTTGGGTTAGCGGCGTCCATCGTCGATGCAAACACGGTCGTGTCGGACGATGTACCGAAAGAAATCGTCCTGGCCGCCAACAAGACAAAGTCGCACTTGATCTACATGGGGGCGTCGGAAAGAAATCTGACTGAACAGTTCTTCTATGGCAACCCGATCGAACAGGTGTTGCGCGATGCGACCTGTGACGTCGCGATCTATCGAGGTGTCCAGTGAACGCCGCGGCCGGGCAAGTCCATGAAGTTGCCACGGACGCCGTGTTCGGCCTTTTGCGAAGCCGCCCGGAAGGGCTGACCAACGCGGAAGTTGCCGCGCGCCTTCGTGAAGTCGGCCCAAACCGACTGCGGCCGCCGTCGAGGCTGCGCTGGGTCCAGGCGCTCGTTAAGCACTTCATCAACTTCTTCAGCATCCTGCTCGATGTCGCGGCGGCCGTCTGTTTCGTCGCCGAGGCGATTCAACCTGGCGAAGGGATGGCGGTGCTTGGATGGGCGTTGTTGGGCGTGTCCGTGCTGAACGCCCTGTTTGCGTTTGCCCAGGAAATGCGCGCCGAACGGGCGATGGAAGAGCTGCGGAAGTTCTTGCCACAGCGGGTGCGCGTGCGGCGGGGCGGCCTGGAACAACAGCTGCCGGCCGACCAGCTCGTGCCGGGAGATGTCGTGCTGGTTGGCGAGGGCGACCGGGTTCCAGCCGACGCTCGGCTCGTCGAATGCGAAGAACTGCTCGTCAACAACGCACCGCTGACTGGCGAATCCCGCTCGCAACCGATGACCAGCGCAGCGGCGAAAGGGCCGTTGCTCGAAAGTCCGAATATCGCATTTGCCGGTTGCAGTGTGCTGCGCGGCAGCGGCACGGCGGTTGTCTTCGCCACCGGTCATCGCACCGAGTTCGGCAAGATCGCCGCCTTGTCGCGCGACGTGCGCCGCCCGCCTTCACCGCTGCAGCGGGAAACGAACCGCATGATCCGCGTGCTGACGGTGATCGCGGTTGCACTGGGACTGCTGTTCTTCACCTACGGGGTTGCCACGGGCCGCTCGCTGTGGGTGAACATCGTCTTCATGCTGGGAATCATCGTGGCCAACGTTCCTGAAGGACTGCTGCCCACATTTACACTCGCGCTGTCGATGGCCAGCTTGCGAATGGCAAGAAAGCACGTCCTGGTCAAGACACTCGAAGCGGTCGAATCGCTCGGCGCCGTCCACGTCATCTGTACCGACAAGACGGGCACATTGACGAAGAATGAGCTGGCGATTGCGGCGATGGTTGATCCTGTCCGTGGAGAACCGATTACCGATCCGGCGGCGGTACAATCATTCCTCAAGTCCGCCTTAATCGCGTCGGAGGTGCGGGAACAAGTAGTCCGCTGCGCAGTCCGCGATCAGGTCGTTGGTCTGGCGACCCGCTCGACATCGCCGTGGCCGAGCGATATGTCGACCTGTTCGGTGAACCAACCGAGATCATCGCAGAGACGCGCCGCCATTTTCCGTTCGATTTGCAGAAGCGGCGCGAGGCGGGCGTGTTTGCCAACGGGACGGAAGTTGCTGTTTGCGGTCAAAGGTGCGTGGGAATCGCTTCGGCCGCTGATTGGTTTCAATCGAAGCGGCGGAAAGCGAGATAGCACCGATGTCGGTCGACACGCTGACCGTGTGCGACGCGATCGTCCAACGGATGTCAGCGCAAGGCCAGCGTGTGATCGCCGTCGCTCACCGTCGGTTGGAAAGGCTGCCCGACCCCAAGGCGAAAGAAGAATCGCTCGAACAGTCGCTCGTGCTCAGCGGCTTTCTCGCGCTGGACGACCCGATTCGCGAGGAAGTTCCAGCCGCGGTCGCCAATTGCCATAACGCGGGCATCCGCGTACTGCTGATTACCGGCGATCATCCCGATACGGCAGAAGCCATCGCCCGCCAGTGCGGCATTTTGCCGGAGGCGGGGCAGGCCAAGCTGCCTGGCAGATTGCAAACCTGCCCCACGAGCTCGGTCCTACTCGGCACCGAACTCGAAACGCTTCGCGAACAGCAACTAATCGAGCGGCTGCGCGGTGGCGTCACCGTCTTTGCCCGCACCACACCCGAACAGAAGATGAAGATCGTGACGGCTCTGAAACGACTGGGACATGTCGTCGGCATGACGGGCGACGGCGTGAATGACGCGCCGGCGCTCAAGGCTGCGGACGTCGGTATCGCGATGGGCGTCGGCGGGACAGATGTGGCGCGCGAGGTTGCCGACATCGTGCTCTTGGACGACAACTTCGCGTCGATTGTGGCGGGTGTCGAAGAAGGTCGCGGTGTGTTTGCCAACATCCAGAAGTTCACCACCTACGTGCTGGCCAGCAACATTCCGGAAATCGTGCCCTTTCTCCTGTACGTCGTGCTGCCCGTTCCGTTGGGTCTGACCGTGATTCAAATCCTCTCGATCGACCTGGGCACCGACTTGCTGCCCGCGATCGGGCTGGGCCAGGAGCCGCCCGAACGCGACGCGATGAAGCGACCGCCACGTCGCGCGAACGAGCGGCTGCTTTCCTTTTCGCTGATGGCCACGGCCTATTTGTTTCTCGGCATCATCCAGGCCGCCTGGTCACTGTTCATGTTTTTCCTGGTACTCGTTCAAGGCGGCTGGCAATGGGGACAGGAGCTTGTCCGCCAACGACCCGCTTTACCGCTCAGCGACGGGCATCACCTTGGCGACCGTCGTCCTCATGCAGATCGGCAACGTCGTCGGCCGCCGCTCGCTACGGTTCTCCGGCCTCGACGCCGGCCTGTTTCGCAATAAACTGATTCTGCTGGGCGTGGCCGCCGAGATCGTGTTCTCCTTGGCCATCCTTTACTTTCCGCCGCTGCAGAACTTCCTGGGAACCGGTCCGGTGGATTGGCACATCTACGCACTCACGTGGCTGGGGGTTCCACTGATCTTTGTACTCGACTTTTTAAGAAAACTCGCGTTGCAGCGTTGGGAACGACCTCGGCGATCGGCACAAGAGTCTCGCCCGCTTCAGCGGCAGTTGGAGATTTCTGATACTGCTTGGCGTGGTCATGGTTCTCTGGATGACAATTAACTCCATTGTGCTCGCACGGCAGCCGTTCGATCCTCACCCTCACATCTTGCTGAGTTTGCTGCTGTCGTCCTTGGCAGCCGTTCAAGCGCCAATTATCCTGATGGGCCAAGACCGGCAAGAAGCGAAAGATCGTTTACGATCGGGATACGACTATCGAGTTGACCTGAAACCTGAACTGGAAGTCCGCCTCTTGCATGTCAAAGTGGATCAGCTCTTGACTCACCAAAGGCAGCAACTTTTCGAGATCGAGGAATTGCAGGTTGAATTGATGGAAGAGGTCGTCAGCCAGGAAGTCCACAGCCGTCGACCGGAGGGTCGCTGATGTGTCCAAACGATTTCGGTTCTGCGCTAGGGAAGCGTTTGTCTCGACTCGTGTTTGGCCTTCTGACGCTGGCTGTGGTGGTAGTAGTCGCAACGCACCTCGGCGAAGTTCGAGAACTATTGTCGTTGTTGGAACAAGTGCGGCCGTTGCCGCTATTGGCTGCGGCCGTGCTTCAGTGTGGGACTTATGTCTGCGTGACGCTGATGTTCCATCGTGCGCTGGTAATTGACGGTGAGCAGTTGCCACTTCGCCGACTGTTTCCGCTGGCGTTGGCCAAGCAATTCGTCAGCCAAGCCGTGCCCTCAATCGGCGTGAGCGGGAATCTGATGGTCATCCGAGGCCTGGAACGCTGCGGCGTTTCCCGGACTGCAGCAGTTCGAACTGTGTTGGTTAGTCTCTTCTCGTACTATCTCGCGTTTGCCATCGCGCTGGCTGCCACAATCGCGGCCCTATGGGTCCTTCGAGATCTAACGCCCACAATTCTGTCCGCTCTGACGCTGCTGTTGTTCCTGGTAACGGCTGCTTCCATCGCCATCTTCTGGTTGGGCGAGCGGGCACTGAAATCATTTCCGGCCAGCATCCGGCGTTGGCTGATCGAGCGCGACCTGGAAACGTTGTTCTCGGAATCAGGCGACTCACACTGGAGCATGGGGCTGCTGTCGATGGCGACACTGCTGCAATTAATCGTTGTGCTTCTGGACACAGCAACTCTTTACGTCATGTTGTCGGCCGTTGGCGTGCGTACCGATCCGGCGGTTGTGTTTGCTGCTCTGGTGTCAGCCCAGGCGGTGGCTTCGATCGGACTAGTGCCTGGCGGCCTGGGAACGTTCGAGGGGACGTGCGTCGCGTTGTTGCATGCCCACGGTGTGACGATCGAAGCGGCGCTGGCAGGAACGGTTCTACTGCGCGGATTCACCTTTTGGCTGCCCATGCTGCCAGGATTCTGGGTGTCACGCGGCGAAGTAGCCGGCAAGCGCGGCGACGACGCGGCCTACGGCGTTAGCACCACGACAGACCGCGCCCGAACCAAGTAAAAAGGCAGGGTCCACACGTTGACCGTCGTCAAGTCGACCCCAGCGTTGCAGAAAAACTGCTTTGTGGCCAAGCCTTCGGGAGGGCGAAGCTCCTGCTGAGCCTTCTTTGACAGCGTCTTCCGCTCCTGCGGCTCGGCAGGAGCCTCGCCCTCCCGGTGCGCCTGGATCTCACCGGATGTGAGATCCAGCAACAAGCGATGGCAAGTTCGAAGACCCCTGGTTTTCTCAGTCCAACTCACACTCGCAAAGAATCCTTGATGCAACTACAGGGTCGATCGTCTCCTGGTGCTCGCGATTGCTCCACGATGCCCATTAACAGAAACAACGCCAGGGCCGAAGTATGAATTTCATGGCCAGGTTCACCGGATGAAATCGGTCACGATCGTGGCTTGGGCATTCTGATGCCGCCCACCGGCAAGCTTGAGCAATCTGAATTTGAAACCGTGACACCGTTGATGCATGCGACGTTGTATGCCAGCTCGGAGAGCGTGAAGCTGCTGCTGGATCACGGCGCCGATCCCAATGCCACCGATAGTGACGGACTGACTGCCCTGATGCTTGCTGTCAGCAATCTGGCCAAAGTGCGACTACTGTTGGAGCGTGGTGCCCAGGTGGACGCAAAATCGAAGCTCGGTCGTACTCCTTTGCTGATGGCATCGGCGTACGCGGGAAACGCCGGCGTTGTGAGGGCACTGTTGGATGCCGGCGCCGACATCCACTACGCGGACGGTGCCGGATGGACTTCGATCGCGGTGGCCGCCAGGACCGGCGATCTCGAACTGCTGCAGACCCTGCTGGCATCCGGAGCCGACGTTGCCGCTGGTAAGGCAGGTCCCCGTTCGCCCGGCACGCCGTTGACGCACGCGGCTGGCTGGGAGATACCGAAAGCGTGATCTGGTTGTCCGGCCTGTCACCAGCAGACGGCGACATCGCTCGTCGTGCGCAGGCGCGGGGTCGGCGAATCGATGTCAACTAGACGCTGGATTCATGATACAACACAACGCGCTCGGCCAAGACGACGGCGAACGGGCCTACTGGATCGACGGGCAACTCCGCGGCCACTGGCAAGGATAAAATTGGCGTACCAGTCCGACGTTGTTCGCCAACGCTTTCACGCTCGAAAGTTACGTCACGGATCGCTGGACCAAGCAGCGCGTGAACATCGTGTATTTCGACAACGTCGTGATCGCCAAAGAGTATCTCGGTCCGGCCGGACCAAGGGTCGAACCCTCAGGACGCGCTCGGCACGGGTCTCCGGACCCCGCCGCTCTTTTCCACACTGCCGGTCACGATTCGGATTCCGTCCGGAGAAATCGCCGCGGAGTGGCACCGCGACATCCTTCGACCCAAAGTGTGCGTCAACGGGCACCCCTTCTGGCTGTGCGCCCTCGACGAATCGGTTTCTGGATTTGCGTCATCGTGGCCGTACTGCGATCCAATCACGCGCTAAATGCAGCAGAAGCGGGCTAGAAGTAAAACCGCATCGCTGGCAATTGCGATGACGCGACCGCACCGGCGCGATAGTTGCCCCACACAACCTTAATCACCCCATTTCAACGTGACCGTTCATCTGACGTTTCGAGTCGCGTAAGAAGCGAGGTGCGTTGCACTGACCCTTCAGCGAAGGTGGCGTCGTGGTGGTTGTGGGGGTGAACATCGGTGCTTTGACGGTGAAAGTCGTCGCGCTCGGCGGTGTGGAGAGGGCTGCGAAGGTCGTGTCTCACCAGGGACGTCCCTTGGAAGTTCTTCGAGAAACGCTTGCCGAAGCTGAGTTCAAAGATGCGGAATCGTATGGCGTATCGGGTCACCTTGGGCACATCACCGAGGCTGCTGCAATTCAGCGCGCCTTGCGAGAAACGGATGGCAACTTTGATGCGGTGGCCTCGCTGGGCGGGGAGTCGTTCCTGGTCTATTTGCTCACCGACGGGCGTATCAGCAACGTCCTCTCCCATAACAAATGTGCTGCCGGAAGCGGCGAGTTCTTTGTGCAGCAAATCGGCCGGATGGGACTCGAGATCGACGAAGCGATCCGCCGGGCTTTCGATGGCGAGGTCATTCCACTTGCCGCCCGGTGCTCCGTTCACTGCAAGTCCGACATTACCCACAAACTGAATCGTAATGAGGCTTCCGTTGAGGACATCCTGCACACGCTGCACGACAGCATGGCCAATAAGGTCGTCTCGCTACTCCAGAAGGGGCTGGGGCCGCTGCGTCGCGTGTTGTTGATTGGCGGAGTTGCCCGCAATGCGGCAATGGTCTCCGCGCTGAAAGTCAAGCTCCCTGATACCGAGATCGTCGTGGTTCCGGAGAGCCCCTGGTTCGAGGCCTGGGGAGCTGCGTTGCTGACCCTCGACGAACCGCTCGAAAAGACAGCCCAAATTATCCATCCGGCAGGGGCTTGGTACTCTTCCGGCCCTGCGCCAGTTTAGCGACCGAGTGCGGGTGATCGCCGCTCCGCCTCAGCAGCCACCGCCCGAGGGTCCCTTAATTCTCGGTGTTGACCCGGGATCGACGACGACGAAGGCAGTTCTGCTCGATCCGTCCACGCATGCCATCATTGCGTCACACTACACTCGCACCAGCGGCGACCCGGTAACGGCAACTCGGAGTTGCCTCCGCGCGCTTGCCGATCAGATAGGCAATCGTCAGGTCAATCTCATCGCCACCACCGGGTCCGCTCGGGAACTTGTCGGCGCTTACCTCGGAACCGAACATGTCTACAACGAGATTTCCGCTCACGCGGCCGGCGCCGCACACTTTGACCCAGAGGTTGACACGATCTTCGAGATCGGCGGTCAAGATGCGAAGTACATCTACCTGCGCAACGGTGTCCCAATTGATTATGCCATGAACAATGCGTGCTCGGCGGGAACCGGATCGTTTCTCGAGGAGAGTGCGCGCGGTGATCTTGGCATCGATCGTGTCCGACATCGCCGAGATCGCCTTGTCCGCGCCGGAACCGGTACTCTTCAAGGCGACCTGTGCGGCATTCATTAATTCCG
The DNA here is from genome assembly GCA_963826795.1 of uncultured Planctomycetales bacterium. Classification (GTDB taxonomy): domain Bacteria; phylum Planctomycetota; class Planctomycetia; order Pirellulales; family Pirellulaceae; genus CAWGYT01. The sequence goes on along the minus strand of CAWGYT010000011.1, from coordinate 7,349 downwards.
ATATCCGCGTCGCCCAGCAGCAAGGCTACGCGCGGGACAACATTGTGGCGGGTCTGGTCTACTCGATCGCCGCCAACTACCTCAATAAGGTCAAGGGAGCCCGCTACATTGGCCGGAAGGTGTTTCTCCAGGGTGGAGTCGCGTTGAACCACGCGGTCGGATATGCATTTGCACATCAGCGTTGGTCGCGAAGTCGTGATTCCGCCCAACCCTGAGTTGTTGGGGGCACTGGGAGTGGCGCTGCTCGCCTTCAAGAGATCGGCGGGTCAGCTTGGTGCCGCGCGTGACTTGCTTTCCCTGACGGAGCCGGAGATGAAATTGTTGGGCCGCTTTACGTGTGGCGCCTGCAAGATGTACTGCAGCATTGACCGTTTCGAGGTAGCCGGTCGGCGGTTTCCCTTCGGCGGTCGTTGCAGCCTGTTCGAGAACGTGTGGAAGCGAAGAACACGTACCGCCCCGGCCCCTGATTTGGTGGAGGAGCGAGCCGAACTGTTGTTCGGGAGGGGCCCGACGACGGAGAGTGAGGTGACTCGTCGACCCGGCTCACAAACGGAATTCCCACCAAGGCAAAGCCCACACTGGTCAGCATCCGGCGAGACGGCGAAGCGGACTTGGCAGGCTTTGTCCGCACTCGGTGAGCGCGTGGGCCTGCTAAACCACGCGAGCACTGCCGTCTCAGTTGAAGGCCCCGCCAAGTGCATCGGCATTCCGAGGGCACTGACAACGCACTCGCTGTACCCGCTTTACTCGACTTTCTTTTCCGAGGTGGGGATGGACGTGGTGCTGTCCGGCGTCGATCCTCAGGGTGAATTGAAGTCCTATTCCAGCTTCTGCTTCCCCGCCCAGATCGCGCATGGCGCGGTGTTGGATCTGGTGCGGACGGGACATTGACCTCGTGTTTCTGCCACACGTGACGCGCATGCCACAACCCAATCCCTGCCGCGATTCCTACCTCTGTCCGATCACTCAGGCCGGGCCCTATTTTCTCGCCAAGGCATTTCCCGACGTTCGCTTCCTCTCGCCGTCGTTGGATTTCACCAATGGCTACGAGCGCGTGTTCGTCGCTGGTTGAGATGGCGGTCAGCGAACTGATGGTTCCACGCGATTTGGCCAATCAGGCATGGGCGACCGCGATCCGCGCCCAGAGGCGAGCTGAGAACGCGATGCGTGATCTCGGGCGACGAGCTCTGGATCGAGCGGTCGCTGAAGGAAAGCCCGCGATCATTCTCGCCGGCCACAGCTACAACGCCTTTACGCCCGAGGCTCCCAATCGGTCGGCAAGAAACTATCAAGCATGGGCATTCCGGTGATCCCCGCCGACTGCCTGGTGCGGGCAGAGGAAGGGCCGACCGCATGGCACTTCGCCAACCAGATCCTGAACGCCGCTGGGCCTGGCGAAGAAGTACCCCAACGTCTTCCTAATGTGCATCAGCAACTTCAGCTGCACGATCGACGCATTCACGCACTCGATGCTGGCGCAGGAAATGGGCTCTAAGCCGTACCTGATTCTGGAGATTGATGCTCACACCGCCGACGCCGGCGTGCAAACTCGCTTGGAAGCCTTTCTGGACATCATCCGAAACTACCACGTGGCCGAACCACGACAGCATTCACGGTTCACGCCGTGCCGGCTCGGCTCGGACGGACGAGTTACCCGTTCCACTGGCGAGCAAGTGCCATTGAGCGATCCGCGCGTGAAGCTCTATTTCCCGAACTTCTCGCAGTACCATTCGCAAGCCCTGGCCATGGCTGCGCGTTGCCTGGGCCTACACCCAGGCAAGGTGACGCCGCTCGAACGACACCAACTCGATGTGGGTCTTCAATACACCTCCGGTCGCGAATGCCTGCCGTTGCCGATTTGCATCGGACAGCTGCTCGAGATTCACGCGCATCGTCAGCCAGATGAAATCGCCGGCTTCTTCATGCCCGCTGGCGGTGCACCTTGCGTCATCGACGCGTACCTCGGTTATCTGGAAAGGTTCATCGCCGAGCAACAGTTGTCCGAGCTCTTTCTGTTCGTCCCGACCAAGGACAACGACTTCTACGGACTCGACGGACTAAGGTTGGCACGCCACATCGCACCGGCCATTTCCGTCGCCGATATCCTGGTCGAGATCGAGCACGTGCTTTGTGTCGTGGGTGCAGATGATAGTGTCGAACAACTTCAGGCAATGTGGCAAGCGGTTCGCGACCGAGGTCAGATCCCTGGACGAATTCCACGCTCAGTTGCCGCAATTTGTCAAGACAGTTGGCGAGCCTGCCACGGAAACGGGACCCGCTGGACGTGTCCGCGAGTTGTCGTCACAGGCGACTTTTTCACTCGCTTCAGTCCGTTCTTCATTCAAGGAGTCCGAGAACTCTATGCGGCCAAGGGTATCATCCTCAAGCCCGTCGATCTCACCGACCTGTTTCTCTACGTGTCCTACCATTCGGTGGCGGGGGCGGCGAACGCGTGGGGGATGAAGCCGGGCTACCTGTCGCTGGCCAAAGCATGCACCAGGATCTTTCAGCCAGATGGGAAGGAATACCTGCAGAACTGGCTGGCCTATCAAGCAGAGATTTCTTCCGACGAGCGTTACCGCGAGTTATTTCGCAAGACCGGTCTGCTGATCGCCGGATCGAAGCATGTTTCTTCGCTGTTTGACAAGGCTTCCGAACACGTTTCGCCAACGCATCTTCGGCGAAACGATTACGGCCGTGGGCGAAGGCTTGGACGCCGAGAGCGAGGGCTACGATGGAATCATGCTCATCGGCCCGTTCAACTGTCTCCCCTTCCGGATCTCCGAGGCCATCCTCAAGCCGCAATGCATCCTACAGCGGATGCCGATCATTACCTACGAGAGCGACGGCTACGCGGTTTCGCCTTCATTCCTGAAACAAGTCGAGGTACATATTCAACAGGTGCTCGAGCACGCGGAACGGCATCGCAGGCCAAAATCCAAACCTGACTCGTGATGACTTTGGCGGGCCTCGACGAGTCCCCCGTTACCAACCCACTCCCAGCTCGTTCAGCCGATTCTGAATCTCGTCGATATTCCAGATCAGCAGTCGGCCGTCGGATCGGCCGACTGCCAGGGCCGGCTTCACGGGGTTCCAATTGAGCGTCCAGACGCTCCCCCGGTCCTCGGGCAAAGCGAAGAGCTGCTCGCCGCTTACGAGCGACCAGATCGAAACTGCCGCCGATCGCTTGTCTTGGATCGCCAGCAGATGCCCATCCGCACTCACCGCGACGACTCCTTGCGTCTCAGCCCTCGGTAACTGTCCTTTGCCAAAGCGTCTCACCACGCGCCGCGTCTCTGCATCCCACACACAAACATCCCCGGCCTCTTCCACAAACACCAGTTTGCCATCGGGCGTGAACGCGGTGGACGCGATGTTTCCCACGAGGCGTGTGGGAGGTGAGTCCCGTGTCCGTGACCTGTCGAGATCCCACAATTTGAGGTCGCAGTTGCCAAGCACGCAGGCCAACGTCGGACTGTGCGGGCTGAAACGCACCGTCGTGATGCCGGCATGTTCGGGGAGCGACGTCAGTTCTTCCATCTCAAGCCGGTCCGTCAACGGCCCTCCAGCGGCCGCCGTAATCCGCCAGATGGCCATTCCGTGACCGCTGGCGGCGAGGTAATTCCCATCGGGGCTGAACTGGACGGTCCAGAGTCTGTTGCCGAGGTCGTGTGCCACCGACTTTGCGCGACCTGGTCTCCGCGGATCATCCAGGCTCCAGATCTTCAAGTCACCGGACCAATCTCCCGTGGCCAGCCAGTTTCCATCGGGGCTTACGGCGACGGCCTGCACGGCTTCTGGGAATCCGGCAATCGTCGCGACCCGTTCGCCGGTCGACGGATTCCAAAGTTTGACGGTCTTGTCTTTACTGGATGAAATAAGCAGCCCTGAACCAGGGCAGAATTCGACGCCCGTGACGCCACCGGCATGGCCGGCCAGGACGCGCTTTTCGCGGCTGCCAGAAAGGCCCCAGATGCGTACGGATCTTCCGGCGGCCGAGGCCAATCCGCCCGACCAAAAGTCGGCGTAAGCCGAATTGGGATGGCCTTCGGAGTTTTTTAGCGTCACGAGTTCCTGGCCGGATTCCACGTCGTGGATTTTGGTCGCGCCGATGCGCGTGCAGCCAACGGCCAGCTGGCGTCCATCTTGGCTGAACGTGACCGAGTGTGACATTTCGCCCGCCAAGACCAGACGCGGATCGCTTTCAGCGATCTCGAAAACGACGACGCCGTCGTCGGACGCAAAGGCCAAGCGCGAAGAATCCGGACTGAACGCGACGTCGTTGATCTCGCCGACCGGAGACGGCAATCTCCGTACCGGCAGCGGCACGTCCGTTTGCCAAATCGCAAGGCCATGTTCGCCGTTGTCATAGTAACGGCCTGCCAAGAGTCGGCCGTCGGGACTAAGAGAGACGGCACCCAGTTGCACGCCGCCCATGGAAAACTCATTTATCGGATCGCCTCTGCGCAGATTCCAAACTGAAATCGACGTCGCATCAAAAGAACCGACGGCCAGTTTTTCGCCGTCGGCCGAGATGACCACAGAAACGATCTGCGGGTGCGCGAAGAATTCCTGTAACGGGCGCCCACGTCCAGAACCATCGATCTCCCATGACTTGACGACACCGGACACATCACCCGACACAAGTTGTGTGCCGTGCGCATCGAACGACAAGCTGCGAACTTCAGCGTCATGAGACTGCCAGCGGGCCAGTTGTTCACCGTCTGGCAAACTGCGCAGGGACAGCGTCCCGTCTGCCAATCCCAAGGCCAGACACGTTCCGTTCGGAGAAACGGCCAGGCCCGTGATGGTCTCGTCCAGCCGAGGCCAGTCGATGGATTCCACACTGCGGAGGTCACCCAGGCACGCCACGGCCTCGTTGCGCAACTGATGGACCACATCGGGGCCCAACCGCAACGGCTCGATCAAGCGGGAAGCTTCGGCCAGAGCGCGCATCGTCTCAGATCGGCCGCCCACCGCCGCGCTCAATCGTCGGACTTTGGCCTGCGCCATGAGGGACTCGAACAGCCGTCGTTGGGCTGATCGCTCGGACTCCACGGAGCGTGCCTCCGCCTCCTCGGCCCGCTTCAAGTGCTCCAGCGCCGCGTCGCGTTGGCTGCGGAGCTGCAGCGAGCCGAGCACAACCGTGGCCAAGAACAAACTGGTCAGGCAAACCAGTCCCGTCGCCAACGGGTTTTGCCGACACCAGCGCGCGAGTCGTTCCGCGCGCGTGAAGTGGCGGGCGCGAACCGGCTCGCCGCGCAGAAACCGCTGCAAATCCTCCGCCAGCGCGGTCGCCGAGCGGTACCGCGCCGCGGGTTCCTTCTCCAAACACTTCAGGCAAATTGACTCCAGGTCCCGAGGGACCTCCGCCCTGAGACTCCGCGGAGGCGCCGGATGCCGCTGCCTCACGGCCTGCAGGGTATCGAGCGCACTGGCACCTACGAACGGCGGAAGCCCTGTCAGCAGTTCATAAAGAATGGCGCCCAAGGAGTAGATGTCGGTTGCGGGTAGGACGAAACCTTTCCTGCCGTCTGCCTGCTCGGGCGACATGTACGACGGAGTGCCAAGAATCGACCCCGTTCGCGTTTGCTCTGCATCATCCGATTCCAATTTGGCCAGACCGAAATCGGTGATGCGGAGGCTCGCCGCGGCAACGTCAAGATTGGCTTCGTCTTCCGCGTTTGCACCGTCAGCTTCCGCCGTGTCGATTAGGACGTTCGACGGCTTGAGATCACGATGCACGACGCCACGACTGTGTGCGTGTTGGATCGCCTCGGAAAGCACAAGCAGCCAGCGTGCTGCGAGGCGGGGCGAAATCGGCGCGTTTCGTTCCCGCAGCCACTGCTGCAGCGAGATCCCGTCGCAGTAAGCATACGCAATGTAGCAGACCGGACCCGCATGCCCTGACTCGAAGACCGGTACGAGATTGGCGTGGTTCAAAGCCGCCGCGGCCTCGGCCTCGCGCAGGAAACGCCGCCGCAACTCGGTGGTGACCAGCGCCTCGGGACGCGGAATCTTCAGGGCCACGGGGCGTTTGAGGACAGGATCGTACGCCAGGAACACGATCCCGTAGCCGCCCTGTCCCAGCATCCGTTCGATGCGAAAACGCCCGATCCCGCGAGGAGCGTCGTGTGTCGACGCCTGCTGCTGCTCGACCGCGCCCTGCCACGATGGACCAGCGTCCGCGGCGGGCTGCGTGTCCGCCGCGTCCCGCGCCGCAGGCGTCGATTCGTCTTCACCCTGGGCGCGGTCTGCGGTGGGATGGGGCGGTGTCTTCCCGGGATCGTTGCGCTTCACGCGCTCGATCAGCCGCAGCACGTCACTCGCTGACTGCAGTTGCGCCGTGAGAGTGCCTTCGCTTGCGCCGGAAATCTGATTGGCTGCCGCCTCATCTCTTGCCAGGATCGCGTCGTGAATTCGCGCCAAACGGTTGGTGAATTCAATCGCGTCCGCGCCGAATTCGTGGGACATGTTCCTCACTGCTCAGCGTTGTCTTCGCGTGAAGGCCGTTGGAGAGGTCTTCGTTCCAGCGTCTTCTGCAAGTGCAATATCGCGCGAGACCACAGCTTTCGAGTGGCCTCCGCGCCGCGCCCGATACGCGTGCCAACGTCTTCAAACGACAGTTCTTCCCAATTGCGAAGTCGAATCACCTCGCGATAGTGCTCCGGCATCTGATTCATGGCCCACGCCAGTGCCTCCGCCTCTTCCTTGGCAATGACCTCCGACCTTGGCGAGACGGCCTCGCCGACGACCTCGATGGACGGCTGGCCGCGGACGCTGTCTCCATCCAGCGGAATCTCTCGACCGACATTGCGCTTCGCCGTACCGCAGTGCTTGCGGCGCGCCTCGAGCAAGTCATTGATCAGGATGCCGCGGACCCAAGCCAGGAAATCGACTTCCTTTTGGCCCCGAAACTGGGCAATATCCCTGTGGGCCGCGATCAGTGCTTCCTGCACGACGTCCGAAGCGTCCAGCTTGCCGCGCAGGAGCGGATTCAAGTCTTCATTGGCGATCAACAGCAGGTAAGGCCGACATAACTCCGCGAGCTTTCCCAGCGCAACCTGGCAGCCTCCTTTGGCCTCTTCGAGTAGTCGGTCGAAGTCCGTTTCGCGATCGCTCGACGATCGACCGTTCGTGCTGCCGTCTGAGTTCACGTCGACGTCACTCTCTAGGTGCGTTTCCCTGGCGGATCGGACGCCAAATCTTCACGTGTTTCGCAGATTTGACGGCGACACTTGTTGCCCACGTTCGGCCCGCGTATCGGGATTGCTGGCGAATCCGCAAACCCCATCGCCCGGGACCTCGCTTCACAATCCGCAACGCCCGCAGCCCGGTGGTTCGGGACA